>NZ_FOLY01000007.1 GCF_900112585.1 Kushneria avicenniae | reverse complement strand
GTGCGTGGTCGTGGCGCGTTGGTGAAGTATCTGAGCCATGGATCCTCCTCCGTTAGTGAGTCATACCATAAACCACTACACTCCGGGACCATACACCTAGAGTCAAAAATGCTTTAAAGATTAGCTATCCGAATACTGTAATCAGGGTTGACGGGCAAATAGTTTCAGTAAGGTTAAGCAAATATATAGTAGAGGTGGTGCCAGCATTTCGGCTAGATGACGGCAGGTTTAGATATCCAGATTCTAATGATGGCGGTTCTTGGGAAGTATGTAACCCAATCGCTGAAAAAAAAGCAGTCAATATCTTAAATCAAGAAAGAAATAGAAATCTTAAAAATCTAGCAAAAATGGTGCGGTCTTGGAAGGATACGCATGGCGTACCACTAAGCGGTATGTTGATAGATACGCTGGCATACAGATTCTTTCAAAGTAATCGTGAGTACGATGAATCTGGTTATGCCAGCTACAAATATTTAGTGAAAGATTTTTTTGCCTATCTGGTCGATCAGCCAGCCGAAAAAGAATTCTGGCGAGCTCCTGGTAGTGGGTCAGAAGTATATAAAGGTGGGAAGTTTATACCTAAAGCGAAAAAGGCACTCAGAAAGTGTAGGGAAGCACTTGATGATGAAAACCAAGCTGATAAAAAATGGCGTGAAATCTTTGGCAAGAAATTCCCTGTCAAAAAGGTGGTTACAAAAGTTGAAGAATCAGCTAGAGACTATCGAGATACTGAGCAAAGCATAGAAGATATGTTCCCATTGAATATACAATATGGAATTGAGCTCGATGCCAATATTGGAAAAGACAATAGAATGTTGGCTCTGTTGTCGAAGTTAACCAGTCGAGTTTCAAAAGAAAGAGACTTGAAATTCTTCGTGCAAAGAACAGACCATATTCCTGAGCCTTTTGATATCTACTGGAAAGTTAAAAATATAGGTCCAGAAGCTGAGAGAAAAGATATGATTCGAGGGCAGATTACTAAAGGAGGAAGATATCAAGAGGAGAGAAGCGATTTTTCAGGCGAGCACTATGTCGAATGCTACATAATAAAAGATGGTTTTTGTATTGCCCGAGAAAGTATATCAGTACCAATTTAGAAAGTTTTTTCATAAAGCCAAGCATCAATTTCTATGTAAGTTGTTGTCTTGCTTGGCTTTTATCTTTGTCGTATTCTGAATTTCTTTGGATGTGGGGCACTTATGGTTGATGACGGTGTTCTCGCTGCACGATCACGGCGCAGAGGAAGGTACCTGTCCCGCCCAGGGCGACCACCAGCCCCAGTGAGGATGGCGTACCGTCCGACCACAGCCCGACCAGTGCAGAGCCGATCACGCCACTGCCGTACTGTGTCGCCCCCACCAGCGCCGATACCGCTCCGGCGCGATGCGGATAGTCGCGCAGGGCGCCCGAAATGGCGTTGGCAATGATGAAGCCGGTGGTGGAGGTAAACAGAAACAGCGGCACGGCGATGCCCCAGAGTCCGAACCAGCCGGTATAGGCATTGAGCGCAGTGACCAGGGCGCAGAGCATCGTGGCGAGCGCGCCCCACATGAGCATGTGATTGATCCCCACGCGTGAGACGAAACGAGCATTCAGCAGGTTGGTGGTCATGATGCCGATGATGCCGGCACCGAACAGCAGCCCGTAAAGCTGGGAAGGCACGCCGTAATAATCGATGTAGGCAAAGGGCGTCCCGGCGACATAGGCAAACATGGCGGCGTAGAAAAATCCCCCCACCCCGATATAGGCCAGTAGCCGACGGTGCTGAATCAGCTCGACATAGCGGCGCAGCGCGCGGCCGAGTGCCTCGCTGCTGCGCCGCTCCCGCGGTAGAGGCTCTTCCAGTGTGGAGAGTGCCAGCAGCGCGATGACGCCGATGGCGACCAGCACCCAGAAGATCATGCGCCAGTTGAACAAAATCTCGATCTGGCCGCCGACAAGCGGGCCCAGCAGCGGCGCGATGGCCATGACCGTCATCAGGGTCGACATCATCTGTGCGGCGCGGTCGCCCTCGAACAGATCCCGCACCATGGCCCGCGACAGGGCCACGCTGGCACAGGCCCCGATCGCCTGTAGCAGGCGCCAGCCAATCAGCGAGGTGGCGCTGTCGGCCATGGCACAGCCGGCGGAGCCGGCGATGAACAACAGCAGACCGATGGCGACCGGGATGCGTCGTCCGAAGCGGTCACTGATCGGGCCCCATACCAGCTGGGCCAGGCTGAAGCCGATGAGATAGCCGGACACGGTCAGTTCGATCATGCCGGTCGCGGTGCCCAGGTCCTCGGCCATCGCGGGCATGGCAGGCAGGTAGAGATCCGTTGAAATGGAGGCAAAGCCCATCAGAAGGCTGAGCACGGCGAGCACGCGCCAGCCGGAAGCGTTGGGGCTCGAGGCGGCAGAAGAGGGTTGGTTATCGTTCATGAGATCCGGGCAATGGATAGGAAAAGTGCATTGTGGCGTCTGAATATTGTGGGGCCTGAGTATTGTTGATCCAGAGTATTATTGAGCCTGAGTGTCGCGGTTATCCGCACACGCCCCACCGCAGGCTTCCCCCCTGACGCCGGGCAGAAAGCGCTGAGGTTGTCGGTAAACGGTCATGGGTCAAGGATGATCGATAAATTCGTAAGGGCGCTAACAGTATGCCCGGTTATCCATCCCTTTTGCCATCATGAGGGAATCATGGCAGAGCACGAATCACACGGGCCGGGTTGCCCACCGCCACGACGTTGGCAGGGATGTCTCGGGTGACCACGGCGCCGGCCCCGATGATGCTGTTCTCGCCGATGGTGACCCCCGCCAGTACGATCGCACCGCCGCCCAGCCAGACGTTGTCTTCGATGACGATGGGGGCGCCGGCTTCCAGCTTGGCGCGTCTCGAGGCGGCGTCGATCGGGTGGGTCGGCGTCAGCAGCTGAACGTTGGGGCCGATCTGCACGTCCCGGCCGATGGTGATGGGCGCGACATCCAGTGCCACCAGCCCGAAGTTGGCAAACGAGCCCTCACCAAAGCGGATGTTAAAGCCGTAGTCGACATACAGCGGTGGTCGAACATGAGCGGTATCACCACACTCTTTGAAAAGCCCTTTCAGGACCGCGTGGGCGGCGGCGATATCATGCTCGTAGCGTCGGGCGAATTCGGCCATGGCCGCTCTGGCAACGCCGGCATCGTGGGCCAGCTCCGGGTCATCGGCGCTATAGAGTTCGCCGGCGAGCATCTTCTGCTTCTGGGAGCGGTCATCTGTCGTATGGTCATCGCCCATGGCATTCTCCCGTGGCGTCCGTGGTATTGAATGGGGCCGCGCCTGGACCTTCAGGCCTCCGGCACCGACGTGATCAGTGGCTTGCCCTCGAGAAAGGCCGCAAGATTTTGCATGACCAGATCAACGGTGGCATCCAGCGCCTCCGGCGACAGACCGGCGGTATGCGGCGTCATGATAATGCGATGTTCCTCTCGAAGCGCCTGCGATACCTCGGGTTCGTGCTCGAAGACATCCAGCGCGGCACCGGCAAGGCGTTTCTCCTGTACGGCCCGCACCAGGGCGTCAGTGTCCACCACGCTGCCGCGCCCGATGTTGATCACGATGCTGCCGGGGCGCATGACGCTCAGCAGGGCATCATTGACCAGATGATGGGTCTCCAGGCCGCCGGGCAGAGCGCTCACCAGCACGTCGGCCTGTCTGGCCACATGCCCCGGGTCGGATTCATGTCGCCAGTCGAGATCCGGCTTTGGCTGGCGGCTGAAATAGACGATGGGCATGTCAAAGCCGTAATGGGCGCGGCGGGCGATGGCACGGGCGATATTGCCCATGCCCAGAAGCCCCAGGGTTTTGCCATGCAGCATCGGCGCGCTGCGGCGAATCTCCTGCCACTGCCCCTGTCGAACGCCGGCATCCCCCTGTGGAATGCGGCGCAGACAGGCCAGCATCAGCCCGAGCGTGTGGTCGGCAACCGTTTCGGCATTGGTGCCGGGGCCGTGGGTAACCGCGATATGTCGCTCGCGGGCCGCGGCCACATCAATCCCTTCAAAGCCCACCCCCTGGGCGCAGATCAGCCCCAGGTTCGGCAGGTCGTCCATGTCCTCGGCGGTGAAGCCGATGGTACCAATGGTCAGGACTGCGCGAATGTCGTCACGATGCTCGCGGAGTACCGCTCGCCGGGTCCCGGGGTCCTCGGCCATATGAAGCCGATAACCGGCCGCTTCAATGCGGGCCTGATGATGGCGTGACAGGCGTGTCACGACCAGCAGATGAATCGCCATGACGGACATCTCCCTGATTCCTGGAGGGGATTGATACCTTACCGTGGCGGGTCGTGGCCGCGGTAGTCCGCAGGATCACGGGGCCGGCAAACGGGCATGCGACCATCGACGCGTGGCGTTCTCGACAGGACTGCTAAGGTAATAGGGCATGGGGCGGCATCGTTGATGCGACGGGCCCCACCACATCACTCATTGTGCTGTCTGACGGCGTCGCTCCTGGAGGGGCGGGATCGTCAGCAGCCGGAGCAGGGAGGTGGATCATGACACAGAGTATTCTGGTACCCATTGATGGTTCCCGCAGTGCGCGCCGGGCGCTTGAACACGCTTGCCTGATGCAGCAGGCCGGCGGTGGCGCCCTGCATCTGCTGCACATTGTTGAACCGCCGGTGGCTTCCGATCATCTGGGCGCCACTACGGGATCGACGCCCGTGGATTACACTCCGGTCAAGGGGCATGAACAGGGCGTGGCGCTTTTGAAGGAGACCTGGTCGGCGGTGGGCGACCCATCGGGCGAGGTGCATTTTCACGTGGAGGACAATTCGCCGGGGCATCCGGACCAGACCATCGTGGCGATGGCCCGGGAACTCGATGTAGAGGTCATCGTGATGGGCAGTCGCGGCCTCAGCGACATGAAAGGGCTGGTCGTGGGCAGCGTGTCGCACAAGGTCTCTCATGTCGCCCACTGCACGGTGATCACATTGCATGTCCCTGACACCGGGCCGGACGATGCCCTCGCTCATTGATACCTTCGTGACATGGCCCTGTCGGCCGGGACCCTGACCGGCCCCGGCCTGCGGTGTCAGTCATGAGCGGTCACGTCTGATGCCGGCCCCTTGGTTACGACACGGCGTCGTTCGATAGCTTCGTGTCTTCGTTGGGGAGGCCGCCATCAATCATGGCTTCAAAGGCACGCAGGCGCTTGATGATCGAAAGCAGCTCGATGATGGTCGACCACGAGGTGACGAGATACTGAAATGATTCCCGCACTTTTTCGAAGACGTTGAGGATCTGCTGCAGGAGCCCGAGTGTCAGCTTGCCGGCGACGATCGAGGGGGCCAGCACGATAAAGCCGAACACCACGTCGGCCTGCAGATAGAAGATGCGGGCGACATTGAAGTAGGTGTAGTGCCAGTAAAGACGGAAGTAGTTCTTTCGGACCCGGTCAAAAAGCATCGCCACACTGGCCGGTGCGGCACGCTCGGCGTCATCCTCGCCGTAGACCAGTTCCTTGCGGTAGGCCGCCTCGACGCGCTGGTTGCGAAACTCCAGCCCCGGCAGGCGGATGCCGACCACCGCCAGCAGTACGGTGCCAAACAGCGACCAGATCACCGCCGCCCAGACCAGCGCATTGGGCACATGGCCGATGATGGGCAGTTCGGTGATGTCCTGTGACATGCTGTAGAGAATCGGCATGAACGCGATCAGCGTCATCAATGCCTTGAGAAGATTGACGCCCAGCCCCTCGAGTGTGGTGGAAAAGCGCATGGTGTCTTCCTGCACACGCTGGGCCGCTCCCTCGATGTGGCGAAGTCTCGACCAGTGCTGCATGTAGAAGTTGTTCATCGCCCAGCGCCACCGAAAGATATAGTGGCTGACCACGAAATAGTTGAGCACGCCCACCGTCACGGCCACAAAGGCGATGCCGGCAAAGCTCAGCATTCCGGTATAGATATCGGTGACGGTCACGCCGCTGTCACCGCCCAGTGCCTGCTGAATCATGTCCCAGAAAGGCCCATACCAGGCATTGATGGCCACGCTCGTCTGTACCGAAAACCACGTCATGAAGATGATCAGGGCACTGCCCAGAATCGACCAGCGCTGCCAGCGGTGGCGGTCGATGACGTGCCATGCGGCGGCAAATACGGCCACGCACAATGCGTAATAGAGATAAAACCAGAGCAGCGATGGCGCCCAGAAACGGGAAACATCCACGGGCAGGGCATCACCGTCGGCCAGCGGGGGCAGGCCGATGGCAGCGCCCCACCCGCTGGCGCCCATCTGCCACAGGCCGATGCACAGCAGCGCCCAGACCACAACGCTTGAGAAAAACAGGGGCGGATTGGGGAAAAAGGACCGTAACACGATAGAGTTCCTGCAGTGAGGGCAATGTTCAAACCGACCCCCTCGGGGTCGCGTACCCTTCATCGACCCCGTGAGAGACCTTGCGTTCCTTTGATTCTGTTCTGGAAGGGAGCGCTCAGGAGATTTCGATCTGATAGCGGAAGGTCGCGGCTGCTCCCATCGAGCAGCGGTATTCCAGTGGTGTCTGGTCATACCCCAGCGCAGTACGCTCGATCACCACGACTGGATCATTCAATGCAATTCCCAGTGTGTCCGACGTGATCGCATCAGCCGAGGCAATGGTAAGTGTCTCGCGCGCCGATCCGATTCGCTGACCGAACCGGGCTTCGTAAAACGGATAAAGCAGATTATCAAACTCCTCGAGAGGCACCTTGAGCAGTCCGGAAAACCGCGCGGCCGGCAGCCAGATCTTCTCGGTCAGCAGACTGCCATCTTCCAGAGTACGCAGTCGTTCAAGGCAGATGCACGAGGCATCGTGAGCCAGTCCCAGCGCTTTTGAGGCGACTGGTGGGGGCGTCTGCAACGAGGCAGACAGTATCCGGCTGTCCGGCACGCTGGCTTCGCCTTCGGCATTGACCTGGCGAAAGAAGCGAAAGAAGGAGGCGTCAAAATCCGGTCGGCGTACAAAGGTCCCGCGGCCCTGGCTGCGCTCTAAAAGCCCCTCATTGACCAGCGTATCGATGGCACGGCGCACCGTGCCCACAGCGATGTTATAGCGCCGTGTCAGCTCCGATTCGGTCGGAATGGGCTCTCCCGGTGGCCATTCGCCGCTGGCGATCCTGTCCATGATTTCCTCGCGCAGCCGCTGATAGAGCGGCAGACGCGCATCCGATCCCGCTTTCCAGTCACTCATGAATACCTGTCATCAATAAGCGTGGGTAAATGTATAGAACCAATGTCGCATCGCGACGCGATTGACCGTGATATCGGGCAGCTATAAGGTCTCGATTCATATATATGACTATACGACGATAACAATTTTGCATGACTAGGTGCCCAGAATGCCGATATGCAGGGAGTTCAGATGACCGATCAGCATGACGGTTCCATCACCGGAGTGGATACGCACGCCCATATCTTCAGTCAGCATCTTCCCATGGCCCGCCAGCGGCGCTATAGCCCTGACTACGATGCCGATGTCAGCCAGTATCTGGCGCATCTGGACCGCTGCGGGCTCTCTCATGGCGTGCTGGTACAGCCGAGCTTTCTGGGGACCGACAATAGTTACATGCTCTCGGCGCTGCGCCAACATGGCGAGCGCCTGCGCGGCACGGCCGTGGTGGCGCCCGACATCGATGACCCAGCGCTCGACGTGCTGGGCGAGGCCGGCGTGGTCGGGGTACGTCTCAACCTGGTCGGTCAGACGCTGGACGATTATGGTGCTGCCCACTGGCGGCACCTGTTCACCCGGCTGGCTCATCGTGGCTGGTCGGTCGAGATCCAGCGCACGCTGGGCGATCTCGGCCCGGTGGTGCCGGCCATTCTGGAGTCCGGCGTGGCGGTGGTCATCGATCACTATGGATTGCCACAGGGGGGCGCGATCGATACATCGCTTGGCGAGCACCGTACATTTCTGGACTGGCTGGGGGAGGGCAATCTCTGGATCAAGCTGTCAGCGACCTACCGCAGTGGCATGAGCGTCGATCAGGCACGTGCCGCTATCGATACCTTCCAGGAGGCCTTCGGTCACGCCGAGCGGCTGGTCTGGGGCAGTGACTGGCCGCACACCCGCTTCGAGGACCAGACCGATCATGAGGCGCAGTTTGTTCTGATGGAAACGCTCCTGCCCGATCCGGCGCTGCGTCGGCAGGTCATGATCGACAACCCGGCGCGTCTTTTCATGATCAACGCCCAGGGAGCTTTCCGATGCTGAGTCTGCTGATTGTGGGGGCCATTGTCGCCGCCATTGCCCTCGGATATCTGACCCGGATCAATATTGGCCTGTTTGCCATCGCCCTGGCCTACGTGATCGGTAGCTTCGTCATGGGCATGACGCCCTCCGAAGTCATCAACCTCTGGCCGCTGAAGCTCTTTTTCATCATCTTCTCGGTCTGTCTTTTCTACAGCTTTGCCATCGTCAATGGCACGCTGGAAAAGCTGGCCGAACACATGATGTATCGCTGCCGCCGCTTTCCCCACTTTCTGCCCTATGCCATTTTCGGCGCCTCGACCCTGATTTCGGCGTTGGGGGCGGGGTACTACACCGTGCTGGCCTTCATGGCACCGATTACCCTGCTGTTGTGCCGTCGTACCGGACTGAGCCTGATCATCGGCAGCATGTCAGTCAACTACGGTGCGCTGGCCGGTGCCAATTTTGTCTCCAGCCAGAGCGGCATTATCTTTCGCGGCCTGATGACCGCCTCGGGGGTGCCGGAAAGCACGGCCTTTATCAACGGTATCGGCATTTTCCTGTCCACGGCAGTGATTCCGCTGATCGTGATATCGGGCTTCGTGTTTCTGGCCGGCAACAAGCGGGCCATGGCTGATGCCATGGCCCATATCGAAGCACCGGCACCGCTTGATCGGGATCAGCGCACGACGCTTTTGCTGACCCTGATCATGATGGCTGTAGTGCTGGTGCCGCCGATTGCGGCACTGATCGCGCCGGATAATGCGCTGGTCGGTTATATCAATGCCCGCATCGATATCGGACTGGTGGCCAGTGTCTTTGCCGTCATCGCGCTGCTGCTCAGGCTGGGCGACGAACGCAAGGCCATTGCCAGTATTCCCTGGGGCACGCTGATCATGATCTGCGGAGTCGGCATGCTGATCGCGATTGCAATGAAGGCCGGCACGATCGACCTGCTGGCCTCGTGGATCAGCGGCAGCATTCCGCCCGTGCTGGTGCCGGTGGTGTTTGGCGTGATTGCCGCAATGATGTCGCTGTTTGCCAGTACCCTGGGCGTGGTGACGCCGGCGCTCTTTCCGATCGTGCTGCCGATTGCACAGACCCTGTCGATCGATCCGATGATCATTTTCATCAGCATCGTGGTGGGGGCACAGGCCACCTCCATTTCGCCGTTTTCCTCGGGCGGCAGCCTGATTCTGGGCTCCTGCCCGAACGAGGAGAGCCGTACGGCGCTCTTCCCGAAGCTGCTGTTTCGGGCCGCACCGCTGGGCTTTGTCGTGGCGCTGGTCTTCAACCTGGCGCTGGCATTTGTCTTCTGATCCAGACGGCGCATGATGGCAGATCCCCCGAACCATACTGGTCCGGGGGTGAGGGGCAGTAGGTGAGGGTCAGAAAATGAGGGTCAGAAGGTGAGGGTCATGCCGACATTGTAGCGCCGGCCATCGAGCAGACGGCCATAATTCTCTTCGTTGATATCGCGATCAAAGAGATTGTAGATGCCGCCGTAGAGTTCGAGCTGCTTGCGCAATTGATGGCTGAAACCGCTGTCCACCAGGGTGTAGCTGGGCCAGGCTTCGCTCAGCCCACTACGGCTGGCGACCTGCTCGGCTTCACCGCGATAGCGGATGTTGGTCCAAAGGTTCGTGTCACGACTGGCCTGCCAGTCAAGGCCGAGGCTGGCGCGATGGCGCGGCTGATCGTTGAGCGGCAGGCCAGCGTTGTCGCCGCTGCGCTGTTCGCTGTCGGTGAGGGTATAGCTCGATTCGAGATCCAGATCTGGCGTGATCGCCCAGTCGGCCGTCCACTCCACACCCTGGAGAGTTGCCTTGTCCACATTGGTGTACTGATAGAGGGCAGCATACTCCTGGCCCAGATAGCTGCAGGAGGCGTCAACGCCGTCACGGGTATCGCAGACGATCGGCTTTTCGATCTTGTCATCGAAGTCGGTATGGAACACCGTCAGGCTGGTCGCAAGATTCCGGGTGGCCTGCCAGTAGGCCCCCAGTTCGTAGGTCACACTCTTTTCCGGCTGCAGGTCGGAATTGCCCACGTCACGGCAGTCGGCGCACCTCGGGCCGCCCCCGCCCTCGATCCAGTTGGAGTCACCCTCCTTGAGATCCGGCGTGCGATAGCCGGCGCTCACGCCACCCTTGAAGGTGAGGGCTGAAGTGGCATCGTAGACGCCGTAGAGGCGTGGCACGAACTCGCTGCCGTAGCTTTCGTCCTTGACCCAGCGGGCACCGGTGGTCAGCGAGAAGTCGCGGGAGATGAACCACTCATCCTCGGTGAACAGTGCGCCGTCCCAGCGCTCCAGGTTCTGGCGCCCCAGCCCGCGATCGGGGTTTTCGTTTTTCTGGTTGCGGAACTCGACCCCCGCCGTCAGCAGATGGTCGCCCAGTGACATCGCGGTGGTACTTTTGGCGGTAATACGCTCGTAGGTTGAGGTATAGGCACTGTCGTTCTGCTGCAGTTCGACGCGCTTGACGAAGCTGCGAGTGTTGATGCCGCCGCCCCAATCCAGTTCGTGGGTCAGCGTCTGGTGGCGCCGCTGGGCGCGAAAGTCGGCATCGCCGGAGCGGCTGAAGCTTCTGTCGCTGTCGGCGGTGGTGTGCTGATTGCCGTAGCCCGCTTCGAACTTGAGGGTATTGGCCTCGTTGGGCGTCCAGGCCAGCTCGGCGTCGAGTACCTCACGGTCGTAGCCGGCGTAACCGCCCTCGATGTTGTCCTCATTGCGATTGAGCCGTGACCCGGTGATCCTGGCACCAAGCCTGTCCTCGATCAGTGGCCCGGCGACGTAGAAACGACCCTGCTGACGATCGCCGGAATCACTGCGCTCCTGAATGATGGTGTCGACGGTCACCGAGCCGGTCCACTTCTGCGGCACATCACGGGTGATGATATTGATCACTCCGCCCAGTGCATCGGAGCCGTAAAGTGTCGACATCGGCCCGCGAATCACCTCAATGCGCTCGATCGCCGTGATCGGCGGCAGCCAGCTGTACTCGGCGCCGCTACCGTAGCCATTGTAATAGGCCTGGGAGGAGTCCTGTGGCACGCCGTCGACCAGAATGAGGGTATAGTCGGCGTCGAAGCCGCGAATCGACACCTCGCCGGTACCGCCCTTGCCGGTTGGCGCGGTGTCCACGTAGACACCGGGAATATCCTGCAGTGCCTGACTGACGTCACGATAGGAGCGCGATTCAAGCTCGTCGCGACCGATCACCGAAATACTGGCCGGCGCATGCACCGGGTCGACCGCGTAACCCGAAGCCGACGCGGAAGTGACCGTCATGGTCTCAAGCGTATTGACCTGCGTTTGTGTGCTGGAACTGTTCTGCGTGACGGCAGTGCTTGCCCGTTTCTTTTCCTGCTCCTGTTCTGCCGCTGCAGCGGTGTCTCCCAGCCCCATGGAAATCCCCAGCAGCGCAAGTCTGGCGTAGCCACGCCCGGTGGTGGGCGCTTCAGCATGATTCAACATTGTATTCCCCAAATGATATGACGTTCGTTGTTGTGTCATCTGGGCCAGTCACGAGGGCGGTAATCTTTGTCACCTTGCCCGGGTATTGGTTTTATTCTGTGATGCAGCAGGTCGAGCCTGCAGGAAGGGATCGGCTTTCGCCGGTTGTGGCAGACGCCATGCTAGCACCAAATGATAATTAGAATCATTATTGAATCTGCTTCATTGCCGATTCTGCCAGAGGTGGCGACAAATACTTGCGCAGCAGCCTTGATCAAGGTGGGGGAGAGGATCGCCATGGACTCATGGACGGGATTGGCCGATGAGGCATGGCGGCCTCATCGGATGGGTGTCTACCAGTTCAACGTCTCGAAATCTCCCTCCTGACGCTGCTGTGGCGCGGTTTCCTGCTCAGCGGCGGGGTCGTTGGTGGCGCCTTCGGCCGGCAGCGGTCCAGCGCCGGGGTCGCGGGCGATGCCGTTGGTGACAGGGTGGTCGTGAAAGTATTCGTCAAAGCGCCTCTGCGCGTCCTCGCCGAACAGGATCTCGCACGCCTCCATCAGCCCCGCCGACTGCTGGATGGTTTCCTGTCGCGACACAAGGCTGATCTTGGAGCGGCGGCGCAGGAAGTCCTCGAGTTTGGTGATCATCTCGCGCCGCGCGGCCTGGCGTACTTCGGCGCGGATGTACTCGGTGCCTTCGATCAGAATCTCTGCCTGGCGCGGGTCCTCGCGAATGTTCTCCAGCATGCCGATGGCATGCGCCGCGTAGCGCCGCCACAGCCGGGTCGACAGCGGCTCGGAAGCGCTGGCATCGGTGTAATCATCCAGTTTCATCAGTCTGGCCTGGTGGAAGAACTCGTCGCGTACGGCGTCCACCGGCTCGCCGTACCAGCGGTAGTCGGGGAAGCGAATGTCGACGCCCATGGTCCTGACCAGATCGGTGATCTCTTCGCCGACATTAACGCAGTCGGTGAGCTTGCCGCCGAAGATGCTGATAAAGCCCTGGCCGATATTGGAATCGATCTCGTGCTTGCGCGACAGCTGCAGGAAGTCGCGGTCGTTGCCGCTGGTGTTTTTCACCGCCAGTGGACGCACACCACAGCGGGTGGCGATGATGTCGTCACGGTCCAGCGGTTTATCGAGCGACAGACGGGCGTTGATGTTATCGAGCACGAAGGTGACATCGTCGTCGGTAATGGCCGCATGCGGGTCTTCGGTACGGGTATCGGTGGTGCCGATGCAGGTACGATTGCCCATTGGAATGGCGAAAAAGAGCCGGCCATCCTCATCAAAAAACGCCAGCACGCGCTTGTTGGGGGTCACCCGGTCGACGATCAGGTGAATGCCCTTGGAGAGCACGTGGCGGTGGTCGGTCTGCTTGCCGGCCAGTGCGTTGGTGCGGTCGGCCAGCGGGCCGCAGGCGTTGACAAGGGTCTTCGTTTTAACGGTCCACTCACGGCCGCTCATGACGTCGCGAAGGCCCACGTGCCAGAGGTTGTCCTGGCGCTCAAACCCGGTCGCTTCGACATAGTTGGCCGCCACACAGCCGCTGTTCATGGCAATGCGCACGAAGTTCCATACGAAGCGGGCGTCGTTGTCGTGCAAAAAGGCATCGGAGTACTCGAAGCAGCCGATCGCCGGCTTGGTATTGATCACCGGTTCTTCACGGTTAACCGTCCTCAGGCTCGGCAGTCGCGGCGGCCTGGTGAAACAGTTGCCGAACAGCCAGTAGATCCAGGTGCCTGCCCACAGCATCAGCGGATGCCAGCGAAAGCCCTTCGTGATGGTGGTAAGAAAGCGGATCTCCTGCACCGTCGAGGGGTAGTGCTTGATCAGGTGGTTACGCGACACGCACAGCTCGCGCACCAGCTTGAAGTCCCGCGACTCCATGTATTTGATGCCACCCCAGATGAGGTTGGACGACCACATGCTGGTCATGCCGGCGAAGTCGCCCTGCTCCACCAGGCCGACCTTCACGCCGCGTCCGGACAGCGCCGCCGCCGAGACCGCGCCGTTGATGCCGCCGCCGATGATCAGGGTGTCGTAGACCTCGCCATCGGCCAGCCTGTCGATATTGCTCTGTCTGAGTTGCATTGTCCTGCCCCGTGTGTCGAGGGAATGGAACGCCGTGCCGGGGAATCCCGCAGAGGCGTTGTCATGCCTTCAGTGTCCTGCTCAGTGTAATACCGGTGATCAGGGTTGCACGGCGAGACCATCTTCAGCGGTGTCGCTCGCGCGCACCATCGCCTCGGCCTGTTTGAGGGCATACACAAGACTCGACGGGTCGGCAACGCCCTGGCCTGCAATATCAAAGGCGGTGCCGTGATCGACGCTGGTGCGCACGAACGGCAGTCCCACCGTGATGTTGACGCCATTGTCGACGCCCAGATATTTCACCGGGATCAGCCCCTGATCGTGATACTGCGCTACCACGGCATCGAACTGGCCGCGACGGGCGTTCATGAAGACGGTATCGCCCGGCCAGGGGCCGGAGGCGTCGATGCCTTCCTCACGGGCGAGGGCGATGGCCGGGGCGATGATAGTCTCGTCCTCGTGGCCGAACAGACCGCCTTCGCCGGCGTGCGGGTTGAGCCCGGCCACGGCAATGCGCGGGCGTTCGATGCCATAGGCGTGGCAGGCGCGGGCGGCCAGACGGATGGCGCGCAGTTCGCGCTCGGGCGTGACGGCGTCAATGGCCTCGCGGAGTGACAGGTGGATCGACACCAGCATCACGCGCAGCTCGTCGTTGGCCAGCATCATGCCGAAGTCCTGCGTGCCGGCGCGGTCGGCCAGAATCTCGGTATGGCCCGGGTAGGTAATGCCGGCCGCGGCCATGGCGGCCTTGTTGAGCGGGGCAGTCACGATCGCGCTGATCGAGCCGTCGAGCGCGAAATCGATGGCGCGGTTCACATAGGCACAGGCGGCGGCCCCGGCGCGCGCATCGACAAGGCCGTAAGGCAGCTCGGGCGGCAGCGCCTCGCCGGCTGGCAGTACGGCCATCCGGCCCGGGGTGACGCCGCGATCATCCAGTTCGCTCGGGTGCTCGATGGGAAACAGCGTCAGGGCCAGACCCAGCTGATTCGCCATGGCGTGCAGCCGGTCGATATCACCGATGACCAGCAGCGGCGTGGTGCTTTCGCGTGGCATGCAGGCCAGGCGAACGATGATTTCCGGGCCGACGCCGGCCGGATCGCCCATGGTGATGGCAATGGGGGCACGATGAGATGCGGACATGGCAAGGTCCTTCTTTTGCAGGCAGGCGCCCGAGCACAGCGTCATGGGCGGCGGGAATCGACAGTGCCATAATAGCGCTCTGCCCCGCGCCGCGTCAGGCCCCTGTGTGACGCCGCGTGCCCCGATGATTGACAGCCGGCGGTCGTGTCCATGTCTGAAGTGCCAACGTGCCAGGTCTCTCCCCTTGAAATCCTCGTGACGTCGCTGAGCGAGCGCCTTGAGCGCGACGGTCATCTTTTCGCGCCGGCCGGCGATATCGCCCCGGTCTTCCAGGCCTGGTGTGCGGCAAGGGATCGCCGTGCGCTGGATCATGACGTGCTGGCCCGCTACTGGGACGATCTCGCCCCGGATCGTTTCATGAACGATGGTGGCCGCTATCGCCGCCGGCGCCATGCAGTGTTCAGCGCATCCGCCGGGGCTCAGGCACTGACGCGCGAGCCGCATCAGGCCCATTTTCAGACCACGGACTTCAACCGCCTCAACGGCGGCATCGAGCGTCACTTCGAGCCGGTGGCAGACGGGGCCGTCAACACCCACGCCTTTGCCTTTCTCTGTGAACTCTGTCTCGGCGTGTTCGGACGCTGCGCGCCCGGCACCGACTGGCACGTCGAGATGCATCAGTTTCGCATCGAGGTGGGCGGGGACATCAATGCCGGTCTGCCCACGCCGGAGGGGCTGCACCGCGATGGCGTGGACTTCGTGGCGATGGTAATGATCCAGCGTCGCAACGTGCGTGAGGGCGTCTCTTGCATTCACGACCTCGACCGCCGCGAGCTGGCCGCCTTTACCCTGGCCGAGTCACTGGACATGGCGCTGGTCGACGACACCCGCGTGCTGCACGGCGTCACGCCCATTGTGGCCGAGGACGCCTCGCGCGTCGGCACGCGGGATCTGCTGGTGTTGACCTTCAGGCGCCGGGGTTACTCCTCCGACGGCGACTCTCCGGTGTGACGCGCCAGCGAAGCCTTGAGCTGTCGGCGTCGATGTCCCGGCGGCTTCTGGTGGCCGGCCAGCCAGTAGTAGGCGATCGGCACGACACCCAGGGTTAAAAGCGTGGCGCTGGCACAGCCCGCCAGCAGCGTCATGCCCAGACCGAAGCGGCTGGCTGCCCCGGCGCCGGTCGCCATCACCAGTGGCAGGGCACCGGCCATGGTGGAGATCGAAGTCATCAGGATCGGGCGCAGACGCGTCTGCGCGGCCTGCAATATGGCCCCGCGCAGCGCCACACCCTCATCACGCAGCTGATTGGCAAACTCCACGATCAGAATGCCGTTCTTGGCCGACAGCCCAATCAGCATCAAAAGCCCGATCTGGGCATACAGATTGAGACTCTCGCCCAGCAGCCAAAGCGCCGTGCCCGCGCCCAGCATTCCCAGCGGCACGGTCAGCATCACCACCAGCGGACTGATGAAGTTTTCGAACTGGGCGGCCAGCACCAGCCAGGTGACTGCAATCGCCACGGTGAACACCAGCAGCAGATCGCGCCCGGCGTCGAGGAAGTCCTGCGTGGCGCCCTTGTAGTCGATGCGCGCCTGCTCCGGCAGGGTCCGGTCGACCGTGGCATTCATGTGATCAAGCACCTGCGACAGGCTGTAGCCCTCGGCAACGTTGGCCGAGAAGGTGACGGCGCGAATCCGGTTGTAGCGGTTGAGCGTCGGCGAGACGGCCACCTCCTCCAGATGCACGAGATTGGCCAGACTGACCAGCGCCCCGCTGGCGCTGCGTACTCGAATTTCCTCCAGCGCCTGCGGTGTCAGGCGCTGTTCACGCAGGCCCTGCAAAATCACGTCGTAGGACTGGCCGTCGCGTTCAAAGGTGGTCAGGCTGCGCTCGCCGAAAAAGGATGCCAGCGTCTGACCGACCGTCTCGGCGCTGACACCGAGCTGGGCGGCACGCTCGCGATCCAGACGCACCTGAAGCTGGGGCGTGGTCTCGATCAGGTCGCTGTCGAGTGCCTCGAGCCCCGGGTAGTCCTGCCACTGGTCCATCAGCTGATCGCGCCACATCCCCAGGGTGGCGTAATCCGGCCCGCCGACCACGAACTGCACCGGAGTCTCGTTGCCCGAACTCAGCCCGCGAGGCAAAAGCGTCGTGGCGCTGAGTTCGGAGAAGCCTTCCAGTGCGTCATTGATGCGCGCAGCCACCTCGCGGGTGCTCTGATCACGGGTCTGCCAGGGCGTGAAGCTGATGATCCAGCGGCCGTTGTTGACCGGCCCTTCACTGTTGCCGGGCGAGGGCACGCGCAGCGAAGCGTTATCGACCAGTGCGCTGTCCTCGAGAATGGGCGCCAGGCGCTGTGACATGGCCTGCATGCGCCGGTGCATCTCCTCGAAATTGACCCCTTCCTCGGCCTGAACGTTGATGCGCAGTGCGCCACGGTCGTCATAGGGCTCGTATTCGGTCGGCAGCGTGGTGATGAGGGCCGAGGTGACGATCGCCATGGCCACAAAGCCGGCGCCGACCAGCACCGGGCGGTGCAGCATGCGGCCCAGATGGCGCTGGTAGCTAACGGTCACACCGGCCATGAGGCGCCCCATCGGCGAGTTCTGATGACTGTGCCGGCCGGTCAGCAGCCACGAGGCCATCACCGGCGTCAGCGTCAGTGACACCAGGGTGGAAAAGGCGATGGCGGCGGCGATGGTGACGGCAAATTCGGTAAAGAGTCGTCCGGTCTGGCCGCTCATCAGCGTGATGGGCAGAAACACCGCCATCAGCACCAGACTGGTGGCGATGATGGCAAAGGCGACCTGGCGAGCGCCGCGAAAGGCTGCCACCAGCGCTGCATCGCCGTCTTCCAGATGGCGCTGGATGTTTTCGATCATGACAATGGCGTCATCCACCACCAGTCCCACCGAGAGCACCAGTGCCAGCAGGGTGAGCATGTTGAGGCTGAAGCCCAGCCCCGACAGGATCATGCCGCAGGCCAGCAGCGAAATGGGAATGACCGTGGCCGCCACCAGCGCCGCGCGCCACGAGCCCAGAAAGAAGATGATCACGCCGACCACCATGGCGACCGCGATGGCCAGCGTCAGCAGCACCTCCTTGAGCGCCGCCGAGATATAGAGGGTGTCATCGGAGACGATGTCGACGTGCATGCCCTCGGGCAGATCACTGCGCAGGTCCTCGAGCGTGGCGCGTACGTCGCGCGAGATGGACAGCGTATTGGCGGTGCTCTGGCGACTGATGGCAATTGAAACGGTGGGTTCGCCGTCGACCAGAAACGCTTCGCGCCGCGTTTCGGAGCCCAGCGCGACATGGGCCACATCGCCCAGCGTGACGGTGCGGGTGCCCTCGCCCTGACGCAGCGGCAGACGCCGGAAGGCATCGGGCGTTTCATAGCCCGGCAGCAGACGGACAGTGAACTCCCGGGTGGTGGATTCGATCCGCCCGCCCGGGTACTCGACGTTCTGGCGGGTCAGGGCGCTGGTGATGTCCGAAACGGTGATGTCATGAGCGGTCATGGCATGGCGGTCCAGATCCACGCGCATGGCCGGCAGCTGCGATCCCCAGAGCCGCACCCGCGATACGCCATTGATGGTCGAGAAGCGATCCAGCAACTGGCGGTCGGCATAGTCCGATAGCGCCATGGCACTCATTCGGTCGGTCTGTACTGATAGGATCATCAGGGTATCGCTGCCGCCCTGATCCTTGCTGATTTCGGGCGCTTCAGCTTCTTCCGGCAGATTGTCCGCCACCCGCGAGACCTGGTCACGCACGTCATTGGCGGCCGTATCGAGATCGATGTTGCTGGCAAAGGTCAGCGTGACCTCGGATTCGCCGTCGTTGCTTTCCGATTCGACACTGACCACGCCTTCGATGCCGGCCACCACATTTTCGATCGTCTGGGTCACACGGGATTCCACGACGGCTGCAGAGGCGCCGGGCCAGGCGATTTCGACCGAGACCTCCGGCTCCTCGATGGCGGGATATTCCCGGATGGGCAGCTCCAGAAAGGCCAGCACGCCAAAAAGCACCAGCAGCATCGAGACGACCAGGGTGCCGACCGGTCGGGTCACGGCCAGATCGGTCACGGTCATGGAGTAGTCGCCTCCCGGGCCGTGGCGTGATCCCCGGTTGAGGCCGGCTCGAACAGGGCCTGCGTGTCACGCTCGGCGTCCTCGTCGAGGATCAGTTCACGCCCCTCGCCGATATCGCGCAGACCGCTGACGGCGACCGAGGCCCCCGGGCGCAGCAGGCGGTCATCGTCGCTGGCCTCGATGGCCGCCCAGCCGGGGCCGCGCTCGAGCACCTCGATCGCCACCCGATGGGCGCGATGGCCGTTGTTGCTGGCGGCGATCACCCAGGTCCACTGGCGGTCGCGCTCACCCAGAATGGCGCTCTCGGGCACGATCAAACGGCGCTGCGCCGGCAGAAGCAGCGTGATGTCGAGCAGCATGCCGGGGCGCAGGGCCATGTCGGGATTGTCAAAGCGCGCGCGGACCATGACCGTGCGGGTCCCCCGGTCCAGGCGTGGATCGATGGTGGTGACCTCGCCGTGAAAGGTGCGGTCGGGCCAGACCACCGAGCGTCCCGTGACCGTCATGCCCTCGTCAACGCGACGCAGCTCGCGTTCCGGCAGGGAAAAGTCGACCTGTATCCGGTCGATGCTGTCCAGCGTGGCCAGCGGCGTGTCGGCGCTGACCTGCTCGCCCGTGCTCAGGTTGTTAAAGCCCATGACGCCGGTGACCGGGGCTGTAATGGTGCGATCCTCCAGCGCGGCGTTGAGTCGGGCCAGTTCGATTCGGGCGCTTTCCAGTCGGTTGCGCTGGGCATCGACCTGCTGGGTGGCGATCGACCCCTGACGTGCCAGCGGCTGCAGGCGATCATATTCGCGCTGCTCCTGCTCGACGATCACGCGCGCCGCGCGCAGCCCCTGCTGTTCGGCGCGGTCGTCGAGCTGAATCAGGAGGTCGCCCTTGTTGACCCGCTCGCCGCTGTCAAAGTGCAGCTCGGTGATGCGCTCGGTGACCAATGAGGCGATCTCGATCGAGTCGGTGGCTTCGACATCGCCCACGGCGTCCAGCGTGGCGGACAGATCGCGCTCGATCACCGCGGCTCGACCGACGGCCACGGGAGAGGGCGGTCCGGTCTCTTCCGGCGTGTGCTCACGCGAGAGCCACCACCAGAAGGCAAGGGCCAGCAACACCAATATCAGCGCTACCAGCCAGACCAGCGGGCGACGGGCATCGTGAGGCTCGGACATGGGCAGGTTTCCGCAGACAGGAGGCAATCAGGGCAGCAAAAGCACGCTGCCTCATGAACAGCATAAGCGTATACGGGCAGGTCGCAATGTCGTTCTTTCAAGCGTGCTTAAGCCGGGAGTGGCAGAACATCGGCAGTGATGGCACATTCAGAGGGACGGGAAACAATCACAGAGACGGGAGAGACAATATCTGCGCGGAGGCCCCGCGTGGAGACGGTTTCAAACGATCCTGTGTTAACGCCGGAACCTGCATTAAGGAGACAGACACGATGTCCCGGATACTGGTGCTTTATTACTCGATGTATGGCCATATCGAAACCATGGCCGAGGCGGTGGCCGAGGGCGCACGCTCGATCTCAGGTACTGAGGTCACCATCAAGCGGGTGCCGGAAACCATGGGCGAAGAAGCCTTCAAAAACGCCGGTGGCAAGGTGGATCAGTCGGCACCGGTTGCCAGTCCTGCCGAGCTTGCCGATTACGATGCCATTATCCTGGGGACGCCGACCCGCTACGGCAACATGGCCGGTCAGATGCGCACCTTTCTGGATCAGACCGGCGGGCTGTGGGCGAAGGGCGCACTGCGTGGCAAGCTGGCCAGCGTCTTTACCTCTACCGGTACCGGTGGCGGCGAGGAGATGACCATCACCACCAGCTGGACGACACTGGCGCACCACGGGATGGTGATTGTGCCGATCGGCTACGGGGTCGAAGAGCAGTTCGATATTTCCGAGGTCAGCGGGGGTACGCCCTATGGCGCCTCGACACTGGCCGGTGGCGACGGCTCGCGTCAGCCGACGGCGCGTGAGCTGAAAATCGCCCGCTTCCAGGGCGAGTACGTGGCAGGCTTTGCCCAAAAGCTGACCGCGCAGGTGTTGTAACGTGGCGCGCCGTACCTGAAAGCGTGATCAAAAAAACGCCCGGCCGCATGGCCGGGCGTTTTTCATGGTAAGCGGCAGACCGCTGCAGCGGCTGCCGTTACGCCTTACTTGTTGAGCTTCGTCATGCGCAGGTAGGGCTTTTTCTCGTCCCAGCCCTGCGGGAAGAGTTTGGCGGCTTCCTCGTTGCTCAGCGACGGGACGATGATGACATCGTCACCCTGACGCCAGTTGACCGGCGTTGCGACCTTTTCGTTGTCGGTCAGCTGCAGGCTGTCGAGCACGCGCAGGATTTCCTGGAAGTTGCGGCCGGCGCTGGCCGGATAGGTCAGGGTCAGACGGACCTTCTTTTTGGGGTCGATGACAAAGACCGAGCGGACCGTCAGGGTGTCGTTGGCATTCGGATGAATCATGCCGTACTTCTCGCTGACGCTGCGATCGGCGTCGGCCAGCAGCGGGAAGTTGAGCCCGCAGCCCTGGGTTTCCTCGATGTCACCCTTCCACGCGTGGTGATCCTCGATCGGATCGACCGACAGGCCAATGGCCCTGGTATTGCGCTTGTCGAACTCGGACTTCAGGCGTGCAACTTCACCCAGCTCGGTGGTGCACACCGGGGTGAAATCCTTGGGGTGAGAAAAGAGAATCGCCCAGCTGTCGCCCAGCCACTCGTGAAAGTTGATTACTCCCTCGGTGCTGTCCTGAGAGAAGTCCGGTGCAGTATCGCCAAGTTGCAGCGCCATTTGTCACTCCTTTGGCCATCGATAAAAACGGGGGTGGATAGCAGGGCCTGTCACATGAGACAGCACCCCGTACAAATCGTTGTCAGATAATGACGACTCCCGAGGGCAAAACCAAACAACGAGTTGTCCTAACTTGATTCCAATCAAGTATAAAAAGCGCGACTCAAAGCATCAATCGCTATAACGGATGAAGGCGCGATCCTTGTCGGGGACCCGTACGGTGTCTCCCTTGTGCAACCCTTCATGATCTCCGACACCCTTTTCGTCTTCAACGCTGATACCCAGAACCTCGGCAATCGAGGCATCTTCACCATCGCGCTCCAGCACCTTCATGCGCACGTTGGCCTTCATGTACCGCGCCGTAATGATGTCACCGGTTTTGGGCTTTTTATGCAGAAACTGGGTCAGTTCTTCATGATCTGCCACATGATCGACCCCTTCACTGTCCCATGTTACAGCGCGTGCGTTACTCATGATCCATCTCCTTTGCCTGATAGTGAAAGTCTAGCAGTTTGCCACCGCCTCGCCGCCTGACGTCGCCTTCAGAATCCATCGACCTCGTCGATAGTCGATAAGGTGAAATGAATATGGGTACGCAGGGGACGTTATGAAAGGGTGGCGATGGAGGGCGGCCGGGGCGCTGGTGTTGCTGGCATTTTCGTCGATGGCGCAGGCTGAAGAGTGCCCGGCGCCGGAGGCCATCGAGGGCCGTATCGATCGACTGGCCGATCAGGTCGAGCGTTGGGATGATGCCTATCACCGCCGCGGTGAACGACAGGTGACAGATGGTGTGTATGACCGGGCGTCACGGCGACTGTCGCACTGGCGTCGCTGTCTGGGGCAGCCGATAGTGCCCGTGATCCTGAGCGGCGGCGAACAGCGCCACGTCGTGGCTCAGACCGGGCTGGACAAGCTGGCGGATCAGGCGGCGGTCAAGCGCTGGCTGAAGACGCTGCCGCCAGGGCCACTGTGGATTCAGCCCAAGGTGGATGGCGTGGCGGTAACGCTGGTTTACGACAATGGCCATCTGGTGGCTGCCACCAGCCGCGGCAACGGGCTGAGCGGTCAGGACTGGCTGGCCGGTGTCTCCAATATCAATGCCATCCCCTGGCAACTGGCCGATGATGCTCCCGAGCGAGTGGTGATACAGGGCGAGCTCTACCTCAAGCGGGATAACCACGTGCAGCGCCGTGATGGCAGTGCCGGCGCGCGCGCCAGCGTGGCCGGCCTGATGCAGCGTCATGTGCTTGATGACGAGATGGGCGCTCAGATCGGCTTTTTTGCCTGGGCGCTGCCTGACGGGCCCGACACGCTGGCCGAGCGCAACCAGCGGCTTGCCGACTGGGGCTTCATGGATCCGCAGCGCTGGAGCCAGCCGGTCAGCAGCATCAAGGACGTGGCGCACTGGCGCCGCTACTGGTATCGACACGAACTGCCCTTTGTCAGCGACGGCGTGGTGATCAAGCCCGATCGTCAGCCGCCGGGGCGGAGCTGGCGCAATCAGCCGCCCTCGAGCAGCGTGGCATGGAAATACCCCGTGGCCGCCACGCTTGCCGAGGTGCGTGACGTCGATTTCGGTATCGGGCGCACCGGTCGTATTACGCCGGTGCTGGAGCTTGAGCCGGTCACGCTGGATGATCGCACGGTGCGTCGGGTCAGCACCGGTTCCCTGGCGCGCTGGCAGGCAGCGGACATTCGCCCGGGGGATCAGGTCATGATCTCGCTGGCCGGGCTGACCATTCCCCGTCTTGATGAGGTCGTGATTCGCAACGACACCCGCGTGGCGCTGGACGTGCCTGACCCGGAAGCGTTCAACGCCCTGAGCTGTCTCGAGCTGACCCCCGGGTGCCGCGCGCAGTTTCTGGCACGTCTTGAGTATCTGGGCAGCCGCAGCGGGCTGAACATGCGCGGCATCGGGGAAGGGACATGGAAAAAATTGATTGACGCTGGATTAGTGACGTCCCTGCTCGACTGGCGTGATCTGGAGCGCGCTGCATTGCGCTCGCTGAGCGGCGTTGGTGAGGTGCGCGCCGATCAGTGGCTCGACGCATTCGAGCGCGCGGGCCGGCAGCCATTGAAGCGCCTGCTGGTGGGGCTTGAACCGGCACACGCCCGGCTTTATGCCTCTCAGTCTAAAGTCGTCTTTCGGGCAGCCGATAGTTTGAATCAAATTGTGCCAGAGCGCTCATTAAAAAACACCGACTGGCAGAAGGTTACGGGGTTGAACCGCACGGATGCCGCCAGACTGTCAGCGTTCTGGCAGGACGACACGGTTCAGGAACTGCTGGAGACATGGGAGGCCGCACAGGAGACAAAAGAGCAGCAGGATGATGGCGGCACACCGTGAGGACCGGGTTTGTCATCATTCTGGAGTTGAAAGGGTGATCATCCGATAGTTCTTTTTGATCCCTTTAATACTAATTACTCAGTGTACTTTGCGTTACCTTGTGATACATTAAGTACCATAGGAGTTACTGATTCGGCGGTTTGATCGGTCAAGACCCTCACCAGAGCAACAGGGCATACCGGTCAGGTAGCAGGATCAGAGGTTGTTGGAGCACAGCGCCCCAGAGCAGGCGACCACCATCAGGACATGGCTGTGCAAAGTGGCTTCCATTGTATAAACGCGCTGCGACACCGCCGCGTTGAAAGGAGATAGGACCATGGCACTGTTAATCATTGGCGGTATGAGTTACGCCCTGCTGATCATGTTCATGCTGGGCGCCATGATGCTTTCCGGGCGCGCTTCGGATCGTGAGGCTCGTCGGCTGCAGCCGGTGCAGGCCAAGGCCTCCACGCCTGCCGCACATGGCACTACCGGATCCTCCACGGATCTTGCGACCATGGCAGGTCGTAACGCTGCCTGATCGCTTTGTCATATCGTAGTGGTGACAAACCCTGGTCGTGACAACCAGCGTCGCGATGACAGGTTGAAGTGACAGGCTGCAGTGATTGATAAAAAGGCCGCTATCCGCACGGGTAGCGGCCTTCGTGTATCTGCGCCCCGCAGGGCTCGACGCAAGGGATGGGCCATGACGAGCCGATGTGTGACTTCATCTGCAGGCCGATGACATCGATGACGTAAAAGCGAGACCAGCACCCGTGGTGACGACAAAAAACGGCCTGCATGATGCAGGCCGTTTTGATGTCCACCGATATCGCGTTGTGCGCTTACTTTTTGGCGCGCTTGCGGTCGGTTTCCTTCAGATGCTTCTTGCGGATGCGGATGAAACCGGGTGTGACTTCCACCAGCTCATCGCTGTCGAGAAATTCGATCGCCTGCTCCAGCGTGAAGCGAATCGGCGGCGTCAGCACGATGTTTTCATCGTTGCCGGAGGCGCGCATGTTATCGAGCTTCTTGCCCTTGGTCGGATTGACCACCATGTCATCGGCACGGTTGTTGATGCCGATCAGCATGCCTTCATAGACCTCGGTGCCGTGCTCGATGATCAGCTTGCCGCGGTCCTGCAGGGCATAGAGGGCGTAGGCCAGCGCCTTGCCGTCCACCATGGAGACCAGTACACCGTTGCGACGCTCGACGGCGGCGCCTTCCTTCAGCGGCCCGTAGTGGTCAAAGCGGCTGGTCAGGATGCCGGTACCGGAGGTCAGGGTCAGAAACTGCGAGCGAAAGCCGATCAGACCGCGCGAGGGGATCATGAAGTCCAGACGCACACGACCCTTGCCATCCGGATTCATGTTGGTCAGCTCGCCCTTGCGATAGCCCAGCTCTTCCATGACAGAGCCCTGATGCTGCTCTTCACAGTCGATGATGACCTCTTCGTAGGGCTCCTGCTTCACGCCATCGATCTCGCGGATGATGACTTCCGGGCGACCCACGGCCAGCTCGTAACCTTCACGACGCATGGATTCGATCAGTACCGACAGGTGCAGCTCGCCACGCCCGGAAACCTTGAACTTCTCGGCCGATTCCCCCTGTTCAACACGCAGGGCCACGTTGTGGATCAGCTCCTGATCCAGGCGGTCCTTGATGTTGCGGCTGGTGACGTACTTGCCGTCACGACCGGCAAAGGGTGAATCGTTGACCTGGAAGGTCATGGAGACGGTCGGCTCATCCACGGTCAGCGCCGGCAGTGCCTCGACGTTGGCGGGGTCACACAGCGTATCGGAGATGGCCAGGTCGTCGATGCCGGTAATGCAGACGATGTCGCCGGCACTGACTTCATCGGCCTGAACACGCTCAAGACCCAGGTGTGTCATGACCTGGCCGATCTTGCCCCGGCGGGTCACGCCGTGACGGGAGATAACACTGATCTGCTGGTTGGGGCGCACGCGACCGCGCTTGACGCGACCCAGACCGATAACGCCCACGTAGCTGTTGTAGTCCAGTGCCGAAATCTGCATCTGGAAGGGGCCGTCGAGTTCAACGGTCGGCGGCTCGACGATGTCGACGATGGCCTGGAACATCGGATCCATGTTCTCGGAGAGATTCTCCGGGTCCATGCCGGCAATGCCGTTGAGCGCCGAGCAGTAGATGATCGGGAAGTCGAGCTGCTCGTCGGTGGCGCCGAGGTTGTCGAACAGATCAAAGATCTGATCGATGACCCAGTCGGGACGCGCGCCGGGACGGTCGATCTTGTTGACCACCACGATCGGCTTGAGCCCCTGGGCAAAAGCCTTCTGGGTCACGAAGCGGGTCTGCGGCATCGGGCCATCAACGGCGTCGACCAGCAGCAGAACGGAATCCACCATCGACATGACGCGCTCGACCTCACCGCCAAAGTCGGCGTGCCCGGGGGTGTCGACGATGTTGATGTGGTAGTCGTGCCAGGTAATGGCCGTGTTCTTGGCCAGGATGGTAATGCCGCGTTCCTTTTCCTGGTCATTGGAGTCCATGATGCGCTCCTGGTTTTCCGCCTTGCGGTCCAGGGTGCCGGACTGGGCCAGCAGCTTGTCGACCAGCGTGGTCTTGCCGTGGTCAACGTGAGCAATAATGGCAATATTTCTCAGCTTCTCGATATTGCCGGAAGTAAGCGTATCGGACATAACGCGTTTTCACCTTTGTGTACACGCGCCTGTTCTGGTGTAGGAGCGTGACCGTGCGTTGTGGATCGGCCACGCCAGCAGCGTGCAATAAATTTGGCCCCGCATTGTATAGGCTAAGTCGACGGTCGAATAGCTGGAATCGCGGTGTGTAAAGTCTAAATGCCATGAAACGCACCCCCTGTGACATCCTGACGACAGCGAAGGATTCAGTTGCGCGCTTTTTTGGTGCAAAAGAAGCGTTTTTTGAGCGCTTGTGGTGCATTCATGCGCCGCCAGTGCATCGTTACAAGCCTGTCAAACAGGGGGACGAATGACCCCTGTCAGGATGTTCGACCCTTAACATGCTGTATCGACAGTATTTTTAAAATGGTAATGATCGGTGTGCGCCATTTTGGCACGCTGCATGCATTATTTGGGTACACAGCGGGACTTGCATGCACTGTGCTTGCGCGTGATACAACGGTGGCGAAGTGATGGCGTCCTGTTAACGGTTTTAAAGCAGTATCCTTTTTATTGGAGGAGTCACATGTCAGAGAAAACGCTTGCCCTGATCGAAGAGAACGATATCAAGTGGGCCGATCTGCGCTTTACCGATACCAAGGGCAAGGAGCAGCACGTCACCATCCCCGCGCGCATGGTCGATGAAGAGTTCTTTGAAACCGGCCAGATGTTCGATGGCTCCTCCATCGCCGGCTGGAAGGGCATCAACGAGTCCGACATGATCCTGATGCCCCAGGACGGTTCGGGCTATCTTGACCCCTTCACCGAAGATCCCACGATCGTTCTGCGCTGCGACATCATCGAGCCGGCCACCATGCAGGGCTACGAGCGTGATCCGCGCTCGATCGCCAAACGCGCCGAAGCTTATCTGGGCAGCACCGGTCTGGGCGATACGGCCTTTTTCGGTCCCGAGCCCGAGTTCTTCATCTTTGATGAAGTGCACTTCAAGAACGACATGAACCATTCGTTTTTCCGCATCTCTTCCGAAGAGGGTGCCTGGGAGACCGACGGCAAGTTCGAAGGCGGCAACATGGGTCACCGCCCGCGTGTGAAAGGCGGCTATTTCCCGGTGCCCCCGGTCGACTCCTTCCACGACATCCGCAGCGCCATGTGCTCGACGCTGGAAGCCGTGGGTCAGACCGTTGAAGTACACCACCACGAAGTGGCCAACGCCGGTCAGAACGAAATCGGTGTGAAGTTCAACACGCTGGTGCAGAAGTGCGACGAAGTTCAGACCATGAAGTATGTAATCCACAACGTGGCACATGCCTATGGCAAGACCGCAACCTTCATGCCCAAGCCGATGGCCGGCGACAACGGCTCCGGCATGCACATCCACCAGTCCTTCTGGAAGGACGGCGAAAACATGTTCGCAGGCGATGAATACGCCGGTCTGTCCGAGACTGCGCTGTATTACATCGGCGGCGTCATCAAGCACGCCCGTGCCCTGAACGCCTTTACAAATCCGTCGACCAACTCTTACAAGCGTCTGGTCCCGGGCTTTGAAGCACCGGTCATGCTGGCCTACAGCGCCCGCAACCGCTCTGCCTCGATTCGTATTCCCTACACCGCAAGCCCCAAGGGCAAGCGCGTCGAGACCCGCTTCCCTGATCCGATGGCCAACCCGTACCTGGCCTTCTCCGCGCTTTTGATGGCTGGTATCGATGGTATCCGCAACAAGATCCATCCGGGCGAAGCTCTGGACAAGAACCTGTACGACCTGCCGGCCGAAGAAGCGCTTAACGTGCCGACGGTCGCTTCGAGCCTCGAAGAAGCCCTGCAGGCGCTCAAGGATGACCATGCCTTTCTGACCGAAGGTGGCGTGTTCACCGAAGAGATGATCGAAGCCTACATCGAGCTCAAGATGGAAGATGTGACGGCCGTTCGCATGGTGCCAAGCCCTGTCGAGTACGACCTGTACTACAGCCTCTGATTCCTGATACGGACGGGCCCGCTTGCAGGCCCGGCAGGAACAAGGAAAAGCCCCGTTTTGACGGGGCTTTTTATCGTCTGGTGATCAGGTCGCTCTGGCCATAATGACGGCTTTCCTTGCTGTGGAACTGCTGCCGTGTCGGGTCGCTCTTGTCACATGATGCTGTGGGTGCCTGTGGTCTGCGCCCTGCTGGTCGACGCCATACCGCAGGCTGGCGCCGCGGTCTATCGCCATCTGGACGCTCAGGGCAACGTCGTCTGGAGCGACCGCCCCGGCGGCATCCGGGCCGAGGTGCGCCCCCCGCGCGTGCTGTCATCGGGGCGTGTGCCTGTCATGAACCAGGGTGCGGCAGCCGCGCCCGCCCCCTTTACGCCTTATCAAAGCGTGCGTTTGAGGCCGCGATCCGCGCCCGTGACCCTTGAGCAGGCGCGCCGCGGCGTCTCCCTGCGTGTCGAGACCGCCCCGCAGCTGCGCAACGGTGACCGGGTGCAGCTGAGTGTCGATGGCAAAAGGCATCAGTCGCCGCTGTCCAGCCGTGTGCTGATGGCCATCGGGCTGGACGCTGGCGCCCACGCGTTGGTGGCCGAAGTGCTCGATGCCAGCGGCACCGTTCGTCAGCGCTCACCGGTCATGACGCTTGAGGTCGTCTCTTCACCGGAGTCTGGTCCTGTGCTGGCGGCACAGCCCTGAAAGGGGGTACTGGTCTTTTTGCACCACGAGGGTGCATGATATTTCCGACATGGTCGGCGCTGCGTCACTTTTGTACTTCTCGAATCACGAATTTTCCCTTGTGGTGCGACGCCCGTCACATGTGGCGCGCTTTTTGCACTAACAAAGGGAAATACCGTTGACGAGGCGCTTCATGTATCAACGCCTGCTGGAACATCTCACCACGGCCGTGGTGCTGCTGGATGGTCAGTTACGCGTTCGCTGGCTCAATCCGGCCGCAGAAGCCCTGATGGGACTGAGCCTTTCACGGGTGCAGGGCACGTCTCTGGAATGTCTGGAGGGAGACGACGGCCGCATTGCCGACATGCTGGCCAGCGCCCTGCGCCTGCAGCACCCCTATACCCAGCGTGAAACGCAGCTGGCCATGGCAGGCGGCGAGCGCATTACGGTGGACTACACCGCCACGCCGCTGTCGAAAACCGAGCTCCTGCTGGAGTTCGAGCCGCGCGACCGCCTGATGCGCATCTCGCGCGAGGAGTCGCTGATTGCCCGCCAGGAAATGGTCAAGGTGCTCACCCGCGGGTTGGCGCATGAGGTCAAGAACCCTCTGGGCGGCATCCGCGGCGCGGCGCAGCTGCTCGAGCGCGACCTGCCCGATGACAGTCTGACCGAATTTACCCGCATCATCATCGAGGAGGCCGACCGGCTGCGTGATCTGGTCGATCGCATGCTGGGGCCCAACCGCCCGGTGGAGCAGCAGCCGATCAATGTCCATGAGGTGGTCGAGCGGGTGCGGGCGCTGATGCAGGCCGAAACCGACACCATTGCCCTGGTGCGGGACTACGATCCCAGCCTGCCTGCCATCATGGGCGATGCCGGCCAGCTCATTCAGGCGGTGCTCAACGTGACCCGCAACGCTGTACAGGCGCTCAAGGAAAATGACACGCAGTCGCCCACGGTGACGTTGCGTACCCGGGCCCGGCGGCAGTTCACCCTGGGCGCCGAGCGCCACCGGCTGGTGTGCGAGGTCTGCGTGATCGACAACGGCCCCGGCGTGCCCGAGACGCTGGCGGAGTCGCTGTTCTACCCGATGATCTCCGGGCGCGCCGAGGGCAGCGGGCTGGGGCTGTCGATTGCCCAGTCGATCCTGCATCAGCATCAGGGGCTGATCGAATGTGAAAGCCGCCCCGGCCATACCGAATTTCGTCTTCTGATTCCGCTGGAAGGCTTCAGCGACGCCGAACAAGACCGACAAGAGAAGGGAGGCACCCATGAGTGATACGGCCCGCGTCTATATCGTGGATGATGATCGCGCCATCCGCTGGGTACTCGAGCGCACGCTTGCCCAGCCTGATATCGAGGTGTCAAGCTTTGAGCGGGCTGATCAGGCCGAAGAGGCGATCAACCGTCAGGCCCCCGACGTGCTGCTCACCGACATTCGCATGCCGGGCGTCGACGGGCTGGACCTGATGGCGCGGGTGCGCGAGCGTCACGCCGATATGCCGGTGATCATCATGACCGCGCATTCGGATCTCGACAGCGCCGTCGCCTCTTATCAGGGCGGCGCGTTCGAGTATCTGCCCAAGCCCTTCGACGTCGATGATGCGCTCTCGCTGGTGCGCCGCGCCGTGGCCCATGCCCGTGAACGCCAGATCCCGGCCCGCGCGCCGGAAGGGATTCAGGCCGAGATCATCGGTGAAGCGCCGGCCATGCAGGAGGTGTTTCGCGCCATCGGCCGGCTGTCCCACTCCCACATCACCGTGATGATCAACGGAGAATCGGGCACCGGCAAGGAGCGGGTCGCCCGCGCCCTGCACCAGCACAGCCCGCGCGGCCATCAGCCCTTTATCGCGCTGAACATGGCGGCCATCCCGCGCGATCTGATGGAGTCGGAGCTGTTCGGGCACGAAAAGGGTGCCTTTACCGGTGCCACTGCCCAGCGCCGCGGGCGTTTCGAGCAGGCCGACGGCGGCACGCTCTTTCTCGACGAAATCGGCGACATGCCGGCCGAAACCCAGACGCGGCTTTTGCGCGTGCTGGCCGACGGCGAGTTCTATCGCGTCGGCGGTCACGTGCCGGTGCGGGTCGATGTGCGCATCATTGCTGCCACCCACCAGCATCTGGAAACGCTGGTCGAGGACGGGCGTTTTCGCGAGGATCTGTTCCACCGCCTCAACGTGATCCGCGTGCATCTGCCAAGGCTCTCCGAGCGGCGCGAAGACATCCCGCGGCTGGCGCGCCACTTTCTGGCCGAAGCGGCCCGCGAACTCTCCGCCGAGCCCAAGGTGCTCACCGAGGCTGCCGAGCAGCACCTCTCTCATCTCCCCTGGCCCGGCAACGTGCGCCAGCTGGAGAACACCTGTCGCTGGCTGACCGTCATGGCCTCCAGCCGCGAAGTGCTCATCGATGATCTGCCGCCGGAGCTGCGCGATCTCGACAACCCGGGCGAGGGCACCAATGACTGGCGCAGTGCGTTTCGGGAATGGGCCGACCGGGCACTGGCCGCCGGCCATACCCATCTGCTGGAAGAGGCCGTGCCGGACTTCGAGCGCATTCTGATCGAGACCGCGCTCAAGCACACCGGCGGGCGCAAGGGTGAGGCCGCCGAGCTGCTGGGCTGGGGCCGCAACACCCTGACCCGCAAGCTCAAGGTGCTGCTGCCGGCGCTGGCCGACAGTGCCGACTAGTGTGAGGGCCTGTGCTGTCCTTCAACAGCACCGAATTGGTGCGTTATAGGACAAAGGTATAAAGTAGATCGCCATCAAGGATGGGCCGCCCGGGCCCATCGCCGCTTTATGATGTTCAGGAGTTGTCATGGCTACCCCGTCCCAGCACGATCTGCGCAACCAGTTCCGCGACCTGCTTGCCCGCGAGGACTGCTTTTTCACCGCCTCGACGTTTGACCCCATGTCGGCGCGCATCGCCGCGGATCTGGGCTTTGAGGTCGGCATTCTGGGCGGCTCGGTCGCCTCGCTTCAGGTGCTGGCAGCGCCCGATTTTGCCCTGATTACGCTGAGCGAGTTTGTCGAGCAGGCCACCCGGATCGGCCGCGTCACGCGGCTGCCGATCATTGCCGATGCCGATCACGGCTACGGCAACGCGCTCAATGTCATGCGCACCATCTCCGAACTGGAGCGCGCCGGCGTCGCTGCACTGACCATCGAGGACACGCTGCTGCCTGCCAAGTACGGCCGCAAGTCCACCGATCTGGTACCGCTGGAGGAGGGCGTGGGCAAGATTCGCGCCGCCCTGGAGGCGCGTATCGATCCCGCCATGGCGATTTTTGCCCGCACCAACGCCGGCGTGCTCAGCGTGGAGGATGCCACCACCCGCGCCATGGCCTATGAGCGCGCCGGCGCCGATGGCATCTGCATGGTCGGCATTCGCGATTTCGATCATCTGGAAAGCATTGCGGCCCATATCACCGTGCCGCTGATGCTGGTCACCTACGACAACCCCGAGCTGCGCGATCGTGAGCGGCTGGCGTGTGCCGGCGTGCGCGTGGTGGTCAACGGTCACGGCGCCTATTTTGCCGCCATCAAGGCCACCTACGACTGCCTGCGCGAGCAGCGCCAGATTGCCGAGGGCAATCTGAACGCCTCCGAGCTCTCCACCCGCTACTCGACGCTTGATGAAAACCGCGAGTGGGCGCGACGCTACATGGACGTAAACGAATAAGCGCCGGCAGGTGCCCGGCATGATCAATCAACGGCTGACGCAGCCTGCGTGGGCTTGAAGGGGCGAGGCGAGATGAGTCAAATGCAGTGGGAGCAGTTGCTGGCCCCCGTGCGTCTGGATGACAAGGCGACCGAGCGTGAGCGCGAAATCGGGCGCAGTCCTTTCCACAAGGATTTTGATCGCATCGTCTTTTCCGGCTCCTTTCGCCGGCTGGGGCGCAAGACACAGGTACACCCGCTGACCGAAAACGATCATATCCACACCCGGTTGACGCACTCGCTCGAAGTGGGCTGTGTCGGGCGCAGCCTGGGCATGATCGTCGGCGAGCGTCTGAGCGAGCGCCTGCCTGACTGGATCACTCCGGCCGATATGGGCGTGATCGTCCAGGCGGCGTGTCTGAGTCACGATATCGGCAACCCGCCCTTTGGTCATGCCGGCGAGTACGCCATCCGCGACTGGTTCAAGCGTGCCGAGGTCGATGGCACCGGCTTTCTGGAAGCGCTGACGCCTACCCAGCGAGAGGATCTGCTCACCTATGAGGGCAACGCCCAGGGCTTCCGGGTGGTCACCCAGATCGAATACAACCAGTTCAACGGCGGCATGCGTCTGACCGCGCCAACGCTCGGGGCGATGCTCAAGTATCCCTGGACGGTGGAGCGGGCGGGGCTGGCCGGCAAGTTCGGCGCCTATCAGTCGGAGCGCGAGCAGCTTAAGCGCGTCGCCGAGCTGCTCGGGCTCCGGCGGCTGAGCGATCACGCCTGGTGTCGTCACCCCTTCGCCTGGCTGGTCGAGGCCGCGGATGACATCTGCTATGCCCTGCTCGATCTCGAGGACGGCCTCGAGATGGGCATTCTGCGCTTTGAAGAAGTCGCCGGCGTGCTGACCCACATCGCCGGCGGCGAGCCCGAGGACTATGCCCGCATGGCGCGCGAGAACGTCTCTCAGCGTCGACGGGTAGCGGCGCTGCGTGGCGCGGCCATGGAGCGGGCCGTCAATGAGGTGGCAGCGACCTTTGTGACCCATGAACAGGCGCTTTTGGAAGGCAGTCTCGAAGATGACCTGCTTGATCTGTGCCATCCTGACCTGGGCTGGGGGGTAAGCGAGGCGAAGAAAATTGCCCGCGATCGAATCTTTCGCAACTCGCGCAAGGCCAAGCTTGAAATCGGCGCCTATACAACGCTGGGCATTCTGCTCGAAGCTTTCATCGGCGCGGCGCACGAGCTGCACTTTACCGGCCAGTCCAGCTTCAAGCATCAGCGCGTACTGGCACTGATCGGCGAAAATACCCCGCAGACCCAGTGGCCGCTGTATGACAGCTATCGGCGCATGCTCGATTTCATCGGTGGCATGACGGATAACTTTGCCGTGGATCTGGCACAGGAAATGGGTGGCAGACTGCGGGGAGAGTAGTGGAGATATTCTTGTTATCAGGCTTCTGCTAAATGCTCAAAGCCTTTTGTAAATGGTTGAGACTGGGTGATACGAGTTAGGACATATACGAGTGGACGGTCACTCGTACCATTAATACGAAAGATTGTTCCATCTATTGAGGCACCTTTAACGATCATTCGATGTAGGTTTTCTAATTGACCACGAGGAACGTAGCCTATTTTTTTGGTTCTGCATGCCAATCTGATTGCTTTTTGGTCATGGATGTTTTCCGGTTCCGGAGAAAAAACCACAGGATCACCTGGCTGTAGCTCTTCCGCCTCAATTTCGGACTCATGGCGAAAGCCGGCTACTTCCAGCAAGAGTTCGAAAATATCTGGTGGGTTATCAAAAGGATGTACTAATTCAAACCCATCGTTAGGTAGCTTGGCGCCACTATAGCCCAGCAAGGCAAAATTACTTATTTCTGCATTAGCAGGGATGGCGCGCAATTCTAGATAACGGCTAAAATCTTTTCTGTTGCGAGGCGGCAGGCGTCGCATAAAAGCTTCCAGCACTTGATGATGATGCTCTGCATTTGAAAGCGGGAAGGCTGGATAACCCTGGAATCCGTCGGCTTTAGCTTTAGAAATCTCTTCGCTTTCTAGATTGTACTTAAGCAGAGTTTCCGTCCCGCTCTTGAGCAACTGGCCCACACAGTATCGAGAGCGATTACGACTCTCACGCGCCTGCCAGCATAATAGCAAGCGTTGCGGTTCTACCAAGTGTTCGATAAAGCGGTTCATTTCAGTTCTCCAAGGCCCTAAGAAGGCGCTCTCTCCTTTTCAGAGTCAAATAAGCAACGAATTCGGCACGTTGCTGGGTAAAAGGCTGCGGTATGTCGAAACGAGTGAAGGATTGAAGTATGGTCTCAAGAGCCTCCTCTTTCCATCCGGACAAGCTCTCTATAAGAGCAGGTTTTACTTTTGGATAGCGGCTGCAATAACTTGCTACACCTTCTATCAACGGCAAGCGGTTAGGAGCATTTTTGGACCAGCGCATTTGATGCTTTCCTCTTGTCAGGTAAGCATCAAACTCATGAGGGTTGTGCATCATGTTCTGCATTTTTTTTGACTGCAACTCATGCCCAAGGCTCGTACCGTTATCAAAATATGGTGTGAATCGAGCTCTCGAATCATCACTACTCCAAATGACTCCCCAGTTTTCTTGATGACGGTCCGTATTGCCTATGAGTGCATCAAAGCAGAGGCAGAACCCCCAGTAGCTTTGCCAGTCATGGGTTAGTTGATTTCGTTGAGCTAGTCTTCTACCAAGTGCAAGAATCTTAGATAAATTGTGTTGTCGTCCCTTTTGCCTGTCATATTCGGAAATATGACGTTGCATAAAGTCGCCGCCGGCAGAGTAACGCTCGTCCTTGGATTGCGGGTAATCCATAAACCATTCACTAATAGTGCCTGGCTCTTCTCTGGAAGAATCTATAGCGATGAATACGGGTGGCAAAGTCAATCCCATCAATCGACCTATACGAAATGCTATAAGCTCTGCCCAGTACTGATCTGGGTGCCTAGGCTGGCCGGGATTCCGTGCGCTTTTTATTGCCTCTTTAAAAAGATATCGATGTCCTGATAGGCAAAATGAATAGGGAGATGGGTTAGGAGATATACGCAATGATTTATCCCGAGCACCTTCTGGGAAAACTTCATAGTCACCGTATATCGGCCAACCTGAGATGTCTACGATCTGATTGGCTTTCTGGTCTATGTCACTACGATCTATCAGATCACAGGCTTGCGCCATGGAGGGTTCCATTCCCATTCGAAAAATAAGATATCTTGAATTAGCAATGGTGATATTGGAAGGATGCAGACTTTAAAAAGGTAGATAAAATTAGGGCGCGGCATTGCCGCACCCCAGCCTTCTAATGGTTCAGTTCTTTTAGAACCACACCTCCATCTGGGTACCGAAGGTCCACTCGCTGCCGGTGAAGCCATCGCTGCCGAGCGCGTCGTCATTGGAGAAGTTGTTGAGCTCCTTGTCCCAGTCGCTCCAGGTGGCGAACAGGCGGATCTCGGGACGATTCCAGAACCCGCCGACCTGCGGCTTGAAGGTCGGCGCCACGGTCAGGCGCGTATAGCCGCCGTTGACACTCTCAAATACCTGACGAGTCGGGTTGTCATCAGGTCCCGTCAAATACCCATATCCGGCAGGGTCGAGATCCATCCACTGGTAGCTGGCCTCGTACTGCATCTCGAAGTTCTCGGTCAGCTCATTGGCCAGCCGCGCGCTGAGGGTGACCCAGTCGTAGCGGTCACCGTCGGCGTAACGGTCATGACTGGTCTGGGCCAGCAGCGTCGGGGCGATGCGCCATTTGGGGGCGAGATAGGTGGTGCCGTAAATGGCGAGTCGGGCGGTATTGGCGTCCTCGTTCAGATTGCCGTCAGAGCCCAGCGCCTTGACCTCGGCGCCCAGCCCGTGGCCGTACATCAGGGCGGCCTTGAAGGTGCCTTCACCCATGCCGAAGAAGCTGTCGCCGTGATAGGCCACCATGGTATGGAAACCGTCTTCGGCGACGTTATCGCCCGGTATGCCGCCAAGCGGGTCATTGTCCCGCTCGTCGTTATCGTTGGCTGACATGCCGCTGACCATCCACTGCCAGGGGCCGAAGCGGTTGTTGGAGGTGAGAATCAGGTTGTCGGTATCGCCCTGCAGATCGGGCTGTTCATCGGTGACCAGTGGATAGTCGCTGAAGCTGCGGCCGTACAGCGAGAAGCTGGTATCCCAGCTGTCGGTCACGCTGATGTCATAGATCCCCGCGCCGGTGCCGGCAAGGAAGATGACATCGCTGTCGAGCCAGTGGATATCGAAGTTATCGCGGTCAAAGCGCTTGCCCGCCCAGATCGAGGCGTTTTCAAACGCGCCGGTGAAACTGGGCAGGTCGCTGAACTCGACAAAGGCCTGGCGGACGTTGAGATCCGACTCATCGGCGGTCCAGTCGTTGCTGGTGGTGACGCCATCGGCCAGCATGATGCGATACAGCGCCTTCGCACCGTTGTCGTAGCGCTGATTGTAGTCAAAGACCGTTTCGACGTAGGTGTCCGGCTCGTTGCCCAGTCGACCCACGGCGCCGCCCGACCGCCCGGCCGGTGTGAGGTAGGGCCCGCCGGGCGCACTCTTGCGATCGCTGCCGATCAAAAGGCCCGAGCGAGCGTAGACGCTCATCGACAGTCCTTCCGCTTCGTCGTCTTCTATGCCCTCTTCGCGTACCGGGGAAGGAATACTGCCGGCTGAAAGTTCTTCTTCTCCAGCGGCCTGTGACGTGTTGCCCTGCACCAGTTGCGGCGAGCTCTGCTGCCTGTCCAGTGCCGCTTCGGCGCGGTCGGCCCGCTGTTCGGCCTGGGTGGCTCGGCGCTCGGAGGCGGCTACCCGGGCCTCGAGCTCGGCCAGACGCTCTTCGATGGACTTGTCAGCAGCGCTGACGCCGGTAGGCAGCGCCAGGGCCAGCGCAACGGCAACGGCCAGCGGATGACGCGTAAAGCGATGAGGCGAAGGCATGATGGTGTCCCTTGTTCGTGACGATTGTCTTTTGTTCATGATTATTGTCGTGATCCGGCTGCTCGAAGTTCGGCAGTCTTTTTATAAGCGGCAGACGCAGGATCGTAAAAGGAATTTACCGAGGTCAGGATGAGGTTTCATTCATACATTCGTCTCTGTGACAAAAGGTTATCAACCTATTGTCCAATGTCGCTAACGTGTGGCTAAAAGTACCTTTCGAGATAACTTAAACGTTTAAGACAGCCGTTTTATGTTGCAGCCTCGGAGGTGTTTTCATGAAATCCGGATTGGTATATGCAGGCTCTGTCCTGATGGCCCTCGGCGGGATCTCACAGGCTCAGGCCGCTGATCTCACCATCTCCTGTGGCGCCGTGGGTGCCGAACTCCAGCTTTGTCAGGCCGGCGTCGAGCGCTGGGAAGCCAGAAGCGGTCACAGTGTCGAGGTCGTCTCCACACCCAATTCGGCCACCGAGCGGCTGTCGCTTTATCAGCAGATTCTCGGCTCGCACTCCGGTGATATCGATGTGTTCCAGATCGATGTGGTCTGGCCCGGAATGCTGGCCACCCATCTGATCGACCTGAATGAACACCTGCCCAAAGGGGCCACCGACGGATTCTTCGAGGCCATCGTCGACAACAACACGGTCGATGGTCAGCTGGTGGCGATGCCCTGGTTTACCGATGCCGGCGTGCTGTATTACCGCAAGGATCTGCTCGAAAAATATAACCTTGAGGTGCCCACCACCTGGGCGGCGCTGACCGAGGCGGCGCACACGGTGCAGGCCGGCGAGCGCGAGGCCGGTCACAAGGATTTCTGGGGCTATGTATTTCAGGGACGCGCCTATGAAGGGCTGACCGTCAACGCGCTGGAATGGATGGCAAGCTACCCCGAGGGGGGCACCATCGTGGACGATGACGGCAAGATTACCGTCAATAATCCTCAGGCGGCCGGGGCGCTGTCACAGGCGGCCGGCTGGATCAACGATATCTCGCCGCAGGGCGTGCTCAACTACACCGAAGAGGAGGCGCGCGGCGTCTTCCAGTCGGGCAATGCCCTGTTCATGCGCAACTGGCCCTATGCCTGGGATCTGGTGCAGTCCGAGCAGAGCAGTATCCGTGACAGGGTAGAGGTTGCCCCGCTGCCTGCCGGAGGCAAGGACGGACAAAGTGCCGGCGTGCTGGGGGGCTGGAACCTGGCGGTATCGCGTTACAGTGATAACCCTGACATGGCCGCCGATCTGGTTGCCTTTCTGACCTCATTTGATGAGCAAAAGCGCCGCGCCATCGAGGGTTCCTACAATCCTACGCTGCCTGCCCTCTATCAGGACGAGGAGGTGCTGGCCGCCGTGCCCTTCTTCGGCACGCTCTATGAGACCTTTACCTCCGCAGTACCGCGCCCTGCCGCCGTCACCGGTGACAACTATCCGCGCGTCTCCAACGCCTTTTTCAACACCGTCCATGAAGTGCTTTCGGGTCGCGTCACCGCCGATCAGGGACTTGAAAGTCTTGAAGGCGAGCTTGAGCGCATCAAGCGGCGCCGCTGGTAAAACAGCCGGAGGAGCACATCATGACTGCACAAGAGTCGCATGACACGGTGTCCAACAGCTCCCGTGACCAGAAGGGTGACGAGGGGGCAGGGCGCCCGGTCGGTGCGCCGCGTCGCGAGCGCGGCACCCGGGTCAGACGCCAGCGGGTACGGGCCGCCTGGCTGTTTCTGACCCCGATGCTGATCGGTTTACTGCTGGTTGCCGGCTGGCCGCTGCTGCGCACCTTCTGGTTCAGTCTCACCGATGCCAGCCTCTCAAGCCTTGAGGGATCGCAGTTCATTGGGCTTGAGAACTATCTGGTTTTTGATGATGGCTGGTACGGCATTCTGGCCGATTCGCTGTGGTGGCAGTCGGTGTGGAACACCCTCTACTTCACCCTGGTGTCGGTCTCGCTGGAGGCGGTGCTGGGGGTGATCGTGGCGCTGGTACTCAATGCCCACTTTCGCGGCCGTACCCTGGTGCGCGCGGCAATGCTGATCCCCTGGGCGATTCCCACCGTGGTGTCGGCCAAGATCTGGGCGTGGATGCTCAATGACCAGTTCGGCATCATCAACCATATGCTGCTGGGTCTGGGGCTGATCGACGCGCCGCTCTCCTGGACTGCCGATGCCAGCCTGTCGATGTGGGCAGTGATCATCGTCGATGTGTGGAAGGCGACGCCCTTCGTGGCGCTGCTGGTGCTGGCCGCACTGCAGATGCTGCCGTCGGACTGCTATGAGGCGGCGAAGGTCGACGGCATCCATCCGGTCAGGGTGTTCTTTCGCGTCACTCTGCCGCTGATTACACCGGCGCTGCTGGTGGCGATCATCTTCCGTGCGCTGGATGCCCTCAGGGTATTCGACGTCATCTACGTGCTGACCTCCAACGCGGCCTCGACCATGACGATGTCGATCTACGCCCGTCAGCAGCTGGTGGAGTTCCAGGACGTGGGCTACGGCAGCGCCGCCTCGACGCTTTTGTTCATGATCATCGCGCTGATCACGGTGGTCTATCTCTATATCGGTCGTCGTCAGCTGGGAGGTGGCTCATGACGCTGCGCACGCTGAAAGGCATTGTGCTCAAGATCGGTTTCTGGGTGCTGGTCGCGGTACTGATGGTCTATGCCATCTTCCCCTTCTACTACGCGGTGGTGACCTCGCTGAAGCCCTCCAGCGAGCTGTTTCAGGTGAGCTACTGGGTCGACAGTGTCGATTTCTCCAACTATGCCGCGGTGCTCTCTCAGCCCACCTTCCTGGCGGCCATTCGCAACTCGGTGATCGTTGCCGTCAGCGTAGTGCTGATCGCGCTGCTGCTGGGCCTGACCGCCGCCTGGGCGCTGGGCCGGGTGCGCTTTCGCGGCCGCACCACGGTGATGATGATCGTGCTCGGGGTGTCGATGTTCCCTCAGGTGGCGGTGCTCTCGGGGCTTTTCGAGGTGATCCGTACGCTCGATCTGTACAACTCGCCGGGCGGGCTGATCCTGAGCTACACCATCTTCACCCTGCCGTTCACGGTGTGGATTCTGACCACCTTCATGCGCCAGCTGCCCGATGAGCTGGAGGAAGCGGCGATCGTCGACGGCGCCTCGCCATGGGTGACGCTGACGAAGGTCTTCATGCCACTGTTGTGGCCGGCGATGGCGACCACCGGGCTGCTGGCGTTCATCGCCGCCTGGAACGAGTTTCTGTTCGCCCTGACCTTCACGCTCACCGACTCTCAGCGCACGGTGCCGGTGGCGATTGCGCTGATCTCCGGAGGCAGCCAGTACGAGCTGCCCTGGGGGCCGATCATGGCGGCCTCGGTGATCGTCACCGTACCGCTGGTGGTGCTGGTGGTGATCTTCCAGCGCCGAATTGTCTCCGGACTGACCGCTGGTGCCGTCAAGGGCTGAGCGTTGGTCGCAAGGGTGTCCCGTCGTTGGGCAGGAGGAGTTATGGCTGGTGTAAAACTGGAACGGGTCAACAAGCGCTTCGGTTCGACCCGGGTGATCGATGATGTGTCGATGGCGATCGGCGATGGCGAGTTTGTGGTCTTCGTCGGCCCCTCCGGCTGCGGCAAGTCAACGCTTTTGCGGCTGATCGCGGGGCTCGAGTCGATCACCCACGGCGATCTGCTGATCGACGAGCAGCGGGTCAACAACCTGACGCCGCAGGAGCGCGGCATCGGCATGGTGTTTCAGTCCTACGCGCTCTATCCGCACATGAGCGTGTATCAGAACATCGCTTTCGGCCTCAAGCTGGCGAAGGCCGACAAGCAGACGGTCGATGAGCGCGTGCGACAGACGGCGAAGATTCTGCAGCTTGATGGCCTGCTGGAGCGGCTGCCGAAGGCGCTCTCCGGCGGTCAGCGCCAGCGCGTGGCGATCGGTCGGGCAATGGCCCGCGAACCGAAGATATTGCTGTTCGACGAACCGCTTTCCAACCTCGACGCCGCGCTGCGAGTACAGACCCGCAATGAGATCGCACGGCTTCACGAGCGCCTGGGCTCGACCATGATCTATGTCACCCACGACCAGGTCGAGGCGATGACCCTGGCCGATCGCATCGTGGTGCTCAACGCCGGCCACGTCGAGCAGATCGGCACCCCGCGCGAGCTTTATGAACGTCCCGCGTCGCGTTTCGTGGCCGGCTTTATCGGCTCGCCAAAGATGAACTTCATCGAGGTCACCGCCCATCCCGTTCCCGAACAAGGGTGTCGCGTAGAGATTTCTGCCGTTGGCCAGCGCACGCTGCCGCTGGCCTTCAGCGCCGGTAGCGCCAGCGAGGCGACCCTTGGCGTGCGTCCGGAGCATCTGATTCCCTCGCCCAGCAAGGATGGTCAAGGTCTCGAGATCGTCAACGTCGAGTACCTTGGCAGCGAAGCCTACCTCTATCTGGAGCGCGACGACGGCGAGCTGCTGGTCTGTCGCACCCAGGCCTCCAGCTCGTTCCAGCGCGGCGAGCGGGTAGTGCTCGACTTCGATCCGGTACATGCCCATCTTTTCGATCGTGATGGACGCGCGATGGCGCCGCTGGCGCGTCACGAGTCCATCACTGAACCACAGGGGACCATGTCATGAGCAGACCAGGCATTGATCGATCCAGGGCCCGTCGATGCGGCTGGCGCGCAACCCTTGGGCTGGCCGCACTATTGGGCGCCACTGGCGGTGCTCAGGCTGCCGAGGTCGCCATCGCCTGCGGTGGTGGTGGCGATGGCGACTATTGCCCCATCGCGGCCCGCGCCTGGGCGGCGCAGACCGGCCATAGCGTCAGGGTGGTGACCACGCCCAACGCCACCACCGAGAAACTGGCACTGTTCCAGCAACTGCTCAACAGTCACTCGCAGGACGTTGACGTGATGATGGTCGATATCGCCTGGCCGGGGCTTTTGGCACCGCATCTGGTTGACCTCGGTGAGGCTGTCCCACCTGCCGAGCGCAAGGCCTTTTTCCCGGCACTGATCGAGGCTAATACCGTCGATGGCCGGCTTGTAGCGCTGCCTTGGTACACCGATGCCGGCCTGCTCTATTACCGCAAGGATCTGCTCGACAAGTATCAGCGTCCGGTGCCCGAAACCTGGCAGGAGATGAACGAGACCGCCTCCAGCATTCAACAGGCCGAGCGCGATGCCGGCGATGACGAGATGTGGGGGTTCGTGTTTCAGGGCCGCGCCTATGAAGGCCTGACCTGCAACGCCCTGGAGTGGATCGCCGGCTACGGCGGCGGGCGCATCGTCGACACCGATGGCGCGATCACGGTAGATAACGCGCAGGCGACGGCGGCGCTGACCGAGGCGGCGAGCTGGATCGGCAGTATTGCCCCGCGCGGGGTGCTCAACTATACCGAGGAGGAAGCGCGCGGCGTGTTCCAGAGCGGCAACGCAGTCTTCATGCGCAACTGGCCCTACGTGTGGTCGCTGGCCCAGCGTGAAGGCAGCCCGGTGAGCGGCAGAATCGGCGTGGCACCGCTGCCCCATGGCCCCGGCGCTGACTCGACAAGTACTCTGGGCGGCTGGAACTTCGCCGTCTCACGCTACACTGATACGCCCGAGGCCGCGATCTCGCTGGCACGCTATATGACCAGTGCCGAGGTGCAGCGCCAGCACGCTTTGAACAACGGCATGAATCCGACCCGCATCGCACTCTACGATGACGCTGAGGTAATAACGGCCAACCCTACCATGACCGTGCTGCGCCCGGTGCTGATGAACGCTGTGGCACGTCCTTCGGCAGTGACCGGTGACGCTTACGCCCGGGTCTCCAATGCCGTGTTCAACAACGTGCACGAAGTACTTTCCGGGCGCGCCGAGCCCGCCGCGGCGCTTGATACCCTTGATCAGACCCTGACCCGACTCAAGCGCCGACAGTGGTGAGCGCCAGAGGTGGCTGAACAAGGAGAACACGATGACCCATCGAGCAAACGGTAATACTGCTCCCTTATCATATTCAGGGCTGAAAGGATGATCAATCCAGCCGATTCAGAAGGGCAGCGAACCCTGTCAGCAGTCGCATGAGCATGATGGATACACTATATTCGACCGACCATTGGAGTTGACATGACACAGCAATCTCCCCGGCCACAGTGGTGGCATCACGCCGTGATCTATCAGATCTATCCGCGCAGTTTCATGGACGCCAGCGGTGACGGTATTGGTGATCTGAACGGTGTCATCCAGCGGCTCGACTATCTGGCCAATCTGGGTGTCGATGCGCTCTGGCTGTCGCCCTTTTATCGTTCACCTCAGGCGGATGCCGGCTACGATGTGGCCGACTACCGTGACGTCGATCCGCTGTTCGGTACGCTCGAGGATTTCGATTCGATGCTGTCCGGTGCCCATGAGCGGGGCATGCGAATCATCGTCGACATCGTGCCCAACCACACCTCCAGCGAGCACGTCTGGTTTCAGGAGGCGCTGGCCTCACCTTCCGGCAGCCGGGCGCGAGCGCGTTACATCTTCCGCGAAGGCCGCGGTGACAACGGTGAGCAGCCACCCAACAACTGGCAGAGTGTCTTTGGTGGGCCGGCCTGGACGCAGGTACCGGGTGAGCGCGAGTGGTATCTGCATCTCTTCGATACCCGCCAGCCCGATCTCGACTGGCGTAATCCCGAAGTGCTCGAGGAGTTCGACAACGTGCTGCGATTCTGGCTCGAGCGTGGGGTCGATGGCTTTCGTGTCGATGTCGCTCACGGCATGATCAAGGCGCCGGAGCTGCCCGACTGGGACGGCAGTCAGGAGATGATCGAGGGTGGTAACCGCGGCCCGATGTGGGATCAGGAGGAAGTGCACGAGATCTATCGTCGCTGGAATCGGGTGTTGGCCGAGTTCGGTCATGATCGCATGATGGTCGCCGAAGCCTGGGTGCACCCACCTTCGCGTACGGCGCGCTACGTGCGACCTGATGAGATGCAGCAGGCGTTCAACTTCGACTATCTGCTCACGCCCTGGGATGCCGACAGGTTGCGAAACGTCATCGATATCTCGCTTGAAAGCTACAGTGAAGTCGGGGCGCCCACGACCTGGGTAATGTCCAATCATGACGGCGTGCGTCACGCCTCGCGGCTGGGACTGTCGCGCCCGGGGGCTCGGCCCAACGGCATCGATGCCGACAGTGAGCAGCCCGATGAGGCGCTGGGTCTGCGGCGGGCGCGGGCGCTGATCATGCTGACGCTGGCACTCCCCGGTTCGGCCTATCTCTACCAGGGCGAGGAGCTGGGTCTGCCGGATCATACGACAATGCCGGCACGCTATCGTCAGGACCCCGCCTTCCATCGCACCAACGGTGAACAGCTCGGCCGCGACGGCTGCCGGGTCCCGCTGCCCTGGTACGCCGATGCACCGGCCTTTGGCTTCAATACCACCGGCGAGCGCTGGCTGCCGCAGCCGGAACACTATGCCCGCTACGCTGCGGACCGCCAGCTGGAAGATGCGACCTCGACACTGGAGCTCTATCGCCAGCTGCTGGCCATGCGTCACAACCACGGGCTGGGTAACGGCGAGCTGGTCTGGCAACAGAGCCTGCGCAGTGACGTGCTGAGTCTGACCAACGGTGATGTGACGCTGGTGCTCAATCTGGGTGAGGCGCCGATAGCACTGCCCGCGGGAGAGGTGGCGCTGCAGAGTGTGCCGGACGCCATCAGCAACGGTCAGCTGACAGGCAACGCGGCCGTCTGGTTGACGACGCCTTGAGCGTACCGGCACTGATGGGCCGCGCCGCTTTTCCGGGGCGTGGCCGTTCATGTTCGGGGCGAAGCCGCACGTGAGTCGTCGGCGCCGGCCAACAACGCTCAAGTCGGTCGCGGCCTATCTGGGTGTGTCGACGGCGACGGTATCCAACGCCTTCAATCGACCCGACCAGCTTTCGCCGTCACGGCGTGAGGAGATCCTGGCCGCAGCCAGCGCACTGGGCTATGACGGCCCCAGCAACCGGGGCCGCACGCTGCGGACCGGGCGCACCAACATTATCGGCGTAATGCTGTCGGATGGCCTGGGTTACAGTCTCGACGACAGCGTCGCCAGCAGATTTCTGGCCGGTATCGCCGAGGTACTGGACGCCTCCGGCCATCATCTTCTGCTGTTGACCGGTGCCGGGCGCACCGATCGCCAGGGCCCCACGCTTAACGGCGTGGCCGATGGCTATCTGATCTACGGCTCTATCCCTGAAGAGGGCACCCTGGCACTGCTGCGCCACCAGCATCAGCCGCTGGTGACCGTGGACATCCGTCTGCCGGGGCTGTCTTCGGTCCAGATCAACCATCGTGCGGCGGCGCTGACCATTGCCCGTCATGCGCTGGCCGGCGGGGCGAAGCGACCGGCGGTTGTGGCGTTGCGCATGACGCTGGATGCTCCGGGCGGGCGGCTTGCGCGGCAGGGGCACTGGTCGCAGCCCAACGCAGTGGCCATCGAGCGACTGGCCGGATTCGATCAGGCTTTGTTCGAGGCCGGCTTCAACACGGCCGATATTCCCCTCTACAACGTCGACGGCAACACCTTCGAGGCGGCCGCGCCGGTGATCGAGACCCTGCTGGATGAGACCTCGTCGGATCTGCTGCTGTGCATGTCGGATCGGCTGGCGCTGACCGCCCTGAGCCTGGCCGAGCAGCGCGGCATAAGCGTTCCCGACCAGCTGTGGCTGACCGGCTTTGACGGCATTGCCGAAGGCCAGCGTCGCCGACCCATGCTGACCACGATCCACCAGGACAGCCACGCCAAGGGCGTCACGGCAGCGCGCATGGTGATCGGTGAGTGCCTCGAGCACGATGTAGAACAGCCCGTCTGGTTGATTTACGGTGACACCTGCCCACCGGGAGCCGATGTCCCATCTTCCTGAATTCAGGATATTCCGTTGCCAAACGGGCTCCGCCCATGACGGTGCGTACCGCATTTTTCTGAATAACCATGGCTTTTCAGAAGTTTTCCTTCCGATAATATTTTTTTTGAACGTTGGTTCAAAATGGAATAATGTCACTCTGAGTAGTGTTGAATAAAAGCACGTTCAAAACGCTGTCAGCATTTTCTTCCAACCTCCAATAATCAATCAGGAAGACACATGAGTGAAGCAACGAAGGATCACACCTCCTCGGGGGACCGGCTCAATCCAACTGTCTTTTACGGCTCGTTTATCGGGATCGTGGCGTTTTCACTGTGGGCGATGATCGCCACCGAACAGGCCAGCGGCGTCATCAATGCCATTCTGGGCTGGATCTCCGATACCTTTGGCTGGTATTACTTTCTCACCGTCGTGATCTATCTCGCCTTCGTGATTTTTCTCGGCGTCTCCCGCTTCGGGAAAATCCGGCTCGGGCCCGAGCATGCCCGACCGGATTTCAATATCTTCTCCTGGTCGGCAATGCTCTTTTCCGCCGGCATCGGCATCGGCGTCATCTTCTTTGCGCTGGCCGAACCCCTGACCCAGTTCTACAACGCCCCGGATGCCCCCGCCGATCAGGTCGCTGCGGCGCGCCACGCCATGCAGCTGACCTTCATGCACTGGGGGCTGTCCGGCTGGGGCATCTACACGCTGGTGGGAATGTCGCTGGCGTTTTTCAGCTATCGCCATAACCTGCCGCTGACCATTTCGAGTGCGCTCTATCCGATCGTCGGCAAGAAAATCTACGGCCCCATCGGTCACGCGGTAGACATCGCCGCGGTGCTGGGCACCGTATTCGGCATTGCGGCCAGTCTTGGTATCGGGGTGATCCAGCTCAATTACGGGCTGAACTTCATGTTCGGCATCACCGAGAGCGCCTGGACCCAGACCGTACTGGTGCTGATGATCGTGCTGTTTGCCACCATCTCCGCAGTGACCGGCGTCGAGCGCGGTATCCGGCGGCTGTCAGAGTTCAACATTCTGCTGGCGGTGGCGCTGCTGCTGTTTGTGCTGTTCGCCGGCAAGACCATTTTTCTGCTCAACGCGCTGGTGATGAACATCGGCGACTACCTCTCGTCCTTCGTGAGGATGTCGTTTGATACCTACGCCTTCGACCGGCCCATGGACTGGCTCAATGCCTGGACGCTGTTCTTCTGGGCCTGGTGGGTCGCGTGGGGCCCGTTTGTCGGCCTTTTCCTGGCGCGTATCTCCCGCGGTCGCACCATCCGTACCTTTGTGGCCGGCACCCTGACGCTACCGATCGCCTTCATGATGATCTGGATGTCACTGCTGGGTAACAGTGCCATCGATATGGCGATGAACGGCGCCACCGACTTCGGTCAGCAGGTCATGAACAACCCGCCGTCGGGCATCTATCTGTTTTTGCAGGAATATCCCTTCCCGGTGGTCACCACCATTGCCGTGAGCATTCTGGCGATCGTCTTCTTTGTCACCTCGGGGGATTCCGGCGCGCTGGTACTGTCGAACTTCACCTCGATTCTCAAGGACGTCAGCAGCGATGCCCCGGTCTGGATGCGGATTCTTTGGTCAGCGGTCATCGGCGTTCTGACCCTGGCGCTATTGCTGGCCGGCGGGCTTTCCACCCTGCAAAGTGCCGTGGTGATCACGGGACTGCCGTTTTCAATCGTGCTCTTTTTCATGATGGCGGGGCTTTACAAGGCGCTCAAGGTCGAGGCCTTCAAGGAGGAGAGCTATCGTTTGAGCCTGGCCGGTTCCCTGTCCGGACGCATGGGCGGTCGGAGCGGGCGCGGCCAATGGGAGCAGCGTCTTGATCGGGCAATGAATTTTCCGGACCGCAGTGAAGCGCAGCGCTTTCTCGAGGAGCGGGTGCGTCCGGCCATGGCGGCCATCAAGGCGCGACTCGACCAGCAGGATGTCGGTGTTCAGGTCAATGGCGGCGAGCAGAACGAGCATGACTATCTCGCGCTCAACGTCGATTTTGGTGACGAGCAGAACTTCACCTATCAGGTCTGGACTCGCGCCTTTACCACGCCTGCCTTTGCCATGCGCACCCGCAAGGCCTCGCGCAATTATTACCGCCTTGAGGTACACCTGCTGGAAGGCAGTCAGGGCTATGACCTGATGGGCTATAGCGAGCAACAGGTGATCGACGACATCCTTGATCAATACGAGCGCCATCTGCAGTTCCTGCACCTCAACCGCATGGAGCCCGGCCATATCAACATGCCGGACAGCCCCGAGCAGCCGCCGGTCTAGGCGTGCTGATTCACTCGGCAGGGGCCCGACCGTCACGGTCGGGCCCTTTTTTGATGGCGTATATTGTGTGGATCATGAGACACGACAACCGTATCGAGCCAGCGCGCTGCTGATTCAGGCCCGGGCCGCCGGGCGGGCCAGCGCAATCGCCAGCACCGCGGCCACGGCCAGCGCCGCAAAGGCATGGTGCAGCGTGATGGCCTCGGCCAGAAAGCCCAGCATCGGCGGCCCACCAAGCATGCTCAGATAGCCCAGCATGGCCACCGAAGCGATCGCCCCGGAAGGCGACATGGATCGATTGCGTCCGGCCAGACTCAAAAGGCACGGGAACAGGGTCGACATGCCGATGCCTGCCAGCGCAAAGCCGACCAGGGCGATGATGGGGTCAGCCGTCACGATGGCCAGACCCAGTCCGGCCAGCGCCAGCGCACTGCCCAGTTCCAGCGCACGTATGGCACCGACCCGGTCCAGCCAGCGATCTCCAAGCAGTCGACCCACGGCCATGGTACCGGTAAAGACTGCCAGCCCCATCGCCGCATGGCCGCGCGAGGCGCCAAGCTCGGTGAGAAACAGCGCCGACCAGTCGGCCATTGAGCCTTCGATGAAGACCACGGCCGCCGCGATGATACCCAAAAGCCACACCCGCCCCTTCGGGCGCACAAACAGGGCGCCCACCGGGCGCTCGGCCCGCGGCGGTGGCGCCAGCAGATGGCGGTGGCTGATCAGGATACCCAGCAGCAGAAAGGCCGCGACCAGCAGCAGGTGCCAGCGCGGCGTCAGCCCCAGCGTCGCCAGCGCGCCACCAATCAGCGAGCCCGCCATGCCGCCCAGGCTGAACAGTCCGTGAAAGGAGGACATGATGGAGCGGCGATAGCGCCGTTCGAGCGTGGCCGCCTGATCGTTCATGGCGATGTTGAGAAGCCCCATGCCGGCGCCAAAGACCGCCAGCGCCAGACCCAGCATCAGCGGCGAGACGGCCGCACCGATCAATACCAGAGCGACCACGATGGCGCAGGCCGCTACGCGCGTGATACGCCGGCTGCCAAAGCGGGTGTTGAGATAGTTTGATAAAAGCGTCAGGCACAGCGAGCCGATGACCGGACACAGCAGCAGCGCGCCGAGCTGGGACTGCGACAGCTCCAGCAGATCGCGAATATCGGGAATGCGCACGGCCCAGTTGGAAAAGGACAGCCCCGACAGGGCAAAGAACCAGGCAATGGCAGCGCGGCTGGCGGGGGCGCGGGCAGCGCCGCGCTCACCGGTAGGGTCATTCATGAAGCACTCCTTGTCCAACGCGATGCGCCCGCAGCCTCCTTTTGCAGGAGCGCACCGTTGATCGTCGTCAAAATGGGTAGCGCCCGGCGGCCATCAGGTCGTCCGGGCAGCGAAGGGTAGAGGCGGCACCGCTCAGGGCGTCGACGACAGCGCGTGGTGGCTCTGCTGATCGTCGGTCAGGCGTACCAGTGCCTTCAGAATATCGTCGTGCAGGGGCTGAGCCTGTGAATCAGCATCGCTCTGCAGATGCGTGAGCACCTCGTTGTCGCCCAGCACCTGAACCTCGTCACTGCTGTTGACCCGCTCGATACGCCAGCCCGGCAGCACCAGCAGGCCCTGTACAGGGATATCACGCTTGCAGTCGCGGCTCAGGCGCTCGTGCAGCCAGCGCCGTGCCCGCTGCGCCTCGCGCACCGGGCGCGTCTCGTCATGATCGGGGAAGTAGAGCCGGTCGCCGTCAAGTCGCAGTCTGCGGGGGCTGTTGGGCGCCGCCTCGGGACCGACCTGACGGGTGCGCACCAGCAGCGAAAAGATGCCGTGCTCAGTGACCACCACATGATCGATGGTGAAGTTTTCGGCCGGGACGTCATGGAAGATGCACACGCTCTGATGCGGCCGGTGCAGAAGGCTCTGCAGATCGTGTGCCACGTTCATCGCTCCGGCCAGACGCAGGCGCAGATTCGAAATCCGGTAGGAAAGTGCCATCATGAAAGCGCCCACGATCAGTGCCGCGATCGTGGTAATCAATCCATAGAGGCTCCATTCGAGCCAGTCCTGATGCGACGAAAACAGCATGCGGCCCATGCCATAGATCAGCGGTGTGATCGCCAGGACAGGCCCCATGGCGCCGGCCAGAAAGAGCCTGACGCGCGCCTCGGCCAGCCGTTCGCGAAAGCGGTTGCCGGACTGTCTGAGCCGATGGCCGGAAGGAGAAAAGCCGGGCTTGTCCTGAAACAGATGGCGCAGCCCGAGCACGACCACGGCCGTGGCGAACAGGGGGGTCAGAAAAATCAGGGGAAGCAGATATTCCAGCCAGCGCATGACGTCATCCCGGTAGGTAGGAGGGTAGTCTAGCGTTCTGCGGGGTTGTCATCCATGCTCGGCCACCATTTTGCCTTCTGAATTCATCGTTCGGCCGGCAGGTCATGAGGAGTGATCATGAGCAGTGAATCGCAGGCCTGTGGGCAGGCACTGATCGATCTTGTCAGGCGCTATCCACGTCTGTGCGTGCTGACCGGCGCCGGGGTCAGTACCGACAGCGGCATTCCCGATTATCGGGATGAAGCAGGCGCATGGAAACGCCCGCCGCCCATGACCCATCAGGTCTACATGAAAAGCCACCTTGGCCGTCAGCGTTACTGGGCGCGCAGTCTGGTCGGCTTTCGTCTGCTGGCGAGCGCCTCGCCCGGGCGTGCTCATCACACGCTGGCCGAGCTCGAGGCGCAGGGCTTTATCGAGGGGATCATCACACAGAACGTCGATCGTCTACACCAAAAGGCAGGCAGCAAGCGCGTGGTGGATCTACATGGGCGAGCCGATCTGGTGCGCTGCATGCAGTGTAATCTGCTGGTGCGCCGCCACGTGCTCCACGAGCATCTGGCCACGCTCAATCCCGACTGGGCAGGGATGGAGGCCGAGGTTGCCCCGGATGGTGATGCCTATCTCGACGACGTGGACTTCTCGGGCTTTCAGCTGCCGGACTGCCCGCGCTGCGGTCACGGTATTCTCAAGCCTGATGTGGTGTTTTTCGGCGACAACGTACCGCGCTGGCGGCTCGAGCGCGCCATGTCGATGCTTGATGACAGCCAGGCCCTGCTGGTAGTGGGCTCCTCACTCATGGTGTTTTCAGGCTTTCGCTTCGCCCGCCACGCCGCCGCACAGGGCATGCCGCTGGCCTGTATCAACCGCGGTCACACCCGGGCAGATGCGCTGTTCACCCTCAAGTGCGAGGCGCCCATCGACGAGAGCCTGACCGCCCTGCTGGCCGGGCTGTCAGACGCTCGGACATCAAGCGTTACCGGTTGACCGGTGTCAGCGGCACGCGCACCTGCTGCGAGGGTGCGCCATCGGTCAGCACCGGCAGCGGCTCCAGAGTCAGATAGCGCGTATCGTCGCCTTCACGCAGGGCGGCGCTGAGCGCGTAGCGACGATCATCATCGATATGGTGGCGGTCATACTGCAACATGAAGGGCACCGGCCAGCGCCCGTGGGTGTTCTGATCGACCTGAGCAACGGTGGTTCGCCCGTCGGTGACATCGAGCAGGCGGATGTCCAGCCGGGCATCGGATGCGATAGGCGCCTGCTCATCGCTGAACGCTTCACCCGAGAGCGTGGCGAAATCGGGGCCACTTGAAAACAGCGAGCAGCCGCTGAGAAGGGTCATCATGACCAGCGGCGCCATGGCCGGTAACGCGGGAAAACGACGACGCTGCATGATCAGCCTCCTGCCAGCCTGACGGTGTAGCCGCGCTTTTCCAGCTCGGCGCGCAGCGTCTCACGGTGATCGCCCTGAATTTCGATCACGCCTTCCTTGAGCGACCCGCCGCTGCCGCAGCGCTTCTTGAGCGCCTGCATCAGGGTTTTCAGCTCGTCGCTTGCCAGCGGTATGCCGTGCAGCGTGGTCACGCCCTTGCCCTTGCGCCCGGCGGTTTCGCGTTTGATGCGCACGATCCCATCAAGCCCTGCCAGGCGCGTCTCATCCTGCGCCTTTTGCTCATCGGCCTCGTCGTGCTTGCGCATGTCGCCGGTCTCGGTGGAGTACACCTTGCGGCTCAACTGATCGCGCAGTGATGACATTGTCTGGCTCCCGATCGCCTCATGAAGGCTCAAGAATAGCGCAGCGTCTGCCTCATCCGAAACGACGGCGAAGCCTCTCGCATGAGAAATACAGTCCCAAAGCCGCGCTTTTCTTTCGATCGATTACCGGAGCGCTGAGTAGACTCAGCGTTACTAAATGACGCCGACGCTATCGGCGCACCGGAACATCGATCATTCTCCACGAGGGCACGTCATGCGTCGTATCGCAACTGCTGTAATCACCGGGTCCCTGCTGATGGCCACCAGCGCCGCGGCCATGGCCGAAGATCACTGGTCGGTCGCCGGCAGTGCCGGTACGACCGGTCTGGGGGCCAACGTCAGCTGGCGTTTTCATGATCACTTTGCCCTGACGGCGGGGTACAGCGGTTATAATTACGATGACCTGGATAAATCCATCAATGACGTTGATTACGAGGGTGAAGTCGATATCAACGTTTACAGCCTCAAGCTGGATGTTTATCCGTGGGTCAACAGCGGCTTTTTTCTGTCGGCCGGTGCGGTAAGACCCGATATTCGCATTAATGCAATCGGGCGCGCCTCGGTAGATTATCAAGGGGATAACGTCACTATTCCGCGTGACTTTGGCTATCTGGACGGCAAGGCCGAGCTTTCTGACGGTGTCGAGCCCTATTTGGGTCTTGGCTGGCGCAACAGCTCGAAGCAGGGCTTGGGTTTCTACGCTGAAGCCGGCGCATTCCTGATTGACCCCTCTGTATCGGTAAATGCCAGAGGGCCTATCACAAATTCACCTTTGGCCCCTGCAGCTCGCGCCTATGCTTCTGATGCTGAAGATGATGCGCGAGATGAGTTGAACAAATACAACGTCTATCCGGTCGCCGTCATTGGTATCGAATACACGTTTTAATCCCGGTTTCTCGTGAGGTCTGCCCCGCTCCGGCGGGGCTTTTTTGTGTCCGCGAACCTGTAATGTCCTCGCATTCTCAGGCAGGCTCGCGCTTTGGCAAGCTTTTGATTCTGTATATATTTTTTGTTGTCAGCGAATGTAGAACCTTCGCACGACAAAATTTATTCAAGGCCCGCTTGTACAAAAGATTTTTCAAATTTATATCAATGATTTATGAATAGGCAGTCGCGGCCCGCACGGCCGCGCGGATTGAAACTTAGCCTCGCGAACAACGACCATGAATTTTTTGAAGTCGCGGCCCGCACGGCCGCGCGGATTGAAACACGTGAGGTGACCATGGCCATCAAAGGCGGCAAGTCGCGGCCCGCACGGCCGCGCGGATTGAAACAAAGCCTTCCGGCCTCGATATCTGCTTTCCAGCTAGTCGCGGCCCGCACGGCCGCGCGGATTGAAACCGGTACTCGGCATTGACCTGCTCGGTATGGCTGCGGTCGCGGCCCGCACGGCCGCGCGGATTGAAACAGCCGCTCCACGCGAACGCTGACCACTTCCAGCAGTCGCGGCCCGCACGGCCGCGCGGATTGAAACTGCGCTCCGGCTCAGATGCTGGATCAGCCGATCCGGGTCGCGGCCCGCACGGCCGCGCGGATTGAAACCAAGTAGTTGGTCATATAAACACCTTCCACTTGAGTCGCGGCCCGCACGGCCGCGCGGATTGAAACTCTTGTAGGCCGCCGATCAAGCCTTCAATGATAGTCGCGGCCCGCACGGCCGCGCGGATTGAAACGGGCTATATCTGGATCAAAGGGCCCGGTCAAAAGTCGCGGCCCGCACGGCCGCCCGGATTGAAACAGGACTTCAGACGCGGGTTTGCAATGGTAGCACCGGGGCAGCAGGGCGCGAGCGTACTTTCCATAGATCGTATGCGGATTGCATGGCCAGCCAGTGCCGGGCAGTACCGATACCTGCGCGCTCAAGGCGGTCGGCGAGGTCGGCCGATATGCCCGTATGACAGTGCATTACGCGCGAGAGATTGGTACGGGTTGTGCCCAGCCGGCGCGCGGCTTCTGTCACGCTCAGGCTCAGCCCCTCAATAACATCTTCGCTCAAGAGCTCGCCCGGATGGGGCGGATTGTGCATCGACACGAAAGCCTCTCAGGGGCCACATACGGCCCGTTTGGTTAGTGGTAGTCCTGATAATCGACCAGCTCGACATCATGGCCTGTAAAGCGCCACGTTATGCGCCAGTTACCGTTAACCCACACCGACCAGTGACCGGCCATTTCACCCTTGAGTGGATGCAGTTTGAAGCTGGGGCGGCTCATGTCGTCGGGACTTTCAGCCACATCGAGCGCGGCCAGAATCAGTCGCAGTTTTTTGACGTGATCCTGCTGCACCCCTTTTGCGAAACCACGCTCGTACAGCGCTTTTAGCCCCTTGTGCTTGATACTGATGATCATGGCGGCCTCGCTGTCAGTCAGAGTAGTGTATCTTGTTAATTAACGGTACACAATTGGAGGCGAAGCCTTGTCACTGTATTCGATGCTGAAGGGACATGCTTGTTGATGGTCAGCCTAGTATCGATTAATTCGTCTCCTTGTCCTGATTTCGGCCATGTCCTGAAGATGGCCAACCTTTGATCGCGCGCTCATGGCCGCGAGAGTTCGCATGTTCAAGGGCCCGCCCAAGATGCAAAAATGTAAAGGCATTTAATAAACAGGAGACGTTTTACTAGCTACTTCCAGGTATTGTTAGAGCTTATATTCGATAAGGTTCAAGTAACTACCTGATCGGTATTGTCCTGACAATGTCCTTTTATGCCCATAGCACAACTGCCGGGGATGAACACGACTGGCAGATTCTGGTGGATCACCTTGAGACTGTCGCCAGACTTGCAAGTGAACGTGCGGGGCGCTTCGGCATGGCTGAGACGGGCCGCGTTGCCGGACTGCTGCATGATTTGGGCAAGTACAGTGCTGACTTTCAGCAACGGCTACAGGGCGCCCAAAAGCGTGTCGATCACTCCACGGCGGGCGCCATCGTGGCACGCGAGCGCTTCCCGGGCGGCGTCGGCGATCTGCTGGCCTATGCCATTGCCGGTCACCATGCCGGCCTGGCCAATGGCCGTGATAATGGGGAACGTACCTCGCTGACACAACGTTTGCAGGCAGAAGTACCGGCGCTGGCAGATGTCTGGAAGCAGGAAGTCGAATTGCCGGACGATCTGGCGTCACCATCCTTCAGTCTTTGCCGTGATCGTGCCTTTTTTCAGTATGCCTTTCTCACCCGCATGCTGTTCTCCTGTCTGGTCGATGCCGACTATCTCGAAACCGAAGCCTTCTATGCCAGGGTAGCGGGTGAGCCAGTGTCACGCGGTGGCGGACCTGAGCTGGCCACACTTCGCGATGCTCTGAACGCTCACCTTGAGACCTTCAGGGCGGACAGTGACGTCAACCGTCTACGCCGGGAAATTCTGGAGCATGTTCGTCAGCAGGCGATTCTGACGCCGGGACGATTTACGCTGACGGTCCCCACCGGCGGCGGCAAGACGCTGTCTTCTCTGGCCTTCGCGCTGGACCATGCCCTCACTCATGGCATGGATCGCGTGATCTACGTCATTCCCTTTACCAGCATTGTTGAGCAGAACGCGGCCGTATTTCGTCGTGCGCTAGGGCTGTACGGGGAGGCGGCAGTGCTGGAGCATCACAGTGCCTTTGATATTAATGACGGTCATTTTGATCGTGACAGCCGCGACAAGCTCAAGCGTGACAGTGAAAACTGGGATGCGCCCATCGTGGTCACGACCGCCGTGCAGTTTTTTGAAAGCCTGTTTGCTGCGAAAACGTCGCGATGTCGCAAGCTACATAATATCGCTCGAAGCGTTGTTATCCTGGATGAAGCCCAGACCATGCCGCTGTCTCTGCTGCGACCAAGCGTTGCAGCCCTGGATGAGCTGGCGCGTAACTATCACGCCAGTATCGTGCTTTGTACGGCAACCCAACCGGCGCTGGCCGAAACCGATGAGCCCGAACGCAGTTTTACTGGCGGGCTGCGTGATCTGCGTGAACTCGCGCTGGAACCCGAGCGGCTCTACCGCCAGCTTGAGCGAGTCACCGTACGCCATATCGGAACGCTGGATGATAAGGCGCTGCGTGAAGAGCTGCTCGAGGTTGAGCAGGTGCTGTGTATCGTCAACAATCGGCGCCATGCGCGCGCGCTGTTTGAATCCATCGCAGATAAGCCGGGTGCCTTTCATCTCACCACAGCCATGTGCGCCGTTCATCGTCGTCAGGTATTGGTCAGGATCCGACAGGCGCTCAAGGATGGGCAGCCCTGTCGGGTCGTCTCGACCTCCCTGATCGAGGCCGGGGTCGATGTCGACTTCCCCCGTCTACTGCGTGCCGAGGCGGGTCTTGATTCGATTGCCCAGGCGGCCGGGCGTTGCAATCGGGAAGGACGGCGTACCGCAGTAGACAGCGAAGTGCGTATTTTCGCCACGCTTAATGAGGACTGGGCACCGCCGCCGGAGCTGAAGCAGTTCGCGCAGACCACTCGCGAAGTGCTGCACCACCATGGCGATGATCCGTTGTCACCCACCGCTATTGAAGCCTACTTTCGGCTGCTCTATTGGCAACAGGATCAGAGACTGGACAGATATGAGCTGCTGTCACTGATCGAGAAGGGCCGGCTTGATGGTCTGCCGTTTGAAACGCTGGAACAGAAATATCGCCTGATCGAGAACACCCAGCGAAGCGTCATTATTCCCTTTGATCAGGATGCTCGAGACGCGATCAACCGATTGTCGTGGGTCGAGACAGCGGGTGCCGTGGCGCGTGAGCTTCAGTCCTATACCGTGCAGGTGCCGCAGCAGGGATTTCGTGCACTGGAGCAGGCCGGCGTCATTGTTGCTGTAGAGCCGGATAAATTCGGAGAGCAGTTTGTGGTGTTGCTCGATGAGCGCCCCGGTGAACTGAACGACAATCTCTATAGCCTGCAAGCAGGGCTGAACTGGCATGAACCTGATTTTCGATCAGCCGAGTCCAATCTGTGGTGAACCTGTCGAGCGTCAATGAAACCATTTCGAGGAGCCGTCAATGAGCTTTGGTATCCGGCTGCATATCTGGGGCGAGCGGGCCTGTTTTACCCGACCGGAGCTGAAAACCGAGCGGTTTTCCTACGATGTCATCACACCCTCGGCGGCGCGCGGTATTCTGGAGGCCATTCACTGGAAGCCGGCGATTCGATGGTGTGTGGATCGCATCCATGTGCTCAAACCGGTGCGTTTTGAATCGGTCCGTCGCAACGAAGTGGCTGGCAAACTGCCGGCTGGGACGGTCAGCAAGGGCATCAAAAGCGGGCAGATCGACGAAGTGCATTACTTCGTGGATCAAAACCGTCAGCAGCGGGCGTCCACCATTCTCAGGAATGTGGGCTATGTCATCGAGGCCCATTTCGAATTTACCGCGCGTGCCGACGACGGCGACACGCCCGGCAAGCATCTGGATATCTTCAATCGCCGCGCCCGCCAGGGGCAGTGCTTTCACATGCCGTGCCTGGGCACGCGCGAGTTTCCGGCCAGCTTTGAGCTGATAGAGAGTGACGAGCAGATGCCGTCGGTGGATGATTCGCTTTGCGGCGAGCGTGATCTGGGCTTCATGCTGCATGACATCGACTTTGCCAATGGCAGAACGCCCCGCTTTTATCGTGCGCGTATGCACGATGGTGTGATTGATGTGCCGCCCTTTGCGGAGGCGCTGGCATGATTCTCTCTGCGCTCAACGACTATTACCAGCGCCTGGCCGAGCAGGGCAGAGTGCCCACGCCCGGGTTCAGCAGTGAGAAGATCAGTTTTGCGCTGGTATTCTCGCGCGAAGGTATGCCGTTGCAAATTAATGATCTGCGCCATACTGACGGCAAAAAGCCGCGGCCGCGTTCGATGCAGGTGCCGGTCGACAAACGACGTACTTCCGGTATTCATGCTTATGGCCTGTGGGACAAGACGGCTTATGCGCTGGGTGTGACGGCCGGTGAAGGCAAGCGGCTTGCTGAGGAACATGGGGCTTTCCAGATGCGCCAGCGTGCGCTGTTGGCGGCAAGCGAGACGCCGGCACTCAACGCTTTTCTCAGGTTGATGGAGCTCTGGACGCCCGATCAGTTGAAGAGTCTCGCTGGTTACAGCGACGACATACTGGACAGCAACGTAGTATTTCGCCTTGATGGTGAACGCTATTTTCTACACGAGTATCCTGAAGCGCGGCAGCGCTGGGAAGCCGTGATGGAAAGCGACGAGGGCTTGATCGGACAGTGTCTCGTCACCGGCGAGATCGCGCCGATGGGCACAGGGCATCCTGCGATTCGAGAGGTCAATGGTGCCCAGAGTTCCGGGGCCTCACTCATTTCTTTTAATAGCGACGCCTATGAGTCCTATGGCCAGAAAGGGCAGGCCAACGCGGCCATCTCGAAAAAGGCCATCTTTGGTTATGCCACGGCCCTGAATTATCTGTTGCGTCGCGATAATGACAATCACCAGCGTCTGCAGATCGGCGACGCTACGGTTGTTTTCTGGGCCAATGCCTCGGACGCCATCCAGGCTGACGCGGCGCACACTTTTTTCTTTTCCATTCTCAATGATCCGCCTACCGATGAGCAGGAAGCTGCCCGGCTGAAAACCGCGCTTGAACGCATTGCGCAGGGTAGCGCGCTGGCGGATACCGATCTCGGTCTCAGGGGCGACACCGAGTTCTTTGTGCTCGGGCTGGCACCCAATGCCGCGCGGCTCTCCGTACGTTTCTGGTGCGTGAATACGCTGGATCAATTGACGCGCCATGTGGCAATGCATCAGCAGGATCTGACATTGCTGCCATCACCATGGAAAGGAGGATTATCTCCGCTATGGCGGCTTTTATATGCCACCGCACCCAGTCGTGATGGCAAGGCAAAAGCCGAAGATATTCCGCCTCAATTGGCCGGTGAAATGGCGCGCGCCATTTTTACCGGCCGGCGCTATCCGCAGTCGCTGCTGAGCCACCTGGTCATGCGCTTTCGCAACGACGGCGATATCAGCGGCATTCGCATCGCGCTTTGCAAGGCGATTTTGTCTCGAAACGCGCGCCTTGCGTCGTCTCGTTTTTCATCCCAGGAGGTTCCCGTGAGTCTTGACCCGCACTCAACCCACCCCGGTTATCTGCTGGGGCGACTGTTTGCCGAGCTGGAGCGTGCCCAGCGCGGTGCGCTGGGGGATCAGCTCAATGCCACCATTCGTGATCGCTATTACGGTGCCGCCTCGGCAACGCCTGCCAGCGTATTCCCGATGCTCTTGCGCAACGTGCAGCACCATCTGTCCAACATGCGCAAAAAGGACAAGGGCGGGCTGGCCACTGTCATCGAACGTGAAATGACCGCCATCATCGGCGGGCTGGGCGAGTGCTTTCCCAGAAGCCTCAGGATCGAGGATCAGGGTCGCTTCGCCATTGGGTATTACCACCAGTCACAGGCTCGCTTTGCCAAACGCGATACTGATACACCAACAGAAGATGTCGCCACTCAGGGAGAAGAGGCATGACCGCCATTGCCAACCGCTACGAATTTGTCCTGCTCTTTGATGTGACCAACGGCAATCCCAATGGCGATCCGGATGCCGGCAATCTGCCAAGGCTGGATCCCGAAACCAATCAGGGGCTGGTGACGGATGTCTGTCTCAAGCGCAAGATTCGCAATTATGTGGCGCTGGAAAAGGAAGAAGAAGCGGGCCATGCCATCTACATGCAGGAGAAAACGGTCCTCAATAATCAGCACAAGAAGGCTTACGACGCCCTGGGAATCAAGCATGAGGCCAAGAAACTGCCCAAGGAGCAGGCAAAGGCACGTGAGCTGACCGGCTGGATGTGCAACAACTTCTTTGATGTACGCACCTTTGGCGCCGTGATGACGACCGAAGTCAACTCCGGTCAGGTACGTGGTCCGGTACAGCTGGCGTTTGCAAGCTCCATCGATCCGGTCGTGCCGATGGAAGTCTCGATCACGCGCATGGCCGTGACCAACGAAAAGGATCTTGAAAAAGAGCGCACCATGGGGCGCAAGCACATCATCCCTTACGGCCTTTATCGCGTACACGGCTACGTTTCTGCAAAGCTTGCAGAGCGCACCGGTTTTTCAGAGGACGATCTTGAACTGTTGTGGCGCTCGCTGATCAACATGTTCGAACACGATCGCTCTGCGGCCAGGGGAGAGATGTCCGCACGCAAGCTGATCATATTCAAGCACGATCATGCCATGGGCAATGCGCCGGCACATCGACTGTTCGACAGCGTCACGGTTACGCGTGTCGAAGGAGAAGCTGATACGCCAGCGCGACGCTTTCAGGATTACGCAGTGACCATCGATCGTGAGGCCATTCCTGCTGGTGTCAGTGTCAACGAGCGGCTGTAGCAGTCCGTCATGGAAGACGAGATCCGGCTGATACCGCTGTCAGCGTTACAGCACTACCTGTTCTGCCCACGCCAGTGTGCGCTGATTCATCTGGAACAGCAGTGGGCAGAAAACCGCCATACCGCCGAGGGTCGCCTTCTTCACGAACGTGCCGACCGACCCGGCCATGAGCGGCGTCGGGGCGTGCATACCGCCATGGCATTGCCGCTGGCACATGAAGCATTGGGGCTGACCGGTGTCGCGGATGTGGTGGAATTCGATGAGCATCAGGATCCAATCGTCATCTGTCCGATCGAATACAAGCGTGGTCGACCCAAGGCACATCGCGCCGATGAAGTGCAGCTCTGTGCGCAGGCGCTTTGTATGGAAGAAATGAAGGACGTAGCCGTACATCAGGGTGCTTTGTTCTACGGTAAAACCCGTCGACGCAAGACGGTTGTTTTTGACGAAGCGCTCAGAGCCCTGACGCTGGAGGTGATTATCGGTGTGCGGCGTCTGTTCGATACAAACATCACACCGCCGGCAGTCTACGAGGCAAAACGTTGTGATCAGTGCTCGCTGCTTGAGCTGTGTCAGCCCCGGGTCATGGGCAAGCGGCGCTCGGCAGGGCAATGGCTGGCACGCCAGCTCGAGAATCTCGGAGAAGACTGACCATGCGTCGCCAGCTCAATACGCTCTACATCACGACCGATGGCGCCTGGATGAAAAAGGAGGGCGCCAATATTGTCATGCAGGTGGAAGGCAAGGAGCGCGCGCGACTGCCCATCCATATGCTGGAATCGCTGGTCTGCTTTGGACGCGTGTTGATCTCACCACCATTGATGGGATTTTGCGCCGAGCAGGGTGTGACGATCACGCACCTTTCCCCGCAGGGCAGGTTTCTGGCACGTATCGAAGGACCGGTCTCCGGCAACGTACTGCTCAGACGCATCCAGTACCGTGTCAGTGATACCCATGAGCACTGTGCAGAAGTAGTGCGCAGCTTTTTGATCGGCAAGATACACAATCAGCGGGCGGTAGTAGCGCGCGGACTGCGCGATTATGGCGCGAAGCTTGATGAAGGGCCCAGGCTACAGCTTGAAAAAGTGCGTACGCGTATGACCCGCATCGCCCGTAACCTGCTGCATGCCGAGTCCACGGATATGCTGCGTGGGCTGGAAGGCGAAGCCGCCCAGGTTTATTTCAGTATTTTTGACCACCTGATCCGGCATGACGGCGCTGGCTTTCGTTTTACCGGCCGCAATCGCCGCCCGCCGCGGGATCGCGTCAATGCACTGCTGTCCTTTTTCTACACACTATTGACCCACGATTGCCGATCGGCACTGGAAGGCGTTGGCCTTGATCCCGCTGTGGGCTTTTTGCACAGGGATCGACCCGGACGGCCAAGTCTGGCTCTGGACATGGCAGAAGAGCTTCGACCGCTGTTGGCAGATCGTCTGGCGTTATCACTGATCAATCGACGCCAGCTGCGAGAAAAGGATTTTACGGTTGCCGAAAGCGGTGGCGTGACATTGACCGACGACGCACGAAAGGTCGTGCTGACGGCCTATCAGGAGCGCAAGCGCGAAGAGCTGCACCACGCTTTTATCGACGAAAAGTCACCTATTGGCATGCTGCCCCATCTTCAGGCGCAACTGCTGGCACGTCACCTTCGTGGCGATCTGGATGCCTATCCACCTTTTCTCTGGAAATAGATCGGAGGTTGGCATGCTTGTACTGGTCAGCTACGACGTTAGTGTCACCTCGGAAGGCGGCACCCGACGATTGCGCCGCGTATCGAAGGCGTGTCGGGATTTTGGTCAGCGTGTGCAATACTCTGTTTTTGAAATTGAGGTTGATCCGGATCAGTGGGTCAAATTGCGTCAGACCCTGATCGACACGATTGATGATGAAGTTGATAGTCTTCGATTCTACTTTCTGGGTCGCAACTGGCAGCAGCGCATCGAACATGTTGGTGCCAAACCGGCCCTGGACATGAACGGCCCGCTGGTGTTCTGACCTATCTGTACTGTCCTGCGAACGATAAGTGTCCCGCCTTTTCCTGTCAGGTTCGCATTTCTTTAACATCCTGATACTCAACTATTTGTGTGGCATTATCTATCAACACAATGTCCTGGAGAGGGCTTCTGATACGGGTTCGCCAAAACGCTGAGCTTTTCTCAAGGCTGACAATAGGTTATGAGTAAGCGGTCGCGGCCCGCACGGGTCGCGCGGATTGAAACTCGATGATGAGAGCGTATTGGGCGGCGGGACGTGGGTCGCGGCCCGCACGGGTCGCGCGGATTGAAACGTTGGCACGTAGCAGCTTCGCCACCTGGCGGAATGTCGCGGCCCGCACGGGTCGCGCGGATTGAAACGGGTCTGTCAGGTCAACGCTGATCGTGGCCTTGGCCGTCGCGGCCCGCACGGGTCGCGCGGATTGAAACTCGTCACGCACCACACACCTCTAGCAATATCGCCCGTCGCGGCCCGCACGGGTCGCGCGGATTGAAACAATAGCGCGCTTGGCGAAACCATCCTTAAGCTAGGGTCGCGGCCCGCACGGGTCGCGCGGATTGAAACTTGTAGATGAGATACGCAGCCCCGGCGAGGGCGGGTCGCGGCACGCACGGGTCGCGCGGATTGAAACGAGCGCCTGATCGGTCATGAGGGCGGATACGTTAGTCGCGGCCCGTACGGGTCGCGCGGATTGAAACACCCTTGCGCGACGGATCGCCGACAATCGCATTTGTCGCGGTCCTCACGGCCGCGCGGATTGAAACACATATGACGGGCGCAACGACCGGGCGTTCTATGTCGCGGCCGACCCGTATGGGTATAAATATCAAGGGTGATACTGTCGAACTTGCCCTGCTCTGGCGGGGCTTTTTTGTGTCCGTTATTCAGCGATGTATGCCACCTGCTCAAGGCGTCAGACTCCGGGTCGACAAGATGATCAGTCCTGCCTGTTTCGCCCGGCCATGATCACGAACAATGGAAACTACCATACAGGATGCCGCCGCCGGGCTGGGTCAGGCGCTGGAAGGCGAAAACTGGCTCGGTCGTGTCGCGATACCGGCCGATAGGGCAGAGGTGCTTGCCGCCATAACGATGGTCGTGCGGCGGCGCACCCTGTCGATGTCCGTGCTGATCGGCACGGGGTTTTTATATCGCTTTTGCTTTCGCAGACGCCTTTGCCGTTCTCGGCCTGCGGTTTTTATCTGGTGGCCGTGGGACTGCTGGTGCTTTTGATGATGCGCTCAAACGCGTGGTGATTCACGATCTGACCCGCCCGTAAGCTGACATTCGCCGAACCGGCTGAGTGATATCCGATCAACACGGCGGCGGAGATTTACTGTCCGACCTGACAGCACCCAGCGGTTGCGCCAGGCTTTTAAGCATCGTTGTTATCCACCAACGCATTGGAGAATCACATGGCACAGGGAAAGGTGCGCTACGCCGTGGTCGGCGGCGGTGAAATTTCACAGAGTGCGTTCATGCCGGGGATCGCGGCCAGTGACCACTCGGAGATGATGGCGCTGGTCACCGGTGACTCCAGAAAGGCCGAGGTGCTGGGCGAGCGCTACAACCTGAAAGTCTACGGCTATGACGAGTACGAGACGCTTTTGAATTCCGGCGAGATCGACGCCGTCTATGTCGCTACGCCCAACTTCCGCCATCGTCAGGACGCCGTGCCGGCGTTGGAAGCGGGTATTCATGTACTGCTGGAGAAGCCGATGGCGACCAGCATCGAGGACTGCGAGGCGATAATCGCGGCGGCCGACCGCAGTGGTGCAAAACTGATGATCGCCTATCGACTGCACCATGAGCCGGGCACCCTCGAGATGATCCAGCACCTGCGTGAGGGCACCATCGGCGCGCCGCGGACGTTCTCCTCCCAGCTCACTCAACATATCAATCCGAAAAATCATCGTGCCCTGCACGGCTACTGGGGTGGTCCGGTCCCCGATCTGGGCACCTATCCGATCAATGCGGTGCGCCATCTGTTCGGCGCCGAGCCGGTCGAAGTCAGCGCGATGAGCGAGAGCACGTCGGATCGGGGGTATACCTGCGACGACAGCGTGGCCGTCGGTCTGCGCTTTCCCGAAGGCCGGCTGGCCCAGTTCTTCGTCAGCTATGCTGCCAGCGGTCACAATCATCTTTCAGTGGTGGGCGAGCGCGGTGCACTGTTCGCAAAGCCCAGCTACATGTTTGGTCCGACGGTCTCGATCGACTATGACCTGAGCGTTGACGGCGAGACCACGTCCCATTCACCGGGACCGGTCGAGCAGTTTGGCGGCCAGATCGATTACTTCTCCCACTGCATTCTCAATGATCTTGCGCCCGAAGCCGACGGCACGGAAGGACTGCGTGACGTGCGCATTCTGGAAGCCATCGAGCGGGCGCTGGAGAGCGGTCAATCGCAGTCGATCGAGCCGCTAACGTACCGCGAGCGTCTCCAGCCGGATCAAGTCCGCCGTCTGACACCGGTCGAGCCGCCGGAAGTGGTCAGCGTCGAGACCATCAGTGGCGGATGAGCTCACCGCTCGCGTGTGTGAGGGCAATGGGACCGTCCGGGAAGGCGGCTTTTTTATGTCGGCTTTTTCCATGTCTGCCTTTCGTTTGGAAAGGCAGACATGATCAGGAGAGCATCAGCATGGGTTTAACGTGTGGATGACTGTCGTGCCAGTGCAGCGCCTGGCGCCACTCGGCGAGCCTGAAGGGCTCTACCGCCGGCATGTCGATATCTCGCAGCAGCGCCCAGAGCGTTTCAAAGCTTGACTGCCATTCGCCGTGGTCGAGCCCGGCGATATGATCGCGTAGATGGAATCGGCGCACCCGGGCACCCATGTGTACCGGGCTGATGGGGGCGCCCGAGAGCAGGCCGTAGGTCACAAAGACGCCATCGGAGGGCATGTGGGCCAGCAGCCGGTCGGCCAGACGCCCGCCGGTGGCATCAAACAGGCGATCAGCGCGGGCTGCGGCGGCATTGATGGCGGTGTGATCCTCCTGATCCAGCACGTGAACGCCCATGGCGGTCAGCGCCTCGCGATGATGGACGCTGCGGCAGATTCCGGTTACCGAGCGGGCGCCACAGCACAGTGCCCACTGCGCCAGCAGCCGCGCACAGTTTGAACCCGCCGCGCTCAGCAGCACATCACACCCCTCGACCGGCCAGCGTTGCAGCATGGCCATCGCCGTCATCGGGTTGATCCAGGCCCGCGCCGCGACATGATCGGGGATATCATCGGGTACCGGTACGGCCAGGCGTGGATCGCAGTCCAGCGACTGCTGCCAAGTGCCGGGGCCGCGGAGTGGCAGCACCCGCCGACCTTCCAGCACGCGCCACGGCCCGTGTGCCTCGCTCACTACGCCCACACCCTCATGACCGGCCACCAGCGGTGGGGTGATTCGATGACGGTAGGCGCCGGCAATCGGAATCAGGTCCGAGGGGTTGATGGGCGCACAGGTCATGTGCACGCGCAGCTTCTCCTGCGGCAGCGCCCCGTCGGGCTGTGGCTCCAGATGGAGTACCTCCAGCGGGGAACCAAAACGATGGTAACGTAATGCAGGGCTGGGCATGTCGAGCGGCAGCTCGGCGCAGGCGGTGGCAGCGGTCATGTCGAAATCCTCCGTTTGAGTTGTTGTGTTCAAAACAGATCGATCTGCTGATGGGGCGGTGCAAACCGGGTGGTATCGAGACGCTCTTCCTCGCGGCGCCGATTGAGACCCAGGCGGCGAATGGCCAGCCGAAAGCGTTGGGCGAGCAGGTCGGCAAACGGCCCCTCGCCGCGCAGGCGATGGCCGAAGCGGCTGTCATAGTCGCGCCCGCCACGCGACTGGCGAATCAGGCTCATGACATGCTCGGCCCGATCCGGGAAATGCTCACTCAGCCACTGCTCGAACAGGGGGCCCACTTCATGAGGCAGGCGCAGGAGCGCATAGCCGGCGCTGGTGGCACCGGCGTCACGGCCTGTCTGCAGGAGTCCTTCAAGTTCCATGTCGTTGATCATGGGGACCATCGGCGCGGTAATGATGCCGACCGGTACGCCCGCCTCGCGCAGGGTGCGAATTACCTTCAGGCGCGCGCCGGGTGAGGCCGCCCGCGGTTCCATGATGCGCTTGAGACCCGGCTCGAGCGTGGTAAAGCTGATAAAGACCCGCACCAGCCGATGGTGGGCCAGCTCGGTGAGTCGATCCAGATCGCGCAGGATCAGCGCACTGCGGGTGGTGATGGTGAGCGGATGACGATGGCGAAGCAGCACCTCGAGCAGTTGTCGGCTCAGCTGGTGCTGGCGCTCGATGGGTTGATACGGGTCGGTGTTGGCGCCCAGCGCCAGGGGCTCGCAGACGTAGCCGGGGTGGGCAAGTTCCTCGGCCAGCAATGCCGGCAGATTGGTGCGCGCGATCAGACGGGTTTCAAAATCAAGGCCCGGTGACAGATCCCAGTACGCATGCGAGGGGCGGGCAAAGCAGTAGATGCAGCCGTGCTCGCACCCTCGATAGGGGTTGAGCGAGGAGGAAAACGGCATGTCTGGTGACTGGTTGCGCGAGATGGCTGTGCGACTCTGTTCAAGACGCACCTCGGTGGCATGGCTTGCGGCGGCATCGTCCTGCCACCAGCCGTCATCAACTGCCTCGATGCGATGGCGATCAAAGCGGTGATGCAGATTGTCACTGGCCCCGCGGCCGATAATGGGTTCCCCCGGCATGACATGGCCCTCCCTGAATACTGTTTAAATATACAGTTATTGCAGGAAGAACCCAAGTCTTTCAGGACTCATCCATAAGGACTAATTCATGAAAACTTCTCCATGAGCGCCTGCCCATGTTGCTGACCATGAGGGCTACGCCAGCGCCTTCAGATCCTCTAGAAGGGCTGACAGGCGCGCCTCGGTGAAGCTCGAAAAGGAGATCACGGCGCGCAGCGGCAGGTAGTGCCCCATGGCCTCCATCAGATCGTCCTTGCCTTCCTTCTCCATCAGAGCGTTGAGCATGGGCAGTTCCTCTGCGATGTCAGCAAGGTGTTCACGCAGCACGCGAACCGCGCCGTCATGAGCCTTGAGATCGCCCAGCAGGGTATTACGATCAATCACCGGCAGCGGCGTGGCATCGCCCTGTACCTCAAGGCACTGTTGCAGGCGAATATCGCGCGAGGAGGCGCCAATGCGAATCTCGAAGGTGCCGGTGGGCAGGCGCCAGTCGCCGCGCTCGGCGTCATACCAGCAGAAATCACGTCGCGCGAGCGTGAGCTCGACCCGTTCGGTCGCGCCGGGGGCCAGTGTGACCCGATCAAAACCGCGCAGCGCCTGCGTCGCCACCGGTACGGTCTGCGTCTGATCGCTCACATAGAGCTGAACGATGTCGCTGGCCTCGCGATCACCGCGGTTGGTGATATCGACCCCCACCGTCAGACTGTCCCGGCCATCAAAGGTCTCTGCGGAGAGCGCCAGATTGGCGTAGTCAAAGCGGCTGTAGCTCAGACCGTGGCCAAAGGGGAACAGCGGTGCGACGTCGTGGGTATCATGGTAGCGATAGCCCACGAAGATGCCTTCACCGTAGCGCACCACATCGCCTTCGCCCGGAAAATTGAGATGGACCGGATTGTCCTCCAGCCGCTGCGGGAAGGTTTCGGCCAGCTTGCCGCTCGGCGAGGCCTCACCGTAGAGCAGATCGGCCAGCGCCGCGCCGATGGCCTGTCCGCCCAGATAGCCCTCGAGAATGGCGCTGACCCGGCCGGCCCAGGGCATCACGATCGGCGCGCCGTTGGCCAGCACCACCACGGTGTTGGGCTGCGCGGCGGTGACCGCCTCGATCAGAGCGAGCTGGTTGGCCGGCAGGTTCAGGTGGGTGCGGTCATAGCCTTCCGACTCGTGACGATCGGGCAGCCCCAGACAGAGCACGGCAACGTCGGCGTGGCTTGCGGCAGTGGCCGCGTCCTGCTCGAGCTGCTGATCGGGCGTATCGCGATCGATCTCGAAGCCTTTTGTATAGTCAAAGCTCGCGCCGCGGGTCTTGAGGGCCTCCAGCAGGGGCTCGACGCGGGTGGCGTTGACATGTGAGCTGCCGCCGCCCTGATAGCGCGGGCGCTCGGCAAACTCGCCGATCACCGCCACGCGCTGGTCGTTGGCCAGCGGCAGGGTGCCGTCATTTTGCAGCAGTACCATGCTCGCGCGCGCGATGCGGCGAGCCAGCTGATGGTGAGCTTCGGCGTCGAAGCCGGCGTCTTCCAGACGGGCATCCACCGCCCTGAAGAAGATGGTCAATAGCCGCGTAACGGCCTGATCCAGCACAGCCTCGTCCAGCTGTCCCTCGCGTACGGCGGCCACGATCTGTGCGTCGCGCTCGCCGCCGGAGGCCGGCATCTCGAGCTCCATGCCGGCGGCAAGCCCGGGCACGCGCTCGTTGACCGCGGCCCAGTCGGAGACCACAAAGCCCTCGAAGCCCCATTCATCTCGCAGAATGCCGGTCAGAAGCCTTTGATGCTCGCTGCAGTAGTCGCCGTTGACCCGGTTGTAGGCGCACATCACCGTCCAGGGCTGTGCTTCCTTCACTGCATATTCAAAGCTTGCCAGATAGATTTCGCGCAGGGTGCGCTCGTCGATGCGGGCATCCACCGACATGCGGCGATGCTCCTGATTGTTGGCAACGAAATGCTTGAGCGAGCTGCCGACACCGCGCGACTGGGTGCCGCGAATGTGGGCGGCCGCCAGGTGCGAGGAGAGCAGCGGGTCCTCGGAAAAATATTCAAAGTTGCGACCGCACAGCGGCGAGCGCTTGATGTTGGCCCCCGGCCCGAGCACCACGTGCAGGCCCTCGGCCTGAGCTTCATCACCCAGCGCGGCGCCGAGCTGTTCGAGCAGCTCAACGCTCCAGGAGCTGGCAAGGCCCGAGGCGGTCGGGAAGCAGGTGGCCGGCTTGCTGTCATTGACGCCCAGATGATCCTGTTCCTCGCCCTGGGCGCGCAGGCCGTGGGGGCCGTCGGAGAGATTGATCGCCGGGATGCCCAGGCGTTCAACGCCTTTGGTGCGCCAGAAATTATCGCCCGAACACAGGCCGGCCTTCTCTTCCAGCGTCATCTGTTCGATGAGGGTTGTCACATTGCGCATGCGTCTGGCTCCTTGTCGGTCCAATGGGTCAGGGGGTCATCGAGGCTATCGGGGTTCAGGCCGCTGTGGGCTTGGCACTGCGGATTTCGGCCATGCGGCTATCGCCCAGCGGGTAGATCAGCATCAGCACTGCCACCCCGAGCGCGCCGACGGCCGGCAGCACGCTCATCATCGATTTGATCAACACCAGCACCGTCTCGCTCTGCTCGGTGTTGGCGGTATAGCCGTAGGTGCTGAACAGCACGCCGGTCAAAAGCCCGCCGATGCTCATGCCGAATTTATGGCTGAAGGTGACGGCGCTGGTGGTGGTGCCGGTCGCGCGGTGGCCGCTTTTGTATTCCACGTAGTCGGCGATATCGCCCACCATGGCCCACATGGTGGGCGCGATGATGCCGTTGATGAACTTGGCGGCCATGAAGGCGGCAAAATAGAACGGCATGCCAATATCTGCCGCCACGAAAAAGCTCGCCAGCGCAACGCCATAGGCCAGGTTGGCACCGATCATGACGCGGCGCTTGCAGAAGCGGCGCATGACCAGCTGATTGAAGATCACGCCCGCCACCATGCTGGCGTAGCCCATGGCCAGAAACAGCGATACCGAGGACTCTTCACCGATGTAGTACTTGAAAAAATAGATGGCCGCCGAGTCCGGCATCAGCATCAGGGTGAAGACCAGGATGCTGGTCGCAAACATGATCCAGAACGGACGAGCGCGGCCGATGTGGGCGAAGCTTTTCAAAGGGTTACTGGCGCTGTCGCCTTCCACGTAGCGCTCACGTACGCCTTTAAAGGTCAGCAGGAACACGGCAAAGGTAATGACGCCATAGAGGGCATAGGTCAGGGCAAAGCCGCGCTGTTCGTCACCGCCGCCCAGAAGTCCCACCAGTGGCAGCGTACCGTAGCTGATCAGAACAAAGGCGATATAGGAGAGCAGCATGCGGTAGTTGGTCAGCTTACGCCGTTCGTCGTTGTCGGTGGTCATCGACACCGGCAGCGCCGAGTAGGGGATGTTGACCAGTGTGTAGAGTCCCATCAGGGCGATGTAGGTGACGAAGGCGTAGACGATGCGCCCGGTGTCTCCCAGCGCCGGGGTCGTGAACGTCAGGGCCAGCATTACCCCGAGCGGCAGCGAGAAAAAGAGCAGGTAGGGACGCAGGCGACCAAAGCGGGTACGGGTGCGATCGGCCATCAGCCCCACGGCCGGATCAGTCACGGCGTCCCACAGCCGGGTCACCATGAACAGCGTCCCGACCAGCGCCGGACTGATGCCGAACACATCGGTGTAGAAGTACATCAGATACAGCGACAGCGATGCCCATGTGAAGGCGCTGGCAAAATCGCCCAGCCCGTAGCTCAGCTTCTCCGGTACTCCCAGCATTGGCTTGCCCTCGTCATTGCTCTGTCATCATGAAACCGGTTTCATGATGGCCTGTTGAGGGACGCCCCACTATGCGACCTTGGCAGGAAATACGTTATGACAACTACATGGCATGACAACAACACAGAATGACAACCACACAGCAGAAAGCGCCGTCGTGGATGTCGATCACTTGCCGCGTCACGTGGTATCTGGTCAAGTGGCCGGATCATCAAAAGGACAATACCATGCCGACCATCCGTGAGGTGGCCGCGCGCGCCGGCGTTTCACCTGCGACCGTTTCCCGCGTCATGAAGGGAGAAGTGCCGGTCAACGCCGAGACACGCGCCCGGGTTGAGGCCGCCATCAGCGCACTGGGCTACGCCCCCAATGCCTTCGCCCGTTCACTGGCCTCCAACCGGCTGGGGGGCGTGGGGCTGGTGATCTCGCATCTGGCCGGGCCCTTCATGGGGCGCGTGATGATGACGCTGGAAGCCACGCTTCGACAGGCCAATGTGTCGCTGCTGGTCGCCAGTGGCGGCGGCGAGGCCGAGCGCGAACAGGAGGCCGTGGACTTTCTGATCAATCGGCGCTGCGACGGGTTGATCGTGCATGCCGATGCGCTCGCCGATGAAACGCTGTCAGCGCTGGCCGCGACCACACCACTGGTGGTATTCAACCGGCGGGTGGCGGAGATCGAGGCACACTGCATTTATCTGGACAACGAATGTGGTGGCTATCTGGCCACGCGCCACTTGCTGGAGCAGGGGCATCGCCATATTGCCTGTCTAACCGGCCCGCTGAAGCAGCAGGATGCTGCCGGCAGACTGGCCGGCTATCACCGGGCGCTGGGCGAGTGGGGCATCGAGGCGGATACGCGAATGATCATCGAGGGGGACTTTGTCGAGGGGAGCGGCGAGCGCGGCATGACGACGCTGCTGGCGCGAGGGCTTCCCGTCACGGCCGTGGTGGCCGGCAACGATGACATGGCGCTGGGGGCCATGACGCTGCTACGAGCAAGGGGGATCGCGGTGCCGCAGACCCTGTCGCTGGTGGGCTATGACAACGAAGCCTGCTCGCGCCATGTCGTACCGTCGCTTTCAACCATTCATGCCCCGCTTGAGGAGATGGCGCAGGACGCCGCCGAACGGCTTCTGATGCTGGTGGCAGGCGATGCGCTGCCACCTGCGATGTCGTTTACACCGACGCTGATCGAGCGGGAGACGGTCGCCCCGCCGAAGGTTTGATGACGACTACAACTACTACCGTGACGACCGGTCGTCACCCTCGGCTGTCAGCGTTGGGCGAGCGATCGGGCGTCGGGGCCGCCTGATATTGATGATGGCGATACCGCCGACCACCAGCGCGCCGCCGGCCAGCTTGTTGATGGCCATGCTCTCTCCCAGCATGACCACCCCCATCAGCACCACCGCCACCGGGGTCAGAAGTGACAGCGGGATGAGGCGCTCCACCGAGTGGCGTCGCAGCAGGGTGTTCCACAGCCCGTAAGCCACAATGGACGACATCACGGCGCTGTAGACGACTGCGCCCCAGCCGCGCCAGCCCGCGGACGTCATGGCTGTCCACTGATGCTGCTCGAACACCAGCGACCCGATACCCACCAGCGGAATGGCCAGCATCGACAGCCAACCGGCCATGGTCAACGGCTCAATCTCCGGGCCGGTCTTGACCAGCAGATTGGTGATCGCCCAGCCCAGCGCGCTCAACAGCAAAAGCGTCAGCGCCAGCGGACCGGGCAGCGTCGGTCCGCCGGCCAGCACGACAACGCCTGAGAAGGACACCAGCATGCCGATGACCGGCTTCAACCGCAGACGCTCCTTCAAGAAGATGGCCGCCAGTATCGTGGCAAAGGGCGTGCCCAGTTGAACCAGCAATGCGCCGGTCCCGGCTTCAGCGTATTTGAGACCAATGAACAAAAAACCGAAGTGCATCAGACCGAAGGTGCCTGCGAGCATCAGCACCAGCGGCAGCTGCGCGCGTGTGATTCGCGTGAAGGGCACGATCAGCAGTGCGACCAGCATGAAACGCAGGGTCGTCATCAAAAGCGGCGGCATTTCGGCCAGTCCCAGCTTGATCATGATGTTGTTGAAGGCCCACAACAAAATGACGGCCAGCACCAGGTAAAAATCGCGAAGCGGCACGGTGGCTCCCGAGTGAAAAGACGCCCCGCTGACGTAATGCCAGGCGGGGCGTGCTCATTCTAGCAGGGTGTCATGGCTGCATGTCAGTCATCTGATGGGCCTACCACATGCTTGATCTCCAGGTAGGCGGCCAGCCCTTGTGGACCCAGTTCGCGGCCGATGCCGCTGCGTTTCATGCCACCCCAGCTGATTTCTGGCAGCACCAGCTGCTCGGTATTGAACCAGACGATGCCCGACTCGAGTTCGGCGGCTATACGTCGGGCACGATCAACATCGCTACTGATAACGGTAGCAGCCAGTCCAAAATCACTGTCGTTTGCAAGCGCTACAGCATCCTGTTCACTGCTCGCGGTATGGGTACAAAGCACTGGCCCGAAAATTTCCTCACGCCAGAGCGCACTGTCAATCGGCACATCACGATAAAGAACGGGGGCGACAAAAAAGCCGCGCTCGGGAAGCTTGCGATGATGCTCATCGCGCACGGCGATGAGTCCTTCCTGGCGTGCGCGGGAAAGATAGCCGCGCACCCGCTCGCGCTGTTCAGCGCTGGCCAGTGGCCCCATGGTCGTTTGTGGATCAAGCGGATTGCCAAGCGATAGCGCATCAATGCGTTCGCCAAGCGCTTTCAGCACTGGCTCGACCACCTGTTGATCGACAATCAGACGAGACGTGGCCGAGCAGAGCTGTCCGGCATTAAAGTAAAGCCCTGCCATGATCCAGTCGGCCGCCTGTTCGGGCTCGGCGTCATCCAGTACCACGATAGGTGATTTGCCGCCCAGCTCGAGCGATAGGTTGCGGGTGCCGGCCGCCGCTTCCCGCATGATGGCTTCTCCTACACCATTGCTGCCGGTAAAGGAGAGCTTGTCGATACCCGAGTGGCGAGCCAGCGGTGCGCCGATACCTTCGCCATCACCGAGCAGCAGGTTGAAAACCCCGGCGGGCAGCCCGATTTCCAGCGCAATCTCTGCCAGTGCCAGCTCGGGTAGCGGTGTCACCTCGGAGGGTTTGAAAACTATCGTACAGCCGGCGGCCAGGGCTGGGGCAATCTTCCATGCACTGGTGACCAGCGGAAAGTTCCATGGAGTGATCAGGCCGGCTACACCCACCGGAACCTCATATTCGAAGGCGCTGACACCGGGCATGGCAGTCTCGACAGGGCGCCCCTGGCGCGTTTCGAGCTCGCAGGCCTGGTTGGCGTAGTAGCGATAGCAGGCAATGGCATCATCAATATCCATGGCCGCTTCGGCCAGCACCTTGCCGTTATTGGTTGATGAGCAGTGCATCAGTGCTTCCCGGCGTTTTTCAAGGGCGTCAGCGATGTGCATTAGCCAGTCACCTCGCCGCCGACCGCCCAGCGCGCGCCATTCGGGCAGCGCCACACGAGCTGCGCTGACAGCCTCGTCTACATCTGCTGCATCGCCGGCGGTCAAAACCGCCAGTATGGTTTCATCAAAGGGATTGGTGGCTTCGATATGTCGCTGGCCTCTACTGAGCACCCACTGATTGGCGATAAACTGATGGTTCAACTGTTCCACGGTATTACTCCTCAGGTTTGGTGATCACGCATCCACATCTCAATCAATACCTGTCGCCGTTTCCCTTGAGAAGCCGGGAAAATGACCGCCGTGCACCGTTCGGACCGGCAGTGCATGTAGTCGTCACATGCTGGCAACGTAGTCGTCGAGATAGCTGTGCCAGGTATTTTCGATCAGTGGCCCGTCATGGATCAGATCACCTGACATCAGCGTAGCGCTGGCGACCTCCCACAGCGCAATGCTGCCGGGTGGATGGTCCAGCGTATGGATGACCTCAAAGCGGCGATCGCCTGGACTCAGCATATCGTCGTTTTCCAGGCATTCGATGCGCTCGGGCAGGGAGAGCTGGTATCGGTAGTACTCAAATGGCGCTGGTGGCAGCGCCTCAAACATGGCGGCGTCGAGAAAATCGGCCGCCATAGTGCGTTCGAGATCGGGACTTGCGAGGATCTCAGCCTCAGCGGCGTGGACATGGCAGGTGCCAGACTCATGCGGCGCGCCGATATGATTGAAGTGGGTGTGGCTGGCCACTGCCAGCAGATCGCGATCGTGTCCGCAAATGTGCCAGATATTGCAACGATAGAAGGTGCGCATCGCCGACTCATCGATACGGATCATATTGCCTTGCGTCTACCGGAAATCGACATGCCTATCCAGTAAAGCAATCCGGTGACAACGAATACGGGCAGTGATGCTCCCATCGCCAGCGGTGAGACCCAGTTCCAGTAATAAGCCAGTGTCGCGCCGAGCAGATAGGCCAGCAGAGCGACCGGATTGATTGCCGGTAGCTGGTCGGTCTGAAGCAGGCACTTGGTACTGTAGCGCAGGCCCTGTTCGCCGAGCAGGTAATAATCCACGATCATCAGTGAAAAGGCCGGGATGAAGACACTGCCAATAATCAGCAGGAAGGTCTGAAATTCCTCGAGAATGCCGGGGATCATGGCGCCCAGCACCGTCAACACGCCAATGATCAGGGCGGGTCGTCGAAATCCTGATCGAGACCGAGTACTCATGTAAGAGAGCGTGGCACTGTAGACACACATGACATTGGTCGTTAGTACCGAGAAAAAGATCACCATGGCTGCGGGCAGCCCAAAACCAAACCCGCTGAGCAGTTGGGTCGGATCGTAGGTCGGTTCGCGGCCAAGTGCCATGGCCAGACCGGACACGGCACCGCCCAGGCCCATGGCAATCAGTGTGGCGCTCACATAGCCGCTCCACGTTCCCAGCGCGGCCACACGGGTGCTGCGACAGTGACGGTTGTAATCTGCCGCAAGCGGGATCCATGAAAAGGCTGTGGCAATGACAATATCAAAGGCCCCGCTCAGGGAAATGCCGCCCTGCGCGGGAGCGCTGAGCAGATTTGCCATGTCGTAATGGCTGCCCAGTGCCCAGGCTACGATCAATGCCAGGACCAGCATCAGCACCGCAGCGATCTTTTCTACCCGCTCAATCCCCCGATGGCCGCCCAGCACCACCAGCACCACCAGTGCTTCGCAGATGACGGTAAACAGCGCCAGGTTTGAATAGCCGGTCAGTTCGCTGATGGCATAATCCAGACTCATGCCGGCCAGGCGCGCCTGAATCCAGCTCCAGGCGATCAGTGCCAGCAGATTGACCCAGGCCGGAACACCGGCGCCGATGCGACCAAATGTGGCGCGTGCCAGCACCATGGTGGTCAGGCCCGTGCGCTGACCCATGACACCAATCAATACCAGCGGCAGTATGCCAAGTGCCGAACCCGATGCCACGATCATCATGGCAGTGGCGAAGTCGAGGGCCGGCACGAGTAGCATGCCGGTCAGGATAGTGGTAACGACGACGTTGGCACCCAGCCATAGCGCGAAGGTACCTGGCAGGCTCAGGCTCTGCTCTCCGCTATCGGCTGTAATAGCGTCCAGCGTCTCCTCGGCAGGAGATCTATGGCGGTCGGTGGGTATTGTCATTGTGCCGCTCTCTTCAGTTGGTTTTGCAATGGGATATTCAGGCTGGGAAGATCTTCAGCGCGGCCATTTCAGGGCATCTGCCGGAGGGCATGATGCCGGGCGGTAGTCATGGCGCAGCGGATCTTCTCCAGGCCTGCGTTGTGGCATGCCAGGAGGGTGATCGCCACCAGGCGCATGGCTCGGTACGACATGGCGTAGCGGGCTACCTGCAAGCCCGCAGTAGAATTCAATGACGTGAACTGCGGAAAGGCTGCAGGCGGTATCAATACCGCATCCGCTAAACGCCCGTACCAGCCAGTGTGCGAGCATATGATTCATGTGCCAGCCTCCGTGGCCACAGGCTGCCTTTGGTCCGGCTTCACGAGACTACCGACAACAAACAGCACCAGACTGGCGCACAGGCCGGCGTAGATGGGGGTATTGGCCAGCAGGCCATCACGCATCATGAACACGACAACGCCCAGCGTCCCGGCGATCATGGCCGCAATGGCGCCGGTATTGGAGGCGCGTTTCCAGAACAGTGCGCCGAGAATGGGAATCAGCATGCCACCGACCAGCAGGTTGTAGGCGACCGTCAGCGCGCCCACGACGTCATCGACCATCAGTGACATCACGATCACGATGGCACCCATGACCAGCGTGCAGAGCCGATAGCCGCCAATGCCCTCGCCGGCAGGCCGGCGTCGCAGGGCCGGCAAAAGATCGCGCGTCATCAGCGTCGAGGCGGCCAGCATGCCGGCGCTGGCCGTCGACATCATGGCCGCCATGGCGGCGGCCACGATCAGGCCTCGAAGGCCATCCGGCAGCGCCAGCTGGGCCACGGCAGCAAAGGCATTATTGGCATTATCCAGGTCGGGCAGCAGCACGCTGCCCGCGACGCCGACCAGCGCGCCGATGACGCCATAAAGAATGCAGTAGAGTCCGGCGCTGGCCCCGGCCAGGCGCGCCACCTTTGTCGAGCGGGCGGTAAAGACCCGCTGCCAGACGTCCTGTCCGATCAGAATGCCCAGAAAATAGATCACGAAGTAGGTGACGATGGTGTCCCAGCCGATGGCCGTGAGAGAAAAATGCCCCGGATCGGCGCGGCTGATCAGGGCTTCCCAGCCGCCGGCATAATGGACGGTCACGGGCAGCATCAACCCGATCATCCCCAGCGTCATGATCACGAACTGCACGATGTCGGTCAGCGTCAGTGACCACATGCCGCCGATGGTAGAATAGATCACGACCACGGCGCCGCCGATCAGGACGCTGGCCCAGACGGGCAGGTCAAACAATACGGTCATCAGGGTGCCGATGGCGATCAGGGAGGTCACCGCCAGCATCAGGTCATAGGCCAGCATGACGGCCGAGCTGACCGTTCTGGCCGCCGGCGTGTAGCGCCGCTCGAGCAGCTGGGTGATGGTATGAAGTTTCAGCCGTGACAGTGGTGCGGCCAGCACCAGGCTCAGCACAATCAGCCCGGTACCCAGTGCCGCACACAGCCACAGACCTGAAAGTCCGTAGGTATAGCCCAGCTGTACAGTTCCCACGGTTGAGGCACCGCCCAGCACCACGGCTGACAGGGTGCCCAGATAAAGCCCCGGGCCCAGGCGGCGCCCGGCCACCAGATAGTCATCGCTGCTGCGCGCCCGGCGCATGCCCCAGGCGCCCATGGCGAGCATGACCAGGGCATAAACGGCAATCACGATCAGATCGAGCCACATGAGTATTGTCCTGCCGCCCCGCGGGCGGTCTGCTTGTTGTTGGCGGATCGGTGATCAGCGCTGGCGTCAGCGGTAGGCCACACCGGGCAGTACACAGAGCATCTCGAACATCAGGTTGGCGGCCACCACGGCGGTCTGGCCGTGCGGGTCATAGGGGGGGGACACCTCGACCAGGTCACAGCCGACGATATCCAGACCCTTGAGACCACGGATGATCTCCAGTGCCTGAGGAATGGTCAGGCCGCCGATTTCGACCGTGCCGGTGCCGGGGGCGTAGGCCGGGTCCAGACTGTCGATGTCAAAGGTGACATAGACCGGGCCGCCGCCTACCTTGTCGCGGATCTCATGCATCAGTGGGGTCAGCGATTTGTGCCAGCACTCCTCGGCCGGCACGACGCGAAAACCCTGATCGCGTCCCCAGTCGAATTCATCGGCGCTATAGCCGGTGCCGCGCAGACCGATCTGCGCCACGCGCTCACAGTCCAGCAGGCCTTCCTCGACGGCGCGACGAAAGGGCGTGCCATGGGCGATCTCTTCCCCGAACATCTGCTCATTGATGTCGGCATGGGCATCGATATGAACCAGACCCACCGGGCCATGCTTTTTGGCCATGGCACGCAAAATGGGCAGGGCGATCGTATGATCTCCCCCCAGCGTCAGGGGCTTGACGTCATGGGTCAGCAGCGCGTCATACCAGCGCTCGATGATGGCCACGCTTTTTTTGAGATCGAACGTGTTGATCGGCACGTCACCGATATCGGCGACCTGCAGGCTTTCAAAGGGCGCAGCGCGGGTGGCCACGTTGAAGGGGCGCAGCATGCGGGATTCATCACGAATCTGGCGCGGACCGAAACGAGTGCCGGGGCGATTGGAGGTGCCGATGTCCATGGGGATGCCGACAAAGGCAGCGTCCAGGCCCTGCGCGCTTTCCTGAGCGGGCAGGCGCATCATGGTGGCCGGCCCGCCAAAGCGAGGCATATCGTTACCGCCAAGCGGCTGATTGAAGGGGGTCTCTGACATGATGTTTTCCTGTTCATGACTTTGGATCTCCGTGAGAGGAGCACAAACCATGCCATCTTTATTTTCCCTGAAAACAGCGTGTTATGAGACTGATTGATTCAATGATGAATCGCTGTGACGCAGCGCGTGATTCAGTGTTGTATGGTGATTCAGCGATGAATCAATGGAGACGTGTTATGTCCACTCCTTCTCTCTGTCACACGCCTTCCGCAGGCGACATCGATCAGGCGGTACTGACGGTGCTGCTGGCGTCTTCCCATGACCATCTGGTGATCACCGATCACCAGGGCAATATCCTGCAGGCCAGTCCGGGTGCCTGCGCGGTTTATGGACTGTCGATGGCGGCGCTGTGCAGTACCAGCGTTCAGACCCTGGAGGCTCAGGGCGTGCTATCGCCTTCGGTGACGACCAGGGTGCTGGACAGCGGCGCGCCTGCACAGTTGATGCAGACCACACCCACCGGACGGCGGGTGCTGGCCGAGGCGCAGCCGGTTTATATGGAGGGACAGCTGGTGCGGGTGGTCAGCCGATCCCGGGACCTGACCGATCTGAGAACCCTGCAGGAGGAGTACGCACTGCTGTCACAGCGTCTCAATGAACAGCTCCGCCATCACGAGATCGAGGCGCTGAGGGAAGCGCTGGCACAGGAAGAGATCGACATTCACAGCCGGGTCATGCGTGATGTGGCCGCCCTGCTGGAACGCGTGGCCGACACCAGTGCCACGGTCATGCTGCTGGGAGAATCGGGCGTCGGCAAGACCGCCCTGGCACGGCAGGTTCATCGCTGGAGCGCACGTGCCAGCGGCCCCTTCATCGATATCAACTGCAGCGCCATTCCCGAAACCCTCTTTGAATCGGAAGTCTTCGGCCATGTCGCCGGTGCCTTCAGTGGCGCGTCTCGTCACGGCAAACCGGGGCTTCTGGAGCAGGCCGAGGGCGGAACGCTGTTTCTGGATGAGGTGGCCGAGTTGCCGCTGGCCGTACAGGCCAAGCTGCTCAGGGTGCTGCAGGACGGCATGGTCATGCGACTGGGCGATACGGTCCCCAGAAAGCTGGACTTTCGCCTGATCGTGGCCACCAACCAGGATCTGGCGCAACGCGTGGACGCTGGCGCCTTTCGACTCGATCTCTACTATCGGCTCAATGTCATCCCGGTGCACATTCCTCCGCTGCGCGAACGGCGAGAGGATATCCCCGCGCTGGTCGAGCGTCAGATGCAGCGTCTCAATACGCGTTACGGATTGCGCAAGGTCGTGGATGAGCGCCTGTGGGGAGAGCTCATGAATCATGACTGGCCGGGGAACGTTCGTGAACTGGAAAACGTGCTGGAGCGCGCCTGGTTGACCAGCGATGTGGCGCCGGATGGTAGTGAAGGGCATCGGCTGGGCATGATTCGTGCAGAAACGGGCGCGCCCCTGCAGTCGCATGACGCGCATGATGACGCGCAGGAGATGCCCGATCTGGCCACGGCGCTGTTGCGTACCGAGTACGATATGGTCGTGCGTGCCGCCCGGGTGTCGGATTCCACCTATGCGCTGGCGCGGCGTCTGGGTATCAGTCAACCCAGTGCCGTGCGCAAGCTGAAAAGGCATGGGATTCGATTGAAAAATCGCTGAAGAGCGCCCTGCCTACTGGTAGATAGAGGGAGGCCAGGCGATAGTGTTGGCATCACAAAAAGGTCATCAAGGGCCCGCCATGATCTCATCTCGGCCTTTATCAGAAAGCAACAGCCCTGCGCCCATATGCCACCTCTGTGGCCGGTGTCCTCCAGATGTCGAGCTGATTCCACAGCGTGCCGTTCGCCCGGCTCTGCACGCCGATATCGAGGCGTTGGCGGCCGGCTGGCAGCCCGGCTGTTACATCTGTCATTCGGATCTTTCCCGTGTTCGGCGCCATCACTTGCGTGCCTGGTTGCATCGCCATCACAAGGGGGAGCCGCTGGACCAGACGCTCATGGCCGCCATTGAGCACGATGAGCCCGTAGCGCGCCCACCGGAAGAGGTCATGCCCGAGCGTACCGGATTTGGTGATCGCGCGGCGGACCGACTGGCCAGCCTTGGCGGCAGCTGGGGATTTATTCTGAGTTTTTCCGTGCTTCTGATCGGCTGGATGGTGTTCAACACGGTCGGTCTTCTGACGCGAGCTTTCGATCCCTACCCCTTTATTTTGCTCAATCTGGTGCTGTCATCGCTGGCGGCTCTTCAGGCGCCCATCATCATGATGAGCCAGCGGCGTCAGGAGGAAAAGGACCGGGCCAGGGCGGAAAGTGATTATCGCGTCAACCTTATGGCCGAGCTGGAAATTCGCCAGCTCCACGACAAGCTGGATCACGCCCTGGTGCAGCTGGCAGAGGTGCAGGAGCGCCAGCAAAAAATGTCCGAATAGGGCCGGTAGAACAAAAGGCATGGACGGCGTCTGGCGGTACGATAAGCTTGGTCAATCTAATATCAGTTAAGTGCAGGAGAGTATCGGGATGCGTCAGTGGCAGGGATGGGCGGGTGTCGTATTGATGATGGGGCTGGTCGGCTGTGAAAGCATCCAGAAAGTGGCAGACAACTTCCCCGGCATGTCCAGCGAGGGCACGATCGCAAGCGCCCCGGCTGACAATACCGTCAAGCGCGAGGTGCCCTTCCCGGTCGAGACCTACGCGGCCCTGTCGAAAACCGGTACGGCGACCGTCAAGGGGCGTCTGGCGTACAAATTGACCTCGGGACAGACCGTTTATGGCGATCATGAGAAGGTCTCGATTGCGCCGGCCACCGAGTACTCGGCGGAAGCCGCCGACAAGGCGCTTGCCGGTCAGCGTGTCGAGCCGGCCGACCCGCGTGCCCAGGCCTATACCCACATGACCACCACCGACGGCAACGGCTATTTCACCGCCACCGGTATTCCGGCGGGCACCTTTTATGTCGCTGGCACCGTGGCACTGCCCAACGGTCAGGGACGCAGTCCGTTCATTCTCAAGCAGGTCAGGGTAAAGGAAGGCGGCTCGGTCAACGTGGATCTGAGCCGTTAGTGCTGCACCGTGGTATCGACGAACACGGTATCGATGAGCATGGTATCGACGAGCCGGATCGGTGGTTCAGGAGGTTTCCTTCAAAAAGGGAACCGAGGTTGATGTCTCCGGAGACTACATGAAAAAACCGGCGCCCTGGGGCGCCGGTTTTTATAGGGCCTGTCATTGCTGACAGTCACGCATTAACGCCTCAGCTCTTGCGGGAGAGCGTGGCCAGCGCGTCGTTAAGAATCTTGCTCGGGCGCATGGCCTGACCGGCCAGTTCGATATCCGGGTGATAGTACCCCTTGATCTCGACGGCCTTGCCCTGCACGCCGTTGAGCTCGTCGACAATCGCCTGCTCGTTGCTGCTGAGCGTCTGGTAAAGCTCGCCGAAGAGCTTCTGGAGTTCGGCGTCATCACCTTGCTCGGACAGCGCCTTCGCCCAGTAGAGCGCCAGGTAGAAGTGGCTGCCGCGGTTGTCCAGCTCGCCGGTCTTGCGCTTGGGCGACTTGTCGCTGTCCAGGAACTCGCCATTGGCGCGATCCAGCGCATTGGCCAGCACGATGGCACGCTGGTTATCAAACGTCTTGCCCAGGTGCTCGAGCGAGGCGGCGAGTGCCAGGAATTCACCGAGTGAGTCCCAGCGCAGGTGGTTTTCTTCAACGAGCTGCTGCACGTGCTTGGGTGCAGAGCCGCCGGCGCCGGTCTCGAACAGGCCGCCACCGTTCATCAGCGGCACGATCGAGAGCATCTTGGCACTGGTGCCCAGCTCCATGATCGGGAACAGATCGGTGAGGTAGTCACGCAGCACGTTGCCGGTGACCGAGATGGTGTCTTCGCCGCGGCGCGTACGCTCCAGCGTGAAGGCCATCGCCTCGACCGGCGACATGATCCGGATGTCCAGACCGCTGGTGTCGTGATCCTTCAGGTACTGCTCGACCTTTTGGATCATTTGCGCGTCGTGGGCACGCTCGCTGTCGAGCCAGAAGATCGCCGGGGTCTGGCTGTCACGGGCGCGCGTGACGGCGAGTTTTACCCAGTCCTGAATCGGGGCGTCCTTCGTCTGGCACATGCGCCAGATGTCCTCGCGCTCGACCTCATGCTCGAACAGCACCTTGCCGGATTCGTCGGTGACGCGCACGCTGCCGTCGGCCGGAATCTGGAAGGTCTTGTCGTGGGAGCCGTACTCTTCGGCCTTCTGGGCCATCAGGCCGACGTTGGGCACGCTGCCCATGGTGGTCGGATCAAAGGCGCCGTGTTTCTGGCAGTCCTCGATGGTGGCCTGATAGATGCCGGCGTAGCTGCGGTCCGGGATCACGGCCTTGGCATCGTGGCGGTCGTCATCGGCGCCCCACATCTTGCCGGAGTCGCGGATCATCGCCGGCATGGAGGCATCGATAATGACGTCACTGGGGACGTGCAGGTTGGTGATGCCCTTGCCGGAGTCGACCATGGCCAGCGACGGACGGTCCTTGTAGAGCGCGTCGATGTCGGATTTGATCTCGTCCTGCTTGTCCGTAGGCAGCGAGGCTATCGAGGCGTAGAGATCGCCCACGCCGCTGTTGGGGCTGAAACCGGCCTGCTTGAGCACGTCGGCGTGCTTTTCCAGCACGTCGCGATAGAACTCATCCACCGCGATGCCGAACATGATCGGATCGGAGACCTTCATCATGGTCGCCTTGAGGTGCAGCGAGAACAGCACGCCCTGCTTTTTGGCATCCTTGATTTCGCTGTCGATGAAACGACGCAGACGACGGGCGCTCATGCTGGCGCCATCGACCACTTCGCCTTCGGTGACCGCCACCTTCTCCTTGAGCACGGTGGTGGTGCCATCCTTCTGGAGCAGTTCGATCTTCAGGTTGCCGGCGCGCTCGATGACGGCGGACTTTTCGCTGCCGTAGAAGTCGCCTTCGCTCATGTGGGCCACGTGAGACTTCGAATCCTTCGACCACTCGCCCATGCGATGCGGGTACTTCTTCGCGTAGTTCTTGACCGACTTCGGCGCGCGACGATCCGAGTTGCCTTCGCGCAGGACCGGGTTGACCGCACTGCCCTTGACGCGGTCATAGCGGGCGCGAACGTCCTTTTCCTCATCGCTTGCCGGTGATTCGGGATAGTCGGGGATGGCGTAGCCCTGCGCCTGCAGTTCCTTGACCGCGGCCTTGAGCTGCGGGACCGAGGCGCTGATGTTGGGCAGCTTGATGATGTTGGCTTCCGGCGTTTTGGCCAGATCGCCAAGCTCTGCCAGATGATCCCCCATTTTCTGGTCGTCTTTCAGATAGTCGGGGAACTGCGACAGGATTCGGCCGGCCAGCGAGATATCGCGGGTTTCGACGATGATGCCGGCCGAATCGGTAAAGGCATCAACAATGGGGAGCAGGGAGTGGGTGGCCAGCGCAGGTGCTTCGTCGGTGAGGGTGTAGATGATTTTCGGCGTATTGGACATCCTGGTATAAACCTCTCTTGTCACTGCGATTGCATGATGTACATGACGGTTGCATGAAGCTGGCGCGGTACGCAGTGGTCATACGAGAACAGGCCGGAGGCTGTCTTCGCATCCACTCGCCCGACGATGAGTCTTGCCCGCGAAGCGCCCGGGTGCCATGCGACGATGGCAGATGAGCACGCATGGGCCAGCGATCCGGTCACGGCGAGTATAACAGCGGTCCCTGCCGGGTGCATGAGCAGGCCGGAAGGCGGCGGATGCTCAAGAGATAATCCATGTTGCTCCAACGGTCTCAGACCAAAGAATTCATGATCGGGGTTTGGTTAATCGCCCAGCCTTTCTACGCTGAAGGCGTACTCATTCGTTGCAGGAGGCAGTATGAAAGCGACATGGATAGCCCCCTTTGTGCTGGCACTGGCGACAACCCCGGCGCTGGCCGGTGAGCAGTCAGGCGCCACGGGACAGTCTACCAACGGTACCAGCACGGCTTCCCAGCAGAGCGGCGGAATGACCGGTACTGACACGACCCGGGGCCAGGACAGCCAGTCCGGCAGCATGACCGATAACATGAAGCAGAAAGCAGGCGAGAAGGCCGGCCACGAAATTGACAAACATACGTCCAACTCGAGCGGCATGCAGCAAAAGGCCGGTGAAAAGGCCAAACAGGGGATCGACAGCCGCACTGGTTCCAACACCTCCGGCAACAGCCGCATGGGGACATCCGACACTGGCAACAGCAGCATGGGCATGTCCGACACCGGTGACAGCACCACCTCGCAGTAATCAGCCGTTGATCAATCCCGTTTGAACGGGTCTGGTGCCGGCGATCATGGCGCCCCTGCCCCGCGGCAGGGGCGCTTTTGTGTTCCGACTCTGGTTCGTGTCTGAATGTCAGCGGGTGGGCGTCGAACATTCGTGTCAGACTTTCGTTTTCATCGCTGGTCACGGATGATCAGGGCAGCCCGATATCCGGGCCCTCGCAATGAAGGACAGGGATCTCCATGGCTGGCAGCCTGCGGCATCGAAAACAGCGGCTTGGCAATCGACTTTCCAGGCTGATGGACCACCCCAGTGCTATCTGGCTGCTGTTTCTGGCTTCAATGCTGGAAACCCTCATCGTGCCGATTCCCATTGAAACGATTCTGATCCCCTGGATGGTGCTGCGGCCGAAAAAACGCTGGTGGCTGGCCGCTGTGGCACTGGGGGGCAATCTGCTGGCCGCGGCGATCGGCTACGGACTGGGTGTCTGGGCAATGGGCCAGTTCGGCGATCAGCTGATTGCCCTGTTCGGGGGGCAGCAGGCGTTCGAGACCTTCGATCAGCGTTTCAGCGATAACGGTTTTCTGGCCGTGCTGTCCATTGGCGTGATCCCGATTCCTTTTCAGATCGCCATGCTGGTGGCCGGGAGCACCGGTTACTCCTTTTTCCTGTTCATGGTCGCCGCGATGCTGGCACGGGGCGCTCGCTATTTTGGGCTGGCGCTGCTGGTCCACTTCTTTGGTGACCGGGCACTCAGGCTATGGAAGCGCAATGAAAGAACCATGATGGTGCTGCTGGTAGTCGCCGTGGTGGGGTATCTCATCTACAAGGGCATCGGCCTGTTGAGCGGTGGCGGCTCGGCGTGAGCCACCACCGTACGAGCGGTGCGCTACCAGTTCATGTTCCAGCCCAGCGAGAAGGTGCGCCCGCGACCCTGAAACGCATACAGCTCTTCCGGACCATAGGTGGGTGAATAAAAGATCGCCGCGCGCTGGCCCCAGACCGTGGCATAACGTTTATCCAGCAGGTTATCGATGCCGGCCGTGAAAGTGCCGTGATCATCGGTACGCAGGCGTCCGATCAGATCGAAGGTGGTGAATCCATCAATCTCGTTGTCACTGCTTTCCCCCAGATCACTGGCCTCATCGGAAAGATCAAAGGCGTGGTTGCCCTGCAGGCGCAGCGAGCGGTCATTGTCAGCCCACTCGACAAAGGCCGTGGCGCTGGACAGCGAGGCGTAGCGCGCATCGCGCCTGTGCCAGTCGCCGTCATCACCGAGCTGTTCCGAGCGGGTCAGGTGGGCGTTACCGCCCAGTTCCCAGTGATCACCGATAAAGCGTGAGGTCGCCGCCTCGATGCCGTAGTCGCGACGCTTTTCATCAATGATGCTGGTGCCCAGCTGGCGGTCGTTTTCCAGCGCCCGGTCGGACCAGGCGTAATACAGCGCGACCTGAGAGTTCCAGGTACGGCTGCGATAGCCCCAGCCCAGCTCGACCTGATCGGTCTGGATGCCTTCAACGGTGTTGTCACCGATATCGAACTGCGCGTTGTTATACACCGCGCCCACGTTGGGCAGCTCAAAGCCCTGACTGTAGCTCGACCAGAAGCGGTGGCCGCTGTCGTACTCCTGCACCACGCCCAGATTGTAGAGCGTATTGCTGTAGCTGTTGCTGCCGCCTGAGTTGCCGCCGGGCGTGCCATTATCAAAGGCGTCCACATCCACATCGGCATGTTCCTGACGCACCCCGCCCTGTATTTTCAGATGTTCGGTGGCCTGCCATTCCAGCTGGGCGTAGCCCGCCAGCCCGTCGATCGAATAGCCGGGGTAGCGCGGCCCGGTGCGGTCGGTGGCCAGCCTCAGGCCTCCGGTGGCGTCGGAGGTATCGCGATCAAAGAAAGCCTGATCGGAATTGAAGCGCTCGTGGTAGTAATCCACCCCATAGGTCAGATCAAGGTCATCGCGCAGTGCCGCCACAAACAGCGCCTTGGCACCGCCCAGGTCGGTACGTTGCTCGGAGGCGCGAAACTCGATGGCGGTGCGGTCGTCCACATAGTAGGGAAAGGGTGAGAAGGTGCTGTCTTCTTCGCGGTAATACGCCTGAAAATAGAAATCCTGCCCAAGTAGATCACTGTGGTGATAGTTGGCGTTATAAAGTTTGCGCCGCGTGCGCGGATCACGGTCGGAATGATAGCCCTCGCTGATATCGGCGTTATCCAGGCTTGCGGCACCAATGTCCGGGAACCGGACACCGCGGTCGCCCTCAAAGCCCGAGTCGTAGTGCTGGGCCAGCAGCGACAGGCTCTGATCCTCGGCCAGATCGATGTCTACCCGACCCATGACATCCACGGCGCGATTGTCCTGTAGATCGGTTTGCGCCAGATCCGGAAAGATTTCCCGATTATCGCCATCGTAAAAGCGGCCATTCTCCTCATAGGCCACGCTCAGCCGACCGCGTACGCGTTCACTGCCGCCCGAGACCGACTGCGCCACGCGCCGATCAAAATCCCGGTGATTGTCAAAACCGGAGGTGGCGCCGACCTGCGTTTCAAAATGCGGCCCGCCCGCCTCGGGCGTTTTGGTGACAATATTGATGGTGCCGCCGGTGGCATTGCCGCCATAGAGGCTATTGGCGCCGGAGAGCACCTCGACACGCTCGATATTGAAGGGGTCGATTGAATCGAACTGGCGTGAAAGCCCGCGCGAGCTGGTCATCGAGACGCCGTCGATCAGAATCTGTGGGCTGCGCCCGCGCAGGTTCTGGCCGTATTCGGTACGCCCTTCAGGGGCGAAATCGAGTCCCGGAATCAGCTTGCCCAGCATCGTCTTGAGATCCTCTCCGGCCTGGGCCCGGCTTTCGATCTGCTCGCGATCCACGATCCAGACGGCGCCGGGAATCTGGTCGGGGGAGGCGGGGGTGCGTGAGCCCACGACTACCATGGTGTCAGCCGGGGCGGGCGTGTCATCGGTTGTCGATGACCCGTCGGTCGTGACTGGCGTTGTCGTGGTGATCGCCGCAGAACTGGAGGATGGTGGCGTATCGGCCAGCCCCGACGAGGGCATCATGAGCATGACGCCTGAAAACACGACCGTTGTCAGCGGCGTGGTGACGTATTTTTGATAGGTCATATCGGTTCCCGTGATCTCATTATTATGTGATTTTGAGAATGTTTCTTATTCACGGGAGACGTTATCCCGGGGATGGCGCGGACAACAATCCCACAAGGGTCGATGGTCGGACGTCCTTCAGTTTGATTCTGGTTCATCGGGGACGACCGGCCGAATCGCGGGTCTCGAAATGTAAAAAGCCACCCCGTGGGATGGCTTTACGGTGGTGCTACCGGTGACCGGGCCCGGTGTCCGCCGCATCCTGTCGTCCACGACGGCAGTGCGGACGGAGCCGACCTTTGCGTTCGAGCGGCGAATGACGGCTTCTCGTAGATGCTCCCTGGGCTGCGTCATGCCCCGCCACGACTCGGGGCTACGCCTCCAGACTTCCACCGAATGCCTTCGGGACCAGATCGTCCTGCCGTTCACCGGATCGGACCAAGCCGAGGATCTTCTCGGCGACGCGTTCGGGAGAGTGGATCGCCGAGCCGACTGTCTCCAGTTCCCTCTCGGCCGCGCGTTCGCCGGTCTGGACCGACCCGTAGAACTCGGTGTCGGTGACGAACGGATACATTGTGGAGACGGAGATGCCGCTCTCGGAGAGTTCGGTCCGCGCCACGTCCGAGAGCATGTTCAGCGCGGCTTTCGAACTGGTGTAGGCCCCGGCTCCCGGAAGGGCGCCGAAGGTCGCGCCGGAGCTGACGTTGACGATGGCCCCGTTCCCCTGCCGGCGCATCTGTGGCAGCACGGCCTGCATCATCGCCAGGGGAGCGATCGTGTTGAGCTCGAGAAGCGCGCGATACTCGGCGATGTCGATCTCGTCGGTGTTTGCGTAGAAGCCCCGCCCGGCATTGTTCACCAGCACGTCGATCCGGCCGAACGCGTCGAGGATTGTCTGCACGCAGCGCTCGACCTCAGCGGGATCGGTGACGTCGCAAGGCACCGCCAGGGCATTTGGACCGAGCTGGTCCGCGATCTCGTGCAGGCGATCCGCGCGCCGCGCGATCAGAGCGACCCGTGCGCCCTGTTCGATGGCCGCGGCGGCGGTCGCCCTACCGATGCCGGAGGAGGCGCCGGTGACGAGGATGGTTGCGTTCTCGATGTCCATGTATGTGGTCTCCTTGCTCTCCGATTGAGGCATAGCCGTCCCTGTCGGGGCCACGGGCTGTGCCGGAATGTGTCCGATAGATGGGACGCCGTGGAGGTCAGGGCGTTGTCGCGGTGGTTGCCGCAGAATTGGAGGATGGTAGGGTATCGGCCAGCCCCGATGAGGGTGAGGGCATCATGAGCATGACGCCTGAAAACACGACCGTTGTCAGCGGCGTGGTGACGTATTGTTAATAAATCATATCGGTTTCCGTGATCTCATTATTATTTGATTTTGAAAATATTTCTTATTCACGGGAGAAATTATCCCGGGGATGGCGCGGACAACAATCCCAAAAGGGTCGATGGTCGGACGTCCTTCAGTTTGAACCCGGCAGACGCACCCCAGAGCCGGGCGGAAAGTGTCGTGGCACACGCAAGGGATGGCCCTGTAGCGTCTGACCCTGGCGAACATTTGTGTGAAAGCGACCACGATGTATCGATTCAGACTATGGGTCGATATGGTACATGATAATGTTATTAACTATTGCCCGTTGGCAGGCTGAGTTATACCCATGGTGCTTATTCGATATTCCCACCATACCGAGGATCGTGAATTCGTCAATTACACGGCCGACACCGATCACTTCGATGAGGCCTGCAAGATTCTTGATCGTTACCCTTGGAGGCAGGAGATCGCCATTTTTGAAGAGCTCGGTGAAGGCGGCGGGCTCGACTTTGTAATGGGCAACGAACAAGGCAAACATGCGTATTATCAGTTGATTCCTATCGAAGAGGGAAAGGGCTTTCTCTTTCTCACTGTCGTGGTAAAAACCGGCCTCTTCAATCTGCTCGGCCGCCAGTCGCTCAACCGCGATTTCCATCTCGTGACTATCGAAACTGCCAGGTTTTATATCAAGGAGCTCTTCGAGCATTCCGTCGAATCGCTGTATGAAATGCACCGGCCTTTCAAGACATTTTGATTGCCGAAGCTCACGGGCACGGCAAAAAGGGGGATGACTACCTGACGGAAGACATGAAGCAAGGTCGCGAGATGACCGGTAAGCGATGACATATAGTTGCTGTGAGGCTGTCAGCTTTGATCTGGGCCTGGTGCTTTGAAGGCGAGCACTGACGTCAAAAAGCCACCCCGCGGGGTGGCTTTTTGATGACAGCGCCAGCGATTTGTCAGGCTGATCAGCCAATGTCGCCACGGCCCAGCACGACCAGACGGTTGGGCAGCTCGTTGCGTTCGTGGGTGGCGGGCACATGCGTTTTTAAAAGGGCACCGCAGGCCTCGACACAATCCACAAAACCCTGCTGCGTGTGGCCCTGGCGTACCTTCCGGGTGAAATCAGCCACGATCTCGGCCCATACGGCGTTGTCCAGCCGACGGGAGATGCCGTGATCGACCAGAATCTCGACATAGCGCTCGGCCTCTGACACGAAGATCAATACGCCGGTGCCGGCTTCGGTGCGATGCAGGTTCTGTTCGAGAAACTGGCGTCGCGCGAGGTTGGCGGCGCGCCAGAACCGCACGTGACGAGGAATCAGGTGCGTGATGATCCCGGGCAGGCGAAAAAGAACCGCCAGCACTGTAAACAGGGCCCACTGTACCAGCAGTATAATCCAGGGGCCGGTCCAGAACACATCGAGCCCGAACCAGCCGGCCAGCAGGGCCAGCGCGCCTGGCACAATCAGGGCCACCAGCCCTGCCCACAAAAGCGGAATATAGGCATAGTCGTCTGCCTGCGGGGCCAGTACCGTGACGATTTCGGCATCGGTGTCGCGCTCGATACGGGCGATCGCCTCGCCGACCTCACGCTGTTCGCTCTCTTTCAGTAGTGACATACCGCGTTATCCTTGTGTGAGCATGACGTTACCAGCCGCCGGAAGCACCGCCGCCGCCGAAGCCGCCGCCACCGCCACTGAAACCACCACCACCGCCGAAACCACCCCCCGACCGGCTGCCACCGCCAAGCGCCCCGCCCAGCAGCATGCCGCCGAGCAGGCCACCTCTACCTCGTCCGCCACGACCACCACCACCTCGAACGATCATCAGCACGATGAACATCAGAATTGTCAGCCAGATGCCGGCGCTGCCGAGCTCACGGGATTCACTCGCGTCGCGCTCGCCGCGCTGCCCTGTCTGTGTCAGTGGATCGCCGCCGAGCACCTGGATCATGGCCTGGCTGCCCTCGACAATGCCGCGGGCATAATCGCCGTCGCGAAAGGCCGGCGTGATGACCTGATGGATGATCGTGGAAGACTGTGCATCGGTCAGGCGTCCTTCGAGACCGTAGCCGACCTCGATGCGTACCTTGCGCTCATCCAGTGCCACGATCAAAAGGGCGCCGTTGTCCTCGCCCTCCTGGCCGATGCCCCATTCACGACCCAGCTGATAGCCGTACTGCTCGATGGTCTCGCCACCCAGATTGGGCAGGGTCACGACCACCACCTGTTCGCCGGTAGCCTTTTCATGGGCGGCCAGCGTCTGCGAGAGCTGCGTCTCGGTCGAGGCGTCGAGCAGTTCGGCGTTGTCCACCACGCGCCCGGTCAGTTCGGGAAAGTCGGGGGCGGCCTGCGCGGCTGCCGTACACAGCAGCAGTAACAGGCCGATGACAAGCAGCGAGGTTGTTCGCCGTAACATCGTCTGTGGCATCAGAAGTTCACCTGTGGCGCCTGGTCTGCGTTTTCGGCCGTGGCTTCGAAGTTCTCACGAATCGGCAGATCGCTGTACATCAGCTTGTGCCAGATGCTGCCCGGGAAAGTGCGAATCTCGGTGTTGTAGGCCTCAACCGCCTGAATGAAGTCGCGCCGTGCCACGGCAATCCGGTTTTCCGTGCCCTCCAGCTGGGACTGCAGCGCCAGGAAGTTCTGGTTCGATTTCAGCTCCGGGTAGCGCTCCGAGACCGCCATCAGACGGCTGAGTGCGCCGCTGAGCTGGCGCTGCGCCTGCTGGAACTGCTGAAGCTGTTCGGGATTGTTGAGCGTGTCGGCATCGACCTGAATCGAGGTCGCCTTCGAGCGCGCCTCGATGACCGCCGTCAGCGTTTCCTGCTCCTGATTGGCATAGCCCTTCACCGTCTCGACCAGGTTGGGCACCAGATCGGCGCGGCGCTGGTACTGGTTTTCGACCTGTGACCAGGCGGATTTCACCTTCTCGTCCAGGGTCGGGATGTTGTTGATGCCACAGCCGGAGAGCATCAGGCACAGACACAGCAGTGTCAGACACTGCCAGTGAAGGGCGCGCAGGCCGGTACGAGCAGGAGCGGGGCGGTTGTCGTGCATGGTCATGGGTCGGGGTCTCGAACGAACGGATTTGAGATTTCAATTCATAAGGTATCACCGTTACGGCCTATCAATAATGTCAGCCTGGAGGCCACCGCGCCAATCGTCGTCGCCGGGAGAATCCTCATCTGTCACACGACCAAAGCAGCAGCCATGAAAGACGGTGACGACGCGGGGCACCCTCTATGCTCAGAGCTGGCATGACGCCTCGGAGGATACAGTCATGAAAGCATCACGCATGGCCCTGTGGGGACTGATTCTGACGCTGGTTCCCGTACTGGCGCTGGCCACGGCGCCGCCGGAAGATGACAGCGCGACGACCCCGCCTTCCCAATCGATGGAAGCGCCCGATCAGAACCCGGGCGGTATGTCGCGCCCGGGCGGCGCCAGCGGCATGGAGGATCAGAGCGGCAGCATGCAGCGCGAGCGTCAGAAACAGCTTGACGCCTCTCATGCGTCGCCTTCCGGCGCGGGCGAATCGCAGGACCAGTCTCAGGAGGCGGGCAAGGGCAGCATGAACGACGACCATACCCCGCAGACCGAGCGCAGCGCCGGAGAGATCCCTGACGAGCGCACACAGGACGACACCGCGCCGTAAACGGATCGAGTTGAATCAACACGTCTGTCTCAGGGCGAGGCAGGCGTGTTGTCGGATCCGTTGGCACACGCCCGACGGTTCAGGACCGCTACCGCCCACGCCATCAGAGCCACGGGTATCAGCAGCCAGAGGTTGAGCTGCTGCCAGCCCAGCCATGCATTGAGCGGCCCTGCCAGCAGTGCCGAAAGCGTCACGAGCGTGAACACCACGCAGTCATTGAGCGCCTGTACCCTCGGTGCCTCCTCGGGTCGATGTGCTCTCGTCAGCCAAGCGCTGGCGGGCACAAAGGTAAAGTTCCAGCCCAGTCCCAGCAGCACCAGCCCCGCGCCGAAAGCCGACAGCGCCGGCGCCAGCAGCGCGCAGGCCACGCTTAGCGTCAGCAGTATCGCGCCGGTCAGAATCATTCGAACGTGGCCGAAGCGTCGGATCAGATGGCCGGTCACAAAGGAGGGCGCAAACATGGCCAGCACGTGCGCGCTGATCACCGTACCGGTGGCCTCGAAACTGTGGCCATGGTGGCTCATGGCCAGCGGCGTGGCCGTCATGGCGAGATTCATGACCGTATAGCCCATTGCTGCGGCGAGAATGGCGGCGGCAAGTTGCGGCCGCCGCAGCAGCGTGGTCAGCGTCACCGGCGTGCTGGTGCTTCCACGGGGAAACGGGTCGGTCAGAGTGAGACTGGCGACAATGACCAGCGCGGTCAGATACAGACCGGCCAGTCCCAGCAGCGTGCCCAGAAAGTGCACGGGGAAAAGATCGCGGGTGACATCGGCCAGCCACGGGCCGAACAGCGCCGCCAGCACGCCACCGGCCATGACCATCGAGAGAGCCCTGTCGCGCTTATCGGGCGCGGTATCGACCGCGGCAAAACGATAGAGCATACCGGCACCAATGCTGGCGCCGATGCCGAAGGCGCCGAGGTTGAAGCCGGCAAAGCTTTCCCCCAACAGCGACAGCGCCGCCAGACCAATGCCGGAAAGCCCCGCCAGGTTCGCCATGATGAAGGTACGCCGCCGCCCGAAGCGTGCCGTCAGCCAACCGGCCGGCAGGGTCGCACAGGTCGTACCCAGCATCTGGGCGGCCACCGGCAGGGTGATCAAGGCCTCCGACGGCGACAGATGCGCGCCGATCAGCGGATTGATGGTGATCAGCATGATATTGCCGCTGACCAGCAGCGCCTGACACAGCGCCAGCCACCAGACCGTGGCCGGCAGCCGCGTTGATCGATGTTGTTGATTCATGATGCGCTTCCCGAGCCGAAGCGGGCCCGATACAGGGATGGGGGCAGGCCGAAGCGGCGCTGGAACAGGCGGCGCAGCTGCTCGCCGCCGCCCAGCCGGCAGTGCTCGGCGATCAGTGCCGGTGACGTGTCACTTTCCAGCAGCAGACGTCGAGCAGTCTCCAGCCGCAGTCGCGTCAGAAAGTCGCCCGGTGTCATCGAAAGCTCCTGACGAAACAGTCGTGCCAGATGTCGCGGCGTAACGGCCAGAGCCTCCGCCATCGTCTCGCTTGACCAATCATCAAGTGGTTCCGCCGTCACGCGGTCTACCAGGTGGCGCAGCCTTTGGGTACTGCTCACCTGGGCCTTTAATCCTTCACTGAACTGTGCCTGGTTGCCCGGTCGGTGCAGGAACATGACCAGCTCACGGGCGACCTCGGCGGCCAGGGCCAGGCCGTGATCCTCTGCCAGCAGCGAAAGGGCCAGATCAATGCCCGCGGTGATGCCGGCACTGGTATAAACACCGTCGCTTTCCAGATAAAGAGCATCCGCATCGACCTGCACTTTCGGAAATTGATGCGCCAGCGCCTCGGCATGACGCCAGTGCGTGGTGGCGCGTCGCCCGTCGAGCAGCCCGGCGCGGGCCAGCGCAAAGGCCCCGGTGCAAATTGACCCCACGCGGGGCGTCCTTCGGGCGCGTTGTGCCAGAACATCGATAATGTCTTTTTCAAGCGCATGTACACCAGAGCCGCCAGCCACCAGCAATGTATCGCCGGGCGGTGTGGTGGTCAGCGCATGTGTGGCCTGAAGGGCCATGCCACCGTTGGTGGTAACCAGGCCTGCCGCTTCGGTCAGCAGACGCAGCTGATAAAGCGGCTTGCCGGTCAGCTCGTTGGCCGTGGCAAACACCTGCCAGGGGCCGCTGGCATCCAGTAACTGACAGCCCGGATAGATGAAAAGATCAAGGGTATGCGACATCCCGTGGCCCTCGTGAGCAGATCACTGGAGTCTGCGATCAGGACGCGATGTCGGCAATGACCTGTTGCCCACCGATTCGGACATCAGCGAAGCTCCGTTCAGGAACCCGAATCACCGCTCGGCCACGTTGCAAATGACTTGCCGCTCCTGTGAACCCGACCTGCTGATTCATTTCCGGTACGGGGTAAATGCGATCAGGCACGGTCGATATCGTTGATGACATCAAACCGTCATGACCGGCTACTGCCCCGCGAACAGCTGGCAACGGGAGGATAAAATCAGCAATGTCATGCCTCAAGGATTGAACAAGGGGCAGATATTTTATAGGTAATTGAAGATGACAGCTTTGTGATTGTGTTGGTAAACGGCCATGGCATTTATGTAAGTGCTATTAAATAAAATCTTGGTGTTGTTATGCTGGTTTAGTGCTAATAATGAATGATCAGAGGTTTTAATTAATTGTGTCGCTATTTTTGCCATTTTTTCGGTTTCGGTTTTGGTTTTGGTTTAATTAATGCTTAAATTGTTGTGGTGGTTTCGAATCATGATTTGATATGCCGTTCTCGAAAAGTCTATGAGGATTGATCGTTTTTGCACAAAACAGTAAGTCAGCCTAAATTAATCTCGATTTAAATAACGTTAATGACGAGCTGGAGAATAATATGGCTCAAGCGCAGAAGGGACAGTGGCTCACTGTTATCGTGGCCGCCTGGAACACGGCCGAATGGATCGAGCAGACGCTTTCATCAATGCTTTCCCAGGTTGATCACGGCGTCAAGGTCCTGATCATCAACGATGGCTCTACCGACAACACACTCGAATGCATTGAAGGCTGTCTGAATAATTACCCTGACGTTAAAAACCAGGTCGAAGTCATCAGCCAGAACAATAGGGGGATAAGTGCCGTACGCAATCGAGCAATCAGGATGGTGACGACCCCTTGGGTAACCTTTCTTGATGGTGATGACTTCTGGTCAGAGCAATATTATCGGGTCGTCAAACAAATGGTTGACGAAGGGGACTTTGACCTGATCGAATTTAACGCTTTTTCATTTCAGGTCGATGATCAGGGCAATCAGAGTAATCATCCGGTTACTTATAATGCGTTGGGTAATTATCAGGGTGAGTTGCAGGAGTCACATTTTAGGACCATTTTTACTACTTCCAAATGGTATCTCTGGAGCCGAATTTTTAGGACCTCTCTTTTCGATGGACTGGTTTTTCCGGAAGGGAAACGATATGAAGATCTGATGGTCACTCCCTTTGCCGTGTTACGTGCCAGGCGCATTAATGCGACGGAAAAGGCGCTGATTCATTATCGCCGTAATTTACAAAGCATTAGCACGAACATTGATAGTACTGACACACATCATGTTGCCGAGCATATAAGATGCTATCTGGAGGCAGCAGAACAGGAAGCGGATCCTGTTAAAAGAAAGATGCTGGTGTTGCTGGCTGCGCAGACCATGTTGTTTTACAAGATATGTGTCAATCTGACGTATGGTTATGTTGGTTCTATTGTGCCTTTGAAAGCCATGAGGCAGAAAGTGACGCCTTACTTGAAGCGCTGCCAGGTGCAGTTGCCGAAAAAAACCAGACTGCTTTTTATCTCTCCGGCCGTTTCAAACATGTATACCTGGGTAAAAACACGGCGTGCCTTTTGAGAAGACAGCAGTGATGCCGCCCGATACTCGGCATTTTCGGGAATGAGCCCGCCAGCGACTCAGAGACCCGAGCAGAGTCTTGGTGGAAGCTGGCACACTTTTTCAGGGCCTTGACAGTCCGCTCAGCCAGCCCGCTTCCTCCTCGCGCCATCCCTCGGCCATCAGCCCATCAAGTACCGCACGCTGTGTTGCTGCATCCTTGTGCTGGGCCGCCTTGTGCTTGCCGACCAGACGTTCGATGCGAAGCTCAATCCCTGCAATCGCCCGGCACAGGCCATCAATGTAATCCCGCGGTGCGTCCTCGATTGACCAGGGCGTGGTCTGTTCGCGCTCGAAGCGCGCAGTCAGCTCGGCCACATGCGTTCGCAGCCAGTCCGGGTCCTCGATCAACCGAAGCGTGCCGTGTGCCTGAACGCTCAGATAGTGCCAGGTCGGTACGACCCGGCCATGGGCGCGCCTGGCCGGATACCAGTTCGGTGTGATGTAACTGTCGGGGCCGTGAAACAGCGCCATGGCCCTTTCGGGCGACTGCCGGACAAGCGGGTTGGCGCGGGCGATATGGCCTTCGAGTACGCCATGGTGACCTCGATGAGGATTCAGCAACAGCGGCAGCGGATTGGCGTCGATGACGCCGTCGGTGACGGTCACGAGCGTGGCAAAGGGGTAGCGATCCATCAGGGCGTGCTTTGTCCGGGCATTTTCCATCTGAAAGTGACGAGGCAGATACATGACTATGCTCCCTGTGCTTCGTGTGCCGTCAGCACCGACAGCGCGACGCGCTGCCGGCCCGTATCATCGAAGTTGTCCGGCATCGGCCACTGCCTGTGCGCCCGCGCCATGGCCGGCCATTCGTGATCCAGCAGGGCATACCAGGCCGTGTCGCGGTTGCGTCCGCACACCACGCGATGCTGTCGGAAAATGCCTTCAAAACGGAACCCGAGTCGACTGGCGGCGCGTTGTGACGGCGCATTGAGTGCATCGCATTTCCACGCCACGCGGCGATAGCCCAGTGAAAAGGCGTGATCGATCAGCAGGTGCAGGGCTTTGGTGGCCATCCGGGTACGCGCCATCTGTCCGGAAAAGCTCAGGTGTCCCAGTTCAATGGTGCCGTGCTCGGGGGCAATGTCGAGCCAGGCCGCCACGCCCAGCGCTTGATCTCGCTCCAGGTTGATGAGCGCCATGAACATCGGATCGTGGGAGATGGCCCGATGCGACAGCCATTCAAGACAGCCGTCCCGGTCATCGAAGGGGCGCCCGCCGAGATAGACCCAGCGTGAAGGGGCATCCGCCTGCCAGGCGTTGAACAGTGCGTCGCCGTGTGACGTCACGTTCAGCGGTGCCACCCGGCAGTAGCGCCCGGTCAGGGTGTCATGACTGGGTGACGGCGGTGGTTGCCAGCCCGCTAACGGATGACCCACCGGGGTGTTCGCAGGCGTGAGCAGGGGCGTCATGATCCTGTCTCCGGCAGGGTCAGCGTATAGGTGTCGAAATCACCATTTTTTTGCCAGCCCAGCGATTCATACAGCGCTTTTGCGGCATCGTTGTGGGTCTGGGTGCGCAGCATCAGCGAGGGCACATTGTGCGCCCGGGCCACGTCTGCGGCGGCCTGCATCAGCGCCTGTCCAATACCGCGACCGCGCGCCTTCGGGGCCACGAACAGGTCATTGAGCAGCCAGCGCGAGGCAAGGCCCACCGTTGAGAGCAGCGGATAGAGCTGCACGAAGCCTTCCAGGCCGTGGCCGGCATCGTGAACCAGCAGATGCGAGTCGCCCTGCTCAAGACGCTTTTGAAGAAAGGCGCGGCAGGCCGCTTCATCACTGGCTTGCTGATAGAACACGCGATAGCCGTCCAGCAGTGGGGTCAAAGCCTCCAGATCCGGGAGCGTGGCGGGTCGTACAGTGGACATGAGGCCTCCGGGGTATAATGACGAATCGTCATCGTGACCGCATACTGGTTCTTCCATAAGCGCCAGTTTCGAGAAAATCAGGGGGACCGGTTGAGTCGACTTGCACGTACCGGCTGGGTGGTGGATGCGTTGACCATGCGCCTGACGCCGCAGAAAGATCAGGGGCTGAGTCAGCAGCTGTACATCGCCCTGCGCGGCTGGATCGAGTCCGGCGAACTGGCCTCTGGAGAGGCGCTGCCGTCTTCCCGGCAGCTGGCACGTGAGCTGAACATCGGTCGCAACACGGCACTGGCGGCGCTGGACCGGCTGGCGGCAGAAGGGTTTGTCGTGACACGGCCCGGCGCCGGGCTGTTCGTGGCGAGCCTGTCGCTGGCCGAGACGCGTCATGACGCGCCCGCCGCCTCTGAAAATGCGCAGCTCTCGCGGCGAGGCGATCATCTTCTGGCCGCCTGCGCCCCGTCAGGTGGTCCTCATAGCACTTTTGCGCCCGGTATCCCGGCGCTGGATCTCTTCCCGCGCGAGCAGTGGCAGCGCCTGCTGCGCCGTCATCAGCAGCGCGCCCCCGAAGCGTGGCTGGCCTATCAGGGTGACGGCGGCGTGGCGGAACTGAAAACGGCTCTGTGTGACTATCTGCGGCTGTCGCGTTCGGTGCGCTGTACGCCCGGGCAGATCCTGATTACCCAGGGGGCGCAGCAGGGTTTCGAGTTGATCGCGCGGCTGCTGGCTGACCCGGGGGATCACGCCTGGGTCGAGGAGCCCGGCTACGCCGGCGCTCAGGTCGCGTTGACGGCGGCGGGTCTGTCGCTGGTGCCGGTACCGGTGGATGCCGATGGCATCGATTTGCAGTGCGTCCCCGACGGGCCCGGCCCCAAGCTGATTTACGTGACGCCGTCGCATCAGTATCCCAGCGGCATCACGCTGACTCTGGCGCGGCGGCTGGCGCTTCTGAAGGCGGCCCGGGATCGGGGCGCCTGGATCATCGAGGACGATTACGACAGCGAGTTTCGCTACAGCTCGCCACCACTGGCCTCGCTTCAGGGGCTGGTGGATCAGGCCCCGGTCATTTATGTGGGCACTTTTAGCAAGGTGCTTTATCCGGGGCTGCGGCTTGGTTATCTGGTGCTGCCGCTGGCGCTGGTCGAGCCCTTCAGGCGCGCCAATGCCAGGTTCCATCGGGAGGGGCAGTATGTGGCGCAGGCCGCACTGGCCGAGTTTATCGATCAGGGGCATTTTTCCCGTCACGTGGCGCGTATGCGACGGGCGTATCGGTCCCGGCAGGCAGCGCTGCGCGAGGCGCTGGCGCCGGCCGTGGCACGCGGCATGACGCTCTCCGAGGGCCATGCCGGCATGCACCTGCTGGCCGGGCTGGACAGCCTCGGCCAGGAGCGGACGCTGGTCGAGGCCGGGCGCAGGCAGGGCATCGCGCTCTCGCCGCTGTCGGGGTATTTTCTGGGAGACCGGCCCGAACCCGGTCTGGTGCTGGGGTACGCCGGAAGCCCCGAGGTGGAGATCGCACGGGCCGGGGGCTGGCTGGCGCAGGCGTGGATCGACAGCGCCGCCCCGGCTAGCGGATAACGGTGCCCGCACTCATACCCTGCTCCAGCCAGCGGCGGCGATCCGCGCGCGGTGAATCCCCGAACAGGCGGCGGTATTCACGGCTGAACTGGGACGGGCTTTCGTAGCCCACCTGCCCGGCAATGGCGGTGATGTCCAGCCCGCCGCCCAGCAGCAGCCGGCGCGCCTCCTCGAGCCGCACGCGTTTTTGAAACTGCAGCGGACTCATGGCGGTCACGGCGCGGAAATGATGGTGCAGGGTGGAGACGCTCATGTGCACCTCGCGTGCCAGCGCCGTCATGCTCACCGTCTGATCAAACCGCTCGCGCAGCAGGGCCGTGGCGGCACGTACGCGACCGGCATGACTGTCGCGCAGGGCGATGCGACTCAGCGCTGCGCCTCGAGTGCCGCTCAGCAGCCGATAGAGAATCTCGCGCTGCACCATGGGCGCCAGAACGGCGATATCTTCAGGCGTTTCCAGCAGTCGCAGCAGCCGAAGCACGGCGTCCAGCAGCGGTGCTTCCAGCTGTTCGACCTGCAGGCCGTGCCCGGGGTCGTCCGTGTCCATTCGGGGCAGCGGCATCTCATGCACCAGGCGCTCGAGCAGGGCGATGTCCAGATCAAGCCGCAGCCCCAGATAGGGCCGATCCGGGGTGGCACCGTCTACACAGGCCATCACCGGGAGATTGACGGCCGACACCATGTAGTGCATCGGATCATAGGTGTGGTGGGCCTGGCCCAGCGACAGCTGCTTGTGGCCCTGAGCGATGACGCTGAAGGCGGGCGTCTGAATGACGTGCTGCGGGGGCTGCGGGGCGCTCATGCGGTTGATGGTCAGCCCGGCGATGGCCGTGGCGTGCTTGCCGTCATGGCCGTTGCTCAGACGATCGAGCCATTCGATCAGCTCGCCACGCATGGCAGCGATCGCAGCGGCAGGTGCCGGGGCAGAAGCAGGCGCTGTAGCGCAGGGCGAAGGGGGCATGACGGCGCTCATGAGGTGGCAATGCGTTTTGAGAGACTAACGCTGTGCGGATTGGCCAGCCAGTATCCGGCAGAAATGGGCAAGTATGGCGGCCTATCGTGACAGCACGGCAGGGAGGGGGCGGCCACACTATCAGGGCAGTCATACGACACGCCTTTATGGGAGAGAACAGCATGCGTTACCGCAAACTGGGCGATACCGGCCTTTTCGTTTCACAGCTCTGTCTCGGCACCATGACCTTCGGCGGTCAGGGGGACCTCTGGAGCCGCATCGGCGATCTGCGGCAGTCCGATACTGATCAATTGATGGGTCGGGCGCTGGAGGCGGGCATCAATTTCATCGATACCGCCGATGTCTATTCGCAGGGTCAGTCCGAGGTGATGACCGGTCAGGCGCTGAAAAATCTCGGTGTCAATCGCGATGACGTGGTGGTCGCCACCAAGGTGTTCGGTCCGACCGGCGGTGATCAGCCCCCCGGTGGCGCAGCGGTCAACAGCCGCGGCGCCTCGCGCTATCACATCATGGAAGGCGTCAAGGCGAGCCTGAAGCGGCTGCAGCTTGATCATATCGATCTCTATCAGATTCACGGCTTTGATCCGGCCACGCCGATCGAGGAGACGGTGCGTGCCCTGCATACGCTGGTGGAGCACGGTCATGTGCGCTATATCGGCGTCTCCAACTGGGCCGCCTGGCAGATCATGAAGGCGCAGGGGATTGCGAAACACAACGGCTGGCATCGCTTTGAGTCGCTGCAGGCCTACTACACCCTGGCCGGGCGCGACCTGGAGCGGGAGCTGATCCCCATGCTGGAAAGCGAACGCCTCGGCCTGATGGTCTGGAGCCCGCTGGCCGGTGGTCTGCTCAGCGGCAAGTATCGCCGCGACGAGAGCGGTGGCGAGGGGCGCCGCGCCAGTTTCGACTTCCCGCCGGTCGAGCGTTCGCGTGCCTTTGACTGTATCGAGGCGATGGCACCGATGGCCGAGGAGCGCGGGGTGTCGGTGGCGCGTATCGCGCTGGCCTGGCTGCTGCATCAGCCGGCGGTGACCAGCGTGATCGTCGGGGCCAAACGCCTTGAGCAGCTGGAGGACAATCTCGGCGCCATCGAGATTCAGCTGACGCCGGAGGAGCTGGCGAAGCTTGATGCCGTGAGTGCTCTGCCATCGGAATACCCCGGCTGGATGCTGGAGCGCCAGGGCGAAGCGCGTCGCGAGCAGCTGGCCGAACGCGGCTAACGCCGCATCAGAGGCTCTTGAAAGAGGGACTTTCGAAGGACTGCCGAACGGTGCGAAACCGGGCTATGCTGAGGGTCATGAGTGGCGTGGCCCGGGCCTTTATCGGCGCGGGCGCGGCACAGTCTTCAATGCCCGGTTTTTCAGCATCAGGGGGGAGTATCATGGCCGGCGGCTGGACACGAGATGGCGCAGTACAGGATCAGATCGACGACACCGTGGAAGAGGGCGTGGCCCGGGCGCGCAGCCGCCTGGTGCACCACGGCGAAAGCCTTGAATTCTGTGAGGCCTGCGAGGCGCCGATCCCCGAGCGTCGACGCGAGCTGGTGCCCGGGGTGAGACTGTGTGTGGCGTGTCAGGCCGAGGAGGATAGGCGTGCGGCGAAAGGCTCGGGCGCCAATCGCCGTGCCAGCAAGGACAGTCAGCTGCGCTGAGGGATCGCATCATCATCACGGCTCTCGGCGATCAACAACCTGAAAAACAGCGCACCATTTTGTCCATTCGCCCAGCGAGACAACGTCATTTGGCAACTCGGCCAATGCTTCTTGCGACGCTTCGACATGATAAATAGACACGCAGCAGCCGCAGCCAAGATTATCGGAGACGTGCTCGGCCGTGTCCTGCCATCGATCGAGCCATGCTTCGACAGCATTTGCTTGATCGACGGCATCGGTGTCGACAGTGATCGTGAACCTGGGCATTTGGCGGATAGATACTCCGGTTCGGCCTATAACTGACACAGCATAGGCGATCATTATCGGGGGAAAGCCCCCGTTTTTTCTGAATCCATCTCGAGCCTGACAGGTTGTCGTGGTCTGTCCCTTGAAAAGGCTTGTCGCACATGGATGGCATCAGGATGATTTCAGCGCCGCCATAGCGGGGTCAACAAGGACCATGAGCTCTGCGGACGACCTTCATATCCCCTCTCATGGAATACTTCCATCGATATTTCGCTGGAACGGCTGTTCGCCGACGCGCCATGCCCCCTGGCACCAGAGCTAGCCGAGCTGGTGCCGCTCCAGCCTGCGAGCCACATGATCGGCAGGAACGCGCTGTAGTGCGAACGGGCGGCGCGCACGACCTTGTCGAGCCCGCTGCCTTTTCTTCAGGCACTCGTCGGCCGGAAGAAAGGCGGAAATACCCCCTTTTTCTTATTTCGAACATAAGGGTGTCGCGCTATGCTGGCGCCCGATCATCGAACAAGAGGAAACGGGATGACCACGTCACGCTGGGCCGGCATCATGGCAGGGCTGATCATGATTGCCATTGTGGTGCCCTTTACGCTGCTCTCAAGGGTTCATGCCTGGTATGGCAGCTTTCTGCTATGGGCGCTCATGGGCATCGTGATCATTGCGTTCAACGCGTGGACCACGCGGCGTTTTCGGACGCTGACGCAAGACCTCGAGCAGGATGGCCCCCATGAGTGAATCCCTGATCTGGAGTGCCGTGGGACTCTATCTGGTCGCGTCGCTGATCGTGGCCTGGCGGTCACGGCAGGGGCCGGTCGCCAGCATGGCCGATTATTTTCTGGGCAGCCGCCAGATGGGCGGGGTGGTGTCAGCGCTGAGCTACAGTGCCACCACCTATAGCGCCTTCATGATGGTAGGGCTGGCCGGGCTGACCTATGCCGGGGGCGTAGGCGCCTTCGGTTTCGAGATTCTCTATTTTGCCGGGGTGTCGCTGGTGGCGATTTTCGGGCCGCGTTTCTGGGCGGTCGGCCGCCATTTCGGCTTTGTTACACCGTCGGAAATGCTCGGGCATCGCTATGAAAGCCGCTGGGTGGCAAGGGCGATGGTCCTGACCAGCTGTCTTTTTCTGATTCCCTATGCCGCCGTCCAGTTGGCCGGCGTAGGTTATCTGCTTTCCGGCATGAGCGGTGGAGCGGTGTCGTTTACGACCGGCGTGGTGGTGGCCACGGTGCTGGCGATTCTCTTTTCACGGATCGCAGGCATGCGCTCGGTGGCCTGGACCGATTCACTGCAGGCCCTGTTCATGATTGTGGCCTCGACGCTGGTGGCGCTTTTGGTGGTCCATGAGCTGGGTGGGTTTGGGGCGCTGTTCGACCGGCTGGCCCTTGAGCATCCGCAGGCGCTGGTCGTGCCGGGCAACGGGGTGTTCAACCTGATCAATTTTCTGGGGCTGACCCTGCCCTGGTTCTTTTTCAGCCTGTCCAACCCGCAGGTCAGCCAGCGCCTGTTCATGCCGAAGGACCTGGGGGCCATGCGGCGCATGCTGCTCGGTTTTCTGGTGTTCGGTTTTATCTACACGCTGGTGTCGGTGCTGTGGGGGTTTTCGGCACTGGTGGCCTTCCCCGCGCTTGAAAGCGCCGATCTGGCCACCCCGACGCTTCTGGCATCAACCCATGTACCGCCGGTACTCGGTGTGATCGTGATGGTGGGGATTCTGGCGGCGGCCGTGTCGACCATTGATTCCATCATGCTGACACTGGCCTCGATGCTGGCCCGTGATCTTCGAGCGACCTCAAGGGATGCTGACGGTGAGCAGAGACAGCTGCGGCTGGGCAAATGGGTCATGCCGGTGATCGCGCTGGTGGCGCTCGGCTTTGCCGAGCTGCGTCTTGATCTGATCGCGGTGCTGTCGGTGGCTTCCTCGGCAGGGCTGGTGGTGGCCGTGCCGGCGATCGTGGGGGCCTTTTTCTGGCGTCGTGGCACGGCCCTCGGTGCACTGATCAGCATCCTGGGCGCCGGGGGGCTGGTGCTGGCCAGCTTCATGACCGGTATCCGACCAATGGGCCTGCCTCCCGGAATCTGGGGGCTGCCGGTGGCAGCGGTGCTTTATATCGCGGCCAGCCTTGTCAGCCGCCCGCCACAGCAGGCCGATCGATTCATGCAGGTGGCTGCCGGCCGACAGCCGGGCTGAGTCCGGAAATGAAAGCGCCGCCTCAAGGGCGGCGCTGTCGATCGAGGCCATCGCGCCACCCACTGGGCGGTGCGAATCAGGCGACCAGACGGGTCCGGATCAGACGCGTGACCAGCCAGGCGCGCAGCTGGGAAAGCTCATCGGCGCAGAACTCGTTGCCCATGGCATGGGCGTGATAGTCGACGCTGTAGCCCATGCGGGTGAACTCACCGGCGCGCTGGCGGGCCGAAGCCTCGCTCACGATCGGGTCCTGACGGCCGTGATGCATGGTGATCAGAAGATGCCGGTTGGCGTCATGGGTGGCCGAGGGCAGCGTGCCCAGCGCGGTGGAGAGCATCATCAGTCCGCCCAGTCCCTTGCGATAGCCCAGCGCGACGTGAGCGGCGATATCGGCGCCCTGACCGAACCCGCCCAGGATGATGCGGCTGGCATCGATACCATCGGCCAGTGCGCTGTCGATGCGCATTTCGACCTGACGTACGGCATCCATCATCTGCTGCTGCGCGTGACTGCCGGCGATGTCTCCAGGCGCGGCGTCATACCAGGCGCTGGCCTTTTCTCCCTGACGGCACTCCAGCTGGCGCACCGGCGCACCAGGCAGCACGAAGCGCACATTGCTGCTGTCCGGCAGGGCGAGCGCATGGAACAGCGGTTCGAAGTCATAGCCGCTGCCGCCCTGACCGTGCAGGAAGATAACGCAGGCATCCGCCGGACGGTTGCTGGCGGGCTCGATGATCGATGACTGTGCAAAGGACATGGCGACACCTTGAGACGATGGAAGCGATGTCCCAAGCGTGACGCCGGAGCGATCTCATGTCCGTGCCGTAAAAGGCGATCAGCCCCGTCGTTGCCGTGTTTAAGCGCCCCGGCATGGCAGGTATGACCTCTTTCATTCTGCGGATGAGGGGATGGCTCGCGCCGTGAATGACTGTGGTTTAAAAGGCTCATACCGGCGACATGGCAGGGCCTATTCCCCGAGTCGTTCGATCAGCCACTCACGAATGGCGGGGATCTGATCAGCGCTGATGGTGTGCGCCATCGGCCAGGTACGGTATTCAACGTCATAGCCCATGTCGGTGAGGCGTTCGGCGGCGCGGCGACCAAGCGTTTCATCCACGATCGGGTCCTGGGTGCCGTGATGAATTTCGATCGACGTGCCCTGGTTGGCGTCATCCGCCTTGATGCTGTCGGCCGTGGCAAAGTAGGTCGACATGGCCAGCACGCCGGCCAGCGGTTCTGGATAGGTCAGGGCGGCTTCATAGGCGACGGCGCCGCCCTGGGAGAAACCGGCCAGCACGATGCGGCGGCTGTCGATGCCGCTGGCGATCTGCTCATCGATCAATTGATGAATGCGCTGTGCCGAGGCCTTGAGCTGGGCTTCATCAATTTCGCGCTCCAGCGCCATGCTGGTAATGTCATACCAGGCCGGCATGGTCATGCCGTTGTTGACGGTGACCGGCAGCACCGGAGCGTGGGGCGAGACAAAGCGCACCGCAAGATCATCGGGCAGCGACAGCGCCGGAATGAGCGGGTCAAAATCGTGGGCGCTGGCGCCCAGACCGTGCAGGATAATGACCACGGCGGTGGCTGACGTTTGCTCGGGTTCGACAATCACGGGAGGCTGTTCGGTCATGAAGTGTCCTTTGGCGGTATGAAAGATCACCGGATGGTGCGCGAGAGCAGCGGGGCTGTCCATGGGCACTGGTGGGGCCGAGCGCGATCGGCCAGGCTTGAAGGGTTTTCTTGATCACTTGAACGGGATACTGCCATGAAATCTCAAACCCTCTGGACCCTCGTCGGCACCGCCACGGCGGCGGCGACCGGTATCGCCATGCGTCAGGCAATGAAAAAGACCTTTCGTCACGGCGTGTTCGAGCCGCCCGTCAATCCCGATCGCGATGATGTCGAGTGGCGTCAGGCGATCCTTTGGGGGGCGGCCAGCGGCATGGCGGTGGGCGCCGCGCGCATCGTGGGCTGGAAAGTGGCCTCGGCCGGCATGCGTCGCACGCGCCGCTCACGGCGTGGACAGCGGTTGCTGGCACGGATCGAAGACCAGGATCATTGAACGTTGCCTGGCAGCATCAGACGATAGCGGGATGCTGCGTGATTGCGCTGGCGCGGACCACGTGTGATGATACTTTATAACATCCCGGGTGTCGGGCAGTCGTTTGCCCGGCACTGTTATCGTCATGGAATCACATCGTGTCTCGTCAACTCTCTCATCACTCCTCTACCAGGGATGATTCGCCAAACGCTTCGCGCGTGCGCGATGACAATGTCATCAACCGCTGCCGACGCTCGGTACTGGCCTCGTCGGTCGGCTGGCGACTGCTGCTTGCAGCAGTCGGACTGGTCGGACTCTGGTCCATGGTGCACTGGGCGGTGGCCGTCCCATGAGCTGTCCTGACCTCAAGGGTGCGCCCATCCATCTTGATAATCTGACGGTCACCTACCAGCGCCATCCGGCCGTCCATCATGTCACCGGCAGTTTCGAGGCCGGCAGCCTTACCGCCATCATCGGTCCCAATGGGGCCGGCAAGTCGACCCTGATCAAGGCGCTGACCGGCAATATGGCCGCCTCCGAGGGCCGCATCGACCGCGCCGGCATGTCGGCCAGCCGCTATGGCTATCTGCCCCAGGCCGCCGAGGTCGACCGCAGTTTCCCCCTGAGCGTATTTGATACCGTTGCCATGGGCGACTGGCATCGTCTTGGCATTTTTGGCGGCATGAAGCGTCAGGATGTGGACCGGGCCTTGGATGCCCTCGACAAGGTCGGGCTTTCCGGCTTCGAGGAGCGTCGCATCAGCGAGCTCTCCTCGGGGCAGTTTCAGCGCGTGCTGTTTGCCCGGCTGCTGCTGCAGGACGCTCCGGTCATTTTGCTGGATGAACCCTTCAACGCCATTGATGAGCGCACCACCCGCGACCTGCTGGCCCTGATCCGCCACTGGCACGAACACGGTCGCACCGTGATTGCCGTGCTGCACGACATGTCCCAGGTGCGTCAGTGCTTTCCGCAGACGCTTTTGATGGCGCGCGAGGCGATCGCCTGGGGGGCGACCGATGAGGTGCTGCAGCCCCATAACCTGCGCCGGGCCAACATGATGGAAGAGTCCTGGCGTGAAGATGCCCATACCTGTGAAATACACGAGGAGCAGGCATGAGCCTTGTAACCATGGCCTATGACGCCACGCTGGCGCCCTTCGTGGAGTTCGGTTTCATGCGTCGGGCGCTGGTCGCCTGCATGGCGCTGGGGCTGGGCTCCGGGCCGGTGGGTGTCCTTTTGATGCTCAGACGCATGAGTCTGGTGGGCGATGCCATGAGCCACGCCGTACTGCCGGGGGCTGCGGTCGGCTTTCTGGTCGCCGGGCTGTCACTGCCGGCGATGGGACTGGGCGGTCTGGTCGTAGGGCTGGCGGTGGCACTGCTGTCGGGACTGGTCAGTCGTACGACTGCGGTGCGCGAGGACGCCAGCTTTGCCAGTTTCTATCTCACCTCACTCGCTGCGGGGGTGTTGATCGTATCGCTCAAGGGCTCGAGCGTGGACCTTTTACACGTGCTTTTTGGCACCATTCTTGCCATCGACCAGAACGCGCTCTATCTGATCGCCGGCATCTCGTCGCTGACGCTGGTGCTGCTGGCCCTGATCTACCGGCCGCTGGTCATGGAGTGTTTTGACCCCGGGTTCCTGCGCGCCGTTGGCGGGCGCGGCCATCTCTATCACGTGCTCTTTTTGCTGCTGGTGGTGCTCAACCTGGTGGCGGGCTTTCAGTCGCTTGGCACCCTGATGGCGGTAGGGCTGATGATGCTGCCGGCGGTGGCGGCACGCTTCTGGGCGGTGAGCCTGCCGGGCATGATGTTCAGTGCCATGCTGGTGGCGTTTCTGGCCGGCATCGTCGGACTCAATATCTCCTTTCATACCGGCGTGGCGTCGGGGCCGACCATTGTGCTCTCGGCCAGCGGGATTTATCTGCTGTCGTTTCTTTTCGGGCGGCTGGGCATCGTGCGCCAGCGCCTGTCACGGCCGCATCTGGCCGGCTAGGCCGTGGCTTTTGGACCAGGATTTCTACTGACAAACGGAGAGCATGCATGAAGATCAGAGTCTGGTGGGCGGGTGCTGCAATGCTGGCCCTGTCACCGCTGTCGGCCGCCGTAGCCCAGGCCGCGGACGTCAAGGCAGTGGCAACCTTTACCGTGCTGGCCGATGTGGTCAGTGAAGTGGGCGGTGACCGGGTCGAGGTATCGAGTCTGATCGGCCCCAACGGTGACCCGCATGCCTATGAGCCGACCCCGAACGACGTGCGCCGGGTGCGTGACGCGGATGTGGTCTTCATGAGCGGGCTGGGCCTTGAGGGCTGGATGGATCGCCTGATTGCGACCTCCGGCTTCAAGGGGCAGCCCGTGGTGGTCTCGGAGCACATCCATACCCGTGAAATGGAGGAAGAAGACCACGATCACGGCCATGACGCGGACGATCACGATCATGGTGACCATGACCATGACCATGACCATGACGATGGCGGCCATCACCACCATCATGACGGTCCCGACCCGCACGTCTGGAACAGCCCGGCCAATGTCGAGGTATGGGTCGACAACATCGTGGCGGCGCTGTCGAAGGCAGACCCGGCAGGCGCCGATGAATATCGCGCCAATGGCGATGCCTACAAGCAGGAACTCGAATCGCTGGATGAGTACGCCAGAACGCAGATCGAGGCCATTCCCGAGGATCGGCGCAAGATCCTGACCTCACATGACGCCTTTGGCTATTTCGGCGACCGCTACGGTGTCACCTTCCTGGCCCCGCTGGGCATGACCACCGACAGCGAAGCCTCGGCGAAGGATGTGGCAGGGCTCATCACCCAGATGAAGGAGGAGCACATCAAAAGCTACTTCTTTGAAAACTCCAACGATCCGCGGCTGGTCGAGCAGATTGCCAGTGCGGCGGGGGCTCAGCCCGGTGGCGAGCTGTATGTGGAGTCACTCTCGAAGCCCGACGGCCCGGCGGCGACCTATGCCGACATGTTCCGTTTCAACGTCGATCAAATGGTGAAAGCCATGAAGCAAAACGATTGATGTGACACGCCACTGACGGCTTTTCCAGGGCCCGGCCTCGTTAGTGAGTGCCGGGCCCTTGCGTCTGTGATGTTCTACCCTTGTCATCCGGACGGATCATTTCATCAATGCGCAGCATCTGCTGCTGGAGTCACCATGTTTCCGACCTTTACGCTTCGCTATTCGAAGCTTCCCGCCCACTTTTTCGAGCCCTTTACCCCCGTCACCGTCGAGAAGCCGGAGCTGGTCGCCTTCAACCGACCGCTGGCCGAAACGCTCGGTTTTGAAGTCGCCGCCTTTGATGAGCGCCAGGCAACTGACTGGTTTTCCGGCAACGATCTGCCACCCGGCGCTGACCCGGTCGCGCAGGCCTACGCCGGACATCAGTTCGGCGGTTTTTCCCCGCGACTGGGCGATGGTCGGGCGGTCCTGCTGGGTGAGGTGACGGATCGTGACGGGCGATTGCGTGATATCCAGCTCAAGGGCGCAGGATGTACGCCCTTTTCGCGCGGTGGAGACGGCCGGGCGCCGCTGGGGCCGGTGCTGCGCGAGTATCTGGTCAGCGAGGCGATGCATGCCATGGGCATCCCGACCACCCGGGCACTGGCGGCGGTGACCACCGGCGAGCGGGTCATGCGGCGCATGCCCGAACCCGGCGCGGTGCTGACGCGGGTGGCTTCCAGCCATATCCGGGTGGGCACCTTTCAGTACTTCGGATCACGTCATGATGGCGAGTCCGTCAGGACGCTGGCCGATCATGTGATCGAGCGTCACTATCCCGAGCTGCTCGAGATCGAAGAGCAAAACCGCTATCTGAATCTTTTGAAGGCGATCCAGCAGCGCCAGGCCGAGCTGGTGGCACGCTGGATGGGCGTGGGCTTCATTCACGGTGTGATGAACACCGACAACACCTCGATTGCCGGCGAGACCATCGATTTTGGCCCTTGTGCCTTCATGGAGCGTTATGACCCGAAGACCGTGTTCAGCTCGATCGATACCGGCGGGCGCTATGCCTATGTCAATCAGCCGGTGATACTGCAGTGGAACATGGCGCGGCTGGCCGAGGCGATGCTGCCCCTCTTTGACAGTGACGAGCAGCGCGCTATTGAACGCGCCACCGAGGTGGTACAGGGCTTCTCCGAGCAGTATCTCGATGCCTGGCTTGGGGTCATGCGACAAAAGCTCGGTCTGGTGCAGGAAGAGGACAGTGATCAGGAACTGATCGAGGCGCTGCAGGAGGCGATGCGTGTCGGACGTGCCGACTTCACCCTGACCTTTCGCCAGCTCGGCGAGTGCGCCCGTAGCGAGGCCGGTGACGACGCCCTGCTGGCACTGTTCGAGCAGGACGGTGATATCCGCGCGTGGTTGCCGCAATGGCGCGCGCGTCTGGCGCGCGAGGGACGCGACGGCGAGGAAGTCGGACGTGACATGCACAAGGTCAATCCGCTCTATATTCCCCGCAACCACCGCGTTGAGCAGGCCCTGAGCGCCGCCGCCGAGGGTAACTTCGAGCCCTTCGAGACGCTGCGCGAGATGCTCGCAGACCCGTTCGAGGTGCAACCCGGCCGGGAAGCCTGGACGCTGCCGGCCGGGCCTGATGAGGCCGTATTTCGCACCTTCTGCGGCACCTGACGCCAGGGCGTGTCGGGCCGCTAGAACTCAACCTCGCGTCCGGTGGCGCTACTTTCGTGCGCGGCGTCGATCACGCGCATGACGTCAAGCGCCTGCTCGGGCGTTACGGCAAGGTCTGCGTCACCGTGCAGATGCGCGACGATGTTGGCGTAGTAGGCGCGATACTCGCCTTGAGCGTTATCGATAGATTCGCTGTCGCCGGTTTCACCATGATAAAGCGTGCCACGGACCGGGTCCTCGCCCCAGCCGGGCTGGCCCGGGGTGCCGCCGTCGCGCAGGGTCTGCTCCTGGGTGTCGATGCCGTGCTTGATGTATGAGGCGCGGGTGCCGTCGATGGCGTAGCGCAGAGAATCATGAGCGCTCAGGGCGTGGCTCGAGAGCACGACCCGATGGTGGTCATAGCGCAGCAGCACGTGGAAATAATCCACTGCGCCGCCACCCGGTCTGAGCGTTGCCAGGTCGGCGTAAACGCCCCGCGGCGTGCCAAACAGCGTCAACGCCTGATCGGCCAGATGCGAGCCCAGGTCATACCAGCCGCCGCTGCCGGGGCCGGGGCGTTCGCGCCAGCGATCGCGCACTTCGGGGCGAAAGCGGTCAAAATGCAGATGGCTACGGGTGGGGTGTCCCAGGCGGCCGGCGTCCAGAAGTCCCTTGAGGGTGAGGAAATCGGCGTCCCAGCGGCGGTTTTGAAAGACGCTGACCATGCGTTTTACGCGCCGGGCGGTGTCGATAATGCGTTCCAGTTCAGCCCGGTCAAGCGTGGCCGGCTTGTCGATCACCACGTGCTTGCCGGCTTCAAGGGCGGCCAGCGCCAGCTCGGCGTGGGTATCGTTGGGCGTGGCAATCACGATCAGATCGACCTCGGGGTCCTTCAGAGCCTGTTCGGCTTCCGGGTAGACCTTGATATCAGGCAGGTCGGCATGAACGTCATCCGGGCGGCTGGAGACCACGCCCCTGAGGGTCAGGCCGTCGGTATGGCGAATCAGCGGCGCATGAAAAACGCGTCCGACCAGCCCAAAGCCGATTATCACAGTGTTGAGGGGGGAGTACATGAACGGCCTCCGTATCATTAAGTGGACTTGCGCCGCGCCCGCCGCGGCTTATGGTGTAACCTTCGCCAAAGTGATCTGACGACGGAGCGCGCATGACCGATATAACCGCCGGGGCCGCGGCACCCGCCTCGAGAGCTGCCCGGTCCCGATGGACGGACTGGGGCAAGTGGCTGGCCCTGATCTCGATGACCGTGGACCACGTGGTGCGCTATGCGCTCTCCAACGAGCTCTCCTGGCAGTTCAGCTGGGCCAGTTCCACCATCGGGCGAGTGGCCTTTCCGCTGTTTGCGGCCATGGTGGCCTGGCATGGACTGTTTGATACCCGCAACCCCATGCGCTACGCGCGGCGCATCCTGATCATCGGTCTGATCGCCCAGCTACCCTATATGCTGATGCCGCGTTACTCCAGCGTGCTGGTGATCAATGTCTGTTTTACGCTGGCCTTCGGACTGGTGTGGGGCGCCTGGCTGCGACAGCTGCTGGTGTCACCGCCCATGGAAATGCGCGCCCGGGTGGTCAGCGCCGCTGTTGTGGCGCTGTCCATTGTCGCCTGGTACACGGCAGGTCCCCTGCTGGAATACGGTCGCTTCGGCATTCTGATGGTGCCGGGTTTCATGCTGGCCATGGCGGCCTATCAGCGCTTTGATCACGGTGTGATGCGCATCTGGGCCTGGCTTGCCGGTGTGCCGATTCTCTGGATCACGGCCCAGCTCAACATCTATACGATCAGCAAGAGCGTGGCGTTTTCGACCACGCTGGTGGTGCTGGTGCTCGCCGCGGGACTGGCGCGCTTTATCCCGGGCGTGGTGCGCATGCCGCGCTGGCTGTGGCTGGCCTGGTATCCGGGCCATCTGACCGTGATCGCCCTGATCGTCTATCTCCCCTATCTACTGCCCACCTGATCATCTGCCGAGAGTGAGTGACCCATGTTTTTTGATGCCACAATATCGATCGCCGGCCTGCGTCGCGTGTTGTCCGGACTGTTGCCGGCCCTGATGCTTGCCGGGACGCTGATGAGCGGCCCTGCTGCGGCTGAACGCCAGGTACCGATTGTCTTTCCCGAGCATGTCCAGCAGGGGAGCATGGTGATCGGTCGGGTGCCGCCCGGCAGTCAGGTAGTGCATGCCGGCCGCACGCTGGGCGTCACCGACTACGGCACGGTGGTGTTCGGGATCGGCCGTGATGCCACGGGCAACAGCGAGGTCAGCGTCACACCGCCGGGTGAGCCGGCGCGCACGGTTGATATCCGGGTAACGCCGCGGGATTTCCCTGTCGAGCGCATTAACGGTGTGCCGCCGAAAACCGTGTCGCCGCCGCCAGAAATCGCCGAGCGCATTCGTCGCGAGCAGGCCGGGGTCAGCCAGGCGCGCACCCGCGATGAGCGCATCACCGATTTCACCGAGGACTTTATATGGCCGGTGAAGGGACGCATCAGCGGACGCTTCGGCAATCAGCGCATTTACAACGGCACGCCGGGCTCGGCGCATTCGGGCATGGATATCGCGGCGGCGACCGGGACGCCGGTCAAGGCGCCGGCCGGCGGGATCGTGACCTTTGCCAATCCGGATCTGTATCTGACCGGCGGGACGGTGCTGATCGATCATGGCTACGGCATCAGCTCCAACTTTCTGCATCTGTCAAAGCTGGATGTGAAGGTGGGCGATCGCGTGGCGCAGGGCGATGTGATTGGCGAGGTCGGCGCGACGGGCCGCGCCACCGGCCCGCATCTGCACTGGGGCATGAACTGGTTTGATACCCGTATCGATCCGCTGCTGGTGCTGGAGCGCCAATAGCGCCCCAAAAGGGCGCCAGGACGCCGTCAGTCGGCGGCGTGATCGCTCAGCGCCTGACGGTATTGACGAATCAGGCGCTTGATCAAAAGCGAGATCAGAAAGACCAGCCAGCCAACGGTCATCAGAAGGCAGGCCAGCGTCCACTGCTGGGCGTCGGGCAGATTGCCCACAAGGCGCTCCAGCAGCCACCACAGGGGCGGGGCGAGCAGCAGCGGCGGGTAGAGGATGTGCATCCACATTTCAGTGCGACGCTTTCTGACCCGATAGCGCGCCAGCGTCAGCTTCAGCGGCTGCCACATCAGTGTGGTGAGCGTACAGACCAGCACCAGCAGGGTCGCCAGCAGAAAGACGAGACTCTGATGATGGACCAGCGACCATTGAATGCTCCAGCCATAGCCTACCCAGAGGGCGCCCTCGAGCAGAGCGGCGGAATCGGGCCAGCTGCCGGCATAAAAAAGTCGTTTGTTCATGAATGGCCTGTTGTGCACTTTGTCGCAGTGTATCGCCACTCATCCGTGACGGAAACATGATGGCAAAGCGGTGTTACAAAAGAGGGCCCCGTTCCCGGGCGGGAACAGGGCCCTTTTCATGCGTGAAGCCGATTATCTGGCGGCGTCGCGCAGGGCGCTGACGGCCGGCAGGGTCTTGCCTTCCACATATTCGAGGAAGGCGCCGCCGCCGGTGGAGATATAGGAGATCCGGTCGGTGACGCCGAACTGATCGATCGCCGCCAGGGTGTCGCCGCCACCGGCGATCGAGAAGCCGTTGCTGTCGGCGATGGCATGCGCCATGGCTTTCGTGCCGGCACTGAACTGCTCGATTTCGAATACGCCGGCCGGGCCGTTCCACAGAATGGTGCCGGCTTCACGCAGGGCGTCGGCGTAGGTCTGCGCCGTCTGGGGGCCGACATCGAGAATCATCTCGTCATCGCGCACCTCATCGACGTTGCGGGTGACCGCCTCGGCCTTGTCCGAGAACTCGGTGGCCACGACGACATCGATGGGCAGGGGCACGTTGACCTTGTTCATGAGCGCTTTGGCCTGATCGACCAGGTCGGCTTCATACAGTGACTTGCCGACGTTGTAGCCGGCGGCTGCGATGAAGGTGTTGGCGATGCCGCCGCCCACGATCAGCTGATCGCACTTTTCGGACAGGGCGTTGAGCACGTCCAGCTTGGTGGAGACCTTGGAGCCGCCGACGATGGCGACCATCGGACGCTTCGGGTTGGACAGCGCCTTTTCAAGCGCCTCCAGTTCCGAGGAGAGCAGCGGCCCGGCGCAGGCATCCGGAGCAAAGCGGGCCACGCCATGGGTCGAGGCCTGGGCGCGGTGGGCGGTGCCGAAGGCGTCCATCACGTAGACATCGCAGAGGCTGGCGTATTTTTTCGCCAGTGCCTCGTCGTCCTTTTTCTCGCCCTTGTTGAAGCGCACGTTTTCCAGCAGCACGACCTCGCCTTCCTGTACTTCGGGGTCCTGCTCCAGATAGTCGCGCTCCAGGCGAACCGTCATGCCCAGCAGTTCCCCCAGATGGTTGGCTACCGGTGCCAGCGACTCTTCATCGTTGGGCTCCCCTTCGGTGGGGCGGCCCAGATGGCTCATCAGCATGATGCGCGCATTCTGTTCAAGGGCCGTGCGAATGGTGGGCAGGCTGGCCCGGATGCGGGCATCCGAGGTGACCTTTCCATCCTTGATCGGCACGTTGAGATCCTGACGAATCAGGACACGCTGGCCGGCGAGGTTCAGCTCGGACATCTTGCGCACAGACATGTCGCTACTCCCGTTTTGGCATTAAGTGATCGGCATTGAGCGGTAACAGGCCCTGTCTGGTATCAACAGGGTTGATCGGAAAACTGTCTCCAGCATAGCAGGGACATGGAAAACGAAGACAGCCGCACCGGGCGCCATTATTGACCGGGCCGACGCCGCTGCGGGCATGAGACTTTCGTCCAGGGTGTGGCGGCGGCGCACACGCTGGTCAAGTGGGGCGGGCCGCATGCGTTCAACAATGATGGTCGGTCATGGCGGCCCTGAGCATGTGGTTGTCCGTGGCAGACATGCGACGTCGCGCCGTTCATGCGTGAATACCACTGACAAAACATGACATGAACTGCAACGTATAGTTGCTTATGCTGTTCGAGCCGCGGCACTGGCCGCTGGCAGTGCAAAATCTTTCGTAGAAAAGAGGATGAAGATAATGACAGATATCGCCAGGCTGCTGGGAGAGGAAGCGGATAGCCTGCTGAACCATACCTGTGAAGGGTTCAGGAAAGAAGACCTGCACCTGCCGGGTCCCGATTATATTGATCGCGTCATGATGGACAGCAACCGCTCGCCTCATGTCCTGCGCAACATGCAGACGATCTTCAATCACGGTCGACTCGGCGGCACGGGCTACGTCAGCATGCTGCCGGTGGATCAGGGCATCGAGCACTCTGCCGGCGCTTCCTTCGCCCCCAATCCGCAGTACTTTGATCCCAAAAACATCATCGAGCTGGCCATCGACGGCGGCTGCAACTGCGTGGCCTCCACGCTGGGCGTGCTGTCCTCGGTGGCGCGTCGCTATTCGCACCGCATCCCGATGATGGTCAAGCTCAATCACAACGAGACGCTGACCTATCCGGCCATCTACGACCAGACGCTGTTCGCGCAGGTCGAGCAGGCCCATGACATGGGCTGTGTCGCGGTCGGTGCCACCATCTACTTCGGTTCGCCGGAAAGCCGTCGCCAGATCCAGGAGATCAGCGAAGCGTTCGAACGTGCTCACGAGCTGGGTATGGTCACCGTACTGTGGTCCTACCTGCGCAATCCCGAGTTCAAGAAAAACGGCGTCGACTACCACGTCTCTTCCGACCTCTCCAGCCAGGCGGTGCATCTGGCGGCGACCATCAATGCCGATATCGTCAAGCAGAAGCTGCCGGAGAACAACGGTGGCTATCGTGCGGTCGGCTTTGGTCACACCCATGATCGCGTCTATGACGAGCTGCTCAGCGACAACCCGATCGACTGGGCCCGCTATCAGGTCGTCAACAGCTTCATGGGTCGTGCCGGTCTGATCAACTCCGGTGGTGGCTCCAAGGGTCACTCCGACATGGGTGAGGCAGTACGTACTGCCGTCATCAACAAGCGTGCCGGCGGCATGGGCCTGATCTCGGGGCGCAAGGCGTTCCAGAAGAGCCGTGAAGAGGGTGTGGCGCTGCTGAATGCGATCCAGGACGTCTACCTGAACAAGGACATCACCATCGCCTGATGGCGCTGTCCTGACGCGTTGCAATACGCAAAAGGGCCCGGCAATCAATTGCCGGGCCCTTTCTTTTGTCTTCGTCATGCGATCCCGGGTGCTGATGCATCACGAAGAATACCGGGCGACACGGGTCACCCGGATGCGGCGAGGCGTTACGCCTTGAGCATTGCTTCGGCGCGCTCGACGACCTTGTCGACGGTAAAGCCGAAGTGCTTGAACAGGTCGCCGCCCTTGCCGGACTCACCGTAGGTGGTCATGCCGAAGACGTCGCCGTCGAGGCCGACATACTTGTACCAGCTCGACGGGATCGCCGCTTCGATCGCCAGACGGTTGCGCACCGACGGCGGCAGCACGGAATCACGGTAGCCCTGATCCTGCTCGTCGAATTTGGTGGTGCAGGGCATGGAGACCACGCGCACCTTCTGACCCTTGCCTTCGATCTCTTTAGCGGCATCCATCGCCAGGCCCACTTCGGAGCCAGTGGCGATCAGGATCAGCTCGGGCTGGCCTTCGCAGTCACGCAGGATGTAGCCGCCGCGGCGGATGTTTTTTACCTGCTCGTGATCGCGCGACTGGGCCGGCAGGTCCTGACGCGAAAAAATCAGCGCGGTCGGGCCGGTTTCGCGCTCGAGACCTTCGACCCAGGAGGCCGCGGTTTCGGTCGCGTCACAGGGGCGCCACGTGGCCAGACCCGGCAGGTTGCGCAGATCGGCGAGCTGCTCGATCGGCTGGTGGGTCGGACCGTCTTCGCCCAGACCGATGGAGTCGTGGGTAAAGACGTGGATGATGCGCGTGTGCGACAGGGCCGACATGCGCACGGCGTTGTGCATGTACTCCATGAACACCAGGAAGGTGGCGTCATAGGGAATGAAACCGCCGTGAGTGGCGATGCCGTTGGCGATCGCGCCCATGCCGAATTCCCGCACGCCGTAGTGCAGGTAGCTGCCGTCGAAGTTCTCCTTGCTGACGGCCTTCGCGCCCTTCCACAGGGTCAGGTTGGACGGCGCCAGGTCGGCACTGCCGCCAAAGAGTTCCGGCAGCTCGGGGGCCAGCTCGTTGAGCACGCCAAGCGAGGCCTTGCGCGAAGCGGTGGTGTCCATCTTCTCCTGCGCGCGCTGGATCAGCGCTTCGCCATCGAAGTTTTCCGGCAGCTTGCCGCTGTAGCGACGCTTGAGCTCCTTCGCCAGCTCCGGATGCGCCTTTTCATAGGCGGCCAGCTTCTGCTCGTACTCGTCTTCGAGCTGCTGGCCCTTGTCGCGGGCATTCCACGCCTTGTAGATGTCGTCGGGAATCTCGAACGCGCCGTGCTCCCAGCCCAGCTGCTTGCGCGCGGCTTCGACTTCCTCTTCACCCAACGCGGCACCATGACTCTCTTCCTTGCCGGCCTTGTTGGGTGAACCAAAGCCGATCACGGTCTTGCAGATGATCAGGGTCGGCTTGTCGGTGACTTCCTTCGCCTCATGAATGGCGGCGTTGATCTGTTCGGCGTCGTGGCCGTCCACGTCGCGAATCACGTTCCAGTGATAGGCCTCGAAACGCTGGGCGGTGTCATCGGAGAACCAGCCTTCGACTTCGCCATCGATGGAGATGCCGTTGTCATCGTAAAAGACCACCAGGTTGCCCAGACCCAGATGGCCGGCCAGCGAGCATGCTTCGTGGCTGACGCCTTCCATCATGCAGCCGTCACCGGCAAATACCCAGGTGCGGTGGTTGATGATCTCATGGCCATCGCGGTTGAACTGGGCTGCCAGCGTACGCTCGGCAACGGCCATGCCCACGGCGTTGGCCAGACCCTGACCCAGCGGGCCGGTGGTGGTCTCGATGCCCGGCGTGTAGCCGTGCTCCGGGTGGCCCGGCGTTTTGGAGCCGATCTGGCGGAAGTTCTTGAGCTCTTCCATCGGCAGGTCATAGCCGGTCAGATGCAGCAGCGAGTAGTGCAGCATCGAGCCGTGGCCGTTGGAGAGAATGAAGCGGTCGCGTTCTGCCCAGTCGGGGTTGGCCGGGTTGTGTCTGAGGTGATCATTCCAGAGCACTTCCGCGATATCGGCCATGCCCATCGGCATGCCCGGATGGCCGGAGTTGGCCTTCTGCACGGCATCCATCGAAAGCGCACGGACGGCATTGGCGAGGTGACGACGCGAGGTCATAGCTGGGTAAACTCCTGCCTGCTGGTGGTAGTAACAAGGGGCCCTGACATCATCAGGCAAATCGATGCGCCATGATGCCGGGCCCGCATTGATTCCGTATGTATTTATCCGACAAGAGTAGCTGCATGAGCCGATGATGTCGCCCCCCTGACGTCAGGAAAGATGGTCTGAAACGGCGGTTTCAGACCACCGGTGGCGGTCAGCGAGATGCTGTCTGAAGGGTCATGACTTCATCGAGAATCTTCTCGAAGGCACGTGCGTCATGGACAAAGCGGCCCAGAAACATGCCCTGAACGCTGCCTTCAAGGCGTGATAAAAGCCCCGGCCCGGCGCTGCCACCGTAGATGACGCGACCGCCGCCGTGACCGTCCAGATACGCCTGAAGCTTCAGGCACACCGCACTGATATGCTCGTTTGAGGCTGGCTGGCTGGCACCGATCGCCCAGTGCGGCTCGTAAGCCACGATCAGGTCGGCTTCTCTGGGGCTGGAGACGTCTGTCAGCGCGCTTTGTACCTGGCGAATGCACTCTTTGGCTGCGACCTCCGGATCGCCTTCCTCGGTCTCGCCGATACACAGCACGGGGGCCAGGCCGCTGTCCATGGCCCGGGCCGTCTTGGCGGCCACCAGTGCCTCATCCTCATGGAAGTGACGTCGCCGCTCGGCGTGGCCGACTTCGACGCAGCGACAGCCCATTTCGGCGAGCATGTCGGCGCTGACTTCACCGGTCCAGGCGCCGGGCGGCTGGTCGGAAAGGTTCTGCGCGCCAATGCGGATATCGGTGCCGCGCACGATTTCCAGCACCGGCGCCAGGCTCGGAAAGGAGGGCATGATGAACAGCGCCGCATGTCCCTGCGTCACGGCGGGATGCTGACGAGCGATCTCCGTGACCCGGCGACACCAGTCAAGCGTTTGCTGATAGCCAAAGTACATCTTGAGGCTGGTGCCGATAAGCAGGGGGGCGGCCATGTCGTTCTCCTGTGGTCAGGGGGCTGTCATCAGAGCGTGCTGTCATTAGAGTGCACTATAAGCAGAGCGTGAATTACAGCACATCCACCACGGCGCGGATGATCATGGACAGCGATACCGCTCCGGCATCCGGGGTACCCTTGCTCTTTTCCGCCAGCGGGCGGGCGCGACCGATTTTCGGCACCAGACCGGCGGTATCCTTCGCGGCCTGCTCGGCGCGTTCGGCACCGGCCTGCCAGGCCGTTTTCAGATCATCGCCGGCCTCGACGCGCTCGCTCAGCACCTCGCTGAAGGGGACCAGCACGTCGATCAGCGTCTTGTCGCCGACCTGCGCCTTGCCAAAGTGCATGATGTTGTCGCGGGCATCGCTCACCCCCTGGGCGATACGCGCGGCATCGGGCTTTTTCTCGTCGCCGATCGCCATGGCCAGTGAATGCAGTGCTGCGCCCCAGATGGCGCCCGAAGTACCGCCGGCCCGGTCGGCCCAGGCATCGCCTGCCATGCGCAGCAGCGTGCCGGCACCGGCACCGCGCTCCTTCACTTCGCGGCCCTTCTCGACGGCGGCCTTGCCGCCGCGGGCCATGCCGATGCCGTGATCGCCGTCACCGGCGACGGCGTCGATGCGTCCGAACTCTTCCTCGTTTTCCTCGATGACCCTGTAGGTGGCCTCGAGCGCCGCCAGCACCTTGTCGGCGGTTTCCTTCGATTCGTCCGTGGCGTCGGGAATGGCATCCGGGTCGGGGATGTCGAGTTCGGCATCGCCGAGCTGCTCGGCGCTGACGACGCTGCCCTTGCTGTAGGCGGGTGTATCGCAGGGTGCGGCCCAGAACTTCTCGAGCTCGTCATCGAGCCAGAACAGCGTCAGTGACGCGCCGGCCATGTCGAGGCTGGTGACCAGCTCGCCGACCTCGGGCTCGACAATCTCGATGCCGGCCTCTTGCAACAGCTGATGGACGCGGCGATAGACCACGAACAGCTCTTCATACTTGACCGTACCCAGGCCGTTAAGCAGCACCGAGGCGCGGGCGCCTTTTGCGCTGCTGACGCCTTCGGGGAGCTCCTCGAGCAGCCGCTTGACCAGCAGCTCGGCCAGCTCGTCGGCGGTCGGAATGTCCTGCTCACTGATGCCGGGCTCGCCGTGGATACCAAGGCCCACGGCCATTTTGCCTTCCGGCACGTGGAACAGGGCATCATCGGCGCCGGGGAGGGTGCAGCCGTCAAAGGCCACGCCGAAGGAGCGAGTGCGCAGGTTGGCCGCTTCGGCGGCGCGCACGACCTCTTCAAGCGAATAGCCGGCCTCGGCGGCGGCCGAGGCGATCTTGAATACGGTCAGGTCGCCCGCGATGCCGCGCCGCTTTTGAATCTCGTCAAGGCTGGCGCTGGAGACGTCATCGATGACCTTGACCATTTCGCACGGAATGCCTTCGCTGATCAAACGGTCACGGGCCTGCCCGAAATGGAGGACGTCGCCGGCATAGTTGCCATAGCTCAGCAGAACGCCCGCGCCGTTATTGGCGGCGCGAGCGACCGAATAGATCTGCTGGGCCGACGGCGAGGCAAACAGGTTGCCCATGGCCGCCCCGTGCGCCAGACCCTGACCGACCAGCCCGGCAAAGGCGGGGTAGTGGCCCGAACCGCCGCCGATGACCACTGCGACGGTGTTCGGCTCACTTTTCGTGCTGCGGATAACGCCGCCGGGCACCTGGCGTACCCGATGAGAATGCGCGGCCACGAAGCCTTCGGTGGCTTCGTCGACAAAGGCGACGGGGTCGTTGAAAAGGCGTGTCATGGGGCGTACTCCTGATAAGGCAACAATGATCAGGCATCGCGTTCGGCCTGTGTTCATGCGCTCTGGCACGATGACCGTTCGATGCCCCTCCCCCCTCGCGTGCGCGTCGCACCCGAACAGGCAACCGGCAAAATGATAATATGATCCTGACATGTGCATTTGTTAGGACGTTCAGGCCATATTAGCGCCGTGCTGCGCCGGTTCGCATGAGACTTTGGTTTTATTATCGCCTTTTGTAGGGTGGCTGTCCGCGTATTTATGCATCAATGGGTGATATTGTCGCCATCATGGGTGCGTTTACACGATCATCCGGCACGATCAGCAGTATTTTTCATATGAATGCGCTTTGTTCATATGATCGGCAAGGCGTACGCTATGGCGTGTTCACGTACAAGGGTGTCGGTTCACCCGGGGAGAAATCATGACAGCAGAGACCAGAAAGCTTCGGGTTGCACTGGGGTGTGACGAAGCGGCGTATGACATGAAGCAGGCCATGGTGGAGCATGTTCGCTCGCTGGGCCATGAAGTAGAGGACTTCGGGACGCACAACGCCGAGCCCGTCCTCTATCCGGACATTGCCTTCGCCGCCGCACATGCGGTCAGGGATGGCAAGGTGGATCGCGCCATCCTGATCTGCGGTACCGGTATCGGCGTTGCCATCTCGGCCAACAAGGTGCCGGGCATTCGGGCCGCTCAGGCGCACGATACCTATTCCGCCGAGCGAGCGCGCAAGAGCAACGATGCCCAGGTACTGACCATGGGCGCGCGCGTCATCGGGGTCGAGCTCGCCAAGAAGATTGCCGAGTCCTTTCTTGAAAGCGAGTTCAGCGGCGGCGGCTCGCAGGCCAAGGTGGATCGCATCAAGGCCTATGAGCAGGAAAACGGCAAGGCATGATCACATCGGCTGACGCGGGGCGCCTGCGCTGAAATGAGGGGGCAGTACGGCGAATCGGCGTACTGCCCCCTTTTGATTGAGCCAGGATGCTGGCTGAATCATGGTATTGGCTGAGCCAGAGTGTTGACGGAGCCAGGGTGCTGGTTGCATCGCCGTGTCGCTTGAGCTGTTGTATTGATGGGATCGTTGAATTGAGCGAACCGCTGTGACACGGGCGGTGCGGACAGGTATTGTCCCGCTTCCCTGTTATTAGAGTGTCTGATCCGGAGCCCCCATGAACGAGCGTGCCGACCCCGATATCGCGCTGATGACCGAGATTGCCAGCCTGTATTACATGCAGGGTGAGACCCAGGAAGCGATCGCCGGACGCATGGGCATGTCACGCATCAAGGTCGGGCGCCTGCTCAAGCGTGCCCAGTCCGAAGGCATCGTGGACGTTCGGGTGCGCCATCATCCGTCAGTGGCCGCCGAGATCGAGCAGGCGCTGATTCGCCGATTTGGTATCCGACGGGCACTGATCGCGCTCGATTGCGCCGATGCCGAACAGCAGCGCCACGAGGTGTCGAGTCTGGTGGCCGATCATCTCTCGCGCACACTGGAGGACGGCACCATGGTGGCCGTCGGCATGGGGCGTAACGTGGGCACCGTGGCCGACAATGTCTTCACCCAGCGCACCCGCAAGTGTTCGTTCATCTGCGCCATCGGCGGCTCGTTGCGCGCCGGAGAGTACATGAACCCGGATCACATCTGTCGGCGACTGGCGGCGAAGTTCGGCGGCGAGAGTGAAACCCTCTACGCGCCGGCCATGGTGGCCAGCGCCGAGCTGCGTGATGCCATGCTGGAAAACCCTACCGTGCGACAGACGCTGGATCGCGCCCGGCGCGCCGACATCGCCATGATTGGCGTGGGCGATCTGTCAGAAGACAGCAATATGGTGCGCATGGGCTGGTTTTCACCGCAGGAGATCGCCGAGGCGCGTCTGTCCGGTACGGTCGGTGACATGATGGGCTATGACTTCATCGACCTGAACGGGCGCACCTCCACCACGCCCATGCAGGGGCGTGTGATCGGGCTGACCATTCCCGATCTGGCCCGCATCCCCGAAGTCATCGCGATTGCCAGCGAAAGCACCAAGGCCGCCGGCATCCTCGGTGCGCTGCGCACCGGCGTCATTGACGTGCTTGCCACCAGCGCCACCAACGCACACACCCTCCTGCATCTGGATGAGGCTACCCGCGGCCAAAACGAGGGGTAATCCTTCGTTCGGACTCTGTGGATACTCTCTTTCTGCGGCGGTCGGCCTGATGGCCGACAGCTGCTCGACTCTGCCTTCCTGTCTTCTCTTCCCCGGGCCAATGACGCCTGAAGCCGGACTACATGCCTGGCGCCTTTAGTCGTATCAGGCCCGAATTCGTTTTAAAAATCCGGTTATTTCAATCGGTTGTCGCGTACTTCGAAAGTCTCACAGCTGCCATTGTTGACTGTTAACAATGAATCCGAATACTGCAGGGACAGAGCCGGCCGTGGCTTTCGATGATTCAGGGCGCTGCGGCCCGATCCTTTCAATCGTCAGGAGAGAGACCATGAAAGATTTCGTTGCACCGCAGGTTCCGGCAGTACGACAGAGCGGAAAGCGCGCTTTCAGGACGGCGCTGGCGCTGAGTGTGGGGCTGGCGGCTGCGGCCATGGTTGGTGCTGTACAGGCGCAGACGCTGGTGCTGGGGCATGGCGCGGCCCCGGGGAATCCTCGTTCGCTGGCTGCCGATCGCATGGCTGAACTGGCGTCAAAGTACAGCGATGGTGATCTGGAGCTGCGCATTCAGGGTGCCGAGCAGCTCGGTTCGGATGTGCAGATGCTGCAGCAGACCCAGAGCGGGGCGATCGGGTTGACGGCCAACAGCCAGGGATCACTGGCCTCCATCGTCCCTAGGGCCAACGTCTTTGGTCTGCCATTTCTGTTTGATTCCCCCCAGGCCGCCTGGCAGGTCGCGGACGGACCGATCGGCGAGGAAGTGGCCGAGCAGGCCGAACAGCGCGGCCTGAAGGTGCTCGCATGGTGGGATAACGGTCTGCGCCAGTTCACCAACAACGTGCGACCGATCGAGTCACCGCAGGATCTCGAGGGGCTCAAGATGCGCACCTCTCAGGATGCGGTGACCATCGACACCCTGCGCACCCTGGGCGCCAACCCGACCCCGATGGCCTTCGGCGAGCTCTATGTCGCGCTCAAGCAGGGCACGGTGGATGGTCAGGAAAATCCGGTGGTCAACATCATGTCCTCACACCTTGAAGAGGTGCAGAAGTATCTGTCGCTGTCCGACTACCGCTACGAAACCACGCCGGTCGTGATCGGCATGCCGACCTGGCAGCGTCTCTCCGAGAAGGATCAGAAGGCGCTGGCGCGTGCCGCGCATGAAGCCGGTGATTTTCAGCGTCAGACGCTGATCGATCAGACCGACGAGCTACTCGAAAAGCTGCGCGGCAACGGCGCCATGGAGATCAATACCGTGGATACCGCGGCCTTCCGCGAGGCCACGAAACCGGTCTACGACATCTGGCAGGACAAGCTCGGCGATATCGTCGAGCGTACCCGCAAGGCGGCTGAAAAAGCCAACCAGGGCCATGAGTCCACCACCGGCGGGTCGTCCGCATCATGATGACAGGTTCGAGCCCGGTGAATGCCGGGCTCGGTCGAGAGACATGCCACGCAGGTGTAACGCCAGAGCTTGATGCGATGGAGATGACAATGAGTCAGGGGCATGACGCAATGAAGGCAGACAATTCCACCTCGACACCCCCCTTGCTGCGGTGGCTGAACCGTGGCCGTGAGCTGTTTTACGTTATCGGCAGCACGGTTGTGGTCATCACCACGGCGGTGATCGGCGTGACGCTCATGGCTGGTGTCATCGTGCGCTATTTCCTGGCCGGCTCGCTGGCCTGGGGCAACGAGCTGCCGGTGATTCTGTTTCCATGGCTGATCATGGGCGGCGTGGTCATGGCGGCGGCGCGCCATCAGCACCTGGGTGTGGATTTCTTCGCACGCAAGCTGTCACCGAAGGGGGCCCGGGCGCTGATGGTCGTGGTGCAGCTCATGGTGGCGGCCCTGATGCTGCTGCTGGTTCAACAGTCGTTTGTCCTTTTGCAGTTCATGCAGTACCAGACGACGCCGGTGCTGGGCTGGTCCGCGACATGGGCCTTTTATAGCCTGCCGCTGGGAGCCGTCGGGGTACTGCTGCTGGCCATTATCGATCTGATCGGGCTGGCCAGCGGCGCCGAGCCCCCCCTTCAGGAGGCGCTCATCCCATGATCGTCATTGCGCTACCGCTGTTTCTGCTGCTGCTGGTCATGGCGCTGCCGATCGGCTATGCGCTGCTGGGCGCCAGCAGTATCGGCATCGCCCTGAGCGGCAGCTACCCGCTGTCGATTGTCGCGCAGCGCTTTTTCGATGCCACGCAGAGCTCGCTGCTGCTGGCCATTCCGTTTTTCATTCTGGCCGGCGAACTGCTGATTGCCGGCACCCTGGGCCAGCGCATCATTCACTTTGCCGGCATTCTGGTCGGCCGGGTGCGCGGGGCGCTGGGTCAGGTCAGCGTGGTGACTTCGATGCTGTTTGCCGGCGTCTCCGGCTCGGCGGTGGCGGATGCCTCGGCGCTGGGATCGGTACTGATTCCGTGGCAAAAGCGGGAAGGTTATCCGGCCCCCTTTGCAGCGGCGGTCAATTCGGCCAGCTCGGTGATCGGCGTCATCATCCCGCCTTCGATCCCGCTGATCATTTATTCGAGCGTGTCGCAGGTGTCGGTCGGCGCGCTCTTTCTGGCCGGCATCGTGCCGGGCTTCATCTTCGGTGCGGCGAGTCTGGTGGCGGTTTACCTGATCGCCCGGCGCGGCAACTTCCCGCGCAGCGATCAGCCCTTTGCCTTCGGTCCGGTCGTGCGAGGTTTTATCGCTTCGCTGCCGGCACTTTTGATGCCGGTGATCATACTGGGCGCCCTGATCGGCGGGATCGCCACGCCCACCGAAATCAGTGTGGTGGCGGTGTTTTATGCGTTGATCGTGCGGCTGTGCTATCGCGACCTGACGCCGCGCGGGCTGCTCGGTTCGGTGCTGAGTGCCGGTCAGGCCACCGGTGCGGTACTGCTTTTGATCATGGCCTCCTCGGTACTGGGCTGGATCATGACCGTGGATCAGCTGCCCTCGCGGCTGGTGGACTTCATCAATGCGCTGGGTCTGGCCGATGTGCTGGTGGTGCTGTTCATGAATCTGCTGATGCTGGTGGTCGGGGCCGTGATCGATATGACGCCCGCCATTCTGCTGCTGGCACCGATCATGATTCCGCTGGCCGAGTCGATCGACATGAGCCTGATCCAGCTGGGCATCATGATGGTGCTGAATCTGGCGATCGGTCTGTTTACGCCGCCGGTGGGAACGACGCTGTTCATTTCGTCCTCCATTGCAGGCGTTCGGATCGAGCAGACTGCTCGGGCACTGGTGCCGTTTTACATCTTTGCGCTGCTGGTGTTGATGCTGGTGAGCTACGTCCCGGCACTGTTCCCGGCCGGTTAGAACAGAACGCGGTGCTCTGACCGGGGGCCGCGTCAAAATTTGTCCGTTTTTTATTGTTAACAGTCAACAAGGAGGTTTCGATGAGCGTTGGACTGCCTGATGCCGATCGGATGCGTGCTGTGGGCATGTCGGTCAGTACTGCGGCGTGGGACGGCTACGACTGGCCCGAAGTCTTTGCCTCGATGGCGCGGCTCAATATTGCCGATGTCGAGCTGGCCTTTATCAAGGGCTACGTCAATGAGTTTACCGATGCCGATCTCAACGCCGAACTGGCGCAGACGCTGCGCGCGCTGATGGCCCAACACGGGCAGCGCTGCGCGGTGCTGTCGGCCCATATCGATCTCGGCGAGCCGGGCGCTGCAGAGAGCATGGCGGTGCGCATCCGTTTTGCCGCCGCGCTGGGGGCGCGCTACCTGATCTCCAACGCGGCAAGCCTTGCCGGGCGCGAGTATTTCGAGCAGGGGCTTGATCACATGATGGCAGCGGCGCGCGAGGCCGGCGTCAGGCTGCTGTTTGAAAATCCGGGCGATGGCAGTGACAACCTGATCAATCAGGCCAGCGAGCTGCCGACGCTGCTGGCACGTCTGGATGCCTCTGCCACCGGTATCAATTATGACCCCGGCAACCTGATCTCCCATCGCCCGGCGCTGTCGCCGGTCGATGATGCGCTCGAAGCGATCCCGCTGAGCGCTCACCTGCACCTCAAGGCAGTGCATCGTGACGCCGAGGGGTATCGCTTCGGTGCGCTGGGCACCGGCGATATCGACTACGCGCCCATTGTCGAGGCGCTGGCGATGCGTGAGCTGCCCTTCAGTCTCGAGCTGCCCTTCCGGCTGCGGCGTGATGCCCATGCCCAGCCCGACAAACGCCCTGAACCGCTGCCGCTCGAGGAGATCGAGCAGGGCGTGGCGGCGTCCCTGCGCTGGATGGTGCAGCACCATCCGGGCCTGTAATTCACAGCGGTAATCGACTGTTTCACCCACTTCTGGAGCACATCATGAAAGGACTGTTGGAAGACAAGGTATGCATCATCACCGGCGGCGCCGGTCCTCGCGGTATCGGCAAGGCGGCAGCACGGCTTTTTCATGAGCACGGTGCCATCGTGGTGATCGCTGATCTTGATCTGGACAAGAGCCGCGAGGCGGCAGCGGATGTCAGCGGTGAGCGCACTCTGGGCGTGGCCTGTGACGTCACCGACAAGGCCTCCTGCGAGGCGGCCGCAAAGGCCGTTGCCGATCAGTACGGGCGTATCGATGTGCTGATCAACAATGCCGGGATTACCCAGCCGCTGAAAACCATGGAGATTACGCCGGAGAATTACGAGCAGGTCACTGATGTCAGCCTGCGCGGCATGCTCTACATGTCTCAGGCGGTGCTGCCGTACATGGTCGAGCAGAAGGGCGGTGCGATCGTGAATACCTCGTCGGTATCGGCGCAGCGTGGCGGGGGTATCTTTGGCGGACCGCACTACAGTGCCGCCAAGGCGGGAATGCTGGGCCTTTCCAAGGCGATGGCGCGTGAATTCGGCGTGCACAATATTCGCGTCAACTCGGTCACGCCGGGGTTGATCCAGACCGATATCACCGGTGGCAAGCTGACCGATGAGATGAAAACGCAGATCCTGACCGGGATTCCGCTCAATCGCCTGGGCGATGCCGATGATGTGGCACGGGGCTTTGTGTTTCTGGCCTCCGAGCTCTCCTCCTACACCACCGGGGCGGCGCTGGACATCAACGGCGGCATGCACATGTACTGACACGTCCGGGGCCCTGTCGATGACAGGGTGCCCTGCGATGAGGCGCAGTGCGCCGGTTGATCAACCGGCGCACTGTGCTTCCATGGCGCGCATCAGGCGCTGAGCCGCCTCATCCATGTGTTCAACGAGCACCCGTTCAATATGCGCCGGGTCGCGTTGGGCAATCACATCCAGCAGATTATCGTGACGATCCGCCGACATGTTGTGCAGGGCGCGCTCGAGACCGGCATGCATGATCGTGATTCGAATCGGTCCTTCCAAGGCCAGCCAGCTCGACAGCAACACCGGATTGCCACTGAGCTCGCAAAGCGTGCGGTGAAAGGTCAGGTCGGCCTCGATCTGCTCGCCAAGATCACCCTGTACCTCATGCAGCCTTTGCAGACATTCGCGCAGAGTCTCCATGCGCGCTGTAAAGTCGTCATGAAGACAGAGGCTGCGTGCCGCCAGTACTTCAAGGGCCGCGCGGACCTGATAGAGATGACCGATTTCCCCTTCATTGATCTCTCTGACCCGCAGCTGGCCGCGTGGTCCGGCGACCAGCAGCCCTTCCTGTTCCAGCCGTCGCATCGCTTCGCGCAGCGTGCCACGGCTGACGCCAAAGGCCGCCGAGAGATCGGTTTCCACCAGGTGATGGCCGGCCGGCAGCTGCCCGGAGGTAATGGCAGAGCGCAGACCATCCAGACACTGATCGCGAAGGGTGGTGCGCTGAAGGCTTTTGATGCTCATGAACGGTTCCTGTAGAGACGGCAATGCAGCGATCAGGATACCTTTTTTGACCATTGTAGACTGTCAACAAATGGCTTTTGATGCTGCACCGATGTTCCTGATCTGTAGAAATGTTCGCATTATCAGCAGTTTTTATAGCGGAGAACTTTAGTCGCATGCGCTTCAGAGTGCGCTATTTATTGCTTTTGATTTCAGTGTGTTAAAAACGTTAAGCACAAAGTCTTAGCGTCTGAAGCCGGTCCGGGGATTGCAGGTAGAACGCGCCGCAGCGTTAATACATTTGAACGAAGGCAGGTCAAATGATGCGGTCAGGCATCCATGGCGCCATGCGCCGACCCTGATCGGCACCTGCCCCTGCAGCGGAGACCGGTTTGATATGACAACAAATACCAGCACCCATGCCCGCCCTCGTCCCCGCAGGAAAAAGGGGCGCGCCATCACGGCCGTTGTGGTGATCATCGTGGCCGCCACGATGGTCTGGGATACACATGTGGTCGAGCAGGGCGCCCAGTCGGATGCGCAAAGCGGTCAGTTCTCGGCCGAGCGCTATGGCCAGGAGCAGTTCCCGAACATTCGTGAAAGCGTTGAATCGCGCGCCGTCGAGGCACCGGCGCTGGCGCAGGCGCTGAATGATGATGCCAGCGCCGCCGGACAGCGCTACGGCGTGGCCAGCAGCATCGGTCCGATCTTTCCGGTGCATGTCACCGGCACGGTCGGGGAGGGCAAATCCGGTATCTATACCATCAGCGTTCCCGACATGCCGGAAGGCACCACGGTGCGCGTTCAGACCGGGCCGGCCATCAACGGCACCACCCTGCGCGATGCGACCGGCGAGATCAGTTTCGGTCAGTTCACCAACCAGATCGAATACCAGAATGCCGGGGCGTCGATCAACAACGCCATGAAGGCTGAGGTGCTCGAGGGCGTGGATACGGCGAATCTGAGCGGTAAAACGGTGGAGGTCACCGGCGTCTTTCAGATGATCAATCCCAAAAACTGGCTGATCACACCGGTAGCGCTGGATGTGCAGTAAGCCGGGCGATTACGGGAGCGTTTCATGAACAGTGAAGAGAGCGTCATGGACAGGCCGGCATCGCCATCACGCGAGACAGGCGAGGTCGTGCTGTCGGCGCGCAACGTGGCCAAGTCCTTTGGCAGCGTGCACGCGCTCAAAAGCGTCAATTTCGATATCCGCCGTGGGCAGGTCACCACCCTTTTCGGCGAAAACGGCGCGGGCAAGTCAACGCTGATGAAGATTCTCTCCGGCGTGATACAGCCCAGTGCCGGCGAGATCGTGCTCGATGGTCGTCCGGTCAGCTTCGATTCCACCGTGGATGCCCAGCGCCACGGCATCTCGATCATTCACCAGGAGCTGAGCCTCGCGCCCAACATGACCGTGCGCGACAACATCTTCATGGGGCGCGAGCTGGGCGGACCGGGGGGCGTGAATTACGCCGAAGAGGCGCGCGAGACCGAGCGGCTGATGGCCGAACTCGACGAGCCTATCGATCCGCTGACGCTGGTGGAGGACCTGCGTCTGGGACAGCAGCAGATCGTCGAGATCGCCCGCGCCCTGTCGGTCGACTCGCGCATTCTGATCATGGATGAGCCGACCTCGGCGCTGTCGGCCTCTGAGGTCGAGGTGCTGTTCCGGGTGATCGCCGATCTGAAAGGCCGTGGCGTGTCGATCGTCTATATCTCGCACCATCTGGAGGAGGCGCTGACCATTACCGACCACGCCGTGGTGCTGCGTGATGGTGCCATGACCGCTCGGGCCGAGCGGAGCGAGATCGATCTGGAGTGGATCGTGCGCCATATGGTGGGCGACAACTTTGATCTGGGCTCGCCGCCGACCGGCCATACCATGGGAGAGGTGGCACTGTCGCTCGACAATATCAGCGTGGCCGATGTTGCCGTACCGGAGCGCTCGGTGGTGGATCGGCTGTCGCTGTCGGTCCGTGCCGGAGAGATCGTGTGTATCTATGGGCTGATGGGCGCTGGACGCACGGAGCTTCTGGAGTGTGCGGCGGGGCGCGTCACGGCCAGTGACGGGCACGTCATGCTGGAGGGCGAGGACATTTCCCGGCTGAGCATCGCCGAGCGTATCGAGCGCGGGCTGGTGCTGGTGCCGGAAGACCGTCAGCGCGATGGCCTGGTGCAGACCATGACGGTAGGGGAAAACCTGTCGCTGGCCAGCATCAAGGCCTTTACCCGCGGGCTGTTGACGTCAGGTCGACGCGAGCAGGGCGTCGTCGATGACTCGATTCGCAACGTGCACATCAAGACCGACGGTGGCGGCGCCGGGATCGGCTCCCTGTCCGGCGGCAACCAGCAGAAAGTGGTCATCGGCAAGATGCTGGCCACGCACCCGCGAGTGGTGCTGCTCGATGAACCCAGTCGCGGCATCGATATCGGCGCCAAGGCCGAGGTGTTCCGGCTGCTGGCCGAGGGCGCCTCGAAAGGGCTGGCGGTGATCTATTCGACCTCGGAAGTAGGGGAGTGCCTGAGCGTGGCGCATCGCATCGTGGTCATGAGCCGCGGGCGCATCAGCGCGGAATTCGGGGCCGATGTGACCCGGGAAGAGATCATGGCAGCCTCCGGAGAATAATCCGCTGAAGGCTGAAACACGTGTACAGCAGGGATCATCAACATGTCCGATGTTCAAGGAAATGCTTCATCCGACACCGCCGCCCGGTCATCTTCACGCTCGGCGCCACGTCGCGCCGGCGGGTTTGATCTGGGGCGCATGCTTCTGGAAGGGCGTGCCTTTTTTGCCCTGATTGCCATCATCATCATCTTTTCGATCCTCTCGCCGGTCTATTTCTCGACCAATAACTTTCTGACCATGTCGTCTCACGTGGCCATCTTCGGGCTGCTTTCGATCGGCATGCTGCTGGTCATCCTGACCGGCGGTATCGACCTGTCTGTAGGTTCGACCATGGGGCTTGCGGGCGTCATTGCAGGTTTTCTGATGCAGGGCGTGTCGCTGGATATGTTCGGCGTGACGCTCTATCCGCCGGTCTGGGCCGTGGTGATACTGACCTGCGTGGCCGGAGCGTTTGTGGGCATGATCAACGGCGTGCTGGTCTCGATCTTTCGAGTGCCGGCATTCGTGGCGACCCTGGGCACGCTCTACGTCGCGCGCGGCGTGGCGCTTTTGATGACCGACGGCCTGACCTACAACAATCTGGGCGGCAATCCCGAGTTCGGCAATACCGGTTTTGACTGGCTGGGCTTCAATCGCCTGTTCGGCGTGCCGGTAGGCGTGCTGATCTTTGCGGCGGTGGCGATTGCCTGCATGTTTGCGCTCAACCGGACGCCCTTCGGGCGCTGGGTCTATGCCACCGGCGGCAACGCGCGCGCCGCTGAGCTCTCCGGCGTTCCGGTCAAGCGGGTGCAGGTGTGGGTCTATGTGCTTTCCGGTGTCTGCGCCGCCATTGCAGGACTGGTGCTCTCCTCGCAGTTGACCTCGGCCGGGCCTACGGCCGGCACCACCTATGAGCTGACCGCGATTGCCGGGGTCGTCATCGGCGGCGCGGCGCTGACCGGCGGGCGCGGCAACGTGCGCGGCACGCTGCTGGGCGCCTTTGTTATCGGCTTTCTGTCCGATGGTCTGGTCATTATCGGGGTCTCTTCCTACTGGCAGACCGTTTTCATGGGCGCGGTCATCGTGCTGGCAGTGCTGTTGAACAGCATTCAGTACAAGCCTCGCAAAAAGCGTGCTCCAGATGCCGGGGAGAAGAAGGCGCCGGCATCCTCCGGAGCGGCGTAGGCCGGTCCGGATGGCATCGAAACGCCGGTTCGCCGGCACATCAACCGTCAAGGCAAGGAGAAGCATCATGTTGAGAAAAGGGAAGCGTCTTTTGGTGGCGGGGCTGGCCATCGGTGCCATGGTGTTCGGTGGCAGCGCGCTGGCTCAGGATCAGCAGAAGGGACTGATCTCGATCATCGTCAATGACACCTCCAATCCATACTGGCTGACGGAGGGTCAGATTGCCCGGGAGACCGCCGAGGAGATGGGCTACAGCGCCAACGTCAGCGCCCACAAGGGCGATACCAACGCTGAAAGCCGCCAGGTCGATACCGCGATTACCAACCAGGCGAAGGCCATCATCCTGGACCCGGCCAACGCTGATGGCTCGGTCGGCGCGGTCAAAAAGGCCGTCAATGCCGGCATTCCGGTCTTTATCGTCAATGCCGAGATCAACCAGCAGGGGCTGGCCAAGGCACAGCTGGTTTCCAACAACGCGCAGGGGGCAGCGCTGGGTGCCCAGCAGTGGATCGAGGCCGTGGGTGACAGCGCGCGTTACGTCGAGCTCAAGGGCGCACCTTCGGACAACAACGCCGCGACCCGCTCCAATGGCTACCAGACGGTATTGAGCCAGTATCCGGATCTCGAACTGGTCGCTTCTGACGTGGCCAACTGGGACCGCACTCAGGGCTACAACAAGACCCAGAGCATGCTGCAGGCCAATCCGGACATTCAGGGCGTGATCAGCGGTAACGACGAGATGGCGCTGGGCGCCATCGCAGCCCTGCGTGAGTCGGGCAAGCTCAAGGATGTCGTGGTCGGCGGTTTCGATGGCTCGCCGGATGCGGTCAAGGCGGTCAAGGCCGGTGACATGGCCTACACCGTTCTGCAGCCGGTGGCGGTGTTTTCAAAGCGCGCTGTGGAGCTGGCCGATCAGTTCATCCGTACCGGTGAGACCGGTCTGGATGGTGAAAAGCAGCTTTTCGACTGCCTGCTGATCACACCGGACAACGTTGATCAGGTAACGTCGCCCTTCGTGCTGGAACAATAAGCGCTCGGAGCGTCTCTCTGAAAGCATCGAAGCCGCCCGCCAGGGCGGCTTCTTTCGTTGGAGCGTGAGTGCAGATAGCGGCTTGTTCGCACTGTTCAAATGATCAATGATCGATCATTAAAAGATAATGTCAGGCCATCATGACCGGCCCAGACATTCGTCTAATAGGGTTTGAAAAAGGACTCCATGTTCAAGGGGATATAGCGCCTTGCGCTAAAGTATAAGGTCTGGAGGCGCGGCGTTTGATTGACCGGGTGCGGCCTGTGGCGTTATTTCATTTGTCCATGGCAGGAACAAATGATGTTTGCAGCCCGCTACGAGGTGATCACATGTCTGACACGCTGACGCAGGATAACGTTACCCAGCACGAGATTCCCAAAACCATGCATGCCGTGGTCGCTTACGGCCCCGGCGACTACCGCTATGAAGAAGTGCCGGTGCCGACGCTGGACAATGACCGCGAGATTCTGGTCAAGGTCGAGGGGTGTGGCATCTGTGCCGGTGATATCAAGTCCTTTGACGGGGCGCCGAGCTTCTGGGGCGATGAGTATCAGCCGGCCTATATCAAGGCGCCAATGATCCCGGGCCACGAGTTTATCGGTCGAGTGGTGAAGGTTGGCGATGCGGTCACCGACTACAAGCCCGGCGATCGCGTGATCTCCGAGCAGATCGTGCCCTGCTGGGAGTGCCGCTTCTGCGGACGCGGCCAGTACTGGATGTGCGAAAAGCACGATCTCTACGGCTTTCAGAACAACGTCAATGGCGGCATGGCCGAGTACATGAAGTTCACGAAAGAGGCCATCAATTACCACGTGCCCGAAGAGCTGCCGCTGGAGAAGGCGATTCTGATCGAGCCGTATGCCTGCTCGCTGCACGCCGTTCAGCGCGCCAAAATCGAGCTGGGTGATGTGGTGGTGCTCTCCGGGGCCGGCACGCTGGGGCTTGGCATGGTCGGGGCGGCCAAGAAGGCCGGCGCCGAAAAGCTGATCGTGCTTGATCTCTTTGATGATCGTCTGGAGCTGGCCAAAAAGTTTGGCGCCGACATGGTGCTCAACCCCAAAAATGACGACGTGGTGTCGATCATCAAGGAGATGACCGGCGGCTACGGCTGCGATGTCTATATCGAGGCCACCGGGCATCCGAAGTCGGTCGAACAGGGGCTGTCGATGATCCGAAAGCTCGGCCGCTTTGTCGAGTTCAGCGTGTTCAAGGACCCGGTCAGCGTTGACTGGAGCATCATCTCCGATCGCAAGGAGCTTGATGTGCTGGGCTCGCACCTCGGACCGTACTGCTATCCGCTGGTGATCGAGGGCATTAAAAACGGTGACTTCCCCACCGAGGGCGTCGTGACCCATCAGATGCCGCTGGAGAAGTTCGAGGAAGGCTTTGAGCTCATGACCAGCGGTGCGAAGTCGCTCAAGATCGTACTGGTCCCCTGAGTACACCTCACAAACAGCGCGGCGATAACGCCGCGCTGTTTTTTTATGCCTGCGTTTCGGATGAGCCATCGACACGGACGGGATAGTAATGACGACCAAAGCGGTTGCGGGCGAGGCCGGGGAAACCCGCCTTGACCGCGTGGGGATTCCCCACAGCCTGCGCTGGGGATTTCTCGGCGTTCTGATTTTCATGACCGGCAACGGTGTCGAGTCCAACTTCATTGCACCGCACATGAGTCATGCGCTCGGTGAGGCGGGAGCGCCTCTGGTGCCGACCATCATCGCCATGTACAGCTTGGCGGTACTGATCGCCTCCTATCTGTCCGGCGCACTGGCCGACCTGTTCGGTCCGCGGCGCGTCATGCTGCTGGGCTTTGGCGTCTGGATGGTGTTCGAGATTCTCTTTTTGCTGTCGCTGCGCATTGACTCGGTAACGCTGGTCTTTGTGAGTTACTTCTTTCGCGGCTTCGGCTTTCCGCTGTTTGCCTTTGCCTTTCTGGTCTGGATCAACGCAGTGGCACCGCGCAGTCGCAACGGCGCCGCGGTGGGCTGGTTCTACGTGATGTTTACCGGCGGGCTGCCGACGCTGGGCTCGCTGTTTGCGGTGATCGCCATCCCTGCCTTCGGCGGTGGCCATCTGGGCGAGACGGCCACCATGTGGGCGTCCATGGCGCTGGTGACGCTGGGCTTTGTGCTGGCCTGGTTCGGTGTGCGTGAGCCCACCGGGCGCCTGCGACTGGCGCCTGAAGGCGAGTCTGCAGCTGACGTCATGACCAGCGGTCTGCGCCTGACCTTTCGCGAGCCGCGCGTGGCGATGGGCTTTCTGGTCCGGCTGATCAATACCGCGCCGGAGTTCGGCATGTTCGTGATCCTGCCGGTCATCATTGCCGATGAGATGGGCTGGGGGCAGTCACGCTGGCTGTTGATGACCACGGTGATCTATGCCGGCAACATTTTGTTCAACGCTGCCTTTGGCACGCTGGGCGACAGATGGGGTTGGACGCGTACGGTGCGCTGGTTCGGCGTGGTGGGCTCTGCCGTGGGGCTCTTGCTGTGGTGGTACGTGCCGCACATGGTGCCGGCAGGTTCCGACTGGGGCTATGTGGCAACGCTGGCCGCCGGTACCGTGTTCGGCATCATGCTGGCGGGTTTCGTGCCCATGGGGGCGATCATGCCGGCGCTGGTGCCTGCCCACAAGGGCGCGGCGATGGCGATGTACACCACGGCGGCCGGCGGTGCCATTTTTCTGGGGACCGGTGTGGTGGCGCTCATGCAGCCGCTGGTCGGCAATACCGGGGTGGTCTGGACCTTTGTGGCCCTCTACGCCTGTGCCTTCGTGATGCTGCACTGGCTGAAGGTGGATCAAAGTGATGCCGCCGAGCAGCACGAGACCGGCACAGGGCGCTGACGAACAGCGACCGCAGGCGAGGCCTGCGGTCGCCAGTGTTCAGGCCATCTCGACCCAGTCGGGGGATTCGGCGACTTCGACGCGATCCCTGAACTCGAGTCGTCCTTCGTTGAGGTGATAGGCCGCCACGTGATGGGATTGCTGGCCGGCCACCAGCATGATCTGCCCGGTGGCATCCAGCGCGAACCCTCTGGGCTGGGTTTCGACCTCGAAGGCATCAACGCGCGCGAGCTGGCCGCTGTCGCTATCGACTTCAAACGAGGTGACCAGCGAGCTGCTGCGCTCGGAGGCGTAGAGATAGCGTTCTTCGGCATCGAGATGGATGTCCGCCGCCCAGAAGGTCTCTGCCGCCCCCTTGTCGATCACGACCCGCTGTCGCTCGGTCAGGCGCCGGCTGCTGCTGTCGTAATCAAACAGCGTGATGGAGCCATCCAGCTCGCCGAGCAGATAGAGCTGCGTCCCTTTCTTGTTGAAGATCAAATGCCTGGGGCCGGTGCCCTCAGGCAGGGTGACGTCACTCGTGTCGGAAAAGGGCGGCTGCGCCTCGATACTGGCGCAGTAGACCCGGTCACCGCCGAGGCTGGTAAACAGCAGGTTGCGCTCGTCCGGGTCGGGCAGAATGCAGTGCGCGTTGGGTTCGGTGGCCTGGCGCGCCTGCTCGCTTGCTACGCCGCCCTCTGGAGACGTTGCGTAGGCGGCCACCAGGTGATGATGGTAGGACGCCGAGTAGAGACGGGCCTCCCGCGTCGTGCAGGCCAGATAGGCCACGCTTTCTTCAATGGGAAAGCTCGATACCGGAGAAAGACGATGGCTGTCGGCATCAATGGCAAACGTGAAGATGCCCATCGGGGTGCCGCGACCGGCCGCATAAAGATAGCGTCGGTCCGGGCTCAGGCACAGCGGCATGGAGCCGCCGGCCTTTTCGAGGCCGGGCAGCATGACGCTTTCGATCAGCTCAAGATGCTCCTCGGCGTAGTGCACCAGACAGACCCGGCCGGCGCCGCCACAGCCGATATAGGCAAAAAGGGCGTGCGGTGATGACATGGTTTCACCTTTTTCTGAACGTGTAAGGGAAAAGGGGGACAGCCGTGTTCCCTTTATTCCAGTTCGTGATTGTAAGGGGCGCTGTCGTAAAAGGCGTCATCAACGATGGTCAGGTCGGGAAAAAGGGACGTGTCTTTTTCATGAGCGCTCTGCGTGGCGGTCTTGAAAACACTGCAGGGCAGCGGGTTAGGCACTTTGCTTTTACCGGGTGTAAACTTTTTGCCATGTGCCGATAGTATCGGTAGCCACAGCCATGACAGGACAACTGCTGCGTGCAGTGTGGCCTGACCCCTTATATTTCCTGCTCAGCAATGAGCGTCAAAAGGATCCAGAGTCTTCATGAGCGAATACTCCCTGTTTACCTCCGAATCCGTCTCCGAAGGCCATCCCGACAAGATCGCCGATCAGATTTCCGATGCCGTGCTTGATGCCCTGATTGCCCGGGACAAGCAGGCGCGCGTGGCATGTGAGACGCTGGTCAAGACGGGAGTGGCGATCGTGGCCGGCGAAATTACCACCAGCGCCTGGGTGGATCTGGAAGATCTGGTGCGCCGTGTGATCTCGGACATCGGCTACACCTCCTCCGAAGTCGGCTTTGATGGCGCCACCTGCGGCGTGCTCAATCTGATCGGCAAGCAGAGCGTCGATATTGCCCAAGGCGTGGACCGCTCCAAACCCGAGGATCAGGGCGCGGGTGACCAGGGCCTGATGTTTGGCTATGCCACCAACGAGACGCCGTCCTATATGCCGGCGCCGATCCACTACTCACATCGTCTGGTCGAGCGTCAGTCTCAACTGCGCCGTAACGGCACGCTGGGCTGGCTGCGTCCGGATGCCAAAAGCCAGGTGACCTTCCGCTACGGCGAGGATGGCAAGCCGGTCTCGGTAGACGCGGTGGTGCTGTCGACCCAGCATGATGAGAGCATCTCGCAGGAGGAGCTACGCTACGCCGTCGAGGAGCTGATCATCCGTGATGTGCTGCCAGCCGAGTGGATCACCGAGTCGACCCGCTTTCACATCAATCCGACCGGCAAGTTCGTGATTGGCGGTCCGGTCGGCGACTGCGGCCTGACCGGGCGCAAGATCATTGTCGATACCTACGGCGGCATGGCCCGTCACGGCGGTGGCGCCTTCTCCGGCAAGGACCCGTCCAAGGTGGATCGCAGCGCCGCCTACGCCGGGCGCTATGTGGCCAAGAACGTGGTGGCCTCCGGCATCGCCGACAAGTGCGAGATCCAGATCTCCTACGCCATCGGCGTGGCCCAGCCGACGTCGGTATCGATCAACACCTTCGGGACCGGCAGAATCAGCGATGACAAGATCATCGAGCTGGTGCGCGAACACTTTGACCTGCGTCCCCATGCGATCACCCGCATGCTGGACCTGCTCCATCCGATGTATCAGCTCACTGCCTCCTACGGCCATTTCGGCCGTGAACCGTTCGAGCACACCTACACCTGGCGTGACGTCAGCGGTAAGGAGCAGACCGAAACCTTTACTGCCTTCCCCTGGGAGAAAACGGACCGTGCCGAGGCGCTTCGCGACGCGGCCGGGCTGTAATTTCCGCGGCTGACATGGCGGTATTGGATCAGGGCCCACGCTTGCGTGGGCTTTTTTATGGCCCAGGATTGGCTATCCTCATGAGCCTTTCTGCCCTGAACAGGCCGATTTCTCGACCGAGCACGCTGTTATGCTGAATATTGCTGCCCTTTTCATCACGATTACCGCGTTGTTTTCGTGGTTCAACTACCGTTTTGTTCGCCTGCCCGCCACCATCGGCGTGATGGTGATTGCCCTGGTGATGTCGCTGGCGCTGATTGCGCTGGATCATCTGGGGTTTACCTATGTCACCGATCTCACCGAGCAGTGGCTCGGCAGTATCAATTTCAATGCGCTTTTAATGGACGGCATGCTGTCGTTTCTGCTGTTTGCCGGTGCCCTGCATGTGGATATCGACAAGCTCAGGCGCTATCGCTATTCGATCGGCTTTCTGGCCTCGGTGGGTGTGGTGGTGTCCACACTGGCCATCGGCAGCGCTGCCTGGTGGCTTTTCAATACCTTCAATATCGAGGTGCCGTATCTCTACTGCCTGGTGTTTGGTGCGCTGATCTCACCGACCGACCCGATCGCGGTGCTGGGTATCATGCAAAGTGCCGGTGCGCCGGAGGACATGGAGATCAAGATCGTCGGCGAGTCGCTGTTCAACGACGGCGTGGCGGTGGTGGTCTTTACCCTGCTGGCAGGCGCGGCCACGGCCGGCGAGCAGCTCACGGCGACGCACTCGCTGATGCTCTTTGGTGAAGAGGCCGGCGGTGGTCTGCTGCTGGGACTGATCGTGGGGTACATCGCCTATCAGATGATGAAAAGCATCGATCAGTATCAGGTCGAGGTGTTGATCAGTCTGGCGCTGGTGCTGGGCGGCTATGCGCTGGCCACCTGGCTTGAGGTCTCGGGGCCGATCGCGATGGTCATTGCGGGGCTTTTCATCGGCAATCGCGGCCGCGAACATGCAATGTCGGAAAACACCCGGCGCTATGTGGACGGCTTCTGGGAGCTGATCGATGAAATTCTCAACGCCGTACTGTTTGTTCTGATCGGGCTGGAGCTTTTGCTGATCCCCTTCGAGAGCAGCTATCTGCTGGTGGCAGGCCCCCTGATCCTGATCATTCTGGCAGTGCGTCTGACCACTATCGGCCTGCCCATGATGGCGATGCGTCGCTGGGTCGATTATCGCCGCGGCACGACCCGGGTACTGACGTGGGGCGGACTGCGCGGCGGCATCTCGGTGGCGCTGGCGCTGGGCCTGCCGGAAAGCGAGTATCGTGAGCCGATCGTGATGATCACCTACATCATCGTGCTGTTTTCCATCCTGGTGCAGGGACTGACCATCGGAAAGCTGGTCGGGCATGTGGTGCCGGGGATCGACAAGTCTTCCAGTGAATCGACCCATCACTGATGGTGTCTCGCGTTTCGCCTTGAGCTGCCGATAACATGAGCGAAGCTGGCGGCTCTGGTGTCCAGTGTTGACCATTCAAGGTGCCAGCCCGCTATAATTTGTCTCAGCATTTTGCCTCACGCCCTTGTGAGGCGTCATGTCCACTCGAGGGGCGCTGCAGCAGGGAAGTGATCCCTGCGAGGCTCGAGCTGGATACCCCGGATTCAACGGCGCCCGCTACCTGCCAGGAGTATTTCATGGCTACTGCCGAAAACGCCGTTCAACAGGACTACAGGGTTGCCGATATCGGTCTGGCCGACTGGGGCCGCCGCGAAATCCGCATCGCCGAGACCGAAATGCCGGCGCTGATGAAGATTCGCGCCAAGTATCGCGATCAGCAGCCGCTCAAGGGCGCCCGCATTGCTGGCTGCATCCACATGACGATTCAGACGGCGGTCCTGATCGAAACGCTGATCGAGCTGGGGGCCAGCGTCCGCTGGTCCTCGTGCAACATCTTCTCGACCCAGGATCAGGCCGCCGCGGCGATTGCCGCCGCCGGGACGCCGGTTTTTGCCTGGAAGGGCGAGACCGAAGAGGAGTTCTGGTGGTGCATCCAGCAGACCATCGAAGGCCCGGACGGCTGGCGCCCGAACATGGTGCTCGACGATGGCGGCGATCTGACCCTGATGCTCCACGATGATCACCCGGAGCTTCTGGATGCCATCCACGGCATCAGCGAAGAGACCACGACCGGCGTGCATCGTCTGGTCGAAATGATGCGCAAGGGCACGCTGCGCGTCCCGGCCATCAACGTCAATGACTCGGTCACCAAGTCGAAAAACGACAACAAGTATGGCTGCCGCCACTCGCTGTCGGACGCCATCAAACGCGGTCTTGACCACCTGCTCTCCGGCAAGCAGGCGCTGGTGATCGGCTACGGCGATGTGGGCAAGGGCTCTGCGGCCGGTCTGCGTAATGAGGGCATGATCGTCAAGGTCAGCGAAGTCGATCCTATCTGCGCCATGCAGGCCTGCATGGATGGCTATGAGGTCGTCTCGCCCTACGTCGACGGCATCAACGACGAGTCCGGCAGCAACCTCAACACGGCCATGCTGGGCAGGATCGACGTGCTGGTGACCACCACCGGCAACATCAACGTCTGCGACGCCGGCATGCTGGGCGCGATCAAAAAGGGCGCGGTGGTCTGCAACATCGGTCACTTCGACAACGAGATCGATACAGCCTGGATGCGCAAGCACTGGGCCTGGGAAGAGATCAAGCCGCAGGTCCACAAGATCTATCGCGATGGTACACCGGGCAGCTTCGATGCCAGCAGCGACGACTATCTGCTGCTGCTCTCCGAAGGCCGTCTGGTCAACCTGGGCAATGCGACCGGCCATCCGTCGCGCGTCATGGACGGCTCCTTCGCCGACCAGGTGCTGGCACAGATTCACCTGTTCGAGCGCCGATTTGCCGATATCCCGGTCGCCGAGCGTCCGGCCGTGACTGTGGAAGTGCTGCCCAAGCAGCTCGATGAGGAAGTCGCTCGCTACATGGTCGAAGGTTTTGGGGGGATGCTCACCAAAATGACGCTGAAGCAGGCCGAATACCTGGGCGTGCCGCAGGAAGGCCCGTACAAGCCGCACGAGTATCGCTACTGATTCTTTTTTGTGATCCATCGACGCCGCCCCGGCCGGGGCGGCGTTTTTGTTGGTCTGTCGAGTAATGAAAATGCCGCGGTATCCTCGGTGAGGTCACCGGGGGCTACTGGAGACGTTAGCGTTGCATCAGCTTTTTGAGCTGGGTGACGGTTCGGGTATTGAGCACATCCTTTCGTTCCAGCCAGCCGCTGCGGGCCTGGGTGACGCCGACGGTCATGTGACCCAGCTGGCCGGTGGCGTGGGCATCGGTATTGATTGCAAGGGCCACGCCGATATCGCGTGCCATGCATACCCAGTGATCGGTGAGGTCGAGCCGGGCGGGCTGGGCGTTGATCTCGAGAAAGACGCCGCGCGCTCTGGCGCCGTGCAGTACAGCCTCGATATCGACGTCATATCCTTCACGACCGTTGATGATACGCCCGGTCGGGTGGGCCAGAATATTGACGTGCGGATTGTCCATGGCGCGCAGGATGCGCTCGGTCTGTTTCTCGCGTGACAGGTTGAACTTCGAATGTACCGAGAATACGCAGACATCGAGTTCTGCAAGCACGTCATCGGGCAGATCCAGCGTACCGTCTTCCAGAATATCGACCTCGTTGCCCTTTAACACGGTAAAGTTCTTCAGTCGGCCATTGAGTGCGTCGATCTCGGCCATCTGTTCACGCAGGCGCCTGGCATCCAGCCCGTTGGCCATCGCCAGACGCTGTGAATGGTCGGTAATGGCAATATAGCGATAGCCGCGCTTTCTGGCGGCGTGCACCATTTTCTCGAGGCTTGCCTGGCCATCAGAAGCCGTGGTGTGCATATGCAGGTCACCGCGAATGTCATCAAGGGTGACAAGCTCGGGTAGGGTACCCTCAAGAGCAGCCTCGATTTCGCCGCGGTTTTCCCGCAGTTCGGGCGCTATCCAGGGCAGGTCGATTTTTGCCAGAACCTCTTCTTCGGTGCGGCCTGCCAGCTGTTGTTTCCCCTTGTAGATGCCGTACTCGTTGATCCTGAGTCCTCGGCCGGTGGCCATTTTACGGGTGGCAATGTTGTGGGCCTGCGAGCCGGTAAAATAGTAAAGCGCGGCGCCAAAACTCTCATCGGCCACCACGCGGACATCCACCTGCAGACCCGAATGGAGATAAATGGTGGATTTTGTCTTGCCGTGAGCAACAATCTCGGCTATCTCCGGATAGTTCATCAGGTGGGCCATGATGGCCGGGCCATCATCGCTGCTGACCAGAATGTCGAGATCGCCGATCGTCTCCAGACCTCGGCGCAGGCTGCCGGCCACACTGAGTCGCTGGACTCCGTCGGCGCGCTCAAGCCATTTGATCAGCTCCTCGGCGGCCTGAAGGGCCTCATCGATGCGCGTACGTGGCAGGGCATCGTCCAGGCGCTCGGCCTCCCTGAGAATGCCGGCTTCGGTCTTTTGCCCAAAGCCCTCGAGCGCGCTGATCCGGCCTTCCCGAGCCGCTTCCTTGAGGGCTTCGAGGCTGTCGATGCCCAGCGCGTCATGAAGCTGGCGTATACGTCGCGGTCCCAGCTGACTGACCCGCATCAGCTGTAACAGTCCGGAGGGCAGCCGCTTCTCGGTCTCTTCAAGCACTGCAAGATGCCCGGTGGTGATCAGTTCGGTGATCTTTTCGGCCAGGTCGCGGCCGATGCCGGACAGCTCGGTCAGTGCCTCATCATTGGCCACCATCTTCTGCAGGGGGCGGGAGTGTGACTCAATGGACTGTGCGGCGCTTCGATAGGCGCGAACGCGAAAGGCATTGGCACCTTCAATGTCCAGAAGGGTCGCCAGGCGTTCAAGCGTGCGGGCAATGTCGGCGTTTTGCATGGGGCTCGGCTTCCGATCCGGCCACATCAAGGGAATCAACACTGCTGTCAGCATAGCGAGGCCGCCATCCTTTTTCGTCTGTCAAAAGCGGTATCGGCTGGCGGTGGGCACGAAAAAGGGCCGCGGTGCGGCCCTTTTCTGTCAGAAGACGGTTATTCCCAGCCGAGCTTTTCCATATAGGCGCGCGCATGGACGTCGACCGCCTTGATGGCGTACACGACCTGATCCGGGGTGAGCGAATAGGCCAGATTGTGAATCGACTCTCCTTGCTTGAGCGCGGCTTCAGCCACGCGGTAGAGGTCTTCATCGCTGACGTCCTTGAGCTTGAGGGCTTCAAGCGTCACCGGCAGCCCCAGAGCGAGGTAGAGATCCAGATACTCTTCCAGCTCGGCCTGGGGCGTCTGATCCAGAATCAGCTGCGCCACGGTGCCGTAGGCGACCTTTTCACCGTGGGTGAGCTCGTGAATCTCGCCGTGCAGGGCGGTAAAGCCGTTGTGGATGGCATGGGCACCGGCCAGTCCACCGCTTTCAAAACCCAGTCCGCTCAAAAGCGTGTTGGCTTCGACCACGGCTTCGAAGGCGGGGGTCACGACCTGCGCTTCGTTGGCCTGCCAGGCCAGCAGGGCGTGATCAAACAGGACTTCCTCGCACTTCTCGCCGATGGTCTGACCGAGAATCGTGGCCTGGCCGCCGGCCATGTTGGTGGCGCTGGCGCGAATGGCGGCGCGCGCCTCGACCCAGGTGGCCAGCGCATCGGCAATACCGGAAGCCAGAAAGCGTGGCGGTGCCTTGACGATAATGGCGGTGTCGACCAGCACCAGGTTGGGGTTCTTCTCGTAGAAGCGATAGGACTCGAATTCGCCTTCATCGCTGTAAATGACCGACAGCGCGCTGGTCGGGGCATCCGTCGAGGCAGTGGTGGGCAGCACGGCGCAGGCGGCATTGAGTCTGTCGGCCACGCCCTTGGCGGTGTCCAGCGTCTTGCCGCCGCCAAAACCAATGACCACGTCGGCCTTGAGCATTTCGCCCTGTTTGACCAGCCGGTCGATTTCGCCAGTAGAGGATTCCCCTTCAAAAAGCGCGTGTTCAAAGCGGATATTGCTGTTCTCGAGACTGTCGCTCAGCGTCTTTCCAGCCATCTTCCAGACGAAGTCGTCAGCAATGACCAGTGCCTGCTGACCCAGCTTTGACACATAGTGGCCAGCACGGGAGAGCGTGTTGGCGCCCTGAACATAGCGGGCGGGGCTGATAAAGACTTTCTCGTTGGGAGCAGACATCGAAGGTCTCCTTTGGAGGGGAATTTATGCTGTCCTGCCCTGACAGCATAGCCAGTTCAAAAGACACCGGAATGCGGCAATTCGACGTAGCCTGATGTTATGTCGATAATTGAGGGTTCTGACTCAAATGTTCGGCTGATGCCGGTGGGCGTTGTCAAGAATGTCCGGAGGATCATGATGGCCATGAGGCCCAACGTACGCACCCTGTTTGTCTCTGACCTTCATCTGGGAACGCCCGATGCGCAGGCCACCCTGCTGCTTCATCTGATGCAGCAGGTGCGTCCGGAGCGGCTGTATCTGGTCGGCGATGTCTTTGATCTGATTGCCATGAAGCGTCGGGCCATCTCGGTACTGGATGCTCACCAGCAGCGGCTGGTTCGCCACATCCTGCGGCTGGCCCGGACCGGTTGCGAGGTGATTTATATCCCGGGCAATCACGATGCCGCCTTTCGAACCTTCTGTGGCGAAACCTTTCGTAGCGTCGAAGTGCGTCGCGATGCCATTCATGTCACAAAAGATGGTCGGCGGTTGCTGGTCAGCCATGGCGACGAGTTTGATGGCCATTTCAAGGCGCCAAAATGGAAGCTGGTTGTCGGAGAGATGGCGCTGCACACCATGCGTCGCACCAATCGCTGGACGGTTCAGGCGCGTCGTCGCATGAACCGTCCGTACTGGTCGCTGTCAGCCGCGCTCAAGCGTCGCTCGAGCAACGTCAAGCACTTCGCCGGCGCCTTTCGTCAGTCGGCACTGGCGCGCGTGCGGCGTGAAGAAGTGGATGGCTACATCGGAGGCCACATCCACATCCCGTTTTTTGGCGAGTGTGAAGGCTTTGTGTACTGCAACGACGGTGACTGGGTCGAAAACTGTACGGCGCTGGTCGAGGAGTTTGACGGTCGATTGCGTCTGGTCGACTGGCAAAACAGGACGCTGGTGGATGATCCTCGACCGCCGTCCGGCCATCGCGAAAAAACCGAAACAGAGGACTGGCTGGCGGATGAGGCAGAGGATTCGACGTCCAGTTAAAATAAAATTAACGTCACGACCGGCGTAACCGCATGAATCCCATCGGGTTTTAAAAGTGCTTGAAAATTATGGCGTTTACTTTTGAAACCCGATGATGACAAAACGTACAATGTCGCTGAAAATCACCCTGTGCGGCATTTTGTCTCCGTGACGCCCACCGCACGACCATTTCCCTATCCCTTCTTTTTGCATCGCCTGATAAAAAACATCCCAACCATGGGAAGTATTAATAATCGGTGAAGCCATGCCGATAAACAGTGACTGGTGATATCGCGCCTACGGGCCGATGTTCAAGCATGACGCCTGCCCGCCCTGACAGCTTTTAAATCGGCAGGCGATGAGGAGATTGACCCATGACGGTTAATGTAACCCGAAGACAGTTCTTCAAGCTGGGGGCGGCAGGCGTGGCCTCTTCCAGCATGGCGATGATGGGGTTTGCCCCTGAATCTGCCGAAGCGTCCGTACGTCAGTTCAAGCTGACGCACGCCAGGGAAACCCGTAACAACTGTACCTACTGCTCGGTCGGTTGCGGCATCCTGATCTACAGCCATGGCGATGGTTCCAAAAACGTTCGCCAGGAGATCTTTCACATCGAGGGCGATCCGGACCATCCGGTATCACGTGGCTCCCTGTGTCCGAAGGGCTCCGGACTGCTGGATTTTGTGCGCAGCGAGACGCGTCTCGAGTATCCACAGGTGCGCGCCCCGGGTTCCAGCGAGTGGAAGCGTGTCAGCTGGGACGAGGCGCTTGACAGGATCGCGCGTCATATCAAAAAAGATCGCGATGCCAACTTCGTCGAGCGTGACGAGACCGGCAGGACGGTCAATCACTGGACGACTTCCGGATTTCTGGCGGCGTCAGGGGCTTCCAACGAAGCCGGCTACATCACCCACAAGGTGGTGCGTAATCTTGGCATGGTAGCGTTCGACAACCAGGCGCGCGTCTGACACGGACCGACGGTGGCAGGTCTTGCCCCAACATTCGGTCGCGGTGCGATGACCAATCACTGGGTCGACATCCGCAATGCCAATCTGATTCTTTCGATGGGCGGCAACTCTGCCGAGGCTCACCCCGTGGGTTTCCGCTGGGTTACCGAGGCCATCGAACACAACAAGGCCAAGCTGATCTGCATTGATCCGCGCTACACGCGTACCTGTGCAGTGGCGGACTACAAGGCCTTTATCCGTACCGGAACCGACATCACGTTTTTGGGCGGTCTGATCCATTATTTGATCACGACCAATCAGATCCAGCGTGAATATGTCCTTCACTACACCGATGCCTCGCTTCTGGTGCGTGAAGACTATGGTTTTGAAGACGGTATCTTCACCGGCTACAACCCCGACAAGAAAGCCTACGACGACAAGTCGTCCTGGATGTATGAGCTGGGCGATGACGGCTACGCCGTGCGCGACATGTCGCTTCAGCACCCGAGATGCGTCTATCAGCTGATGCGCGAGCACTACAGCCGCTATGACATCGATACGGTATCGAGCATCTGTGGCATGCCCAGAGAGCACATCGAGCACATCTGGTCGGAAATTGGCAAGATGGCCGTGCCGCATCAGACCATGACCATTCTCTATGCACTGGGCTGGACGCAGCACTCCATCGGCTCGCAGATCATCCGTACCGCGGCCATGGTGCAGCTGCTGCTGGGCAACATGGGGATGCCGGGGGGGGGCGTCAACGCCCTGCGTGGTCACTCCAATATCCAGGGGCTGACCGACCTGGGGCTGCTCTCCCAGCTGCTGCCGGGCTATATGACCCTGGCCAACGCGAGTGAGCAGGACTACAGCGCCTACATCAAAAAGCGTGCCAAGCAGCCGATTCTGGAAGGCGAGGTCTCGTACTGGAAAAACTACGAGAAATTCCATGTCAGCCTGATGAAGTCCTGGTTCGGCGATGCCGCGACCCAGGAGAACAACTGGTGCTTTGACTGGCTGCCCAAGCTCTCCAGGCCGCTCTATGACGTGCTCGATACTTTTGAGCGCATGCACAAGGGTGAGATCAACGGCTACTTCTGTCAGGGCTTCAATCCGCTGGCATCGTTCCCCAACCGCCAGAAGGTCACTGAAGGCCTGTCCCGGCTGAAGTATCTGGTTGTCATGGACCCGCTGAATACCGAGACCAGCGAGTTCTGGAAGAATTACGGCGAATACAACGATGTGGACTCTTCACAGATCCAGACCGAAGTCATTCGTCTGCCGACGACCTGCTTTGCCGAGGATGACGGCTCGATCGTCAACAGTGCCCGCTGGCTTCAGTGGCACTGGGCCGCCGCGCCCGGGCCGGGTGAGGCGCGTCCTGATACGCGCATCATGGGGGAGCTGTTCATCCGGTTGCGCGACCTCTACCGCCAGGAGGGTGGCGCTTTCCCGGATCCGATCCTGAATCTGGACTGGGATTACGACATTCCTGAAGCGCCTTCCTCGGAAGAGCTGGCGCAGGAGTACAACGGGCGTGCGCTGGTCGATCTGACCGACGACAACGGCAACGTGACTCGACGCGCGGGCGAGCTGCTGTCCGGTTTCTCCGAGATGACGGCGGATGGGCGCACCGCGTCAGGCTGTTGGATATTTTCCGGGGCCTGGACCCAGGACGGCAACCAGATGGCGCGGCGTGACAACTCCGACCCGTACGGTACCGGCAATACGCTGGGCTGGGCCTGGGCATGGCCGGCCAACCGTCGCGTGCTCTACAACCGTGCCAGTGCCGATACGCAGGGCCGGCCCTGGGGTCGCGAGAAGGCGTTCGTCTGGTGGAGCAGCGAGCAGGGTCGCTGGGTCGGTGCCGATATCCCGGACTTCCCGGTCACCTCCGATCCGGCGCGTGGACAGGGCCCGTTTATCATGCAACCGGAAGGCGTCGGGCATTTCTTCGCCGGACAGAGCATGGTGGATGGTCCGTTCCCTGAACACTACGAACCGTTCGAATCGCCGATCGATAACAACCCGCTGCATCCGAACAATCCGCTGGCGAAAAACAATCCGGCAGGCCGTATCTATGAGGAGGATCGCAAGGCACTGGGCACGCGTGAAGAGTTCCCGCATGCGGCCACAACCTATCGTCTGACCGAGCATTTCCACTTCTGGACCAAGCATGCGCGTCTCAACGCCGTGGTGCAGCCGGAACAGTTCGTGGAAATCAGTCATCAGCTTGCCGATGAAATCGGCGTGGCAGCGGGTGACTGGGTGCGGGTGTCCTCCAATCGCGGCTTTATCAAGGCCGTGGCGGTGGTGACCAAACGCATGCAGCCGCTGCGCATCGGCGACCGTGACGTGCATCACGTGGGTATTCCGATCCACTGGGGCTTCACCGGCGTGGCGAAAAAGGGCTATCTGATCAATGCCCTGACGCCTGTCGTGGGTGATGCCAATACCCAGACACCGGAATACAAGTCATTCATCGTCAAGGTCGAAAAGGCATAGGGGAGGGCACATGATCAACTCACAAAATATCGTTGCCCGTTCCGCAACGACACTGCCGGCACCGCATGCGCGCGACAACGTGGTGGAAGTGGCCAAGCTGATCGATGTCTCCAAGTGCATCGGTTGCAAGGCCTGCCAGGTCGCCTGCATGGAGTGGAATGACCTGCGTGATGACGTCGGTGAGTGCCATGGGGTGTATGACAACCCCATGGACCTGACCGCCGAATCATGGACGGTGATGCGCTTCAACGAAGTCGAGACAGACTTCGTGGGCGGCGAGGATGTCAGCCGGGAGAAGGAGCTGTCCTGGCTGATCCGCAAGGATGGCTGCATGCACTGTGCCGAGCCGGGCTGCCTTGAGGCCTGCCCGGCGCCGGGAGCGATCGTCAAGTATGCCAACGGCATCGTCGACTTCGATTCCAACAACTGCATTGGCTGCGGCTACTGCATCACCGGCTGCCCGTTCAACATTCCGCGTATCTCGGAAAAGGACAGCAAGTCCTACAAGTGCACCCTGTGCTCTGATCGCGTCAACGTGGGGCTTGAACCGGCCTGCGTAAAGGCCTGTCCGACCAACTGCATCGAGTTTGGCAGCAAAAAGGACATGCTGGCGCGCGCCGAGAAGCGGGTAAACGATCTGAAAGAGCGCGGCTACGAAAAGGCCGGAGTGTATGATCCGGCTGGCGTGGGCGGCACGCATGTCATGTACGTGCTGCATCACGGTGATGATCCGGGGCTCTATCATGGTCTGCCGAAGGACCCGCGCATCTCGCCGGTCGTCGGTGCTTGGAAGGGGATCACCAAGCCCATCATGTCCGCCATTCTGGGGATTACCGCATTTGCCGGTTTCTTCCACTACATCACCAAGGGCCCGAAGGAAGAGCCCACGGATGAGGAAGTCTTCGGCGAAGGGGATGATGATCATCGTGTCTCACGTGAAGAGGAGCATCGGTCATGAACTTCAAAAAACAGAAGACGATGCTGCGTTACGGCCCGGGAACCCGGGCCAATCACTGGGCCATGGCGGGTGCCTTCATTCTGCTGGCGCTTTCCGGGCTTGCCTTCTTCCATCCGCCGTTTTTCTTTCTGAGCCACACCCTGGGCGGGCCGGTCTGGTCACGGGTACTGCATCCTTTCATCGGGGTGGTGCTGTTTGTGCTGTTTGTCATCATTGCGGTGCGACAGCTGCGGCATAACCTGCTGATGCATAATGACATGAAGTGGATGCGTCAGATGGGCGATGTGCTCAACAACCGGGATGACAAGCTGCCACCGATCGGCAAGTACAACCCGGGGCAGAAGATGGTGTTCTGGGCGCTGGTAGTCTGCATTCCGGTGCTTTTGATCACCGGCGTGATCATGTGGCGTCCCTGGTTTGCCGGATTCTTCCCCATCCCGCTGATCCGGGTGGCCAGTCTGTTGCACGCTCTGGCTGCATTCATTGCGATCGCAACCATCATCGTGCACGTTTACGCTGCCATCTGGGTCAAGGGGTCCATCAAGGCCATGACCCGCGGGCGCGTGACCCATGCCTGGGCGAAGCATCACCATCCGCTCTGGTATGAAGAGGAGATGAAGGACCCTTCACAGCGCGCGGGAGACGAGAGCGCCCACGGGCGTGATACAGCATCCCGTCACGGAGCACGCCATGACGGCCGAACATCAGGCTGAACATGATTACGGGACAACCCCCGGCGGGGTAGTGGAACCCCCCGCCGTGGTGCTGCCCGAACGGCGACTTTTCAGCCATCGGGCGCGGCGTCTGCGCGATCTGTCCAGACGCCTGCGTTCAATGGCCGATTTTCTCGGTTTTGCAGCGCGCCTGGCTCAGGCCCAGCATCAGGTGCTGCAAAAGCGTACCAGCACCTTTGCCCCGGACAGTCAGGCCTTTGATCTGGCGCTGGAGCACGGCATGCCGCCGCTGTCGGTACAGTCGCTGCAGGATGATCTGGACTGGCAGGAAGATCTGGATGCCCTGTGCGACGCGCTGGAGCTCAACGTCGGGCAGCCGCAGCAGCAACTGATCCAGCAGCTGCGCCAGCTCGATCAAGAGGACCGCCGGAATATCGCCATCGAAGTGCTCAATGCCGGCACGGGAACGGAAGGCATTCGTGCCTTCATGCCTTTGGTGGCGGCGGCACTGCAGGTGGCCTGGCTGCGGCAGAGCAGCGCGCTTTCACGCCCGCCAAAGCGGGCGGAGGGCACGGCCCAGACGGTCTGCCCCTGCTGCGGTGCGCTGCCGGTGGCCAGCCTCATCCAGGTCGGGCGTGAGCGCTCGCGAGTGCGCTACATGCAGTGTTCGATCTGTGCCACCGAGTGGTACATGGAACGCGCGCGATGCACGACCTGCTTTGAAACCGGCAAGCTCGATTACGTCGGTCTCGAAGGTGAGGATGGCAGGCGACCGCTACCGGTACGGGCCGAAACCTGCGGCGACTGCGAAAGCTATGTGAAGATCGTTCACCTGGACAGCGAAGTGGACGCCGATGCTCTGGCCGACGATCTGGCCAGTCTCGGGCTGGATATCATGATTGCCCGCGAACGGGATCTTGGCCGCAGTAGCTATAATCCGTGGCTGATCGCCGGTTGAAATCGGTGCCTTTTGTTCCAAACGCGCTCATTATGGGCGCGTTTTTTTATGTGGTTATATCAAAACAATCTCTAGGGAAAATGTATCCTGCTTGTTTCAACACTTTTTTAATGGATGATGACCGGCTTGAATGATCATGTACCGTATGGTCCGATCTTGATCCAGCATTCTGTCTGCGGGTCTGCCGAATTCTGAACGCTCTCGCATTGATGCCATGAAAGGAGCCCTCGATGGACGACCCGCGACGTTATCTGCCGGCAGTGGATGTGCTGCTGTGCCATCAGATGATGGTGCACTCGCCGCTCAGCCTTCGCCTTAAAAGGCGGGCCGTGCGTGAGCTGCTGGCCGGCGAGCGTGAGCGTCTCTCCCGGGCCCGTGTGGCTCTCCGTGATGTTGAACAGCTGGCCGCCGCGGCGCTTGACAGGGCCCGGACGCTGGCGGCGTCCAGTGCGCCCAGCGTGTTCAACCTGACCGGTACCGTCATTCACACCAATCTCGGTCGTGCGCCACTGGCAGATTCCGCTATCGAGGCCATGACCCGGGCCGCCCGGCAGCCGCTGGCGCTGGAATATGACGTGGACAGCGGTCATCGAGGGGATCGAGATCAGGTGGTGGAATCCCTGCTGTGCGAACTGACCGGTGCCGAAGCCGCGACCGTGGTCAACAATAATGCCGCAGCGGTTGTTCTGACGCTGTCGGCGCTGGGTGCCGGTCGCGAAGCCGTGATTTCCCGTGGCGAGCTGATCGAGATCGGTGGGTCCTTTCGCCTGCCGGATATCATGCACACCTCTGGTTGCGAGCTGCGCGAAGTCGGCACCACCAATCGCACGCACGCCCGCGATTTCGAGCAGGCCATGAATGAGGCCACCGGCATGATTTTCAAGGCGCATACCTCCAACTACGCTGTTGAAGGCTTCACCGCTGCGGTAGAAGAGCGCGAACTGGCACGTATTGCTCACGCGCGCGACGTCCCTTTCATCGTGGATCTGGGCAGCGGTGCCCTGACCGATATGGCCGCGCTGGGGCTGCCCAATGAGGCGCGCCCCGATCAGAGCATCGAGGCCGGCGCCGATGTGGTGACCTTCAGCGGCGACAAGCTATTGGGTGGCCCTCAGTGCGGCATGATCGTGGGCAGCCGCGCGTACATTGATCGCATCCGTCGGCATCCGCTCAAGCGTGCCATGCGTGTGGACAAGCTGATCCTGAGCGCGCTGGAGGCCACCCTCCGGCTCTATCGCGACAGTGACGATATCGCTTGCGATATTCCGACGCTGACGCTTCTGACACGTCCCGAGCACGAGATCGCCGCGACGGCCGAGCGCCTGCTGCCTGCGCTGGTCGAGTGCCTGCCTCATATGCGGGTCAGCATCATGTCCTGCAAAAGCCAGCTTGGCAGCGGTGCGCTGCCGGTGGATCGCCTGCCCAGCCGAGCCCTGGTGGTGGCTCCCGGGCGCGATGAACGCCGTTCAGGAGAGCGTTCCCTGCGTCTGGTTGAAACCGCTTTCAGGCAGTTGCCAAGGCCCGTGATCGGACGGCTTCACGACGGCGCGCTGTGGCTCGACCTGCGCTGTCTGCAGGGCGAGGATGACGAGCAGGCTTTCATCGAGCAGCTCGGCCAACTCGCGTTGAAACGGGAACATGATTCATGATCGTGGGAACGGCAGGCCATGTTGATCATGGCAAGACAGCCCTGATTCACGCCCTGACCGGCGTCAGTACCGATCGGCTGCGCGAGGAGCAGGCGCGGGGACTGACCATCGAGGCCGGCTACGCCTATCCGGATATGGACGATGGGATCGAGCTGGGCTTTATCGATGTGCCGGGGCATGAAAAATTTATCCACAACATGCTGTCGGGTGTGGCCGGAATCGATACCATGCTGCTGGTTGTGGCTGCCGATGATGGCGTCATGCCGCAGACCCGCGAACACATGCAGATTCTGCGTCTGCTGGGCATTGATCGTGGCGTCGTGGCTCTGACCAAGTGTGATCTGGTCGAGCCCGGGCGGCGTCTGGAAGTCCATGAAGACATCCGGGCCCTTCTGGCGGGCTCGACGCTTGAAGACTCAATGATTCTGGAGGTCTCCAGTCGGACCGGCGAGGGCATTGAAGAACTCCGGGAGGAGCTCTGGCAACGCGCGCGGGCCAGCGATGCCGAGCCGGTGCAGGGCAGTTTTCGTATGGCCGTCGATCGCGCCTTTACCAAGACCGGTTCGGGGCTTGTGGTGACAGGCACGATCGTGGCGGGCGAGATCACGGTGGGCGACAGCGTCAGGCTGTTTCCATCCGGCCATGAGGCGCGTGTCCGGGGGCTTCGTCGTCAGGGACGGGTAGCAGAATACGCCCGTCAGGGGGATCGGCTGGCGTTGAACCTGGCCGGTCCCGGCATCGATCGGGAAACCGTTGAGCGCGGTGACTGGGTCGTCGCTCAGACGCTGGCGACGCCGGCCCTGACGCGAGTGGATATTTCTCTTGAACTTCTGGAGAATGCCCCGGCGCTGGATCACTGGTCGGGGGTCCATTTACACCTTGGGGCGTCGCATGTCACCGGGCGTATTTCCCTGCTGGAGGGACAGCAATTGCTGCCTGGCGGACACATGCTGGCACAGATGATTCTTGATGCGCCACTGCATACCTGTCTGGGAGATCGCGTGATCGTGCGCGATCATGGTGCACGCCATACCATTGGCGGTGGCATCGTGCTGGATGGTTCCCCGCCGCGGCGAGGCCAGCGTTCATCGGCACGCCTTCAGTGGCTGGAGAGCTGCCGTCAGGCGGTCATGAGCCATCCCGGTGTCATCTCTCTGACCGAGCCGCTCAAGGCAGCCCTGACGCTGCGTCCGGACGGTCCGGATGTCTATGGTCTGGCGCGAAACTTCAATCGCACGCCGGCCTCGCTGGCCAATGCATTCGAGGCGCTGGGCGCATGGGTCATCAGCGCCGGCCCGGAAATGCGTGCCTTCTCGCCCGAGTCACTCGAGTCGCTTCGGGGGCGCATACTCGAGGTGGTCACCGAAAATCACGAGCGCGAGCCGGCCATGCTGGGCACCGAGCGCGAGCGTCTGCGGCGCCAGGTCGTGCCTAATATGCCCAGCGCGCTGTTTCGCCAGATTCTGCAGCCACTGCTGACCGAGGGCATGCTGAAACAGCAGGGCCCCTTTCTGTCACTGCCGGCTCACCAGGCCGCTCTGTCGGCCGAGGATGAAGCGCTCTGGCAGCAGATTCAGGGCTACCTGGCCGAGACTCCCTATGATCCGCCGCGAGTCCGGGATCTGGCCGGGCTCGAGAACATCGATGAAACGCGGGTGCGTCAGGTCCTGACCTCGGCGGCGCAGCTTGGGCGTGTCTATCACGTGCGCCGCGATCACTTCTTTCTCGCCCGGTCCGTGCATGACATGGCCGAGATGATTCAGCAGATCGAGGTGCAGCAGGGTGCGGCACATGTGGCAAGCTTTCGGGATCGGCTGGGCGTCGGGCGCAAGCTGGCCGTGCTGATCCTCGAATTCTTTGACCGAATCGGCTATACACGGCGGGTGCGTGATGATCATGTCGTTCGCCGGGCCGACATGTGGCATTAACCAGGATATGATGCGAGCACGTTGTAAAACCTGCTAATATTAGCGGGTTGCGGAAGGGCTTCGTTCCCCGGTGGGGCGCTCGGGCTTCAAACCCGAGAGGGGCTGCCAGCAGTCCCTGGTGGGTTCGACTCCCACGCCTTTCCGCCATTTTTTGTCTCTCTTCAGCAGGTGGTCCACTCTGGCCCCCTTTTTCCTTCCCCGAACACCTGTCAGGCGTTCGATCATGAATTCTGCTTGATAAGTCCCCCCGAATCTTTCATTTGGCCCGGCCTGCTGGCGTCGTCACAATAGGTGACATCAATCAGCGGTCGACCGCTGCTGATCAACAGATCAGGAATGTGGCCATGGGCTCGTTCTGTCGACGCGCGACCCGTCAAAAGGATCCCGGACATCATGAGTGACGCCTGCTCACCCAATATCAGCTTTGAATTCTTTCCGCCGCGTACCGATGCAGGGCGTGACCGACTGCCGGAGGTGTACACACAGCTGGCCGAGCTCGATCCACGCTTTTTTTCGGTGACCTTCGGGGCCGGCGGCACTACGCGTGACTTCACGTTTGAAGCGGTTAAAAACATTTCACGTGATACCGGCGTCTGCACGGCGCCACACCTGTCATGCGTGGCCAGCGACAAGGCCGATCTTCGCAGGCTTTTGCTGCAGTACCGCGAGCACGGCATCAAGCGAATCGTTGCCCTGCGCGGTGACATGCCCTCGGGCATGCTGGGCATTGGCGAGTTTCGCTATGCTAAACATCTTGTCGATTTCATCCGGGAGGAGACCGGCGGTCATTTTGATCTGACCGTGGCGGCCTATCCCGAGTGCCATCCGCAGGCGAGCAGTTTCGAGCGTGATATCGATCACTTTGCCGACAAGGTGCGCGCCGGCGCCGATATGGCCATTACGCAGTATTTCTTCAACCCGGATGCCTACCATCACTTCGTGGATCGGGTTCGGGCGCGGGGCGTGGATATTCCGATCATCCCGGGCATCATGCCGATCACCAACTACTCAAAGCTTGCCCGCTTTTCCGAAATGTGTGGCGCCGAGATTCCGCGCTGGGTGCGTCGGCAGCTGGAAGCCTATGGCGATGACAGCGACAGCATTCAGGCCTTCGGGCACGAGGTGGTCACGCGCCTTTGCCAGCAGTTGCTGGATCAGGGGGCACCGGGGCTGCACTTCTATACGCTCAACCAGGCCGATACCTGCACCCGGATCGTCAGGGAGCTGTCGCTTTAGAAGCTGATCAGTGATTGGTCCACTTCGAGGTGAGCAGCTAGTCTTGAGAGTACGCCGATTGTTAACGGGCTGACTCAGGAGATTTCCCGATGAAAAGACTGTTTCTGGCATCTGCCCTGCTGGCACTGACGCCGCTGGCCATGGCTGACACGACCGTAGAGCTGCACAAGGCCACGCAGGATGGTGTGGGTGATTCCGTAGGCACCGTCACCTTCAAGGACACCGATTACGGCCTTCTGGCCACGCCCGACATTTCCGGGCTACCTGGATTCGGCATGCACGGTTTTCACCTGCATACCAACCCCAGCTGTGACCCGGCCACCAGCGATGGTGAAGTAACACCTGCCGGTGCCGCTGGTGGTCACTTCGACCCGGAAGGCACGGGGACTCATGCTGGCCCCTACATGGAGGACAGCCATCTGGGTGACATGCCGCTGCTGGTAGCCAATGACGATGGACAGATTTCAACGCCGGTGCTGGCGCCGCGTTTGAAGGAGAGTGATCTTGCAGGGCACGCTGTCATTCTTCACGAAGGCGGTGACACCTACAGTGAGCCTCCGCACCTGGGCGGTGGCGGTGGACGCTGGGCCTGTGGTGTGATTAAAGATAACAGCTGATCGATGACCGATCATGAAAAGGCCCTGCCGGATTACCGGCAGGGCCTTTTTGATGCTCGTTCCGTAATCAGGCGCTAGCGCTTGCCCGGATCGATGATTTTGACCGGCTGGAAATCGTTGCCTTCCGGTTCGGGTCGGCTTTTGGCGACCCGCGTATCCAGTGGGTCCAGACTCTCCTCGGTCATGGGCAGCTGTTCAAAAAAGTCGCAGCTGATACACTCTCGATAGCGGGTACCGTTACTCTCCCAGCTGCGAATGCGATCCATGGCATTGCAGCGGGGGCAGATGGCCCCGGCAATGAAACGCTTGGGCGTTTGCTGATTCATCAGACCTCCTGACCGGCAGATGAAGCTGCCGGTCATGGTGTTGAGGACTACGCCGCCCGGTGAATACCGCTGTGGCGCAGCAGTGGTTCGATGCTGGGCTCACGTCCGCGAAACTCCTGAAACAGAACGGCTGCATCCCGGGCGCCGCCCTGTTCCAGAATGCTGGTACGAAAACGCATACCGGTGCTCTGATCGAAGACGCCGGCCTCTTCGAAGGCCGACCAGGCGTCTGCAGACAGTACTTCGGCCCACTTGTAGCTGTAGTAGCCGGCGGCATAGCCACCTGCAAAGATATGGCCGAATCCGTGCTGGAAACGGTTGAAGTCGACTCTGGGCACCACCGAGACCTGGTCGCGCACGCTGTTGAGCAGGGACTGGATATCGCCGGCCTGCGGCGCGAGATGTTCCCGGTGCAAGCGCAGATCAAACAGCGAAAACTCGAGCTGACGCGCCATGGTCATGGCGGACTGGAAGTTTCTGGCCGCCTGCAGCCGCTCCAGCAGATCGTCGGGCAGCGGTTCCTTGGTATCAACGTGTGCGGCGATCAGATCGAGGCCTTCGCGCACCCAGCAGAAGTTCTCCATGAACTGGCTCGGCAGCTCGACGGCGTCCCACGCCACGCCATTGATGCCTGAGACGTCCGCCACCGTCTGGCGCGTCAGCATGTGATGCAGCCCGTGCCCGAACTCGTGGAAAAGGGTCAGGACTTCATCATGGGTCAACAGCGCCGGGCGATCACCCACCGGGCGAGTAAAGTTGCAGGTCAGATAGGCGATCGGCAGCTGCGTCTCGCCATTGCCACGCTCGCGCCGAACGCGACACTCATCCATCCAGGCACCGCCGCGCTTGCCTTCGCGGGCGTAGAGATCGAGATAGAAACCGGCGATGGGGCGGCCATTTTCCAGAATGTCGAAAAAGCGCACGTCGCTGTGCCAGCGCGGGGCCTCGGTATTTTCCTGAAAGCTGACGTTGAAGAGCTTGCCGATGACCCGGAAGAGACCGTCGACGGCACCGGGCGCCGGAAAATAGGGACGAAGTTCTTCCTGCGAAATGGCGTAGCGCGCTTCGCGAAGCTTCTCGCTGGCATAACCGGTGTCCCAGGGCGCCAGCGCATCAATGCCCAGTTCTTCACGGGCAAAGTCGCTGAGGGTCTGAAATTCTTCCCGGGCCTGCGGTACGGCGCGGCTGGAGAGGTCATGAAGGAAATCAAGCACCTGGTCGGGACTGTCGGCCATCTTGGTGGCCATCGAGTAGTCGGCGTAGGTGTCAAAGCCGGCCAGTCCGGCAAGTTCCTGTCTCAGTGACACGATTTCGGCCATGACCTCGGAGTTGTCGAACTCGCCGGCATTGGGACCCTGATCGGAGGCGCGGGTGACAAAGGCGGTATATACCTCTTCACGCAGGGCGCGGTCATCGGCGTGGCTCATGATCGGGAAAAAGCTCGGGAAATCGAGCGTGATGCGATAGCCCTCGACGCCCTTGGCTTCGGCGTTGGCGGCCAGCGTGTCCAGCGCACTCTGGGGCAGGCCATCGAGACGCTCGCGCGGGACATCCAGATGCCAGGCCTGGGTGGCGTCCAGCACGTTGTTGGAGAAGGTGTTGGAGAGCGTCGAGAGTCGGGCCTGAATCTCGCCGAATCTTGCCTTTTTTTCAGCGGGCAGATCGACACCAGCCAGGCGAAAATCGCGCAGGGTGTTGTCGATCGACTTGCGCTGGCCCTCATCAAGATGTGCATATTCGTCGCTTTCTGCCAGCGCCTGAAATGCCCTGAAAAGCCCTTCATGCTGACCCAGCCAGGTGCCATAGGCCGACAGCTTCGGCAGGCAGGCCTGATAGGCCTCGCGCAGCGCCGGCGAGTTCATGGTGGCGTTGAGATGTGACACCGGTGACCAGGCCTGGGAGAGCTGGTCGTTGATGGCCTCAAGTGGTGCTGCCAAGCCCTGCCAGGTGTAGCTGCCTTCCTCGACCAGCCTTTCGATGGCGGCCTTGTTGCGTGCCAGCAATTCATCCACGGCCGGTTCAATGATGTCCGGAGTAATGGCCTCAAAAGGCGGCAGCGTGTGGGATTCGAGCAGGGGGTTGGTAGACATGAAGCGACCTCGCGGTTGGCGAAAGATATACTGTCGACAATGAGGGTGTCGGGTGCCGGTTTCAATGCAGGCCCACGGCATCGTGAGTTGATCTGGCATGCGTCATGGCGCAGTGGAGGGGATGCAGGACATGTCCGAAGTGGTAGAGCGCTGGGGGTCACGCCGTGCATTTATTATAGCAGTGACGGGGGCAGCAGTAGGGCTGGGCAATATATGGCGCTTTCCCTGGATGACCGGTGAAAACGGTGGCGCTGCCTTTTTGATGCTCTATGTGGTGTTTCTGGTGCTGCTGGGTCTGCCGGTCATGATTGCCGAAATCATGATCGGCCGTGCCGGTCGACGCACGCCGATTCAGGCGCTGACTCATCTGGCCCGTGATGCGGGCAAAAGCCGTCACTGGGGATGGCTGGGGCTTTTCTGCGGCGTCACACTGTTTTTCATCCTCTCCTTTTACTCCGTGGTTTCCGGCTGGTCGATCGAGTATCTGGTGGACGCGCTGAGCGGTCATTTTGCCTCGCAGTCTCCACAGGAAATCGGCAGTGCCTTCGATGCCTTTCTGGCAAGCCCCGGGCGGGTGCTTTTCAATCACACTCTCTTTTTGTTCCTGACCATGTCGGTGGTGGCCCTCGGTGTGGGAGGCGGGCTCGAGCGGCTCAACAACCTGCTGATGCCGCTTTTGTATCTGCTGCTGGTGTTGCTGGTGGGCTATGCCTTTACCACCAGCGGGTTTACCGCTGCTCTGGCCTGGCTGTTCATGCCGGATCTGTCCGCGTTGACACCGATGGCGATCTTCAACGCCATGGGACATGCCTTCTTTACCCTGGCGGTAGGTGCCGGCGCGCTGATGACCTACGGGGCCTACATGCCCGATGATCAGAGTCTGCCTCGTGCCGTGGTCACCGTGGCCATTCTGGATGTGGCCGTGGCGCTGATGGCCGGTATTGCCATCTTCTCGATTGTCTTTTCCCAGAACATGGCGCCGGACTCCGGCCCCGGGCTGATGTTCGTGACCCTGCCCATTGCCTTTGCCGACCTGCCCGGCGGTGCGCTGTGGCTGGGGGCCTTTTTTGTCCTGCTGCTGCTGGCCACCTGGACCTCATCCATTAATCTGGCCGAGCCCATGGTGGCCATGCTGGGCAGTCTCGGTATGGCGCGCTGGCTGGCGGCGGTGCTGATCGGCGTCGGCGTCTGGTTGATGGGCCTGCCCTCGGCGCTCTCCTTTTCAATCTGGTCGGACGTTCGTCCTTTCGGCGATATGACGCTGTTTGATCTGGCCACGACCCTGCCGATCGACATCATGCTGCCCATCGGCGGGCTGCTGATTGCCTTTTTTGCGGCATGGGTCATGGAGGGGACTCGAGCGTCCATGGCCATCGGGGCCGGCGAGCGTTTTTATCGCCACTGGCGCGCGGTCGTGCGCTGGGTGTCCATTCCGCTGCTGGTGGTAGTGCTGGTGGGCTTTTTCCTGAGCTGATACACACGCCCGGCAAGGCTGGCGGCATTTCGGTGGTTGTTGCAGACTGGGATGACACATCGGGGATGGGAGGAGAAAGGACATGGGCATTCGAAGCTTCAGGGGCGTTTCACCCTCGCTGGGTGAGCGGGTCTTTATCGATGACACGGCCGTGGTGCTGGGGGATGTCACACTGGGGGATGACACCTCGGTCTGGCCCACGGCCGTGATTCGCGGCGACATGCACCGCATCCGCATCGGTGCCCGTACCAGCATTCAGGATGGCTCGGTGCTTCATATTACTCATGCCAGCGATTACAGCCCCGGAGGATATCCGCTAACGATAGGTGACGATGTGACCGTCGGGCATCGCGCCATTTTGCATGGCTGCACCATTGCCTCGAAGGTCCTGATCGGCATGGGGGCCACGGTGCTTGATGGCGCTGTGGTGGAAACCGAGGTGCTGGTGGCAGCCGGTGCGGTGGTGCCGCCCGGCAAGCATCTGGAAAGCGGCTATGTCTATGGCGGCAATCCAGTCCGACAGCTTCGCCCGCTCAAGGAAGCCGAATATCGCTTCTTTGAGTATTCAGCAGGTAACTACGTGTCGCTCAAGGATGAGTTCCTCGCCTCGATAAACGAGTGATCTCATTTCTTCGGAGCGCTATATCATTGTTGTTGTTGGGAAAATTGCGCCATAATATGGATTTATATCCAGTATTTGAGTCATGGCCAATTTTACAACGCACTTTACGGTTGCCGCTGTCGGCGGCGCACTCGTCGGAGGGCTGGGCTGGCAGGCCGGCCTTTGGCCCTTCGTCGAGAGTTTTCCAATCGCAGGAATAGTGGCGCTGGGCGGCGTGGTGCCGGATATCGATGCCGATCAGTCGCGAGCTGTACGCCTGATATTCACGCTGATGGCCATGCTGGCCGTGATCGGCTGTGTGTCGGCCCTGCAGCCCTTCCTGTCACTGGCAGAGCTGAGTGGCGTCGGGATTGGCGCCTATCTCTTCGTTCGCTATCCCCTGAGTAGGCTGTTCAAGCGTTTCTCTGTGCATCGAGGCATCTGGCACTCTCTGCTGGCCGCAGTGCTCTCAGCGCTTGTTGTTGCCTCAGTGAGCTATCACCTTTTTATACAGACTGCCGGGCAGTCGTGGGTTCTGGCCGGTGCCATGCTGATCGGCGTGCTCATCCATCTCCTGCTGGATGAAATCTACAGCATCGATATCGAGGGGCGTCGACTGAAGCGCTCCTTTGGCACGGCCTTCAAGCTCTATGATTACGGCACGCCCCAGACGGCAATGCTCATGGGGATTGTGATGCTGTCGACGATCCCCTGGCTGCCACCTTATGGCGTCCTGCAGGATTTGGGGCACAGGATATGGGCACTCTGGGGGTAAATACCGGTTGATCAGAGAGGAGGGCTGAATGGCACGCGAGATACTGTTGTTTGATGTTGGTGGCGTGCTGGCCGACTGGGACGGCACGACGCCGCTGGTCACGCTGACCGATGGACGGCTCACCCGTGAAGAGGCACGCCGGTTCTGGCTGGAGTTTGAGCCGCTTGCTCCCTTTGAGACCGGACAGTCCACCTGTGAGGGCTTTCTCGAGGCCGCCGTGGAAGCCCTGTCATTGAACATGACCCCTGAAGCCTTCGGGTGGTACGGCGCTGCAAGGGCACTGGGAGTGTCCGCCTTTCAGGTAAAAGGAAAAGAGGCGCTTGAGGCCTGTCTTGAAGAGAAGGGATATCTACTGCCATGAGTCTCCATCACAGTCATATGACAGTGTGGTGAAATCTTTTTGAAAAAAGGGTTGCGTCTCCAGTGGGTGATCTATAAAGTACGCATCCGCTGCCACGGAGCACACGGCGACGAGGCAGCGGGGAAGTCTGCAGGTGATTGTTTTGACTTGGGTTTTGGTCACTTCAATCGGATTCGATTCCAGTCGCTTGCTTCCGCATCGAAAAAAAAGAGGTTGACTTTTCGATGCAGGGCTGTAAAATGCCCACTCTCTCGAAGCAGCCGCCAACGGCGCTGACAACATCTTCGAGACGCTCTTTAACAAGTCGATCAGGCAATTTGTGTGGGCGTCTGGCTCGCGTGACACCAGTCACATAGATATTCGAGCAGACGAACACTCGTCAAGAG
>NZ_FOLY01000006.1 GCF_900112585.1 Kushneria avicenniae | reverse complement strand
GTGCGTGGTCGTGGCGCGTTGGTGAAGTATCTGAGCCATGGATCCTCCTCCGTTAGTGAGTCATACCATAAACCACTACACTCCGGGACCATACAGTTAGTACCTGTCCTGCGTCACCATCATGACCGATAGCGCTTCAAGGGTCGCAGGGTCCTGGCTGCGGATACGATTGGCGATCGGGCGCTGAAACAGATAGAGCGACTCGTGTCGGCTATGTCCGGCATAGAGACAGTCATCGCCCGGCAGAACCGGCTCCTCGCAGGCCTGATCCTCGTCCTGCAGGAGTGCCTCGATAGTACCGTCACTATAAAGATGCCATCCATGAACCTGCTTTAACTGCCAGCTGTCATCGTGAGCATGGCACAGGGCATGGGTGCCCTGTGTATCAGGAAGATGCTGGATGATGCAGGGCTGATCGTCATGCTCATATTCGAAATACGCCGCAGCATGCTCAAGCTCGACGACCTTGTGAAGCGGCGCTGAATCCATGAAAAATTCCGTTTCAGGATCACGATAGCCAACGAAACAGCCTTGCTCCGGGTCTTCAAGCGTGTTGCAGCGTGTCAAATGATCCAGCCAGGGGACCAGCCCCACCACCTGACCATCCTCCTGCAGCCCCCATGCCAGTACCGGCATGCCATAAAGAGAGTCAGGGTCGCTTGCAAGCTGGTAAAGCATCTCAAGGCCGTCAAGCTCGGGTGCCATGCGTACGATGCGATGTTTTTGGCACCGTTGCTGACGGAAGCTGTCCAGGTCGATAACCTTCATACGATGAGTCGACATCGTGTCCATTGCTTGCCCCTCCGGTTATCTGTCCGGTCTATCCCAGTCCTCGATCAAGCAGACGTCCCGATGACGGTGACGTTTTTTAACTATTAGCACATCTGCCACCATGAATGTCATACCCCGAAGTGATACTTTCATGGTAATCAAGCGAAAATCATCGCATCAGGCCCGCCTTGCTGAGTGACCAGGCGGAAGTTCAGCAGAATTTTGCCGCGGTGTGGCGCAGACGCCATCCCAGCAGAATGGAGGCTACGCTGAGCCCCGCAATCAGCCCCAGCCAGTACCCATACACCCCAAGCCCTGCAAACACCCCGGAAACACCGCTGCCCAGCAGATGGCCGCCCGCCATGCCGATAAGCCAGTAGGACGCCAGAGTAATGAGCATGATGATGCGGGTGTCCTTGTAGCCTCGCAGGGCGCCCGCCATGCTTACCTGAAGGGCGTCAGAAATCTGATAGATCGCTGCCAGTAGAATCAGACTGGAAGCCAGAGCGCGTACTTCGACATTGCTTGAATAAAGGGAAACGATCGGATGGGCGGCAATGACCAGCACGATATCGATCAATAGTGCCGCAACGAGAGCAATTCCAATCCCGTTCCAGGCAATGAAGCGCGCTCGCTGGCCGTCTCCCTGACCCAGAGTGTTACCAACGCGCACGGTCAGCGCCATCCCCAGTGACAGCGGCAGCATGAACAGCAGTGAGGTGAAATTCAGCGCGACCTGGTGCGCTGCTACCACGATTTCTCCGAAACTTGCGATAAAAAGCGCAATCAGGGCAAAAAGCGTCACTTCTGTAAAAATGGCTACCCCGATCGGTAACCCCACGCGCAAAAGCTCCATGGTCAGTTTCAGGTTGGGTCGGCTAAATTCCTGCCAGATCTGAACCGGTGTGTAGATTCGGGCGCGGCGGGTATACACGGCCATGCAGCCGCACATGACCCACATGGCGATCGCCGTGGCAATGCCGCAGCCGGCCGCACCCAGCGCGGGCAGGTCCCTGATACCGGGAATGGTCACTCCGATCAGAGACGTCACGCCGTCCCCGCCAAAGATCAGCAGATAATTAAAGGGAATATTCACGGCCAGGCCCACCAGGCTGATCCAGAGCGCCGGCCTGGTGTGGTTGACGCCATCGGAAAACGCGCGCAGCGCTTGATAGAGCGCAACGGCGGGCATACCAAAGGCCACAGCATGCAGATATCGTGTCGAGGAAATGGCCACCGCCTCGGGAACCGACATATAGGCAAAAATCGGCTCGGCCGTCAGCCAGATCAGAACACCCGCCGCCAGACCCAGCAACAGGGCCACCCAGAGTGCCTGATGAACACAGGGTCTGATGGCGCCCTGTTGTTGCGCGCCCATGTGCTGCGCAACGATAGGGGTCAGGCCCATGAGGGTACCCGTCATGAACAGCATCAAAGGCAACCAGAGACTGGCACCGACCGACACGGCTGCCAGATCCGTGGCACTGGAATGGCCGGACATCATGACGTCAACGGTACCCATGGCTGCCTGCGCCAGCTGTGCGCCGAGAATGGGGAGTGCCAGACGCATCAGGGCAGAGGTTTCAATACGACAGGCAGTAAATTTAATGTGTAACAAGGCCGGCTCCAGCCAAAGGAAAGCGCCATTGTATCAAAGCCTTCGGGATTCGGATCTCGTGATAAAGTGACGCGCCAAAAGCAGATTTCAGGAGAAACAGGTGACCTCTCAGCAACAGGAGCATTGTCAGGTCGAGAAGCTGATAACGCTTTTCAATCATGTGTTCTCGTCGCGCTATCAGACGCTGCTGGTGCGGGGTGACGACGAGCCTGTCTACCTGCCTGCCGACGACAATCATGCCCACCACCGTATCGTGTTTGCTCATGGCTACTTTGCCAGTGCGCTGCATGAAATCAGCCACTGGTGCATTGCGGGTGCCAGGCGTCGCCTGCTGGAGGATTACGGTTACTGGTACATGCCCGACGGGCGTGATGGCAGTGCACAGAAGGCGTTTGAAACTGCCGAAATTGCTCCCCAGGCCATCGAGAAGATACTGACACTGGCCTGTGATCGGCGCTTCAACGTCAGCGTGGACAATCTGGAGGGCAGTGCGGAGGTAGACCGTGACGCTTTTACCAACCAGGTGGAAATACGTCGACAGCGCTATCTGATGGAAGGACTGCCGTTACGGGCAGAAGCCTTTCGCCGGGCCCTGTCGGCACTGTTCATTGAACACCGGTCGCTTGAGGAGGCCGCGGCACACGCAGGGCAACGGCTCGATCAGCACGACAGGGCGTGCTGATCGTCCATCGGGCATGGCTCAGTCAGCCAGCATGTCATCGTCCATCCAGCGGACATGCAGCTTGAGCAGCGCTTCCAGATCATGTTCGGCGCGCCCCGGCTCGAGGCCCATCTCATTGAACATTTCACTACGCTGCTGGTGCCACTCATCGGGGTCGCTGTAAAGCGTGCCTGCATCAGCAATCGTTACGAAAGCGCTGCCGGCCACGACCTTGAAAATGTTCGCCAGCGCCGCCTCATCCTGCTCCGGGTTAGCGCTGTAAAGTGTGCTGCCGAAATAGTCGGCTTCCAGCTCGCGGATCACATCGCTCACGCTTACCCCCATCGTGAGAAGCTCATCGGCGTGATAGTCCCCGAGGCTTGCCGCTTCATCTTCCAGCCACGCTTCATCGGGCTGAATCAGGGTCTGCTTGACCCGACCGTCCGGCAGCGTCCAGGCAATGGCAACCGGTACGTCGCCTTCGCCGCTTTCCAGTGCAATAAAACCGGGAAGCGTCAGCCCCTCCGTGTGTGAGAGATCGTATTCATCCTGCATGATCGTGATGTCCCGGCGTTAGATGGAATCAGTGATGTTGAAAAAGGCGCGCGCGTTTGACGTGGTCTGCCGGGCCAGTTCGGCCTCACTGACGCCCCTGCAGGCGGCAATTTCCCTGCAGATCCAGGGCAGCAGCGCGGGCTCATGGCGTCTGCCCTTGAGTCTGGCGGGCAGGTTGCGTGGCAGCAGATAAGGGCAGTCGGTCTCGATCATCAGGCGATCGGCCGGAATATCACCGACCAGCTCGCGCAGATGCTCGCCGCGGCGCTCGTCGCACAGCCAGCCGGTCTGGCCGACATAAAGATCCATGTCCAGATAGCCGTACAGGGTCTGCTTGTCGCCGGTAAAGCAGTGGATGACGGCCGGACCGATGTCATCGCGCCACTGACCCAGCATGTCCAGCATGTCACTGCCGGCATCACGCTCGTGCAGGAAAAGCGGTTTTTTTGTGCGCGCGGCCATCTCGAGATGGGCCTCGAAAGCGCGCCGTTGATCCGAGGGTGAGGAAAAATTGCGATGATAGTCCAGCCCGCATTCACCAACGGCCAGTACCCGCGGATGATCCAGATACCCTTCAATGAAGCGCTGCAGCGAGTTGTCGAATTCACCCGCATGATGAGGGTGCAGTCCGGCGGTCGCATAGAGGGCAACGGGATGTGACTGCTCGGTCAGCGCGGCGCTGGCCTCGATGCTGGCGCGATCCGTTCCGGTCAGCACCATGGCGGTCAGATTGGCGCGCGCGGCGCGTTCGAGCACGGCATCCAGATCATGGTTAAAGCTTTCGTGCGTCAGGTTGGCACCGATATCGATCAGGGGTTCCGGTGACTGAAAGCACAGGGCGTCAGGCAGCATGCCGTCTCCGTGAGTCATGAGATTTCCGGCAGACATTGTAGGACAGCGTGTTTGCCGATGTCCCATGTGCCGGCAGCCATATCCCCGGTGGATGAGATACAATGTCACCTTCGCAAACGCTTTCACCAATTTGCAGAGCTCCATGACGCTTTTACGACTGGAACAGCTTCAACTGGCCTACGGCACGCATGTGCTGCTCGATGGTGCCGACCTTGTCCTTGAAAAGGGCGAGCGTCTGGCCCTGGTAGGTCGCAACGGCACCGGAAAGTCCACCCTGATGTCTCTGATCGAGGGGCGGGCGTTGCCTGACGGCGGCAATATCTGGCGCATGCCGGGGCTTCGTGTGGGTACGCTGTTACAGCACCTGCCACCGGCAGAGGGGCGTACCATTTTCGATGTGGTGGCCGAAGGGCTGCCCGAAACCGGTGAGCTTCTGAGTCAGTACCAGCACCTGATTGACTCCCCCGACCCCGACATGAATCGTCTGGCCACGCTGCAGACGGCCATCGAGGCACGGGACGGCTGGTCCTATCACCAGCGTATCGACACCGTGCTCACTCGCCTTGGTCTGCCGGCCAACACCATGATGGAAGGGCTTTCGGGCGGCTGGCGCCGACGTGTGGCGCTCGCGCGTGCGCTGGTGGTCGATCCGGATGTGCTGCTGCTGGATGAGCCGACCAACCATCTGGATCTGGACACCATCTACTGGCTTGAAGAGCAGCTTTTGCAGTTCAACGGCTCGGTACTGTTCATTACTCACGACCGCGCCTTCCTCAAGCGCCTGGCGACCGGCATTCTGGAGCTGGATCGCGGGCGCCTGGGTCGCTATCCGGGCGACTACGACAAATATCAGGCTCAAAAACAGCATGAGCTTGAGGTCGAATCGCGCGAACGCGAAGAGTTCGACAAGAAGCTGGCGGCCGAGGAGCGCTGGATCCGCCAGGGCGTCAAGGCACGTCGAACCCGTAACGAAGGGCGTGTTCGTGCGCTTGAAAAGCTGCGAGCCGAACGCGCCGAGCGTCGCGAACGTCAGGGCAGTGCCAATCTCAATGTCGACAGCGGCGAGCGCAGCGGCAAGCGCGTTGTGGAGCTTGAAAACGTCAGCCATCGCTTTGGTCAGGACTGGGTCGTTCGCGATCTCTCCATCGAGATACAGCGCGGCGATCGTATCGGCTTCATCGGTCGCAACGGTGCCGGCAAGACCACGCTTTTAAAGATTCTGCTGGGGGAGCTCGAACCGCATGAAGGAAGCGTTCGGGAAGGCACCAACCTCAAGGTCGCCTATTTTGATCAGCTTCGTGCCGGGCTGGATCCTGAGGCGACCGTGCTGGACAACGTGGCCGGTGGGCGTGATCAGGTCACCATCAACGGTCGTGACCGTCACGTCATGAGCTATCTGCAGGATTTCCTGTTCTCGCCCGATCGTGCCCGACAGCCTGTCAGGGCCCTGTCCGGCGGCGAGTCCAACCGCCTGCTGCTGGCCAAGCTGTTTACCCAGCCGGCCAATGTGTTGGTGCTCGATGAGCCGACCAATGATCTGGATGTGGAAACGCTGGAGCTGCTCGAGGAGCTTCTGATCAACTTTGACGGCACGCTGCTGCTGGTCAGTCACGACCGTGCCTTCATGGACAACGTGGTGACCAGTGTGCTGGCCTTTGAAGGCGAGGGTGTCATCCGCGACTATGTCGGTGGCTATACCGACTGGATTCGCCAGGGAGGCAAGCTGCCACCAGCCCCCGGTGAACTGCGGGGACGCGATCAGAGCGTCGACAAGGCGCCCGCTGAAAAACCGACAGACCCGCAGAACAGTGCGCCGACGGCGCCTGCCAGGAAAAAGCTCAGCTACAAGCTTCAGCGTGAACTTGAACAGCTGCCCGCCAGAATCGAGCAGATTGAAACACGTATCGCCGAGCTTGAAGCGACCATTGCCTCGCCCGACTTCTATCAGCAGGACAGCGACAGCATCAATGCCACGCTGGCCGATCATGGCAATGCCCAGCAGGAGCTTGAAGAGGCAATGGAGCGCTGGCTGGAACTGGAAGGCGACTAGAGTCGAGTCCCTGGTCCACCGTTGAGGTGGGTCAGACATTAAAAAGGGGGCGCCGTCATCGACGGCGCCCCCTTTTTTTCAGCTGTAGGTGTGCGGCACTTATTCGGTGGCCTCACCCTCAGCACCGACGCGTACGGCCAGTACGTCGCATTTGGCACCGTGCAGCACCCCGGTCGAGGTCGAGCCCAACAGCAGGGCAAATCCGGTTCTACCATGAGAGCCGACCACAATCAGATCCACGTGGTGTTCGCCGGCAAATCGGTGAATCTCGGCATCAGGCATGCCGACCACCACATGCTGATCCTCTCGCGGAATGCCGTGCGGATCGGCAATCTCGGCCAGGCGATCCCTGGCGTGACCATCCAGCTGATCCTGAATACTGGTGAGATCCATTGGAATATCGCCACCATAGGCAAATCCCAGCGGCTCAAGCGTGTGGATGATGGATACCCGTGCGTTCTGGTTTCGCCGTGCAATACGTATGGCGCGCGCCAGAACCAGTCCCGAGTCGCGTGTCAGATCAACGGCAACCAGTACGTGCTGATAGTGTTCGCTCATGTTCCTGTTCTCCCGTCATGTTATCCTAGGCGCGTGGCGCTGTGGCTCGATCCGTCGGGAACACCCTGTCAGCGACAACACTCTTAATTTAGCCGCTGACACTATGGGAGGGAAGAGGATAGAAAACCGGTGCGGGTAAAAACTGGCTCAGGAAGACGGATCGCTGTCACGCAACGACAGCTCATGGCTGCCGTTGCTTTCGATCAGGGTCAGCACGCGTTCGAAATGCTCCAGATCTTCCTCGCTGATGTCCCTGAGCATGTCGCAACGGGCGTCATTGACGGCCTTCTCGATTTTTTCGAGCAAGGGCGTGGCGCGATCCGTGAGATAGACAAGCTTGGTGCGACGATCTTCCTCGCTGGGACGACGCTCGATCAGCCCCTGTTCACCCAGCTGGTCAAGCGTGCGGACCAGTGATGGTGCTTCAACGCCGATGGTGCGTGCCAGATCGCACTGCGCCTGACCATCTCCATAGCGCCATAAATGATAAAGCGTGACCCATCGCGTATGCGTCATGCCGAGTGGCGCCAGACGCTTGTCGATGACAGCGCGCCACAGTCGCGGTACACGCGAAACCTTGAGGCAGAGAGATTCGTGCATATTATTCGTTGGCCGTGATTGATCAGGCGCCGATTCTTTCCAATTCTGGTGCCTTGATGCAGGTTAACTTTGGTCCGGGATCAATTCTTTTGATCCTGGCGCAGCCATCCGATACCCGGCGTCCTTTCAAGACGGCCATCAGCCGTGCGTGCCTGATTGGCATCGTCGACAACGTCAAAGCGTATCACGCCGAGGCGCTGTCCGGCATCCGTTACGACATCGACCTGCCAGGCACCTTCGCTGTTCGGTCCGAAGTGCTGCTTGCGCGACCAGGCGCGATAGCCCTGATCGCGTCCACCCTGAATGGTCAGATCAATCTCATCCACTACCTGACCGTTGTGACGCCAGACGTGGCGAATGTGTTCGTTGAGCCCCAGCGGGGCATGCACGGCCGTAAAGGCGTAAAGCCCACGGGCGCGAAGATTATCGGTGGTCAGGGCCATGCTGCCCTGTGGCTGTCGGGCGGCCGTATCGAAGGAAGGCGACAGGGCGCTGGCATCGATCCAGAGCGTGGCGGGCGGAATGAAGGTCCGCATTGCCCAGGCCCCGCCGCTGATGCCGATGGCCAGCATGACCAGCGCCAGCCAGCGCCATGCGCGGTCGGGGCGTAGAACACTGATCAGGCTGGGCAGGGCAACCAGCGGGAAGACAATGGCGGCCAGCAACAGGCTGGTACCGGTAGACAGCCGCAGCAGCAGTGGGCCGACTACCAATAGCACGGCAAACACGCAAAGCGCGTGATAGCTGAAATAGAGCCAGCGGCGCTTTTCGGCGATGCGAAAATAGAGCGGGTCCACGATGGAGATCACGGCGCAGAGCACCAGCAGTCCGGTAAAGATGGCCTGCCCGCTGCTCCAGACGGTAGTGATCAAAAAAAAGGGCAGGCAGAAAAACAGGGTTTCCTGGTGGGTCAACTGCGCGCAGAAGGTGGCCAGAAGCCGTGGCAGCGATGAGTGCTCACGGTGGCGATGCCACCAGCTCCAGAGGCTTTCAAGCGACAGCAAAAGCCAGGTCAGCAGCAGGGCCAGCGCCAGCCATGCACCCAGCGTTTGCTGACGGCTGATCAGGAAAAAACTGAAGATACCGCTGCCAAAGCTGATCAGCGGCCATAGCCAGTAATAGCGACGCAGCCAGTGGTAGAGTCGCTCCAGTCGTGCAGGTACGAAACCGGGCAGATCCGTCATGATGTCAGCCGCGTCCTGCTGTGGTGATACGGTAACTGTCCGGCATTTCGGCCAGTATGCCTCGCCCGCCGGCAAGCGTCAGAGCCAGGTCGGCCAGGCTTGCCCAGGTGGGCAGTGCAGCGGCGCCCTTGATGGCCTGGTCGATACGCTGTGACAGCAGCAAAAGCTTGTGCAGGCGCTTCAGGGGCAGTCTTTTCAGGGCCTGCTGATACTGGGGACGTCGCTTTTCCGGAATCATGGGTTTCTGGGCCTTGCAGGCATGTTCAAGGCTCTGGCCCTGATCCATGTGTTGGCGAACGGAGAGCAGCGTGCGCAGCTCTCGTGTCAGTGCCCACAGCACCACGGGGGCCTCGATGCCTTCCTCTCGCAGTCCCGACACGATTCTGACTGCCCGGTCGCGCTCACCGCGCAAGCAGGCATCCGTCAGATTGAAGACATCAAAGCGGGCACTGTCTTCCGTATCGGCCGCCACGGCCTGTGCATTGAGTCGTGCCCCGGGCGGGTGCACCAGTGCCAGCCGGATCAGAGCCTGATCCGCGGCCAGCAGATTGCCTTCGGTACGCTCGGCCAGCAGGCGTGCCGCTTCCTGATCCAGATCCAGCCCATGGCGACCGGCGCGGTCACGCACCCAGAAATGCAGACGCTGGTGATCGACGGGCCATACCGGTACATGTACGCCCTTGCTTTCGATCGCCTTGAACCATTTGCTCTGTAAAAGACGTCGCTCCATGCGACCGGCACTGATCAGCAGGATATCGCTGCTGTCATCGGCCTGCTGCGCGTAAGCTTCCAGAGCACGTCCGCCTTCCTGACCGGGCGACTGGGACCCCAGTCGCAGCTCGATCAGACGGGAAGTGGCAAACAGCGACAGGCTGTTGGCGCTTTCCATCAGCTGATGCCAGCCAAATCCCTGCTCCACCTGCAGGATTTCACGCTCCTCGACACCTGCCTCGCGGGCGCGATGTCTAATCGCGTCGCAGGCCTCCATATGCAGCAATGGCTCCTCGCCGGCCACGATATAAATGGGCGATAGCCGGCGAGCGAGCTGCTCCGGGAGCTTGTCCGGGTAGACCCTCATTCCAGTCGGGCCTTCAGGATGATGATGCCGTCGGAGCGGCCGGGGCGTTACCGGTGCTCTCCGGCTGATAGACCTGCAGTCGGTCGATCAGGCGACGAGCTGCCTCCCTGTTCAGTTCTTCCTTCAGCGCATTACGAGCATCATCACGCGTGAGCAACTGGTCGCTGCTGGTATAGAAGGTGCCCGAGACCACCACTTCTTCCTGGCTGGTCAGGTAGGCGCCGTCAGCGACCCGCTGCAGCGACCACGGCACGGTCAGGGTCAGCTGGCGCTCCTGAGTACCGGCATCGCCATAGGTCAGCTCCCGCTCCTGGAACGCTTCATCGCCCAGGTTGAGGCGCAGCGGTGCCTGATCACTGAGGGTGACGCCAGCACTGTTGAGTTCCTGGGTGACCTCACGCGTGAGTGCGCTGGTCGGGCCGCCGGCGCTTTCCAGGGCCAGCTCACCCAGTGTCAGGGTACTGCCGGGACCCGTGCCGCGAAGCTGGAAACCACAGCCTGCCAGTACGAGGACAAGACCGATACCGGTCAGACCTGCAAGAAACGAGCGTCTTTTCACCTTGAACTCCTTGTATGCCGCAACGACAGCATGGATATCCTGATGTCCCGCCGGCGACCCGGCGGGAACCCTTCGGGAAGGTCGGGCTCAGCCCACCACAATGTTGATCAGTTTTCCGGGTACCACGATCACCTTGCGCACGGCCTTGCCCTCGATATGACGCTCGACGTTGGCATCCGCCATGGCGGCCTGTTCGATGTCGTCGCGCGGGGCGTCGCTGGCCACATTGATGCGAGCCCGCAGCTTGCCGTTGACCTGTACGGCCAGTTCGACGCTGTCACGCGTCAGCGCCTGCTCATCGACCTTCGGCCATTCGGCATCGATGGCCGGGGTGTCATGTCCCAGATGCTGCCAGAGCGCATGCATGGCATGTGGGGTAATAGGGGCCAGCAGCAGTACACAGGCTTCCAGCGCCTCGCGGACAACCGCCAGACCCTGATCACTGTCGTCCTCAAAGCGCGACACTGCGTTGGAAAGCTCCATGACGGCGGCAATGGCAGTATTGAAGGTCACCCGGCGACCAATGTCGTCACTGGCCTTGGCGATGGTTTCATGCGTCTTGCGGCGCAGGGTGCGCTGATCGTCGGTCAGTCTGTCGGAGGCCAACGCCTCCGGCGTACCGGCATCAATATGCTCGATCACCTGACGCCAGAGGCGCTTGAGGAAGCGATGCGCGCCCTCGACACCGGAGTCGGACCACTCCAGAGACTGTTCCGGCGGTGCGGCAAACATCATGAAAAGGCGTACGGTATCAGCGCCGAAGCGGTCGATCATGGACTGCGGATCGACCCCGTTGTTTTTTGACTTCGACATCTTCTCGATGCCGCCGGGGGTGACCGGCTCACCATCGCTGATCAGACGTGCAGCGAGCGGGCGGCCGCGTTCATCGCGATCCACCGTGACCTCGAGCGGGTTGAACCAGTCACGGCCGCCATTGGGCAGGTCGCGGTAGTAGGTTTCGGCGACCACCATGCCCTGGGTCAGCAGCCGCTTGAAGGGTTCATCGCTTTCGACCAGGCCGAAATCACGCATCAGCTTGTGGAAAAAGCGCGCATAGAGCAGGTGCAGGATGGCGTGCTCGATACCGCCGATATAGATGTCGACCGGCAGCCAGTAGTTGGCGCGCTCATCCAGCATGGCCTGATCGTTATCGGCACAGCAGAAACGCGCGTAATACCAGGACGATTCCATGAAGGTGTCGAAGGTATCGGTCTCGCGTACCCAGCCATCACCCAGATCATAAAAGGCCGGCATTTTCTTGAGCGGCGAGCCGGTCGCATCAAACTCGACTTCGCGCGGCAACTCGACCGGCAGCTCGTCATCGGTCAGCGGAACGGTCTGGCCTTCAGGGCCATACTTGACCGGAATCGGTGCACCCCAGTAGCGCTGGCGGGCCACACCCCAGTCGCGCAGGCGGAAATTGGTTTTCACCACGCCACGACCTTCCTGCTCGAGACGAGCGGAGATGGCCGAGAAGGCAGCGTCAAAATCGAGGCCGTCATATTCACCGGAATTGATCAGCGTACCGTGCTCGGTAAAGGCGCCCTCGTGCAGATCAGGTGCATTGCCTGCTCCATCGGCGATGACCGGTCGGATTGCAAGACCGTACTTTGTTGCAAATTCCCAGTCACGCTGGTCGTGCCCGGGTACGGCCATGACCGCACCGGTTCCGTACTCCATGAGCACGAAGTTGGCCACGAAAACGGGCAGCCGGTCGCCGCTGATGGGATGCACTGCCTCAAAGCCGGTGGCCAGCCCCTTTTTCTCCATGGTGGCCATGTCGGCTTCCGAGGTGCCACCCTGGCGACACTCCTGACGAAAGGCCGTCATGCCCTCGACGTGCGCGCTGGCGGCTTCTGCCAGCGGGTGGTCGGCGGCCACGGCCAGATAGGTCACTCCCATCAGCGTGTCCGGACGGGTCGTGAATACCGTCAGTTGCGTACCGTCCTGTGGCAGGGCAGGGCCATCGTCGGCCACATCGAAGCTCAGCTCCAGACCGCGCGACTTGCCGATCCAGTTGCGCTGCATGGTCTTGACCTGCTCGGGCCAGTCAACATGCTCGAGATCGGCCAGCAGCTCTTCGGCGTAATCGGTAATTTTCAAAAACCACAGCGGAATATCGCGACGCTCGACCAGCGCGCCCGAGCGCCAGCCGCGCCCGTCAATGACCTGTTCGTTGGCCAGGACGGTCTGATCCACCGGGTCCCAGTTGACCGTGGAGTTTTTCTTGTAGACCAGCCCCTTTTCAACCAGACGGGCAAAAAACCATTGCTCCCAGCGGTAGTAATCGCTGTCGCAGGTCGCGAACTCGCGGTCCCAGTCATAGGCAAACCCGAGTGCCTTGAGCTGGTCGCGCATGTAGTCAATGTTCTGATGGGTCCAGTCACCAGGGGCGACGCGATTCTTGATGGCAGCATTTTCAGCTGGCATGCCAAAGGCGTCCCAGCCCATGGGCTGCAGAACATTCCTGCCCTGCATACGCTGAAAGCGGGAGACAACATCACCGATGGTGTAGTTACGCACATGCCCCATGTGCAGTTTGCCGCTGGGGTAGGGAAACATGCACAGGCTGTAATACTTTTCGCGATTGGCATCTTCGACCGCCTTGAAACAGCGGTTCTTGTCCCAGAACTGCTGGGCGGTACGTTCGATTTCGAAAGGGTTGTATTGTGCGTCCATCGTGTCTGTCTTGAAGCCTTGGCGTTGGGCAGCGACGCCCTGAAAATGTATGCGGGCCGAATGACCGGTCGTCGAGGCGGCAGAACGGCGTCATGATGCGATCAACATCGTTCTGGACAGCGCGCCCTGAGCCGTCAATGCTTGAAACGACGACATCGATCCGGCCGCTGGTGGTGATCAAGGATACCCGACTCGGCCAGTGACAGGTAGGCCCGAGCCGCGACGTTTATATCATCAAACACACACGCAAGGAGCTGGGCCATGGCTGAGCATGACAAACCCGCAAGAGACAACGATCCGGCAGCGGTTTCACACCGGCCTGAGGTGGCCGAACACGCGTCGGGAACGTCCGGAGGTCACGACAGCAATCGTCTGTCGGAGGCCTATGAGCGCATCGTGGCACGCTTTAATGATCGCAGCGATTCGCTCTCTCGTGAGGGCCTGCAGGAGGAGCTTGATGAGGCCCTGAGCTTCGAGGCCGATGTCGAGGAGTTCACGCGCGATGAGCTGGCCATACTGCGGGCCTGGGTAGAGCGTGATGTCAGGGACTTCCGCCGCTATCTGGTCAGTGGCGGCGAGAGTCTGGCGGGCTTTCTGGGGATTGATCTGAGCGTGTTGTCCGACCGGCTGCGCCAGGGGCTTTTATCAGTGGCTGACCGGACTGCGCTTGATCAGCAACGCTTCGAGGAGGAGCTCGAGGTCGCGCGCGCTGACTATACCGAGGGCGAGGTGGTGGCGCCGGGACGCATGGCCTGCGTCCACTGTGAGCATCCGGTCATTCTGCACTATCGGCAGATGCTGGAGCCCTGCCACCAGTGTGGCCACCGCTATTTTCAGCGCGCGGGAAGCTGATCGATCAGGAGGGCACGGGCCTTGTGCCGTGTCCTTTCTTCGTCGAATTGTCATGCCAGCTGGTCTCGTGGTCATCCAGCGAGCGATTGACGGACTCCGGCAGTCGCGACCCGCCAACAAGGGCCAGCGCTGCGATGGCGATCAGATAAAAGGCCGGTGCCAGCGAATGGCCGGTCAGATCGATCAGCCAGGTGGCGATCAGCGGGGCGGTGCCCCCGAACAGCGTGTACGCCACGTTGTAGCACAGCGCCGACGCCGTATAGCGCACCCGGGTAGGGAACTGCTCGGCCAGCAGCACGGCGGTTACCACGCCACACATGACCGCGCCGATGGCCAGCAGGGAGGCGCCCAGCATGGCCGACCACAGCTCTCCGCTACCGGCCAGATAATAGGCCGGAAAGACGGCAATCATCAGCGAGCCGCAGGCGCCGCGGATGGTGTTGCGTCGTCCAATGCGATCCGACAGCCGCCCGATGACCGGGCAGAGCAGCCCTGAAAATACCAGCGCGCCCAGACTGGCCAGCAGCGCCGTTCGGATGGTGGCATTGCCCGCTACCTGCATGTAGGTCACCAGATAGGTCGTGAACATGTAAAACGACAGCGCCGTGGCAGAAATGAAGGCACTGAGGCAGACAATGGTCGCACCGTGTACTTTCACGGTTTCACTGACCGTGGCATGCGGCGTTTCAGGGGCCTTCTGCAGCGTTTTGAACGCGGGTGACTCTTCCAGATGCAGTCGCATGTAAAGGCCGACCAGGCCCAGCGGTGCTGCGATCAAGAATGGCACACGCCAGCCCCACGCCTGCATGGCGCCCTCAGATAACACCATACCCAGCAGCAGGGTCAGCCCGGCGGCGCTGGCAAAGGCCATGAAGGTAGATACCGGAATCAGGCTGCCATAGCGCGCCTTCTGATGCGTTGGCGCATGCTCGAGCACATAGGTGCAGGCCCCGGCGTATTCACCACCGGCCGAAAAACCCTGGATGCAGCGCGCCAGCGCCAGCAGCAGAGGTGCTGCCAGACCAATGGCGCCGTAAGTGGGCAGGATACCGATCAGCGCTGTGGCGCTGGCCATCAGCAGGATCGTGATCGCCAGTACCCGCTTGCGTCCGATCCGGTCTCCCAGCCGGCCGAAGAAAAGGCCGCCCAACGGGCGCAGGGCGAAGGAGACTGCAAAGACCGCGAAGGTCTGCAGCAGGGCGATAGCCGGCGACCCCTGTGGAAAGAAGTGCTGGGAAATGATGACGGCGAGAAAGCCGTAAACGGCAAAGTCGAACCATTCAACGAAGTTGCCGATCGCCGAGGCGATGATGACCTGATGCATGGCCTTGCGCCTTTCCGGCGACAGGGACTCGAAAAGCGGCTTGCCACTGCTATGAGGACCGGCATGATTGTTATTGGACATGGTGGCGTTCCTGAACGGGATTGCTGGGAGCAGATATCTGCCCATTCAGTTTGCCATCAGTTCTGTCAGTCAGTCTCGCCAGAGCGCCATCAACATTGTCAGGGACGACCCCATTGGCGCCTGCCTCTACCTTCCTGCCAGCAGCCCAAGGTATTCATGCAGCGCCCAGTAGCTGTTATCCAATGCCGTTATGTTGGGTGAAAAACTGCGCGGACCAAAGCCTGCGCGGGCCGTGAAGCCGGTCGGTGCGGCCAGTACGGTGATGCCTTCGTTTTCAAAGGCGCGTTTGGCGCGCGGCATGTGCCAGGCACTGGTGACCAGAATCACGGTGTCGATGTTGTCATCGCGGAGCATGCGGGCGCTGTAGAGTGCGTTTTGTTCTGTAGTGTGACTCTGAATTTCGCGCCATCGCGTCGGCAGGCCAAAGCTGCTCTCAAAGCGAAAGGCCATCAGATCCGCTTCCGGTGGATTGTGTGTGCCACGTCGCCCGCCGCCGCCGGCAATCAGAACCGGCAGGTCGATTTCACGCTTGATGCGGGCGCCATCGGCCAGTCGCTGCATGGCCATGGGCGTGACATCATCTCGGCCGTCAAGCTGTGACTGTCCGAAAAGACGTCCGCCGCTGAGGATGACGATGGCTTGCGCGTCCTGCCACTGATCCTGCGTGGCGATAGGTACGGCACTTTCCAGCGGGTCCATCAGCAAGGAGGCCACGCGTGAGGTAGAAAGGGCCCAGAAGACCAGCACGACAGCGATCCCCAGCCGTCGCCCCCAGCGACGTCGCCAGTGCCAGACGACCACCAGGGCAAACAGCAGCGCCACGATAATGATGCCCGGTGGTAGCAGATACATCTTTAAAAGCGTCAGCATGGTGGTCGTCTCTGCCAGGGCATCAAAGGATCAAGGAGCGTTGGAATCGCGGTGGCGAGTGCGCAGGATACCACCGCCAAGCAGCATGATCAGTGCCAGAAGCAGCGCCGGCCAGCTTCCCGTGCGCGTAAAGGGGGTAAGCCCTTCCATCGGCTGAATGGTGCCGTTGAGTACGGCCGGCTCAAAGCGCGGCGCTCGGGCCAGGATATGGCCATTCGGACCCACGATGGCCGTCATGCCGTTGTTGGTGGCCCTGAGCAGATAGCGATTGTTCTCCAACGCCCTGAGCTGTGCCATCTGCATGTGCTGAAGCGGTCCGATGGAGTGACCGAACCAGGTGTCGTTGGAGATGGTCACCAAAGCGTTGGCGTTTTCGGCGCGCTGTCGTACCAGATCGGGATAGACAATTTCATAGCAGATCGCCACACCGAGACGCAGACCTCCTGCCCGAAGTGGCGCCTGATCATCACTCCCGGCGCCGATGTTGCCCATCGGGATATTGAAGATGCGTAGCACGCCCCCCAGCAGCGACTCGAGCGGCAAATACTCGCCAAACGGCACCAGATGTTCCTTGCGATACTGACCGGGCTGGTCGCCCAGCGCGATCATGCTGTTGTAAAACGTGCCGCGCTGGTCGCGCTGCATGATGCCGGTCATCAGCGTGCTGTCTGCCGGCAGCGTTGACTGGACGCGCTGTAACAGCGGCATGGCCTGCTGCTCCAGCATGGGCAACGCCGTTTCCGGCCAGATGACAAGATCACTGTCCAGACCGTGCTGGCGGGTCAGGCGGAAATAAGTATTGACCGCATCGCGCTGGCCGTCGGGTGTCCATTTGCTCAACTGAGCCAGATCGCCCTGCACCAGCGAGACCGTGAGCTCATCATCTGTCGGTCTGGCCCACTGCGTCGGCAGGGTAAGCGGTATGAGCCAGAGGGCTGCCAGCGGTGCAAACAGCCTCCAGCGACGGGACAGAAGTGCTCTGGCCAGTAGTGCACCGCTCAGGGCCACAACCAGCGATACCAGATACACCCCACCCAGCGGCGCCAGAGCAGCGAGAGGCGAGTCGACGTGGGCGCTGCCCAGAAAGAGCCACGGAAAACCGGTAAAGGCCCAGCTGCGAAAGGCCTCGCTGAGTGCCCAGGCACCGGCAAATGCCGGAATATCCAGCCGTGAGGCGGCGCAGAAGCGATACAGCAGCGCCGGCAGCATGATGAAAAGTGCCATAACGACGATAAAGAGTATCGTCAGTGCAGCGGCGAGTACGCCGCCGGTATTGCCGTAATCATGGATCGAGACGTAAACCCACGACGCGCCGCTGCCGAACAGACCAACGCCAGCCAGCCAGCCCCGCCACAATGCCTGACGAAGTCCGATGTTCTGAAGTGCGACATAAAAGGCGGCCAGCGCAACGGGGCCAAGCCCCCAGAGGTTGAAGGGCGCAAAGGTCAGTGTCGTCAGCGCGCCGGCCAACAGGGCGAGAAGCGCGCCGGCGCCGCGACGCTGTAAAAGGGAAGCCATGCTGCATCCTTTGACAGAAAAACGGGCAGGCGATCATGCCTGCCCGCGATGGGGTTCACAAGCCTGGCCCGTGATCAGGCCGACCGGCGTCTCTGCTCAATGATCGGAGTGGGAGGTGTCGTCGACGACATTTCCGGCATCAATGCGGGCAGCCTGCAGCCAGCGAATGCGACGGCTGTCTGCATTCATGACCGTAAAGCGCCAGTGATCGATTTCGGTGGACTCGTTGCGTGCCGGCAGATGGCCGAAGCGCTGCATGACCAGGCCGCCGACAGTATCGAACTCTTCGTCGGAGAAGCTGCTCTCGAAGCGATCGTTGAAATCATCGATGGGGGTCAGGGCCTTGACGGCATAGGTACCGTTGCCAAGGTCACGGATATCGTCTTCCTCATCGATATCGTGCTCATCCTCGATGTCACCCACGATCTGCTCGAGAATATCCTCGATGGTAATGATGCCGGCGGTACCGCCGTACTCATCAACGACAACGGCCATATGGTTGCGAGTATCGCGAAACTCGCGCAGCAGATTGTTGAGCCGCTTGGATTCCGGAATGAACAGGGCGGGTCTCAACACCTCACGCAGTCTGAAACGCTGGCGCTCTTCGCTGTCCTGAAGAATCAGCGGCAGCATGTCCTTGACCAGCAGTACACCGACGACTTCATCAAGATTGTCGTCGATGACCGGATAGCGGGAATGGGCGGTCTCGCGAATGATGGGCAGGCATTGATCGGGAGAGTGATCGGCCTGGATGGCCACGATCTGGGAGCGGGGCACCATGGCTTCACGAGCCTGCATGGTGCTGATATCGAAGGCCCCTTCGATGATGGTCACGCCATCCTGATCAAGGCTCAGTCGCGTGGAGGCTTCCTTGAGAAAGCTGATCAGCTCATCGCGACTGCTGGGTTCTTCGTTATCGCCGGAAAAAGCGCCGATTATTCTGTCAAGCCAGGATCGGGTTGGCTGACTTGCCGGTCGGTCATCGCTCATGCGTCGGTTCTCTTCTCCTCGGATACCTGATGGCTGTCCTGCGCTTCAACGTCATCGAAAGCGACAGCATAGGGATCGGCAATACCCAGCGTGGACAGGATGTCTCGCTCGAGCTGTTCCATGGCCTCGGCGTCATCATCGTCGATGTGATCAAGGCCCAGTAAATGCAGCGTACCATGCACGATCATGTGGGCGAAGTGATCTTCAAGGCGCTTGTGCTGCTCCAGAGCTTCACGGGCGACCACATGAGGGCTGATCACCAGATCGCCCAGCAGGGGGAGGGGCACGCCCGGCGGCGCCTCAAAGGGGAAGGAGAGCACGTTGGTCGAGCTGTCACGTCCTCGGTAGTCGTGATTGAGACTCTGGCTTTCCTCTTCGCTGGTAAAGCGCACCGTCATCTCGCGACGCGATTCGCCCGGAAAATGTTTCAGCGTGGCCAGAAGCCAGCGCTCGAGCGCCGGCTTCTCGGGGAGAGCTTCAAAGTCGACGGCCACCTGACGGTCAATGCAGACCGCATCGCTCATGAGTGGCGATCCTCTTCGGATTCATGCGCTTCATAGGCATCAATGATGCGTGCGACCAGAGGATGGCGAACCACATCCTTGGAGGCAAAGCGGGTCATGCTGATGCCGTCGATGTCCTTGAGAACATTGAGCACATGAATCAGGCCCGAGTTCGTGCCGCGGGGCAGGTCGACCTGAGTGATGTCACCGGTGATGACGGCCGTGGATCCAAAGCCGATACGCGTCAAAAACATCTTCATCTGCTCGCGCGTGGTGTTCTGGCTCTCGTCGAGAATGACAAAGGCATTGTTGAGCGTTCGACCGCGCATATAGGCCAGCGGTGCAATCTCGATGACCTGTTTTTCGATCAGCTTGTTGACCTGTTCAAAGCCCAGCATCTCGTAGAGCGCGTCGTAGAGCGGGCGCAGATAGGGATCGATCTTCTGGGCCAGATCCCCCGGCAGAAAGCCCAGCTTTTCGCCGGCTTCGACGGCCGGACGCACCAGCAGGATACGGCGAACGTCCTGCTGGTTGAGCGCCTCGACGGCGGCAGCGACGGCCAGATAGGTCTTGCCGGTACCGGCAGGTCCGATGCCGAAGTTGATGTCGTGGTTTCTGACGCGCTCGACATACTGTTGCTGATTCTGACCGCGCGGTTTGATGACAGCCTTGGGTGTGCGCAGGATGACGCCTTCACGCGGCAGGTCGTCCTCTTCATCCTCGGCGATCGACTCAAGGCCCGACTCCTGCAGATAAAGGTGCACCGTTTCCGGCGACAGGGTCTGCGTCTGGGTCTCGCGGTAGAGATGTTCCAGTACGTTGGCGGCCGCCTTGACGCGCGCCGCATTGCCGGCCAGCTGAAACTCGTTGCCACGATTGCGAACCGTGACTTCGAGGCGCTGCTCGATCAGATGGAGGTGCTCATCCTGCTGACCGCTGAGATTGGCCAGCCGCATGGGGTCGTTGGGTTCCAGCGACAGCTGAAGAATACGGTGCGCGTTGGCAGTTTTCTGGGTCAATGTTGGGTCCGGTCGTTGCGTCGTTGAAAGGCAGCCTGGCTCTGATTGGGTATGGAAACAATAACACCAATTGATCGATCAAAAGCAAAGAGGCGCCCTCGCGGCAGAAATGTCACGAAGGCGCGCCGTTTCGGCATGCAAACATCCGACATGATATCGATTGTGTGTCCGGTCAATCAGTGCCTTTTGTCGGAGATCAGCTCACCCCGTAAGGAGTTGGGGAAAGCCTCCACGATTTCAACATCAACGAAATAGCCAATCATGTTGATCGGGTTGGCGGCCTTGAAGTTGACCACACGGTTGTTTTCGGTACGTCCGGACAGCTCGCCGGGGTCCTTGGGTGAAAAGCCCGTGACCAGAATGCGCTGGGTCGTGCCCACCATACGACGCGAGATCTGCATCGCATTCTGCGTAATGTGATCCTGCAGGATCTTCAGGCGCTGTTTCTTGACCAGTTCCGGCGTGTTATCGGGAAGGTCGGAGGCCGGTGTCCCGGGACGTCTGGAATAGACAAACGAAAAGGAGTGATCAAAGCCGATGCGCTCGATCAGATCCATCGTGTCCAGAAAGTCCTGCTCGGTTTCGCCGGGAAAGCCGATGATGAAATCCGAGGAGAAGCTGATGTCCGGGCGCTTTTCGCGGATGCGCTCCATCTTGGCAATGTACTCTTCACGACCGTGGCCGCGCTTCATCGCCTTGAGAATCGTATCGGAGCCTGACTGCACCGGCAGGTGGAGATGGCTGACCAGCTCCGGAATCTCGCCGAAGGCCTCGATCAGGCTTTCGGAAAACTCCACCGGATGCGAGGTGGTGAAGCGGATACGATCAATCCCGTCTACAGCGGCCACGGCAGCGATCATTTCAGCCAGATCGATCTCCTCGCCGCTGTCATCGATGCCGCGATAGGCGTTGACGTTCTGCCCCAGCAGGTTGATTTCTCGCACTCCCTGATCGGCCAGGTGCACGACCTCGTCAAGAACGTCCTCGAACGGGCGGGAAATCTCTTCGCCGCGGGTATAGGGCACCACGCAGAAACTGCAGTACTTCGAGCAACCTTCCATGATCGACACGAACGACGAGGCGCCATCGGAGTTGGGTGCCGGCAGGCGGTCGAACTTTTCGATTTCGGGGAAGGTGACATCCACCACCGAAATCAGATTACCGCTGTCGTTGCGGTTATCCATCATGTCCGGCAGGCGGTGCAGGGTCTGCGGGCCGAACACCATGTCGACATGCGGCGCGCGCTTTTGAATGTTGTCGCCTTCCTGACTTGCCACACAGCCACCAACGCCGATCACCAGATCCGGGTTGGCGGCCTTGAGCTTTTTCCACCGCCCGAGCTGATGAAAGACCTTCTCCTGCGCCTTCTCACGAATCGAGCAGGTGTTGAGCAGGATGACATCGGCCTCGTTTTCGTTGTCCGTCAGTTCGAGCTGATGGGATTCGCCCAGCAGGTCGGCCATGCGAGCCGAGTCGTACTCGTTCATCTGGCAGCCGTGGGTCTTGATGAAGAGTTTCTTCGTCATGGGCCTTGGGTACATAAACAGGAAAATGGGTGTCTGACGATGCGTCGGCGATGACAGCACAAAAAGGGCCGTTCGTTCGCCATATCATCGAGAGAAGGATATTGAATCGTCGCGTAGCGATCATGGGATGGCGAAATTATACGCAAGGGCATCGGCACAGGCCAGCATGCGCGTGTGTAGTCAAAAGAAGTGTTTGTGTTTCAACACGTGTGCATGCCCGTGACGCTCGCCATCGGCGCAAAAGCCTGTGATAGACTCCCGCGCTTGTGGCGGCCCTTCGTGCTGCAATCGACATCGGTCTGGCGCAATACAGTGAGGATTGAGCGTACATGGCGGCAAGACCCCTCTATAGAATCAGTTTCCTGCAGCAGGGTGAGCTCTGGGAGCTCTACGCCCGTGACATCTTCCAGAGCGAGCTCTGGGGCTTTATCGAAATCGAGGGCGTGGTCTTTGGTGATGACACGAAGGTGGTGGTCGACCCGAGCGCTGAAAAGCTGCGTCGCACCTTCGAGGGCGTTTCGCGCAGCTATCTGCCCATGAATGCCATCGTGCGTATTGATGAAGTCGAGCGCGAGGGCACACCAAGAGCGGTCAAGGCGGAAGGAAATGTCACCGCCTTTCCGGGCGCCATGCACTGGCCGCCTCGGGAAGAGTAACGCCAGAGCTGAATATTTTTTGAACAAAATGGTGTCATGGCCTGTCAGTCGGGCGCTTTGTGGCTCATGTGATCAGGTTGTCCCGCAGGTTATCCACAGAAACTGTGGATGAGCGGCGACCAAAGGCATCGAACAATCGTTACGCCCGGCCCGGGCATCATGATGTGACTATAATTTTTTGACGAACCAGTGACTTCACCATGAAAACAATCGGAAAACTCTGCGTCGGTCTCCTGTTGGGTGTCGGTATCAGCACCGCCCACGCTGAAGAAGCCCGCTGGGTCAGTGATTCACTATCGACCTATGTCAGAAGTGGCCCCACCGACAGCTATCGCATCGTGGGTACCGTGGATGCCGGCCAGCGCGTCACACTGCTTGAGTCCCAGGGCGACTACAGCCGCATTCGCACCGAAGGCGGTGATACCGTCTGGATTCCCAGCGATGACCTTCAGGCGCAGGAGAGCGTGCAGGAGAAGGTGCCTGACCTGCAGGCGCGGGTGCAGACCCTGACGCAGCGCCTGGAAGGCATCGATGACGAGTGGAACCAGCGAGTCGCTGACATGAAAAGCTCGCTGCAGAGCAGCCAGTCACGCGTCAACGAACTCCAGACCAGCAATGATGACCTCAATGCTCAGCTTACTCAGGCGCAATCGAAAATGCGCGAGTATCAGGCAAGGCTGGATACCGAGCGCGAGGATCTGTTGATGCGCTATTTTGTTTATGGCGGCAGCGTGGCCGGGGGTGGCCTGATACTCGGCCTGCTGGTGCCGCACCTGCCCCGGCGTCGTAAAAAGCGTGATCGCTGGTTCTGATCATGTCGTCATCTTCGGAGCGGGGCTGCGGGGAGTGGTTTGAACGCTGGCGGGACGGGCGCATCGGCTTTCACAGCGACGGTGTCCAGCCCATGCTGGCACGCTACTGGTCAGCCCTGTCGCTGGCCCCGAACGCCCGGGCACTGCTGCCTCTTTGCGGCAAAAGCGGCGATATCGGCTGGCTTTCTCGCCAGGGGCACCCGGTTTTGGGTGTCGAGCTGGTGGAAAAGGCGGTCAGGGACTGGTTCGAGGCTCAGGGAGAGGTTGTGCCTGCCGCTCGAACGCGCTCGAACTTCAAGCGCTTTGACAGCCCGGGTCAGGCCGAACGGGCCGCTGTCACGCTTGATGTGGGCAACTTCTTTCACCTGGACGCCGGGCTGAGCGATGACATCGATGCCTTTTACGATCGCGCCGCGCTGATTGCACTGCCTGAAGCAGCCCGTCAGCGCTATGCGCTCAAACTGGCCGAGCTGTGTCGGCCCGGCGTGGAAGGCCTTTTGATCTCGGTCGTGCGCACTGAGCGCCGCGATCAGGGGCCGCCCTATGTGGTCACCGATGATGAAGTGCGAGCGCTTTTTGCGCCCAACTTCGAGCTGGATCGACTGGGTGAACAGCTCGACGAACGCGGCATGACCGACATTGCCTGGCGTCTTCGTCGTAGAGTGCCGCTGTCTTCCTGAGGGGGGGCATCATCCACTTCCGAGCGCCGGGTGGCGGGCTCACAGGACCTGTCACCCGGCGCTGGCGTTCAGGCAGAATCGGGCGCGAAGCGGTGATAGCGCGAAGGGATCAAATAGAAATCGCTGCCGCGTTGGGGCTGCAGACGATCAAAGTCGTGGTGGGTGATGCTGGCAAGCCAGGGCGTGTCCATCCACTCTGCCGTCAGTTCGACCCGCACGTCACTGCCCACGGGTGAGACAGCATCTACCGTCACTGGCAAATGCGCGCGTGCGTCCGGTGCGGTGGTCAGCATCAGCTCGTGGGGCCGCAGCAAGACCTCATCGGCAGCGCTGTCCGAAGTCTCCAGCGCGATCCAGGCCTCCCCCTGCTGTAACCGCCCATTGTGATACTCGCCGCCAAAGCGATTGGTTTCGCCCAGAAACGAGAAGACAAACCGGTTGGCCGGGGCGCGATAGAGCGACTGCGGCGTGTCGATCTGCTCGATCTTGCCGTTGCTCATGACCACCACCCGATCGGACAGCTCGAGCGCTTCCTCCTGGTCATGGGTCACGAAGACACTGGTGAAATTGAATTCCTCGTGCAGGTGTCTGAGCCAGCGACGCAATTCCAGCCGAACCCTGGCATCCAGTGCGCCGAAAGGCTCATCCAGCAGCAGCACTTCGGGCTCGACTGCCAGTGCGCGCGCCAGGGCGACCCGCTGTTGCTGGCCGCCCGAAAGCTGTGCCGGCAGGCGTTTGGCCAGAGTGTCCAGTCGAACGCGTTCAAGCAGGTGCTGTACCCGATCACGAATCTCGGCGTTGGAAGGCCGTTCGCCGGCGGGCCGTGCTCGCAGGCCAAAGGCCACGTTTTCAAACACACTCATGTGGCGAAAGAGCGCGTAGTGCTGAAAGACGAACCCGACCCGGCGCTTTCGCACGTGAACATGGGTCACATCGCGCTCGCCGAAATGGATCGAGCCGCTGTCGGGCATTTCAAGGCCCGCGATGATGCGCAGCAGCGTGGTCTTGCCAGAGCCCGATGGCCCCAGAAGCCCGACCATCTCGCCATTTTTGATCTCAAGCGACAGCGGCTGCAGGGCTGTGGTGCTCCCAAAGCGTCTGGAGACATCGCTTACGGTAATACTCATGCTGTTTTCTCCCGACGATGGGTATGCCATTCAAGCACGGCCTTGATGACCAGGGTCACGATAGCCAGTGCCGCCAGTAGCGCAGCGCTGGTAAAGGCCCCCACCGTGTTGTAATCCTGATACAAAAGCTCCACCTGCAGCGGTAGGTTGATGGTCTCGCCGCGAATGCTGCCCGAGACCACCGAGACGGCGCCAAACTCGCCGATGGCGCGGGCATTGGTCAGGATCACGCCGTAGACCAGCGCCCAGCGTATGTTGGGCAGAGTGATGCGGCGAAAAAGCGTCCAGCCGCCGGCACCCAGTGTCACACCGGCTTCTTCCTCTGCGCTGCCCTGTGCCTGCATCAGTGGGATCAGCTCGCGCGCCACGAAGGGGCAGGTGACAAAGACGGTCACCAGTACCATGCCGGGCCAGGCAAACATCAGCTGTATGTCATGCTCTGACAAAATGCTTCCCAGCCAGCCGGTACGCCCGTACAGCAGTAGATAAAGCAGGCCCGCCACGACCGGCGATACCGCAAAGGGAATATCGATCAGTGTTTGCAACAGACGCCGGCCGGGAAAGGTAAAGCGGGTGACCAGCCAGGCCAGAAAAATGCCGAAGAGCAGATTGATCGGTACGGTCATCAGCGCGATCAGCAGCGTCAGGCCGATGGCTTCTGCCGTAAAGGCGCTGGTCAGGTTCTGCCAGAACGGAGCCATGCCCTCGACCAGCGCCTGATAGAAAATACCGGCAAGGGGGATGACCAGAAACAGCGTCGTTAATATCACGGCAAGCCCGATCAGGCCCGCGCGCGTGGCAGCGCCATCACCAATGCGTTTCATGTCAGTGCCTCCCGCCGTGCAGGCGACGATAAAAACGTCCCTGCCAGAGATTGATGGCCAGCAGCAGCAGCAGCGACACCAGCATCACCAGCGAGGCAATGGCCGCAGCGCCGGCGTAGTCGTACTCCTCAAGGCGTGTGGCCATCATCAGGGAGACCACCTCGGTGCGATAGGGCATGTTGCCGGCAATAAAGATGACCGCGCCGAACTCGCCCAGCGATCGGGCAAAGGAGAGCCCGGTCCCGGTCACTACGGCTGGCCAGATATGCGGCAGGATGACCCGGCGAAAGGCGTAAATGTTGCTGGCACCCAGCGTTAGTGCAGCTTCATCGGCCTGCGCGGGTAGATCCTCGAGCACCGGCTGCACCGTGCGTACCACGAAGGGCACGCTGGTAAAGGCCATGGCCAGCGCAATACCCAGCCAGGTGTAGGCGACCTCGATGCCCAGCGGTTCGAGCAGGCTGCCCACGGCGCCGTTACGCGAGTACAGGGTGGCCAGCGTAATGCCGGCCACCGCCGTGGGCAGGGCGAAGGGTAAATCCATCAGCGCATCAAGAATGCGCTTGCCGGGAAACGTATAGCGTGCCAGCACCCAGGCCATTAAAAGCCCGAACAGGGCATTGAACAGTGATGCGGCCAGTGCAGCTCCGATCGTGACCCGATAGCTTGCGATCAGGCGCGGATCGGTAATCGCGGCCCAGTATTGTGACCACGACAGGCTCGACAGCTGGCCGATGAGACTGGTCATCGGTAGCAGCAGGATCAGCGACACGAACAGCAGGGTCACGCCCAGCGACAGCGAAAATCCCGGCAGGACCCGGGCAGGACGGGCGCGCATTAACGGCGCTGCAGCTGGTCGAGTTCACCGCCGCTGGCGAAATGCGTCTGCATCACATCGTCCCAGCTCCCAAAGGCGTCCTCGACTCTCAGCAGCGTGGTCTGCGGGAAACGGTCGGCGAACTCTTCGCTGATGTCGTCATCGTTGACGCGGTAGTAGTATCGGGCCAGCGTGCGCTGTGCTTCGGGCGAGTACAGGTATTCCAGATAGCCCTTCGCGAGATCCTCGGTACCGTTGCGCTCGACGTTCTTGTCCACCCAGGTGACCGGAAAGTCGGCCATGATATCCACTGGCGGTACCACGACCTCGTAGTCGTCCGGCCCGTACTGGTTGCGGATGTTGTTGGCTTCCGATTCAAATGTGATCAGCACGTCGCCGATACCGCGCTCGGCAAAGGTGGTAGTGGCACCGCGCCCGCCGGTATCAAACACCTCGACATTGGCCAGAAGCTTTTTCATGTAATCCCGGGTGGCGGCTTCGTCATCGCCGTTGTCGTGATTGCTGGCTGCCCAGGCTGCCAGATAGGTATAGCGTCCATTGCCGGACGTCTTTGGGTTGGGGAATACCAGCGCGACGTCGTCACCGGCCAGATCCGCCCAGCCGTGGATATTCTTCGGGTTTCCCTTTCTAACCAGAAAGGCCATGGTCGAGTAGTAGGGCGAGCTGTAGTTGGGTAGACGCGACTGCCAGTCCTCGGGAATCAGCTGTCCTTTTTCGGCCAGCACGTTGACATCGCTGACCTGGTTGAAGGTCACGACATCAGCACGCAGTCCCTGAAGAATGGCGCGGGCCTGGGTCGAGGAGCCGGCATGGGTCTGCTTGACGCTGACCGTTTCACCGTGCTCGGCCTGCCACTGCTCGATGAACTGTGGGTTGAGCTCGGCAAAGAGCTCGCGTGCGACATCGTAGGAGGCATTGAGCAGTTCGCGGTCGGCACTGAAAGCCGGCGCACTGCCAAGTGCCATGCCCAGGGCAGCGGTAGCGACAATGCGGCGTAAAAGGGTCGAACGTAAGGACATGGTGGGTTCCCCGGCATTTGATCGACGGAATTATTATCGAAAGCCGGTAATTCCGGCATTGAGCAGAGGCTAAACAAAACCTGAGGGAATGACAATCTGTCCGTTTATGCCATTTTGTTCTTTAACCCTGAGCCAGGGTTACGCCGGCAGAAGAGGTCATGCTCTTCTGCCGGAAGGGTCAAAGTCCCATGGCCGAGGAAGTTTCCCGGCGCGGGTCGGCACCACCCTGAAAGCCGTCATCATTGATCAGGATCGACTGGCTGGCACCCATGGCCGATTGCTGAATCACATGATGGCCCATGCCTTCCAGCAGATGCAGGGTGTCCGGGCTGAAACCATCCTCGATGCGAAGTTCATCGGGCAGCCACTGATCGTGAAAGCGCGGCGCGCTGACGGCCGACTGCACGTTCATGCCGTGATCGATCACATTGGTGATGACGCCAAGCGTCGTCGTGATGATGCGGGAGCCGCCCGGACTGCCGGTGACCAGAAAGTTTTTACCGTTGTGTTTAACAATGGTCGGCGTCATGGAGGAGAGCATGCGCTTGCCGGGCGCCACGGCGTTGGCCTCACCACCGACCAGACCGTAGGCGTTGGGTACGCCGGGCTTGGCCGAGAAGTCGTCCATCTCGTTGTTGAGTAGAAAGCCTGCCCCATCCACGGCAATGCCGGAGCCGTAGCTGAAGTTGAGCGTATAGGTATTGGCCACGGCCAGTCCCGAATCATCGGCGACCGAATAGTGCGTGGTCTCGTTGGATTCATGGGGCGTGAGATTGCCCGGGCCGATACTGTCGGAGGGTGTTGCCCGGTCAGGAGAAATCTGCGCGCGCAGTGTCCGGGCGTAGTCCTTTGACGTCAGCGCCCTGGCCGGCACATCGAAAAATGCGGGGTCACCCAGATACTTCGAGCGGTCGGCGTAAGCGCGACGCATCGCCTCGCTCATCAGATGCATGGTGGCCGCCGAGCCGAACCCCATGCTGGTCAGGTCATCGTTTTCCAGCATGTTGAGAATCTGCACGATGTGAATGCCGCCGGAAGAGGGCGGCGCCATCGCATAGATATCATAATCCCGGTAGGTGCCATGAATAGGCGCGCGCTCGACAGCCCGGTAGTTCTTCAGATCCTCCAGGGTCATGATGCCCTCATGAGCCCTGATGGTATCGATCAGGTGTCCGGCCGTTTCGCCTTCATAGAATTCGCGCGGGCCATTCCGGGCTATGCGGGTCAGTGTGGCCGCCAGTTCGGGCTGTTTGAAGACCTCGCCCGCGTGCCAGTCGCTGCCATCGCCCTTGTAGAACAACCGGCGTGTACCGTCGTTTTTTTCCAGCTGCTCTCGGCTTTCATTGAGGCCATCGGCAAAGCGCTGTGGAATGGCAAAGCCGTCGCGGGCCAGCCGAATGGCCGGCGCCATGACCCGGTCCAGCGACATGGCACCATAGCGATCAAGTGCCATCGCCATACCGGCGACCGTGCCGGGCACGCCGGAGGCATTGGCCGAATAGCGTGAGGCTTTTTCGATCACGTTGCCCTCGTCATCCTGGAACATGGTCTTGAAGGCGCCAGCGGGGGCGGTTTCGCGATAGTCGATCGAGGTGACATCACCGCTTTTTTCATCGGAGATCACCATGAAGCCGCCGCCGCCGATATTGCCGGAGCGCGGCTGGACCACGGCCAGGGCAAACCCGATGGCCACGGCGGCGTCCACGGCATTGCCGCCTTCGCGCAGGATGTCACGGCCCACGCGACTGGCCAGCTCATGACTGGTGACGACCATAGCGTGCTGCCCGGGCTCGGCATGAAAGCGTTCACCTTCAATGATGGGCGGCTGGGCAGCTGCCAGTGGCGATATCAGCGTGACCAGCAGGCAGGTCAGCGTGATTCGTTTTTTTCGCGGCATTTGATTTTCCCTTGTTTATTGGTGTCGTGTAGTGGGTGTCATGCCATCAGGTCCATTTAATGCGGTTTTGCCGGAACAGGCTACCTGAACGGTGTGCAAAGGCAGGGTCGCTTCTGGATATTGGCGGGTCGCTCGCCTCCCGGCGGGCATGCGCTATAGTGAAGCCTGTATATTTACAAGGAGGTTATTGCCATGCCTGATCAAACGCCCACACCCCGTACTGCCTGTGTCAAAAAGGTCGACAAGGGCGGCGGCAAGACAGTCTATGAAGTTCGCGGCGTCAATCCTGACAAGGACACTCTGCTCAGTGAATATGAAACCGAGCAGGAGGCACTTGATGCGGTCAAGCGCTACGAGTGTGAAAACTGATTTTCAAGCGTTTTGATCAGGGGCCGCCGCCGGGGCGGCCCTTTTTTGTATCGCGGTTTGACGCTCGGTCGGCGCAACCCTGTTACCCTGTATGATCGCGGTATAGGCTGATGGATATCAAACCGGTTTGATGAGGTGTTTACAGTGCAACAACCCTTCAGGATTGCGCCGTCCATTCTGTCGGCAGATTTTGCGCGTCTGGGACAGGAAGTGGACGACGTACTGGCCAGTGGCGCCGACATGGTGCATTTCGATGTCATGGATAATCACTATGTTCCCAACCTGAGCTTCGGGCCGGCCGTCTGTCACGCCCTGCGCAATTATGGTGTGACCGCCGAAATCGATGTCCATCTGATGGTGTCCCCGGTCGATGATCTGATCCGCGCCTTTCTGGATGCCGGTGCCAACCATATTACCTTTCATCCCGAAGCCAGCCTGCACATCGATCGCTCGCTACAGCTGATCATTGATGGCGGTGCCACTGCAGGGCTTGCGCTCAATCCGGCGACCCCGCTTTCAACGCTTGATCATGTGCTGGACAAGCTGTCGATGCTGCTGGTAATGACGGTCAATCCGGGCTTTGGCGGGCAGTCCTTCATTCCTGCCATGATGGACAAGCTGCGCCTGGCGCGTGCCATGATTGATGCCACCGGCAAGCCCATCCGTCTTGAAGTGGATGGCGGTATCAATGCCGACAATATTGGCGAGATCGCTACGGCTGGCGCCGATACCTTTGTGTCGGGATCTTCCATCTTTGCCAAACGCAATGAGCAGGACCCGAACCGCTACGACTCGATCATGCGTGCCTTCAGGGAGCCGCTGGATGGGCTGTCAGGCTGATCGACACAGTGAGGATGCTCCGGCGACCGAGCTGTGGTCGCTCTACATCATCGAGAATCGGCTGGGGCATCTCTATACCGGCGTGACCACGGATGTGGCACGCCGTTTTGATGAGCATCAGCGCAGCGGAGCACGCTGCGCCAGATCGCTGCGCGGCAAGGGGCCGCTGCAGTTGCGGTTTGCCTGTCCTGTGGGTGACAAGGGCAGGGCACTGCGTCTTGAGCGACGCATCAAGAAGCTTTCGCGCCTCCAGCGACTGGCCATTATTGAAACCGGCTGCCTTCCGGTCGAATAATCTAATTTTCATGTCAATGTTTGCCGGATGGGATGTGGCGTTACACATCCTCCGGTGAGGTCTTTCAGTCAAAAAATCGCCGGCCACAAGGCCGGCGATTTTTATGACGGCCGCGTCGTCAAAAGCTTTTCCAGGAAACTCAACGCTTGAGGGCGTCCCAGTTATAAGGGGCCTTGGGTTTGTCGCCCTTGAGGGCCGCGAGAGCGTTATCCACGGCCAGCTCGGCCATGGCATAGCGGGTTTCATGCGTGGCCGAGCCAATATGGGGCAGGGCCACCACATTGTCCATGTGGGCCAGTGGCGAGTCGGCGGGCAGAGGCTCGACATCAAACACATCGAGGCCGGCGGCGCGAATGGTGCCGTTTTTCAGCGCCTCGATCATGGCCGGCTCGTCGACCACACCGCCGCGGGCAATGTTGATGAAAATCGTGTCTTCGCCCATCAGCTCGAACTCGCGCTTGCCGAACATGTGGCGTGTGGCATTAGACAGCGGCACGGTCACACAGACAAAGTCCGAATCGCGCAGCAGGTCGTCGAGCTCCTGCCAGTCGGCGCCCAGCTCACGCTCGAAATCTTCATGCCGTGAACGATTGTGATAGCTCACCTCCATGTTGAAGCCGAACTTGCCACGGCGGGCAATCGCCGCCCCGATACGGCCCATACCGATAATGCCGAGCTTCTTGCCCTGGACATCCACGCCAAAGTGGGGCTCGGCAATACCGCCGGTCCACTCTCCCTGTTTCACCATCTCTGCCATTTCAACGGCGCGCCGGGCGCTGGCCAGAATCAATAAAAAGGCGGTATCGGCGGTGGTTTCGGTCAGCACATTCGGCGTGTGGCAAAGCACGATGCCGCGCTTGCTGAGATAGTCGATGTCGTAATTGTCCACGCCCACTGAAATGCTCGAGATCACTTCAAGATTGGGGGCCTGATCCAGCAGCTCGGGGGAGAGCGTGACGCTGGAGCCGATCAGGGCATGCGCCTGTTCCAGCGCCTTCTGGAACTCGCTGTCCTGGGTGAGGTTCGGGGTCTGTGAAAAATCCAGAACGTGATATTCGCGCTCCAGCTTTTCGCGTAGATCGGGCTTCAGGGCGCGCTGGTAGACAATGACGGTTTTTTTAGAGGACATGCGTTCTCCGGTTCCGGTGTGTGGTGTCAGTGAAAAAGGAGTGCTCTATCGCTATGCCAGCGCCTTGAGCTGCTCGACATGGCGCGCGGTGGCGCTGATATTGTCATGGTCCAGCGGAAACTCGATGGCCCGCGGAACGTCAGTCGGGAAATGGTGCCAGAGCTCGGCCCAGTGCGCGTGAGCGGCGTCATTGGGCGGGCAGGCCCGCGGGGTGTCATGGTCACGGCTGACGGCCTTGCAGTGCACGTAGCGGACGTTTGGTCCCAGCCGGCGAGCCGCCTGCGAGAGGTCATGATCCGTCCAGTAGCCGTTACCCAGATCCAGGGTTGTGCCGATCAGTGGAGCATCCAGCGCGCGATGCAGGGCGGCGTGAATCAGCGGGTCACCACCGCAGGAGGTCTGATCGTTTTCGATGAGTATCGGCAGGGTATGTTCACCCAGTCGGGAATTGATCGCTGCGGCACCGTCATCGATGCACTCGGCGCACAGCTGGCCGAGTCCGAACTTGATCCACTGCGCATCCAGTGCCTCGGCGCGCGCCAGCGACTGATCCATCTCTTCCCCGTTCAGTCGGCTGTTATCATCAAAAAGCGCCGTAGCGGCGGACAGGACACAGATCAGACCGGCCTGCTCGATCGCCGCTCGCAGCTGATCCAGAGGCAAATCCTGCTCGCTCAGCAGCTCTTCGCGAATTTCAACGCCCTGCGCGCCGGCGTCCTTGATGTGTTCCAGAACACCGGCCTGACCCAGTTGTCTGACCCGGTCAGCGCCAAAGGCAGAAGTGCAGATCATTACCGGCCCCATGGCAGACTCCCTGTATAACCTGATGTAGAAGCGGCTCCGGAGGGCATGGCCTTTCCGGTGTGAGAAAACGCAGGATGCGCCATGATCATGATGACCTGATTATAGTGGAACCGCGCGGATTGAGATGCGCGGAGAACAGCGTCGCCTGCGGGTCACCCGTCGTACCACCGAGACGCTGCATCAGCATGTCGATGGCCCCATGGCCGATATCGACAACCGGCTGCGCCACGGTCGTGATGCCCGGGCCTACCAGCGCACACCATGGCACGTCATCAATCCCCAGAAGACCGACGTGCTGAAACGGCGCCTCGTACAGCTTGAACAGGGCATGACAGACGTTGAGCGTTACCATGGCGTTGGCACACACAATGGCGCCCGGGGCCTCATCCGCCTGAAGCCACTGCTCGAGCGTGACGGCGAGCCGGCTCGGGTCGAGCGCCGCTTCTGTGGCTTCATGAACCTCGGCGGAAAGGTCGGCCTCGTGTGCCCGGTGGCGAAACATACGCACACGCGCCTTCCGCGAGCTGATCCCGGCGCCCGGCTGGGTGATCATCAAAAGGCGCTGATACCCCTGATCGACGAGATGCGACACGCCCAGGGTGATCGCCTGCTCGTTGTCGAGACCGACCATGTCACAGGCCAGGCCGTCGATATGGCGATCCACCAGTACCATGGGCAGACCGGCTTCCCGGCGAGCGACGAGCGTTGGCACATTGCCGCCCGGTGTATTGATCACCAGCCCTTCGATGCTATAGCCGTGCAGTACGTCCAGGTGCCGCCGTTCGAGCCGGTCGTCGTTGTCGGTGTTGCACACCAGCAGCGAATAGCCGTGTTCACGGCAGGCCAGTTCGGCGCCATGCAGCATGTCGACGGTGTAGGGATTGCGCATGTCAGCCACCACCATACCGATCAGGCCGGTGCGCCCGCCGCGCAGGCTGCTGGCGATGCGATCGGGCGCAAACCCGAGCCGTTCGATGGCGGCCTCGATGCGCTTGACCATGGTCCCTGAGAGAAGGGCCCGTTCGCAGCCGAAATAGCGCGAGACGCTGGTCTTGGAAACCCCGGCGTCGCGCGCCACGTCATGAATGGTCGGGCGGCGGTGGGCACCGGCGGGTTCTGGAAGATGGGATGCTGTCATGTCGCTGCCTGTTCGGCGATGCCATAAACCTGAAATGGGAACGTTCCCAATGGCGTTTAGACTGCGGTATCCGAGCACTTTTGCGAAACCAGACCTTGGTCGCAGTTGCCCGGTAAGGCTAAGGAAGCAGCTTTGATGAGGCCGAGAGGCATGAAGGTCAGGAAAAGGAGCAGGAAAGAGGCAGGTCATGACCCGGGCCACTGCCGCGCGGCCCGGGAGTTACAAGAGGGTCTAGTGCAGTTTGAGGCGCGGCCGGATGATGGTATTGATGCGATCAACCAGCATGCGAATGCCGGTGCGCGTATAGCCATGAATGGCGGCCTGGTGCATGCGATAGAGCGAAGCGTAGAAGACCTTGGCCAGCCAGCCTTCGACCAGCACGCCGCGGGCAGAGGCGCCGCGCATCAGGTTGCCCACGGCGTCAAAATGCGCCAGCGAGATCAGTGATCCCATGTCCCGGTAGTGGAAGTCCTTCAGCTCGCGTCCGGCCATGGCGGCGCGCAGGTTCCTGTAGAGCGTGGCAGCCTGCTGGTGGGCGGCCTGCGCCCTCGGGGGTACCATCTTGTCGCCCGGCTGCGGGCAGGCCGCGCAGTCACCGAGGGCGAAGATGCGCTCGTCATCCACGCTCTGCATGTTCTGATGGACGATGAGCTGATGGTTGCGCTGGGTGGAGAGTCCCAGCTCCGAGAGCACAGAGGGGGCGCGCACGCCGGCGGCCCAGACGGTCAGGTCGGCATCAATGCGTGAGCCGTCGGCAATCTCGAAGCCGTTCTCATCGGCCTGGGTGACCCTGGTGTCGGTGTGAATTTCCACCCCCAGTCGCTTGAGTTCGCGGTGTACCGACTGGCTGATGCGCTCGGGCAGGGCGGGCAGCACCCGCGGCGCGGCTTCCAGCAGATGGATCTTGAGCTGCTGACGGCTGATGCGGCTAAAGCCATAGCCGTGAAGCATCTGGGTCGCGTTCAAAAGCTCTGCCGAGAGCTCCACACCCGTGGCGCCACCGCCCACGATGGCCACCGACATGCCGGATTTGCTCGATTCATCGCGGTTGCTGCAGCGCAGGAAGGTATTGAGCATCTGCTTGCGGAAAGCTTCTGCCTGGCTGACGCTGTCCAGAAAGTAGCAGTGATCCGCAACGCCTGGTGTACCGAAGTCGTTGGAGACACTACCGACCGAGAACACCAGATAGTCGTAGTCGAGTCGTCGCTCGGGCAGCACCTCACGTTCCCTGTCGTCGTGAATGGCGGCCAGGCGAATCTGGCGATGCTCGCGATCAAGACCGCACAGCGTGCCGATCTGATAGCGATACCCTGCATTGGCGGAGTGGCCCTGATAGGACACCTCATCAAGGCTCGAGTCCATCACGCCGACCGCCACTTCGTGCAGCAGAGGTTTCCAGATGTGGGTGGGGTTACGGTCGACCAGCACGATTTCGGCCTTGTTGGACTTGCCCAGTTTGCGCCCGAGGCGGGTGACCAGTTCGAGCCCGCCGGCGCCGCCGCCGACCACTACAATGCGAGGGATCGCCATCGATTGCTCCATGAGATATTGAAAAGGAAAAACGTTCAGGCGGTAGCCCGATGCCCGGACCACGGCCTGAAGGCTTCAGGTCATGATGGGCCGTGACATGTCACGGTCTGGCACCGATACTTTTGACACTGCAGGGCAGCATCTGATCCGCAACGCTCCAGTATGGCTGCCTGTATCAATATATGGGGGCATTATGGCCCGAATTCACCCTTGGCGATGTCCTGATGATGCACGATGCACTCAACGAGATTGATCTGATCATTTACGACCTGGATGGCACACTGATCGATTCGGCACCGGATCTGGCGCTGGCCGTCGATGACGTGCTTGAAACCATGAATCTTCCTCCCGCGGGGATCGAGCGGGTGCGGGACTGGGTCGGTAACGGCTCGCGGCGGCTGGTCGAGCGAGCGCTGCTGAACGCTCGCGCCTTCGGCACCGAAGGGCCTGACCGCGCTCAGCTCGATGATGCGCTGGCACTGTTCATGCAGTGCTACGAGCAACGCATGCTGTCAAACACCTTCTGCTATCCGGGCGTTATCGACTGCCTTGAAGCGCAGCGCGCGCGCGGCATTGCTCAGGCGCTGGTGACCAACAAACCGTCGCGCTTTATTGACCCGCTGCTTGAGGCGATGGGACTGGAAGGCTTTTTCACCCATACGCTGGGCGGTGAGGCACTGCCCGAGAAAAAGCCCGATCCGGCGCCACTCTTGCATGTCGCCCGGGCCCTGGATATCGCGCCCGAACGCGTGTTGATGATCGGTGATTCGCGAAGCGATGTAGAGGCCGCTCGAGCGGCAGGATGCCGCTGTCTGGCAGTGAGTTATGGCTACAATCACGGCGAGCCCATTGCCGATCTCGGCCCGGACCATCTTCTTGATTCACTTGAAGAACTCGTTTAGGGTTGACGGCGCGCCACAGCGCAATGCTCGCCCTTTTTCCCCTTCACGCGAAGGAATATTCAGCTTGCGAGATACCATCATGTCACTCGATGCCAGGACCTGCGGATTGATGAGAAACGTCAAGCGATGGCGCTGGTGATACCGGCCCCTTGCACCGTATTACCGTTTCTTTCTCTACAGGCTCTACAGGATACTGCGACATGATGACATCCGAGCGCTTCGCCGAACTCGCCGCCGAAGGCTATAACCGTATTCCGGTCACCCGTGAGGTGCTGGCCGATCTCGAGACACCGCTGTCGACCTATCTCAAGCTGGCCGATGCGCCCTGGAGTTTTCTGCTCGAGTCGGTCACCGGCGGCGAGAAGTGGGGCCGCTACTCGATCATCGGATTGCCGTGTCGCGAGCGGATCGAGGTCAGCGGCTTTACCGTGCGTCACTATGTGGATGACTATCTGCAGGGTGCTACTGAGGTCGATGACCCGCTTGAATGGATCGAACAGTTTCGCCGGCGCTTCCGGGCCCCCGAAACCTCTGAGACGATGCGCTTTGATGGCGGGCTGGTTGGCTACTTCGGCTACGACACCATTCGCCTGATCGAGCCGCGGCTACGTGGGGTGGAAAAGCCGGACCCGATCGATGTGCCCGATATTCTGCTGATGGTGGCCGACGAACTGGTGGTCTTTGACAACCTGTCCGGGCGTCTCACGCTGCTGGTCCATGCCGACCCCGATGAGCCCGAGGCGCTCACTCTGGCGCAGGAGCGCCTGACAACGCTTGAGCATCAGCTGCGTCACACCCCGATCACCACGACCAGTCCCGGAACCGGGCGCAGCGCAGTGGCCGAGGACGACTTTTTCGCCAGCTTCTCGGAGCAGGGCTACAAGGATGCCGTGGCGCGGATTCGTGAATACGTGGCGGCCGGCGATCTGATGCAGTGTGTGCCTTCCCAGCGCATGACCATCGGCTATCAGGCGCCGCCGCTGGATCTGTACCGGGCACTTCGAAGTCTTAACCCTTCGCCCTACATGTTTTTTTTCAATCTCGACGATCACCACGTCGTGGGCGCCTCGCCCGAGATTCTGGCGCGGCTTGATCAGGACGAGATCACCCTGCGTCCGATCGCCGGCACCCGCCATCGCGGTGCCAGCGAAGAGGAAGATCGCGCGCTGGAGCAGGAGCTGCTGGAAGATCCCAAGGAGATCGCCGAGCACGTCATGCTGATCGACCTGGGGCGCAACGATGTCGGGCGCATCAGCGAGCCCGGCACGGTCGAACTCACCGATAAAATGACCATCGAGCACTACTCGCACGTCATGCACATCGTGTCCAACGTGACCGGCCGCATCAAGCCGTCCCTGGGGCCAATGGATGTTTTACGGGCGACCTTCCCGGCCGGCACGCTCTCCGGTGCGCCCAAGGTGCGCGCGCTGGAAGTCATCGACGAGCTTGAACCGGTCAAGCGCGGCATCTATTCAGGCGCCGTGGGGTATCTCTCCTGGCAGGGCAACATGGACATGGCGATTGCCATTCGAACGGCCGTGATCAAGAACGGAGAGCTTCACGTGCAGGCTGGTGGTGGTATCGTGTCCGATTCCGATCCGGACAACGAGTGGCAGGAGACGCTCAACAAGCGCCGTGCCATGTTCCGCGCCGTTGCCATGGCAGAACGCGGGCTGGACAACCTCGAATAGGGCCGGACTTCGTGTGAAGTCAACGCGCCAGTACCGAATAAAAGCCGGGTTACAGGGGTCAATGTATCGACCACCCGGCCATCGTGAGGATGGAAAGCCATGAAAGTCTTGATGATCGACAACTACGACAGCTTCACCTTCAATATTGTCCAGTATCTGGGCGAGCTGGGGGCTGAAGTTGAAACGATTCGCAACGACACGCTGACGATCGAGGAGATCGAGCAGCGTGAGTTCACGCATCTGATGATTTCCCCCGGACCCTGCAGCCCCAGCGAAGCCGGCATCTCGCTGGATCTGATCCGCCACTTTGCCGGCCGGGTGCCGATTTTGGGTATCTGCCTCGGGTTTCAGGCCATCGGCCAGGCCTGGGGCGGTGAGGTGGTCAGGGCGCCGATGGTCATGCACGGCAAGACTTCCCTGGTTGATCATGACGGGCGGGGCGTCTTTGAGGGGCTTGAAAACCCGCTGGAGGTCACGCGCTATCATTCGCTGATTCTCGAGCGCGAGACGCTGCCGGAATGCTTCGAAATTTCCTCGACCACCGTCAGCGACGACGTAACGCCGGGCATCGTGATGGGCATTCGCCACCGGACACTGGATATGGAAGGTGTGCTCTTTCATCCGGAGTCGATCCTGTCGCGTCAGGGCCACGAGCTGCTGGCCAATTTCCTCAAGCGTCAGCCACTTGATGCTGTTCGAGGCGCTGCCGCCGAGGCTTGATGATCGAACGCGTCTTCCCCTGATGCGATGAACCCCTTTGGCAGCCGCTGGCGGCCTGTGCCTGGAGAGAGACTCGTGGAACTCAAGGAAGCCATTTCGCGCGTTACCCGTCGTGAGGATCTCGATCTGGACGAGATGCGCACGGTCATGTCGGCCATCATGCGCGGTGAGACCGATCCGGTGCAGATGGGCGGCTTTCTGGTCGGTCTGGCCATGAAGGGTGAGGCGGTTGATGAGATCACGGCCGCTGTGATGGTCATGCGAGAGCTGATGCATCCGGTCCGGGTTGACGCTGATCACGTAGTGGATATCGTCGGCACCGGTGGTGATGGCGCCGGGCTTTTCAACGTCTCTACCGCGGCAAGCTTTGCCGCGGCCGCCTGCGGTGCCCGCGTGGCCAAGCACGGCGGCCGCGGCGTTTCCAGCAGCTCCGGCAGTGCCGATCTGCTCACGCGCGCCGGCGTATCGCTGGAGCTGACCTCGGAGCAGATTGCCCGCTGCATCGAGGACATCGGGGTCGGTTTCATGTTCGCTCCCAACCATCACACCGCCATGCGTCATGCCGTTGCGGTTCGCAAGGCGCTGGGGGTGCGTACCATGTTCAATATTCTTGGTCCGCTGACCAACCCGACCGGCGCCACGCGTCAGGTTATCGGGGTCTATAGCCCTGACCTGCTGGTGCCCATGGCCACGGTACTGAAGCGTCTGGGCAGTCAGCACGTGCTGGTGGTGCACGCCGAGGACGGTCTTGATGAGCTTTCCATTGCTGCAGACACTCTGGTGGCCGAACTGCATCACGGCGAGATCCGTGAGTACGTGATCACTCCCGAGGAGGTCGGCCTCGAGCGCCAGTCGCTGGAATCGATTCGCGCGGACAGCGCCGAGGAGAGCCTGGTGCTGGTCAAGGCGGCGCTGCGCGGTGAAGGCGTGGCCGCCGACATGGTGGCCTACAACGCCGGTGCCGCCCTTTATGTCGCCGACGTGGCGAGCTCCATCCATGACGGCGTGCAGATTGTGCGCGATGCGCTCAAAAACGGGCGGGGGCTTGCAAAGCTGGACGCACTGGCGGAGTTTTCTGCCAGACTGGCCGAGGCCGGCGACTGACTCACTACAATAGCGCCGGGGCGTGACAGAGGTTCACGCTTCAGCGAATTTCAGGGAACACCGCATGAGTACGCTGCCTACCATTCTGACGCAAATCATTGCCCGCAAGCATGAAGAGATTGCCGAGCGCTCGGCCAGCATCAGCGAAAACACGCTGCGGGCTCGCGCCGAGCAGGCGCCGCCGACTCGTGGTTTTGCCGCGGCGCTGAATCAGCGTCTGACCAACGGCGACCCGGCCGTCATTGCCGAAATCAAGAAGGCCTCGCCTTCGAAGGGCATCATTCGTGCCGACTTCGATCCGGTCGCCATCGCCCAGCGCTATGAGGCCGGCGGCGCCGCCTGCCTGTCGGTGCTGACGGATGCCGACTATTTTCAGGGCAGCGAGCGCTTTCTGATTGCCGCCCGCGGAGCGTGCCAGCTGCCGGTGCTGCGCAAGGACTTCATCGTCGCGCCCTATCAGGTCTACGAGGCGCGCAGCATGGGCGCCGATGCGATCCTGCTCATCGTGGCCGCGCTTGAAGACCGCCAGATGAAGGCACTCAATACGCTGGCCATCGAGCTTGGCATGGATGTGCTGGTCGAGGTGCACAGCATGGAAGAGCTTGAGCGGGCGCTGAAGCTGGACCTGGCGCTGGTGGGCATCAACAACCGCGACCTGCACACCTTTGAAACCCGGCTTGATACCACCTTCGAGCTGCTGGAGAAGGTGCCGGACGGCGTGCGGGTGGTTACCGAGTCGGGCATTTCGACCCGTGAAGACGTGGCGCGCATGCGTCGCGGCAACGTCAACGCCTTCCTGGTGGGCGAGCATTTCATGCGGGAAGCGGATCCTGGCGACGCTCTGCGCCAGCTTTTTTTCAACTGACCTCGATCTGTCTGGAAACGTCAGTGACACTGCCAGCCTTGCGCTGGCAGTGTTCTTTTCGAGCTGCTTTTGGGCTGGTCAGCGAGGCTTGCGGCTTCCGTCACCGCGCGTCTGGCGCTGATAGCGCGCATCAAAAAGCCCGGGGTCATCGGTAAAGACGCCGTCGACGCCATGATCCCACCAGGAGGCAAAGCGCTCGGGGTCGTTGACCGTATAGCAGAGCAGGGCGAGCCCTGCAGCCTGGACCTCGATGAGCCGCTCCTGCTCAAGCCGTGTCCAGTCGGCGTGCACGCTGAACGGTCGAAGCCGCTCGGCATCGCTGGCCCAGCACCGCGGAACGGCCTCATACAATAGCCCGAGCGCCAGCGCATCATCCCGTGATCGGGCGTGCTCCAGTGCAGTCATGTCAAAACTCGATACCAGCAGACGATCCTGCGGCAGCACCTGGCGGGCACGATGAACCGCCACGCCGGCCAGCATTTCGGCGTCATGACCGGGATTGAGCTTGAGCTCCAGATTCAGACCCATATCCAGCGCGCTGACCAGCGAGAGCGCCTCATCCAGCAGCGCCATGCGCTCGCCGCGAAAGTCATCGGAAAACCAGCTGCCCACATCCAGCCGCCGAATATCCTCGCGGGTCATGTCGATAAGCGCCCCACGGCCGTCGCTGCAGCGATCCACCGTGGCGTCGTGCCAGATCACTGGCGTGCCATCTCCCAGATACTGAACGTCGAGTTCGATCCACTCGCAGCCGGCATCAGCGGCAGCCTGAATGGCAGCCAGCGTGTTTTCGGGCGCGTGTTCTGAAAGGCCGCGGTGGGCAATATAGCGTGGCAGTTGCATGCATCAGGGCTCCATGGAACAGGTCGTATCGGCCAGTCTGGGCCGGGTCGCCAGACGTTGTCCATGATGATCAAAGAGATGAAACGGCCCCTGCAGGTTCAGACCGGTCCTCTGCCCGGCGTCAGGCTGTTCCGTACCGACGTGACGCACCACCAGTCGGGACTCATGACCGGTGGGGCGGACATGCACCAGACTCTCGGAGCCCAGCGGCTCCACCAGCTCGATGTGCCCGTCAATCTGGCCGGCATTTGGGGTGGTCAGTGCAATGTGTTCGGGCCTGATACCGATGCTGATGTCGCCGGTGAGCGGCTCTGTGGTCTCCTCGGGGACCCTGGGCAGCCAGCCGGGCAGGTCACCAGCATTGCCGCTTAGAAAGTTCATGGCCGGTGAGCCGATGAAGCCGGCCACAAAGCGGGTAGCGGGTTTTCGAAACAGCGTCATGGGTGTGCCGATCTGCTCGATGCGCCCGGCATTCATGACCACCAGCCGGTCGGCCATGGTCATGGCCTCGGTCTGATCATGGGTGACATAGAGCGAGGTAATGTCCAGGCGTTTCTGCAGGGCGCGAATGTCCTGACGCATCTGCACGCGCAGGCTGGCATCGAGATTGGACAGCGGCTCGTCGAACAGGAACACCTGCGGCTGTCGTATCACGGCGCGTCCCATCGCCACACGCTGGCGCTGACCGCCCGAGAGCTGGCGGGGCTTGCGGTCCAGAAGCGCTGCGATGTCGAGCAGCTGCGCCGTCTCGTTGACGCGGCGGCTGATCTCGTCCTTTGGCGTGCGGCGGTTCTTGAGGCTGTAGGCCAGATTGTCGAACACGCTCATGTGGGGATAGAGCGCGTAGTTTTGAAAGACCATGGCGATATCGCGCTCGGCCGGCTCCTGGGCGTTGACACATTCACCGTTGATGACAATTTCACCGCTGCTGATCGTTTCAAGCCCGGCCACCATGCGCAGAAGTGTTGACTTGCCACAGCCCGATGGGCCGACCACCACGATCATTTCGCCGTGATCGATGTTGAGTTCGATGTCGTGCAGCACCTCTGCACCGCCCGCGTAGCGCTTGCGAAGGCGCCTGAGTTCCAGTGTTGCCATGTTATTTCTCCGTATCCACCAGGCCCTTGATGAACCAGCGCTGCATGAGAATGATGACGACCACCGGCGGTAGCAGGGCCAGTACCGTCATGGCGGTGGCCAGATGCCATGGGGGCGTGCCATCGGTTGCAATGGTCAGTCGCTTGAGACTGGTGACCAGAGTGGCGTGATCGGCACTGGTGATGGTCACCAGCGGCCACAGGTATTGATTCCAGCCGTAGATGAACATGATGACGAACAGCGCCGCGATGTTGGTGCGTGACAGCGGCAGCAGAATGTCGATGAAAAACCGCCACGGCCCGGCACCATCGATGCGGGCCGCTTCCATGAGTTCAGGTGGCAGGGTCAGAAAGAACTGACGAAAGAGAAAGGTGGCAGTGGCGCTGGCCAGCAGCGGCAGCACCAGCCCCGGATAGCTGTCGAGCAGGCCGAGCTCGGCCACTACGCCGTAGGTCGGCACAATACGCACCTCGATGGGCAGCATGAGCGTCATAAAGATCAGCCAGAAGCAGCAGCGACGAAACGGGAAGCGAAAAAAGACCAGCGCGTAGGCGGCCAGCATCGCAATTGTCAGCTTGCCCACGGCAATGCCCAGCGCCATCAAAAGCGAATTGAGCATCAGCCTCCATGCGGGCACGCCGACGCCGCGCACTGGCTCGGTCAAAAGTGTCATGTAGTGATCCAGCCCGCTGGTACCGAAGGAGAGCGGCAGCGTTCCCGAAAAAAGTGTACCGGGTGACTGGGTCGAGGCCAGCACGGCCAGAATGACCGGCAGCATGAAGGCCAGCGCCCCGATGATCAGGAGGGTGTGGGCCGCGACATCAAGCCCTGGTCGGTGATAGCGCATGACAGGGTTTCCCCGGTGAATGTTCGCGTTGATGACACGAGGTCAGTGGTACTGCACGCGGCGCTCGACGTAGCGGAACTGAATCAGGGTCAAAAGCCCGACCATCAGCATCAACAGCACTGACTGCGCCGCCGAACCGCCCAGGTCCAGCCCCACGATGCCGTCCTGATACAGCTTGTAGACCAGCGTGCGGGTAGCGCCACCCGGGCCACCGCTGGTGGTGGTGTCGATGGTGCCAAAGGTTTCAAAAAAGGCGTAGATGGTGTTCATGACCAGCAGGAAGAAGCTGATCGGCGACAACAGCGGAAAGGTGATGGTCCAGAAGCGCCGCCAGGGGCCGGCGCCATCAATGGCGGAGGCTTCCAGAAGACTGGCCGGGATGCCCTGCAGACCGGCCAGAAAGAACACGAAGTTGTAGCTCATCTGCTGCCAGATGGCGGCAATGATCACTAGAATCATGGCCTGCGTGCCGTCGAGTCTGAAGTTCCAGTCAATGCCCAGCGTGGTCAGCGCGCGGGTCATCACCCCAAGTGTGGGATCCAGCATGAACATCCACAGCACACCGGCGGCGGCCGGGGCCACGGCGTAGGGCCAGATCAGCAGGGTTCGATAGACGCGGCCAGCCTTTAGAACGCGATCGGCCATGACGGCCAGAAGCAGTGCCAGTGCCATGGCACCCAGCGCGACACTCAGGCTGAAAATGGCCGTATTGAACAGCGCCTCGTGATAGCTCCGTGAAGCCAGTACCCGCGTAAAGTTGGCAAGGCCGGCAAAGGTCTCGCCCAGCCCGAAAGCGTCCTGCACATACAGCGACTGACGCAGGGCAGTGAAGGCCGGCCAGAAAAAGAACACCAGCACAATGACCAGTTGGGGGGCCATGAGTAGCCATGGCGTAAGGCGGTGGCGCTGAAAGGTGGTCATACGGGTGGCGGCGTGTCCTGAAAAAGAAACGTCAGCTTGAGAGGTCCCCGGCGGCAGCACCGCCGGGGGAGGACGTCAGCGTACGCTGCGCTCGAACTGCTCAAGCAGCTCGTTGCCACGGCTGGCGGCATCATCAAGCGCCTGTCTGGCGCTCTTGTCACCGTTGAGCGCGCGTTCGAGCTCCTCTTCGATGACCTCGCGAATCTGGGGCATGTTGCCCAGTCGCAGGCCACGGGAGTTATCGGTCGGCTCGCCGCCGGTCATCTGTTTAAGAGCAATCTCGGTGCCGGGGTTGTTGTCGTAGAAGTGCTGTTCGCGGGTCAGGTCATAGGACTTGCGGGTAATGGGCAGATAGCCGGTGAACTGGTGCCAGTCGGCCTGTATTTCCGGCGAGGAGAGATAGTCAAAGAATTTTGCGACGCCCTTGTAAACATCGTCATTCTGGCCTCTGAGCACCCACAGCGAGGCGCCGCCGATGATCGAGTTTTTCGGCTGATCGATGACTTTCGGGTCCCAGGGCAGGGGCGCGACGCCAAATTCAAAGCTTTCGGTATTGTCACGCACGCTGGCGTAGCTGGCCGAGGAGGCCATCAGCATGGCGCAGTCGCCGGAGAAAAAGCGCGGTGAGGCCTGATCTTCACGGCCGCCGTAGCTGAAGACGCCGCTTTTTTGCCAGTCGATCAGGTCCTGTACGTGGGAGACGATGGCGTCGCTGTCGTTGAACACGAGCCGCGCCGAGGGACCGCCAAAGCCGTTCTGCTCGCTTGCAAAGGCAATGTTCTGGCGAGCGGCAAAGTTTTCGAGCTGAATCCAGCTCGGCCACGTGGTGGTAAAGCCGCAGCTGGCAGCGCCGCTATCGACGATTTTCTGACCGGCACTGGCCACGTCTTCCTAGGTGGTCGGTGGGCTGTCGGGGTCAAGGCCTGCCTTGTCGAACAGGTCACGGTTGTAATAGACCACCGGCGTCGAGGAGTTGAACGGCAGCGACAGCATGTTGCCATCGGCGGTGCTGTAATAGCCGGTCACCGCTGACAGGTAGGCCTTGGGATCAAAGGGCTGGCCGGTATCCTTCATGAGCTGGTAGACCGGATAGATGGCGCCCTTGGCGTTCATCATGGTGGCCGTGCCGACTTCATAAATCTGGGTGATGGCCGGCGCCTTGCCGGCTCGGAAGGCGGCAATGGTCGAGGTCATGTTTTCGCCGTAGGTGCCCTTGTAGACAGGCTTGACCACGTAGTCGGACTGCGACTGGTTGAAGCCTTCGGCAATTTCGTTGACCTTTTCGCCCAGACTGCCTTCCATGGCGTGCCACCAGACCACCTCGGTGGCGGCCGCTACCGGTTGTGCGCCCAGCAGCGTCAGTGTGGACAGCGCTGCCACTCCGGCCATGCTTCCGAATCCCTTGACCATGTCGTGCTCCGCGTCTCTCTTATGGAAATATTGGCTGCGGCGATATGCTGCGAGGCCCGCATGGCAATCATGTGGCGAGCATGTGTCAGTCGCATGACAGAAGGGCGCAGAGTAGAAGCAAGCGCATGTCGGAAGGCCGGTTAGCCAGTGATGAAAGCATCGTGGCATCATGTCGCTTTTGAACGGCGGGCAGACGCAGCTTTGAAGATTTCATATATCACCGAACCGCAGGATCGTAACGCCTGTCTGGCCATGCTCTGTGCCAGCGTCTTCGGGCGGGAAGCAGGGCTTGATCCCCTGGTCGAATTTGCCGGTGCCAGCCGACTGCTGGAGCAGGAGTCGGCGCGCATCGTGGCGCTTTTGGATGATAACCAAAGGCTGTGTTCGGTGGCGCTGCTCACCCTTGAAGTAGAAGGGCGCGGGGTGGCGCTGAGGCTTCTGGGCACGCCCGAAAAAAAGCGCGGCCGTGGTTACGGTCGGCGGCTGGTGACCCGGCTCGGCGAATCGACGGCCATGCGAACCAGTACGGCGGACCCGAGACTGGAGGCCTTTTTCACCACCTTTGGCTTCGAGCGCTGGTATCGCCACGGTGACAGTGATCTGCGCACCGGTTTCAACGCGCTTTCGAGTGTTGATGCGCTCGAGCAGGCGCCGGAGGTCGTCACCTTTCAGTCTGACGCCGTGCTGCGCGCCTTCAAGCGCGACCCGGCGCTTTTCGAACGCTACAAGACCCGCTTTGGCGAAGGTCTGGCGCATTTCGATACGTTGACCTGATCTGTCGGCGCATTAAAAAACCCCGGCCATGGCCGGGGTTTTTGTCTTCACCAGTTTCTTCTGGAAGTAACTTCGTTTAGAAGTTGATGCCGAAATTGGTCTGGATACTGGTATGCCAACCGTTATCCACCGGTGAGCCGAAGTAGTTCAGCCCGTTCTTGTTGGTGATGATATCAAACCAGGCAAAGTAGGGCCCGGCAGTCACCAGTACCCCCAGGTCATTGAGCATGGGGTCATCCTGATCGCCAAAGCCGCCATTGATGGAGGAAAAGTCACCGGCCGGATCGATGTAACTGAAGTCGTTGAAGAAGAACAGGTTTTCAACGGGTCCCCAGTCGACATCCATACTGTAGCTGGCGCTGGCCGTATACATCTGGCCGCGTTTCGGAATCAGATAATTGAAACCAAAGGCCCCGATCTGGATGACATTATCAGAAATTTCGGACTGCGCTTCCGAGGGGTTTTTGGGGTTATATTCATATGTTGTGGCCTGGAGCATGGTGCGCCAGTTGCCATATGAACCGTCAATACCAATCGCCGCCGACCAGTTATCGCCACTGCGATTGGTCTGCTCATTATAGAGCTGCCCGCCCTTGGCGGAGACGTTCAGCTGGGTTGAATAGTCATCACCGTGATCAAAGGTATAGCCTGCACGGGCGGCGAGCTGGTTCTCTTCGCTGTTCCCCTGGGGGCTGTCTCCGATGGCGTTGGCCCCATAATGCTCGTTGCCGCTGCCCAGATTATCGCTTTTGAAAAAGGCCAGTGAGGTATCCCATGGCCCCTGGTGGTGATCCCACTTGACCCCGGCATTCTGGTTGTCGTTGAAACCGGCGAGATAGGGCAGGGTGCCGTACCAGCCCTGATAGCCGTAGTCCATGTTACCGAAAGGTGTCTGGACCAGACCGACGCGGATGGTATCGTTATCGTTGGGATTGAAGCCGAGCCAGCCCGATTTCAGGAACTGGTAACCGTCATAGAAACGATACTCCAGGGAATACTCTAGATCGTCCACTTCTCCATCCACCGCAAGGACAAACTTGCCGAAATCCATGTCTCCGGTAGTGTCCTTGCTCTGCTCGCTCCAGTCGTTAAAGCTGCCGTTGAACACAAGCTGACCGCTGAATTCCGTCTGCTGCATCTGCTCGATGGCGGACTTGTTTTGCTGAGCCAGACTCTGCTGTGACTGTGGGTCAGCCTGCTGTGGGGCTGTGGTAGCCGGTGCTTCGTTTGTCGATACACTCTGCTGGCTGCCGGAAGTGCCGGCCGACTGTTGCTGTTCGAGTCGATCCAGGCGCTGCTGCATCTGCTGGAGCTGAGCGCGGAGCGCTTCGATGGTCTGCTGATCATCGGGGGCGGCCTGAACGGCAGTGGCTGCCATGGCCGTCGAGATGCTCAGGGAGAGGGTCAGTAGTTTCAGACGTCGTGAATCCGTTCGGGAGGTCATGAACTGTTCCTTTACTCGTTATTATGTATGAAGGACGTGACAGGGTTTTCATTGTTGTGACACGTCACGTCTTCCGTAACCTACCATCTGACGTGATGTTGTTAAACGCTGTTCATGAATCGAGCGTAAAACGCTTCACCAGGGCGTCGAATGCAAAAGGCCCTTTCCGCTGCCGGAAAGGGCCTGTAACACTAAGGATTCCGGCATCGATCAGCGTCGTCGCAGACGATCCAGGTAGAGATAGACCACCGGCGTGGTGTAGAGCGTCAGGATCTGGCTGACAATCAGCCCGCCCACGATGGAGATACCCAGCGGTGCGCGCAGGGCCGCATTTTCATCGGTGCCGAACATCAGCGGCAGGGCGCCCAGAATGGCGGCCAGAGTGGTCATCATGATGGGACGAAAGCGGACCAGCGCCGCCTCGCGAATGGCTTCCTGCGACGATAGACCACGCTCGCGCTCGGCGCTCAGAGCAAAATCCACCAGCATGATGGCGTTTTTCTTGACCACACCAATCAGCAGGATGATGCCGATCAGTGCAATCAGAGTGAAGGGCTTGTCGAGCCACATCAGCGCCAGCAGCGCGCCGATTCCGCCGGAGGGCAGGGTAGACAATATCGTCAGCGGATGAATGTAGCTTTCATACAAAATGCCCAGCACCAGATAGACCGTCACCAGCGCGGCCAGAATCAGCCAGGGCATGGTTTCCACGCCGCTCTGGAAACTGGCGGCGCTGCCCTCGAAGTCGGCCTGGACATCGGTGGGTAGATGCAGGCGGTCCAGTCGGTTACTGATGATGTCGGTGGCTTCGGAAAGCGACACCCCGTCGCTCAGGTTGAACGACACCGTGGTCGCGGCAAACTGTCCCTGGTGGCTGACGCTGACCGGACTGGTGCTGCGTTCGTAGTGGCTGAACGCCGACAGCGGTATGGGGCTGCCGTCATCGTTGACGATATGCATCATCTCCAGCGCCCGGGCCGAGCGCTGCCATTGGCTGGCGACTTCCAGCACCACGTAGTACTGATTGGTGCCCTCGTAGACGCTTGAAATCTGTCCCTGAGCGAAGGCATTGCCCAGCAGGGTGTCGATATCGCGCATGCTCAGCCCCAGGCGCGCGGCCCGGTCGCGATCCACGACCAGCCTGATGGCCTGACCGCCGCTGCGATTGTCGCTGTCCACGCCGGTAATCTCGGGGATGTCGCGCATGGTCTGCGCCACCCGCGGCGCCCACTGCCGCAGTAGTGCGAGATCGTCGCTTTTGAGCGTCAGCTCATACTGGCTGTTACTCGAGGAGCGACCGCCCATGTGTAGATCCTGCAACCCGCGCATGAACACCTGAACGCCCGGAATATCGCCCATCATGGCCGTGAGGCGGTTACCGTTGGCATTGGTATCTCCCTGCCGATCCTCCTTCAGGGACACAAAGAGCGTGGCCGAGTTGACGCCACCGCCGGCTGGGCCGCTGCCGCCCAGAAAGCCCAGCACGCTGGCCACCGAGTCATCGGCCAGCAGGCGGTCGCGCGCCGTTTCCAGCTTGGCTGACATGGCATCAAAGGAGATGCTCTGATCGCCGCGCACGGCGCCGATCAGTCGTCCGGTGTCCTGATCGGGCACGAATCCCTTGTCGATGTGGACATATAAAAAACCGTTGAGCACGATCACCGCCACCAGCGACAAAAGCGTCAGCCGTCGATGGCGCAGCGCGACATCCAGCGTGCGCTCATAGCCTGCCAGAATGTGCTGGCCGCAGCGCTCGATCACCCGCTTGAGGCCGCTGGAGGCGTTGTCGTCTCCGGTGCTTTTCAGCCAGCGCGAGCAGAGCATCGGCGTCAGCGTCAGCGACACCAGCAGCGAGACCATCACCGCCGTGGCCAGCGTCATGGCAAACTCGTGGAAAAGCCGGCCGATGAAGCCGCCCAGAAACAGCAGCGGTACAAATACGGCGACCAGCGATACGCTCATCGACAGCACCGTGAAGCCCACTTCTCGCGCGCCCAGAAGCGCGGCCTGGCGCACGTTCATGCCGGCTTCAATGTGTCTTGCAATGTTTTCCACCACCACGATGGCATCATCCACCACGAAGCCAATGGCAATGATCAGGGCCATCAGTGACAGCGTGTTGAGCGAATAGCCCAGCAGAGACATCACCATGAAGGTGCCCAATAGCGATACCGGAATGACAGCGCTGGGAATCAGCGTGGCCCGCGGGTTACGCAAAAAGACAAATACCACCATGACCACCAGCACCACGGCCAGAATCAGGGCGATCTGGGTTTCCTGCAGCGAGGCGCTGATGCCGGGAGAGCGATCCAGCACCGTATGAAGATCGGCACTGGCGGGCAGCGCGGCGTGGATGCCGGGCAGGCGCGCCCTGATACGGTCGATGGTCTCGATCACGTTGGCATCGCTGGCCGGGCTGACCACGATGACCACTGCCGGCTGGCGGTTATAAAAGCCAACGTTATAAATGTCTTCGACACTTTTCTCGACGTCGGCCACATCGCCCAGACGCATGATGTGATCACCATCTCTGGCGATGATCAGGTTGCGATAGTCCTGCGCTTCAAACATTTGCGAGTCGGTATGAATGCTCCAGCGGTATCGGTCATCCTCGGTAAAGCCGGTCGGCTGGTTGCTGTTGGCCGCATTGATGGCATCTCGAATCTGATCAAGGCTGATACCGCCATTTGCCAGCTTGCGCGGGTTGAGCGTGACGCGCACTGCCGGTGAGGAGCTGCCGCCGACGCTGACGCGCGAAACGCCCTCCACCTGCGATATGCGCGGGGCAATCTCCTGATCGGCCAGGTTATAGAGCGTGCCCTTGTCGATCTCGGCGCTGGTCAGCGACAGCAGCATGATGGGGGAGTCGGCCGGATTAAGCTTTCGAAGCCGGGGTGAGCTGGTCATGGCGGTTGGCAGCAGCGCCTCGGCCCGGTTGATGGCCGCCTGTACCTCTCGGGCCGCTTCGTTGATGTCCTTGTCCAGATCGAACTGAATGACCACGCTGGTTGAGCCCTCCGAGCTCGACGAGGTCATCTGGCTGATGCCGGCGATCTGCCCGATCGAGCGCTCCAGCGGTGTCGCCACTGTCGAGGCCATGGTCTCCGGGTTGGCACCGGAGAGGCTGGCTGTGACCAGAATGGTCGGGAACGATACCGCCGGCAGCGGTGCTACCGGCAGGCGCATATAGGAGAGCAGTCCGCCCAGAATGATCGCCAGCGTCAGCAGCGAGGTGGCGATCGGTCGCTGAATGAAGGGCGAGGACAGACTCATGAGACATGCCCGTTGCTGGTATCAGCGTCATGGGAGTGCCCGATGACGCGACCGGACAGCCGATCAAAGAACAGATAGATGACCGGCGTGGTAAAGAGCGTCAGCAGCTGACTCACCAGCAGACCGCCCACCATGGCCAGACCCAGCGGCTGGCGAAGCTCGGCGCCGAAGCCGCTGGCCAGCATCAGGGGGATGGCGCCAAAAAGCGCGGCAAAGGTCGTCATCATGATGGGACGAAAGCGCAAAAGCGCCGCCCGATAGATCGCCTCACCCGGCGTCAGCCCCTGGTGGCGCTGACCGTCGAGGGCAAAGTCGATCATCATGATGGCGTTTTTCTTGACGATCCCGATCAGCAGGATGATGCCGATGATGCCCACCATGCCCAGATCGTTGCCGGTGATCATCAGCGCCAGCAGTGCGCCGATGGCGGCCGAGGGCAGGGTAGAGAGAATGGTCAGCGGGTGAATGTAGCTCTCGTAAAGCACACCCAGCACGATATACATCACCACTACGGCCGCCAGAATCAGCAGCAGCGTATTGGCCGTGGAGCCGGCAAAGCCGAGCGCGGCGCCCTGATAGTTCAGCTGCGTGTCGCGGTCGAGACTGGCATGACTGCGGGCATCATCGATGGCATCAAAGGCCTGCGACAGCGAATATCCGGGCGCCACGTCAAAGGAGACGTTGGCCGCAGGCGTGCGGTTCTGGCGTGACAGCGACAGGCTCGTATAACGCTGTTCGATGCTGACCAGTGACGTCAACGGCACCATGTCACCGCTTTCTGCCTCAAGATAGAGACGGTCCAGCGCTGCAGGGCCACGCTGCTGATCGTCCGCGACGTTCATCACCACCCGGTACTGGTTGGACTGGGTGAAGATGGTCGAGATCAGACGCTGGCCGAAGGCGTTATAGAGCGTGGCATCAATGTCGCTGACGCTGATGCCCAGCCGGCTGGCACGGTCACGATCGATATTCAGATAGAGCTGAAGGCCGCGATTCTGCAGATCCGAGGCCACGCCCGAAATGGCCGGTGACTGGCGAATGGCCTCCAGCAGGGCTTTCACATCGTGCGCCAGTATATCGGCGTCATTGTTGGTCACCGACATCTGGTACTGGTAGCGGCTGACGTTGTCATCCAGCGTCAGGTCCTGCAGCGGCTGCAGGTAAAGGCGCATGCCGGCGACGCTTTGGCTCCTGTCGGTGAGTCGCTTGATGACCCTCTCGGCACTGTCGCGCTCGGACAGCGGCTTGAGATTGATCTGGAAGCGGCCGGTGTTGAGCGTGCTGTTGTCCTCATTCACACCGATGCTCGAAGACACACTCTCGACCGCCGGGTCTTGCAGGATGATGTCTGCCAGCGCCTGCTGGTGATGGGCCATCGCCTCAAAGGAGATGGACTGATCCGCCTCGCTGATGCCGCGGATGGCGCCGGTATCCTGCTGCGGAAACAGCCCCTTGGGAATGGCGAGATACAAAAGTGCGGTCACGGCAAACGTGATGACCGCCACGGCCAGCGTCAGCCGCTGATGCCTTAATACCCATTGAAGTCCGCGGTCATAAAGACGCAGCAGCCGCCCGAACAGACCCGAGTAGCTCTCGGCGTGGTGCTGCGGGTCGTTGTGGCCGCTGTCTCTCTCGGCCGGGCGTGCCTTGAGCATTTTCGCGCACAGCATGGGCGTGAGCGTGAGCGAAATGAACGCCGAGATCACGATCGCCACGGCCAGCGTGATGGCAAACTCGCGAAAGAGTCTTCCGACCACGTCCTGCATGAACAGCAGCGGGATCAGTACCGCCACCAGTGACACCGTCAGCGAGATGATGGTGAAAAAGATCTGTCGGGCGCCCTTGAGGGCAGCATCGACGGGTTTTTCGCCCTTTTCCAGATGGCGGATGATGTTTTCCAGCACCACGATGGCATCGTCGATGACAAAGCCGGTGGCGATGGTCAGGGCCATCAGGGTGAGGTTGTTAAGGCTGAACCCGGCCAGATGCATGACGCCGAAGGTGCCGATCAGTGACATGGGTACGGCCAGGCTCGGGATGATGGTGGCCGGAATATTGCGCAGAAACAAGAAGGTGATGAGGATGACCAGCCCTACGGCCAGCACCAGCTCGAACTGGGTATCCTCCACGGAGGCGCGAATGGTCTGGGTGCGATCGCTGAGCACCGAGATGTCCACGCTGTCCGGCAGGGTGGCCTGCAGCTCGGGGAGCTGGCGCTGAATGTCATCGACCACGCTGGTGACGTTGGCCCCGGGCTGGCGCTGGACGCTGATGATCAGCGCCGGGTCGTGGTTGGCCCAGGCGGTCAGCCAGGCATTTTCCGAGCCTTCGTGAACGCTTGCGATATCGCGAAGGCGAAGCGGCATGTCGTTGTCGTATTTAACGATCAGGTCGCGGTACTGGTCGGGCGAGGTGAGCTGATCGTTGGCATCGATGGTCAGCGCGCGGTAGGGGCCATACAGGGTGCCCTTGGGCTGGTTGACGTTGGCCGCCGTGATGGCATTGCGCACGGCTTCCATGTCCAGCCCGTGGGCCGCCATGCGCCGGGCGTCACCGTCGATGCGGATGGCGGGCTCGTGACCGCCTGACAGGGAGACCAGACCGACACCGCTGACCTGTGAGAGCCGCTGTACCAGCCGGGTATCCACCAGGTCATAGACACGTGTCAGCGGCAGGCTCTCCGAGCGCACCGCAAGCGTCATGATGGGCGCATCCGCCGGATTGACCTTGCTGTAGCTCGGCGGCATGGGCAGGTCATCGGGCAGCAGGTTGCCGGCTTGATTGAGGGCGGCCTGAACGTCCTGTTCGGCCACGCCCGGATCAGCATCGAGCCCGAAGCGCAGCGTAATGAGCGACGCCCCACCGGTGCTGGCGGAACGCATATCCTCAAGACCCGAAATCTGCCCGAGCTGGTCCTCCAGTGGCGAGGTGACGTTGGAAAGCATGATTTCAGGGCTGGCGCCGGGATAGAGCGTCGTCACCTGAATGGTGGGGTAGTCCACTTCCGGCAGGGAGGCCACCGGCAGCAGGCGATAGGCCATGACGCCGGCCATCAGAATGGCCAGCATGATCAGCGAGGTGGCGACCGGTCGGAGAATGAAAAGGCGCGACGGGTTCATGACGATCGATCACTCTCGCCTTCGGGGGCGTCGTCGCTGGCCTTTATCTGACCTTCATTGGTGGTCTCGCCTGCCGGAGGTGTGCTATCGCCGGCATCGGTCTCGCCGGGCAGGCTGTTGCTCACCACGTTGACCCGGGCACCGTCGCGAAGGCGGTCCACCCCATCGACAACCACGTGTTCACCGGCGTCGAGTCCCGATTCGATCACGGCGTGGAGATCATCGCTGGCGCCGACGCTGATGCGGCGCTGATGCACCGTGTTGCTGTCATCCACCACATAGACGTGGTTACCGGACTCACTATTCTGGATGGCGGTTTCGGGCACGATGATCACGTCGTCCAGCGTGGTCAGGATGAGTTCCACGTTGACGAAGGCGTTGGGGTAGAGCTGCTCGTTGTCATTATCCAGCCGCGCGCGCAGGCGTACCGTGCCTGTGTCGGTATTGATGGCGCTGTCAATGCTGGTCAGCTCGCCCTTGGCGATCGTCCCGGCGGCATCGTCATTCATGACGCTGACCGTCATGCGCCCCTGTACCATGCTGCTGCGCACCCGGGAAAGATACTGACCGGGCAGGGAAAACACGACCGAGATGGGATCAAGGGCCGTCAGCGTAGCGATGGGGTCATCATCGCCGGTAGAGACGATATTGCCTGGATCGACATTGCGCAGGCCAATGATGCCACCGGCCGGGGCGCGAACGGTGGTGTAGTCCAGCTGCACGCGGGCGTCCTGAACGCTGGCACGGGAGGCCTCCACGGCCCCTTCATACTGTCGAACCAGCTGACGCTGGGTTTCCAGGTCCTGACGCGACACGTTATTGGCGCGGCTCAGATTCTCGTAGCGCTTCAGATCTTCACGGGCCGTGGCCAGCTGCGCCTGGTTCTGGGTCAGCTCTGCGTTGGCCTGGGCCAGCTGGGCCTGGTAGGTGCGATCATCGATGCGGGCCAGTACCTGATTCTTCTCGATGCGCTGGCCTTCCTCGAAATCCACGGAGACCAGCTCGCCCTCGACGCGGGGGCGTATAGCGATGCTGGAAAGAGAGCGAACGGTACCCAGCGCGCTCAGGGTGACCGGGAAATCGCCCGTTCGAGCGGCCACGGCGGCCACCGCCGGGCGCGGCATGGCGCCACTCTGCGCGCCGCCACCCTCGCTTTCGGGGCTCTCGCGCAGGAAAAACCACCACGCAATGACCAGTACGGCAATGAGTAACAGAGTCCACAAGAGCACGCGTTTGATGGACACACGGTGCGTTGAAGAGGGGTGAGACATGCGGCCACTTCCGTTGTCAGGCTATCGTTTTGCACAACCGGTACCGGAGCGGGTACCCGTCGAGGGAGTGTGTCAGGCTGGCAATGGTTATCGGCGATCATTGCGACAACCTCAGGGTATCGCATGACCTGCTGCAAAGGGTGCATGGAATGACATCATTTTATCTGCAGATTTTAATGCCGATGCTTTCATGCGGCGACCGACCCGGTTCTGACAGGGCGGTCCGTGACGAAAGCGGACGAAAAAGGTAGCTTAACTACAAAAGAGTGCCAATTCAGATAGACTGATGCACTCCCATTCGAGACCGTGACAGGTGAGGTTTTCATGCATACCACCCTGACCCGCGTGACCCGGCGCATCATCGAGCGCTCCGCGTCACGTCGCGCCCTGTATGAAGCCCGCATGCAGGCGCAGCATCGCCGTGGTGTTCATCGCGGCGCCCTTGACTGCGGCAACCTGGCCCATGGCTTTGCCGCCTGTAATGCTTCCGACAAGCAGCAGCTCAAGCTCAGTAATAGTGCCAATCTGGGGATCATCACGTCCTATAACGACATGCTCTCGGCCCATCAGCCCTTCGAGCGCTTCCCCGACATCATTCGCGAAGCGGCACGCCGCATGGGATCAACGGCGCAGGTGGCCGGCGGTGTGCCGGCCATGTGCGACGGGGTCACCCAGGGCCAGCCGGGCATGGAGCTGTCGCTGTTCTCGCGTGACAACATCGCTCGCAGTGCGGCCATCGGGCTTTCCCACAATATGTTTGATGCGGCGCTTTACCTGGGCGTATGTGACAAGATCATTCCAGGGCTTTTTATTGCCGCCGCCCGCTTTGGGCACCTGCCGGCGGTTTTTGTTCCCGCCGGCCCCATGCCCAGCGGCCTGCCCAACAAGGAAAAGGCGCGCATTCGTCAGAGGTTTGCCGAAGGCAAGGTCGGGCGCACCGAGCTTCTTGAATCCGAGTCGGCCTCCTATCATGCGCCCGGCACCTGCACCTTTTACGGCACGGCCAACTCCAATCAGTTGATGATGGAGATCATGGGGCTGCACCTGCCGGGGTCTTCCTTTGTCAATCCGAACACGCCGCTGCGTGATGCCCTGACCGCTCATGGCACCGAACGGGCGATCAAGAACTCGGAGCCGGGCGGCCACTATCTGCCCTTCTGGCAGCAGATCGACGCTCGCGCCATCGTCAACGCGCTGGTCGGGCTTCTGGCCTCGGGCGGCTCCACCAACCATACCATGCATCTGATTGCCATGGCCGGTGCCGCGGGTATCACCCTGAACTGGGATGATTTCGACGAGCTTTCGGCAGTGGTGCCGAGTCTTATGCACGTCTATCCAAGCGGGCAGGCGGATGTGAACCACTTTCACGCGGCCGGCGGCATGAGCGTATTGATCCGCGAGCTGCTCAAGGGTGGCCTGCTGCACGGTGATATCCCGACCGTAACGGGCAGGACGCTGGCAGAAAGCTACCTTCAGGAGCCCTTTCTGGAGGGAGAGAAGCTCGTCTGGCGTGAGGGGCCGGCACAGAGTCTGGACCCGGAGGTGCTCACCGACATCAACCATCCCTTTTCGCCCACGGGTGGACTGGCGGTGCTGGATGGCAATCTCGGTCGCGGCGTGATCAAGGTCTCCGCGGTCAAGCCGGAGTTTCGCGTGATCGAGGCGCCGGTCAGGGTGTTTGCCGATCAGGAGTCGCTCAAGACAGCCTTCACCAACGGCGAGCTTGAGCGTGATGTCATCGCTGTGGTGCGCTTTCAGGGCCCGCGTGCCAACGGTATGCCGGAGCTTCACAAGCTCACGCCCTATCTCGGCTCGCTGCTCGATCGCGGCTTCCGCGTGGCGCTGGTGACCGATGGTCGCATGTCAGGTGCTTCCGGCAAGGTGCCGGCAGCGATTCACATGACGCCGGAAGCGGTGGATGGCGGGCCGCTGGCGCGCCTTCGTGATGGCGACATGGTGCGACTCGATTCGATCAACGGCCGTCTCGAGGTGCTGATCGATGCCGATGAGTTCAACGCCCGACCGGACGCCGGCGTCGATCTCGCGTCGTATCATCACGGTCTGGGCCGGGAAATGTTTGCCGGCATGCGTCAACTGGTAGGCAGCGCCGAGGAGGGGGCCAGCACCTTTGGCGGTTTTGAGGCCGCCGAGGTGGTCGCCGGTGCACCGGTGAATGCCGCGAAGGCTTCAGTCTGAACCGATGGCATAAATGACCGCACCGGGCGCGGGCCCGGTGCTGTCATGAGCGAGCAGGACGTGACGTTATGATCAGGCCTGCGTCGATCCGGCATCACGCGCGTTCTGATGGGGCTGCTGCGCCGTATGGAAGGGAACTTCTGTCAGAGGCGCCAGCGGCTTGCGCGCACGCACGCAGTCGGCAAGCTTCTCCGCCATCATGATGGTGGTAGCATTCAGGTTGCCGGTCACGATCACGGGCATGAGCGAGGCGTCGATCACGCGCAGTCCTTCCATGCCATGGACGCGTCCCTGACCGTCGACCACTGCATCCGGTCCTTCGCCCATTCGGCAGGTGCCGCAGGGGTGGTAAGCGGTCTCGGCATGATGACGCACAAAGTCATCGAGCTGCTCGTCGCTTTGAATCTCCGCGCCAGGGGCAATTTCTCGACCGCGGTAGGGGTCCATGGCCGGCTGTTCGATGATGCGGCGCGTCACGCGAATGGCATCGCGAAACTCTTCCCAGTCACGCGCCTGGCTCATGTAGTTAAAGAGAATGCTGGGCGCTTCGTCCGGGTTGCGTGATTTGATTTTGACGCGTCCCCGACTTTTCGAGCGCATCGAGCCGACATGGGCCTGAAACCCGTGGGCCTGCACGGCGCTCTTGCCGTTGTAGCTGATGGCGCACGGCAGGAAGTGATACTGCAGGTTGGGCCAGGATTCGCCCTCGTCGGTGCGAATGAAGCCACCGGCCTCGAACTGATTGCTGGCGCCAATCCCCTTGCCCTGAAACAGCCACTGCGCACCGATGGCAGGCTGGTTGTACCATTTCAGTGCCGAGTAGAGTGTGATGGGCTGTTTGCATTCGTACTGGATGTACATCTCCAGATGGTCCTGCAGATTTTTGCCCACGCCCGGCAGCTCGTGGACCACATCGACGCTCATCTCGTTGAGCCACTCTGGATCACCGATTCCGGAGCGCTGCAGGATGGCCGGAGAGGCGATGGCGCCGGCACACAGCAGCACTTCACGACGCGCGCGTACTTCCTGCTGGGTGCCCTTGCGGGCATAGGCCACGCCCGTGGCCCGCTTGTCCCGGCACAGGATGCGGTCGGTGACGGCGTGAGTTTCGATCGTGAGGTTGTGGCGATGGCGAGAAATATCGAGATAGCCCCGCGCGGTCGAGGATCGGCGACCGTTGGGCGTGGTGGTGCGATCCATCGGGCCAAAGCCTTCCTGCTTGTAGCCGTTGAGATCGTCGGTTTCCCCGAACCCTGCCTGCTTGCCGGCCTCGATAAAGGCACGATTGACCGGATTGGTGGTCGGTTTGGGGGTGGCCACCTGTACCGGGCCGTGATCGCCATGGTAATCATTGCCGCCGATGTCGCGGGTTTCAGCCTTTTTGTAGTAGGGCAGACAGTGAGCGTAGCTCCAGTCCTCGAGACCCGGCTGCTCGGCCCAGCCTTCCAGATCCATGGCATTGCCGCGGATATAGCACATGCCGTTGATCAGTGAGGAGCCCCCCAGCCCCTTGCCGCGCCCGCACTCCATTCGACGCTGGTTCATGAAAGGTTCCGGGTCGGTCTCGAAGGCCCAGTTGTAGCGCTTGCCCTGTAGCGGATAGGCCAGCGCTGCCGGCATCTGGGTGCGAAAGTCCAGTCGATGGTCCGGGCCGCCGGCTTCCAGCAGCAGGACAGTGACGTCATCGTCTTCACTCAGACGTGCCGCCAGAACGTTACCGGCTGAACCGGCACCGATGATGATGTAGTCATATTCACGCATGTCAGCCATCAAGCAGGCCCTCCTGACAGGTCATGGGCCGGGAATCGAGCGACGCTTTATCTCGATACCCGCCGCGGCACAATGAAAAGCGGTGATCAAAAGGCCGATTCGAAGGGGCCCATCTCGATCTGAATGGACTTGACCCTCGTATAGTGTGCAAGCGTCAGCAGCCCGTTTTCCCGACCCACGCCGGACTGCTTGTAGCCGCCGACCGGCATTTGTGCCGGACTGTCGCCCCAGGTGTTGATCCAGCAGATACCGGCTTCGAGCTGGTGTGCCACGCGATGTGCGCGGTTCAAGCCCTCGGTGAAAAGCCCGGCGGCCAGACCGTAATCGGTGTCGTTGGCACGGCGAATGACGTCCTCTTCGTCATCAAAGTCCAGAATCGACATGACGGGCCCGAAAATCTCTTCTGTCACGATGCGCATATCATCGCGGCAGTCAGTAAAGATGGTGGGCGCCACAAAGGCGCCTTTGCCGAAGTCGCCCTCCGTCATGCGCGCTCCGCCCACCAGCAGTCGAGCACCGTCCTGCTGGCCGATCCTGAGATAGTCGCAGACCTTGTCCAGATGCTCGAAGCTGACCAGTGGGCCGAAATTGGTGCTCGGATCCAGCGGATCACCGGCCTTCATGCGCTCGACACGCTCAAGCAGCTTCGCTTCAAAGGCGTCCTTGACCGAGCGCTCCACAAACACCCGCGTTCCGTTGGTGCACACCTGACCGCTGGAGTAGAAGTTGGCCATCATCGCACCATCGGCGGCGCGGTCGAGATCCGCATCGGCAAACACGAGCAGGGGAGACTTGCCGCCCAGCTCCATGGTGACTTCCTTCAGCGACGAGGCGGCCGAGGAGGCCATCACCTTTTTGCCGGTCCCCACTTCGCCGGTAAAGGAGATCTTGTCGATGCCGGAGTGCTCGGTCAGCATGGCGCCGACGCGTCCGTCGCCCTGAACGACGTTGAAAACGCCATCGGGCAGGCCTGCTTCGGTGAAAATCTCGGCCAGCATCAGTGTGGTCAGCGGAGTGACCTCGCTGGGCTTTAAAATCATGGCATTGCCGGTCGCCAGCGCCGGGGCGGACTTCCAGCAGGCAATCTGAATCGGGTAGTTCCAGGCGCCAATGCCGGCGCAGACGCCAAGCGGCTCACGCCGGGTATAGGCAAAGGAGTCCGAACGTACGGGAATCTGCTCGCCTTCCACTGCAGCGGCAAGGCCGGCGTAGTACTCCAGAACATCCGCGCCGGTCACGATATCCACTGCGGTGGTTTCGCTCAGCGGCTTGCCGGTGTCCATCGATTCGATGCGAGCAATCTCGTCGTTTCGCTCGCGCAGCAGTGCCACGGCGCGATTGAGGATGCGCGAGCGCTCAACGCCGGTCATGGCGGCCCATATCTTCTGGCCACGCCGCGCCGAATCAACCGCTCGATCAACGTCGCTTTGAGAGGCCTGTTGAACTTCGGCCAGCACGTCACCGTTGTAGGGGTTGATGGACTCGAAGGTTTCACCGGAGCTTGCGTCAACGCGCTTGCCGTCGATATAGAGCTGCTGGATGTTGAAAACGGCCATGTTGTTTTCTCCCGGGTAAAAATGGTGTCTGACGATGACAGGGCAGGGCGTCAGCGCCTGCTGTTGCCATAAAGCTGTTCATCAACGTAGCGGCAGGCCAGCGCCACGGCATCCGAGATGTCGAATTTCTCGGGCGCCAGCGCGCCACGCAGCCAGAGACCGTCGATGATGGCGGCCAGCCCACGGGCTGCCGAGCGCGCCTGTGTGGGCGTCATGTGCTTTCTGAACTGATAGCAGATATTGGAATAAAGCCGTCGGTCGTTGACCCGCTGCAACCGCTGCAGGCTGGGCTTGTGCATGCTGGTGGTCCAGAAGGCCAGCCAGGTCTTCATGACCGCGCGGCTAATCTGGCTGCGATCAAAGTTGCCCTCCACAATGGCGTAAAGGTGGGTTCTGGCATCGCTGTTGCCGAGCGCTTGTCGCCGCCGGGCCACCGAGGCGCCGAGATCGCCGAGGATATAGCGCATGGTGGCTTCGAGCAGCCCATCCTTGCCGCCGAAATAATGGCTGATAATGCCGGCAGAGACGCCAGCGCGGCCTGCAATCTGCATGATGGTGCTGTCGGCCAGACCCGCTTCATCGATCGTTGCCATGGTGGCATCGATCAACTGTTGCCGACGAATGGGCTCCATACCTACCTTGGGCACGGTTTTCCTTCTCCTGTGATGGAAGGGCTGAAAGTGGTTCCAGCGTAGTCATTTTTTGTTGAACGATCAATCAATGAAGGGTGGTCAGCCTGTTGAGATGCCTTCTGCCATCATTGGATGCCATTTGCTGTCATTGAAAGGGAGAGAGCGTGCTGTTCATTGTCTTCTTTAGAGCGATTCCGTGTCAGGGATTGGCATTATTTGAGCGCTTCTGTACAATTCGCCCGGTCGCTGGCTACGTAGCTCAGCTGGTTAGAGCACATCACTCATAATGATGGGGTCCCCTGTTCGAATCAGGGCGTAGCCACCAGCGACAGTAGTCTCCGTGTCAGCATGAAGGATGAAACAAGCGCTCTGAAAGGCTTGACCTTTTTTCTAAACTACGTATACTACGCCGCGTGTTCGGAAAGACATTCCCCGATAGCTCAGTTGGTAGAGCAAATGACTGTTAATCATTGGGTCGCAGGTTCGAGTCCTGCTCGGGGAGCCACTAAAATCCGTACATCGTTGTTCCCTGATAGCTCAGTTGGTAGAGCAAATGACTGTTAATCATTGGGTCGCAGGTTCGAGTCCTGCTCAGGGAGCCACATCTTCTCTCCTTGTTACAACACGTCTTCCTTGACTGCATTGTCCTCTCCCGATATTTAATTATTGCAGATACAGATAATTGAGTTCGCTCGCTTCTATATTAAAATCAGCTTAAAATATTAGTCACTGTTTCGAAGAAAATGCCAGCCATTGTCTGATTCTGAAAGACCTGCCTGCTACTGTTTGACTCCATAAATTCCGTTTGCTATAAGAATCCGTGGCTGGTCACGATAAACAGTCATTGCTGTTTGACGTTTTCAAACTCTTTCCCGGACTGTTAGTCCCCTCTGTTGATCGGTAATTTTCTTTTCCTTTGCCAATATTACACAGTATCGGCGGTGGGTGTTCTATTTCAGCATGCCGGCCCGGCCAGTAACATCAAAAACATGTGCAGCCTGCATGGCGTCGTGACACCGCCCGCTCATGCTTTATGGCATCTTGTCTGTTCGCAATATCAAATAATATTCAGGAATGTAGAATAATGCCTCGCGAGAGAAGTCTGTCCATCAAGGATAAATGGTCACTTGATAATCAGCTCGGCGAAATGCTGAGAAGCCTTGAAAAGGAAGAAACTGTCGCCCCCGCTTTTTTTGATGAGCTTGAGGCGCTGATGAAGAGTTACGACATGAGTCATCATGATACTCTCAAGATACTGGAACTCATACAGCAGTCATCAACTGACAATTAAAATTTATCAAGTATTAAATTTAAAAGTATTAAACTTTTTATGCAGTCATGATTCCAGACAATAAAAAGGGCTGCCTGTTTCAACAGGCAGCCCTTTTTTCAGGCTTTTTTATGGCCGGGGAGCACTCTGACTGGTGCCCTGAATGTTGCCGGGCAGCAGGGCATAGTCGAGCAGGATTTCAACGCTCTCGTCCGTTGCGGCCTGTTGAATGGGTGATTCGGATTCCGTATCGCTATCGCCGGTCTGCAGCGCTTCGTCGCGAGCATCGGTCCAGGTGTCAATCTCCGGCATTCCCAGCGCCCGGCGACGCTGATTTTCAAGCGCCAGCTGTTCGGCTTCCTGAGCTTCCATCTCGCGCTTTCTCTGTTCCCGGTTGAGACTGACCGTGTTGTTCTGCGCCTGGAACTGCTCGGCCAGCTGCGCCTCACGTACCAGATAGCGGAAATTGGGGTTATTCCGGGCACGCTGATCGTGCTTTTGATCGAGCTGGTTCACGTACTGCCAGGGTTCGCCATACTGGCGATAGCTTACCGGTCTTACCGTATCCCACGGCATGGCGAAATCGAGGGCGCTTTCACCGATCTCATCCTTGTCGATCAGGCTCGGGAAGGCGATGTCCGGTTCGACTCCGCGCAGCTGGGTGCTCTCTCCCGAGATACGATAGAACTTGGCGCGCGTCAGTTTCAGCTCACCGTGACTCAGATCACTGAGGGTCTGGACGGTGCCCTTGCCGAAAGTCTGGTTGCCCAGTATCAGGCCGCGTCCATAGTCCTGGATAGCGCCGGCAAAGATCTCTGACGCCGAGGCCGACAGTCTGTCTACCAGTACGGCCAGCGGACCATCGTAGGCAACGCCGCGATCCGTGTCGCCATACAGGCTGATGCGCCCGCGCGCGTCGCGTACCTGAACGGTCGGGCCGCGATCAATGAACAGGCCTACCATCGAGTTGGCTTCCTGCAGTGCGCCGCCGCCGTTACCGCGCATGTCCAGCACGATGCCTTCCACGTTCTGCGCCTTCAGCTTGTCGATGAGCTGGGCGACATCGCGGGTCGAACTGCGATAGTTCTTGTCACCCGCCTGATAAGCATCAAAGTCGACGTAAAAGGCCGGTACCTTGATGACCCCGACGCGATGCTTTTCGCCGTTGCGATTTGTCTCGATAACACGGCTGCTGGCGGCCTGATCTTCCAGGCTGACGGTATCGCGCGTGATTTCGATGGTGCGCGTCTGGGTCACATCAATGGCCTTGGCCGGGATGATTTCAAGACGTACCTTTGAACCCTTCGGACCTCGAATATGCTCGACAACTTCGTCCAGACGCATGCCGATAACGCTGATCATGTCGCCGCTGTCGCCATCACCGACCGCCACGATGCGATCGGCAGGCTTGAGCTGTCCGCTGCGCTCGGCAGGGCCGCCGGAGACCAGACTGGATACGCGAACATACTCGCTGTCCTGCTGCAGCAACGCGCCGATGCCCTCGAGCGAGAGCTTCATCTGGATATCAAAGGACTCGCCGCGGCTGGGAGAAAGATATTCCGAGTGCGGGTCAATGGAGCCTGTGGCGGCGTTGAGAATCACGCTCAACACATCTTCGGTATTGGTCTGTTTGACCCGCGAAAGCTGACTCTTGTAGCGATCGGCCAGCTGTTTGGCGATCTTCTCGCTGCTCATGGGCTTGCCGTTGTCATCGGCTGGCGTTTCGGGATCGGGGGCGCGTGCCGGAACAGTAGCGATTTCGGACAGAACGCTGGTGTCGACCACCGGTGTGTCGTCTGATGTTTCCGGTGCCAGAGATAGCGTCAGGGCGGCGTTCTTGAGGCGTCGGCGCCAGAGATCATCAAGCTCGCTCTGGCTCTCGGCCCAGTTGGCATCCTCAAGATTGGTCGGCAGACGTTCGTTGCCGGTGAAATCAAAATCGGGCTGTTTTTCGAGCCGGTTGATCAGCCATTCCAGCCGATTTTCCAGTCGTGTCTGATAGAGATTATAAAACGCATAGACGCGATCCAGATCACCCTCTACCAGCATCTCATCCAGGTTCGTACGCAGATCGCCAAACTGTGCGATATCGTCGCGTGTCAGGTAGGCATGCTGGGAATCCAGCAGCTTCAGCATGCGGTTGAATACCTTTTCCGACCAGTCATTATTGAGCGTGACAGGCTCATAGTGGCCGTATTCAAGCGACTGAATGACTTCCCGAGACGCCTGTCGCCCCTCGTCGGTTGGCTTGATTGCCTCATTGCCCATCGCGGGCAGGGCAGTCAAAAGGCACAGAGCGAACACCGCAATATTGCGGGCTGGGGCAAACAGGCTCATCAAGGAAGCACTCCCGGGTTCATGTACACTTTGTGTTCTGTTTTTACGAGATTAAAAGGGTCTGTTGCAGGTCAGCAGGCAGGGCCATCATTGTAGCAGCCTGACACGCTTATCACCGATAGGTAGTATGGGAGAATTACGTGTTTCATTCCTCGACAATTACTGATTTATTCAATTTTCTCAAGTGTTCCCCTACGCCATGGCATGCCGTTGAGGAAATGACATTGCGCCTTGAAGCCGCCGGCTTTACAGCGCTGGACGAAACGCAGCCCTGGCAGCTGGTGCCCGGCAGACGATATTACTGCACGCGCGCCGGTGGTGCTCTGGTGGCCTTTCAACTGCCTGAAGGGCCGCTTGAGTCGCTGCGCATGATGGGGGCGCATACCGATAGCCCTGCCCTGCGATTAAAGCCGCAGCCCGTGCAGATGTCGGCTCAGTGGATGCAGCTGGGCGTTGAAGTCTACGGCGGCGCGCTGCTGGCCCCCTGGTTTGATCGTGACCTGGCTGTGGCAGGGCGGGTCTACCTGCGTGACGCGCGCGGTGCCCTGAAAGAGCAGCTCTTTCAGGTAGACCGGCCCGTGGCGATTATTCCAGGTCTCGCCATTCACCTTGATCGCGAGGCCAACCAGGGCAAGGTGCTCAATGCCCAGACGCAGATGGCGCCTGTGATCTGGCAGGCTGGTCCCGATCAGGCGCCGCCCTCCGTCGAGACACTGCTCAAGCGCTGGCTCCTTGATCAGCACGGTCTTGAGGATATCGGCATCATTGATTACGAGTTGAGCTTTTACGATGCGCAGCCGGCGTCGCAGACAGGGCTTGAAGGGGAAATGATCAGCGGGATGCGCCTTGACAACCTGCTGTCGTGCTACTGTGCAATGCGATCGCTGATCGACAGTGACGGGTCGCAGGGCGCGCTGTTCATTGCCAATGATCACGAGGAGGTCGGCAGTGGTAGTGCTGGTGGCGCTCAGGGCACGCTGCTGGGCGATGTCGTGTCCCGCTTGGCACAGGCGCAGGGAAATGGTGATGCCGAGGCCCGTATCCGGCTGCTGCAATCCTCGCGACTGATCTCCTGTGACAATGCCCACGCGGTGCATCCGAGCTATCCGGACAAGCACGACGCGCATCATCAGCCGGCGCTCAACCAGGGGCCTGTCATCAAGGTCAATGCCAGCCAGCGCTACGCCACCAGCGCTGCGACCGGCGCGCTTTTTCGCGAGATCTGTCGCGAGGCGGGTGTTCCTGTGCAGACGTTCGTCAGCCGTGCCGACATGCCGTGTGGCACCACGATCGGCCCGCTGAGCGCGACGCGCACCGGGGTGCCCACCCTCGATATCGGACTGGCGCAGTGGGCCATGCACTCCATTCGTGAAACGGCCGGGGCGCGTGATCCGGATTACCTGATCCGGGCGCTGACGGCGTTCTGCAATCGCAAGCAGCTGATCTGAAACAGGGCGGATGCGGGGGAGGGCAGACATAAAAAAACGGCATCCGAAGATGCCGTTTTTTAGTATCTGGTGGCTACGCCCTGATTCGAACAGGGGACCCCATCATTATGAGTGATGTGCTCTAACCAGCTGAGCTACGTAGCCCTGCAACGCGAGCGCATACTACGCAAAGCATGTGCTCGCGTCAAGCCTTGTGGAGGCGTTATCAGACGTTAAAACGAAAATGCACCACGTCGCCGTCCTTGAGCACGTATTCCTTGCCTTCCAGACGCCACTTGCCGGCTTCCTTGGCACCCTGTTCACCGCCAAGCGCCACGAAGTCTTCATAGGCGACCACTTCGGCACGGATAAAGCCCTTCTGGAAATCGGTATGAATGACGCCGGCCCCCTGGGGTGCGGTGGCACCAACCGGCACCGTCCAGGCACGGACTTCCTTGACGCCGGCGGTGAAGTAGGTCTGAAGGCCCAGCAGGCCGTAGCCGGCGCGAATCACGCGATCCAGCCCCGGCTCTTCCATGCCCAGCTCATCAAGGAACATGGCGCGCTCTTCTTCTTCCAGCTCGGCAATCTCGGCTTCGATCTTGTTGCAGACCGGAACGACCACGGCGCCTTCTTCGGCCGCAATGGCATTGACGATATCCAGATGCGGATTGTTTTCGAACCCTTCCTCATGAACATTGGCAATGTACATGGTCGGCTTGAGCGTCAGAAATCCAAAGCCTTTCAGAAGCTTCTTTTCGTCATCACTCAAACCGAAGCTGCGCAGCGGCTGACCTTCCGCCACGTGGGGCTGAATGCGCTCCAGCAGCGATTTGCTGGCCAGCGCTTCCTTGTCGCCCCCCTTGGCAACGCGTGCCAGGCGCTGAATGCCGCGCTCTACGCTGTCCAGATCCGCCAGAGCCAGCTCGATATTGATGGTTTCGATATCGGCGCGCGGGTCGACCTGGTTGGAAACGTGAATCACGTTGTCATCGTTGAAGCAGCGTACGACATGGGCAATCGCATCGGTTTCGCGGATGTTGGCCAGAAACTGGTTGCCCAAGCCCTCACCCTTGGAAGCGCCGGCCACCAGACCTGCAATATCGACAAACTCCATGGTGGTCGGGATGACCTTTTCCGGCTTGACGATTTCGGCCAGTCGATCGAGGCGAGGGTCCGGCATCGGCACGATACCGGTATTGGGTTCGATGGTGCAGAAGGGGAAGTTTTCTGCATCAATGCCTGATTTGGTAAGTGCGTTGAAAAGCGTCGATTTGCCTACGTTGGGCAGGCCGACAATACCGCAATTGAATCCCATGGGTGTACATCCTGCAGTGTAGGGCGAAGTGTTCGATACGACCCGGTGCACGGGCCTATGGATATGGCGCGAAGTTTACCTGCTGGCATGGTTGCCTCGCTACCGTGCGGACGACTTGCGGCGCCCGGCCAGACCTACGCCGCAGGCGGCAAGCAGCATGCCGCCGGCCTGCAATAGCGTCAGTGTTTCATCAAACAGCAGCCAGCTCAGCAGCGCGACTACTGGCGGCACCAGATAAAAAAGCGAAGCCACGCTCGATACCGAGCCGCGGCGTATCATGACCAGCAGCAGGGAGATGGCGCCGACTGACAGGCCAAAAACCGACCATAGAAGGCCCATCCAGGCCTGCCAGACAAGATCGAAGCGCATGCTTTCGGTGGCCATCGCGACCGGCAGCGTTACCACCAGCGCGCCGATGAACTGAATGGCAGCGTTGGTACGAAGGTCAAGACCGGGGCCGGCCCGCTTCTGCCATATGGTGCCAAGCGTAATGCTCAGCATGGCGATCAGGACCGCTGCAAGCGGCATCGGATCGACCTTGCCGAAATCGGTATTCATCCCGGGCAGCAGCACCAGCACAGTGCCGACAAGGCCGATCAGTACGCCCAGCCACTGTCGGACGTCGGGGCGCTCGTTGAGCATCGATATGGCCAGAAGGGTGGTGGCCAGCGGCTGCAGACCGACCACCAGCGCGGCCACACCTGCCGGCAGACCGCGATCAACGGCCCAGAACACGCCGCCCAGATAAAAACTTTGCAGCAGAATGCCGACCAGCAGTGCCCGCGTCCATTCTGCCCGCCCGCGTGGCCAGCTGGCACCCACGGCCCGGGCGATCATTGCAAAGACCAGAGCGCTGAGCAAAAAGCGATAGCACAAAAAGGTCAGCGGATCGGACCACGGCGCCACCAGCCGGGCAGCGATAAATCCGGTGGACCAGATGCCGACAAAGGCCAGCGGAACAAGGCGCTCGAGGGTCATGACAGATCAGCTCCGGCAGCGATGGGCGCGTAGTATCAGGCGGCGCTGAAACTGTGAAGCTGGTTCATGGCGCGGGCCTGATCACCGGAAAGCGCCAGCGGCAGGGTCTCGAGAGCGGCGTCGATGGCCTCGTCAATGGCACGACGTTCGCTCTTGCCCGGCGCGCCCAGCACGTAATTGACCACCTGGCTGGCGCTGCCGGGGTGGCCGATGCCCAGCCTCAGGCGATGAAAGTTCCTGTTCTGGCCCAGTGCATTGATGGTGTCACGTAGACCGTTATGGCCACCATGGCCGCCGCCCTGCTTGTAGCGCGCCTGACCGGGCGGCAGATCCAGCTCGTCATGGATAACCAGCAGCGACTCGGGGGGCAGCTTGTAAAAGGCAGCCAGTGCGCCGATCGACTGGCCGCTGTGATTCATGTAAGTGGAGGGGGCCAGCAGATGAATATCCCGGCCTTCCATCGTAATACGGGCGTAATGACCCAGCAGCTTGCGCTCGCTGCGAAGTGTGGTGTGATGGCGCTCTGCCAGCGCATCGATCAGCCAGAAACCGGCGTTATGACGGGTCTGCGCGTATTGGGTGCCCGGATTGCCCAGCCCTATGATCGCCTTGATATCGCTCATGAGGTGTTCTCGCTCGTTGATCACAACGCCCTGCGCACGGCAGGCCATAAAACGAAACGGCCGGTCAAACCGGGCGCTTGGCCCGGCCCGACCGGCCGTCAGGTATCAGATGGCGGCTGCCATCCTTAGACCTGTTCGCCCTCGCCGCCGTTTTCGGCGTCGGTGCGATCGACATCGCTGGACGGCTCGCCTTCACCTTCGGCGTCGTCCGTGCCGCGATCCGGATGCGTGATGGTCACGATACCCATGTCGTGGTCTTCACCGTGGGTCAGGGCCACAACGGTGACACCCTTCGGCATCGGGATGTCGGACAGGTGCAGGGTGTCGCCCAGTTCCATGTTGGCCACGTTGACTTCCAGATACTCGGGAAGATCGGCCGGCAGGCAGCTGACTTCGACGTCGTTGGCCAGTACGTGCAGGACACCGTCCTGTTCACGAACGCCCTTGCACTCTTCATCGCCGGCGAAGTGCAGCGGTACGGTGATGGTCAGCTCGTGAGTGGCATCAACGCGCATGAAGTCGGCGTGCGTGATCAGCTCCTTGTAGGGGTGGCGCTGCAGATCACGAATGACGACCTGCTCCCTGGCACCATCAATGTCGATGTTGATGATGGAAGAGAAAAAGGCTTCGTCTTCCAGGGCCTTGTAGAAGGCCGGCTTGTCGATGGCGATCGGCTGCGGCTCGGCGCTGCCGCCATAGATGATGGCCGCGACACGTTCGTTCGCACGGCGCAGGCGGCGGCTCGCACCTTTCCCCAGCGCCGTACGAGCGACAGCGGTCAGTTGATAATCATGTTTCATGGGTTGGACCCTCATTGGTTCAAGTCGAAAACGACACGGCCCGCGACCAGGCTCGTGCCGTTTTATCGGGCTTTCGCATCACGCGAAAGCGAGTACCGGCGCGGGTTCAGTGGAACATCGCGCTGACGGATTCTTCATTGCTGACACGACGGATCGCCTCGGCGATCAGGCCGGCCACCGAGAGCTGGCGGATCTTGCCGCTGCGACGGGCGTGCTCGGCAAGCGGAATGGTGTCAGCAACGACCAGCTCATCGAGCTGGGATTTTGAAATATTGTCGACCGCCGGACCCGACAGGATCGCGTGCGTCGAATAGGCCAGTACGCGTCGGGCGCCGTGCGCCTTGAGCGCTTCGGCGGCCTTGCACAGGGTGCCGGCCGTATCGACCATGTCATCGACCAGCACGCAGGTGCGGTCCTTGATATCACCGATGATGTGCATCACCTGAGCCTGATTGGCCGATGGGCGACGCTTGTCGATGATGGCAAGATCTGCGTTGAGCTGCTTGGCGATGGCGCGGGCGCGAACGACACCGCCAACGTCGGGCGAGACGATGGCGATGTCGTCGTAATTCTGACGCTCGATGTCATCAAGCAGGATGGGCGAGCCGTAGACGTTGTCGACCGGCACGTCGAAAAAGCCCTGAATCTGGTCGGCGTGCAGATCCATGGTCATGACGCGATCGACGCCGGCCTTGACCATCATGTCGGCAACGACCTTGGCCGAAATCGGTACGCGCGCCGAGCGCACGCGACGATCCTGGCGGGCATAGCCGAAGTAGGGAACCACGGCAGTAATACGGGTCGCGCTGGCCCGACGCAGGGCATCCACCATCAGGATCAGTTCCATCAGGTTGTCATTGGTCGGTGCACAGGTCGACTGAAGGATAAAAACGTCCTTGCCGCGCACGTTTTCGTTGATCTCGACCGCGATTTCGCCATCGCTGAACTGACCGACCGTGGCGTGGCCCAGGCGGTTATCAAGGCTCTCGGCCACCTTGCGGGCAAGCTCGGGGTTGGCGTTCCCCGCAAAGACCATCAGTTTAGACACGCGCAGCCACCTTTGGACGCTTGTAGAAAATCGGGGTGGTGTGAAGTCAGACGTGAGTGACATCGAAAAGAGATGGCTGGGGTACCAGGATTCGAACCTGGGAATGCCGGTACCAGAAACCGGTGCCTTACCACTTGGCTATACCCCAGTAACCTTTGATGCAAGCACTGACGCTGATGCTTCATGATACTCCGGTATCCGATGATACCTGAAGCCTGTTCAGAGCCTGGTGCAGAGGAGAGATGTTACAACCGCGTGCCCTGAAAACGCTCCAGCGATCCGGGTACGCATGCCGAGCGATACCATAAAGTATCTCCCTTTCCAGTTCAAGCGCTGACGTCTCGCTTTCGAGAGGGCAGAAAACGCAGGCGCCGGTTCCGGTCAGCATGGCGGGTCCGTACTGACGAAGCAGGTCAATGACCTCGCCGATTTCCGGCTCGAGCCTTCGCACCACGGCCTCGCAGTCGTTGTGGCCTCCCTGCAGGGCGCGCGACATACTAATCAAGGGGGTGTCGCGTGTCAATTGCGGATGCCCGAAAACGCCGGCTGTCGATACGCTTATGCCCGGATGAATCACCACAAACCAGGGGGTATCCAGCGCCGCCGGCACCAGCCGCTCGCCGACACCTTCTCCCCAGGCCGCAAAGCCGCGGACAAACACGGGGACGTCTGCACCCAGTGACAGCCCCAGCATGGCCAACTGATTGGTGTCCAGTCCGAGCTGCCAGAGATGGTCGAGCGCCAGCAGCGTGGTCGCAGCATTGGAGCTGCCGCCGCCCAGACCGCCGCCCATGGGAAGCTTTTTGTCGAGGGTGATCTCCACACCCGGCAGCGGACGATCGACGCTGGCCTGCAGGAGTCGGGCGGCGCGCAGAATCAGATTGTCCTCGGCGCTGACGCCTGCAAGCTGCGGCGAGAGAAAGATGGATTCATCCTCTCGAAGACGAAAGTGCAGGGTGTCGCCGTCATCCAGAAACTGAAACAGGGTCTGCAGCTCGTGATAGCCGTCGTTGCGTCTGCCCACGATGTGCAGCATGCGGTTGAGCTTGGCCGGCGCCGGCAGAGTCAGCGAGGTGGGGCTGTTCATGGCAGCTCTGCCTGCTCCGGCTGCCAGCGATTGATGACCAGCGTGGTGCGAATGTCGTCATAGGTCATGACGAGCCTGCGCGGCAGCCAGAGGCCATCGGCCCGGGACCAGTCGCGATAGTCAATATGCCAGCCGGCCTGATCCAGCGTGGCCGGGAAGCCAGCATCATCTTCGCTCATGCTGTGAGGGGCGCGCGGGTCGGGCAGGCCGCGTACCCAGTACACCAGCGAGGACAGCGGCAGCGACCAGCCCATCTGCTGTGCCATCAGCGCCTCCGGCGTGGCGGCCTGAAAGGTACCGTCGCCGTTGGTCAGCGTGACTTTCTGTCCGTCCCCTTCCAGCGTATTGCGGCCGGTGCCCCAGGGGCCGCTGACCGAGATGCGATACTGACTGGCGCGCTGGGTCCAGTCGAGATTGGCGCTCTGGCTGTCTTCGGGGGTACGGATGCCGACCTTGCCGGCCGCCGTCCAGGTATCGAGCGCTTCAAGCCGGGACTGCTGCGCGCGCCAGTCGCCCGGGTGGCGATCCTCCATTTGCGATGGCGCCTGGGTGGCACAGCCGGCCAGTAAAAGGATCAGGGCGAGGGTCAGAAATCGCAGCGTGCGACCGGTCGCAGGGCCTGATGTCATGAGTCTTTCTCCGGGGAAGGGATGGTCGTTGAAGTCGTGGTTTCGGGAAGCGGACTGAGCGGTGCCAGCAGCGGATAGCGGCTCAGCAGGTCATCAATGGTCGGGTGGTTTTGAAAGCGCGTCGTGGCGCCAGCAATGATGCGACGCGCCTGTTCGGTGTCACCGCTCGCCCAGAGTGCTTCTGCCAGATGGGCGGCAACTTCTTCATCCGGCATCAGGGCGTAGGCCTGCTTGAGCAATGCGATGGCCTGGTCCAGCTGACCCAGATGAAAGTGGACCCAGCCCAGACTGTCGATGACCGGTGCCGAGTCCGGTGCCAGCCTGTAGGCGCGTTTCAGAAGTCCGAGCGCCTCTTCATGTCGATCGGTCTGCTCGGTCAGGGTATAACCCAGCGCGTTGAGCGCATCGACATTGTCGGGATTACGCTCGAGCAGGGTATGCATGTCACGCTCCATGGCCTTGAGATCCTGATGCTCAAGGGCACGAATCGCTCGTATATAAAGAAGATCGTCGTTATCGGGGGCATGCGCCTGGATGGCGCTTTCGAGTAGTTGATCGGCTCGCGCCCGCTGGTCGTTCTGATCCAGCAGTGACAGGGAAATTTCCGTCAGGGCGGCAGACTGATCGGGATAATCATCTTGCTGGGCGTGCAGCCACTCCAGTGCGTCATCCACACGCTGATACTCGGCCAGCAGCTGAACGCCGCGTACACGCGCAGCCATGAAATGATCGCCTTCGGGCACACGAGCATACAGTTTCAATGCCTGATCGATATCATCAAGCTTTTCGCTGGCTGCACCTGCCAGCATGTACAGCTCGCCTGACGGTGAAGGAATATCATCCTTCAGGGCCGGCATCAGCAGTCGCCGTGCGGCGTCAGGATGGTCATTGCGCAGATAGAGCCGTGCCAGCGCCAGACGCAGCTGGAGGTTGTCCGGCATGCTCTGCATCAGGGTATTGAACTGCTTCTCGGCCGCATCAACATCGTCCATGGCGAGATTGGCCTGCGCCATCGCCAGAATGAAGCGGTTGTCCTGCAAGGCGAGCCCGTGGCCGCGCCGGGCGTATTCAAGCGCCTTGATGGGATGATCCTGATCCAGTGCGATCTGGCTGCGGGCCAGCCAGAGGGCCGGCAGGTTGTCATCCAGCGCCTCGGCGCGTTCAAGATCATGGCCGGCCTCGTCGTTATTACCCTGCAGCGACAGAAGAAGGGCACGCGTGATCAGCGCATGGGGATGGTCGGGATGACGCTTGATGTAGTTTTCAAGCGGTGCCAGCAGCTCCTCGGCGCTGGCGCCGCTGGTAATGGCGTCTTCCAGAAACGCCTCGAGCTCGGCGTCCTGTCCGCTGGCATCGACTTCCAGCAGCAGTGCCATGGCGGTGGTCCACTCACCCTGCTCGGCCGCCGCGGCCGCCAGAATGCGTCGCGGAGCGGCGCTTTCGTTGTCCAGCGCTGCCCAGCGGTTGGCGGCGGCCACGATCAGCCGTGGGTCACGGCTCAGGCGCGCCATCTGTGTGGCCCGGCGCGCCAGGGTGATGTCGTCGTGGCGTTCGCTCTGCGCCAGATAGGTTCTTGCGGCCAGACCCGTATCGCCGCGCTGTGCGGCAATGTCGGCGCCCAGAAGCGCACCGAAAGTGGCGCCGTCAAGACCCGGTGCAGTGGCCGAGTTCTTTGTCCGGGGGGCGGCATCCGAAGGTATCGCCTGATCGTCGGCCATCGCAGGAGATACCGGCCAGAATGCCAGGGGCAGCAGCAGGGCTGACATCGATAGCCATAGTGTGCGTTGACGCATCCGTGTCCTCATTGATGGCAAAACCAGGCAAGGCTATAACGCCGATCAAAGCGTTACATCCCATGGCGTCCGGCGCTATGTTAGAATGCACGGCAATGAAGTGCGAGCACCATGATAGAGCGCCATCCACTGGCGCTTTCCATGGCACGACATGCGCACTGTATCACTGATAACGGACCTGACCTGACAGACCCGGATACCTGACACATTATCCAGTCATGTCGCAGCGTTCTACACGAACGTTATAGCCAACACGGTATCACGATGCTTCTTTCCCTAGGCATCAATCATAGAAGTGCGACCCTTGAGGTACGTGAGCAGGTCGCTTTTTCCTCCAGTCAGATGGCACTGGCGCTTGAAGATCTGACCGCTCTTGATGAGGTCGAGGAAGCCGTCATCCTGTCGACCTGCAATCGAACCGAGATCTACTGTCGACTCGAGGGCGGCGACGAGCGTCTGATGCTTGAATGGCTCGGCCACTTTCACCGTCTGCCCGTGAGAGCGCTGGAGGACTGCGCACACTGGCATCGTGACGGCGAAGCGGCACGTCATCTCATGCGCGTCGCCTGTGGCCTGGACTCCATGGTGCTGGGTGAGCCCCAGATACTGGGCCAGATCAAGAGCGCCTATCAGATGGCCAGAACCCATCACACCCTGGGCAGCGAGCTCGAGCGTCTTTTCCAGCACACCTTTGCGGTGGCCAAGCAGGTGCGTACCGAAACCGGCATCGGTGAAAATCCGGTCTCGGTGGCCTATGCGGCGGTCAATCTGGCCGGTCGCATCTTCGACAATATTCGTCAGTCCCGGGCGCTTCTGATTGGCGCCGGCGAAACCATCGAACTTGTCGCGCGCCATCTCCGCGATGCCGGCATTCAGGGCATTATCGTGGCCAACCGCACGCGCGAGCGCGCCCAGACGCTGGCCGATGAGGTCAGTGGCGTGGCGATCGGGCTGGACGAGCTGGAAAACGCGCTGGTCTGTGCCGATATCGTGATCTCCTCGACCGGCAGCCCGACGCCACTGCTCGGCAAGGGCGTGGTCGAGTCGGCGCTGAAAACGCGCAAGCATCGCCCGATTTTCATGGTGGACATTGCCATCCCGCGGGATATCGAACCGCAGGTGGGCGAGCTGGATGACATCTTTTTGTACACGATTGACGATCTCAACGAGGTCATCAGTGAAAATCGGCGCTCCCGTCAGGCCGCCGCCGACCAAGCCGAAGAGATGATTCTGGCCAACGTGTCGGCCTGGCAGCACGAGCTTCGGGTGCGAAACGCCGGCGATCTGATCCGGCGCCATCGTCACCAGGCCGAACGCCTGCGCGCCGAGGCCGAGGCGGAAGCGCTGGCTGCCCTGTCGCGGGGACAGGACCCGGAACGGGTGATCCAGAAACTGACGCAGCAGCTCACCAACCGGCTGCTGCACGGCACCACTTCACGCATTCGCGCGGCCTCCGGCGCCGAGCGGGTGGATCTGATTCAGGCTGCGGAGGAACTCTTGATCGACGACAGCGCGCTGCACCGGGAAACGCCATGAAGGCCTCGCTCAGAGACCGTCTTGACGGCTTTGCCGAACGTTTTGAAGAACTTTCCAGGCTGCTTTCCGACCCGGGCGTCATCGGTGACCAGACCCGGTTTCGCAACTACTCGCGCGAATATGCCGATCTGGAAGCGCTGGTGGGGCAGTGGGCGCGCTATCGCACCCTTGAGACCGACCGCGACAGCGCCCGGCAGATGCTCGAGGATAGCGATCCCGACATGCGCGCCATGGCCCATGACGAGATCACTGAAATCGATGGTCAGCTCGAGGCACTTGAACCGCAGCTGCTGCAGCTTTTGATTCCGAAGGATCCAGACGATCAGCGCAGTGTCTATCTTGAAGTGCGTGCCGGCACCGGCGGCGATGAAGCCGCGCTCTTTGCCGGCGATCTCTTTCGCATGTACTCGCGCTACGCCGAAAGCCGCGGCTGGAAGATGGAAACCATCAGTGCCAGTCACGGCGAGCAGGGCGGCTTCAAGGAGATCATCGCTCGCGTGGCCGGCGGTGACATCTACGCCCGGCTCAAGTTTGAATCCGGCGCCCATCGTGTACAGCGAGTGCCGGCGACCGAGTCCCAGGGGCGCATCCATACTTCGGCCTGTACGGTAGCCGTAATGGCCGAGGCCGACGAGGTGGCCGAAGTCGAGCTCAACCCTGCAGACCTGCGCGTCGATACCTTTCGCGCCAGCGGCGCCGGCGGTCAGCACGTCAACACGACCGATTCCGCGATCCGCATTACTCACCTGCCGACCGGCACGGTGGTGGAGTGTCAGGACGAGCGCAGCCAGCACAAGAACCGTGCACGTGCCATGTCACTGCTGGCGGCGCGCCTCAAGCAGAGCGCCGAAAGCGCTCATCAGCAGCAGCAGTCCGACACGCGCCGCTCGCTGGTCGGCTCGGGCGATCGCAGCGAACGCATTCGCACCTATAACTTCCCGCAGGGCCGAGTCACCGATCACCGGATCAATCTGACGCTCTACAAGCTTGGTGAGGTCATGACTGGTGCGCTGGACGACATTATCGACCCACTGGTGCATGAATATCAGGCTGACCAGCTGGCGGCCATGACTGGTGAGAATGGCTGACGGGAATGGTTGAAAAAAACTGTCATGCGCATTGATCAGGTTCTGTCAGAGGCGGTAGCGCGCCTTGCTCATCACGCCTCGGGCGGAGCGGCCACGCCCCATCTTGATGCTCAGCTGCTGCTGGCTCACGTGTTGGGGCGTTCGCGGACCTGGCTCTATACCTGGGGGGATCGCGAGGTCGATGCGCTTGATCTGGAACGATTTCATGCCCTGATCGAGCGGCGTGAGCAGGGGGAGCCGGTGGCCTGGCTGCTGGGCTATCGGGAATTTTTTGGCCTGCGACTGGCGGTGTCACCGCATACTCTGATTCCACGTCCTGATACCGAAACGCTGGTCGAACAGGCGCTCTTGCGTATGCCTTCCAACGCCGGGCATGCGCTGGATATCGGTACCGGCAGTGGCGCCATTGCACTGGCGCTGGCCGTCGAGCGCCCTGGCTGGCAGGTCACCGGTACCGATATCGTGTCAGAAGCGGTGGCGCTGGCGCGACGCAATGCCGAGGCGCTGGGCATCACCAATGTTCGGCTCGAAGAAAGCGATTTCTTCTCCGCACTGCACCCTTCGTCGCGCTTTGAACTGATCGTCAGCAATCCGCCCTATATCGATGAGCACGACGTGCATCTGGGGCAGGGCGACGTGCGCTTCGAGCCGCGCTCGGCGCTGGTGGCGAAAGACAACGGCATGGCCGATCTGCTGCATCTGATCGATACCGCCCGTGGTTTTCTGACCCCCGATGGCTGGCTGCTGCTGGAACACGGCTACCAGCAGGGTGAAGGCGTGCGCGCGGCACTGATTCAGGCCGGTTATCGGGGTGTCGAGACCTGTCAGGACCTTGGCGGACGCGAGCGCGTCAGCCTCGGGCAGTGGCCTGCGGCAATATCCGATGATTCACGCCCGGAGGGCCCATGAACGACGAGCAGCTTCTACGCTACAGCCGCCAGATCATGCTCAACGAGCTGGACTACGAGGGCCAGATTCGGCTCATGGAAGGCCATGTGCTGATCATTGGTCTGGGCGGGCTGGGCTCACCGGCCGCGCTCTATCTGGCCGCTGCAGGCGTGGGGACACTGACGCTGGCTGATGATGACCGGGTCGATCTTTCCAACCTTCAGCGCCAGATTGCCCACGGCGAGGCGGATATCGACCACTTCAAGGCGCAGTCGGCGGCTGGCAGCATTGCAACCATCAATAGCCACTGCCGTACTCAGGTCTTCACCGAGCGGTTGCAGGGCGAGGCGCTGGCGCATGCCGTGGAACATGCCGACGTTGTGCTCGATTGCACGGACCGCTTCGAGAGTCGCGACGCCATCAATCGCGCCTGTGTTGCGACGGGTACACCGCTGGTCTCCGGTGCGGCCATCCGTTTTTCGGGTCAGCTGGCCGTCTTTGATTTTCGCGACCCTGCTGCGCCCTGTTACGCCTGCCTTTACGGTGACAGTGACGCTGAAGATCAGCTGACCTGCGCGGAAAGCGGTGTGATTGCCCCGCTGGTCGGCATGATTGGCAGCTATCAGGCACTTGAAGCGTTAAAACTACTGAGCGGCAGCGGAACCGCTCAGAAGGGCCTCTCCACCTTTGACGGTCTGAGTGGACATTGGCGGCACTTCGGGCTGGGGCGTGATCCTCACTGTCCGGTGTGTCAGTCGCGCCGGTAAAAAACGCTTCGTAAAAGCCGTGCTTCAGGCGCGGCTTTTTTATGTCTGGCGCACAGCCGCTGGAAAATAGCGCAGGCCACATGGGTGGCAGGACTTTATCCGGGGGGGCGTGACTGATCGCGTCAAAAAATCTTCCGGGGTTGGCGCCGCACCATGGCCGCCGGTTGCATTTTCCCACCATAATACTTTTCTACACGCCCTGATGAGCTGTCCCGATGAGCGAGCACTCCTGGTATGCCCATTCCCGCAATCTCACGCTGGAGCACACGGCGCCTTTAAGCGGGGCGCAGCGCTTCGATGTGGTGATTATCGGCGGTGGCGTGACGGGGTGCAGCGCGGCGCTGCATCTGGCCGAGCGGGGATATCGGGTCGCCCTTTTGGAGGCGGGTGAGATCGGGGCTGGGGCGTCAGGGCGCAGTGGCGGTCAGATTCTGCCGGGGCTGGGCACGGATCTTTCCGTGATCGAGAAATCGCTTGGGCATGACGCGGCGCGTGATATCTGGGCGATGAGCCGTGAGGCCGTGCGGCTGACCGAGTCGTTGATCGAGCGTCACGGGATCGACTGTGAATATTCTCGCGGCTATGTGCATGCTGCCATCAAACCGCGTCATGAGCGGGCGATGAAACTCTGGCGTGATGAGATGGCCGGGCGCTTCGGCTATGACGGTCTTGAGTGGCTGGAAGGCGACGCGCTGCGCCACCATGTAGTCACCGACGCCTATTTGGGCGGGCTATATGAACGTGAAGCGGGGCATCTGCATCCGCTCAATTATACGCTGGGGCTGGCCCGCGCGGCACAGCGTGCCGGGGCTGTCATTCATGAACACAGCCGTGTCCAGGACGTGGCGCGAGGTCAAACAGTGCGGGTGAGCGCCGGGCAGGGGCAGATCGATTGTGACCATCTACTGATCGCGGGCAACGCCTATCTGGACGGACTGGTGCCCGAGATCGAGCACAAGATCATGCCGGTGGTGAATTACATCATTGCCACCGAGCCCCTGTCAGAGGCTCAGGTGGCGAAAACGCTGCCACGCCGTGATGCTGTCTCGGATGCCAATTTTGTGCTGGACTACTATCGGCTCTCGCTGGATCGTCGGTTACTCTACGGCGGTCAGGTCAGCTACAGCGGGCGCGAGCCGCGCGGTCTGGTTGAACTCATGCAGCGAAAGATGCATGAACTCTTCCCGGCGCTTGACAATGTGTCTATAGAGTATCGCTGGGGCGGCCGGGTGGCGATTACGCGTAACCGGGCACCGCATTTTGGTCGGCTTGATCACAATATTCATTTTGTGCAGGGCTATTCCGGGCATGGCATGGCGCTGGCGGGGCTGGCCGGGCAGCTGATGGCGCAGGCCGTCGCCGGTCAGTCCGAGCGCTTTGATCTGTTTGCCGGTATGAAACATCTCGATTTCCCGGGTGGTTCGAGACTTCGAACGCCCCTGCTGGTGCTGGCGACGACCCTTTATCGGTTAAGGGATCGGCTGTAGGCGGTAATACGTCAGAACTGACACCGGCATGACAACGACAAATTAGCTTCAGGAGGACCCTGTTCGATGGCAGAACGCTCACCGACCGCCGCACCCGGCGGGCCTTTTTTATCAGTCGAGAGCACCACGGGTAGCGATGGCAGTGCGGCGCGCGAAGCATCTTCCATCAGCCTGAAGGGGATTCGCAAGGAGTACCCCGGCGGTGTGGTGGCGCTGGAGAGCGTGGATCTGGATATCCGCGCCGGCGAATTCTTTACCCTGCTGGGGCCTTCCGGCTGTGGCAAGACCACGCTGCTGCGCATGCTGGCGGGGCTTGATGAGCCCAGTGCCGGTACGCTCTCGATTGGTGGGGTGGATGTCACCGACACGCCGCCCCACAAGCGCAGCGTCAATACGGTGTTTCAATCCTATGCGCTGTTCCCCCATTTGTCGGTGCGCGACAACATCGCCTTTGGTCTGAAAATGCGCGGCATGGCACGCGCCGAGCGTGAGCAGAAGGTGGTGGAGATCGCCGGGTTCATCAAGCTTGGCTCGCTGGTCGATCGCCGTGTTGATCAGCTCTCCGGTGGGCAGCGTCAGCGGATTGCACTGGCCCGCGCATTGATCTGCGAGCCGGACGTATTGCTGCTTGATGAGCCACTCTCGGCGCTGGACGCCGGGTTGCGCAGCCAGCTTCAGGTTGAGCTTCTGCGTACCCAGAAGCGGCTGGGCATGACGTTTGTGTTCGTGACGCATGACCAGGAAGAAGCCATGGTCATGAGCGATCGTATCGCAGTGTTGAACGACGGCATCATTCAGCAGCTTGGCACGCCGCAGGAGGTTTACGAGCGCCCGGCCAACCTGTTCGTGGCGCGCTTCATGGGTCATGACAATCTGTTCCCGATCACAGCTCGAGCGGGCATGACGGTCACCACACCGATCGGTTCGCTGGAGACCGAAGATCACCACGAGGGCAAAGTCGCGCTGATTCGCCCGGAAACCCTGGAGCTGACCTCGCCCGGCGCGCCGAGCGTGGAGCCGGGCAAGCAGCTCAATACCCTGATGTGCCGGGTGGTAGAGCGCTTTTACCGCGGCAGTAACGTTGAATATCGCCTGTCTCACCAGAACGACGAGCAACATAGCGAGCTGATCGCCGAGATTTCCAACACCGGCGAGCGGCTCTTTCGCGTTGGCGATGAGGTAAAAGTCGAGATCTATCCGGAAGACGTCATCATGCTAGGCGATGACGAGGAGGGCGCATGAGCCAGGTGGATGTGGTCTGGCGGCGACGTCGTCGCCGGGAAACCCGTCATCTCCTGATCAGCGTGTTGCCGGGCGCGCTGTGGATCTTCATCTTTCTGGTATTGCCCAGCGCCTATCTGATGTCGGTGGCCTTCATGACCAATGGTGGCTTCGGCCAGCCGCAGATGCCGCTGACGCTGGACGCCTTTCGCAACCTGGCCGGCTTCGGATTCCTGGGCTGGAGCCCGGGTAATCTCTATACGCTGTGGCGCTCGATCTTTCAGTCGCTCATTTCGCTGGGGCTGGTCGTGCTGGTGGCCTATCCGATCGCCTGGTATATCTCGATGTGCCGGCCGCGGCTGCGCGCCATCATGCTGCTGGCGGTGGTGGTACCGTCCTGGACCAATCAGGTCATTCGCGCCTTTGGCTGGATGAATCTGCTCTCGCCGGGCACGCCGCTGTCGACACTGGCAGAAAAAATGGGGCTGATCGCGCCCAACATGGGGCTTTTTCCCTCGGATTTCGCCGTCACGCTGGGGCTGGTCTACAACTTTCTGCCCTTTATGGTGCTGCCGCTGTATGCCGCGTTCGAGAAGCTCGATCATGCCCAGATCGAGGCCGCACGCGATCTTTATGCCTCGCCGCTGCGGACCTTTTTTGTTGCCGTTTTACCGCAGACTCTGCCAGGGCTTTTGGCGGGGTCGGTGCTGGTTGCCATTCCGGCCTTTGGCATGTACGTCATTCCGGAGCTTCTGGGCGGCGGGCGCTCGCAGATGCTGGGTAATCTGGTGGCCAGCCAGTTCGGCGAGGCGGCCAACTGGCCGCTGGGCGCGGCCGGGGCGCTGTTGATGCTTTTGGCAACGCTTTTGGGGCTTGTGATACTGCGTCGTCTGGGCCGCCGCCTGGGTGGTGGTACCGAGATGGTGATCTAGGAGAACGGCATGCAAAACCGGAGTTTCAGGAAGGGGCTTGCCGTTTTCTGGTGGCTGACGCTGATGTTTCTCTACGCGCCGCTGCTGGTGGTGATGGTGTTTTCATTCAACAGCATCAATACCTCGGCGCGCTGGGGCGGCTTTTCGCTGCGCTGGTATGAGCGTTTGATGCACAACGATGTGGTGATCAACGCCATCAGCCATACGCTGCTGCTGGCGGTCATTTCCTCGATCATTGCCGTCATTCTGGGCGCGATGATCGGCTATGGGCTCTATCGCCATCGCGCCCGAAAACTCGGGCTTTTGATCGTGTTGATCTATCTGCCGATCGTGATGCCGGACATTGTCTTTGGCATCGCCGACATGGCCTTTTTCGTGCAGATCAATCGACTGACCGGGCTGCTGTCGCCGGGGCTTGCGACCATGGTGATTGCACATGTCACCTTTCAGATCCCGTTCGTGGCGCTGATTGTCTACTCCCGCTTTGTGGGGCTGGATGCGACGCTTTTTGATGCGGCGAAGGATCTGTATGCCAGTCCCGGGCAGCGAATGATTCATTTCATCCTGCCCACGCTGAAACCGGCGCTTCTGTCGGCCTTTTTCCTGTCGTTTACGCTCTCGGTGGATGATTTCGTCATCAGCTTCTTTACGGCGGGGCCTGAAAGCGCGACGCTGCCGATCTATATCTGGGGGGCGATCAGACGCGGCATTTCACCGGAGATCAACGCCATTGCCACGCTGATGATTGCCTCGGTGGCGCTGGTGGCCATACTCAGTCTGCTGTTCAACCGTCGTCGCGCCTGAGCGGGGCGGCGGTCTCATAAAAACCGCAACATCACGACACAGAATCATTCAGGGGAGCTGCCAATGACTCTTTTCTCACCCCGCCCGGCGCTGCTGGCCGGCGCCGTGGCCGCCGTCATGTTTTCCGGCCAGGCCGGCGCGGCTGAACGCCTCTATGTGTTCAACTGGACCGACTATATGGATCCGGACATCATCGAGGCGTTTGAAAAGAAATACGACGTTGAAGTGGTGCAGAACTACTACGGCTCGCTGGGCGAAATGTTCTCCAAGCTGCAGGCCGGCGGGGCGTCACAGTATGACATCGTGGTGCCTTCGAACTATTTCGTACCGCGCATGATCGAGGCGGGGCTTTTACAGCCGCTGGACAAGTCACAGCTGCCCAATATGTCCAACCTGATGGCGCGTTTTGTCGACCCGCCCTTTGATCCGGACAATCAGTACACCGCGGCCTATCTGTGGGGCTCTACCGGGCTGATCATCAATACCGACACCTTTCCGGAGGCAAAGCCGAGCTGGTCGATGATCTTTGACGAATCGGTCAACGACAGCCAGCCGTTTTCGATGCTCAAGGATGGCCAGGTCATGTTCGGCGCAGCCTGTGCGTTTCTGGGCAAGCCCTACAACTGCACCGCGCAGGAGGACATGGTCAACGCGGCCAAACTGATGCTCAAGACCAAGCATCGGCGCAACTTCACCGGCTTTACCGACTCCACACCGGTGCTGGGCCAGGTCTCGCGTGGCGTCAACGCCCTCGGGGTGACCTACAACGGTGATTACCTGCAGTACCGCGATGACGATCCGAAAGGCTACGCCAACACCGAATTCGTGATTCCCGAGGAGGGCTCCGAACTGTGGGTCGACTCGATGGCGATTCCGGCACGCGCACCGCATCCGGAGCTGGCGCACAAGTTCATCAATTTCATTCTGGACGCTCGGGTCGGTGCGCAGCTCTCCAACTATACCTTCTATTCCACGCCCAACCAGGCGGCCGTCGAGCATCTTGACGAAGTGCTTCAGCAGCCGCCGTCACTGCCCGGTGATGAAGACATGGCGCGGCTGAAATTCACGCCGACGCTGTCCGGCAAGGATCTACAGCGCTATCAGCAGCTGTGGAACGAGGTACAGTCGCGCTGAGGGTCACGGGCTGCCTGCCGGCGGGCAGCCCTTTTTTGTGCGCAGGGTCGGGTTTGGCAGGGGAGACCGACATGACGTTGAAGCATCATCCGGTGGTTCTGACGGACTGGTTTGAAGAGCATCGCATTACCGAGGTCGAGTGTCTGGTCAGCGATCTGACCGGCATTTTAAAGGGCAAGATCATGCCGGCCGGCAAGTATCTCAACGGCGGTCGACCGCGGCTGCCGGACTCGATTTTCATTCAGTCGGTCACCGGCGGATATCCGGATGACGAGGCGCTGCGCTTCTGGAATGCCGCTGAACTCGACATGCAGCTGATTGCCGACCCGGCAGCCGCCTATCTCGTGCCCTGGGCGGAAGATCCCACCGCCCAGATCATTCACGATTGCTATTACATGAACGGCGAGCCGGTCGAGATCGCGCCGCGTCACGTTTTGAAGCGCGTGCTGGCCCTTTATGAGGCGCGCGGCTGGAAGCCGGTCATGGCCCCGGAAGTCGAGTTCTATCTGGTCAAGGCCAACACCGATCCGGACTATCCGCTTGAACCGCCGATCGGGCGCTCCGGTCGGCAGGAGAGCGGTCGACAGTCGTTTTCCATCGATGCGGTCAACGAGTTTGATCCGCTGTTTGAGGAGATGTATGACTACTGTGAGGCGCAGCAGCTCGATATCGATACCCTCATTCACGAGGAGGGTGCCGGGCAGATGGAGGTCAACTTCCAGCACGGTGATCCGCTCTATCTAGCCGACCAGGTCGTGATCTTCAAGCGCACCCTGCGCGAAACGGCGCTGCGTCACGGCATGTACGCCACCTTCATGGCCAAGCCCATGGCCAACGAGCCGGGCAGCGCCATGCATCTACACCAGAGCCTGGTGGAGGCTGGCAGTGGGGCGAACCTGTTTGCCGGTGACCACGGACAGCCCAGTGACCTCTTCATGAATTACATCGGCGGGTTGCAGGCCCACATGCCGGCGGCGATGCCGTTTTTTGCGCCCAACGTCAATTCCTGGCGGCGGCTGATGCCCAACGAATATGGCGGCTCGGCCCCGACCAACGTGGAGTGGGGCTATGACAACCGTACCGTGGGGCTGCGGGTGCCGGTCGGCAATGCCGAAGCCACGCGGGTCGAGAATCGCCTGCCCGGCGCTGATGCCAATCCCTACCTGGTGATGGCCGCCTCGCTGGCCTGCGGCTATCTGGGCATGACGCAGCAGCTGACGGCGCGTCCGCCCTTGAGTGGCGGCGCCTGGAACGGCGGCATTGCTCTGCCCAACGATGTTGGGCCGGCGCTCGATGCCCTCGACGCCTGTGACGCGCTGGCGGAGGTGCTCGGTGAGCGCTTCGTCAAGAGCTATCTGGCGGTCAAGCGCGCCGAACATCTGGCCTACTACCGGGTGATCAGCTCCTGGGAGAGGGAGCATCTGCTGCTGCGCGTCTAGGCGCTGCCTGAAAAGTGCCTGCGCTCGACAATACGGCGTTGAATATTGGCTTGTGTGCGAGCCCGATAAGAACACTCATCAACGCCCACAAAAGAATCATCAAGAGGAACAACAATGACACAATCACGATGGTGGCGGGCGGGGGTGCTGATGCTGGCCGGGGCCAGTCTGACCGCCAGTGCGGGTGAAAAAACCGCTGACACGCTTTATCTCTTCAACTGGACGGAGTACATGCCGCCGGACGTGCTGAAGGATTTCGAGCGTGAACACGACGTTCGCATCGTGCAGAACTTCTTTACCTCCAACGCCGAGATGTTCACCAAGCTGCGCAGCGGCGGCGATGCCCAGTACGATGTCGTCGTGCCCACCGACTATTTCGTGCCGCGTCTAGTCGCGGCGGATCTGATTCAGCCGCTGGATCATGATCAGCTGCCGGGGCTTGAAAACCTGCTGCCCGAGTTTCAGGACCCTGCTTATGACCCAGGCAATCGCTACAGTGTGCCTTATCAGTGGGGCGTGACCGGAATCGTCTATGACAGTCGGGTGCTCGATGACGTGCCGCGCAGCTGGTCGGCGCTGTTTGATCCGCAGGAGAATCCGAACGCGCCCTTTACCCTGCTGGGTGGTGATCCACAGGTGCTGTTCGGGGCCGCCTGCGCCTCACTGGGCTACGGCTTTGACTGTACGCAAAAGGATCAGTGGGTGGATAGCGCGCGGCATCTGGTGAGCACCAAACACCGCTCGAACTTCATCGGATTTACCGACAGCACCGCGACCATTGATCAGATCGTACGCGGCGTCAGCGCCATGGGCATGACCTACAACGGTGATCTGGCCTGGCGTCAGGCCGAAAACCAGGATACCTACGGTCATCTGCGCTTTTTCGTGCCCAAAGAGGGCAGTCAGCGCGGTATCGATACGCTGGCGATTCCGAAGCGGGCGCCGCACCCCGAGCTGGCGCAGGCGTTTATCGCCTACACTCTGCGCCCGGATGTGGCAGCGCGCATCAGTAACTACACCTTTTATGCCACGCCCAATGAGGCCGCCCTCGGTCAGCTTGATGACGCTCTGAAAAAGCCGCCCTCGCAGCTCAGTGACGAGGAGCGCTCGCGTCTGGTGTTTGTGCCTCCGATCGACAAGGCGCAGCTGGGGGTGCTGTCGCAGCTCAACAACGAAATGCGTAGTCGCTAAACCACAACGGCCCGAAAACCGGGCCGTGATGCAGGGTAAAACGCCATGACCCAGCCCGATGTTGTATCGACTCAACAAGACGGCCATACCCGCTCGCTGTATGCCGCCACCATGAATGCAGCCTCCGAGCGCCCGGCACTTGCCGGCCATCAAAGCGTGGATGTCTGTGTGGTGGGGGCCGGCTTTACCGGTCTTTCCAGCGCCCTTCATCTGGCCGAGCAGGGCTTTCGCGTCGCGGTGCTCGAGGCGCAGCGTGTAGGCTTCGGCGCGAGCGGTCGCAACGGCGGCCAGATCGTCAACAGCTACAGCCGCGATATGGATATGATCGAGGCGCGCTTTGGCGAGGCTTCTGCCCGGGCGCTCGGCGATATGGCGTTCGAGGGCAATCGCATCATCCGCGAGCGCATCGAGCAGTACGATATCCAGTGCGATCTCAAAAACGGTAACCTCTTTGCCGCCTGCAATGACAAGCAACTGGCTGCCCTCAGACATCACAGGGCGCTGTGGGAAAAGTACGGCCACAGGGAACTGGAGCTGCTGGAAGGTGAGGCCTATCGGCGCGAGATCGGCAGCGCGAGGTATACGGGGGCGCTGCTCGATCACTCCGGCGGGCATCTGCATCCGCTCAATCTGGTCATGGGGCAGGCGGCGGCATTCGAGTCTCTTGGCGGTGTCATTTTCGAACACTCGCCCATGACTCGGCTCGAGTACGGCGAGCGGGTAAGCATCCATACCGCGGAGGGGGTGATCGAGGCCGAGCGTGCCGTGATCGCCGGCAATGCCTACCTGGGCAATATCGTTCTTGAACTGGCTGATCGCTCCATGCCCTGTGGCACCCAGGTAATCGCCACCGAAGTGCTGGATGAGGCGACCGCACAGCGGCTTTTGCCTACGGATCGCGCCGTTGAGGATGGCAACTATCTGCTCGACTACTACCGCCTCTCGGCCGAGCGGCGCCTGATCTATGGCGGCGGCGTCACCTATGGGGGGCGCGATCCGGCCAGCATTGAGGGTGCCATTCGCCCCAAGCTTTTGAAGACCTTCCCCGAGCTTGAAAACGTCAGAATCGATTACGCCTGGAGCGGCAATTTTCTGCTGACGCTCAATCGACTGCCGCAGTTCGGGCGGCTCAACCATAATGTCTATTACGCCCAGGGCTACTCCGGCCACGGGGTGACGTCCTCGCATCTGGCCGGACGGCTGATGGGAGAGATCATCAAGGGAGACAGTGCACGCTTTGACGCCTTCGCCGGTATCAAACACCTGCCGTTTCCCGGTGGGCGGCGTTTTGCCGTGCCGTTTTCCGCCATGGGCGCCTGGTACTACGCGCTGCGCGACCGGCTCGGCATGTGATGGCCGCGCCATGTGATAGCGATGCATCGAACCCATGAGCGCCCACGTTTTCGTCATCGTCCTGTGCGCTGCCGCGCTGCATGCCGGCTGGAACGCTCTGGTGCGGGTGGGGCTCGATCGGCTGCTGGCGGTCACGCTGATTCAGGTTGGGGCCGGGGGAATCGCTCTGGTCATGTTGCCTGCCGTCAGCGTGCCTGGTGCCGCGGCCTGGCGCTGGCTTGGGCTCTCGGCCGTTTTGCATGTGGGATATAACGTGTTTCTGGCGCGGGCCTACGGCCGCGGTGATTTTGGCCAGGTCTATCCCATCGCGCGCGGCTCGGCGCCATTGATAGTGGCGCTGGTCGGGCTGGTGGCCCTGGGAGATCAGCCCTCGCTGACCGGCCATGTCGGGGTGGCGCTGCTGACCGGCGGTATCTGGTGGATGGCCGTGCGCGGTGACGGCAGGACGAAGCTGCCTCGTGTCGGACTGATCAATGCACTGATCACCTCTGCGTTTATTGCTTTCTATACGCTCAGTGATGGACTGGGGGCACGTGCCAACCACGACGCCATCGGCTATGTGCTCTGGCTTTTCGCGCTCAATGGTCTGTGCATGGCGCTTTTGCTGTGGGGGATGCGCGGACGACAGACACTGGCCGCCATTGCGGGCCACTATCGCGTCGGGCTGCTGGGCGGTGCCATGTCGATGGCCGCTTATGGCGCGACCATCTGGGCGATGAGTCAGGCGCCTATTGCCCTGGTGGCGGCGCTGCGTGAATCCAGCGTGCTCTTTGCGCTCGCCATTTCGGCGCTCTTTCTTGGTGAGCGGCTGAGTCGCCAGCGGCTGGTGGCCGGCGTAATCATTCTGTCCGGCGTGGTATTGCTACGGCTGAATTAGAAGCGTTGCCTGAAAGCGTGCATGACCATGGGGCGAACGACAAGACAAAGCCAGGCACTGGCGACAAACAGCAGCGACCACGCCAGAAGAAATCCGATACCCACGGAAAAAAGCGGCTCGAGCGGCAGCAACGTCAATGCAAAAAGGATCTGCCCGGCGAGGCAGCCCGCATAGAGCGCCGGTAGGGGCCCGGACATCACAAGCGCCGACACGGCGCCGGCCAGCATGAGCGCCGCGCTGTAGTACACGCCGTCATCCCAGGGCTCCATGTGGCCACCTGCTAGCGGTGACAGCGCCCGGATCGCAGCACCTGTCGCCATGGCAACCGAAAAAGTCAGTACGCTCGAGCGACGCCTGTTCATATACACCTCATGGGCATTTTCTCGCCCTGCATGCGCAGCGGGTAGAGTCAGTCCTGGGTTGTCCAGCACCTAGACCAGGCGCAGATACCAGTCATACTCCAGCGCGCTGACGGTGCGCTGCGCCAGTGCCCGTTCGGCCTGCCGGTTGGCGTAGTAGATCTGCTGAAAGCCACGACCGAGCCGCTCGCCCAGCACGTCGCTTTCCATCCACAGCTCCAGCGCCACGCCCCATGAGTCGGGCAGGGTAGCGTCAAGCTGGGTGTAGGCGTTGCCCTCGATCGGCGGCGGCGGTGTCAGCTGTTCATCAAGCCCGTGGGCCATGGAGGCCAGCAGCACCGCACACAATAGATAAACATTGACGTCTGCACCGGCGACGCGATGTTCCAGACGTGTGGCCGCCGTCGGCCCCGAGGGAATGCGCACCGCGACCGAGCGGTTATCCAGCCCCCAGGAGGGCGTCATCGGTACGTAAAGCCCGGGCTGGAAGCGTCGAAAGGCGTTGAGGTTGGGCGCACAGGCCGCCATTGAGGCCGGCATCAATTCCAGTACCCCCGCGATGGCCTGATGCAGCAGCGCGCTGCCCATGGGGTTTTTGTCCCTGGCCGCAAAGACGTTGCGGCCGTCTTCATCAAGCAGACTGATGTGCACATGGGTGCCGCTGCCGGCTTCATTGCCCCATGGTTTGGCCATGAAAGTGGCCTCGAACCCCTGCTGCTGGGCCACCCCCTTGATGGCACGCTTGAGCATCACCGCGTCATCGCAGGCGCGCAGGGCATCGTCTCGGTGGCGCAGATTGATCTCGAACTGACCTGGGGCGCACTCCTTGAGCGCGGTATCCAGCGGCAGCCCCTGCTGGGCGCAGGCCTCGTGAATAGCGTCGATAAAATCGGCGTACTCATCAAGTTCGCTGATCGAATAGAGCTGGCTGGAGCGCGCGCGCTCACCGGTCAGCGGCGAGCGTGGCGGCTGAGGCTGGCCGCGGTCATTGCGTTCGGCGTCCAGCAGATAGAACTCCTGCTCGATCGCTACCACCGGGGTCAGCCCCTGACGGGTAAAGCCTTCCAGCACGCGCGCCAGAACCTGGCGTGGATCGGCGTTCCAACCGCTGCCATCCGGCTCGACCATGGTCATTAGAAGCTGCGCCGTCGGCGTGCGCCGATGCCAGGAGACCGGTACCAGCGTACCCGGAATCGGCAGGCAGGCGCGGTCACCATCACCGCTGTCGAGTCCCAGCCCCGTTTCCTCGACCATGTTGCCGGTGATATCAAGCGCAAAAATGGAGGCGGGCAGATTAACGCCGCTGGTCCAGGCCTCTTCAAGGCTCGCACGCGGAATGCGCTTGCCACGCAGTACGCCATTGAGATCGCTGATCAACACGTCGATCTGGGTGATCTCGGGATGGGCGTCCAGAAACTGGCGCGCTTCAAAAGGGCCAGTGGCGGAGGTATCGGTCATGATCGAGCGGCTCGGACGGGGCTGAAAATATCAGATGATACTACGCAAGCGCGTTGAAAATGACAGTGCCGCTTCCGGTGGATTCAGGGCCAGTCATGTTTGCCCGGGTAGAGCATGACGCAGCGTACTTCCGATCAGCGGCGCCCAGGGCAGGGCATTCATGACTGACAGGGTATCGCGCACGCTCGGGACACCGCTTAGAAACCGGATCAGGCTGTCGGTAGGCGCATGCTCGAAAAGCCCACGATAGAACTCGGGGGCGCGTTCAGGGTGGCGTGCCAGCGTGCTCATGAAAATACGGTCAAGGTGTGGTAATACCCGACCTGGTCGCGCGCCCACCGGCGGCTGGCCCTTGAGCAACGCATCGGCGCATTCATCAGCCCAGCGCTGAATGGCGTGAAAGGCATAGCCGGTGGCGGCGCGCATGGCGCCACCATAGGCACCCGTCACGACCATGGAGCGACCATTGGTGCGCGTTGGTGGCGCCATGGGCAGCGTACCGGTTTCACGGCGCAGGGCCTGCCACTTTCCCGGGCCAAGGCGGGTTTCCAGATAGTCTTCCAGTCTGTGTTCAAGCGTGCCTGGATCGGTGGGCGGTCGACCAAAGCGTGTCCATTCGAAAAGGGCCTGATCCGGTGCGTAGGGCAGCACATAGAGAAAGTCGATGCCGGCCTGAGGGTCATCGTTGACACGAAAGTCCATCAGCTCGGCGTGCCGGGGGAGGTTGTCGGCCTGGACGTTGATACCGGCAAAGTCCTGCCACAGCCAGGGCGAGGTGAGCGGCTTCGGATGGGGGCGGGTATCCACCCCGAAGCGCGCCCGAACCGTCTCGCCGCTGTCCAGCGTGACGGTCACGCCATCCTCGCGATCTTCAACGTCGACCGCATGAGCCTGAATTCTTTCGATGGATGGGTGTGCCTCAACGGCGGCCAGCGTTCGGCTATAAAAACGCTCGGCCTCGAGCATCTCGTACGGATAACGCCGGCTTTCAATCGTGGTGCTGGCCCGGTCGGTATGAAGCGTCAGGTCATGCCAGCGGGCGCGGACGTCTTCCTGAAAGGGGTGCGCAGTGACCGGCCAGCCGCACCAGGTGCGATCGTTGGTGTAGTCATTGCGCGGGTCGACGATCAGGGTGCGCGGTGCGTCCTGATGCCGGGCAAGTCGATAGGCGAGGCTCAGCCCGGCGCAGCCGCCGCCGAGAATCACGAGATCAGGGCTCTGGCGGCTCATGACCCGCTGGGCGCGTGGGCGCCGGGCAGATCGGCAATATGGCGATGCAGCTCGGCGTCGTGACAGTGGGTGCCACTGCCCTGAATGGTGCCGTGTCCGCTCAAGCGACGGGTGGCGAGCCATATCTTGCCGGTCAGCGGAACGTGCACGCGGCCCTGCCACCAGGCCAGTCGTTCGCGACGCAGGCGCTCGCCGATGGCGCGATAGACGTCGGCGGCCACGGCGATGGCGCGTCGATTCCGGCCGGGGATGCGATTAAAACCGTCGGCCGCACTGGCGTAGTAGGCTTCGGCCCGGGTGAGCAGACGATCCACCGCGTGGGCAACCTGCTCGCGTTGTTCGCTGTCGGCATGAATGAGTTCATCTGGCGATAAATGATCAACCCAGTCAGCCGGCAGATAGCGACGGCCCATGTCGGCATCTTCCCGTACATCGCGGGCAATGTTGGTCATCTGCATGGCAAGGCCCAGATCGATGCCATGAGGGATGGCGCTGTCGTCGGCGCCGACTACCGGGCACATCAATACGCCGACGGCACCGGCCACACCATAGCAGTAGCGCATCAGCTCATGCTCGTTGCCGATCAGCGCCGGAGTGCGAACATCCTCGATCAGGGCATCGATCAGCGCCACGGCGGCGCGAGTGTCCAGGCCACGCCGCACACTTAGATCGATCAGCACCTTTGTGAGCGGGTCACTGCCGGTGCCGGCCAGCAGCTCCTGGCGAATGGTCATCAGACGCTGATGCGCACCGGCGTTTTCGGCCTCGGTGGGCATGTCCTGGTCGGCCAGATCATCCAGCTCACGACAGACCATGTATAGCAGCGCGGCGTCGTGGGCGTCGTCGCGCTCCATGAAGTAGCTGGCAAAACGAAAGGACTTGCCGTGTCGTGCCAGAATGGCCTCGGCGGTGTCGGTCTGTGACTTCACGCACCGGCCTCCGGCAGTAGATGATCGACAACCCGGGCGCTGGACAGCACGCCCGGCAGCCCCGCGCCCGGGTGGGTGCCGGCGCCGGTAAGATAGAGATTGTCCAGCACTTCACTTTTGTTATGAAAGCGAAACCAGGCTGACTGGCGAAAGATCGGTGCAATCGAAAAGCCGGTGCCGTGCATCGACAGGTAGCGCTCGCTGAAGTCCTGCGGCGTCATGTGAAAACGGGTGACGATCGATTCGCGAAAGCCCGGCATCGTGGTGCGGTCCAGCGCGTCGATAATGGCATCGCCAAGTTTGTCGCCTTCACGTGACCAGTCCACATCGCCCTGCAGGTTGGGCACGGGTGCGAGAATGTAGAACGAGTCACAGCCGGGCGGGGCAAAGGACGGGTCGGTGGCGGTGGGGCGGTGCGCATACAGCGAGAAGTCGTTGGCCAGCACGCGATGCTCGAAGATGTCCTCCAAAAGCTCGCGATAGCGCTGACCCATCCAGATGGTGTGATGCTTGATGTCAGGAAACTGCCGGTTGGTACCGACATAAAGCACGAAAAGGCCCATCGAATATTTGGCGCCGGCCAGTTTGAGCTTCGCGCTGCTCGAGACCTGATCGACCATATGGGTATACAGATGCGCGGCATCGGCGTTGCTGATGACGGCCTCCGCCGGCAGCTTTTCGCCGCTCTCAAGCTCGACCCCGTTGGCGCGCCCGTGCTCGCTCAGGATGCGTTTGACGGTGGTGCCGGTCTCGATGGTAATGCCGACATCGCGCATCAATTTTTCAAGTGCAGCGACCAGTGCGCCGGTGCCGCCCATTGGAAAGTGCACGCCCCACTTGCGTTCAAGCCAGGGGATCAGACCGTAAATGCTGGTAGTTCGAAACGGATTGCCGCCGACCAGCAGCGGCGGAATCGAAAAGGCCTGACGCAGGCTGTCATCCTCGATGTGGGCGCAGACCATCTGCCACACCGAGCGATAGCTTTTCAGTTTCAAAAGGGCCGGAATCTGTGCGGCCATGGTCGAGAACTGATGAAAAGGGCGGTCGGCCAGCTGCTCGAAGCCGATCTCGAAGATCTCCTTCGAGGTGTTCAAAAGGTTTTGATAGCCCTGGACATCGCGCTCGTTGAAGCGGCGAATGCTGGCGAGCGTCGCCGACATGTCGGTACCGTAATCAAAGGTGCGCCCGTCCTGGAAATAAAACTGATACCAGATATCGAGCGCGACCATCTCGACATAATCTTCCAGACGCTTGCCGAAAAGCTCGAAGAGTTCCTCGAACAGAAAGGGCGCCGTGATGACCGTGGGGCCGGCATCAAAGCGAAAACCCTGATCGGTAAAGACCTGGGCGCGACCGCCCAGCGATTCGCAGCGGTCGATGAGGGTGACGTCGTAGCCCTTCCTGCGCGCGCGCAGGGCGGCCGCCATGCCGCCGAAGCCGCCGCCAATGACCAGAGCACGACTCATGAGCGCTCTCCCGTGATGCTGATCAGCTTCTCCTCGAGCCGATGGGCTTCCTCGATCAGGGCCTGTCCGCAGCCATTGGGCAGTGTGCCTGCCAGCTGGCGAGTGCGCTCCAGTTGGTGGCGGCCGTAATCCCGCGCCGACGCCATGGGGGTAGCATCGCCACGGTTGCCCAGCGCGTGAAGCATGTTGCAGGCCCCCTGCTGTTGATCGCTCATGTCGCTGTCAAAATCCTCGATGTCATCGATAAGCTGGTAGATCGTGGCAAACGACAGCGCGGCCTGGCGGGCGCTGTCGATGGCGCCGTCATGGCCGGTCAGCAACAGCGGCGCTTCCAGCGACAGCGCAAACAGCGGGCCGGACTTGCCGCAGGCGGCCTGACTGCACTGTTCGAATTCCGGTTCTGGCCCCATCGCCAGACTGAAGCATTCGGCCTGGCCGTGAATGGTGGTCTGAACGTGATGATGTACGCAGGACAGCAGCACCGGCAGACGTTCGGCATGAGTACTCAGCCCGCTCATCAGACCGTAGGCGGCAGAGATGAAAAGATCGCCCAGACAGATGGCCACGCCTTCATTCCACACGCGCCAGACGCTGCGCTGGCCGCGTCGCATGCTGTCATGATCGAGCACGTCGTCGTGGATGAGCGAGGCGTTGTGCAAAAGCTCGCTGATGCCGGCGCAGGTCAGCGCCTCGTCATGGCTCAGGTCCAGTGCCCGGCCGGTGTGATAGCCCAGTCGGGCACGTAGATAGCCACCGGCGGCGGTCAGGTGGTGATTGATGGCATCACGAATCATGCCCTGACGGCCGTCATCCTTGAGCGCCTGCGTCAGGGTAGTGTGAATGTCGTGATTGAGAGAGGCGTTTGGGACGTCCTCTACGGGGTGGCGTTCGACGATCGGAGACGTCAGGCCGGTCATGAATTTCTCCTTGTCTGACGCGCGATTGCGACCGACATCCATTGTTGTGGTCACCTGGCACTTGCGTGTAAACGCCAGGTCATTCATTGATACAGGGCAATAAAAAGGGTTACTCCAAAATAGCCGAAAAGCACAGTTCCTGTCATGGTTGCTGAAAAGGTAGACGGGCTGCCTCTGGTGTGCAGGCAATCGGCCTGCACGTGCTGGTGGCGCACTTCGAGGGGGCTTGCCAGGCTCACTGCACATCCTTGATCGCAGGATTTGATGGGTCCGATCGCACAGGAGGCAGAGATGGCCAATCCAACGCTTTTGATTACAGGCGCGTCTACCGGCATTGGTGAGGCCAGTGCCCGCCATGCGGCGCAGGCCGGTTATAACGTGGCACTGGCAGCGCGCAGTACCAGGCGTCTTGAAACGCTGGCCGAATCTCTCGAGCAGGAGTACGGCGTGCGTTCGATGGCGTTTACCTGCAATGTACAGTCCTGGGAGGCACAGGCGCAGCTGGTGGCCTCGGTGGTCGAGCATTTCGGCGGTCTGGCCGCCGTGTTTGCCAATGCCGGGCGCGGTCTTGAAGGGCGGGGCTACAGCGGCAGCGACCCGGAAGAGTGGCGTGAAGTACTTTTGACCAACGTGCTTGGGCCGGCGTTGACGGTACGTGCGGCCATGGCCGAGCTCAAGAAAAGCCGGGGCCATGTGCTGATCACGGGGTCCGTTGCCGGGCGCCGGATCATGCCGGGTTCCTTTTACGGCGCCACCAAAAGTGCCGTACAGGCCATGACCTACAATCTGCGCGAAGAGGTAAAGGGTAGTGGCATGCGGGTGACGCTGATCGAGCCGGGCCTGGTGGATACGCCCTTTTTCGATGAGCCTCAGGAAGATGCCCTGACGCCGGATGATATTGCCCGTTCGGTGGTTTTTGCACTGACCCAGCCAAAACACGTGGAAGTCCACGACATGTGCATTCTGCCGACCCCGCCGATCGAGGAGTGATGAGCCGCTGTGGTTGCGCCTCAAGGGGTGTGATCAAAAAGACATGGACGACATGAAAAAGGGACGCCTCGTGGCGTCCCTTTTGTACTCGCTGCTGACTCGTACATGTCATGTCGTGATAACAGAGGTCTAAAGCAGGGCGTCGAGCTTTTCCTTGAGCATGGCGTTGACCTGCGGTGGGTTGGCCGTGCCGCGTGAGGCCTTCATGACCTGGCCAACGAAAAAGCCGATCATCTTGCCGCGCTTGTCTTCGGTCGCCTCGCGGTACTGCGTCACCTGCACCGGGTTGTCGGCAATGACCTGATCGCACAGGGATTCGATCGCGCCGGTATCGGTGACCTGCTTGAGGCCACGAGCGTCGATGATCTCGTCGGCCGTCTCGCCCTTGCACTCCCACAGATCGGCAAAGACCTGTTTGGCCGCCTTGCCATTGATGGTGTCATCGGCCAGACGCATGAGCAGGCCGCCGAGCTGCTCGGCGCTGACCGGGCTTTCGGTGATGTCGAGCCCGTCGCGGTTGAGCCGGCCCAGCAGATCGCCCTGTACCCAGTTGGCGGCCAGTTTGGCATCCCCGCAGTGTTTCTGGACGGCTTCGAAATACTCGGCCAGCGGACGTGAGCCGGTCAGAACATCGGCGTCATAGGTGGAAAGCCCGAGTGAATCGACAAAGCGCTGACGCTTCTCGCTCGGCAGCTCCGGCAGCAGTGAACGCTGATGCTCGACGTAGGCCTCATCAAGCATCAGCGGCAGCAGATCGGGGCAGGGGAAGTAGCGATAGTCGTTGGCTTCCTCCTTGGTGCGCATCGAACGGGTCTCGTCCAGATCCGGGTTGTAGAGACGGGTCTCCTGAACCACGACGCCACCTTCCTCGAGAATCTCGCTCTGGCGCTCGATCTCGAACGCAATGGCGCGCTCGACGAAGCGGAAGGAGTTGACGTTCTTGATCTCGGCGCGGGTGCCCAGCTTTTCCTGGCCCTTCGGACGCAGCGACACGTTGACGTCACAGCGCATCGAGCCTTCGGCCATGTTGCCATCGGAGATGCCCAGATAGGTCACGATGGCGTGGATGGCGCGGATATAGGCCGAGGCTTCCTCGGCGCTGTGCATGTCGGGCTCGGAAACGATTTCCAGCAGTGGCGTGCCGGCACGGTTGAGATCGATGCCGGTCATGCCGCTGTAGTCTTCATGCAGCGACTTGCCGGCATCCTCCTCCAGATGGGCATGATGGATGCGCACGGTCTTGACGGTGCCATCGCCCAGCGTGATGTCGACCTCGCCCCGGCCAATGACCGGATGGGCCATCTGGCTGGTCTGATAGCCCTTGGGCAGGTCGGGGTAGAAGTAATTCTTGCGCTCGAACACCGAGTACTCGGGGATTTCGGCATTGATCGCCAGACCAAAGCGTACCGCCATGGCAACGGCGTTTTCATTGAGTACCGGCAGCGTGCCCGGCAGGCCCAGATCAATGCCGCAGGCCTGGGTGTTGGGCTCGGCGCCGAACGCGGTCGAGGCGCCGGAAAAGATTTTCGAGCAGGTTGAAAGCTGCACGTGGACTTCAAGCCCGATCACGACTTCCCACTGCATGTTGTATTACTCCTTGATCTCGGGCCGGCGCTGATGCCAGTCCGTGGCCTGCTGATAGACGTGCGCCACGTTAAGAAGGTGGGCCTCACCGAAATGTGGCCCCAGAATCTGAAGTCCGACCGGGCGGTTGTCGACCAGACCGGCAGGCACGCTGATACCGGGGATGCCGGCCAGGTTGATGGCGATGGTGTAGATGTCCTGCAGATACATCTGCACCGGGTCGGCCCTGGAGCCCAGCTCGAAGGCGGTGGTCGGCGCGGCCGGCCCCATCAGCACATCCACGTGGCTGAAGGCATCAAGGAAATCCTGACGGATCAGGCGGCGAACCTGCTGCGCCTTGCGGTAATAGGCGTCAAAAAAGCCCTCCGACAGGGTGTGCGTGCCGATCAGGATGCGGCGCTTGACCTCATCGCCAAAGCCTTCAGCGCGGGTGCGCTTGTAAAGGTCCTCGAGATCGATCGGGTTGTCGCAGCGGTGCCCAAAGCGAACGCCGTCATAGCGCGACAGATTGGAGGACGCCTCGGCCGGGGCAATGACGTAGTAGGCCGGAATCGCCAGGCGTGTGTGGGGCAGGCTGACGTCGATGATCCGGGCGCCGAGGGATTCATAGACCTTTACGGCCTCGCGAATGGCGGTTTCCACCTCGGGCGCCAGACCGTCACCGAAGTACTCCACCGGCAGACCGACCTTGAGGCCGTTGAGCGGCTTGTCCAGATCCTGGGTGTAGTCGGGCACATTGCGTGCCACGCTGGTGGAATCACGCGAGTCGTGGCCGGCCATGGCGTTCATGAGCATCGCGCAGTCTTCCGCCGTGCGGGCCATGGGGCCGGCCTGATCCAGACTCGAGGCGTAGGCGATCATGCCGTAGCGCGAGATGCGTCCATAGGTCGGCTTGAGGCCGGTAATGCCGCAGAACGCGGCTGGCTGGCGGATCGAACCGCCGGTGTCGGTGCCCAGTGCTGCCGGAACAAGACCGGCCGCCACGGCGGCAGCGCTGCCGCCGGAAGAACCGCCGGGTACCAGCGTCGAATTCCAGGGGTTTTTGACCGGGCCGTAGTAGCTGTTTTCGTTGGACGAGCCCATGGCGAACTCATCCATGTTGGTCTTGCCAAGGCTGATCGTGCCTGCGTGACGCAGCTTTTCAACGACCGTTGCGTTGTAGGGCGCGATGAAGTTGTCGAGCATCTTCGAGCCGGCGCTGGTGCGTACGCCCTCGGTGCAGAAGATATCCTTGTAGGCCAGCGGCAGGCCGCCAAGGGCACCGGCCTGACCCTTCTGACGCAGATCATCAGCGGTATCGGCTTCTTCAAGCGCCTGCTCGCCGGTAACGGTAATGAAACTGTTGAGCGAGGGGTCAACACGCTGGATGCGTTCGAGCAGCGAAGCGGTCAGCTCGCGACTGGAAAAGTCACCGGCGGCCAGACCGCGGGCCAGTTCGGCAAGTGTCTTGTCATGCATGACGGGGTGTTACTCCTTGGCTGTTCCCGGTCGGGGCAGCGTCCATGATCTGTCGGGTCTCGAAACCATCGGATGCGGCGCTGATCATTCGACCACGCGCGGTACCAGATAGAGGCCGTCCTGGGTGGCAGGGGCAACGCTTTGGAAGGTATCGCGACGGTCGGCTTCGATCGCCTCGTCAGCACGCAGGGGCTGGGTGGCGTCCAGCGGGTGGGACAGCGGCGCCACGCCCTCGGTATCAATTTCGGCGAGCCGGTCGACCATCTCCAGAATGCGCGATAGATCATCGACGTAGCGTTCGGCCTGGGCATCAGTCACGCCCAGACGAGCCAGATGCGCTGCGCGCAGAACATTGGCGTGTTCAATAGCCATGGCGGTTCTACCTTTGAACGGTACAAGAGTTGAGAGCAAAAGCGTGGCTGGCCGGCTTCCGTTCGGGCTGCATAAAAGCAACAAAAAGAAGCGGGGCCACATTGTGAGAAGAAGGTATCATAAGCGGCGGCGGCATGGCAGGCGGGCTGCTTGCCGCATCATGACGGCGATGATACCGTTTGCATCCGCACAAGTTCCGGTCTGGCCCAGGTGAAAGACTTTCATGTTTAAACGTTTACGGGGGTTGTTTTCCAATGATCTGTCCATCGATCTGGGAACAGCCAACACGCTGATTTATGTACGTGGTCGCGGTATCGTGCTCGATGAACCCTCGGTCGTGGCCATTCGCCAGTCCGGCAGCATGAGAAGCGTGGCCGCTGTCGGCCTTGATGCCAAACGAATGCTGGGACGCACGCCCGGCAACATCACGGCCATTCGTCCGATGAAGGACGGCGTTATTGCCGACTTCACCGTGACCGAACAGATGCTGCAGTATTTCATCAGGAAGGTGCATCAGAGCACCTTCCTGACGCCCAGCCCTCGTGTGCTGGTCTGCGTTCCCTGCATGTCCACGCAGGTCGAGCGCCGTGCCATCAAGGAGTCCGCCGAAGGGGCGGGCGCCCGTGAAGTCTTTCTGATCGAAGAGCCGATGGCAGCCGCCATTGGCGCCGGTCTGCCGGTCGAGGAAGCCACCGGGTCGATGGTGGTCGACATCGGCGGCGGTACGACCGAGATTGCCATCATCTCCCTGTCCGGTGTGGTCTACTCCGAGTCCGTGCGCGTGGGTGGCGACCGCTTCGATGAAGCGATCACGGCCTATGTGCGTCGTCACTACGGCAGTCTGATCGGCGAGGCCACTGCCGAGCGCATCAAGGAAGAGATCGGCTGTGCCTGGCCCGGCGGTGAAATGCGTGAAATCGACGTTCGCGGACGCAATCTTGCCGAGGGCGTACCGCGCAGCTTTACCCTGAACTCCAACGAGATTCTCGATGCTCTGCAGGAGCCGCTCTCCTCGATCGTGGCGGTCGTCAAGAGTGCGCTGGAGCAATCGCCCCCGGAACTGGCCTCCGACATCGCCGACCGCGGTCTGGTGATTACCGGCGGTGGCGGTCTTCTGCGCGATATCGACAAGCTGATTGCCGAGGAAACCGGCCTGCCGGTCATCATCGCCGAGGACCCGCTGACCTGTGTGGCGCGCGGGGGCGGCAAGGCGCTCGAAATGATCGATCAGCATACCTTCGAACTGCTGTCTACCGACTGATGACAGCAGCGGCCGGCGCGGGCGCGCCGGCTGCATCCGGTTCGCGGGAGGAAGGCCTATCAAACCGCTCTTTTCGCACGGTCCCATTCCCGGCTACCGAATGATCCTGTGCGTCATTCTGGCGTCTTTTCTGATGTTTGCCGATCAGCGCATGAGCTGGATGGAGGACGTGCGTGCCCAGGTATCGACCGTGGTCGCGCCGGTGCAGTGGATCGTCAGTCTGCCCTCGAGGGGCCTGAGTCTGGCCTCCCTTGCCCTGAGCGATCAGACCCGTCTGGTCAACGACAATCGCCGACTGCGCGAGCGATTGCTCACCCTGTCACAGCGTGTTCAGCGCATGGCGAGTCTGTCTGAGGAAAACACGCGCCTGCGCGAGCTTTTGAGGGCGACGCCGCGCCAGGAGATTCCCTGGCTTACAGCCGGCCTTTTGACGCTCGACAATGACCCCTTCCTGCAGCAGATGATCATTGATCGCGGCCAGCAAAGCGGCGTCTACAACGGTCAGCCGGTGGTGGATTCAGCCGGTCTGGTCGGGCAGGTGATTTCGGTGTCTCGCTATTCAAGCAGAGTGCTTTTGATTACCGATGCCAGCCATTCGGTGCCCGTGCAGGTCAATCGCAACGGGCTGCGCTTCATTGTTCGCGGCGCCGGTCAGGCCAATCGCCTGACGCTGGACAACGTGCCCAACAATACCGACATCCGGGAAGGGGACCTGCTGGTGACCTCGGGGCTGACAGGGCGTTTCCCGGAAGGTTACCCGGTAGCCCGCGTCAGCCGTATCGTACGCAATGCGGGCACGCCCTTTGCCACCGTGGAGGCTCTGCCCATCGCTCGGCTTGACCGCAGTCGCAACTTCCTGCTGCTGTTCACCCATGATCAGCTCAAGCCCACCCGTCAGCGGCTGAGTCAGGAAGCCGTGGACGCGGCACTTCAGGTCGCACCGCGCATCGGCCGACAGGAGACGCGACCATGAGAGGGTACTCCTCGGTCATTCCGCTGTCCTTTCTGTGTGCCCTCATCCTGCAGGTCATGCCCCTGCCGGAAGAGTGGCTGCTGTGGCGGCCCAACTGGGTGGGGCTGGTACTGATCTACTGGTGCATCATCACGCCGTACCGCGTGGGGGTATTCCATGGATTCATGGTCGGTATCCTGATCGATCTGCTTCAGGGGACGCCGCTGGGGGAAAATGCCCTGCTGTATGCGGCCATCGCCTTTCTGACGCTTTTGCTCTACCAGCGCATGCGCATCTATGCGCTCTGGCGACAGGCCATGCTGGTCACGCTGGTGCTGGCCTTGATGCAGCTGTTCGAGCAGTGGCTGCGCGCGCTGATACTGGGGGCGCCGCTGCATCTCGAGTTTGTCTATGCCGCGCTTCTGGGTGGCATACTGTGGCCCTGGCTGTTTACCCTGATGCAGATCATACGCCGACGCTTTGCCTCCTTTTGATGGCCCTTTCGCACCTGCCGGATGGCGTGCCTGTCGATGGGTCATGGCGCTTTTGCAGCCCCTTTTTCGGATAGTCCATGAGCATGTCATCGCCTGATCTGATTCTCGCCTCGGCGTCGCCCCGTCGCCTTGAACTGCTGGCCACCATTGGCGTGGCTCCGTGCGCCTGTCCGGTGGACCTGGATGAAACCCCGCGCGCTGGTGAACCGGCGCTGGAGTACGTGACCCGACTGGCGCGTGAAAAGGCTCGGGCCGGCCAGCAGGGGCTCGCCACGGCGCTGCCCGTACTGGGTGGCGATACCGCGCTATCGCTGGAAGGTCAGATTCTGGGCAAGCCTGAAAGCGATGAGCAGGCCCGCGCATGGCTTCGTCGCCTGTCGGGGCGCTCGCATCAGGTCATCAGCGCTGTGGCCGTCGTCGGCCCTGCCGGGCTGCTGGAAGCCTGCGTGGTCAGCGATGTTCATTTTCGAGCGCTGGAAACGCGCGAGATCAGTGCTTATGTTGCCAGTGGCGAAGGGCGCGACAAGGCCGGCGGTTACGCCCTGCAGGGGCGCGGCGCCATGTTCGTGTCGCGCATCGAGGGCAGCTGGTCGGGCATTGTCGGTCTGCCGCTTTGTGAAACCGCGCAGCTGCTGGCGCGTCAGGGAATTGCGCCCTGGCTTGCCGACAGCCCGGGCGACAGGGGGGAGGCGTCATGAGCGGTGAAATCCTGATCAACATGACGCCAATGGAAACCCGGGTAGCGGTGGTTGAAAACGGCGTGCTCCAGGAAGCCTGGATCGAACGGGATCAGTGCCGGGGCATCGTCAGCAATATCTACATGGGCAAGGTTGTGCGGGTGCTGCCGGGCATGCAGGCGGCCTTTGTCGATATCGGTCAGCCCCGCACCGCCTTTATTCACGCCCACGAGCTGATGCCGGCCGGTCACCCCGGACAGGACGCCGCACCGATTCGCACGCTGGTGCACGAAGGCCAGTCGCTGGTGGTCCAGGTGATCAAGGAGCCCATGGGCACCAAGGGGGCTCGCCTGACCACCCAGCTCTCCATTCCCTCGCGCTATCTGGTCTACATGCCGGGCGCCTCCCATACCGGGGTGTCCCAGCGCATCGAGGATGACGCCGAGCGCGAACGGCTTCGCAACATGGTCAACGCTCAGGCCGGTGCCCGTGATGGCCTGATCGGCGGCTTTATCATTCGCACGGCTGCCGAAGGGGTTGATGAAGCCTCGCTGGCGGCCGACATGCAGTTTCTGCTCAGACTGTGGCGCAAGATCGATGCGGCCCGGCGCGGCACGCGCCCGCCGGCGGTACTCTATGAGGATCTGGCGCTGCCCACGCGCACGCTGCGCGATGTGATGCGCGACGATATCGAGCGCATCCGCATTGACTCAAGAGAGAATCATGATCGCCTGTGCGAGTTTGCGCGCGAGCTGATGCCCTCGCTGGAATCGCGGATCGAGTATTATCCCGGCGAGCGTCCCCTCTTTGATCTCTTCTCGGTCGAGGACGAGCTGCAGCGGGCGCTGGAGCGTCGCGCCGATCTGAAATCCGGTGGCTACCTGATCATCGATCAGACCGAAGCCATGACCACCATCGACGTCAATACCGGCGCCTTCGTGGGGCATCGCAATCTCGAGGAGACCATCTTCAAGACCAACCTCGAGGCGGCCACGGCCATTGCGCGACAGCTTCGCCTGCGCAACCTGGGCGGCATCATCATCATCGATTTCATCGACATGCTCGACAGTGACCATCAGCGTCAGGTGCTGCGCGTGCTTGAAAAGGCCCTGGAGCGCGATCATGCCCGCACCCGGCTGTCGGGCGTGACCGAGCTGGGGCTGGTACAGATGACGCGCAAGCGCACCCGGGAGAGCCTGGAGCATGTGCTCTGTGAAACGTGTCCCGTCTGCAAGGGGCGTGGCACGCTCAAGACACCGGAGACCGTCTGCTATGAGATCTTTCGTGAAATCATGCGCGAGGAGCGCGCCTATTCGCCCGACACTTATCTGGTCATGGCCGCCCAGAGCGTGGTAGATAGACTGCATGAAGAGGAATCAACGGCGGTGGCGGACCTGGAAGGTTTCATTGGCAAGACCATCCGCTTTCAGGTGGAACAGCACTATTGTCAGGAGCAGTACGACATCGTACTGATGTGATCATGTCTTCGCTGCGAATCCTGACGCGCTGGCTACTGACCCTGGTGGCGATCGTTCTGCTCCTGCTGGCAGTGGTGGCCACCTCGCTGCGCCTTGGCGTACTCAATCAGCCGGCCCTGCAGCAGCAGGTGGTCGAGCTGTTGCCACTGCCATCGTCCTGGCACGCGCGCTGGCAGAATCTGCGCCTCGAGCTGGACGGTCGCGAGCTGGTCGTGACGCTCGACAATCTGGCCCTTGATGGCGATGAGGGCATGCGCTCGCTGCTGTCGCTGGGCTCGATGGATGCCCGAGTCGATCTGATTGATCTGCTGACCGGCCATGCGCCGACATTCTCGAAATTCCAGACCCGCGATGCCACGATCGATCTCTACGAAAACGAACCGGGGCAGTGGGGCTGGGGGCCGTCTTCACAGGAGGACGATGATGCGCCCTTTGAATTCTCGCCCGAGCGCCTGACCACCTGGGTCGAGACGCTGATGCAGCAGTCCGTTGATCTGCACAACGCGCGCATCGACTTTCACGGTCGCCTGCCACAGAGCGCTTCAAAGCCGGATGCCGACAGCGATCAGTACGGTGAGGTCACCTCGCTGCTGGTTGATCACCTGGCCATTACCGGTGGCGAGCGTCGCCCACGCACGATTTCGGCCTCGGCGCACTGGGAAGGCGCCGAGGAAGAGGGCCTTGGTCTGGCCGGGCGTTTTGACAGTGTTGCCCCGCTTGACGGGCAGCTCCAGGTCCGCGCGGATGCCGAGCAGGTTCGACAGCTGGCCACGCTCTGGAGCGCTCTGTGGCCGGATTACGGCGTTTCAGACGCCAGCGGTCAGGTCTCATTATGGGCGGGCTGGCACGACGGCACCATGGCGAGCGGACGGCTGTCGCTGAGCGTGGCGTCCCTGTCCGGGGCGCATCGTGATGCGGCCTTCACCCTCAACGATATCACGCTCGAGGCAGGCCTTGAGCGCACAGCCAACGGCCGCTGGCAGGGGGGCATCGAACAGCTGGGCCTGTCGCGGGATGGTCACCCACTCTCCCTGCTGCCCGAGGCTGTCGAGCTTGAGGCCTCGAAGGACTTCGCTGATTTCAGCGTGACCACCACGCCTCTGGCACTTGATGACATCACCGCCATTGCCGATCTCATACCGCTGCCGGATGACGAGAGCCGTCAGATGCTGTCGGGGATGGCGCTCAAGGGTCGCGTGGACGGCATCGCCATTCATCGTCAGCAGGGCGGTCCGATCGAGACGCGTGCGGCGCTCAGGGACATCTCGAGCCAGCCGGTGCAGCAGATCCCCGGTTTCGGGCCTGTCGATGGCTGGCTGACGGCCGAAGGGCTGGACGCCCAAATCCACTTTGGCGCACGTCACACTGAACTGAACATGCCGGAAGTCTTTTTGACGCCCTGGACGCTGGACAACGTCACCGGCCGACTTGCCTTCAATGTGGACGATGATGGCGGAATTCACTTTGGCGGCAGCGATATCGAACTCGAGCATCGAGGTGCTCACGCCAGCGGAGACTTTACCCTGACGGCGCCCCCGGGCCAGCCGGAGCGCTTTGACATGAACGTCGCCTTTGAAAATGTCTCGGCCGAACATCCGCGGGAGTGGCTGCCGGTGCGCGCCATTGATGACCCCGAGGTACGTGTCTGGCTGGACAAGCGCATTCATCGGGCCGATATCCCCGAAGGTCAGATCGCGCTGCGACTGGTGTTCAATGATGATCGTCCCGGGGCGCCGGATGAGGACAAGGTGAAACTGTCGGTCGAGGCCCGTAACGTCAGTATGACCTGGCAGGAGGGGTGGCCGCCGGTTACCGGGCTGGATGGCCGTTTCACGATGTCGGGCAATAATTTCGACGCCGATATTACCCATGCCAATCTGATGGGGCTGGTATCACGCGGCGCGAAGGCATCGCTCAAGGACCAGCAGTTTACGCTCTCGGCGCTGGTGACCGGCGATGCCGGTAATCTTTTGTCGCTGTTGCAAAAGGCGCCACTGGAGGATCAGTCGCTCAGCGAGACGCTCGATACCTGGCGCACCAGCGGCAGCCTGATCGGTTCGGTCAATGTGTCGCTGCCGACGACGGACCCGGATGCCGTCACGATCAGGGGCGACGGCCGGCTGGACGGCGGTACGCTGTACTCAAAAGAGTCGGATCTGACCGTCACCGATATCGAGGGCAATGTGCACTACGGTTACCGGCAGCAACAGAGCAGTATTACCGGCACGCTGGATGCCCGCGTCTTCGAGGGACCGGTCAGGGCGCGCCTGCATCTGATGGACGGCGGTATCGACATCTCGGGGCATGGCTACGCCGAAGGGGTGGCCGGCTGGCTGGGGCTTGAGAACATCATTCCCATCGTCCACGGCCCGATCGACTACACGGCGCAGATCATGCTGGGTGACAGCGGCGCACAGATTCATGTGCAGACCCCGCTCAAGGGATTGTCGCTGCAGCTGCCGCAGCCGTTTCAGAAATCTCCCGATACACCGCTACCGCTGACGCTGGACGTCGATGTCGGCAGCGGTGCCGGTGAGATGCAAATCGGCGATCTGGTGCGCGCACGCTGGCGGCATAACAGCCATCAGGGCCAGGTCTGGCTGGAGCAGATGCCGCCGGAAAACGTCAAGTGGCCCGATCAGGAGCACTGGCAGGTCAACTGGCACGCGGACCGACTGGATCTGATGGCCTGGCAGCTGGCCATCTCGCAGCTCTCCGACACCGCCGATGACAACAGCCGTCGTCGACGGCCGGATGCCCCTTCGCAGAAGATTTCGCCGATCGAGCGTGTGGCGGTCGACACTGACTGCGTGCTGTTTGGCGTCACCTGTCTCGGCAGTGCCCGGGGGCTGGCAGAAGTCCGCGGGAACGACTGGCACGCCAGCGTCGACAGCTCCTTTTTGAGCGGTACGGCCGACTGGCGCGACGACCCGCAGCTGCCGGTGATCGTGCATATCGACTGGGTGGATCTCACGCCGCTGATGACCGAATCAAAACGCAGCAGCGAGACGGCCGATGATTCGGAGGGCGCCGGGACAACGCTGACGGCCTATCCGGAAGGTCTGGCAAGTCTGGGTGACGGCGAGTTCACGGTCGATCAGGTGCGTCTTGACGGCAATATGCTGGGCAGTGTCTCGGGACGCTGGCATTCCGACGATGAGCGTATCGATATCTCACCGCTGCAGATTCATATGCGCGATCTGGACGCCAGCGGGCAGCTGGTCTGGGAGCGCGCCGGCAGCCTGCCCAGTCTCACCCGGCTGCGTCTTGACGCCGCTGCCGGCAATCTGGGCAACACCATGGCCTCGTTCGGGATCGACAACGTGCTGCAGACCGATCAGGGCAAAATCGATACCAGACTGGCTTGGCCGGGAGCGCCATGGCAGTTCGATGTGGCCAGCGCCAACGGCAGCGTCAATGCCGATCTCGGCAGCGGACGACTGACCTTTGTACAGTCGCGCTGGGCCAATCTGGTCTCGCTGCTGAATCTGGACAATCTGATCCGGCGCCTTCAGCTCAACTTTTCGGACGTGACACGCTCCGGAATCGCCTTCAAATCGGTCAAGGCACGCACGACGCTGCATGAGGGCGTGGTCAGCACGGTAGAGCCGGTTCGGTTCGATGGCTCTGCTACCCGCTTCTCGGTGCAGGGACAGGTCGATATCCCGAAAAATACGCTGGATGCCCATCTGGGCGTCACCGTGCCGGTGTCCCAGAATCTGCCACTGGCCGCAGTGCTGGTGGGCGCACCGCAGGTGGGTGGCGTACTCTATCTTTTACACTGGCTGTTCGAGCCCTGGTTCGATCGGGTATCGCAGGTTCATTATCACGTGGCGGGGCCCTGGGCATCGCCACAGGTCAAGCTGGAGCATACGCGCTGATGACAACGCCATCCGTTTCGGGCACTCGATCAGAGGATGCCCGCACCCTGCTGCTCGGGGCGCACGGGCTCGATGATGCCGCGCTCCATGACGGGCTTGAAAAGGTCATGGGGCCGGGCATCGATTTCGCCGATATATTTTTGCAGCGCAGCTGGCGGGAGTCCTGGTCGCTGGAGGATGGTGAGGTCAAGGAGGCCGGGTACAGCATCGACAGCGGTCTGGGCATCCGTGCGCAGCATCAGGAACAGACCGGGTTTGCCTACTCCAATCAGCTGAGCCGTGAAGCCATCGCCAGCACGGCGCATACGGCGTCACTGATTGCGCGTTCCGGTCAGCGTACGCCGCCGATGGCAGTTGACGCGCCGGTATCGGTGACTGCCCGCTACGACAGTGACAATCCGCTTGACTCGCTGGGGGCTGACGACAAGGTGGCCATGCTGCAGCGCGCCGACCGCATTGCGCGCGCGGCGGACCCGGCAGTCACCCGGGTCAGCGTCTCGCTGAGCGCTTCCTATGACGCGGTCATGGTGCAAAACAGTGACGGCACTCAGGCGCTGGATCTGCGCCCGCTGGTACGTTTCAACGTCTCGGTGATTGCTGCCCGCAACGGCCGGCGCGAGCGCGGCAGCGCCGGCGGCGGCGGTCGTTTTTCGCTGACACGATTCGTGCGTGATGACGTGGCCGAGCAGTACGCCAGAGAGGCCGTTCGTCAGGCGCTGGTCAATCTGGAAGCGGTTGATGCGCCGGCCGGTCAGCTGCCGGTGGTGCTGGGCAACGGCTGGCCGGGCGTGCTGCTGCACGAAGCGGTAGGGCATGGCCTTGAGGGCGATTTCAATCGCCGCGGCAGCTCGGCATTCAGTGGCCGTATCGGAGAGCAGGTGGCCGCGCGCGGGGTCACCGTGGTGGATGACGCAACCTGCGACAACGGCCGGGGCTCGCTGAGCGTTGATGACGAAGGCACGCCCGGGCAGTATACGCCGCTGATCGAAGACGGCATCCTGATTGGCTACATGCAGGATCGACTCAACGCGCGACTGATGGGGATGGCGCCGACCGGCAACGGTCGGCGCGAATCCTACGCGCACCTGCCCATGCCGCGCATGACCAATACCTATATGCTGCCGGGCGAGCATGATCCCGAAGAGATCATCGCCTCGGTGGATTACGGCATTTACGCCGCAAGCTTTGGCGGCGGGCAGGTGGACATCACCTCGGGGCGCTTTGTCTTTTCGGCAAGCGAGGCCTATCTGATCGAGAACGGCCGGATCACCACCCCGGTACGCGGTGCCACACTGATCGGCAACGGCCCGGAATCCATGGGGCGGATTTCGATGATCGGCAACGACCTGGCGCTGGATAGCGGCGTGGGCGTCTGCGGCAAGAACGGGCAGTCCGTGCCGGTTGGCGTGGGCCAGCCTACGCTCAAACTCGACGCCATGACGGTCGGCGGTACGGCCGACCGGGCGGAAGGCTAGAGCCCTGCGACGTCACGAATCAGGCGAAAGAGTTTGCGGGCACTTGCCGGTGGCTTGTCGGCAGCACGCTCGGCGCGGGCATTACGCACCAGCTGGCCCAGCGCCTGGCGGTCCACATCAGGGTATTCGTTGACAAAGGCCGTGACGGTGTCGCTATCGCCTTCGATCAGGCGGTCGCGCCACTGTTCTAGATGGTGAAAGCCGAGTTCGCGCTGGCGCTTTTCGCGGGCCATGAGATCGAATTCGGCGCGGATCTCGTCAAGCTGTTCACGGCGCATGATCTTGCCCACGTACTGCATATGACGTCGGCGGGCCTCACGCGAAGTGATGCGGCGGGTTTCCTCGATGGCATCGAGCAGGTCATCGGACAGGGGCAGACGCGCGCGTTCGGCCTCGGACAGGGCGATGATCTGTTCGCCCAGTGCCTTGAGATCCTGCGCTTCCTGTTTGAGGCGGGTCTTGTTGGGGCGGCCATTGTCATGATGAAACTCGTCATGCTGGCTGTCGGTATCGGCAGGCGTCTCCTCGGTGGAGTGAGCGCGGGCTGTTTTACGTGGCGACATGCAGGGACTCCGGCGAGCGAAGAACAAATGAATAGGGTGGGAGAGTATATCAGGCTCGTTCCCCCTCCAGGGCAGACAGGAGAGCGCCATGGCGAGCACACTCGATATTGATGATCAGCAACGATCGCTGGAAGCGGCCGTCTCACAGGCGCTTGAGTATGCGCGCACGGCCGGGGCCGATGCGTGTGAAATCGGTGCCAGCGTTCAGCAGGGCATGGAAATCAACGTGCGACAGGGCAGCGTCGAAACGCTGGAGATGGCGCGTGACCAGGGCATCGGCGTCACGCTGTATCTGGGCCAGCGTCGCGCCAGCGTCTCCAGCAGCGACGCTTCCCATGCCTCGCTGGTGGACGCCGTCAACCGCGCCCTCGATATTGCCCGCTACACCGGCGAAGACCCGGCCGCCGGCCTGGCCGACCCGGCACTTCTGGCGCGCGAGCTGCCCGACATGGGGGGGCACCATCCCTGGGCGCTGGCGCCTGATGAAGGGATCGAGCTGGCCAGACGCTGCGAGCAGGGCGGCCTTGCCGTCGAGGGCATCGACAGCAGCGATGGCGCCTCACTGACCACCAGCGAAGGTGTGAGCGTCTACGGCAACAGCCATGGGTTCATGGGCGTTACGCGGGCCAGTCATCATGCGCTGTCGTGCATGATGATTGCTCGTGATGGTTCGGGCATGCAGCGTGACCACGACTACACCGTGAGCTGTGATGCTGCCCGCCTGCGCGAGCCGGAAGCCGTGGGCCGTGTAGCGGCCGAGCAGGCCATGGCGCGGCTGGGGGCACAGACGATGGATACCGGAAGAATGCCGGTGATCTTTACGCCCAATATGGCGCGCTCGCTGATCGGCCATCTGCTCAATGCCATTGCCGGCGGTGCCATCTTTCGCGACGCCTCCTTTTTATGTGAGGCGATGGGGGAGCGGCTCTTTCCCGAGTGGCTGAGCCTTGGCGAACGCCCTCGCGAGTACGGTGCGCTGGCCAGCAGTGCCTATGACGATGATGGCGTCTATACGCGCGACAACGAGTTCATCAGGGAAGGTCGGCTGACCAGCTGGATGCTGTCGACCTACAGCGCGCGGCGGCTGGGACTGGTCACGACCGGTAATGCCGGCGGGGCACGCAACGTGCGTCTGCAGGCGCCGTTGACGCCTGAAAAGGAACTGCTGGGCAGCGTCGAGCGCGGCGTCATGGTCACCGAGCTGATGGGGCAGGGCGTCAATACGGTCACGGGCGATTACTCCCGCGGTGCCGCCGGTTTTCTGATCGAAAAGGGAAAAATCGTGGCCCCCGTGGAGGAGTTCACCATCGCGGGCAACCTGCGCGACATGTTCCATAACCTTGTGGCACTGGGCGACGACGTCGATCGGCGCAGCAGCGTTCATACCGGCAGCTGGCTGATTGATGACATGATGATCGCCGGATAGCAGCGATCGGCCTTCAGGGTGCTCCGCCCTGAAGGCCTTTCAAGCCTTGGGGCGGAGACTTTTCAGTTCAGTAAAGGGAGGTGGCCAGTCCCAGAAAGGCCACAAACCCCACTACGTCGGTAATGGTGGTCAACAACACACCACCTGACAGCGCCGGGTCGATCGAGAGCTTTTTCAGAATGACCGGAATCAGGGTGCCTGCCAGCGCCGCGACCAGCAGGTTGATGATCATGGCCATGGCGATGATGGCGCCCAGCGTCATGTCGTGAAAGCGCGCCACGGCCATGACGGCCACCACCCCGGCCCACAGCACGCCATTGAGGGAGCCGGACAACAGTTCGCGTACCACCAGCCAGCGCACGTTGGCCCCCGAGACGTGCCCCAGTGCAAGCCCTCGAATCAATACGGTCAGCGTCTGCGAGCCGGCGATGCCGCCCATGCTGGAGACGATCGGCATCAGCACGGCCAGCGCCGCGATCTGCTGGATGGTGTCCTCGAAAAAGCCGATGGCGATCGACACGATCGTGGCGGCCACCAGATTGATGCCGAGCCAGACGGCGCGACGACGACTGGTGCGCAGCACCGGCGCGAAGGTGTCTTCCTCATCCTCGAGACCGGCCATGCTCATCATGGTGCGCGCCGAGTTTTCGCGAATGACGTCGACCACGTCATCGATGGTAATGCGCCCGAGCAGGCGATTGTCGGCGCTGATCACCGGTGCGGAGATCAGATCGCGACGCTCGAAGAGGCTGGCCACATCATCTTCGTGCATCAGGGCGGTGAGGGTGACGACATCGGTATCCATGATTTCGCGCACGCTGATACCGGGGGCGCTGACCAGAATGCGGTTGATGGGCAGGGCACCGATCAGCTCGTTACGTCGTGTCACGACCAGCACGCTGTCCGTGGATTCGGGCAGGCGCTTGTGACGTCGCAGATAGCGCAGCACCACATCAAGGGTGACATCCGGGCGGATCGTGATGGTATTGGTGTCCATCAAACCGCCGGCCGTATCCTCGGGATAGGACAAGACCATTTCGATGCGCGCCCGCCGTTCGGGCGTCATCATCGACAGGATGTCTTCAAGCGTGTTGTGGGGGAGGCGCTGCAGCAGATCCGCTGCGTCGTCATTGTCGAGCTGCTGGGTGGCCATCAGCAGCTGCGAGGCATCCATCCGGGTCAGAAACTCGGTCTGGATGTCGTCATTGAGATACTGAAGGACCTCGCCCTTGGCGAGGTTGTCGACCTGCTCCCACAGGATGTCGCGCTCGCGCGGCGGGATGGATTCCAGCAGCTGGGCAACATCGGCAGCGGGCAGGCCTCGCCGGAGCAGACGACGTACCTGGTCCATGCGTCGATCGGCCAGAGCGCTTTCAAGCTGCTCCAGGCGAGGCTGACCGCCGCTTTGCTCGTTGCTCATTGCCGTGACATCCCTGTGTCAGCCCGTTGAAGAGCCGTATTCTAGCAGAGCGTCGAGCAATGGTTGTCAACGTTCGGAGCGCTACTGGTCCTCGTCGAAACGGGCGTCAAACAGGGCCACGATGGCGGCCAGCGTCTCTTCGGCATCTTCGCCTTCGACGTGCACCTGCACCACGCTGGTACAGGGTGCGGCCAGCATGAGAAGAGACATGATGTTGCCGGCGTCCGCGCATCGTTCGCCATGATAGATCGTGACGCGCGATTCAAAGGGCTGACAGCACTGCACAAGACGCGTTGCCGCACGTGCGTGCAGGCCGCGGCGGTTGGTGAGGGTCAGGTCACGTTGAAGCATCGCCCGCCTCGTTGACAGCGCGCTGGATGGTCAGCTCACGATGGCGAATGCGTACGGCTGGGAACTGATCGGCAAAATGTTCGCCGAGCTGTTCGGCCAGATAAACCGAGCGATGCTGGCCGCCGGTACAGCCGATGGCCACGGTCAGATAGCTGCGATGGCTGGCCAGATAGGAGGGCAGCCAGCGTTCCAGCCACTGACAGATGTCGCCGAACATGGCCCTGACCTCATCGTGGGCCTCAAGAAAGGCGATGACATCGCTGTCCTGACCGGTCTGGGTGCGATAGCGTGGGTCCCAGTAGGGATTGGGCAGACAGCGCACGTCAAACACCATGTCGGCATCCAGTGGTACACCGCGCTTGAAGCCGAAGGATTCAAAGGTCAGCGTCAGGTCGTTGATGTCGTGACGGGCGACCTGCTCGGCCACGCGACGCCTTAAATCATGCACTGACTGATTCGAGGTATCGATGATCAGGTCGGCCGTATGGCGAAGCGGGGAGAGGAACTGGTGTTCGGCTTCGATCGCCTCGGCCAGCGTCATCTGGGTTTCCCGCGTCAACGGGTGGCGCCGGCGCGTGGCGGCGTAGCGCTCCAGCAGAACGCGGGAGTCCGCCGTCAGGTAGACGACCCGGCAGTGAATGCCGCGTTTGGAGAGGGCCTCCAGATGCTCCGGAAAACGCTCGAGGGCACTGGGCAGATTACGGGCATCAATGCTGACCGCGACCCGGTTGCGGTGCGGGCTGCCGGCCTGAAGCTCGTCGATCAGAGCCGACAACAGCATTGCCGGTAGATTGTCGATGGCGTAAAAGCCCTGATCTTCCAGTGCCTGTAGCGCAATGGATTTACCGGAACCGGAGCGTCCACTGACGATAACAAGTTCCATGGCCATGCTGCTCATACTCGTGTGGAAAGTTGGCTGATGGCCTGCATCAGAATGTCATGAAGCGCCTGCTCGTCCCCGGCGTTTCGAAGCGCCTGGCGGGTTTCGGCGGCGTTCATGACTTCGGCGATCTGTGCCAGCAGTGACAGGTGCGTGTCCTCGGCGGTTTCGGGAACCAGCAGGACAAAAAGCAGATCGACGGGTTCGCCGTCGATGGCATCGAAATCCACGGCCTGCTGAAGGCGCATGAACCCGGCCAGTGGCTGGCGGCAGTGCGAATTGCGTGCATGGGGAATGGCCACGCCATTCCCCACACCGGTACTCCCCAGACGTTCCCTGCTGATCAGACGGGTAAAGACTTCCTGACTGTCGAGACTGGGAATGTTTTGTGAGATAAACCCGCTGAAAAATTCCAGCACGCGCTTCTTGCTGCCTCCTTCCACATCAAACAGGATCCGGTCGGCGGGGAGTATCTGATCGAGTGTCATGGGTTACAGGTATTTGCCGTTGCCCTGGGAGCGGGCCTGTATTTTTTCCTTGTGCTTGAGCAGCTGGCGATCAAGCTTCTCGGTCAAGGCATCAATGGCAACATAAAGGTCTTCCTGCTCGGCCTGAGCATGAAGCTCGGCACCGGCGGCGTGAAGCGTGGCCGCAGCCTGCTGGCGCTCCTTTTCGACAGACAGTGTCACCTGAACATTGGTGATGTTGTCGTAGTGACGTTCGAGCTTGGCGAGCTTCTGATTGACGTGCTCGCGCAGTGCATCGGTCAGTTCGACGTGGTGCCCGGTAATGTTTACCTGCATGGCATGCTCCCTGAATCGAAACGGATAATCGGCAGTACTTTAATGGCTGCCGGACCTGCAAGCCTCTCCGGCTACTCTCAGATTGTAACGCTTTTCCCGTTGGCGCAAACCCTGAATCATGTCGTTATTTACCTGATGCCCCTCAGGGGACCAGCTCGGGTCAGGCCAGACGCTTGCGCTCGCTGGAGGAGGGGATGCCCATCGCCTCGCGGTATTTGGCCACGGTACGCCTGGCCACCATGATGCCGCTGTCGGCCAGAAGCTGTACCAGCCGGGCATCGGAAAGCGGGCGGCGCGGCGTTTCATCGCCGATGAGCTTGCGGATGCGAGCACGGATGGCCGTGCTGGCATGGGCGTCTCCCTCCTGACCGACATGGCTTGAAAAGAAATACTTGAGTTCCATGATGCCGCGCGGGGTGTGAATGTACTTGCGCGTGGTGACCCGGGAGATGGTCGATTCGTGCATATCCACGGCCTGGGCAATATCGGCCAGCACCATCGGTTTCAGCCCTTCATCGCCGTGTTCAATGAACCCTGACTGGCGTGCCATGATCTCCTGGCCCACCCGCAGCAGGGTGTCGTTACGACTCGACAGGCTCTTGAGCAGCCAGCGCGCCTCCTGAAGGTGCTGCTTGAGAAAGGTATTGTCCTCGCTTTTGTCGGCGCGACGTACCAGAGCGGCGTAGTCGGGCTGAATGCGAAGTCGCGGTAGCGCCTCCTGATTGAGCTCGACCTGCCAGCCGTCACGACCGTGATAGCGAAGAATCAGATCCGGGGTCACCAGATGCTGGTCCACGGATTCAAAGGCCTGACCCGGTCGCGGATCAAACGAGCGTATGGTGCGGATCACGTCATCAAGTGCCTCGTCGTCAAGGCTCAGGCGACGCTTGAGAAGGCGACGATCGTTTTGGCCCAGCGGCTCGAGAAACTGGCGGATCATGCGTCGGGTCTGGGCAAGCCAGGGCGTGTCGGCCGGCAGTTGCCCGAGTTGAAGAAGCAGGCATTCGCGCAGATCGCGGGCAAAGACGCCGGTCGGTTCACACTGCTGCAGGCGCGCCAGCATACGTTCCATCTCGGAGGCTGACAGATCGCTCAGACCCTGATGGCGAAGCCCGTCGACCAGGTCTTCCAGATCAGCACCGAGATAGCCGCTGGTGTCAAGCGCATCCAGCAGGGTGTCGACCATCAACTGCTCACGGGCGTCCATGTCCATCAGCAGGATCTGCTCGCGTACGTGTGACGCCAGATCAGTTGCCGGAGCGTTGTGCTCGATGCTCCAGAGATCGTCCGTGGCGCCGGAAGCGCCGCTGCCGTTGGTGTAGACATCCTCCCAGCGAGCGTCGAGGGGCAGCTCTTCGGGAATGCTCTCGGCCCAGTCTTCCAAAGGCTCCGACACTTCCGACGTTTCGATGCTCTGCTCTTCCTCGACATCCAGCAGCGGATTGCTTTCCAGCGCCATCTGCAGCTCCTGCTGCAGATCCAGCGTGGACAGCTGCAGCAGGTGAATGGCCTGCTGGAGCTGCGGTGTCATGGTGAGGTGAGTGCCCGTGCGCAGCTGCAAGGCGGGTTTCATCATGGAGGTAACGCCTGGTCGCCAACGTTTAACGTCACGCTATCCAGTCCGTGGCAACCTTGCAAGTGCTGAAGATAATTCAACTGCAAATATCATGCCATCGGTTAATAAACCAATGGTGTCAAAGGCGAAATTCATGCCCGAGGTAAACGTCACGGACATGCTGGTTGTTCAGCACCGCGTTGGCATCGCCTTCGGCAATGATCAGACCGTTGCCGACGATGTAGGCGTTATCACAGATATCGAGCGTTTCACGCACATTGTGGTCGGTGATTAAAACGCCAATTCCCCGAGTGCGCAGCTGGCGAATGATGCCCTTGATCTCGCCGACCGAAATGGGGTCAACGCCGGCAAAGGGTTCATCGAGCAGGATAAAGGCAGGCTCGATGGCCAGTGCTCGGGCGATTTCGACGCGTCGCCGCTCGCCGCCGGACAGGCTCATGCCCATATTGTCCCGGATATGGGTGATGCTGAACTCTTCAAGCAACTGATCGAGGCGCTCACGGCGCTGCTGGCGGTCGAGATCCTTGCGCGTTTCAAGAATGGCCATGATGTTGTCGGCCACCGAAAGCTTGCGAAAGATGGAGGCTTCCTGCGGCAGATAGCTGATGCCGGCATGGGCGCGCTTGTGCATCGGGCGACGGCTCAGATCAACATCGTCGATGGCAACGCGACCCGCGTCGGCCTGAATCAGCCCCACGATCATGTAAAACGAGGTGGTCTTGCCCGCGCCGTTGGGACCCAGAAGCCCGACGATTTCACCCTGCTGGATGGACAGGCTGATGTCCTGAACGACACGGCGCCCCTTGAAGCTTTTGGCCAGATGGGCTGCGTGAAGGGTCTTCATCAATTGCTGCTGCCCTGTTGGTCCTCGGGAGTGAGCTGCATGCGCACACGGCCACTTGAGCTGCTGCCGGCATCGCTGCTGCCCTGAGCGCTCTGGTTGCCGCGCGCGTTGACCTGACGCGAGTCGAGGAAATATTCCACGTAGCCACCGTTGAAAGTGTCGCCGTTTTGATGAAGCTCGGCGTTACCGATCAGCTCCACGCGTCGGTCTCCGGCGTGATAGATAATGGTATTGCCCCAGCCCTTGGCCAGCGGGTCGCTGGGCGCCGGCTGCTGTTCGATATAGGCGCGGCCATCGCTGCCGCCCTTTGCCGTCAGGCTCGAGAGGCCGCCGCTCTGACCGCGCTTTAGCTCGACCCGGCTGGAGCGCAGCTTCATGGTGCCCTGATCGACCTCGACGGTGCCGGTATAAACGGCGGTACCGGCGCGATTATCGATATTGAGCTCATCGGCGCCGATATTGATGGGTTTCTGGCGATCACTTTCCAGAGCCATGGCCTGCTGACCGAGCAGTGCCAGCAGCAGGGCAGAGGTACACAGCAGCACAGGGCGCATCATGGGAAATCCTTGTCGTCATTCATGTAGTAAAGGGCGGCAATTACCGGCGAATGGGCGGGTGAAAGCCCTGAACATTGCCTTCCAGCGTCATGCGGTCCTCATTGACCCAGCCGTCAAAGCGGTCGCCGCGGGTGCGCTGCTCGTTCCGGGTGAAGACGGCCTCGCTATCGCTCCACGCGTGCTGCGACGGTACGTCATAATGCAGCACATCCGTTTCAAGTTGCCACCCGTCCGCCGGCTGGCGCAGTATGGCGTTGCCGGCCAGCTCGAACGTATTGGCACCGGGGCCGAGCGTGGCGCGCTCACCATCGGCTGTCCAGCGATTGCCGTCATCGCCCAGCAGGGTGAAATGCGGTGTGACGGCGCGGGTAACGTCGTCTTCCGGCGTGTGGGATACGCGCGGGCTTTCCATGGTCTGCGCCGTGCGACCCTGCTCGTTAAAGCGGGTATAGGACACGCCTTCAAGATAATAATCCGGAACACCTGCTTCGCTGTCCGGCGCAGGGCCGGGGGCCATCAGGGTGTTGCGCTGGTCGATCAGCGTCAGGACACCACCAAGCGCCAGTACCAGCACCAGAATGCCAAGGCGCGTTCGTGTTCGCCCGCTCGGGAGTCTGTCGCGAAGAGCCATTTGCATGTCCTGTCGGATAAACGGTATGGCCTCAGGGCCACTCGTGGGCACCAATGATAGCCTGCCAGTCACCTCGTGCACTCAGCAGCCATTCACAGAGTTCGCGAACCGCACCGTGACCGCCGGGTATACGGGTGACCCTGTCGGCCCGCTGACGAATATAGTCCGGCGCATCCGCTACCGTCACGCCAAGGCCGGCATACATGATCGCACCCAGGTCGGGTAGATCATCGCCGCAATAGCAGACTTCCCGTGGCTTCAGAGCCAGCTCTGTCATCAGGGTTTCAAGGGCGACCTGTTTGTCGTCACGCCCCTGAATGACATGACGAATGCCCAGCTCCTGCGCGCGTCGATCAACGGCAGGAGAGATTCGACCGGTAATCAGGGCAACATCAATGCCGGCCTGCATGATCAGCTTGAGGCCGAGCCCGTCACGGACGTGAAATACCTTGTCACCATCATCGTGGGGCTGCGAGGCGTATCGAAGCCGGCCGTCGGTCAGTATGCCGTCCACGTCGAGCGCCAGCAGTCGAATGGGTCGGGCGCGTTCATTCAGGTCAGCGGTCATGTCATCTGAACGTATCATGGCGTGTGCTGTCGGATCTCCGATGGGATAGTCGATGCTTGAAGCTGATGCAGATGTCGTCTGCCCTGTTTCCATGCGGGCAGATTCTTTGTCGGTCTTTGATAGACGTCGTTGCTAGACAATGCCGCTTCTCAAAAGATCATGCATCTTGAGCAGTCCGGTGGGCCGATGCTGATGATCCACGATGACCAGTGCTGTAATGCGATGGTCCTCCATGATCCTGACCGCTTCTGCTGCAAGCGTGTTGGCTTCAATGGTCCGCCCGCCGTGGGTCATGACCTCTCTGATCATCAGCTGGCGAACATCGCCGTGACGATCAATGGTGCGGCGCAGATCACCATCGGTGTAGATTCCGACAAGACGACCGGTGTGGTCGGTGACACAGGTAAATCCGTGTCCCTTGCGGGTCATTTCTATTAGTGCCTCACTGAGAAGCGCGTTTTCACCGATGACCGGAAGCTCGCTGTCGGTATGCATCAGATCCTCCACCCGCAGCAGCAGGCGTTTGCCCAGCGTGCCGCCCGGATGAGAGAGGGCGAAATCCTCAGGGCTGAATCGACGCGCCTCGAGCAGGGCGATCGCCAGCGCATCGCCTAGCGCCAGCGCTGCCGTGGTCGAGGAGGTCGGGGCCAGATTCAGCGGACAGGCTTCCTGCGCCACGCTGACGTCGAGGTGGACATCGGCGTGTCTGGCAAGGCTTGAGGCCGGGTTGCCGGTCATGGCAATCAAGGTAGTGCCCATGCGTTTGAACAGCGGCAGAAGGGCGGTCAGTTCGGCCGTTTCGCCGGAGTTGGAAAGCGCCAGCACAAGATCGTTGCGCACCAGCATCCCCAGGTCGCCGTGGCTGGCTTCGCCGGCATGCACGAAAAAGGCGGGAGTGCCGGTGCTGGCCAGCGTAGCGGCCATCTTGCGACCGATATGGCCGGACTTGCCAACGCCGGTCACCACCACGCGCCCGTGACATTCAAGCATGTGCCGGCAGGCGCGAGAAAAGGGGTCATCGAGGCGCTCACGCAGCGCCTCGAGGGCATTTTGCTCAAGCTGGAGCGTGCGTCGGGCGCTGGCCAGAAAATCGTGATCGGTGTCGGGTGTCATCATGGCATCGGATTCTGACGCCGGATGCCCCCGGGCACAAGCATCACCGAGGCTCGCATCACGTATGGCCGCCGCCTTCAGGAGCCCCCGATGGCATCGTATCCATTCGCGTTTTTATGCCTTTATGGCAGTCGTCGGCCGCGGGCACTGGTGGGGTCGGGTATAATTCGGATACGATGTTCGCTAACTCCATATCCTTTTGTGTCTACTCAGGAGTTGTATGTCTGACTCAACACTGGTCAGCGTCGAGAATCTTCATTTCTCGCGAGCTGGCAGACCCATTTTTTCGGGCGTGGATCTGGAGATTCCAAAGGGGCGCATCACCGCCATCATGGGACCCAGCGGCACTGGCAAGACAACCATGCTCAAGCTGATCGCCGGGCAGCTTACGCCGGATTCGGGCAGTGTGCATGTCGGCAATGACAATGTGCATCGGCTGTCACGCCAGGCGCTGTTCCGGATGCGACGCCGCATGGGCATGCTGTTTCAAAGCGGGGCGCTCTTTTCGGATCTGAACGTTTTTGAAAACGTGGCCTTTCCGCTGCGAGTTCATACGGACCTGCCCGAGCACATGATCCGCGATCTGGTATTGATCAAGCTGCAGGCCGTGGGTCTTCGTGGCGCTCGTGACCTCATGCCTGCCGAGCTGTCGGGCGGGATGACCCGTCGCGTGGCACTGGCCCGTGCCATCGCGCTTGACCCGGATCTGATCATGTATGATGAGCCCTTTGTCGGTCAGGACCCCATTTCCATGGGAGTTCTGGTCACACTGATCCGACGGCTCAACAGCGCCTTCAACATGACGGCCATCGTGGTTTCCCACGATATCAAGGAGACCCTGTCGATTGCTGACCATGTCTACGTAATCGCCGATGGCAAGGTGATGGCGAGCGGGTCGCCGGACTCCCTGCGCGATGCCAGAGATCCCCGGGTCAGTCAGTTTATACAGGGCAAGCCTGATGGGCCGGTGCCCTTTCATTATCCCTCGAAGGATTTCTACGAGGATATTCTTGCGCCATCGGAGGTGTCGTGATGTCACCGTTGACGTCTCTGGGGCACAAAACGCTGAATACGCTCGAGTCGCTGGGTCGCAGCGCCATCTTTCTGGTGCAGGCGCTCTTTCATCTTCCCCGGGCCGAGGGGGTTCGGCTGTGGCTGCGGCAGATGTATTTCGTGGGCGTCATGTCGCTGCCCATTGTGGCCGTTTCGGGCCTGTTCATTGGTATGGTCATTGCCCTGCAGGGGTATCTGGTCCTGTCGGGATTTGGCGCCGATGAGGCGCTGGGGCAGATGGTCGCTCTGTCGCTCCTGCGAGAGCTTGCGCCCGTTGTGACGGCGCTTTTGTTTGCCGGGCGTGCCGGGTCGGCGCTGACGGCCGAAATCGGGTTGATGAAGGCAACCGAGCAGCTCTCCAGCATGGAGATGATCGGCGTTGATCCTCTGCGTCGTGTCATTTCGCCGCGTCTCTGGGCCGGGTTTATCTCCATGCCGATTCTGACCGTCTTTTTCAGTGTGATCGGCATTGCCGGTGGCTATCTGGTCGGCGTGGACTGGCTGGGTGTGGATCAGGGCTCGTTCTGGGGCAACATGCAGGGCAGCGTCATCTTCCTGGACGACGTCATGAACGGCATGTTGAAAAGCGTGGTCTTTGGCGTCGTCGTGACATGGATCGCCGTCTTTCAGGGCTACGATCTCATACCAACCTCCGAGGGAATCTCGCGTGCCACGACTCGAACCGTCGTCTTTGGCTCGCTGGCCGTACTGGGGCTGGATTTCATTTTGACCGCGCTGATGTTTGGAGAATTCTGATGAAGCGCTCTAAGTGGCTTGAAGCCGGTGTTGGTGCCTTTGTGCTGGCCGGTTTTCTGGGACTCGTCTTTCTGGGTCTGCAGGTAAGTGGTCTGGCGCCTGGCCAGGCCGAGCAGAATTTCACGATACATGCGAACTTCAGCAACATCGGTGGGCTCAAGGAGCGCTCAAGGGTCACCATGGCAGGTGTCACCGTGGGGCGAATTACCGATATCGAGCTAGATCCTCAGTGGCTTGAAGGGCGTGTGACGATGAAAATCGACAGTGATGTTGGGGAAAAACTGACGGAAGATTCCACGGCATCTATTCTGACGGCAGGGCTTCTGGGTGAAAAATATATCGGCCTTTCCACCGGTGGCGCGCCTGAAATGATCAAGGATGGCGGCACGATTCGCGATACGCAGTCGGCACTGGTGCTTGAGGAGCTGATCCAGCAGTTTGTCTCGAACATGTCCAAGTAACCCGGGCAGATTCCGGATGCCGATGCAGGTCATCGGTGCCCGCGCCATTTGTTTAACCAGGAGGTGCAGTACATGAAAAAAGTCTCTCGCTATGTGGGCGTTCTGGTCGCCGCCATGCTCGGCATGGGTGTTGTGACTGCACAGGCGGCCAATCAGTCTCCGCATGAAGTGGTCAGTCAGAGCGTCGAGCAGCTGATGTCGAAACTTGACAACAATCAGCAGCGCTATCGCAACAATCCCGACGAGCTCAAGAAGGTTGTCGATCAGAACATTGATCCCATTGTTGACTGGCGCTACGCGTCGGCAAGCGTCATGGGCAAATATTTCCAGGCCGCTTCTCCCGAGCAGCGCAGCCGTTTTGCGCGCGTTTTCAAGCAGACCCTGATCGATACCTACGCTCAGGGCCTGGTGACGTTTGACTACAAGGACGTGCGCGTACTGGAGAACAACCAGAGCCAGCGCTATGACGATCAGGCCAGTGTCGATATGGAAGTCGTGGCTGCCAGCGGCGAGCGCTATCCGGTCTCCTATACGCTGCGTGAGCGTGACGGTGAATGGAAGGTGATCAATGTGGTGGTCAATGGCATCAATCTGGGGCTGACCTTCCGCAACCAGTTTGATCAGGCCATGCGTTCCAATAACCGCGACTTTGATGCGGTCATCAATGGCTGGTCGCCCGATGTCGATCTTGAAGACGGCGACGGAAACAATCAGAAGGCGCAGGGCTGATGAGCGACACGCTCTACAGTGATGATGCCGTTACCCTTGAAGCCCGCGATGCCGCCCTGTATCTAAAGGGGGCGCCGGGCTTTGATAACGCGCCGGCGCTGGCGACCGCCGGCATTGACTGGTTGCAGGGTTACGGCGGGACGCAGGTGTCCTTCAATCTGTGCGGCGTTGAACGAACCAGCAGCGCCACCATTTCGGTGCTGCTGGAATGGCTGCGCACTGCGCAGTCGAAACACCTGGAGGTGGATCGCATTACGCTCTCCGATCGCATGCGTGAGCTGATCGAGATGGCGGAGCTTGGCGATGTGTTTCCGGCGCACGAAACCTCGTTTGCCGCTGCCGGTGACAGCTGATCAAGTGAAAGTGCAGGCCTCATGATTTAAAAGCGGCGTTCATTGACGCCGCTTTTTTTGTTGTCCGTTCGCGCCGGGTCGTGCTTTTCATTTACCATTGGCGACCAACGAAACCGTGAAGGAGTCACCATGCAGCCTGATGAAGTCAAGCGCCTGCTCGAGGCGCGAGTCGAGTCCTGTGAATTTCGTGTTCAGGGAGAGGGATGCAACTTTCAGGTCACCGCCATTGGCGATGTCTTTGAAGGGATGACGCCGGTCAAGCGTCAGCAACTGATCTATTCGGCGCTTTCCGAAGAGATTGCCAGCGGTGCGCTGCATGCCATCAGCATTAAAACCATGACGCCGGCCCAGTTGGCCAAGGCGTCGCCCGATTCAGATCGTGCCTGATTGCCACGGAAGTCTGGTGAATGGATAAACTGATTATCAGCGGTGGTCGACCGCTGTCCGGCGAGGTCTGGACCTCGGGTGCCAAGAACTCGGCTCTGCCCATTCTGGCCGCCACGTTGCTGGCCGATGAGCCGATCACCATCGGCAACCTGCCTCATCTGCAGGACATTACCACTACGCTTGAGCTGCTCGGGCGTATGGGTGTCGAACCCGTCATGGGTGAGAAGATGAGCATTCAGCTCGGTGGCCGGGTCCGGGACTGTCATGCGCCCTATGATCTGGTCAAGAAAATGCGGGCCTCGATTCTGGTGCTGGGACCGCTGCTGGCGCATTTTGGTACCGCCGACGTGTCGCTGCCCGGAGGCTGTGCCATCGGCTCGCGTCCGGTGGATCTGCATATTCGCGGTCTGCAGGCGATGGGCGCCGATATTCGGGTCGAGGGCGGTTATATCCGGGCCAGAACGAATGGTGGCCTCAAGGGCGCTCATATCGTGCTGGATACGGTAACAGTAACGGGTACGGAAAATCTTCTGATGGCGGCCACGCTGGCGGAAGGGCGTACCGTACTGGAAAACGCCGCACGAGAACCAGAGATCGTGGATCTGGCCGAGTGCCTGATTGCGATGGGCGCCAGAATCAGTGGTCATGGCAGCAGCACCATCACCATTGATGGCGTCAAGCGTCTGCATGGCTGTCACTATGATGTCATGCCCGATCGTATCGAGACCGGTACCTTTCTGGTGGCTGCCGCGGCGACCCGTGGCAGGGTCCGGGTGCGTAACGCTCGTGCCGATACCATGGAAGCGGTGCTGCTCAAGCTCGAAGAGGCCGGCGCCGAGATCGACACCGGTGACGGCTGGATATCGCTGGACATGCACGGGCGTCGACCGAAAGCGGTCAATATCCGCACGGCCCCCTATCCGGCCTTTCCTACCGATATGCAGGCACAGTTTGTGGCCCTGAATGCCGTGGCGGAAGGCAATGGCCGCGTGGTGGAAACGATTTTTGAAAATCGTTTCATGCATGTGCAGGAAATCAACCGCATGGGCGCGGATATCTCCCTTGAGGGCAACACCGCTCTGGTCCGGGGCGTCGAGCACCTCAGCGGAGCACCGGTCATGGCGACCGACCTTCGCGCTTCGGCAAGCCTTGTGATTGCAGCGCTGGTGGCCGAAGGCGAAACCGTGGTGGATCGTATCTATCACATCGATCGCGGCTATGAGTGCATCGAGGAAAAGCTTCAGCTGATGGGGGCGCGTATTCGCCGAGTGCCGCGCTAGGACGGCACGGGTGCACGCCATGTCGATTCATTTTTGCAGCCATTGAAGATCACATGAGTAAACCGCTGATACTGGCGCTCTCCAAGGGACGTATCCTCGAAGAGACGCTGCCGCTGCTGGCTGCTGCCGGCATTGAGCCGCTGGAGCCGCTCGACAAGAGCCGCAAGCTTTTGTTCGATACCACGCTTGATAACGTCAAACTGGTCATTCTTCGCGCTGTCGACGTGCCGACCTACGTACAGATGGGAGCGGCTGATGCCGGCGTTGCCGGCAAGGATGTCCTGCTCGAGCATGGTGCTCAGGGGCTTTATGAACCTCTGGATCTGGATATTTCACGCTGTCGTCTGATGACGGCCGGCATCGAAGGCGTGACGCCCGGGCGGGCGCGGCGACGTGTGGCGACCAAGTTCGTCAATATCGCCCGGCGTTACTATTCGGGCCTGGGCATTCAGGCCGAGGTCATCAAGCTGTACGGGGCGATGGAGCTGGCGCCGCTCATGAACCTTGCCGACGAGATCGTGGATATTGTCGATACCGGCAATACCCTGCGAGCCAACGGTATGGTACCGCGCGAGCTGATCGCCGACATCAGTACGCGTCTGGTGGTCAACAAGGCGTCCATGACCGTACAGCATGCACGCCTTGGTCCGCTGATCGAGCGTCTGGGGCAGGCGGTAGCCGAACGCCAGCAGCGTGACACGGCCTCCTGAATCCGTGATGTTGTCGGTTTCTTGAGCAGATTACGCCAGGGCGTCGCGTCATCAGAGCAGCACGATACTCTCCGGCATGCGCCGGACCGCAAGGAGTCATTCAGGCGTAATGGACAAGCAGAGCATACATCGACTTTCTACATGCCAGCCGGATTTTGAATCCCGGCTGGAGGCGCTGCTGGACTGGGAAAGCGTGTCAAACGCCGAGGTTCAGCAAAGCGTCGATCGCATCATTGCCGATGTTCGCCGACGCGGTGATGCGGCCGTGATCGATCTCACCCGTCAGTTTGATCGCCTCGATGTCGATGACATGTCGGCGCTGACGCTGACAGCCGAGCGGCTGGAACAGGCCTGGCAGGGGTTGCCGGAGGAGCAGCGTCAGGCGCTGGCGGTGGCAGGAGATCGCATTCGCGCCTATCACGAGCGGCAAAAGCCCGAGTCCTGGTCGTATCAGGAGGCCGACGGCACCATGCTGGGGCAGAAGGTAACACCGCTGGACAGGGCAGGGGTCTACGTGCCCGGCGGCAAGGCGGCCTATCCCTCATCGGTCTTGATGAACGTCATTCCGGCACACGTGGCCGGCGTCGACGATATCATCATGGTGGTGCCGACACCGGATGGCGTGCTTAATGAGCTGGTGCTGGCGGCGGCGCACGTGGCGGGTGTTTCGCGCGTCTTTACCATCGGTGGTGCCCAGGCGGTCGCGGCGCTGGCCCATGGCACCGAGACAATCCCGAAGGTGGACAAGATCGTGGGGCCGGGCAATATCTTCGTGGCCACGGCCAAGCGCGCCGTGTTCGGTCAGGTTGGCATCGACATGATTGCCGGGCCGTCGGAAATTCTGGTGGTCTCCGATGGTGGCACTGATCCGGACTGGCTGGCGATGGACCTGTTCTCACAGGCCGAGCATGATGAAGATGCCCAGGCCATCCTGATCAGCTGGGACGCCCAGCATCTGGAAGCAGTCATGGAGAGTATCGATCGCCTGCTGCCCACGCTCGAGCGTGCCGACATCGTGCGTGAATCCATGGCCCGTCGTGGCGCCCTGATTCTGGTAGAGGACGAGGCTCAGGCCATAACGCTTGCCAATCGTATCGCGCCGGAGCATCTGGAGCTGTCGGTGGCCGAGCCCGAGCGACTGGCCGAGCAGGTTCGTCATGCCGGCGCCATTTTCATGGGGCGTTACACCGCCGAGGCGCTGGGTGACTACTGTGCCGGCCCCAATCACGTCCTGCCGACATCAGGCACGGCGCGTTTTTCCTCGCCGCTGGGCGTTTACGACTTTCAAAAGCGCTCGTCACTGATCCAGTGCTCGCCACAGGGGGCGTCAACGCTGGGCCGCACTGCCTCCGTTCTGGCACGGGGCGAATCGCTGACCGCACATGCGCGCTCGGCGGAGAACCGGATCGACCAGGACTAAGACAGCTCCGCGGAGCACCTTTCGTCACGGGTGGCCGGTCAGCTTTCGGGCTGAACCGGCGTCACCGGGCGGCTGGGGCGCTCCCCGACGCTCACATTGACACTGAAGCGCTTGCCGCTGCGATAAAGCTCTATCGGCAGCTCTCTGCCGGGGTCGATCTCTGCGATATCCACCATGGCAGTCTGGGCGTCAAGCAATGGCTTGCCATCGATCGACAGGATCAGGTCGCCGACCCGGATACCGGCCTTTGCCGCCGGCCCGCCTTCCACGACATCCGACACCACGACCCCGCGCGGGGCATTGATGTCCAGTGATGATGCCAGACTCGAGGTCACCTCCCGGGCCTCGATTCCCAGCCAGCCTCTGACCACTCGGCCGCGAGTGACCAGATCGTTGAGGATGCCGTGCGCCAGATTGGTGGGAATGGCAAAACCGATGCCCTGCGAGCCGCCGGTACGCGAGAAGATGGCCGTATTGATGCCGACCAGCGCGCCTTCAGCGTTGACCAGCGCCCCGCCCGAGTTGCCCGGATTAATGGCGGCATCTGTCTGGATGAAATCTTCGTAGGCATTAAGACCCAGATGGTTGCGGCCGGTAGCGCTGATGATGCCCATGGTGACGGTCTGGCCCACGCCAAAGGGATTGCCGATGGCCAGAGCGATATCGCCAACGCGGGTATTGGTGGCATCGGCCAGATCGATGACCGGAAGATTGTCCAGATCGATCTTGAGGACGGCCAGATCCGTTTCCGGATCGGTGCCGATAACGGTGGCCAGGGTTTCGCGACCATCCCGCAGTGCCACCTGTACCTGATCAGCGCCGCTGATGACGTGGTTGTTGGTCAGGATGTAGCCTTCGGCGCTAACGATGACGCCCGAGCCGAGGCTCGAAAGCATGCGCCGCCGCCCCGACTGACTGTTGCCAAAGAACTGTTCAAAAAAGGGATCCGACATCAGCGGGTGGTGATCGCGCTCGACCAGACGTGACGAATAGACATTGACCACGGCAGGCGCTGCCCGCTGCACGGCATCGGAGTAACTTGCCGTTCCGGGGCCGCGCTGTAACGGGGTGGCGTCACGGGTGACGGGGGGCGTGCGCTGCACCGGCGGCGTTGATGTCCGGGGTGTGGTTGGCGAGGGCGCCGCCTGATTGGAGACGCCATTGCCGGCCGGCTGGTCGCCGCCGTCAATGATCTGCGGCATGTGATCCAGCAATACCAGCGCCAGCAGCACACCGCAGACGACAGGCCAGATCAGCGGCACTAGGAGTCGGCGCATCACAACATCCTTTTGAAACAGGCAGCCCGGGGCTGCAGACTTGCAAAGTGTCTGGATACGGCAGGCAACCAAAGCGTATCGCTCTGTTGCCTGCCGATCACAATGTCCTGTAAGAGTGGGCGAGTTTATCACCGAGGTGTCGGCAATGTCCGATACGACGACGGTACTTTCAGCAATCGATGAACAGGAGAGCAACATGGTTGCGCGCAAGCTGCTGATGGACGACATGCACACGCTGTTGACGCCGGAGCGTTTCAAGGACTTTACCGTCAACGGTCTGCAGGTAGAGGGTGGCGACCGGGTACGTCGGGTCATGACTGGCGTGACGGCCAGTCAGGCGCTGCTGAACGAGGCCGTGGCCTGGCAGGCTGATATGGTGCTGGTACACCATGGTTATTTCTGGAAAAACGAGTCGGTGGCCATCACGGGCATGAAACAGCGTCGCATCGCCACGCTTCTGGCGCATGGCATCAATCTGGTGGCCTGGCATCTGCCGCTGGATGCTCATGCCACGCTTGGCAACAATGCGTTGCTGGCCGATCGCATGGACTGGCAGGTACAGGGTGTTCTCGACGGCGAGATGGGGCAGGGACTTTTGTACTACGGCGAGATGGCAGAGTGTTCACAGCAGGCGCTGGCCGAGCGGTTTGGCGAGCGTCTGGAGCGTCAGCCGCTGATGGTTTCCGGTCATGATCGTCCCGTTCGCAGTATTGCCTGGTGTACCGGCGGTGCGCAGGACATGATCATTCAGGCCGCGGAAGCGGGCATGGATGCGTTTGTTTCTGGTGAGATATCAGAGCGCACCACACATCTGGCGCGCGAGATGGGCATCACCTACTATGCGGCCGGTCATCATGCCACCGAACGTGACGGTATCCGCGCCCTGGGTGACTGGCTGGCGCAGCGCCATGGTGTCGAACATCGCTTTGTCGATATCGATAACCCGGTATAGCAGCTGCCGGCGTACCGGCAGCCCCGGTTGAATCAATATCTGGGCGGTTGCGGCTGTGTGCTGTCGCTGTCCTGTTTCGGATGCAGGCCGTAACCTTCGCCCAGAGTGCCATTGGTGTCGGCGTAGTCGCGAGGCGCATGAAGCGAGGACGGGTCTTCTTCGCTTTCATCCACTGCATCGACCTGACGGCGGCGCTTGAGGGCCGGGTCGCTGGCCAGAGTGCTGGCGTCGGTATCAAGCCGGTTTTGAAGCTCTTCGCTCTGACGGGTGAGGTTGCGCGCCAGTGTCGTGATATCGGCAAAATGCGTGTTCACGTTTTCCCGCAGCTCCTTGAGTTCGAGCTCGGTTTCGGCGAGTCGCTGCTTGAGTTTCTGGCTGGTGGCCCGCCGGTTGCCCGAGAAGTGACGGATCAGCGCGCCGATAGCGATGCCTGCCAGCAGTGCCACAATGGCGACTACCCAGTCGATATTGCCTTCGTTCACCAATATTCCCCTATTCGATACTGATTGCACGCACGACCGGCGTGACCATGAGATAGGCCATTATAGAAGGCGTCGTGTTGTCTGGGTCAATTCACTCGCGACATAATCTTGTGTATCAGCGCTGATAAATCACGCCGGCAGGACGAATCATGTCCTGTCACGCTGTACACTCATGGGTACCCGATTTTCTGCAAGGCACCAGATCACATGTCCAGACTTTCCCCGCGTCAGCAGTACCGTCAGGATCTTGAACGTGAAGGTTTTCAGTACGACAGCTCTCAGGAAAAGGCGGTCGAGCACCTGCAGCGTCTTTATGAAGCGCTGACGAGTCGGCCGCGTCCGACCCCGTCGACCACCACCGCATCAGACAGCGGACTCAAGTCGAAAATGTCGGGTTTTTTCGGCAAAAAGAGCGCGTCATCAGCGCCCACGGCGCCTGCCGAGCCGGACATCAAGGGGCTTTATTTCTGGGGCGGCGTGGGGCGAGGCAAGACATGGCTGGTCGACACCTTTCATGACAGCCTGCCCTTTGATGACAAGATGCGTACGCACTTTCATCGTTTCATGCAGCGTGTGCACAGGGAGCTGGAAGCTCACAAGGGACAGAAGAATCCGTTGACGCTGGTGGCGGCAAAGCTTGCCGGTGAAGCCCGGGTCATCTGTCTTGACGAGTTCTTTGTCAAGGACATTACCGATGCCATGATCCTGGGTAATCTGCTCGATGCACTTTTTGCTCAGGGCGTGGTGCTCGTGACCACGTCCAATATCGTACCGGATGAGCTCTACAAGAACGGTCTGCAGCGCGACCGGTTTCTGCCGGCCATCGATCTGCTCAACCGTCACTGTGAAGTGGTCAATGTCGATGCGGGCATCGATTATCGAATGCGCACTCTGACCCGCGAAGAGGTGTTTCATACGCCGGCCGATGACGGCGCCGATGAGGCCCTGCAGGAGAGCTTTGTACATCTGGCGGGAGCACCGGGAGAAGAAGAGACGCTACGCATTAACGGTCGAGCGCTTCAGGCCCGGCGCTGCCATGAAGGGGTGGTCTGGTTCGACTTCAAGACGCTGTGTGACGGCCCGCGCAGTCAGAATGACTACATTGAGCTTTCAAGGCAGTACCACAGCGTTCTGATCTCCAACGTGCCGGTCATGGGTGCGGCCATCGAGGACCAGGCACGACGTTTTATCAACATGGTCGATGAGTTTTATGACCGCGCCGTCAAGCTGGTCATGTCGGCAGATGCCGAGCCTGAATCGCTCTACAGCGGCGGCGAACTTGCGTTTGAATTCGAGCGAACGGTGTCGCGTCTGCAGGAGATGCAATCCAGTGAGTATCTGGCGTTGACGCACAAGCCCTGAATGTGATTATCCCCTTGTTCGGCGGGCGCCGGCTCTGTACAATGCGCGCTCGCTTATCGTTGTTGTGTCTGCCTGCAGGGGCAACAACCAAGAAAAATAGGGATTGGCAGGGCAGAAGCCATGCTCTCGCCACAACCATGGTGATTCACACATGAAGACGTTCAGCGCCAAACCGCAGTCCGTGCAGCGCGACTGGTATGTCATCGACGCGGAAGACAAGACTCTGGGTCGACTGGCTACCGAAATCGCTCGCCGCCTGCGTGGCAAGCACAAGCCCGAATATACACCTCACGTTGATACCGGCGATTACATCGTCGTCGTCAACGCCGAGAAGGTCCGTGTGACCGGCAAGAAGTCCTTTGCCAAGCAGTATTATCGCCACACCGGTTACCCGGGCGGCCTGCGCTCGATGAACTTCGAGCAGATGATCGATCATGCGCCGGAGCGCGTTATCGAAATCGCTGTCAAGGGAATGCTGCCCAAGGGTCCGCTGGGTCGCGCCATGTATTCCAAGCTCAAGGTTTATGCCGGTGGTGAGCATCCCCACGCAGCGCAGCAACCCCAGGCACTGAATCTCTAAAGGAACATTTCCCATGGCACAGCAGCAGTACTACGGCACAGGCCGCCGCAAGACCTCTACCGCACGCGTTTTTCTGCGTCCGGGCAGTGGCAGGATCACGGTCAACAAGCGTGAGCTCAACGAATACTTTGGCCGCGTTACCGCACAGATGGTGGTTCGCCAGCCGCTCGAGCTGACCGAGCTGACCAACCAGTTCGATATCTACGTCACCGTTCAGGGTGGCGGCGGCTCTGCACAGGCAGGCGCCATTCGTCACGGCATCACTCGTGCCCTGATGGAATACAACGAAGAACTGCGCGCACCGCTGCGCAGCGCCGGCTACGTCACGCGTGATGCGCGTATGGTCGAGCGCAAGAAGGTGGGTCTGCGCAAGGCACGTCGTCGTCCCCAGTTCTCCAAGCGTTAAGCTTCGACGTCATGTCTCAGGACGCCCGGGTGTTTCCCCGGGCGTTTTTGTGTCTGCAGGGCAATTGTCATGTCAGCTGCATCCCTGCGGTTGCCAATCGGACAACCCGGGTGCGTGCTCCCGTGTTATCATCCAGCTCGTCATTAAAGTGAGGACTTTCTATGGGTGTTGTGGCCAAACGATCGTCAATGACGTTTTATACCGGCAGTGACGACCATTACAGCCATCGCGTCAGGATCGTGCTGGCCGAGAAGGGGATTTCCGTTGACATCATCGAAGTCAACGATGCGCATCAGCCGGCAGAACTGACCGATCTCAATCCCTATAACAGCGTGCCGACCCTGATCGATCGTGACCTTGTTCTTTATGAGTCCAAGGTCATGATGGAGTATCTGGATGAGCGTTTTCCGCATCCGCCGCTGTTGCCGGTCTATCCTGTCGCGCGAGCCCAGAGCCGGCTGTGGATGCATCGCATCGAGCGTGAATGGTGCCCGATGGTGGAGCGCATTCAGTCGCCGGGTTCTAAAAAGGAAGTCGAGCAGGCACGCAAGGAGTTGCGTGAAAGCCTGATTGGTATCAGTCCGATCTTTGAAGACATTCCGTTTTTCATGAGCGAAGAGTTTTCGCTGGTGGATTGCTGTCTGGCCCCCATCCTCTGGCGTCTACCGGCGCTGGGCGTCGAGCTGCCCGAACAGCAGGTCAAGCCGCTGATGGGCTATATGGAAAGGCTGTTCGCGCGGGATGCCTTCAGGGCGTCGCTTCTCGAGTCGGAGCGCGAGCTTCGTACCTGATGCGCTGATTGCTGCAGGTGCACGCCATCTGCAGCAAAACGACTGATTGATGCGCAGGGTCTGATAATTCGATGCGTTCTTCAGTGAGGTAAAAACATGCATTCCAGCCGTCCCTATCTGATTCGTGCGTTGTATCAGTGGCTGCTGGACAACGACTGCACGCCCTATGTCGTTGTCGATGCCGAACGTACGGGCGTCGTGGTACCGGAACAGTTCATACAGAACGGCCAGATTGTTCTCAATATCGGACCGGGTGCCGTACGGGAACTTTTCATGGAAAACGACATGGTGGCGTTCAACGCGCGTTTTGGCGGTCAGCCCATGACTGTCGAGCTGCCGATTGATGCGATCATTGCCATCTATGCACGTGAAAACGGCGTGGGGATGGTGTTTGGTCAGGAGCCGGTCATGCCGGATGATGCCTCGGACGTGGCCGAGCCCGACAGTGAGGATGCCGACGAGCGCGATTCACATCTGGGCGCAGTGGCTAGAACGGACGAAGACGCCGGCGAGGATCACGACGATGACGACGACAACGATCGTCCACGCAAGGGTCGCCCGTCCCTGAAGGTCATCAAGTAGATGACTGGATCAAGTCGTATCAATGTAACGAACCCGCCTTGATGGCGGGTTCGTTTTTTATGTCGGCTCAGGGGGCCGAATGATCTGCAGGTGTTAGCCGTTGAGGTATTCGAACGCCTTGACGATACGGTCAACGCCGCTGGTCTGTGATACCAGCCGGACGAGATAGTCCGCCTCGCTGTAACGAACCAGTCCCATCAGATACACCGTACCGTTCTCGGTCAGCACCCTGATGCGGTCACTGTCGATATGATTGCTGGTCGTCAGACGTGTCTTGACGCGTGAGGTAATCCAGGTGTCCTGCAGACGCTGCTGGGTCGAGCTGTTGGGGCCAATACTCAGCTCATTGCTCAGATGGCGAACGCCGTGAAGGTTTTTGGCCAGCTCGCCTGCCCGTGATTTCTGGGCATCGCTACCCGCCTGGCCTGTCAGGAGCACAAAGCCGTTGTACACGTCCACATTGATGTGGGTGCCATCAAGACTCTCATCGGTGCGGATGCTGTCCCAGAGCGCACGCGCGATCCGGGTATCCTGCTCGATGGCGTAGCTGGTGCGGGTGCCATAACCGCTGCTGCCGGTAATGGTGCTGCAGCCACTGATGCCAAGCGCTGCGCCAAGCAGCAGTACGCCGGCCAGTCGGGGAAGCGTGCGCTTATTCATTGCTGCCAAAGAGTTGATGATCGATCAGGTCGCAGAGACAGTGGATGGCCAGCAGATGGACTTCCTGAATGCGGGCCGTCACGGTGGCCGGTACGCGAATTTCACAGTCTTCCTGGCCTAAAAGGGAGGCCATGTTGCCGCCGTCGCGACCGGTCAGGGCGACAACGATCATTTCACGATCGTGCGCTGCCTGAATGGCCTGGATAACGTTGGCAGAATTGCCGCTGGTCGAGATGGCCAGCAGAACGTCTCCGGGCTGGCCCAGCGCTCGAATCTGCTTGGAAAAGACGTCGTTGTAGCTGTAGTCATTGGCAATCGAGGTGATGGTCGAGGAGTCGGTGGTCAAGGCCAGTGCCGGCAGGCTCGGACGCTCACGCTCAAAGCGGTTGAGCAGCTCGGAGGAGAAGTGCTGAGCGTCGCCGGCGCTGCCACCATTGCCGCATGTCAGGATCTTGCCGTCGTTGATCAGGCTCTGGACCATGATCTGGCTGGCCGCTTCGATGAAGGGGGGGAGAACCTCGCTCGACCAGGTCTTGACGTCGATGCTGGCGTTGAAGTGATCGATGATGCGTGATTGAAAGTCCATGGCACTCTTCAGATGGTCAATGGCTCAGGTGGTCAATGGCGTCGTATTCCCGCTGCCTCACCAGAAAATCAGAAAGCGTCAAAGGCGCTTTTGATCCATTCAAAGTGCAGGCCCTCGGGAGGCTCGCCCGTAACTCCGACCGCGTCAAAGCGGCAGGGGCATGATAACCGCTTGTCGAGCAGATAAAAACGCGCTGCGCGGATCAGCTTTCGCTGCTTGGCAGGCGTAATGGTTTCAAGTGGAGAGCCGTGAGACGTGCTGGCGCGATAGCGAACTTCCACAAACACCAGAGTATCGCCATCGCGCATGATGAGATCGGTTTCGCCGCCCCGGATATGATGGTTGCGGGCGATGGTGCACAGACCCTGTCGCTCCAGCCACCGCGCGGTCAGCGACTCGATGTCGTGACCGCGCTGGCGATTGCTGAAGGGACGCAGTGCCATGCTGGGTCAGGGCAGCGTCGGCTGGCCGTTACGGAATATCGCCCAGGGCAGGGTTCGCACCACCCGACCATCCTGGGCCGGCGTCAGTCGACCGGTGGCCCCGTACAGCTCGAAACCGCCAATGGCACGCATGACCGGCAAACGCCGCGCCAGTTCAAAGGCGTCCACGCCCATGGCATGCAGCTTGATCAGTGCCGGTTGGTCATCCTGCATGAGACGCTCGCGGGTAGACTCAAAGGGCAGGGCATCGCTGCCGCCGGCAGCGGCTTCGGGGATCAGCCAGGGAATATCCACGAACATCACGTCGTCAAGGTCATGATCCATTCTGGGCTGTGGCGAGCCTTCATAGGCATGCGAGGTCGCATAGATGGGCAGATTCGCTGCGTCATAGTAATCCAGAGTCGGCGGCACCTGGCGGGCGTAGCCGGGCAGTGCGAGCAAAAACAGCATGTCGGGTCGGCCGCGGCCGTTGTGGAGCACCGATTTGACCGCCGAAGTAGCGGACGCCGACGGGTCATAGTTCTGAACGCTGACCAGATCGCCACCCTCCTGCTGCCATTGCTGCTGGAAGGCACTCAGTACGCGGCTGCCCCATTCGTTGTTGGGCACCATGACGCCGGCACTGTGATGGCCATCAAGCTGCGCACGCTGTGCGGCCTGGCGGGCTTCGTCCTCGGCAGACAGACCATACTGGAACAGATTGCGGGCACTGTTGCGATCGTGAGTGCCATAGTTGAGCGCCAGCGTCGGCAGGGTGACCTGATCTCGGGTTTCCAGCTGCGAGACCTGCTCCTTGCTGAGCGGTCCGATCACGGCCTGGGCGCCCTCCATGGTGGCTCGCGCATAGAGGCTCTCGATGTCCTGACCGGCCGTATCGTAAAAGGCCAGCTCCGGCACCTGACCGCCCTGGCTGCGGACATCATCGGCGCGTGTCTGGATGCCTTCGCGTACCGCCGTGGCAATCGATTCCAGCGGGCCGCTCTGGGGCAGAAAGACGGCGATTTTATGGATCTCCTGATCCCGGATCTCGTCCAGCGCGGTGAGATCGCTGGGCAGGCGGCGCGATGCCGGATGGCTTGAATTGCTGGACTGCCAGCGGCTGATGGCATCGGTCAGGGCGCCGATGTTGGCGCCCTGCTGACGCTGCAGTCGTGCCAGTTCGACCCAGCCAGCCGCAACGCGGCCCTGTGTGGCGAGCTGATCAAGCTGACCCGGGTCGAGACGGTTGAGCTGACGCCAGATAGTGTCGTTGAGCTGCGTATTGTCCGTGCGCTCCTGAAGGGCGGTCAGAAGACTGGCTGCCTCGAAGGGCTCGTTGTTCATGGCCAGTGCCAGGCCGCGCCGCTCAAGCAGCGTGTTTCTCTCACTGTCCGGCAGTGCCACATTGCTGTTCACGATGGCCGTGGCGTCCAGCACGGTCTGCGCATCCTGCAGTTCCATCGCGGCGCGCGAGGTCAGAAGTGCCCATTGAAGCTGCTGGTCGGAAGGCAGGACCGAGCGGTCAATGTTTCCGGCGACTTCCAGAGCGCGCTCGTTGTTGCCCTGACGCTGTAGCAGTTCGGCCGCCTGAAGGCGTGTGGCGGCGGCTTCACTGCCCTGTTGCTGCTGGGCCTGACGCAGGAGATCGTCGGAGGACTGGCCGCCGAAGCGGTCGATCATGCCCGATGTGCCGGCACAGCCTGCCAGTGTCAGTGCCACCATGGCCGCACCGGCCAGTCTGGTAAGAGATGTTCGCATGCCTGGCATTTCCTTTTCTTGCCGGTCTCCGTGATGGCGCCACGGCGTGGCGTCCATGAGCTGCACGGCGTAACATGCAGCTCCAGTCGGGCCTGTAGCGATTTTGATCATGACACAGGCCAATTCGAAAGCAATGACGCGTCCGAACCAGTGTAGTGTGATGACATGAATAGTTTTAGCAAGGGCGCATTGTACGTGGTTGCCACACCGATTGGTAACCTCGATGACCTTTCCAGACGTGCCATGGATACCCTGGCACAGGCCGATCTGATTGCGGCGGAGGACACGCGTCACAGCGTGCGTCTGCTCGATCACATTGGTGTGCGTGTGCCGCTGATCTCTCTCCATGAGCACAACGAAACCTCGCGCATCGAGCGCATCCGGCAGGCACTGGATGCCGGCCAGCAGGTGGCCCTGATCAGTGACGCCGGTACGCCCCTGATTTCGGATCCGGGCTATCGCCTGGTGCAGGCGCTGCGCTCGGCGGATTACACCATCATTCCCGTGCCGGGGCCCAGCGCATTGATTGCGGCATTGAGCGCGGCCGGGCTGCCGACCGAGCGCTTTCTGTTTGAAGGCTTTCTGCCGGCAAAGGGTGCCGGGCGGCGCCAGCGCCTGAGCGATGTCGTTGATTTGCCGGTCACGCTGGTCCTGTATGAGTCGCCCCATCGCATTCGTCAGCTTCTTGAAGACATCGAAACCGTCTGCGGTGAGCGCCATGTGGTCATCGCGCGCGAGCTGACCAAGACTTTTGAAACCTTTTTGCAGGGCTCGGCGCGCAGCCTGCTCGAGCGCATGGCCGACGATGCCGACCAGATGAGAGGGGAGTTCGTGGTCATGCTGGCGCCACCGCCGCCGAAAGAGCTTGCCGACAGCGGCCAGGTCGACGGCGATCAGCTTTTGTCCTCGCTTCTGGAAGAGGGCGTCGGGGTCAAACAGGCGGCCGGTGTGGCAGCGCGGCTTCTGGGTGGGCGCAAGGGAGACTGGTATCAGCGCGCCCAGACGCTCAAGGATGGCGATGTTCGTAAATAATTGTTGTCAGGGCGTCACGGATCGCCGGTCAGGACGATAAAAATGGTTAACGCGCTTGGAGGCGGGGTTCGGCACTGATATTCTTGCGCGCTTGGGAGTCGGCCGGACAGTCGCCGCCGAACCTTCGGGTTCGGGGGAGGAAAGTCCGGGCTCCACAGGGCAGGATGCCAGGTAACCCCTGGGCGGCGTGAGCCGACGGAAAGTGCAGCAGAGAGTAGACCGCCCAAGCGGCATCAATACGCTTGATGCCGACGGCAAGGGTGAAAGGGTGCGGTAAGAGCGCACCGCACGCCTGGTAACAGGTCGTGGCACGGTAAACCCCATCCGGAGCAAGACCGAATAGGAACCCATTGGCGTGGCCCGCGTCGGGTTCGGGTAGGTTGCTTGAGGCGTTCGGTGACGAACGTCCTAGAGGAATGACTGTTCTCGACAGAACCCGGCTTACAGGCCGACTCCCCCCTGTTTTTCCTTGAAACATTCCTTGAGCCTTCATGAATCAGACCCCAGGTATCCGGCAAGACCACAAGCATGAAAGCGTCCTGCTTGAGGGTGCCGTCGATGCCCTCGTTCAGCGACCGGATGGCCTCTATCTCGATGGTACCTTCGGACGTGGCGGGCACTCCCGCGCCATTCTTGACCGCCTGGACGACCGGGGCCGCCTTTTTGCCATCGATCGTGACCCCGATGCGCTGGCTGCTGCCTCCATTATCAACGATCCGCGCTTTTGCATGACCCGTGCCACCTTCGCTGACCTGGGTGAAGTGGCTCATCAGCAGGGTGTCCATGGCAGGCTCTCCGGCATTTTGCTGGATGTCGGTGTTTCTTCTCCTCAGCTGGATGATGCCGATCGTGGCTTCAGCTTCATGCGTGATGGCCCGCTGGACATGCGCATGGACCCTGATGCCGGTATCAGCGCGGCCCAGTGGGTCGCCGAAACGCCGGAGCGTGAGATCGCCGACGTTTTCAAGCGTCTGGGCGAGGAGCGCTTTGCCAAACGTCTGGCGCGCGCCGTGGTCGAACGGCGAAAGGAAAACCCCATCACGCGGACCGTGGAGCTGGCCGAGATTTTAAAAACGGCCCATCCGGCGTGGGAGAAGGGGCGCCATCCCGCAACTCGTGCCTTCCAGGCCATCCGCATCCATCTGAACGACGAGCTGGGTCAGCTCGAGCGGGCCCTTGATGCCGCACTCGAGGCGCTGGCGCCGGACGGTCGTCTGGTGGTGATCAGCTTCCATTCTCTGGAGGATCGTCTGGTCAAGCGCTTCATTCGCGACAAATCTCGCGGCGATCAGCATCTGCCGCGCAATATGCCGCTGCGGGAGGATCAGATTCGCCGCGACATGGCGCCCATTGGCAAGGCGATCCGCCCCGGTGAGCAGGAAACCGGTCTCAATGTTCGCGCCCGCAGCGCGGTCATGCGCGTGGCAAGAAAGCTGGGTCAGGAGAGCTAGGCACCATGGTTGAGCGCACCTCGGGATCATCGTCGCGCGGACACTGGCAGTGGCCCTTTCGCCTTCGTCTGGGATTCATGCATGGCGTCATTGTGGTGCTTCTGGTCCTGATGATTCTTTCGGCGCTGGGCGTTATCAGCACGGCCTATCACACGCGCTCCCAGTATGCGCGGCTGCAGACCATGGAGCGCCAGCACGATCAGCTTCAGACGGTGTGGAGCCGTCTGCTGCTGGAAGAGAGCACCTGGTCCACCCCCTCACGTATTGAAAATCTGGCCCGTGATCGCCTCGAGATGCATGTGCCGGACGTTCACCACACCAGAGTCATGCGGCCATGAGCGAACAACCACGTCGAGTCGGGCGCAATGCACGCATGTACGGCAACGAGACGGCGGCCAGTCATGTCGCGTCGATGCCGATCTGGCGCTATCGGTTTGTACTGGCCATTATCTTCATGGCCATGGCGGTGCTGGTAGGGCGAATCGTTTACCTGCAGGTATTTGATCATCAGTTCCTTCAGGGGCAGGGAGACTCCAGAACCATCCGGGTGCAGAGCATTGATGCCCACCGCGGCATGATTACCGACCGCGATGGCGAGCCGCTGGCAGTTTCCACGCCGGTTGTGACGCTATGGGCCAATCCGCAGGATCTCCCCGAGGATCCGGTACAGCTGACTCGCCTGGCAAAAGCGCTGGATGAGCGTCCGGCTGATTTCATGACACGAGTCAAGAGCTATCGTGACAAGGAGTTCATGTATCTCAAGCGTCGCGTGACGCCCGAGCCGGCGGCGAAGGTACTGGCGCTTGATATCCCCGGTGTACACGGGCGACATGAATACAAGCGCTATTATCCGGCCGGTGAGGTCACCTCGCAGCTGGTGGGCATGACCAATATCGACGATCACGGTCAGGAAGGGCTTGAGCTTGCCTTTGATCGCTATCTGTCCGGTCGTCCGGGGCAGCGCCGGGTGCTGCAGGACCGCAAGGGGCAGCTGGTACGCGATCTGCACATGATCCGCGAGGCTCATCCGGGCGGAGACGTGACCCTCTCGGTCAATCTGCGCCTGCAGTATCTGGCCTATCGCGAACTCAAGGCTGCCGTTAACGAGCATAATGCCGACAGCGGCACGCTGGTGATGATGGATGCCCACACGGGTGAAGTGCTGGCCATGGTCAGCCTGCCATCCTATAACCCCAACAATCGTACCAGCGTGGATCCGGCGGGATTGCGCAACCGCTCGCTCACCGATGCCTTCGAGCCCGGTTCGGTCATGAAGCCGCTGGCCATGAGTGCGGGGCTCGAGTCGGGCAAGTTCACTCCGGATACGCCCATGGATACCAGCCCCGGCTGGATGATGGTGGATGGATACACCATCAAGGACACCCGCAATTTCGGCAAGCTGGACATGACCGGCGTGATTACCCACTCCTCCAATATCGGCATGACTCACATGGCGCTGTCGCTGCCGGATGATGCGATCTGGAACGTCTATGACTCGATGAAGCTGGGTCACCCTACCGGGCTTGGTTTTCCGGGCGAAGCCACCGGCAGTCTGCCTTCGCCGTTCAGCTGGTCCAGGGCCAAGCGGGCCACGCTTTCCTACGGCTACGGCCTGTCGGTCAATGCGGTACAGCTGGCCAGCGCCTACACGGCCATTACCAATGACGGCAAGCAGCTGCCGCCCTCGCTGCTCAAGCTCAACAAACCGCCCGAAGGTCATCGCGTCATGTCATCAAAGACCTCTCACGAGCTGATCAAGATGATGGAGACCGTTGTCGAGCCGGGCGGTGGTGGCACGCGGGCCGCGCTGGACGGCTATCGGGTGGCCGGCAAGACCGGTACGGTACGCAAGATCGGCAACACCGGCTATCAGAAGGAAGCCTATCGCTCCAATTTCGTGGGCATTGCGCCGGCGAGCAATCCGCGCATTGTGACGGTCATCTCGATTGATAACCCGAAGGGCAAGGAGTATTACGGCGGTCTGGTCGCAGCGCCCATCTTCTCCAGAGTGGCCGGCAACGCGCTGCGCCTGCTGGATGTTCCTCCCGACGATCAGAGCAAGGAGTCGCCAGGTGCCTGATTTGCCGATTTGTACCGTGGCCGAGGCCATTGCACGGCTGTGGCCCGACGCCGGCGCTGTGCATCTGCCGGTCAGCGCGAGACTGGTGCTGGATTCACGCCATGTTCAACCCGGCGATGTCTTTGTCGCGCTGCCCGGCACAAGCGTCGACGGTCGTCGGTATATCGATCAGGCGCGTGACCGGGGGGCTGCGCTGTCGTTGGTGGCCGCTCCCTGGCAGGAAAGCGCAGACGATCTTCTGGTGCTGGAGCATCTGTCAGAACGACTCGGCAAGCTGGCAGCGCTGGTCATGGGCGTGCCGGATTCGCTTGAGCAGATCGCCGTGACCGGCACCAACGGCAAGAGTTCGGTAACGCATTATATCGCCTCGCTCAGTGAGGCACTGGCAACCCCGGCCGGCATGATCGGGACGCTGGGCAGCGGTCGCCCCGGCAGGCTCGATCACGCCGGACTGACCACACCGGATGCCATTTCATTGCAGCAGCGCCTGCGTGAGCTGGCCCTGTCGGGTGCCGAGCGTGTGGCGCTCGAGGCGTCCTCGCACGCGCTGGATCAGCACCGTTTGAGCGGTTGTCGAATCAGGGCGGCAGTCTTCACCAATCTGAGCCGCGACCACCTGGACTATCATCCTGGCATGGCGGCCTACGCCGCTGCCAAGGCCCGTCTCTTTCAGCGTCCCGAGCTCGAGCTTGCCGTGGTCAACGCCGACGACGCGCTGGCCCGCCTGATGCTGGCAGGAGCACACGGTAATGTCCGGGTTCTGAAAGTGGGCAGCGAGGACAGCCACGACTTTCAGGTGCGTCGCTGGCGGGCGAAACGTACCGGGCTTGAGGCTACCATTGTGACGCCGGAGGGCGAGCGGATGCTGCGGCTTTCGCTGATGGGGCGTTTCAATCTGGACAATGTCCTGCTGGCTATCGCGACCCTTTACGGGCTTGGTAGCCCACTGGAGACGCTGATCAAGGCTGCTGAACAACTCGCGCCCGTGCCTGGTCGGATGCAGCTGCTGGCACGTTCCGGTGCGCCCGCGGTGGTGGTGGATTATGCCCATACCCCTGATGCGCTTCGCAACGCGCTGTTGGCCCTGCGTGAGCATGTGCCGGGCCGGCTCTGGTGTGTACTGGGCTGTGGTGGGGACCGGGATACCGGCAAGCGTCCCCTGATGGGCGGTGTGGCGGCACTGTTGGCGGATGAAGTCTTGGTGACAGACGACAACCCCCGCAGTGAGCCGCCGGAAGAAATTCGGCGCATGGTCATGTCCGAGATGCCTGAAGGGGCGCACGTTCGAGAAGTGGCCGGACGTGCGCGCGCCATTGCCGATGTCGTGGCCAGTGCGGGTGCAGACGACGTTATCCTGCTGGCTGGCAAGGGGCATGAAGACTACCAGGAGATTCAAGGCGTGCGTCATCCGTTCAGCGACACGGATGTGGCGTCTCTGGCACTGGAGGCACACTGGCATGAGTAATACGCCGGAGCAGATCATCAAGGCACTGCGTCTGACCGACGATGCCATCGTCGATGGGCAGGGTGCGTTCAGGCGTGCCCCTTCTTGTCGGATCGTCACCGATACGCGCAGCCTGCAGGCGGGAGATGTGTTTCTGGCGCTTCGAGGCGAGCGCTTTAATGGTCATGACTTTCTCGAGATAGCCCATGAGAGAGGCGCTATTGCCGCCATCGTTGATACCCCGGCCGAGGCCGATATCGCACAGCTGATCGTGGCGGATACACGCCTGGCACTCGGACTGCTGGCGCGTCATCACCGTCTTGGCTGGAAGGGGCGTCTGGCGGCCATTACGGGCAACAGCGGAAAAACCACTGTGCGTGCCCTGTGCGAGGCGATCCTGTCGCGCAGTGCGCCAACACATGCTACCCGTGGCAATCTCAACAACGACATCGGTGTGCCGCTGACGCTTTTGCAGCTTGATGATCGCTGTCGTCAGGCCGTGATCGAGGCCGGGGCCAATCACACCGGCGAAATCGCCTGGACGGCGTCACTGGCCTGTCCGGATGTGGTACTGATCAATAACGTGACTGACGCCCACATCGGCGAGTTCGGCAGCGCCGGGCATATTGCTCAGGCCAAGGCAGAGCTTCTGACGGGGTTGTCACCCGAGGGTGTGGCGGTGCTCAACCGCAACGATCGGTTTTACCCGGTCTGGTCATCACTGGCTTCAAGACACGAGATACTCGATTTCGGCGTCGACGTACCGGCGCGCGTGCAGGCGCTCGATATGGTCAGCGATGAGGGTTTTTACCACTTTACGCTTACCATCGATGGCGCTGCGCTGGGTCAGGTTGCTCTGCCATTGATGGGGCGTCATAACGTCATGAATGCCCTGGGGGCAGCGGCCGTGGCGCACGCCATGGGCTGTGAGCCGGTTCACATCCTGGCTGGTCTGAATGGTGCCGAGGGCGTGGCCCGCCGGATGGTGATGGTCGAGGGCATTCGCAATACCACGCTGATCGATGACAGCTACAACGCCAACCCCGGTGCCATGCGGGCCTCTCTGGATACGCTGGTGCAGCGCCCGGGGCCGCGCTGGTGCTTTCTGGGGGCCATGGGGGAACTGGGTGATTACAGCGCACGTGCACATGAGGCGCTGGGTCAGTATGCGCACGATCTCGATATTGATCGGGTGATTACCATCGGCGAGCCTGCCAGAGCCATCTCAACGGCTGCAGGCGCGCGCGGACGCCATTTCGAGGACTGGAACGCAATGATCGATTTTGCCCGACACGCCCTGCCATCGGATGCCAGCGTATTGATCAAGGGATCCCTCAGCGCCGGGATGGACCGTCTGGTCAACGCTCTTCGATCAGAATCTTCAGGTGATGACTCATAATGTTGCTCTTTCTTGCCGAACTGCTTTCCTCCATTCAAACCAGCTTCAGCGTATTCGGGTATCTGACCCTGCGCATGATTCTGGCCACACTGACAGCACTTTTGATCTCACTGATCATCGGACCTTGGGTCATTCGCCGGCTGGTGGCCGGTCAGATCGGCCAGGCCATTCGCGATGATGGCCCGCAGTCACACCTGTCCAAGGCGGGCACGCCCACCATGGGCGGCGTCATGATCCTTCTGTCGATTGCGATCTCCACGCTGCTATGGGCCGATCTTGGCAACCATTATGTCTGGCTGGTGCTGCTGGTGACGCTGGGATTCGGCGCCATTGGCTGGGTCGATGACTATCGCAAGGTGGTCGAAAAAAATCCACGCGGGCTGCCGGCCAGATGGAAGTATCTGTGGCAGTCGGTGATCGGCCTGACCGTGGCCGTGGCGCTGTATGTCACCTCGGCTTCGCCGGTCGAGACCAGCCTGATCGTGCCGTTTTTCAAAAGCATCGTGATTCAGCTCGGTCCGTTTTTTATCCTGCTGACCTATCTGGTCATCGTGGGCAGCTCCAACGCCGTCAATCTGACCGACGGTCTGGATGGGCTGGCGATCATGCCGACCGTACTGGTAGCGATGGGGCTCGGCGTATTTGCCTATGCCAGCGGTAATGCCATGTTTGCCGAATATCTGCATATTCCCTCGGTACCGGGTGCCGGTGAAATGGCGGTGTTCTGCGGCACCATCATCGGCGCGGGTCTGGGATTTCTCTGGTTCAACACCTATCCCGCTCAGGTCTTCATGGGCGATGTTGGAGCGCTGGCGCTCGGGGCGGCACTGGGTATGGTGGCCGTGGCCGTTCGTCAGGAGATCGTGCTGTTCATCATGGGCGGCGTTTTTGTCATGGAGACGGTCTCGGTCATTCTTCAGGTGGCTTCGTTCAAGCTGACCGGTCGACGCATCTTTCGCATGGCGCCGCTGCATCACCACTTCGAGTTGAAGGGGTGGCCCGAACCGCGCGTCATTATCCGTTTCTGGATCATTACCGTGGTGCTGGTTCTGCTGGGCCTGGCCACTCTGAAAATTCGCTGACAGGGCGGCGACTGACATGTTGATCGGGTCACACCATAGCGTGGTTGTCGGGCTGGGTCGTTCCGGCCTGGCGATCGCCGAGCATCTGACGCGCCGGGGCGAGGCCTTCATCATGGCCGATACTCGCGCACAGCCGGCCGGTCTTGACGAGTTCAGGCGTCGCTTTCCGGGCGTTGAGGTGCACTGCGGCGATCTGCAGGCGCTCGATCTCCAGTCCGCCGGACGGGTCATTGTCAGCCCCGGCGTGGACATTCGAACGCCAGGGTTGGCCGGTATCGAGGTGGTGGGCGAAACGGCGCTGTTTGTCGAGGCGCTCGGTGAGTTGCCGCAGCGTCCCATGCTGATCGCCATTACCGGCTCCAATGCCAAGTCAACGGTGACCACCCTGGTAGGGGACATGGCCCGGGCCTGTGACATCGATGTGGCCGTGGGAGGCAATCTCGGAACACCGGCACTGACGCTTCTGTCACAACATCCGACGGCCGAATGCTTTGTGCTTGAGCTCTCTTCCTTTCAGCTGGAAACGACGCCGCAGCTGGGTGGCGACATTGCTGTCTATCTTAACCTCAGCAGTGACCATCTGGACCGGCATGATGGCATGGCCGGATATGCCCGTGCCAAGCAGCAGATTTTCAACGGTGCCGGCGTTGCCGTCATTAATCGCGATGATCCTGCCACAATGCCGCAAAATATGGCGCATAGGCCGCGCCTGGTCTCCTTTGGCAGCGACTATCCGGATGGCGATCAGGCCTGGGGCCTTGCCGAGCGAGATGACGTGCTCTGGCTCGTCAATGGCGAACAAGCGGTCATGGCCGCGCGCGATGTTCTGATGCCGGGACAGCACAATCTTTTGAACGTTCTGGCCGCACTGGCGGTGGGGCATGAGGCAGGCTGGCCGTTTGATGCCATGATCAGCACGGTGGCGCGCTTTACGGGACTGGCGCATCGAGCGCAGCGGGTCGCCGATATTAATGGCGTGACCTGGATCAACGACTCCAAAGGGACCAACGTGGGGGCAACGCTTGCCGCCATCGAGGGCATCGGCGTCACGCTGACCGGACGACTGATCCTTTTGGCGGGCGGTGTGGGGAAGGGGGCCGACTTTACGCCGCTGGCCGATCCGCTGGCCCGTCATGCGCGTACCGTGGTGGTTTACGGCCGCGATCGCGAGCTGCTGGCACGCGCACTGGGTGATGCCGTCACGGTGGTGGTCGTGGACACGCTTGAACAGGCCATGCAACATGCGATGGGCGTGGCACTGCCGGGCGATGCTGTACTGCTGTCTCCGGCCTGCGCCAGTCTCGATCAGTTCGATAACTTTGAAGCGCGCGGTGAAGCCTTCTGCGCGTGGCTCAAACAGTGGCAGTCTCATTCATGAAACCTCTGGCAGAACGTTTTTCCACCGAGCGCCATGCCATCGATGGCTGGCTGGTGCTCTCGGCCATTACCCTGATGGTCATCGGCTGGATCATGGTGACGTCCGCATCCACGGAGATCGCCAGCAGTCAGACCGGTAATCCTTGGTACTACAGCATTCGTCACGGCATTTTTGTGCTGGCGTCCATAAGTATTGCGCTTTTCGTGATGCGTATTCCCTCGGTGTGGTGGCGGGCCAATGGGCCCACCCTGTTGCTGGTGGCAGCCATTTTGCTGGCCGCCGTGTTGATCGTGGGAAGAGAGGTCAACGGCAGCCGCCGCTGGATTCACCTTGGTCCCATCAACCTGCAGGCCTCCGAGGTCGCCAAGTTCTGCCTGATCATTTATGTCGCCGGCTATACCGAGCGGCATCTGACGCGCCTGCGCCGCAGCTGGTGGGGCTTCATGGCGCCCTTGATGCTGACCTTTTCGCTGGGCATCCTGCTGATTCTGGAGCCGGACTACGGTGCTGCGGTCGTGATGCTGGCCGCCACCATGGGCGTACTGCTACTGGCCGGGGCATCGCTCTGGCGCTTTGTGCTGCTGACCGGTGGTGTGGTGACACTTGGCGCCTTCGTGGCGATATCGGAACCCTATCGTCTGGCCCGTATTGCCAGCTTTCTTGACCCTTGGGCTAACCAGTACGGTTCGGGCTATCAGCTTACTCAGGCATTGATCGCTTTCGGTCGAGGCGGCTGGAGCGGTCTGGGACTGGGCAACAGTGTGCAGAAACTCTTTTATCTGCCCGAGGCGCATACCGACTTCGTCTTTTCGGTGCTGGCCGAAGAGCTCGGCATGCTGGGCGCCGTCGGGGCAGTCGGACTTTTTGCCATTCTGGTGTATCGCTGCTTTCGCATCGGACGCAACGCCGAGGAGAGCGGCCATCTTTTCGCAGCTTATGTCTGCTATGGCATCGGTATCATTTTCGCCTCGCAATCCTTTATCAATGTGGCGGTCAACGCCGGTCTGCTGCCGACCAAGGGATTGACGCTGCCGCTTCTGAGCTATGGCGGGTCGAGTCTGATGATCAGCGGTGCCATGGTGGGACTGCTGCTGCGTGTGGACGGCGAAAACAGGGGACGACGACGGGCCACACGCAAGCGCGCTCGCAGTACGGCGTCCGAGGTGCCCGCATGAGCAAAAGGGTACTGATCATGGCTGGCGGCACAGGCGGGCACGTTGTCCCGGCGCTGTCGCTGGCACGCGCGCTGCAGGCAAGAGGCATCGAGGTGCACTGGCTGGGCACACCACGCGGTATTGAAAATACATTGGTCCCCGAGGCGGGCATTCCCCTGCATCACGTCTCGATTGTCGGGCTGCGGGGCAACGGTGCGCTCGGCTGGCTGAAAGCGCCGTGGCGGCTCTGGATGGCAGTGGCGCAGGCGCGGCGGATCATCAGATCGCTGGAGGTCTCGCTGGTGGTCGGTCTGGGCGGCTTTGCCAGCGGTCCCGGCGGGCTTGCCGCCTGGTCAATGAAAAAGCCGCTGATCATTCATGAACAGAATGCGTTGCCGGGAATGACCAACAAGGCGCTGGCCTATCTGGCCCGTCGCGTTTATGCCGCCTTCCCGAACGCTTTTGATGCGGCAAGGAATCCGGTCGTGATCGGCAATCCGGTACGCGCGGAGATTGCCTCTATCGGCGAAACGCCGCGTGACCTTGAAATGCTGTCAGGGCGTCCGCTCAGGTTGCTGGTGGTTGGTGGGTCACTGGGGGCACAGGTGCTCAACGAGCGTGTTCCGGCAGCTCTTGGTTTGATGGCTGCCGACGTTCGACCTGAAGTGCGCCATCAGGCCGGACGACACAAGGAAGCCGCCACCATTGAGGCCTATCAGGAGGCCGGCGTCGAGGCGAACGTCTCCGATTTTATTGGCGATATGGCACAGGCCTACGAATGGGCTGATCTGGTGGTCTGTCGCAGCGGTGCGCTGACCGTGACTGAACTGGCAGCAGCGGGCAGAGCATCGCTTCTGGTGCCTTTTCCACACGCGGTGGATGACCATCAGACCATCAATGCAAACTATCTGGTCCAGGCCGGTGCGGCGCAGCTGATTTCGCAGTCACAGATGAGTGTGCAGGTATTGAGCGACAGGCTCGGTGAATTGCTGGACGCGCATCAACTGCTGGAAATGGGGCAGCGTGCCAGAAGCGTGGCGCAGCTGGAGGCGACCGACATCATGGTTCAGGGCTGTATGGAGACAGGTTTTGAGTAATCAGGTGCAGGCACGCAGCGGTATGCGTCGCATACGCTGTATTCACTTTGTAGGCATCGGCGGTTCCGGCATGTGCGGCATTGCCGAAGTGCTGGCCAATCAGGGATTCTGCGTCAGCGGTAGTGATCTTCGCGAATCCTCGGTCGTGGCGCATCTGCGCCAGTGCGGTATTCGCGTGGCCATCGGCCATCACGGTGACAACGTGCGCGATGCCGATGTAGTAGTGGTGTCAAGTGCCGTGGATCCGAACAATCCGGAAGTCGTACACGCGCGCGAGCATCGGGTGCCTGTCGTACGTCGTGCAGAGATGCTGGCCGAGCTGATGCGCTTTCGTCATGGCATTGCCGTGGCAGGGACTCATGGCAAGACCACGACCACCAGTCTGACGGCCACGCTTCTGGCCGAGGGCGGGCTGGATCCGACCTTCGTGATCGGTGGTCGACTCACCAGTGCCGGCAGCAATGCGCAACTGGGAGAGGGTGAATATCTGGTCGCCGAGGCGGACGAATCCGATGCTTCATTTCTGCATCTGCAGCCGATGACGGCCATCGTGACCAATATCGATGCCGACCATATGGCGACCTATGAAGGAGATTTCGGTCGTCTGCAGGACACCTTCATCGAGTTCATGCATAACCTGCCCTTTTATGGAATGGCCATCGTCTGTCTGGACGATCCCGTTGTATGCGAGCTACTGCCCAGGGTTCAACGTCAGTTTGTCACCTACGGCTTTGACGAGGCGGCTGATTACCGGATTACCGAGTTTTCGCAGCAGGGCGATACCATTTCGTTTACCGCCTGCCGGCCCGCGCCACATGCGCCGATCGTTATTCGGCTGGGCATGCCGGGGCGTCACAACGCGCTCAACGCCATGGCCGCGATTGCGGTGGCCACCGATGCCGGCGTCGGCGACGCCTCGATTGTTCAGGCTCTGGCGGGCTTTGCCGGCGTTGGGCGTCGTTTCCAGGTGCAGGGTCATTATCGTTTGCCTGGCAGTACCGGTGATGCACTGCCGGTAATGCTGGTGGATGACTACGGCCACCACCCCCGTGAGGTGGAAATGGTGATTCGCGCCGTGCGCGAGGGCTGGCCGGACCGTCGACTGGTCATGATTTATCAGCCGCATCGCTATTCCAGAACCCACGACCTTTACGAGGATTTTGTGCGCGTGCTGTCGGGTGTGGATCAGCTGCTGCTGCTGGACGTCTACAGCGCCGGCGAGTCGCCCATCACCGGTGCTGATTCACGCGCGCTGGCAGGCTCCATCCGGCAGCGCGGTCAGACGTCACCGCTTTTTGTCGAAAGTCGTGAAGTGCTTGGCGACATTCTGGATAACGTACTGGATGACAACGACATCCTGATTACTCAGGGTGCCGGAGATATCGGCGGTATCAGCAACGCGCTGGCCCGCTGTGAGCTCAGATTCAAGGGGGGCACCCTGTAATGCCCCGGCTTTTCGAGATCTGCTCTGCGGTGCAGGACGTGCAATGACAACGGCTACTTCCAATCGCCTGCTGGGGCTGATACTGATTGTGGCGCTGCTGGTGGCCGGCGGGCGTACGCTGTGGGTCTGGCTGGACAAGCCTATCGAGCGCGTCTCCATCCGGGGAGATCTGGAATACGTCAATGCCGGCTACCTGCAGGATCAGCTGGCGCCGTTGATTGCCGGTCAGAGCTGGCTATCGGTGGATATCGGCCAGCTTCGCAGCGAAGCGCTCGAAGTGCCTTGGCTCAAGGACGTTCGCCTTTCAAGACGGTGGCCGGATGCGCTGACCTTTGAGCTTTACGAGCAGCGCCCCGTGGCCTGGTGGAACGATGGTTTCCTACTGAACGCACAGGGTGAGGCCTTTGCGGCCGGGCCCATCAGCAATGTAGGGGATAAACCCTGGCTTGCGGGGCCGCAGGGGAGTGGTTCTGAAGTGCTGGCCTATTACGATGCCCTGAAAAAGCAGTTTTCAACGCTTGGAATGACCATTACCCAGTTGCGTCTTGAACCACGAGGTGCCTGGCGTGTTCAGCTCGATAATGCCTTCTGGATCATGCTGGGAAGAACCGATCTGGACATGCGGCTTGAGCGTTTCATGACGGCATGGCAGCGTGGGCTTTCCGAATATCGCAATGATATTCGATATATTGATCTGCGTTATCCAAACGGCGTGTCAGTGGCTTGGCATGGCGAAAATGACACTGAAGATGATAAATCAGAGCAATAAATGAAACGTTCTCGTTAAGTTGCGTAAAAACACGGGGAATCACCGGGAATGGGTATTTCTTTCACATTGAAATCACCGTATTCTCGGGAAGGATTTTCAGTATTATTAACGCGTAATTACGCCAGTTACTTTTTTAATTGGATGCGATCGAGATAATTGTGCGTATTAACAGGTTGATCAGGGAGTAGGCCCGACCTATGGCAGGAGACACCAACGCTTCCAATAATATGGTAGTCGGGCTGGATATCGGAACATCCAAGGTTGTGGCCATTGTTGGACAACCCACTGATGACGGCGGTATCGAAATTGCCGGCATCGGTTCCCACCCCTCGCACGGTATGAAAAAGGGGGTGGTCATCAATATTGAATCCACGGTGCAGTCGATTCAGCGTGCCGTGGAAGAAGCCGAACTCATGGCGGGATGTGACATCCACTCCGTTTATGTCGGTATCGCGGGTAGTCATATCAGCTCCATGAATTCCGATGGCGTTGTGGCCATCAAGGAACGTGAAGTGGCGCCATCCGATATCGATCGGGTCATCGATTCCGCTCGGGCACGTGCCATTTCCGAAGGTCAGCGCATTCTGCATGTACTGCCGCAGGAGTATGCCATCGATACTCAGGAAGGCATTCGTGAACCGCTGGGCATGTCGGGCGTGCGCCTTGAGGCGCGAGTCCACTTGGTTACGGCAGCGCTCAATGCTGTCCAGAACATCGAAAAATGCGTGCGTCGATGCGGTCTTGAAGTCGACGACATCATCCTCGAGCAGCTGGCATCAAGCCATGCCGTTCTGACCGAGGATGAGCGCGAGCTGGGGGTCTGCATGGTGGATATCGGTGGCGGCACAACCGATATTGCCGTATTTACCGAGGGCGCCATTCGGCATACGGCTGTCATCCCCATTGCCGGTGACCAGGTGACCAACGATATCGCCATGGCGCTGCGTACGCCGACCCAGTACGCCGAAGACATCAAGGTCAAGTACGCCTGTGCGCTGACGCAGCTGGCGTCCAGCGACGAGATGATCAAGGTGCCAAGCGTTGGTGATCGTCCGGCGCGTGATCTTTCCAGACAGCATCTGGCCGAGGTCGTCGAGCCTCGCTATGAAGAACTTTTTACCCTGGTGCGCGATGAACTTCGCCGTAGTGGGTATGAAGATCTGGTGGCTGCCGGTATCGTGTTGACAGGCGGTACGTCAAGAATGGAAGGGGTAGGGGAGCTGGCAGAAGAGATATTTCACATGCCGGTGCGCATTGCCTGTCCGCAGAACGTGCGTGGGCTGGCTGATGTCGTGCGCAATCCAATTTATTCGACCGGCGTTGGTTTGTTACTCTACGGCATGAAATATTCTCGCTACTCGCGTTCTACGGCCCAACCCCGCCGGGATGAGCAGCCAAGACGTTACCAGTCCGAGCGCCAGGACAACGAGCGGCTCTCCTCAACCATTACGCGGATCAAGGGCTGGTTAAAAGGAAATTTCTGACAGGACTGCCTTGGCGGTCCAGGAGACGGGGTTATGTTTGAGCTTGTAGACAATGCGCCATCCAGCAGCGCGGTAATCAAGGTAATCGGCGTAGGTGGTGGTGGCGGCAACGCTGTCAACCATATGGTCGAGAGCAATATCGAAGGCGTTGAATTCATCTGCGCGAACACCGATGCGCAGGCGCTGAAGAGAGTTGCTGCCAAGACCGTTCTGCAACTGGGCAGTGAAATTACCAAGGGACTTGGTGCCGGTGCAAACCCGGAAGTCGGCCGTCAGGCCGCCATGGAAGATCGCGAGCGTATTGCCGAGCTCCTGCAGGGTGCCGACATGGTCTTTATTACCGCCGGCATGGGCGGTGGTACTGGTACCGGCGGTGCGCCAGTCGTGGCGCAGGTGGCCAAGGAACTGGGTATTCTGACCGTAGCGGTTGTCACGCGCCCCTTCCCTTTTGAAGGGCCAAAGCGTCAGCGTGCTGCCGAGGAGGGCATGAAGGAGCTTTCAGAACATGTCGACTCCCTGATCACCATTCCCAACGAAAAGCTGCTGACGGTGCTGGGCAAGAACGCCAGTCTGCTGACAGCCTTCAGCGCTGCCAATGATGTGCTTCTGGGTGCCGTTCAGGGCATCGCGGAGCTGATCACAAGCCCCGGTATCATCAACGTCGACTTTGCCGACGTTCGAACCGTGATGTCCGAGATGGGCATGGCCATGATGGGTACCGGTACGGCGATGGGCGAAAATCGCGCCCGCGAAGCCGCCGAAAAGGCCATTCGCAGCCCGCTGCTGGAAGATATCGATCTCAACGGCGCGCGCGGCATTCTGGTCAACATCACGGCCGGTCCGGATCTCTCCATCGGTGAGTTCAATGATGTGGGCGCGACGGTGCAGGAATTTGCCTCTCAGGATGCCACCATCGTGGTGGGTACGGCCATCGATATGGAGATGACCGACGATCTGCGCGTGACCGTTGTGGCAGCAGGCCTTGATGGTCGTGTCGAGAAGGCCGCGCCGCGTCAGACCCAGACATCACGCAGCAGCGATCAGGCCGACTATCGTCGCATGGCGCGACAGCCGGCAGTGTCGCGCCAGCAGGCAGCTTCTCGCGAGCGTGACAAGGAGAAGGAAAAGGAGCAGCAGAAAGCCTCTCGTGAACGTCGTCAGAAATCGCAGGAAATGGACGATTACCTCGACATCCCGGCCTTTTTGCGCCGTCAGGCAGACTGATTTGATCCGGCGGCCTCGAGGGGCCGCCGAATTTTGTGGTAACCGCAGTGACATGAACATCGACTAATCGAACACTGTTCGTTGTCGAATCCATGGGGAGCTGTTACCATACAAACAACTGTTTGAATGTTTTCTGCCTGGTAGCCCAGACTATGATCCGTCAAAGAACACTACAGAACACCATTCGCGCGACAGGTGTTGGTCTGCATTCTGGTAAAAAGGTTTACCTGACACTGCGTCCGGCACCGGCCAATACCGGTATCGTGTTCGTGCGTACCGATCTTGACCCTGTTGTGCGTATTCCGGCGCATCCGGAAAATGTCCATTTCACGACCATGTGCACTGCCGTTGCGATAGGCGATGTACGTGTTTCCACCGTCGAGCACTTGATGTCTGCGTTCGCAGGCCTGGGCATCGATAACGCCTTCGTTGATCTCAGCGAGCCCGAAGTACCCATCATGGATGGCAGTGCCGGCCCGTTTGTGTTCCTGATTCAGTCGGCCGGTATTGCCGAGCAGGAAGCGGCGAAGAAGTTTATCCGCATCAAGCAGGAACTGACGGTCAAGGATGGCGACAAATACGCGACCTTCCTGCCGTATGACGGCTTCAAGGTCAGTTTTGCCATCGACTTTGATCACCCGGTCTTTGCCAGCCAGAAGCAGACCACCAGCGTTGATTTCTCGACCACATCGTTTGTGAAGGAAGTCAGCCGCGCGCGCACCTTTGGTTTTATGCGTGATATCGAATTCCTGCGTTCGCAGAATCTGGCACTCGGCGGCAGTCTGGACAACGCCATTGTGGTCGATGAGTACCGCATTCTGAACGAGGACGGTCTTCGCTACGAAGACGAGTTCGTGCGTCATAAGGTGCTTGATGCCATCGGCGATCTCTACCAGCTCGGCTATAGCCTGATTGGGGAGTTCCGTGGCTACAAGTCCGGGCACGGGCTCAATAATCAGCTGGTGCGTGCGCTGCTTCAGCATCAGGAAGCGTTTGAAATCGTGACCTTCGAGGATCGTGAAACCTCGCCGATTTCCTATTCCGAGCCAGCCATGGCCATGTAAGCTTCTGGTGACGCCAGCAGGACTTCAACAGCAAAAGGCACCGATTTATGATCGGTGCCTTTTTTATGAGCGTTTTTTTATTGGCGGGTTTTTAGCCGGGGCAACAACGGTTACCTGCTGTTTTGACCGGCGTGCGACGCCAGACGTTCAAGCGATTTTTTAAGACGAGGGCTGGTGGTATCGCGGGCGCATTCGCGAAGCTGGTCGGCCGCTGCCTCGGGGAGCTCCCGGGTTCTCGCCTGTGGCGTATAGTCGGGGCGAATGGGGCGGACCTTGAAGGTCAGGCCTTCAATGGCGTGAAAGGCGGGGAGCTGTCGCAGCAGGGTCAGCAGGCGCTGGCGTTCAAAGCGCAGCCATGTCAGCCAGACGGCGCGATCGGTGATCAGTGTCAGATGACCCTCATGATAACCGCCGACGCGCACATGATCCCTGATCTCCTCGGGCAGGGCGCTGACAAGATGCTCCTGCGCCTCAAAAAGAGTGTTCGCTGTCTGAATCAGGGGCGCCAGTGAACCGCGGGTACGTAACAATTGCCCCACGGGCTGGGCGCGTACTCCTTTACCCTTTATACTCATGGCCCTGCCGCGCGATCATCAACAATGGCGCCAATTTATCACGGCTGATCCTCAGATTGACAGCATGACCCATCCTGCTCGTACATTCCGTCTGCCACGCAGCCTCAGAACCCGATGGTGGCTGGCCGGCATCCTGATCGGCTGTCTCTTGCCGATCGGCATGGCAGAGCCTCGTTTCGATGATGCTGCGGCACGACTGATCCGGATCTGTTTTCATTCACCGGAACACATCCGCGCAGAATCTCGTCGGCGTTATCGCCTGAGACGTCTGGTCTGGCGCCTCTGGTCTCTACCGACAGCGTTGACCGATGTCATGCGCATGGCGCTGCCTGCTCGACCCTGGCTTGCCATGTCGACAGGTCATGATGTGCTGTCACGCCGCGGCCCGCCTTCGACGTGTCATTACCCTTGCCGATGACATGACACGACGACACAGGATAAAGAAATGCTGAATACGCTGTTACGCAAGATGGTCGGCAGCAAGAACGACCGTGAAATCAGACGCATGCGCAAGGCAGTGGTGCGTATCAATGCGCTGGAAGAATCCATGACGGCGCTGGATGATCAGGCGCTGCAGCAGCAGACGGCCCTGTTTCGCGAGCGCATTGCCAATGGTGAAACGCTTGAAAAGCTGCTGCCTGAAGCCTTTGCTACCGTGCGGGAAGCGACTCGGCGCGTGATGGGCATGCGCCAGTTTGATGTCCAGATGATTGGCGGCATGGCACTTAACGAAGGCCGCATCGCCGAGATGAAAACCGGCGAGGGCAAGACGCTGGTCGCAACGCTTGCTGTCTATCTCAATGCGCTGCCCGGACTGGGCGTGCATGTGGTCACGGTCAACGACTATCTGGCACGCCGTGACGCCGACTGGATGCGCCCGCTATATGAGTTTCTGGGCCTGTCCGTAGGCGTTATCTACGCCGGTCAGCAGCCGCGCGACAAGCGCAGTGCCTATGCCTGCGACATTACCTACGGCACCAACAACGAATATGGTTTTGACTATCTGCGCGACAACATGGCCTTTTCGCAAGCCGAGAAGGTCCAGCGCAAGCTCAACTACGCCATTATCGATGAGGTGGACTCGATTCTGATCGATGAGGCGCGTACGCCCCTGATCATTTCTGGTCCGGTAGATGAAAATGTCGATATCTATCGCACCATTCATCAGCTGGTCGCACCGCTGGTCCCTAGCGAGGACCCCGAGGACCCGGAAACCGGCGATTTCATCATTGATGAAAAGCAAAAGCAGATCGAGTTGACCGAGCGCGGCCACAACGAGATTGAAATGATTCTGCGCCAGGCCAATCTGCTGCCCGAGGAAGACTCGCTGTATGCCGCGCACAATCTGGGACTCTTGCATCACGTGTCGGCAGCGCTGAGGGCCAAGCATCTTTTCCAGCGTGACGTCGATTATGTTGTGGCCAAAGGCGAGGTCATCATCGTCGATGAGCACACCGGGCGCACCATGCACGGGCGTCGCTGGTCGGAAGGCCTTCATCAGGCGGTGGAAGCCAAGGAAAATGTGGAAATCCAGAAGGAGAGCCAGACCCTGGCCTCGACCACCTTCCAGAATTATTTCCGCCTTTATGAAAAGCTTTCCGGCATGACCGGTACGGCCGATACCGAGGCCTTCGAGTTCCGCCAGATCTATGACCTGGACGTGCTGGTCATTCCGACCAACAAGCCGCGGGCACGCAAGGACCTCAACGATCTGATCTTCATGACGACCGTCGAGAAATTCGAGGCCATCATTGAAGACATCAAGGAGAAGCAGGCCGAGGGCCGGCCGGTGCTGGTCGGTACGGCCTCGATCGAAAGCTCCGAGGTGCTTTCGGAGATGATGCGCAAGCAGCAGCTTCCCCATAACGTGCTCAACGCCAAGCAGCACGACCGTGAGGCCGAGGTCATTGCTCAGGCCGGTCGGCCGGGGTCCGTGACCATTGCCACCAACATGGCCGGTCGCGGTACTGACATCATGCTGGGGGGCAACTGGGAGTCCGAAGTGGCTGCCCTTGACGAGCCGGGTGATGCTGCCATCGACGCCATCAAGACCGAATGGAAAAAGCGCCACGATGCGGTTATCGAAGCGGGCGGTCTGCATGTGATCGGCAGCGAGCGTCACGAGTCGCGCCGTATCGACAACCAGCTGCGCGGTCGCTCAGGCCGTCAGGGGGACCCGGGCTCCACCCGTTTCTTCCTGTCGCTGGAGGACAACCTGATGCGTCTGTTCGGATCGGAACGGGTGCAGAAGATGATGGGTGTGCTGGGTCTTGAGAAGGGTGAGGCCATCGAACACAAGATGGTCAGCAACGCTGTGGAGCGCGCCCAGCGCAAGGTTGAAGGTCGCAACTTCGATATGCGCAAGCAGCTGCTGGAATATGATGACGTGGCCAACGATCAGCGTCGCGTCGTCTATGACCAGCGCGACGAGATTCTGGCCTCTGATAACGTCTCTGATAACGTGCAGGGCCTGCGTGTCGAGATGCTCGATTACGCCATTTCGAGCTATGTGCCGCCCCAGAGCCTGGCCGAGCAGTGGGATCTACCCGGTCTCGAAGAGCATCTGCGTCAGGAGTTCAATCTCGAGGCGCCGGTCACGACCTGGGCTCGCGAAGATGAAGACTTCCATGAGGAGATGCTGCGCGAGAAGCTTCACGAACAGCTTCGCATGGCCTGGGCGGCCAAGGAAGAAAGCGTTGGCGAAGAGACCATGCGTCGCTTCGAGAAGCAGGTCATGCTGCAGGTGCTTGATACCCGCTGGAAGGAGCATCTCCAGTCGATGGACCATCTGCGTCGCGGCATTCACCTTCGTGGCTATGCGCAGAAAAATCCCAAGCAGGAGTACAAGCGCGAATCCTTCGAGCTTTTCCAGACGCTGCTGCACAACATCAAATCCGATGTCGTCAGGATTCTCAGCCACGTTCAGGTGCGCCAGCAGGCCGATCCCGAAACACTGGAACGCGAACGGCGTGAAAACCTGCAGCGTGAGCAACAGGCCAGCGAGCTGACGCGTACCGATGTTGCTCATGAAGACGCACCGGCTCCCGAGGTCAGTGAAGAGGCCGTGGCAGCTGCTGAGGCGGTGCAGAATCCGACCGTGCGTCGCGATGACCCCAAGGTCGGGCGCAACGATCCTTGTCCGTGCGGGTCAGGTAAAAAATACAAGCACTGTCATGGCAGCCTCAACAAATAGCCACTGGTGCAGCAATGTAACCCGGCCCCTCGACGGGTGCCGGGTCGACAACAATGACGGCAAGGGGAGTGATCATGGCCGTAGGTAAAGCGCATTTTCCCGATATGCCCTGCATCGACGGGTTGCGGCTGGGCACTGCCTGTGCCGGCATCAAAAAGGCCGATCGCCGTGATCTGGTCGTGTTTGAACTGGTCGAGGGCAGCCACATGGCCGCGACCTTCACCCGTAATGCCTTTTGCGCGGCGCCTGTACATGTGGCAAGGCGTCATCTGGCAGATGGTGCGCCGCGCTATCTGCTGATCAATACCGGTAATGCCAATGCCGGTACCGGTGATCAGGGCATGCAGGATGCTCTGGCCTGCTGTGCGGCGCTGGCCGAGCGGGCCGACGTACTGCCGGAGCAGGTGCTGCCCTTTTCCACCGGTGTGATCGGCGAGCCACTGCCGGTCGAGCGGATTCGGGGCGGGCTGGATGAGGCACTGACCTCGCTGGATGGCGGTCAGTGGCAGGCCGCGGCCGAAGGCATCATGACCACCGATACGCGCCCCAAGGGGGCCACGCGGACCATTACGGTCGAGGGCCAGCCGGTCACCATCAACGGCATTTCCAAGGGTGCCGGCATGATCTGTCCCAACATGGCCACCATGCTGGCCTTTGTGGCCACCGACGCCGCCATCGGTCATGACATGCTGCAGAAGCTGCTGCGGGAAAGCGTTGATCGCAGCTTCAATCGCATCACCATAGATTCCGATACGTCGACCAATGATGCCTGCACGCTGGTAGCGACGGGGCGTGGCGCGACCGTCGAAAGCGACGAGGCGCTTGCCGGGTTTGCCCGTGCACTGGACGATGTGCTGCTGACGCTGGCGCAGGCCATCGTGCGCGACGGCGAAGGCGCCACCAAGTTTGTTACCGTCATCATCGAGGAGGCTGCCAGCCAGGACGAGGCGCTGGCCGTTGCCTTCAGCGTGGCGCATTCACCGCTGGTCAAGACGGCGCTTTACGCCAGCGACGCCAACTGGGGCCGTCTGCTGATGGCGGTCGGCAAGGTGCCCATCGACGATTTCGATGTCAGTCAGGTGGCGATCGATATCAACGGCGTTACCATCGCCCGACAGGGCGGTCGCGCCGCGGAATATCGCGAGGAAGCCGGCGCCGCCGTCATGGCCGAGGAAGAGATTACCATTGCGATTCGTCTGGGACGTGGTACGGCGAAAGAGCGGGTCTGGACATCGGATCTCTCTCACGATTACGTCTCCATCAACGCCGATTACCGCAGCTGACACGCGCCGGGCGCTGTCGCTATCACGTTTCGGGGCATGGCAGGGTTATGCCATCCCCTCTATCGATTGATATTCACGCATCAGAAAGGTCATGCCAGCATGCCGAAAAGAAGGGTACACGTCGCCGCTGCGGCCATTTTCAACGATCAGGGCCAGGTGCTGATTGCGCGGCGGCCATCGATTGCCGATCAGGGCGGACTGTGGGAATTCCCCGGCGGCAAGCTGGCCCCTTATGAAACCGGGCTTGAGGCGCTGCGCCGTGAGCTGCGCGAAGAGCTTGGCATCAGCATTCAGCGTGCTCAGCCGTTGATCCGCGTTCATCATGAATATCCTGACAAGCACATTCTGCTCGATGTCTGGGAAACGCATGATTTCGAGGGAGACCCCTGGGGACGTGAAGGACAGGCCGTTCGCTGGGTCAGTCCCGACGATCTGGGGCGCTATGCCTTCCCGGCCGCCAATGGCCCCATTATCCGTGCTGTTACTCTGCCTCACGACTATCTGATCACCGGTGAGGCCGATGATGAAGCCGATTTTGATCGCAGGCTCGAGCGCGCGCTGGTGGAAGACGGCATCAGACTGGTACAGCTGCGGGCCCATGATCTGGACGAAAGAGCCTACCGCGCCCGCGCCGAACGCGCGCTGACCGCCTGTCGCGAGCACGGTGCATCGCTGATACTCAACTGTTCGCTGGACACCTTCCATGCTGTGGGTGCTGATGGTCTGCATCTGCCCAGCCGCGAGCTGATGGCGCTGACCCATCGGCCCGTCGATAATGGCAAATGGCTGGCAGCCTCGACGCACAACGAGGAGCAGCTTGCTCAGGCCCAGCGACTGGGCTGTGATTTTGCGACGCTGTCACCGGTACGTGAAACCCCCAGTCATCCGGGCGCCGTCACCATTGGCTGGCATGACCTGCAGCAGATGGTCGAGGAGGTTACCATGCCGGTATATGCACTGGGGGGCACCTCGCGTGATGACAATGACCGTGCCCGCGCCGTGGGCGCACAGGGGATCGCCTCGATTCGCGAATTCTGGCACTGATGCCGGTTGTTGTGCCGCAAGCAGGTCGTCATGCCACAAAAAGGGCCACCCCATCGGGGTGGCCCTTTTGTCCTTCCGGTGCCTGACAGGGCATCTGATGTGACTAGTCGCCGCGTTCGATGCGGTTCATGAGTTCATCAAGGCTGGCATCATCCATGGCCGGCTCGCCGGCAATGCGATGCGACTCATCGGCCCAGGCGCCCAGATCGAGCGTTCTGCAGCGTTTGGAGCAGAACGGACGCCAGGGGTTGTCGCTGGTCCAGTAAAGTCGCTTGCCGCACTGGGGGCAGGGCACTACGGGGGTCTTGCTCTCATCATTCATGGGCGTTGTACTGGCTGGCAAGCTGGCGATAGAAAAGATCAAGCCGGTCGATGCAGGCATCGACGGCATGAAAGCTGCCGACATTGTCGATAACGTCATCGGCACTGGCAAGTCGCCGATTGCGTGACATCTGGGCCTCCACGATAGCGCGCGCCTGAGCCTCGGGCACACCATCACGCTCGCAGGTTCTTCTGATCTGCTCCTCCGGCGGTACATCAATCACCAGAATCCGGTTGACCAGTTGATGCTGGTCGGTTTCCAGCAGCAGCGGCGACACCAGCAGGGCGTAGGGCCCCGTCAGCGTCCCGAGGCGCGATATCAGTCGTTCGCGAATACGCGGGTGGGTAATGGCTTCAAGATCATGACGAGCGTTTGCATCGTTGAAAATGATTTCTCTCAGCGCCGCGCGGTCCAGCGCCCCGTGCTCGGTCAGAACAGTATCGCCAAAGCGTTTGCGAATGTCGGCCAGTGCGGGCTCGCCGGGCATCACCACCTCGCGGGCCAGATGATCTACATCGACCCAGGCCGCGCCGCGTCGCGCAAAGGCTTCAGCGATGGTGGTCTTGCCGGCGGCGATACCACCGGTCAGGCCGATAATCAGCATGACAGCTCCCTTTGATGATCGTTGTGGTGCCCGAAGGCAACAATGGTGTCCATGGATGTCTATATCGAAGAGAGGCCGATAAGGTGGTGATACAGCTCGATCACCCTATCACCTCCCAGCAACAGCAGCATGCCTGCCGCGCTCAGAAAGGGGCCAAAAGGCATCGGAGCACCCCTGAGCCGGGGGATGGCCAGCTGCATGAGAATACCGATCACCGCCCCTGTGGTGGCCGAGAGCACCAGAATCAGCGGCAGGGCCTGCCAGCCACACCAGGCCCCAAGCGCTGCCAGCAGCTTGAAATCACCGCGACCCAGACCCTCCCTTCCAGTGGTCAGTCGAAAACACCAGTAAAATCCCCAGGCGATACCATAACCTGCGACGACGCCAATGACCGATTCGGCCAGACGGTCAGGATGATCGATCAGCTGATACACGAGCCCGCCCCACAGCAGGGGCAGCGTCAGCACATCAGGCAGCAGCAGGGTGCGAACATCGATGACAGCCAGCGCCAGAAGCGTCAGACAGGCCAGTGACAGTGCCAGGGCGCTTACGGTCAGGCCGTGGTGCCAGACGATCCAGAGCACCAGCACCAGACTGGCCGCCTCGACCAGCGGGTACCGCGCGCTGATAGGGGACCGGCACTGCGCGCAGCGCCCCCCACGCTTGAAATATCCCACCAGCGGAAGATTGTCATGCCAGGCAATGGCCGTGTCACATGTCGGGCAGTGCGAGCGCGGCAGGAGCAGGTTGTATCTCTCATGCGTCGGCGGCACAAGCGCCAGCGTCTGATGGGCTTCCCGGGTCCACTGTCGTGACAGCATGACGGGCAGCCGGGCGATCACGACGTTGAGAAAGCTGCCCAGCGTCAGCGCAAGCAGTGCCACAATGATCAGTAAAAGAGGGTCGGTAAGCGATGACATGATCATGTTCCTATATTGCGCTGCCGAGATCGAAAACGGGCAGATACATCGAGACCACTACGCCGCCGACCAGAGTGCCCAGCACCACAATGATCAGGGGTTCCATCAGCGTGGTTAGCGTGTCCACACGGCTTTCAACCTCATCATCATAAAAGTCGGCCACACGGTTCAGCATGGCTTCCAGCGAGCCCGACTCCTCGCCGATGGCGACCATCTGCAGCGCCATGGGCGTAAAAAGTCCCGTGGTGCGCATGGCAAAGTGAAGTTGTTGACCGGCACTGACGTCATGACGCACGCGCTCGATGGCCTGCTCGAACACCAGATTGCCGCAGACACCGCCGGCCGTTTCCAGCGCCGACATCAGCGGCACGCCGGCGGCAAAGGTGGTCGCCAGTGTCCGTGAAAAGCGCGCAATGGCAGCACGCTCGATGACCGGTCCAAGTACGGGAAGTCTGAGCATCAGGCGACTTGCCTGAAAAGCAAGTGCCGGCGAGCGTCTCACCATGCGTCGCGCCAGCCATCCGAAGGTCGTCGCCGCCAGCAGCATCTGCCACCAGAGATGCTGTGCGGCCTCTGAAAGCGCGATGGTCATTCGAGTCGGGGCCGGCAGCTCGGCCCCGAAGCTTTCGAACATGTTTTCGAACTGCGGCACGACCTTGATCAGCAGCAGCGCCGTGACGCCGATGCCTACGGCTACCACAGCGGCGGGGTAATACATTGCCTTGCGAACACGGGCCCGGAGATGTTCAAGACGCTCCTTGTGCGTTGCCACGCGATCCAGCATGCGATCAAGGGCGCCGGCCTGTTCGCCCGCCTCGATCAGATGCACAAAGAGCTGATCGATATGGCGTGGATGCGCCGCCAGTGCCCGGGAAAAACTCATGCCGCTCGAGACGTCCTGCTTGAGGGTCTCGACGAAATGGCGTAGTGCCGGTCGATTGGTGCCGTTGGCCACTGAATCGAGCGACTGCAACAGGGGCACGCCGGCACGAATCAGAGTGGCCATCTGGCGGGCAAAAAGCGTGATGTCCTGGCCCCTGATGCGATGCCCCATGCCCGGCAGGGTGCGCTTGCGAGTCAGGCGGGTCACGATCACGCCCTGCGAGGAGAGCTGACGACGAATATCGTGGTCGCTGACACCGTGCATCTCACCCCGAACCCGCTCGCCGCGAGCATTCTTGCCCATCCAGCGGAAGGTAGTGACGTCGCTGACGGCAGCGCTTGTGCGCTTTGACAGGGCGAAAGGCGCCATGATGGTGATTACTCCCGAATAATGCGGTTGAGTTCTTCCAGAGTGGTCAGCCCCGCCAGTACCTTGTCGAGACCGCTGCGACGCAGGTCATGATGGCCCTCGCGTTCAGCCTGCTCGGCCAGTGCCATGGCGCCGGCATCCTGCATGATCAGATGGCTCATGGCCTGAGAAATCGGCAGCATTTCATAGATGCCCACGCGCCCCCGATAGCCATGGGTACAGTGCTCGCAGCCTACTGCCTGATAGAGCGTTGCCTGCTCGATGTCATCCTCCTTGAGGCCCTGACGGCTGAGCACTTCATGCGGCAGGGTGACCGGCTGGCGACAGCGCTGGCACAGCCGGCGGGCCAGGCGCTGGGCAATGATCAGACTGGTGGAGGTCGCAATGTTGAAACCGGCCACGCCCATATTGCCCAGTCGGGTCAGGGTTTCGGCCGCTGAATTGGTATGCAGCGTCGACAGCACCAGATGGCCGGTCTGGGCGGCCTTGATGGCAACCTCCGCCGTTTCCAGATCGCGAATTTCGCCCACCATCACCACATCAGGATCCTGACGCAAAAAGGCACGCAGGGCGGCAGCAAAATCAAAGCCGATCTGCGGGCGAACGTTGACCTGGTTGATGCCCTCGAGCTTGATTTCGACCGGGTCTTCGGCGGTGGCGATATTGCGCGCCTCGGTATTGAGCAGGTTGAGCGCAGTGTAAAGGGTGACCGTCTTGCCGCTGCCGGTAGGGCCGGTGACCAGAATCATGCCCTGTGGCTGAGCGATCGCCTGCTCGAAAATGCCGCGCTGGGTTGGTGTAAATCCCAGCGCATCGATGCCCATGCGCGCGCTTTCCGGATCCAGCAGACGCATGACAATCTTTTCGCCGAAAAGTGTGGGCAGGGTGTTGACGCGAAACTCGACATGACGCCTTGTCGACAGCTTCAGCCGGACGCTGCCGTCCTGTGGCAGGCGTCGCTCCGAGATGTCCAGTTTTGCCATCACCTTGATGCGTGCCGCGATACGCTGGCGCAGCTGTGCCGGCGGTCGGGAGGCTTCCATGAGAATGCCGTCGATGCGAAAGCGGATGCGAAAGGTCTCCTCGAACGGCTCGAAGTGAATGTCAGAGGCGCCGCGGCGAATGCCGTCGAGCAGGACCTGCTTGACGAAGCGCACCACCGGCGCGTCATCGCTGGACTGGATGGAGGCGTCCTCGGCATGCTCCGTGATATCGCCTTCTTCGAGCGCCAGCGTCTCGATGGCATTTTGACCCGCCAGCAGGGCCAGCGCGCCCTCGCCGTGGATATTCAGATACTGCTCGAGTCTGGGCGTAATCTGCTCGGTCGGGACCAGCACCGCTTCAACGCTCATGCCGATCGCGAACTGAAGCTCATCCAGCGAAGAGAGCCGCGTAGGGTCATCCACTGCCACGACCAGACAGTGTTCACGACGTACCAGGGGCAGGGCGCCAAGCCGCCTGAGAAGCGATTCCGGCAGCCCCGGCACTGGCGGCAGGCGCGTGACCACAATGGCTTCCAGATCGACGCAGCCAAGCCCGAACACCCAGCCGGCACTCTGCAGCGCGTCGCGCTGCAATACGCCGCCCTCTTGGGTGACTACCTCGAGCAGCGCCCTTTGTTCCTGATGCGCCTGTGCCTCGAGTTTTAGCGCGTGGTCGGCGTCCAGCAGGCCATCCTCGACCAGCTGATGGGCAAGGCTGCGCAGGGGATTGGCAGAAAGCTGTGCAAGAGCATCCGACATGAAATCAGGTCCATAGGGTCAGAGAGGATGGCGACTTGCTTCATGTTATCGGCGGGCGTTCGTTTCTCTAAAGTTCCGGCTGTTTATGTCGTTAAGGGCTCTGCGCCGTTCAACAAACAGGCGCTCAATATACCGTTATCCTGTCTATCAGGCAGGAGCGCATGCATTCAATCAGGAAGGACATGTTCATGGCAGGCAGGCAGGGTGGTTTTACGTTGATCGAACTGATGATCGTGGTCGCCATTATCGGTGTACTGGCGGCCATTGCCGTGCCGCGCTATCAGGACTATGTGGCAAGGTCCGAGGCAGCTACAGGCCTTGCTTCACTAAGAGGTTATCAAACTGCGGTTGAGGAAAGAGTGCTGACAGGCCGTACAGTCGATGAAACAGAGCTTGGTATTGATAACAGTACTGATAAAGATGCATTAGGTACCATTTCTGTTAAAGCTGCGACCACTAATACAGGAGATAGCAGCAAGCCTACTGGCGCTGTCACCATGACTTATCTTTATACATCAGGCGCCAATAATGGTAATAAAATTGAGTTGGCACGTGATAGTAAGGGTGACTGGAGCTGTAAAACAGATATTCCTGAGGCAAATCGTCCCAAAGGCTGTACAGTCGCCTCAACTTGAAAATTCTTTAAAAGCCGGCCCTACGCCGGCTTTTGTTTTTATAAGCCTTCCCGGCTGCGTCCCTTTCCACGAACCGCTATAGTAGCGCGCACCTGTTGATCACTCTGGATGCGATGCATGCTGCGTCTGCCCCTTTTTCGTAATCCGGCCGGTATGGGCCCCATTCTGCGTATCCTGGCCATGCTGCTGCTGGTCCTGTCGCTGTTCATGCTGATTCCGCTGTTTTTGCTGGCGTTGGAAGGCGACGGGCAGATGTGGCCCTTTCTGTGGGCCTTTGCAACCACCTTCGGGACAGGCGTCGTGGTCATTCTGCTGACCTGGGGGGTGCACATCGAGCTGCGGCCCCGGCAGATGTTCATTCTGACCACGTCCAGCTGGGTGGTGATGTCGGCCTTTTCCAGCCTGCCGATGCAGTTCGGCGCACCGCGCCTGTCGATGGCCGATGCGGTGTTCGAGTCGGTGTCTGCCATCACCACGACCGGCGCCACCGTGCTGGTCGGCATCGAGCATCTCTCTGATGGCCTGAAACTCTGGCGTGGCCTGATGCAGTGGGTCGGCGGGGTCGGCATCATCGTGATGGCCATCGCCGTGCTGCCGTTTCTGCGTGTGGGCGGCATGCGACTGTTCCAGACCGAATCCTCCGACTGGTCGGACAAGGTGCTGCCGCGGGCCGGGACGGTCGCCAAGGCAATCGGGCTGGTGTATGTCGGCTTCACGATCGTCTCGATCATCAGCTACTGGCTGGCCGGCATGCTGCCGCTGGATGCCGTAGTGCACGGCATGACCTCGGTCGCCACTGGCGGCTTTGCCAACTACGACGCCTCCTTTGGGCAGTATGCCGACAATCCCGTGATTTTGTGGCTGAGCGTTCTCTCCATGCTGACCGGGGCGCTGCCCTTTGTGCTCTATATCCGCATGGCGCGCGAGCGCTCGGGCGTGCTCTGGAAGGATCAGCAGGTCAGAGGGCTGCTGGCGTTGCTGGTGGTGGTCATTGCGCTTTTGACCCTGTATCGAACCATACGTGGCATGGAGTTTTTTGATGCGCTGACGCAGGTGGCCTTCAACGTGGTCTCGGTGGTCACTACCACCGGTTACGCCACCGATGACTATACGGTCTGGGGGCCTCTATCGGCGGCGGCTTTTTTCTATCTGACCTTTGTCGGGGGCTGTTCGGGGTCGACCAGCGGCGGCATGAAGGTTTTTCGCTTTCAGGTGGGGCTGATCATGCTGGTTAACCAGCTGCGCTATCTGGTCCATGCCAACGGCGTCTTTGTCCAGCGCTATAACGGCCGCGTGCTGACCGATGATCAGATCCGTGGGGTTATCGCCTTTTCCTTCTTCTTCTTCTTTACCGTGGCGGTGCTGGCGCTGGGCCTGTCTCTGATGGGGCTTGATCTGATCACGGCGCTTTCCGGCGCCGCCACTGCGGTGGCCAATGTTGGCCCGGGCATTGGCGATGTGATCGGCCCATCAGGCAATTTTGCCTCGCTGCCGGATGCCGCCAAGTGGATGCTCAGCATCGGCATGTTGATGGGGCGTCTGGAGATTCTGACCGTGTTGGTGCTGCTGACGCCGACCTTCTGGCGCAAGTAACCGACTCTTGCCGGTGCCCTGACGTCTGATCGCCGTTCAGGGCCCTTCAGCGCAAATGGGGAGCGGGGCGCTAGAGGGTATCGCGCCCGGCCAGATTGAGTACGGGGTTGGCGTACTGACACAGCCACCACGGGTGAAGCTCTTCGGGCACCTGCGCCAGACGCTCGTTGAACGCTTGTCGATCTTCGGGAGTGATTTTGCTTTCGTCGACCAGTTCCGGGGCGTGGCCGGTAGCTTCCAGTGCCAGATAATGGCTGGGGAACAGCGTGTAATTGCCCAGCACCTGGCGGTCGATTTCCTGTGCGGCGCTGTCATAGCTGTCGTGTTCGGCCTCAAGCGGCGTCCCGAAGACAAGTCTGACGCGACCCTTGTGCCCGGTGATGCCGGCAGCGATGGACAGGATGTCCTCGTAGGCGATCTTTTCATACGCCAGCCCGTCATGACGCGCCTTGAGCTCGCGCGCCTTCTGTTGATCGCAGGGATCAAATTCGTAGCTGATGGAAACGGGCACGATACGCAGTTCGGCGATCGTGTCGCTGACCAGGGCGTCCTTGTTGGTCATGCGTCGGGCCATGCCCAGCATCTTGATGATTGCACTGCCGGTGCGGTCCACGCCGTTTTTGGCGCGCCCCTCGCGCTGGGCCAGCCAGATCGGGTGGTTGTCCTCGACAATCGAGTGGCGAATATAGTTGGAGAGCTGCTGGTAGGCCGCCACCATTGCTCGCTTGCCGCGTGCCGAGCGGGGCACGATAAAGCTCTTGTTGAGCCGCATGAGATCGGTGACATAGGGCTTTTGCAGCAGATTGTCGCCAATGGCGATACGCACGGTCGAGCGTCCGCTATGGTAAAGCGCGTAGTTGACGAAGGCTGGATCAAGGGCGATATCGCGATGGTTGCCGATGAAGAGACAGGCTTTGTGATGATCCAGGTGCTCAAGCCCTTCCACCGTAAAGGTCTCGGTCGTGTTCTGGATCATGCGATCCATGTAATGGGCGATATGATCCTGAAAGTCGCTGACCGAATGAATGTCACGCACGGCGCGTCTGAGACCGTATCGTGCTACTGCTCGCGCCACTCGCGGGGCGAAACGGGCCAGCTTCGGCAGACGGTAGCGCGTGATGGTGTCGATGAATTCATCGTTGCGCACCAGGCGCGCCAGCGTCTCGACAACCTCGTCGTCGTTGTAGGGACGTATGGCTTCGAAGTCGTCCACCGGCGGCAGCACTTCCGGGGATGAGGTCATCTCGTTTTCCGGATCGTCAGACGTTGGGTTCATGAGGTGGCAGGGACCGTTGTCGCTTCGCCGCCCAGCCACTGCATCAGTCGCTCGGCCGTATCACCCAGCACATGCGCCATGAGCGCAAACTCGGTCTCCATCTGAAGGATGGGATTGTCGTCGCTGTCGGTGTCGTCGATCTCCTTGAGCACGGCATCGGCAAAGCGGATCGATTTGATCGACATGTCCTCCTGCAGTACCAGCGACATCTGCTCCTCGATGTTCAGCGCCAGCTTGCTGGCCTGACGTCCTACCTCCAGCGACATGCGCACCTCTTCACCATCGGGATCAATGCTGCGCGCACGCAGAATGCCGTCATCGCCCTTGGCTCGAAGCTCGATCTGATCGCCCAGTATCACGCCTTCCGGACGGCTGGTCGGGTCGGTCAGCCAGGTGGTCATGGTGCGTCCGGCCGGCGTCTGGGGTGCCAGTGGAATCACCTTGAGCGTTCCCAGCGACTCGCGCAGCACATCAAGAATCTCCTCGGCGCGTTTGGCGCTCGAGGCGTTGATGCCGATCAGCCTGCGCTTCGTGTCCCACCAGAGGTCGGTTCGGGTGGTGCGGGTAAAGGCGCGCGGCAGTAGCTCCTCGACAATGCGCTCCTTGAGCGCCAGCTTGTCGCGCCGGCCGGGCGGGTAGCCCTGCTGGGCGGTCAGGGCTTCAACGCGCTCGTCGAGCGTCTCCTTGACCACGGCATTGGGGAGCAGTCGTTCCTGACGCAGCAACGTCATCAGTCGATGCCCCTGAACCTCATGGATCAGCTCATTGCCGTGACGCCCGGCGGGCGCTGCCCACCCCACGCGACGGGCCTGGGTCTCGGTGACCGGCGCAAAGCGATAAGTGTCGAGGGCCTGGGTGAGCTGGTCCAGTGACCAGTCCTGCTCATCGAGCAGGCGATAGAGTTGTAAATGCTTGAACCACATAGCGTCCTTTCCTTGAAGGCGCACATTATGTCGAATGGCAGGCGCGGGTGCCAGCGCTGGCATCTCCTGATGGCTTGCTCCTGGACTATCCGATAATGATCACCGTCAGTAGAGGGCTTTACGGCACCGCCCTTGACGGACATCTGAATTGCCCTTGGATTGCATCACTGTCTGCCGGAGCGCGGTGGGGCTGTGGTACAATCGGCACCAACCAATTGGATCATTCGTGCGCGATCACGTGCGCGTCGTGATTGCATGACGGGTGTTCGCGCCTGAATGCCCATGGCCCCGGCGGCCGGAGTATTCAGGCAGCGGGGCTTCTTGAACAGGACCAGGATTTGACGACCCATGGGTGAGATCGCCAGAGAGATTCTGCCAGTCAATATCGAGGACGAGCTGAAGCAGTCGTACCTTGATTACGCGATGAGCGTCATCATCGGTCGAGCGCTTCCCGACGTCAGGGACGGACTGAAGCCGGTACATCGTCGCGTGCTGTATGCCATGCATGAACTGCGCAACGACTGGAACAAGTCCTATCTGAAATCGGCACGTGTCGTGGGTGATGTCATCGGTAAGTATCACCCGCACGGCGATAGCGCCGTATATGACACCATCGTGCGCATGGCCCAGGACTTCTCCATGCGCTACATGCTGGTGGATGGGCAGGGCAACTTCGGCTCGATCGATGGCGACAGCGCTGCTGCCATGCGTTACACCGAAGTGCGCATGGCGCGCCTGTCGCATGAGCTGCTCTCGGATCTGGAAAAGGATACGGTCGACTGGGTCGATAACTACGACGGCACCGAGCGTATTCCCGAGGTGCTGCCAACGCGCGTTCCCAATCTGCTGGTCAATGGTGCCTCCGGTATTGCGGTCGGCATGGCGACCAACGTGCCGCCGCATAACATGGGCGAGGTCATCGATGGCTGCCTGGCGCTGATCGAGGATCATACACTCAGCGTTGATGAACTGATGGAATACATTCCCGGTCCGGATTTCCCGACTGCCGGGATCATCAACGGTCGCGCCGGCATTCTGGATGCCTACCGCACCGGTCGCGGACGTGTCTACATTCGTGCCCGCCATACCATCGAGCATGACGAGCGCACCGGTCGCGACCATATTGTCGTGACCGAGCTGCCGTATCAGGTCAACAAGGCGCGTCTGATCGAAAAGATTGCCGAGCTGGTCAAGGACAAGCGCATCGAGGGCATTGCGGAGCTGCGTGACGAGTCCGACAAGGATGGCCTGCGTGTGGTCATCGAGACCCGGCGCGGTGAATCCGGCGATGTGGTGGTCAACAATCTCTTCTCCCAGACCCAGCTTGAAACCGTTTTCGGCATCAACGTGGTGGCGCTGGAAAGCGGTCAGCCCAGGACGCTCAATCTCAAGCAACTGCTGGAAGCCTTCATTCGCCATCGCCGCGAAGTGGTCACCCGCCGTACCCTGTTTGAGCTGAAAAAGGCGAAAGAGCGCGGCCATATTCTTGAAGGCCTGACGGTCGCCATCTCCAATATTGATGAGGTGATCGAGCTGATCAAGGCCTCGCCCAATGCGGCCGAGGCGAAGGAGAAGCTGATTGCGCGTGACTGGACCCCGGGTCAGGTCATCGATATGCTGGACCGCGCCGGCGCGACGTCCTGCAAACCTGACGATCTCGAGGAGCACTGTGGGCTTTCGGAAGACCGCGGCCGCTATCAGCTTTCCGCTGCCCAGGCGCAGGCCATTCTGGAGCTGCGCCTGCATCGCCTGACCGGGCTCGAAACCGAAAAGCTGCTGGATGAGTACAAGGGGATTCTTGAGACCATCGCCGAGCTGAATCGCATTCTGGCTTCGGCCGATCGCCTCATGGAAGTGATCCGCGAGGAGCTGGAGGCCGTTCGCGATCAGTATCGCGATGAACGCCGCACCGAGATACAGAACAGCCGTCGTGATCTGACGATGGAGGATCTGATCGCCGCCGAGGACATGGTGGTCACCATCTCCCGCAGTGGCTACGCCAAGACCCAGCCGCTGTCCGATTATCAGGCCCAGAAGCGTGGCGGGCGTGGCAAGTCGGCGACCAGCATGAAGGATGAGGATGTCATCGAGCATCTGCTGGTAGCCTCGACGCATGACACCGTGTTGCTCTTCTCCGATCGCGGCAAGGTCTACTGGCTCAAGGTCTATGAAATACCACAGGCCTCGCGCGGTTCGCGCGGCCGCCCGCTGGTCAATCTGCTGTCGCTGGATGAGAGCGAGTGGATCACGGCGATTCTGCCGGTCAAGGAGTACCGCGACGACAGCTATATCTTCTTTGCCACTGCCAACGGCACGGTCAAGCGCACCACGCTCGATCAGTTCTCGCGTCCGCGCAGCGCCGGTCTGATCGCGCTCGATCTTGACGAGGGCGACCGCCTGGTGGGCGCCGCCATCACGTCCGGCAGCGATCACGCCATTCTACTCTCTTCCAACGGCAAGGCGATTCGCTTTGACGAGAACGACGTGCGTGCCATGGGACGAACGGCCCGCGGGGTACGGGGCATGCGCCTGCAGGGCGATGCCCGGGTCATCAGCCTGATTATCCCCAGCACGACCACCATCGACGACAGTGCCGACGACGAGAGCGAAGTCGAGTCCACCCCGATCAGCGAAGGGCAGTGCTATATCCTGACGGCTTCGATCAACGGCTATGGCAAGCGTACCCGGCTCGAGGAGTTTCCGCTGCGCGGGCGTGGCGGTCAGGGCGTCATTGCCATGCAGACTACGGCGCGTAACGGAGCACTGGTTGCGGCCATTCAGGTCGGTGAAAACGACGAGATGATGATGATTTCCGATCGCGGCACGCTGGTGCGTACCCGGGTCGGTGAGGTGTCCATCAGCTCTCGTAATACACAGGGCGTGACGCTCATTCGTACTGTCAAGGGCGAAAGCCTGGTATCGACGGTGCGCCTTGACGAGCTGGAGCAGGAGGATGACGTGCTCGTCGAGGATGAGGCGGCACTGGGCGCAGAGGCTGCGCCGTCTCCTGATGTTACCGACGCCGATTCGGATCGCGAAGACTAGACCCTTCGGCGCCTTTCAGGGAAAGGCGCCGTTATTTTTCATGCCCGTCGAGACTGACATGACCCGACATTTCAATTTCTGTTCCGGCCCCGCCACGCTGCCCACCGCCGTGCTTGAGCGCGCGCGCGACGAGATGCTCGACTTCGAGGGGCGTGGCCTTTCCGTCATGGAGATGAGCCATCGCAGTGAGGCCTTCATCGCTGTTGCCGAACGCGCCGAGGCCAATCTGCGTGAGCTGATGCAGGTGCCCGACAACTACAGCGTGCTGTTCATGCAGGGTGGTGCCACCCAGCAGTTTGGCTGTGTGCCGTTCAATCTGCTGGGGCAGGGGGGGCGTGGCAACTATCTGGATACCGGCATCTGGTCGCAGAAGGCGCTGAAGGAGGGCCGGCATCTGGGCGAGGCACACCTGGCAGCCTCCTCCGAGGGTAATGGTTATACCGCCGTGCCTAAACAGGAGGCGCTGTCACTTTCCGGTGATGCGGCCTATCTGCACTACTGCGATAACGAAACCATCGGCGGGCTGCAGATGGACTATGTGCCACAGGTCGATGCGCCGCTGGTCTGCGACATGTCTTCCTCGATCCTGTCGCGTTCGGTGGATGTTTCGAAATTCGGGGTGATCTATGCCGGTGCGCAGAAAAACATCGGCCCCGCCGGTATCGTGATCGTCATTGTGCGCAATGATCTACTGGACCGCGCCCGCCGCGAAACGCCCTCCATGCTGAGCTGGAAGGCCTTTGCCGATAACGGCTCGATGCTCAACACGCCAGCGACCTATGCCTGGTATCTTTCGGGGCTGGTCTTTGAATGGCTCAAGGAACAGGGCGGCGTCGAGGCGATCGAGAAGATCAACCGAAGAAAGGCGCAGAAGCTTTATAACGCCATTGATGCCAGCGACTTTTACGCCAACCCGATCGTGTCGGCCAATCGCTCGCTGACCAACGTGCCCTTCGTGCTTCATGACGAGTCGCTCAACAAGGCGTTTCTTGCCGAGTCCGAAGCCGAGGGACTTTTGACCCTCAAGGGGCACCGCAGTGTGGGCGGAATGCGCGCCAGCATCTACAACGCCATGCCGGAAGAGGGCATCGATCGGCTGGTAACCTTCATGCAGGATTTCGAGCGTCGTTACGGATAGAGCCCATGACGGATTACCCTTCATCTCATGACACAAGCCTTCAGGACGTGGATCTTGGCGCCCTGCGTGATCGCATCGATTCGCTGGATCAACAGATTCTCGACCTGATCAGCGAGCGGGCGGCCTGTGCCCAGCAGGTTGCCCACGTCAAGCTGGCCGAGGACCCGCACGCACTGTTTTATCGACCCGAGCGCGAAGCGCAGGTGCTCAAGCGCATCATGGCCCTCAACCAGGGGCCACTGCCCGGCGAGGAGATGGCACGCCTTTTCCGCGAGATCATGTCGGCGTGTCTGGCGCTGGAAAAGCCGGTGCGCGCGGCCTATCTCGGTCCGGAGGGCACCTTTACCCAGCAGGCGGCGCTCAAGCACTTTGGCGACAGCGCCGTCTGCAAGCCGCTGCCGGCCATCGATGAGGTCTTCCGCGAGGTCGAGGCGGGGGCAGCCAACTATGGGGTAGTGCCGGTCGAGAATTCAACCGAAGGGGTGGTCAATCACACGCTGGACTCCTTCATGGATACGTCTCTGCGAATCTGTGGCGAGGTGGTACTGCGTATCCATCACCACCTGCTGGTAGGCAGCAACACACGCCGGGACAAGGTATCGCGCATCTATTCCCATTCGCAGTCGCTGGCTCAGTGTCGCAAGTGGCTGGATGCCCACTATCCGCACGCCGAGCGGGTGGCCGTCTCTTCCAACGCCGAAGCGGCGAAGCGCGTCAAGAGCGAGTGGCACACTGCCGCCATTGCCGGAGATATGGCCGCACGACTCTACGATCTCGAGCGCCTCGAGGAAAAGATCGAGGACATGCCGGACAACTCGACGCGCTTTTTGATCATCGGCAATCACGATGTGCCGTCCAGCGGTGAGGACAAGACCTCGCTGGTCGCCTCCATGCGTAATCAGCCGGGGGCCCTGCACGATCTGCTCGAGCCCTTTCATCGTCATCACGTCGACATGACGCGTCTCGAGAGCCGGCCGTCACGCCATGGCCTCTGGAACTACGTTTTCTTTATCGATTTCAAGGGGCATCAGGACGAGCCGCGGGTACAGGCCGCCCTTAAGGAGGTGCGTCAGCGGGCTGCCGATGTGCGGGTGCTGGGGTCCTATCCGGTGGGTGTGCTTTGAGCGAGCAGGGCATTTCGAAGCGGCAGGCCGTCCTGCCGGAAGAGTCCGGCATTCTGGTCATCGGTCTGGGTCTGATCGGTGGCTCACTGCTGGCGGCCCTGCGGGAAGCCGGCTACAAAGGGCGCTGCTATGGTGTCGACCTCAACCCCAATGAGGTTGCGCTGGGGCGGCGCATGGGGCTGATCGATGACGGTGGTGCAGATCCGGCGGCCTTTCTGTCACGGGTGTCGCTGATCGTTCTGGCGATACCGGTCATGGCCATTGCGCCGGTCATGGCACAGTTGAGTCGGCTGCGTCGTCATGGACAAATCGTGACCGATGTGGGCAGTACCAAATCGGCCATTCGCGATCAGATTCGAGCAGGGATCGGGCAGGTGCCGAGCTGGCTGGTACTGGGACATCCTATCGCCGGGGCTGAAAAAAGCGGGGTCGAGGCTGCCAACCCGATGCTTTACCAGCACCATCGTGTGATTCTCACTCCCGAAGCCGATACCGACCCCGGCGCGCTGCGCCGGATCGAGCACCTGTGGCGTGTCTGTGGCGCCCACGTCGAGCAGTTGACGGTCGAGCGTCACGATGAGGTGCTGGCACGCACCAGTCACCTGCCGCACCTGCTGGCCTTTTCGCTGGTCGATACGCTGGCGCGTCAGGATGACCGGCTCGATATCTTTCGCTACGCTGCCGGCGGCTTTCGTGATTTTACCCGCATCGCAGGCAGCGACCCGGTCATGTGGCGAGACATCTATCTGGCCAACAGGGAAGCCGTTCTCGAGGCGCTGGCCGAATTTGAAACCGGCGTCAGTGAGCTTCGTACTGCCGTGGCCGGTAGCGACGGGGACGCCATGCTCGGCATCTTCTCCCGCGCCAGCCATGCGCGACACTATTTTGACAGATTACTCAGCCAGAAGAGCTATCAGGCCATGGAAACCAGAAACGTTGTGTATCGTGCCGGCGCCGGCGGTCAGGTCAGGGGCAACATTCGAGTGCCCGGCGACAAGTCGATGTCGCATCGCTCCATCATGCTGGGCGCCCTGGCCGAGGGTGTTACCACCGTGGAAGGGTTTCTCGAGGGTGAAGACAGTCTGGCCACGCTGCAGGCCTTTCGTGAAATGGGTGTGGCGATCGAGGGGCCGCAGGCCGGGCGTGTGGTCATCCACGGCGTTGGCCTGCACGGACTGAAACAGCCGAAGGGAGCGCTGTATCTGGGCAATTCGGGCACCAGCATGCGGTTGTTTGCCGGACTCATGGCCGGCCAGACCTTTGATGTCACACTGACCGGCGATGAATCGCTCAACCGTCGGCCGATGGGGCGCGTAGCAGATCCGCTGCGCCTGATGGGCGCCGTGATCGACACCGGTGAAGGCGGGCGCCCGCCACTGACCATTCGCGGCGAGCAGCGACTTGCCGGTATCGATTACGACCTTCCCATGGCCAGCGCACAGGTCAAGTCGTGTCTGCTGCTGGCGGGCATGTATGCCACCGGCGATACCCGTGTGCGCGAGCCGGCGCCGACCCGGGACCATACCGAGCGTATGCTGACGGCGTTTGGGTACCCGGTGGCCCGTCACAATGACGTGGCGCATATTGCCGGCGGCGGCAGTCTGCGCGGTGGATTTATCGACGTGCCGGCAGACATCTCTTCGGCAGCCTTTTTCCTGGTGGCAGCCTCCATTACGCCCGGTGCGGATCTCACGCTGGAGCACGTCGGCATCAACCCGACCCGTGTCGGGGTCATCAATATCCTGCGCGAGATGGGCGCCAGTATCGAGCTGCTCAACGAACGTGAAGTCAGCGGCGAGCCGGTGGCCGACCTGCGCGTGCGTCATGCCGAGCTGCACGGTATTGATATTCCGGTGGATCAGGTGCCGCTGGCCATCGATGAATTCCCGGTGCTCTTTATCGCGGCCGCCAATGCACGTGGCACCACACGTCTTCGGGATGCCATGGAGCTTCGCGTCAAGGAGTCCGATCGCATCAAGGCGATGGCGGATGGTCTGGACGTGCTCGGCGTGGTCAATACCGTTGTGGAAGATGGTATCGATATCGTGGGAGGCCGCTATCAGGGTGGTGAGGTGGAAAGCCTTGGGGATCACCGCATTGCCATGGCCTTCGCCGTGGCCGCCCTGCGCGCGGAAGGGGACATCACCATTCGTGATTGCGCCAACGTCGCTACCTCCTTTCCCAATTTCCCTGCATTGGCTCACGAGGTCGGTATGCAGGTCGAGGCCGTTGCGGAGGGCGCATGAGTCAGCAGACAGGTAGTGCGGTCGTTGCCATCGATGGCCCGGGCGGCGCCGGCAAGGGCACCATCAGCCGGCTCATTGCTGAAAGGCTTGACTGGCATCTGCTCGACTCCGGCGCCCTGTATCGTCTGACGGCGCTGGCGGCCGAGCGTCGTGGCATTGACATGACAGACGCCGCCGCACTTGAAACCATTGCCCGCGAGCTGGATGTCGTGTTTGTCAGCGAAGGCGAGCACACTTGCATCATGCTGGAAGGCGAGGATGTCAGTAGTGACATCCGCAACGAGCATGTCGGCGGGCTGGCCTCGCAGGTCGCGGCCCTTCAGGTCGTGCGCGAAGCGCTGCTGGCGCGTCAGCGTGATTTTGCAACCTCTCCCGGACTGGTAGCCGACGGCCGCGACATGGGGACGGTGGTCTTTCCCGAAGCGCCGCTCAAGATCTTTCTGACGGCCAGCGCCGAGGAGCGCGCGCGTCGACGTTTTGATCAGTTGCGCCAGGCTGGACAACATGCTAGCCTTTCGAGCCTTTTAAAGGAGATAGAGGCTCGGGACGCGCGTGATACGCAGCGTGCGGTGGCGCCATTGAGGCCCGCCGAGGATGCGATCACGATCGACACGACCGAGCTTTCGATCCCGGATGTCGTGGCACGCATTGAAGCGCTTCTCTCCCTGCGTGGTTTGATAGTCCCGCAATGAGCGCCTGAATTTCCGGAGGCCCCGGCCAGACGTCATGGGGTGGCAGCGGTCAACATCTGTAAACCCTGCCACGTCTAACCAGCGTTAACGTCCCCGGGGAGTTTGTCATTGGCCCGCGCTTGCTGGTGGCGTGGAGAATGCGGCCGTCTTGGTCGCTTTTCGTTGATCACTATAGGAATACCATGAGCGAAAGCTTTGCAGAACTGTTTGAACAGTCGCTTCAGGACATCAACATGGAACCCGGTGCCATTGTCATGGCGACCGTGGTGGACATTGAAGGTGACTGGATCACTGTTAACGCCGGGCTGAAGTCCGAAGGGCAGATCCCTGCGGCACAGTTTCGTAGCGATAACGGTGAACTGACCATCGGTGTCGGCGATGAAGTCAAGGTTGCGCTGGAAGCCGTTGAAGATGGCTTTGGCGAGACGCGTCTGTCTCGTGAAAAGGCCAAGCGTGCCGAAGCCTGGAAGGAACTGGAAGCAGCCTTCGAGGAAAACGAAGTCGTCAAGGGCGTGATCAACGGAAAGGTCAAGGGCGGTTTCACCGTCGATGTCAATTCCATCCGTGCCTTCCTCCCGGGCTCGCTGGTCGATGTCCGTCCGGTTCGCGACACCGCGCACCTGGAGAACAAGGAACTCGACTTCAAGGTCATCAAGCTCGATCCGAAGCGCAACAACGTTGTCGTTTCCCGTCGTGCCGTGCTTGAAGCCGAAAACAGCGCCGAGCGTGAAGCACTGCTCGCCACGCTGCAGGAAGGTCAGCAGATCAATGGTATCGTCAAGAACCTGACCGACTACGGCGCCTTCGTCGACCTCGGCGGTGTTGACGGTCTGCTCCATATCACCGACATGGCCTGGAAGCGCATCAAGCATCCGAGCGAAATCGTGGCCGTCGGTGACGAAATCAATGTCAAGGTGCTGAAGTTCGACCGCGAGCGCAACCGCGTATCGCTGGGTCTGAAGCAGCTGGGCGAAGATCCGTGGGTCAACATCAAGAACCGTTATCCGGAAGGCACCAAGGTCAACGCACGCGTGACCAATCTGACCGACTACGGCTGCTTTGCCGAGCTGGAAGAGGGTGTTGAAGGTCTGGTTCACGTCTCCGAAATGGACTGGACCAACAAGAACATCCATCCCTCCAAGGTGGTTCAGGTCGGTGACGATGTTCAGGTCATGGTGCTCGACATTGACGAAGAGCGTCGTCGTATCTCGCTGGGCATCAAGCAGTGCACCTCCAATCCGTGGGAAGACTTCAGCTCGCGCTTTGCCAAGGGTGATCGTGTCTCGGGTACCATCAAGTCGATCACCGACTTTGGTATCTTCATCGGTCTGGAAGGCAGCATTGACGGTCTGGTACACCTCTCCGATATCTCCTGGAACGAGACCGGTGAAGAAGCTGTTCGCCGCTATCGCAAGGGTGAAGAGGCAGAAGCCGTCATCCTGTCGATCGATCCGGAGCGTGAACGCATCTCGCTGGGTATCAAGCAGCTGGAAAGCGATCCGATGTCCGAGTACCTGGCGGTCAATGACAAGGGTGCACTGGTTTCCGGCCGTGTCACTGAAGTCGATGCCCGTGAAGCCTACGTGGAGCTGGCAACCGACGTCATCGCAGTGCTCAAGGCCTCCGAGATCAGCGCTGACCGCGTTGAAGACGCCCGTACCGTCATCAACGAAGGCGACAGCGTTGAAGCACGCATCGTCGGCGTTGATCGCAAGAACCGCGTCATCAACCTGTCGATCCGCGCCAAGGATCAGGACGAGACGCGTCAGAACATGCGCAACATGCGTGAGCAGGAGACCGAAACTGCCGGTCCGACCACTATCGGTGACCTGATCAAGCAGCAGATGAATCAGGACTGATAGCACGCTCCCGGCCATCGCTGGATGGCCGTTGATGTGTGTTCAGTTATATCAATGATGCTGTCGCCAGCAAGTAATGATTCGCTGGTGACATCATCAAAATTACGGATTTAATCGCCCCTGATGACTCAGGGAGACGGAGGTAGCATGCAGGTCGTCAGCTCACTCAAGTCAGCCAAGACTCGCCACAAGGATTGCCAGGTCGTCAAGCGCCGTGGTCGCGTTTACGTTATCTGCAAATCCAACCCGCGCTTCAAGGCCGTTCAGGGCCGCCCGAAGCCCAAGCGTTAATGTTTCAGGCATGATCGAATACCTGCGGGTATCGATACAGAGGGACGCCAATCACGGATTGGCGTCCTTTTTTTATGCCATGTGCCCAGAACCGCGATCAACGAAGGGGCCCATCCGCTGGATGAGCCTATTGTTTATCATAACCCTGTCTATCATGAGCTTTTGAAAATCGTTATCAGCGCTGGTCGCTGCGGTTCTCGATGGTCTTGCGATAATTGTCGATGAAAGGTTTTTCCGCCTTGTCGATGCGGTCCATGTCGGCCACTACACGGTGCCAGTACGGGTACTGCGGTGCCGGGCGAGTCGCTTCCTCGATACGATCGATATCTTCCTGATCAAGCGTCATCTCGGCGGCAGCCAGATCATCCCTGAGATGCGCCTCATTGCGGGCACCAATGATCAGTGAAGTCACGCCGGGGCGGTCCTTGAGCCAGGCCAGGCAGGTACGGGGAATCGAGGCGTCGTGCTTTTCGCCAATCTCGGCCAGAAGTTCGATGATGTCATAGGCGCGCGCCATGTCATGGATATAGGGCTCCGGCCAGCCATTGCCCTGACGAGTGCCTTCCGGTGCCTTTTGGCCGCGACGCACCTTGCCGTTGAAGATACCTTCTCCCAGTGGCCCCCAGATCAGCGTGCCCACGTTCTGATCGATGGCCAGCGGCATCAGCTCATACTCGGCTTCGCGTGCCTCGGGCGTGTAATAGATCTGCTGGCTGATCGGCTGGGCCAGATTGTGCAGCTCGGCCTTGCCGATGGTTTTCATCATCTGCCAGCCGGTGAAATTGGACGTGCCGTAGTATCGAATCTTGCCGCTTTGTACCAGGTGATCGAGGGCGTACAGCATCTCCTCGACAGGTGTAACGCCGTCCCAGTTATGCATCTGATACAGGTCGATATGATCGGTTCCCAGGCGTTTGAGGCTCGCCTCGCAGGCATTGATCAGATGATAGCGCGAGAATCCACTGTGGTTGGGATTGTTGTTTATCGGGCTGCGTGCCTTGGAGGCGAGAATGATGTCGTTGCGCTTGTCTCCCAGTGCGCGGCCGACCAGCTCCTCGGCTTCGCCCATGGAGTAGAGATCGGCAGTATCGATCAGGTTGACGCCGGCATCAAAGGCTATATCGAACTGGCGTCGTGCACCTTCGACGTCGACACTGGCAGCCTTTTCGAACCCGCCGCCGCCCCCGAAGGGGACGGTGCCCAGTACCATTTCAGAGACCAGCAGGCCGGAGTTGCCGAGCGGGCGATATTTCATGTTGGAAGCCTCCCTGTTGTCCGAACAAGACCATCGGATAATTGACCTGGTCACAAGTCTGGCAGAACAGATGGGAGCCACAAGTGGAAATCAGTGATTTAACAGACTGGGCAAAACAGGGGTGGCGGGCAGGTATCGAACGATCATGATGGAGGCAGGAATAAAGGATAAACGTCGGTGGTCTGGCCACCGACGTTTGCAAATCAAGGCTCATGATGGCATTCAGTGATCGCTGCGTCGCTCGCGCAGCTCTTCCAGCACGAGCGCAAAAAAGCTTCGGATCTCCTGAAATTTGGGGCGTGCCTCATGAATCAGCGTATCCATCGATTCAAGCTCGCGCTTTTGTGACTCGCGCGAGGCAAGCTCGGTCTTGATGGCCTCGATCAGCTCGGCTGAATCATTGAGCATGGCCTCGAGTTCCGCAGTGGAGGTGGTTTCGATGCGATATTCGATACTCATGGCACTATCCCGTTACCGCGGTAATGGCAATGAGCGCTGCAGGCAGCGCAATGAAAGCCCCCACCACCCAGGCGGCGGCCATTGTCTTTCGTTCGGCGGCCAGACTTGCCAGTCGCTCTGCGCCCTTTATGGGCAGCGTGCGTAAAAAGGGCAGACCGCCAATGATGAGCATGGCAAAAAGATTGAAGAAAAGATGTACCAGCGCGATTTCCAGCGCCAGAGTGGCATTTGAGCCGCTGATGGCGGTAGCGGCCAGCAGCGCCGTAAAGGTGGTACCTATGTTGCTGCCAATCGTGAAGGGGTAGATCTGTTTGAGGCTGAAGGTTCCCGAGCCTGCAAGCGGCACCATCAGGCTGGTGGTAGTGGAAGAGGACTGCACCAGCGTGGTAATGAGTGCACCGGAAGTCACACCGGTCACAGGGCCACGACCAATGGCACTGTTCATGATGCGCTTGGCTCGACCCACCATCAGATTTTTCAAAAGCTTGCCGATGTAGCGAATGCTCATTAAAATGGCCGTCACACCCACCGCGATCATGACGAGGCCGCCCAGAATGTCCGGCAGCCCCGAGACGACCCGCTCGATCGAACCGGTGATCGGATCAGTAGCAAACCCTATCAGGTTGGCGTTGTCGATGGACAGGTTGGCATCGCCATAGAAAATTATCGCCACCTGCTCGGCCAGATGTTCAAGCGGACTGAACAGGATCTCAAACGGCAACAGGATAGAAACGGCCAGGAAATTGAAAAAGTCGTGGACGGTGGCCGCGGCAAAAGCACGACGAAATTCATCCTTGTCGCGTACGTGGCCGAGGCTGACCAGGGTGTTGGTCATGGTGGTACCGATATTGGCGCCCATGACCATGGGAACCGCAATCGCTACCGGCAGGCCGCCGGCGACCATGGCGACGATAATGGAAGTTACCGTCGACGAGGACTGGATCAGCGAGGTGGCGACAATGCCCACCATCAGCCCGACAAAGGGGTTGGTAGCAAAATTGAAAATCTGCTCGGCGTGATCTCCGGTGGCCGTACCAAAGCCATCACCGATGACCGATACTGCGCAGACAAGGCAATAAATCAATAAAAAGAGCGTCAGCCACTGCCTGACCCGCCCGCTCCGCGATTGGCTTTCTTCTCGGTAGTCGGCGGACTGATCCACCGTTTTGCCCGTTGCTTCGGCCATTGTCCTGTCCTCGTTAGGCAGTCAGGCATGCTCACTGTGCGCCCTTGTCCTGTTCAGGATGAGGGCGCACTGATGACAAAGATGTGACGAGGCGCGTTCTGGGACGAAACTGTTGCCTGAAGCGAGAGAGGGCACCAGGCGAATGTAATGGGGGTGACGCCATTGAAGGATCGCCAGCATTGGCAGGCATGGTGCTGGCGATCGTCAGGCAGGAAAGAAGACCTTTAAAGGTCCTCTTCGGTCACATCGTCGGCGGCGAGTCGAAGTCCACCTGCCGGTAGCGGATGGCTATCCAGCCGGAGGCCGTCCTGGGTCAGATTGAGACGACCCTGCAGGAACCAGCGTACTGTCATCGGATAAATCACGTGCTCACGCGTCAGCACACGCTCTGCCAGCGTCGCTTCGTCATCATCCGGGTTCACATGGACCGCTGCCTGGACCACGACAGGACCGCCGTCCAGCTCATCGGAGACAAAGTGAACGCTGGCACCGTGTTCCGATACGCCGTCGGCCAGCGCGCGCGCATGGGTGTTCAGGCCGCGATAGGCCGGCAGCAGGGAAGGGTGAATATTGAGCATGCGGCCGTGATAGCGACGGACAAATCCGGGCGTCAGAATGCGCATGAATCCGGCCAGCACGATCAGATCCGGTGCATGACGGTCGATGACCTTGACCAGTGCGGCATCGAAGGCCTCGCGGGAGTCGTACTCGTGATGTGGCAGCACCACTGCCGGAATGCCCGCTTCACGCGCGCGGACCAGACCATAGGCATCGCCGCGGTTGGAGATAACGGCTGCAATTTCGCCACCCAGTTCATCATGGGCCTCGGCATCGATCAGCGCCTGCAGGTTGCTGCCGCTGCCGGAGATCAGGACCACCAGCCGCTGACGATCGGGCTGTTCGAACTGCTGGTCCTGCTCAGTGGTGTCGGTATCGGACATGAGATTTCCTGTCTGGTTACTGACGTGCGTTTTCAAGCACAACGCCCGGCTGCGTCTCGTCAGAGCGTGTGACATGCCCCAACCGATAAACGGTTTCACCCGTGCTTTCCAGAAAGGTCTCGGCCTGTTCGGCCTGCGCCGCAGGGACGACCACAACCATGCCGATGCCACAGTTGAGCACTCGGTGCATCTCGGTCTCGTCGATGTTGCCTTCGTGCTGCAGCCAGTCAAAGACTGCCGGGCGTGGCCAGGCCTGAGCATCGATGTGAACGCTGGTATTGTCCGGAAGTACGCGGGGAATGTTTTCGAGCAGCCCGCCACCGGTAATATGAGAAAGCGCATGCACGGTGATGTCGCTGTCGTGCAACATGGCCAGAAGCGACTTGACGTAGATGCGCGTCGGTGCCATCAATGCATCGCGCAGTGCCTGACCGTCATCCAGCCGGGTATCGGGTGCTGCACCGCTGCGTTCGAGCACACGTCGGATCAGAGAATAGCCATTGGAGTGGGGGCCGCTGGAGGCCAGGCCCAGCACTACGTCGCCTTCACCAACCTTCGTGCCATCCAGAATTTTTGACTTTTCCACGATGCCGACACAAAAGCCGGCCAGGTCGTAATCATCACCTTCATACATGCCCGGCATTTCTGCCGTTTCGCCGCCGACCAGAGCACACCCTGCCTGACGACATCCCTCACCGATGCCAGTGACCACATCGGCGGCCATCTCGACATTCAGCTTGCCGGTGGCGTAGTAATCGAGAAAGAACAGGGGTTCAGCACCGGCAACGACCAGATCGTTGACACACATGGCCACCAGATCGATACCAATGGTGTCATGGCGGCCCAGCTCCATTGCCAGCTTCAGTTTGGTACCGACGCCATCGGTGCCCGATACCAGTACCGGTTCGCGATAGCCGCTGGGCAGTTCGCAGAGCGCACCGAAACCGCCGAGCCCGCCCATCACTTCCGGGCGCATGGTGCTTTTGGCGACATGCTTGATACGCTCGACCAGCGCATTACCAGCGTCGATATCAACACCGGCATCCTTGTAGGAAAGGGGGTCACGAGACGAAGGCTCGGTCATGTTGGGGTCCTGTCACTGAAAATGAGACGGGGTTCCGGCCGGGGCCAGAGCGAGAATCAAGAAGGCCGGCATTGTACCATCGGCCATGGTCGATCGCATCGCAACGCCTGCGCATAATACAGGCGTGTTGACAGGCTGCCCCGAGTCGGCGGGTTCATGATAATGTGGCACCTGTTCCCCTTGTTTTGAGCATGGACGCCGTAATGAGTCCGGATACCCTACAGCTTCCGCTAGGTGTTGGTGCGCGTGATGACGTCACGTTTGCCAGCTTCTGGCCCGGTGCCAATGCCGGTCTTGTCTCCCACCTGCACCATCAGCTCGATGACGGCGGCGAGCAGTTCATCTACCTCTGGGGCGCTTCGGGAAGCGGTCGTACCCATCTGCTGCAGGCCGCCTGCCTGGAAGCGAGCAATCGAGGCGCCAGAGCGCTGTATCTGCCGCTGGACGATCTGGGCCACTTTCCGCCACACATGCTCGAAGACCTTGAAGCGCTGGATCTGATCGCCATCGATGATCTCGAGCGCGTCATCGGCCGCAAGCGCTGGGAGGAGGCCCTCTTTCACTGCTTCAATCGCCTCAGGGATGCCAACTGCCGGCTGATCATTGCCGCAGAAGCTTCTCCCCGGGCACTACCGGTGGTGCTGCCGGATCTGGCCTCACGACTCGGGTGGGGAATGACCTTTCATCTGCAGCCGCTGAACGATCAGGATCGACTGGAAGTCTTGCGACTGCGGGCCCATCAGCGTGGCATGCAGCTGCCTGACGAAGTTGCCCGTTATCTGCTGCATCGCGGCCCGCGCCGACTGGGCGACATGCTGGCACTACTGACGCGGCTTGATAGTGCCTCGCTGTCGGCGCAGCGCCGGTTGACCATTCCATTCGTCAAGCAGGCGCTTGACTGGTAAGTGATGACGTTCGAAATAACAGGAAACCTGGCAGTTCTGACAAGAGCACCTATACTCTTGTGTAACACTTCTGGTTTCCTGTTCACCGCCCACTTCCCCGGGCGGTTTTTTATTGCCTGAAAGATGGTCTGTTAGTCACAAACACGTGGCGGATTCCCTAAATCCGGGCACAAAAAAACCGGCCTCAATGGGCCGGTTTTTCATGGCAACGAGTGTTGGATACTGATCAACGACGCGTGATCAGTGCACCCAGTACAAAGCCGACGGTTGCAGCTACGGCCAGTGCCCCTACCGGCTGCCTGACCGTGAATTCGCGAGCACTGTCGACGACTTCACCATACTGCGACTGTACCTGACCAGCAGCACTACGCAGCTTGCCTTCGACACGATGTTCATTGTCATCGGTAAAATCACCATAGGCTTCCTGCGCCTTGCCTACTGCGTTTTTGGTGTCGCCTTCAATCTGATTCTTGAACATGGTGTCCTGACTCCGATGGGTGGATAAACCGACTACTTTCTTAAATCTATCTCATGTTTGACGTTACGCTAGGATTATCTGTGTTCTGGCACAACAAAATTGTCACATGAAGAAAGCATGACAGCGCCATCGGTACAGTGGCATTGCCAGATGGCGAACAGCGCTCAGGGGGCCAGCAAATAGCCGCTGCGGCGGCTTTCATGACTGGTGCCGGAACCCTGAAAGTAGATTCCTCGCTCTCGCCACCGATTCAGAGACGCTGATATCATGGATACATGAACAGTATTTCCGCCTGCACCATGGTCGACGATCTTCCGCGTTTGGGCGTTGCGGATTCGCTCAACGACCCGCGCTATTACCTGGTCAACTTCGAGAATGTCGTGACCTGGGTCGGCGAGCGTTATGACGATCTGCTCGATGACGATGAGCGCGACTTCATCACTCGCTTTCAGTCGCTGCCCGTGCCTTCGAAGGCGCTGCTGGTGCGCATGGTGATGCGAAAGGGTGAGCATTTTCGAGTTGATCGCCTTGCCTATGACGAAATCGGTGAGCCCCGGGCAGCGCTGTCCCCATTGATCGAGCTTGGGCTGGTGGATGACGCCCCCCGTCTGACACTGGATCAGCTTTTCGATCTTTTCACCCGCGACGAGCTGGTGAGCATGCTGGGGAATCATCTGGTACGGCCCCGCGATCGCAAGGCGTTGCTGAAGGAAGCCCTGCGGCCGGTCTTTGAAACGCCATTAACGTTTGATGAGTGGCAGACAGCGGCCGGCCGGCTCATGGTGTCCGAGGTGGTGCGCCTGACCATCATGGCTGTATGTGAACGCCTTCGGCTGATGTTTTTCGGCAATCTACGCCAGCAGTTTTCTGAATTTGTGCTGGCGGATCAGGGCATCTATCACTTTGAGGTGGTCCCCTTTACGAAGGATTCCCGGGCATTTCAGTCCCGGGTAGATATCGAGCGCTACTGGCAGATTCATGAGTGTCGCGAGCGTTTTGAGGCGGGCCATGATCTGGATGAGGTGCTGGCAGCGCTGCCGCCACGGATTGATAACAGCCTCTGGCTGGAAGCGCGCCGGGGGCGTGTGCTCCATGCCATCGCCCGTGACTGTGAGCGTCAGGGCGAACTGTCGCGCGCCGCCGAACTTTACGCCGGCAGTCGCCACGCCGAGGCCCGTATTCGCCATATCCGGGTGCTGGAGCGGCTGGGCGAGCATGGCCGAGCGCTGGCCCTGTGTCTTGAGGCCCGTGAGACGCCGACCAGTGAGGCCGAGCGCCAACAGGCAGGGCGTATTCAGCCGCGGCTGCATCGTGCCCTGGGAATGGCAAAACCTTCAGATGCGTTGGAAGCGCCCGTCAACCGGTATGACCTGGTTCTGCCGCGCAGTCCCTCGGTAGAGCGCGCCGTTCGCGAGTTTCTGGAGACGCCGGAGGCACCGGTCTTTTACGTCGAGAATACGCTGATCAATGCACTTTTTGGTCTGCTGTGCTGGGAGGCCATCTTTGCACCGCTGCCCGGCGCCTTCTTTCATCCCTTCCAGAGTGGTCCGGCCGACCTGATGCGTCCGGAGTTTTACTCGCAGCGAGCGTCGTATTTCGAACGCTGTCTGGCGCGACTGGAGGAAGGCAGTTGGCGTGACGTTATCCTGCAGCACTATCGGGACAAACAGGGCATACAGTCACCTTTCGTGCACTGGGGCGCACTCAGTGAAGCGCTGCTGACGCTGGCGCTGGAGTGTCTGCCGCCGGCGCATCTGCGCGGCTGGTTCGAGCGACTTCTGACCGACATCCGTGCCAATCGTGCCGGTATGCCGGATCTCATCCGTTTCTATCCGAACGCGCCCGAAGGCTCGACACGCTATGAAATGATCGAGGTGAAAGGGCCGGGAGACCGGTTGCAGGATAACCAGCGACGCTGGATCGCCTTTTGCGCTCGTCATGACATGCCGGTCACGGTGTGTCATGTGCGCTGGCATGACCCTGAGTCCGGGCCGTGACGACAGAGGCCATGATCGCGCCAACTGGTGATACCGAGACACCGCGCTATCGCGTGGCGGTGCGCGCACTATGCGAGTTCACTGCGCGATCAGGTGATCTGGATCTGCGTTTCACGCCTGCGCCCACGGCGCAGCAGGGCATCGCCGGCCATCAGGTCGTCGCTGCGCGTCGAGGGGAGCACTACGAGCATGAAGTCGCGCTCGAGGGGCGCTACGGTGCGCTGATTGTACGCGGCCGGGCCGATGGTTATGACCCGACCCTCGGGCGGCTGGAAGAGATCAAGACCCACCGTGGTGATGTCGACGCCATGCCGGCCAATCAGCGCGCGCTGCACTGGGCGCAGGCGAAGGTCTACGCTGCACTGCTGTGCCGCGAGCGCGGGCTTGAGCGCGTGGAGGTGGCGCTGGTCTATTTTGACATCGAGCAACAGCGCGAAACCGTGCTGGCGGAAACAATGGATCGCCCCGCGCTGGACGTCTTTTTTACCGAGCAGTGCGAGCGCTTCATCGATTGGGCCGAGCAGGAAATGACGCATGTCGCGACCCGCTCGCAGCGGCTTGAACAGCTGTCCTTTCCGCATGCCGATTTTCGACCCGGTCAGCGCTCGCTGGCCGAAAGTGTCTACAAGGCCATCAGTACCCGGCGCGATCTGATGCTGCAGGCGCCGACCGGTATTGGCAAGACGCTTGGCACACTGTTTCCTGCGCTCAAGGCAATGCCGGCTCAGCAGCTTGATCGGGTGTTCTTTCTGACCGCTCGTACTACCGGGCGTCGGTTGGCGCTCGAGGCGCTGACCACCCTGGGGCTGGCGGATTCCGGCAAGGAAAACGACTCGGGCGTTCGCACGCTGGAGCTGATCGCGCGTGAGCGTGCCTGCGAGCATCCGGAGCTGGCCTGCCATGGCGACAGTTGCCCGCTGGCCAGCGGCTTCTATGATCGGCTGTTTGATGCCCGTCAGGCCGCGGTGCAGCAGGGCTTTCTGGATCACGACAGTCTGCGCCGTGTCGCGCGGGCCCATCGCGTCTGCCCCTATTATCTGGGGCAGGAGATGGCGCACTGGTGCGACGTCGTGATCGGCGATGTCAATTACTGGTTCGATACCAGCGCCATGCTGTATGCCCTGGCGCAGCAGCATCAGTGGCGAGTGAGTCTTTTGATCGATGAGGCGCACAATCTCGTCGAGCGCGGGCGGGGCATGTATGGCGCCGAGTTTGATCAGGGCCGTTTTGCAGCGGCCCGGCGTGATGCCCCCGCTGCGCTCAAGCGTCCGATGGATCGAGTCTGGCGCCAGTGGAAGGCACTGCTGCGTGAGCACGACGGCGACTACGTGTGTCTTGAAGCGCCGCCGCGCAAGCTTTTCAATGCGCTGTCGCAGTTTGTCACTGCACTCGGGGACTGGATGGTCGACTCGCCTGTCGCCCTTGAAAGTGCGCTGCTTGAGGCGTGGTTTGATGCCATGCAGATCGCGCGCATTGCCGAGCTTGCCGCCGAGATCGATGACAGCCACTACCTGTTTGATATCGAACGCCGCGGGCGCAATGCGACCCTGTCTCTGCGCAATGTGGTGCCGGCGCCGCTGCTGGCGCCGCGTTTCAGGGCGGCTCATGCCGCCATTGTGTTTTCCGCCACGCTCTCGCCCGGGCACTACTACCGTGATCAGCTCGGGCTTGGATCAGCAACGCCTTGGCTCGAGATGACCTCGCCCTTTACGGCCTGCCAGCTCGAGGTGCATCTGGATGATCATGTGTCGACGCGCTATCGCGATCGCGGTGCTTCCCTGTCTCCTGTTGCCAAGCTGATGGCGGATCAGTTTCGCCAGCGCCCCGGTAACTATCTGGCCTTTTTCAGCAGCTTTGATTATCTCGAGCAGGTCAGCAACGCGCTGGCCGGGCACGCGCCAGATGTCCCGCAGTGGTCGCAGGCGCGTCGCATGTCAGAGTCGGAACGGGACGCCTTTCTGGCGCGTTTCACGCAGGGGGGAAAGGGCATCGGCTTTGCGGTGCTGGGCGGGATCTTTGGAGAGGGCATCGATCTGCCCGGCGAGCGATTGATCGGTGCCTTTATCGCAACGCTTGGGCTGTCGCAGTTCAATCCGGTCAACGAGCAGATGAAGGCGCGTATGGAGACCCTGTTCGGCGATGGCTATCGCTACGCCTATCTATACCCGGGGGTCACTCGGGTGGTGCAGGCCGCCGGTCGTGTCATCCGCTCGCCGGAGGATCGCGGCGTTGTCCATCTCATTGATGATCGCTTCCGGCGTCGTGATATTCAGGCGCTGCTGCCGGGCTGGTGGGCGCTGCCACCGCGTGGTTGAGCAGTGGGCATGCACGAGCGGTGGCGTCATCGGATGGTAGTGCGTCATTGAAAAGGGGCACGCAAGGGCCCACTTGAGAACACACTGTTTTGTCGATCGGACATCTGGTCCGTGCGCCCGACGGAGAGGGTACGGGCTCTGTCGGGTCGACTGCGCTACGCTCAACAGCATGGCTTCATGAGGAGATGCATCGCGGGCCGCTCGGCCAGCGATGTGTCCGGCACACCGGGATACTGACATGACACGGTTAAATCATTACAGCAAGGCGGATCACGCCATCGACTGGCAGCTCGATAGCGTCGTACATGCGCTCCGGGACGCCCGCGAACAGTGGCGTGCCGATCATGGTCGCACCAACGAATCCGGCGGGCGCAGCCTGCCGTCGCGTGAAATCATCAACGAGGTGGTCGAGACCGTAATCGGGGCAGTGTTCCCCATGCGTCTGGGGCCTTCCAATCTGCGTCATCACAGCGAAGACTACTTTATCGGCTACACGCTGGATGCCGCGCTCAATGCGCTGCTCGATCAGGTGGTCCTCGAGCTGGATCACACCGCCATGCGTCGCGGCGAAGCGCCGCAGGATCACTCCGGGCAGGCCATTGCCATCGTGCGTGATTTCGGCGCCATGCTGCCGACCATTCGCCAGTGGCTGGATATCGACATCATGGCGGCCTATCGCGGTGACCCGGCCGCGCGCAGCGTGGATGAAGTGCTTCTGTGCTACCCGGGCATCACTGCCATTATCTATCACCGGCTGGCTCATCAGCTCTATTCCACCGGCGCGCCGCTTCTGGCCCGAATGGTCTCCGAGGCGGCCCATTCGGCCACGGGCATCGATATCCATCCCGGTGCCAGCATCGGTTCGGGCTTTTTCATCGATCATGGTACCGGCGTGGTCATCGGCGAGACCGCCATCATCGGCGATCGGGTGCGGATCTATCAGGCGGTCACGCTGGGAGCCAAGCGCTTCCCGGCCGATGACAGCGGTCAACTCGAGAAGGGGCATGCGCGCCACCCGATCGTTGAAAATGATGTGGTCATCTATGCCGGGGCGACCATTCTGGGACGCATCACCATCGGCCACGATTCGATCATCGGCGGCAACGTATGGCTGACCCGCAGCGTTGAGCCACACAGCAATGTCTCTCAGGCCAGCCTGCAGAAATCACCCTGCCAGGCCGGAATCGAAGTCTGACGGGGATATTCTTTCAGGCTCAGGGAGGCAGCATGAAACGTTTTGAAGACAGGGTAGTGATGATTACCGGCGCTGGTTCCGGTATCGGTGAGGCCGCAGCGCGTCGTTTTGCAGCTGAAGGTGCGAAGGTGGTTCTGATCGGACGCACGCAGGAGAAGCTGGCGCGAGTGGCAGAAAGCATCGATGGCGAGACACTGGTGCGGGTCGCGGATGTTTCCGATGGTGATGCCATGAACCGGCTGGTCGAAGAGGTGATTGATCACTATGGGCAGCTGGACGTGCTGGTCAACAATGCGGGTGTGGCTCAGTTTGGCAGGGTTCACGAGGCGGATGTCGATGACTGGAAGAAGGTCATGAGCATCAATGTTGATGGTGTCTTTTATGCCAGTCGCGCGGCGCTACCGGAACTCCTGAAAACGAAGGGTTCTATCGTCAATGTGTCTTCCGTGTCGGGGCTGGGAGGCAACTGGGGAATGAGCATGTACAACGCCTCCAAGGGGGCCGTCTCCAACCTGACGCGTGCCATGGCGCTCGATTATGGTGAGGCGGGCGTGCGAGTCAATGCGGTATGCCCCGGGCTGACCCGTAGTGAATTGACGACCGGTGTCATGGAGAATGAAACCTTGATGAAGGGCTTTGCCGATCGCACGCCGCAGGGGCGAGCAGCCGAGTCCGAAGAAGTGGGCGATGTCATTGTTTTTCTGGCAAGTCACGATGCGCGGTTCGTCAACGGTGTCAATCTCCCGGTGGATGGCGGCCTCATGGCATCCAACGGGCAACCCCGAATGGGCTGATCGCGCAGTGATCATGGGTGGCGACACTGATTGTCCTCGGCCAGTCGCAGGCGCTTCTTCATGACAGCTGATCTTTTGTATCATGAAGCCTGCCGGGGGCCTTGGCTTTGAAGCCTTGAGCCCCCATATCGGTAATTACCACGGCAGCAGGGCGCAGCGCTGTTGGCACACAGGGTGACCGGTTTTCTCGTCACCGTAAGAACACTTTCTGGAAATGAAGTGAGGATTGGATATGGATATCATCAGGATCATTTTTGCCATCTTGCTGCCACCGGTAGGCGTTTTCCTTCAGGTCGGCCTTGGTTTGCAGTTCTGGGTCAACATCCTGCTGACACTGCTGGGCTACATTCCCGGCATCATTCATGCCGTCTGGATCATCGCACGTCGTTAAGGCCCGCCGCCTTTAAAGGATGTGGATCGTTAAAAGGGGAAGGCCATCAAGGTCTTCCCCTTTTTAGATAGTAACGACTGGTTAGATGGTAACAGCTGGATGGTAGCGCTAACATCGCACAACAGATTACCTCTCGGAGTCAATATGTATGTCCTACATACATGGTTCAATGACACATCGTATAGTGGTGAGATAGATATGATGTATGACAAATTATTGCCAGCCATGCCGTTCCCAACAAATCAAACATCTTCCAGTCGGCAGGCGGCAAACCTCGGGTGAGTCGCTCAATTCTCATTTGACATGGCTACTTTATGCCCAGCGTACCGGGAACAGCGCTGTTCGGCGAAACGCCTGGATTTCTCACCGCAAGGGGAGCATGTCATGTCGATCAGATCTTTCCTGAAACCTGTTTTTTGTCTTCAGGCCGCTGCTGTGGTTGGTGTAATGGCCGGCATGACGCTGCCTGCGCATGCCGATAACTGGCGTGGCTGGAACGTGCACCCGCCGGGTTACCCCAACAGCGAAGCGCTCGACAGCTTCGTCAAGGAAGTGACCGAGAAAACGGATGGGCGCATCAATGCCAAGATTTATCACAATGGCGTACTTGGCGATCAGCCGGATGCCATCGAGCAGACCCGTAGTGGGGCACTGAACTTCGCCAACTTCAACATGGGCCCGATGGGTCCGATCGTGCCTGAAACCGATGTGCTCTCGCTGCCGTTTCTGTTCAAGGACGTTGACGCCATGCACAAGGTCATGGATGGCGAGATCGGCAAGCGTTTCGCTGATGCACTGGAAAAGAAAAACCTGATCGCCCTGTCCTGGTTCGATTCGGGGGCACGCAGTGTCTATAACACCAAGCGTCCCATTCATGAGCCCGAAGATATGCAGGGGCTCAAGGTTCGCGTCATGAACAACGAACTCTACGTGGACATGATCAATGCACTCGGCGGCAACGCCACGCCCATGGCCTACGGCGAGGTCTATCAGTCGCTCAAGACCGGCGTGCTTGACGGCGCCGAGAACAACTTCCCCTCCTATGAATCCAGCGGTCACGATGAAATCGCCAAGTATTACTCCGAAACCCAGCACCTGATCCTGCCCGAGTGCCTGTGTATTGCCAAGCGAAGCTGGGACAAGCTGTCCGAACAGGATCAGGGGATTGTACGTCAGGCCGCGCTCGATGCCGCCACTCTGCAGCGAAAGCTCTGGGCAGAAGGCTCTGAAAAAAGTCGCAAGGACGTCATCGCTGCCGGTGCCGAAATCAACGAAGTGGACAAGCCGGCCTTCCAGGCAAAAATGGAGCCGATCTACGCCGCCTTCATCAAGGAACATCCCGATCTTGAGCCGCTGCTCAACGATATTCGCAACGCTCAGTAAAACCATCACCGCGAAAGGCCTGCCCTGCTGTCTGTAGCAGAGCGGGCCCGGGAGTGTACACACCATGGATAGTTCTACCGATCAGATCCGCGACATCCCCGAAGATCATCCTCAATCAGGCATTGCAGGGCGCATTCTCGATGGGCTGGCCCATCTGTGCATCATGGTGTCAGGGGCGCTTCTGGTCTTTCTGATCGCTTCGTTTGGCTGGCTGGTTTTTGGCCGTTACGTGCTCAACGATACGCCCACCTGGGTCGAGCAGTCCTCGCTGCTGATCGTGGTCTATATCACCTGTCTGGGGGCCGCCGCTGGCGTGCGCCACAACACGCATCTGAGTATCGACATGGTGCGCGAGGCCATGCCGGCCATTCCAAGAGTGGTCATGTGTCATCTCGCCGATCTTTTTGTGCTCGTCTTCGGGGCGTTCATGACCTGGCAGGGGAGCATTCTGGTGCTGGACAACACCAGCCGGGCGATTCCCATGATCGGACTGACGGAGAGCTGGCGGGCAGCGCCGCTGGCCATATGCGGCGTTCTGATGGTGCTGTTCGCCGCTGCCAATATCGCCGAACGTCTTACCCATACAACACTTACCCATACCACAAGGGTGTAATCACATGGGCCTGATGATTCTTTTCGGAGTGTTCTTTGTCGGCCTGGTGATCGGGGCGCCGGTGGCCTTCGCCGTCGGTCTGGCCGCAGTGGTGACCTTTCTTTATGAAGGGCTGCCGCTGTTTGTCGGCTTTCAACGCATTCTCTCGGGGATCTCGGTATTTTCACTGCTGGCAATCCCATTTTTTATCTTCGCCGGGGAGTTGATGCTTCACGGCGGTATTTCCGATCGGCTGGTGCGGCTGGCCTCGGCGGCCGTGGGGCGCGTGCGCGGAGGTCTGGGGCTGGTCAACGTCAGCTCCTCGATGCTTTTTGGTGGCATTTCCGGTTCGGCAGTGGCCGATACTTCTGCGCTGGGTTCGATTCTGGTACCGGTGATGAAGGAGAAGGGCTATGACGCCGATTACGCCGTCAACGTGACGGTGACCTCCTCGATTGCCGGAGTGGTCATTCCCCCCAGCCACAACATGATTCTCTACGCCGTCGCGGCCGGAGGCGGTATCTCGGTGACGCAGCTCTTTATGGCCGGTGTTGTCCCGGGCATTCTGATGTGCGTGGCTCTGGCCGTGGCGGCCTATGTGGTCGCGGTCAAGCGCGGCTATCCGGCCGAAACCTTCCCGGGCTGGCGCGCGCTGTTCATCAGTCTGGTCGCTGCCATCCCCGGGCTCATGACGGCCATTATCATCGTTGGCGGTGTACTCTCGGGCATTCTGACCGTCACCGAGTCCGGGGCTTTTGGCGCCATTTATGCCATCGTGATCACGGGGCTGGTCTATCGCGAACTGCGCTGGGACAACTTCAAAAAGGCGGTCTATCAGTCGGTACGCACCACCTCACTGGTCATGATTCTGGTGGGCTGCGCCTCAGCGTTCTCTTATCTGCTGGCGCTTTATAGCGTGCCCGAGCTTCTGACCGATCTGCTGCTGGATATTTCGGACAATCCCATCGTGATCCTTTTAATGCTTAACGTGCTGCTGCTGGCACTGGGCATGATCATGGACATGGCAGCACTGATTCTGATCTGTACGCCAATCTTTTTGCCGATCGCGACACAGTTCGGCATGGACCCCATCCAGTTTGGCGTGGTCATGATGATCAACCTGGGCATCGGCCTTTGTACGCCACCGGTCGGAGGGTGTCTGTTCGTGGGCAGCGTGATCGGCAAGATCAAGATGGAACAGGCCGTTCGTACCATCTGGCCGTTTTATCTGGCGCTGTTCGTCGTACTGATGCTGGTGACCTATGTGCCGTTGATCTCGATGTGGCTGCCCGGATTGATCGAATAACGCAGCCTTGTATATACACGCTCAAAGGAGAATACCGTGCTGAATCGTCTTCTGGTCACCGGCGCAGGTGGCGGGCTGGGCAGGGCCCTGCGGCCGTATCTGTCACGTCTGGCGCGTCATGTACGCCTGTCCGACATTGTCGAGCTGGAAAAGGGCGGCGATCACGAGGAAATCGTGCGCTGCGAGCTCTCCGATGCCGATGCCGTCAGTGAGCTGGTACGCGACTGCGATGGCATTGTGCACCTGGGCGGCATTTCGGTGGAAAGCCCTTGGCAGAGTATCCTGCAGGCCAACATCGTCGGTACCTACAACCTCTATGAAGCGGCGCGACACCACGGCCGCCCGCGGATTGTATTTGCCAGCTCCAACCACACCATCGGCTACTATCCGCGCACGACCCATATCGATACCGAGTCCCCGCGCCGGCCTGATTCGCTCTACGGCGTCTCCAAGTGCTTTGGCGAGGATCTCGCCAGTCTCTACTACCACAAGTTCAATATCGAAACCCTGAACGTGCGAATCGGCTCCTGCTTTCCCAAACCGGCCGACACTCGAATGCTGGCGACCTGGATGAGCGTCGAGGATTTCGTGGCGCTGCTGGAGCGGGCGTTTGTGGCGCCGAAGCTGGGCTGCACGGTGATCTATGGGGTTTCCAACAACAGCGAGTGCTGGTGGGACAATCGCAAATCCTCTTTTCTGGGCTGGGTACCAAAGGACAGCTCGGAACCCTGGCGGGCTGAAACCGAGGCCGTCGCCGGAGAGATCGATCCGGATGACCCGGCGGTCGTCTATCAGGGCGGCAAGTTTGCCGGCGCCGGTCATCCTGACGACTGAGATCGTGGTGTTTGCCAGGCGCGGGTGCGCTGGTGTCGCGATCGGCCCGCTTGAGAGAGCGGGCTTTTTTATTGAGGTTAAATCATCAAGGGACTGCCATGGCACCTCGTAGCGAAACACCTACCATTGTGTCGATGTGGGTCATTCCCGTGGCCGGACGCGACAGCATGCTGCTCAACGTGGGCGGCGCACATTCTCCGTTCTTTACCCGCAATATCCTGATTCTTGAAGACAGTGCCGGGCGGGTCGGCGTCGGGGAGGCGCCCGGCGGCGAGACCATCCAGCGCTCGCTTGAGCAGGCGCGCCAGGTGGTAGAAGGCCAGTCGCTGGGCCGGCTGCGCTCGATGGTGTCAAAGCTGTCGGCGAGCGGTCAGCGCGCCGATTTCAACGATTCCGGCAGGGGCGCCTGGACGTTCGAGCTGCGCGTCAATGCGGTCGCCGCCCTTGAAGCCGCACTGCTGGATCTGATGGGACAGCATCTGGGCGTGCCGGTGGCCGAGCTGCTGGGCGAGGGCAAGCGCCGCGACAGCGTCGAGGTGCTGGGCTATCTCTTTTTCGTCGGCGACGGCGAGCAGACGCCGCTGGACTATCGCCGATCAACGCCCGAGCAGTCGCACGAGTGGTATCAACAGCGTGACAGGGCGGCGATGACGCCGGCGCGTGTCGTGGAACTGGCACAGGCTGCCCAGGACCGTTACGGCTTTCATGACTTCAAGCTCAAGGGCGGCGTGCTGCCCGGCGAGCAGGAAATCGAGGCGGTTACGGCGCTGTCAAAGGCCTTTCCCGAGGCACGTACCACCCTCGACCCCAACGGTGCCTGGTCCCTGCAGGAAGCGATCAGCCTGTGCAGGGACCTGCGCGGCGTGCTGGCCTATGCTGAAGACCCCTGCGGCGCCGAAGAAGGGTTCTCGGGTCGCGAGATTCTCGCCGAGTTTCGCCACGCTACCGGCCTTCCGGTCGCGACCAACATGGTGGCCACCAACTGGCGTGAAATGGCCCACGCCCTGATGCTGCGCAGCGTGGACATTCCACTGGCTGACCCGCACTTCTGGACGCTCTCCGGCGCCGTGCGTGTCTCGCAGCTGTGCGCCGATCACGGCATGACCTGGGGATCGCACTCCAACAATCACTTCGATATTTCGCTGGCCATGTTTGCCCAGGTCGGCGCGGCGGCTGTCGGTTCGATGACGGCGCTGGATACCCACTGGATCTGGCAGGAAGGCGATGCCCGTTTGACCCGCGAGTCTCCCGAAATCATTGACGGTCATGTCGCGGTCACCGATGCGCCGGGTCTGGGCATCGAGCTCGACATGGATGCCATCGACAGGGCGCATGCACTCTACAAATCCCTGCCGGCCGGGGGGCGCAACGATGCCATGGCCATGCAGTATCTGATCGATGGCTGGGCATTCGACCCCAAACGCCCGGCCCTGGTGCGTTGATCCGGGAGAACGCCGCCGATGAGGGCGGCGCGCAACACAGGGTTATTGAGCGTTGTTCTCGGCCACCTTGCGTGAGGCAGGAATCATGACGTCGGCCATGTCGCTTACATAGGTATCGAGCTCATCGCCAAACAGCGGTTTGACCTCGACACCGGTGCTTTCGGCAAAACGCTTGAACTCCGGCGCCTCAATGGCCTTTTTGACTGCCTCGACCCACGCCGTTTCCACTTCATCACTGACGCCGGCAGGCGTGGCGATGCCGCGCCACTGGCTGACCGCCAGATCATACCCCTGTTCCTTCATGGTCTTGACGTCCGGCAGCAGTTCACTGCGCTCGCTGCCGGTAGACAGCACTGCCTGCAGGCGATCCCCGCGGATCTGGGACAGCACTTCGGAAGGGTTGACCACCACGGCGTCGACATGACCGCCCATCAGTGCAGAGATGGCCGGCGAGCCACCGTCAAAGGGCACGACCTGAACCGGAATCCCCAGCTGGCTGCCCAGCGTGGAGGCGACCACGTAGGTCGAAGACCCGACGCCCGAGGTGCCGACCTGCAGCGGTTTGCCGCTTTTCTTAAGATCCGCCACCAGCGCTTCGGCGTCCTGCCACTGATCGTTTTTATTGCTGACCAGCAGATAGGGCTCTTCGGTGATACGTGCCAGATAGTCAAAATCCTGATACTTGAAACCGACGTTGCCCAGACCTTCCAGCGTGAAGTTCTGATTGTTGGCCAGCGTCAGCGTGTAGCCATCAGGTTTGGCGGTCGCCGTGCGGGTCAGTGCCAGGGCACCACCGCCGGCACCCATGTTGCGTACCACGATAGTGCGACCCAGTGATGATTCGAGTCCGGGCTGAATGGCCCGCATCAGGGTATCGGCGGCGCCACCGGGAGAGGAGGGCACAATCATGTCGAGGTTTTTGGACGGATAGTCGGCCGCAAGAGCGGTTGCCGGCATTGCAGCGGCCATGACGAGTGCGGATAAAGTCTTGTTCATGTTTGGCAACTCCCTGCAGGACTAAAGACATGACGACCGCAAGGCAGTATCACGTTCACCCACGGCTGCCTTCGGACAACGAAGGTCATCTTACGCAGGTTCTGTTAGCGCTATCATTTCGACCATCGTTGCACAAAAAGCCCCGCGACAGAAAAGACAGGGCGGGGTGGCGCCCGAGATGCACGCCATGGGATTACCTGCAGCGGCAGCCTCGCTGTAACATGGCATGCTCGATGTTTTGAGGTTCTGCCGGAGACAAGCATGGGACGTTCCCCTGATTCCCGCCCTGACAGGTCTGATGAGTCCGGTCGCGACAGGCCGCGCGCCACCGGCGCCGTGCGTTTGAGTGACGTGGCCGCCGCCGCAGGTGTGGCGTCCATGACCGTCTCGCGGGCGCTCAACCAGCCCGAGCTGGTCAGTGAGCGCACCCGCGAGCGCGTCCAGCGCGCCGTGATCGAAACCGGCTATGTGCCCAACCGCGTCGCCGGGGCGCTGGCTTCAAGCCGCAGCAGGATGGTCGCCGTGCTGGTGCCGACCGTGGCGCACTCGCTGTTTGCCGACGTGGTGCAGTCGATTACCGATGCGCTGTCTGTCAACGGCTATCAGGTGCTGCTGGGGCTGACCGGCTATCAAACACAGGACGAGGCCACGGTCGTGGAGACCGTGCTGAGCCGGCGACCGGATGCAGTGGTTGTGGCCGGTACCCGCCACTCGCAGGCCACGCGAGCACGTCTCAAGGCAGCAAGAGTTCCGGTGGTCGAAATCTGGGACATGAGCGATGACCCGCTGGACATGCTGATCGGGTTTTCTCATCACGCGGTGGGAAGAGCGGTCGCCGATTATCTGCTGGGGTGCGGCTATCGACGCTTCGGGCAGGCCATGGCCGATGACCCGCGCTCGCATGAGCGCGCTGAAGGCTTCAATGATCGGATCATGGAGGCGCAGCAGGCTCGTCCACATGACGGTATCGACGTCATCACGCGCTGGGCAGAAATACCGGCAACGCTTGTCGGCGGGCGCACGGCCGCGGCCGCTGTGCTGCTTGACATGCCTGACTGCGAGGCGATCGTGTGCAGTTCGGATACGCTGGCCATGGGGGTAATTGCCGAGGCGCAGAGTCGTGCGATGGTCGTTCCACAAACGCTGGCGGTGATGGGGTTCGGGGACATGAGTTTTGCCGCCGCGACCTGGCCGGCGTTGAGTACGGTCAGGATTGACGGCGCCGAGATCGGGCGCTTGACGGCGACGCATCTTTTGAACCGTTTTGACGGCGGTGAACCCGATTCCGACAGCGATATTATCGATATCGGCTTTGAGATCGTGCCACGTCAGACCACGCTTTCCGGCGCGTCATGACGGGCAGGGTAGTGTGTTGAACGGATCGAGGTCGTGCGCGCATTAGACCTTGGTCCCGATTGACATGTAAAAGCGTCTGTCGCGCAATGATAGCGCTAACATCATTTTGACCGCCGCCCTGTTCATGTCGGTCCATGCGCCTCTGGAGCCTCTCATGTCTGATGCCATTGCCTCGATTACCTTCTCCCACGTGCTGCTGCCGCTGGCCACGCCCATCAGCGATGCCAAGGTGCTGACCGGCCGGCAAAAACCGATGACCGAAGTCTCCTTCCTGTTTGCCGAGATCACCACGCGGGACGGACACACCGGTATCGGGTTCAGCTATTCCAAACGCGCCGGCGGCTACGCCCAGTACGCCCATGCCTGCGAGATTGCCCCGGCCATCATCGGTGAAGACCCCAGTGATATCGACAAGCTGTGGCAAAAGCTGGTCTGGGCCGGGGCATCGGTCGGGCGGGGCGGTGTTTCGACCCAGGCAATTGCTGCCGTCGACATTGGTCTATGGGATCTGAAGGCCAAACGCGCCGGTCTGCCACTGGCCAAGCTGATCGGGGCGCATCGCGACTCGGTACAGTGCTACAACACTTCCGGTGGCTTTTTGCATACCCCGATCGATGAGGTGCTCAAAAATGCCACGCACTCGCTGGAAAGCGGCATTGCCGGCATCAAGATCAAGGTCGGCCAGCCCGACATGCGTATCGATCTGGAGCGGGTCGCCGCGGTGCGCGCTCACATCGGTGATCAGGTGCCCCTGATGGTGGATGCCAACCAGCAGTGGGATCGCGCCAGCGCCCTGCGCTTTGGCCGTGCGATGGAAAAATACGAGCTGGTCTGGATCGAGGAGCCGCTGGATGCTCACGATGCCGAAGGTCATGCCGCACTGGCCGCTCAACTCGATACCCCGATCGCGACCGGTGAGATGCTTTCAAGCGTTGCCGAGCACATGAAGCTCATCGAGCACCGCAGTGCCGACATTATTCAGCCCGATGCACCGCGCATCGGCGGTATTACCCAGTTCCTGAAGCTGGCCACCATGGCCTCGCAGGCCGGACTGCAGCTGGCGCCGCACTTCGCCATGGAAATTCACCTGCATCTGGCAGCGGCTTATCCCACCGAGCCGTGGGTCGAGCATTTCGATTGGTTGGCACCGCTGTTCAACGAATCGCTTGAAACCCGCGATGGTCGGATGATCGTCCCGGACCGCCCGGGCCTTGGTATCACCCTGACCGAGCAGGCGCGAAAGTGGACCATTGCCCATCAGACCTTTAACGCCTGATCGACGACTCGAGGGGCAGCCTATGCCCTTCGTATAATGGCTTTAAAAGTATGATGTATGACAAATTAGATCCAGCGCTCCACCGCGCGGCGGGGCAGGCCAATCCAGAGGACCCATTATGACGTTTTCACGAGCTGACGTTACGCGTGCCGCAGGCGATGGCCTGCTTTCCTTCCCGGTCACGGATTTTGACAGCGATGGCAGGTTTGATGCTGAAAGCTATCGCAAGCGCATTGCCTGGCTGCTGGAGTATGAAATCTCCACGCTGTTTGTCGCCGGGGGGACAGGCGAGTTTTTCAATCTGGGCCTTGAAGAGTTCAGTGACATCGTTCGTGTGGCGGTGGAAGAGACCGCAGGTCGTGTCCCTGTCATCGCCAGTGCCGGTCAGAGCATGACCATGGCAAAGGCACACGCCGCCGCGGCCGAAGCCGCCGGTGCTGATGGCATCCTGCTGATGCCGCCTTACCTGACCGAGTGCTCGCAGGAAGGCATCGTCGAATACGCCGCCGAAATCTGTAATTCCACCAGCATCAATGTCATCTACTACAACCGTGCCAACGGTGCGCTGGAAGCCCCGGCCGTCAAGGCGCTGGCCGATCGCTGCCCCAATCTGATCGGTCTCAAGGATGGTCGCGGTGATATTCAGTCACTCAACACCATCATCAAGACCGTTGGCGATCGCCTGATCTACATCGGTGGGGTACCAACAGCCGAAATCTTCGCCGAAGCCTATCTCTCCATCGGTGTGAACACCTACTCCTCAGCGGTATTCAACTTCGTTCCCGAGATGGCGGTGCATTTCTACAAGTCGCTGCGTGCCGGCGATCACGAGACCGTGGCTCGCCTGACCAATGACTTTTTCATTCCGTTTATTGCCATGCGTGACAAGTGCCGTGGCTATGCGGTCAGCCTGGTGAAGGCCGGCGCCGCGCAGGTGGGCCATCCGGCGGGTAACGTCCGCGCCCCGCTGACCATGCCCAGCGTTGAAGAGGTCGAGCAGCTCAAGGTGCTTATCGAGCGCGTTCGCTGATTGTTCATGATGCACTGCCCATGAAGACCGGCGTCTTAGTGGGCGATCAAGGAGATCGATGACATGAAAAAGCTACTGAGTGTATTCGGGGCTGCCACGATGCTGGCCAGCAGCATGACCATGGCGGCTGATTATCCCTCCAAAAACATCGAGTTCATCGTGCCCTGGTCGGCCGGCGGTGGCGCTGACAACGTGGTGCGTGCATTGCAGCCATCGCTTGAAAAGGCACTGGGGACCACGATCGTGGTGCGTAACCTCTCCGGCGGTGGTGGTGCGGTCGGCTTTTCGCGGGCGATCGCCTCAAAGCCTGACGGTTATACCGTTACCATTCCAACCAATGCCACCTTTACGCTGGAAGGTCTGGGCAACGTCGCCTTTACCAGGGACGATTTTGACTATATCGCGCGCGTGCTGGTCGAGCCCTATGTGATGGCCGTGCGTAAAAACGATGCCTGGCAGGATCTGGACAGCCTGAGCAGCGACCTCAAGTCCAGCGGCAAGCCGCTGCGTATCGGTGCCTCCGGTGTGGGGTCTTCCACCCATATCGTGTCGTTGATGCTGGGCGAAGCACTGGGCCTCGATATCGAGGTTATTCCATTCGACAGCGGTTCTGCCGCCGTCTCCGCGGCGATGGGGGGGCACATCGACGGCGTGGTGCTCAATCCCTCGGAGGTTATCTCGGCCATCAATGGTGATCGTCTGACGCCGATCGTGACCACCGGCGAGGAGCGCAGCAGCGCACTGCCGGATACGCCGACCATGGAAGAGTCCGGTTACGACTTCGAGCTTTCCCAGTGGCGTGGCATTGCGGCACCCAAGGGGCTTGATCCGGCCATCGAGGCGAAGTGGGTCGAGGCGGTCAAGCAGGCGGTCGAGGATCCGCAGTTCCAGAAGGCGGCCCGGAGCATGGGCTCGGATATCAGCCCGCTGTATGGCGAGGAGCTTGATCAATTCGTTGAAAAAACCTCCAAACCCTTGATCGAAGAAGCCCGAGCCATTCGTCAGTAAGGAACCAGGAGGCTCCATGGTCAAAACACGCAGCGACGCGCTTTTTCATCTGGTGCTGCTGGCGCTGGCAGGCTGGTTCCTTCAGCAGGCCTGGCATCTGCCGGCCAATGCCGCGGGGGGGAGTCTCTCCCCCGCTTTCTTCCCTCGGGCCATATCGCTGTCCATCGTCATACTGCTGCTGGTATCGATGGTGCGCGGTCTGATCGCAGGCACGCTGCTCTCGCGTGACACTTCTGACAGCGAGAATGCAACGCCGGTCTGGGTACCGGTACTGGCCTGGTGTGCCATTGCCCTGTTGCTGGTGCTTTATGCCCTGTTTCTGGAACCGCTTGGATATGTCGTCTCCACGGCGCTGTTTCTCTTTTTATGCGTGGCCATTGTCAGCGTGCTGTCACATCAGCGCGGTGACGCCATCAAGCCGGTTCGCGTACTGATGCTGGCCCTGTTTTCTGCGGCCGTATCCGTTGCCATCTTTTTAATCTTCTCGGTGGGGTTCGAAATCGTGTTGCCCACCATCGGCGTGATGGGGGTATGACATGGGAGATTATGTAGAAGCGCTTGGCCTGGTCTTTCAGTGGCACGTGCTGCTGGTCATCGGCGGCGGGACGCTGCTGGGCCTGATCATGGGGGCACTGCCGGGTCTGACGGCGGCGATGGCCATTGCGCTGCTGCTGCCGCTGACCTTTGGCATGCCGCCGGTCATGGGCATGGGCATGCTGCTGGGCACCCTGTGCGGCGCCATCGCTGGTGGGTCGGTGTCGGCAACGCTTTTGAACATTCCCGGTACGCCATCCTCGGTGGCCACGACGCTGGATGCCTTTCCCATGGCACGCCGTGGCGAGGCGGGCAGAGCGCTTGGCATCTGTATCGTGTCCTCTTTTATCGGCGGCGTGTTCAGTGCCATTGTTCTGAGCCTGCTGGCACCGCCCATCGCCGATTTCGCGCTGCGCTTTGGTCCTGCCGAATATTTCGCGCTGAGCGTCTTCGGGCTGGTCATCATCGCTTCGGTCTCCAGCAAGTCGCTGCTCAAGGGCCTGGTCGCCGGCCTGATCGGTCTGCTGATTGCCACGGTCGGTACCGACCCGGTCGCCGGCGTACAGCGCTACACCTTCAATAACCTGTCACTGCTGACCGGCGTCAATCTGCTGCCGGCGTTGATCGGGCTGTTTGCCGTTTCCCAGGTGCTCAAGGACGTGGTCGATTATTTCGGCGGCGGCCCGGTCGAGCACAGTAAAAGCAAAATGGATCACGCTCGGCCACGCTGGGTGGAAACCCTGCGCTATTGGAGGGTGCTGGCCTCGAGCTCGGTAATCGGCACGATCGTGGGGGCCATTCCGGGGGCAGGCGGCAGTATCGGATCGTTTCTGTCCTATGACCAGGCCAAGAAGATGTCGAAGACGCCGGAGAAATTCGGCACCGGTCATCCCGAAGGGATTGTGGCGTCTGAATCTTCCAACAACGCCCTGGTCGGCGGCGCGCTGATTCCGATGCTGACACTGGGCATTCCAGGTGAAGCGGCGACCGCGGTGTTGATGGGCGGTCTGATGATTCAGGGCATCAGCCCGGGGCCGACGCTTTTTACCGACAACGGCTCGATCATCTACGGCATCTTCATTGCCTTCTTTGTCGCCAACATCTTCATGCTACTGATTCAGTGGTTCGGCATTCAGCTGTTCGTCAAGGTACTGCAGGTACCGCGCAAGCTGCTGATGGCATTGATTCTGATGTTCTGTTTCATCGGTGTGTATGCCGTGGATGCCGACATCTTCAACGTCTATCTGATGCTGGGCTTCGGAGTGCTGGGCTATTTCCTCAATCGCTATGACTTCGGGACGGCGCCGGTCATCCTGGGGCTGATTCTGGGGCCGATTGCCGAATCCAACATTCGCCGGGCGCTGCTGCTTTCCAGCGGAGACTGGAGCGTGCTGGTCACGCGTCCGATCAGCCTGACCTTTTTGCTGGTATCCGCGGCCTTTTTGTTTTTCACCCTGTGGCAGAACCGTCGCCAGACGACGCCCCATTCATAGGAGAAGCCCTGTATGTCACTGCCTACCATTACACGCATGACCATTGTGCCGGTCGCGGGTCATGACAGCTTCCTGCTGAATCTCAGCGGCGGTCATGCGCCCTGGTTTGTGCGCTGCGTGCTGATTCTGGAAGACAATGCCGGTAACCGCGGCGTAGGCGAAATTCCCTCAAGCGAGGGGATCCTGAAGGGGCTCGAAAAGTGCCGTTCGCTGGTGGAAGGCACCCGACTCAATGCCTGGAAGGGCACGCTCAACAACGCCCGGCAGCTACTGGCCCGCGGTGGACCGGAAGAGCGCGGTCGCCAGACCTTTGACCTGCGTGTGGCGGTGCATGTGCTGACCGCCATCGAATCGGCGCTGCTGGACCTTTACGGTCAGGCCGTCGAAATGCCGGTCGCCGATCTGCTGGGTCGCATGGGGCGCCAGCGTGATGAGGTCGAGGCGCTCGGGTATCTGTTTTTGCTGGGCGATCCCAAAAAGACCGATCTTCCCTATCCGATTGCCGAGAATCCGCGCGATGACTGGGAGCGACTACGCTGTCAGGAGGCGCTGACGCCGGAAGCTGTCGCCGAGCTGGCTCGTGCCGCGCACGAACGCTACGGCTTTCGCGACTTCAAGCTGAAAGGCGGCGTGCTGGCGGGCGAGCAGGAAGCCGACTGTATCCGCGCCATGCACGAGATTTTCCCCGAGGCGCGTCTGACGCTGGACCCCAACGGGGCCTGGTCGCTGGAAGAGGCCATTCGGGTACTGGAGCCGATTCGTCACATTCTAAGCTATGCCGAGGACCCCTGCGGTCAGGAAGGCAGCTGGTCGGGTCGCGAAACCATGACGGAGTTCAAGCGCCGCACCGGTCTTCGCACGGCCACCAACATGATCGCGACCGACTTCAAGCAGCTGCAGTACGCGGCCATCATGAACTCGGTCGATATTCCGCTGGCGGACTGTCATTTCTGGACCATGCAGGGCGCGGTCATGGTTGGCGAGCTCTGTGACGAGTGGGGCATGACCTGGGGCTCACACTCCAACAACCACTTCGATATCTCGCTGGCCATGATGACGCACGTGGCAGCGGCCTGCCCGGGCGAGATCACGGCGATCGATACCCACTGGATCTGGCAGGACGGTCAGCGCCTGACCGAGCAGCCCTTTGAAATTCGTGACGGCAAGCTGAACGTGCCGACCACTCCCGGGCTCGGCGTGACGCTGGACCAGGGCAAGCTGGATGAGGCACACGCGCTTTATCGCTCGCTCGACGTTCGCGCCCGCAACGATGCCACCGCCATGCAGTATCTGATCGACGGCTGGACCTTCGATCCCAAGCGCCCCGCGCTGGTGCGCTGAACCTGGCAAGACGCAATGCAACCATCAGGAGACAAAGATGCAACTGACAGGCGAACTTCTTATCGGACAGCACGCCATCAAGGGCACGCGCGATCCGGTTCAGGCCATCAATCCCGCTACGGGCGAGAAGCTGGAGCCGGTTTATAACGGCGGGAGCAGCAACGAGGTCGAGCAGGCCTGCGCACTGGCCTGGCAGGCCTTTGATCAGTACCGCGAGACATCGCTTGAAGACCGCGCTGTCTTTCTGGAGACCGTCGCTGAAGAGATCGAAGCCATTGGCGATGCGCTGGTCGAGCGCGCCGTCGCTGAAACCGGTCTGGCCGAAGGGCGCATTCAGGGCGAGCGTGGGCGTACCTGCGGTCAGCTGAGGCTTTTTGCGCGCGTCGTGCGTGACGGTGGGTGGCTGGACGTCCGCGTTGACCCCGCCATGCCGGATCGTCAGCCGATGCCGCGTGGTGATCTGCGCCAGCGCCATATCGGGCTGGGCCCGGTCGTGGTGTTCGGCGCCAGCAACTTCCCGCTGGCCTTCTCGGTCGCCGGTGGTGATACGGCCTCTGCACTGGCGGCCGGCTGTCCGGTCATCGTCAAGGCGCATGGTGCCCACCCGGGAACTTCCGAGCTGGTCGGTCGTGCCATCCAAAAGGCTGTGTCGCGCTGTGGACTGCCGGAAGGCGTCTTCTCCCTGCTCTACGGCTCGGGTCGTGATGTGGGTACGGCGCTGGTCAGCGACAAGCGCATCAAGGCGGCCGGCTTTACCGGTTCACGCAACGGCGGCATGGCGCTCTGGAAAGTAGCGCAGTCGCGTGACGAGCCGATTCCCTTCTACGCCGAGATGAGCAGCATCAATCCGGTCTTCCCGCTGCCGGAAGCGCTCAGGGCGCGTGGTCGCGACATGGGCAAGGCCTTTGTAGGTTCCCTGAACATGGGCGCCGGTCAATTCTGCACCAACCCGGGTCTGGTCATCGCCATCAAGGGCGAGGCGCTCGAGACCTTCAAGCAGGCTGCTATTGATGCGCTGGCCGATGCCAACGCCCAGACCATGCTCACGCCCGGCATCAGCGACGCCTACCGCGAAGGTGTCGAGCGTCTTTCCGGCCACAACGGCGTGACCGAGCTGGGCCGCGGGCCGGTCGGCGAGGGCATGAACGCCTGCCAGGCCGGGCTGTACACCGCCTCGGCGCAGACTTTTCTGGCCGATACCGCGCTGCAGGATGAAGTCTTCGGCGCGACCTCGCTGATCGTCGAATGCGTTGACAGCGACGAACTGGCCGCGGTCGCCGAGCATCTGGAAGGGCAGCTGACCGCCACCCTGCAGATGGACGACGCTGATCTGGAAAGCGCTCGCGCCCTGGTGCCGATCCTTGAGCGCAAGGCGGGCCGTATCCTGGTCAATGGCTGGCCGACCGGTGTCGAAGTCTGTGACGCCATGGTCCATGGTGGCCCGTTCCCGGCCACGTCTGACGGCCGCACCACCTCGGTGGGTACGGCGGCCATCAAGCGCTTCCTGCGCCCGGTCTGCTATCAGAGCCTGCCGGATGCCCTGCTTCCGGAAGCGCTGCGTGAGGCCAACCCGTACCAGCTCAACCGTCTGGTAGATGGCAAACGCGAAGACTGATCATGCAGGCGTATAAGTGTCTGGATTGAATCGAGGGGGTCTGCCGAGTGGCAGGCCCCTTTATATGCAGGGTGACAATCCATGACGGTATAAGAAGGGAGAGGGCAGCTCCTGGTAAAGGAAGTCATGTTTTTTGTACGATATATGATCTCAGTGCCAAACGCGCAACGCCTGTTGGCGCCCTGTCAGGGGACAATGCCGACATATGTCGGCATGCTTTTGCCTGAACAGTTTTTGGAACGCCTGAACAGTTTTTGGAACGCCTGAACAGTTTTTGGAACAGTCTGGAAACCCTTTCAGGGGTTACCGGCACGCGTCACGACAGGTATCAAACGTCAAAATGAAGATGCTCAAACTCGAACGCATTACCCAGCAGGGCAGTCTGTCGGCACAGATTGCCCGGCAGCTGGAAACCTCGATTGCCAACGGGCATATTGCGGTCGGTGACAAGCTGCCCACCGAGAGCGAGCTGTGCGACATGTTTGGCGTCAGCCGCACGGCGGTGCGCGAAGCCATTGCCCATCTGCGCTCATCGGGGCTGATCGAAACCCGGCGTGGGATCGGCACGCGCGTCATCCAGACGCCCCGGTCGGAACCGTCGCCGGCCCGGCGCATCAGCGCCAACACCGTGGAGGACATTCTTCATGTGCTGGAACTGCGCCTGACCTTGGAACCGCGTGCCGCGGCGCTTGCCGCCGAGCGCCATGACGATGATGATGCCCGCCGACTTGAAAGCGCTCACGGCGCCTTTCAGGAGGCCATGAAGCAGGGCCGGCAGGCGCGTCACGAGGACTACCAGTTTCATCGTGCGCTCATCGAGGCCACGCATAATCCCTTCTTTCTCTCCTTTTACGAACCGCTCAGCCAGGAGGCCATCCCGCGCGCCAGGCTGCTAAGCAACGAGCTGAACGTCGAGGCGGCACGGCGCTATCTCGAGATGGTGGCCGGCGAGCACCAGGCCATTCTGGACGCCGTGCTGGCGCGCGATCCTGAGCGCGCTGAGGACGCTGTCAGACGGCATTTCGCCCGTGCCAGACAGACCTATTGCGCGTATCGCGAAAAGGAGTGACGCCGGTACCCTGTCAGCGGTGTCAGGCTCTGGTCTGGCCCAGATGCTGCATCGAGGCGACCAGATCATTGAAGCGCTCGCCCTGAAGCAGCACGTGATCCTTGAGTTCGCGCTGGGCGGTGTCGGCATCGCCGGTCGTCAGCGCCGTCACGATGCGTTCATGTTCACACCAGGAGCTTTCCAGCCGGTGACGGGCGTGCAGCTGCAGGCGCCGATAGGGCTTTAGCATGGCGTGCAGGCGTCTGGCTTCCTGCGCCAGAAAGGTATTCTGGCTGGCCTCATAGATCAGGCGATGAAACTCGCCGTTTTTGTAGTAATAGCCGTTCACATCCTCTTCAAGCATGCACTGACGACAGTCGGCCTGCGCCCCCTGCAGCGCCGTCAGGGTCTTATCGGTGATGCGTCGTGCGGCCAGACGACCGCACATGCCCTCAAGCTCGGCCATCACTTCAAAGCGTTCCACCAGTTCGGTGACGCCCAGTCGCGCCACGAAGGTGCCGCGTTTGGGGGCGACCTTCACCATGCCGGAAGCCGCCAGCTGGGTCAGAGCCTCCCGGATGGGGGTACGTGAGCACTGGTACTGACGCGCCAGCGCTTCGGGGTCGAGGCGATCGCCCGGCGCATAATGGCCTTCCACGATGGCGTCTTCCAGCAGATCACGAAGTCGCTGCGCCTGCGGAATACGCCCTCCTGGACTTTCATTCAATAGACTTTCTCCCATGTTGACACCCTCGGTCGGTGCGCGGATGTTGTATACCAGCTGTTATATATAACAGGGCGATGACATGTATATGAAATGTATCTTTCCTGTTGATGACAAGCAAAATTCGTCTTCGGGTGTCGGGATGCCCGTTCAAGTGACCGGTGAGGGCTGCCATGAACGTCAACATGAATTTCCTGCAGGAGCTGCTGTCGAGCATCGAACGCCGCACCCGCGAACGATTTCGCAGCACCGGCGGTGACAGCAATGACAAAAAGGCGAGCCTGGCGCAGCTGGCCTCGAGCTGCGAAACGCTCATGCAGCGCGGTGGGGAAGCGTCCCAGATCCTGATCGCCCAGCAGGCGCTGTTGCGCTATCAAAGCCTTGATGATGCCGACAGGCTGGCCTTTTTCGAGATGCTTGCCGAACACTATGCCGCCGACAGTGACAGCATTCACAAGGCCTACCGGGACTGGAGCGAGCAGGAAGACAACGCCACGCTCCAGAAGCTCTTTGCCGCCTGCGAGCCGCGCCGCCAGCATCTGCTGCGCCGGCTCAACCTGTGCCCGGGTGGTACCTATGAGCTGGTCACCATGCGCGCTGATCTGCTGCGCTTTTTAAAGACCCGTCCAGAGCTGGCGCCGCTGGATGACGACTTCGCCCACCTGTTTGCCTCCTGGTTCAATCGCGGCTTTTTGATGCTTGAAAACATCAACTGGAACACGCCGGCGGCGGTGCTGGAGAAGATCATTCGCTATGAGGCGGTTCATGCCATTCAGGACTGGTCGGACCTGCGCCGGCGACTCGACCCCGGTGATCGACGTTGCTACGCCTTCTTTCACCCGGCGACCGGTGATGAACCGCTGATCTTTGTGGAAGTGGCACTGTGCAAGGGCATTCCCGACAACATCCAGACCATTCTGGCCGGCGGTGAGGAGGTCGCGCCGGGCGAGGCCGACACGGCCGCGTTTTACAGCATCAGTAACTGTCAGAGCGGTCTCAAGGGCATCTCGTTCGGCAACTTCCTGATCAAGCAGGTGGTCCAGGAGCTCAAGAAGGATCTGCCGGGGCTGGTCAACTTCGTCACGCTCTCGCCGGTCCCGGGGTTTGCCCGCTGGCTCGAGACGCAGCGTGAGGAGGGCGAGCTTTCCGAGGATGATGAGGTCTGTACCGCGCTGGACCGCGGCAGCTGGTCGCTGGATCAGGCCGAGCGTCAGAAGCTGGCACCGGAGCTGCGCGGGCTGGCCGCGCACTATCTGCTTGAAGCGCGCAACGCGCGAGGGCAGCCGCTGGACCCGGTGGCCCGTTTTCACCTGGGCAACGGCGCCAGCCTGCATCGGATCAACTGGCCGGGGGATACCTCCGAGAAGGGGTGTCAGCAGGCGCACGGCCTGATGGTCAACTACCTCTACGAGCTGGATCGTATCGAGCAGAACCATGAAGCCTTCAGCCGTGAGGGCACGGTGGTCTGTGCCAGCGATATTCGCCGTCAGGCCAGAAACGGTCGCAAGCGCCTGGCATCGCGGGACAACGCCTGACGCGGGCAGGGGTGATCGGCCCCCCGGGGCTGCAAAAGCACAAGGATTCACGGGCAGGAGTTTTCATGAACCACAACCTTTATCTGCAGTTTTATCCCCATTTCGAACGCCATCCTGACAAGGTGCTGATCGACACGCCCGAGGGCGAGCAATATCGCTACGCCGACGTGCTGATGCAGTCACGACGTTTTGCCGGCGTATTGCTGTCGCTGGGCGTCACGCCGGGTGATCGCGTGGTGGTCCAGGTCGACAAGAGTGCGCAGGCGCTGATGCTCTATCTGGCGGCGCTGCAGGTGGGCGCGGCATGGCTGCCGCTCAACACCGCCTATACCGAGGCCGAGATCGAATACTTTCTGACGGATGCCGAGCCGCGGCTTTATATTTGCCGGCCCGATGATCTCGCAAAAGCCCGGGGGCTGGCCAGCCGCTGCGGTGTGGCGCACGTCGAGAGTCTGGGCGTGCACGGTGACGGCAGCCTGATGCAAAAGGCCGCAGACGCCGCCGAGGAGACCGGGATTGCCGAAGTGGACCGCGACGACCTGGCCTCGATTCTGTACACCTCCGGCACCACCGGGCGCTCCAAGGGCGCCATGCTGACCCATGGCAACCTGGCCGCCAACAGCCAGGCACTGGTCGAGACCTGGCAGTTCAGCGAGCGTGATCACCTGCTGCATGCGCTGCCGATCTTCCATACCCACGGCCTTTTCGTGGCCTGCAACGTCACGCTCACGGTGGGTGGGTCGATGACGCTGCTGCCAAAACTGGATATCGAGCAGCTGCTGGATCTGATGCCGCGCGCCACGGTGCTGATGGGTGTGCCGACCTTTTATACCCGCCTTCTGGCCAGCCCCCGGCTGGATCGCGAACGCACGGCCAGCATGCGGCTTTTCATCTCCGGCTCGGCGCCGCTGCTGGCCGAAACCCATCGCGAGTTCTCCGAGCGCACCGGTCACGCCATTCTGGAACGTTACGGCATGACCGAAACCAACATGAACACTTCCAACCCCTATGACGGTGAGCGTCGGCCCGGTACGGTCGGCATGGCGCTGCCCGGCAGTGAGGTGCGCATTACCGACCGTGACAGCGGCCAGCTGCTGGCGGACGGTGAAACGGGGCTGGTCGAGGTGCGTGGGCCCAACGTGTTCAAGGGCTACTGGCGCATGCCGGAAAAGACCCGCGAAGAGTTCCGCGATGACGGTTTCTTTATCACGGGTGATCTGGGGCTGATCGATGACAAGGGCTATCTCAGCATTGTCGGGCGTGACAAGGATCTGGTGATCTCCGGGGGCTACAACGTCTACCCGAAGGAGATCGAACAGTGGATCGACGAGTTGCCGGAGGTGCTCGAGTCGGCGGTCATCGGTGTATCGCATCCGGATCTGGGCGAAGGCGTCACGGCGGCGGTGGTTCTGCGTGACAACGCTCGCCTCGAGGAGGTGCAGGTGCTGGCCGCCCTCAAGGACAAGCTGGCCCGCTACAAGCAGCCCGGGCGGGTGTTTTTCATCGACGCGCTGCCGCGCAACGTGATGGGCAAGGTGCAAAAGAACGTGCTGCGCGAGCGCTACGCCGACACCTACAAGGAGGCACCCGCTCATCACTGAGCCCGCCCGGTGGCACCAAGCGCATGGTAGGCCACCAGAAGGCAACTGACAGGCAACTGACAGGCAACAAGAACAACGACGATCCATGACGTCATTGTCGGCCGCAGCCATCGCGGTACTTCCACGATGGGCGGTCCGAACCGACAACCACAAGGAGATGAATCATGGTGATTTATGGCGTGGCACTGCTGGCCGGCTGCATGCTGGTCGGCCTGATCATTGGCGATGTGCTGGGGCAGCTGCTCGGCATTGATGCCAATCTTGGCGGCGTGGGGATCGCCATGCTGCTTTTGATTTTCGTGACCGGCTATCTCAAGACGCATGATCACCTGCCGGAAAGTACCGAAAGCGGCATCAACTTCTGGAACGCGATGTATATCCCGATCGTGGTGGCCATGGCCGCCAGTCAGAACGTGGCGGCGGCGTTCAGTGGTGGCATGGTCGCCATTCTGGCCGGCGCGCTGGCCGTGGCCCTGGGGCTTGCCATGGTGCCGCTTCTGACCGGCAAGCGCGTCGAGGACGCCGCGCCGCTGGATACCCGCCCGGCACCACCGGTCCAGGGCCGTGCACAACACTGATCCTGTTCTGCCATCCTACCGCTGAGGGCCGTCACCGGGCATTGCGCGACGGCTCACGGAGAGCTTCATGAACGATTCCATCATGTCACTGCTGGACAAGTATCATCTGATTGCGGCCTTTGCCGTCATCGGCCTGACCATGTTCGTTTCGCACTGGATGAGTAAACACCTGACCGCCAATCGACTGCACGGCTCGGCGATCGCCATTCTGATCGGGCTGGCGCTGGCCTATTTCGGCGGCATTTACACCGGTGGCGACCACGGGCTGGCGGATGTGTCGCTGTTTACGGGGCTGGGGCTGATGGGCGGCGGGATGCTGCGTGATCTGGCGATCATCGCCACCGCCTATGGGGTCCGCTTCACCGAAATCAAAAAGGCCGGAATGCGCGGGCTGGTGGCGCTCTTTGCCGGTGTACTGGTCTCCTTTCTGGCCGGCGCCGTGGTCGCCGTGGGCTTTGGCTATACCAGCGCCGTGGACATCACCACCATCGCCGCCGGTGCGGTGACCTACATCGTGGGGCCGGTGACCGGGGCCACGCTGGGCGCCAGCTCCGAGGTCGTGGCGCTTTCCATTGCCGCGGGACTGGTGAAATCGATTCTGACCATGATTGCCACACCCATGGTGGCGCGCATGATCGGGCTGGATAACCCGCGTTCGGCGATGATCTTTGGTGGGCTGATCGGCACCACCAGCGGCGTGGCGGCAGGTCTTGCCGCGACCGATGCGCGACTGGTGCCCTATGGAGCGATGACCGCCACCTTCTATACCGGGCTGGGCATCCTGCTGGCGCCCACGGTGCTGTTTCTGGGCGTGCGCCTGTTTTTCTAGGTGTTTGGTCCCGGGAAGTAGTGGTCTGGGTTCTGATGGAACCTGCCTAATTCACCCTGCTATATTTCCAGAATAAATCCGATGGATGTCCTGCCCTTCAGTGAGCGTAACGGCCGGGCACCGTTATAGGCCCAAAGATAATCCTTCAGATGCGTAGCCAGCTCTTCCAGCGTGGCGTAATGAAAGCTGCGGGTCGTGGCGTCCTTCAGGGTTCGGTTCATCCGTTTGACCTGACCATTGGTTATTGTTCCATGGGTGGAAGGGGCGGGTCAGGCGGTGCTCGATGCCGTGTTCACGGCAGATCACATCAAAGCGGTGCGGCTTGCAGGTCTCTGTGCCGCGGCGTTTGGCGAGCTGCGCACCGTTATCGGTCAGCACCATATGCACTTGGTAAGGCACCTGTTGCACGACGTCTTCCAGAAACGCGGTAGACTGATCGCGATTGGCCTTCTGATAAAGCCGGGCATGGACAAATTTCGAGGTGCGATCGACCGCCACGAATAGATATGCCCGCCCTTCGCCGGTGTGAACGTCACAGATATCGAGATGCAGATAGCCGATCGGAGTTGCCCTGAAGGTTTGTCCCTTTGCTTTTGGTCCGGTTTCACGTGGCAACCGGCTAATGTCATGGCGCTGATAGAGACGATGGCAGTAGTGTCTCAGCGCATCGCTATCGTAGCTCTTGTCCGGCACGATATAGCGGCTACGTTTGCGGGGACGGTCCGAACGACCCGGCAATCCCTGAGCAGAGAACCCAGAAAATACAATTGAGCATCTGCCGGTCATCCCGGCGCAGGCGCCCCATGGTCTGCGGGGGAGAAACGATGTCTTCGATCATGTGCCAACGCTAATCGGAAAGCTCGTAGCGGCCTGCCATGCCAGTCTCCTGTTCGGTGAACAGGGGCAGCGTAGCAGCCATGACTTTTCAGACAGAACATAAAGGACGTTTGGTTCGCAGCAGATGTCATCGCCGCCGAACCGAAAGGTCGGCGGCGATGGCGTTTCACGCACGCTCTGGCTCTTGCGTATGACCACAAGGGTGAAACGCCACTCTTCCAGCGCGTCATTCTGCCAGCGATAGGTTACTCCACCGGCAGCCCGTCACTCCTCCAGAAAATAGTCGCTGTCCAGTCGCTTGATCTCGAAGCGGTCGACGGTGGAGACGCCAACGTTGTGATCGATCATCAGCCGCGCCAGCTGCGGCCCGTCGATCAGGATGATGCGGGTTTCAAGGCCGGTCACGTACTCCTGCGCTTCGCGGGTGAAATGCGAGGTCGTGATGAATACGCCCTTGCGCGCCCGCTTGCCGGAAAGCGCCCCGGAAAACTTCTGAATGTCCGGTCGACCGACCGGATTCACCCAGCGCTTGGCCTGCAGATAAATGGTCTCAAGGCCCAGCGGGTCCTCGTTGATGATGCCATCGATACCGCCATCGCCACTCTGGCCGACGTTCTGACCGGCCGATTCGCCGCAGCCATAGCCCATGGTCATCAACACGTCGATCACCAGCTGCTCAAAGCGCGCCGGGTGGATCTGCTGCATCCGCTCGATCAGGTCGAACTCCAGATCGGCGCGAATGGCGCGCCATGACACTTCCATGCTCTCCAGCGGGGTCAGGCAGTCCGGCACGTCCTCGACGCTTGCGGCATCTTCCGGGCCCCCTGGGCGGGGCGCGTGGCTGCCGGTACGGCGGCGAAACTCGCGAAACGATTCAAAGCCCATCAGATAGGCCATGTCGATATGGCGTACTTCCCGCAGGGTGATGACGCCCTGCGGCGTGATCGCGACCAGTCCGCGACCGCAGGATTCGAGCAGGCCCGCCTTGCGCAGATAGCTGGCCGCCCAGGTCACGCGGTTATTAAAAAGATACTGCTGACCACTGGGGCTGAGCTGATGGCGCTCCTGCGGGGTCAGCTCGAAGGCATCGGCCAGCGGCGCGTAGCTGTCGCGCAGGCGCAGCGCCTCCACCCCGGCGGCAAGCTGCAAAAGGGGATACATCAGGGCGTGAAAATCGGGAATCGGCATACGGTGACGCGCACGGCTCCGGTAAAGGATCATCCGACCGGGCAATGCCCCGGCCGGTGATCGTATTGTCCTACACCTCCACCTGACTGCCCAGCTCCACGACACGGTTGGGCGGCAGATGGAAAAACTGCATGTTGCTGTGAGCGCTTTTGAGCATGAAGGAGAACAGCCGCTCGCGCCAGCGCGCCATGCCCACGTGCGGCGAGCTGACCAGCGTCTCCCGGCTCAGAAACCAGGTGGTTTTCATCGGCTCGAAGGGGAAGGGCGTGGCCGTGCTTTCCCGGGACCGGCTGAAGGCGCACAGCGCCTGCGGCACATCGTTGGTTTCCATGTAGCCAAAGTGGATGATGGCACGATAAAAGCCGTCCTCGAACGTTTCCATCTGCACACGCGCTTCACCGGCAAGCCAGGGGCGGTCATCGTTTTCGACCGTGACGATAATGATGCGCTCGTGCAGCACCTGATTGTGCATCAGATTATGCAGCAGCGCCCGCGGCAGTACTTCGCGCCGGCCGGAGAGAAACACCGCCGTACCGCTGACCCGGTGCGGCGGTTGACGGCGCAGGCTGTTGATCAGCCCTTCCAGCGGCAGGTCAGTGCCCACGCGTTTTTCCAGCAGCGCCCGGCCGCGCCACCAGGTGCTCATCAGGGTAAAGAGCACGATGCCGGCCAGCACCGGGAAGGCGCCGCCGTGAAAGAGCTTGGCGATATTGGCGCTGAAATAGAGCGCATCGACCAGCACAAAACCGGTCAGCAGTGGCAGGGCGGCCCACAGCGGCCAGCGCCACAGCTTGATCATGACCACCGACAGCAAAAGCGAGGTGATCAGCATGGTGCCGGTGACCGCAATGCCATACGCCGCCGCCAGACTGGTCGAGCTTTCAAAGCCCAGTACCAGCGCCACCACCCCGGCCATCAGGAGCCAGTTGACCGTGGGAATGTAGATCTGACCGCGCTCGGCGCTTGAGGTATGAAAGACACGCATGCGCGGAATGAAGCCGAACTGGATAGCCTGATAGGTCATCGAGTAGGCACCGGTGATCACCGCCTGAGACGCGATGATGGTCGCCACGGTGGCCAGAATCACCATCGGCCACAGCGCCCAGTCCGGGGCCAGCAGGTAAAACGGATTGCTGATCGCCTCCGGCCTCTGGAGCAGCAGCGCCCCCTGGCCGAAGTAGTTCAGCACCAGCGCCGGCAGCACGATCCAGAGCCAGGCGCGGGCGATGGGGCGGCGGCCGAAGTGGCCCATGTCGGCGTAGAGTGCCTCGGCACCGGTAATCGCCAGCACCACCGAGGAGAAGATGATGATGCCGATCCCCGGATTAGTGCGAAACAGCTCGAGGGCATGCAGCGGATTGACCGCGGCCAGTACCTGCGGCGCCTGACTGATGCCGTAAACGCCAAGCGCGGCCAGCGAGGCGAACCACAGCAGCGTGATCGGGCCGAACAGTTTGCCGACTGTCGCCGTGCCGCGCTGCTGGATCACAAACAGCGCAATCAGAATGCCCAGTGCCACCGGCACCACCCAGTGGGCGATGGGCGGATAGGCGACCTCGATCCCCTCGACGGCGGACAGCACCGAGATGGCTGGCGTGATCATGCTGTCGCCGTATAAAAGCGCCGCCCCCGCCAGCCCCAGCATCACCAGCGTCAACTGCAGATGGCGATGCGTCACACCGCGCCGCGCCAGCGCCGTCAGGGCCATGATGCCGCCTTCGCCCTGATTGTCGGCGCGCAGCACCACCAGCACGTACTTGAGCGTGACCACCCACACCAGCGACCAGAAGATCAGCGACAGGATGCCCAGCACGCCGCTGTCGTCAGGGCGCAGGCCGTAGCCTCCGGTGAAGACCTCCTTGAGGGTATACAGCGGACTGGTGCCGATATCGCCATACACCACGCCGACGGCGGCGATGGTCAGCGTCGTCATCGACGCATTGTGTGGCGATCCTGCAGCGTGGCCGGTTGTGGCGGTGGTCATTGACGATATCCATGTCGCGCCGTAGCGCGTGTTGGCGGGAAAAGGGCCCGAGCACCGACAGGATTATCGGCTCGGCTATCGGCATATTGAGATCGGCCGGCGCCTGCCACAACGCCGCCGGTGCGGTTTTTACGAAACTTTTACGCCGGGTGTATTGGGCGCTTGCGCGCCGGCGTGCACACTCAAGAGGTGGGCTTTCCGGGCGAGGGCGAGCGTGATGGATCAGGCGCAGGGGCGGGGTGATGTACACATGCTGGTGGCGGTGCCGGGTCGGATGGAAGCCGCGTCACTGATACGAACGGCGGCACAGATGGCGCGTCGGCGTGGGGATCGCTGGCGGGCGGTACATGTGGAGACCGCTCGTCGGCCCACACCACCGGCAGTACTGGAGAGCCTGTCGCACCAGGTGGCCCATCTGGGCGGTGAGTGGTGCCTGTTGAGTGGTGAGCGCGTTATCGATGAGCTGGCCGATCATGCCAGGCGCAGCCATGCCGACACGCTGGTCATCGGGCGCGCCGCACCGTCGTTCCGGTTATGGCCTCGAGCGGATATCGGCCATCGCCTGATGAGCGCGCTGGAGACGCTCGACATCGTGGTGGTCGCCGGCAGGCCCGCGCCTCGCCGCGGGCGGTGGCCGCACTGGCCCCGGCTGACCCGGCGTGAAGGATACTGGCCATTGGCCAGTGTGGGGCTGGCGCTGGTCGTGGCCTGGCTGGTGGCGCAGAAGATGGATCTGGCCAACCTCTCGCTGATCTTTCTGGGCGCGGTGCTGGTCACGGCGCTGGCCGCCGGCGCCCGGGCGGCCATGCTGGCCGCCGCTCTCTCCGCGCTGGCCTATAACTTCTTCTTTACCAGCCCGCGCTTTAGCCTCGAGATGATCGAGCACGGTGAGCTCTCCACGGTCGGGCTGTTTCTTCTGGTGGCCCTGATCGGCGGTCAACTGGGCGGGGCGCTGAGACGACGCATGATGGCGCTGCGTGAAAGCCGCCATCAGATTCGACAGTTGCTCATCACTGCCCGGGCGCTGTCGGCCGCACCGGATCGTGCCGGTATTCGCGACATTATTGTCAGCACCGTCTCGCGTGACCGCTCGTTGCCGTGTGCCTTTCTGGAATGTAAAGGAGCCGATGTCATCCCGACCCTCAGCGCCGCGCACCCGGGCGAGCTCGTGCTGGAAGGACTGGTCATGGAAGCGGCCACCTGGAGTTATCACCATGGCGAACCCAGCGGGGCAGGGAGCGCCATGTTCAGCGACCTGCGCTGGCGCATGGTGCCGCTGACCGATGCCTCCGGCGTTCTGGGCGTGATCGCCATGGCCATCGATGAGCGTCGCGAAGGGCGTGCGCGGGAGGAACCCGTGCTGCTCGACACGCTTTTTCGCCTCTTTGCCGCAGCGCTGACCCGGGTGACGCTGGTCGAGGCGCTGAACGATGCCCGGCTGGCCGAAGGCAACGAACGCCTGCGGGCTGCTCTGTTGTCCTCAGTATCGCACGACCTGCGCACGCCGCTGGCCTCGATCATTGGCTCTGCCAGTAGCCTGCGTGATCTCGATGACAGTCTGAACCGCGAGGATCGCCAGGAGCTTCTGGAGGCGGTGCTGGGTGAAAGCGAACGCCTTGATCGCTACATTCAGAACCTGCTGGACATGACACGGCTGGGGCATGGGTTGTCGATCAAGCGTGACTGGGTGGCCGCCGGTGATCTGTTCGAAGGCGCGCTGACGCGGCTGGGCCGGGCGCTGAATCGGGTTCATGTCGTGCGCTCGTGGGACGATGATCTGCCGCTTTTGCATGTGCATGCCGCCCTGATCGAGCAGGCACTGGTCAATATTCTCGAAAACGCCATTCGCCTCTCGCCGGAGCACGGGCAGATTACCCTGGCCGGCCACACCGACGGTGATCAGGTGTGTCTGTGCGTTCACGATGAAGGGCCGGGCGTCCCCGAGGCGCTGCGCGAGCGTATCTTCGAGCGCTTCTTTACCGGTGAACAGGCGGATTCCGGCCCGCATGGCAGCGGGCTGGGCCTCACGATCTGTCGCAGCATGGTGCGCGCACACGGCGGCGACGTGCATGTCGAGGCAGGCCCCAACGGGCAGGGCGCGACCTTTGTGATCCGCCTGGCACGCACCGAGACGCCCGAGGCGTTTGACCATGACGACTGACACGACCCATATCCTGATCATCGACGATGAGCGCGAGATTCGTCGCTTTCTGCGCATCAGTCTGCACTCTCAGGGGTTCGAGATCAGCGAGGCAGCCAGCGGCCGTGAAGGCATTGAAATGGCGCAGAGTGTCCTGCCCGATCTGATCCTGCTGGATCTCGGCCTGCCCGACATGGACGGACAGGAAGTGCTCAAGTCATTGCACTGGCAGTGCCGGGCGCCGGTGATCGTGGTGTCCGTGCGCGAAGGTGAAGAGGAGAAGGTCGCTGCCCTTGATGCTGGCGCTGCGGATTACGTGACCAAGCCCTTTGGCATTCGCGAGCTGCTGGCGCGTATCCGCGTGGCGCTTCGTGCCCACGCCGGGGCAGAAACGTCACTGACACCGATACGGGCCGGCGACATCGATATCGATCTGGTGCAGCGCCGGGTCAGTCGGGGTGGCGAAACGCTGCATCTGACCCCGCGGGAATACGCCTTTCTGGCCCGGCTGGCGCAAACGCCCGGACAGATCGTGACGGGCCGGCAGCTTTTGATCGAACTGTGGGGGCCGGTGTTTGAACACAACACGCACTACCTGCGCATCCTGGTCAGCCGGCTGCGCCAGAAACTCGGCGATGACCCGCGCACGCCCTCGCTGATCCAGACCGAAGCCGGCATCGGCTACCGACTGATGGTGGAAAGCGATACAGCGCCTTGAAAAGACAATGAAAATGGCCCCTGTTCATGCCGGCCCTGTCCCGTTAGAATAAGGCCCGTTGATGCGCAACGCATCACTGCCCGCGTGGCTCAATTGGATAGAGCAACGGCCTTCGAAGCCGTGGGTTGCAGGTTCGAGTCCTGCCGCGGGCGCCACTGACCCTTCCCAGGTATTCCTTTCCAGTCCTTTAAGCCCCTGAAAATGCTGTAAAAATAGCGCTTTCAAGGCTTCGCTATTACTGCTTTTTTTATTCAATTCAGCACCTGAAAGACATATATTCCGAACCAAGATCGGCCATCGGTATTTTTGGGTGCCGGGGCCATGCTGGCCAAAACAATACAGGCTCATGAGTGAGACTGATTAGAAGCCTACTGGTAAACGCTTTTAATAATGCGTTAACGTCACCACCCTTATTAACCCTTCCCGACACCAGGATAAAAGACATGTTGAAAGGTATTGTGATCTGCTTTGGCTTTCTGATCGCACAACTTGCCCTGCTGCACTATGTAGACCATCGCCAGACCAATAGCCGAACACAGGTCGAATACACGCAGACCAATACCCCCCAGGCGAACCTTCGCAACCGGGAGGGGCAGTTGACCCGGCGCGAAGATGAGAACAGCGACGACAATGCCGTTTGATGATGACTGCTGATTTTGAAAAGCCCCACCACGTGTGGGGCTTTTTTGTGGCCATGTGCAGCGATAAGAGCTCTGCCACATAGTGACCAGATACGGCTGGATTCAGGCATGTTCATTTCATTCTGGCGAGCGAAAGGGGGTCGTGATGAATGCTCCTTTTGTCTCATCCTCTCTTTACACAACTTTACTTAATCAGTGCGCTCGAATATTGTGCTGAAAAGACCTCAAGAGCTTGCAGTGCACCGCAGGAGACACCTGTTTTGAGGCCGCGGCCGGCGCGGTGGTCATATAACCGCTTTTTTACTGCACATCACTCTGCGACGGCGGTGTGAAATGCAAGAAAACGCATAATTTTTTTGGGGTCCAAAACCGCTGCGCGTCCCAGCACTGGGGCGGTCCGGCGGCCTCTGCAAGGGTGCAATAAAACCGACCCATTTAGCGCGCAGGCGGGGCGGGGAGTCGACAGCGCGTCGGGAGGTGAGAATTGGAAGAGAGATTGATGGTCGGGGTGCTAAGTGGATCGGCCCTATAAAAGGGTAGAGAAGTCTAGGGCTCATCGTAACTGAGGTGTTAAGCCATCAGTAGGGGCATGAGAAGGCATGCAAGCTGGCCAGTTACGACCCAGAGCGGACGTGGCGAGATTGGCAATGCGATCCAAGGTACGGGATTGACCACATTCTTGCCGAACGGACCACAATACAAAAAGGAGAAAGTCATGGGAGTTGTAGAAGAGATACTAGATCATCAACTAACTCAGGGTGTCTTCGATAATGCAACTTTTGATGGGGCGGGAGGAATTGCGAAACGTGCGATATCGCATGGCTTTACTTCATTATCACCAAAACAAAAAGCGATACTTGAGCCATACCTGTCAGTAACGTGCTCGGGTGTAACTGACCCAGGAGGGCATCACAACAACTGTTCTGTGAGGCTAGAAGGTGAGGCATTACTAGATGCTTATCGTCGATCTGATGATCAAGAAAACTTGACCTGTCAAAGTTGCGACAGCGAAGAGGGATATTACCGGCATCAGTGGGTAAAAATACAGAAAGAATAAAGATCAAATGACATCGTTTATTGAGAGCCCTCGCGGCCGAATGTAATCTAAAGCTTACTGGTGACCAAGCCGACATACTAGAAATGCGAGAGGTCAGAGACTAATAGCAAACAACCATCTAAACCTTAGCTGCCAAGAATGATTGTTGAATCGGTAGGCCCTATCGACAGAACTCATAAAAGGAGATAGCAATGGCTGTCAAGCATATACCAACTGGAGTAGTCCAAAAAGGTAACAAAGGGAGTAAGACTGGCTGTGGTTTCAATACCCGAGAAAACTCAGCCCATTGGATTCAATCCCATGAGCGAATCACTTATGATAAAAATGGGCGCAAGAATTAGACAATAATATAGTTCATCGATCAAGGGTATACAGAACACCATTTCTGTTCTGTGGGTTTTTTGCAGAACTTATTTAATGGCAGCTTGCGACCCAAAGCGGCCCTGCTGGCAAAGGCAGTATGCTCGTTTATTGGTTTTATATAGCCACGTCAAAGAAAACACACCGAAAAATCAATGGATTGGTGTGGCGGCATAAGAATGTTGAACGCGCGCGCTCGTTCAAGTCAATAAACGAGCCGGCTGTCTAATACCTGTTAACTGGCAACCCTGGTGGCAATCAGGCACAGGATAAAGCATGGACTTTGAAAAAATGGATGCGGCACTGGCTGCAGCTGAAGAATACACGAAAACAGATGAGTTTAAGCATGTTGTAAAAACGATGCTGATGACAAAGCTTGAAATAGAGCGTTTTATGCCTGCAAATGCAGATGATCCACGTTATGTAATAGTTAGTGGGCATTTGTTGATAGAAAAGTTATTTGAAGAGTTTGTTCGTTCCAATCTAAAGCGTCCGGAAATGATAGATGGTAAAGAGATAAACTATCGACAGTTGGTTGCTTTTGCTCAAGCCATGCAAGCCGAAGACGTAGTAATGCCATGGATGTATAAAGCAATGAAAATCTTAGCTTTGTTAAGAGACTTATATGCACATAACTTAACTCCTGATAATGGTGAGAAACAAATCAATAAATTCATCACCTTGGTAAATCAAAACCGGACCTGTGAGAAGGTGGCTATAGAAGGCGAATATGAAGAATTGGCCTCTGCAATAGTCAACCTATGCTTATTGCTTTCTGGCTTACTAAAGCGATCTTAAAGGTTCGTTGAAAGCCAGTTAAACGGCGTTAACTTGAGTCGGCTACAGTGACGAGAGATAAACCAGAATAAAGGCTATATGAACTACATCTTCCTCGATACATGTGTCTTGCTGGATGTTTCCACGAAGAGGAGTGATCTCCCCCTCGTATCTGCACTAGAGGAACTGGTGGGCTCAAGCAGTGTGAAATTGGTTTTAGCCGATCTGGTTATTGAAGAGTATGAGCGAAATAAAGAGAGTGTGGCGAAGAAAACTGCTCAACGATTGTCTCAAGAGTTCAAGCAGGTCAAAGCTGTGGTAAATGAGTTTGCTGGTGAAAAGCAAGCCGAGACCATGGAAGTTCTAAATGATATCAATGCAAGATTGCCGCTTTTGACTGAAGCGAACTACGCAACGATCCATAGAGTTGAAAGGTTAATTGAATCTGCAAAGATCATACCAGTTAGTGACCGTGCTAAAATCGCCGCCGTTCAACGTGGGCTCGAAAAAAGAGCTCCGTTTCATATCAGCAAAAACTCTGTCGCGGATGCTGTCATCATTGAGCAGTTTTTTGAATTTATGAGCAGCCTCAACAGTAATCATGATACCTGCATTTTTGTTACCCATAATCACAGCGACTTTTCCTCGAAAGATCATCGAAAGCCACATGCAGATTTTGACGAGATATTCTCAATCTCGAACTCTTTATACTTCAACAATCTAGCTTCAGCTATCGATCAGATTGCTCCAGACTCGCTCGCTGAATTCGAGTTTGAGCACGATTTTACAGAAGAAACTCGGGGTTTGAGAGAAATGTTGGACGCTATGGATGAGTTGGTTGATAAAGTCTGGTACAACCGCCACCAAAATCGTATGTGGGGTATCGAACATGGTGAAATTGAAGTCATACCAGAAGGAACCGAGCGCTATGGATCAGATGTGATTCATGAGCATATCCTCGAGGGTGCTATCAAGTCAGCCGAACGCGTGGAAGGAAAATATGAAGACACAGGTCCATGGAGTGACTTTGAGTGGGGGATGATCAATGGCAAGTTATCGGCACTACGTTGGGTGTTAGGTGACGAATGGGATATGTTAGACACCTAAAGGTAACAAAGCATTACAACGGACAAGCCGTTGAATGCGGCGTTAGGCTGAAATAAGTGACTCTAAGGTTTATGCATGTCGAACTATTCAGAATCAGATAAAACTGGTGATATTGGAGTTGATCTTGTTTCATTAAAGGTAAAGCGAGAACTTTCTTGGATCTTCCGTGAGCAACCAAAGAATGATCTTGGTATAGACGGTCATATTGAAATAGTAAACGAAAACAGAGAAGGTACTGGTCGCCTAATTGCAGTACAAATTAAAACAGGGAAGTCATATTTGAAATATGAAAAAGAAGATGGCTATGTTTTTTATGGTGAAAACAAGCACCTTAAATACTGGCTGCTTCATTCGCTACCTGTAATAATTATTATATGTGACGAACAAAGTGATGTTTGCTGCTGGGTGGAAGTTACTCGCACGAATGTAGAAGACACAAGGTGCGGATGGAAAATTTTGGTACCAAAAAACCAAACCATTAACCATGAGAGTAAAAGTAGGCTTGTTTCTATTGCGGGAATGCCACAGCATTCAGATATCGTAGAGCTAGCACTTTTCAAGTTTCTGAGCGAAAAGTATCACAAGTATTCAGAGTATGGACGTCTTGATATATGCCCACTAATGTATGAGCCACGAGACTTCATGTATTTTACATGTATGGGGGAGCTTGAGAAGACATTTGAATATGTATACGTTGCACACCACTATGATATTTATGAAGAGTTTTCAATATCGCATTTAGATAAGTTTATTTCATGGAGAGATCTCAATATTTCTTCTTGTGGTCATTCACAAGACAAGCCTAGATTATTCGTTTTTGTTATTTCTGAAAGCAAAGAAAAACTAGCGCTATCTGAAGAGGTTGTTTGCCGAATGAACTCTTGTGAAGGTATTGATGTTTTTAGACTCTTGTATACATATTCAGATATGCTTTCACCTACTGATGGGAAGTTTTATACATTAACTGAGCTAGGTGAAACCAATGAAGAAATTTACATGTACTAGGTGTATGGTCCCGGAGTGTAGTGGTTTATGGTATGACTCACTAACGGAGGAGGATCCATGGCTCAGATACTTCACCAACGCGCCACGACCACGCAC
>NZ_FOLY01000008.1 GCF_900112585.1 Kushneria avicenniae | reverse complement strand
GGGCAAAACACCCATCGGATTTATTCTGGAAAGATGGCAGGATGACCCGGACAGGTTCCATCAAAACCCGAACCATTACTTCCCGGGACCAAATACCTAGACAACAATTTATACTGCCCGTTGTTATCCATTTTATTATATTTATCATACAGATCATCTGGCAATTCAAATATCATGTCTAGATCAGAAATTCCTTTTATTGCTGTATGCCTCCCGTATGACCCTACTTGCCTTGAATGGCTCTCGCTAGAAAAATCATCGTAAAATTCTATATTTAAACGTCTAGTTATCTTCTTATAAGATGCTGATATATTCTCCGCATTATCTACTGCAATCTTCTTTCTAAACTCACTAAAAGCCTGTCTACTCATTACCAGCACCCAATCTTCATTGCAACACATAAGATCACTACTAGAGCAATCACTAAATATAGACTCAAAGGAATTTTATCCCTAAAGAACAAGAAGGGACGGTGGTCTTCAATCCAGCCTATTTGCATCTGCCAAAAAAATTTCCAGTGAGCATACCAATCACTCATGAAGATTTGTTTGCTTATGCTGATTTTGTAAAATTCATTTTCTATTTCTTTTAGCTCGCTCTCCCGATGACTCAAATCTCTCTCCCCTTCACCCTCTATATTTCTTGCAAGGCTTTTCAACTCATAAAATAAAGCTGTCATTCGACTTCCAGCTTCGACGTATTTTTTTTTGTCGTGTCGATATGGTTCGATATAGAACACAGCTATACCCAGCACGAGCAATGAAGCAGATATCGACTTTTGGCTTAGAACCTCAAAAACTAAACTGAAAATGCCTACTGCAATGGAGATGAACGAGATCCAACCTGGCCCCTTTTCAGCGATATCGTATGTAGCTAGGTGTTTTTTCGCTCCAAAGCCCACGTCGTATGCTTTTTCACATACCTCTTTTAGCAACCTTTCTTTGTTTGTCATGACTCACTAATCCCGATGGTTAAGGCTTTCTGTCATTTGTATCCTTTCACTTGGGGCATTCGCCCGCCACCAGTTTTGCCATCAGCCTTATAGTCGTTTTTTCTAATAATTTATAAATTACACTTTGTTACCAAGCCCTGCAATCTTGCATTGCTCTCGCACTGGAGCAACGCTCCCAAAAGTTTGACTTTCTATTTGCCGTGCTCTGAGGGCACACCCGGCTGGATAAAGCCCCTTCGAAGCGGCAGCACAGGCCGCCGCTCCGATTTCCGGCCTCCTGGCTTCTTGCCAACTGCTGTCACGCCTTTCTACGTCGCTTCCCGACTATCTGCTTCCCGGCTCTCTGCCATTTCCTGTCATCAACGCCGTGGCCTTGCCATGCCTGCCGGGTCACGGCGGCGACGAGCAGGGCGTCATGTCACGCCCCCGAGCGCCCAGCAGGGCGGCAATGCCGGCAGATCGGTCATTGGCAATTTTTCGATATGGTTAGCGGAGATAACTATTTTGTCTGAAAAATCACGCTGGTTAGGGTAAAGCCATCATCCAATGCCGTGGTGCTGGTTACTCTAGAGGCCGTGATAATGAAAAAAGTCGCCACCTATCAACTTGCCAGAACGTTACGTTTCGATCGTACGCCTCTCCCGCCACTCGTCCTTGGACTGGCCCGGGCCTGTCGTCCATATCTCGGCCGCTATGCGGCGGTGATTGTCTTTTTTGGCCTATGGCAGCTGGCCAGCACGCTGGGCTGGCTCAATCCGGCCGTTATCCCGCCTCTGGATCGTATCGTGATGGCACTGATCAACGCGCTCCAGAACGGATCTCTGGCCGGTGATATCGGCATCAGCCTGCAGCGCTCGGGCATCGCCTTCGGCGCCTCGATATTGATCGCCATTCCTCTGGGGCTGGCCATGGGCAGCTTCCGTTCGATCGAGAAGACGCTGGACCCGATTCTGCAGCTGTTTCGTCAAACCTCGGCGCTGGCGCTCTATCCGGTCTTCATCCTGCTGCTCGGCCTGGGCGAGGCATCCAAGATCTTTGTCATCTTCTGGGCGTCGGTCTTTCCGCTGCTGATGAACACCATCACCGGCGTGCAGCAGACCGACCCCCGACTGATCGAGATGGCACGGGTGTTCGGGGCTTCCCGCCTCGAGGTATTCCGCCGAGTCGTGGTGCCCAGTGCGATCCCGTCCATCTTCGTTGGCCTGCGATTGAGCGCAACCTCAACACTTCTGCTGCTGGTGGCCGCCGAGATGATCGGCGCCAATCAGGGCATCGGTTTTCAGGTCATGAACGCCCAGTACAACTTTCAAACGCCGCTGATGTTCGCCGCGATCTTCCTTTTGGCCGGACTGGGACTGCTTGGCAATTACCTGCTGGTCCTGATCCAGAAACGGCTCTGCCGCTGGGAAAGCCACGAGACCGCCTGACGCGATATCCCTTCAGTACGCGACGGCTCGACGCCGCTCGCCCCATGACGACGGAAGATGTTCATGAAAAAACATGTGCTGTTACTAAGCGCGCTGCTGCTGTCAGGCCAGGCATTGATGATCGGCCAGGCGCAGGCCTCACAGCAGAGCGCTGACGCCCCGGAACCTGTCACCATCCGCTATCTGAGCAGTCGCGGGCAGATTTCACTGCCGGAGCTTGCCGACGCCAAAGGCTGGCTCAAGCCGGAGGGCGTAGCGCTCGAATCCGAAGGGTTCAGCCAGGGCGGGCCGGAAAGCCTGTTCGCCATGGCCTCCGGGTCGATCGATATTGCCGGCGCTGCTACCTCCGCGACCATCAACGCCATCGCCAACGGTGCAGATATCGTCAGCGTCATGGCCTCCAGCGGGGTCAACGAGGCGGTCAACAGTCGCTTCTATGTGCTTGACGATAGCCCCATTCGTGAGCCGAAGGATCTGATCGGCAAGACCATTGCGGTCAACACCCTGGGGGCGCATCTGGATTACGTGGTGCGCGAATACCTGCGCCAGAACCATATCCCCAGAAACGCCGTGCGCCTTGTGGCGGTGCCAGGGCCACAGCTGGAACAGACCCTGCGCTCCGGTCAGATCGATGTCGCCGCCGTCGGTGCCTGGCAGACCGTGTTTGCCGGCCAGCTCGAACATGGCGGAGGCGTCCGATCGCTGTTCGATGATCACCAGCTGCTCGGCGATATCACGTTGAGCCCCTACTCCATGACACGTGATTTCATTGAGGCGCACCCCGACGCCGTGCAGGCGCTGGTCACACAGTCGGGACGCGCCGCCGACTGGGCGCGAGAGAACCCGCAAGAGGCACGTGAGCTGATTGGCAGGCTGCTGGCAGAGCGCAACGAAAACCCGCAGCTGGCGCATTACTGGGCAGGTTATGGGGTCCGCGATCACGCTGAACTCAATGATCATGACGTGCAGTACTGGCTGGATGTGCTTGAACGGGAAGGCTCACTGAACGCCGGTCAACTGACCATCGGCGATATCGCCACCAACGCCTACAACAAGGATGCCGGCAACAGGCTGGCTCAGAGAGGTGGACAATGACGGCCATGGCCGAAGGGCTGAACGTGAGTCGCGTCAACAAGTCGTTTGCGCTCAAGGAGAGCCGTCTCGAGGTGCTTCGCAATATCGACCTGGAGATCGCCACCGGTGAGTTTGTCGCCATCATCGGGGCCAGCGGCTCGGGCAAGACCACACTGCTGAGAATTCTGGCAGGCCTGGATCAGGCGGACAGCGGCACGATTCAACTGAACGGGGCGAGCGTTCAGGGCGTCGGCCCGGAGCGCGCCATGGTGTTTCAGGAGCCGCGCCTGCTGCCCTGGCTCAGCGTGGAAGCCAATGTGGCCATGGGGCTTGAGCTGATGGGAGAAAGCCGCACCGATGCACTGCGCCAGGCGCGCCACTATCTCGATCTGGTCGGACTGACCGCCTTTTATGACGCCTACCCACGCCAGCTCTCGGGCGGTATGGCCCAGCGAGTAGGCATTGCCCGGGGGCTTGCCATCTCGCCGGATATCCTGCTGCTCGACGAGCCACTGGGGGCGCTGGATGCGATGAAAAAGATTCGCATGCAGCAGGAGCTCGAGCGCCTCTGGCGTGAGCAGAACATCACCATGGTGATGGTGACCCACGACATCGAAGAAGCGATCTATCTGGCCGATCGCATCGTGATTCTCTCCAACGACCAGAAAAGTGCCCTGCAGGTCATGCGTGTCGATCTGCCCAGACCCCGCCAGCGCAGCGACAGCCGGTTCGTGGCCTATCGCGAGGCGCTGCTGGACACCTTCCATCTCAACGACACCGCCGATGCCGACGCGACATCCAACGCCACGGAGACCACCCCATGAGCCATTCCACTGCTACCCGGACACCTTCGACGACACCAGCACCGACAACGGTCAACGCCCCGCCGCTGGACGACCGACCTCTGACCATTACGCCCACCGGCAGTGCGCTGGGCACCGTGGTGCACGGCATCGATCTGACGCAGCCGCTGTCGGCCGCCCACTATCAGCAGCTCAACCGGGCATGGCTTGAGCATCATGTTCTGATCTTCAAGGCGCAACGCCTGACTGACGATCAGCTGCTCGACTTCATGACCTGCTTTGGCGACGTCTTCCATCCGCCCGGCCATATTCCGGTGCTGGCCACCAACGAACAGGGGTTTACCCCGGATATCGTGAAGGTCTCCAACGTCAAGGGCGGCTATACCGGCAACGGCGAACTCTCCGCCCATGTCGATCACCAGTGGACCCCGCGTCCGTCCCGGGCCTCGGCGCTTTATGCCCGCCAGATCCCCTCATCCGGCGGCGATACCCATTGGTACAACCTCAACCTCGCCTGGGAACATCTCGACCCGGCGACTCAGCGGGCCATCGACGGGCTCTCGCTGATCACCTATAACCCCTTTGTCAATCGCGACTCATCGCGCCCGAGTTACCGCGAGCCGGGCAATCCTCCCAAGGGTGAAGCGCATCCGCATCCGCTGGTGACCACCCACGCCGAATCGGGCAACAGACTGCTGTTTCTGGGGGAAGCCACCGAAGTGGACATTCCCGAACTGTACTACGAACAGGGCAAGGCCCTGGTAGAGACCCTGCGCGCTCATCTCTACACCCCTGCGCACCGTTACGAGCATCGCTGGGAGGTCGGCGATGTGGTGCTATGGGACAACCGTGCCACGGCCCATTACCGCTCTGCCTTCGATGAAAACGAGATTCGCGACATGCGCCGGGTCAGCCTGGCCGGCGGGCGTCCTCTTTAGAGGCTGCAACGCCCTGTGCCATGGTCGTGCCGTGCGGGGAACGAGATGCCTTCCCGAGCGCTTCATGATGGCTACACTGTCCATGTTCACCGGACAAGGGCCGGCAGGATGAGCACTGTTGCACTCGACGGCAGTGCCCTCCTGAACCGGGCTTTCCGATGCCCCGGTGAACAAAAGTATTGATGGACCATCAAAGAGCATGCGTATCAACGCCTGAATTCCGGCACACCCAGGGAGAGGACATCATGATTCTGCAGGAGACCTACACACTCGCCAACGGCGTCAACATCCCGAAACTGGGGCTTGGCACCTGGCTGATCGAAAGCACGGACGCCGAGAAGGCCGTGAAGGAGGCCATCAAACTCGGCTATCGCCATATCGATACCGCCCAGGATTATGGCAACGAGGCCGAGGTGGCCGCCGCGGTCAAGGCTTCCGGGGTCAGCCGCGATGAGCTCTTCGTGACCACCAAGCTGGCCGCGCAGTACAAGACCTACGAGGGCGCAGTAGAGGCGATCAACGGCTCGCTCGAGCGCATGGGGCTTGAGTACATCGACCTGATGATCATCCACAGCCCGCAGCCCTGGGGCGAGTTCGGTACGAAAGACCGCTTTTTCCAGGGCAACAAGGAAGCATGGCGCGCGCTGGAGGACGCCTACGAGGCCGGCAAACTGCGCGCGATCGGGCTGTCCAACTTCAACGAGCAGGACATCGACAATATTCTCGAATCCTGCCGGGTCGCCCCGATGGTCAATCAGGTGCTGGCGCATGTGAGCAACACTCCGAAAGCCCTGATCGAGTACTCAAAGAGCAAGGACATGCTCGTCGAGGCCTATTCCCCCGTCGGGCATGGCGAGCTGTTCAAGAATGACCAGATCGTCGCCATGGCCGAGAAGTACGGGGTATCCGTGCCCCAGCTGTGCATTCGCTACACGCTCCAGCTTGGTCTGCTGCCGCTGCCCAAGACAGCCAATCCCGATCACATGCAGAACAACGCCGAGGTCGATTTCGAGATTTCGGCGGATGACATGGCAACGCTTGAAGGCATGGAGACCATCAAGGATTACGGCGACGCCAGCGACTTCCCCGTGTACCAGTAAAACTTCCCTTCTGTTGGCGGCGCCATAAGCCGCCAACACCTGCCTTCCTGCACCGCCCGATGTACGCCCCTGCCCGCGGGCAACCCGACCCGCTCATGTCTCTCCCTGCTCACCAGGGGCTGCTTCCAGCGTCTGAATATCACGATGCCCTGACCGCCTGCCCATGCCAGCGTGCTCACACCAGGAAGGTGAACACTTTAAATCGCGCCAAAAAAGCGTGAAATGTCGGCAATGTGCGCTTTTTTTGCACATCGAAACACGACGATATGGACCATATGGTCTGGCATCATCCGTGCCCCTCCAGGCAAGCCGTTGAAAACAGACAGCGAAACGATAACTGGCACATCTGTTGTGATGTATTTCGTGCCGTGTCGATGCTCGAACCCTGTCCGTTGCCATCGGCACATGTCATCTCGCCATGACCTGGAGGTAACCCATGCAACTAGGTGTCTTCATTCCCATCGGCAACAACGGCTGGCTGATTTCCGAAAATTCGCCGCAATACATGCCGACCTTTGAGCTCAACAAGGCCATCACCCAGAAGGCGGAGCACTACGGGTTCGATTTCGCGCTGTCGATGATCAAGCTGCGCGGTTTCGGCGGAAAGACCGAATTCTGGGAGCATGCCCTTGAATCCTTCACCCTGATGGCCGGGCTGGCAGCGGTCACGTCCAGAATCCACCTGTACGCCACCGCCGCCACCCTGGTCATGCCGCCGGCCATCACGGCGCGCATGGCCGCCACCATCGATTCCATTGCACCCGGGCGCTTTGGTATCAATCTGGTGACCGGCTGGCAGAAACCCGAGTACAGCCAGATGGGGCTATGGCCGGGCGATGAATATTTCGGCAAGCGCTACGCCTATCTGGACGAATACACCACCGTCATGCGCGAGCTGCTGGAAAGCGGCCACAGCGACTTCAAGGGTGAGTTCTTCCAGATGGACGACTGCCGGCTGAGCCCGCGCCCGGAGCAGGGCGTCAAAATCATCTGTGCCGGTCAGTCCAATGCCGGCATGGCCTTTACCGCTAAACATGCCGACTACAGCTTCTGCTTCGGCAAGGGGCTCAACACGCCCACGGCGTTCGCCGAGACGGCCGAACGCCTCAATGAGGCCAACGAAGGAAGTGACCGCGATATCGCCTGCCATGTGCTGTTCATGGTGATCGCCGACAGCACGGATGACGCCGCCATGGCCCGCTGGGAGCACTACAAGGCCGGTGCCGACCAGGAGGCGCTGGACTGGATGGCGGATCAGGGCGGCAAGGACAAGACTTCCGGCAAGGACACGAATGTTCGTCACATGACCAACCCGACCTCGGCGGTCAATCTCAATATGGGCACGCTGGTCGGGTCGTACGAGAACGTGGCCCGCATGCTCGACGAGATCGACACGGTCGAAGGCATGGGCGGCGTCATGCTGACCTTTGACGATTTCCTGGAAGGGCTCGATACCTTCGGTGAAAAAATACAGCCGCTGATGAAGACCCGCGTCCACGTCACCGGTGCTGCCAAAGCGCCCCGGGAGATCGCCTTATGAGCACGCTGAAAACCACCCCGGTCGTGCGCTGCGACGGCGCCGCATCGGACGATGAGATCGTGCTGCCAGGACGGCCGGAAGCCATTGCCCTGCCCCGCTCGCAGACGGCCCTGATCGTCGTTGACATGCAAAATGCCTACGCCTCGGCCGGGGGATATCTCGACCTCGCTGGTTTCGATGTCAGTGCGACAGGGCCTGTGATCGAGAAAACGGCCCGGGCCATCAGGGCCGCACGGGCTGCCGGTTTGCGGGTCATCTTCTTCCAGAACGGCTGGGATGCGGATTACGTCGAGGCCGGTGGCCCCGGCTCCCCCAACTGGCACAAGTCCAATGCCCTGAAAACAATGCGCCGTCAGCCCGAACTCAATGGCCAGTTTCTGGCCAGGGGCACCTGGGATTACGCCCTGGTCGATACCCTGACACCACAGGCCGGAGATATCGTCCTGCCCAAGCCCCGCTACAGCGGCTTTTTCAATACAGCGCTGGACAGCATGCTTCGCGCCCGCGGTATTCGCCACCTGCTGTTTACCGGCATCGCCACCAACGTCTGCGTTGAATCGACACTGCGCGACGGCTTTTTCCTCGAGTATTTCGGCACCGTGCTCGAGGACGCCACCTACCAGGCCGGACCGCCCGCCGCCCAGGCGGCTGCCCTGTTCAATATCGAAACCTTTTTCGGCTGGGTCTCGAGCGTTGAGGCGCTCGAGAGCGCCTGTCAGCACACCGACGTCGAAGCCACCGAAACCGCCTGATCCAGCTCGAGGACACGACCATGCCTAAAACAAGCATCATTCCAGCAGGTTCCGGCACGCCACTGGCCCCGTTCGTTCCCGGCACCCGGGCCGACAACATTGTCTACGTGTCCGGCACCCTGCCATTTGACGAGGACAACAACGTGGTGCACGTCGGTGATGCCGCCGCACAGACACGCCATGTGCTCGAACTGATTCAGCGAGTGATCGAGACTGCCGGGGGCACCATGGAGGACATCACCTTCAACTCGATCTTTTTGCGGGACTGGGACGACTACGCCGCCATCAATGCGGTCTATGCCGACGTCTTCCCCGGCGACAAGCCGGCGCGCTACTGCATACAGTGCGGACTGGTCAAACCCGACGCCCTGATCGAGATCGCCTCGATTGCCCACATCCCCCACTAACCCGACGGTTTACTGCCCACTCACCGGGGAATGTCCATGTCCATGCCCGTGTCTATGCACTACGAACTATCAGGGCGTCAGTCACCCGATGCACCGACGATTCTGCTGTCGTCGGGCCTTGGCGGCGCCGGCAGCTATTGGGCACCGCAACTGGAGGCGCTCGCCGCGACCCACCGGGTCGTGGTCTACGACCATTCCGGTACCGGTCGGAGCCCGTCGGCCCTGCCGGCCGGTTACAGCATCGAGGATATGGCGCAGGAGGCACTGGCACTGCTTGACCGACTGGAGATCGACGAAGTGGATGTCATGGGGCACGCGCTTGGCGGACTGATCGGCCTGCAGATGGCCCTGATGGCCCCGACGCGTCTGCGACGCCTGATGGTCATCAATGCCTGGAGCTGTCTGGACGTGCAGAGCGAGCGCTGCTTTCGTGTTCGTCTGGCCCTGCTCAGGGACAGTGGGGTTGATGCCTACCTGCACGCCCAGCCCCTGTTTCTCTACCCCGCCGACTGGCTGTCCGCCAACCACTCGCGACTGTTGGCGGAAGAGGCGCACGCCCTAGCGCGCTTTCCCGGCAAGGACAATGTGACCGCCCGCATCGAGGCGCTGTCAGCCTTCGATATCGATGCCCGCCTGGGCGACGTCCACACACCGACTCTGGTCATCGCCTCCCGTGATGATCTGCTGGTGCCGTATATGCGCTCACAGCGTCTCGCCGAGGGGCTGCCCCACGCCCGGCAGGTGATGTTCGATGACGGTGGCCATGCCCTGAACATTACCCGCCCGGATACCTTCAATGCACTGATCACGCACTACCTGGCCGACACGGCCCTGCCCCCGCTAAAAGGAGTTGCCTCATGAATGCCCTACAACAACAAACACGACACACCGCCCCTCAGAACATCTCCTCAACGGCGTTTCGCGACGCGATGTCTCATCTGGCAGCTGCCGTCAATGTGGTGACGACCGACGGCCCCGGCGGCCGGGCGGGGTTTACCGCCTCGGCGGTGTGTAGCGTGACCGACGACCCTCCGACACTGCTGGTCTGCATCAACCGCAGCGCCTCGGCGTATCCGGCGTTCGCCGACAATGCAACGCTGTGTGTCAATGTCCTGAGCGCCGCGCATCAGGAGGTCTCCAACACCTTCGGAGGCAAGACCCCGATGGCCATGCGTTTCGAGCACGCCGAATGGACCACACGGGAGACCGGCGCCCCCGTGCTGGCCGATGCGCTGGCGCACTTCGAATGCCGCGTCAGTCAGCGCCTGCCGGTCGGAACGCACGAGATCATGCTTTGTGAAATCGTCTCGATGGCGACCCATGACGCGCCCGAGTGCCTGCTCTATTTCAACCGGCAGTATCACCAGCTGCCGCGGGCCATCGCCAGCGCCGGATAATACCGACGGTAACGACACGGGCAAGGCACGCCCGGGCCTGTACAGCGCGCCTTGCCGTCGATTTTCCACCTCACTGCGATCAGGGGACCCCAACAATGACAACTTCCGTGTCTCGCATGATCGAGCGTGACGGCAAGGTCGAACTCACGCTCGGCGACGATGTTCGTCACAGTCACCTTTTCAATGATGACATCGCCCCCACCCGTGCCAGCGAGCGCACCTGGACAAAATGGAATATCGCCGCGCTCTGGGTCGGCCTGTCGATCTGTGTCCCGACCTACACCCTGGGAGGGGTACTCACGGCCTATTTCGGGCTGAGCGTGAGCGAAGCACTGCTGACGATTCTTCTGGCCAACGTGATCCTGTTGATTCCGCTGACCCTGAACGCCTTTCCCGGCACCCGCTACGGCATTCCGTTTCCGGTCGTGCTGCGCGCCTCGTTCGGACTGCGCGGCTCCAACGTGCCGTGCCTGATCCGCGCGCTGGTCGGCTGTGGCTGGTTCGGCATTCAGACGATGTTTGGCGGCCTGGCCCTTCATCTGCTGCTGTCGGCACTCTTCCCGCCCTGGCAAACGCTGAGAGATGTCGGTCAGGTGCTCGGCTTTTTCATCTTCGCCGCGCTCAACCTGTGGGTCGTGATTCGCGGAGCCGAATCCATCAAGTGGATGGAAACGCTGTCGGCGCCGCTATTGTTGCTGGTCGGCGCGGGGCTAATGATCTGGGCGCTGCCGCACGTCTCGCTGAGCGAGCTGATGGCGCAGCCCCCTTCCCGGCCGGAGGGCGCCTCTGTTACGCCTTATTTTTTATCCGGCCTGACGGCGATGGTCGGGTTCTGGGCCACGCTGTCGCTCAACATTCCCGACTTCAGCCGCTTCGCCTGCAGCCAGAAGGATCAGATCATTGGTCAGGTCATCGGGTTGCCGCTGACGATGTTTCTGTTCGCCGCGCTGGGCGTGGTATTGACCGCCGCTTCGGCATCACTGGTTGGCGAGACGGTCGCTGACCCGGTCACGCTGATCGGCCACATCGACAGCCCGGTATGGGTCTCCATTGCCATGGTATTGATCGTGGTGGCCACCCTCTCCACCAATACCGCCGGCAACATTGTTTCACCGACCAATGACTTCCAGAATATCGCGCCCAGACTGATCGATCGCACCCGCGGGGTCCTGCTGACCGGCGCGGTCGGCACGCTGTTGATGGGTTACGACCTGCTGCAAAAGGCCGGGTTGATCGTGTCGGACGTGACGCTTGAAAGCCTCTACTCCAACTGGCTGCTGGGCTACTCGAGTCTGCTGGGGCCCATCGCCGGCATCATGGCGGTGGATTATTTTCTCATCAAACGCCAACGACTGGATGTCGTCAGCCTCTATTGCGATGGTGGCCGCTACCCGGCGGTGAATATGGCAGGCTTCATCGCCTTCGGCGTCCCCGTGATTCTGATGCTGCTGTCACTTATCACCGGCAAGTGGAGCTGGATGTATGACTACGGATGGTTTACCGGCTCCGTGCTGGGCGCCGTCATTTACCATGTGGCAGGAAAGGCTCTGGAACATCGTGGGAAGGCATTTGATACCGCTACCCGGCCGGGACGCCCCGAGCCGTTCTAAACCGCGCCAGGACAACACCGCCTCAACCCGCACACATCAGCAATACGAACGCCCCCGCCACTTTCGGCAGGAGCGCCGGATACCCAACGACTACAATGACCCGGCCCCGGGCGGCATCAGCTCGTTCAGCGCCCGGTAGGTATAGGCCTCGAGGGATCGGGTCGACAGCTCGCCCGTCTGCATGAAGGTTGCAGCAATGCCGGCATTGGCGCCGTAGAGAAATTCGGCGATGGCCGACCCCGCACTCAGGCGTCTGACGCCCAGCCGGCGCAGCGTGTCGGTCTCCGGCAGCTCGAGTCGATACATCAGATTGACCGGCAAGGGGCTCGACCGACACAGCTCGCCGATGTCGTGCGCCGCCACCATGCCGGCCGCGAAAATCCCGTTGGCCCCGGCCTGCGCGTAGAGAGATGCTCTTTTCTGGGTCTCTTCCAGTTGCTGTTCAGGCGGCACCAGCGCCTTGAGTGTCACATCGGTGCGCGCATTGACGAAAAGATTTACGCCCATGGCCTGTGACACACGCCTGGCGGCCTCGATCTTGCGACACAGCAGTTCGGGGCTGGAGTGGCCATCTTCCAGATTGATACCGACCGCACCGGCTGCCACGACCGCTTCGACAACACGCCCCACCGCCTCCGGGTCATCCGAATAACCGCCTTCGATGTCCACGCTCAGCGGCACGGTCAGTACACGGGACATGGCTTCAACGCTTGCCTTCAACAGCGCGAGCGGTAGCTGGTTGCCATCCCGGTAACCCCACGACCAGGCCAGCGCCGCGCTGCTGGTGGCCACAGCACGCGCGCCCATGGCTTCCACGATACGGGCACTGCCGGCATCGGTGGCATTGGCCAGTATCAAAAGCCCCTCATCATGCAGGTCATGAAATCTCTGATCTGCGCCCGCCATGCGTCCTCCCGCTCGTTGCTGAATCTGCCCTGTCACCATGATCTCCCTTCCTGCCCTGCCACGATATCCCGAAACCCCTCGGCCCGGAGCCGCGCAACAAGGCCGGCGCTGTTGTCCAGAGCACCGGTCACATGAAAGCGTCCACCTGCGCTTGCGCCCTGTCGAAGCGAGGGCGCTGCCAGCACCTCATCCAGCCGACGGGCCACCGCCTCCCCGGAATCGACCAGCCGAACATGGGCACCCAGCTGCGCCTGGATATCCTCTTTCAACAGCGGGTAGTGGGTACAGCCCAGCACCAGTTGATCAAGGGTGCACCACTCGGGCGCCAGCAGCGGAGAAAGCTCACGGGCCAGAGCCTGCGGATCAATCGTGCCATCACGCCAGTGCTGCTCGGCCAGTGCCGCCAGCCCCGGCGCACCCACCTTCAATACGCGGCAGTGGCCGGCAAAGCGTTCGATCAGCGTTGCCACATGCGCGCTTCTGACCGTTCCGGGCGTGGCCAGCACCCCGATGACGCCGCTCCGGCTGGCCGACGCCGCCGGGCGAATGGCCGGCACCACGCCGACCACCGGCATCGGCAGCCGCGCCCTGAGCGCCGGCAACACCACCGTCGAGGCGGTATTGCAGGCGACCACCATCGCATCAACCGGACAGTCCGCCACGGCGCGCGCCATCAGATCACACACCCGCTCGGTCAGTGCCTCAGCACCAAGATCGCCATAAGGGAAGGCCGCACTGTCTGCCATGTAGTGCTGGGTCAGCGCCGGCAGACGCCGGCGAATGGCACGCGAGATGGTCAGCCCACCGATGCCGGAATCCAGCAGCCATATGGCCGGGTACCCTTTATTTGTCACCGGATATCTCTTTCATTAACGATGTGATGGACAAAATGCCTGCCCGAAAAATGTTACCAGCCTTTCAGCAGTGATCAGGCCCGCTCTACAGATGTCTTCATAAGCACCTGGTTTTGTTACAAAACCGGGCTTCTCTTTGTTATTGCAACACCGTTAAATCAGAAGGGCTTCAAATAATCCAATGACAGAGAGGGAACCCATGAATCGTTATATCGCTGCACTCGGCCTATGCGCCACCACACTGGCCATGCCGGCCATTGCCGAAGATCGCTCCCCCGCAGATCTCCCGATTGCGGTTCAGATGTACACGCTACGCGACGTCGGTACCCTCGATGAGCAGCTGGCAACGGTCGAGGCCGCCGGTGTCACTGCCGTTGAAACGGTCGGCACGCAGGACAGCACCGCACCGGAGCTCAAGTCGCTGCTCGACAAGCATGATATCGAGGCGATCTCGTCACACGTTCAACTCGATGACCTGCGCAAGGACCTGCAGTCCGCCATCGACTTCAACAAGTCGATCGGCAACCACACCATCGTCGTGCCGTTCCTGACCGAAGAGATGCGCCCCACCGATGCCGAAGGCTGGGCCAGACTCGGTCAGGAGCTGAAGCAGATCGCCGCTCGCCTCAAGGCCGCCGACATGCAGCTGGCCTATCACAACCATGATTTCGAAATGGTCCAATACGATGGCAGGACGGGCCATGAAATCATGATGGACGCCGCCGGCCCCGACGTACTGGCCGAACTCGACCTGGCCTGGATCGCGCGCAGCGGCCTTGACCCGGCAGAGTACATTCACCGCTTTGACGGCCGTATTTTTGCCATTCATGCCAAGGACACCGCCCCCGAAGGTGAAGCCACCGATGAAGACGGTTTCAAGGCACTGGGCGAAGGTATTTTGAACTGGCAGGAGATTCTGCCCGCCGCCGACAAGGCCGGCGTCAAGTGGTACATCATCGAGCATGACCAGCCGCTGGATGCCGCCGTGGTGGTGAAAAAGGGCGCCACCTACCTGGCCGAGCACCTGCCGGAAAATGTCACGCGCTAACCCTATCCCCTGAGTAAGCGCATGACCGAGCGGGCCGTCTTCCTGATCCGGAAGATGGCCCGCCTGCGTTGAGCGCTCAATGCCTGACGATCATCCGTTTTGAAGCGGTACAGAAATAACGCTCCATACCTGGACGCTCTACTAAAGCGTCACCACCACCAGCCCAATCAGCAACACGATTCCACCTATAAGAAAATTGATTGTCAGCGGTTCTCCAAGCAGCAGCGCCCCGAAAAGTACGCCAAAGATCGGCGATAGAAACGAGAAGATACCGAGCTGGGAGGCCAGGTAGCGTCGCAACAACGCGAACCACAGCAGCAGTGCAGCAAAGGAAATCACCAACGTTTGAAAGGTCAGGCTGATGATCGCCCTGCCGGAAAATTGCATGTGGTCAAAATCGACCAGCAGGGCACTTGCGGGCAACAGCAGCAGGCCGGCGATAGCAAGCTGATAGCACAGCGTCTGGACCGGTGGTGTCTCGGAAAGTGAGGAACGACGAATTACCAGCGTGGTTGCTGCCCAGGCAATTCCTGCCAAAAGCCCCAGCAGATCCCCCCGAAGAATGTCGCCGGCATTATCGATGTCTGTATCCGGTGCCATGGCAAGCACCATACCGCCAAAGGCGAATGCGACACCGATCCACTGACGTCGCATCAATTGCTCTCCCGGTACCCAGAGATGCAGTCCCACCGCCGCGAAGATCGGTGCCGTGTAGAGAAACACGGACATGTGTGAGGCCAGCGTGTAGTTGAGCCCCCATGCGACAAAAAGGAACTCCGCGGCAAACCCCAGCCCCACCAGAATGCCCGGGCCCAGATGCGAACGCATTTCAGAGACGCGAATGCCCTGCCGAAACACCAATGCGGCCACCAGAAGCGCCGCCATGGATGAGCGCAACGCAACCTGAGCCAGTGGCGGGATATCATCGGCGACCATCTTGATGGCCACCTGCTGAGCCCCTAGCACAAGGCAAAAAATGACCATCAATGCGCTGGCCTGATAATTCATCCTTCGACGTGATGCGCACTCTGATGGTGCCATGCCATTACCCGACTGTCCGGTGTTTTGCATGTTGCCTCCTGGCAGTAACAGAGGCTTAGTGCAGCATTTGCCGGGGTCGTCGCCAAACGATTAATCTGGAGGCCAAGACTCAGGAAAACTCACGCCATGAAGATCGAGCGACTCCCTTTGAATGCGCTGCGGGCCTTTGCCGAGGCCGCGCGCACCGAAAGCTTCAAGCACGCCGCCAGCCGGTTGGGCGTTACCCCCGGTGCGGTCAGCCGTCAGGTCAAACAGCTTGAAGACCGGCTTGGCGTCCTGCTTTTCGCTCGGCACGCCAACGGCGTAAAACTCAATGAGGTCGGGCATCAGCTGGCCCATGACATCGACAGCGGCCTTGAACGCATCGCGGCGGGGGTTGTAACGGCACAAGAGAGCACGCGACAAACACCGTCGCTGATGCTCAGCGCGCCGCCCTCTTTTCTGCAGTTATGGCTGCTACCACGCCTGGCCGCGTTCGATGCTCAAATTGGCGGTCTTGATATCTCGCTGGAAGCCAGTCAGTCGTTGACGACACCTGCCTGGCAGGGCAATGGTGCGCGGTTGGCGATTCGCTATGGTCGCGGCCCCTGGCCGGAAGTGACAAGCCATCATCTATTCGGCGATGTTTTGTTTCCGGTGTGTGCGCCATCACTGCTGGCGCAGCATGACCAGCCCGTGACGCCCGCCGACCTGGCACATTACACCCTGCTTGAAGTCGCCTGGGACTCGCCACAGAGCGCCGCCGTTCCAGGCTGGAAGGAATGGCTTGATGCAGCCGGCGTCGCCGATCAAGTGACACCGCCCAAAAGGCATTACTCACTTTCAGGTCTGGCCATGGATCAGGCCATCGCCGGGCGCGGCATCATGCTCGCCAGCCTTCCTGTCGTGATGGACCGGCTGGAGAGTGGCGTGCTGGTTCGCCCCTTCGGCGAGCAGCATGTCCTCGCCTCGCCCATGACGTATGAGCTTTTGACGCCCTCCAATGGTGAGGCGTCTCCAGCCGTCGAACGCTTTATCGTTTGGCTACTGGCCGAGGCCAGCGCCTTTGACCGAAGCGCTCTCGACAAGGCACGTTGAGCCGAGAGCGCCAGGAGCGTGCTCGATAGCTCATTGCTTCATGACAGCGACACATCGACGCGTTTTCCCGTATCCCGCCCGCCATCGGGCCTGACACCCTTCTTCACGCTCACGACTCCCCTACAATAGGCCCCGCCCGGTCACAGCCGGTGTCTGCACACAACACATTGGGAACGTTTCATGAATGCTGCCAACCGGATGTCACCGCTCGATGTTCTGCGTCTGCATGGGCTGGTCGTCATCCTCTCGCTGCTGGCCGAGTGGATCGGCATTATCAAGATACCGGCCGGGGTCGGCACGCTACTGCTGCTGCCGCTGTTCTATACCTTTTCGCTGGCCATCGTGCTGAACCCGCATCTCTCTACCCGATTTCATGCGCTGGCGCCGCCGCGTCTGAGCGCTGCGGCCGCGCCGATGACGCTGATTGCGATCATGCCGTTCATCGCCCGCTTTGGTTCCACCATCGGGCCGTCGACCGATCAGATCATCAGCGCCGGGCCGGCGTTGATTCTTCAGGAGCTGGGCAATCTGGGCACCATGCTGATCGCCCTGCCCTTCGCCGTGCTGGTGCTGAAGATGGGGCGCGAGGCCATCGGGGCGACCTATTCGGTGGCACGGGAACCCAACATCGCGATCATCTCGGATCGTTACGGCCTCAGGGGCCCCGAGGGCATCGGCGTGATGGGGGTCTATGTGGTCGGCACCATGTTTGGCACCCTCTGGTTTGCGCTGATGGCGGGCTTTCTGGCGTCGATGGATCTGTTTGATCCTCATGCGCTGGCCATGGCCTGCGGCGTGGGCAGCGCCAGCATGGTGGCCGCCTGTTCCGGCGCCTTGACCGAAGCCGTACCGGCCCTGCGCGAGGAGCTGCTGGCCTTTTCCGGCGCCAGCAATCTGTTGACCTATGCCACCGGCCTTTATGTGTCGCTGTTCATCGCCCTGCCGGTCGCCGAATGGCTCTATCGCCGCCTGAACGCCAGACGCCTGAAGAAAGGGGCCGCCCAGGATTCGACCGTGCATAAAAGCGGCGCGGATCAGGACAGTGACACCGTACGCCCCGAGCAGCAGCTGGGCAGGACGGCGCTGACGCTGGCCGCGGTGTGCGTGGTGGGCTGGCTGAGCAATACCATCAGCAGTGGTCAGCTCTGGGGCGCACTACCGGGCATGGTGATGCTGTATCTGATGACGCTGGCCGGGCTCGTCATTACCCGCCTCGTGCCCTTCTATCTGCCGGCAGTGGCGTGGGTATCGCTGATCAGCATCCTCGTGACGCTGCCGTTTTTCCCCGGCAGCGCATGGCTGGTCGAGCAGCTTTCGGCCATCAACTTTCTTGCCATTGTCACACCGGCACTGGCTTATGCCGGCCTGGCCCCGAGCCGGCACGAGTTTGTCATGTTCCGCCGGACCGGCTAGAAGCTGGTGATCGTGTCACTGCTGGTCTTTACCGGTACCTACCTGGGCTCGGCGGTCGTCGCCCAGTTGCTGCTCTGATGTTCAAACGACGCATCATGACAAAGCCCACCGTTGGGTGGGCCTTGTCATCATTTGACTCGAGGAATTTTCAGGTCGCCGGGCGGTGCAGCCGGCCGTTGAACAGCGGCCCCCGTGTGGCCCCGGAGAACGTTTTGGCGATTGCCAGTACGCCAAGGTCAATCAGCGGCTCCAGAAGCACCACGCTCATATAGGCCACGCCGAAGGTACTGACCTCGGCCAGACTCTGCGCCGAGAGCCCCTCGCCATAGAAGGCCCAGAAGGCGACCCAGAGCACAATGCCGCCCTGATAGGTGGTGGACAGGGCCAGTGCCTGTTTGTAGGTCACGTCAACGTACGGGGTGTCATGGGGAATCAGGCGTCTGGCCAGCACACTGATGCCCCACAGCGGCACGATCAGCGTGGTGACGTTCATGCCGTACTGGGGCAGATCAAACGGGGCAAAAAAGAGTCCCTGCAACAATAACCCCAGCGCCAGACCGATCGCCGTCGGCCCGGCGCCAAACAGCAGCAGCAACGTTGAGCCCAGAATCAGATGGACCTCGGAAACGCCGACAGGGTGATGTGGCAACACCTCGAAAAAACAGAACACCAGCAGCGTGGCGACAAGGCTGCGACTGGCCAGCCCCACAACCCCACCGCGGCCCTCAAGCGTTTGCCAGGCCAGACGTGCGGCCAGCCCAAAGGCACCGGCCGCGCTGGCGTAACTCAAAATGATTTTGGCGCCCGTCACGACGCCCGGTTCGATATGCATGCCTTGCTCCTTGCTGCACCCACCGTGCAGGGATGAGATGGATGGAGATGAACATGGCAGGTCTCCTGGCTTGCGGGTCATCACCCGGGCCTCGCCTTCCCGGCGGTTGCCAGTGGCATGTGAGGCGGGCTCGTCGCTTACAGTTGCGGGGGCAGCCGTGGCTTGTCCACGTTCCCTTTTCATCTGAAACAGCAGCGCCGTTTCAGAACCATGTCCCCTGCATTCTATGCCCGGAGGGTTCGGGGAAGGCAACGCCTTTTCGATATGGGCAGGGAAAGCGGGCGAGGCACCCGGGCATCATATACGCCCGGGCTTTTTCCATCAGATCGTATCCAGAGCAACGCTTTGATGCGCTATCGAGTACACGGGGCGGTGCCGTCAAGCTGCACCACGCCGTCCAGCCTGCGGTAAAAAGGCCGCAATCAACAGGCCTGCACACGCCAGCAGCAGCGTAAATCCAAAACAAAGCGCGTAAATCATGGGATCGCCGGCAGTCAGATGGCCAATGGCAATGCCACCCACGCTCAGGGCCATCGCGATCGATAGCGCATCGGCCAGTTGAAGCGCCGCCCCGGTCGTTCCCTGCTCATCCTCTGGCGTCAGAGCCAGCGTCAATACAGAAAGACTCGCATATCCCAGTCCCATGCCCAGCCCGACCAGCCCCCAGCCAGCCATGATGGGGATGACAGAGCGCCAGACGAGCTGTGAAAGAAAAATGACCAGAAGCCCGGCGCTCATTGCGCACATCCCTGCCAGCGGCAGCCGCCGCCCCTGCAGGCCGGGGCGTCTCTGAATCCAGGCCCCCAGAAACCAGCTGATAGCCCCCACGCTGAGCGCGAGACCTGCCATGACGGGAGAGAGGCCGTGCTCGTGTTCGAGCAATAATGGAATGAACGCTTCGCTGGCAAAAAATGTCGCACCGAGCGTCATCCGCAGGGCAATGACCCTCGGTAGCCCCTGGTGCAGCCTGAACGTCCCTTTCGGAAGCATGCGCGGCATGATCGTCAACAGCCCGGCCAGACCGCCCATCAGTAGCCACCACTGCAGCAGACCCTGCGAATGCGCACCGATATGGACAAGGCCTACCATGGCGGCCGCCAGTAGTGCCCAGATGAGCTGACCGGGCGATTCGAAGGGCTGACGATTCTCGCTGATTCGGCGCAGAGCCACCAGGATGACCCACGCCACAGGCACGAGCAGCGCCGGAATCAAAAGAAACAACCAGCGCCACCCTAAAGCAGTCACGATCAGGCCGCTGACCACCGGACCAACAAGAGATGGCAATACCCATCCAGCCGAAAACAGCGCGAACACGCTGGGGCGCAGTGAAGACGGATAGGCGCGCGCCACGATCACATAGACGGCAACAGAGATTGCCCCGCCGCCCAGCCCCTGCACAACGCGCCCTGCCACGAGAACTGTCATCGTCGGCGCCGAGCCTGCAATCAAAAGACCGCTGGCAAAACAGACAGCGCCGATCAAAAACGCCGGCCGCGGGCCGCGGGCATTACTCAACCAGCCCGCTGCGGCCATGCCGATCACACTGGCAGCCACAGGGCCTGCGTAGGCCAGCGCATAAAGCGACAGGCCATCCAGATGATCCGCAATGACCGGCATGGCGGTCGCCACGGCCAGTGCTTCAAAAGCCACAAGCACTGTGATGCAGAACAGGCTGAGGCTGAGCGCGCGATAGTCCTTCGAGAAAAGACCGGGTGCATACCCCTTGTCAGAGGAGGGGTTGAGTGAATCAGTCATTGATGCCACGACGCTGAATGGTAGGGAACTTCATTGAAGGCAGCGTTGAACAGGCTTTTATCGACTGCACACCTGCCCAAGAAAATACTGTACAAAAATACAAGTATCTAGAAAAGCGCCGCGACCCGGTCAAACAAAAGGACGAGCAGGCATCAAGCCTTGTCGAATGACCGCCCGGGCGCTATCGGTCACTCTCGTCCCTCATATCGTGACGGACGCTACTGACACCTCAAGACCCCGTGCTTCAAGGGCACAAATGACAAGAGAAGGCTCAGCGTTTTGGGCAGGCACCAGGTGTCTGGTCACGGGAAGTAGTGGCTCTCCCCTTGTATCCCAGCCGCCGCTTTTGCCGCAGGTCTGCCAGCCACCGGTACGAGAGATATGGTTGGAAAGCAGCACCGGAAACCGGTGACGCCGCGCAATCCCGGCAAGCAGTTCTGCATCGGCGTCATACCCTGCTTCCGAGATCATCGCACTGACCAGATAGATCTGCGCCTGTTGGGCCGCGGCGGCCTCTGCATGGGCAGGGTGGACAAAATCAGCGCACACCGCCAGGACGATGCGCACGCCGTTGACAGTGAAGAGGCACTCTTTATGACCCGGCGCGCAGTACGCCGCTTCCCCATCGTGCAGGTGCTGCTTGGCGTAAAACGCACGCGCCCCGTCAGGGAAGCAGATGACCGCGCCGATGTAAGGTTTGCCGCCGTCATTGACCAGCGGACAACCCGCGACCACGACCAGGTGGTGTGCCATGGCGGCATCGGAAAGCGTTGTGAAGGCCTCGGCCTTCTCGGACATGGCCAACTGCGCCAGCAGGTCAGACTCGTAGCCGATGAGCGAGAGTTCGGGAAAGGCGACCACATCAGCACCGTGCTCCGCCGCACGCTCGATGCAGCATAGATGCGTGGCCAGATTTTCGGCGACAGCGCCTCTCAATACCGGCATCTGTGCCAGCGCGACCACGACGCTGCCTGCGTTTTGCGAAGGCATATCCGCTTATATCCTGTTCAAGGGGCTGGTATACCAAACATGAAACCTCACAGGCACCGTAAAAGAGAAGCCATGGGGTTCATGACCTCTGGTTGACGCGGAGGCCTTCATCGCTGTGTGTCATGAGACAGACGCAGGAATGTCCCGATGGCACCGTATATACAAGTGCCAGCGCGATATCAGGACAAGTGATGCTTGCATTGCTTGCCGGCTGTTATCGAGGAATCGTCGCTTTCAGAGCCAACCAATGCGCATGATCAAGAGACAGGAATATAAAGCGCCGCCTTTCAGGCAAGGAACGGAGAAGGGCTGCTTTCGGTTAGGGGTGGAATTTTAGCTAGGTCTGATGTAACTCCGCGCTCTGCGGCAAATTTGGAGTGCAGCGTAAAATTTGTCCGACAGCAGCGCTTTATTAAGCGATCACTTACCGTCATCCCATGAATTCAAAAAGTCTGCCAACACATCTCCATGACACGAATCTGGTTTACAGAAACACCCCAAACGTTTCCCTGCAAGTTTGTACACCTCTTTTTTTTCCTTGTTTGGAAATTTCTCAAAATCAAAATCGTATTTATACTTCCTAATAACCTCTTCTCTCTCTTCACCGTCCTCATACATTGAATAAGGGTTGCCCCAATACGATCCCCGCCCGATGTACTCGTAATCGGGCGTACTTTTTAGGCCTTTATAATTTGGCTCACGTTTAATATTGATCACTCGAGTGATAGCAATATTTATAAATCGAAGAGGAACAGAGTTTTTTTTGAGCAGCTCAACCTCTTTTGGAAACTCTTCACCGTCATCGAAAACAATCGCGTGGGTTATGCCGCTCACACTCCAATTTTCAGATCGCCGAATCGAACCAACTTTTTGGCTCTCATCAGACATCCGCTGGATAAAACAATTATCATCCGATGGATAAATCAACTCAACCTCATCTGAAGCAGAGAGTATTTTTTCAACTTTTCTATTAAATTTCTGATAGCATTTAAAAAGCTTCGGATAAAGAACCAGGATTTTTTTCATCAGTATAAATGTTTAACCTTGAGATCCAAACTGGAGTTTTCGTTTAAATAATCCACAACTAGCCGTCTGTGGCAAAAATGCGGTTCGTGTTCGGAGCACAGCAAACACCCATGATCTAGGAGCGATGGCACGATTGATTTCTCGACATTCCTTTGCGCCATTAGGTTAAGGAATTTATCCTCATATTGCCTCCATGGCATATCACCTTTTTTATATGCGCTAAGAATATCTTTTGTAGGTGCCAGCTCTGGCAAATGCGCATAATCAGCACCACACAGCTCTTTCAAAAAGAATCTTAGATCGTCCCTTTTTGCAAATCCAGATAACTGAGACACATTATTAAGACGAACATCAATCAAGGTCTTAACTTGCGACACCTTTAGGAAACTAAAGAATTTTTCCGCGTCCTTTTGTGTAAATCCAATCGTATAAACTTTCATAGTATTTCCTACTAGAAAACAGTCGCAACGAGCTTGAAGCAGTCGCCTTGGTACTCTTCACCTAGGCTCACACATAAAACTCCTCTAACTGCCTTGTCGTTTTGAGTGATTCTGTCAAATTCAGGGTCCGTAACAGCGAGATCGTAGTTAGTTCCGCAATACGAAAATGATGCTCTTCGTCGATTATACTGATTTCTGTATAAATTCAAATTATCGACGACTATTAGATATAGGGATTGTCCAACTACAATCTGTCCTGATAAAATAGATGCATAAGGTACTCGATCTTCATTACCCCATATATCGTCAGGTTGATCTAGGTGCTGGCTTAACTCATCGTCTGAAATCCTATAATTTTGCCGCCACGTAGATCCGTCTATTACATAGTTTTCTGGCTGGTGTACCAAAGGAGCATAAGCAGAAAAACTCATAAAAACTTTCTGCAAAGGCTTCACATTGAAAGTTCCATGTGGATTCTGGCACAGAGCTTCCTCGTGACTCAATTCCGCACCATTTTCATTCGAGACCGGCCGCACCCACTGGCCAGTAGCGGTGCATTTTCCAGCAACACAGTGCTGCTGATGCTTTACGGAATTTGCCAGAATCACTATTTCAACATTGTTCATAATTCCCCTCCAAACTTGAGCTACGCAGTAACGCTTAACAGGCATTAGGTAGCACGCGCGTTTTCCTACTTGAACGTGCGCGCGAGTTCAATATTTTTATACCTCACTATCAAATTGCTGATTTTTATGGACACTTTCCTTGCGACTGCCATATAGCACCAATAAACGCGTTTGCTGCCTTTGCTACCATCCCCGCTTTGGATCGATAGCCAACACTTTATTCAACATTTGACGCATGGACCCGCATTAAATACGGATTCATTAATAGGCTGATCCGCATCTTTTCAAAGCATGTACAAACAGCATCAAGGCTCGTGCGGCACGCCAAGCATTGATCGATAGCATCCAGAAGCAGAACCTGATGCAAGCTAATACGTCGCGAACGTAATGTCACTTATATTTACATTAGATATTGGTCTATCCGGGGTGGGCGCCTATCAATTACTGCTCAACATCTCCTCTGGTGCCGCGGCAGCGGAAACACCACGCCCGTTACCGCCCAGCAGGCCATCACCAACGCCCGCCAGCCGTAAAAGCGCATCGCACCAGGCGGTGTCGAAGCTTCAGACGCGGACGAAGACATGGCCAGTCGATGCGCCTGATGGTCCGCCAGTACCTCTTTGGCGGCCTCAAGGTCGTGCGGGGCTACCTGTACCTTCACACCACCCAGCGCGGTCTCCCACATCCACTGCATCGTGATCAGGTGCTCATCAGCGATGAAGGCCGCAAGGCCCCGGGATTCCAGCAGCCCCATGAACACATGGGCCTCGTGGGGAAAGGTGAAGCGAGCAAGCGTGATGAGCGGACCGGAGGACATTAGAAGGCGCCACGAATGTGGAATTGGCCCCCAGTGTAGCGCGGTCATTTAAGCGAATACGAATAAAACGGCCGACAGAATTGTCGGCCGAGTGAGTCGTGGCAGCGAGGTTAGAACGAGTACGTCAGCGTCGCTGTGGCGCTACGCGGCGCGCCATAGACTCCGGAAGCGCTAAGGTAGCCGTAGTACTCCTTGTCGAACAGATTCCTGATGTTGGCCTGTAGCGACAGGTCGGGCGTGAACTGATAACGTCCGAACAGATCCACCAGCCCGTAGCTGCCTTCCTGCACCCGCGTAGTCCCGCCGTCCGGATTGGCAATATCGTTAAAGGTACGATTCTGCCACTTGACGCCGCCGCCAACGGTCAGCTTTTCCCACTGGGGCACACGATAGCTCGAGAAGAGCTTGATCTGAGTACGCGGCTGGCCGGTATTGACGCCACCCTCATCGTTTTTCGCGGTGTAGCGAGTGATCCCCAGCGTTGTGTCCAGACGTTCGGTCACGGCGCCGTTGAGTTCAAAATCAAACCCTTCACTGACGACGCCCCGGGCAGCCGTATAGGCCTGATCTCCAGTGCTCTGTACGATGGCATTGCCGTCGGCCTGGGCGACGTTGTCCTGCTCGAGGCGGAAGATGGAGAAGGACGCCGTCAGACGATCATCATGCCAGCCTGCCTTGAGACCGGTTTCGTAGTTCTTGCCGGTGATGGGATCAAGATAGGCACCGCTCTGGTCTCGATAGTCCTGTGGCATGAAGATTTCGGTGTAGCTGGCAAAGGCCGACCAGGTATCGTTGATGTCATACACCAACCCGCCATAGGGAACGACTTCCTCATGATGCCGGGAGGTCTGCAGGCCGTCGTTTTGCCAGTCGGTATAGCGCGCGCCCAGAATCAGGGTCAGGGGATCGGTCAACGACAGTCGGGTAGCCGTGTAGAAGGCACGCTGCCGGGTCACGTCGTCTACCAGCGTGGTTATCCCGGTCCACTCGGGCTCTTCGATGCGGCCATCAAACTGATGGATGTCCACCGATGACGTATCGACAGTCCTGTAAGCCCCTTCGTGGCGAGTGTGCTGCCGGTTATAGCTGATGCCCGCCACCAGCTCGTGTTCACGACCCAACAGCTCGAAGGGGCCATCAACATAGGTATCCACGGCATCCATCCGACGCGTGCTTTCATAATGTCCTGCACCGCCATTGAGCCCCAGTCCTGACTGACGGTCAGGAAAGCCGAACATGTATAAAAGCCTGCTGTCACTGTCGAGCGTGGCATGGGTGGCGACCCCGCGCAGCTCCCAGCCGTTATCGAACTGATGGTTCAGCTCGGCAAAGACCTTTTCCGAATCGTAATCATAAAAGGACCATCGCGGCGCAACGCTGAAATCCCGATCAAAGTCCGTGCGGCCACCGTCGCTGTATAACACCGGCAGCCCGCCCCAGGTCACATCGTTTTGATGGGTGTTCTGATATTCATATCCCAGCGATACGGTCGTGTTGTCCGTGACATCGGCATCGATCACGGCATAGCCAAACTTCTTGCGCTCGCTGAAGCGATCCAGAATGCCGTTGCCATCTTCATAACCACCGACGAAACGCCCCCTGACGTCGCCGGATTCGGTCAGCGGTGTCTGCGCGTCGATCACTGTACGACCATGGCCCCGACTGCCCAGCTCACCGGAGATGGTGCCTGTCGGCCTGTAAGCGTCGGCATGTTTTCGCACGAAGTTGACTGAAGCCCCCGGGTTGCCGGCCCCCGTCAGCAGACCATTGGCGCCACGCACAACCTCCACACGGTCATAGATGGCGCTATCCAGTGCCGCATCCCCCATATACCACTGCGGCTGAACGGTCGTTGGGATGTCATCAAACTGATAGTTGTTGATCAAAAAACCGCGGGAATAAAAGCTGCGCCGGGTACTGTCGATGGTCGATACGGAAATGCCCGTGGTATTGGCCAGAATATCTTCAAAATCCCGCAGGTTCTGATCCCTGATGCGCTGCTCGGTCATGACACTGACGGATTGCGGAATCTACTTTGGTGAGAGGTTCATCCGCGTACCGGCATTTATGGTGCGCCGGGTATAGCCCACGTTCTCGTAAAGATTGGAGGCCGTGATCGTGAGGGTATCCATGGCGGCGTCATCGGCCTGAGCCATGACGGGTGTGATCAGGCAGGCGCTGGTGAGCATGGCGGTCGAGACGTGACGACCGTCAAACCCCATTCGACGTGCAGACGGTGTCGCAGGCGCACGCCGACGGCAGGATGGCTTTTCCATGTTGTCCCTTGTTGGCGTGCTGAGCACGCCTGTTATCAGTGTTGTGTTCGCCCCCCGAATTTTGATGAGCCCGCTGTCTCAAAGTCAACGCCAATAATACTGATTCTCATTTTCAGAAAAGAAACCCTCATATTCCGCCCTGTTATCGACATGACATCGCCACAGCGCGCCCCATTGTTAACCTGCCAAAAATTTGAAGTTGACCAGAGACACTGGCAAAGTTGCCGTTATCTTTTCGAGACCAAAAGGTTAACGGCGCCATGCATGCTCCCGAAAGCGGCCTTTCATCCTCCGATTCCCTGCGTCACGACTGGCACCGAAGCGAGATCGAGGCGCTTTTGACCATGCCGTTCAACGATCTGCTGTTCCGGGCGCAGAGCGTTCACCGTCAACACTTTGATCCCAATGCGGTGCAGGTCTCGACGCTGTTGTCGATCAAGACCGGCGCCTGCCCGGAGGACTGCAAGTACTGCCCGCAGTCCGGGCACTACAACACCGGGCTCGAGCGTGAAAAGCTGATGCAGGTTGATGCCGTGCTGGAAGAGGCGCGCCGGGCGAAGGAGGTGGGGGCCAGTCGTTTCTGCATGGGGGCGGCCTGGAAGAACCCGCGGGCGAAGGACATGCCTTACGTGCTGGAGATGGTGCGCGGCGTGCGTGCCATGGGACTGGAAACCTGCATGACGCTGGGGATGCTCAACCAGGATCAGGCCGATGCGCTGAAAACGGCCGGCCTTGATTACTACAACCACAACCTGGACACCTCACCGGAGTACTACGGCGAGATCATCACCACCCGCACCTATGCCGATCGGCTGGAGACCCTGGATCATGTGCGTCAGGCGGGCATGAAAATCTGCTCCGGCGGCATTCTGGGCATGGGTGAGAGCATCAATGATCGCGCCGGGCTGTTGCAGCAGCTGGCCAATCTGCCCACGCACCCCGAGAGCGTGCCGATCAACATGCTGATTCGCATTCAGGGCACCCCGCTCGAGCACGTCGAGGACCTGGATCCGATCGATTTCATTCGTACGATTGCCACCGCACGCATCCTGATGCCCACCTCCCATGTCCGCATGGCTGCCGGCCGGGAGCTGATGAGTGATGAGACCCAGGCGATGGCCTTTTTTGCCGGTGCCAATTCGATCTTTTATGGCGAGCGGCTGCTGACCGCTCAGAACCCGCAGGCCGCCCACGACAAACGGCTGTTCGAACGGCTGGGGCTCTATCCGGAGCATCGACGCGATGTCGATGACGCCACCCATGAGGCAGTGCTGGACCAGCAGCTTTACCAGGCGCGTGTCAGGGCCATGACCACCGATGCCGCGGCCCATTGAGCGGCAGGCATCGGAGATGAACACCTTCGAACGCGCGCTGAGCCATCAGCTGGAACAACAGAGGTCAACCGGCCATTATCGGCAGCGCCGCAGCCAGAGTGATGCCGGCGTGCATACCCGGATCGACGGCCGGGCCATGCTGACCTTCTGCAGCAACGATTATCTGGGGCTTGCCACGCACCCGCGCGTGGTCGAGGCCATGTGCGAAGGCGCGCGCCGTTATGGCACCGGCGGCGGCGCCTCGCATCTGGTCAACGGTCATCAGCAGATTCACGACCGGCTTGAGGCGCGCCTGGCGCAGTGGACCGGCCATGAACGCGCCCTTCTGTTTTCCAGCGGCTACAAGGCCAATCTGGGCGTGATCTCGGCGCTGATGCCGCGCAGCGGCCATGTCATTCATGACCGGCTCAATCACGCCTCGCTGCTGGATGGCACCCGCCTGTCAGGTGCCCGGCTTCACCGCTTCGATCACGCCAGCTTCTCATCCGCAGAGCAGATACTGGCAAGGCTGGCGCCGGCATCGGATCGCCTGCTGGTCAGCGATGGGGTCTTCAGCATGGATGGCGACTGCGCCGATGTTGACGCGCTGGCCGCGCTGGCCCGTCGCCATGAGGTGCCGCTGATGATCGATGATGCCCACGGCCTTGGGGTGCTCGGTACCCACGGCGCCGGCACGCTGGAGGCACAGAACGTGGCCCCCGCCGAGGTGCCCATTCTGGTCGGCACGCTGGGCAAGGCGCTCGGCACCCAGGGCGCCTTTGTGGCCGGCAGCCACACCCTGATCGAGACCCTGATCCAGTTTGCGCGGCCGTTCATCTACACCACCAGTCTCTCGCCGGCGCTGACTGCGGCCACGCTGGCGTCGCTGGATATCGTGCAGACCGAGCCCGAGCGGCGTGCCCACCTGCACCATCTGATCCGGCGCTTTCGACGCGAGCTGAGCACGCTGGCGTTGCCCGGTATCACGCTGATGCCCTCCGAAACACCCATTCAGCCGCTGCTGATCGGCGACGAGCACAAAGCAATGGCGCTGTCGGCGCGTCTGCGCGACGAAGGCGTTCTGTGCACCGCCATCCGGCCGCCCACAGTGCCGCCCGGCACCTCCCGACTGCGCGTTACCCTCTCGGCGGCGCATACCGAGACGGACCTGGATCAGCTATTGTCAGCTCTTGAACACGGCTGCCGAGCACTGACCCCATGAGCATTACACCTTCGCCGACCCTGATACTGCTGCCGGGCTGGGCCATCGCACCCTCGGCCATGGCGCCGCTGGCGTCAGCACTGGAAGCGCAGCTGCCGGGCTGGACAATCAGCACGATCCCCCTGCCGTTGCTGGAAGACGACCACCCGGAGACCTGGCTCGATGAACTCGACAGCCAGCTGCCCGATCACGCCTGGCTGGCCGGCTGGTCACTGGGCGGCATGCTGGCCATGGCGCTGTCAGCGCGGCGCGGCAAGCGCTGTCCCGGCGTGATCACCCTGGGCAGCAATGCCAGCTTCATCACCCGCGATGACTGGGGCTGCGCCCTGCCGATCGCCACCTTGGTGGCCTTTCGAAACCGGTGGTCAAAATCACCGGAAGCGACCTTTTCCCGCTTTGCCGCGCTGGCCGCCCGGGGGAGTGCCAACACCGGTCACATGGCACGTCATATCGAACAACACTCGCTCCCCTTGAACCTTGAACATGCCCTGGCCGGACTGTCGATGCTTCAACAGATGGACCTGCGGACGCTGTTGCCCCAACACCGGAACCCCGGGCTGCATCTGTTTGCTGAATACGATGCGATGGTGCCAGCCAGTGCCTGTGCCGCGGTTGCCGAACTCTTGTCTGCCGGTAGCGAGACCCACACGATGGCGGATACCGGCCATGCCTTTCCGCTGGAACATCCCGAGCGCTGCGCCGACATCATGGCAGCCTTTATCCGGCGACATGATGGAGACCAGGCGGATGAACGCTGACGTGGCACCGGCCCTGAAACACCGCATTGCGGAGAATTTTTCAAGGGCCGCCCGCCATTACGACACCCATGCCGGCCTCCAGCGCGAGGTGGCCGATGCCCTGCTCGGCGCGCTCCCGCTCGACAGTGCCCTTCCCAATCGGGCCCTGACCCGGCTGGCGGATATCGGCTGCGGTACCGGCCATGTCACCGCGGGGTTGCGTGCACGCTATCCCAATGCCCGAATCACTGGGATAGATCCGGCGCCCGGCATGCTGCAGGAGGCTACCCGCCGGCGTGGCCATGACCGACTGACCTGGCAGTCCGGCGAGGCCGAGCAGATGCCCTTTGCCGATCACAGCCTGGATATGGTGGTGTCCAGTCTGGCCATTCAGTGGTGTGCTTCGCCGGCAGGATTTCTGCAGGAAGCCGCGCGCGCGCTGCGCCCCGGGGGGTGGCTGGCCTTTACCACCCTGCTCGATGGCACGCTGGGCGAGCTGAAACACGCCTTTGCCACACTGGATGAAGCCCCGCGGGTCAACACCTTCCTGACGCCCCCGGCGCTTGTGAATCATCTGCACGCCAGCCCGCTGACGGGCCATCACCTGAGCTGCGCCGATCATCTGGCCTTTCATGACAGCGCCGCCGAGAGCCTGCAGGCCCTGAAGGCCGTGGGCGCGGCCACGCTGGAACGGCCGTCCTGCCGGGGCCTGATGAGCCGTCAGCGCTGGGCGTGCCTGACCCGATCACTGGAGCGCTTTCGAACCCCGAACGGGCTGCCCACGACCTACCGGGTGGCCTTTATCGTGACACGCAAGCCCGCTGCCCCTGTTCCATGACCTGCTGATACCCCGACATGACCCCCAACGCCTTTTTCGTGACCGGTACCGACACCGATGCCGGCAAGACCCTGATCGCCTCGAGCCTGCTGCACCTGGCCCGCCGTCGGGGGCTGACCACCGCCGCGGGCAAGCCGGTGGCCTCTGGCAGCGTGCTGACGCCGGACGGGCTGCGCAATGACGATGCCCTGGCACTACAGGCGCAGTGTGCGCCGGCCCTGAGCTACGACACGGTCAATCCGCTGGCGTTCGAACCAGCCATCGCGCCTCATATCGCCGCACTCGAAGCCGGAACCGAGCTGTCGCTGGCCGGGCTGCTCGCCCCCATGCAGACCCTGCTGAAGCAGCAGGCCGACCTGACCCTGATCGAGGGGGCCGGCGGCTGGCGCGTGCCCATCAACGAGACGGCCTCGCTCTCCGATCTGGCCGTGGCACTGGACCTGCCGGTGATTCTGGTGGTGGGCGTACGCCTGGGCGCCATCAATCACGCCCGCCTGACCCTGGAGGCCATCGAGCGTGACGGTCTGCGTGTGGCCGGCTGGGTGGCCAACGTCGTCGACGACCGGACTTCCCGACTGACGGCCAATCTGGCCACGCTCGATCACTGGCTGAGCCAGCGCGCCGGCATTCCCTGTCTGGGAAGCGTGTCTCATCTGGCCGACCCGACCCCGGAACGGGTCGGCCACTGTCTTGATCTCGACCCCCTACTGGAGCCTCATGAACGATAACGCCACATGGATGCAGCGCGATCTGGCCAGTCTCTGGCATCCCTGCACGCAGATGAAGGACCATGAAACCCTGCCGGTGACCCCCATCCGTTCGGGCAAGGGGGTATGGCTCGAGGACTTCGAAGGCAAGCGCTGTCTGGATGCCATCAGCTCCTGGTGGGTCAATATCCTCGGCCACGCCAACGAGCGCATCAATGATCGGATCAAGACCCAGCTGGACACGCTCGAACACGTCATTTTGTCCGGTTTTACCCATCAGCCGGTGATCGAGCTCTCCGAGCGACTGGGTCGGCTGGCCCCCGCCGGGCTGGGGCACTGCTTCTATGCCGACAACGGCTCCTCGGCGATCGAGATCGCGCTCAAGATGAGCTACCACTACTGGCACAACCGCGGCCGCCCGGAAAAGCGACGCTTTCTGACCATCACCAACGGCTATCACGGCGAAACGCTGGGCGCGCTGTCGGTGGGCGATGTCGCCATCTTTACCGACACCTACCGCTCGCTGCTGCTGGATGTCATCAAGGTGCCGGCACCGGACGGATTCGGCCTGCCGCGCGATCAATGGATCGACCAGGCCCGCGCCGCCTTTGCCCACATGGAAGCGGCGCTCGAGCGTCATGGCGATGAGCTGGCCGCCGTCATCGTCGAGCCGCTGATCCAGTGTGCCGGCGGCATGCGCATGTATCCGCCGGAGTATCTGAGCTGGCTGCGCGAGGCCTGCGACCGTCACAACGTCCAGCTGATTTTCGATGAGATCGCGGTCGGCTTCGGGCGCACCGGCACGATGTTCGCCTGCGAGCAGGCCGGCGTGCGCCCGGACTATCTGTGCCTGTCCAAGGCAATTACCGGCGGTTATCTGCCCCTGTCGGTGGTGATGACCACCGATGATATCTACGCCGCCTTCTATGACGACTATTCAACGCTTAGAGCGTTTCTCCATTCACACAGTTACACCGGCAATCCGCTGGCCTGCGCCGCCGCCCTGGCCACGCTCGATATTCTGGAAGAGGACGACGTGATCGCGGCCAATCGGGAGAGGGCGGCGCGCATCGAACAGGTCACCGCGCCGCTGCGCGACCATCCGCATGTGGGCGATGTGCGCCAGACCGGCATGGTGGTCGCCATCGAAATGGTGAAGGACAAGGCGACGCTCGAGCCCTACGACTTTCGCGAGCGCCGCGGGCTCAAGGTCTTTCAGCACGCCATGTCTCGCGGCGCCATGCTGCGCCCGCTGGGCAATGTCATCTACTGGATGCCGCCCTATGTGATCACACCGGAAGAGATCGACTTTCTCGGCGAGGTCACCCGCGAAGGGCTGGAAGTGGCCACCGGACAGTAGCCTTTCCGACACCATGCCCGGGATCGACAGTCGCCCCCGGGCTCACTGCGCTCGAAACACGGGCCATTACTCCTGCATGTTGCAGCGTCTATTCGTCGACAAATCCTTCCAGTACCTGGCCATCCAGTGAATCCATGGGAAGCCTGAGCAACCGCGCGAACGTTGCGCCGACGCTGTCCATGCGCGGTAGCGCATCCATACCGAGCCGATCGCCATGGCGCACGCCGGCGCCATGAAAGAAAGCGATGCCCTGGTTGGAAGCGAATGCCGTGCGGGCAGTAGGCACCTGAGGGCCGTGGTTGGCACCGGGAGAAGTCACCGGCGCGACGGTATCGCCGCGGACGTTGCTGCCCCAGACGAAGCCCTGGGCGTAGGCGAAGAGCACATCGCCCATCGCCTCACCCCAGTAGCCGAGCGGTGCGGCGTCGTCACGCTTCACCGCCAGCGCGACGACGTTGCGTTCACCGCCAGCAGTGTCGACATACCAGGTGGTCAGCGCCTTGAGGATGCGGGTCTTCACAGCCTCAATCTCGCGCTCGGGTACGAGATTGCGGTTGACGAAAATCTCCAGCCCGCCGCGCTCGTCCTTGAGAAACGCCGGGCTCCGGCCCGGGTCCGGGCGCCCTGCGTCATCGAGTATGCACAGGTTGAACTCGGCCAACCGCCTGTGGATATCGCAAAGATGGCTGTTGGGGACATCGCCATGGTCGGAAGCGAGCACGAAGGTGGTGTCGTCGTCGCAGCCGGCGAGCGCGCGACCTACCGCCTCATCGAGCAGGCGATATGAACGGCGGATAACGTCGAGATAGCGCTCGTGGTGTTCGCAGTCATAAAAGCGCGATTCGGGATCGCACTGGGCAAGGCTCGTATGGTGTGTTTCGTCGTTCAGTCGAAAGACGGTGGCAAAAAGCGAGAAGCCTTCGTCGTTGAGCAGCGTCAGGGCGCTGTCGACCAGCCACTCGAGCTGGTAGCGCCCCTCCTCGAAGCTGGTCTCGAAGTAACGGCTGCTCGGATCGGCGGAGACAGCCCACTTGGACACAAAGGAACCGTGGCGCGCGATCAGTCGGCGCGTCAATCCCGGTCGACCGCTGCCCCCGGCCGGCGCGGTGACCTGCGACTGCAGCAGATCGATATCACCGGTGGCAGGGTCGAACGCCAGCAGCTTGAAGCGTACAGCCGCCGGCTTGCCCTCCAGCGCGTGATCGTCTTCCAGCGCCAGCCACTCGCTCCACTCCCCGACGCCGAGCCTCATCTCGGTGCCGGCCACTTCAACGCGAAGACGTTCGCCCTCGGGGTGCAATATGACCGTCACCGGCGCGACGCGATGTGCGGGAATATGGGCCACAAAACTCTCACCGGCACGCTCGATGGCGTAGCGGTTGTGCTTCTGATGATGGGCGAGCGTACCGGTCGGCGGCCAGCCCAGCGCTTCGTCAGGCTCCTCCACCTGCCAGCTGTCCAGGCGGGTCGTGTGCAGACACGCCGGCGCCAGCTCCATCGGTGCTGGCCCCTTGTCGCTCCAGAACGGCGCGAGGCAGAGATCGCGCTCATCGGCGGGCGTCAGGCTTTCGGGAAAATGCACCAGCGCGGCGCGCTTGCCGGCATCCCGCATCAGCTCGAGCAGATGACGCGTACCGTGCGGTGGGTGGCGCTGGCCGACCCAGCTGGTGCCGGGGGCCTGACCGGTCAGCAGCGTCACGAAGTTGGTATCCCCCCAGGTGGAGATATAGGGCAGAAGGCGCGTCGAGCCACCTTCATCACGCAGCCGCTGGATATTCGGCAGTACACCCTCGGCGCAGAAGCGTTCGACGAGCTCCGGGATCAGCCCGTCAACGCCCAGTAGCAGGATTTTCCTCGATTCGTTCATAGCGGTCTCTGGTGGCTGCGGCGCATCGTTCATGCGATGCGATAGCGGTCGATGACCGACCGATCAATCTCGATACCCAGTCCCGGCCCTTCCGGCACCGCGACAAGGCCCTCGGCGTCGAGACCAAATTCACCGCCGATCAGCTCCTGCCGGAAGGGATGCGCGGACTGATCGTATTCAAGCATGGGGTCATCGGGTGTCAGCGACAGCGGCTGAGGGGCCAGGGTGGCGATCAGCTGTACCGCCGCGGCCAGGCCAATGCCGGTGCCCCAGACATGCGGCATTACCGGCACGTGCCATGCCTGGGCGAGCGAGGCGATCCTGCGGCATTCGGTGAGTCCACCGGCGGCACCGATGTCGGGCTGAATCACATCGAGGGCGCCGTCGCTGATCCAGTCTCGATAACCAAACCGGGTGTATTCGTTTTCGCCGGCGGCAATCCAGGTTGTCGATAGCCCTTTGAGCTCGCGGTAGCCATGGCGGTTCTCCGGGCTCAGCGGCTCCTCGAACAGATGCACGCGCGTCTCTTCAAGCTCCATCAGGATGCGCCGCGCTGCCGGGACGCTGTAGGCGCAGTTGGCATCCATCATCAGCGCAATGTCGTCACCGACCGCCTCACGCACCGCACGCATGTCGCGGATATCCGCCTCGATGCCGAAGCCGGTCTTGATCTTCATCGCGCGGTAGCCGTTGGACTGGTGACGCAATGCCTCCTCGACGACCTCGTCGGGATAAACCCCGTCCTGGCGGCGATAGAAACCGGTCGCGTAGGGGCGAATGCGCCCACGAAACGCACCGCCCATCAGCCGATGCACGGGCTGACCGAGGGCCTTGCCGGCAAGATCCCACAGCGCGACATCGATCGCGGCGATGCCAAACAGCGCCACACCCTGCTGGCCGTAGGGACGGGTGTGGTTATACATCGCCTCCCACAGCACCTCGCGGTCGAAGATCGAACGACCGATCACCAGCGGCTTGAGCGCATGCTCGACCATGGCCTGAGCAACCTGAGGTGGCTGCAGGCCGTGATTGACGCACTCGCCCCAGCCTGTCAGGCCATCGTCAGTGGTGATCTCTACCAGCATGGCGGTGCGCTGATGCACCCAGCCCTGGGAGAACGCAAACGGCTCGGCCAGCGGCGCGGCGAGAACGTGGGTCTTGAGATCGGTCACGCGAGTCATGAAGGGCTCTCTCTTTATTGGCAGTCTCTGCGGACTTTGAAGTGGCAGTCTCTGCGGACCTTGAAATGGCAGTCTCTACGGACCTTGAAGCCTCGACGGATATCCAGACATCTTCGGATCACGCGGCCGGCGTCCCGGCCGCGGCACGGTCCTTGCGCCACTGGCTGAATCCGGACCAGAGCGTACCGGCGATGAACAGCGCAATCAGGACGAAAAGCACGCTGGCGATGGTGCTGTGAGTGAAAAAGGCGCTGAAATCGCCGCGCGAGATCAAAAGCCCGCGGCGCAGCGAGCTTTCGAGCTCGGGGCCGAGCACCATGCCGATCACCAGCGGCGCCAGCGGGTAGCCGCCGCGACGCAGCACATAGGCGAGCAGACCGGTAACGGCGGCAACGATGAGATCCAGCGGATTGCCGCGCACCGAGACCGCACCGATGAAGCTGAACATCACGATGCCGCCCATCACGAAGCCCTGCGGTAGCTTGAAGAGATAGCGGAACAGGCCGATCGAGGGCTTGCTGAGAATCAGCATCGCCACGTTGACGATGATCAGCACCACGAAGAGCGCGTAAACCGTCTGTGCCTGATCCGCCATCAGCCGCACCCCCGGCGTGATGCCGTGAATCACCATTGCGCCCATCATCATCGCCGTGACCACGTCCCCGGGGATGCCGAGCGCCAGGGTGGGAATGAACGAGCTGCCGGTGACGGCATTGTTGGAGGACTCCGAGGCGATGAGGCCGTCCGGCTCGCCCTTGCCGAGATGCTGGCGTCTGGGCGAGAGTTTCTGCGCCGAGGCATAGCTGATGAAGGCCGCCGCCGCTGCACCGGTACCCGGCAGCGCGCCGATAAAACCGCCAATGAAGGAGCCGCGCAGCAGCTCGACCATGCGCCGGCCGATGTCGCGCAGGCCGGGAAACGTGAGCCGTGCCTCGGGGATGCGCGCCGCCTCGTCGTCACGGCTTGCAAAGCGGACGAAGATCTCCGAGAGCGCGAACGCCCCGACTACCACCGGAATCAGCGTCAGCCCCGAGCTCAACGCATACTGACCGAACGTGAAGCGATCCGCCCCGGTGATCGGGTCGCTGCCCACCATCGAGAACAGAAACCCCATCATGCCGCAGAGGATGCCCTTGAGGGTGCTGCCCCGGGAGACGCCGACGATGCAGAGCATGGCCAGACAGACCAGCGCGAACACCTCGATGGAACCGAAGTTGACCGCGAACTTCGCCAGCTGCGGCGCCCCGACGATCAGCATCACGCATGACAGCACGCCGCCGAAGAACGAGGCGAAAGTGGCCCAGCCCAGCGCTTCACCGACCCGCCCCTGCTGGGTCATCGGATAGCCGTCGAAGGTGGTCGCCGCCGCCTGAGGCGTGCCCGGGGTATTGATCAGAATCGCGGTGATCGAACCGCCGTAGACGGAGCCGCAGTAGACCCCGATCAGCAGCGCCATGCTGGTGATGACGTCCATGCCGAAGGTAAACGGCAAAAAGATGGTCAGCCCGACAACCGAACCGAGCCCGGGCAGGCCGCCGATGATGATGCCCGCCCAAGTGCCGACGACGATGGCGAGCAGTGCCTGCCAGGTGAAGGCATCGGCTGCCGCCGCGAGAACGATATCCATCCTGGTCGCCTCCGAAAGTCAGATCAGACCGCTGGCAAGCAGCGTCGGCAGCCGGATCAGCAGTACATGGTGAAACAAAAACCAGAGCCCGCCGCCGAGAATCAGCGTGCCCAGCACAAGCCACAAAGGCTGGCGAACGCGAAAGAGCCACAGCGTCAGCGCCACCAGGGGCAGTGCCGGAATCAGAAAGCCGAGACTCGCGGTGGCGATGGCCGCGATCAGCACTGCTGCCATCAACAGCGGCAACGGCGAGCGTTGGGCTTTCGCCACCGGCGCGCGACGAATCAGCTCACCGATCAGCACCATCAACGCCGTCGCGCACCAGATCGTGAGCACAAACCGCGGCACCAGCATGGCGTCGTCCGGCCCCTGCCAGGCCGTGATCGACAAGCCCGCACCAACAAGCAGCAGCGCGAAAGCGGTGACAATTCGAGGGTGGAGCAGTGTCGACGTCATACCGACTCCTTCAAACGAGAGAACGAGTGATCTATTCGGTCAGACCGGCGTCCTTGAGCACCTGCTGGTTGACCTCGACGCGGCGCGCAACGAAGTCCTTGAAATCCTCGGGGCCGAGATAGTCGATGCTGACCCCGGACTTGTCAGCGAAGGTCTTGAAGCGGTCCGACTCGACGGTCGCCCTGCAGGCATCGGCGAAGGCATCGGCACGTTCCTGCGAGATACCCTTCGGCGCGACGACGCCCTGCCAGACCGAAAACTCGAGATCCTGCATGCCGAGTTCCTTGAACGTCGGCACGTCCTCGTACCCTTCGACCCGCTGTTCAGCAAAGACCGCCAGCGGCTTCAGGTCGTAGTTCTCGAGAATGGTCTCGGTGTCGGCCATGATCTGGATCTCGTTGCCGGCGAGCGCATTCATCGCCGGGCCGGAGCCGCTGTAGGGCACGTGCTGCGCCTGAAGATCGCTCTTGACGGTAAGCGCGGCCATGGCGAGGTGCGGGAGCGTACCCGGGCCGGATGAACCGTAGAGAAATGGATACTCCCGGGATTCCTCGATGAGCTGATCAATGGAATCGATGTCGGAATCCTTCGACACCATCAAAAACATCGGGTTGGAGACCGTGCGGCAGACATAGGTAAAACTTTCCGGCCCATAGGGCAGATCCTTGAGCGAGGGCTGGATCGACAGCGCGCCGGCCGGTTCGTAGCCGATGATGTTGGGATTGCCTTCGCTTTTGGCGACCTCCGCCGTGCCCACCGTGGCACTCGCCCCGGCAACGTTGCGGATCACGGAGGTTACACCGAGCTGCTCGGAAAAAATCGGCTCGAAACTCCGAGCGACGATATCGGTGGCCCCTCCCGCCGCGAAGGGCACCACGAAGTCCAGGTTGTCGGCCGCCGCCGACTGCGTGATGCCGACGAGGGCGGCGGCAACGAGAGAGTGACGTAAAGCGCTCATGGCGGACTCCATTTTCGCAGCGCTACGATTCAGGGCATCATCATCAGCGCAGATGGATCAATGATCAGGTTGTGAAACTTTTTTCGTGGCCAAACCGGATCAATTCAGGTCAAAATCGTAGCGCTACGATTTTGACCTGACAACGGCTGTTTATCGTCCATTCGTCGCAGGGTTTGCCTAAAGGCTTGATGCGTATGGAGAACCATCGCGATAACACCCGTTTTCTCGAACCAATAGACTATCGAGCCAGTAGACTCTCGAACCAATAGACTCTCAAACCTATAGATTCTCGACGCAATAGACGCTCGAACCAGAGTCAAAAGACAACGAGAACGGCGTCATGTTTGTTCCCCTTGAAGGCATGAACGCATGAACGCATGACATATGTCCACAAGCGGCCAGCCATGGCCGACCTCGACGACAGGAGATCAAAGTTTGGCCAAGCGACAGCGACGCGGATCACAGCGGATTACCATGGGCGACGTCGCCCGGCTCGCCGACGTCTCGCCCAGTACGGTATCGCTCTATCTTCGCCGGCCCGACGAAGTTTCTGCACGCCGCGCCGAGCTGATCCAGTCGGCGATCGATCGGCTGGGCTATCTTCCCAACGTCATGGCGGGCGGGCTCGCCTCGTCGACATCGCGAGTGATCGGCGTCATCGTACCCACGATCACGAACTCCTTTTTTTCCGAAACGCTGGAGACGCTGGAGCGCCATTTGCGTGACGCCGGTTATCAGCTTTTGATCGGCAATACTGAGTTTGACGCGACGCGAGAGGAGGAGCTGGTCCGCTCGATTCTGAGCTGGAACCCGGCAGGGCTGGTCCTGACGGGCTTCGGTCACAGCCGTCAGACGCAGAGGCTGCTCTCTCAAAGCGGTATCCCGGTGGTCGAAATGTGGGACTACGGCCAGACAGGACTCGATATGGTGGTGGGGTTTTCACACCATGACTGCGGCCGACTGATCGCGGAGCATCTGCTGGCGCAGGAAAGGCTGCAGACCGCTTTTATCAGCACCAGGTTTCAACGCGACGTACGTGCGCGCGATCGCTATCACGGCTTTCGCAACACCATCGAAGCCGCTGGTGGCACGGTTGTGCTTCGGGAGCTGAGCGGGCGAAGTCACGCCGAAGAGACCGGGCAACTCACCAATGAGCTGCTCAGGGACCATCCCGACACCGCGGCGATCGCCTGCTCCAACGATATGGTCGCGCTCGGCGTGATGTTCGAGTGTCAGCGCCAGAGACTGGAGATTCCCGCCGACATCGCCCTGGCAGGCTTCGGCAACCTGGACTTCACGACCAGTACGGTGCCGCCCCTGACCACCATCGAACCGCCGCGCCACGAGATCGGCCAGCGGACCGCCCGTCTGCTTCTTGACAGCCTGACCCGGCGGATCGATGACGACGAGAGACGACTCGATCTTGGGGTCAGGCTGATCGTCAGACAGAGCACGCAGGATAATGCCTGCGCCCTCCGCGACGACCATGACCGCATGCCCTGATCCGGCAGCACGCTACCAGTGATAGCGCAGCGTGGTCAGCACCGAACGGCCATCGCCGTAAAAGCCGCTGTTGCTGAAGCTATTGACGTAGGTCAGATAGTCCCGATCAAACAGGTTGGTCACGTTGACGGCCAGATCCAGATCACGGGTCAGCTCATAGCGCGCCATGGCATCGACCAGCGTGTAGGAGGCGGCGCGCTCACTGTTGGCGTCATCTATATAGGTATCGCCGACAAAGCGGGTGCCCAGCCCCATGGTCAGATCACCGCGGGTGCTGTTGCCCGGAATCGTGTAGTCGGCCCATACCGAGGCGATGTTGCGTGGTACCAGTATCGGTCGATTGCCTTCGTTACCGCTCAGGCCGTCTTCCTTGATTTCAGGGTCCCAGTACGAATAGGCCGCAGTCATGTTGAGCCGATCCGTCAGGGCCATCTTGCCCTCGAGTTCAAGCCCGCGAACGTTGATTTCACCGACCTGGCGATAAAGGGTCGGCGTCACCTGTTTGGTCACGTTTTCCTGGGTGAGATCAAACGCGGCCAGCGTGAACAGCGCATCGATGTTCTCCGGGCGATATTTCACACCGACTTCGTACTGTTTGCCCTCCTGCGGCTCGGCGCTGCCCACGATAAAGCTGCGGCTTGAAGGCGGTTCAAACGACTCGGAATAGTTGGTGTAAAACGACAGGTTATCCAGCGCCTTCCAGGTCAGACCGGCACGCTTGGTGAAGGCGTAATCACCAAAGCTGTCCGTTTCGGTATCCGTCATGACCTCGTCATAGCGCCCGCCCAGCGTCACGATCCAGCGATCATCGAAGGTCAGCTCTTCCTGCAGGTAGGTGCCCCGCGACAGCTGTTTCTGGTGAAAGTCAGAGGGCGCACCGAGCGTGACGCAGGCATCGCCGCAGTAGCGCGGGTTATCGGGATCAATCCCGCCCGCCGTTCCGAAGCGGGAGCGTTCGTCGACCTCGTCATTGTTGTAGTCAAACCCCACCAGGGTACGGGTCTTGACGCCCTCAAACTCGTGATCAAACTGGAGCTGATTGTCGATGGCATAACTGGTCCCGCTCGCCCGCTACCACAAATGCGTCGCGCCCATCACGCGGATCAGGGTTGCTCAGATAGACATGGCGGTAATCCATGTCGAGATGGGTGTAGCGGGCGTTCTGGCGAAAGGTCAGACCGTTCTGGAATTCGTGCTCGAAGAGATAGCCGACATTGCGCTCGAAGCGATCCATATCGTTGTAATCGGGCTCACCGAGAAAGGTCTCCGGATCGATATTTGAGCCCATCGGGATGGCGTGTGAAGTGTTACCCCGTCGCTTGTTGTAATCGGCCAGAAACGTCAGCGACGTGGCATCATCGGGTTTCCAGGTCAGGGCCGGTGCAAAATAGAAGCGATCATCACGGGTTTCGTCAGCAGTGAGTTCGGCATCCTGCCATTTGGTCGTGATGCGATAGGTCCACTCGCCGGCCTGATCGATCGGGCCGCCAAAATCGGCGCCGGTCTCGGTATGATCATCGCCCAGCGTGGTGTAGACCTCGCCAAAATCGTAATCGAGCGGGCGCTTGGTGATCGCATTGACCATGCCACCCGGCGCATTGAGACCAAAGAGCGTCGAGGTCGAGCCCTTGAGCACGTCGATGCGCTGCAATCCGTAGGGTTCAAGCTTGCCACCGGTGAAATTGACCGTGCGACGGTTCAGCCCATCGCGATAGGTACCCGATGAGGTACTGTCGAAGCCGCGAATCATGAAAAAGTCATAGCGATCATCGCCGCCGTACTGATCTACCGCCACACCGGCGGTGTAGCCGATCGCCTGCTCCAGGTCCTTCACGTTGCGCGTGCGCATCTCCTCTTCGGTCACCGTCGACACGGTATTGGAGAGATCCAGCACATCGGTGTCGGTTTTTGAGCCGGTCAGGGTGCGCTGGGCCACGATCGAGCTGTCGGGACCGGCGGCACTGTCGGCAATGGCATTGGCCTCGACGGTGACGGTCTCCAGCGTCTCGGGCGCCGGGGCCGCCTGAAGCGGCAGCGCCGTGGTCAGCAGCATGGCCGAGGACACCATCATGACCGGCAGATGGCGGTGGCGTTTCGAGCAGACATGCGAAAAAAGCGGAAACGCGTTGAACACGCCTTCCGGACGATGTGTGGTGTCGTTCATGGTTCCCTTGTCGGCGCATTTAGCGCCCTTGTTATGAAGGCCAGAGGCGGGATGCAGTCTGAAAAGCACCGCTACAAAAGTCAATAAAAATAATTATCATTTAGATTCAATATCTGCTAACAAACGTGATGACTTCACGAGGGCCATGACATGTCACGACTTCTGCTGCTGAGCAGCGCCATGGCCGGTGATGGCGGCTATCTGGCGTATGCTCGCCCGCTGATCAAGGATTTTTTGAGCGCTCATCCCGTGAGAATCAGGCAGGCACTGTTTGTCCCGCATGCCAGCGTCAGTCGCTCCTTTGATACCTATCTGGTCAACGTGCGCGCAGCACTCGATCTCAAAGAGATATCCCTTGAAAGCCTTCATGACAGCGACGATCCCGAAGGGGCGATACGCAGCGCCGAGGCGCTGATGGTCGGCGGTGGCAACACCTTCGCGCTGGTCAGTCGTCTTTATGAAAAGGGACTGATCGACGTGATTCGCGAGCGCGTACGTGATGGCATGGCCTATATCGGCTGGAGCGCCGGCGCCAACATCGCCGCTCCGACCCTGTGCACCACCAACGACATGCCGATTGTCGAGCCTCCGAGCTTTCGCACTTTCGATCTGGTGCCCTTTCAGATCAACCCGCATTTCATCGCCGCCAAGAGTGCCGGTCATCACGGCGAAAGCCGGGAAGAGCGTCTGTCGGAGTATCTGGCCCTCAACCCCGACAGCCGGGTGGTCGCCCTGCCGGAAGGCACTGCCCTGCGCCGGGAAGGTGACAGGCTTGAGCTACTCGGTGAACAGGACGCCTGGCTTTTGGCCGCTCAGAGCACACAGGCGCTATCAGCGGGACAGCCCTGCAATGGGCTGCTCGGATCGAATGACACTGGATACGACCCAAAAGCGCCGTGAATCCTTTGACGGTGTGCCCTGCGGGTGGCTTATGCGCCCGGCTCATCTTCCCAGTAGGCAGGCATATCATCATGGTGGCCCATCAGGCGAACGCGCTGGCTGTCAGCACCATCGGCGCGTGCCATGAACTTGCCCGAGTCGGGATACTCGATGATATCTGCCGTTGCCCTGCTGGAAATGACCAGATAATGGAGCGATTGATCGCCGGTGTTGATCAGCTGATGGGCCGTTTAAGCACCTCCAGCGGGGGCACCAAGTACATCCCCCACCGTGACCCGATAACGCATCTCGCCAAACCGGTAGTCACCCTCCCCCTGCAGAATGACAAAAATTTCATCTTCCACGTGGTGATTATGGAACGGACAGCTCGACTTCCCCGATGGTACCTCATTGTAGGTAATGCCCAATGCCGTCAGGCCGAGCAGCGCGCCAAACCTGAGGTCCGATCCCCCGAAAAAATCACCCTGTTGCCAAGCGTGCGTCGTCAACCGTGACAGACTCATGACTGGATTCATGACAGATATCTCCAAAAACTCGGTGGTTCAATATACTCGGGTCAACCTGATCACCTTGCCCGAACGCCGGCAAGGTGCCATCGTCATGCCATGAGCGGCGCGATGCGGCCGCATTCCTGAAGATGACGGAGAGTCTGCAGTGTTTATTGCCATGAACCGGTTTCGGGTCAATCCCGAGCGAGTGGAAGAGTTCGAGAAGCTCTGGCTGGAGCGTGAAACCCATCTGCAGGGCCTGCCCGGGTTCGTCGAGTTTCATATGCTGCGCGGCCCCGCCGAGGAGGACCACGTGCTCTACGCCTCGCACACCATCTGGCGTTCGCGCGCGGATTTCGAGGCCTGGACCCACTCCGAGGCTTTCCGCGCCGCGCATGCCAATGCCGGTCAGAGTCGCCGCGAGGGGCTCTATCTGGGGCCGCCGAAGTTCGAGGGCTTTGAGGTCATCCAGACCATCAGCGAGACCGATCACGCCTGATGACGCGATAGCCTGATGGCGCACTGCGGAGCATTGCCATGAACGAGCACGTGGACAGACGGCCGCTGGCCCTGGTGACCGGCGCCAACGCGGGTCTGGGGTATGAAACCGCCCGCACTCTGATGTATCAGAACTATCGGGTCATCCTGGCCGCCCGCAACCCGGAAAAGGGCGAGGCCGCGGTCGAGACGCTGCGGGCCGAATCGCCCAAGGCTGATGTGTCCCTTGAGCTGCTGGATCTTGATCGGCTGACCTCGGTGCGCGAGTTTGCCCGCCGCGTACAGGCGCGTGAACCGTCGCTGGACCTTTTGATCAACAATGCCGGCGTCATGGCCCTGCCCGAGCGCGAGCTGACCGAGGAGGGGTTCGAGCGTCAGTTCGGCGTCAACTATCTGGGCCATTTCCTGCTGACCAGCCTGCTGCTGCCCCAGCTCATGCACGCCGCGGCGCCGCGGGTGATACAGCTTTCAAGCCTTGCGCACCGGGGCGGTCGCATCGATTTCGACGATCTGCAGGCCAGCCGCCACTACGACCCGTGGCGCGCCTATCGCCAGTCGAAGCTGGCCATGCTGATGTTCAGCCAGACCCTGCAGCGTCACAGCAATCAGGAGCTCTGGGGGCTGGACAGTCTGGCCGCGCACCCGGGGCTGTCGCGCACGGCGCTGTTTGATCACGGCGTGAGAAGCCGCCCGCTGGTAGGCACACTCTTTCGACTGGCGATGCCGCTTTTGAGCCAGAACGCCACCGAGGGCGCGCGCCCCACGATTCACGCCGCCACCGCCAGCGATATCCGCCCGGGCGACTATTTCGGCCCGGATGGCATGGGCGAGACGCGCGGCGCCCCCAAACGGGCACGAATGTCAGGGGCCGCCCGCGACCCGGCGCAGGGCGAGCGGCTCTGGCAGGTCTCCTGTGAGCTGACCGGCGCCGACTGGTCTACCGAAGGCTGATGCAACGGCCTCAAGAAGGCGCCCACCCGGGTACTTTCATCACTGTGCCATTGCTGTCCTGACCTTAAAGATGGTTTCCCGGCGCTCACGAGTTTGCGTAGGATGGAGATTCCCCGGTCACGAGAGCTGCCATGCGTCATCTCCTGATTCTTGCCGCCGGCCTGGCGGTCTGTCTGAATGCCTCCTTTCTTCATGCCTCGGAAACCACTCAGCGTGCCATGGCGCAGCAAAAGGCACAGGTGCTGGAGCAACGCGCCTCCAACGAGGGGGGCGTGCAGCCACCACCGCCCGACGTTCGCCTGACCCGCGACGGGACCCGCGCCATCGACCCGCGCGGCCAGGCACCGCTCAACGACGCCGTGAGCTGCCTGGCCCGCTCCATCTACTGGGAAGCCAAGGGCACCAACGCGCGTGAAATGGAAGCCGTGGCCAACGTGATCATGAACCGCCTGGGCAGCGATGGCTTTCCCACCACCCTGTGCGGCGTGGTGCAGGAAGGCTCGGAGACCGGCAGCTGTCAGTTCTCCTGGTGGTGCGACGGCCGTCCTGACGAGGCCAATGAGCTCAAGGAGTACGCTACCGCCCGCGAAATCGCCCGGCAGGCGCTCAATGGCAGCCTGATCGATCGCACCCACGGGGCGCTGTTTTTCCATCATCGCGGCATCACGCCGAGCTGGGCATCAAGCTTTGTGCAGACGGCACAGACCCACGAGTTCCGCTTCTATCGACCGCCGGGCTGATCGCGGCTGGCGCAAGGGCGCTCAGCCGCTACGCTAAAGGGCCGGACACTACTTCTGCACCCGGGTGGAGCAGCCTCGATGGGCAAGAATCTTGTGGTGTGCTGCGATGGCACCAATCAGCAGTTCGGCCGCGTCAATACCAACGTGGTCCACCTGTTTCGCTCGATCGTGCGCCACAGCGATCAGCAAAAAGCCTTCTACAGCCCGGGCGTGGCCACCTTTGCAGCCTCCTTTTTCGGGCTCGGCGTGGGGAAGACGCTGGGACGCGTGCTGGGAACCGCCTTTGGCTACGGCATCCAGCAGAACATGGAGGATGCCTACCGTTTTCTGATGAGCGAATACGAGCCCGGCGATCGGGTCTTTCTGTTTGGCTTCAGCCGCGGGGCCTTCACAGCGCGCTCGCTGGCCTCGATGATCGACCGCTGCGGCATTCTCTACCCGCATCATGACAACATGGTCCACGAGATCACCCGGCGCTTTCTGCGCGGCGATGACGCCACCTCCCTGAAAACGTTTCGCGAGACCTTCGCCCGCCCCTGCAGGCCATGGCTGGTGGGCGTGTGGGATACCGTCGGCGCACTGGGATGTCTGATCTCGCTGCGCAGATTCCACAACCGTCGCCTGAGTCCGGGCGTGCGTCACGCCTTTCACGCCCTGGCGCTGGATGAAAAGCGTCGCCCCTTCTCGCCGACGCCCTGGGATGAGCGCAAGGCCGGCGACGAGCAGCACATCGAGCAGCGCTGGTTCGCCGGCAGCCACGGCGATGTGGGCGGCATGTACCGCGAGCGCGGGCTGGCCGACATCACCCTGCACTGGATGCTTGAGCGCGCCAGCGAGCACGGACTGCTGCTGCAGGACGACCCGCTGTCCCGAATCAGCGGCGATGCCTCAGGCATGCTGCACCAGAAGGCCTCGGGGCCGTGGCGGCTTCTGGGCACCCGACGACGCCACTATCCGCCGGGTGCCCTGCTCGATGAGAGCGTGCAGCGTCGCATCGAGCAGGTCGAGGGCTACCAGCCGGCCGCCCGGGAAAAGGCGCGCGACTGACAGCGGTGCTTCCCGGCGCATCGCCCCCTCCGCTCTCCATCAGATATCTCGTCTCATCAGATATCTCACCCCATCAAACAACTCGCCCCTTCAGACATTGTGAATAAATGAGCGCGCTCCCTGGTGTCATCGCCAACGGCCTGGACCACCGGGCCCGGCGGTGAACACGCTCCTGGCACTCGCCTGATGGCCCGGTCATGCCCTGAAAAGGGCGAAGACTGCATCAAACCGTTTTCAGGCTGAAGCTCCCCCTGTTTCCGCCCGCATGCGCACTTCTGCCAGGGCCGTGACGGCCCCCGGGCGTCTAGCGTTCGAAGGCTGTCGGAATATCACTGATGTCCGACGGGCCTGTCGCTGTCAACACGTCGCTGTAAAACACAATAATCATCGGGAGCGTCATTGTTCATGCGTGTCATCGGTCGCCTGTTCACCCACATTGCCGTGCGTTATCTGCCCGACGCCTTTGTCTTTCTGTTTTTTCTCACATTGGTGGTACTGGGGTTGGGTATCGCCTGGGATGACACCCATTCGCCGCGCCGGGTGCTCGACTACTGGGGCACCGGCTTTTTCAGCATTTATGAATTCACCTGCCAGATCATTCTGGTGCTGGTCAGCGGCTATGCGCTGGCCCATACCCGTCCGGTGCGGCGTGCGCTGATCAAACTGACCCGTCTACCGCGTACCGAGGTGCAGGTGATCGTGGCCACCACGCTGATCGCCATGCTCTGCAGCTGGATCTCCTGGGGGTTCGGGCTGGTGGCCGGCGGGCTGGTGGCACGCGAGATGGGCATCGTCCATCGCGGGCGCGTGCACTATCCGCTGGTCGTGGCGGCGGCCTATTCGGGTTTTATCGTCTGGCACGGCGGCTACGGCGGCTCGATCCCTACCGTCATCGCCAATCCGGGGCATTTCCTGGAGGCCGAGATGGGCATCATCCCGGTGTCGCAGACGGTCTTTTCGATCGGCAATCTGGCCATTCTGGCGGCGATGGTGCTGGTGGTGCCGGCGGTGCTGGTGTCGATGCGTCCGCGCCGCGATGAAGCCCGCGTGAATCTGCCGGAGAGCGAGCAAAGCGATGATGCCCCGGCCGCCCCGATGCCGGACAAAACCCGCATGACGCCGGCCCAGCGACTGGAGTATTCGCGCCTGATTCCGCTGACGCTGGGCACCATCGCCCTGCTGTGGCTGATGGATCATTTCGTGACCGGCGGCGGGGTCAACATCAACACCGTCATCCTGGGCTTTTTCGCCCTGGGGCTGATGTTTTCCCGCCACGTGCGCGAATACATCGCCTTTTGTACCGGCGGGTCGCGCACGGCCTACGGCATCATCATGCAGTTCCCCTTCTACGCCGCCATGATGGGCGTGATCGGGGGCACCGGCATGGCTGCCGACATCGGCAGCGCACTGGTATCGATCGCCAGCAGCGAAACGCTGGCGTTCTATTCGTTTTTAAGCGCCGGACTGATCAATTTTTTCATCCCGGCCGGGGGCGGTCAGTGGATCATGCAGGGGCCGATCGTAATCGACGCGGCTCAACAGCTCGACGCCAGTATGGCAAGCGTGGCCATGGCGGTGGCCTGGGGAGATGCCTGGACCAACATGGTCCAGCCCTTCTGGACCCTGCCGCTGCTGGCGATTGCGGGGCTGCAGATTCGCGACATCATGGGCTATACCTCGGTCATCATGCTGGTCACGGGGGTCGTGCTGGGCCTGGCCATGTTCCTGATCTGATCGCGCCGCGCGTCTCCCGAGCGAACGACCACGAGCGTTTGTAGTCAGACCCGGGGAGAGTCGCGGGAGGCGACAATACGGTCAACAGGGAGGTGACATGCGCTCGGCAGCGGGTAGAAGGGGCGTCATGCTGATGGCGGGGGCACTGCTGGGTCTGTCATGCGCGGCCGCCATGGCCGAACCGTCCGCGGTGCCGGCCCGGGTGGACGAGACGGCAGCGCTTGCGGTAGCCGCCGGCGACGGCGCCCCGGTCGTCTCGGTGGACAAGGGCCGGCTGCGTGGCGAACAGGGTCAGGGCTTTTCAGTCTATCGCGGCATTCCCTTTGCCGCACCGCCGGTGGGCGACAACCGCTGGCGACCGCCGCAGCCGGTGACGCCATGGCAGGGCATTCGTCCGGCCACGCGCTTTGGCCGCGACTGCATGCAAAAGCCGCTGTCCAGCAGCGCTTCGCCCGGTGATGAACGCCCCGATGAGGATTGTCTCTATCTCAACGTGTGGCAGCCCGACGGCGCGCGCGACCAGGCTTTCAAAAGCGATGACGTGGTCAAAAACGACAGCGCCGCCGACAGGGAGGGCACCGGAGCCGACAAGGGCCGACCGGTGGTGGTCTGGCTCTATGGGGGCGCCTACGTCAACGGTGGTGCCTCTTCGCCAGCCTATGATGGCGAGAGCTTCGCCCGCGACGGCGTGATCTATGTCAGCTTCAACTACCGGCTGGGGCGCTTCGGCTTTTTCTCCCATCCGGCCCTGGCCGGTGACGCCGGCGACGGGCCGCAGGGCAACTACGCCGTCATGGACCAGATCCGGGCGCTTGAGTGGGTCAGAAACAACATCGAGCGCTTTGGAGGCGATCCGAACCAGGTCACCGTGGTCGGCGAATCCGCCGGCGGCAACTCGATTCTCAACCTGATGGCAAGCCCGGCCACCGAAGGCCTCTTTCAGCGCGCCGTGGTCATGTCCGGCGGCGGTCGCGGGCTGCGCGCCGTGCGCCATGACCTGCACGAGGACCAGCCCGACAATCCGTCCGCCGATACCTTCGGCGAGCGCTTTGCCAGCCGCCACGGCATCGAGGGCAACGACGCCCGGACGCTCGAGGCGCTGCGCGCGCTACCGGCCGAGGCGGTGACCGGCGATCTCAACATGAGCATGATGTACACCCCCAACCGCGAGCGAGAGACCTACGCCGGCGGGCCGATTCGCGACAATCGACTGCTTGTTGATGAGACCCAGAACCGGTTTCAACAGCAAAAGCAGCGCAGGATACCGATGCTGATCGGCTCGACGAATCTCGATCTGGGACGTTTTGATGCGGCCTCCAAGACCGAGCTTTTCGACAGCTTTGGCGACAATGCCGATCGCATGCGTGCGCTCTATGACCCGAGCGGCAGCGTCAATCTGAAAACGCTGGCCAAGGAGATCGGGCGCGATCGCACCATGACTGAACCTGCCCGCTTCATCGCCGACGAGATGCGCGCCGCCGGCCAGCCGGTGTGGCGCTATCGTTTCTCTCATGTGGCGGCCCCGAAGCGGGCCGATTGGTCAGGCGCGCCGCACGCGACCGACATCCCGTACCTGTTTGATCGCCTGGACAGCGCCTACGGCAGCGGTATCGACGACAGCGACCGCACCACGGCCACGGCCTTTCATCGCTACGTGGTCAATTTTGCCCTGACCGGCGACCCCAACGGTGAAGGCCTGCCGCAGTGGCCGCAGCACGACCCGCAGCAGGAACGGATTCTGGACTTCACCCAGAATGACGGGCCGCAGGTGATGCGCGACCCCTGGTGGGAGCGTCTGGACATGATCGAGGGCCGCTGGGTGCGCGCGCCCAACACCGCGCACAGCGATCGTACCTGACGAGCTCACGGCCCAGGTGTGGTCTATCCTGAGCGTTTGAACCAACGCAAACGGGATGGCGCATGCAACGCTGGTTGAAAGGAGTGCTGACACTGGGCCTGCTGGCCACGCCGCTGTGGGCAGGCGCACAGGCCGCCGGGTCCGACGAGTCATCCGTGACCCGGGTGGATATCGAGAGCGGCGCTCTGCGAGGCAGTAGCGCGCCTGGTGTAACGGCCTTCAAGGGCATTCCCTACGCCGCCCCGCCCACCGGTGACAACCGCTGGCGCCCACCGCAGCCGGTACCGCCATGGCAGGGCGTCCGCGAGGCCACTGCCTTCGGCCCGGACTGCATGCAGCAACCGGACCCCAGCGATGCCGCGCCGCTGGGCGTGACGCCCGCCGAGGACTGTCTCTATCTCAACGTCTGGGCGCCCTCGAACGCCATTCCCGATCCGCAGGCAGACCGCGCGCAGACCAACCATCCGGTGCTGGTATGGATTCATGGCGGCGGCTACGTCAACGGCGGCACCTCGGCGCCCGTTTATGACGGCAGCGCCTTCGCCCGCGACGGCGTGATTCTGGTCAGCCTCAACTACCGGCTGGGTCGCTTCGGCTTTTTTGCCCACCCCGCCCTGAGCCACGAGCAGCAGGGACAAACGCCTCCGGGCAACTACGCCATCATGGATCAGCTCGCCGCCCTGGACTGGGTGCAGCGCAACATCAACGCCTTTGGCGGCGATGCCGGCAACGTCACGATCATGGGCGAATCCGCCGGCGGCGCGTCAGTGCTGGATCTGACCGGCACACCGGCCGCGCGCGGACTGTTTGAGCGCGCCGTGGTGATGTCCGGCGGTGGCCGGGCGCTGATGGGACCCATGCCACCGCTTGCCGGTGACACGCCGGCGTCCCCTTCCGCCGAAACCATCGGCAACAACTTCGCACGCCGCCACGGTATTCAGGGACAGGATGATGCGGCGCTGACCGCGCTCCGGCATCTGCCGGCAGAGCAGGTCGTCGATGGTCTCAACATGCAAGCACTCATGTCACCGCAGCAGGGCCCCCGCACCTGGGTCGGCGGCCCGATTCGCGACGGCGAGCTGGTCTCCGGCGAACCCGAGCGCATTTATCGGTCCAGTCTTCAGCAGCACGTGCCGATGCTGATCGGCACCACCGATGCCGATCTGGGGTTCAGCGCTGCTGACAGCATGGATGCACTTTTTGCACCCTTCGGTGAGGATGCCGACCGGGCCCGTGCGCTCTACGACCCCGAAGGCAGTGATGATGTACAGAAGGTGGGGCAGCGCGTGGGGATGGATCGCATGATGACCGAGCCGGCACGCTTTATTGCCGATCAGGTGGCCACCAGCGGCGAGCCGGTGTGGCGCTATCGCTTTTCACACGTGTCGCTGGACGCCCGTGAGCGCTGGCCGGGAGCGGTGCACGCCAGCGAACTGCCTTATCTCTTTCGCACGCTCGATTCGCGCTATGACCGGCTGGATGACAGCGACCGCGCCACGGCCTGGCAGCTGCACCGTTATGTGGTCAACTTCGCCCGAAGCGGCAATCCGAACGGCGGCGGCGCCCCGACCTGGCCGCTGCATACGCCGCTGTCGAATCTGATGATGGACTTCACGCAGGATCAGGGGCCTGTGGCCCGTCAGGACCCCTGGCAGGCGCGGCTGGATCTGATCGAGCGTCACCTGACCCCGGCACTGGATCGCTGATCGCTGCTTGTCTAGACCGTCATGGTGTATGCCCTTCACGACCAAATGTCGTGAAGGGCTACAACCTTGGTAACAAAACGTAAATATAAGCATCAAGAGGGCAACGCTGTCGCCGATAAAGGCGGGGAACACCTTCTGGATTGCCGCCACCATGAAACTGGATCGCTTCTACGCTCAGGCCAACGAACAGGATCACCTGCTACAGGATGAAGATGACCACAAGGCACTTCTGAGCGCGTTGTCCCCCTGTCAGCAGCTCGAACAGAATTACACGAGCATGATCCGACGCGCAGAGCACCTGCGCCTGGCCTGGCGCGACACTCCTGAGCCGCTGCGCGCACTACTCAAGGACAGTGCCATCGGTCGGCTGCTGGAAGACCTTTGATTTTTGTGTTTCCATCCAATGTTGTTTAACAACAAGACACCGGACGTCGCACAAGTCTGCATACACGACAATAGTCTTAAGTGTCATGATTGACTCCCTTCCCTGTCGACCGTTCGTTTCTCGGCGATTCACCCTCAAAAAAGCAGCTTCATGAACAAGGCACTCATCAATACCGCCTGGATAATGGGCGAAAAGGTCATGTTTGCGCTGGCCGGTATTTTTATCACGGTCTACGTGGCCCGCTATCTGGGACCAAACGAATTCGGCCTTATTAGCCTGGCACTGGCCATCGTGGCGCTGATTACGCCGCTGGTAAAGCTGGGCAGTGAAAACGTCATTTTCAATCGACTGGCACGCAATCAGAAAAGTGGCCTGCTGTTGATGGCAGCCTCGACACGTGTCCGATTTATCAATTTTCTGGTGGTTAATTCCCTTATCACGGTAGGGGCGTGGTTTTATTTCGACACCCTTCATAAAATGCTGGTATTCACCATTATCATATGGGGCAGCTATTTTATTACTGTTGAAGTTTACAGCGTCTTTTTTAATGCCACATTGAGCTCGAAATTCAATACGATTGCGCAAAATGGCGCCCTTGGCATTGCCGTCCTTTTAAAATTATTCTTTATCCATATAGGCGCCACTGTTGCCTATTTTGCTGCCGCCAATATCATGCAGTGGCTTATATCGTGGATCATCAAACGCTACTTTTTTAATAAAAGCATAAAATCCGGTTTTCAAAAGGTACAGCGTCACAGCCGTCGTCATGCCAGACACCTGCTGCATGCGGGGCTTCCGCTTGCCATTTCCAGTCTGTCGATTGCGCTCTATACGCGAACTGACCAGGTCATGCTGGGAGCGATGCTGGATGAAACTCACGTTGGCTGGTACAGCGCTGCTCTGACGCTAGCTCAGGGCTGGCTGATGTTCCCCGTTGCTCTGATGACCTCATGGATGGTCGGCGTTAACGAAGCGGCCAGAAGCAATGACGTTACATTTTTTGAAAATCGTATCAAAAACATGTTTCTGGTGGTCTTCTTCATGGCGTTGATACCGGCGCTGATAATGGGTATTTTTCGACATCCCATTATCGCTCTGGTCTATGGCGATGGTTATACGCCGGCAGGTAATATACTGGCCATCACGGCCATTTCTTCGGTTTTTTCCGCCTATGGTACAGCCGCTTATCGGGTCATTACGGTAATAGGTGGCTACGCATTCCTGTTGAAAAAAATGCTGTTTGTCAGTCTTGTCAACGTCATCCTCAACTATATTCTTATTCCTCATTACGGGATGATGGGTGCTGCCTCAGCAACTCTGATCGCTGAAATTCTCTCTGCATTGGTACTTAATGCCCTTTATCAGAGAGGCAGGGTTTTAAGACTTCAGATCACCGCTTTTTTACCCAGAAAAGTATCTGCCTAATGTTGCTCTGATACTTATCGGTTCATTTCGAACCACACGCACTCGCTATACTATTGGCGCCTGACAGTACGCTGTCAGGCGCCTTTTTTTATAGCTGATTCTCACCGTGCGCCCCAGGGAACAAGCACCGGGCGCATCGACACTCGGAAGCGATCAGCATAAGGTTTTCACCAGACCCTGTGGCTGGCCTGCCGAATCGACAGCCCGGCACGGCCGCCCTCTTCTATCTCCCTTGATCAGGAAAACCCCATGACCGCTCTTGAGACCTGCCCCGACGCCGAGCAGCTGCGCCAGTGGCGCCGCGACTTTCATCGTCATCCCGAAATCGCCTTTGAAGAGCATCGCACCAGTGCGCGCATCGCCGAGCTGCTGCGTGAGGCCGGCATCGAGGTGCATACCGGGCTGGCCGGCACCGGGGTGATCGGCACGATCGAGGGCGCACGCGGCCCCGGACGCACCATCGGCCTGCGCGCCGATATCGACGCGCTCGCCATCGAAGAGGCCACCGAGCTGGAATGGGCCTCCCGCACGCCCGGTCGCATGCACGCCTGCGGTCACGATGGCCACACCACGATGCTGCTGGGGGCCGCCTGGGCGCTGGCGCGCAATCCCGACTTTGCCGGAAGGGTGCATGTCATCTTTCAGCCTGCCGAGGAAAACGAGGGCGGTGCCCGGGTGATGATCGAGGAGGGTCTTTTTGACCTGTTTCCGATGGACGCCGTGTACGGCCTGCACAACTGGCCCGGCATGGCGGTCGGCGAGGCGGCCGTTCACAGCGGCCCCTCCATGGCCGCCTTTGACGTTTTCACGCTGCGTCTGTCCGGCCGCGGCTGTCACGCCGCCATGCCGCACATGGGTGATGACGTGATTCTGGCAGGCTGCGAGCTGGTCACCCAGCTGCAGGGGCTGATCAGCCGCGAGCGGCCGGCGCATCAGCCGGCGGTGCTGAGCGTCACGCAGTTTCATGGCGGGGATGCCTTCAACGTCATGCCGGGGACGGTCGAGCTGCGCGGCACCCTGCGCTGCTTTGATCCGAAGCTTCGCGAGCATCTGGAAAAGCGTTTTCGCGAGGCGGTCCAGGCCAGCGCCGATTTTCACGGTCTCGAGGTCGAGCTGGACTATCAGTCGCGCTATCCGGCCACCATCAACGACGCCGAGCAGGCCCGACGCTGCGCTGAAGTGCTGGAGCACATGCCGGAGGTCCGGAAGGTGCACTACGATCTGCCGCCCTGCATGGCCTCGGAAGACTTTGCCTTCATGCTCGAGCAATGCCCGGGCGCCTACATCTGGATGGGCAACGGTGACAGCGCCGCCCTTCACAATCCGGGCTATGATTTCAACGACGACCTGTCGCCCATTGGCGTGGCCTGGTGGCAGGCGCTGGTCAGGCGTCTTTTGAACTGATCCTTTTCCGCTATCCCAGCACTCCCCTCAATCGCCGCAGTTGAGGCTTAAAAAAGGCCTTGATTGCGGCTTTGATCAGGTTCCACTGTTTCATAATCCAGATCAGTTTTTGATGGCGTCGACATGGCCTGCGCAATGGCTGCAGACGCCCCTTCCATTCTCTTCGCGATCGAATACCGCCATGGCAGACACACGCCCGTACACCGGCGCCGAGCTGACCAACAGCAACGCCCTCTATCGTCAGCTGGTACAGAAAATTACCGACTATGCCATCTACATGCTCGACCCGATGGGCGTCATTCTGAGCTGGAACGAGGGTGCCCAGGCCTTCAAGGGCTATCGCAGCGACGAGATCGTGGGGCAGCACTTCAGTCGTTTCTACACCCCCGAAGAGCGCGAGGCACAGCTGCCCATGAAGGGACTGTCGGCGGCCCGTCAACACGGTCGCCATGAGGCGGAGGGCTGGCGGCTTCGCAAGGACGGCAGCGCTTTCTGGGCAAGCGTGGTGATCGACCCCATCCTTGAGCAGGGCCAGCTGATCGGCTTTGCCAAGATCACCCGGGACATCACGCAGAAACGAGCGCAACAGCAGGAGATTCTCAAGGCCCGGGACGCCGCCGAGCGGCAGTCCCGCGAGCTGAGTGGACTCTATGCCTTTTTGCATACCGTCATTCACAACATTCCGACCCGGGTACTGGTCGAGGATAAGGCCGACGGCCGTATTCTGCTGTGTAATCACGACCTGCAAACGCATCAGACAGGCCCGCGAACGCTGCTCGCTCACCTGGCCACCGATGCCCTGCTGATGCGGATCAAGTCCGAGCTGTCTCATTTTTCCGAGGCGCCCTCGCGCGAGATCCGGCTCAAGCTGGAGACCCCCGAGGGCACCTGTCACCTGAAATGCCTGACCCTTGAGATCACGGACAACGGCGAGGCTACCGGCCAGCGTCTCTATCTGATCGATGACGTGACCAAGGAGCATACCGCCCAGGCCACCATTCGCCACATGGCCCATCATGACGCCCTGACCAACCTGCCCAACCGACTGCTGTTCGGAGAGCGTACCCAGGCGCTGCTGAAGGCGCCCGATGGCGGCATCGGGCGAGTAGGCATGCTGCTGCTGGACATGGACAACTTCAAGACCATCAACGATGTGCTGGGCCATCACGTCGGTGATGAGCTGCTGTGCCAGCTGGCCGCACGACTACGGCAGCACCTGCATCACGGCGAAACCCTGGCCCGCATCGGCGGTGACGAATTTGCGCTGCTGGTGCCCGAGGTTCACTCCGATATTGCGCTTTCCGATCTGGCCTACACCCTGGCCACCAGCGCGCGGGCGCCCTTTCAGCTCAGCGAACATCGGGTGCAGACCGGCATCAGCCTGGGCGGCGTGCGCGTCAGCCAGGAGATCGATAGCTTCGAGCAGCTGATGCGCTGCGCCGATCTCGCCCTTTATGAATCCAAGCGTCAGGGCAAGGGACGCTATACCACCTTTCGCCCCGAACTGGCGCAACTGGCGCGCGAACGCCTCGATCTTGAAAACGACCTTCGCAGCGCGCTGGCGCAAAAGGAACTTTTCCTGCTCTATCAGCCCATCTACGACATCAGCGGCACGCATCCCACCGGTTTCGAGGCCCTGATGCGCTGGCGCCATCCGGTTCGCGGCGTTGTGTCACCGCTTGAGTTCATCCCGATTGCCGAAAACAGCGGCGTCATCCTGGAGATTGGCGCCTGGGCGCTGGTCGAGGCCTGTCATGAAGCCAGCCGCTGGCCATCTGATCAGCGCATCTCGGTCAATCTGTCGCCGGCGCAGTTCGGCCGTCAGGCGCTGGTCGATGAAGTGGCCCACGCGCTGGAGGTCACGGGGCTTTTGCCCGCCCGGCTGGAGCTCGAGATTACCGAATCGACCCTGCTCGATGCCAGCCAGCGCAACATCGACATCCTGCATCAGCTCAAACGTCTGGGCGTGCGCATCGTGCTCGACGATTTCGGTACCGGCTACTCATCGCTGCACTACCTACGCGCCTTCCCATTTGACCGGCTCAAGATCGATCAGAGCTTTGTTCGCGAGATGTGCGACAGTCGAGAGGCACTGGCCATCGTGCGTGCCGTCACCAGCATGGGCAAAAGTCTCGACATGGAAGTGACGGCCGAAGGGGTCGAGCATCCTGAACAGATGGCCCTGCTTCGCAATGAAGGCTGTTCGCATCTGCAGGGCTTTCTGCTCGGTCGACCGGGCTGTGCTCAAGACATTCCCGGCCTGACCGTGATCAAGCCGACCGCGCAGACCTGAAGGGGCCGCGGTGGCGGCCCTGCTGATCCACCAGCCGACCGGCCACCTCGGCCAGCGGCGTCATCTGCTGACAGATCATCAACAGCTGGGTATAGACCAGCCGCCGGGCATCCTCCATCTCATCAAGGGGTTGCTCGAGCTGCTCGATCAGGGCTGACGGCGGCGGTGACAGCACCGACGGCGCCTCACGTCGGGACAGCGCCCCGGCGATGGTTGAAAGATGGCCGCTGATGGCCTCGAGCACGCTGTCGAGCTCCTGCATCTCCAGCCGCTCGCTGACGCTGCGGCGATGCGCGCCCAGCGCCGAGAGATGCCCCAGAATGCTGTGGGTAATCACCAGCAGACGATAGCCCTCGTCAGCATCGTGTCGATACTGCCCCGGCTCCTGCATGACGCTGGCCAGGCGCCCGGAGAGCGCGGCATCGGCGTTGTGGGCGTTGCGCCGTGCCAGCCGATAGTCCAGATCATCGCGCTTGCCGCCACGGTACTGATGCACGATCTCGCGAAAATAGGCCTCGCTGGCCGTCACTACCGACGCCGCCTCCCGATTGAGCCGCCGACCCTGCCAGTCCGGCAGGATCAACAGCACCGCCAGCGCCGCCAGTCCTGCCCCCAGCAGCGTATCGAACAGCCGCGGCCAGATCAGATCGAACCCGTCGCCGACCTGGTTGAAGCAGGCCAGCACCATCAGCGTGATGGCGGCCGTGGCCACCATGTAGTGGCGAATGCGGGCCGCGAAGAATAAAACGCCGGCCAGCACCGCAATCAGTGACTGCGCCGCATCCCAGGGAAAGAGCGTGATCAGCGCCCAGCCGGCCACCAGCCCCAGCACGGTGCCAATAATGCGCTGCTGCAGAAAGCGGTGGGTGGCGCCAAAGCTTGATCGGCATACGAACAGCGTGGTCAGAAGGATCCAGTAGCCCTGAGTGGGGTGAATCAGGCGCAGCAGCAGATAGCCCGCCACCAGCGCCGAGGAGAGCCGCAGGGCATGACGCAGGATCGGCGAGGACAAACGCAGATGTCCGCGCACCCGCTGCCAGCCATCCCTTATCCCGCTCGGCGAGCGGTCCAGCAGCTTGCGGTCATGCTCATCCAGCGCCAGATCGGGATTGTCGGCACGCGAAAGCTGACGCTCCAGCTCATCCAGATTGATGACCAGCGAGGTCAGCGAGCGCAGCAACCGATGGTTCTGATGGGCGTCCTCGCCGGGCGGATGGCTCTTGAGATACTCGAGCGAAGCGCGCAGGTCACCCAGGGCCTGTTCGCTGCCGCCATGATCGAATGACTGGCGCAGCAGCAGTGCCTGCCCCAGCGCCCGGCAGGAGCGACCCTGCTGATGCAACAGCCGCTGACAGCGAAACAGGACGTCACTGTGAAAGAAATGCTCGGCCAGCGCGTCGTAGTCGTAGTGGGTGGAGCTGGCGCGCTCGTGGATGTCCTGAGCAATCAGATAAAGGCGCAGATAGCGGTCGATGCGGGCACTGTTGTGCTGGCCCTGCAACCGCGAAAAGATCATCTCCTTGGCCTCGTTGAGCGCGCTGACCACGCGAGCGTTCTGTTGCGCCAGCGCCAGCCGGCGAGTGCTGCGATCCACGCCGCGCAGCGGTTCGAAAAGAGAGGCCTTGATGTCCAGATACGCCCCCAGCTCGCTCATCAGCGCCGCCAGGCTCTGGCGCACCGGCTGATGGGTAAACAGCGCCTGCCACGCAATCGACAGCGCTCCGTACCAGGCGGCGCCCGCCACCAGCAGCAGCGGCCCATGCCAGAGGTTTTCCGCCGGCACGCCGCCGCGTTGTTCGATATTGATCATGGTGTAGACCGACAGAATCAGTGTCGCCGTGGTGATGGTGGCGTAGCGCTGACCGATGGCGCCGAGCATGATCATCAAAAAGGTGGCCAGCCCCAGCCCGACGCCAAAAAGCCAAGGATGGGCAAAGGTCAGTTCCACGGCAAGCGATGCGATGGCAAAGCAGACCAGCGTGACCAGAAGCGCCCGCAGCCGGCCCTGCCAGCTGTCGTCGGTCTCGGCCAGAGCGCTGGCGATCACGCCCAGAAACAGCGGAATCATCTGTTCGATGTGACCGAAAAGCCAGCTCCAGAGCATCACGCCGGTCAGCGCGATGAACACGCGCAGGCTGTAGGCAAAGGCATCCAGCGCCCAGAGGCGGCGCAGTGAATGGGTCAGGCGATCAAGCATGGGCGCTGGCATCCACGGGTGACAGGAAAGCGGAGCGTATCGGGCGCTCGGCAACAGCGCGAACATAACAGAAAGGCGATGGGGACGACATCGCGGCCCGAGAGCAGGTCGCCCCGGGCAGGCGGATCGGGATCGCGCGTCAGAACATGACAACGCCGGCCTCGAAGGGCCGGCGACGTACAGGTACCTGAATCAAGTGTCTCGTGATTTACCAGCGATATTTCAGACTGCCGATGATGCTGCGTGACTCGCCGTAGTAGCACCAGTACTCACAACCACTGATGTACTCCTTGTCGGTCACATTGTTGGCATTCACCTGTACCGTCCAGTTCTGGTCGATATCGTAGCTGGCCATGGCGTCGTAGACGGTATAGGCCGCAACAGCCGTATCGCTGTATTGCGGCGAGTCCACGCTGGTGCCCATATAGCGGGCACCGGCGCCAAGTGTCAGCCCATCAAGCGCACCATGGTCAAAGCCATAATTGACCCACAGAGAGGCCTGATGGCGGGGCACAATACCGGCACGCAGGTCCTGCTGGGTATCACTGACATCAACGGTCACATCGGTATAGGTATAAGCGGCCTTGACCTGAAGCTCATCGGTGAGATAGCCCACGCCTTCCAGCTCAAAGCCGCGCGAGTGGCGCTCACCACCCTGATTGCTTGACGAGCCGCCGCTGGGATAAAGCGTATTGGTCTCCTTGAGATCGAACACTGCTGCCGTGGCATAACCATCCAGCCAGTCGGGTGCGTATTTGACCCCCAGCTCCCACTGCTTGCCCTCGCTGGAATCGTAGGCATTACCATCAAGGTCATTGCCAATATTAGGCGTGAACGATTCGCTATAGCTCAAATAAGGCGACAGCCCGTAATCGCCGAGATACATCACGCCACCGGTATACGACATCTGGCTATCGTCGTAGCCCTGATTATCGCCACCTTCCTGACGATTGGTGACTCGTGCATTGTCATGCCGCGCGCCGGCCATCAGAATCCAGCGGTCCTCCAAGCGCAGCTGGTCCTGAACGTAGAGCCCGTACTGCTCCTTGCCCAGATCAAAATTCGTCTTGTTTCCACGACTCCCGAAGTCAGCATCGCCGGGATTGAAGATATCAATGCTGCCATAGGGAAAGGCGTCGCGATTGGCATACTCGGCATCCAGGTTCTGGTAGTCAAAACCCAACAGCAGCGTGTTCTCGACCCCGTCGCCGTACCAGTTGCCGATCACCCGGTTGTCGATGGTCGTGGCATCATAGCTGCCGTCGCGGTCGGTCAATCCAAGCACGGCATTGCGGTCACCGTTCATGTAGGAGGGATAAGCCGTACGCAATAGAAGATCCAGCGTACTGAAACGGGCATTTTGCTCTACCCTCCAGGTGTCATTGAAACGATGTTCGAGCTCGTAGCCGATCGAGATCTGTCGATGCTCAAGACGATCGTTATCGTTGTCCCCCAGATCAGTGTCCCGATCGATTTTGCCAAATGGCGTGTCATTGACGGTGCCATACGGCAGATAAAAGACGTTGGCGGGCGTGCCGTGATCGCGCTGATAACTGGCCAGAAGCGTTAGTGTGGTGTCATCGGTGACATCCAGGGCCAGACTCGGGGCCAGATAGACCCGCTCGTTATCGGTGCCGCGCTGCTCCCAGTCCTGCTCACGAAACATGCCCACGAAGCGGTAGCGCACATCACCGCGCTCGGTCAGCGGTCCGGACGTGTCGATACCAATCTGTCGATGGCCCTTGTTGCCGCCCTGTATGTCGACAAGCCCTCGCGCCTCTTCGGTCGGGCGCTTGCTGATGGCATTCACGATGCCGCCGGGAGGCGCTTCGCCATATAAAATGGAGGCAGGACCCTTGAGAAACTCGACCCGCTCGAGGCCGAACGGCTCGGTTTTCCACCACAGGTAGCCGGCTTCCCGGAACAGTCTCAAACCGTCCTGATAGGTAGATTTCTCGCCGCTAAAACCGCGGAACAGAAACCAGTCTGCCTTGGCATCGTTGCCATAGGGTGCTGTTACCGCACCTGCGCGATAGTTCAGAGCCTGGTCATATTGTGTGACAGCGCGCTGCTCAAGTTCGTCGCTTTCCACGATTGATGCAGATCGCGGCGTTTCGAGCAGCGGCGTTGGAACTTTCAACGCCGTGCCGGTAACCACCATGGTCTCACCCTGCGCAACAGGTGCCTGTTCTGCAGCATAAGCCGCGCCGGTGACGACCACGCCGCTCGTGACGACACCCGTGACGATATGCCGGCGCAGTTTGCGTCCGAGCCCCTGTTCCCTTGTCATTGCCTTGACCCCTGAAATATGTGCCGCCCTGTCGGAGCGTTTTTTATTCTGCTCTCTACGTGAGCGCTGCATCGTTAATTTTGTGCATTTGAAAACGATTCGCATATGAAGCGCAACAGGCATTCACTTAACCAGACATAAAAAAACCATCCCGAAGGATGGTTTTTATCGGTAACAGGCGCTCTGAAGGGCTCAGTCGGTATGAAACAGATCGCGGGTATAGATCTTGTCCTTCACGTCCTCGAGTTCGGGCAGCATGCGGTTGGCGATAATCACGTCCGCCTCGGCCTTGAACGCTTCGAAATCCCTGATGACGCGGGAGTTGAAGAACTCCTCTTCTGCCAGGCTCGGCTCATAAACGATGACTTCAACGCCCTTGGCCTTGATGCGTTTCATGACACCCTGCATGGCGCTGGCGCGGAAGTTGTCGGAACCGCTTTTCATCACCAGACGATAGACGCCAACGACCTTCGGCTTCCGACGCAGAATGGCTTCGGCCACAAAATCCTTGCGGGTGCGGTTGGCATCCACGACCGCCTGGATCAGGTTGTTGGGCACGTTCTGATAGTTGGCCAGCAGCTGACGGGTATCCTTGGGCAGGCAGTAGCCGCCGTAGCCAAAGCTCGGGTTGTTGTAGTGATTGCCGATGCGCGGGTCGAGGCCTACCCCGTCAATGATCTGGCGGGCGTTGAGGCCGTGGGTCTCAGCGTAGGTGTCCAGCTCGTTGAAATACGCCACGCGCATGGCCAGGTACGTATTGGAGAAAAGCTTGATCGCCTCGGCTTCGGTACTGTCGACCAGCAGCGTGGGAATGTCCTGCTTGACCGCCCCGGCCTTCAGCATGTCGGCAAACTGCTCGGCACGCTCGGAGCGCTCGCCGACGATGATGCGCGACGGATGCAGGTTGTCATACAGCGCCTTGCCCTCGCGCAGAAACTCCGGCGAGAACATCAGATTCTGCGTGCCAAAGCGTTCGACCGCATCGCGCGTATAGCCCACCGGCACGGTGGACTTGATCACCATCACGGCGTCGGGATTGATCGCCATGACGTCATCAATGACCGATTCGACGCTTCTGGTGTTGAAGTAGTTGGTCTGGGGATCGTAGTCGGTGGGCGTCGCGATGATGACATACGCCGCATCGCGATAGGCCGCTTCCTTGTCCAGGGTGGCAGTAAAATTCAGCGCACGGTTGGCCAGAAAATCCGAGATCTCCGCATCCTCGATGGGCGACTGCCCCTGATTGAGGCGCTCGACCTTCTCCGGCACTATATCGACCGCCACCACTTCATGATGCTGCGCCAGCAGCATGGCGTTGGAAAGGCCCACATAGCCTGTGCCTGCAACTGCAATTTTCACTTGAACCGTCCTTTCATCAAAAATGTGCTTTACCGACCGTCACCGAACCACATGATTGCTCCGGTGAAAGCGCCCCGAGGGCTACGCCGTGATTGTTGCCGACCATCATACTTGACCCATCGTGAGAATGGCTTGGCACAAACGCTACTTTTCATCCCCATATAACGCCTGTCAAACAGCAGGGCCAGCGCAAGGCTGGCCCATGGTAACGCGCTTTCGTGCCCGCGATCAGTCAATACGGCTTACCATTCGGCAAAGCTGCCATCGCCGTGGCGCCAGATGGGGTTGCGCCAGCGGTGGCCGATGTCAGCCCGCTCGCGCACGTAATCCTCATTGACCTCGACACCCAGCCCCGGCCCCTGCGGGATCTTCACATAGCCGTCCTCAAAGACGAACACTTCCGGATTTTTGACGTAATCCAGCAGGTCATTGCCCTGGTTGTAGTGAATGCCCAGACTCTGCTCCTGAATGAAGGCGTTGTAGCAGTTGGCATCCAGCTGCAGGTTGGCCGCCAGTGCGATCGGCCCGAGCGGGCAGTGCAGGGCCAGCGCGGTGTCGTAGGCCTCGGCCATGTTGGCGATCTTGCGCGTCTCGGTGATGCCGCCGGAGTGGGACGGGTCGGGCTGGATGATGTCCACGTAGCCGCCGGTCAGAATCTGCTTGAAGTCCCAGCGCGAAAAGAGCCGCTCGCCCAGCGCAATCGGGATGTTGGACAGCGGCGCAATCTCCTTGAGCGCCTCGGCGTTTTCGCTGAGCACCGGCTCCTCGACAAACATCAGCCGATAGGGCTCCAGCTCTTTCATCAGCACCTTTGCCATCGGCTTGTGCACGCGACCGTGGAAGTCCACACCGATGCCGAAATTTGGACCGACCGCATCACGAATGGCCGCCACGTTGGCAATGACGCCATCGACCTTGTCGAAGGTGTCGATGAACTGCATCTCTTCACTGGCGTTCATCTTGATGGCCGTGAAGCCGCCGTCCATGCGCGCCTTCGCCATGCGCGCGGTATCGCCGGGACGGTCGCCGCCGATCCAGGAGTAGACACGAATACGATCGCGCACCGCACCGCCCAACAGCTCGTGAACCGGCACGCCCAGTACCTTGCCCTTGATGTCCCATAGCGCCTGATCAATGCCCGCCAGCGCGCTCATGTGAATGGCACCGCCGCGGTAGAAGCCGCCGCGATACATCACCGTCCAGTGGTCCTCGATGTGGCGCGGGTCCTTGCCGATCAGATAGTCGGAGAGCTCCTCCACCGCCGCTGCCACGGTGTGGGCGCGACCCTCGACCACCGGCTCGCCCCAGCCGACAAATCCCTCGTCGGTCTCGATTTTCAGAAAGCACCAGCGCGGCGGCACGATGAAGGTTTCCAGTCGGGTAATTTTCATGACAGGTCTCGGCAGTTCGTGTTCAGGGCAGTTCTCGTACAGAAGATCATTCGTATCGGCTCAGCGCTTGAGCGCCTGCCAGGCATCACGAAAGGTCCGGGCGTTGCGACCGACCTCTTCAGCGCTCATGCCGGGCTTGTAAAGCGCCGAGCCCAGCCCGAAACCGCCGGCACCGGCATCAACGAAGGCCTGCATGTTATCCGGCGTAATGCCGCCCACCGGCAGCAGCGCCACCTCAGGCGGCAGCACAGCGCGCCAGGCCTTGATCACCTTCGGCCCCAGCTGCTCGGCGGGAAACATCTTGAGCACATCGGCGCCGGCGTTGAGCGCGGCAAAGGCCTCGGTCGGTGTGGCCACGCCCGGGGCGCTGACCAGGCCTGCCGCCTTCGTGGACTGGATGACGCGCGGGTCGCCGTGGGGTGAGACGATCAGCTTGCCGCCGGCATGCGCCACGTCGCGCACCTGCTGAACGCTGGTGACCGTACCGGCGCCGATCAGACATTGATCCCCCAGCGCCCGGTCCAGCCGCACGATGCTCTCCAGCGGCTCGGGGGAGTTGAGCGGCACCTCCATGATGCGAAAGCCTGCGTCATAAAGGGCCTGACCGATGGGCTCGATCTCGTGTTGTGTCACGCCGCGCAGAATCGCAATGAGCGGTAGGGTCTGCAGGTGCTGATCCAGCATGGTCTGCTCCTTGGTAAGCGAAAGACGTCAAACCGGGTCGATCACACCGGCATGGCGGGCAATCGTCATCAACCCGCTGATGCTGGCGTCATGAATGGTCTGAACGTTGGTGTAGTCAAAATACGACAGCGCCCGGCTATAGCGCTGGCACAGGGCGTCATCGCCGATCAGCGCCAGCGACGGACGAGACGTGCCGCTCAGCGTGGCCGTTGCACTGCGGACCTCTTCACCGATCAGAAGCCCGGAGAGATAGGCCAGACTCGCCGCGGGCGAGAGTTCATCGGCCAGCACGCGACTGCGCACGCTGAAAAGCTGCCCGGAAAGTCCGGCGCTGCCGGCAGCACGGGCATTGGCAAGCCCCTCGTCGAAGGCTTCAAGGCTTGCCGCCTCGCTGGCATTTTCCTGACACTCGTGCGCCGGTCGGCCCAGAATTGAATGCTCGCGCAGCACGGCGTAGAGCTCGCCGGTCATGTGGGTGGTGAAGCCGACCAGACGTTCACGTTCGACCCGCGCCCACTTGCTGTGAGTGCCCGGCATGACCAGCAGCGAGTTCTGCGAAAGCGCTGGCTGGCGCGCCATGACGCCGATCAGCTGGGTTTCCTCGCCGCGCATGACGTTGGGCAGCGCGCCGGTCGCGGCATCGCTGTGCTGCATGACGCCCGGCACCAGGGCGAGCCGATCGATGCCGGTCTCGATCTCGATCAGCCCACTGGCGATGGCACCTGCGTCGGCGGGTGCTGCCACATAGGGCACCTCCTGCCAGCCACCGCGGCTGCCGATCATGCCGCAGGCCAGCGCCGGCAGGTCGGGGTGGGCGTGACGCCACTCGCCGACTACCGTCTGATAGGCCCGGGCAAAATCCCTCTCCGGCGTGTGCAGGATGCCCCAGGGCTCATGCCGGCTGTCCAGAATCTGTCCGTGGCCATCCAAAAGCCAGGCGCGCAGTGAAGAGGTGCCCCAGTCGAGCGCAATCAGGTGCGCAGAGGTGTCAGTCATGAAAGGCTCTCGCAGGTGAAGCTCGCAGGTGAAGAAAGGACCGTTCCGGGATGAAGGTCGGGCCGGGCGATCCGGCGGGATAACTGCACGGCAGCGTCGCGCACCCTGGGCGCCAGCTCGGTCAGGCGCGCATCCGACATCCAGGGCGTGGCGCTGGCAACGCTGATCGCCGCCACGATCACGCTCCGTTCGTCGCGCACCGGCGCGGCCACGCAGCGAATGCCGCGCTCGTTGTCCTCGAGATCCAGTACGACGCCCGTCTCTTGATAATCGAGCAGCCGCGCTCGATATTCAGGCCAGTCCGGCGGTACCAGTGCCGCAAGTCCGGCTACCGGCGCCTCGACCTGACGCGCCTGATGATCCACGGCCCGGATGTAGAGCCGCTGCCACTGCGGCTCCTCGAGATCAAGCATCAGTGCCCGTCCGACGCCGGTCAGTGCCAGCGGCAGACGCAGCCCGGGGCGCGAGCGCATCTCGAGTCCACGCGAACCGTCGATCTTGTCGAGATAAACCACGTGATCGCCGTCGCGAATCCCGAGATGCACGCTGTCACCGCAGTCGCGGGCCAGCGCCTCGATGACCGGACGCGCCAGCGCTGCCAGCGGCATCTGTTCACGAGCGAGGGCCCCCAGCGTTGCCAGCTTCAGGCCGAGCCGGTAGCCGTGGCGGCTCTGGCGCAGATAACCGGCGTGCACCAGCGCTGACACCAGCCGATGTGTGGTGCTGCGCGTGCACTGGATGCGCTCGCCGATGGCGGCAAGGTCATGATGGCCGTCGGCCACAGCATCGATGACCGCCAGCCCGCGCATCAGGGCCTGCGCGCCGGCCGGTCGGGAGGAAAGTGAATTGGTCATGACACTGAGTGTACGCCTGAATCGGCCATATCCCAACATGCAGGCATTTATCCCATATTATGGGAAAACGCTTTGGTTATACGAAAGTCGCTATCCTGTACCAGACTCAGAGTAGTCCCCACGCTGGATGACAACAGGAGAGGCGCATGCCGGAAACACTGATGCCCTGGTTGGCCCACCTTCCCCGCTGGACCCTTGCCGTGGCCGCCATCACGGCCGCCGTGATCCTGCACGGTCTTCTGAAATACCTGCACCTGCGGCTGCGCCGACTGGAGCACGGGCGCTGGCATCTACTCAATGTCGCAGCACTTGCCGTGCATCCGCCGCTGGTGGGTCTGGTGTGGTGGTACGGCGCGATGGTGGCGCTCTACTATCTGGTGCCCGGCGTGCTGGGCTGGCAGGCCACGATCATGACGCTGGCCAATGTGGTGGGCGTGTTTCTCGGCTTCTGGCTGTTCGTGCGGGTCTCGCGGCGCGTGATCGCGGTCATGGACCGCTGGTCGGATACCCGCCGGGGCTACTTCGAACGGTTTCTGGCGCCCTTTCTGGCCCGCGCCGCGGCGGCACTTTTTCCGATCTTTCTGCTCTTTTCGCTGTTTCCGCTGTTTGTCACCTCCGAGCGCTTTGATCTCGCCATTCACAACGTCACCAGCATGCTGCTGATTGGCAGCATCGCCGGCGTGCTGGTGCACGGGGTCAATATTGTCGAACGGGCGCTTCGCGAGCACTATCGCGTGGATGTGGCCGATAACCTGGCCGCCCGCAAGGTGCACACCCAGATCGCGGTGCTGCGCAAGATCATCAATTTCATCATTGTGCTGGTGGCGCTGGCCTCGATGCTGATGCTCTTTGACCGGGTGCGCCAGCTCGGCACCAGCATTCTGGCCTCGGCCGGCATCATGGGCGTGGTGCTGGGCTTTGCCGCCCAGAAGGTGTTCGGCAACCTGCTGGCCGGGGTGCAGATCGCCATGACCCAGCCGATCCAGCTTGATGACGCCGTGGTGGTTCAGGGCGAGTGGGGCTGGATCGAGGAGCTGACGCTGACCTACGTGGTGGTGCGGCTGTGGGACTGGCGCCGGCTGGTGCTGCCGATCAACTGGTTTCTCGACAACCCGTTCGAGAACTGGACGCGGCGCACCAACGACCTGATCGGCAGCGTCTTTTTATATGCCGATTTCTCATTGCCGCTGGATGCGCTGCAGGAAGAGGCCACCCGCATCGCGCAGAACTCGCCGCTGTGGAGCGGCGTGGTCTGCAAGGTGCAGCTTCTCGAGATGACCGAATACAACATGCAGCTGCGCGTGCTGGTCAGCGCCCGCGGCGGCGGCGATACCTTTGATCTGCGCTGCGAGATGCGAGAGGGGCTGATCCGCTTTATCGCCCGTGAATATCCGGACGCCTTTCCCCGCATGCGCGTGCTGATGCCCGACCGCAACAGCCTGCACGGCGAGCCGTCGCAGGAGGAGCACACCGCCCCTCTGGAGGAGACGACGCCCACCCAGACGCCGGAGGACGCCCCTGCAGAGCAGAGAACGCCCAACGGGCCGAGCCCCGGCTGACACGGCCGGCGCCCGGCGGTTCCAAACTCGATACGGCATCGGGCGTTACTGCCCGGCGCCGGCCATCAGATCAGCCTGGATCACCTCGATCCAGTAACCGTCCGGATCCTTCACGAAAACCACGTTTTTCATTTTGCCGTCATTGGCGCGCTTGATGAACTCGACGCCCATGTCCTCGAACCACGTCTCGGCACTTTCCAGATTGGGCACGTTGAAGCAGATGTGACCGTAACCCTGCGGGTCCGAGTTGCCGTTATGATAGGCAAATTCCGGATCGTCCTCGGTGCCCCAGTTGTGGGTCAGCTCCAGCAGTCCGCGCTGGCTGAAGGTCCAGACCGTACGCTCATCCGGGTCTTCCGGCACGCTGTCTTCCGGAGAAAGCTGGGTCAGGAAATAGAGCGTAAACTGCAGCTCGGGGAAGTCGAGCTTGCGCAGCAGACGCATGCCGAACACGTGGGTATAAAAGTGCAGGGCCCGCTCCGGGTCCTTGATGCGCACCATCGAGTGGTTAAGGGTAAAGCCTGCCGCCGCGGTCGGAATCTCCTCGGCCACGCCCGGAGCCTTCTCGGTAAAGGTCGTCATGCTGGTCTCCATTGATATAGTGCCTGCCAGTGTCGGCCATGCATGGATCACCTGTCACGAACGTGAAGATATTCAAGCGAAGGGAACCGGCAATGCTGCAGATTTATGGAAGATCGACCTCTTACAACGTACAAAAGGTGCTGTGGCTGGCGGACGAACTATCGCTTGATTATCAGCACATCCCCGCCGGCGGTGAGCATGGCGACCTGGACACTCCTGAATTTCTGGCCATGAATCCGGGTGGACGCATTCCGGTCATCGTGGATGGGACAACCAGCATCTGGGAAACCCACGCCATTCTTCGCTACCTGGCGGCGCAGTATGGCAACGATCATTTCCAGCGTGACACGCCGGCGGCACAGTCGTTGATCGATCGCTGGATCGACTGGTCCCTGTCAGAGCTTGAACCGGCCTTTTTTAGCGGCATCTTCTGGGGCTATTACCGCACACCCGAGATGCAACGTGATCAATCTGCCATTTCGAAAGCCTTGAAACGCTGCGAGCAGCTTTATCAGCGCCTTGATGATCAATTGAGCCAACAACCCTGGTTTAGCGGCAACACGCTGGGACTGGCCGATATTCCTGCCGGGACAACGCTGTATCGCTATTTCGAGATGGACGGTATTGAACGGCCCGATCTTCCCAGTGTCCGCCGCTGGTACCAGCAATTGCAGGCAAGACCCGCCTATCAACAGCAGGTCATGCGGCCATTTGGCGAATTAAAGGGCCGGCTGGCCTATTAGACATTGACCTTTTCATGATTCATGCCGGAGCCATGCCAGATACCAGCGCCAGCATCTCGCTCTGACTGCACTTGCGCTTCAGTATCATGTTCGTGGCGCTGGGCGTTCGGCTGGTCCTGACGCGAACGCCGGCTGTGGGGTAAAGTCCTTTCAAACATGGCGTCCTCCGGCGCCCGGGGCGCCGGAGGTTTCAGCAGCGTTTAGTCAAAGTAGCTGAACGTTTCGCCCTTCTTGATGTTCAGCAGCGTATCGTGGATCAGGCGGATGACGTTTTCGACGTCCTCGCGCTGCACCATCTCGACCGTGGTGTGCATGTAGCGCAGCGGCAGCGAGATCAGCGCCGAGGCCACACCGGTGTTGCTGTAGGCGAACGAATCGGTGTCGGTGCCGGTAGCGCGCGACTTGGCAACACGCTGGAAGGGAATGTTGCCCTTTTCGGCTACTTCCAGAATCCGCTCGCGCAGACGGTTCTGCACTGCCGGGGCCCAGGCGATCACGGGGCCGGCACCCATTTTATTGCTGCCTTCCTTCTTGGGATCGATCATCGGCGTGTGGGTGTCGTGGGTCACGTCAGTGACGATGGCGACGTCCGGACGGATGCGCTCAGCGATCATCTGCGCGCCGCGCAGGCCGACTTCTTCCTGCACCGAATTGACGATGTAGAGGCCGAAATCCAGCGTTTTGCCGCTCTCCTTGAGCAGGCGTGCCACTTCGGCAATCATGAATCCGCCCATGCGGTTATCCAGCGCGCGGCAGACAAATTTGTTGCCGTTGAGCACGCTGAAGGTGTCCGGATAGGTGATCACGCAGCCGACGTGCACGCCGAGCTTCTCGACTTCTTCCTTGTTGTCGCAGCCCACGTCGATAAAGATGTTGTCGGGCTTGGGCGCCTGCTCTTCGCTGCCGGGACTGCGGCGGGTATGAATGGCCGGCCAGCCGAAAACGCCTTCAACGATGCCGTTTTTCGTGTGGATATTGACCCGCTTGGAGGGCGCGATCTGATGGTCGCTGCCGCCGTTGCGGATCACGTAGAGCAGCCCGTCATCGGAGATGTAGTTCACATACCAGCTGATCTCGTCGGCGTGCCCCTCGATGACCACCTTGTAATCGGCCTCGGGGTTGATCACGCCAACCGCGGTGCCGTAGGTGTCGGTGAAGAACTCATCGACCCATGGGCGCAGATAGTCCATCCACAGCTTCTGGCCTTCCCACTCGTAGCCGGTGGGCGAGGCGTTATTGAGATAGCGTTCGAGAAAATCCAGCGACTGGTCGTTCAAAAGCGCGGTGTTGTCACTCATGGGGCATCCTGTTCATGCGGTGTTCAGGGATCGATCGATCCGTACGCCCTGACCATGGCGTGAATATGCCCGTGCGTCCAGTATCGAACACTCGGGCACCCGGTCTGGCTATTAGAACGCGTGATGCCGGCACCGCTTCTGCGGTGTCGGCATTCTGACGACAGGAAGGCGTAAAATGTCGCGGCGGGCCTCATTGAGTCTGACGGGTATATTTCCCCACCAGGCCCATGGCGTCATCATAAAGCTGCTGTCCGTCCATGCCGCGAGTCTTCATGTCGCCGATCCATTGCTGGACGGTCTTGTCGGCCGCGGCCTGCCATGGCTTTTGGTCCTTTTGGGCGATATAGATCATTTCAGCGTCATCGCGCGAAGCAACCGTCTCGATCACCTCCGCCTCGGCCTCATCCATCACCCGACCGATACGTTGCGCCTCCTGTAACCCCGAATTGTCATCGATGACTTTCTGAAGCGCCGGTGACAGCCGGTTGTAGGTCGCCTGATTCATGGCCAGTACCATCATGGCGGTGTACAGGCCACGGTCCCCCTGGCAACCTGAGCGGCAATCGCCTTGGAGGTCGGGGCGGTTCCCGACCGCTCAAGGTCGGTTAATTTCTTTTAATTAGTAATAATTTTAAGGTAAGGAGCAGGCAATGAAGTTCTTGAAAGTGGTTCTGGCAATGTTGACCCTGGCACTGGCATTGACGGCGTGCGGCGAAGACGACGGCGAGCAGTTTATCGGTAAATGGCAAGGCGTTAACAAAAGGGACAATACATTTACTTATACCATCGAGCGTGAGCGCGATACTTTTAATCTAGAGCGTCAAATGAACAATTTTGATCCTCGGATGTATAAAGCAACCGCAACTGACAAGAACACTCTGACTCGAGACGATGGTGATGTGCTGCTTTACAACGAAGAGAACGATACTATTAGCTCACGGGCTGACAATATAACTCTCTCCCGCATCGAATAACTTCCGTTACCCCCCCAACCCATCGCGCCCGTCAAGATGGGTTGGGGGAAGTTTTGCCGCATTCAGGTAACAAGGATTTAACAGTGAACAATCATGGCGGTTTTCAGAATTCCACGGATAATGATTGCTCTCGCGTTCGGAATAACTGCGTGCGGCCATCATGACGGCGAATCGTCTACCGGGCAGTGGAAAAGCGTTAATAGTAGAAACATGCATTTTAATTACACTATCCAGCGCAATGACGATGTTTTACCATCGAGCGCCGGATAAAAACCTATACCCCCGATATTTATAAAGCGACGATCGCTGACAGCCATACTCTGACACTTGAAGACGGTGATGAACTCCGATACGACAAAAAGAGTGACACCGTTTATGCCGTCACCGATGACGTAACGCTTTTGCGTATCTCAAATAAAAGGTGGTCATAGGTGGCGCAGCTCATCGTCGCCACCAAGGCAACGACATATACAGGGCAACTGCAGGTAATAAAGGGTCAGCTCGTTGATTCAAAATACCTTCATGCCCTTCCAGTAAAGGCTCAGGCCATTCATGAACCGCCAGTATCGATATACATCCAGTGTCAACATGATCAGCGGTCACGCGCCCATGCTTTCCAGCATTTCCCCGGCCCAGCGCTGGTTCTTTCACAGCATCATCCGGGCGATCATTGGCACCTGAACCCTAAAACGGGCGCGCCGACGGCCAGGCCGTCGGCGCCTGGAACGATCATCCCGTCACCAGATAGAGGCTGAGCGCCGGAAACAGGATCAGGAGCGTCAGACGCACAAGATCGGAGGCAATAAACGGCGCGACGCCCCGGAAGATTTCGCCCAGTCCCACGTGGGGCGCCATTGCCTTGATGACAAAGACATTCATGCCCACGGGCGGCGTAATCAGCCCCAGCTCGACGGTCAGCACCGTGACAATGCCGAACCAGATCGGATCGATGCCCACGGCCTGAATGATCGGATAGACCACCGGCACGGTGATCACCAGCATGGCAATCGAATCCATGAACATGCCGAGAATGAAATACATCGCCAGGATGCAGAGCAGTACGACTATCGGTGCCAGTTCGAGGCTATAGAGATAGTCCGAAATGGAAAACGAGAGACGCGACACCGTAATGAAGTAGCCCAGCGTCTCGGCCCCGACCAGCATGAAGAACACGACCGTGGAGAGCGCCAGCGTCTCCTGTAGCGCGCGCCATATGCCGGCGCCGCGCATGCCCTTGAACAGGGCGTAGAGCAGGGTCGCGAAGGCACCGACGCTGGCCCCTTCGGTGGGCGTGAAGATCCCGAAGTAGATGCCCAGAATGATCAGCAGAAAGACGGCAAAAAACGGCACCAGCCCGGTCAGCGAGGCCAGCTTCTGACCCCAGCCGGTCGGCTCGCCCGCCACGGCCAGCGTCGGCCGACACCGCATCACCACGGTAATGGTCAGGCAGTAGAACACCAGCCCCATCAGTCCCGGAATCAGCCCGGCCATGAACATGTCGCCCACCGATTGCTCGGTGAGGATGGCATAGATCAGTAGCGCAATACTGGGCGGAATCATGATGCCCAGTGTACCGCCCGCCGCCAGCGCCCCGGTGGCCAGGCCGCGGTGGTAGCCGTAGCGCTCCATTTCCGGCAGGGCCACGCGGGTCATGGTACTGGCCGTGGCCAGCGACGACCCCGAGATCGCCGAGAAGATACCGCAGGAACCGATCGCCGCGATTGCCAGCCCGCCCTTCCAGCCACCGCAAACGGTACGCGTTGACTCAAACAGCTTGCCGGCCATGCCCGAGTGCGCGGCCAGCACCCCCATCAGGATGAACATGGGCACGGCGCTGAAGCTATAGTTGGTCAGCACTTCCACGGGTACGGAGCGCGCCATCGACAGTGCCGCACTCCAGTTGATGACCTGGGCAAAGCCCCCCACACCGACCATCAGCATGGTCAGCGCCACCGGTACCCGAAGCACCATCAGCACCAGCAACAGGCCAAGGCCCAGCGCACCAATCATTTCACTGGCCATGTCAGAGCTCCTCGACCGATGCCACGCGGTAATTGAACCACAGCCCCAGCACCGCAAAGATCAGGCTGCGCATTCCCAGCAGCAGGCTCAGGATGGCGGCCACGCCATAAATGGGGGCCATGGGAAGCCGTAGATCCTGGGTAACCTCGCCGTGTCCGGCGGCACTGGTTGCCGATGCCCAGAGCCCCAGGGCCACCATTCCTCCCAGCACCGCAAACCCCAGCAGATAAAAGCCGTTGAGCCGGGTCTTGAGGGTATCGTTGAGGCGATGGCTGAACGCCTCGACCACCACCTGGCCCTTCTCGACATTGGCGGCCATGGCAGCCAGCAGGGCGAACAGCAACAGATAGCTGACCAGTTCGACACTGCCGGTCACTCGCAGCGTGATCGCCCCTTCGCTGAGACGATACAGATAGCGCAGCGTGACATCGGCCACGGTCACCACCAGCATTCCCGCCAGCGCCACACCCGCGACGAGCCTGCTCAACAATTCCAGCCAGCGACCGACACGAATCAGCCCCTCCTGCATGACGATCTCCCCGGGTCAGACATGAAAGATTTCTGACGTGAACGCGATCGTTCAGGACGTTTCTGCTGCGCAGTCCTGTTTGGCCGCCAGCGCGGCCTGATAAACCTCACGGGCCTGATCAAGCCCTCGCGACTCGAGACCGCTCAGATAATTTTCGATGCCCTGTTTCAGTGGCGACTGCCAGTCGGGATTGTCCAGCGGATGATCGATCACCCGAATGGTATCCCCAGCTGCTTCGGCCTCCTGTCGGCCGGCAGTATCCAGACCGGCAAAGACCTCACCGGCATTTCTGGCCCAGGCCATACCGCTATTGGCATCGATGGCAGCCTGCTGCTCGGGCGACAGGCGCTCCCAGGTGTTCTTGTTCATGGTGGCCACAAACACCAGCGTGTAGAACGGCACCTGTGTGTGGTAATGGGCCAGCTCATTGAGGCGAAAAACCTTCATGCCCTCCCAGGGAAAGCTCAGGCCGTCCAGCACACCACGCTGCATGGCGGTATAGATGTCCGGTGCCGGCATGCCGATCGGACGTGCGCCCATGCCTTCCAGCAGACCGCCGGCTACCGCCGTCGGACGCCGAATACGCAGTCCCTGAAGATCGGCCGGCGTCTGCACGTCCGTTTCACGGGTATGGATATAGCCCGGCCCGGTCGTGAACATGAACAGAACGTGTGTGTCCCTGTACTCATCTCCAAAGTGACCGTCGTCATAAAGCGTCTGCATGATGCAGGCGCCTTCCGGCGCCGATTCGGCCACGCCCGGCAGCTCCACGATCTGCGACAGCGGGAAACGCCCGGCCGTGTAGCCCTGAGCGGTGACGCCGATGTCGGTAATGCCCTTGACGGTGGCGTCATAGGTGTCATCGGCCTTGCTCAGCGTCTGGGAAGGGAAGTTCTGTACCCGCAGTTCGCCGTTGGACGCCTCTTCGACACGTTGTGCCCACGCCTCGAAGATCTGCTGGTTGATCGCGGAAGGGCCGGGCCAGAAATGCGACATCCGCAGCGTCGTGGCAGCCTGACTGGCACCGGCGGTCAAAAGAGCCGCCGCAGCGGTCAGCACACAGATTCTGGAGCGAATGTTCATGATGTTGTGACCTCGCAGGCGCGCGCAGTGTGCCGATGATCGGCCACTGCTTTTTTGTTCGCGATAAGTACAAAAGTTCGTCTTTTGAAACAACATAAACCAACCGCACCCGCCGATAAAACCGACTTTAGTGGAGCGATTCACGGCGTCGGGGCATCGGGCAACGCCGGGATGGCGCCTGTCGGCACGGATTACTCCAGTGACTCGTAGGGCAGTCCCACATAGTTCTCGGCAATGGTGGCAAGTCCGGCCCGGGACCCGGTGCAGTAATCGAGCTCCGCCTGCTGAAGGCGCCTGTCAAAGTCATCATCATCGGAAAAGCGGTGCAGGTTGGCGGTCATCCACCAGGAAAAGCGCTCGGCCTTCCAGACACGCCGCAGGCAGGTTTCGGAGTAGCGCTCGATGAGATCGGTGCGCCCTTCCTGATAGACCCCGGTCAGCAAGCGATAAAGCGTGTGGACATCGCTGGCAGCCAGGTTCAACCCCTTGGCACCAGTGGGTGGGACAATGTGCGCGGCATCGCCGGCCAGAAAAAGACGGCCATACTGCATGGGCTCGACCACAAAGCTGCGCAGCGGCGCGATGCTCTTTTCAATCGAAGGGCCGGTGACCAGTGCCTGAGCAATATCTTCCGGCAGTCTCGCCGCGAGCTCCGTCCAGAAGCGATCATCGGACCAGGCCTCGACGGTCTCTGTCGCCGGGACCTGCAAATAGTAGCGACTGCGCGTTCTGGAGCGCATGCTGCACAGGGCGAAGCCACGCGCATGGCTGGCATAGATCAGCTCTTCATGGACCGGCGGCGTCTCGGAGAGCATGCCCAGCCAGCCAAACGGATAGACCCGCTCGAACGTTTTGAGCCGGTCCTCGGGGATCGAGCGGCGCGACATACCGTGGTAGCCATCACAGCCGGCCACATAGTCGCACTCAAGCTGACAGCGCTCCCCGTCCTTCTCGAAGGTGACCCGGGGCCGTTCGGTGTCGAGATCATGCAGCGCGACGTTATCGGCCTCATAAAGGGTGGTCGCGCCGGCGGCTTCCCTCGCGGCCATCAGATCGCGGGTCACTTCGGTCTGACCATAGATCATCACCGTCCTGCCACCGGTCAGCCCGGCGAGATCGACACGCACACGGCGCTGATCAAGGGCCAGCTCGAAACCGTCATGGACGATGCCCTCCTGCTGCATACGCTGATCCACGCCGGCCTCGCGCAGCAGATCCACCATCCCCTGCTCCAGCACGCCGGCCCGGATGCGTCCCAGAACGTAGTCCCCCGATCGTCGCTCGACGATGACATTGTCGATGCCCTGGCGGTGCAGTAACTGTCCCAGCAGCAGACCGGCAGGGCCCGCCCCGATAATGGCCACTTTTGTACGCATCACGAACTTCCGTTTCAAAAATGATGCCTACATTCTCTGCCTCGCAGCCGACGCCGTATAAGGCACAAATGGACGACGAAATGACAATATCCATGGATTGGGCGGTGACTTTAGTCTGGCAGGACACTCCTGCCCGGAAGATTGGCGATGACGATAGCGCAGACAGTGCCCGTCTTTCGTTTGTACGGAGAGACCCACGACTGGCCCACGCCGGATCTCCTGCACTGCGAAACCATTGCCGAACGCAGCCGGCCCAATGGCTGGCGAATCAAGCCCCATCGTCATACCGACCTGATGCATCTGCTGTTGCTGACGGCAGGGAGCGGCAGTGCCCGTCTGGGGGATCTTGCCTATCGGCTGACACCACCGACCCTGATCTGCGTGCCGGATTCGATATCCCATGACTTTCACTTTTCACCGGACACCGAGGGTCATATCGTCACTCTCGCCCGCCCGCTGGTGGAATATCTTCAGCAACACCTGCCCCAGGCGCAGGTGCTGCAACGCGCCGAGCATTACCCACTAACAGACCGTGCCGAACAGGCCCCTCTGACCGCGCTGATCGAGCAATTGCATATCGAATATCGACACACGCCGATGGGCCAGCAAGAAGGGCGCGAGGCGATGCTCAACGCGTTTATCGAGGCAATCGTGCTTCAGCTGTGGCGACGCGCCCGATGGCAACCGCCCCCCCGTCGCTCGATATCGCTGCGAGGCGAACAGCACCTGCAGCGCTACCAGGCTCTGATTGAAATCTGTTTTCGCGACCAGCCCACCGTGCCACAGCTGGCCGCCGACATCGGCATCAGCAGTACCCACCTCAATGACATCTGCCGCCTGCTGGCCGGACGTAGTGCCCTGCAGCTGCTGCATGAACGGTTGCTGCTCGAAGCCCGTCGTCAGCTGACCTATACCCGCCACAGCGTGGCCACCATCAGCGAGCAGCTGGGGTTTTCCGAGCCCGGCTATTTCACGCGCTTTTTCAAGCGTCACACCGGCGAGACGCCGCGCGCCTTTCGACAGCGTTTGGCCTGATGTTCGACATACCATTCCGGATGCCGTCTTTTATACGACATGTGTTAAATTAGCGCATTCGTGATGAAGCGGCAGGGTGCAGCAGGATGTCAGATTCGCTACTGAACAGTGTGCTGGAACAGTTCGACATAACACTTTCGCAGTCACAGCGCCTGCTGCGGCTGGAACTGCCCGGCGCCGCGCTGCTGCCCCACCG
>NZ_FOLY01000010.1 GCF_900112585.1 Kushneria avicenniae | reverse complement strand
GTGCGTGGTCGTGGCGCGTTGGTGAAGTATCTGAGCCATGGATCCTCCTCCGTTAGTGAGTCATACCATAAACCACTACACTCCGGGACCATACACCTAGGTCAGGTAGTCAGCCTAACAAGTCAAATCACTCGGACGCAGCAATGCTGCGCCAGTGTTTGCAGCGTTAATATCAGCGAAGTATCAACGACCGCTTTTGGCCGTAAGCTGCCTTGAGGCCAACTATCGCATAGGGAAAAGTATGGTTCTCCAAAGGCATCCCATGGTATACCCAATGGTATATAAATCTGTTTGAGTATATATTTAATACTTAAATATCAATTACTTATATGGTTTTTATAGTCCTGCCTCGTTCAATGAACTTTCCACTCATCTAACTCCTTGAGTGCTTCAGTCAACAAGCCGCAATCAGGCCTCTGGGCCATCGCCAGAATCGCTGTTGTGGCTTCATGAACGGCATGACGTCCAAAAACGCACTTGATTTCAAAAGTGCGTTTTATAGCGCCATCTTCATGCCCTCATGACTCGCGATGAATCCCAGCCGTTCGTAGAAGCGGTGGGTATCCGGGCGTGTTTTATCTGTCGTGAACTGGAGCAGGGCGGCGCCATGCTCTTTTGCAATGGAAATGGCCCGCTGGATGAGTCTTTCGCCAATCAATCCCCTGGCCTCTGGCATGTGAAGCAATCCTGACGCCTTCAATCTGCGCTCTCAACTGGCCCCGCCGTGACAGGCCGGCAATCATGGTGAGCTGTAAGCCACCGACAATGTCGTTCCCGTCACAGGACAGAAGATACCGATTGGGCAATGCAGTCGGTGCTCTGGCTTTCCATGGCGTCAAAGGCATCGCTGTAAGCCGAAGGCAGGGGATCGCAATACTGCTCACGCGTTTTTCCTTTTTCATCGTCCGCCAGCAGCGCCACGATGGCAGGCAAATCTTCTCTGGTGGCGTAGCGGAAAAGCAGCGCCTTGCCTTCCTCGTTGTTAAGGGAGTCTTCCATGGGACCAGCCTCCTGGCGTTTTATCGTTCCTGTCGATTGACCCCATGCCAGCCCTGGCCGGGTGACGAACATTGGCCCTGCCGGGGCACTGGCAGTTAAAGGGATGCCGTCTGCATGGGTCGGGTAATTTCAGCGTGATTGAATGTGAGGCTCAAAAAGAGCAGGCCCAGAAATACGATGGCCAATAGTAGCCATGCCTGCTCAAACCCGCCGAGCGTGTCTTTCATGATGCCCGCCACGAGCGGTGATATCGAGGCCATCAGGTATCCGATGCCCTGTACCCGGGCGGTCAATTGACCTGCCGCGATCGAATCATCGAAATGATCCATGGTGACCAGTAGGCTCATGGGAAAAAGGCCGCCGATCCCCAGGCCGAGCAGGGCCGTGGATAGCCAGGCGGTGGTGACAGGCCATTGACTCAACAGGACAAAGCCCGTGAATGACAGCAGAAGCACGAGGACCAGAATGGGGCGTCGGTCATTCATGTGCTGAGACAGGGCGGGGAATGCGAGCGCGGCCATGACCTCAATGAGGCTCATCCAGCTCAACATGAATCCGGCCCGAAATTCCGACCACCCCAGCGTCACGAAGGTGGGTGGCAGCCATGCGAGCAGACAGGTGTATCCGGCGGTGCCCAGGCCGAAGAAAGCGGCCAGAGTCCAGAACCTCGGCACCGTTGCCATCTGGCGAAAGGAGAGCTGCCGGTCTTGATCATGCAATGGCGTCGCAAGCGTTCGATCGCGGTAGTGCCAGACCACCAGAGCCATGAGCGCGAGCAGACTCCATGAGGCCAGTCCGGTCTGCCAGCCCAGTAAACGGCTGATAAAGGGAACCATGGAGGCAGAGAGTGCCGCGCCCGCCATGATGGCGGCGACATATATGCCCATGACCAGAGACGTGTTGTCTCTGGCAACGTGTTTGATAAAACCGGGCAGGATGGCCTGAATAAAGGCAATACCGATACCGGCGCCCATTGCCGCGATCTATAGTCCGGCAAAGCCCAGCCCCAGCCAGTGCAGGGCATCAGAGGCCGCAATGGTGGTCAGTGCCAGAGTGATCACGCCACTCATCCCGAGCCGCCTGACAAGTGCGCCACTGGCAAAGCAGCCCAGCCCCATGGCGATCACCGGCAGGGTCGTGAGCAGGGAAATCTGCCTGAAGCTCAGGGGGACATCATGACGAATGGATTCCACGACAGGGCCGATGGCTGCCATCGAGGGCCGCAGGTTGAGTCCAATCAACATCGTTAGCACACACGTGCCCACAAGGCCGCGACACACCAGGAATACAGGCTTCATGACAGCGCTCCCGTTTGTACATCAGATAATGCTTGATCGATAAACGGGAGCGACAGTGCGACGTCAAGTACCCTTGAGGTCAAGAGGCGAGTTTAAAAAGGATTTCGGCGCAGAGCATTGTGGAGACGGCCTACACGCTGGCGGCCAGCCGGCCGATCTCCGCGATGACCTCGTCGCGCTGTGTCTTGCTGGCCTTTGGCAGCCAGGTGTAGGCCACGGCAATTACCGCACCGCGATCGGCCGGCCAGGCAATGCCGACATCATTGGCGTTGCCGACGCTATTGGTGCCGGTCTTCTCACCGATCAGCCAGCCGGGGGGCATGCCCGCGCGCAGACGGGCATCGCCAGTTTTGCCTTCGATCATCCAGGCCGCCAGCTGATGGCGCGAGGAGGGGGAAAGGGCATCGCCCAATAGCAGGGTTCGAAGCGTCTGCATCATCGCGAGCGGGGTGGTGGTGTCGCGCTCGTCACCCTCATGATCGTGCGTGTTGAGTTCGGGTTCCCAGCGGTCGAGCCGTGTGGTGTCGTCGCCAATGCGGCGCAGGTACGCGGTGATAGGCTCCGGGCCGCCGACGCTCTCGATCAGCTTGTTGGCGGCGGTGTTGTCACTCCAGGCCATGGCCGCCTGGCAGAGTTCGGCCAGCGTCATGCCGGGGCCTCCGACGTGTGGCTCGGTGACGGGCGCCCATTCGCCAATGTCCGACGCCTTGATCTCGAGCCGCCGATCCAGCGACTCCTCGCCGCTGTCGACCCGCGCCAGCACGGCCGCCGCCATGAAGACCTTGCCCGTGCTGTTGAACAGAAAGCGTTCGTCGCCGCGATGGCTGACCACCGCGCCTGTGCCCACATTCATGAGGGCCACCCCCAGCCGGCCGCCGTGCTGCTCTTCCAGCGCCTGAAGCTTGCGCTGAACGGCTTTTGGGTCGGGTGTGGCAGCGGTTCTGGCCAGGGCAGGCAGCGTTAGTGTGGCCAGCGGCAGTAGTGAGGCAGCGCAAAGCAGACGGCGTCGATCCATCAGCGGCATGTGAGGGGTCCTTGATCACGGAAACGCCCAGCATAGCCCGGGACGGTGGAGGAAAGTAGCACCCGGCCATGGCGGTGGCCTTGCTGGAAGGGGCCGTGACACCGGACGCTACCTCGTCAGCGATAAGCGGGTCTGCCCGAGGTCACGGGGAGGGGGCTTCCACGACCTCAAGCGTCAGGGCCACGCCAAGGCGATCCAGCATGCGGCGAAAATCGCTGACCGAATAGCGCGCGTCTTCTGTCACCAGCGTTCGAATCCTGCCGTGGCCTGGCGTGCCGTTTCCCAGACCGGCGACGACGCTTTCGGCGGGGTCCAGGAAGCGACACTGAGGCCGTGCGCGTTCGAAAAACGCCTTGAGCCAGGGCAGGTGAGTGCTTGAAAGCGTGAGAACGTCGATATCGGGCGCGCGCTGGAAGAGGGCGGCTGTAAAATCGTTGACCCTTTGCTGGGTCTCCTGCAGGTCAAACAGGAACCTGCCGCTCTCGACCAGTTCGACCATGCTTGAAGCATTGATCCGTTCGACATGGGCGCCCTTGAGATCGTGGCGGGCCACGAATGCGCGCAGCATCTCGCTCTCTATCAGGGACTCGACGCCCATGATCCCGACCGTGTGGCTTGTCGAGCTCGCCAGCGCCTCCTGCAACGGTGGAAAGACACCGAAGATCGGCACCCGGGTCATGGGGCGTACCTCTTCCAGCACGGTGATCGAGGGCGCGTTGGAGGCCATGACGATCGCCGAGGGCTCAAAGGTTTCCAGCAGGCGCAATGTCTGCGTCATGATCCGGGCCAGCGTCTCCGGCGTCTTGGTGCCGTAGGGAAAACTGGCACGATCCGCGAAATAGAGCACGTCCTGATGGGGCAGGCGCCGCTGTATTTCCGCCACGATGGCATAGCTACCGATGCCGGCATCAAACACGGCGATCGGTCGATGAAGGCCCTGTGACTCCATGTGACGAGATTCCATATGACGAGATTCCCGTCGCAACCTATCGATGTGATGAGGCCAGCGCGCCGCCGGCTGCCACGAACAGGCTCCCGGAAGCGCGGTTAAAGAGCTTTACGCGTCGCCGCGTGCCGAACCACCGGCTGACCGTTGAGCCAACGCAAACGTAGGTGGTCATCGCGGCCAGATCCACCACAAGCCATGTCAGTGCCAGTATGACGAACTGCGACCACTGTGGTTGACCCGGGTCGATGAAGTTGGGGAACAGTGCAGCGAAAAACAGCAGATCCTTCGGGTTGCTGAGGCCTATGGTAAGGCCCTTGATGAACAGTCGCCGAGTGGCATGAATACCTGCCATGACCTTCCGGGTTGCCGCCGGTGTGGCCATCGGCTCGGCAGGGGTTCGCCACGCCTGCACGCCAAGGTAGATCAGATAGGCCGCCCCCACGGCCTTCAGCACGATAAAGGCCGTTTCCGAAGTGGCCAGAATCGCCCCCAGCCCCAGGGACGACAGCGTCATCAGCACCAGTGCGGCCAGTGCGCCGCCCACTACCGTCGCCAGTGCGCGCCGGCGGCCATAGCGCAGCCCGTGGCTCATGCAGAGCAGAGCACTCGGCCCGGGAAATAAGATCAGCGCGGCAATCACGCCGAGGTAGGTCAACCAGACCGCCAGTGCCATGAAGTGCGACTCCCTGATGATGGCCGGTCCCTGATGGTGGCCGGCTGATTGCAATTACGAGCGATGCCCTGATCGATATTCTGCCAGTGTTGCCACTCAAAATCGCAAAGATCAAAACGATTCAGAAGGCGTTTCACATCTGAAGCAAAAACCGAGGCCGCTCTCGCAGCCCCGGTTCATTGGCTTCCACCCTTTCAGGCTACTGCATATCCAGCATCACACGGCCTTCGATTTGCCCCTGACGCATGCGATCGAAGATCTCGTTGATGTTTTCCAGCCGGTCACTGCTCACGGTGGCGCGTACGCGGCCGTCGCCGGCCAGTTCCAGTGATTCCTGCAAATCCAGCCGTGTGCCGACAATGGAGCCGCGCACGGTAATGCCGTTGAGCACCATGTCGAAAATGGAGAGGTCGAACCTGCCGGGCGGCAGGCCATTCAGCGAGATGGTGCCGCCGCGGCGGACCAGGTTCAGTGCCTGGCTGAAGGCGCTTTCCGATACCGCAGTGACCAGCGCGCCATGGGCGCCACCGATGCTCTCCCTGATGATTTTGACGGGGTCCTGCTCGCGGGCGTTCACGGTGAGTTCTGCGCCCAACCGTTCGGCCAGTTGCAGCTTGTCCTCGGAGACATCGATGGCGATGACGCGCATGCCCATGGCGCGGGCATACTGCACGGCCAGATGGCCCAGACCGCCGATGCCGGAGATCGCGACCCATTGGCCGGGCTTGACCTCGCTCATCTTGAGGCCCTTGTAGACGGTCACGCCGGCGCAGAGGATCGGGGCGATTTCCACGAAGTCGCTGTTGTCGGGCAAATGGCCGACATAGTTGGCATCGGCCAGCACGTAGTCGGCATAGCCGCCATCCACGCTGTAGCCGGTGTTGTGCTGCGATTCACACAGCGTCTCCCAGCCGCCCAGACAGTGCTCGCAGTGGCCGCAGGCATCATAGAGCCAGGGCACGCCGATGCGATCGCCTTCCTTGAGATGTTTGACGCCGGCGCCGATGGCATCGACAAATCCGACGCCTTCATGCCCGGGAATAAAGGGGGGCTGTGGTTTCACCGGCCAGTCACCTTCCACGGCGTGAAGGTCGGTATGGCAGACGCCCGAGGCCTGTACCCGCATCAGTACCTGACCGGGGCCGGGCTCGGGAACCGGAACTTCGCGAATGTCCAGACGCGCTTTGAACGCTGGGACAACAGCTGCTTTCATGGTTCTCATCGTTGTTCCTCCGCTTTCGTCTTTACACGGGACATGGTGAAACCATCCTGCCGGTTTCAAAGCGAGTATATGCAAATGACTTAATGCGGGAACCCCGACAAGGGGATAAGGCAAGGGGATTAATCGAGCGGGAAGAAAAGACATGGCAACACGCCATGAAGTCCATGACGACGCCGTGTCCGTTTCTGCATATAAGGCGTGCGAAGAAGCCGAAGAAGGCTGGCAGAGAATGAAGACACTGCCCGAGCTGACAAGACCGCAATACTCAGTGCCTTGCGCCGCTCATGAGCATCCGGGTATCGAGCAGGCTGACCTTGTCGGATTATTCAAGGCCATACCGGAAGGCGATGGCCCTGCTCAATAACCCTGCTGATGAAGAGGCCTCCACCATGACCGGTTTCTCTCGAGTATCCGGAATCAAACGGCAGCGCTGGGGGCCGACCCGGTTGTATTGCGAGTCAAGCGGCTCAGCCACAGAATCACTAGTGCGACAAGGGCGAGTATGGCGCCTGTCATCGGGATGGCGCTGTAGCCGAGGCCAAGGCCGAGTGCACCGCCACCGGCGCTGGCCCCGATCGCATTGCCCAGATTGAAACCGGCAATATTGATGGCGGCGGCCAGACTGGGGGCCTCTGCAGCAGCGCGCATGGCACGCACCTGCAAGGGCGGCACGATGATGAAGGCGGCAACGGCCCAGAGGACCAGGCCGATGGCAGCACCGATCGGGGTGGCCGCCATGAGCGGCATGAACAGCATGGCAGCGGCCAGTGCGACAAGGCCGATGGCGGTGCCGCCATCCAGTGACCAATCCGCCAGACGTCCGCCAAGCCAGTTACCCAGCGTCAGCCCGAGGCCGATCAGCACCAGCGCCAGCGTGATGAAATTATCCGACACGCCGGTCAGGTTCTGTAGCAGCGGGGCAACGTAGGTATACAGCGTGAAAAAAGCGGCGGCGAAAAGGACCGTGAGAGACATGGCCACCAGCATATCCAGTCGCCACAGGGCACTTAATTCTCGCGCGACGTCCGGCCGCTGGCCTTGTTCACCCCGTGGCAGGGCCAAAGCCAACCCTGTCAGCGCGAGCAGGCCCAGTACGGCCGTACCGCCAAAGGCTTCACGCCAGCCGATATGCTGGCCGATCCAGGCCGCCGCGGGGACACCGCCAATATTGGCAATGCTGAGTCCCATGAACATGGTGGCAACCGCACTGGCCTGTTTGTCTACGGGAACGACCTTTGTGGCGACCACTGCGCCGAATCCGAAAAAAGCCCCCTGCGACAGGCTGGTAATCACACGCGCGACCAGTAGCGTGCCATAGCCTGGTGCCATCGCAGACAGCAGGTTGCCCAGAATGAAGATGCCCATGAGCAGCATCAACGACGTCCGCCTTGTGAACCGGCTCAGCATCAGGGTGATGACGGGGGCGCCAATCATGACGCCAATGGCGTAAGCGGTCACCAGCGTACCAGCGGTAGGGATGGACACATTCACGCCATCAGCGATGACGGGGAGTAGCCCCATGGGTGCAAATTCTGTAGTGCCAATGCCGAAGGCGCCAAGCCCGAGGGCGAGCAGTGGCCAGTTGATACGAGAAAGGGTGAACGGGGATTTCTTTTGCACGGTAATAGCGCTCTATCGATGGCTTGATACCCACTGCTGGAAGCCCGGGCCCTGACGGCATAAAAGGCCCTGTTTCTGCAGGTGGGCAGGGAATAAGGAGATATTGATGACCCGCTGATGCCCGGGGCTGAGCAGTCAAACGATGGTTTGTTTGCTGTCGTTGATATCAGTGGCAAGGGTCAGCAGGTTATTTCACGCTTTTGGAGTGTTGTGCAGTGCCTGAGGTCGTTCTCTGGTGTACCAACGGACATCAGCCCCTTTCGAACGAGGCAGGGGCCGTAATGCAAAAGCGCTCGGTAATGATCGAGTCGTCAATCCGGAAGGCAGGCGTGCAAACAGGGAAAGAATTCTATAAATGCCGACAATGATTGTGAATGACAATAATCCGATAGCAACCATGAGTCAGGTTCACTAATCCAGTAGAGATGTCATGGCGTAAATAGAGAGGTGTCACGAAGTCGAGCCGACACTGACATTCAGTCTGATACAAGAATCAGCGGTGGAGGGCATAAGAGGTGTTTAATGTATCCTGCTGATATCAATAAGGTTTTATATTTTTATCCTTTATTTATTAGTTTATTGCATGACTATGCGTGTTTTGAGCGGGTAATCGTGGCACAGGTCGATATTTAAGATGACGGGGGCTAATGGATCAGTAACCGATTGGAGATATCACGATGAGCGATTATAACGATGCTGATGATCACCAGGTATCCTCTTCCAAGGCACTTGCTTCCAGGGCACTTGATGCCGGCCGGCGTGACCTGCTGAAAAAGGCCGGGGCGGGTGTCGCTCTGTATGGTGCTGGTGCGATGTTCAATCTTTCCAGGGCAGAACCCGGTACAAAAACCGTCAATACGTCCCGGGAATGGGACAAGGTTTTTCCTGAAAGTGACAAGGTCGATCATCGCAAGGTCTCCTTTCAAAACCGCTATGGCATCACGCTGGTCGGTGATCTTTATTCCCCTCGAAATGCTGAAGGCAAACTGCCGGCAATCGCTGTCAGCGGCCCTTATGGCGCAGTAAAGGAGCAGTCTTCAGGGCTTTATGCCCAGACCATGGCCGAGCGTGGATTCGTCACTCTGGCCTTTGATCCCTCATATACCGGCGAAAGCGGTGGTGAGCCGCGCAACGTCTCTTCACCGGATATCAATACCGAAGATTTCAGCGCAGCGGTTGACTGTCTGGGGCTTCAGCCCGGTGTCGACCGTGACCGGATTGGCGTGATCGGTATCTGCGGCTGGGGCGGCATGGGGCTGAATGCGGTGGCAGTGGACAAGCGCGTCAAGGCGGTGGTGGCCAGCACCATGTACGACATGTCTCGTCTTTTTGCCCGAGGCTATAACGACAGCGTGACCCTCGAGCAGCGTACTCAGACCCTTGAGCAGCTTGGCCAGCAGCGCTGGGCAGATGCTGAAAGTGGTACACCCGCCTATGGGCCGCTCATGAACGAGCTTGAGGGTGGCGAGGCGCAGTTTCTGGTGGATTACCACGACTATTATCGAACACCGCGAGGCTTTCACCCGCGCGCGGTCAATTCGAACGGCTCCTGGACCGTCACGAATCCGCTGTCTTTCATGAACATGCCGCTATTGACCTACATAGCAGAAATCTCTCCGCGTCCGGTACTGTTCATTCATGGTGAAAACGCACATTCACGCTACTTTAGTGAAACTGCTTATGCAGCCGCGGCCGAGCCGAAAGAGCTGATGATCATTCCCGGCGCCAGCCATACGGATCTTTATGACCAGATGGACATCATTCCGTTTGACCGGATGACCGAGTTCTTCAATCAGCATCTCGTGGCATAACGATATGAGCAGGCCCTACGGACGCAGGGCCTGCTCAAGATATTGATGGTGGCAGCGCCGGCGCATGCGGTCATCCTGAGCGCCAGCAACGGAGTTTCGGTGGGCCCTTCGATGCCGCAAGCGCCAAGCGGTTTTCCTTGTGCCTTGAAGGGATTGCACAACCACCAGCATGCCTCGAGCCACGACGTGTTGCGCGCTTTTTTGAAAGCAACCCGGCACGGTCAGAAAACATCAGGCCTGATCAGGATGATGAACAACGAAGTGTCTATGAGTCTGACGGCCTTTTGGGGGACGGCAAGCGCTCGGACAGGCAAGGCGCAGGTGACTCGGGGCTGCAGAATCAATTAGACAATCAGGAACATTCGGGTATCCGCATGGATATCGCTTCTGGGCAGTCACAGAAACCCTTTACGGATTATTCACTGGAACAGGTGGTTGACTCATGACAAGACTTTCGGCCTTGCCACTGCTGGTCGCAGCGATGACGCTTGGCGGCTGCGTCAGCGATGGCCCCTCGCAATCGGTTGCAAACACGCCTCTTGCTGGCGCTTCGGCTTCAGGTGCGGCACCAATTCCGCTTGCCGAACGTGCACTGCCGGCAACGCTTGCCGAGCACTGGATCACGGTCTCCGAAGGCAAAACCCTGCTTGAGGGGCCAAGCCTTGATCGTCAGGGCAATCTGATCTTCACCGATCCCTTTGGGGGCAAACTCCTGCGCGCGTCGCCGGATGGCAATGTGACGACGTTGCACGATTTCGGCAAGGATGGGCCCGGCGGTACGGCCATTCATCGTGACGGTCGTATCTTCGTGGCGGTCACTGCCGATCACTTCACGCGGGGGTATATCGTGGCGCTGCAGCCAGACGGCTCGCAGCCCGAAATGATCGTACCGCCGGAGCGGGGCCTGGTGCCCAATGATCTGGTGTTCGATGAGCAGGGGGGCATCTATTTCACGGATTTCCGGGGGAGCTCGACCGAGCCATCGGGTGGCGTGTATTACGTTGCCCCGGGTGGTGGCGAGATCACGACGGTATTGCCCGACATCGCCCGTGGCAATGGGGTGGCGATGTCTCCGGATGGCAAAACCCTGTGGGTCATTGAATACAGCAAAAGCCGCCTGCACCGGATTGATCTGCAGGCGCCGGGCCGCCCGGCCGCCAATGGAACGCAGGTCGCATATCACTTTGCCGGTCCGCCGCCGGATTCGATGCGCGTCGACAGCGCCGGCCATCTCTATGTGGCATTGAATGGCCAGGCGCGTGTTCTGGTGTTCGCGGATAACGGCGTCCCGATCGCGCAGATTCTGCTGCCCGGTCGGGAGCAGGGGCGTCATCCTGCCACGACCAATCTTGCCATCGCCCCTGATGAGGCCACGGCCTATATCGTCTCGGGGGATCGCAAGGGGGACAGCGGTGCCAATATCTTTCGTGCCCGGGCCCTGGCACCGGGGCTCGAGCTCTTTTCGCATCGGCCCGTGTCTGCGCGCTGATTTGATCCGTTAACGACGAGATGATGGCTCATGACTCGCAATAATCGTTTTTCCACGGTTGCGCGTGGACTGGTCGCACTGCTGGTGCTGGCGTTGGGGTTCAGCCTTTTGATCGGTGGCGGCATTCTGCTCTATCACGGGGGTTCCCCCTATTATCTGCTGGCGGGTCTTGCTCTGCTGGTTGTCGGCGGGCTGCATTTATCGGGTCGGCCCGGCGGTCTGGCACTGTTTGTGGTCTTTTTTGCGGTGACGCTGGCCTGGAGTCTCTGGGAAGTCGGCTTCAACGGGTGGCAACTCGTGCCCCGACTCGGGGTGCTGGCGTTACTGGGCGTGCTGTTGCTGGCCACGGCCCTCTGGAGTGCGCCGCGTCGCTTTCGCCGTTCGCGTCTTTTGGGCGGTGTCGCAACGCTTGTCGGGGCGCTTGGTCTTGGCTCGCTGCTTCACATGATCCATCCCGCGGTTGATACCGGGCCGATCGATCGCACCGGCATCGCGAAGGACTATCCGGCGCCCAGCGATCTCGGACCGAACATCGCCAATAACGAGTGGTCGGCGTTCGGTAATGACCAGGGCGGTACACGCTTCAGCCCCGTCGATCAGGTGACGGCAGATAACGTTTCAAAGCTCGAGGTGGCCTGGGAGGCCGATGTGGGCCCGGCGTCGCCGGGACCGGAAATCGGGCTTGAGGTCTCTCCCATCATGATTGGAGACACCCTCTACGCCTGCAGCAGTAACAACCGCGTGTTTGCCTTTGATGCCGAGACCGGGGAAGAGCGCTGGCACACGGATATTTCACAGGGGGTCGACGCTTCCGGAAAGTCGTGTCGCGGGGTGGCGTATTATCGCGTACCGGAAGCGACCGGCAGTTGCTCCGAGCGGATCTATGCGCCCAGCCAGACACCGACACTGGTCGCGCTTGATGCGCGCACCGGCGAGATGTGCGAAGGCTTCGGTGACGAGGGCGCGATCGATCTGCGCGACAATATCCAGCCTTATCCGCATGGTCTTTATTACGTCAGTTCTGCGCCGCAGGTGATCCGCGGCAACATCGTCGTGGGCAGTGGCATTCCAGACGGCCAATACTGGGGCGGCCCCTCCGGTGTCGTGCGCGCTTTTGATGCCGTGACCGGAGAGTTGAACTGGGCTTTCGATCCCAATGAGCCGGAGCGTATGGGCGCGCCTCAGGAAGGTGAGGTTTATACGCCGTCATCCCCCAACGCCTGGGCTCCAATCAGTGCCGACGAATCGCTGGGTCTGGTCTATCTGCCGGTGGGTAACGCCACGCCCGACAACTACGGTGGCCAGAGGCGCCCGGGGGATGAGTGGGTGGCAAGCTCCGTGATGGCGCTGGATGCCGAGACCGGGCGCCTGCGCTGGCGCTTCCAGACCACCCATCACGACATCTGGGATTACGATGTCCCCGCCCAGCCGACGCTGGTGGATCTACCGGTCGATGGTGAAATGCGCCAGGCGCTGATCCAGCCGACCAAGCGTGGTGAAGTTTTCATCCTTGATCGGGTGACAGGCGAGCCCATCTTTCCGGTCGAGGAGCAGCCTGTGCCTCAGGGCGGCATCGTTGAAGGTGAGTGGCTATCGCCGACACAGCCAGCTTCCATCGGTATTCCCGCGTTTCGCCGTCCCGTGCTTGAAGAGCGGGATATGTGGGGAATTTCGCCGGTCGACCAGATGCTGTGTCGCATCGATTATCGCACCTCACGCTATGAAGGCCATCTGACACCGCTTCAGCTCGACACCCCGGTTCTTATCGATCCTGGCTCCAGTGGTGGCGTTAACTGGGGCGGGGTCTCACTGGATCTCGACCATGGCGTGATGTTTGTGAACTGGATGCGCCTGACCGACCGCGTTGAGCTTGTCACACGAGAAGAAGCCATCAAGCGCAATTTCGAGATCGCCGAGGGCAACAGCGCCGGTGGTGCCGCTCAGCGCCCGATGCTGGATACCCCCTATGGCGCTTACGGCGTGCCATTCCTGTCGCCGCTGGGCGCGCCCTGCAATGCGCCGCCCTGGGGGGCAGTCTCTGCCGTCGATCTTGCCAGTGGCAAGCTGCTCTGGTCGCGACCACTGGGAAGCGCGCGGGATACCGGTCCGATGGGAATGGCCAGTGGGATACCGCTGACGATCGGCACACCGATGACCGGAGGCTCAATGACAACGGCGGGCGGCCTCGTTTTCATCGGGGCGACTGCCGAACAGACCTTCCGTGCACTCGATGCCCGCACCGGCGAGACGCTATGGTCGTCACGCCTGCCCGGAGGCGGCAATGCGACCCCGGTGACCTATGTCGGTCCGAAAAGCGGCCGCCAGTTTGTCGTGATTGCAGCGGGTGGGCGTCAATCGCTCAAAACGGAGTTGAGCACCAAAATTGTGGCCTTCGCGCTGCCGGAGGATGCCACTTCACATTGATCTCCAATGGTCTCGTCCCGCAGGAAAGGGAGCGTCATGCCCTTTCCTGCGGGGCTGTCATCGACTGGAACACGATAATGACAGGGGCCACATGATTTTGTGTGCTGTTCGGTGGCATTTCGCGATTTTCCTGACCACACTTTCTCTGGCACCAATCAATCAGGGAGGAAGGCATGGCAAGCCGCTATGAAGTGCATGAGCACGCCACTGCGCACGTACAGGGCGCGCCCAATCGGGAGCAGCAAAAGGAGATGGACGAGATGCCGCTGGAGTGCTTTCGTATCTGGGATCTCGAAGAAGAGCGCTATGTCAGCACCGAATATGAGGTGCGCGAGGAGGCCGAAGAAGACTGCCGTCGCATGAACGAAGAAGAGGGCTGAGACGCTCCCTGAATCAGACATCGGGCCCGCCGGTTACATCGCCGGCGGGCTTTTTTTCGTCCATTTTTCTGCGCCCGTAACGCCCATTGACCAGCGTCTGGTGGTGACCGGATGACCGCAGGGCACCTTTAATGATCGAAAAGGCCTTGACCTTATAGAAGGTAGAAGGTTTACAAAGGTGTTGTTCACCTTACAAGGAGCAAGACCATGTCCGATCAGACCCGCTGCGCCTGCCCGAAATGCACCTGTGACGTTAAAGACAACGCCGTTGAGCATAACGGCGAGCTGTACTGCTGCCAGGCTTGTGCCACTGGTCACGCTGATGGCTCAAAAGACTGCGGCCACAACTGCAGCTGCGGCGAGTAATGCCCGCCTGACAGGGCCTGTTGCACCAGGCCTGTCATGCTATGCCCCTTCGACAATTTTTCGAGGGGGCATTTTTTCCAACCGGAGTGAGGTGCGGCCTGCGACAAACGGTCCGGTTTGCCAGGAGTTGATATCACGCTCCGGTGCAACGATCTCATGGGTAATTCACCTGTTCAGGAGTGTTCCATGAGTGCACCGCGTATTCTGATGGTTCTGACCTCGCACGACGAGATGGGCGACACCGGCCACAAGACCGGCTTCTGGGTCGAGGAGTTTGCTGCACCCTATTACACCTTTCTTGATGCCGGCTGCGATATCGTGCTTGCCACGCCGAAAGGGGGCGCGGCACCGATTGATCCCAATAGCGAAGGCGAGGACGCCCAGACCGAGGCCACGCGGCGCTTCTACGCTGATGAAAAAGCGAAGGCGCGCATTGCCGGTACCAAGCGACTGGCCGACATGCGCGTCGAGGATTTCGACACCGTGTTCTACCCTGGCGGCCACGGTCCGTTGTGGGATCTGACAGATAATCAGGATTCCATCGCGCTGCTGGAAGGCTTTTTGCGCCAGCAAAAGCCGATCGCGTCGGTATGTCACGCGCCCACGGCGTTTTTGAATCTCAAGGATGATCGCGGTGAGTTCGTGATCAAGGGCAAACGGGTGGCAGGTTTCACCAACGAGGAGGAGGCCGCGGTCGGCCTGACGGATGTGGTGCCGCATCTATTGGAAGATGAGCTCAAGCGTCGTGGGGCAGACTATCAAAAGGTCGAGGCCTTCACACCGTTTGCCGTGGAAGATGGCCTGGTGATCACCGGACAAAACCCGGCCAGTTCCGAGGCCGTGGCCGAGAGGCTGCTGGAAGCCCTCAAGCGCTGAAGACCGGTATTTATCAAAAAAGCCCCGACGCACTGCGCCGGGGCTTTTTTGTATTCTCGGGTTCCCATGAGACTGTCGTCCCAGGGATGTGAGGTTATCGGTCCAGCATCATCCAGATGATAAAGCCCAGACATGCCAGCAGAATAAAGATCAGCCGGGGGTTCATGCAGTAGTGTCCTTGCAAGTGATAGGGCCACTGTCCAGAGGGCCGGTCTTATCATGCCTTGGTCAGGAGAATAAAAAAATATGAATATACGGATTCAGCGGCAGGCGGCGTCTTGCTGCCATCATTGCTTGATATGCCCTTATGGGTAGGTAGACTGGTCTACCTACCCATGAATGGCGGAGCATGACCATGACCTCCTCTGAAGCCCTGCCGATGGGCAGTGCGCGTGAGCGACTGCTCGACGCTGCCGCCATGCTGTTTTATAGCGATGGCATTGTCGCGACCGGCATTGATGCCATCGTCAAGCGGGCAGGCGTGGCCAAAAAGAGCCTCTACAACAACTTCGATTCCAAGGCAGCACTGGTCGCCGCCTATATGGAAGCACGTCACAGCGAATGGCTCGCCCTTTATGAAACTCGGATGACAAAGGCATTTACCCCTGTTGATCGGGTACTGGCGGTATTTCTGGCCTATCAGGATCATGCCGAATGGGCCTACGAGCGTGGCTTTCGGGGCTGTGGACTGCTCAATGCGGCTGCCGAGCTGCCGGCGGGCCATGAAGGGCGCGATGTGGTCCTTCGTCACAAGCGGCAGGTGGAATCACTGCTGACGGCGCCGCTTGAAGAACTTATCGATGATGAGGCCAGGGCATCACGGCTGGCACGTCAGCTCGCTTTTTTGCTGGAGGGTGCGATGGTGCGCGCGGGCCTTGAAGGCCACAGCCGCTGCGTGCGTGAGGCCCATGACATGGCGTGGGCGATGGTGACTGCATCATGAACACATTATGAATACCACGGCTCTTGAGCGTTTTCTCGGTGTGGGCGGCGTGCTTCTGGCGGCAGTGTTATGGGGCACGACCGGCACGGCGGCGACCCTGGCACCGCAAGTCAGCGCCATTGCCATCGGGGCTGTGGCCATGGGCGGTGGCGGGCTCCTGCAGGCACTGATGGCCGCGCCGCGTATTCGAAAGGCCTGGCCCTCGTTACGCGCCCGCAGACCCTGGCTGTTGTCAGGCGCCGTGGCGGTGGCGATCTATCCACTGGCGTTTTATGGCTCGATGCGTCTGGCAGGGGTCACCATTGGCACGGTGGTGTCGATCGGCTCGGCCCCGCTGCTCTCGGCGTTGATCGAGTCGCGCCTTGATGGTCTGGTGCTGGGGAGACGCTGGAAGATCGGCGCGACGCTGGGACTGATCGGCATGGTGCTGCTGTGTCTGGCAGAAACCGGGCCCATCGCAGGCGTGGGGAGTACCTCACAGGTACTGCAGGGCGTGGCGATGGGGCTGGTGGCAGGGCTGACCTATGCGTTTTATGCCTGGTCGGCGCGACGTCTGATGCAGGGCGGGATTGCGACACGTGCTGCCATGGGGGCGACCTTTGGTCTGGGCGGACTGATGCTGATGCCGGTACTGCTGCTGACAGGCGCGCCGCTTCTGGCCTCGGTCGGTAATGCCGCGGTCGGGCTCTATATGGCGCTGGTGCCGATGTTTCTGGGCTATCTCGGCTTCGGATTTGGTCTTGCAAGAGTGCCGGCCAGTACGGCCACGACCATCACTCTGTTCGAGCCGGTTGTCGCCGCGCTGCTGGCAGTGGTGATCGTGGGCGAGCGCCTGCCGCCGTTGGGCTGGGCGGGCATTGTGCTGGTCATCGCGTGTCTGGTCTGCCTTTCGGCGCCACGGCGGCGTCGGCGCTCTAAAGAGGTAGGTGGCCCGAAGGCATCGGGCTGACGTCTTCGAGGGGCACATTCTAAAGAGGGCATCTGGTGATCTGGCGTGTCACTCATCGTCTCAACTCGAGCTGAAAGGGGCTGTCCCGGAGTGGCTTCCGGGCATATCAGAGGCCAGACTGGTTGTTTTCGTGACCATTAACGCGACATGCAGGAGAGAGCTTTTCATGACGACAAGAATGTTACAGGGCATTCCTGTGCTGGCTGTTGCGGCACTGCTGACCGCCTGCGCCTCTTCAGATCCGGAGACGTCGGGGAGCCATGATACTGCTGACCGGTCTCCTCAGGCCTCGACCGAAATGCAGCGGGCGGTTTTTCAGCAGATGTTTGAACAGGGCGGAACGGGGAATGATACCGCCACCCGCTGTGCAGGCATTGGCAGTGCGCCTGATCTTCAGGCACCCTCGGATGCCCTGCTCGCGGCCCTGAATCAGGCGTCATCAGTACCCGTTGTCGATGCGTCTCAATGCAGCGGAGGTGAGCGCGCCAGTTTCAACGGTCAGCCGGCGGTGCTCTACGGCGTGGACATTACCGAGTGTTCGGCGACAGGCAACTGCATGGCACGCGGCACCTACTACTCCGGCAATCTGGGCGCCCAGAGCCATCTCTATCGCGTTGAGCAGGTCAACGGGGAATGGCGCGCCCATCTGGAGCAGCTCGGCCCCGCATCCTGATTCCAAGGGCCATCTGAAAATGGACACCGCGCCCGCCCGGATTTCACGGGCGGGCGTTGTTCGTTGGTCTGCCGTCAGTGGGGCGGGGGGGAGAGGTTAAGGGGCTAAGGAGAGCTGCATCTGCAAAAGACCATTAACCTACCGTTTCGTGACCCTGTGCCACTCCAGCACACTCTCGATGGTTCCATGCGCCTCCAGCGTGCCTTCCCGCGCAAAGCGCGCCCATAGCGCCCGCAGCTGGCGGCTGCTGTTCTCCAGTTCCTGTTTGTTCATGCCTTCGATAATGCCGGCATGTTGCCACTGCGCCCAGCCGGCGAACAGCAGGGGCAGGTCAATGCTGTGGCAGGCGCCGCGGGCGGCACGCTTGCTGCCCCAGTCCAGCCGATAGTGCCAGGCGTGCCCGCCAGCGGCGGCATGCTGTTGGGCAAAGCGTTCGGCGGGGCGTGAGTAGAGCCCGGCGGTGATGGCACGGCTCAGCGCGCGCCGACACCACATGCCAACCACTGGCAGTCGGAACAGGCCCTGCAGCGCTTCGGCCTCGGGTATGAACAGTTCGGCTTCATCAGCGTTATGGCCGATCAGCAGATCGCAATGTGGCGCGCGCTGTTCAAGGGCGCTTTGACGCTGGTCGAGCGGCGGTAGCGGGGCCTGACCGAACTGCACGCCGAAGGGCATCAGGCCGCCCAGCAGATAGCGTTGACCGATCTTTTCGACCTGTCGCTGTGTATCCAGACAGGCTTCAAGTGAACTGTGCTCACCAACGTTTTCGGCGGCTCTGGCCATGGCGGTGTGCATGGCGCGGCGTCCGGGCGTAATGCCCAGCGGCGCGCTCTGGATGATGGCGCGTCGGAAAAGTTCTTTGGTGCCATCGGCGGCCATCAGGTGGGCAATGGCATCGCCACCGGCCGATTCGCCGAACAGGGTGACATTGTCGGGATCACCACTAAAGGCGGCGATGTTGTCCCTGATCCAGTCCAGCGCGGCGATCATGTCCAGAAGCCCGAGATTGGCGGGCCGTCTGCCTGTTTCACCCTTGGATGCGCCGCCGACGAAACCGAAGAGGCCCAGTCGGTAGGTGATGCTGACGACTACCACATCCTGCTCCGATGCCAGCGGCTTCGTGTCGTGGATGGGCAGATCGCCCGCGCCGAAAATGTAGGAGCCGCCGTGGATCCAGACCATGACCGGGCGAGCTTTCGTGGCCGGTCTGGACGGCAGACAGATGGACAGGCGGGTGCAGTCTTCCTGCTGCGCCATGGCGTCAGTTGAAACGCCCAGCAAACGGTTAAAGGCCTGCATGGGGCGCTGGGGGCTGGCGGGTGACCACTGCGTGGCATCGATCGGCTGCTCGGCGCGTGCCAGCCGTTCGGGCGGCTGAAAACGTCGGGTACGGGCGTAGGGAATGCCGGTGGCGCGATGCACGTCGCCGTCATGCCAGCCGATAATCTCACCGGCGGGCGCGTTAAAACAGGGTGGGTCTGCTGGGGTATCCGGCTGCGGCATGGGATTATCCCAGCAGCTGTGGGTTGAGATGCCAGGTGCTCCAGGTGAGCGCGGTGGCCAGCGTCACCCAGGCCAGATAGGGCACCAGCAGAGCGCCTGCGAGCGGCCTGACGCGCCAGAAGGCAATCAGCGTGACCAGAATCAGTAGCCACAGAACGACCGTGCCGGCAAAGGCGATGGCGCCCAGGTGCCAGACAAAGTAGAGCCAGCTCCAAAGCGCGTTGAGGGCCAGCTGCACGACAAAAAGGGTCAGGGCCGGCTGCACGTTCCGAACAGATTTTTCCCGCCAGACAAGCCAGGCCGCGATGCCCATCAGGGCATAGAGCGTGGTCCAGACCGGCCCGAAGGCGCCGGCCGGTGGTGCCCATGAGGGCTGCTGGAGCGTTTGATAGAACTCGGCGGCATTGACGGAGGCGACAGCGCCGATGGTCGCAGCGAGATAGGCCAGCAGTAGCCAGCCGGCCAGGCCAAAGAGCTGTTGACGTCGGGTAAGCGTGTTCATGCCATGCCTCTTGTTTAAATGCCTGTAATGAAGGTGTGCCGTTCGAGTGACCCCGGCGCCGAATCGGCGGTGGGGTGAGGGCTTCCTATCCTACACAATAGCGCTCGCGACGGGGCGTTACCGTGAGGCAGGATGTCCCATGACGGCATCAGACTGACAGGAGTGGGCATGCAGATTGCGATCATGGGGGCCGGGGCGGTGGGCTGTTATTACGGCGCGTTGCTGGCGCGGGCCGGGCATTCGATTACGCTGATAGGCCGTTCAGCGCATGTCGAGGCGATCTCGCGGTCGGGGCTGATACTGGAAACGACCGCTGGATGCGAGACGTTTGATGTGATGGCCAGCCAGAATGTGGCTGCCTTGAAGGACGCCGAGCTGGTGCTCTTTTGCGTCAAATCCAGTGATACCGAAACCGCCGGTGCGTTGATGGCCCCGATGCTGGCCGGAAGCGCGGTCGTGCTGAGCCTGCAAAACGGTGTCGATAATGCCGAGCGGTTATCCGCCATCGTGCGTCGCGAAGTGATTCCGGTCGTGGTGTATGCGGCCGTTACCATGGCGGGGCCGGGGCACGTGCGCCATCACGGTCGTGGTGAACTGGCGCTGGGGGCTTCCCCCATGAGCGAATCGCTGGTGCCTCTTTTTCAACAGGCGAATATTGGCGCGTCGTTTGCAGAAGATGTGACCGCCATGCTGTGGGCGAAGCTTGTGATCAACTGCGCCTGGAATGCGGTGTCGGCCATCACGCAGCAGCCTTATGGTGCCCTGATGGCGGTCGGTGGCATGCGCGAGGTGGTGACGGCCGTCGTCAGGGAGTGCCAGCGCGTGGCACAGGCCAGTGCGGTGACACTGCCCGATGATATCGAGCGCGCCACGCTCACGATTGCCGACAGCATGGCCGGGCAGCGTTCCTCGACCGCGCAGGATCTGGCCCGTGCGCGCCCCAGTGAAATCGAGCACCTCAATGGCTTTATTGTGCGACAGGCAAAAGTTCACGGTATCGAGACGCCCATTAACCATACCCTGCTGGTGCTGGTCCGCGCGCTGGAACAGGGTGCCCCTTCTTGCGGCCATTCCCTTCCCTGAGACGACCTGCCGGGCATGCCTGAAAAGCCGGGCATTGCACTTTGGTCCCGATATCGACCAAAGCCGCGCTTCAAGTCGGCGTCAGGCGCTGTACAGTCCAATGAACAACGTTCAACCCACTGTACGACCGCTGGTCTTCGGAGCGCATCATGCCCCCCAAAACGCTGAAAGTGGCGGTGGCCACGCCATTAAGCGAAGCGCTTTGCGCACTGATCGAGTCGAGGGTGCCCGGGATCGAGCTACTGCGCGATCAGTCACTGTTACCGCCCATGCGCCATCCGGCGGACTTTGCCGGTGATCCGTCGTTCAAGCGCACGCCGGAAGAGGAGGCGCGCTTTGACAGGCTGCTGTGTGAGGCGGAGGTGCTCTACGGCATTCCGGATGTGGACCCGCAGCGTCTGGCGCGCATCGTCAAGGCCAATCCACAGCTGCGCTGGGTGCATGTGATGGCCGCTGGTGGCGGCGGTCAGGTCAAGGCCGCGGGATTATCCCCGGAGGCGCTGGAGCGAGTGATGTTCACCACCTCCGCCGGGGTGCATGGTGGGCCACTGGCGGAGTACGCCGTGTTCGGCGTGCTGGCCGGGGCCAAGCAGCTGCCGCGCATCGTGGCGCAGCAACGTGATCATCACTGGGGCGGTCGCTGGATGATGGGACAGATCAGCGAGCAGCAGGTGCTGATTCTGGGGCTCGGCGGCATTGGACGCGAAGTGGCGCGTCGCCTCTCGCTGCTGGATATGCATGTGCTGGGCGTGTCCCGTCAGCAGCGCATGGTGCCCCATGTCGATGAAATCATTCCGCCGTCACAGCTTCGTGAGGGCGTGCGCCGCGCGGATGCCATCGTGATTGCGCTGCCGGGGACGGAGGCCACCGAAGGGCTGATCGATGCCGAGCTTCTGGCCGAGATGAAACCCGGAGTCACCATCGTTAACGTGGGCCGAGGCACGGTGATTGATGAGCCTGCCCTGATCGAGGCCCTGCAGCGTCAGCATATCGGCCTGGCGGTATTGGATGTCACGGCCTCGGAGCCGCTGGATCAGGCATCCCCTCTGTGGGACATGCCCAATGTGCTGTTGACCCCGCACACCGCGGCCCTCAGTGAATCGGAAGATCGCCTGATTGCCGAATTTTTCGCCGATAACGCGCGGCGCTACCTCAACGGCGAAGCACTTGTAAATCGTGTCGATACGGTCGAGTTCTACTGATGAGTGCTCCGGCCGTCACCCGTGCACTGCGTGTGCTGGCACTGCTGGAAGCCGCCGGCGGCGAGACGCTGGGCGTCAGCGAAATGGCACGTCAGCTGGGCGTGGCGCGCTCGTCACTGTTTAACGTCTGTCTGGCGCTGGAGGCCGAAGGCGTGGTCCAGCGCAGTGAGGGGGGCTACCGGCTGGGTCGCCGGCTGGTGGAGCTGGGAGGCGCTTATCTGCGCACGGTTGACCCGGTTCAGGCGTTCTATCAGGCCTGCAGTGATATCTCCTTTCTACATGATGAAATCTGTCAGCTGGCGGTGCTGGATGGCACGGAGGTGCTCTACCTTGCCGCGCATGCCGGGCGGTTGCCGCTGAGAATGACGGCCAGCATTGGCAGTCGTTTCCCGGCCTCGATCACCGCTGTGGGCAATGCTCTGCTGGCCAAGCTGGAGGATGACGAGCTCAGACATCGCTTTGAAGACCCCGCCACGCGTCCGGCCTGGACCGCCCATTCAGTCACCGACCTGGATGCGCTGATCGACAAGATTCGTGACGTGCGTGGGCGTGGCCATGCCCGGGATGAAGGGGAGGTGTTTCCGGGCATTCGGGGACTGGCGGTTGCCGTGGCACCGCAGTACAGCGGTGAACAGGCGTATGCCGTGGGGGCCTCGCTGCTGGAGGTGTACTGCAACGTCCACATCGAACAGCAGGCCATCGAGGCACTGTCTGTCATGGCCGCCCATATTGCCAATCCGATGAATCTGGGCCAAGGCGGTGCCGGTATCGATCTCTGACGGCCGATCACGAAAACCACTTTGAGAGGAAAGACCTATGCAGGATGTCGATAAGGCGGGGTCCACCATGCGGGTTGGCATGATCGGGCTGGGCAGCATGGGCATGCCGATGGCACTCAACCTGCTTCGCGCCGGGTTGGCCGGTCGGGTCAGTGTGTTTGGCCGCTCACCGGAGAAACTGGCGCCGGCGCTTGAGGCCGGCGCCGAGCGCTGTGAGACGCCGAAGGCACTGGCGGCGCAAAGTGATGTGCTCATCACGGTGCTGCCCGACCTGCCCCAGCTCGAGGCGCTGATCGACGGCGATGAGGGGATTCTGGCCGGGGTTGATGGCCCCCTGTTGCTGGTGATCTGTTCGACGTCATCGCCCGAGGGCGTGCGGGCTCTGGCGCGAACACTGAGCGAGAAAAGCGAGGGCCGGATTCATGTGCTGGATGCGCCGCTGTCCGGCGGTACGGACGGCGCCGAGGCCGGCCGGCTTTCCATCATGGTGGGCGGCGAAGAGGCCGATCTCGAACGGGCGCGTCCGGTGCTCGAGACCATGGGCACGCCGGTACTGCTGGGCCCGCTCGGTGCGGGCGAGGTTGCCAAGGCGTGTAATCAGATGGTGGTGGCCGCGACCATGGTGGCGCTCTCCGAGGCGACCAACATTGCCGAGCGTGCCGGTCTTGATGTGGAAAGACTGCTGGGCTGTCTGGGCGGCGGCTATGCCGGCGGTCGCTTTCTGGAATCACGCAAGCAACGCCTGATCGACAAGGATTATACGCCTTCCGGTATTGCCCGCTACATGACCAAGGATCTCGGCTTCGCGCGGGATGAAGCCGCGCAGCAGCAGGTTGTGACGCCACAGCTCTCCACGCTGTTGGCGCTGTATCAGGATCTGGGCGAGCGCGGACTGGGCGAGCTCGATCTGACCGTGACGCAGCGCTATATCGCGGAACTGGATCGGCCGCCCGGCAGCGATGGGTCCGGGCAGACGCAGGGGGCGTAAAGCGGTGTGGGGCATGACGCGGCAGGCAGGTAGCAGGGGATAACCGATGCGGCGGCCCGGAGGGGCCGACAGGGGGGAGCGATGATCATGTTTCGCGGAGTATGGCGCAGCATCGAATGGCTGATTGTGGCCTTGATGACCGCCATGATGGTGCTGGTGTTTGTCAACGTGGTGCTGCGCTATGGCTTCTCCTCGGGGCTGCGTTCGGGAATAGAGCTTTCCCGGCTCGGGTTTGTCTGGATCGTGATGCTGGGAGCGTCACTGTGTCTGAAGGATGGTGAGCATCTCGCCGTGTCCGAGGTCTTTGATCGCCTGCCGGGCCCGGTACGCTCGATCATTGCGCGTCTTCTCTGGGTCGTGATTCTGGGGGGCTCGGTCATGCTGATGATGGGGTGCTGGAAGCAGACGCTGGCCAACTGGCACAACATTTCACCGCTGACCGGGTTGCCGAGCGGACTGTTCTATCTGGCTGGTGTGGTGGCCGGCGCCCTGATGAGTATGACCTCGCTGATGGGCCTGCTGCGTCCCGGTCCCGGGCGGGCCCCAGGCGAGCCGGCGGGCGAGGGGCCTTCGCAGGCGGTTGATGAGGCCACGCCTTCTTCCAACGGGGAGCACCGCTCATGACGCTGGCACTATTTCTGGGCGTACTGATCGGGGCGATCCTGCTCCGTCTGCCGGTGGCCTTTGCGCTGCTGCTGTCCGCGGGCGCGCTGATGCTCCATCTGAGCATGTTCAGTGCCGACATCCTGTCGCAGTCCATGATCAATGGCGTGGACAATTTTGCGCTGCTGGCAATTCCTTTTTTCATGATTGCAGGCGAGGTCATGGCGGTCGGTGGGCTGTCCGATCGCATCGTGCGCCTGGCCATGACGCTGGTGGGTCACTGGCGCGGCGGGCTGGGGTACGTGGCGATTATCACATCGCTGCTGCTGGCCGGGCTTTCGGGTTCAGCCGTGGCGGACGCCGCGGCGCTGGTCAGCATTCTTTACCCGATGATGCGTAAAAGTGGCTATCCGGCGTTTCGCTCGGTCGGGCTGCTGGCGGCTGGTGGCATCATCGCGCCGGTGATTCCGCCCTCGTTACCGCTGATCATTCTGGGGGTGGCGGGCAATATCTCGATTGCCAAACTCTTTATCGGCGGCATCGTGCCCGGCCTGTTGATGGGACTGGCGCTGATGGTGACCTGGCGATTCATGATGCGTACATCCGATCTTGAGCCTCAGCCGAAGGCAAGCCGGGCCGAACGGCTCAAGGCGCTCAGGGAGAGTGTCTGGGCATTGCTGCTGCCGGTGATCATCATCGTCGGCATCCGCTTTGGGGTCTTTACGCCGACGGAAGCCGCCGTGGTGGCTGCCGTCTACGCCATTGTTGTCTCGACCGTGATCTATCGCGAAATGAGTCTCGCCAAACTGGCGCAGGTACTGAAAAGTGCCGGGCGTTCAACGGCGCTGGTGATGTTTCTGGTCGGTGCGGCGATGGTGGCCTCCTGGGTGATGACCATCGCGCAGCTACCGCAGCAGCTTGCCGAGCTGCTGGGGCCACTGGTCGATCATCCAAGGCTCTTGATGGCCGCCATCATGGTGGTGGTGCTGCTGGTGGGCATGGTGATGGATCTGGCGCCGGCGATTCTGATTCTGGTGCCGCTGTTCATGCCGCTGGTGCGCGAGGCGGGGATCGATCCGATCTATTTCGGGCTGATGTTTGTCATCAACTGCTGTATCGGTCTGATCACGCCGCCGGTGGGGACCGTACTCAACGTGGTCTGCGGCATCAGTAAATCGACGATGAGCGACGCCGTGCGTGGCGTCTATCCCTTTGTTCTGGTGTATATCGCGCTGCTGGCGCTGTTTGTGCTGATACCCCAGATCATTACCGTGCCGATGCATTGGCTGATCGGCTGAGCCTGAAGGCAAGGAGCAACCACATGACAATATCCCTGTTTGGCAAAACGTTCGGTACAACAATGGCGGCACTGGTGGTGGCGATGTCGGTCTCCAGCGGTGCGGCGGCGGCCACCACGCTACGCTTTGCCCATCCCACGCCGCAAAATGATCTGCAGCACAAGCTGGCCGAGAAGTTCAAGGAGGAGGTCGAGGCCCAGAGCAACGGCGACCTGAAAGTACAGATCTTTCCCAATGGGCAGCTGGGCAACGATGCCCAGATGATCGACGGGGCGCGCTCGGGCATCATCGACATCACGCTGTCAGGATTGAACAACTTTACCGGCATGGTGCCGGAGGCCGGGGCCTTTGAGCTGCCGTTCATGTTTGCCGATAGCGCCGCTGCCTACCAGGCGCTGGATGGTGCGCCGGGACAGGAGGTGATGGACAAGCTGCCGGCACTGGGCCTCAAGGGACTGGCCTTCCCGGAAAATGGCTTTCGCGAGATCACCAACAACCGCGGACCGATTCGTGAACCGGCGGATCTGAAGGGCCTGCGCATGCGGGTCAACAACTCCATCACGCTCAACAACATGTTCGAACGCCTCGGCGCCAACCCGCAGCAGCTGCCGGTGGCCGAGCTTTACACGGCGCTTGAAACCGGTGTGGTCGATGCTCAGGACCATCCGTTGGGCATCGTGGTGTCGTTCAACTTCAATGAGGTCCAGAAGTACCTGTCGATCACCAATCATGCCTACTCGGCGCTTCTGATGGTCATGAACCAGAAGCGCTTTGACAGCCTGACGCCCGAGCAGCAGCAGATCGTCGAGAAAGCTGCAGCGGATGCTACTGCCATGCAGCGACAGATGAATGGTGAGCAGACCGAGGCGATGATCAAAACGCTTGAGGACGAGGGCATGAAGGTCAATCGTGATGTCGATACCGCCGCCTTCCAACAGGCCATCCAGCCCGTCTGGAAGACTTATATCGATCAGAACGGTGACGAGATGATCAAGTCGATTCAAAGCGTTTCAGACACCGAACCCCGGTCCTGAAACCAAGCGATCCGTCTGCCGGGACGATGGACCCCGGCAGATGGATCGTTACTCGCCGAACAGCGTCGCCAGAATGCGGCGACTGCCGCCGTTTTCTCGATGTTCCCCCAGCCAGATGCCCTGCCATGTGCCGGTGGCCAGTCGGCCGTTATCGACGGCCAGCGTCAGTTCGGTGCCCATGAGGCTGGCCTTGATGTGGGCGGGCATGTCGTCCGGACCTTCCATCGTATGGCGAAAATAGGGCAGATCGCCCGGCACGCGGTCACGGAAAAAGGCTTCCATGTCATGGCGTACGTCCGGGTCGGCATTTTCATTAAGCGTTAATGAGGCCGAGGTGTGGAGCATCTGCAGATGTAACAGCCCGGTGGAGATCTCCTTTATTGGGTCCAGAGCGCCCAGAATGTCGTGGGTGATCAGATGAAAGCCGCGCGTGTAGGGCTTGAGGGTAATCTGCTGGCGGTACCACATGAGCGGTTGCTCCCTGGTGAATGTATTTGATGGTAAAGGGTAGATGAGCGCGTCGGGAGCGTCCTGCTCCGGGCTATTGTTCTGATCGTTTGCAGGGCTTTAAAACCGGAGACTGGCAGTGGTCTTGTCAGAAGGTAGGACGGAAGGGATCAGGCAGGCGGGTTATCTTTCGGGCAGTCGATGTGCCATGTCCAGACCCCTGTCATGTTCCTGTCGGGAGAGTTGCCATGAACCAGCTGCGCCTCTACATGTTCCAGACCGGCACCTTGAAGTGTCGTCGTTGCAACATCAGCATGAATGCCGGACTTGATGATTATGAGATACCAGTGCCCTGGTATCTGATTACCCATCCGGAAGGGCATGTCGTGATCGATGGCGGCTGCGCGGTAGAGTGTGCCACGGATGCCGAAGGTCATTGGGGCGATATTACCGCGGTCTATCAGCCGGTCATGCGTGAGGAAGAGGGATGCGTGCAGGCGCTTCAGTCCATGGGAGTTGCGCGTGAAGATGTGCGTTACGTGTTACACAGCCATCTCCATCTCGATCATACCGGAGCGACCGGCCGCTTCCCCAATGCCGTCCATGTCGTTCGTCGGCGTGAATATGAATACGCCATGGCCCCGGACTGGTTTGCGGCCGGCGGCTATATCCGCAAGGACTTCGATCGTCCCGGTTTGAACTGGCATTTTCTCGATGACAGCGAGGACGGTTACGACGTCTTCGGCGATGGTGTCATTCGCTTTATTTTTACCCCCGGCCACGCACCCGGCCATGCCAGTTTTCTCATCAATCTCGAACAGACGGGGCCTGTCCTGCTGGCGGTTGATGCGGCCTATACCACCGATCACTGGAACGAAAAGGCGCTGCCGGGGTTTCTGGCCTCTACCGTGGACGCCGTACGCTCGGTACAAAAGCTTCATGCACTGGCGCGCAAGACGCAGGCCATGGTGGTCACTGGCCATGACCCCGAGGCATGGCCCACGTTTCGCCATGCCCCCGAGTATTACCGCTGAGTTCAGCGTCATGCTGGCATTGTCATCTTCAGGACCAGGAGAATTGCCATGGAAACCCGGGCCGCCGTGCTGCGAGCAATGCAAAGACCCCGTCCCTACGGGGCATCAAGGCCGCTGTCGATCGAGGAGGTGACGCTTGATCCGCCTGGTCGTGGGGAGGTGCTGGTGCGTATCCGCGCGGCCGGATTGTGTCACTCCGATCTATCGACCATTAACGGTGACCGGCCACGACCGCTACCCATGGTGCTGGGGCATGAAGCAGCGGGAGAAGTGGTCGAGGTCGGCGAGGGGATTGATGATCTCGATGTGGGCGATCATGTGGTGTTTTCGTTTGCTCCCAACTGCGGCACCTGCGCCTTTTGTCTTTCCGGTGACGCGGCGCTGTGTCAGCCGGGTGCGGCGGCCAATACCGCCGGGCATCTACTGGGCGGTGGCATGCGGCTACACCGCGGTGACGAGACGGTCTATCACCATATCGGCGTGTCCGGGTTTGCCGAGCATGCCGTGGCCTCTCGCCGTTCGCTGACGCGCATCGATCCAGACCTGCCGTTTCATATCGCAGCGCTGTTCGGCTGTGCGGTGCTGACCGGTGTCGGGGCAGTCGTGCATACCGGCGAACTCAGGCTGGGACAGTCGGTACTGGTGGTCGGCCTGGGGGGCGTAGGGCTGGCAGCGGTGCTGGGGGCGATTGGCGGCGGTGCGCGTCAGGTAATCGCGGCCGATATTGACGCCGTAAAGCTTGAAACAGCCAAAGCCATGGGGGCCACCCATGTGGTCAACAGCGGTGATGATGATGCCATCGAACAGGTGCGTCACATCAGCGGCGGCGGGGTAAATCTGGCGGCCGAGTTTGCTGGCGTGGCCCCGGCGCTGGAGTTTGCCTTTGAATGCACCCGACGCGGCGGCACCACGGTAACTTCGGGATTACCGCACCCTGATGTCAGGCTGGCCATCAGCCCGACGCGCATGGTGGCCGAGCAGCGTACGCTCAAGGGGTCCTATCTGGGCGGGCATGTGCCGTCGCTGGATGTGCCGGAGTACATTGCGCTCTATCAGGCCGGGCGGCTGCCGGTAGACCGGCTTTTGACCCATCGAATCAAACTGGACGAGATCAACGAGGGCTTCGAGCGGCTGGCTTCCGGGCAGGCCATTCGCCAGATCATCGATCTATAGTCGACAGAATCCCTGAAGCTTTCCGGCGGTCAATATCAATGGCTGTAATGTCGACACGCCTGCTACTCTGAAAGCGCCCTTCGGGACGTCATCGTTAATCCATCAGCAGGAGAAGATCATGGGCCAGACCCGTATCGAAAAGGACAGTATGGGCGAGCTGGAAGTGCCGATCGAGGCGCTTTACGGTGCACAGACCCAGCGGGCCATCAATAACTTTCCGGTCAGCGGTCAGCCCATGCCGGCGTCTTTCATCGCCGCCGTGGCGCGCGTCAAGCGAGCAGCTGCCGAGGTCAACATGGATCTCGGCCTGCTGGATGAAGGGCGGGCCCTGTCCATCGTCAAGGCAGCCGATGCGATCATTCGTGGTGAACACGTCGATCAGTTCCCGATCGATATCTATCAGACCGGCTCTGGCACCTCGACCAACATGAACGTCAACGAGGTGATCTCGCATCTGGCCTCACGGGATGATCTCGAGATCGGGCCCAACGATCACGTCAATATGGGCCAGAGCAGCAACGATACGATTCCAACGGCGCTGCATGTGTCAATTGCCATGGAGCTTCATGAGCGTTTGCTGCCAACGCTTGCGTATCTGAAAAAGACCATTGATGACAAGGCGGCGTCGCTGGATGACGTGGTCAAGACCGGGCGTACCCACCTGATGGATGCCATGCCGGTGCGCATGAGTCAGGAACTGGGCGGCTGGTCCAGCCAGGTCGGACAGTCCATCGAGCGGCTTGAAAATGCCATGACGCGTATGCTGCGGCTGGCGCAGGGCGGCACGGCCGTGGGGTCCGGCATCAATGCACATCCGGAGTTCTCCGAGCGCTTTGCCCGGCGTTTGTCCGAGCAGACCGGGCTTGCGTTTACGCCGGCGGACAGCTTCTTTGCGGCGCTGGGCTCGCAGGATGCCACCGTGGAGATGTCGGGCCATCTCAAGGCCTATGCCTGTGCGCTGATGAAGATCAGCAATGATCTGCGCTGGATGAACTCCGGACCGCTGGCAGGACTGGGTGAGATCGAACTTGAAGCCCTGCAGCCAGGCAGCTCGATCATGCCTGGCAAGGTCAACCCGGTAATTCCCGAGGCAGCGGCGCAGGTGGCCGCCCAGGTGATCGGCAATGATGCTGCGGTGACCGTCGGTGGGCAGTCGGGCAACTTCCAGCTCAACGTCATGCTGCCGCTAATGGCACACAATGTATTAAGCTCGATATCGCTTTTGAACAACGTCTCTTTGCTGTTGGCGGATAAGGCCATCAGTAGTTTCAATGTCCGTCGTGACAACATCGAATCGCCGCTGGCGCGTAATCCGGTGCTGGTCACGGCACTCAATCCGGTGATCGGCTACAACGAGGCGGCGCGCGTGGCCAAGAAGGCCTATCAGGAAGGGCGGCCGATCATCGAGGTGGCAGAGGAGGAAACCGAGCTTTCCCGCGAAGAGCTCGAGCGCTATCTCGATCCGGCGCAGCTGACCCAGGGCGGCATTCAGGAATAATGGCGTCTGCCGACGTCTGCAAGTCGCTACATATCAGAGTCACACCATAAAAAGGGCCCCGAACGGGGCCCTTTTTTGTATGCCGGCAAAGGCAGCCTCAGTGTGCCAGAGCGTGATCCGGCGAGGGCGTTCCGACCGGCTCACTCATGTCGTTTGCGGTGAACGACATACGTTCGGTCACGTATTCCTGCAGACGCGCACGCTGAGTGTCGTTCAGGCGCATGTCCATCTTGGTACGACGCCAGAGGATGTCATCCACCTGCGTGGCCCATTCATGGTCGATCAGGTAGTCCACTTCAGCGCGGGTCAGACCGGCGCCGAAATCCTCGCCCAGACCGGCTTCATCGGTCACACCGTCCAGGAATGTTTCACACAGCGTGCCGTAGCTGGAGGCAAATCGGCGGGCGCGCAGTTCCCCCAGAAACGGATACTGGCCGAGCAGCTTGCGGGTGTAGTCCTCGCGCGAACCGATGTCGCCGCCCGGCAGCACTCGCTTGTCGGTCCAGGGCTTGCCCATGTTCGGGAACCAGGGCTCGATCTTTTCCATGGCGGATTCCGAGAGCCGACGGAAGGTGGTGATCTTGCCGCCAAAGACCGACAGCATCGGTGCACCGGAATCATCCAGCGAAAGCGTATAGTCACGCGTCATAGCTGACGGGTCATCAGATTCGTCATCGCACAGCGGGCGAACGCCGGAGTAACTGGTGACCACGTCGTCACGGGTCAGCTGCTTTTTGAAGTGCGCATTGACGACATTGAGGATGTAGTCGGTCTCTTGGTCGCTGATGGTGATGTGGGTCGGGTCACCCTCGTAGTTCTGGTCGGTCGTCCCGATCAGGCTATAGTCGTTTTGCCAGGGCAGTACGAAGACGATGCGCTTGTCCTCGTTTTGCAGGATGTAGGCGCGATCATCACCGTTGATACGGCGGGTGATGATATGGCTGCCCTTGATCATGTTGATGCCATAGCGCGACTTGCGCGGGGTGCTGCCGCTGATGAAGGACTCGACCCACGGGCCGGCGGCGTTGATCAGCGCCCTGGCACGGCGAACCATCTGTTCACCGGTGCGCATGTTTTCCAGCGTGATTTCCCAGACGCCGTCCTTTTCCACGGCGTTGATGCAGCGGGTGCGTACCAGGATCTCACCGCCCTGTTCCTGTGCCTGCAGGGCGTTGAGCACGACCAGGCGGGCATCATCGACCCAGCAGTCGGAGTATTCGAAGCCGCGCTTGATGTCGGGTTTAAGCGCGCTCTGGCTGTCGAATTTGAGCGATTTCGAGCCGGGCAGCGTGTCGCGCGGGCTCAGGTGATCATACAGAAACAGCCCGGCCCGCAGCATCCATGCCGGACGAAGGTGCTGGCGGTGCGGCAGGATAAAGCGCAGCGGCCAGATGATGTGCGGGGCCTTGTTGAGCAGCACTTCGCGCTCGTGAAGCGCCTCGCGTACCAGACGAAATTCCTTGTGCTCCAGATAGCGCAGACCGCCATGGATCAGCTTGCTGGAAGCCGAGGAGGTGGCACTGGCAAGGTCGGCCTGTTCACAGAGTCCGACACTGAGACCGCGGCCGGCCGCATCATTGGCGATACCGGTGCCGTTGATGCCGCCACCGATGATGAAAAGGTCCAGAACCGGGGTGTCCATTGCGGAAGTCTTGTCGGAAGTCATGCGCCTGCCTTGCGCGTTTGCGCCGGGTAAGAGATTGGAAAACGCGGTAACGATACCATCATGAATGTTCGAATGTGAACATATGCCATGTTCGAAAGAACATCAAGCCGTCCGTCATTGTTCGACATCATCGGTACGATAGACGCGGTTTCCCTTTGAACCTCGCTGCGCTCAGGGGCAGATGCTGAGAGTGATGCCGTGCTCATGGAGCAGACGGCGGATGCCGGCCGGTGGCTCCTGGTCGGTAAACAGCCCGTGAATCTGACGCAGATGCCCCAGGCGTACCACGGCGTTGCGGGCAAACTTGGAGTGATCGGCTGCCAGAAAGACGCGACGTGAGTTGCTGATGATCGCCTGCGCGACTCGAACTTCCTGATAATCGAAGTCGAGCAGAGCGCCGTCTTCATCGATACTGCTGATGCCGATAATGCCGAAGTCGACCTTGAACTGATTGATAAAGTCCACGGTGGCCTCTCCGATGATGCCGCCGTCGCGCGAGCGCACGCTGCCGCCGGCCACGATGACGTTGAAGTCCTCACGGTGCTGAAGCGTGGCGGCGACGTTGAGATTGTTGGTGATGACTTCCAGCCCGTGATGATTGAGCAGCGCCTCGGCAACCAGTTCCGTACTGGTGCCGATGTTGATGAAAAGCGAGCTCTGATCGGGAATCTGCTCGGCCAGCGCGCGCGCAATGCGCGCCTTGGCGTCATGATTGATCAGCTTGCGGGTACTATAGGCCGTGTTGACCGTGCTGGATTCCAGCTGGCCGGCGCCACCGTGAACCCGTCGGATCAGCTGTTCATCGGCGAGCACCTTGAGATCGCGTCGGATGGTCTGCGGGGTGACGTTGAAGTGGTGGGCCAGCTGCTCGATGGTGGCGTAGCCCTGACGCTTGACCATATCGATGATAGTGCCGTGGCGTTCCTGCTGGGTCATGTCTTGTCCTGTTCATGAGCGTTCAAGTGCTGATCGTCATGACCAGGTTATCCCCGGAGCCCGCTTCCGGCAATAGCGACATCAGTGTTGTTTTCGCCTGATCATGAACGTGTTGGCATGGCAACACATCGTGTTGCTTATCGCTCAAAAAAGCCCGTTTTTACCCCTTGAAATCACCATGTAATACTAAGGTTTAAAGCGTTTTTTATCTATTTTAATCAATTACTTGAAAATAAGCTGACGAAAAGAAAGAAACGGCACATCGTATTTTTCAATGGTTTCTATAGGATGCGCGAAAAGCAACACGGCCATGCACCTTGTGTGTGAAAATCAACGTTATCGGGGTAGAGAATGGATATCATTCAAACCATTCTGGTCCATGAAATTGCAGGTACGGCCATTCTGACGCTGCTGGGGTGTGGTGTGGTGGCCAACGTACTGCTGAACAAGACCAATGGTCACGGCAGTGATGGCATCGTCATCTTCTTCGGCTGGGGGCTGGCCGTTTTTGCCGCCGTCTATGTGGCTTATGACACCGGCGCTCACATCAACCCGGCCGTAACGCTTGCCCTGCTGATCGGGCCGGCGAAGGAATATGCCGATGGTATCCCGATTACGTTTGCCACCACAGTGGCCTATCTGGTGGCCGAATTCATCGGTGCCTTTATAGGGGCGATCGCCTGCTATCTTGCCTACAAGAAGCAGTATGACGACACCGAAGATGCCGGCGCCATTCTTGCCACGTTCTCGACCGGACCGACCGTCAAGTCTCATGCGTGGAACGTGGTGACTGAAGCCATCGGGACATTTGTGCTGATCTTTGTGATCATCATGTTCGGTTATACTCCCAGCGGTCTCGGGCCTCTCGCGGTCGCGCTGCTGGTGGTATCGATCGGTGCGTCGCTGGGTGGCCCGACAGGCTACGCCATCAACCCGGCGCGCGATCTCGGCCCGCGCATTGCGCATGCCGTTCTGCCCATCAAAAACAAGGGCGGCAGCAACTGGGGCTATGCGCTGGTCCCCATTATCGGCCCGGTCATTGGCAGTACCCTGGCCGCGCTGGTTGCCTACGTCTATTGAATCGTTATCAGGCCCATGCGCCGCTTGTACTAAATCGAGGAGTTGATACTCATGAGTGAGCAGAAAAAGTACATTCTCGCTATCGATCAGGGCACCACCAGCTCGCGCTCGATGCTGTTTGATCACGAAGGCCGTGTGGCGGGCATTGCCCAGCGCGAGTTCGAACAGATCTTCCCGCGTCCGGGCTGGGTCGAGCACAACCCGCGCGAAATCATGACCAGTGTGCTGACCACGCTGGCCGAGGTCATCAACAATTCGGAAGTTGATGTCTCGGATATTGCCTCGATCGGCATTACCAACCAGCGTGAAACCACGGTCATCTGGGACAAGAACACCGGGCATGCGGTCTACAACGCCATCGTCTGGCAGTCGCGCCACTCCGCCGAGATCTGCGATGAGCTGCGTGAAGCGGGTCATGCCGACATGATTCGTGACAAGACCGGGCTGGTCATCGATGCCTACTTCTCGGCGACCAAGCTGAAGTGGATCTTTGACAACGTCGAAGGCGTTAAAGAGAAGGCCGAGAAGGGTGATCTGCTGTTTGGCACCATCGATACGTGGCTGGTGTGGAACCTGACGGGTGGCAAGGTACACGTGACCGACGTCAGCAACGCCTCGCGCACGATGCTTTTCAACATTCGCGAGCGCCAGTGGGACAAGGAGCTGCTGGAGCTGTTCGGTGTGCCCGAGAGCATGCTGCCCGAGGTGAAGTCCAACAGCGAAGTCTACGGTCACGTTCTGCCGAAGTACCTGTTTGGCCATGAAGTGCCGATTGCCGGCATGGCGGGGGATCAGAACGCGGCGTTGTTTGGTCAGGCCTGCTTCAAGCCCGGTATGGCCAAGAACACTTATGGCACCGGCTGCTTTACCCTGATGAACACCGGCACCGAGGCGACGCCTTCCAGCAACGGGCTGCTGACAACCGTGGCCTGGGAAGTCGACGGCACCATGGAGTATGCGCTGGAGGGCAGCGTGTTTGTGGCCGGTTCGGTCATTCAGTGGCTGCGTGACGGGCTGCGAATGCTGGGCAGGGCTTCGGACTCTGAAGCCTATGCCGAGCGGGCCGGCACCAATGATGGTGTGTATATGGTACCGGCATTTACCGGTCTGGGCGCACCGTACTGGAACTCCAACGTACGCGGCGCGATGTTCGGTCTGACCCGCGGTACGACCAAGGAGCATTTCATTCGTTCGGCGGTCGAGTCACTGGCGTATCAGAGCGCCGATGTGTTGTATGCGATGCAAAACGACGCCAATATCGCCCTGACCGAGCTGCGTACCGACGGTGGTGCCATCTCCAACAACTTCCTGGCGCAGTTCCAGGCCGATGTGCTGGGCGTTGACGTGCTGCGCTGTGAGGTCAATGAGACAACCGCACTGGGCGCGGCCTATCTCGCTGGTCTGGCCGTCGGGTTCTGGAAGTCTCGTGAAGAGATCGCCGAGTACTGGGCACTGGAGCGCAAGTTCGAGCCGAAGATGAGCGAGAAGCAGCGCAACGAGCTCTACGACGGCTGGAAGCAGGCAGTTGAGGCCACCATGGGCTTCCGGGTCGAGTCATGAGCCGGTAAAGCACAGCAGCGGGCCGCCGCGTTTGTGGTGTCGGAGGACGCCACATTCGAATGCTGTCGGTCCCGCCGCTGAATGATATCCGGGCCTGCTGATTGATCATCGGCCGGCTCGGTTTGTTTTCAGGGAGACATTGCAAAAGCAGGATTTTATAACGATGAGGAGGTTAAACGGTTGCGCTCGAACAGAAAATCAGTACAATAGCGCAGCGTTGAAACGGCACTCGCATGCCATTGAAGCAGGACCGTAGCTCAGTTGGTTAGAGCGCCACGTTGACATCGTGGAGGTCAGCGGTTCAAATCCGCTCGGTCCTACCATCGTTTCAGGACATCAAAACGGGTTGTTTCAACGGATACTGATTTGAAGGACCGTAGCTCAGTTGGTTAGAGCGCCACGTTGACATCGTGGAGGTCAGCGGTTCAAATCCGCTCGGTCCTACCAGAATTTCTAAAACCCCGCATCGGCGGGGTTTTTTTACGTCCTGTTGTCAGCCGATGAAAGTCAGCCGATTGGCTCGAAAAGATCGGTCTGCTCGATCAATACCTGGCACAGCGCTTCAATGCCTTCCTGATCCTCGCTGGCAAAGCGTCCGGCCAGAGGACTGTCCAGATCCAGTACGCCCCAGAGGCGATCGTGGCTGATCAGTGGGATGACCAGCTCCGAGCGTGACGCCGCATCACAGGCAATGTGGCCGGGAAAGGCGTGCACGTCCTCTACACGCTGTGTCTGGCGCGTGCGCGCTGCCGCGCCGCAGACGCCTTCTTCAAATCCGATGGGATTGCATGCCGGTTGCCCCTGAAACGGCCCAAGGCGTAAAACACGTTCTTCACGCTGTATGTAAAAGCCCGCCCAGTTCAGGTCAGGGATCTGCTGAAAGATAAAGGCGGTCATCTGCGAGGTATTGGTTACCCAGTCCCGCGTATCCAGCAGGGCAGACAGCTGGCGCTTGAGCATGCCGTAATCGGTGGTGGATCGTGTGTCGTTCATGATGATCTCGATGGCTGAGTCATAAAAAAGGGCCGGCATGGGCCGGCCCCGGTCAGCGACGGGTAGAGTAGATTACTGGTCTTTTTGCCAGCCCGCGATCGCGCCGCCCTTGAAGAGCTCGTCGGCCCTGTCGACGACCTGCTGACTCTGGAAGGCGTCGACGAGATGCTGAACCTTCTCGCTGTTCTGGTCGCCCTGACGGACCACGATGAGGTTGACGTATGGAGAGTCACCATCCTCGACGATCAGCGCCTGATCAACGGTCATGTCAGCGGCCACCGAGTAGGTGCTGTTGATAAAGGCCATGTCGACATCCGGCAGCGCACGCGTGAGCTGGGCGGCGTCCAGTTCGCGCAGCTGATAGTTGTGCGGATTGTCGGTGATGTCATCCGGTGTGGCGGTCGGGCTTTTCGGGTCGCGCAGCGTGACCAGGTTTTCACGTGCCAGCAGCAGCAGGGCGCGTGCCTCATTGGACGGATCGTTGGGTACGGCAATCGTCGCGCCTTCCGGCAGCTCATCGATGCTCTGGTACTTGTCGGAATAAGCGCCGATCGGGTAGATGAATGTCTTGCCGGCCGCGACAAAGTCAAAGCCGCGATCTTCCATCATGCTGTCCAGATAGGGCTGGTGCTGATAGGCGTTGGCATCAATGCTGCCGTCGTCGAGCGCGGCATTGGGCGAAACGTAATCGTTGAATTCGGTGATCTCGACGTCGAGCCCGTATTTTTCCTTTGCCACGTCCGCAGCAGTTTCCATCAGCGCCGTTTCCGGGCCTGCCATGGTGCCGACCCGGATGGTGTTCTCGTCATCACTCTGGCTACCGCAGCCGGTGAGGATAACGCTGGCGCTCAGGGCCAGCGCGGTGCCCAGAATCCCTGGTAAACCTTTCATGTCTGATCTCCTTGCAAGGGTGTCAACAGGCGACGCTGTCGAAAAGGGTTAACGAGCGATGGTTCATGCCCGCGAATATCGTTGTCAGGGTTGTTTTAAGGCCATGGTTGTTTCAGGTCTGTGGGCTGCCTTTCAGCGATGGCGGCTGCGGTGAACAAGGAAGTCGCCCAGCATCTGAACACCCTGCACCATGACCACCATGATCAGCACCGTCACCAGCATGACCATGGGATTATAACGGGAGTAGCCATAGTTGTAGGCCACAGCACCCAGACCACCGGCACCGATGGCACCGGCCATGGCGCTGTAGCCGATCAGTGCGATGATGGTAATGGTCGCCGCCGTGATCAATCCGCCGCGCGCCTCGGGCAGCAATACGCGAGTGATGATCTGCCAGGGCGTGGCGCCCATCGACTCGGCGGCTTCGATCAATCCATGCGGCACTTCATTGAGGGCGCCTTCGACCAGACGCGCCACGAAGGGGATGGCAGCAATGCTCAGCGGCACCAGTGCGGCGGTGGTGCCAATGTAGGAGCCCACCAGCCAGCGGGTAAAGGGGGCCAGTGCCAGCATCAGAATAATGAACGGCACTGACCGGCCAACATTGACGATCAGGCTGATGACTCGGTTGAGGGCCGGCAGCGCCATGATGCGGTTTTCACGGGTCACGTAGAGTGCCACACCCATCATGATGCCCAGCACGATACCGATGACGCCGCTGCAGATGACCAGATAGAAGGTATCGATAACGGCATCGAGAATACGATCAATCATGGCGCTGGACATGGCCAAGTACCTCCGTTTGTACGTCAAGCGTGTGCAGGTGGGCCATGGCGTCATCGATGATGTCCCGGTCGCCGTCAAACTCCGCGATCATCAGGCCCAGCGTGCGGCCCTGAATGTTTTCGACGCGCGCCTGCAGGATGTGCAGCCGCAGGCCGAAGCGTTGCTCGAGATGGGTCATCAGCTCGCTGGAAAGAGACTGGCCGCGAAAGGTGAGACGTACCACGGGCACGCCGTTGCCGGCTCCGCCGTCTGAAAGACGCTGAAGCAGCGCATTGGACGGCGCCAACTGCAGGAAGTCGTTGAGAAAGAGTCGGCCTTCCTCGGTGGCAGGGCGAGTGAAAAAGTCCCCGACCGGGGCTGTTTCCACCAGCGCTCCGCCGCTGATCAGGGCAACCTGGTCGCAGATGGTTCTGACCACTTCCATTTCATGGGTGATCAGCAGGATGGTCAGCCCCAGTCGCTGATTGATATCCCTCAACAGCGTCAGAATGGCGCTGGTGGTCTGCGGGTCCAGCGCCGAGGTGGCCTCGTCACACAGCAGGGCCTTCGGGTTGCTGGCCAGCGCCCTGGCAATTGCCACGCGCTGTTTCTGACCACCGGAAAGGGCGGCCGGATAGGCGTTGGCCCGTTCAGCAAGGCCTGTCAGCTCCAGAAGCTCATCAATGCGCTGATCGATGTCGCGGCGCGGTGTGCCGATCAGTTCCAGCGGCAGGCCGATATTGCCGCGTACGGTGCGCGACTCGAGCAGGTTGAAGTGCTGAAAGATCATGCCGATGCCGTGACGCGCCTTTCGAAGCGCCTCCTTGTTCAGGGCAGTCAGCTCTTGGTCGGCCACGAATACCCGGCCCCGTGTCGGGCGCTCGAGCAGATTGACGCATCGAATCAAGGTGCTCTTGCCGGCACCGGAGACGCCGATGACACCGGTGATGCTGCCGGGGGCCACTTCCAGGTTAACGTCCTTGAGAGCCGTCACGGCCCCGGCGCCCTGACCGTACACTCGGGTCACATTTTCAAGTCGAATCATTGGATGGGAATGTCTTAAATGCTGTTGGATCGTGCACCACCGGGCGCGTACCTGACGTGGTGAAAATGATCGTCGTAAAACGTGCGCTGGGCACAAGGCGCGTCAGTATACTTGATTCATCGTCTTCACGCGTCATAAGGACCCAACAGTGCGGGTATATGATGGCGCCGGCCGGTTGCTGCGGATGACAGGGCCGGCAGAAAAGGCGAATATGGGGCTTTTCAGCTGTCAACGAGGCCATCATGTTTACCGGTATCGTACAGGGCATGGCGCGGGTGGTCGCCATCGAGCGCCTGGAAGGGCTCAATCGTCACGTTATCGAGATGCCCGAACCCCTGCTTGAGGGGCTTGCTCACGGTGCCTCGGTAGCGCACAACGGTTGCTGTCTGAGCGTCACAAGCATTGAAGGGGCGCGCGTCGGTTTTGATCTCATGCGTGAGACGCTGGCGGTGACCAATCTGGGGGCGCTGGACGTGGGGGACAGCGTGAACGTGGAGCGGGCGGCGCGACTGGGCGATGAAATCGGCGGCCACGCCATGTCGGGGCATGTCATGTGTATGGCCACACTGATTTCCCGTGAGGATGCGCCCAACAATTGTCAACTGTGGTTCGAACTGCCGCCGCAGTGGTCACGCTTTCTGTTCGACAAGGGCTATATTGGTGTTGATGGCATCAGCCTGACCATCGGTGAGGTCAGAGACAATCGATTTTGCGTCAACCTGATCCCCGATACGCTGGCACGGACCACAATCGGCACGCGCGATATCGGCGACGGCGTCAATATTGAAATCGACCCTCAGACACAGACCATTGTCGAGACAGTGGAACGTGTTCTGGCGGCAAGAGCGTGAAATTGCGTGCTGATGTGGCCTGCGCGGGTCGCTTGCGCGGGCGCCATTGGGTAAAATGATCAACGTTTATAAAAAGCGACCGGCACTGTCCGGTCGTTTTGCATATGGGTCGACGAGAGATTGAACGTGGCGACAAGTATTTACGGCGACTACATCAAGTCTGTGATTCGTACCGTGAAGGATTGGCCGGAACCCGGTGTCAACTTTCGCGACATTACGCCGGTGCTGCAAAACAGTGCTGCCTTTCGCAAGCTGATCGACAGCTTCGTTCATCGATATCAGGAGCTTGATATCGATGCCATCGCGGCCATTGATGCGCGCGGCTTCATCATCGGCGCACCGCTGGCCTACGAGCTGGGCTGTAGCTTCGTGCCGGTACGCAAGAAGGGCAAGCTGCCGTTTCGCACCATCAGCGAGACCTACAGCCTTGAATATGGCGAGTCCACCGTGGAGCTGCATTCGGATGCGTTCCAGAAGGGGGACAGGATCCTGCTGGTGGATGATCTGATCGCCACGGGAGGCACCATGCTGGCGGCGGCTCGTTTGATCGAGCGCAGCGGCGGCATCATCGTTGAAACGGCTGCCATCATCGATCTGCCCGAGCTTGGCGGTGGTGACATGATTCGCGCTGACGGTTACAGCGTTTTTGCGGCCTGCACCTTCACCGAAGACGAATAGGCAGGGCAGACGTGTCTCCCTTGACGCACAGGACATTTCAATGAGTACCGAGCGCTACCATAACCAGTTCACGATCTCCTGGGATCGTCTTCACCGCGACGTTCGCATGCTGTGTCATCAGCTGGTTGACCGTGACTTCAAGGGTATCGTTGCCGTGACTCGTGGTGGTCTGATTCCGGCTGCCCTGATCGCACGCGAGCTCGATATCCGTCTGATCGATACGGTCTGTATCAAAAGCTACGAGCACATGACACAGAGCAGCATCAGCGTGCTCAAGGGCATCGATCATGATGGTGATGGCTGGCTGCTGGTGGATGATCTGGTTGATACCGGCAAGACCGCCGGTGCCGTGCGCGAAATGCTGCCGCGCGCGCATTTCGTGACCATTTACGCCAAGCCTGAAGGGCGTCCGATGGTAGATCAGTATCTGACGGAAGTGGCGCAGGACACCTGGATCCAGTTCCCCTGGGATATGGGCATCTCCTTTGTCGAGCCGCTGGTGGATCAGCTTCGTACCCGCAAGGAGTAACCATGGCCCTGCCGCTGCCCGAAAGCTGGAACCGCTACCTTGGCGATGAGGTGGATGCTCCCTACATGCAGGCGTTGAAAGCCTTTCTGCGTCACGAGAAGGATCAGCGCAAGGTCATCTATCCAGCATCGGAGAACTGGTTTCGTGCCTTTGAACTGACGCCGCTGGAAAGCGTCAGGGTCGTCATTCTGGGACAGGACCCCTACCACGGTCCTGGGCAGGCCCATGGGCTCTGCTTCTCGGTCCGTCCGGAAGTGGCCATTCCACCGTCTCTGGTCAACATCTACAAGGAGTTGCAGAGCGACAGCGTGGCCTTTGAACCGGTCAGTCACGGTTTTCTGGAAAGCTGGGCGCGCCAGGGGGTTCTGCTGCTCAACAGCGTACTGACCGTGGAGCGGGGGCAGGCCGCCTCTCACCGCGGGCAGGGCTGGGAGACGTTTACCGATCGCGCCATCGAGGCCATCAATGAGCAGTGCGAGAACGTCGTCTTTTTGCTGTGGGGCAGCTATGCCCAGAAAAAGGCGGCCTTCGTGGATCGGACAAAACATCTGGTGCTTCATGCACCGCATCCGTCACCACTGGCTGCCCATCGTGGTTTTTTCGGCTGCCAGCACTTTTCGAAAGCCAACGAGTTTCTGACCCAGAAGGGGGCGTCACCCATTGATTGGCAGCTGCCGTCCATTGAGCAGCTCTCCGACGCCTGAGCGGCGTTACCACGATGTGTCAATATGTCCTCTGTTGTCGGCGCACGGATGCTTAACGCACTCGTGTGTGCCGGAGTAGAATGGGGGCACTTGCGCTGTCCATCATGAAATAAAAGGGCAGTGATATTCTTCTATCAGGTCGTATACCCATCATGAATGTTCATACCATTGATCACCCTCTCGTCAAACACAAGCTGGGACTGCTGCGTGGAGCGGGGATCAGTACCAAGCACTTCCGCGAGCTCGCCAATGAACTGGCGACCCTTCTGACCTACGAGGCGACCAAGGGGCTCGAGCTGGGCGATGAAACCATCGAGGGCTGGAGTGGCAAGCAATTGAAGGTGCAGCAGATCAGGGGCAAGAAGGTGACGGTCGTTCCCATTCTGCGTGCAGGCCTTGGTATGCTCGATGGCGTCACGACCCTGTTGCCGAGCGCTCGAATCAGCGTTGTGGGGCTTTATCGAAACGAGGAAACCCTCGAGCCTGTGCCCTATTTCGAAAAGTTCGTACAGGATCTGGACGAGCGTCTGGCGATTGTCATCGATCCCATGCTGGCGACAGGCGGCTCCATGGCCGCTACGCTGGACATGCTCAAGGCCAAGGGCTGTCGTCAAATCAAGGTGATCGTGCTGGTGGCGACGCCTGAAGGCATTGCACGGGTTTCCCGCTCGCATCCGGAAATCGAGCTGTATACGGCCGCGGTCGATGAAGGTCTCGACAGCCATGGCTATATCGTGCCCGGTCTTGGTGATGCCGGCGACAAGCTTTTTGGAACGCGCTGAAGGCGATCATGGATAATCGGTCGAGCATTACCGGCGTGGTGCTGGCCGGTGGTCTGGGACGGCGCATGGGCGGCGTCAACAAGGGGCTGGTAGAGCTCGATGGTCGGCCCCTTGTCAGCCATGTGCTGACTGTAATAGTGCCTCAGGTTTCCCGGGTCATGATCAATGCCAATCGTCATATCGACGATTATGAGGCGCTGGGCTATCCCGTCATCACTGACCGGATTGCAGGCAGCGCCGGGCCGCTGGCAGGCTTTCATGCGGCGATGAAGGCGGCGTCAACGCCGCTGGTGCTGATCGTGCCGTGTGATACGCCGGCTTTGCCAGAAAATCTGGTCGACAGGCTCCTGACGGCCCTTGCAGATTGCAATGCCGATATTGCGTATGCCAGCGATCATGAGCGCGCTCACCCTACGGTCGTTTTACTCAGGCGAGAGCTGTTTGATGATCTGGCGCAGTGGCTGGACGACGGTGGTCGCAAGATCGATCAATGGTATGCACGCCATTCAAATGTCGCCTGCCATTTCGACAATGCCCGTGCTTTCGTCAATATCAATACACCCCATGACAGGGATACCTTTGGTCGATGATCATGTCACGGGCCATGCCGTACCGGGTCTGAACGTCGTCAGGTAACCGTGTCATCCTGATCTGGCAGGGTACCATGACGCAGTTGACGCTTTCCGATATCCATACCCCGCTTCTGGGCATTGCCGCCTGGAGTGGCACAGGCAAGACAACGCTGCTGGAAGCCCTGCTCCCCGACCTGCGCTTGCGCGGCCTCAATGTGGCCGTGATCAAGCACGCCCATCATGATTTTGATGTCGATGTTCCCGGCAAGGACAGTCATCGCCTGCGTACGGCGGGGGCAGCGCCCATGCTGGTTGCTTCCGGCAGACGTTTTGCTCTGATGATGGAAACCCCCGGCCAGGAAGAGCCCTGCCTGTCGATCCTGCTGGATCAGGTGCTGACGCTATCGCCCGATCTCGTATTGATCGAGGGCTTCAAGCAGTGGCCCCTGCCCAAGCTGGAGCTTTATCGCGACGCCGTCGGCAAATCGCTGATGGCCTTTGAGGATCCCTGGGTGCGTGCCGTGGCAACGACCGATGAGGTGGCATTGCCAGAAAACGTGGAACGCCTTGATCTTGATGATCATGCCGCGCTGCTGGACTGGTTGGTCGCCTGGCCCGTGCGGTGGCAGGCCATGGCTCAGGGGCCGCGTCATGAGTGATTGCTTCGAGACCCGTGAGACATTGCTTGAGGTCGGCGATATGCTGGCGCATATCAAGGCCGCTGCGCCAGCGCCGGTCGGAGTGGAGCGCGTACCGCTGATGCAGGCCGTGGACCGAATCCTCGCCGAACCGCTGGTGGCTACGCTGGACCTGCCGCGCTATACCGCCTCCGCCATGGATGGCATTGCCTTTGCTCATGAGGGGCATCACTGCTTCAGGCTGGCCGGAGAGGCGCTGGCAGGGCACCCCTTCAAGGCGGTGGTGGCGTCGGGGGAGGCCGTTGCCATCACTACGGGGGCTCCATTGCCGGCTGGATGCGACACGGTGGTAATGATCGAGGAGATTGTCGTCAGCGGTGAACGGGTGGAACTCCTGAAACCGGATAGCGTCAGGCGGGGGCAGAACGTTCGCCATGCCGGTGAAGAGATTACTATCGGGGATCGGGTTTTCGAGGCGGGAACACTTCTGGGGCCAGCCCAGCTGGGTATGGCAGCCTCATTGGGCCTGGCGTATATTGATGTGCACCGTCGTCCCCGAGTGGCCATTTTTTCCAGCGGTGACGAGCTGCGGCGTGCCGGTGATGACACGACTTCCTCTCTTTTTGACGCCAATACCTTCAGTCTTGCTGCCTGCCTGAAACGCTGGGGCGCGGAGGTGGTCATGACCGATATATTGCCTGATCGTCTTGATGAGACCATGGCTCATCTTTCGAGTGCCAGTCGACAGGCCGATCTGATCATTACCTCTGGCGGTGTCTCGGCCGGTCAGGCGGATCTGGTTCGCGATGCCATCCAGCAGCTGGGCCAGGTCACCTCCTGGCGTGTGGCCATGCGACCGGGCAAGCCGATGGCTTTCGGTCATATTCAGCAGGTTCCATTTTTTGGACTACCGGGTAACCCCGTGGCGGCGCTGGTCACTCTCATGCAGTTTGTACAGCCTCTGTTTCGTCAATTGAGCGGGTGGCGCCACTGGATGCCTGTTAAATGGCATGCCCTGTGCAAGCAGCCTCTGAAAGGGCGGCACGGCCGGCTGGATCTTCTGAGGGGGCGCTATCATGTCGACAGCCGGGGCGTGATCAGCGTCAGTGTCCTGCAGGAGCAGGGGTCGCATCGGCTGAGCTCGCTTTATGATGCCAACTGTCTGATAGAACTGCCGGCCGAGCTGGCAGCATGTGATGCCGGCACGCCCGTGACCATACAACCGCTTGGAGAATTGATATGACTTTGACCCACCTGAACGAACGAGGTGAGGCCAGCATGGTCGACGTATCGGACAAGCAGAACAGTCATCGTGAAGCTGTTGCCACCGGTCGTATCGTCATGCAGCCCGAAACACTGAAACTGCTTGCCGATGGCGATATGCCCAAGGGCGATGTGCTGGCAACGGCGCGGATTGCCGGCATTCAGGCTGCCAAGCGTACCCATGAACTGATCCCGCTGTGTCATGCGCTGATGCTTTCAAAAGTCTCGGTGGATTTTGAGCTTGATACGGTAGAGCACTGCGTACGGGTCAGAGCTTTCTGCCGTCTGGAAGGGCGCACCGGTGTCGAAATGGAGGCGCTGACAGCGGTATCCGTTGCCTGCCTGACGCTTTATGACATGTGCAAGGCCGTGGATCGCGGCATGGAAATCATGGAGGTACGCCTGGATCATAAAAGCGGCGGGCGCTCCGGTGTATGGCAGCGACAGGAAGCCTCGTCAGCCGCTGATAGCCACGCTGTACTCGATGCCCGAGCGTCGGATGGCCCAGCGGTAACCGAGGAGACTCCTATCGAAATACGCTTTTTTGCCGAGTTGAGAGAGCGGCTGGGTGTCGAAAAATTGAGTGTTTTACCAGGGCATCTATCGTCTCCTACACTGATGGCAGTAAAGGAGTGGATAAAATCGCAGGTTGACGCTCCTCAGGCGCTGGATCAAGCGCGCCTTTTGTGCGCCGTTAATCACGATATGGTTCAGGGTGATGTCGCGGTCAATCCCGGCGACGAAGTTGCCTTCTTTCCACCCGTTACCGGAGGCTGACAATGGCTGTCAGAAAGAGGGCATGATTGCGATACAGCATGATCCCTTCGATATTGGTGCCCTGTATCGTCGGCTTTCGGACGGCTGCCATGGCACGGGAGCCGTGGTCAGTTTCGTGGGACGGGTGCGGGATTTTAATGAGTCGCCTGAGGTCACGGCGCTCACTCTTGAACATTACCCGGGAATGACCGAAAGGGCGCTGGAAAATGTCGTCGAGCGTGCAAGACAGCGCTGGCAGATCAACGATGTGATCGTTGTTCATCGCATTGGTTATATGACGCCGGGAGACGATATTGTCGCGGTACTTGTCAGTACGGTACATCGTCAGGCCGCTTTTGAAGCCTGCGCTTTTATCATGGATTTTTTAAAGACCAGTGCGCCTTTCTGGAAAAAGGAACATACCAGCAGTGGGGCTTACTGGGTCAGCGAGCGTGAAAGCGATCTGGCGTCGTTGAAGCGCTGGGAGCAGTAATGAGTGAATTGATTGATGATTTTGATCGTCGTATCAAGTACGTGCGCATCTCTGTAACGGATCGCTGCGACTTTCGCTGTGTCTACTGCATGAGCGAAGAGATGACCTTTCTGCCACGTGATCAGGTGCTCTCCATCGAGGAGATTTCGATGGTGGCCAGAGCATTTACAGAGCTGGGCGTGGAAAAGATTCGTTTGACCGGCGGCGAGCCACTGGTACGGCGCAACATTGACGAGCTGGTCAACAATATCGGATCGCTGGAAGGTCTTCGAGACTTCACCATGACCACCAATGGTGCCCAGCTAAGGCGCTATGCATCATCACTGCGTCAGTCGGGTATGCAGCGTCTCAACATCAGCCTTGATTCCCTGAAGCCGGAACGTTTCAAGGAGCTGACTCGTACCGGTAATCTCGAGAAGGTCATCGATGGTATTCGTGCTGCAAAAGAGGCAGGTTTCGAGCGTATCAAACTCAATGCTGTCATTTTGAAAGGGCGAAACGACGACGAGATACTGGATCTTGTCGAGTTTGCTCGTGATGAAAGTATCGATATCAGCTTCATCGAAGAAATGCCGCTGGGCGATGTTTCAGAGCATTCGCGTGAGGAAACCTTCTGCTCCAGCGATGAGGTGCGCGCTACCATCGAAGCACGTTATCCGTTGCTGGATTCTCCGGAAAGCTCGGGCGGGCCGTCACGCTATTGCCGGATGGCTGACAGCGATTCGCGCATTGGCTTTATTTCGCCGCATAGCCACAATTTTTGTGACAGCTGTAACCGGGTGCGTGTGACCTGCGAGGGCCGGTTGCTGCTGTGCCTTGGTAATGAGCACTCCACGGATTTACGGGAAGTCATCCGTGCAAATCCGGGTGAGATAGAGCCCCTGAAGCAAAGAATTCGTGAGTCGATGTCCCTCAAGCCTCACCGTCATCATTTCACAACCGATGGCGATGTTCAGATTGTCAGGTTCATGAACATGACTGGTGGATAGAGCGTTTCGTTTTTATGAAAAAAGGTCGACACATGTCGGCCTTTTTCTTTGGTTTCAATAATTGATAACCCTTTTTCAGGGTATATACTACTCAAGGCATATATCTTTTATCTGGAGTGCAGGATATGTCGACAGAGACATTGGAAAAGATCGCTCGCAACAAGAATGTAGCCAGAGCTGCAGCGCGTCAGTTGAGCATGGAGCAGTTGACCAAGCTTTCCGAAATTATTGATGAAGTCATGATGCAAAAGCAGGAAGAAGAGCAGAAGCGGCGAGAGGAAGAGGCCAGCAAGGAGCAAAAACTTGCCGAAATTCGTGCTGCCATGACCGATGCCGGCTTATCGGTTAACGATCTTGTTGGAAACGAGCAGCCACGCAAGCGTCGGGGCCGTCCCCCCAAGGATGCCAGCGCCTGATGGTGTCTTTTCACCTGAAAAGTACCGTCAGGCCATATTCGCTTTTCATGAAAAAGCCGTGATAGTGCCACGGCTTTTATAAACGACGCTGCCTCTATCGTTGCAATGTGGTATCTACAATATCGATCGTGACTCTGGAGGATTGTCTGAGCTGTTCTCCAAGCCAGTGATTGGCAAGTTCTTCGAGCAGATGTGAAAGCTCGACGGATGTGCGTGCCGTTATCCCTTCCAGCGTAATGTCGACCCAGTCCCCCAGTGTTTCTTCATCCACAAAGGCGTCAACCTGACTGTCGATAAGCATTCTGCCAACCCGCTGCCATTGCCCTTTATCGATCTGATGGATGACGGGCAAAACAATGATCGTATCGTTCTGGCGATGGGAGGGTTTCCTTGCACGCTTGCGCTGAGAAATGATGACAGGAGAAAGTGTTAATATTTCTTCTGTCATCATGCGTTTACCGTTCCAGCGCAGCCATTGACCGTTGATTGGCAGGATGGTGCTTTTGATGCCAAGCGAGTCAGCGATGGCGCAATGGGCCTGTTGATGCAGAGTCTCGCCGTGTACCGGCAGCAAATGGGCAGGCCGGACCCATCGATAAAGGCTGAGTAGCTCATCCTGACCCGGATGGCCGGAAGCATGGAGGCCCGGATGCGTTTCATCGCTGAAAACGTGAGCGCCACGATGCGTGAAAGCCTGCTGTAGTCGCGTGACTGCTCTTTCATTGCCGGGAATGGCGCGTGAGGAGAAAATAATGCAATCGCCGGCCTCGATTTCGAGTGCTGAATGTTGATTGGCGGCCAGGCGGGAAAGGGCCGCTCGAGATTCTCCCTGGCTGCCGGTCGCCAGAATCAGAATTTCATCCGGGGGCAGGTAGCCAATATCGGATAGCGGTACCGTGTCCGGAAAGTCAGCCAGGTATCCCAGTTCACGCCCCAGTCGCACCATCTTTTCCATCGCCCTGCCAAGAAGCGCAATGCGGCGCCGATGGCGACGCGCTGCAAGTCCTGCCGCCAGGATGCGCGCAAGATTGCTGGCAAAACAGCTGACCACGACACGCCCTTTGCAACCCTCAATGAGCCGTTCGAGCGTGGTTGCCACGTCGCCTTCACTGCGTGAGTGCTCTTCTACCATGGCATTGGTGGAGTCACCTACAACCAGATCAACCGGTGCAATCCGGGTGAAGTCCTGTTCGCGGGTTGTGGCGCCCAGTATCGGGTTCGGATCGATTTTCCAGTCACCGGTATGCAGAATACGATGTCGATCAACTTCCAGCAGCAGTGAAACGCTTTCCGGGATGGAGTGTGCAACGTTGATGCTTTGCACTGAAAAAGGCCCCGCATCGAAACGGGCACCGGGTTTGAAAACCCTGATGGCATCGGTGGCCAGACCCTGTTCAACGAGTTTTTGTCGTGCAATACCCGCGGCCAGTGGCGTGGCGTATATCGGACAGCCAAAACGTGGCCACAGCCAACCCAGTGCGCCAAGGTGATCCTCGTGGCCATGGGTGATGACGATGGCTTCCGGTCGAATGCCGAGTGTTGCCAGAGAGGAAACGTCCGGGATCTGCAGAGGGGTGTCAGGGAGATCCTGACGCAGCGCCATACCGCAATCAACAACCAGCCAGCGGGACTGAAAGCCGTAAAGCATCAGGTTCATACCGATTTCACCGCAACCACCCAGCGGCAATATTTCGATCTCGGAACGGCGACGGGGACGAACTTGTACGCGAGTCTGATCCATGGCGGGTCCGGCGATAGTTTGTGATCAACTATACGCAACGCATCAGGTGGTCACAACGAACACTGCGCAAAAGCATCTGAATTCGCTACAATTCCTGTCTTTGAACAGGTAGCGTGAATCTGATGTCCCTTTGTCGTTTAGTGGTAACCTGTCCTGATCGTGTTGGCATTGTCGCACGCGTGTCGTCGTTTATCGCCGAGAAGGGCGGCTCTATCACCGAAGCCAACCAGCACTCCGATCTGGAAACCGGGCGCTTTTTCATGCGCTATGAAGTTGAGGCCAGAGATATTGGGATCGATAGCGATGCTTTTCGGCAGGCCTTTGCCACAATTGCCGAAGAATTCGATATGCAGTGGCAGTGGCGAGACGGTGCACAAAAGCGCCGCCGTCTGATGATCATGGTCTCAAAAGAGTCACACTGTCTGGTGGATCTTTTGTACCGTTGGTCGGCCGGCGAGCTCGATTGCGATATTGCCGGCGTGATCTCCAATCATGATGATCTGCGCAGCGTGGTCGAATGGCATGGCATTGACTATCACCATATTCCGGTGCTGTCAGATAACAAGGCGACCGCCTTTGCTGATATCGAAAAAGCCATCGAAGAGAATGACGCTGACACGATTGTGCTGGCACGCTATATGCAGATTATTCCACCGTCACTGTGTGAGCGTTATAGCGGACAGATCATTAATATCCATCACAGTTTTCTGCCTTCCTTTGCTGGCGCAAGACCCTATCATCAGGCGCATACACGAGGGGTCAAGCTCATTGGCGCCACCTGTCACTACGTGACTCGGGAGCTGGATGCCGGGCCGATTATCGAGCAGGATATTCAGCGGGTAACTCACTGCCATACCACCAGCGATCTGGTCAGGCTGGGACGGGATATTGAAAAGTCCGTGCTGGCACGAGGTGTGCGCTGGCATTTGCAGGACAGGGTACTGATCGATGGTAACAAGACCGTAGTATTTTCCTGAGTTCTGCTCCAGCGGCAACCGGCTCAAAAAAGCCCGAGTTGCCGCTGAGCATCCTCTGATGTAAGCCTTACGCCAACACCGAGAAGCCTGACGGGACGTTCCGCGCGCTGCCAGGCAGTGTCGAAAAGTGGCAGAAACCGTTCCAGTTCTGGCGTTTGACCTGCCGTTTCCATGGTTGTGATGGAAAAGTCGTCAAAGCGTATTTTCACAAAAAGCTTGTTGATTGCGGGGTGTTGATAGCGCTCTATACGCTCGCCCAGACGTACGACCAGCTCTGCGATATTTTTCCGGCATAACGCCATGCTGGGCAGATCCCGATCAAACGTGGTCTCCACACTGATTGATTTTCTTTCTCTCTCAATCTTGACCGGGCGCTCGTCTATTCCCCGGGCCAGTTCATGAAGCCGCCCACCAAATTTACCGAAATCGTCCAGAAGCGTTGCAAGGTCGACAGCTTTCAACTCACTGCAGGTATGAATGCCCTGAGCTTCGAGCTTCTTCGCCGTAGCAGGTCCCACCCCATGGAGCCTTGTAATGGGAAGGCGATCCAGAAAGTCACTGACCTGATCCGGAACAATGGTGTAGAGACCATCAGGCTTTTGCCAGTCGCTGGCAATCTTGGCGAGAAACTTGTTGGGTGCAACGCCTACCGAAATGGTAATGCCCACACGCTGCAGCACCTCGCTTTTAAGCCATTGCGCCATCCAGGTTGCGCTGCCCTGCATAAGCTCGATGTGTGATACGTCCAGAAAGGCCTCATCAAGTGATAGAGGTTCAATGATGGGGGTGAGTTCGCGAAAGATCTCCTGTACCTGCTGTGAGGCCCTTCGATATTTGTCAAAGTCGGGGCTGAGACGCTGCAGGTGAGGGCATAGCCTTTTGGCCTGCGCCATCGACATGGCAGAGCGTATGCCATATTCGCGAGCTGGATAATTGCATGTTGCCACGACGCCACGGTGCTCTGCTTTTCCTCCGATCACCAAGGGGGTGTCGCGTAGAGACGCATTATCTCGCATCTCGACAGCAGCGTAGAAACAGTCGCAGTCAGCGTGAAGTATCTTGCGCATCACGAATCCCGGAAATATCTGTACGCATATACATACTACAGGTTCGAAGAGCTGTAAATGCGCTATTCACAGGTGACTTGGCATCAGGTTTCCAATAGTTTGGCTGCTGGATAATAAATCATCTGTTTCGAATCTCGATGTGGTTATTTTCAGTGTGATGGGAGGTAATGCTATTATGCCGTGGTATTGCCAATGGAGCGGCATCTTATTATTAGATGAGTTTTAAGTCACGTTGGCTAATATTGACGATAACCGATATGGTAGAACGATTCGTTTTTATTTATCCTTTCAAAGGCGTCGAAGCCAGTTTTTGCTTTAAAGTATTTTTTTCCTGGCGTAGTATTCAAGGGCCACTGGTTAAAACCATTTTAATGGGCCGCAGGGTCGAGCATCCTTTAAAGAGATGTGCATTAGCTGAAGAGGTCGATAATGTCGCTGTTGAATGAATACATGAAGAAAGAACAACTGCTCAAGCAATTGCGCGATGAACTGCAACAGCTCGAGCAGGATCAAAGGCTCAAGGGTGAACTGGAGTTCAAGGAAAAGCTTGAACAACTGATGAAGACTCATGACAAGACCGCAGCAGATGTCATCGAGATCCTCGATCCCGCTGGCGATCAGCCCGTCACCAGGCAATCGTCATCTACCGCTTCAGAAAGCCAGAGTGCAGGTCGGCGCAAGCGCAAGCTGAAAGTGTATCGCAATCCCCATACCGGGGAAGTTGTGGAAACTCGTGGTGGTAACCAGAAAACACTCAAGGCATGGAAAGAAGAGTACGGTAACGATACGGTCGAGCAGTGGCTTGAGCGTACCGAATAGTTTTCTTTTAAAAAAGGGCCGTTTCGACGGCCCTTTTTTTATGCCTGGCGTTTTTTTGATCGCCGGATCTATTTTTCATGGCGCCTCGTGCCGTTATGACTTTCGGCTTTAAAGTTTTGCCGACATGGTGTTTTCTGCACAAGCGCTGAAGTGATGCATGCTTAAAATACTGAATACGTTTTACAAAGCAGTTCGGCGTCAGTCTCAAAAGCTCATGTAACACGACGTGACATGATGATTCGTAAAACGAAGTCTTGCCAATGGTAGGTTAGATGCTGGTGCTGTAGAATCCCGGAATAATGATGCGCAAAGCAGCATACCCCTGCTCAAGGGGGTCTGATAGCATCGACACCAATCCAAAGTCTGAATAATTTTATCTGGCCTTTAATTAAAGGTTGTAGGCGCTTTTGCCGATTTCTTTAATCAGGTCGGGTCATGTTATTGAGGCGTCGAGTCGACTTGCAGTCATGGGCCGCTGCATCATTCGATACCGTCGACATGGTGTCGAGGTAGAAAAAGCGACATCGACGGTATTTTATGGCCTCGGAAACACGCCAGTATGGACATTCCGCGGCGGTAGCGTGTCCAGACGCCGGAATAATTTTGACAGGAGTGAGCGGTTAATGAAGCGGCTGCTGAGTTGTGCCTTGGTAGGGAGCTCCCTTTTTCTGGGAGGCTGTGTTCTTGCTCCCGGCAGTGACATGCCCTATGAACAGTCAGGGCCACCCATCGATGATCTGGTAGATGTCCAGCCCATCACCTTTGGCCTTGTACAGGCGCAAAATGCTGCGCGCAAGGAGGTCAGCTCCCAGAGAAGTCTGAAAGAGGCCTCGCAAGACCTGAAGTTTGATGGTAGTGACTACGACTACCGTATAGGCAAGGGCGACATCCTCAACATTGTTGTTTACGACCATCCCGAGTTGACGATTCCTGCCGGTGGGGAGCGAACTGCGGTCGAAACCGGTAACGTTGTACACAGTGATGGGACCATATTCTACCCCTATGTCGGTCGTATGCAGGTTGCCGGCAAGAATGTGGCGGATGTGCGTGGCCAGATTGCTTCTGCACTGTCTGACTATATTGCAGAGCCCCAAGTTGAGGTCAATATTGCCAGCTTCCAGTCCCAGAAGGCATATATCAGCGGTCAGGTTAATAACCCTGGCCAGCAGCCCATTACCAACACGCCGCTGACCGTGCTTGATGCCATTTCTAGTGCCGGCGGTCTTAACGAAAACGCTGACTGGCGCCATGTCGTGCTGACCCACAATGGTCAGGAAGAAATAATCAACGTTTACGATATGCTGCAGAACGGCCAGGTCAGTCAGAATCGTCTGCTCCATGATGGCGATGTGTTGCATGTGCCTGATGTTGGCGACGAGAAAGTTTACGTGCTGGGCGAGGTTCAAAGGCCTCAGGACCTACCAATGGGTGGCCACCGCTTCAACCTTGTTGACGCGTTGAGCCAGTCCGGTGGTATTGATGAGATCCAAGCGCGTGCCTCTGGTATTTTTGTCATCCGCCAAGGCGGCCCCGGTGACAAGCAGGCTACTGTCTATCAGCTTGATGCCAGTAACGCTGCTGCCTATGTCATTGGTACAGAGTTTCAGCTTGAGCCGCGCGATATCGTTTATGTCACTACTGCACCGATCAGTCGCTGGAACCGCGTTATCAGCCAACTGCTGCCTTCGACCAATCTGACGCGTCAATCGGTTGGCTCCGTTAACGACTATAACGATCTTTAATCAAAGAGCTCACGCTATTCAGTCTGTCGAATAGCGTGACTCCTTTAGTCGGCAACATCGGAAATGAGCGCTGTATCAAGTCTGACAGGGACGCTCATATACCATTTCGTAAATGGAATCAGTGATAAATCAATATGGCCTCGAATACTGAAAAACATCAGTCAGCCGATTCTGGCGAAGAGCTTGATCTAGGCCGTCTTTTCGGTCTGATGGTCGACAATAAGTGGCTGATCGCTCTGATCGTATGTGTGTTTACGTTTCTGGGGATCCTCTACGTTACTTTTAAAACGCCGGTTTACCAGAGCGATGCCCTGCTTGAAATAGAAGGACGTGCCAACCCGGCAAGTAATCCGATCCAGAATCTGGGGGTTTTTGGCGATACCCCTCGTTCAACCGCCGAGATGGAAATTCTCTCTTCTCGCATGGTGCTGGGTCAGGCAGTTGATCGGCTCAATCTTCAGTTGAGTATCAAGCCGGAAGGGCTGCCTATTCTCGGCGATACGCTGGCGCGCCGAGGCGTTGAACGCCCGTCGTTTGCACAGGGGTGGTCCTCCGTGTGGGCTGGTGAAAGCATCAACGTTACGCGTTTTATCGTACCGGATAGCTGGACCAACAGACCGCTCACTATCAAATCGCTGGGCAACAATCGCTACGAGTTACGTGCTGACGGCCAGCTGGTTCTGGAAGGACAGGTGGGTCAATTGGCGCAATCACGTGATGGCAATGTAGAGATGCGCATCATGGATATGACCGCAGGGCAGGGTGCCGAGTTCACGGTTGTCAAACGCTCTCGTCTGTCAGCCATTAACAGTCTGCGTAGCGGTTTTGAGGTTGAAGAAGTTGGTCGCTCCGGAACGGGCATACTGCGCCTGACGCTAAAGGGCACCGATCGCAATGAAATCCGTGATAGCCTCAAGGCCATTACCGATATCTACATCACTCAAAATATTGAAAGGCAATCTGCCGAAGCTCAGAAGAGCCTTGACTTTCTCAATGAGCAGGCTCCGCAGGTTCGAGACAGCTTGGTGGAAGCAGAGAACAAGCTGAATAACTACCGTGTCAATCAGGACTCCGTGGATCTTGATCAGGAGACCTCTTCGGTATTAAGTCAGATTGTCAATATTGATAATCAGCTCAATCAGCTCAAGTTTGACGAAGCTGACTTGTCACGCCGTTTCAATAAAAGCCATCCACAATATCAGGCACTGCTCCAGAAGCGTGAAGAGCTCAATGCCGAAAAGGATCGTCTGCAAAAGCGTGTCGACAGTCTTCCCGAAACACAACAGGAAGTATTGCGGCTTCAGCGTGACGTGAACGTCAACCAGGAAATGTACGTTCAGATGCTTAACCGCATGCAGGAAATGAACATTGCCAAGGCAGGCGCTGTAGGGAACGTCCGCATCATCGATGATTCAACGCTGCGTAGTAGCCCGGTGGCGCCACGCAAGGCCCTGATAACCGTCATCGCCTTTGCGTTGGGCTTGGTATTGGCCATTATCGTGGTTCTGATCCGTCGGATCATGAATCGTGGTATCGAAAGTCCGGAGCAGCTCGAGCAGATCGGTATTCCCGTTTATGCTTCAGTGCCTCTCAGTAGTAACCAGAGTGGGCTGGTGAAAAGGGTTCGTGGCAAGCGTGGTTTAGGCCTTGGGCGCAAGCAGGGCGTCAGAAATACAGTCGATACTGGTGTTCTGGCTCTGCGTAACTCTGATGATCAGGCTGTCGAAGCTGTACGTAGCCTGCGAACCAGTCTTCATTTCGCAATGATGGAAGCACCGAACGCACGACTTATGATCAGCAGTGCCAGCCCAGGTGCAGGCAAAAGCTTCGTGGTTTCCAATCTAGGCGTAGTATGTGCCCAAGCAGGCCAGCGTGTCCTCGTGATCGATGCCGATATGCGTATGGGCCATCTGCACCAGATCTTCAAGGGGCGTTCGGAAAATGGTCTGAGCGATGTGCTTGCGCGCAGGACAACAGCTTCTGAAGTGGTGCGTTCCGGCGGTGTCGATGGGCTTGATTTCATTTCGCGAGGCGTTGCTCCGCCCAACCCTGCTGAACTTCTGATGAGCGCTGGATTTAGTGAGCTGCTGGCATGGGCAGATCAGCATTATGATCTGATCATTATCGATACGCCGCCCATTCTGGCTGTCACTGATGCAGCTATTATCGGCAAGCAGGCAGGTACCAACATGTTGCTGGCACGATATGGCGTGAATCCTCCCGCAGAGATCGAGCAGGCAAGGCGTCGATTCGAACACAGCGGGGTGGAAATCAAGGGAACCGTTCTCAACGGTATCGAGCAGACAGCATCCCATCGCTATGGCGGTAATTACGGTAATTACCACTACAGCTACGGTCAGAAGTCATAAAAGATCAAGAGCGCGCCCCGTGGCTGCCCTACATGCGGTAGGGTAGCCACATCGGAAGTGAGAAAAGCAACATGGAAACGTTCACAAATTTCATGGAACAAAATCGTCGGCATTCAAGGTGGTACGAAAAGCTCCTGCTGAGCTATCGCTTCAATCAGGCACTGGGACTGATTATCGCGGTACTGTTGCCGGCAATGTTTCAGTGGAGCTGGAGTCTGATTGCAGAATGGCAGGCTGAGCGTTGCATTACCTTGCTTGGTACGGCCGTAGCTTACCTGGTGGCCATCATTGCTGTACACCGTCTTGTACACTTTCCTAGAACGAAAGCCTTTTTATATATTATTCCTTTCATTACAATATCCTACATTGTGATGGCAGCGGTTCTGATGAGTCTGCAGACAGAGACTGCAACCACACAGATCGTTCTATCTTATCTGATTGCAGTACTCTACTGCTCTATGGGGTATCAGCTCAGTACGCGTTATAGAACTCGCAAACTGGCGGTGGTGCCTTTTGGTCGAGTGCACGAATTCTGTCATGACAAGAATGTCGATTGGCGGTGGTTGGAAAACCCCGACCTTGAAACGATGCGCGTCGATGGTGTTGTCGCAGATCTCCGTGCGGATCTGGATGATAAATGGCAAAAGTTTCTTGCAGACTGCACAATTCATCGCATTCCGGTATTTAATGCTCGTCAGGTTCACGAATCATTAACAGGCAGAGTACATCTGGATCATTTGTATGAGAATAAATATGGTAGTCTAACGCCCAGCGAAAATTACGAGCTTGTCAAGCGCCTGATCGATGTCTTTGGCGTGCTGCTGGTATTACCAGTTGTTTTGCCGATCATGCTGGCTACCATGATCATTATCAAAAGGGATGACCCGGGGCCGGCATTTTTCAATCAGCAGCGTATGGGATTTCACTGCCGTCCATTCAAGCTTTTCAAGTTTCGTAGTATGTACATGAATCATGAAGGGCTCGGTTTTACATCGGAGGGTGAGGATCCGCGTATTACACGAGTAGGAAAAGTGATCAGGAAGTATCGTATTGACGAACTGCCTCAGCTTTTCAATGTGCTCAAGGGAGACATGAGTCTGATTGGACCGAGGCCGGAATCTTGTAACCTTGCAGAGTGGTATGAGCGTGACGTCCCATTCTTTAACTATCGCCACGTCGTGCGTCCAGGGATTTCTGGATGGGCTCAGGTCGAACTTGGATACGCAGCTGAAGTAGAAGGCATGACCAAAAAGCTTGAACATGATTTTTACTACATCAAGAATTTTTCATTCTGGTTGGATGTTCTCATCGTCATTCGCACGATAAAAACGATGTTGACAGGCTTTGGTGCTAGATAATATTTGTAGAGGAATTTTCTGAGTGCTGGCAGTGTTGCTTGCACTCAGATTTCTGTTTCATACAGATAAATATTTAGATCTGAAAATGACAAAATGATGTGAATGGGTTATTGCGGTTCTTTTTTTCGAAATATATTTTTTGAGGTTTTGTGTTTACCTTTACATATGTCGATTTCGATAAAAAAGCCCTTTCAAAATTTTGTAAAAATAATATTTTTGTTAATATTGCATGCTGGTATTTTCTAGGCTTGCTAAGCTGTTAATGGTCTTGTTGATAAAAAAATTGAGTGAGATTTATTGTCAAAATCAAAGAAGTCATCAGAATGAATTTGATTGAAGGGTAACTGGAATTAAATGATGAAAATATCAGTAATCATTCCAACATATCGTAGTAGCGGTTTTATCAAAGATACTCTTGACAGCGTTCATCAGTCTGCATGTGATTATGAATATGAGACGATTTTGGTTGACGATTGTTCTGACGATTTTGAAAGATTAACAGCAGTTGTCAATGGTTTTCCTAATGCGACTCTCGTGCAAAAAGGAAAAAAATCAAACGCTGCTGTTTCCAGAAATGTTGGTATTAATCTTGCTTCGGGCGATTATATTTTTTTGCTCGATTCTGATGATCATTTTAAACCAAACTATATCGCCGAGCGTTTGGAATTTATGCGCCAAGGGCATTACGATTTCTGTTTCGGCGCCTATACCAATGTGGCAGTCGATGGGGAAAAAGATTTTATCGAAAAGCCCGATGTTTATGATCCCCGACACTATCTCTTCATTGAAGACAAGGATATAAGAACCTCCACGATTAGCTTTTCAGCTGATCAAAAGCATGTCTTCAAATTTAATGAAAGCTTGAATAAACATCAGGATTGGGGGTTCTTGATCGATACTGCCGAGCATAGTAGATCGTGGGGATATGACCCTATACCGGGTGTACGTCTGAATTGCGACCGTGATGGACGTATGAGTAGCTCCATGAATATGGAAGCCAGCAAGGTATTCATGAAAAAATATCTTGTAGATCCAAGACATATGAGTGGTTTCGCTAAACGTCACTTTGTACTTGCGGCCCTTTTGAAGGATCATGGTGCTTATCGTTTTTTTTCGGATCGCATCATGCCAGAGCTTTTGAAGCCAAAGTTCAAAACGATCAAGTTGGCAGGTGATATGCTTGATAAGATTGGTCTATTCTTTCTATTGCCTCATTTGCTTGGCACTTATAAAGCCATTGCCAGATTAAAAAAATCCTGATGAGTTAGCCTATGACTGCTGAGCTTGCATGGTATCTTGTGTTGTGTGGTCTTGCGTTCTTTTATTGTTTTCTTAACAAAAGAACGGCACTGATCGCAATTACTTATGTGATTGCCGCGTACTATCTGTGGATTGTTCGCACTTCTGGCTTTGACTATGACATGGTGGGGTATGCCAGATATCTTACCTATAATCTCGATTTTGCCACTGCAACAACATATTATATAAGAGAGTTTGTATACTGGTTCGGGGCATCTTATCTGTACCAGATGATTCAGGATGATGTCATAACGCTATGGGTCATTGATATGATCTGGCTTACCCTGTTGTTTTATGCGATGGGGAATCGTCACTTGAGTAGTAAAGTGCCCATGTATGTCATTCCCTTCTTGATAGTATTCTTTCCATTATTGATGGGGTATCAGAATGTCTATCGTCAGCTGATTGCCTGCGTTTTCGTGCTGTTCGCATTTTTTGGTGCCAGAAATCTCATGGTAGCAGGATTTTTTGGCTTGCTTGCATTGTTTACGCACAACGCTGCCATCGTTTATATGCCGCTGCTGTATATTTTTGCAGTGACCAATGGAATGACGAAACCAAAAGTCAGCTTTTTTCATAAAGGTGTTTTTGCGTTTCTTTATCTCGTAATGATGGCGGGCGTATATTATTCTTCTCTGGGGGATAGCGAGTTCGGGAAATCTTCTTCTTCCACAGGGATTTCACTGACTTATGCTTATCTTGCAGTTTTCTTTGCGATGTCCATTGTTGCCTTTGTGATTGGGAACTTTAGTTTAAAGAAGTTCATACACCACAATACAACTCTTGTTTATTCAATTTTCACATTTGTGGCGTTTATTCCAGCGCTGGGTGGCGCGCAGGCTGAGCGAATTGGCATGATGCTGCTTATCGTCACCATGCCTATTTTTGCGGCGAACCTTGATCGTAGTTTTAAAACACAAAATGAAAAGATTCTGATGCGCATGCTGTTTGTCATGGCGGGTATTGCACCTACTTTCTTGTTCAGCTCAGCGTATAATTTCCTTATAACAGCGGCACGCCTTCCCGGTTAATTCGGAGTTGACATTGAAGATTGCTCAAATCATTACTGAACTTAAACCGAGCGGGCCGGCTAACGTTGTCAAAAATATCGTGGACAATTTACCTACAGATGTTGAGTCAACGGTTTTCTATTTTAGAGGACCACCTACCCTGGAGGTTAGTTGTGAGACAAGGCCGATAGATTTTCGTAGTATCAAGGCCCTTAAATCATTTGATGTTGTTCATTCCCATGGCATTAGGCCGGACTTTTTGGGAGTGTTTGCTTCTTTTTTTAATAAAAAAAGTGTATTCATCTCGACTTTACATAACTACGTCAAAGATGAGCTATTAAATATTTATGGTCAGAAAGCAGCAACTCTTGTAACGCCTCTATGGATGAATGCCTGGCGGAGGATGGATGGGCTGGCGGTTTTGACTCAGGATGCCTACAACTATTATTACTCCAGCCTGCCAGTGGAAAAGCTGCATGTAGTGCATAATGGTATTCGAGGGCTGGCAACTACACATGGCCTCTCTTCTGACGATCTTGACAGGATAGAAATATTTTCTCGCCAATATCATGTATTGGGAACCAATGCTCATCTTATAAAAAGAAAAGGAATCAGCCAGGTAGTTAGTGCACTTTCAGGTTTGCCCGAATGTGCACTCGTGGTAATAGGAGATGGTCCTTATAAAAAGGATCTTATGGATCAGGCTGAAGAAGCCGGTGTGGCAGATAGATGCTGGTTCGCGGGATACAGGGATAACGTTTCTGCTTTTTTACCATATTACGATATTTACATGATGCCCAGCATCAGTGAAGGTTTTGGACTGGCGCTGCTTGAGGCCATGGCAGCCGGTCTGCCTTGTGTTTGCAGTGATATCGGTGTCTTTCGGGAGATTCTGCAAAAAGACGAGGCGGCTTTCTTTACCGTTGGCGATCAGGCGTCACTTCAAAGCGCTATTACTCATGCCCTTGATCAACGCCATCAGCTGTCAACGCGTTCTCGCAACCGTTATCTGGCGCAGTTTACAGGCGAAGCCATGAGCCAAAACTATAAGGCATTATATGAAAATATAATGTCTAAGAAAGGAAAAATGGCTAATTTATAATGAGCGTGTTTGAAGGCTAATATTAAAAATCAGTTTTGGCAGATCGTATTTGTAAACATTATTTCTATTGGTAAGGCACGAAGGGATCGTTAAAGCTGGTTTGTTTATACTATTCGCTACCCTTCGCCTGGCACAAATAGAGTTGGTTTAAAGTATGGATGGATAAGCTGGTTGATGAGAATCTGAGAAATAGCTGATACCAGTTTGCCTAAGACGTCCATGACAAAATTTTCTAAAGAATTTTCAAGGGAAAGGCTGCAATGAAATTTTCAGTGCTGATGTCAGTCTATGACAAGGAGTCACCACTGTTTTTACGTGAGTGCCTTGAAAGCATCAGGACACAAAGTGTACAGCCTGACGAGGTCGTGATCGTTGAAGATGGCCCCATTACCGATCAACTGCATGATGCGCTGAATGAATATCGCACCAGTCTTGATATTGTTTCTATCAGACTGCATGAAAACCGGGGGCTTGGGGAAGCGCTCAACGCAGGGCTTGAACAGTGCCGTAACGATCTTGTCGCCAGAATGGATACGGATGATCACTGCTGTCCCGGGCGTTTCGAATTGCAGATGAACTACATGAGTGCTCACCCCGAAGTGGACATGCTGGGTGGCGCGATCGCCGAGTTCAACGAAGATCCGAAGCAGCCTCACGCCATTCGCGAATTGCCTACCGGTAAGGAGCAGGTCGCCCGTTTTGCGCGCTCACGCTGCCCGGTCAATCATATGACCGTGATGTTTCGCCGCTCGGCAATTCTGAAAGCCGGTGGCTATCAGCATTTTCTGGGCATCGAAGACTATTACCTCTGGGCGCGTTTGCTTTGTCAGGGCAGTCATATCGATAACGTCAGTGATATTCTGGTTAATGCCCGTGTTGGTAACGGCATGCTGGCAAGGCGTCGAGGTTGGCATTACTTCAAGCAGGATGTGAAACTTCAGAAAAAATTTCATGACATGGGGTTTGTCAGTGCAGGCACCATGTACATGAATATTCTCAAAAGAGCTCCCTTGCGCCTCATGCCCGAAAAGCTGCTGGCTGCCGTATATCAGGGCATTCTGAGGAAAAAACCAGCGGCATAGAGTTGTTTGTTCTCCAGAATCCATTCGTTTGGATGTTTTCCCGGTATGGGCCAAAAGCCTTTGCCGGGATTTTATTTTTCAGTGATAGCTCAAAAAGTGGTCTAGGTATTTGGTCCCGGGAAGTAATGGTTCGGGTTTTGATGGAACCTGTCCGGGTCATCCTGCCATCTTTCCAGAATAAATCCGATGGGTGTTTTGCCC
>NZ_FOLY01000005.1 GCF_900112585.1 Kushneria avicenniae | reverse complement strand
CTCTTGACGAGTGTTCGTCTGCTCGAATATCTATGTGACTGGTGTCACGCGAGCCAGACGCCCACACAAATTGCCTGATCGACTTGTTAAAGAGCGTCTCGAAGATGTTGTCAGCGCCGTTGGCGGCTGCTTCGAGAGAGTGGGCATTTTACAGCCCTGCATCGAAAAGTCAACCTCTTTTTTTTCGATGCGGAAGCAAGCGGCTGGAATCGAATCCGATTGAAGTGACCAAAACCCAAGTCAAAACAATCACCTGCAGACTTCCCCGCTGCCTCGTCGCCGTGTGCTCCGTGGCAGCGGATGCGTACTTTATAGATCACCCACCGGAGACGCAACCCTTTGTTTTAAAAAAATGGCTACTTTCTTTCATCGGTGCTTTCGGATGTCTCCGCATCCCCTGCGACGCCTGACTCATCAGCATTTTCAGATGTACGATTCGAATCATTATCAGCGGTTTCCATTTCTTCCTCGGTATTGGCGATGCCGCTGTTGATGGGTTTGGCATGCCCGGTACGGCGCATGATGGCCAGTATCGGGCCGGAAGCCGCGTAGCTTCCAAACAGCAGAAGCAACATGATGGCCGGCTCTACCGAAATAAGCACAAAGGCCAGCACAATGGCCAGCAGTGCCACGAAAGGCACCGGACTCTTGAAGTCTACTTCCTTGAAGCTGTAATAGCGGATATTGCTGACCATCAGGATGCCCACCGCCGCCACGATAACGGCCATGAGCACCTTGAAGCCGAAGGCAGTGGCCTCGAAGCTGTGAAAGGTCCAGACGAAACCTGCCACTACGGCAGCAGCCGACGGACTGGGAAGACCGATGAACCACTTCTTGTCGGTGCTGCCGATCTGAACGTTGAATCTCGCCAGACGCAGCGCTGCACCGGCAACATAGACAAAGGCCGCGATCCAGCCGGGGTTACCGATGTCCTGAAGTATCCAGGCAAAGGCCACGATGGCAGGCGCAACGCCAAAGGAGAGCATGTCCGCCAGACTATCGTACTCTTCACCGAAAGCGCTCTGCGTATTGGTCATGCGCGCCACGCGACCATCAAAGCCGTCAAGCACCATGGAGACGAAGATCGCGATGGCAGCCGAGCCGAAATTACCGTTAAGAGCGGCAACCACGGAGAAGAAACCGGAGAACAGCGCTGCTGTAGTAAAGAGATTGGGCAGCAGATAGATGCCGCGCCGGCGTATGCGCTCACCGTTTTGCACGATGTCTTCCACCACTTCCGTATCGTCCTTGAACTCGGAGAAGGGATCACGGGGCGGTCGATTGTTCGGTGGAGGCGTCTGCGTCATGACAGGAATGTCCTTTGAAAAGATACGACCATCAAAGCATAGAAGATGAGCAGGTGTTAACACGGAGAGGCGATGCAAACTTCAAGAAACCTCATGATGCAGTTCCCACATGCCGGTCGACTCGAGTGGCTGAGCCGGCGCCCTCATCGCCATGACGATGTCGAGATCATGGAATCACTGACGCTGACCGAGGGCAGGGGCATTGAGGGCGATCACTACAGCGCCGGAAACGGTAAACGACAGGTGACACTCTTTCAGGCTGAGCATTTGAATGTCGTGGCTGCCTTTTGCAGCCTCGATCACCTCTCCCCTGCCCAACTCAGACGTAATCTGCTGGTATCAGGGCTCAATCTGCTGGCCTGCCGACAGCAGCAGCTGGCCATCGGAGATGAGGTCATCATCGAGATCACCGGACTCTGCGCCCCCTGCAGTCGCATGGAAAAGACGCTGGGCCCGGGCGGCTACAATGCCCTGAGGGGTCACGGCGGCATGACGGCTCGCATATCGAGAGGTGGCGTTATATACCGAGGCGATCACGTTACGGTACTTAGAGACAACTCCGGCCCCGAGCAAAACCTGCTTTTTTGAACTCCCCCGGATACAGACATAAAAAAACGGATGCGACACGTCGCATCCGTTTTGCCTGGCAGGTCTTTCAATCAGTTTTTCGACTTGTCGACCATCTTGTTGGCCGCAATCCAGGGCATCATGCCGCGCAGCTTGCTGCCGACTTCTTCAATCTGATGCTCGGCGCCGCGACGACGCTTGGCCTTGAGGGTCGGGAAGCCGGCCTGGTGATCGAGGATGAAGTCCTTGGCAAAGGTACCTTCCTGAATGTCCTTGAGCACCTGGCGCATGGCGTTTTTGGTGTCTTCGGTCACGATCTTCGGACCGGTGACGTAATCACCATATTCGGCCGTATTGGAGATCGAATAACGCATGTCGGCCATGCCGCCTTCATACATCAGATCAACAATCAGCTTGAGCTCGTGCAGGCACTCGAAGTAGGCCATCTCGGGCGCGTAGCCTGCCTCTACCAGCGTTTCGAAGCCGGCCTGTACCAGTGCCGTGGCACCGCCGCAGAGAACGGCCTGCTCACCGAACAGATCGGTTTCGGTCTCTTCCTGAAAGGTCGTATGAATGATACCGGCACGACCACCGCCGTTGGCGCTGGCATAGGACAGCGCCAATTCGCGCGCCTTGCCGGACTTGTCCTGATAGACCGCGATCAGGCTGGGAACACCGCCGCCCTGGGTGTAGGTCTGACGAACGGTATGACCGGGCGCCTTGGGCGCAATCATGATGACATCAAGATCCTCGCGCGGCTCGATCTGCTGGAAATGCACGTTGAAGCCGTGGGCGAAGGCCAGGGCAGCACCTTCCTTCAGGTTGGGCTCGACATCACGATAGTAGATCTGCTTTTGATGCTCATCGGGGGCCAGAATCATGACGATGTCGGCACCGGAAACCGCGTCGGTCACTTCAGCAACCTTGAGACCCGAGCCTTCAGCTTTCTGCCAGGAGCCGGAATCCTTGCGCAGGGCGACCGTGACGTCAACGCCGGACTCCTTGAGGTTGTTGGCATGGGCGTGTCCCTGCGAGCCGTATCCCAGGATGGTGACCTTCTTGCCCTGAATGAGAGAGAGATCGCAATCCTTGTCGTAATAAACCTGCATTACCTTCACCTTTCTAATGGACGGCAGCGCCATCGGTTGACATAAACGCTATCGATTAATCTAAACGTTGTGCAAAAAACTACGGTGTCAGAGGCTCAGCACCTTGTCACCACGCGCGATGCCGGACACACCGGTACGCGCCACTTCCAGTACGCCCAGCGGCGTCACGGCCTGCAGAAAGGCATCCATCTTGTTGGCGTCCCCGGTAATCTGCACGGTATAGACGCTTGGCGTGACATCCACGATCTGCGCCCGGAAGATATCCGCCGTGCGTTTGACCTCGTCCCGCGCACTCCCCTGCGCCTTGACCTTGACCAGCATCAGTTCGCGCTCGATGTGGGCCCCCTCGGTCAGATCCACCAGCTTGACCACATCGATCAGTCGATTGAGGTGCTTGGTAATCTGCTCGATGATGCGCTCGTCACCATGCGTCGTGACCGTCAGACGCGATAGCGTGGGATCGTCGGTAGGGGCAACATTGAGCGTTTCAATATTGAAGTTGCGCTGGGAAAAGAGCCCGACCACACGTGACAGCGCGCCCGGCTCGTTTTCAAGCAGCATCGATATGATATGGCGCATCAGGTTCGCTCCGTCTTCGACAGCAGCATGTCACACATGGCCCCCTGCGGAACCTGCATCGGATAGACGTGCTCACGCGGGTCGACATGAATATCGAGAAACACCAGCTCATCCTTCGAGCGAAAGGCTTCTTCCAGCGCCGGCTCAAGCTCATCGGCCGTATTGACCGTGATCGCCTTGAAGCCATAGGCCCCGATCAGCTTCTCGAAATCCGGCAGGGACTCCATGTAGGAGTGCGCATGACGGGACTTGTAGTTCAGGTCCTGCCACTGGCGCACCATTCCCAGCGAGGCATTGTTGAGGTTGACGATCTTGACCGGAATGCCGAACTGCTTACAGGTCGACAGCTCCTGCATCATCATCTGGAAGCTGCCCTCGCCCGTGAAGAGCACGACATGCTCATCGGGGTAGCTGAGCTTGATGCCCATTGCGGCCGGCAGCCCGTAACCCATCGTTCCCAGTCCGCTTGACGAAATCCAGCGGTTGGGCTGATTGAACCTGTAGTACTGAGCGGCAAACATCTGGTGCTGACCGACATCGGTTACCACGTAGGCATCGCCGTGGGTGGCACGATGAACCGCCTCGACCACTTGCTGCGGCTTGAGCGGCTCGCCGGCAGCGGCCGGCTCGTAAAGCTTGCCGCGACGCTCGTCACGCCAGGCATTGATCGTTTCCCACCACTCATCCAGCGGCTCCTGCGCCTCGGTGCGCTGACCGATCTGGTTGAGCATTTCGTTGAGCACGTGATCGGCCGCCCCGACGATGGGAACATCGGCATGCACGGTCTTGGAAATGGAGCTGGGGTCAACATCAATATGAACGATGCGGGCATCCGGGCAGAACCGGTTGACGTTGTTGGTCACACGATCATCGAAACGTACCCCGACGCCCAGCACCAGATCGCTGTGGTGCATGGCCATGTTGGACTCATAGGAGCCATGCATGCCCGGCCAGCCCAGCGACTGCGGATCGTTCTGCGGGAAGGCCCCCAGCCCCATCAGCGATGTAATCACCGGGATATTGAGCCGGTGCGCCAGCGCCGTCAGTGCCTCGGAAGCCCGACCGGTAATGACCCCGCCACCGGCGAAGATGACAGGACGCCGGGCGCTCATCATCAGCTCGACGGCCTTGCGAATCTGACCGGTATGCCCGCGGGAGACAGGATTGTACGAACGCAGCTTCACCTTGCGCGGATAAACGTACTCATAGCGCTCGGTCGGTGCGGTCATGTCCTTGGGAATATCGATCACTACCGGACCCGGTCGTCCGGAAGACGCGATATAGAAGGCCTTCTTGAGTACGGTGGGAATATCGGAAGGATGGCGAATCGAAAAGCTGTGCTTCACGATCGGCCGGGTCACGCCGACGATGTCGGTTTCCTGAAAGGCGTCTTCGCCAATCAGGTGACTGGCGACCTGGCCGCACAGCACAACCATCGGAATGGAGTCCATATAGGCCGTCGCAATGCCGGTGACCGCATTGGTCGCACCGGGACCGGACGTGACCAGCACGACACCGGGCTTGCCGGAGGCACGGGCGTAGCCATCGGCCATATGGGTAGCCGCCTGTTCATGGCGGACAAGAATGTGTTTGATATCATCCTGACGGAAAAGCGCATCATAGATGTGCAGCGCTGCCCCGCCCGGGTAGCCATAGATATATTCAACGCCCTCATCCCTGAGGAAGCGGGCGATCATATCGGCTCCGGAAAGCAATTCCACGTTTGAGTTCCCCTGTAAGGTCTCGAGTGCGTTCACGATGCCATGCGCATCGGCGTTCGAGGACGGCTGCGCCGCCTGCCGCGGCCCGTGGCCAGCGACACCTGATGCTGCACCTGGTGACGGGTTGCAGCGAGGACCTGCTCAATCTCATGTCGGGTCGACATATAGGGGCGTTGATCAGGCAGGAGGTTGGCCCGCCTGTTCAGGTCCTTGGGCAGGCAGGCAGCCGCTCTGCGACTGTCCTCCATGACTCAGGGGATCACCCGGAGAATTCATGCCTGCAATCAGGAATGCTCAAGACTCTATCAGTGATGCTTCGGTGTCAACTGATGACTGCGCATTTGTAGCGCATAGCCCCTGAAAAGGGACCGCTTATTGCACGAGATCGGCACATGAGAAAGCGACAGTTTCATTCAGTCTCTGCCGTTGTAGTATGCATCCAGGACAGGAAATCAGGATGAACTATCCTGCGTTAATATCGGTCAAGCACACAGGGGCGCCCTGCAGACTGCAAGGGGCCCTGAAACCTTCAGGGTACTCCCCTTTTTAACCTGCCGTTTTCATAGGGCAGTAACGTATTTATTGTTTCAGGAATTTGCCATGACCATGACCGCTGCCGCTCTGACAACGTCGATGCCGGACACGCCGGAAGTTGCCGAACTTCCGCCGTTGCCCGAGCATCTCTGGGGCATGCTGTTTCATGACGTACAGAGTCGCGGTCTGTTCGCGGACAGCAAGACCTTTGTTGACATGATTCCGACCCGGTCGGCCGAAGAGATCATGGCCGACTACGCCAGGCTGTGTGCGCGTTATTCCGATTGTGATGACGTGCCCTGCGTCAGCAACAAGGCGCTGCGTGAATTCGTTGAAGCGCGCTTTGAGCGCATCGAGACCCAGGCCACGGTGGTGCCACCAGAGCGACAGAGCAACATTTGCGATCATATCGATGCGCTCTGGAACGTGCTGACGCGACAGCCGCGACCGCGCTACAACCCCAACTCCTCACGCCTGCCGCTGCCTCATGCCTATGTAGTGCCCGGTGGTCGCTTCAACGAGATCTATTACTGGGACAGCTATTTCACCATGCTGGGCCTGCGCGAAAGCGGGCGTATCGACCTGATGCGCGACATGGTCAACAACGCTGCCTTTCTGATCAACGCCTACGGTCACGTCCCCAACGGTAACCGTACCTATTATCTGTCACGCTCCCAGCCACCCTTCTTCTGCGGCATGGTCGGTCAGATCGCCCAGCACGACGGTGAATGGGTCTATGAGCATTATCTGCCCCAGATGGAGCGTGAATACCATTACTGGATGGACGGCGTCGAAGCCCTGCATCCCTGCGAGGCCTATCGGCGCAGCGTCAAGCTCCATGAAGGCACACTGCTCAACCGCCACTGGGATGATCTCAACACACCGCGTGAAGAGGCCTTCCGTGAAGACATGGAAACGGCCAATCATACCTCGCGCAACAACATTGCAGTGTGGCGCAACATTCGTGCTGGTGCGGAAAGCGGCTGGGACTTCAGCTCACGCTGGCTAACCGATCCCCATGACCTGTCCACCATTCGTACCGTGGACATACTGCCGCTGGACCTCAACTGCCTGCTGTATCACATGGAATCCACGCTGGCCTCGACCTATCGCAGGCTCGGGCGCTATCAACGCGCCGACCTGCTCCAGAGTGCAGCCAATTCGCGACTGGACGCCCTGCGCCGTCTTTTCTGGTCGCAGGAGCAGCAGCGCTTTGGCGACTATCTCTGGCACGAGGACAGGCTGACCGACAGCATCAACGCCTCCATCGTCTTCCCGCTCTATTTTGGCATCGCCACCGAAGAGCAGGCCGCACAGGTGGCCGAGACAATCGAACATCAGTTGCTCCAGCCCGGCGGGATGATGACCTCCACCATCGACACCGTGCAGCAGTGGGATGCGCCCAACGGCTGGGCACCGCTTCAGTGGATGGCCATCAAGGGGCTCAAGCGCTACGGACATGCCCGGCTGGCAGACACGATTGCCAGACGCTGGATGCACAACAACTTCTATCGCTTTGAAAGGGAGCACAAGCTGCTGGAGAAGTACAACGTCATGGACCTTGACGGCGCGCCGGACGGTGGCGAGTATCCCTCCCAGGATGGCTTTGGATGGACCAATGGTGTACTGCGCGCGCTGCTGTCGCTCTACCCCGGGGCCACGCTGGAAAACACGGCCCCCTGAAACGTTGTTATCCGCCCCATAAATGTTGTCATGACCTGATAAAAAGGCGGCTACCTTGGGTAGCCGCCTTTTTATCAGGTCATGACAACGTCATTCAGGCCTGCTGCTGAGGCTCGAAGGCCAGCTCATCGTCGCGGACATCGATCCGCACCGTATCACCCGGGGCGTAGCGCCCGGCCAGCAACGCTTGCGCCAGCGGGTTTTCGATCCGGTTCTGGATCGCCCGTCGCAGCGGACGCGCGCCGTAGACCGGATCAAAGCCTGCCTCGGCCAGCCGGGCCATCGCAGCCTCGCTGATGGACAGCGACACCTCGCGGTCGGCCAGACGCCTGCGCAGCTGATCGAGCTGGATATTGGCAATCGCTTCGATCTGCGTGCGTCCCAACGCATGGAACACCACAACCTCATCAATACGGTTGATCAGCTCTGGCCGGAAATGGCTGCCGACCTCGTCCATCACGGCGGCACGCATGCGTTCGTAGCCGGCATCATCCTGCTCGCTGGCGTAGTTCTGAATGATGCTGGAGCCAAGATTGGAGGTCATCACGACCACGGTATTGCGAAAATCCACCGTGCGGCCCTGGCCGTCGGTCAGGCGACCGTCTTCCAGCACCTGCAACAGGATGTTGAACACATCCGGATGCGCCTTTTCCACCTCGTCCAGCAGCAGCACCGAGTAGGGCTTGCGTCGCACGGCCTCGGTCAGATAACCGCCCTGCTCGTAGCCGACATAGCCGGGAGGCGCCCCGATCAGACGAGCCACGGAGTGTTTCTCCATGAACTCCGACATGTCGATACGCACCATGGCCTCTTCGGTATCAAACAGAAAACCCGCCAGCGACTTGCACAGCTCGGTCTTGCCCACCCCGGTCGGCCCCAGAAACAGGAAGGAGCCATTGGGACGGTTGGGATCGCTGATACCGGCCCGTGACCGACGCACGGCGTTGGACACGGCGGTAACGGCCTCATCCTGACCGATGACGCGCTCATGCAGCGCCTCTTCCATGCGCAGCAGCTTGTCACGCTCGCCCTCGAGCATTTTCGCTACCGGAATGCCGGTCCAGCGCGAGACCACCTCGGCGATCTCCTCCTCGGTCACGATCGAGCGCAGCAGCTGCAGCGGCGTGCTTTCCGCCTCGCCGGCCTCGCTTATTTTTCGCTCCAGATCCGGGATCAGACCGTACTGGATTTCCGACATGCGCCCCAGATCGCCCTGACGACGCGCGGCCTCCAGATCGGTGCGCGCCTGCTCGAGTTCGGCCTTGTACTGCGCCGCCCCCTGCAGGCTGGCCTTTTCAGCCTTCCAGAGCTCTTCGAGATCGGCGTACTCCCGCGACATGGTCTCGATCTGACCTTCCAGCAGTTCCAGACGCTTGCGGGTCGCCTCGTCCGTCTCCTTTCGAAGCGCTTCGCGCTCGATCTTGAGCTGGATCAGGCGGCGCTCGAGACGATCCATCTCCTCGGGCTTGGAGTCCATCTCCATACGGATTCGCGACGCCGCCTCGTCGATCAGGTCGATGGCCTTGTCGGGTAGCTGCCGATCGGTGATATAGCGGGTCGACAGCCGAGCCGCAGCAATAATGGCCGGGTCGGTAATATCGACACCATGATGCACCTCGTAGCGCTCCTTGAGCCCGCGCAGGATGGCAATGGTGTCCTCCTCGGAGGGCTCATCTACCAGTACCTTCTGGAAACGACGCTCGAGCGCGGCATCCTTTTCGATGTCCTGGCGATACTCATCCAGCGTCGTGGCGCCCACGCAGTGCAGCTCGCCGCGCGCCAGAGCCGGCTTCAACATGTTGCCGGCATCCATCGAGCCTTCGGTCTTGCCGGCCCCCACCATGGTGTGGAGCTCATCAATGAAGAGGATGACTCGCCCCTCTTCCTTCGCCAGCTCATTGAGTACGCCCTTGAGACGCTCCTCAAAGTCGCCGCGATACTTGGCGCCGGCCAGCAGCGCACCAAGATCCAGCGACAACACTCGCTTGTCCTTGAGACTCTCGGGCACCTCGCCATTGACGATGCGCTGCGCCAGCCCCTCGACGATGGCGGTCTTGCCCACGCCGGGCTCGCCGATCAGTACCGGGTTGTTCTTGGTGCGCCGCTGCAGCACCTGAATGGTGCGGCGAATTTCATCGTCACGGCCGATTACCGGGTCAAGCTTGCCGCTTGCCGCGCGCTCGGTCAGGTCGGTGGTGTACTTGTCCAGAGCTTCGCGTTTTTCCTCGGCCTCGGCATCGTTGATGGTGTCGCCACCGCGTAGCTCATCGATGGCACGGCGTACGCCCTGCTCGGAAAGACCTGCGCCACTCATGGCACGACCGGCGGCCGATCTTGCCTGTAGCGCTGCCAGCAGCACCAGTTCGCTCGCAATGAACTGATCACCGCGTTTTTGTGCCTCACGATCGGCCAGATTGAAGAGCTGTCCCAGCTCCTGCCCCATGGTGACGTTACCGTCGAACTGGCTGACCGTGGGCAGGTCATCAATGTTTTTGACCAGCGCATCGCGCACGCGGCCCGGGTCGCCGCCGGCCTTCTGGATCAGCCCCTTGAAACCGGAATCGCGGCTGTCCAGCAGCGACAGCAGCACATGGCCCGGCTGAAGCTGATTATGCCCGCGCCCTGCAGCCAGCGACTGGGCATCGGCCAGGGCGGCCTGTAACTTGCTGGTGAGTTTGTCGATTCGCATCCTGTGTCCTCTCATCCGGCGCCCTGACCGGTCGTGGCCGCATGGCGGCAGACCCGGCTTTTCAAAGCGCGTTGATCACTGTTCTGGGGCAAAGATGGGGGGCGGCAGGAAGGGTTTCAAGCAGTCGAAGGAAAATATTATGTTAAATTCAGGAGCGCGCATAAAAGCGTCGCAGCGCTCTAGCGAAGCCAGATAACGCTGCTCATGCGACCAGTAACGCCGTTGTCACGGCGGTATGAATAAAAACGATCATCAGAGGCCGTACAGAAATGACCGCCCCCGATGTCGGTCACCCCCAGCGCCTCCAGACGCAATCGCGCCAAACGGTAGAGATCACACATGAAGTGACCCAGCCGGTAGGGGCTCGCTTCAAAGGCGGCCGAGGTTTCGGGATGCACATTGACGAAGGCGTCATGCACCTCGCGGCCTACTTCATACTGCATGTTGGAGATGGCCGGGCCCAGCCAGGCCATGACTTCTTCCGGCGCACACCCCAGTGCCGCCACGGTCGCCTCCAGAATCCCGCTTGCCAGACCGCGCCAGCCGGCGTGGGCAGCGGCCACTCGCGTACCCCGCTTGTCACAGAGCAGCACCGGCAGACAGTCGGCAGTCTGGATCACACAGGCGTACTGCTGGTCACGCGCGATGGATGCATCGGCCTGCGGCGGCGGCGCCTGAAAGGACTGCTGCACGCGAGCACCGTGAACCTGATCAAGCCACAACAGCGGACGATGATCGCCGATCCTGGCGCCCAGCAGCTGGCGCAGCCAGGCCACCGTTTCGGGGTCATCGCCGACATGAGAAGCTGCATTGAATGCCGCATACGGCCCCTGGCTGGGACCGGTTTCACGCGTGGTGATAAAGGCGCCCACCGATCCCGGCGCTACCCAGTCCGGCACGATAAGCGTGGGCTGGTCGCTGCTTTCCCGGGTCATGTTTCCGCCTGATCGTCGCGCAGGATGTCGAGCAGCATGAACATGTCATCGGGCAATTCCATGCCGAATTCGACGGTCTCATGGCTGGTCGGATGAACAAAGGCCAGCCGCCGCGCGTGCAGCGCCTGACGGGAAAAGTGACGCAGCGTCTCCTTGAGTGCCTCACCGGCGCCGGCCGGTAGCTTGAGCCGTCCGCCATAGACCGGGTCGCCCACCAGCGGAAAGCGCTGATGGGCCATGTGCACGCGAATCTGGTGGGTACGTCCGGTCTCCAGCCGGCAGCGAATGTGAGTATGCCCGCGAAAACGCTCGACCACCCGATAGTGCGTTACGGCCGGCTTGCCGCCATTGGCCACGACCGCCTGGCGCTTGCGATCCACCGGATGCCGCCCGATGGGCGCATCGACCTTTCCGCCGGCGATCATGGCCCCGGTGACAATGGCGTCGTATTCGCGCTTGACCCGACGTGCCTGCAACTGCTCGACCAGCGAGGTCTGTGCCGCCAGTGTTTTGGCGACCACCATCAATCCGCTGGTGTCCTTGTCCAGACGATGCACGATACCGGCACGCGGCAGCGAGGAAAGCTCTGGCGCATGATGCAACAGCGCATTGAGCAGCGTGCCACTCTGATTGCCCGCCGCCGGATGCACCACCAGCCCCACGGGCTTGTTGATCACCAGCACGTCGTCATCCTCGTGCACGATATCCAGCGTGATCGGCTCGGCCTCCCAGATCCGGTTTTCCACGAGCACGGCGCTGAGCGCAAGCGTTGCCCCGGACATGACGGGCGCCCGTGGTCGCTGCTTCTGACCATCCATGGTCAGGGCGCCCTCCTTGATCCAGCTCTTGAGGCGCTCGCGGGAAAACTCGTCGAAAAGCTCCGCGGCGGCCTGGTCCAGCCGCAGACCGGTCATGGCGTCGGGGACAGTGCGTGTTTGTTCGATGGTCTGTGACATGCAATTCTCTGCAGGAGCATGGGCCGAGCATTTCGCCACGGCTTTACAATGCTTTATAGTGCGGGGGCTTCAAAGCCGGCAACAGGCAGCGCGTTATTCGCGTAATGCGCGGCCGGTCCGTATAGTAGGCCCCACACACTTCATTCAGTAGCTGTTGGGCGGATTCTATCACGCCGCCACGGTTTGTTTGAGACGAGGACGACAATGCGCGCCATTTCCCTGAGCGCCCTGGCGCTGGCGGTTATCATGCTGGCCGGTTGCGCCAGCAGCCAGAGCCAGGAGCAGGATAAAGAGCTTACCGAGCAGCAGCTCTATCAAAACATTCAACAGGCGCTCGACAATGGCCGCTACTCCGCTGCCGTCACTCAGCTTGAAACGCTCGACAATCGCTTCCCGTTCGGTGAATACGCCCAGCAGGCACAGCTCGAGCTGATCTATGGCTACTACCAGGTCGGCAACTGGGAAGCCTCCCGCGCAGCGGCCAGCCGTTTCATACGCCTCCATCCGGACCATCCTCAGGTGGACTACGCCTACTACATGCGTGGCATGGCCGCCTGGGAATCGGGGCGTTTCAGCCTTGAGAGCCTTGACCTGATCGATATCTCCAAGCGTGATCTGGGCGCTACCCGCGACGCCTACGTCGACTTCGGTGAGGTCGTGCGCCGCTTCCCCGACAGCGCCTATGCGCCCGATGCCCGTCAGCGCATCATCTTTTTGCGCAACGTGCTGGCGCGTCATGAACTGCAGATCGGTGACTTCTATCTGCGCAAGCAGGCCTACCTGGCCGCCGTCAATCGCGGCCGCTGGGTACTGGAGCACTATCCGCAGACCCCGGCTACACGCGATGCCCTTGCCGTCATGGTGGAAGGCTACATGGGTCTGGACATGAAGGACGAAGCCCGTCAGGCGCTGGCCGAGCTGATTCACAACGACCCGGATAACGCGCGCCTGAACGGCAGGACCTTCAATCCGCGCTATCTGCACGGCTCGCTTCGCCTTGAAGACAACTGAGGTCATGTTCCGGGCTCAAGGGCGCCCTCTCCCGAGGGGCTTTTGAGCCCGGTTTGATCAGATGCCTGTCCCGACCTGCGGGATATCAGGAGCCCGAATCTGCCCATGGCACGACTGATTATCGTGGCTGCCCTGCTCTGGCTGGGGTGGCTTTTTTACCGACGCCTGAAACGCCAGCGCAGGCCGAATCCGCCCACTCCAGCGTCCGGAGAGGCGATGGTTCGCTGCGCTTGGTGTCATGTCCACCTGTCACGTCAGGAGGCGCTGGAAGACCCCCATGTGAACGACGTTTCGCGCCATCTGCCGGGCGAAAAGCACTGGTTCTGCTGCAGCGATCACCGGGAGCGCTATATCAGCAACGGACCCGGGCCGCGTCGACGCTCATCCTGAGCGCGGTATCTCGTAGGGTGCAGATGCGATCGGCGGCGGCGTCCCCGTAATGTGTGCACACAAGAGATCTGCCGTCGCAGGTGAAAGCACCACACCATTGCCGCCATGGCCGGCATTGACGTAAAGCCCTTCGATATCATCCACCGCACCCACAAGGGGAACACTGTCGGGTGAGCTCGGCCGCAGCCCTGCCCAGTGATGGGTGATGTCAGCCTCTCCAAGCGCCGGCAGCATGGCCAGCGCCTGTGCGTGAATCCGCGCATGCCCCTCCCGGGTGGTCGTCCGGTCAAAGCCCACATCCTCGAAGGTGCTGCCGGCCAGTATGTGATGGTCGCGTCGTGGAATCAGATAAAAACCCTTCATCAGCACCACCAATTTCAGCAGCGCACGCCCGGGCCGAAACAGCAGCATCTGCCCTCGAACCGGTTTAATGGGCAGCGTGACATGACGCGCCATGAGCTGACCCGTCCAGGGACCTCCTGCCACCACCACACGCGGTGCCAACTGTCGACCCTGAGGGCCTGTTACACCTTCAACCCGCCCTTTCGTGGTCAGCAGAGAGGTGACTTCAAAGTGCTCGAGCAGGGTGGCATGCGGATGATTCAGCAGCCATTGGCGCAGCGCCTTCCCCAGACGCGGCGTTCTGATACTGCCGCGACCGGGCAGCCAGAAGGCAGGGTCGAGCGAGGGTGTCACCTCTGCGCCCAGCTTTTGATGCGCCTGTGGCGAGGATAGAGGCACCAGCATGTTCTGGTGGTACACCGACCATGCTCGCGCCCTTTCGGCATCCTCGACCCGGACATGCATGATGCCATGGGCCGTATACTGTGGGTCGATACCCGTGGTTTCTGCCAGCCTGTCGGCAAGCTCACACCACTGAGGTGCTGCCAGCGCATCAAGATGGGCGATGGGCTCGCTGTAGCGCCAGGGATACAGCGGTATCAATATTCCTCCGCCGGCCCACGACGCCTCTCGGGCGCACCGGCCGCGCTCCACGAGGGTGACCCGAAAACCCTGCTGTATCAGCTTGAGGGCGCTCATCATGCCGTTGATGCCGCCGCCTACCACAATGACATCGCTTGAGTTCAAGAAGCCCTCGTTTCCGGAAACGCGACGAGCTGATTACCCTGCCCGCCAAAATATTAAAATTATCTAAATTATTATCCTGACCCGCCGTTACAACCTGCTGGCCCATGGAGAAAGGATAGTATCTTGCGTGCTCAACAGGGTCTCACTCTGCTGGAAGCCATGGTGGTAATAATGATCATGATGTCGACGATGGTTTTTGGAATGTCATTCACTCAGCAGTGGTATGCCGACCGACAGCTGGATGCCCAGGTGCGTGATGTCAAAGGGTTGATGCAGCAGGCGCAGCTGGCCAGCATGGACCATGGCAGGCCATGGACACTGTGCGGCAGTCGCGATGGTCAGCGCTGTGACGGGCAGTGGCAACATCTCCTGGTGATGGACGCCGAAAGACATGTTCGCTATCACCTTGAAAGCCATGAAGCCATTACCCTGCGATGGAAGGGGCTTTCAAAGGCCCTTGTCTTTCAGCCTCGCCTGTCAGGCAGCATGCTCAATGGCACCTTTTATCTCTGCCATACCCGGGAAACGCGGAAGTTGATAGTCAATCGTCTGGGGCGCACCCGTGTCGAAACCGTGGAGACAAAAGGAGAATGCTGAGCGGCAGGGCTAGTCAAGCCAGAGGTCTTCAAGCGGCATCGGCCGATGGATGTAATAGCCCTGAGCGTAATCCACCCCCATCCCGGTCAGCCTGTCCTGACTGGCAGCATCCTCGATGAATTCGGCCACGGTCAGCGCTCCCAATCGATGGGCAATCTGGTTGATGGCATCCACAATCACCTGATCGAGCGCGTTGTCGTTGACGTGGCGAATGAAGCCGCCGTCGATCTTGATGATGTCGACCTCAAAATTGCGCAGATAGCTGAAAGAACTCAGTCCGCTGCCGAAATCGTCCAGCGCTACACGACAACCTGCCCTGCGCAGCGTATCGATCACCTCGCGCGCCATATCGAGATGGTTCATGAGCGCCGTTTCCGTGATTTCAAAGATCAGCGCCTGTGGTGAAAGTGGCGAGGCAGCCATGGTGTCCAGCAGCCAGGGCAGAAAGTCCGTCTCATTGAGCGAGTTGGCAGAGAGGTTGATGCTCAGCGAGCGACCATTGAGCACCTGCGCCAATTGTTCGCCATCGCGGACAAGCGCGCGCTTGATCACCCAGCGGTCCACGGCGGCCATGATGCCGTAACGCTCCGCCACCGGGATGAAGGCTCCCGGGGCGATAATCTCGCCTTCACGCCCCAGCATCCTGACCAGTATTTCCAGATAGTCGCTGCCTTCATCCTGCAGGGGCGCAATGCGCTGGAAAAACAGGGTAAAACGGTCATTGTCGATGGCCTCACGCAAACCACCCGCCATGAAGATATCACGATGATACTGCTCGATATCCTCCTGCCCGGAATGATAGATCGTGGCCCGATTGCGTCCGCCGCGTTTGGAAGTGTAGCAGGCCACATTGACGTGACTGATCAGGGCACCGAAGCCTTCGGCGTCACCATCGACCACGATCAGGCCGGCGCTGACGCTCACCTCATAAATCTGGCCGTTCCATGAAAATCGCAGAGCGCTGATGGTGCTGATCACATCATCAACCCATACCGCTGACGCTTCGATGTCGCGTTCATGGAGCAACACGGCAAACTCATCACTGCCCAGACGCGCCAGCACATCATGGACACCGAGATGCTGCTCGATCAGTCGGGCAATCTCGATCAGCAGGGCGTCCCCCGCCAGCTGACCGGCCGAATCGTTGATGATCTTGAAATGATCCAGATTCAGCACTACCAGCACGGCCGCCGACCCACCCCCCTGGCTGATGATATTTTCGACTTCCTGCTCGAAATAGCGACGATTATACAGCCCGGTCAGCGCATCATGACTGGCCGTAAAGGTAAGGCGACGCTGAAGCTCACGCGCCCGGGACATGTCCTGAAACACCAGGATGGCGCCCATAGCCCTGCCGGCGGCGGCTCGCACCGGCGCCGCCGTGGCCTTGACCTCAAGCGGCCGCTGATCCTTGTTGATCAGGATCGAATCATCGCCGGTCATGCAGACTTCGTTACGTGTCAGACAGGTTTCGATCAGCTCGAGCGAGCGTGGCGTCATATCCGGGCCGTGTAGATGAAAGACATCCTGAAGCGCGCGATGTCTGGCTTCGGAAAAAGGCCAGCCGGTAATCTCTTCCGCCACGGGGTTCATGAACACCACAGTGCCGCTCATATCAGTGGCGATGACCCCGTCACCGATCGAATTCAGCGTGACCTGAAGCCGCTCCTTTTCCTCCTGCAGATCCCCGGCCAGCCGTTCACGCTCGATTTCGGCCTGACGCGCAGCGTGAATATCGATCAGCGTGCCCATTATCTGCAGCGCCTTCCCCTGCTCATCAAGGCGCATGATCCTGCCACGCGATTGATACCAGCGATAGCTGCCATCCTTCTGACGCACACGGTATTCCGCCACGTAACGCGGGCTCTTCCCCGTGATGTGCGCTTCAAGAGCCTGCTCTACGTGCGCCACATCATCGGGATGGGTTTTCTCGCGCCAATGGGCTATGGAGCAGGTCATGCTGCCACCCTCTCCCTGCAGGCAATGCGCCTCAAGCGACGCCCTGATCTGACCTCGTGCCAGATCCATCTCCCAGACACCCTGGCCGCTACCTTCCAGCGCCGCTTTCCAGCGCTGTTCACTTTGTAACAGCTGCGAGCGCTCGCGGCGAAATCCCTGCAGCGCAATGCCAAGCAGCAGGGCCGGCAGCACCGTCAATGCAATGGAAATGTAGTGGAACATGCCGAAACGAGATATCTCGTTTTGCTGGTAAATGGATACCAGCACCACCAGCGAGACCACGCTGACCGCATTCAGCAGAGTGCTTCGAAAAAAATCGAGCAGCAGCGCCCCAAGCAGCAACGGTATGATACTCAGGACAATTTCATCGGGAAAAAACAGCACAATGAAAGCATCAACCATGATGGTCAGCGCCAGCATGGCGTTGAACGCCGTGAGAACGTTGTGAGACAGCAGCATGCGCCAGCGCTGAATGGAGCTTTTAAGCGTCACGGGCAACATGACCAGCATGCCCAGCGCTCCGGAAATATAGCGCCCCCACCATAGATGAAGGGTTTCCGACCCATACCAAGGCGACGTCAGCACCAGTGCCAGCGAACCGATCAGAGGAATCACGAAAACACTGATAACAAGTATGCTCATGAATGACGAGACCGGCGCCATGATCAGAGTATCTGCATGGCGCCAGCGTAACCATAGAGCGCCGATCACGATCTCGGCCATGCTGATAACGGTATATTGAATAACCCCATGAGAGGCATGGCCGATCGAGGTATAAGCGATTGAGGTATGAACGATGTAATGGGCCAGCATGTCAGCCAGCGCAATACCCACAAGCGGCATGATCCAGTCGCGTGGGTGCAGACGTATCAATGCACCGATGGCCATGGGCCCGGCAAGCCATGGCGGCACGACTGCGACATTATCGTGTGAGAGTATCATCGCCCCCGTCGCCAGCAGCAGGTAGGCCAGCATGAAAAGCAGCAGTCGCAGCCAGCGGGCAGTGCGCGGTCTGTCGCTGTTTTCAAAGAGCTGTTCGTAGATTCCCGACATCCGTTCCCTGCACTCAGCCCATTGAGGCATTGTTATATTGTTTTATGACGATTCCCCGACGCATCGATCATTTTCTGACCGTTACTGCTGATACCACCATAGCGGCGCCGTCACCATGCATTCGCGAAAGGCGCCATCGACGGCATCGTACTGACCACAGCGATCGTCTTCACTCTTTTTTGAATCACCATGCCCCCCCTCAAGCACGGCGGCGACCTGACCCGCTCTTTCGGTATCCAGCACGCGAGTGCGTAGCCCTTCGATTAAAAAAGCGGGCGTTTCCTGTAGATAGCTTCCCATATCGGCACTCTTGACCGTGCCCGTGCGCTGTTCGTGACGATGGCCATTGTCGCGCCAGACCGGCAGCGAAAAACCGTAGAGCCTTGAATTGCCGCGCACCGCCATGCACATGTCATCAGGCACCTCCGGGTGATAGCTCGTAAAAAGCGTATTACCGGCGATCGTGGAAGCATCTGACAATATCTTTTCTCCTGCCGACAACATCAGGCGCCAGCCGTGAAAGGCCTGCCTGTCGAGAAAGCCCTGTCGATCCATGGGTGCACCAAGGGTATAGGTCATCCCCTGTAACGGCGCATTGATCAGATCTTCATTATTCAGCATGCGCGGTGTTCTATCACCGGGGGAGTCGTTCAACCATCGGCTGACCTCAAGAATGTAAAAGCCATCATGACTGTTGCCATCAAGCGGGTCGGCACGATCGCCGCTGCCCAGCATCAAAAGATCCACGGGCGTTTGATCCAGATAGGTACGCACCAGATTGGCCCGATTGAAAAAGGCGCGATCAACGCCGTCATGATCATGGCGTCCCAGAGATGCCACCTGGTGCAGCTGCCAGTCGGCGGGCGTTCTTTTGGAGCCTCGGCCGTCATCGCCCAGTCGCAGATCGGCGAACCAGATATTGCCACCGGTATCACCAAAAAAGGCACTATCCACCACCCCGTCAAAATCACGATCCACTGGCGTGATGGTCGCCGGCACGCTGTCACTCGGTCCCTTGAGCGAGGCAATAATCGTACCGCTTCGGGCATCAATGACCGCCATGCCCGCGCCAAATCGTGACGGTCCACGATCAGGCCGCTGCCCGGCCGTGAGATCATACCCCATGCCGACCAGAAAAACGGCGCGTCCGTCACCAAGCGTTGTCGCCACCGGCGTGGACCAGCTCTGTCCCCAGTCGGGATCGAGCGCATACCAGGCCAGCTGCGGCGCATCAGGTTCAATGACATTCAGCCCGTAATACCCTCGTCCGCCACGACCAAAACCGAAGGCCAGCACGGCCTTTTCAAGGCTCACCCGGCGCTGACCGGCAGCGTCCCGTATCGCCCTGTAATCAAGCCAGGCCCCCGGAGAGCCATCCACGCCATAGTGCGTGGACTGTGAACGATACGACAGACCGCCTTCCGACTGTGGCCAGCCATATTCGGGCCGGGTGTTGAGCATGCGATAAACGGCCATGCCTGCCGTCTCGCGCGGCCAGAAGGCCCAGCGCTCGGCACCGTTACTGTCATCGATGGCGTGTAGCAAGCCTTCATTAGTCCCCACGAAAAGGCGAATGCGCTGACGCTCTATCGAGCAGTCAGCGCGTGTCTCGGCGCAGCCATAATTAATGGCCAGCGGCTGGGAGTGCACGATATCGCCCATGACCCAGGGCCGGACATCGGTCTCGCTGTCATTGGTGACATCAAGCCCGTAAATCCAGTCCGCCAGCTGGCGCGGCGTATAACGGCTCTGCTCCAGTACGCCCAGCGCGCGCCCGTCGATGCCGTCGGTATCCAGCGTCGATCGGGTACCGGGCGCAGGAAGTCTTTTAAAAGCGGCGTTTCTGCCCACGTCGGTATAAAGGGTTCTGCCGGTACGTACCTGCTCTTTCATGCGTGCACCCGCACCGCCCTGCTCCACGGCATCCGGCGCGCTGGTTTCAGTGATGCCCTGACTCCAGAGATCACGCTTGATGGGGTTGCTGGGCTGAGTGCTGTCGACGGCAAACTTTTTCAGGTTGCCGGTCCAGGGCACATAGCCACGGGGCAGAAATCCGGGCGAGTAGACCTGTCCCAGATTCTCGGTGCCCTCGATATTGGTGGCCGTACTGAAGCGCTGGGTCTGAATCTCGTTTTCGATGATGCTGCCCAGAATTCGGCTGAAGGCCAGATCCAGCCCGTCGCGGTCGTTGGCTTCGTAGTATCCCTGCGCAATGCCCGGCGGCGGCTGTGCGGCATCTTCGAGAAGGCGCTGGCGAGTATTGAAGCCAATGGTAAAGGTATAGGCATGCTGGATCCCGGTCAGGGCAGGTCGTCCATTCTGGCCATCCCCCAGATCGTGTTCTGCCATGAACCGTGTCAGCTGCGGCAGACAGTTTTCGACCGATTCCAAATCGTCAGTATTGGGTACCGCTGCGTCATAATACCGGCAGGGCCTGCCGGTCAGTTTTTTAATGAATTGATTGGCCTGGGTATCCATGAGTGGCACCCCATCCGTCATATAGATGACGTAGACATGTTCGCAGGGGCGCATCGGCGAACCGTAGGCACCATGATGCTCGATGCTGGTATCACGAGGTGGCGAGGCTTTGGTGTTTTGCCTGCCATACAGCACTTCGGCCCCGGTAAAGTATCGATAGACTTCGCTCATGGTTTCACAAAGCGGTGTCGTTGTATTGGCGACAACCTTGTTATTGATGGTCGTCAATAGAGTGTTTCGGGACTCGCCGCTCTGTCGGGGCTCAGGGGAAAATCCCTGAAGTACTCGCCCACCGTTCTGACCGAGATCAGAATAAGCATCCTTGCGGCCGACCCAGTTGTTGTCATTGAACACCGCAAGCGAAAAATTGATACCAGGATGCTGACGCACAAGATTGCTCAACACGTCACGCGTCACGCCAATGCGAGTCTTTCTGGACCCGGGCAAATCGGTGTTCATGCTGGCCGAGGTATCGATGATCAGCATGACCTGCGGCTGACCACCTCCTCCGCGGGCCTGATAGGCCGGCAGATAGATATCCACGTCGTCGGCACGACCGGCACCTGACGCTGTCAGAGCCATCAGGAAAATCATTATCAGCAGCCACCGGTGCCAGTATCGGTACGGATCAGCCCGCATTACGGTGCGCCTCCCGAGCTCAGTGTGACCACGCCCTGGTAGATGCCCTGCCCTTGATCCCGGGCGGGATCGAAATCCTTGGGTACGGCGCGCAGATTGAAGTAGTGATAGTGTCGTAGCGACTGATGTCCGGAGGCAGCAATGCTGGTGGCGTAGCGCCGCTCGAGCTGCTCGCGCACCTCGCTTGAAAGTCCTGCCTGTACGTCATCCAGGCACAGCCGCTGCACGCTCAGCTGCGTACCGGATTCAGGCGCGGCCACGCTTTCACTGCAGGGCTGCATCAGATAACCGGCCATGAGCGGCTCGAGCCGGGACAGCTGCGTTTCGATCTGGCCGTCCTGCTGTTGAAAGCGCTGAACACTGGTCTCGGCGTAGTGGGCCAATCGGGTATCCAGCAGGCCGCGCTGGACCAGCGACACCGCCAGCAGCGTCATGGCCGACAGCAGTATCAATCCGATGACCAGCGTGAATCCGCCCTGGCGATGATCAGAACTCATGGGCGCTCCTGAGACGAGTGTTGCGAAGCGTCGCCGTGGTCACAAACAGACGGCGCTGATAGTGGTCGGCTTCAAAGGCAATCGAGCGACCGGCCACCAGAAACTCGCGGGCCGGCATCGGCTGCGCCATTTTTTCGCTGCGCATCACAATGTAGATCCGTGCCGCCACGACCTGGTCCCAGTCTGCCGGCTTCCAACCGGCCACAGCGTCGCTGGCATAAAAGCGATTGACGCTGCCATCGCCGGTCTCATCGCGCCCCCATTCCACCTCGAATGCCTCGACATGGCGCACGATTTCGGTACTGGAGTAGTTGCCCGAAGCGCTGCGCTGATTGACGTAGAGTGCTGGTACGCGCTCGCCGCTATAAACGTCATCGACCATGCGCAGGTAATAGATTCCGGCCCGATAGTGCCAGTCACCCTGACAGGGCGGTTCGAGAGTGAGTTGCCGCGGGGGGCTGGCGCCTGCATCCAGCGTCAGGCAGGTGCCGTTACCGTGATCGGCGTAGCGGACTGCCACGACGGCGGAGGGCCGCGCAGTACCGTCATCAAGAGTGGTGGCGCTTTTGGGCACCAGTCCAAGCGCCCTGGCCTGTTCGGCCGTGCCGCCCCAGACAGGCAGCGCGCAGGCAATATCCACGGCTTTGGTCATATTGCTGCACTCAGCGCTGCGCGACGGGGTCATGATCTCGCCCCAGAAGCCGGTACGACGCAGCTCCTCGCTCAACAGCTGCGTGGCCATGCGCCCCCTGACCTGAAGGTCGGCCATGGCATGCTGCTGGTGAAAACTGCGCGCGGTCTGCATATAGAGCGCGATCACGGCGGAGAGCACCATCAGGCCCAGCGCCATGGCAATCATCATCTCCAGCAGGGTGGCACCGCGCTGATCGTGGCCGGAATTGGCAGCATTCAACATCAACCGCGCACCGAGTGATAGCGGCTGCTGGCACTGACGCTCTGGCGAGCGCTGGTAATATCGGCGCTGGCACAGGGTGTCTCGTCTACGCTGCCCCCTGATCCGGTCCCCCGCCAGGCCAGCGTCACGGTCACATCGAATCGCTGCGCCTGAGGTGTGACCGCAATGCAGGCATGCGCCTGCATCAGGCCATCAAGGTGATGGTGTTCCCCCTGCGCCTGCATGATCTGATGTTCCCAATCGGCAAGATCAAAGCGGGCCAGTGCCTGACTGTCGCAGTCTGACTGGCGGCAGTCGCTGCCCCCCTGTTGCTGCTGATCACCGATGGGGGCATGGGCGCCTTCCCCCACGTTGTAGATCGCCATCGCCTCACGGGTGGCATTGGCGCGCAGTCGCTCCAGCATGTCGTTGACCAGAAGCGTGGCGCGACCGCGCTGCAGGGCCTGTTCATTGGCCTGCTGAGCATGGAGCACCAGACTCATGACGCCCATGGCGCCGAGACTCAGCACCACCATGGCGACCAGCACTTCCAGCAGGGTAAAGCCGCGCTGAGTGAAAACAGGCGTGTAAGGCATCATGTCGAATCCGAGCGCTGAACAGCGCCTTTATCGGCATGACAGGAACGTGACTTGAGAGGGTGGGCGCCTGACTCACCGCACAGGAGATGAGTCAGGCAAAAGCGTCAGGGGCGACGGCGGGTGGTCAGCTCACGCTTTAAACGGCTGATGGGCTTGATGACCAGAAAGCCAAAGGAGACAGCCCCCTCCTTTGTCTCCACGGCGTGATGCATACGGTGGGCCTGAATACGCTTTTTCCAGAAGCGCTGCTGACGGTCAAACGGCACCGGAAAACGCCGATGGACCAGCCCGTCATGAAACATGAAATAGACCAGCCCATAGGCCGCGATGCCCAGACCCAGCGCCAGCTGAAAGGCATGGCCGTTGAGCCCGTTATAAATCAGCACCACCGAAGGCAGCGCGAAAACGACCGCAAACAGATCGTTGAGCTCAAAAAGCCCATGACGCTCACTGTGATGTGATCGATGCCAGCACCACAGGAAGCCGTGCATGATATAGCGATGCGTAAACCAGGCCACGAATTCCATGCCGGCAAACGCCAGCAGAAACAGCATCCCCCAGATCAGCACGTCTCCCATACAGGCCTCCCGAGACTTTTGAACGATCTAGACGCTCGCGATGACCTTCTCGCGCAGCTCTTTCGGCATGGAGAAGGTAATGGTCTCCTCACGCCCTGAAAGCTCTTCCGGCTCCTGACCGCCAAGTTCCTTGAGGCGATCGATCACCCCTCTGACCAGCACTTCCGGAGCGCTGGCACCGGCGGTCACACCGACAACCCGGCAGTTTTCAAACCACTCGCCCTGCATCGCCTGTGCGTCATCAATCAGCCAGGCCGGCGTACCCATCCGCTCGGCCAGCTCGGCAAGGCGGTTGGAATTGGAACTGTTGGCACTGCCCACCACCAGCAGGACATCGCACTGCTCGGCCAGCTCGCGCACGGCGTCCTGACGATTTTGCGTGGCGTAGCAGATGTCGTCCTTGCGCGGCCCCTGAATGGCCGGAAAGGTCTCGCGCAGGGCGTCGATGACCTTCGACGTGTCGTCCATCGACAGCGTGGTCTGAGTCACAAAGGAGAGGTTTTCGGGGTCGTTGACCTTCAGGGCACGGGCATCTGCCTCGTCCTCCACGAGATAGATGGCACCGCCGAAGCTCCCGTCATAGCGGCCCATGGTGCCCTCGACTTCCGGATGCCCGGCATGGCCGATCAGGATACACTCACGCCCGCGTTTGGCGTAGCGCAGTACTTCCATATGCACCTTGGTCACCAGCGGACAGGTCGCATCGAAGATGCGCAGGCCACGACGCTCGGCTTCCTGCTGCACGGCGCGTGAGACACCATGCGCCGAGAAGATGACGATATTGTCATCGGGAATGTCGTCAAGTTCTTCGACAAAAATGGCCCCGCGCTCGCGCAGCGTCTCCACCACGTAACGGTTGTGGACCACTTCATGGCGAACGTAAATCGGTGCGCCGAACACATCGAGTGCCCGGTTGACGATATCAATGGCGCGGTCAACGCCTGCACAGAAACCACGTGGATTGGCCAGCCTGATCTGCATGGGCCACCTCGCTGTTGAATAATGGTGTCAGTGTCGCACATCACTGTCGTATGGGCGAACGGCGACGGGGCCGGCCAACCCCATCATGAAATACGCTCAGTGCGTGGTGGTGGGGGTCACCTCAAGCACTTCAACCTCGAAGGTCAGCGTCCGACCGGCCAGAGGATGATTGAAGTCGACCTCGACCTGCTGCTCATCCACCGACCTGATGACGCCGGGCAGCTCACCGCCACCGGTCGGGTCGGCAAAGGACATGACCACACCCTCTTCAAGCGCCTCCTGGTCCTCAAAGTCCGACCGCTTGAGCTTCTGGACGTTCTGCGGATTCCAGGGGCCAAAGGCATGCTCGGGCGTGACCTCGCTGACGCGCGTCTCTCCCGGATGCATGCCCCGGATCGGTTTTTCAAACCCCGGCGGCAGGTTGCCGTCACCGAAGACAAACTCGGCCGGGCGCTTGCCACGGGTGGTGTCCACCTCGGTGCCATCTTCAAGCCGCAGGGTGAAATGGATGGTCATCGTCATGTTGTCGTCGGCAGCGGGCATTCCCGCATTGCCGCCGGATTCGACAGACTTATCCTTCATGATGGCGCTCCGGCTGTGCTGTGTCGCTTTTATCACGCCTGAACGAGGCAATGATGATGCCCACAGCGCCCAGCGTGATGGCCGTATCGGCCAGATTGAAGGCCGGGTAATACCAGCCCTGCCAGTGGAAGGATAGAAAATCCACCACATAGCCGTGCACCAGACGATCAAACAGATTGCCGATGGCACCACCGATGATCAGCGAGATCGACACCTGATTGAGCCGGTCATGACGATCAAGACGGGCCAGCCAGATACTGAGTGCGACAACAGCCCCTACGGCAATCAGGGCAAACAGCCAGCGCTGCCAGCCCGCGTGCTCGGACAGGAAACTGAAGGCAGCCCCGGTATTATGCAAAAGCGTCAGATTGAAAAACGGCAGCACTTCAACCGGCCGGGCATAGGCCAGCGCCATGCTGGCCCACGCCTTGGCGCCCAGATCCAGCACGATGACCGCCAGCGATAGCCACCACCAGCGCAGCGTATAGCGCGCGTGCGCATATTGCGCCTTAGGCATGGCGGCGCACCTCACCGGGGCCACCCGGCAGGTTGGCGATGGAGCGTGCCGACAGCGTCGGGTGTTCCGGATGGGTGCCCACGTCGGCGCGGCGCTCCCAGCTACGCTCGTCCTTTTCGAACTCGCTCAGGTGAATGGCCACCTTCAGACCGTCAAGCTCGGTCGTTCGAGCATCATTACCTTCACTCAGCGGTGCCAGCGTGGCCTCGGAGGTGATCAGCACAAAACGCAGTTCCTCTTCGAAGCGTGACAGCAGATCGTGAAGCTCATCGTTCACATAAAGGGTCACTTCGCTGTCCAGCGCGCCCTTGATCACACCCTCGTTACGGGCATCCTCAAGCTGCTTGTTGACCGCCTGCTTGACCTCGATGACCCGCTCCCAGAACGCTCGACCCATGTCGGCATCTTCCGGCAGCGGTGCGAGCCCTTCATACCAGGTTTCCAGCAGGACGCTGTCGCCGCGGCTGCCCGGGATGTGCTCGTAAATCTCTTCGGCTGTGAAGGAGAGAATCGGTGCAACCCAGCGCGACAGCGCCTCGATCACGTGATAAAGCGCGCTCTGACAGCTGCGACGCGCCAGCGAGTCGGGCTGGGTGGTGTACTGACGATCCTTGATGATGTCCAGATAGAAGCCGCCCAGATCGCGGGCACAGAAATCATGCACCTGCTGATAGACGTCGCGGAAGCGATACTCCTCATAGGCCTTGTCGATGCGCGCCTGCAGCAGCAGGGCCCGATCGACGACCCAGCGATCCAGCGCGATCATGTCATCAAAAGCTACCATGTCGCGCTTCGGATCAAAGCCGTTCAGATTGCCCAGCAGAAAGCGCGAGGTATTGCGAATGCGGCGATACACATCGGCTGTACGCTTGAGAATCTCGTCGGAAACGGCCATTTCGCCGGAGTAGTCGGTCGAGGCGACCCACAGGCGCAGAATATCGGCCCCCAGCTTGTCCATCACTTCCTGCGGAGCGACCACGTTACCCAGCGACTTCGACTGCTTGCGCCCCTGAGCGTCGACCGTGAAGCCGTGGGTCAGAAGCTGACGATACGGCGCGTGTCCGTCGATGGCCGAGCCGGTCAGAAGCGATGAATGGAACCAGCCGCGATGCTGATCCGAGCCTTCCAGATAGAGATCGGCCAGCGGGCCGCTCTCATGACCCTGAGGATGTGAGCCCCTGAGCACGTGACGATGGGTGGTACCGGAATCGAACCAGACGTCCAGCGTATCCATCACCTTGTCATAATCGCCGGCTTCCGCCCCCAGCAGCGTCTCCGGATCGAGGCCAAACCAGGCATCGATGCCCTTTTGCTCTACCAGTCCAGCCACGTCTTCCATGAGCTCAACGGTGCGCGGATGCAGCTCACCGGTCTGCCTGTGCAGGAAAAACGGAATCGGCACGCCCCAGTTACGCTGGCGTGAAATGCACCAGTCAGGGCGATTGGCGATCATGCTGTGAAGGCGCGCGCGCCCCCACGACGGCGTGAACTGCGTAGCCTCGATGCCTTCAAGCGCCCGCTCGCGAAGCGTCCTGCCATCCTTGCCCTGAATGTCCATGCCCACAAACCACTGCGCGGTGGCGCGATAGATGACGGGAGACTTGTGGCGCCAGCAGTGCATGTAGCTGTGGGTGATGGGCTTGTGCGCCATCAGCGCACCCACTTCCCCGAGCTTTTCGATGATATTCGGGTTGGCCTTCCAGATCATTTGACCGCCAAAGTACGGCAGGTCGTCGACATAGACCCCGTTGCCCTGAACCGGATTGAGCATCTCGTCAAAGCTCATGCCATGGGCGCGGCAGGTGTTGAAGTCGTCCACCCCGTAGGACGGGGCCGAATGCACGATACCAGTGCTGCCCACTTCGGACTCGACGTAGTCGGCCAGATAGACCGGCGACAGACGGTCATAAAAGGGATGGCGGAAGTTGATCAGATCCAGCGCACTGCCGGTCGTGGTGGCGATGACCTCACCGCTCAGGCCAAAGCGCTCCAGAGAGCTTTCGACCAGCTCTTCGGCCAGTACCAGCAGACGCTCACCGGTATCGACCAGCGCATAGGTGAAATCCGGGTGCACGTTGAGCGCCTGGTTGGCAGGAATGGTCCAGGGCGTCGTGGTCCAGATCACCGCCGCTGCAGGTTTTGGCAGCGTCTCCAGCCCAAAGGCTTCTGCCAGCCTGTCAGCGTCTTCCACCGGAAAAGCCACATCGATGGCATCGGACTGCTTGTCCTGATACTCCACCTCGGCTTCGGCCAGCGCCGAGCCGCAGTCGAAGCACCAGTTGACCGGCTTGAGCCCCTTGAAGACGAACCCGGCTTCGACCATCTCGGCCAGCGCACGAATCTCGCCGGCTTCATTGACGTAGTCCATGGTGCGATAGGGATGGTCCCAGTCACCGATCACGCCGAGCCGCACGAAATCAGCCAGCTGCGTCTCGATCTGTGCGCCGGCATATTCACGACACAGGGCTCGCGCCCTTTCAGGCTCGAGATGCTTGCCATGAGTGGTTTCCACCCGGTGCTCGATGGGCAGCCCGTGACAGTCCCAGCCCGGCACATAGGGCGCATCGAAACCGGCCAGATTCTTCGACTTGACGATGATGTCCTTGAGAATCTTGTTGAGCGCATGACCGATGTGAATGCTGCCGTTGGCATAGGGAGGGCCATCGTGCAGCACGAACAGAGGAGCACCGGCTCGCGCCTCACGCAGGCGCTGGTACAGATTCATGTCCTGCCACTGCGAGACCCGACCCGGCTCCTGTCTGGGCAGCATGCCGCGCATGGGAAAGTCGGTATGGGGCAGATTCAACGTGTGCTTGTAGTCGCTCATAACCTGATGGTCAGCCGTCACTGTTCATGTTTGCTGCGCTCCTCCGCCAGTGGCGCCGAGGCCATGGGATAGCGGCAGGAAGGCAAGGATGCATCCACCCCTTCTGCGCCGGACGAATCGCCCGAAGCGTCAGAAGCGTGCTGCTGGAAATAGCTGCGCGCCTGGTCAATATCCAGATGGATGCGCCGCTTGAGTTCATCGATGGACGCAAAGGTCTCTTCGCCCCGCAGTCTGGCGCAGGGCATGACGACCAGACGCTGCCCGTAAAGCGATTCATCGATATCGAAAAGATGGACTTCCAGAACCGGGCGATCTGCCCCGACCGTGGGTCGCCAGCCGATATTGAGCACGCCGGGCACCTCGCGACCATCCTCGAGCCGGGTGATGGCGGCCAGCACACCGCGCAGCACCAGCGGACCGGGCACCAGCGGCAGGTTGGCCGTGGGCACGCCGATGGTTCGGCCCAGCTGGCGGTCCTTGACCACGCGCCCTTCCAGACTGAAGGGGCGCCCCAGCAAAACGTCGGCCTGCGCGAAGTTGCCCGATGCCAGCAGGGTACGCACCCGACTGCTGGATACGCGCTCACCGCCGATCTGAAAGGTACGGGTATGTTCGACCGAAAAACCGTTCGTCTCACCCATCGCTCTGAGCAGATCAAAATCACCGGCGCGGTCGCAGCCGAAACGAAAGTCGTCGCCCACAACCAGATGGCGAACACCCAGCCCCTGAATCAGAACGCGATCAACGAACTCACGCGCCGAAAGCTCACGCAGGCGGCGATTGAACGGCAGGCAAAGCACCCGATCAGCGCCGTGCTGGCCCAGCAGGCGAACCTTGTCGCTCAATCGGGTCAGCCGGGGTGGCGCCTGATCACAGGCGAAGTATTCACGCGGCTGCGGCTCGAACACCACCACGACCGCCGGCAGGTCATGCGCCCGGGCATGGGTCTTCAGCTGATCCAGAATGGCCTGATGACCACGGTGGACCCCATCGAAATTGCCGATGGTGACAACACTGCCCCGATGCCGGGGGCGTAGATTATGTAACCCTCTGATCAGTTCCATGCCGACTGCTGCCCGCCGCAATAAACCTGCGATTATAGCGCTGTACGCGCCGGACGGACAGGCATCAGCCGCGCAGTTTGAAATGACGAACGCGCACGCCCGCCACCCCCAACCAGGCAAAATAGACCGCCAGAGCCGCCACGATCAGTCCCATCAGCACCGCAAGGCGCTGCTCGATCCCCCAGGACAGCCACTGCTGCCAGCCGGGCGTGAGCCACCACAGCCCGCCGGCCAGCAGCGCGCAGCCCACCAGAAGCTGCAGGGCAAAACGCCCCCAGCCGGGCTGGAACTGCAGCACCTGACGATGGAGCAGACCACGCCCCAGAAGCAGTGCGTTGAGCCAGGCCGACATGGCGGTCGCCAAGGCCAGTCCGGCATGGGCCAGCGGCCACATCAGAATCAGGTTGAAGGCCATGTTGGCCACCATCGCAATGATGCCGATCTTCACCGGCGTTTTCGTGTCCTGACGGGCATAGTAACCGGGCGCCAGCACCTTGATCAGCATGAAGGCCACCAGCCCCACCGCATAGGCGCGCAGGCTGCGCGCAGACATTGCAATGTCGTGATCGGTCATCGCGCCATAGTGAAAGAGCGTGATCAGCAGCGGCTCGGCCAGCACGATCAGCGCCAGCGCCGCCGGTAGCCCGATCAGCAATACGGCGCGAAGGCCCCAGTCGATCATGCGGGCAAAGTGCCCGGGATCGTCGCTGGCGTGCTGACGCGACAGGGCCGGCAGAATCACGGTACCGATCGCGATACCAAACACGCCAAGCGGCAGTTCGACCAGACGGTCGGAGTAATAAAGCCAGGAGACACTACCGCCGACCAGCACGGAAGCCAGCACGGTATCGAGCAGCAGATTGATCTGCGATACCGACACCCCGAACATCGCAGGCCCCATCAGCCGCAGGATGCGGCGCACGCCGGTATGGCGGAAGTTGGGTTTCAAGCGGGGCAACAGCCCCAGTCGCATCAGAAACGGAATCTGGAACAGAAGCTGGGCGATGCCGGCAATCAGTACGCCCCATGCCAGCGCCATGACCGGCACATCCAGCAGCGGTGCCAGCCACAGCGCCGCCCCGATCATCGACAGGTTCAAAAGTACCGGCGTGAAGGCCGGCACCGCAAAGCGGCCATAGCTGTTGAGTACGCTGCCGGAAAAGGCCGTCAGTGAAATCAGCAGCAGATAGGGAAAGGTCAGGCGCAGCATCTCCGCAGTCAGCGCCAGCTTGCCGTGGCCGTCATCATGAAAGCCGGGCGCAAAGACCCAGACAAGCCAGGGCGAACAGAGCACGGCCAATACCGTAATGCCCAGCAGCACCACGGCCAGCGTGCCGGCGGTGGCATCCAGAAGCTCTCGCACCTCCTTGCGCTCACGCTGAGAGGCATATTCCGACAGCACCGGCACGAAAGCCTGGTTGAAGGCACCCTCTGCAAAAAGACGGCGCAAAAAGTTGGGAATCCTGAAGGCAATGAAGAAGGCATCGGCACCGCTGCCGGCCCCGAAAAACGTGGCCACAACCACATCACGCGCCAGCCCCAGCACCCGTGACAGCATCGTCATGACACCCACTACCATGCCCGAGCGCAGCAGTCCGGCGCCCTTTCCACTGCTTGCTTCAGCACTCACGATACTCTGTCTCCCACTCCCAAAGCGCCCCTTGATGCGCCGCATCAGGCATCGCTGCATAGTCTGAATACGCAAAAAACCGGCCGAAGCCGGTTTTCTGCAGATGCTGCTGTCTATAACAGGGCGTTTCGCCTGTTATCAGGCAGCCAGCGCCTTGATACGCGCGTTCAGACGGCTCTTGACGCGAGCAGCGCGATTCTTGTCGTAGGCGCTCTTGTCGGCGATGCGATCGATCACACGCTGAGCCACGCGGAACTCGGCCATGGCGGCGCTGTGATCGCCGGCGCTGATTGCCTTGATGACACGCTTGATGTGCGTGCGCACCATGGAACGCTGGCTGGCATTTTTCTGGCGGCGGCGCTCGGCCTGGACGGCGCGCTTGCGAGCCTGACGGGTATTGGCCATCGTCTACTCCCTGGAGTGGTGACGTTGATGAATTTTGATAAAAGCGCCTCTTGGGTGGGCACCTTCACAAGAGAGGCGGCATTCTAGCAGCGACCCTCCAGCAATACCAGCCCCGGCTCAGGGGCCGTGCAGGATCACCATATTGTCGCGATGAATGAGCTCCGGCGCCTCGATATACCCCAGGTGCGCCACGATATCATGGGTCGGCACCCCCAGAATCCGCGCAGTGTCCTGGGCGTCATAGTTCGCCAGCCCCTTGGCGACCGGCTCACCGTCACCGTCCACGCACAGCACCATGTCACCGCGACGGAAGCCGCCTTCTACAGCGGTCACCCCCACCGGCAAAAGACTCGAGCCGCGCTGACAGACGCGCGTTACGGCGCCCTGATCCAGCGTCAGCTTGCCACGCACCTGCAGTTGCCCGGCCAGCCAGCGCTTGCGCGCGGTCATCGGCGCGTGTTCGGGCACCAGCAGCGTGCCGATGTTCTCGCTATCGAGCAGGCGGGACAGCACGCGCGGCTGGCGACCACTGGCGATCAGCGTCAGCGCCCCGGAGCGCGCCGCCAGTCTGGCAGCGCGAATCTTGGTGGCCATGCCACCCCGTCCCAGCTTGCCGCCATCACCGGCCACGGCCACCCAGCGCGGATCATCGGCCTTGCCCTCGCTGATCAGCTGCGCATCGGCATCCTTGCGAGGATCAGCGTTATAGAGCCCTTCCTGATCGGTCAGGATGATCAGGGCATCAGCTTCCAGTAGATTGACCACCAGCGCGCCGAGAGTGTCATTGTCACCAAAGCGGATCTCATCGGTCACGACGGTGTCGTTTTCGTTGACGATGGGCACCACGCCCAGATCGATCAGGGTACGCAGCGCCGAGCGCGCGTTGAGATAGCGTTTGCGGTTGGAAAGATCGTCGTGGGTCAGCAGGATCTGCGCGGTGCGGATCTCAAACCGCGCGAAATGATCCTCGTAGCTGCGCACCAGCCCGGTCTGCCCGACGGCGGCCGCCGCCTGCAGATCATGCAGTGCGCTCGGACGCACCTGCCAGCCCAGCCTGACCATGCCTTCGGCCACGGCCCCCGAAGAGACCAGCACCACCTCGACGCCGCGCCGATGCAGCTCGGCCAGCTGATCCACCCAGCCGCCAATGGCGGACTCATCAAGGCCACGCCCGTCGTTGGTCAGCAGCGCACTGCCGATCTTGACCACCACACGCCGCACCTGATTCATCCGGTGGCGACCTTCTGCTACCGCCTGCTCCATCATCACGCTCTCCAGCTCCGGTCTCGTGCCCGGCAGGACTCAGGGCTTGTATTCCACTTCGACATCGAAATCATCGTCGTCGAAGTCATCGTCATCATCGACTTCATCACGGCGCTTGCGCCCGGCCATGAAGGCCAGCCGCGCTTCGGTACGCGCCACGGCCTCGGCCTCCATGCGCTCGCGAACGGCGCGCGTGCGGGCGGCGGCGTCTTCATCTTCCTGCTCGAGCTGGCGCTGCTCGACGAGCCAGCGATGCACGGACTGCACCAGCTCGTTCGTGCCCTGCCCGGCAATGGCAGAAATGCGAAAGATCGGACCCTCCCAGTTCAGCCGCTCGATAATACGCTCAAGCAGAGCCTCACGGGTCTCCTCATCAACAAGATCACACTTGTTGAGCACCAGCCAACGCGGGCTTTCGGCCAGCGTCGGGGAGTACTGCTCGAGCTCGCGAATGATCATGTCCGCCGACTCGACCGGATCACTCTCGTCAAAGGGCGCCACATCGATCACGTGCAGCAAAAGACGCGTGCGGGTCAGATGCTTGAGAAACCGAAGGCCAAGCCCCGCGCCATCCGAGGCGCCCTCGATCAGCCCCGGCACATCGGCCATGACGAAATGTTCATGCATGCCCAGCTTGACCACACCCAGATTGGGCACCAGCGTCGTGAAGGGATAGTCAGCCACCTTGGGGCGCGCCGCCGACACGGAACGGATCAGCGTTGACTTGCCGGCATTGGGCATGCCCAGCAGGCCAACATCGGCCATCAGCTTGAGCTCAAGGCGCAGCTCGCGACGTTCGCCCTCGCCGGCCGGCACACTCTGGCGCGGGGTCCGGTTGGTCGAGGACTTGAAGTGCACGTTGCCCAGCCCCTTGCGACCGCCCTGTGCCACCTTGAGCTCCTGACCCACGGCAGTGATATCACCGATGACCTCAAGGGTTTCAACATCAATGACGGTCGTGCCGACCGGCACCTGCACCACCAGATCCTCGCCCTTGCGACCGTTCATCTGACTGCCGCGTCCGGGCTGACCGTTGGGCGCCTTGTGAAAACGCTGAAACTTGAAGTCGATCAGGGTGTTGAGCGATTCATCACCGACCAGAATGACGCTGCCGCCATGCCCGCCGTCGCCACCGTCCGGGCCACCGCGCGGCACATACTTTTCACGGCGGAAGCTGACGCAGCCACTGCCACCGTTACCGGCTTCCACCGTGATCGAGGCTTCATCGACGAACTGCATGTCACTACTCCCGGCGACGAATCGCCCTGTATACAAAACCGGTTATCGAAAAACAAAGGGCTGCTGCTCAAGCCTGTCCGACCATCAGCATATCAGGCCCGGCATGGCATCAGCGCCCGTGAGTCCAGTGCATGGGGACCCACATGATAAAAAAAAGCCCCGCCTGAGCGGGGCTTTTAAGCAGATCAGCGGTCTCAGGCAGAGACGATGCTGACGTGCTTGCGCTTTTTCGGACCCTTGGTCTCGAACTTCACCTGACCATCGCGCAGGGCAAACAGGGTGAAGTCGCGACCGACGCCGACGCCTTCACCGGCGTGGAAGCGAGTGCCACGCTGGCGAACAATGATGCTGCCGGCAGAGGCTTCCTGACCACCGAAGAGCTTGACACCAAGGCGTTTTGACTCGGAATCGCGACCGTTGCGCGTACTACCTGCGGCCTTCTTGTGAGCCATGAGTATGACCTCCTGAAATGCGGAAAAACGCTTACGCAGTAATCCCGGTGATTTTGACTTCAGTGTACCACTGACGGTGGCCCTGACGCTTCATGCTGTGCTTGCGGCGACGGAACTTGAGAATATTGACCTTCTCGCCGCGGCCGTGAGAGACGACCTCTGCCTTGACAACAGCGCCCGACACCAGCGGTGCACCGATCTTGACGTCGTCACCGCCGACCAGCAGTACCTGATCGAAATCGATGCTGTCGCCCGTGGCCACGTCCAGCTTTTCAAGCTTGAGACGCTGACCTTCCTGGACGCGATACTGCTTGCCGCCGCTCTTGATTACTGCGTACATGGAATTCTCCAATTGACTCATCCGGTTGGCTGCTTCATCGACCTGTGGCAAGTGGCCCGACCTCACTCCGGATAACGGAGCATGAGCCATCTTACAGGGAGCACGATGAGTTAAGGGCGCGAATTATAACCGCCCGCGCGGACCAACTCAAGGCCCGGCATGATGCATCTTGACGCCCATGAAGGGGTTACCTAGCATACCCGGCATCCATGTCGCTTCGACGCCCGAAGGGCCTTCGAGAAGACTGCCCGGCAAACCCAAGCCCCCTGTTGTCCTGCCGGCCCGGGCCCATGCCTGCAGGGAATAGAAGCCCGAGGTTCACTGTGAACAGCCAAGTCGTTTCACCCAGCGTCTCCAGGACCCATGAACCCGTCATGGAAGACTTTGCAGCTGTTGACCGCACCATTCGCGCGCAGCTCGCCTCACATGTTCCCCTGATCGAGACGATCGGCAACTACATCATTGAAAGCGGCGGCAAGCGCGTCCGCCCGCTGCTGTCGCTCCTGTCGGCCAGGGCGCTGGGCTACGAAGGCCAGCAGCACATTACGCTGGCCGCCCTGATCGAGTTCATGCACACCTCGACACTCTTGCACGATGATGTGGTGGACGAATCCCATCTGCGTCGCGGGCGCGCCACGGCCAACGACACCTGGGGCAACGCCCCCTCGGTACTGGTCGGCGACTTTCTCTATTCCCGCTCGTTCGAGATGATGGTCGAGGTCGGCTCCATGCCGATCATGGCCGTACTCTCCAACGCGACCTCCATCATTGCCGAAGGCGAAGTACTGCAGCTGACCAATATCGGCAATGCCGATATCGATGAAGCCGCCTACTTCGACACCATCCAGGGCAAGACCGCCATGCTGTTCGAGGCGGCCTCCCATACCGGCGCCATGGTGGCCGGCGGCAGTGACGCGCAGATCGAGGCGCTCAAGCTCTATGGTCGCTACCTGGGACTGGCCTTTCAGCTCGTCGATGACCTGCTGGACTATCAGGGCGATGCCAGCGAGATGGGCAAGAACGTGGGTGATGATCTGGCCGAGGGCAAACCGACCCTGCCCCTGATTCGCGCCATGGCGGTGGGCAGCCCGGCACAGGCCAACGTGGTCCGCCGCGCCATCAACGAAGGCGGCCTCTCCTATCTGGATGAAGTGCTGGCCATCGTGCGCGATACCGGCGCGCTGGAGTACACGCGAGACCGCGCTCACGAAATGGTGGATCGCGCGCTCGAGCAGCTCGCACTGCTGCCGCCATCGCCCTATCGCGAGAGTCTTGAGCTGCTGGTACGCCAAGCGGTGGATCGCCATGCCTGAAGAGGCTTGCATTAATTGAAACACGACGTATAATGCGCACCGTCATGACGCACATGACTTTCGGAATATAGCTCAGCTTGGTAGAGCGCTGCCTTCGGGAGGCAGAGGTCGTAGGTTCGAATCCTGCTATTCCGACCAACACGATAAAAGCGCCTGTCCTCACCGACAGGCGCTTTTTTCATGCCCGCTCTTCAGATCTCTACACCCCTCTTCCCAGGCGTTTGCTGATAGGTGATCAGGCTGGCGATCTGCATGCGACACGCTATGCTGGCTCCATCGATACTCAAGACCGGAGCTCCCGTGAACGATAGCCTGTTTCCCGATCAGCAGCCTGCCAATGTCCATCATCTGCGCGTTGGCGAGATCGTTGTCACCACACTGATGGATGCCTGGATGCAGGGGTCACTGGAACTGATCCAGCATATCGATGCCTCACGTGCCGATACCCTTCAGACGCAGAGCCTGCGTCCCAACCCGCCGCGTATCACGCTCAACGCCTATCTGCTGCACATCGGCGATCAGCGCGTGCTGGTGGATAGCGGCTACGGCGCGCTGGCCGATGGCGAGGGCGGTCGTCTGTCACAGGGGCTTGCCGACATCGGCGTACTGCCAGAGGCCATCGATGCTGTATTGATCACGCATCTGCATCCGGATCACATCGGCGGTCTGATCGCCTCGAACGATCAACCGGCGTTTGCCAATGCCCGTATTCTGGTGCCGGGCAAGGAGCTGGATTTCTGGCAGCAGCCAGCGCCCGAGGATGCCTCCGACATGTTTGCCCAGCAGTTTGATGTGGCTCACCGCGTGCTCAAGATCAATCGCGACCGCATCGAGCGTCTCGAGGGTGATCAGGTCATGGAGGGGGTCACCCGTGTGGCCCTGTCGGGACATACGCCGGGGCACAGCGGCTACCTGATCGAATCCGGCGATGAGCGACTGCTGCTGTGGGGCGATATCGTGCATCTGCCGCAGATTCAGCTGCCCGAGCCGGATGCCGGCGTTCTTTTTGATGTGGACGGCGAGCAGGCTATGGCCACACGTAAAAGGATTCTTGAACGCGTCACCCGCGAAAAGCTCATGGTGGCCGGCCACCATCTGGACTTCCCCGGCATCGGCCATATCGTGGAAGACACCCGGGGCTATCGCTTCCTGCCCCACGTCTGGTCCCCCATCGTGTAAAACGAGCAGGGCCCCGACCATTGTCGGGGCCCTCGTGCTTCCATTCGGAACTTGCCGGCTATTCGCCCCGACCCCGGGTGCCGGCTCTGGCCATTTCCTGCCCGACATGGCCTGCAAAATCGATCAGCTGACGCTGATCCTGATAGCTCATGCTGCGCGGTAGATGATCGATGATGCAGACCGCGCCTATCGGCTGCTGCTGCGACGAATAGATCACCGCGCCGGCGTAAAACCGCATGGCAGCTTCTCCGGTCACCAGCGGACTGTCGCTGAAGCGCTCATCCAGCGTGGCGTCCTCGACCACCATGATGCGCGATGCCCTGATGGCATGATTGCAAAAAGTAATCTCTCGCGGCACCTGCTCGATCCCTTCCAGCCCGACTTCGGACTTGAGCCAGACGTTTTTATCATCCACCAGCGAAATCATCGCGATCGGCACGTGAAAGTCGCGCGCCATCAAACGCGTGATGGCATCAAAGCGTTCCTCGCGCGGGGAGTTCAGTATCCCGAGATCCTTCAGCGCCGCCAGCCGCTCCCTTTCCTGTTCTTCTGACCAACGTCCATTGTCGTCCACCATTTCCAGGCCTCTCTCATCAGACAGCGCCCCGACCGTTCCAGCCTCTGGCGCATCCATCACATGATCAAACTGCTGTGGGATTGTCTATCGACCGAAAAGCACGCCGCTTGATGGCGACAGGACAATATCAGGAGACGCCTCAATCAGGATACGATTCAGCCCTGTCCCTGCCGGGCTTCCAGTAACGCAAGGCTTGCCTCGATGTAGAGCCTTCGCAGGCTTCGGGCAATCTCTCCCGGCTGTCCGTTGCCGACGGGGCGCTGGTCAATCGAGATCACCGGATACACCAGCGACGTGGCCGAGGTCACGAAGGCCTCCCGGGCGTTTTGCGCCTCCTTGACGGTAAAGCCGCGCTCTTCAACCTTCATGTCGTGCTCTCTGGCAAGCGCCATGAGGGTACGCCGCGTGATGCCGTGCAAAAGCGAGCGGGACAGTTCGCGTGTGATCAGCGTGTTGTCGTGATCGACAATCCAGGCGTTGCTGGAAGAGCCTTCGGTCACCAGTCCTGACTCCACAAGCCAGGCATCATCGGCGCCGCGCTTTTTGGCCTCCATCTTGGCCATCGAGGGGTACAGCAGCTGCACGGTCTTGATATCACGCCGCCCCCAGCGCATGTCAGGCAGGGAGATCACTCTGAGCCCCTGCTCTGCCAGCGGGCTGTCGATGATCGCCTTCTGCTGGGTGAACGCCACCACCGTGACAGGCGTGTGCGCCTCGGGATAGACAAAATCCCGATCGGCAACCCCGCGGGTCACCTGTAGATAGACCAGCCCCTCCTGCAGCTCGTTTTTTTCGATGAGCTGGCGGTGGATATCGCGCAGGGCGTTATCGTTGAGCGACAGCGACATGTTCAGCTCGTTGAGCGAGCGATGCAGACGCGCGACGTGCCCTTCAAAATCCACCAGTCGGCCATTGAGCACGGCGGTGACCTCATAGAGGCCATCGGCAAACAGAAAGCCGCGATCAAAGACCGAGACACTGGCCTCGCTTTCCGGTACGTATCGGCCGTTGACGTAGACTGTTCGAGACATGAGCCCTTCCACTGTGCGTTGTCCTGCGCCATGAGCGCGCAGGTACTACGTTATTGTCAGGCCGTCATCACGGCCCATTACCCTGATCATATCAGCGCTGCCGGGGCACTGCGCGGTGGAACACACCGCCGCCCACCTGACGGTCATTCCCGGGCATGAGGACAGGCAGATGCAAGCCGGGCAAGGGAGGCGTAAAATGCGCGCCGCGAACCCGACCGGGTTCCTGACCCCCTTGGTCCGCCCCTTGCGAGGGCGACTGCCTGGAGAAGCACATGACATCCCCTGAAATACCCCACGAGGGCCCCATTGTAGTGGCCGCCCTCTACAAGTTCGTCTCCCTGCCCGATTTTGAGGCGCTGCGCGAGCCGCTGCTCGAGACCATGCGGTCCAATGACGTCAAGGGCACGCTGCTGCTGGCCGAGGAAGGCATCAACGGCACTGTCTCCGGCACACGAGAGAGTATCGACGCGCTGCTGGTCTGGCTCAAAAGCGACACGCGACTGCTGGATCTCGAACACAAGGAGTCCCGGGCGCAGGAGCAGCCGTTCTACCGCACCAAGGTCAAGCTGAAGCGTGAGATCGTCACCCTGGGCGTGGAAGGTGTTGATCCCAACCGCCGTGTCGGCACCTACGTCGAGCCCGAGCAGTGGAACGAACTGATCAGCGACCCTGAAGTGCTCCTGATCGATACACGCAACGACTATGAGGTCGAGATCGGCACCTTCGAGGGCGCCGTGGACCCGAAAACCCGCTCCTTTCGCGAGTTCCCCGACTACATCAAGGCCCATTACGATCCGACAAGGCACAAGAAGGTCGCCATGTTCTGCACTGGCGGCATTCGCTGTGAAAAGGCCTCCAGCTACATGCTGGAGCAGGGGTTTGAAGAGGTGTATCACCTCAAGGGCGGCATCCTGAAATATCTGGAAAGCGTACCCGAGCAGGATTCCCGCTGGCGCGGCGACTGCTTTGTCTTCGACAACCGGGTTACCGTGCGTCACGACCTGAGCGAAGGCGACTTTGATCAGTGTCACGCCTGCCGACGGCCTATTTCCGCGGAAGACCAGCGCTCCCCCTGCTACGAGCCGGGCATCAGCTGCCCGCACTGCTGGGACAGCCTGCCCGAGAAGACTCGTGCCGGCGCACGCGAGCGCCAGCGCCAGATCGAGCTGGCAAAGGCTCGCGGCGAAGCCCATCCCATTGGCCGCAATCCGCGCACCGGCCAGAACCAATAACCCCGCCCAAACGACCTTTTGGACCGCTCGTTCGGAGCGGTCTCTACCTGCCCTTTTGCCATTGACCTGATCTGACCTGATCCCGGTAGCCGAATTCGACCTGACATTAAATTAATATTAAAATAAAAGTTAGCAGGTTAACTTTTATCCGTGTCCCCGGCTTACCTTCTTGTCGACACGGCATCGCTGAATGCAGCCCCGGTATCAGGTACATCATGACATTTCATTGTTCTCTTTCGCCTCGAGCGCCCCTGTCTGACAAGTCGGTGTCAGACCAGGGGAACGGCGCTCCTCGCTCTGTCAGCCAGCCGACAATTACCACAACGGACGCGGCCGCCAACGAGCCCTGGGCCACCGCGATTCCAATATCGCAGCCCCATGCGCCACATCAGGACGTGATACTGCAAAGCGCCGGCGGACTCCTGAAAGCCGACGTCACCATCACCAGCCATGCAGGGGAAATTGTTGTGCGCAAGGATTACCGTCTCTGGCAGGGTACGGCGCTGGCGCCGCTGGCACGCTATCTGGTGAATCGTGAAGCGCGCATGCTCGAGCGCCTCGGCGGCTGGTCACATACCCCGGATTTCAAGGGATTTGATGGGCGCTACGCCTTTTACATGTCACATATCGAGGGTGTTGATCTGGGCGAAGCCCGGCGACACAACATGCCCGTGCGCTATGGTGACATTCAGCGTATGGTCGCCGAGCTGCATCGTTTTCACATTACCCACAACGATCTTCGCTGGACCAATATTCTGGTCAGGCCCGACGGTCACATGGTGCTGATTGATTTTGCCTCGGCCTTCCATGCCGCCCCCGGCAGCCTCCTGCATCCCATCATGAATCGGCTGCGCCGTACCGATATAGCAGGCACCTTCAAGTTCAAACGCAAGCTGACCGGCCGAGCGTTAACGCCCACCGAGCAGCGCCTGAAAGCCGCCCCGCGCTGGCTGCTGCTGATGCGAAAAGGGTGGAAGCATTACCTGCTACCACGGCTCAAAAAGGGTTGACTGCAGTCGGGCTTCAGCGACCCTCAGGGGCCTCCGCCTTGCTGGACACACTGACATCAGGTTCAAGATAGCGCTGCCAGAGCGCCTGAACAGCTTCACGATGCTCAGCGAAACCGGCCTCCAGCACCAGTGAGCCGGAATTCGTGAGCGCGGCGCGATGGCTGGCATCGCGATAGGCAAGCCAGGCTTTTCTGAGTTGCTCAGCGCCTTCAAACGGCAGATGGCCGGATGATTCCAGCGTTTCCAGAATGCGAATGTTGTCGGTATAGGTCAAAAGCGCCCTCTCCCTGTGCGCCATCGCCAGCACCGCGAACTGGTTCATGAACTCGATATCGACCATGCCGCCCGGGTCCTGCTTGAGATGAAACCACCCGGCACTGCGCGACTGCGCGCTACTGCCCAGATGCTGGCGCATCTTCTCGCGCATGGCGACCACCTCGCGCTTGAGCATGTCCACATCCGTCTCCCTGGAGAGCGTCTCGCGGCGAATCTCGTCAAAGCGACCTGCCAGCGCCTGACTGCCGGCCACGGCACGGGCGCGAACCAGCGCCTGATGCTCCCAGACCCAGGCCTCGCGGCGCTGATAGTCGGCAAAGGCCTCCAGCGAAGACACCAGAAGTCCCGAATTGCCCGACGGGCGAAGGCGCATGTCCACCTCATAAAGCACGCCGGCCGGCGTGGTGGTGGTCAGCATGTGAATGATGCGCTGGCCCATGCGGGCATAGAAAACCGGATTGTCCAGACTGCGCGCGCCATTGGTGCTGCCGCGCGGGTCAGCGTCATGCAAAAAGACCAGGTCCAGATCGGAGCCGTAACCCAGCTCGATGCCGCCGAGCTTGCCATAGCCCACGACCAGAAAATCGACGTCCTCGGCACCGGCGTAGCTGCCGTCACGCCGGCGAGGATAGCCATGACGCGCCGTCAGCCCCTGCCAGGCCAGGTTCACGACAGCTTCGAGCACCACCTCGGCAATCATGGTCAGATGATCGCTGACCACCATTAACGGGCGGGCGCCGGCCACATCGGCCGCCGCCACATTGAGCACCCGGGCGTGACGAAACAACCGCAGCGCCTCGAGCTGGCTCTCTTCATCCCCGGGCGGCAATCGCGACAGGGTCTGGCGCAGCTCGTCCTCGAGCTCGCTGCGCTCGGGAGGCATGTAGAGGTTGCGCGGGTCCAGCAGCTCATCAAGCAGCACCGGATAGCGCGCCAACTGTTCGCTGATCCAGGCACTGGCGCTGCACAGGCGCACGAACTGCGTCAGCGCATCGGGGTTTTCCTTCAAAAGCGACAGATAGGCCGTCCGGCGCAGCACCGCCTCTACCAGTGCCAGTACGCGCTCAAGCGTAATGTCCGGCATCTCGGTGGTGGCCACGCTGGATAAAAGCAGTGGCATCAGCGCTTCGAGACGCTCGAATCCGATACGCTGCATGCCGGTCACGGCGCGCCCGTGGCGCAGCCTGAGCAGACGCTCGCGCGCTCGGGGCGGGTCGCGAAAGCCGGATTCGGACAACAGCGCAATCGCGGCCTCATCGTCAAAGGCCTCCTGCCAGAGCGCCCGCCACTCTTCCAGCGCCCCGGCTTCGATCAGCTCGTGGTCTTCCTCTTCCGGTGGCGCGATCACCTCATCGAAGCGCTCGCGTACCCGGCGACGCACCTCATCGAGATGCGCGACCAGGTCCTCCCACTGCTCATGCCCCATGGCAAAGGCAATTCTTGCCCGCGGCAATGCCTCCTCGGGCAGCGACTGGGTCTGGCGATCCTCCAGCCCCTGCAGGGCATGCTCGAGATCACGCAGAAAGACATAGTCGGCCTGCAGGGCACGCACGTCGTGGCGCGACATGATCTCGAGACGTTCCAGCTCGACCAGCGCCCGCTTCAGCGACGGCGTCTGCAGCTCGGTCACCCGCCCACCACGGATCAGCTGGAAGGCCTGAACCACGAACTCCACCTCGCGAATCCCGCCGGCACCCAGCTTGATATCATCTTCACGCCCGCGACGTCTGACCTCGCGATTGATCAACGCCTTCATCTCGCGCAGCGACTCGATCGCGCCGAAATCGATATATTTGCGATAGACGAAAGGTCTGAGCTCGCCCAGAAGACGCTGTCCCGCCTCAAGATCGCCGGCCACCGGACGCGCCTTGAGCATGGCGTAGCGTTCCCACTCGCGGCCCTGACTCTGGTAATAGGACAGAAGGCTTGCGAAGCTGCCGGTCAGCGGCCCGCCATCGCCCAGCGGGCGAAGCCGCATGTCGACGCGAAAGACAAAGCCGTCGGCCGTGATGGCATCAAGCGAGGCAATGACCTTCTGCCCCAGCCGGGTGAAGTACGCCTGATGCTCCAGAGAGCGTTCGCCACCGTGGGTCTGGCCCTTTTCGGGATAGGCAAAGATCAGATCGATATCGGAGGAAAGATTGAGCTCGCCGGCGCCCAGCTTGCCCATTCCGAAAATCACCATGCGCTGGGGGCGCCCGTCGCTGTCCGGTGACGGCTCGCCGTAGCGCTCGGCCAGCGCCTTCTCGTGCCAGCGCAGCGCCGCCTCCATGCAGACCTCGGCCAGTCGCGAGACCGCCGCCGCAATGCTCCAGGCATCGGCGTAGTCGTTTCGATCGCGCCAGATGATCGCCACCATGCGCTCTCGACGAAACCGGCGCAGTATTCGCTGCAGATCCGCCTCGGTCGCGGCGTCTTCAAGCGCGCTGTCAAGCCAGCCCTCGAGCGTCTCGCGGCTCGGGGCCGCCACCAGCTCTTCCCGGGCGAGCAGGCGGTCCAGCATCACGCCATCGTGGGAGAGGGCACGGGCCACAAAATCGCTCGCGGTGATGGTAGTGACCAGCTCCCGCGTGCGCTCTTCGCCCAGACGGGCCAGCAAGGCGTCATCAAACGTCTCGAGGGTACGACGTGCCTGGGACTGCAGGGCTTCAGGCAGACCTGTCAGGACGGCTTGCAGTGACATGGAAGAGCCTCTCTTTGATCCTTTGCCTGTCAGCATAACGAAGATTGCAGTCCGAGCCATCACCCCGCATGCTTGTCGGGCACGAAAGGCGCTGTTTCGCGATGACAGGACGATCAAGGAGTTGCCATGGCCGAGGTTATTCCCTTCAACGGGCACTATCGACACGATCATCGGGAACCGCATGGCTGCTTCGATGCCCATCTGCATATCATCGACCCGGATTTTCCCTTGATCGCCAATCAGGGCTATCGCCCCGCCTTTTTCACCATCGAGGATTATCAAAAGGCTGTCCGCGGACTCGACGTTCGCGGCGGTGCCGTCGTCTCGGGTTCCTTTCAGGGTACGGACCAGACCTGGCTGCTGGCGGCGCTCGAGGCACTGGGCGGTGATTTCGTGGGCGTGACCCAGCTGCCCGACGAGGTCAGCAACAAGCGACTGCTCGAACTCGACGAGGCCGGCGTGAGAGCCATCCGGTTCAATCTACGCCGCGGTGGCCATCAGGATATCGGCGCCATGATTCGCCAGGCCCGACGCGTTTTCGATGAGGTCGGCTGGCACTGCGAGATCTACGCCGATGCCCGGGAGCTCGCCCCGCACCTGACGCTGCTGCGCGCATTGCCATCAATGGTCATTGATCATCTGGGGCTGTCGCAGGAAGGGCTGCCCACTCTGCTGGCGCTGGTCGAGGCCGGTGCTCACGTCAAGGCAACAGGCTTCGGACGCGTATCGATGAACGTGCCGGCCACGCTTGCCGCCATTGCCGACATCAATCCCCATGCCCTGCTTTTTGGAACGGACCTGCCGGGCACGCGTGCGCCCCGCCCTTTCCGGGACAGCGATATCGAGCTTTTGCATAATACCCTGGGCGATGCCCATGCCATGCTGGCCCTGCATGACAATGCCGTCGCCCTGTATCGGCCGCGCGGCAGCGATAGCGTGGCCTGAACCCGCCTTTTAACCCTCATCAACGCTTTTTATCTGCTGCCGGAGCCTGACACTTTTGCTTGCTGATCAAATCCCTGCTTCTCCCGCCCTGCGCTGGCTGCTGCTGTTGAGTGCCTGCGCACTGGCCAGTCTTGTACTGCAGCTGGTGCACATGCCGGCCGGTGCCCTGATCGGTCCGATGGCGGTTTCAGTAGTCTTTGGCGTCACGATCGGCGGTCTGAAGCTGCCACGGGTGCTGTTCAAGGGCGGACAAGGGGTGATCGGATTGTTGATTGCCCAGGCCATGACCCTGACGGTGCTCTCCACCATTGCCGACAGCTGGCCGGCCATGGTGCTGGCCACCGTGGTCACGCTGGTGCTGAGCACTGTGGTCGGCATTTTGCTGGTGCGCTACGGCGGACTGCCCGGCACGACCGCGGCCTGGGGCACCACCCCGGGCGCGGCGGCCGCCATGGTCGCCATGTCGGAGCAGGCCAATGCTGATCCGCGAATTGTGGCCACCATGCAGTACGTGCGCGTGATCTGCGTGATCATGGCCGGCGCCCTCGTCAGCCATTTTCTGGGGGTGTCGGGCGAAAGCCATGCGCCCTCTCATGCCATGACGTGGAATCTTCATGGCCTTTTGTCCTTTGCCGTCTCGATCGCGCTGATCGTTGTGGGTATTTTCATCTGTGACCGTCTGCTGCCGGCCGGTGCCCTGCTGGGGCCGATGCTTCTGGGCACCGTGGCACAGGTCTCCGGTGTGATCGACATTCAACTGCCGCTGCCGTTGCTGGAAGCCGCCTACGCCTGCATCGGCATCTATGTGGGGCTACGCTTTGATCGCCAGACCGTGCGCAACGTTACCCATGCCTTCAAGTGGATGTTTCTGGCGTCCATCATGCTGATCGCCTTCTGCGCGCTGTCGGCGCTGATGCTGGTGCCACTGATGCACAGCGATTTTCTGACGCTGTATCTGGCAACCAGCCCGGGCGGGCTGGACTCGATGACCATCATCGCCCTCGATACGCATGCCGATGTCGCGATCGTTGCCGCCCTGCAGGCGCTGCGCCTTTTCACCGTGGTCCTCATCGGCCCGGCCATGGCGCGCTTTATTGCCCGCTTTGCTCGAACACCATCCAATCAGGCCTGATCGCCCTGTCAGGGCGCAGTCCTGTCCACCCAGACCTCAACCGGAGTTCCCCGCGATGCCCATCATTCACGTTGTTGCCGGCTGTCTGCTCGATCAGGATCGCCGCCTGCTGGTGGTCAGAAAGCGCGACACCCAGTACTTCATGCTGCCCGGTGGCAAGCCCGAGCACGGCGAGACGCCTCTGGCCACCCTGGCGCGGGAATGCCGGGAAGAGCTGGGCGCCTCGCTGGAGGAAGATGAGCTGGCCATGCTGGGCCGCTTTCGAGCCCGGGCAGCCAACGAGGCGGACACCCATATCGATGCCGACGTTTTCATCATTGAGGCGCTGGCAGACACGCCACGGGCCTGCGGTGAGATCGAGGAGGTACGCTGGATAGCACTCGATGACGATACGCTGTCGCTGGCGCCGCTGCTCGCCGATGAGGTTCTGCCGGCACTGCGCCAGAGATTCGACTGACATGACCGACAGCGATTCATCCCTGCCCCTTGAACGACGCTTGCCGCGCCGATATGTAGCGCTGGCGCTGCTCAGTACCCGCAACGAGGTACTGCTGATACGCCGTGAACACCAGACACGCTACGGCCTGCCCGATACCGGCGTTGATCGGGTGGCCGACGACGACGCGCTGATACACGCCGTCACGACGCTTCAGGCCACAATGCTTGCCGAGGATACGGCTGTCCTGAACTGTGCCTGGCTGGGGCGCTTTGCCGCCCCGGACGACAGCGGTCGGCTCGACATGCTGGAGGTTTACGTGGCCCGTCTGAATGATGCGAAACTGCAGTCTGACGTGGCCTTCGAGCGCGTCTGGGCGCCGCTCGCGTCGCCGCCGCCCGAAGACATGATCGACCCGGCCATCGAGCTGCAGATCATGCCGGCGCTGGCATCGCTGATTGATCCTCAGGCACCCTCCCCGCAGTGATCGACACTGGCTCGGGCACTCACACGATGTTATAGCTGGCGTGTGACTTCCAACCACCTGCAAAAGGGTCATGTCATGGATAAGCTTGAAATGCATCACACTCTGATGGCCGCCCGGGCTCGTCAGAAGATGAGCTGGGATGATCTGGGGCAGGCCGTGGACCGCTCTCCGGTCTGGGTCGCCTCCGTGTGCTACGGCATGAACAGTGCCCCGCCCGACATTGCCCAGAAACTCGTGCAGGCGCTGGGCCTTGAGGATGACGCGCTTGTCGACGCCATAAAGGCTTATCCGACCAAAACCTGGGATGGCGCCATCCCGCAGGACCCGCTGATCTATCGCCTTTATGAGGTGGTCGGCGTCTACGGGCCGACACTCAAGGATGTCATTCAGGAAAAATTCGGTGATGGCATCATGAGCGCCATCGACTTCTCGATGGACGTCGAGCGCGAACAAGACCCGAAGGGAGATCGCGTCAAGATCACCATGAACGGCAAGTTTTTACCCTACAAGAGCTGGTAGCGTTCGCACACCTCGGTCAGCACCAGAAACACGGGCCAGAAGACCCATGGTCGAATGGAATGCGTCATGGTGATTTACCCGTCATTTATCGTTATGTGCCCTGCGTATTTCGGGTATACCGGGGAAATGGTCGCACCGGCGCCAGAGCGATACGGCGTCCATGTCGCACCGGAATACCCTTTCTATACAAGGCTTTTAATGCCGCATCTGCAATCGATAAATGGGCATGAAGGCATGATCTGTGTGCATGCATTGAGCCGATTGCCTGGTGACCGACCACGAAAAACGGCCCGAGGCGGGTCGCCTCGGGCCGTTATTTCAGGAACAAATGGGGAACGGATCAGACCAGACGGGCGACCAGCAGGCTGCCCCACACCAGAAAGGCAAACAGCACGCAGAGAAAGACGGCGGCCGAGCCCAGATCCTTGGCACGTCCGGAGAGCTCGTGGTGCTCGACGCCGATGCGATCCACCACGGTTTCCACTGCGGAATTGAGCAGCTCCACGGCCATGACCAGCACCGCACTGCCCATCAGCAGGAGCCACTGCATCAGGGACTGCCCCAGCCAGAAGGTGGCCGGCAGCAGCAACACGGTCACGATCAACTCCTGGCGAAAGGCCGCCTCATTGTGCCAGGCGGCCGTCAGCCCTTTCCATGAGTAGCGGGTGGAATGAAATAGCCGCTTGATACCGGTATGCGCGGGCTTCATGCAGAGGATTCCTGTCCATGGATCACAGGTATTGCAGACCACCTGCCATCTTTAAGGGGAGTCGGCATCCTACCAAAGCAGTGGACCGGGGGGCCACGGCCCGCGCCTGCCCGGGCATCAAAAGATGCTGTCCGCCTCCATCAGAAGGCACGGCATTTGACCAGCCTCGACGGCCGATCGGACAGATCTCAGTTGCTGGCAATCATGGTATCGATATCGCTGGAAACTGCCTCAAGGGTGGTCGTCCAGTTGATGTAAGGCGTGGGAGCCCGGCCGTTGACCATGACCGTGAAGGCGCCCCAGCGTCCGGACTGCGTCCGGAAATAGCCTGCCACGGCGCGTACCGGCACCGGCTCGTTGAGGGTGCCGGTCTTGATCATGACGCTTTGCTGAAAGCGCTGACTGCCGCGGCGGATGAAATTCATCGGGCCGTTGACCGGCGTTTGCATGCCTGCCACGAAGACCGGAAAGAGCGCCGGCTGGTGGTACATGTAATCCAGCAATGCGGTGACCCCACGGGCGCTGGTCTGGCTTTCCGGCGTCAGGCCGCTGCCGGAACGCAGGTTGACCGGACCGTGTCCGGGAATGCCATTGGCGAATGCATTCAGTGTCGCCCCGGCGCTGGCCATGGTGGGATTACCGCTCACCAGATCCAGCGCCAGCACGTCGGCCATGAAATTGTTGGAGTAGTTGAGCATGCGCAGGATCTGCTCCTGCAGCGGCTTGCCATCGACTGCCGACAGTACCTGCGTCGAGTCCGACGGGCGCGTTGATGTGGACGCAAAGCCACCGGTCACGGCAATGCCGGCGTTTTGCATGAGTGATTCAAGCGTTTTGAGCGTCTGATCGGTCGGGTTGGCGCTGGAGCGATAGACACTGCTGGGGCCGCTGCCCAAGGGTATCTGCCCTGAAACCACCAGTGTGTCCTGGCCGTTGAGAGTGGTACGCTCGGCGCTGATGGCGGTGTTGCCCTGCGCCACGGTCGTGACGCGATTATCGACCTGCGTCAGCGGCGTCGTCCCGGCACAGCTGGCAAGGCGCGCCGGGACCCCTTCTGCCTCCCCCGGCATCACGCGCGTGCACCAGGTCGCGAAGTCCACCGCCGTAGAGGTGAGCTGGGCATCGAAGGCGTGTCGGGTGCGGGTGCGCGCATCGCATCGATCCGTGGTCACACAGGTCACCGGTCCAAAGCGCCACTGGCTGGCCAGTACCCGACCATCAATGCGGCGAATACCGCGGCTGGCCAGTCCCTGCACCAGCAGCCAGTAGTCCTCGCTGGTCATGCCCGGGTCGCCGCCGCCATCAAGAATCAGATCGCCCTTGAGCACCCCATCCACGATGTCGCCGTCGCTGCGAAGCTCGGTCGTGAAGCGCTTCTGCGGCCCCCACTGCGAGAGCGCTGCTGCAGCCGTATACAGTTTCGATACCGAGGCCGGTGTCATCTGCTGATCGGGCGCGATACTGCCCAGGGACTCACCGCTGTCCAGAAGGCGGGCCTGAGCACCGACGACAAATCCCTTTTCCGCCAGCGCGCTGGTGGCGGGAAAGCCGTCGGCAAGAGCGCTGGCGGTCAACGCCAGCAACATCAGTGAGGAGAGCAGCAGGCAGGACAAAAGACGTACGACAGCCGGGCGATTCTCGCCTACGACATCAATCCTTGCAGGCATGAAGGGTTTCCCTGTTCCATGGGCAGCTTGATTAAGCCTCAGAGTAATGGGCATGCCTGTACCGTGGCAATGCGCTCATCTAGGATTTGCGCATTTTCGCGACCCTACTGCGCGTTCATTTTTGAAAAGCACTGCAGCACGATCACACCTGCCACAATCAGGGTGATCCCCAGCATGGCCGGTGCGTCGGGGCGTTCTCCAAAGATCACCATGGCCACCAGCAACGTCAATACCATGCCAAGCCCCGCCCAGATGGCGTAGGCCACGCCCACCGGCATGCTCTTGAGCACCACCGACAGAAGGTAAAAGGCGAGCGCGTAGCCCAGGACCGTAATCAGACCGGGCCCCAGCCGGGTAAAGGTGTTGGAGGCCTTGAGCGCGTTGGTGGCAATGACTTCGGCGCAGATGGCCAGAATCAGATAGAGATAGGGCAGCCAGGTCATGGATATTTCCTTTCAGGGTGTTTCGCAGGCCATGATGCGTTGCACATCATGGTGTCGCGCGAAGGGCTTCCAGCGTCGCTTGAGTTGATGGCTTTAATTGGCATTCGAGCTGCCACAGCGTATGAGCGCTGTCGAAATACTTGTGTTCAAAGGCACTGATGAAATCGCTTTCCGGCGTCAATGACAGCGTGCCGACATGTGGCGACTGCCCGATAGCCTGCCGGATGGCCTGAGCGAACTCCTCGACATAGATCCGCCAGTTGCTGCGAAGCTCCAGTGCCCCGCCCAGTGCCAATAAAACGGGAAATACCGGATGAGCATGCCAGCGCCTTTTGAGCTGGGACGCCTTGGGGTAGGGATTGGGATAGAACAGACAGTGGCGCATCGGCTGCCAGCCGGCCAGGTGTGCCAGACGCCAGAAATCGACCAGATCGGCTCGCACCAGCAGGGCGTTGTCGGGGAAGGCGCCCAGCTCACGGGAGTAATCCCGCGACAGGCGATCGGCGCTGCGATCGATGCCCAGTACGCAGGCCTGCGAATGATGATGTGCCAGCTGCCGGGTCGAACGTCCCGTGCCGCAGCCGGCGTCCAGAATCAGCGGCCCGCCGTGCGCCTGATAGAACCGCTGCGCGTGCTCGAAGGCCGCTCGGGTGTGATCGGCAATCGGACGCTGCCACTGGTTGTCGAGGGCGCGTTGAACGTAATGGGAAAGATCAGGATGAAGCCCCTGCTGGGTCGAATATACCGGCGTGGAATTGGAGAACATGGCAGTGTTTAAAATAATACTGGGGGGACTTTGCTGGCACCGTCTGATGCCAGCCCCTGACTTCTGAATATCGCATGACATGCAGGCATGGCTTCAGCGGTTTCCGGAGACGCATGGCTATACAGCCATTACGCTGCTGACGAACCTCATCAATGCCTTGCCGTCCCTGCCGGGCGAATCGCCCCTGCACCATGCGGGTGCCCATCATCTCCTCTGCCGGCCATGGCACTGCTGTATGTCCTGCGGCTCTGGCGTTTTCACCACCGCACCGGCGGCTCATGACAGCCAGTCCTGCGTGGCTTTTTTCAGCCAGCAGGTTCAACATTTTCCGCTCTCGAGATGACAAGTCGTTGACCGGTCGACATGACGTCCAGCCCGGGGCGATGCTATCATGGCTGCCCTGTTTTGGCGGACCCGTCATGGCACATGACGCGGCCATATCGCCATCCTTTCAGCGACACGGTCGCCATGGCTTTATCGCTTCCTTATAGGCATCAACACGAGGGTTTCGGCTTGTCACAGTTACCGGTGATCGTCGGCATGGGCGGTATCAATCCCGCTGGCAGAACGTCCGGTCATCAGTCCTTTTACCGGACCGTGATCGATGCACTGCCCGAAAAGACCCGACAGTATACCCTCTCCGGGATCGCCCGTCTGATGGGGCAGCCTGCTTCGGATGATCACGGCGCTCCCCTTGATGATGCTACCCTGGCGGCACGCCACGACGTACATGTTCGTCGCCACACCCTGATCCGTCGCATCGAGGACGAGCGCTTTGCCGACGCCGGCATCCCGGCCAATCGTCAGGCCAGCCTGACCCTTGATGCCCCGTTGACGGTCAATCTCGGTCGCCGTCAACTGCCCGAAAACCCGCCGGCTCACTGGCAGATCGAGGCCATCGATGAGCGCCATGTCAGTGTGACCGTCCCCGCCGGCGAGTTCGAGGTCCTGCTGCCGGAGCGTCGCGACGCGCTGGTCAAGAGCGCCGGTCAGCTACCCACCGGATTCGATCCGGCGAGTTTCTATCGCAGCGTGCACCATCCACGCGCCCTGTCGATGACCATTTTTGCAGCCTCCGACTGTCTGGGGCAGAGCGGCTACGAGTGGGACGATCTGAGTCAGCGTCTCGACCCGGATCAGATTGCCGTCTATGCCGGTAACTCGATCGGTCAGCTGGATGCCCAGGGCTGGGGCGGTCTGCTGACCAGCTTCGTCACCGGCCAGCGCACCACCTCCAAACAGATGCCGCTGGGCTACGGCCAGATGCCGGCCGACTTCCTCAACGCCTACGTGCTGGGCAGCGTTGGGGCCACCGGCGCCATGCAGGGTGCCTGCGCGACCTTTTTATACAACCTGCGCCTGGGCGTGGACGACATCCGAATGGGCCGGCGTCGCATGGTCATGGTCGGTACAGCGGATGCGCCCATTACGCCGGAAATCGTCGAAGGCTTTCGCGTCATGAGTGCGCTGGCCGATGATGCCAGCGTCAAGGCACTCGACGCACTCGAGCTTCTGACCGACGAGGACTACCAGCGCGTCTGCCGACCGTTTGCGCGCAACTGCGGCTTTACCATTGCCGAGTCTGCCCAGTTTGTCATGCTCATGGACGATGAGCTGGCGCTTGAACTCGGAGCCGACATCCTGGGCGCGGTGCCGGAGGTCTTCATCAACGCCGATGGCTACAAGCGCTCCATTTCCGCCCCCGGTATCGGCAACTACATTACGCTGGGCAAGAGCGTGTCGCTGGCCAGCAGCATTCTGGGCGAAAAGGCCGTGCGCGAGCGCAGTTACATTCACTCCCACGGCACCAGCACCCCGAAAAATCGCATTACCGAATCTCATGTGCTCGACAGCGTGGCGCGCGCCAACGGCATCGAGCACTGGCCGGTCGCCGCGGTAAAGGCCTACCTGGGGCACTCCCAGGGCAGCGCTGCCGGCGATCAGTTGACAAGCGCACTGGGCAGCTTCCAGACCGGCCTGCTGCCCGGCATTTTCACGCTGGATGCCGTGGCAGATGATGTTTACGGAGAGCGTCTGGACATCTTCCGCGAGCACCGCGAGTTTCGCGCCGACGTCAGCTTCATCAACGCCAAGGGCTTTGGCGGCAACAACGCCACGGCCCCCCTGCTCTCTCCGCAGGCCACCGAAAGGTTGCTGACCCAGCGCCACGGTGAGGCCGCCATGACACAGTGGCGTCGTCGTCGTGAAGCAGTCAAAGCACGTCAGGCGCAGTTCGAGGCGCAGTCACAGCGGGGGGAATTTTCACCGATCTACCGCTTTGGCGAAGGCGTACTGGAAGGCCCCGAACTCGAGGTCAGCGCTCGGGACATCCGCATTCCCGGCTATCACCAGCCGGTATCGCTTGAGGTCGACAACCCGTTCGGCTCGCTGGATCAATAGATCAGTCATTGATGTTGTGCCGGTCCGGCAGCCACATTTGTCTGCCATGATGCTTTGAAGTAACCTCCCGCTCGCCGGGCATGTCGGGTGCCCCGGCAGTTGCGGGCGTCCGTGATCAGGCAGCAGTACCGGCATGCGCCTGCCGGAGCATCGGGGACAAATGGAGTCCGTTCATGAACATTGTGGTATATCCCGGAACCTTTGATCCGATTACCAACGGCCATACCGACCTGATCGAGCGCGCCGCCTCGATGTTTGATCGGGTGATCGTGGCCGTGGCCCAGAGCCCGCGCAAGCAGCCGACTCTGGCGCTGGATGAGCGGGTATCGCTGGCCAGAGAGATTCTGGGCCATCTCGATAACGTCGAGGTCGTGGGGTTCAGCTGCCTTCTGACCCAGCTGGTGGACCGCGTCGGCGCTCGTATTATTCTGCGCGGACTGCGCGCCGTCTCCGACTTCGAGTACGAGCTGCAGCTGGCTAACATGAACCGGGCGCTGGCGCCTCATGTGGAAAGTCTCTTTTTGACGCCCGAAGTCGAGAATTCCTATATTTCATCTACCATCGTGCGTGAAATCGCCCGCCTTGGCGGTGACGTTTCAACGATGGTGCATCCCCGCATCGCCCGGGCACTGGAAGAACACTTTCAGGACGCCTGATACGGCGAACGGCTCCTTGGCCGGCGGATGACAGCCGCGCAGCGCCCGGATACGGCGTGCGCGAACCAGGAGGTTACCATGTCCCTGATGATCACCGACGAGTGCATCAACTGCGACGTCTGCGAGCCGGAATGCCCCAACAATGCCATTTCACCGGGTGAAGAGATCTATGTGATCGACCCGAAGCTTTGTACCGAATGTGTCGGTCATTTTGACGAGCCACAGTGTCAGCAGGTCTGTCCGGTCGACTGCATTCCGCTCGACCCCGAACGTGAAGAAACCCGCGAGCAGCTCATGGAAAAATACGAGCGCATCACGGCCGTTGAAAGCTGATATCCGATAGCAGAGCCCTCCCGTGAGGAGGAGCAACAGGAGGGCGGCCTGCGGGTCGCCCTTTTGATTGCAGGGCCGTCACCCCAAACGCCATGAAGGTTCTGAACGCCCTTGCCGGCACAGGCCTCACAGGCACAACTCCCCGGTCGGTAGCTCCATGTCCGCATCTCCAGCCTTTTCCCGGCGTCTTCACGACGTCTGGCGACTCTCTTGGCCCATCATCATCTCCAATGCCAGCGTGCCGCTGCTGGGTCTGGTAGATACCGCCGTCATTGGCCATCTGCCTCACGCACGCTATCTGGCCGCCGTCACCCTGGGCAGTACGCTCTTCAGCTTTTTGTTCTGGGGATTTGGTTTTCTACGCATGGGGACTACCGGTCTGACGTCTCAGGCGGCCGGTCGCGAAGAAGATCAAGGCATACGCAACCTGCTCGGCCAGTCGCTGCTCATCGCCGTAGTCATCGGGCTTGCCCTGATTGCACTATCGGCGCCGCTGATCGATTTTGGTCTATGGCTGTTACAGCCCGGCAGCGAGGCGACCGCGCAGCTGGCCGCCGATTACGCCCATGTACGCATCCTTTCTGCACCGGCAGTGCTGATGAACTATGCCATCATCGGCTGGTTTCTGGGACGTCAGAACGCGCGCGTCACTCTGCTTTTGATGCTGATTACCAACAGCGTCAACATCGTGCTGGATATTGTGCTGGTGGTCGGGCTCGACATGAACGTCCGGGGCGTGGCGACCGCCTCGCTGATCGGGGACTACACCGCGCTGGGTGTCGGCCTGTGGCTGGCATGGCGGGCCCTCAAGACACTGGGTGGCCGGTTCGACACCACCCCGCTCAAGCGTCTCAAGGCCTACGGCGAGCTCTTTCGCGTCAACCGACACCTGTTCGTCCGCACCCTGTGCCTTTTGTTTGCCATGGCCTTTTTCACCTCTCAGGGGGCGCAGCTGGGCGATCAGACGCTGGCCGCCAATGCCATCCTGATGCAGCTGGTGATGATGGTCTCCTACGGGCTCGATGGCTTTGCCAACGCCGCCGAGGCCCTGACCGGCAAGGCCGCCGGCAGAGAGGACTGGCACGAGTTCGGCCAGTCGGTGCGCGCCTGCGCGGTATTTTCACTGCTGACGGCGCTGCTGGCCGCGCTGGCCTTTGCACTGGGCGGGCCGTGGCTGATCGCGCGCCTGACCGATATCGAGGCCATCCGGGCGCTGGCCGGGCACTATCTGCCATGGCTGGTCGTCATGCCGCTGATTGCCGTATGGAGCTATCTGCTGGATGGCGTGTTCATCGGCACCACGGATACACGGGCCATGCGCGATACGATCATTGTGGCCCTGATGGTGTATCTGCCGGTCTGGTGGCTGACGCAACCACTGGGCAATCACGGCCTGTGGCTGGCCTTCACCATTTTCACGCTGGTGCGCTCATTGGGATTGGGTCTGACCTATCTTGCCCGACGCAAACGACAGTGGTCAGGATAGAAAAGTCCATGGCATTTCAATGAATAGCCTTCAGGAAAGCACGATTTTCCTGGATTAGCGCCCTGCCGCCACTGATCTAATATTCAGACTCGATCCTTTCAACGCTGGACAGTGGAATGGCCACCCTAAAGCTCGCCCTCAGACATTTGCTGATCGGCCCATCAGGCCGTCTTTTCTGGGCATTGCTGGCATTCATGCTACTGCTGACCCTGCTGCCCAAACAGCAGGTATTCAGCCAGTTACACAGCTATCTGGGGTTCCACTCCCTCATCGAGTTGACCTGTGTGATCGTGGCCATTCTGGCCACGCTTTCCATCTTCAACAGCTACCGGACACTGTCGACCCAGTATCTGTGTGTCGGCGCCCTGCTGGCCCTGTCAGCAATGCTGGATAGTCTTCATCTGCTCTCCATGCCCGGCATGCCGGATCTCTTTACGCCCAATACGCTGAACAAGGCAATCTATTTCTGGCTGCTGGCACGGCTGTGCGCCATCAGTGCCCTGCTGCTGTTATCCCTGTCGCACCTTCCCGATCAGCCTGCGCGATTCCCGCGACTCATACTGGTGGCATTTCTTTGCGCCGGTGTACTGGCGCTGATTGGTGGCTTTGGCTATCTGGACAGAGCACCGGATCTCTACATTCCAGGCCAGGGTCTGACACCACTCAAGATTTCGCTGGAATGGGGACTGGCCGGCATGAGTGTCCTCGCTGGCCTCATACTGCTGCGCTCTTCGCATCTTCAAAGACGACGCGACAGGGAAATGCTCACGGTGGCCGCCTGGGTCACGGCGCTGGCCGAAATCTGTTTTACGCTCTACGGTACGGCGAACGACGAATTCAACGTACTGGGGCATCTTTACAAGGCCGTCTCGTACATTCTGATCTTTCGTGCGCTCTTCCTGAGTCACCTGCGCTACCCCTGGAAGGCCCTGAACGACACCCGGACCCGACTGGCCGAGCAGGAGCAGCGCTGGAACCTTGCCCTGACCGGTTCCGACACGGGCGTATGGGACATGAATCTGGTCGCCGATGAAATCTTTGCCTCGGCGCAGTTCCATCAGATACTGGGCTATCGCAATGGCGCCCTGCCGCGCGATGCACAGGCCTGGCGTGATCGCCTGCTTCATCCCGAAGACATCGATCGCGTGGTCGGAAGCTTTGATGATCACGTCGCCGGTCATAGCAATCACTGGCGCTGCGAATACCGTTTCCTGGACGCGCAGAACCGGTGGCGATGGCTGCTGGCCAACGGCCAGATCATGGACTTTGATGAAGATCAGTGTCCCACCCGAATCGTGGGGACAGTTATCGATATTCAGGCGCAGCGCGAACAGGAGCAGCATCTGGCAGACACCCGTCGACGTCTGCAGACCCTGTTTGATACCACGCCCACGGGCATGCTGGTCATCGACTCCCGGGGCGTGATCCATCAGCACAACCCCATGCTGTCGCAGCTGCTGACCCCCCACGAGATTGCCATCGGTCAGGACTTCATCTGGCAGTGGGCCAGCGATGAGGACGGCCCGGACGCCCGGCAGCACTGGGATCAATGGCAGCAACAGGACGCCACCCAGCGCCGTGAGCCGACCTGGCATCGCGAGCTGCGCATGAGCCTTCACGGCCATGGCCGGGCCGGACAGCCGCTCTGGGCCGAATGGGTCATCGCGCCGCTGCCGGAGGAGGGCCTTTATCTTCTGCTGATCGAGGACATCAGCGCCCGCAAGCGCGCCACCGAACTGCTGATCGAAAACGCCGGCCTTTATCGCAGTACATTCGAAAGCGGCAATGCCATCAAACTGCTTTTGGACCCGGACAACAGCATGATTGTCGATGCCAATACGGCCGCCTGTGACTACTATGGCTACCCTCTTGAAACGCTCAAGACAATGACCATGGCAGCCATATCGTTGACGGCTCAGGCCACGCGCCAACAGCGCATTCATCAGACACTGGAGCAACGGGAGGGGTATTTCGAAACCCGCCACCGCCTGGCGAACGGCACGATCCGCGACGTGGAAATCTTCACGGCCTCCGTGGTGATCGGTGGCAGGACCCTGATCTATGAGATGGTCCATGACACCACGATCCGCAAGGAGGCCGAGCAGGGGATGGTAACGCTGAACCAGCGCCTCTCCCGCGATGGCCTGCACCGCGAGCGCCTGAACAGACTGAGCACTCAGCTTTTCGAGCTTTCTGCCATCGCCGACGTTGTTCCCCTGCTGGATCAGCATCTGGCACAGTGCTTCCCCGATACCAGCGGTGAGCTGGCCCTTCGGATTGAAGAGCTGGATCAGGCGCACTGCATCCGCTGGGGTGAGAAACTGTCGACACAACCGGCCTTCGAATATCGACAGCGCCTGACCACAACGACCGGCGCACTGGGACGTATGACGCTGCAGGCAGAGCCTCTGGATGATGAAGACCGTCATCGCCTGGAGCGCATGGTCGATGAGACCGCTCGTATCCTGACCCTGACCCTGATCAATCTGCGCCTGCGTAATCAGTTGACCAATCATGCCTACCGTGACGCGCTGACAGGGCTTTACAACCGGCGCTACCTCAATGAAACGCTGCCCGATCTGCTTGAAAATGCCAGCGAAGAGTCACCGGTCTCGCTCGCCCTGCTGGATCTGGACCATTTCAAGCGTCTCAACGATACCTGGGGTCACGATGCCGGTGATCAGGTGCTGATCGCGCTGGGCGAGATTCTGACCCAGCGGCTGCGCGCCACGGACATTTCCTGTCGCTACGGCGGCGAGGAGTTCATCGTGGTCCTGCCGGGTGCCTCCGCCAGCATCGCCATGATGCGCCTCAATGAGGTACTCGAGCAGTTCGGCCAGTGGTCGATGCAGGTCGGCGATGAGCGCATTGCTCACCTCACGTTCTCGGCCGGACTGGTCAATTCGCCGTCTCAGGGCCATGACATGAGCGCTCTGATCGAACTGGCCGACCAGGCCCTCTATGGCGCCAAGCATGCCGGACGTGGCCGGGTACAGCTGGCGACACATGAGATGCGGCTGGCCTGACACCTGCCTCAAGGCGTCACATCTAAAGCGAAGCCCCACCACAGACCGTCAGGGTCTGACCGGTCATGGCACTGGCATACGGCCCCAGCAGGAAGGCTACCAGCGCTGCGATATCCTCAGGATCGATGAAATGGCCGATGGGCGGGCATACCGGGGCGACCCCAACGCGAGCCGGATCGTGCAGCATCGGGGTATTTGTTGCGGCCGGCGCGACGAGATTGACCGTGGTCTGCTGCGCCATCAACTCCATCGCCCACGACCGGACCAATCCCTGCATGGCCGCTTTGGAAGCTGAATAGGTACTCTTGCCAGCCGCCCCCGTCATCGTGCGACTGCCAATCAAAACGACGCGCGACAGGGCCTGCTGTTGCGCCGTCAGGGCATTCAGCAATCTTGTCGGGGCTTCGACATGGAGTTGCCACATCCGGCGATCAAGCTCATGGTCGAGATCTCCGAGTCGAGCGGTATACATGACCCCTGCCGCATGCACCAGCGCGTCGACGGGACCAATTCCTGCCGCGGCACGATCGATATCCTCCGGGCAGGTCAGATCCGTTTCGATCCACTCCACGCCCGCCTCCTCTTCGGGCTGACGTCGGCTGAGCCCGACAACCTGATGCCCGCCACCCAACATTTCCCTGACGATCGCCTGACCAATCCCGGAGCTGCATCCTGACACCAGTACACGCATGCTGACCTACCCCATAATGACTATTTCAATCATTTTAAGGAATTTATTCACCCTCTCTGTAAGACCAAAGAATAACGACATTTTTTATTCATAAAAACATGAACTTATTAAAAATTAAACTTTCGTTCAAGCTTCAAAACTATTGCCATTAAAGATCGTTTCGATCATTTTTCACCGAACAAAGACCGAAACAATCAAAATCAACGAGGAAGTCGTCATGGCGACCAGGACGGCAACATCCGCACGTTCCGATGAATCATCGCCGGATAATACGGCGAACACTGCGCCCTCGGCGCTGCTACCGTCCACGTTCGGTGAATACATCCGCTGTATCGGGCCGGGACTGGTACTGGCCATGGCGTTTCTGGGTACCGGTGATCTCGTCAGCTCCACGGTGTCCGGGGCCAATTACGGCTACGCCCTCATGTGGACGCTGATCGTGGCACTGTTCGCGCGCTACTGCATGATCTCCGCCATTGCCAAATACAAGCTGGAAAACCGTTTCGGTGACACCTCGGTACTACAGGGATTCCAGCGCGTCTGGCGCGGCTTTCCGATGTTTTTCGGCATTGCCATCTTCTTCTACGGCATCATCATTCAGATGAGCTTTCTGCGCGCCTGCGCCGTCGCGCTTTACCAGCTTTCCGGTGAGATCGGCGGCGCGACCTGGGGCTATTTTGTCGGCGGCGCAGCCGTGGTGGTGTTGACCATCATCATGCTGGCACGTCGCAATGCCTATCAGTGGCTTGAGTGGACAGCACGCATTGCGTCCGTCGTGATTATTGTCACCTTCGTCGGCGCCATCGTCGCGACCGGCCACATCGATCTGGTCGAGATGGCCAAGGGGCTGACCTTCTCCATTCCGAAAGACAACGGTCCTTTCGACGCCATCTTCATTGCCATCGCGACCATTGGCACGATCGGCGGCTCGGCGCTCAATCTGCTCTACCCCTACTTCATGGACGAGCGCGGCTGGAATGGCCCGAAATATCGCCGTCTGCAGCAGTTCGACCTGATGGCCGGCATGCTGCCCCTGCTGATCATCAATGTCCTGTTCTGGGTGGTCGCTGCCGAAACCATCCGCGGTACCGGCATGACCGTGTCCAATGAAAGCGATCTGGCCACCATGATGGAGATGGCGGTCGGCCCCTGGGGTCCGGCGCTGCTCTGGACCAGCCTGTTTCTGGCGGCATTTTCCAGTTTCCCGGCCAATGCTCGCGGTTTCGCCAATCTGATGTTCAACGGCCTGCACCTGGCAACGCGCCGCGGCAAGGCGTTCACCAGACCGGCCGAGGACCCCTGGTTCAACCGCGTGCTGATTGCCGCCTTCATTGTCGTCCCACTGTTCATCTGCATGCCCCAGGCGCCGAATCTGGTCTATCTCAGCGTGTTCGGTACCAGCGTCATCACCGCCATTTTGCTGCCCCCCATCCTGTTTGGCGTACTGCGCATGACCAGCTCAAGAAAATTCATGCTTGATGAGCATGTCAACCGATGGTGGCAGACCCTGATCCTGATTGTTCTGTCATTGATCGGCCTGTGGTCGCTCTACGCCATCGTCGACAACCTGATCAACGCCATTAGCCGTCTTGCCTGAGGCACTGAAAGGAGATGTTCATGACCACCTCATTTGCCGGCATCGTACCTGCCATGATGACTCCCATGACCGAGCAGGAGGAGATCGATGAGCAGGGCATTCGCGATCTTGCCGAAACCCTGATCAGCAAGGGCGTCCATGGTCTCTTCACTCTGGGCACCAATGGCGAATTCTTTTCGCTGACGGATGAAGAGAAGGTTGAAGTCACGCGGATCGTGATCGATCAGGCGGCGGGACGTGTGCCGGTCTTTGCCGGTACCGGTGGCTACACGACACGCAGCGTCATCGAACTCAACCGTAAAATGGCGGACATCGGCGTTGATGGTGTATCGATCATTACGCCCTATTTCAATGGCGCCACCCAGGCGGAGCTGATCACGCACTACGAGCGCATCAGTGCTGCGACCGAGCTGCCCATTCTGCTCTATACCATTCCAGCCAAGGCCGGTGTGACGCTGGATGTTGCCAGCGTGGCGCACCTGTCCAAAATTTCGAATATTCGGGCGATCAAGGACAGCGGCGGTGATTTTGATCGGCTGGTGCAGCTGATCCGGTTGCGACGCGAGGATTTTGCCGTCTTTACCGGCACCGACTCGATGATCCTGTGGACGCTGATGGCCGGCGGGGATGGGGCTGTTGCGGCCACGACCAACGCGGTTCCCGATGTCGTCATGGCCATCTGGCACGCTTTCCAGAAGGGGGACTTCGAGACAGCACGTGACGCTCAGGAACGGCTTCGCCCCCTTCGCAATGCCTTTTCACTGGGTACCATGCCCAGCGTTCTAAAAACCGCCGCCGGCCTTCTGGGCATGCCGGCAGGCCCGGCTCGCTCACCGGTTCAGCCACTGCCGCCGGAAAAGCTGGCCACCCTTCGTGAAGCACTCAAGGGTTATGACCGTGTCGAGCGCTGAAACTTCTCATCGCATCGAGTCCCCATTGCGTCGCGCTCGGCTGCTGCTGCTGGCCGACGACCTGACGGGGACCGCCGACTCGGCGGTCAGCTGCGTGGCAGGCGGTTTGTCCGCACAGGTGCTGCTCACACCGGAAGCCGCCGACGAGGATGTCGTGGCCGTCGATCTTGACTCCCGCAGCATGACGCCGGGTGAAGCCGCCCAGCGACATGTCGACTGCCTGACGCAGTGGCAGGGCTGTTATACCCATCTTTTCAAGAAAATGGATTCCACGCTGCGGGGTAATGCCGCCGCCGAGATTGCAGCGCTGATACCGCTGGCGGGCATGGCCATCGTGGCACCCGCTTTCCCTGCCACCGGGCGCACGACACGACAGGGGCGACAATATCTGCACGATCACCCCGTCGAAGCATGCGATGTCTGGCGTAACGAAGGACTGACGGGTTGCGCCGACATGGTAGCGATGCTGAAGGCAGAGGGGGTCGAGACAGCCCTGCTGACACTCGACATCCTCCACCAGCCAGCCACCAGCGTTGCGGCTCGCATTCAGCAGTGGCAGCAACAGGGCATCAAGGCCGTTGTCTGTGATGCGTTGACTGAAGAAGACCTTGATCACCTTGCCCGGGCCACCGCGACGCTCGACCAGATCTTCTGGGCCGGCTCGGGCGGCCTTGGTCAGACCCTGTCCGCAGCTCTGCCGGCGCTGCAGATCGATCAGCATGCCGACACTTCAGAACCGGCGCGAGACACCGAGCGCCCGACACTGTTCGTGATCGGCAGCATGAGCACCCTCTCGCATGCGCAGGCCGATACCCTGCAGGCAGCAGCCGGTCACGCACTGGTGGCCATCGATATCGAGGTAACACAACTGCTGGAAAGCGCTTCCATGTCAGCGCTTCAGGCCCTCTGCCTGCCCATCGAGCAGACTCTGAAACAGGGTCGTGACGTGTTGATAAGGCTGGCACAGAGCCAGCAGCGCCAGATTGCCGATGCCTCGCGGATCAGTCAGCGACTGGGAGAGATGCTGGCGCCACAACTGCGCCATGTCGGTCGTCTGATCGCGACCGGCGGTGCCACGGCACGTGCCCTTCTCACGGCAGGCGACATGACACGGTTGACCCTGCTGGATGCGCCCGACATCGGCATGGCGCGCATGGTGACCGCCGGCTCGCCAGTACTTGAAGTCATTACCAAGGCCGGAGCCTTCGGGGAACAGGATGCCCTGCTGCGCCTCTGGCAGACCACTCGTCACTCACGCTCCTTTTGCACACCGACAGGGAACACGCACATGACCGATCATCCGGTTATCGGCATTACCATGGGCGACGCCGCCGGTGTCGGCCCCGAAGTCATCATCAAGAGCCTGGCCCGGGCAGGGCTCCATGATCAGTGCCGGCCACTGGTCATCGGGGATGCCACGCGCCTGCGTGATGCCGCCTCACGTCTGGGCAGTTCGATCATTATCCGTGCCATCGAGCGCCCGGACCAGGCCAGCTTCACCCCCGGGACCATCGACTGTATCGATCTGGGGCTGATTCCACTCGATCTACCCTACGGTCAAATATCACCGATCGCCGGTGATGCCGCGTATCAGTACATCGCCCGCACCGTCGAACTGACCCGGGCCGGGGAACTCGATGCCATCTGCACCGCCCCGCTCAACAAGGCGGCGCTGCATGCCGGCGGGCATATTTTCCCGGGGCATACCGAGTTGCTGGCGCACCTGACCGGCATTGATGAAGTCTCGATGATGCTGGTCACCCCGAAGATGCGGGTGATTCACGTCACCACCCACATGGGACTGATCGACGCCATCGCCCGCATCGAACCCGGGCTGGTCCAGCGCACCATCGAACGGGCCCACGAAACCCTGATCCGTGCTGGCATCGACCAGCCGCGTATCGCGGTCTGCGGCATTAATCCCCACGCCGGGGAGAATGGTCTGTTCGGTCACGGTGAAGAAGAAGAGAAGATCGTGCCTGCCATCGACGTCCTGAAGGCCCGAGGCTGGGACGTCGAAGGCCCACTGCCGGCGGACACCCTCTTTTTCCGTGCCGGGCGTGGCGATTTTGACTGCGTGGTGGCCATGTATCACGACCAGGGGCACGGGCCGGTCAAGGTCATGGGGCTCGAGGCCGGCGTCAATGTCACGGTGGGTCTGCCGGTCATTCGCACCTCGGTCGATCATGGTACGGCCTTTGATATCGCAGGCCAGGGGATGGCTGATGAGCGCAGCATGCTTGAAGCACTGCGTCAGGCCGTCGAACTGGCCAGTCGCCAGAGAGAAACGGCCTGAACCGTTTTTCCATCGGATAATGAGAGGAGTCACGTCATGGAACGCATCGGATTTGTTGGCCTGGGACTGATGGGCGCCTACATGGCGACCAACATCATGAAGGCAGGCTTTCCCCTGCAGGTGTTTGATCCCAACCCGGCATCGGCCGAAAAACTGGCCGACAAGGGGGCCAGTATCGGCAACAGCGCCGCACAACTGGGAGCAGCGTGCGACATCGTGTTCATCTGCGTGCCCACTTCAGAGCACGTCGAGAGCGTCATTGATGGCCCCGAGGGTCTGCGCGCCGGTGCTCGGGAAAAGGGACAGCGGCTGGTCATCATCGACTGCTCGACCTCCGAGCCCACCGTCACGCGTCGTCTGGCGCACTCCCTCGAGCAGGATGGCATTACCCTGATCGATGCAGCCCTTGGTGGCACGCCGACCCAGGCCGAGTCGGGTGAACTGCAGGCCATCGTCGGGGCAGACGACGCAACGCTTGAACGCGTGCGTCCGGTACTCGAAAGCTGGTCGGGCAGGATTCTGCATGTCGGTCCCACCGGTGCAGGCCATACCATGAAACTACTCAACCAGTTTCTGGCCATGAGCTACGGCGCCATTTTCTCTGAAGCCCTGACCATCGGCGCCAAAGCCGGCATCAGCCCGGAAACCTTCGATAGCGTGATTCGCGGCTCACGCATGGACAGCGGTTTCTATCAGACCTTCTTCCAGTATGTGCTTGAACGCGACCGCGACGCGCATCGGTTCACGCTCAACAACGCCGGCAAGGACATTCGCTACGTGGCGTCTCTGGCCGATGCCCTGGAGGTGGATGCCAAGGTGGCGCACGCCGTCAGCGATCTTTACGCCAGCGCGCTGGCACAGGGAAACGGTGAAAAATTCGTGCCGGAGCTTTCCGATATCGTGGCCGCCCGTCATCAAATATCCTTCGCCACCAATGACCACTGACTGCTGGAGTCCGTCATGAGTACCGTCACCGATATCGTGTTTGACGGGCAACTGCGTCCGGCCAGCGACATGCCCGATCGCGTCAATGCCCTGCTGCCCTCTCCCTGCGTCCAGAATCACGCCGCCAATCTGCATGTCATGCCGGACGGTGAACTGCTGTGCGTCTGGTTTGGCGGCACTCAGGAAGGCATCCCCGACATTTCCATTTACCTGTCGCGGCTCGCACCGGGCGGCGAGCACTGGAGCGAGCCCGAAAAGGTCTCGGACGATCCGACCCGCTCGGAGCAGAACCCCATCCTGTTCGATGCCGGCCACCAGGAACTCTGGCTGATTTATACCGCGCAGCAGTCCGGACATCAGGATACCGCCATCGTGCGTCGGCGCATTTCCCATGATGGTGGCAGAAGCTGGGGCGCCATCGAGTCGCTGTTCGAACGCAGCGGTACCTTTGTTCGTCAGCCACCGGTCATTCTGGAAAATGGCGACTGGATCGTTCCGGTCTTCTACTGCCGCAAACAGCCGGGCGAGCGCTGGGTCGGCAATGACGATATCAGCGCCGTGCTGGTCTCCTCGGATCGAGGCAAAAGCTGGCAGGAACACGAAGTGCCGGACAGTGCCGGCTGCGTTCACATGAACATCGTGCCCCTTAAACAGGGCGGACTGCTGGCCCTCTATCGCAGCCGCTGGGCGGATTACATCTACCGAAGCCATTCGGACGATGGGCGACACTGGAGCGTGCCGGAGCCTACCGAACTGCCCAACAACAACTCTTCCATTCAGTGTGTCGCGCTGGCCAATGGTGATCTGGCCCTGGTGTACAACCACATCAATGCCGAAGGCGTCACCGAACGACGCACCTCGCTCTATGACGATATCGAGGACAGCGAGGACCACGGTGAACTGATCGATCAGCCCGCCCGACACGGCAGATCAGCCTTCTGGGGCGTGCCGCGGGCGCCGATGACACTGGCCATCTCCCGGGATGGCGGCGAACACTGGCCCTTGAGACTGGATCTGGAGACCGGCGATGGCTACTGCATGACCAATGACTCCGCCAGCCGGGCAAACCGCGAATACTCCTATCCCACTATCGTGCAGGGGGCAGATGGCGCATTGCACATTGCCTTCACACGATTCCGGCAGTGCATTCAGTACACACGACTGCCTGCGCATTTCGAACCGATCCATTCCTGACACATGAGGTGCCGACCAGACTATCGGTCGGCACTCAGGCTTTCTCTATCGCTCCAGACGTCTGGCGCGCGCATCGCTTCTCTCACTGATCATGACATCAGCCGGGACCCTGCGGATATGTGACAATGACGACAAGCGATGCCCATACTGACGAGAGATCGACCACAAGAGATCGATAATGAAAGTTGCCCGACGCCGTCAGGCCATGCTGGATGCTGTGTTGTCCGGTCTGACCGATGTAGAAACCCTTTGTGCTCACTTTGCCGTCTCGGAAGCCACTGTCAGACGTGATCTGGGGGCGCTGGCCGAACAGGGCCTGATCGTGCGTACTTATGGTGGTGCCGCCCACATCGGCATCCGCGAACCGGAACTCACCCTGGCCCAGCGCCAGTCGTGCCATGAAGGGATCAAGGCGCAGCTGGCCGCAATGGCGCTCGAACAGATCAGGGATCACGATACGCTGCTGCTGGATGGGGGCACGACCACGGCCGCACTGGCCGAGGTGCTGCATCGCCGGCAGGGGCTGCACGTCATCACCAACAATCTGGCCGCGCTCTCGGCGCTGGAGCGGCTGCCCGAGGGCCGGGTCACACTACTGGGCGGCGAAATGCGCATGTCCAGCATGACCACCATGGGGCCTGCCGCCCAGGCCATGCTGACACGGCTGTCGGTTGACCGTGTTTTCATGAGCGCCGATGGCGTCACCGCCGATCTGGGGCTCTGTGAGGCGAGTCCTGAGCAGGCATGGCTCAAGGAACTGATGATCAGTCGCAGCGCCAGGTGCTATGTCATGGCCGATCACACCAAGCTGGGCCGCACCAGCCAGCAGCACTGGACGCCGCTCCCGGCCGAATGGACGCTGATCACCGATGCCCGCGACGAACGGATGCTGGCCGCCTTCCGACAGCACAACGTTCACGTACTGTCTCCCCATTCATTACCCAGCGAGCAAGCGTAACGCTGCCGCCACGTGCTTCTTCCGGAAGCCGCCGGCGCGACATTGACGTTGAAAGCGCATTCCCCTGCCCCTGACTCGAAGGCCCACGGCATTCCAGCCCCCCTGTCGTGGTCACAGCACCCCATACCCGGTAGCAACATTCCATGCGCTTTAACGTGCCAGTATTATCATGACCAGTGTTAACGCAACGCGGTTGCCACATGACCGGAATTTTATCGATATCGATTTCTGGCTACGCTGTCGGTAACCCCCATTCACTGCACGCAGGATATCGATCGCCCATGACTACCCAGCAGCAGATTATTGATGCCCTTGGTATCGACCGGAATTTTGATGCCCAACGGGAAGTTGAACGACGTATCGACTTCATTATCAGACAGCTGAAAGAGAGCGGCACGCGGGCTCTGGTGCTGGGGATCAGCGGTGGTGTGGACTCCACCACCACCGGACGCCTGTGCCAGCTTGCCGCGGAGCGCATCCGTGAGCAGGGCGGCGATGCCACCTTTTATGCCATGCGTCTGCCCTACGGTGAGCAGCACGACGAGGACGATGCCCAGGCCGCCATCAACTATATTCGAGCCGATGAACAGCTGGATGTGAACGTCAAGCCTTCGGCAGACGGCATGCTGGCGAGCCTCGAGCAGGCCGGCCTTGCCTTCAATGACGAATATCAGCGCGATTTCGTACAGGGCAATATCAAGGCACGCGCCCGCATGATCGCGCAGTATGCGGTCGCCGGCCGGCACAACGGCCTGGTGGTCGGCACCGATCACGGGGCCGAAGCGGTCATGGGCTTTTTCACCAAACACGGGGATGGCGCCTGCGATATCACACCGCTGGCCGGTCTTGCCAAACGTCAGGTCCGTGCGATGCTCAGCGTTCTTGACGGGCCTGAGGCACTGGTCAACAAGGTGCCGACCGCAGACCTGGAAACCCTCTCGCCGGGTCGCACCGATGAAGAGGCGCTGGGCGTGACCTACGATCAGATTGATGACTTTCTGGAAGGCAGAGAGATCGATCGCGAGGCGGCCGAGCGCATCATCAGAACCTATGACCGCACCGCCCACAAGCGTGAACTACCGCGCGCACCGTAAGCCCTGTCGATTCCAGAACCCGGATGCTGCCGGATGTTTGAGCGCCCGTGACTTGACGCGGAGCGCTCAAGCATCTGAGATAGCCTCTCACGCAAGGAGGCGCACATGCATCAAGAGGATTCCTCAACGGACGATCGCCATCACAGCGATCGCTACCCACCGGCCAACAGCTGGGCCGATCAACCCCGCGGGGATGCTCCTGAAGAGGACAAGCACGCGCCCCGAAGGGATATTCCGCTCTGGCTGGAGCGGTTCTATCTCGCCTGGGATCTGGTCATCATGGTACTGGTGTCGATCAGTCTCCTGCTGATTCTCTTCGATACGCTGTATCTGACCGGCCCGTTTCGCGCCATGCTGGGCGCCATTTCACCGTCTCTTGAGCAGGGCGGCGCCTGGCTGCACGACAATTTCGAGACCATCGATCTCTGGTTCGTCGCCGTTTTCGTGCTTGATGTACTGGGCGGCTGGGCATGTGCCATCTGGGACCGGCGCTACCACCGCTGGTTTTTCTATCCGTTCGTCCACTGGTACGACGTGCTCGGCTGCATTCCGGTCGGCGGCCTGCGCCTGCTGCGTGTTCTGCGTGTCATCGGGCTTCTGATGCGGCTGCAGCGTACACGCCTGATCGATATTCGCACCTGGGGCATCTATCGGTTTTTCTACAAGTATTACGAGATCGTTCTCGAAGAAATCTCCGACCGCGTCATTGTGCGGATGCTGACGGATGTTCAGGAAGGCTTTCTGTCCAAGGGCAATATTTCCCGCCGCGTGACCGACGAGGTTCTGCTCCCCCGCAAGCAGCAGCTCATCGATGATGTGTCGCATCGCGTTCAGCGAGTGCTGGGCGAAAGCTATGCCCACCACCGTGATGATATCAACGCCTGGGTCAGCGGCCTGATCCATCGCGCCGTAACGGAAAACCCGACCATTCGCAGCCTTCAGCGCCTGCCGATGGGCGCCCAGGTGGTGGAAGCCATGGATGAGGCCATGGCCGATGTCACCAGCCGTCTGATCCGGGAAGCCGTGATCGGCATTCGTTCCCCGGATTTTCGCTCGCTGATCGAGGAGCTGGCCAATCGCACCATTGATCGCAGCGTGCCTCAAAGCGCCAGCGACTATCAGGCGCTTGAACAGGTACTGGTCGAGGTGCTGGATGTGCTCAAAAGCGAGGTGAAGGTGCAGCGCTGGAAGGAGCGCTATCACTAGCGCCCTCGATGACTGCGGCGATGCGCCATGGCAGCGCTACGTCGCGGTCGTGGCCTCACGGCGTCGCCAGTATAAAAGCGGTATGCCAAGCGCCACGATCGCAACGCCGATGACACCTCCGATGCCGGCGTTGAGAAGGCTGGAATACACCAGCCCCGCACAGGTCAGACAGAACAGGACGGGGATCAGCGGATAGAGCGGCACACGAAATACCCGGTCGCCGCTGGCGCCTTCCCTTTGGCGCAGCACCAGCAGCGACAGGCCGATCAGCAGCAGAAAGCCCCAGAAGACTGGTGCCGTATAGTCCACCATGGCCTCGAAGCCATCGCGATGCAGATCGCCCAGCGCCACCAGCACCATCGACAGAATGCCCTGCACCACCAGCGCGTTGGACGGATTATCACCGCGCTGGCTCCACATGCCCAGTCGTTTCAGAGGCGGCAGATCACGACCCAGCGCATAGTAGACACGCGCGCCGGTAAACAGCGTTGCATTGAGCGTTGAAAGCGTCGCCGCAATGACGATCAACGTCATGACCGTCGCCCCGGTATCGCCCAGGATGACCTGCATCATGTGTGATGCCACGGCGTCACTGTTTCGAAGGCCTTCAAGACCCAGCACGCCCAGATAGCTCAGGTTGATCAGGGTATACAGCACGATCAGCAGTATAGAGCCCACCACCAGCACGCTGGCCATGTCATGGCGAGGCGAGCGCATGTCAGCGGACAGATAGGCCGCCTCGTTCCAGCCGCCATAGGTGATCAGAACAAACACCATCGCCATGCCCAGCGCCGAGACGCCCTCGCCCATCGGAGCGCTGCTGCAATGCGACAGGGTCTGACTCTCCATGCTGCCAAGCCCCAGCACGATCACGCCCAGCATCAGCGCCACGGTCAGCAGGGTAAACAGACGCTGTACCATTCGCCCCTGATGGGTGCCGGCCACGTTGATCAGCGTAAAGACGATAATGGCGGCACCGGCATAGAGGGCCGGGCCGTGTTCGCCAAGCGGAAGGAGCGTGCTGGCGTAGTCGCCGAATACGAACGCCACGGCGGCGATACCGCCGGTCTGAATGACCGTACCGCGCGCCCAGCCAAACAGAATGGCCACGCGCTGGCCCAGCGCGCGGGAGAGAAAATGGTACTCGCCGCCGGCGTCAGGATAGCGTGAGGCCAGCTCGGCGTAGCACAGTGCCCCTATCAGCATCACGGCACCACCGGCCAGCCACACCCCCAGAAAGGCCCAGCTGCTGTCGACATGGCCGGCCACCAGCGGCGGGGTACGAAAGATTCCCACCCCGATCACCACGCCCATCATGATGGCGATCCCATCGGGAACGCCCAGATAGCGACGCACGCCGGTCACGGCGTTCGTGCTCATGAGCGATCAGGACTCACGCTCGGCCTGCCAGTCCGCTTCCACCGGTTCTCCGGGACCTGCCAGCGCCTCGACCGGCTCGACGCCCTGGATACGGTCCTGATCGACCCGACCGTAAAAGCGCTGGTAATGCTCACCGTCGGCCAGGGTAAAGGCGATCCTGTCCCCCAGCAGTCGGGCATTGCCCACGGTCATGGCCTGTCCATCGCGCTGCGCGACGCCCCGCACTTCCTGATAGCGCTGCGACAGCGTCAGGTTGACGAGCGTGTCGCCCTGCATCAACTGCCACTCCCCCTCGATCCGGGCCGGCACGTGCCAGAGATAGACGGTACGCCCGGCAATGGTGCGTCGTTCGTCGCTGGCCCAGTTCCCCATGTCAAAGGCGTGGGACACCACGCGCGATCCCGGCGCCATGTCGGTCAGGATCTTCGGGCGCAGCTGCTGGTTGATGGTCGGCAACAAATAGAGCGTCAGCACGTCAGCATCGGCGATGGGCGTATCGAACAGATCCTCCTGACGAAATTCGACCCGGTCGGTCACGCCTTCACGTTCGGCGTTCTCGTCCGCCTCGCGGATGCGCTCGGGGTCAATGTCCACGCCCAGTACCTGCGCGCCCAGCTTCGCCGCCGCGATGGCGATGCGCCCGTCACCGGAGCCCAGATCGATCACGCGGTTCCCTTCGCTGACCGCGCCCATTTCCATCATGCCTTCCACCACCGGTTCAGGTGTGGGGACATAGGGCACATCCAGCTCGATGCTGGAGGCCACTTCGACATTATCGGCCGCCTGCGGATCAGCGTGGGCAATCGAGACCAGCCCCAGCGTGGTCACCAGAACGCCGGTGACGATGACGGCGTGAACGCTGCGGCGTTGATACGGGATAAAGGACTTGAAGGACATGACTTACGGACTCCCTGATTATTCGTTGAAAGGAACGTACGTAATGCAACTGCTTCAACGTCCGGTTTGATCCGGACGGGTTACCATCTTCTCGAGCGTATTGTCCCGGCGAATCAGGCCATGCCAGACCACAGCCAGCAGCACATGGCCGGCAATCAGCACGCCCAGCGTCCAGGCCATCCAGACATGCCACTGGGCTGTCAGCTCCGCCAGCCCCGGCATTTCACGTCCGCCACTCATGAGGCGGGCGTCAAAGACTTCCAGCGGCTTGCCGGAGGCCCAGTTCATGATCAGCCCCAGCAGCGGCACCAGAATCATCAGTAGATATAAAAGCAGCTGTCCGAAGGCGACCAGCGTCTCGGCGCCCCGGTCATGGGGCGGGCGGTTGGAGAGGTTGTAGAGTCCCCACGTCGAGCGCAGGGCGACCAGCAGCATCAGCACAAACCCGATGCTCTTGTGGGTGCCCACCATGAAAGAGACCCAGGGCGCACGACCGACCAGATTGGCCGCGATCATGCCGGCAAACTGCCACAGCAGCAGTGCCGCCATCAGCCAGTGAAAAAGGCGGCTGATCCGCCCATAATATTCACGAGTATCCCGCCAGGCGATGGAAGGCACGAAAGGCTCCTTGAAACGAGGTCCACGCGACACGCGCGACAGTCAGGCCTACAGTAGTGCAGCGGGCTTGTCTGGTGCTGAAAAACGACGGCGCCAACCTCTCCCACCCCGGCACTGCGAATGTGTATTACCATGGCGCCTGCCTGCCATTTTCTCGGGAGCGTAATGCATCAGTTTTCGGTTGTTTCTCCACGACGTCCTGTCGCGGCCCTGTCCGGCCTGATCGTGACCTGCGTGCTGCTGAGCGCCTGCGGGGCCCCCGCCATGGCGCCGGCCGAGCTGCCCCTGCGCGAACACGCCCCTCTGGCCGGCCTTGCACACGATCAAAAGAGCCCGGGCCAATGGCCGGACGCCCGATGGTGGCACGAGTTCAATGACCCGCAGCTCAATGCCCTGATCGAGCGCGCCATGCGCGAGGCGCCGTCGCTGGACAGGGCCCGTGCCCGTTTCGAGACGGCCTCCCGCCAGCTGGAAGGCCGGCAGGCGGAGACGCGCGCGCAGCTCGAGGGCAGTGTCCGGGCCAATCAGAGCTACAGCCATACCGACCTTGAGTACCCCGCACTCGGCCTGCCGGGATTTGAAGCCGGCAGCGCCGGCAACAGCCAGCGCAGCAACGTGGGGCTGGCCTCGCTGTCGTTTGGCTGGGATCTGGATTGGTGGGGCAAAAAACGCGCCGCCATCGAGGCCGCGCTTGATCAGCGCCACGCCGCAAGACTCGAGCAGGCTGCCGCCGCCAGCGCCCTGCAGGCCGGCATTACCCGAGCCTACATGGACTGGCAGCTGCGCCAGGCCCAGCTGTCGAATCTGGACACCCTGCTGAGCGCCGCGCGCGACAGCGTGCGCATCACCGCCCTGCGCGTCGAGCGTGACATCGAAAATCCCGCCCGGCTGGACCAGGCCCACGAGCAGGTCGCCAACCTTGAGCAGCAGCGCGCTCAGCTGGAAGGTGCCGCCCGACTGGATCAGGTGCAGCTCGCCGCCCTGATGGGCGTTTCACCGGATCAGCTCGAGGGCCTGACCGCGCGAGCGCTGCCCGAGCTGGACACCACCCTGCCTCAGGATGCCGGACTCGAGCTGATCGCCCGGCGCCCGGACATCATGGCGAGTCGCTGGCAGGTCGAGGCCGGCATGCGCGACATCGATCAGGCTCGTGCGGATTACTACCCCAACGTCAGCCTGTCGGCGCTGGCCGGTTTTTTGCGGGTGCATCCGCTGGGCAGCGGACGCAACGAGGACATTGGGGCAGCCTCATTCGGCCCGGCCGTGACGCTGCCCATCTTCGAAGGCGGCCGGCTCGATGCGCGCTACAACGCCAGCCGTGCGCAGCTTGGCAGTGCCATTGCCGATTACAACCAGCGCGTGGTGGATGCCGCTCACGAGGTGGCGCAGCAGAGTGTGACCATGGAACGCATCGAGGCGCAGCGCAGGGCGCAGTCGCAGGCGCTTGAAAGCTATCAGCACCGTCTTGAACTGGCCCGCGAGCGTGACGCCCGCGGCGTCGAGGACCCGCGTTCGCTGATCGAGGCGCAGCAGGGTCTTGTCCGCGAACGCATGAACCGTCTGGCGCTCGAGGGCGAACTGCTGGATACCCGAATCCAGCTGATCCATGCCCTGGGCGGGGGCTATCATGGGCGCGCGCCCGAACGTGATGCGCGCTATCTGACGACGGAAAGTACCACCGATGGTTCATGACACCGACCACAGCAACGATCCCGACCCGCAGTCTGATGACAATGACGGGCAGGAAGCTCCGGTCTCGCGTAAAAAGCGCAACATCATCCTGCTGGTCATCGCGCTGGTATTCATACTGGCCGGGGTCGGCTGGTATCTGCTGAACGCGCTGGTGCTCAGCACCCGGGTCATCACCGACGACGCCTATGTGCAGGGTGACCAGGTCAATGTGTCCGCGCAGATCAACGCCACCGTCACCGCGATCAACACCGAGAATACCGAGCCGGTCAAACGCGGCGAGGTGCTGCTTGAACTCGATGACAGCGACACCCGCAACGCACTGGATCAGGCCGCCGGACAGCTGGCGCAGGCCGTGCGCCGCTATCGTCAGCAGCGCGCCCAGGCCGTACAGCTGGATGCGGCCGTGGTCACGGCGCGCGCGCAGTTCGAGCGCGCCCGCGACGAATATCAGCGCCGCCGACCGCTGCTGGCACAGCGTGCCGCTTCAAAGGAAGAGGTCGACAGCGCCCGGCGCCAGTACAATGCCGCACAGGCACAGCTCGAGCAGGCCCGGGCACAGGCGCGCGCGGCCCACGCTCTGATCGACGGCAACGACCTGTGGCATGATCCGGGCGTTCTTCAGGCGCGTGCCGCCTATCGCAACGCCTGGCTGGCCCAGCGCAGAACGCAGGTCATCTCGCCGGTGGATGGCTATGTGGCCAGTCGCCAGGTACAGCTGGGCCAGAGCGTACAGGCCGGTCAGCCGCTTCTGACGATCGTGCCGCTGCACGATCTGTGGGTCGAGGCCAACTTCAAGGAGACCCAGCTGGGGCGGGTGCGCATCGGGCAGCCGGCCACCGTCACCACCGATTTCTACGGCGATGATGTGGTCTATCACGGCCATGTGGCCGGGCTGTCGGCCGGCACCGGCGCGGCGTTCTCCCTGCTGCCGGCCCAGAATGCCACCGGCAACTGGATCAAGGTGGTACAGCGCGTGCCGGTGCGTATCACACTGGATGACGACCATATCGATCAGCATCCGCTGCGCGTCGGGCTTTCCACCTATACCCGCATTGAGCTTGATACCGGGGTTGACGGCCCCATGCTGGCGCAGACGCCCGGCGTTCGTGAGCCTCAGCACACTGCGGTGTTTGACGCGCGTCAGCAGCAGGCCGATGACGCCGCCATGGCCATCATTCGCGACAACGCCGGCGATCTGCTCGACGCCGACGACAGCGCTGCCCCATGACCGAAGCGGCCGCCGCACCCAATGATCAGGAGACAATGGCGCCCCTGCGCGGCATCAAACTGGTACTGCTGACACTGGCGATGGGCCTGGCCACCTTCATGGAGGTGCTGGACATCTCCATCGTCAACGTGTCGGTACACACCATCGCCGGCGATATGGGCGTCAGCACCAGCGAGGGCACCTGGGCGATCAGCGCCTACGCACTGTCCAGCGCCATCGCCCAGCCCCTGACCGGCTGGCTGGCACGTCGCTTTGGCGAGGTGCGCCTGTTCTGTACTTCCATTTCGCTGTTTATCGTGTTTTCGGCGCTGTGCGGGCTGGCCCACAGCATGATCATGCTGGTGATCTGTCGTCTACTTCAGGGCGCGGTTTCCGGGCCGCTGGTGCCGCTGACCCAGACGCTGCTTTTGAAGAACTATCCGGCCGAGAAGCGCAGCATGGCCATCGGGCTATGGGCAATGACGGTGGTAGTGGCCCCCATCTGCGGGCCGATTCTGGGCGGCTGGCTGACCGACAACTACTCCTGGCCGTGGATCTTTTACATCAACATTCCGGTCGGCATTCTGTCGCTGGTGCTCAGCCTGTGGCTGCTGCGCGGGCGCGAATCGAAAACCACCCGGGTACCGGTGGACGTTGTCGGGCTGGGACTTTTGATCGTTGGCGTCGGTGCGCTGCAGTTCATGCTCGACAACGGCAACGATCATGACTGGTTTGCCTCCCCCATGATCCTGACGCTGGGCATCGTGGCGCTGGTCGGCATCACCTTTCTGGTGGCCTGGGTGTTGATGCATCGCCGTCCGGTCGTCAATCTGCGCCTGTTCGGTCAACGCAACTTCGCCATCGGCACGCTGTGCCTGTCGCTGGGCATGTTCGCCTTCTTTGGCAACACCGTCATCACGCCCAACTGGGTACAACAGGTCATGGGTTACAACGCGACATGGGCAGGCCTTGCCGTCGCGCCCATCGGCGTGCTGGCACTGTTCATGTCGCCGCTGGTGGGGCGGTTCCAGAGCCATTTTGATCTGCGCATTCTGGTCACCTTCGGCTTTGCCGTCTTTGCCTTCACCTCATTCTGGGCGGCGGGGCTCAACAACCAGATCGCCTTCGGTGAGCTGGCCATGCCGCGGTTTGTCATGGGCGCGGGGGTGGCGTTCTTTTTCGTGCCCATCAACCAGATCATCTTTGCCGGTCTCAGTGATGATCAGATCGCGGACGCCTCGGGGCTTTCCAACTTCTGCCGAACGCTGGCCACCAGCATCTCCACGGCGGTCTCGGTCACCCTTTATGACCATCGCAGCATCTATCACCATGCGCGCCTGAGCGAGTCGGTGGTGCCCGGCAGTCCCGCCACCGAACACTATATGGATCAACTGGGCACGCTGGGGCTACAGGATCAGCGCGCTTATGCCACGCTCAACGAGGTCGTCAATACCCAGGCTGCGACCATGGCGTTCAATGATGTGCTCTGGCTCTTTGGCATCATCTTTGTCATTACCATCGGCCTGATCTGGCTGGCGCGCCCGCCCTTCCCCTCCGGCGGCCCAATGCACTGAGTCCATCAGGCGCCACCCCGAATGTTATTAAGCAAAAATTCAGCTTTTGTACCAGACTGATGAGGGTTAACCGTTTCTGGTGTTGACACCCCCCGTCAGTCCCGTCCGACAGCCACCGCCGGCTCGATGCATCTCGCCACGCCTGTCGGCGGTCACGACATCGTCAGCACCCTCTGTCATCTTTTAACCGTATTGGCATGGAGGCCATCATGGTGAAAAAGCACACCGCACACGAGAGCAACGACCGGGTTTACGGCAGTCAGGACGAGGGCACCTCGCCCGGTGGCGGCTGGCTGGCCCTGAAAGCCGTCCAGGAACACATGTTCCGCCAGCAGGTGCCCTTTGTCGGCAACCGGTTGATGCTGTCGATGAACAAGCACACCGGCTTCAAGTGCCCCAGCTGTGCCTGGCCCGACCCGGTCAGACCGGCCATGGCCGAATTCTGTGAAAACGGCGCCAAGGCGGTGGCCTGGGAGGCGACCCGCAAGCGCGTGCATCCGGCCTTTTTCGAACAGCACACCGTCACCGAGCTCTCGGGCTGGAGCGATCACGAGCTGGAAAGCCAGGGGCGCCTGACCCATCCGATGCGCTATAACATCGGCACGGACAAGTACGAGGCCATCAGCTGGGAAGACGCCTTCAACGAGATCGGCGAAGAGCTTCGAAGCTACGAGGACCGCTGGCGCGTTCAGCTCTACACCTCGGGCCATGCCCCCAACGAATCGGCCTTCATGTTTCAGCTCTTCGGCCGGATGTATGGCATCAACAATTTTCCCGACTGCTCCAACATGTGCCATGAGACCACGACGGTCTCGCTGCCCGGCAGCCTGGGCGTAGGCAAGGCCACGACCACGCTGGATGACTTTGATCACACCGATGCCGTCTTCATCTTCGGTCAGAACACCGGTACCAATAGCCCGCGCATGATGGGCAACCTGCACGAACTGGTAAATCGCGGCGGCGCCGTGGTGACCTTCAACCCGCTGAGGGAAAAAGCGCTGGTACGCTTTGCCGACCCGCAGAGCCCGAAGGACATGCTCAAACCCGCCGGCACCACCATCAGCTCGCAGTATCATCAGGTCCGCATCGGCGGTGACATTGCCGCCATTCAGGGCATGTGCAAGGTGGTCATCGAAGCCGATGACCGGGCGCGCCGCAACGGCGACAGACGCGTACTTGATCACGAGTTCATTGAAGCCCACACCCACGGCTTTGACGCCTACGCCGATCACTGCCGTGCGCTGGACTGGGATCGCATCGAGCGCCACTCGGGATTGACGCGAGCGGCCATCGAGCAGGCCGCCGAGGTCTACATGACCTCCGAGCGCGTCATCTGCTGCTGGGGCATGGGCATTACCCAGCAAAAGCATGGCGGCGACGGTGTTCAGCAGATCGTCAACCTGCTGCTGCTGCGTGGCAACATCGGCCGACGCGGGGCCGGAGCCTGCCCGGTGCGCGGCCACTCCAACGTGCAGGGTGATCGCACTGTCGGTATCTATCAAAAGCCCACCGAGCAGTTTTTAAGCCAGCTCGACAAGGTGTTCGATATTCATTCGCCGCGCCGGCACGGTGATGACGTCGCCCAGTGCTGCGAGTCGATCATGAATGGCGGTGTGGACGCTTTCATCGGTCTTGGCGGCAACTTTTTCCGCGCCATTCCCGATATCGATCGCGTGGCCGAGCAGACACTCAACAAGCTGAAAATGACCGTCCAGATCTCGACCAAACTCAACCGCAGCCATCTGATTCACGGCAAAAAGGCCTTTATCCTGCCGTGTCTGGCGCGCACCGAGAAGGACATTCAGGCTGGCGTCCTGCAGACCGTGACGCTCGAGGATGGCATGAGCAACGTCAACGGCTCGACCGGTCAGCTCGAACCGGCCTCGACACACCTCAGGTCCGAGGTGGCGATCATCGCCGGCATCGCCCGGGCGACCCTGCCGCCGCACACGAAGGTCGACTGGGAGTGGCTCAGCGAAGACTACTCACGCATTCGCGATCGCATCGAGGCGGTCTTTCCGGAGATGTTCAGGGACTATAACGCCCGGGTCGGTGAGCCCGGCGGCTTTCATCTGTATAACGCTGCGCGCGAACGGGTCTGGGAGACCGACAGCGGTCGCGCCAACTTCCTCTTCCCGGGCCAGACGCTGGATTCGAGCATGACCACGCCGAAGGCCGATTACTTCCAGCTGATCACCACCCGCGGTCATGATCAGTTCAACACCACGGTCTATTCGCTCGATGATCGCTATCGCGATGTCTATGGCACGCGCATGGTGGTGATGATGAACCCGGCCGATATCAAACGTCTTGGTCTTGAAGAGGGCAATCTGATCGAGTTTCGCGCCGTGGCCGAGGATGGCATCAAGCGACATGCTTCGGGCTTTCGCGTCATGCCCTATGACGTGCCCGAAGGCTGCGCGGCGGCCTACTATCCGGAAACCAACGGCCTGATCCCGATCGCCAATCGCGACGAGCGGAGCAACACCATTGCCGCCAAGTCGGTGCCGGTGACCATTCATCTGATGAGCACCGAACAGGTCGAGCAGCAGACCGGACTGCTTGCCACCGCCTGAGGATTTGCCGATTCGTGATCCTGCGGGGCGCTGTCATCAGTCGGCAGGGCCCTGTCACATGAGACAGCGTTACTGGTTTAAGGATGGCGATGCAGGCTTGTGCCACAATGTCTGCATCTTTCTCATGTGCCAACCGTTCACGGAGACGATGCCATGATGACCGTCTACGGCGACTACCGCTCGGGCAACTGCTACAAGGTCAGACTCACCCTGGCACTGCTGGAGATTGCCCACCGCTGGTTTGATGTCGACTTTCTGACCGGTGAGACGCTCAGCGACAACTTCGCCACCCGCAACCCCGCCCGCCGCATCCCCATGCTGGAACTTCATGACGGTCGCACGCTGGTGGAATCCAACGCCATTCTCTATTACCTGGCCCGCGACAGTGCTCTGGTGCCCGATGATGATTTTGATCGGGCCCGCATGCTGCAGTGGATGTTTTTCGAGCAACATCGTCACGAGCCATCGCTGTCGGTAGCCCGCCTGATTCACTGGTATCAGGGCGACCCGAGTGAACGTCTCGAGGAGCTGGTGGCCCGTCAGGAGAGCGCGCGGCAGGCGCTGGACATCATGGAGCAGACGCTGAGCATGCAGCCCTTCCTGGCCGGGGAGTCGCTGACACTGGCCGACGTGGCACTGTTTGCCCACACCCACATTGCCGATCAGGCCGGCCTGCTGCTGCTGGACTGGCCGCACGTCGTGCACTGGTGCGGGCGCATCGAGGAGATCCCCGGCTTTGTCTCGATGCAGGACGTTCCGGATGAAAATACCGCCGCCTCAATCACGCAATGACTTCAAAACATTCAATATTTCAGGACTTCCATGCTCAAGCCATGGCGATGCCGGACGATAATGGTATAAAAGCCACCGTTGACAAATGCTAGTGAAGGCACGAGCGACACTGTTATTCATGGCTGCGGCGCCTGCGCTATTTTGAAGATCTTCAGGACACCATGAGCGACACTTTCAACGATAGCGCCGGCGTTTTGTTTGCCCGCCAGCCCATCTATGACCGTCAGCTGGAGCTGGCCGGCTACGAGCTGCTGTTTCGTCCCTATGGCGGCGGCCCGATCGTGGCGGCCGATTTTGACGGTAATCGCGCCACCAGCCAGGTCCTGATCAACGCCTTTACCGCGTCCGATATCAACGAGGTCTGTGACAATCGTCCGGCTTACGTCAACTTCACGAAAGAGAGCCTGATCAGAGACATTCCCTTTGATTCGCGCGCCCTGATCATCGAAATTCTCGAGGATGTTACCGATACGCCCGAGGTGATCGAAGCGCTGACGCGCCTGCGTGATGAAGGGCACATCATGGCCCTGGATGACTACAGCCTGGCGGATGCCGGCCACCCGCTGCTGCCCTTCGTCGACATCGTCAAGCTCGACTACCCCGTCTATACCAGCGAATCGCTCGCTACCACCATCATGGCGCTGAAGGCACGCTCCCCCCACCTTCAGCTGCTGGCCGAAAAGATCGAAACGAAGGAAGACTACCGCATCGCCATGGAAGCCGGCTGTACGCTCTTTCAGGGCTACTTTCTGGCCCGCCCCGAACCGGTCTACGGGCGGGTCATGCCGGTCAACCGTCTCAATACCCTGAAACTTCTGGCCGAACTCAACGCGACGGAAATTTCCATGCGCGACATGGCCGAGACCGTACAGCACGACCCCTTTCTCAGCGTTCGTCTGCTTCGCATGGCCAACGCCGCCTTCATGGAGCAAAGTCGCCCGGTCACCTCGCTGCACGGTGCCGTCATGACCCTGGGACTGTCCCGCATTCGAAGTCTGGCCAGCCTTCTGGTGCTGTCACGCTTTGACGACAAGCCACACGCCCTGCAGGAGCTGGCCATGATGCTGGGACATTTCTGTCACAACATGGCGCATCAGCTTCCCGGCCAGACCAGTGAAATGGGCTTTACTGTCGGGCTCTTCTCCTGCCTGGACAGCTTCATGGATCAGCCGCTGGTAGACATTCTGGCGCAGATTCCGGTCCATCCCGAGATCGAGGCGGCCCTGATCCATCGCACCGGCCCCCTGGGCCTGATCCTTCAAACGGCCATCGACTATCAAAGGGCTGAATGGCAAAAGGTGGACTGGACGCAACTGGCCCGGCTGGGCCTGTCTCCGGAGAGCATCGCCGGCGCCTATCAGCAGGCGCTGGCCCGTACCAATCAGGGCATCTGAAAGCACCCCATTCTGCCCCCCGGCACGCCGCGCGCTCAGGGCGAGGAGTGCTCGGTTTCCGCCCTCGCCCTGACCGGCTCACGCGTCGCGTGCTCCGGCAGCAGCAGATTCAGGACGATGGCCACCAGACCGCCGGCGCTGATGGAGGACCCCAGCAGAAGCGACACCATTTCCGGAAGCTGCTCGAACAGGTCAGGATGACTCGCCACCCCCAGGCCGATGCCGAAGGACACCGCCATGATGGTCAGACTGCGCCGGTTCAGCGTCACTCGCGCCAGAATACGGATGCCGGCGGCGGCCACACTGCCGAACATCATCAAAAGGGCGCCACCCAGTACCGGCTGGGGAATCTGCGACAGTATGGCGCCCAGCATGGGGAAAAGCCCCAGAATGAGCAGGATGCCGCCCACGTACTGGCCCACGTGGCGACTCGCCACCCCGCTGAGCTGGATCACGCCATTGTTCTGGGAAAAGGTCGTGTTGGGAAAGGTATTGAATACCGCCGCCAGCATCGAATTGACGCCGTCACCCAGCACGCCACCGCTGATGCGTTCGAGATAGCGCGGCCCCTCGATAGGCTGGTGCGAGATCAGACAGTTGGCGGTCAGATCTCCGACCGACTCGATCGCGGTAATCAGATAGATCATGGCGATGGGCAAAAACACCGACCACTCGAAATCAAAGCCATAGCGAAACGGAATGGGCAGGCTGATCAAAGGCTGTTCATTGATTGCCGTAAAGCCGGCCAGACCGGTCAGCCAGGCCACCAGCGTACCGATGACCAGCGCAATGGCGATGGCCGAAAGCCTCAGCCAGGCGTTTCGGGCATGACCGAGAATCACAATGATCAAAAGCGTCAGAGCCCCGATGCCCAGATAGCCGGGGTTGCCGAAATTATCGACACCCTCACCGCCGCCCAGACTTGTCATGCCGACCGGAATCAGGCTCATGCCAATGATGGTGATGACGATCCCCGTCACCAGGGGCGTAAAGATTCGGCGCAGTTGATGAAGAAACCGGCTCAGGAAAATTTCGACAAACGCGCCGAAAAAGCACAGCCCGAAGATCATGGCCAGCATGTCGTCCGGGCTGCCACCGCGGGACTTCACCAGCATTCCGGCGGCCGTAATCGCCCCCAGAAAGGAGAAGCTGGTGCCCTGAACGCAGATCATGCCGGCCCCGATACCCAGCGGCTTTCGGGCCTGCAGGAAGGTGCCCACGCCCGACACCATCAGCCCCATGCTGAGCAGATAGGGCAACTGCTGATCAAGCCCGAGAATACCGGCAATCACCAGTGTCGGGGTCACGATGGCTACAAAGCATGCCAGCACATGCTGGACAGCGGCCAGAAGCGCCGGCCCCGGCGCCGGCCGGTCCTCGAGCGCATGAATCAGCTCGTCCGGTGGAGAAGTCTTTCCCGTGGATTGCGACATGGCCGGTTCACTCCTGAAAGCAATGAGGCCGATCTTCATGCAAGAGTCCGGCCAGATGCTCCAGAAACTGACCGATTGGTCAGCTCCCGCCGATACCGGGCGCCCTCCCCACGACGTCAACTCGCTGTCCCGATCTCAATGCTGCGCCATCATGGCGCATCGATGCACCATTAATGCGCTTTCTTCTTCGAAAACGTGCTTGCCCCCCTGTCTATCGAGATCGTTTCCAAAGCGCCCGCCCCACGTTAGTCTAAAAGCGTCACAGGGGCGGATTTGTCCCGATGACCTTCCAACACAGTACCTTCCAACAATAACAGCGGGTAATGCCATGAATATCGTCATCATCGGGGCCGGCATGGGCGGCCTGACCGCCGCACTCGCCCTGCAGTTACAGGGCCACCGTGTCAGCGTACACGATCGGGTCCGGGAGCTGCGTCCGGCCGGTGCGGCCCTGTCGATCTGGTCCAACGGCGCCAGAGTCCTTCAGCAACTGGGGCTTGGTTCCGCCATCGAGCAGGCCAGCGGCAACATGCAGGCGATGCGCTATTTCAGCCATGACGGCGCGCTGCTGACCGGGTTCAGTCTGACGCCGCTCCATGACGCCGTTGGCCAGCCGGCCTGTCCGATCGCTCGTAGCGAGCTTCAGCGCCTGCTGCTGGAGGCCGTCGGGCGCGAACATGTCCACCTCGGCGAGCAGTGCCTCGATTTTCAGACCGACGCCCAGGGCGTGACGGTGCATTTCGACAACGCTCGGACGCGCCGCGCCGATCTGCTGATCATCGCCGACGGAACTCATTCGAAACTTCGCGACCGGGTGGCGGGCAAGGCCATCCAGCGGCGCTACTGTGGCTACGTGAACTGGAACGTTCGCGTTCCGGCACATACCGACCTCGCCCCGCTGGATCACTGGGATCAATACATCGGTCATCATCAGCGCGTCTCGCTGATGCCGATGGGCAACGGCGGCAATGCCGATCATCAGCCCGAGTTCTACTGCTTTTTTGATGTACCGCTGCCCCTTGAGGCGCTGGATGACAGGGGGGATTACAGGACCGAGCTGCGCCATCATTTTTCCGGCTGGGCGCCCGAAGTGACGCGCCTGATCGAGCGGCTCGACCCGGCCCTGATGGCGCGGGTGCCGATTCACGATATCGACCCGCTCGATTCATTGGTCGCAGAACGAGTGGCCCTGCTGGGCGATGCGGCTCACGCCATGGCGCCCGATCTGGGCCAGGGAGGCTGTCAGGCCATGGAGGATGCCTGGGTACTGGCGAAGGCCCTGAGCGAATACCGCGATCTGCCAGAGGCCCTTGAAGCCTATGACCGCGCCCGCGTGGATCGCGTTGGTGACATCATTCTGCGCGCGCGCAAGCGCGCTGAGATGACGCATGGTCACGACCCTGCCGCCACCGACCGGTGGTACCGGGAACTGGCCCGCGAGGACGGCCGTCATATCATGGCCGGCATGCAGAAAACCATCGACGGAGGGCCGCTGGCCTGACTCAGGCGCCGCTGCCGGGCGATCCGGGATCGGTGAGGCCACAGCCGGCGAGCACCATGTGACAGAGAAAATCACCAATGCGCTGTTCGTCAGCGTCCGTCAGACTCTCGCGGCCGGTCAGTGCCAGCACCTGCGCCTCGTAGTCGGCGTAGTGCTGGGTCGTCGACCAGATCAGAAAGATCAGCGCATGCGGATCGATGCGGGCATCCAGCTGCCCGCGCTCGATCCAGCCTGAAAGAATGGCGGCCCGTGCATCCACCCACTCACGCAGCGGACCGCGCAGATAGTCCTGCAGCATCGGCGCCCCCTGCAGCACCTCTCCTGCAAACAGACGCGACGCCTGCGGATACTGCCGCACCAGCGACAGCTTGGCCCGTATGAAAGCACTCAGCACCTGCGCCGGCTCATCGTCGACATCAATCTTCTCGAGCAGGTCGTTCCAGCGCGTCATGGTGCGCTCCAGCAGCGCCACATAGAGCCCGTGTTTGCTCTTGAAATAATACAGCAGGTTGGCGCGCGCCAGACCGGCCGTTTGTGCAATGGCACTCAGGCTACCGCCGCGGTAGCCATGCGCTGCGAAAACCGCTTCGGCTGCATCCAGGATTCGCGCCTGATTGCGGGCCCGAACGGTGCCCGCTGCGGATATTTGTGAAGCATTGCCTGACTGGCGCCTGATGGCCATCCTCGCCCCTTTGAGATCTCCTGAAGCCCCGTTGTCCTCGTTCAACAGCGTGATGTCTTCGTTCAACAGCGCGATAGTGCCTCACGCCTGGCCATGGGTCGAATCGACAGGGGTGACAATTTCCTGAACAGTTGGTCAGAAAATTGCATGGTAATGATCAGCGGATACCATGGAGGCTCCACAATGCTTACCCTGACCCTGAACGGACAGCGTCACTGCCTGAATCATCTGCCTGCCGACACCACGGCGCTGTCGCTGCTGCGCGGGCATCTCGGCGCCTGCGGCACCAAGGAAGGCTGTGCTTCCGGTGACTGTGGCGCCTGCACCATTGCCATCGGCACGCGACATGACAGCGGCGATCTGCACTATCACAGTGCCAACGCCTGTATTCTGCCCGCTCATCAACTGCACGGGTGCCACGTTCTGACCGTGGAGGGGCTGCCCCGGGGAGAGCACCTTCATCCGGTACAGCAGGCCCTGGTCGACCATCACGGCAGCCAGTGCGGCTTCTGCACGCCGGGCATCGTCATGTCACTGTTCTGTCTGGATCATGATCGCCGTCGACGGGGGATGAACGGCCCGCCGGACGATGACACCATCGATGCGACACTCGGCGGCAACCTCTGTCGCTGTACCGGTTATCGCGCCATTCGCGACGCGGCCCGGGCCATGCATACCCTGCCCTGTCCGGTCATGGATGACCCGGCCGAGCTGCCGGAAACTGCCATGGCCGGTGGTTTCCATCGTCCCGAAAATCGCCACGCGCTGATCGAGATATTGACGCAGCACCCGCAGGCCCGCCTGATTGCCGGCGGCACTGATCTAATGCTCGAACACACCCTCGCGCTCAAGCCGTTGCCGGAGCTGATTGACCTGTCAGCCATCGGCGAACTGAGGCACATTGATGAACAGGCCGACGGCTGGTGGATTGGTGCCGGTGTCACCTATCACCGACTGGCCCCGCTGCTGGCCGATCATTACCCCGCCTTTCATGCCCTGCTGGAACGGCTCGGTTCGCTGCAGATTCGATATCGCGCCACCCTGGCCGGCAACCTCGCCAACGCCTCGCCCATCGGCGATACACCGCCGGTTCTCATGGCGCTCGGCGCCCGGCTGCGCCTCAACGGTGCTCAGGGCATGCGCGAGCTGCCAATCGATGACTTCTTTACCGGCTACCGGTGTACCGCGCTGGCCGAAGGTGAATATCTGGACGCCATCTATCTGCCCCGCCTGCGTGACGGCGAGCAGCTGCTGGCCTGGAAGGTCAGCAAGCGCCGTGATGATGATATCTCTGCCGTGATGCTGGCCCTGCGCGCCGTGACCGGCCATGACGGGCGGCTCAATAATGTCCGGGTGGCGTGCGGCGGCATGGCAGCGACCTCGCAGCGGGCGCGCCATGCCGAGGCGGCACTTGAGGGACGGGTCTTCGATGGCGACGTTCTGGCCAATGCCTGCAAGGCCATCGCCGAGGACTTCTCGCCAATTGATGATGTCCGTGCCAGTCGTGACTATCGCCTCGCGGCCATGGCCGGCCTGCTGGCCCGCGCTCGTTACCGGCTCACGAGTCGACACGATGCCATCCCCATGACCCTGGAGGAGATCTGACCATGCGCAAGCTGATCCAGTCCAGCACCGCGGCGGCGGTGACTGCCGACAAAGCAATGCCGGGACACGATAGCGCCACTGGCCATGTCACCGGCCGGGCCGCCTACATTGATGACCTGCCGGGGCCGGCGGACATGCATCATCTGGCCGTGGGACTTTCACCACATGCCAGTGCCCGAATACGGCGCATGGACCTGAGCGAGGTCCGATGCCAGCCCGGGGTAATCGACGTGATCACGGCCGCCGATATTCCGGGCCACAACGAGGTCGGCGCCGTTTACCCGGGTGACCCACTGCTGGCCGAAAATGACGTGCGCTACGCCGGTCAAATGGTCTTTGCCGTGGTAGCCGATACGCTTTACCACGCGCGCTGCGCCGTGGCCCACGCTCGTATCGACTACGAACTTCAAGCACCGGCGCTGGACCCGGTTGCCTCGATCAAGGCCGGCCTGACCGTGCTGCCCGAGCATGTACATGAGCGCCCGCTGCCGGCACCGGCACTCGATCGCGGCGCGGCCATGAGCGAGGATACCCAGACCAGTGGCAACGTGGACCGGGCCCTGCAGGCGGCGGCTCATGTGCTGACCGGTGAGCAGTGTATTGGCGGTCAGGAGCATTTCTACCTCGAAAGCCAGATTGCCCAGGCCGAGAGGCTCGACGATGACGGCCTGCGCGTGCTGACCTCCAGCCAGCACCCCAGCGAAGTCCAGAAGCTGGTCGCTGAAGTTTTGGGCATCCCGCTTCATGGCATTGTCGCCGAAGTTCGTCGCATGGGCGGCGGTTTTGGCGGCAAGGAGAGCCAGGCGGCCGCACTGGGCGCAATGGCGGCGCTGGCCGCCCATCGCAACGGCTGTGCCGTACGCTTTCGCCTGCCGCGGGCCGATGACATGCAGGCCACCGGCAAGCGCCATCCGTTTCACAATCGATATCAGGTCGGCTTTGACGACACCGGACGCCTGACCGGCGCCGACATCACTCTGATCGGCAACTGCGGCCATTCACCGGATCTTTCCGAGGGCGTGGTGGATCGCGCCATGTTTCACGCCGACAACGCCTATTACCTGGGCCATGCCCGTGTGACCGGCCATCGGGCCATGACCCATACCGCCTCCAATACCGCTTTTCGCGGCTTTGGCGGCCCTCAGGGCATGATGCCGATCGAGGGCGCCATGGATGATATCGCCCGATATCTGGGGCTTGATCCGCTGGATGTGCGAAAACGCAATCTCTATGACGTCGAGCACTGCGAAACCCACTATGGCCAGCAGATCGACCAGCCACTGATCAAGGATCTGATCGAAACCCTGGAAGCCTCCAGCGACTACCGCGCGCGGCGACGTGATATTGCCGCCTTCAACGCCGACAGCCCCGTCATCCGCAAGGGGCTGGCCCTGACCCCGGTCAAGTTCGGCATCTCCTTTACCGCCCGGCATCTCAATCAGGCCGGCGCGCTGCTGATGATCTATACCGACGGCAGCGTGTTGGTCAATCATGGCGGCACCGAAATGGGCCAGGGGCTGCATACCAAGGTCTGTCAGGTCGTGGCCCGGGAGCTGGGCATCGCTTATCACCGGGTGCGCATCAGTGCGACACGCACCGACAAGGTGCCCAACACTTCTCCCACGGCGGCCTCATCGGGGGCCGATCTCAACGCCATGGCGGCACGCCATGCCGCCATCACCCTGCGCGAGCGCCTGGTGGATTTCGCGTCGGACTGGCAGGCCCTGCCCCGCGAGCAGCTGATGCTCAAGGACGATGGACTGACGACCAAAAACGGGCACATCAAATGGTCCGAGCTGATACAGCAGGCCTACCTGGCCCGGGTCTCGCTGTCGGCGACCGGTTTCTACGCCACGCCCGAGATTCACTACGACCGCCGGACCGGGCGCGGCCGGCCCTTTTACTACTATGCCTGGGGCGCCGCCGTCAGCGAAGTACACGTGGATACCCTTACCGGTGAATACCGGGTGGCCCGGGTCGACATCCTTCACGACGTGGGGGAGTCACTCAATCCGGCCATCGATCGCGGCCAGATCGAAGGCGGTTTCATCCAGGGCATGGGCTGGCTGACCACCGAGGAGCTCAAGTGGGACGACCAGGGGCATCTGCTGACCACGGGACCTGCCACCTACAAGATCCCGGCCTGTGGTGATGCCCCGCGTGACTTTCGCGTCAGCCTGCTGGAGGGCCATCCCAACTCACAGGCGACGATCTATCGATCCAAGGCGGTCGGGGAACCCCCGCTGATGCTGGCCATTTCGGTATGGTCAGCGCTGCGCGATGCCATCGCCGGTCTTGCCGATGACCGCTCGAGCCCACGGCTGGATACACCGGCCACGCCGGAACGGGTGCTGATGGCCTGTCAGGCAGCGCGCGCCGGACGCAAGGGCGCTCCCATAACGAGAGAGGAAGTGTCCGATGCCATGTCAGCAAAATGATTCACATCATCCGGCGCTGCGCTGGCATGAGGCCCTCAGTGACTGTCAGCACCGCGGTATCGCGCATGCCTGTACCCAGATCGTGACCAGCGCCGGTTCAACCCCGCGCGAGCCGGGCAGTCAGATGGTAATCACCGAGACGGCGCATTTTGACACGCTGGGTGGCGGGCGTTTTGAACAGGAAGTGATCGAGATCGCGCGGCAGGCACTGGCGCGCGGAGAATCAGGCTGTCGACTGGAGAGTTTCTCGCTGGGCACCCGCTCGGGGCAGTGCTGCGGCGGCCATGTGGAGGTACTGATGACGCTCTACCCGGCACCCGCCATGCAGGTGGCCCTGTTTGGCGCTGGCCACGTGGCCCGGGCGCTGGAGCCGCTGCTGGGCGGGCTGGGCTGGCGCGTTGACTGGTTCGATACCCGCTCGCCGTCTTCACTGGAAGTGACGGCGAACGCTCCCACCACGCGCTGTCATTTCGGACTGAGCGCTGACGATCAGATGACCCGACTGGCCCCCGGAGGCCACTGTTTGATCATGACCCACGATCACGCGCTCGATGAAACGCTTTTGGCCGCACTCATGACGCGACGTGACCAGGCGTCGCTCGGGCTGATCGGTTCCGAGAGCAAGCGGGCGCGCTTCGCCCGGCGCCTGCGTGACAGAGGGCTGCCCATGGACGTGATAGACGCCCTGCGCTGCCCGCTGGGCAACAGCGGCGGTGACAAGCGCCCGCAGGCCATCGCCATCGCCATTGCTGCCGAACTGCTGACGCTGACCCGGAGCACGCCGGCCCCTTCGTTAAGGGGGCTGCCGCGGGAGGCGCTGAACCGTCTCGAGGCCGCTGCCGCGGCTCAGGGCATCCCATGACACCACTTGCGTGCTCTAGCTGCCGCGATAGACGTTGTACCCCCATGGGGTGATCAAAAGCGGCACGTGGTAGCGCTGCCCGTTGGCCAGCGTCACGCTCACCGGCACCCGGTCCAGAAACGGCGAGTCCACACCGCGGGCCAGAAAGTAGTCACGCACGTGAAAATGCAGGGTGTACTGTCCGCCCTCGCCGTTATCCAGCAGCGGCGCATCAAGGCGACCATCCTGGTTGGTGATCCCATGGGCACAGGGCGTTGCAGCACCATGAGCATACAGATCAACATGGAGCCCGGCGGCCGGCAGACCGCCGTGCTGATCAAGAACGTGAGTACTCAGCGTCGTCATTGAAGTTACCGGGTAATGGAAAAAAGGACTGCTCGCTGAGACTGTCAGGATTCATTTTCAAAGGAAAGCCCAATATGTCCGTCACACTGGAAACCCTTAACCATCTGCCCGAAGACCGGTTCGTCGCCCATCTGGATGGCCTCTACGAACACTCCCCCTGGATCGTCCGCGCCATTGCCGCACAGCGCCCCTTTGCCAGCGGTGACGCCCTGATCGAGGCTGCTCAGGCGCATGTCCGTCAGGCGTCCGGCAGGCAGCAGCTTGACCTGATCTGCGCCCACCCGGAACTGGGCAGCCGTCAGCTTGCCCGGCTGACGCCGGCGTCACAGGCCGAACAGCGCGGCGCCGGTCTGGCCGAGGATCAGGAGCGTCTGGAACGATTGCGGACGCTCAACGAGGCCTATCGTCGGCGTCACGGCTTTCCCTTTGTCATTGCCGTCACCGGGCTGAGCCCCGAGGTCATTGTGTCCACTCTGGAGGTGCGCCTGCCCCGCGACAGCGATACCGAAGTCAGTGAGAGCCTGACCCAGATCGGCCATATTGCGCGACAGCGTCTACACGCATTGCTCGATACCGATCAACCGCACTCAAACGACTGAACCACGCCCTGCTCGTTGATATGAATGTTCAGCCGGTCCGCGTGATAATCCATGGTGCGAATGGTGTCCGGTGCCAGTACGCGAAACTGCTGCGCCTGGCTCTGATCCACGATCTGCTGACGCATGTCCTGATCCAGCAGACCACCCGTCAGGGCATCCAGGCGGTCGGCGCCACAGGCCTTTTTCGCCTCATCCGAGCCGGCACTGTCACCAGCATCCTCCTGGTTCGCATGGGTATCCGCTGGCGCTGACGCGGTTTCGTCACTGCCGCCCCCCCACCAGGCGCAGCCACTCAGGCCCAGCGTCACGGTGGCAAGCGCGGCAAGCAGAACATGTTTCATGGTGATCTCCCTCCTGTCAGGGGTTGGCAGAGGACGGCTCAAGCGGCGCCATGGCCGGCAATCCAAGCACGTCATCATCGTCGACATCCTGCATGAAGGCCAGCCCCAGCCGATAGAGCGCGGCTTCCTGACGCTCGCCTCCAAGAAGCGACACATTGATCGGCACGCCGGCACGGGTCATGCCCATCGGCATGGTCAGCTCGGGAAACCCTGTCGCAGAGGCGATGTAGCCCAGCGCAAACGGCTCGCTGGCCGTGCACTCATGGTCGCTGTGCTCGCCGGCCTTGAGCGGTGGCGCCGGGCACGCCTCGGTGGGAAAGATCAGAGCATCAAGGCGATTGCTGGCCATAAACTGCGAGAGATGCTCACGCAGTTCCGGAATGCGGCGCGAGATGACGTCCAGATATTCCGAAGAGCCTTCCAGCCGCTTGTTCAGACGATACTGCATACCGCGAATCCGCCCCGGCGTTACCGGCGGGTGCTCTCCGGCATGCTGATTCAGCGCCTCGCAGCGCTCCATGATCTCCTTGAGCGTGTGAGGCTCGCCGTCATCGAACTGACGCAGATAGCGCTCCAGCTGTGGCTGGAACTCTGCCTGATGGACAGGCCCCACCACGCCGGGCCAGAGATCAAGATAGTGCTTGTCCAGCGTGACCTTTACCGACGTGGCCCCCAGCGCTTCCAGACGCTTCAGCGCGCGGGCAAAGTGTGTCTCTATCTCGGTATTGCCCGCCTCGCGATGCTCGATGATGCCCACGCGCAGCCCTTCAAGTGGCGTTTGAGATGCCGGAACGGCCAGAGACTCAAGGCCCTCGAGCGGAGCGGTATCGTTGAACCAGGTGACCTCATCAGCGTCATCGCGACCGGCCATGGCGTCCAGTACCCAGGCATTACCCTGCACTGTGCGCGTCATGGGTGCCGGGGTATCAAAGGACATTGCCAGCGGGATGATGCCGTCACGGCTGACCCGGCCCAGCGTCGGACGCATGGCCACAAGCCCTGCGGCATGCGCTGGACCGCGCACGGAGCCTTCGGTGTCGGTGCCCAGCGCAAAGGGCGCAAAACCGGCCGCCACCGCTGCCGCCGAGCCACTGCTCGAGCCCAGCACGCTGCGATCCAGCCGCCACGGATTGCGGGTAACGCCGCCCCGCGAACTGTAACCGGCATCTCCATAGCTTGCGGCAAATTCAGTCATGTTGGTCTTGCCCAGCAGCACCGCGCCGGCGCGCTCCAGCCGCCTGACCACATGCGCACTATCCTGCGGATAGGCGTGTGACAGCACCATGGAACCGCCCGAGGTGGGTAGCCCCTTCACATCAGTATTGTCCTTGACCACAAAGGGGATGCCGTAGAGCGGACCGTGATCGCCGTCATCCCGGTGGCGATCCAGCTCGCGGGCCCGGGCAATGGCGCCGGGCGCCAGATCCAGCATGGCGTTGATGGTGGGCCCCTGATCATCCAGAGTACCGATGCGGGCCAGATAGAAGCGGGTAAGCTGTTCGGAAGTGACCTCGCCGCGGTCGAGCATATCGCGTAGCTCGGGCAGCGTTCTGCGCTCAAGATGCAGGGAGGCAGGCGCCTTTGAAGGGTCAGCGCTGGCGGCAGCGATGGCCGATGCTGCCAGCGCCAGCCCCGTCAGCATGCCGGATATCGTGCGCCACCAAAGGCGTCGTCCGCCTTCGAGCCGGGACATCATGTGCTCCCCACGTGCTGGACACGTCTGGTTCAGGAAGCCTGCATCGTGCCCGCCCGAGGCCATCGGCATCAAGCCATGTCGACCAATCGGCGGCGAGTAACGTCACGATTGGCCGTATCGGCAAAGACTCAGATGGCAAAGACTCAGGCGGCAAAGGCTCAGGCGCTGGAGACCGTCTCATCGACCAGCGAGAGCCACAGTCCCGGGCCGGCGCCGCGGCGATCGGCAAGTTCGATCAGCCCGCGCGTCTCGAGAGATGAGGCCGCGCGGCGTATCAGCGCGTGCGCCATGTCCAGCTCCCGCGCGATACGCCCGCTGTCCAGCCGGCAACGGCCGTTGATCCGGCCGCTCTCCAGACGCTCCAGCAGCAGGGCTTCAAGCCCCTCGATATCGGGATAGCGACAGAGCCATCGCTCCAGACGGGCAAGTTGCGCCAGGGTCAGTTGCTCGAGATTCATCAGACCAGCCGCTGGCTTTTTTCAAGGCGAATGGCCACCGACTTGGAGTTGGGCGTATTGCTCTTGATGCCCACGCTGTCGAGCGGAATCAGCGGATTGGTCTCGGGATAATAGGCCGCGGCGCAGCCGTCGGGCGTATCGTACTCCACAACACGAAAACCATCGGCGCGACGCTCGATGCCGTCATCACTGGCGCCAATCAGGTTGACCCAGTCACCGGCGGCCACGCCCAGGCGCGTCATGTCACGCGCACTCAGAAAGATGACTTGCCGGGTGCCTTCCACGCCGCGGTAGCGGTCGTTGTAGCCATAGATCGTGGTGTTGTACTGATCGTGACTGCGCAGGGTTTGTAGCGTCAGCCAGCCCTCGCGCCGGGCGAGTTGCTGATGCAGCACCGCGTCGGGCAGCGGCTCGCTGGAGAACCTGGCAAGGCCGGTGTCGGTCGGGAACTCACGCCGCGCCCCGGGATTGCCCAGCCAGAATCCGCGCTCCTGACGTACGCGCGCGTTGAAGTCCTCAAAGCCCGGCACGACCGCCGCAATATGCTCACGAATGCGGTCGTAATCATCGCCCAGCGCTTCCCAGTCCACCACGGCGTTGCCCAGAAGCCTTTGCGCGATGCCGGTCAATATGGCGATCTCGGAGCGCAGCTGCTTCGAGGCCGGTTTGTGAATCCCCGCCGAGCCGTGAACCATGCTCATCGAGTCCTCCACGGTAATGAGCTGCGCCCGGCCGTCGGGGCGACGGTCCTCTTCCACCCGCCCGATCACCGGCAGGATCAGCGCATCGCGACCGGTGACCAGATGGCTGCGGTTGAGCTTGGTGCTCATGTGGACCGTCAGGTCACATTGCTCAAGCGCCGCCTCGCAGACGTGGGAATCCGAGGTGGCGCGGGCAAAGTTGCCGCCCAGCCCGATAAAGACCCGGCACTGCCCGTCGCGCATGGCCCGGATGGCCGAGACCGTGTCATGGCCGTGTTTACGAGGCATGGGCACGCCGTAGAAGGCCTCCAGCGCGTCCAGAAACCCGGTAGAAGGCTTCTCGTAGATGCCCATGGTGCGATCGCCCTGAACATTGGAGTGACCGCGCACCGGACAGGTGCCAGCGCCTGGCTTGCCGATATTGCCCCGAAGCAGCAGGAAATTGACGATTTCGCGCACCGTGGCGACCGAATGCTCGTGCTGGGTAATGCCCATCGCCCAGGCGCAGATGGTCGCATTCGATTGAATGTAGACTTCAGCGGCGCGGGTAATCTCATCGCGCGCCAGCCCCGACTGCGCCTCGATCGCCGCCCAGGGCGTGGCTTCGACCACGGCACGCCAGGCCTCGAATCCGTCGGTATGCTGTTTGATGAAATCATGGTCAATCACGTTGCCATCGCGGTCGTCACGCTCGAACACGACTTTGGCCATGCCGCGGATAGCCGCCATGTCGCCGCCCAGTGCCGGGCAGAGATAGAGCGAACTGATGCGCCCGCTGCCACCGGTGGCCATTTCCAGCTTGCGCTGCGGATCGGCGAAGCGCTCCAGCCCCCGCTCCTTGAGCGTGTTGAAGGCCACGATCTGACAGCCGTTGTCGGCCGCCTCGCGCAGGGTGCCCAGCATGCGGGGATGGTTGGTGCCCGGATTCTGACCGAAGGTAAAAATGGCCTCGGCACGCTCGAAATCCTCCAGCAACACGCTGCCCTTGCCGATGCCCAGCGACTCGTCCAGTCCGGTGCCGCTGGCTTCGTGGCACATGTTGGAGCAGTCCGGCAGATTGTTGGTACCGTACAGCCTCGCCAGCAGTTGAAAGACCCACGCCGATTCGTTGCACGCCTTGCCGGAAGTATAAAAAAGCGCCTGATCAGGATGATCCAGCGCCGCGAGGCGATCGGCGACCAGCTGACAGGCGTCCTCCCAGCTGATCGTCTCGTAGTGGTCACTCTCAGGGTTGTAGCGCATCGGCGAGGTCAGGCGGCCCTGATCCTCCAGCCGGTAATCGTCCCAGGTCTTCATCTCACTGACCGACCAGCGCTTGAAAAAGCGCGGCGTCACGCGCTTTGCAGTAGTCTCCCAGGTGACGGCCTTGACGCCGTTTTCGCAGAACTCGAACGACGAAGCGTGCTCGGGATCACCCCAGGCACAGCCGGGACAGTCAAACCCATCGGGCTGGTTGAGCCTGAGCAGTGCACGAACGTTGGAAATGGGCGCACGGCTGTGGCGCAGATGTCTGCCAACGGAGATCAACGCCCCCCAGCCGGCGGCCGGGTGGGTGTACTCGAAAATACGTTCCTTGGAAGCGGTCACGGCAAGCTCTTTATGTCAGACAGTAATGAAAGGCGGGTCACGGAAAGGGTCAAACGGGGTTGCCCGGCAGGGGCAGAATGGGGCATCAGCCACTGCTGAGCAGGGACAGGCGTCGGCCGCGATGGCAACAGATCAGGTTCAGCGCGCACAGCCGGGCGATGTCGACGGCAAGCGTCGAGGGATGAGACAGCGTGGCCAGCGTCGAAATGCCGGCCCGTACGGTCTTCTGGACCAGCTCGAGGCTGCAGCGACTCGACAGCAGCACCATCGATATCCTGAAGCTCTCCATCAGCGAGGCACCGATCAGCTTGTCGAGCGCGTTGTGGCGGCCGATATCGACACCGCTGGCGAGCCACCGGCCCTCATTGTCAAATCCCAGCGCCATGTGAAGCCCCGGCTGACCTGCGGCCGATAGCTGCTCGAGCGCCTTTCCCAGCTGCGCCGGCGGTGGCGGTGCACTGGCAGGCAGGCGCTGCAGCCCCTCCATCATCTGAGCCTCTTCGGCACTGCCGCAGCGCCCGCAGCTCGAGGACGCCGAGGTGACACGGCGACGCTCGCCGGCCAGTCGTTCGATATGGGTCGGCACGTCCAGACGCACCCGCACGCCGTGGCGCAGTCGGTCGGTGGTGATATTGCTGACCTGGGAGGCGCGGGTAATCATGCCTTCGCTGAAGGCAAAGCCGATGGCCCAGTGCTCCAGCGTCTCGGGCGTGGCCAGTACAGACGCATAAGCGGTGTCGTTGAAGGACAGTGTGATCGGCAGCTCGGCAGGCCCCTGAAGCTGCTCGCGGGGAGTTCGGGTAGCGTCCTCGTAATCAGAAAGCGACATGGCAGTACAGCTCCTCTGACGGGCGAGCGTTACAGGAAAGACAGCAGGACCGGATGGGACATCGACACACAAAGGCCCGAATGGCTATTGACGAAAGTATAACGCCGCATGTCTGGACCGCTCCAATGGAACAGCACGATGAATTGATCGAGCATGTCTATCAAACCCTGCCGCCTCCTGCGGTTTTGAACATGACAGGACGTTGCTTCAGGACGCGCGCAGCCAATCCAGAAGGGCTCGCAGACGCCGTGACGGCGGTGCACCGGCACGCCACAGCAGTCCGACCGGCGGGTCCTCTTCGGTCGGCGGCAGCAGACGGTGTATCAGCCCCGGATGGCGGCCGGCGTCAAGTTCATGCTGCTCGACCACGCCGACACCGGCGCCCTCCTCGACCAACCGTTCCAGCGCGGCCATCGATTCGGCCTCCAGTACGGGAGAGAGGGTAATACCCTCGCGGCGAGCGTGGAGATCCACCCGATGGCGATGCTGCATGTCCGGCGTCAGAAGACACAGCGGAAAGGCGCCGAGATCGGCCCAGTCCGGCCTGTCCGGCAGGGCAAAGCGATCGCTGCGTGCCAGCAGGGCGTAGCGCTCGGTGTGAAGGCGTCGCGCCACAAAGGGTTCGGCGGCCGGCACATCGAGATAGCCCACCGCCACGTCGATATCCCCCTCCATGAGCGACTGCATCAGCGGCAGGGTGGCCCGCTCCATCAGACGCAGCGACAGCCCCGGATAGCGCTCGCGCAGCGGCACGATCCAGCGGCTGACGGCGCCAAGCGCCGACGGGATCAGCCCCAGCCGCAGCAGCCCGCTGGGCGGACTGTTGGGGTCCAGCTCAGCATTGAGTTCATCAAGCGAGGCCAGAATGCGACGGGCGTGACTGAGCACGTGCTCGCCTTCGGGGGTGAAGCCTTCAAAGCGATGACCGCGAATGATCAGCGCACAGCCAAGCTCCTCTTCCAGCTGCTTGAGCCGGGCCGAAAGCGTGGGCTGAGTGACATTGCAGGCGGTGGCCGCGCGCCCGAAATGGCGCTCGCGGGCCAGCGCGACCAGAAAGCCGAACTGTCGGTGATCCATGTCAGGCCGGACTTTGCACGCGACGCGCGTCGATCCAGTCACGCGCCTCGGCAAGGCTTTCCAGCCTGACCGTGGCGCGGCTGACATCCTGACCACGCGAATAAGCGTTGGGAATGGCGATCACATCAATACCGGCGGCACAGGCGGCGTTCACCCCGTGGCAGGTATCCTCGATCGCAATGGCCTGATCGGCATCGACACCGCACAGGCTCAGTCCCTTCAGATAGCACTCGGGATGGGGCTTGGAGTGTGTGACGTCGTTGCGGGTCACAACGTGATCAAAAAAGCGGGCCAGCGCGTAATGCTCAAGCGTCGGGGTAATCTCTGCACGGCCGCTGCCGGTGACCAGCGACGTGGCCATCCCCTGCGCCCGGCACCACTCGAGAATTTCGAGCGCATGCGCCATCAACGCAATCGGCTCACGTGTAAAGCTTGCCACGGTCCGCTCGACCTTGCGATCCACCAGCGCCTGCGGCGAGATGGAAAGCCCCCGGGTACGAATCAGCCGCTCGACTTCCTGGGTGACCGGCATACCCGAACTTTCCCGCTTATACTCTTCTTCATCAATATGAGCGCCCATCTCGCCCAGTATCTCGTTCCACACGCGATGGTGGGCACTCTCGGAGTCGGCCAGCGTACCGTCAAAATCAAACAGCACGACACGATACTTTTCGGATGACTGCATGCAGACGTTTCCTGTAACGATGAGAGTGGATCAACCATGGTCCAGCAACACGGCCGCCCGGGCAACTGCACGCCCCGACAGCCCTGTTGTCACAATACCTGCTCACGCGCGGGTCCCGACGCGGCTCTCTCCCCCATCGAATGCGGGGGCTCACGGGCAGGGCCGCCATGTTTGACGCCCTGTTCAGCGAGCGACTGGCCCACTTTGGCACGACCCTGACCTGTCGAAGCGCGGGCATGGCCGGCGCCATGCCGGTGCGCCGGCTGCTGGCGCCGGACGTGCTCGAAGAGATGCTGATGCGGTTCAAGTCCCACGGCGGACCGGCCGAGCGTCGGGCGCTTGCCACACAGTGGTCAAAGCACTATCTGAGCCAGCTGATCATTCCTGTCACGGTGGTCGAGCTGTGTCGCGACGTTCATCTGCCGACCAGCCTTGATGAGATGAGCGTCGTGCTGGGCGAGAACGGCACTCCCGAGCGATTCGTGCTGCCGCATGAGGGCACCATCAGTCTGGACAACGGCTGCGCACGCTTTTGCCCACTGATTGCCCGCCACCTGACGCCGCTGATCGACACCCTGGCCCGCAAGGTGCACTTCTCCCCTCGCGTGCTGTGGAGCAACGCCGCCGTCTATTTCGAGTTTGCGGTCAACGAGCTGGAACGTCAGGGACTGGCAAGCGCCTTCGAAATCAACGGGGCGAAGGCCATGATGGCGCTGCGCCAGCTGCCCGACCGCCAGCGCAACCCCTTCTATCGTCCGGTGGAGTACATCGATGTGGTCGACGACAGCGGCACCGTTGCACCATGGCGCTGTCGTCGCATGTGCTGTCTGCGCTATCTCGATGACACCCTTGGACTGTGCGGCAACTGCCCGCGGCTGAAGGCGGGCGAACAGCCGGTTCAGGCCTGAGAGTTGTCCTGCTCGACGCCGTCCTCGTGGCTTTCGCGGTGAGCAGTACCGCCCTTTTGGCGCGAGCGCAGCTCGTCTTCATACATCTGTTCCATGACCTGCAACAGCCCACCCAGAATCCACCAGACGCCGAAAATGGCCAGCAGGAAGGCCACCGCCGCCATGAAGGCGTTCTGGAAGATGGCATACAGCGCGGCCGCCACCAGGCAGAAGGCGTAACCGCCCACCGCGCGACGCAGGGACTTGTCCAGACGCTGCCAGAACGTGTTCTGGGTATAGCCCACGCCGCGGCGCCAGAGAATGTCGGTCAGGACGTGAAAGGTAATGGCAGCCGAGATCAGTAACAGCGCAAAACTCACGATCTGGAAAATGCCGAAGGCCGGGCTGGTAATGACGGCAAAAAGCCACAGAATCGGCAGTGACACTACTGCCCACATCACGATGGCCCGCTTGCGTAACGCCTGGTTATTCATGGTCCTGATATCCTGTCTTGTCGTTGATGCTGTACTCGGTACTGCCTGCTCGCTGTCTGCCATGTGACACCCGTGCCGACGGGTGGTTCAGTGCCGTGCGCTTGCCTCACACAACGCAGGCCTCATGACGCGTCAGGGCCGTAATGTACCCTGGACGGGGAACACCCCGGACAGAAGTATGCCCTGGATAGAAGTATGCCCTGGATAGAAGCATGCCCCGAACAGGAGTATGCCCTGGACAGGCAGACAACATCTTGCCGTTATGATGATTGAGGTGACTGCGGCGACCAGACAATCGGCCCCGGATCATCCTCCAGATCAAAAGGCGCCTCGCCGCTTAAATGGTTGAGAATCACCGCCGAGCGCCAGGCCATCAGCGACAGCTGCGGCTCGGCAATGCCATAGCGGGTGCGCCCGGCGTTAACGGCGTAGATCCGGCTGTCGCCGCCGCCTTCCCAGTCGAGCATGAAGTGTTCTCCCATGCTCGGCTCACCGTTTGTATCGCGCGCCATTCGGTCCATGAGCGGCGCCATGCACTCGGGCAGTGCCGATTCAAAGCCGGTGGCGAAAATGACCACATCGGCGTCAAAGCGCTCCAGCACGCCGGTGGTGCCGTGTCGGGCCTCCAGCACGAAGGCCCCGCTTGAACGCGTCATGCCGACCGCTTCACGATGCGGCAGCAGATGCGCCCAGCGCGGTTCGTTCATCACATCAAAGCGGTGATACAGCGTCTGATAGATCCCGGTCAGCGCTGCCGGAGTGATGCCGTCGCTGGCGTATTTCTGCGCGCTGACCTCGCGGCGACGTACGTCATCCTCGAGCTCGGCAAACTGCGAGGTATAGCCGGGCGTGAAGTACTCGTTGGTAAACGCCGTCTCATCCAGCGGCTGGAAGTTGCGCCGACGCGACAGCCAGTGCAGCGACTTCGGTGGCCCCCAGTGGCCGCGCAGGGCGTTGATGAAAATATCCGCACCGCTCTGTCCACCGCCAACGATCACCACCCGCTGATGGGTGAAATCGCGCGCGCGCCAGGCAATCGATTCAGCGTGCAGGCAGTACTCGCTTTGATACTCGCGCGCAAATACCGGCAGCCACGGCGTCTTGCCGCTGCCCAGACACAGATGACGCGCCTGAAAGGTGCGCGTATCGGTTCTGAGCCGAAAGTGCTCACCGTCGTGGTCGATCTCGCGCACGCTGTGATCGAGCCAGACGTTGTCGAGCCCCTCGGCGGCCCAGCGCAGATAGTCGGAAAACTCCGCGCGCGAGACCGTTGAGAGCTCGGCGTTGAGAAAACGATAAAAGCGGCGATGCTGGACGAGGTAATTGAGAAACGACCAGCGGCTGGTCGGGTCGATCGCCGTCACCAGATCCTTGAGAAAGCCGGTCTGCAGATGCGTGTCCGGCAGCATCATGCCCTCGTGCCAGACGTAGCGCTGCTGACGGTCGAAAAACCGCGTGGACAGCTTAGGCAGGCCATCGGCCAGCGCGGCGATGCTTAAATTGAACGGGCCGGCACCAATGCCGGCCAGATCCAGAAGCTCGGGGGTATCAGCCATAGGGGCAGTATCTCGGGTCGCTAGGCACCCTGACGCGACAGCGCCGCCTCGCCGTGATGGCGCAGCGGGTCATTGTCGCTCAGGCAGTGATAGAGCGGGTTGTCGATATGATGATCCATGTCCGGCAGCATGCGCGCTGCCGAATGATCGTTGGCATGCAGAAACTTCGAGCGATTGAGCCCCAGACGCAGAATGCGTGGCTTGAACAGGCTGAACAGGTCAAAGCGCGCGGCAAGCCCCTGCTGACGCGCCATGTAATCTCCCAGCGCTTTCGCGCAGAGCTGATAAAAGCGCGTCTCGCTGACGCCGGCCTGTACGGCCAGCGGCGCCACAAAGCGCAACAGCGTCACGAAATGGCCGGTCTGCAGATCATGAATCAGCTTCTCGGGGGGCAGCCGGACGGTCACATCGACCAGCTCGCTCGGCAGATCGCGGGCTTCGGGGAAGTCCTCATCAACCAGCCGCAGATCGCCCTGGAAGTCCTTGAGCGCCAGACGATGCGGAACACCATCGCGCAGAATCAGGGTCAGATTCTGCCCGTGGGCGATGATGATCACCCCGAAGCGGCAGATCAGATGATACATCGGGATCAGCGTGACCTCGAACATGCGATAGAGCCACTGCTCCGCCTCGATCCCGGAGGCCTCGATATAGGCCGCCAGCCAGGCCCGGCCGTCAGCATCACACTGCATCAGTTCGGACATCAAAAGCGCCTGTTCGCCCTCCCCGACCCGGGGGGCCAGCCCCTCGCGCCAGATCACACCGCACAGTTCGCGGAAGCGATACGGCGCCTCATCAAGTCGGCCGTACTGGGTGTGCTCGAACACGGCAGAGGCCGGCTCGGCCAGAATCTCGAGCCCGGCGCGCCGAAACTCCTCGTCATCATTCGCCCGCGCCTGCAGCCACTGTGAGGCGGCCGGGCCTGCCAGCATGTACTGCCCCGGAATGCCGCGATAGCTGGAGGTGTTCATGATGGTGATCGGCAGCTTCAGATCATACTGCCCCGGGCGGCTGGCGTTGGTCAGCGTGCGCAGCGACTGCTGGGCCACGAAATCATCACCAAAGGCGCCCAGCCAGGCCATGTCGCCGCGGCCGATGTCGCCGATGTGCAGCATGGAGAGCATGCGCGCCCACTGCCAGGGATGGACCGGCATCAGCGCATACGCCTCAGCCTTCTCTCCCAGCACCGCGCACTTGCCGTCGCGCGCGGCCAGCAGGGCACGGCGCTGATCGTGATCGAGCACGCTGTCCAGCAATGCCGCCTCATCGATCACCCTGCGGCTGCTTTTGAGGCACTCGCGGCGCACCATCAGCCACTCGACCTGAAAGGTGTGGCCGTATTCCGGCGCGTAGCGCCCCAGTGACTGTACGCCCCAGCCGCGCCGCCCCTTGTTGAATAAAAACTTGGGATGCCCGTCGAGCACCGCCTGACGCTGCGGCTCGGCAAGCCGGATGGCGTCGTCGGCGCCCAGGCGCTGATGCACCTCGATCAGGTAGCAGTCGCCGCGCAGGGTGTTGAAAAGATCTTCCAGGTGCTCGGCCAGCTGGGAATCCTTCATGCCCATGCCGGGCGCCAGCGCCAGTAGAAACTCGGCCGCTTCCGGCATTTCGCCGGCGCTTCCGGGGCCCGCAAGGCTTTCAGCCTCGATCAGAAGCTGTCCCCACAGGTTGGTGTCCGCCCTGAAGTGCCAGCGCCCGCAGGCCCGGCTGTCGGCCGAGGTGCTGCGATCCTTCCCGGCGACCGGCTCAATATCGAGTCGCCAGCCCTCATCGTCGGTCGCTCCACAGGCCTCGGGCAGCAGCACCTGCTCATAGGCCAGCTCGCTGATCATTTTGGCAATCAGTGCGCGGTTGGCGCGCGCCCAGTGCCGGCGGATGGCCTCGTCGGGATCGATGGCCGCAAGCCGTGGCGGCAGGATCGACGAAGAAGACTCCGGCAGCATCACATCACCTGCCCGAAAAAGTGATGGCGGGTGCCCATGACCAGCATGGCGCGCTTGTCCGGCAGATCAAACGACCACTGGCTGAAAAGCCCCAGCCGTTCCAGATGGCGGAAAATCCGCTCGTTGCCGGCATCCGGCTCCAGCACGACGCGATCGGTGCGCGGCTCGCTCAGGTAGGCGTAGTGCTGCAGGGCGGCCAGCCAGCCATCGACAAAGTGCGCGCCACGGAAGCTGTCTTCGCCCACCAGCACGTGCAGGCCGCGGTCAAAGGCCTGCCAGTCGTAGTACTCGCCCAGCACGTCCTCGGGCGCCCAGTAGAGTTCGAAATAGCCGAACGCCTCGCCGTCGAGCTCTCCGATCAGCGACAGCCGATGCGGCTCGGCCAGTCGCTTGTCCAGCCAGTCACTGAACGCGTCATATGGTTTGTTCTGCTGCCAGAAGCGGGCCACACGTTCCTGCTGCATCCACTGGTGCAGCCGATCGAGATCGCGCTCGTGCTCGCAGACGCGCAGGGTCAGGCGCTGCTCGAGCCGTGGATCGAAGCGCTCATAAACCGCTCCCCGCGGCTTCGGCGGGCGGCGGGGCCGGCCGCGCTCGATATCGAAGGGCTGAGCGGCGTAGTCGGACACAAGCCACTGCCACGGGCGCTGATAGAAGCTTTCGCGCAGCACCCGCGGTGCCCCCAGCGACTGACACAGCGGATACCAGTGGGGGTCGGCCCGCCAGGCATCATCAAGAATCAGCAGGCGACAGGCCGGATGGGTCGCGAAATGGTGATCGATGGCGTCCAGAAGCGAACGCGTCTGTGAAGGCGCCAGTCTGTCGCTGGCAGACAGCTCGTCACGGCTGGGCATGGGCGTCTCTCGCGATGTCAGGGTCATGAATCAGGGCGTTGAGGTATCGCTCAACAGCGGATTGGGCATGTCCAGATAGATTTTTGCCGGGTCATCCAGCGTGGACTCGTTGATACCGGCCAGATAGCAGAAGAAGTTGCTCTTGACCTCCAGCACCGGTGAGCTCAGCAGATGATCCAGCAGCGTAGTGTCGCCGTCACGACACTGCTCGCTCAGTGTCTCCAGGTGCGCTCGCAGATGCGCCACCAGCTCGCGCTCATCAACCAGTCCCGCCTCACCCAGCGCCGCTGTCACCGCCAGAGTCGAATTGACGATGACATAGTAGGGGAAATAGCGCTTGAGCATCGCCATCGTGATGCGATGGTCCCGGCTGACGATCTCGCCGGGATGACGCGCCAGAAAATGGTCCGTTACGCCGCTGCCCTGGCAGTCGCGATAGTCCACGCCGACCGGGCGTTCACGCTCAAGGCGCACTACGATGTTCTGCTGATGGGCCAGCAACACAATGCCCTCTTCGACCACCAGCCGAATCAGCGGCGACAGCACCCGCTCGCAGAAAGCGTCGAACCATACAAGCGCGGCCTCACGCTCGCTGATGCGGTCAAGCTCGGCCAGGCGCCGAACGCCGTTGGCGAGCAGCGTCTGCCCCATCTCGCCCAGCGGCTGGGTAAGCGTGGCCAGTACCACGCTCGGCGCCCCGGCATCGGCCACGCGATTTTCCCGCAAAAGCGCCAGACTCGCCTCGTCGATTTCGCCGTCATCATGCTTCCAGCCCAGCCAGGCCGGCTCCTGCATCAGATGAAAATATGCGCGAATGTCGTCACTCACCTGCGGCCACCAGCGGTCCAGCCGCAGCCCGCGCATCACTTCATCGTCATGCAGCACGCGCAGGGAGTTGGTCAGCCGCGCCGACAGCGAGCCCTTGACCATCCAGTCCGCCTGCGGGCAGTAGAGCGAGCGATGCGAGGAGGTCGGATACCAGCGTCTGGCGTCATCGCCATCTATCGCCTCCTCGCCCAGCACCCGCAGCTCACCGGCATCGATCAGCGCGGCGATATCGTCTCTTTCCTGCAGAAAGCGGGCCTGCCAGGGGTGCATGGGCAGTGCGCTATAGCCCACCGGCAACTGCTCGGCCAGCGCCTCGGGCATCAAGTCATGCATCAGCGCCGCGGCGGGAAGCTCACGGCTCGAATCGCCTGCCGCGCGCGCCGGCGACACGCCCCACCAGACCAGCGAAAAACCGGCGCGGTGTTCCGGCGTATATATCTTCGCCTGTGTTTGATCAAACGGCGCCTGTGACTTGGGGGCCGGATGAAAGTCGTGTCCGACCAGCAGCCCTTGCTCGGCTTCCAGAAACCCGAGCGGCCCCCTGATGAGGTGATCGAGATCATCACGACCGGCAAGCGCTGCCGCGATGGTGTCACGACTGCCCATGACGCTTTTGACAAAGGTGTCACGACGCGCATCATCCAGCATCCCCACCAGCGGATGCTCGCTCAACCAGGGGCTGTCCAGCAGCGCCTCGACGGCCTGCTCGAAGGAGATGGCCTGACGCACCTCGGGTGTGACATGCATCAGCGGCAGCACGATCCGGCAGCGCCCCGAAAGGCTTCGGTGCTGCAGGCGCAGGTGAAGGCAGACATCGCGCGTTTTCGTCAGCGCAATGACGACGGTCTCGTCACCATCATGTCGCTCCGACCACCAGTGGTCGGTTTCGCGCAGCAATGCGTTGAAAAAGCTGGTCGCCGCCAGCCGATCGGCCCACTCGGTGTCGGTGGGGGGCGTCGGATGGCGAGAAAGGTCCTGCATCGAGCACTCCTGGTAACGGGGCAATGACCGCATGTTCTGGTGTGGAGGCAAGCATAGTCGATCCCGCGACTGCCTGCGCCGGGCGTTGTGGCGCCGCCGCAAGGGGAAACGTCAGCACGAATGATTTTTGATAATGCTTCTCATTTGGGCTAGAGTAGCGCTCTGTTACCATACCGGCACCTGCCCCGGTGCCCGCCCACTGACAACGCGACTTGTCAGGAGTCCACGTGAATCAGCCATTTCCCGCCCGGTTGTCTCCCTTTCAGGCCCCCTGGGGACTGCTTGAGGGGCTCGGAACCGGTGACGCCTTTTTCTCCTCGCCGGCCATTACCCTGCTCGGACGAGGTATTGCCCACCAGCGTCGGACCGCGGATGCCCGGCCAACGACGCTGGATAACGCCGCGCGCGAGCTGTTCGATACTGCCCGCGCCCGGGGGCATGTCGATCCCGTCATCATGGGGCTGATCCCGTTTGACCACGCTGACAGCGCCCGACTTTTTGTACCTGAAGAATTACTGCGTGCCGAGCCCGACACGTCCGGCGCGCGTCCGGCCACCACACCGCTGGACACCGCCGCACGGAGCATTACCCCCGAGCCGGCGCCCGAACACTATTGTCACGCCGTGGACAGCGCGCTGACGCTTTTCGACGCCACGGCGCTCAACAAGGTGGTACTGGCCCGATCGCTGCGCGTGCAGACCGGTGCGCCGATTGATGCTCAGGCCCTTTTAAAGCGACTGGTGAGCATCAATCCGCAGGGCTATAACTTCGCCCTGCCTACCGGTGACAGCCTCGATGACACCGCCAGTCTGGTGGGTGCCAGTCCCGAGCTCCTGATTCGCCGCGAGGGCCATCGCGTGATCGCCAATCCGCTGGCAGGATCCATTGCGCGTCACGACGATGCCGGGGAAGACCAGCGTCGCGCCGAGGGGCTTTGCGTTTCCGACAAGGACCTGCGCGAGCACGCCCTGGTGGTGGATGCCATCGTGGCCGCTCTGCAACCGCTGTGCCGCACGCTCAACGTGCCGGAAGGGCCGGAAGTGATTGGTACTGATCGCATGTGGCATCTTTCCACCACGCTCGAGGGCGAGCTGGCCGACCCGAGCATGACCTCACTGGCCGTGGCGGCAGCGCTGCATCCCACCCCGGCCGTGTGCGGCACCCCCTGGCGGGATGCCCATCAGGCCATCAAATCGCTTGAAGGGTTTGAACGCGGCTATTTCACCGGACTGGTCGGCTGGTGCGATGAGACGGGTGACGGCGAGTGGGCCATTGCCATACGCTGCGCCGAACTCTCGACCGATCACGTTCGCGTGTTTGCCGGTGCCGGCGTGGTGCCGGGCTCGAGCCCCAGGGCAGAACTTGAAGAAACCGCGGCCAAGATGCGCACCATGCTGGATGCCATGGGCCTTGATTACGAAGATGACACCACAGACACGACTGCCTGATCATGACCACTACCCCGTCCTGCGCGTCAGTCCGACGCGCCACGCTTGACGAGATCATCCAACGCTGTCCGGATTACCCGAGCGAGCGCCAGCGTCTATATCGCGACAGGGGCTGCTGGATCGATGAAACCTTCGGCGCCATGATGCGCCGTCTGGCCGAGACGCACGGTACTCGCGAGGCGCTGGTCGATGGTGAGCTGCGCCTGAGCTATGCCGACCTCGACCGACGCGTTGACGCCCTTGCCCGCGGCCTGCGCCATCTGGGCCTCGAGCGGAGCGACCGGGTGGTCATTCAGTTGCCCAATCGCCATGAGTTCGTGGTGGCGTGCTTCGCCCTTTTCCGGCTGGGCGCGCTGCCGGTCTTTGCCCTGCCGGCGCATCGCCGCTTCGAGGTCGAGCACTTCTGCCGTGCCGCCACAGCGCGGGCGCTGTTGATCTGCGATCGCGACGGCGGCTTCGACTATCGCGCCATGGCCCGCGAGGTGCGCGAGGCCGTGCCGACGCTCGAGCAGGTTATCGTCTGCGGCGAGGCCGAGGAATTCACGACCCTTGACAGCCTGTACGAACACGAGGGCGCGCCGGTCGAGGACGTGCCGAGTGCCCACGACCTGGCCTTTTTCCAGCTTTCCGGTGGCACCACGGGCGTACCCAAGCTGATTCCACGTCGCCACGACGACTATCACTACAGCCTGCGCGAGAGCAATCGCGCCTGTGCGGTGACGACGGATACGGTCTATCTGGTCGCGCTGCCGATCGCGCACAATTTCCCCATGAGCTCGCCGGGCTTTCTGGGTGTGCTGCTCGGTGGCGGCAGGCTGGTCATTGCGCCCCGCCCGAGCCCCGATGAATGCTTTGTTCTGATCGAGCGCGAACGCGTCACCATGACCTCGCTGGTGCCGCCGCTGGCCATGCTCTGGCTCGACAGTGCCCCAGGTGCCGGAACCGATCTTTCGAGTCTCGACATTCTTCAGGTGGGCGGGGCGAAACTGGTCAGCGAGGCCGCGCGACGCGTAGCGCCGACGCTGGGCTGTCGACTGCAGCAGGTGTTCGGCATGGCCGAAGGGCTGGTCAACTATACCGGCCTTGATGACCCCATCGAGCTGATCAACACCACTCAGGGGCAGCCGATGTCGGCACTTGATGAGGTGCTGGTGGTTGATGACGATGATCAACCGGTACCGCCGGGCGGCGTCGGCCATCTGATTACCCGCGGACCCTATACCATTCCGGGCTATTTTGTGGCACCGGTCGAAGGCGATGAGCCTGAAGGCGCTCACAACCAGTGCGCCTTCACGGCAGATGGTTTTTATCGCACCGGCGATCGCGTCCAGATGACACCGGATGGCTATCTGATCGTTGAAGGGCGTGACAAGGATCAGATCAACCGCGGCGGCGAGAAGGTAGCGGCCGAAGAGGTCGAAAACCAGCTGCTGGCTCACGACAGCGTTCATGACGTGGCCGTCGTGGCCATGCCCGATCCCTATCTGGGCGAGCGCGTCTGTGCCTTTGTCGTTGTGCGCGGCGAAACGCCAAAGCCGATGGTACTGGCACGCTTTCTGCGCGATCGGGGCCTTGCCCACTACAAGGTGCCCGAACGCTTTGAATTTCTTGAGGCCTTCCCCCAGACCGGGGTGGGCAAGATCAGTAAAAAGGCGCTGCGCCAGACGCTCAAGGCGCACTGGTTTGCCGAGGATGCCTCCGAGGGCAAATGACCCGGAACCGTGGCGCTGAACGATTACAGGAGAGGTAACATGGCCATCCCCGCCATCGCGAGCTATTCACTGCCCGGCACCAGCGAGCTGCCCGACAACCGGGTTCACTGGCAGATCGATCCGACCCGTGCGGCGCTGCTGATCCACGACATGCAGCGCTATTTTCTGGCCAAATATGATGTCAGCGCTGCGCCGATTCCCGACGTGATCCGCCACCTGGCGGCACTGATCAAGGCCGCCCGCGCCGCAGGCGTGCCGGTGGTCTATACCGCCCAGCCGACCGATCAGCCCGACAGCGACCGCGCCCTGCTCAACGATTTCTGGGGGCCGGGCCTGCCGGCGCACCCCGAGCAGTATCCGGTGGTGGATGAGCTGGCCCCGCAGGAAGGCGATGTGGTGCTGACCAAGTGGCGCTACAGCGCGTTTCAGCGCAGCGATCTTCGCGAGCGCATGACCGCCTGGGGGCGCGATCAGTTGATCATTGGCGGGGTCTATGCCCACATTGGCTGTCTGGCCACGGCGCTGGAAGGCTTCATGCAGGACGTGCAGTGCTTCATGCTCACCGATGGCGTGGCTGACTTTTCACGAGTGCGTCACGACATGGCGCTGGAGTACGTGGCCGGTCGCTGCGGCGTGGTGACCCCTGCCGCCCGCGCGCTGGAAGCCCTCGGCGCCGCCGAAGGCAGCCAGCAGACGGCAGAAGGCGCCATGACGCAGGCGGCGCTGACCGAGCGGGTCGCGACGCTTGCCGGCGTCAGCGCCGAGGAGATCCCGGCCGATGACAACCTGCTCTTCTACGGGCTGGACTCGATGCGCATGATGACGTTTGTCGAGGAACTGCGCCGGGAAGGCTTTGACGTCAGCTTCATGGACCTGGTTGAAGCACCGACCATCATCGACTGGGTCGCGCTGCTCAACCGTCAGGGAGTCAATGCATGAGCACCGCCGACATGGTTACCCGACAGGCCCCCGAACGGCCTGCCCCGCCGCCGAAGGGCAAAAAACGCCCACCGATGCTGCTGGAAGTCATCCGCCGTGAAGTCATCACCGAGCACATGATCCGTATCGTGCTCGGCGGTGAGGCGCTGGAAGGCTTTCCCGCCCACCGCGGCGGCGGTCACATCAAGGTTTTTCTGCCGCTTGAACATCAGGCAGCACCGGTCCTGCCGCAGCTGACCGAGACCGGTGTGGTCTGGCCGGCCGCCGAAGAAAAACCGATTACCCGTACCTACAGCGTGCGCCACTTCGATACCGAGCAACGCGCGCTGGTGGTGGACTTTGTAGCGCATGGCGATGAAGGGCCGGCGTCACGCTGGGCGCTGGCCGCACAGCCGGGAGACATGATCGGCATCAGCGGCCCCGGCGGCCCTGACCCGCTGCTGCCACCGGCTGACTGGTCACTGATCGCAGGCGACATGACGGCCCTGCCCGCCATCAGCGCACTGCTGGAAAACATGAGCGATCAGGCGCGTGGCGTGGTGCTGATCGAAGTCGACAACGAAGCCGATCATCAGCCGCTGCGCCACCCATCGGGTGTTGACGTGCACTGGCTCTATCGTGGCGACACGCCATCGCGTCTTTCCACGTTACAGATCGATGCGGTGCGCGCCATGACCTTTCCCGAGTCGGGCAGCATCTCGGCCTGGGTAGGCGGTGAAAACTCGGCGGTACTGTCGCTACGCGAGCATCTGATGGAGACGCGCGGTCTGACCAAAAGCCAGCTCTACGCAGTACCCTACTGGCGCCACTGCTGGGACGAGGAGCGCTATCATCAGGAGCGCCATCGCATCATGGATGAGCTCAAATGAGCGGCGAATTCGAAGGAGAAAGCATCGTCGTTACCGGGGCCGCCCGCGGGATCGGCGCCGCACTGGCCCGGTCCCTGCTCGAGCAGGGCGCCAGCGTGGCGCTGCTGGACAGCCTCGCACCGTCCCTGAAGGAGACGTCCTCACAGCTTGAGCGTGCGTTCGGTCCCGAGCGGGTCAGCCAGCACGTGGTCGATGTCAGCGACTCGGCCGCCGTGGATGCCGCCATTCACGACATCGATGCGCGCGGCCCCATTACCCGGCTGGCCCATGTGGCCGGCGTATTGCAGATGGGCCTCGTCACCGAGCTGACCGATGCACAGTGGCTGCATGCCTTCAATGTGAACACCACCGGCGTGTTCAACGTGACCCGCGCCGTGGCCCGGCTCATGGCAGAGCGACGCCATGGCGCCATCGTGGTGGTCGGCTCCAACGCTGCCGACACACCGCGTCATGCGATGGGCGCATACTGCGCCTCCAAGGCCGCGACCCATCAGCTGGTGCGCTGCCTGGGGCTGGAAATGGCCGAACACAATATTCGCTGCAACATTGTCTCACCGGGCTCCACCGACACCGACATGCAGCGCGGCATGTGGGCCGATGACAGTGGCCGTGACAACGTGATTCGCGGCTCGCTCGAGGGCTGGAAGCTGGGCATCCCGCTTAAGCGCATTGCCGAACCCGAAGACGTCAGCGAGGCGATCCGCTTTCTGCTCAGCGACCGCGCTCGCCATATCACCATGCATGACATGCGCATCGATGGCGGCGCCACACTCGGCATTCGCTGATTTTTATTGCTGCTGCGCAAGCATTAAAAAACCCGGCCAGGTGCCGGGTTTTTTAGTATCTCGAAAGCGCTCTGATATTTTGAAAAGCGACGCCGGCATGGCCGGCGCCGCTTGAATCAGAAGTCGTAGCGCAGCGAGGCCACCACACTGGATGGTGCGCCGTACATGTTGAAGGTTCCGACGCTGCCCACACGCTCATAATACTTTTTGTCGAGAATGTTGTTGAAGTTGAGCTGCCCCTTGAGGTTGTTCGTGAAGTCATACCCCACCAAGGCATCAACGACGACATAGCCTGGTGCATCAACCTGCGGCGTACCGGCAGTGTGGAAATCGCTTAGCGCTGTAACTCCACCACCGACATGGAAGCCATCGAGCGCGCCGCCTTCAAAGCCGTACTGGGTCCACAGATTGACCGTATTCTTCGGCATCAGAACAAAGGTGGCCTCATCATCGCCTTTTTCTACCTCGGTATCCAGATAGGTGTAGCCGGCGATCACGTCCCATTGATCGGTAATGCTACCGGTCAGTTCGAACTCAGCGCCCTGAATCCTGCGCTTGCCGATCGGCGCGGAATAGCTCTCTCCGGCAACACCAGCGGCGTAGTTCTCATCGTAAAGGCGAAAGGCACTGACACGGGCATTCAGATCACCGCCGAAGTAGCTGCCCTTCACACCCACTTCGTATTGAGTCCCTTCACGGGGCTTTAGAAGGGTACCGCTGCTGTCTACCTCGGACTGCGGATTGAAGACTTCGGAGTAGCTGGCATACAGCGAGTGATGGCGATCAAGGTCATAAACCAGCCCAGCATACGGGGTAAACCTGGCATCATCACTACGCTCACCGGTGCTGCCATCAGTGTAATCGCGGGTATGCGTGCTGTAGTTACTCAGACGACCGCCGGCGATCAGAGCCAGATCCTGCACCGGTCTGAAGGTCAACTTGGAATAGAGGCCATACTCCTCAAGCGTTTCGCGGCTATTGGTACGTACAGCTCCGTTGTCAGCGATATCGACATAAGCAATATCGTTGATGGTATCGAAGGACTGACTGCCGAAATTGCTGAGCGCCTGAAAGGTATCCGTTTCATAGCGCTTGTAATCCGTACCCACGACAAATTCACTGACATTGCCCAAGGTCTGGAAGGGCTGGCTATAGCTGGCGTCCATCGACAGCGATTGCTGCTCGACATTGCCTCCAAGACCTACCGCTGTAAACGTGCCGTCATCACTCACACCGGTGCGGCCAAACGCATAGTTGAAGTCAGCGCTGCGATCCGAATAACGTGCGGCTACCCGACCATAGCCGCCGCCTTCAAACTGATGAGTCAGCTCGGCAATGTAATCATTGCTCTGCATCTCGAAACTGTTCCAGTCCGCCCCGGCAAAGGTCGAACGAGTAACATCGAGCAGATTGCCATCGGTATCGGTAGGCAGGCCATTGTTGGTAACCAGATCCCTGTGCTGGCGCAGATAGGCCAGCGACAGCGTGGTGGCCTCGTCAAGGTCCACATCCAGCGCGCCATAAAATGTCTGGTTGGTATTGTCGTTGTGGTCGACAAAGCCGTTGGTATCGTCGTTGCTGACAACAAGCCGGCCGCGCACGCTGCCATCGGCATTGATCGGTCCGGAAATGTCGGTTTCAACGTAGTTCTGATCCCAGCTGCCGTAGCGACCGGTCACATGGCCCTGAAACTCGTCGGTGGGACGCTTACGCACAGCATTGACGATACCGCCCAGCTCGCTGGTGCTGTTGAAAAGGCCTGATGGCCCACGCATGATCTCGATTCGATCGAATGCCGCCAGATTGGGTACGGTCCCGAGAATACTGGCCATCGGCGCCGGCAGGCCATCCAGGTTGTACTCGTTGTACTCATAGCCTCGGGAATAAATCGACGAACGCCCGGCATCATTGGAGAGCACGCGCATACCGGGTGTGCGTTTGGCAAGCTCATCCAGCGTGTTGAATTTCTGATCCTCAATCGCCTCACGGGTCACCACGCTGATCGACTGGGGAATGTCACGCAGCGCCGCCGGCGTCTTGGTGCCCACGGTGGCAGCATCTACCCCATAGCCGCCGGTCTGCTCGGACGGCAGCATGTCATAGAGCCGGTTGCCTTCCACGGTAATGGTATCAAGGCGTGAGCCATCACCCGTGGAGGCCGTGGCAGTGGTCGTGGTTACCGTGGCAGTATCCGCAGCGCCCTCACCCTGCTGCTCGGCTGCCCAGACGCCGCCTGCCACCGGCAACAATACGGCCCCGGCCAGCAGCGAGGTCAGATAACGTACTTCTCCTGTACCGGGACACAACTTCCCCGTTCGATTCATGACTGTTCCCCTGACTGTGATGGATGACCCATCGTTTTTTTAATTGGCGCTGAAAGCCGCGCTCAGGCGTGCGAAGGCATTAAACCAGGCGGTTTACATTAGAGTTAATGATAAGAATTATCAAGTGTATATCCGTATCATTCGAGGCCGGATGGACGATCGAGCAGAGGGTCGTATGACATCCGTTCAAAAGGATGAATACGGCGAACCAACGTCATGACATCAGCGACACAATGGCCGCATGACGTTTATCGAAAGGAAGAGGCGCCGGGATTAATGAACCGGTCAGGAAAGGGCTTCATCGATGGAAGGGAGCAGTAACAATGGAAGGGAGCAGTAACAATGGAAGGGAGCAGTAACGGGCAGGCGACCTTGCGCCCCTGCCCGAAGGGATATCAATTGGCCGCGTCCTGAATGGACTCACCGCCGGCCTCGATATCTTCACCGGCACCGCCAACCGTGTTGCAGGCCGACAGCGCTGCAGCGGAAAAGAGGGCGATCAGCATCATGCTCATCCATTTTTTCATGTCACAACTCCTTGTTGACGAAACAGGTCATGGGCGGATGCCAGCTCAGCATTGACTGACACCATCCGTGGCAGAAGCCTGGCATCTTTTGTCACGGTTTGCATTCATGAGGGTGATCGCCTCCAATGCCCACCTGAACCTTATTCCCTGCCCTTTTACTCACGGAGCCCCACCATGGCCTTTGCGCTACATGAAAGACTGGCTGCCGATACCCTTGCAGTCGCCACGCTCGATCTCTGCGAGCTGCGCCTGATGAATGACGCCCGCTTTGTGTGGACGCTGTTGATTCCGCAGCGCGACAACATCCGCGAAAGCTTTGAACTGCCCGAGCACGAACGTGCCCTGCTATGGCAGGAAGTCGATCAGCTGAGCGCACTCATGATGCGTCACACCGGCGCCGACAAGATGAATATCGGCGCACTGGGCAACATGGTGCCCCAGCTGCACGTGCACGTGATTGCCAGAACGGATGGAGACGCTGCCTGGCCCGGGCCGGTCTGGGGTGTGGGCCAGGGACAGGCACTGGATGACGAGACCCGAGAGGCGCGGTTGACGATGCTGCAGACACTGGCAGCTGATATTGGAAGCTGACGGGGTCCTGATCATGGCCCCATGGCCCTGTTGGTGGACAGCGGCCCCTCTCCGAGACGCTCGGCGATGGCCGTGGTCAGTCGATCAAACTCGGCCACGTCAAGCCCCGCCCTGCCCCGCCAGCCCTTGAGCCGCAATTCACTGCCACGCGGGGCAGTGCCCACATGCGCCTCGACCCGCCACTCGGGACGCGACGCGTAGCTGGCCCGGATATCGCCGAGCGCGTGATCGCCATAGACAATCACGAAACCACGTTCGGCCAGTGACGCCATGGTGGCCTGCATGACCTGCTCGGGCGTGGCCCTGTAATACTCGAGACGCTCGGGGGGCGGGAGCGAGCCGGTCGTGGCACACCCGGCCAGTACACTCAGCAACAACAGCACCATGATGCCCATCCGGCTGCGGCGCACGATCGCCGTATTGAAGCGTTTCATGGGGTGCCTCCTGAAGACGTCAGCGCCTGCTCGATAGCGGCATGTGTCTGCTGACAGAAGGGTTCCGGCGAGGCCTGCCGGGCGTCGATGATAAAACCGTCCGGTGATACAACCGTCATGCTGCGCACGGCCAGATAACGCTGGCCATCGGCACTGACCGATACCCGCTCAATGCTGTAGGGATCCGAGCGAAAGACATCAAAGGGATCTCCGAATCCGTAGCCCAGTGCGACGCCACGACGGCGACTGCCGAACCATCCCATGCCGCCACTGCGCCAGAGCCGGGTCGCTCCCAGCCCGGGCTGGCGCCGAGTGCGCTCGGCGCTGACCAGCCCCAGCTCGACATCGCTGGCCCGGACCTCATACCCCTGCGATTCAAGCGCGCTGGCAATGGCGCGGACCTGGGTCAGGCGCGTACCGCGATAAGCGGCGTAGCACGCTTCAGGCACAGCCTGTTCGTTGATGCCCAAAGGCTGCGCAGAAGGCAGTGAGGTGCAGCCTGCCAGCACGGCACCGAGCAGTGAGATCTTCGCAAGCGAGGAAATAAATGACATGGCGCGCCCCTCTGTGAAATGTCCCTGACCCCCGAAGGTGATCATGTGGGAGAAAGGCGCCGAACCGCTGCCCTTTCACCATGACAGTAGAGCGAATATCAGGGTACCGCAATATCGACCTACGGCTCAGCGCGATGACGCCGGTATGATGACGCCAACATGTTTGTTGCCCGCGTCTCGCGCGGCCGGCGCATCCGTGAATTCGTGATGGGCGTGCTGTTCGTGCCGGCCGGGTTCAACTTCATCTGGATGACCTTTTTTGGCGACGGTGCCATCCACATGATCGCCAATGAGGGACTGGGCCAGCTTGCCGACGCCGTCAACGAAAGCAGCTCGATCGCCCTGTTTGAATTTTTGAACCTGCTGCCGCTGTCGGCTGTGACCTCCTTTATCGCCGTGTTGCTGGTGGCCACCTTTTTTGTGACCTCGGCGGACTCGGGAGCGCTGGTCATGGACCTTCTGACCTCCAGGGAAGGCGATGACTCCCCCGTGCTGCAGCGCGTGTTCTGGGCGGTCAGTGCCGGAGTATCGGCCATTGCCCTGCTGATGGCCGGCGGCCTTCAGGCACTTCAGGCCGCCTCGCTGCTGGCGGCGTTGCCCTTCTCGATCATTTTGATGTTCATCTGCCATGGGCTGCTCAAGGCGCTCAAGGTCGAGGCCATCAAACAGGACAGTCTGCGCCACCTGATGAACACGCCCGGAAACGTGTCACGGGTCGCCGCCGGCAACACGCCCGGCAGGACCGACTACTGGCAGACGCGTCTGCAAACGCTGGTGACCTCACCGCGCAGGCAGCAGGTCTCGACGTTTTTACATGACACTGCCGAGGTGGCCATGAAAGAGGTCGGCGAGGAGTTCGAGAAACAGTCGCTGGATATCAGAATTACCGACGAGGACGATCGCTGCTATCTGCGCGTGGATCACGGCGAGGAGAACGACTTTGTCTATGGCGTACGCATCCGCCGCTACGCCGCCCCCTCCTTTGCCATGAGCGGCATGCGACAGCGGGATATCTCAAGAGACAACAACGACTACCGTGCCGAGGTCTTTCTGCGCGAAGGCGGGCAGAAATACAACATCATGGGCTACACAAAGCAGCAGGTGATCGGTGACATTCTCGATCAGTACGAGAAACACCTGCACTTTCTGCACATCATGCGCTAGCCCCATGATGGCTACTGACAACAGGCGCTACTGACCACAGCGCCCGCACATTCCGTGCGGGCGCTGTTGTATCCGCACGACAGGTGCCATTGGTCGTCGTCATGCCTGTCGGGCTATGCTCATGAACCACAGTCCCTGCCGGAGAGTCTGCATGCACATTCTGATTGCCCCCGACAGCTTCAAGGATGCCCTGAGCGCCACTGACGCTGCGAACGCCATTGCCGCCGGGGTCCGCCAGGCAGCGCCGGAGGCTGAACTGACCCTGTGCCCGCTGGGCGACGGGGGCGAAGGCACGCTCGAAGCGCTCCTGACCGCCAGCGGTGCGCAGGCGCGCCGCCTTGAGGTTCATGACGCTTTAAACCGCCCGCGTACGGCGCAATGGGGCTGGATCGCCAGCCGCCGCACCGCCATTGTGGAGCTGGCCGAAGCCAGCGGCCTGCAGCATCTGACGTCTGATGAACGCGACGCCCTGCAGACCACCACCTCTGGTGTGGGCGAGCTGATTCATGCCGCGCTGGAAGCCGGCGCCGAACACCTGATCCTGACCCTGGGCGGCAGCGCCACCAATGATGGCGGCGCCGGCATGATGAGCGCCCTCGGCGCACGCTTTCTGGACAACAACGATCAACCTCTCGAACCCGGCGGTGCCGCGCTAGCCGGACTTGCCCGCATTGATCTTTCAAACCTCGACCCGCGCCTTGAAGGGCTCACGGTCGAGGCCGCCGTGGATGTGAACAATCCGCTGTGCGGCGATGAGGGCGCCAGCGCCATCTTCGGCCCGCAAAAGGGCGCTACCCGGAAGCAGGTGGCTCAGCTCGATCGCGCTCTGGCACAACTGGCGGACGTCATGGCTCGAGCCACCGGTCAGGATCACCGCGACACGCCCGGCGCCGGCGCGGCCGGCGGCATGGGCTTTGCCGCGCTGGCCTTTTTAAACGCCACGCTGCGCCCGGGTATCGAGCTTGTGATGGAACAGGTCGATTTTGAGCAGGCACTCAAGCGCACGGATCTGGTGATCACTGGCGAGGGACGACTGGACGGTCAGAGCCTTTCAGGCAAGACACCGATCGGCGTCTCACGAGCCGCCCAACGTCAGGGGGTGCCCTGCGTGGTACTGGCCGGCAAGCTGGACAGCGGCTGGGAGAAGGCGCTGGCGGAAGGCGTGACTGCCGCCCTTGCGCTGGCCGACGGACCGATGGGGCTGGAGGAGGCGCTCGAGCGCACGCCCGAACTTCTAACGGCGCGCTGCGCCTCGATCGTTCGGCTGTGGCAGCACGGGCGCTGAGTGTCGCCGCGCGCTACTCCTCATCAAAGCGCAGCGTGCCGGAGGCGTCTTGCGATGGCGCAAACGGGGGGTGGCGTTCACGGCCCTGCGCCTCCTGGGCGTCGCGCCCGCTTTGGGCGCTCTCTCGAACGCTTTCCGGCCAGGCCTTGCGGTTGCGCACGCCCAGCGCGTTGAGCCGTCCAGCCTGGGCGATCAGGCTGCCCTGCCCGTCACGCAGACGGTTCATTGCCTGACGATGGCTGCTGGTGGCGCGCTCAAGCTGCGTGCCGACCTCCTCCATGCTGGTCACAAAGCCGTGGCACTTTTCCAGCAGTTTCTCGGCACGGGCGACAATGTCGCGGGCGTTGTCGTTCTGGCGCTCCAGTCGCCACAGCCCGGCCACCGTGCGCAGACTGGCCAGCAGTGTAGAGGGCGTCACCAGCACCACATGGCGATCGAAGGCTTCGTGGAAAAGGCGGTCATCGTGTTCAAACACGGCGGCAAAGGCCGGCTCGATTGGCATGAACAAAAACACCATGTCCGGTGCGTTAAGCCCGGGCAGGCGCGCATAGCCCTTGTCGGACAGTGTCTCGATGTGGCTTCGCACTGAGCGCAGGTGCCGACGCATCGCCTGCTCGCGCACCGCATCGCTGTCGGCGGCCACTACCTCGCCCCAGGCCGTCAGCGATACCTTGGCGTCGATGATCAGATGGCGCGACTCGGGCAGGTAGATCACGGCGTCCGGGCGTGATCGCCCCTGGTCATGGGTCAGCACCACCTCGCGCTCGTACTCGATGCCCTGTCGCAGCCCGGAGCGCTCCAGCACCCGCTCCAGAATCAGCTCGCCCCAGTTGCCCTGCGACTTGCTGTCGCCCTTGAGCGCCCGGGTCAGATTGCTGGCGTCCTCGCTCATCCGGCGATTGAGCCCGGCCAGATACTCAAGCTGGGTGGTGAGCTGGGTACGGCCCTGCTGCTGCTCGCCGTGCAGGGTTTCAAGGCGGGCGCGGAACTGCTCGATCTGCTCGCGCACCGGCGCCATCAGGGCGCTGACACTTTCCCGGGAGTGGCGGGAAAACTGCTGCTGGCGCTCGTCAAAGATACGCCCGGCCAACCGTTCGAATTCGTGGGTCAGCTCCTGGCGCGCGTTGCCCAGAAGGCTCAGGCGCTCTTCGAAATGGGCCGTATCGCGCTGCTTTTCCACTTCCAGACGCGTGGTGCGCTCGCGGTAGTCCGAAAGCGCCTCGCTCACTTCCGCCAGGCGCTGCTCGCGCTGCAATAGCTGCGCTCGCAGCTCGTGCGTGTGGGTCTGCTCCCGCTCGAGCAGCGCCTCGCGCTCGGCCAGCATGCGTTCGGTTTCCCCGATCTGCTCGTTCAGGCGTTCGTTGTCCTCTTCAAGGGTTGCCACCAGCGCCTGTCGCCTGCGCCCCTGCCACCACAGGGCAGCGGCTGCGGCCATGGCAAGTGTCATCACCATCAGGGAAATCAGCAGAGCACTATTCATCAAGCACCATATTCATCAAGCCCCCTTCATGACAGGTAAGCTTTCGAGGACACCGAACATAACGAGGCGCCAGCTTAAACGAGCCCGGAAGGCAGTGCACCCGTCACCGGGCGGCTGGATCAGCAGTTGGCGCATGCACGATGGCCAGGTGACGTCTACGCTTGTGTCACGGTTTTCATAGCGGCCTAACCATGAGGCCCTGCTTTATAAATCCGCTGATCAAGGAGGTAATGTCCATATGGAAACAATCCAGCTCCCCAACAGTGACCTGAAGCCGTCACGCATCGCACTGGGCACCTGGGCCATCGGTGGCTGGAAATGGGGCGGTACCGACGAGAAACAGTCGATTGCCACCGTCCAGAGTGCCATTGAGCGCGGCATTACCTGCATCGACACCGCCGCCGTGTATGGTTTCGGCGAGTCCGAGCGTCTGGTCGGCAAGGCGCTCAAGGAAGGCGGCATTCGCGATCAGGCAGTGCTGGCCACCAAATGCGGGCTGAACTGGAACGATGACGGCCCGTATCGCGATGCCAGCCGCTCGCGCATCGAGCAGGAGATCAACGACAGTCTCAAGCGGTTGCAGACCGATTACATTGATCTGTATCAGCTGCACTGGCCGGACCCGACCGTGGACATCGAGGAAGCCGCCACGGTACTGCGCGAGCTGAAGGACAGCGGCAAGATCCGCGCCGTGGGTGTGTCCAACTTCTCGGTTGAGCAGATGCGCGAGTTCGAGCAGATCTGCCCGCTATCCACCATGCAGCCGCCCTACAACCTGTTCGAGCGCGAGATCGAACGCGACACTCTGCCGGCCATTCGCGAGGACGGCATCGGCACCCTGACCTACGGTGCCCTGTGCCGTGGTCTGCTCTCGGGCAAGATGAATCGCGATACCCGCTTTGAAGGCGACGATCTGCGCAACAGCGATCCCAAGTTTCAATCGCCGCGCTTTGAGCAGTACATCAGCGCCGTCGAGAAACTCGACGCCTACGCCCGCGAGCATTACGACAAGCGCGTACTGCATCTGGCCCTGCGCTGGCTACTCGATCAGCCCGGCGTCTCGGTCGCGCTGTGGGGTGCCCGCCGCCCGGACCAGCTTGACCCGACCAACGAGGTCATGGGCTGGTCGCTCAATGATCAGGCCATGCGCGACATCGACGCCATCCTCTCGGCGTGCATTACCGACCCGGTCGGGCCGGAGTTCATGGCGCCGCCGACGAGGAACGAGGCATAAGGCGGCATGAAGGTGTTGCTGGAAAGGATGGCACCGCCGACGAGGAACGAAGCATAAGGCGGCATGAAGGTGTTGCTGGAAAGGATGGCGCCGCCGACGAGGAACGAAGCGTAAGGCGGCATGACGGTGTTGCTGGAAAGGATGGCGCCGCCGACGAGAAACGAAGCATGAAACATGAGGCGCTGTCGGCATGATGCGGACAGCGCCTCTTGAAAGACCTTCCTGTCGGCCGCAGGTCAACGGGAAGGCAAACATCACATGAACCACCAAAGGAATGGGGGAATCACATGAGTCAGGATCTGATGGGTGTCCGCGTTGCCATCATGGCCACCGACGGTTTTGAAGAGTCCGAGCTGGCCGTCCCGCAGGCGACGCTGGCCGCCGAGGGCGTTGAAGTCCATATCGTATCCCCCGAGCGCGGCACCATCCGTGCCTGGGCCGAAACCCAGTGGGGCGAAGACTATTCGGTCGACAAGAGCCTTGATGAGGTCAGCTCGCATGACTATCAGGCACTGGTCCTGCCGGGCGGCGTACTCAACCCGGACCACCTGCGTACCAACGAAAAGGCACTGACCTTTGCCCGCGGCTTTTTTGATGAAGGCAAGCCGGTCGGTGCCATCTGTCACGCTGCCTGGACGCTGATCAACGCAGGCGTCGTTGACGGTCGCCGCATGACCTCGGTTCCGGCACTGCGCAAGGATCTGGAAAACGCCGGCGCGAAGTGGGAAGACAGTGAAGTCGTCTGCGACAGTGCCTTTGTCACCAGTCGCCTGCCGAAGGATCTGGATGCCTTCTGCAGCAAGCTGATCGAAGAGATTCATGAAGGCCGTCATCGCAAGCAGCACGCGTAAGACGAGCTCTGTACCCGATATCCACTGTCCAGAATAAGGAGTGTTCTGACATGAGCGAACTGAAAGGCACAAAGGTCGCCATTCTGGCCACCGACGGTTTCGAAGAGTCCGAGCTTGCCTCGCCCAAAAAGGCGCTGGAAGCACAGAGCATCGACGTGCACGTGGTGTCACTCAAAAAGCATGGCATCAAGGCATGGGCGGAAACCGACTGGGGTGACGAGTATCCGGTCGACAAGGTACTCGAGGAAGTCAGCGCCGATGACTACGATGCCCTGATGCTCCCGGGCGGTCACTTCAACCCGGACACGCTGCGTACCGACGAGAAGGCGCTGAGCTTTGTGCGCGATTTCTTCAAGGCCGGCAAGCCGGTCGGCGCGATCTGTCATGCGCCCTGGATTCTGATCAACGCCGAAGTGGTCGACGGCCGTCGCCTGACGTCCGTACCCACTATCGCGCAGGATCTGAAAAACGCCGGCGCCCAGTGGGAAGACAGCGAAGTCGTCTGTGACAGCGCACTGGTCACCAGCCGTACGCCGAAGGATCTCAATGCCTTCAACAACAAGCTGATCGAAGAGATCAAGGAAGGGCGTCACCGCAAGCAGCACGCCTGATACTGTCCTTTCGCGTGCTCACGCACGGAAGTTTATCTCTGCCGGCATCTCTTTTGAGATGCCGGTTTTTTGTGCGCTCACCTTGTCCTTGTGCGTTCTGCGCTCACTACAGAGCGCGCCCTGACGAGCGCTTCGCAATGGCGGTTCAGACCCTGCCCCAACGGGGTAGCCGTATCGCTTCATGCCGGGAACAATGCAACCATTTCCCCCCGCACTCATCAAAAAACAGGAATAACGTGACAGGAAGTCATTGATGCATATTGTTTTACTGGCGCTGGCGCTGATTCTGGTGGCGGCCGGCAGCGGCATTCTGGCGCGCTTCATGCCGCGCATTCCCCTGCCGATCCTGCAGATCGTCATCGGCGCGCTGCTGGCCTGGCTCAACACGCCGCTGGACATCAATCTGGAGCCCGAGACCTTCATGCTGCTGTTCGTGCCGCCGCTGCTGTTTGCCGATGCCTGGCAGTTTCCCCAGCGCGAGCTGACCTCGCTGCGCCACCCGATCATTGCGCTGGCCGTGGGACTGGTACTGTTTACCGTGGTAGGCGCCGGTTTTCTGATCCACTGGCTGCTGCCCAATCTGCCACTGGCCGTCTGCTTTGCGCTGGCCGCCATTCTCTCCCCTACCGATGCCGTGGCGGTATCGGCCATCTCCGGTCAACTGGGTATCCCACCGCGTTTGATGCATATTCTCGAAGGCGAGTCGCTGATGAACGACGCATCAGCTCTGGTGTCGCTCAAGTTTGCCGTCGCCGCGGCCATGACCGGCGCCTTCTCCTTTGGCCAGGTCAGCCTGCAGTTTGCTCTGATTACCTTTATCGGTATTTCGGTCGGCATTGCGCTGGCCTTTGTCTTCTCGACCATCCGCCGCAAGCTGATCGACAAACGCGGCACCGAATCCTCGACCGAAATTTTGCTGGTCATGCTGATGATCCCCTTCGCCGCCTACCTGATTGCCGAGCATTTCGATGGCTCGGGCATCATGGCTGCGGTGGCCGCTGGCATAACCATCAATCGCACCGAGCTCAAGCGCTACGCCCAGACCCGCACCCGCATGCAGATGAATCAGTTCTGGGAAATCCTGACCTTTCTGCTCAATGCAATGGTATTTCTGCTGCTGGGCCTGCAACTGCCCGACATCATCGGCGGCGCGATTCAGGTCTCTCTCAATAACGTCCGCAGCTTCAGTTCGTTGGAGCTGGTGTTTCATGTGGTGGTGATTTCGCTGTCGCTGATGCTGCTGCGCCTTTTCTGGATCATGGGGGCGGTCTATCTCTCGAGACTCTCGTCACGGCGACGGCGCAGCGCTCATGTGCCGCTGTCCGGTGGGGTCATGGCCGTAGGCACCCTCGCCGGCATCCGCGGCACCATTACGCTTGCCGCGGCGCTGTCGCTGCCGCTGGCACTGCCCAGCGGCGAGCCCTTCCCGGGGCGGGATCTGGTCATCTTTCTGGCCACCGGCGTCATTCTCTTCACGCTGCTGGTCGGCAGCGTTGCCCTGCCCCTGCTGTTGCGACGCATGGACAAGCCCGACGACAGCTGGCGCGACGAGGAGGTTCGTGTGGCGCGTCATGCCGCCTCCAGTGCCGCCATCGAGACGATCGAGGCGTGGCATGCCAACGCCGTGGAGACGCGCGACTCACAGCTGGAACGCTCGGTACTCACCGATACCAGTGCCCGGCTGATCAGCTATTACCGAAACCTGATGACCATTGATGACCGCCACTCGAGCTCCGAACGCCACGAGCTCGATCAGCGCTTTTCCCGCGAGATGCGTCTGGCAGCCCTGCGCGCCGAGCGGCGCGAATATTACCGCCTGCGCTCCGAGCATCAGATCGATGACGATACCCTGCGCCGGCTGGTGCGCGAGCTGGACCTGGTCGAGATGGCGCTTACCTCGAGGCCCAGACGCTGAGCCCCTGCCGGGCCGACAGCGCTACGCTGTCGGCACTGCTTTTACAGCCGGAAAATGCGCTATGCTGCGCTCCGCTTCGCATGACGCGCTTTTCCACCCCTGAATGATCCCGAGAAGCCATGGACGCCGTCTTTCTTGTACTGATACTGCTGCTGGTGGCCTCCGCTACCGGTGTTGCTGCCCGCTTTCTGCCCTCCCTGCCCACGCCGCTGGTGCAGATCGCCTTTGGTGCCCTGCTGGCGCTGCCGGGCATCAATCTGAACGTGGAGCTGGAACCCGAGCTCTTCATGCTGGTGTTCATCGCGCCGCTGCTGTTTGCCGATGCCAGACGCTTTCCCCAGCGCGAATTCATGGTGCTGCGCGGCCCGATACTGGCCCTGGCGCTGGGGCTGGTGCTCTTCACCGTGGTCGGCGTGGGCACCTTCATTCACTGGCTGCTTCCGGCGCTGCCGCTGCCGGTCTGCTTTGCCCTGGCCGCCATCCTGTCACCCACCGATGCCGTGGCGGTCTCGGCCATTTCGGGGCGTCTGCCGGTGCCTCACCGGCTGATGCGCATTCTGGAAGGCGAGTCGCTGATGAACGATGCCTCGGGACTGGTGGCCTTCAAGTTTGCCGTCGCCGCTGCCCTGACCGGCACCTTCTCGGTCGTGGACGCCACGTTCGGCTTTTTCATCATCTCTTTTGGCGGACTGCTGGTGGGCGCGGCGGTGGCGATTGTGTTCAACGTGATTCGTACCCGCCTGATCGAGCGCCATCTCGGTGAGGGGTCGACCATCCAGATCCTTCTACTGCTGCTGCTTCTGCCCTTTGCCGCCTATCTGCTGGCCGAACACTTTGGCATGTCCGGCATTCTGGCCGCGGTGGCCGCCGGCATGGTCATCAATCGCACGGACCTGAAGCGCGAGCATCAGATCAACATGCGCATGCAGACAAAAAGCGTGTGGGAGATGCTGGAGTTCACCCTCAACGCGCTGGTCTTTCTGCTGCTGGGCTTTCAGCTGCCGGATATCATCGGCGGCGCACTGGATCATTCGCTGCATGACGTGGGGGATTACGAGTTCCTGCGCCTTCTGGGCTATGTGGCGGTCATCTCGATTGCGCTGCTGCTGTCGCGGTTTGTCTGGATTTTCGGGGCGACCTGGCTTCAGCGTCTGTTCTCCAGGGAACATCGAGCGGCGCTGTCGATGCGGGTGATGCTGGCTGCGACCCTTGCCGGCATTCGCGGCACCATTACGCTGGCCGCGGCGCTGTCGTTGCCTCAGCTGATGAATGACGGCACGCCCTTCCCGGCGCGCGAGCTGCTGATCTTTCTGGCCACCGGTGTGATCATGTTCACTCTGATCACCGGCAGTATCGGCCTGCCGCTGGTGCTCAAGAATCTCGATCTGCCCCGCGATACCCACGAGTTCGAGGAGGAGCGCCGCGCTCGGATCGCCGCGGCCGAGGCGGCCATTCGGCGCATCGAGGACTTTCACCATCAGCGCGCGGAGGCCTTCACCCGCGAGTACCACAGCGAAGAGTTCATCATCGCCTTCAACGACATCAGTTCACAGCTGATGACCTGGTATCGCCAGCGCCTTGAGCTCGGCGACACCACCGTGCCCACGCCCCGACTCGAGGCCATCCGCTCGCTGGAGCGCGAAACCCGCGTGGAAGCGCTGCGTGCCGAACGGCGGGAGTACTATCGACTGCGCGGCAAACATCACATCAACGATGATGTGCTGAGAAAGCTGGTACGGGAGCTGGATCTGGCCGAAACGGCGTTGACCGGCGATACCGGCCACGCCCATCACTGAGCCCCGGCGTTCGCTCCAGAACGGAGCCCGTGCACAAAGGTATCGATGTCATCAAGCGCCGGCCCCAGCCAGCGCAGGGGCCAGGCCAGAGACGCAATCAGCGTGACGTGGCTGGTGTGATCAAGATAGTCCTCGGTCACCGCCACGCCGTGCGCCCGCAGAGCACGGGCCATGCCGGCCGTATTGCGCTCGGGATTGACCGTGGTATCGCGATGCGAGGCCAGAAGCAGCGCCGGCGGGGAGCGGTCGCTGACGTGTTCGATGGGCTGGGTATCACGAGACGTGTTCGGCCAGTCAAACACGGGGCGCGCGTCTGCGTTGGTGATCGGCAGGAAGTCATAGGGCCCCGCCAGGCCGATCCAGCCGGAGAGAATATCGGGTGACAGCGACTGCGCCGCCAGCCAGCGCGAATCCAGTGCCACCATGGCGGCGTTATAGGCGCCGGCGCTATGCCCCATGACAAAAAGCCGGTGCGGATCTCCCCCGTAGCGGGCGATATGGCGGTAGCTCCAGGCCAGCGCCTGCGCCGAGTCCTCGACAAAGCCCGGGTAGCGCACCTCGGGATAGAGCCGGTAGTCGGCCACGACCGTCACGATGCCGCGAGACGCCAGCGCCCGGCCGACAAAGCGATAGTCGCCCCGCTCCCCTTCCCGCCAGGTGCCGCCGTAGAAAAACACCACTACCGGTGCCCGGCCCTCGGCACCTTCCGGTTGATAGATGTCCAGTTGCTGGCGACTCGACTCGCCATAGGCGATCGACTCGACCGTCTGCGTCCGGCCGGCAGGCGTCAGGGCGTTGATGACCGCCACGCCCGAGCAGCCGCCCAGTAGCGGCATCCACAGCAGCAGACACCACCATCGCCATCGGCGCAGACGTGGATCCCGTGCTTTCAAAATGATCCTGTCACCTCATGAATGCATTGCAGCGCTGATTTGAACGTCGCAGCGCTGATTTGAACGTCGCAGCGCTGATTTGAACGTCGCAGCGCTGATTCGAACGCCGGGCGGCAGGACGCACCGCTACGGCAGGATAGCCTTGTGGTCGATGGGCAGCCAGGACGATACCAATGTCACCTGTCAGCCACTTGTTATAAAGAGGCAAGGCTGTATTGTCTGTGATGTGCTCTTCACAACAAGGATAAATACTCATGAGCCAGACCGCTTCCTCACGGGACGAGGATCACCCCTCGAGCGCGCTGCTGAGAGCCCTGCTGTTGCTGGATCGTGGACTGGGCCTGATCGAACGAACCATTGTTGCCGGCAGCATCCTCGTCATGGCGCTTTTGATGAGTGCGCATGTCGTGGGCAGCATTACCCTGGGTCAGGGCATCACCGGGACGTATGAAATGACCGAGATGCTGATCGTGATCATCACTTTCGTGGGCGTGGGCTACGCCGCCCGTCACGCCCGCCATATCAGCATGTCGGCCATTTATGAGCAGCTTGGCGATCAGCGCCGCAAGGCCCTTCTGATGCTGATCTGTCTGGGAACGGCGCTTTTGATGTTCTACTTCAGCTACAAATCCATCGAGTACGTCATCACCCTCCATGACCGCGGCCGCACCAGCGCCTCGCTGCAGATGCCGCTCTGGATCGTTTACCTCGCCCTGCCCATCGGGTTTGCGCTCGCCGGCATCCAGTATGTTCTGACCCTCGTTCGTAACCTGACAAGCCCCGGTATCTGGCGCTCCCTCACGGAAAAAGAGGATTACAACGACGCCCCAATGCCCGACAGTGACGCCAAAAGCGACGATGCGGCGCGCGATTGATCACCGTCCACCGAACATTGGCAACAACAACATGACAGGAAGGCGAGGGAAGAGATCATGCTGACAGGGCTTGGTGTGCTCATGCTCGTGCTGCTGCTTCTGGGATTTCCCATGATGGTCCCCCTGGCGGCCGGCACACTGTATATGATGTTTACCGGAATGACCTTTTTTGGTCCGGATCAGGCGGTCAGCTGGATGATCAATGGCGTCGGCAGCTGGGTACTGGCCGCCGTCCCCATGTTCATCTTTGCCGCAGACATTCTGACCAAGGGCCATACGGCCAATCGCCTGCTGGATGTGGTGGATACCTTTACCCGCCATCTGCGCGGCGGTCTGCCCATCACCACCGCCGCATCCTGTGCCCTCTTTGGCGCCGTCTCGGGTTCGACCCAGGCGACCGTGGTGGCCATGGGCGGGCCGATGCGCCCTCGACTGCTCAGGAAGGGATATTCCGATGCCTTCACGCTGGCACTGATCATCAATGCCAGTGACGTCGCGCTGCTGATACCACCCAGCATCGGCTTCATCATCTATGGCGTGGCGATGCAGACCTCGATCGGCGATCTTTTCCTGGCCGGTATCCTGCCGGGACTTCTGATCATGGTGATGTTTTCACTCTACTGCTGGATCGACGCTCGCCTGAAGGGCATCACCCCGGATCCGAAGGCCTCGTGGCACGAGCGAGGGCGTGCCCTGCGTCGCGTGATCCTGCCGCTGGGCTTCCCGATTCTGGTGGTCGGCGGTATCTACGGGGGATTTTTCAGCGCTGTGGAAGCCTCGGCCGTGGCAGTGGCCTATGCCCTGCTGCTGGAAGTGGTGATCTATCGTCAGGTCAAAATTCGCGATCTGGGCAGTCTGGCCCTCTCGACCGGCATGATTACCGCCGTGGTCTTTATTCTGGTGGCGATCGGCGCAGCCTTTTCCCAGGCACTCGCCACGGCCGGCATTCCTCAGCAGATTCTGGGGCCGATCATCGATGGTATCGGCGACAGCCAGTTTCTGGCACTGCTGCTGATTGCCGCGGCCTTTTTCATCGGCTGCATGTTTGTCGACCCCATCGTGGTGATTCTGATTCTGGTGCCCATCTTCAAGCCGCTGGTACAGTCGACCGGGCTGGACCCGGTGCACGTCGGCGTCATCGTGACCCTGCAGGCGGCCATCGGCTCGGCCACACCGCCCTTTGGCTGCGACATCTTTACGGCCATCGCCGTTTTTCGCCGGCCCTATCTGGAGGTCATTCGAGGTACGCCGCCCTTTATTCTCATCCTGCTACTGGCCACGCTGATCCTGATTGTCTTCCCACAGATCTCGCTGCTGCTGCCCTCGCTGGGCGGTGACTGAACGCGCGACTGACGTCGGAGAATCATTGTGTCCGTCACCCCATGAAAAACGCCCGCAGGTGACTGCCTGCGGGCGTTTTGCATACCATCAGGGCATACAGGTCAGCAGATCAGGAGGACTGATCGCTGTCATCACTGTCGCTGGAGCCTGATTTGCTCTCTTCGACCTGTTTGAGCAGGATGTCCAGCGCCTGCTTGCCACGCTCACCGACCATGTCGACATAGACCTGACGGACCGGGCGGGCGAGTTCACGGAAGCGGCTACGCTCCTTTTCATCCAGATAGATGATGTTGATATCGCTGTTGTCCTTGATGGTCTCAAGACGCTCGGCGTTGAATTGCGTCTGGATGTCGTGCCCCTTTTGCACCATCTCTTTCAGTGTGGACTGCAGCATCTCCTGTTGATCATCCGACAGCGCTTCGTACCAATCCTCATTGGCGATCAGGTTGCCGATGAACTGTGCCTGCTCGGCAAAGATCATGTCGTCCTGCACTTCATAAAACCCCATGTTCTCATGAGCGAAAACGGGCTGGATGTTGCCCTCGGCCTGCCCCTGCTGCAGCGCGCTGTAGAGCTCGCCATAGGCAATGGTGATGGGCGAGGCGCCATAGGCCTGATAGGTCGCGCGCAGCAGACTGTTGTCCATGACGCGAATCTGCAGCCCCTTCATGTCCTCGGGCGTGCGAATCGGCTTGTTGGCGGTCCACACCTGGAAGCCTTCGGGCAGGGCCGCCAGCGGTACCAGCCCGCGACTGCGAAACGACTGCTGCCACGCCTCGCTTTGCATGAACGCATCGGAATTGAGAATTTCCGCGGTTTCCAGCTGGTCGTTGGGCATGACGTAGTTAAGGCTCATCAACTGACTTTCAGGTACGGTGCCGCCCAGAAAGCCCGAGCCGAAGGAGATGGGGATAGCACCGCTTTGCAGTGCGTCATACAGCGCGGAATAGTTGGAGCCCCAGACCCCGTAGGGAAGGATCTGGACGGTGACATCACCGTCGCTTTTTTCTTCGATCAGATCCTTGAAGGCTTCTGCATAAGCGTACTGGACACTGCCTTCGGTCTCCTCAAGACCAAAGCGCCATGTGTCGGCGAGCGCAGACGTTGCCGCCCCCATGATCGAGAGAGCAAACACTCCGGTCACGACGTTACGAATCTGCATACGGATACCTTTAATAGTTGTTTATCCGAGTTCAGAACAGGACAGCGGTATCTTCCTGTCAAATCGAGTAACAGGTGTTTGATACCGATCTGCCGAAGGAAACTCACTGTATCACAGCTTTTAACGCCCCCTGATTGACCGCCGGCCGGTCACGTTTCTGAAACAGCAGTCGCAGCGACACAAGCCCCCTTTTGCAGACGTTGAGCCAGTGCACTCAAAACTGTCGCGCGACCTCATAAAAGCGCTGCAGCGTCTGCACTGATGCCGGTCGGGTACGTCGGGAAACCACCACAAACAGCGGCAGGTTGAGCAAAAGCCCCCAGAAACCGGCATGAATACCCAGCGGGTTGGGCCAGATCACCGTCAGGGCAAACGTCACCGCAAATCCTGCCAGAAGCCCCGCCATGACGCCGCTGCGGGTCGCGCCGAACCAGAAGAACATACCGATGAACGCTGGCAGCACCTGAGCGGCAAAGCCGAGCCCCACCAGCAGGATCATCACCAGATTGCCGGGCTCACTGATGGCCAGAACCGCCACCAGTGCCAGCACCGGAAAGAGCATCCAGCGCGCCAGACGTGCCGTAAAGGCATCCCCCAGACGCAGCGCCGGCTGAATGACATCCCGCGTAACCGACAACGCGACCGAATGGATGAAGGGCTCGCAGGAGGACATCGCCGCGGCCAGCGTGCCCGCGCCCAGAAGCCCGGTCAGCCATGCCGGCATGGTCTGCATCGCCGTCTCGAGCACTACCGTGTCGGCGCGCGACAGGGTCGGCAGCGTGAAAATACCGATAAAGCCCACCACCACCATCGGCAGGATGACCACATAGTAGGTGGGCAGCCAGGTGGCGCTGCGGCGAATGGTCTCGCGCGAGCGCGCGCTCATCCATTGCGTCCAGACCGGGGGCAGAAAGGAGAGCATCGACACGATGATCGAGGTCGTCCAGAAGGCAAACCCCATGTTGCCACTGGCCCCCGGCAGGGTCATGAACTCGGGCCTTTCGGCGGCCAGACGCTCGAAAAGCGCCCCGGTGGTCCAGCCGCCGGTGAAATCGTGCACCGCCCAGAGACCGACCAGCCAGGCCACCAGCAGCATGAGCCCGCCCTGAAAGGCGTTGGTCATGCCGATGGCTCGCTGACCGCTGATATAGAGATAGCTGCCCATCACGCCGAGCACCATCAGTACCCCCACCCATATCGGGATAAGGCCGCCGCTCATGACGCTCAGGATATAGGCGGCGCCCATGGTCTGAAGCACCGCGTAGGCCAGCGTCCCGATGGCCATGACCAGCGAGGCCAGCGCGCCCAGCGCCGTGCTTTCAAACCGGTCACGAATGGCGCTGGCCTGGGTCACATGGCCAAAGCGCGCGCCCAGCGTCCAGACCTTCGGGCCGAAATACCAGGCCACCACGGCCAGATAAGAGAGATAGATCACGACATAAAAGACCGCCACGCCTCGTGAAAAGGCCCAGCCCGGCGCTCCCATGAAGGTATAGGCACTGACGCTGCCGGCGCCGATCAGCAGATAGAGCATCATGGCGTTCATGCTGCGCCCGGCCACGCCCCACTGTTCGAGTCCTGTCATGGCGTGGCCGCCCCGAGCGCGAATGCCCAGTCCCAGCGCCAGGGCTATATATAGAAGGGTCAGCCATAGCGGCGTCATGCCTGTCATGATGTCCTGGACTCCCCTGAGGAATGACCCTGTTCGGCCTCTGCCCTGCTATCCTCTCTGGGCAGCCGATTGCCCAGCGCCATGAGCGCGACGCTCAAAAAGACAATGACATAGCTCCAAAGCGCCATCAGTGGCAGACCGGCCACCACCGCAGGCCGGTTAAAGAGCATGATGACCGGCCAGCAACCAGCCGCTATCAGCAGCATGAACGCCACCAGCAGCCCGCGCGCGCGACGACTGCGAGGCATGATGATCCGGGGACGCAACTTTTGCGCCGCCGGGCCGATATCATAGTCAGCCATATCCTGTCCTGATGTGACGCCCTCAGGGGCGGTCGATGTCAACCAAAAGGGATGCGGAGAATAACAGTGTGATACCACGACATGTAACAATCATCACTTTGATCACATCTTTACCCGCACACCAGGGTATGCTTGCGCCCCAACACCATCATGTGCCGATGTTTTCATCGGGACAGACCGCCTACCCGGGACAGGTAGCATGATCAACGCGACAGGAGTTTCAATGCGACACGCATTCAGGCCAACGCTTACCACGCTGGCACTGGCCACCCTGATGGCAGGATGCGCCAGTTCCGGGTCTTCATCTTCAGGCTATTACGCCACGGCGCTGACCAACATCAGCGGCGCCAAAGTCAACCTGACCGGCAATCGTCTCGACGCCTGGGTCGGTTGCAACCATCTGAGCGCCAACGCTCGACCCGACGAGGCCCGACTGGACGTCGGCGATATCGCCTCGACGCAGATGGCCTGCCAGCCCTCCGACGAGCGTCGTGAAAAGGTGCTTGCCGAGTTCCTCAAGCGCGGGCCCAAACTCGACAAGACCGGCGACATGTGGCTTTTGCGTGACAACGTTCACGCCGTGGTGGTTCATACCAATACCGACCCACAGCTGACGCACGCCAGCTTTGGTCCGAATCCGGCCGCTACCGGTGCCGACAACGGCGCCACCGAAAGTGCCCTGGCCATGGATCGCGCCATCGAACGTGAAAGCCTCGAGCAGGCCGCCAGCCGTCCGGCGCCACATCAGCAGGCACCGCAGCAGCAGGCACAGCAGGTGGCTGCCACGCCGGCCCCCCGGACGACGCCCGAGCCTGCTCCGGCCGTCAGGACCGCTGCGACCGCGCCACAGCCCTCGGCACCCGAGCCGGTCGCCGAGCGTCCACATCTTCAGTTCTACAGTCAGGTCGGTGCCGGCGCGCCGGTGACTCGCGCCAGATCGCGCGCCATGGCGCAGGCCCCGGCAGCCGAGCCTGTCGATACCGCACCCGAGCGGTCGTCCATCGGCATGAGCAACGAGATTCACACCGGTAACACGGTTGCCCCGGCCCGCACGGTCGCGCAGGCACCGGTCAATACCGCGCCCGAGCGCGCGCCCATCGGTATGGGCAACGAGATTCGTACCGGCGACACGGTTGCCCCGGCGCCGGCCCGTACGGTGGCTCAGGCACCAGCCGCTGCCGAACCGATCAACACCGCCTCCGAGCGTGCCCCTGTCGGTCTCGGCAACGAGATTCGCACCGGCGACACGGTTGCCCCGGCACCGGCCCGTACCGTCGCGCAGGCCCCGACGACTGCCGCAGAACCGATCAACACGGCCGCCGAACAGGAGCCCATCGCCCTGAACGGTCAGATTCAAACCGGTGACACGCTCGCCCCGGCGCAGCAGGCACAGGTCGCTCAGAGCCGTTCGGCACCGCGTGGCGCCACCACCATGGCACTGGCCCCGAGCGACGCTGTTCAGGCGACACGGATGACCGGCGAAGTGTCCCGTGATGTCGCGCTGCAGTCGCCGCGTCTGGACCTGTGGCAGCAGATGGGTGCCGACGGCTGGCAGCTCGCACCGCAGCATACGCCCAGCGACAGCGCCCCCTGGCAGCCGGCCGTCGAGACCTCGCGCCTTGCCTGGTTTGCCAGCCTGCTCAAGGGCGATACCGCGAGCAACCTGCCTGACGTGACCGTGACCGCGCCACGCGAGATTCGCTCCTATGCGGTCCGTGAAAGCAATCAGTGGGTGCTGTACTCGGGTGAGCCGATCGACCAGGCCCAGCAGAAAGTGCTCTCCGACGAGCCGCATCAGCAGGACAAATCGCATGAGCTGACCGAACGCGACAGCGTCAGCGACAAGGGCGTCATCACCACATCCCGCCTGGACGAGAGCGCTCTGGAGCGCGGCGTGCGCGCCACCACCTCTCGCGCCCTGAGCTGGCTGAGCGCGCGCTGGCAGGCCTGATTTTCCGGTTTGACCCGCCGCTCGACATCCGGCCGACAGTCTTTACACTGTCGGCCGGTCTTTTTTTATCCATATCATTTTTGCCTGCACGACGTTGCACAGCACTGCCACAGGGTTGCGTCATGACCACCGACTTCATCTGCCCCTGCTGCAGCGGCGATCACTATGATCGCTGCTGCGCTCCGCTTCACCGTGGCGAGCGGGTCGCTGCCACGCCCGAAGCCCTCATGCGCTCGCGCTACAGCGCTTTTGCCCTAGGCGGGCTGGGAGAGTATCTGCTCGAGACCTGGGCCGAGAACGCCCCCGGCCGTCCGCCGAGCGATGCGGCCATGCTCAACGTGCGCACCGTCGACTGGCAGCGTCTGGAGATACTGCAGACCCGCGTCAACGGCGCTCAGGGCATGGTGGAGTTTCGGGCCTGGTATCTGGAAGACGATCGGGAGCAGACGCTGCATGAGCGGTCTCGCTTTCGCCGCAGCGCCGGCCGCTGGCGCTATGTCGATGGCGTTATCGACCCGCCCGCGATGGCGCTGGCCGGGCGCAATGACCCCTGCCCTTGTGGCAGCGGCCGGAAATACAAGAAGTGCTGTGCCGGTCAATAAGCACTGGCAAATCGGCCTGTTGTTTCCCAGACTTTTACGTCAACCCTGCTGATCCGGAGCCAGCTTGGACCACCCCAGCGGTAATACCCAGCGCCTTGTGACCGTTGCCGCACGATGCGGCTATACCGCCAAGGGCATGATCTATATCACCATCGGCTGGCTGTCGATGATGGCGGTGCTGGGTATGGGCGGGCGCAACGGCGGCTCCTCGGAGGCCATCAGCGAACTGGCCACCCAGCCCTTCGGCAGCGTGCTCATTACGCTGCTGGCGATCGGGCTGTTTGGCTATACCGCCTGGCGCCTGATGCAGGCCCTCTTTGATGCCGAACAAAAGGGGCGCGACTGGAAGGGCATTCTGACCCGGCTCGGCTATGTGCTCAGCGGAGTCATCTACGCCGGCATTGCCATCAACTGCGTCGAACTGCTGCTCAACAGTGGCGGCAGCTCGGGATCTACCTCAAGCCATACTCGCGAGGTCATGTCGCATCCCGGTGGCATTGTGGCGATCTTTCTGATCGGGCTCGGCTTTCTGGGTGTAGGAATGCGCCAGATCTGGCGTGGCTGGCATCACAGCTATGAAAAGAACTGGCATCTTGATGAGATGAGCCGCGCCCAGCGTCTGATCGCCGCCAATGTCTCGCGAATCGGTCTGACCGCGCGCGGCATCGTGTTCATGATCGTGGCGCTATTCCTGTGTCTTGCGGCCATCAATACCGATCCTTCCGACGCGCGCGGACTGGGCGGGGCGCTCAGCGTTCTGGCCGAACAGCCCTTCGGGCCCTGGCTGCTGGGGCTGGTCGCCATGGGCCTGATCGCCTATGGCGGCTACTGCCTGGTCAATGCCCGCTTTCGCAATGTCGATGCCTGATGCCGGGCATCATCCTCCCCTTCATGTCACGACCGGCACGTTTCAGAGCCCTTAAAGGCCCTGAAAGACTTCCATCACCAGACGGACATTGAGCACCAGAATCAGTATCGCGATGGCCCAGGTCAGCGCCCGGGTCTTCCAGCCGATAGCCAGCTCGCCCATCCAGTCACGTCGTGAGACAAATCGGATCAACGGGATGATGGCAAACGGCAGCTGCAGCGACAGCACAACCTGACTCAGCACCAGCAGCCGCCCAACACTCTGATCGCCGTAGACCTGGGTGACATACAGTACCGGCAGGATTGCCAGCCCGCGTGTGATCAGGCGTCGTACCCAGGGCTTCATTCGAAAGCGCAGAAACCCTTCCATCACGATCTGACCGGCAAGCGTTGCCGTGACGGTCGAATTGAGTCCCGAGGCCAGCAGCGCCACCCCAAAGAGCGTGGCGGCAATGCCGGCCCCCAGCAGCGGACTCAAAAGCCCGTAGGCCTCCTCGATCTCTACCACCGTCCGGCCGGCGCTGTGAAAGACGGCGGCGGCCAGAATCAGAATGCCGGCGTTGACAAAAAGCGCCAGCGACAGGGAAATCGTGCTGTCCAGGGTGGCAAAACGCAGCGCTTCGCGCTTGCCCCGCGCGTGCTGTTCAAAATCACGGGTCTTCACCAGCGCCGAGTGCAGATACAGGTTATGCGGCATGACCGTGGCACCGATGATGCCGATGGCGATGTAGAGCATCTGCGGGTTGGTCACGATGCTGGTATCAGGCGTCAGAAAGCCGTCGGCAATGCCGGAAAGCGACGGTTGCGCCAGTACCAGCTCGACCACGAAACAGCCAAAAATCATCGCCATCAGCGACATTACGAAGGCTTCCAGCCAGCGAAAGCCGCGGCGCATCAGCATCAACAGCACCACCGTATCAATGATGGTGATGCCCGCCCCCCAGGCCAGCGGTATGCCAAACAGCAGCTTGAGCGCCACGGCCGTACCGATCACTTCGGCAAGGTCTGTTGCGATGATGGCCAGCTCGCACAGCGCCCAGAGCGCCACGTTGACCGGTCTTGAATAGTGCTCACGACAGCTCTGCGCCAGATCACGACCGCTGGCGATGCCCAGCCGTGCGCACAGGGACTGCAGCAGCACGGCCATCAGGTTGGACAGCAGAATGACGCATAAAAGCGTGTAGCCAAAGCGCGACCCGCCTTCCAGCGACGTCGCCCAGTTGCCCGGATCGATATAGCCCACCGACACCATGGCACCGGGCCCCAGAAAGGCCAGAAACCGCCGGAAGGCACTCCCGCCACGAGGCACGCTGATGCTGCCGGGCACGATGTCGGTGGCCAGCAGTGCCTCCGACTGTCGGGATGTCGCGCTCATGAGAGCCCCCTGTGCTTGAAGCAAAACTTAATGCCACCAGAGTAATATAATTATACCCCGGTTAAAAAGAGGCTCCGGACAACCTCTTTTGCCGATTGCACCCTGAAGGGGGCCGGCTACGCTTCACTACAGGCCATCGTTTCTCGCAGGCGATCATGTCTTGAAGACGTTCAACGGTGGCAGTTGGACCACCATTGTTTTGACCGAGAGGGAGGCATCATGGCACGGGAGTCATCACCAGATCGTCCACGCCGACGCTCACACAGGGGCCGCTGGGCGCTTGCCGGGCTGACTGCCAGCCTGGCGTGGGCCAGCTGGCAAAAGCATCAGACCCTCAGGGCAGCCCGTCACGATCAGCGTCACACCGCACCGGAGCTGTCACACAGCGCCCTGGTCAACAATATCCTGATGCGCTGGGAAGCGCACGGCGAGCGCAGTGATCAGCCACCGGTGGTCATGATCCATGGTATCCCCACCACCCCGCGCCTGTGGCGTCACGTCGTTCCGCGTCTTGCCGGCACGGGTACCTGCTGCCTGGCCTGGGAGATGGTCGGCTTTGGCTGGTCGATCAATGAAGGGCTGGAGCGCGATATTTCGCTGGCCGCTCAGGTGGACTATCTGATCGCCTGGCTGGACCATCAGGAGATCGAGCGCGCCACCTTCGTTGGCCACGATATCGGCGGCGGTATACTGCAGGCCCTCCTGGCGCTCTATCCTGAACGCGTTGCGGGGCTGGTACTGGTGGACCCGGCCCCCCTCGATCAATGGCCGATACCGACAGTGGCCGGTGCGACGCGCCTGACCGGCGTCATCGAAAAGCTGCCTCCCGCGCTGGCCAGGCCACTGCTTCACAGGATATTCACCGGCCCGGCCCATGGCGGCAGGCAGCACGGTGCAGCCTCGAACGCGCTATCGTGGGCACCCTACAGTCAGCCGACCGGTCCTGCCGGTCTGGCGCATCAGATTCGCTGCATGAGCACCGGGGATGGCCGGTCGATCGCGGCCCGGCTGCCACTGACCCCCACCATGCCCGTGGCCCTGCTGCAGGGCGATCAGGACCCACAGTCGATGGCCTCGGTCGAGCGTCTGGCCGCCAGAATGTCGGTGCCGATCATTCGACGCGTTCGTGGTGGCGGCCATTTCACCCCCGAGGAGCACCCCGATATCGTGGCCGAGGAGATCCATCGCATGATCACGCGTGTGGCACAGGGTACCGACGCCGATGAGGCGAGCGCCCCCCATCTCTGATCATCAGTCATGATCGTCAGGCGGTGCGGTGTCCCGGGCCGCCTGCTGCTTCAGCGTCTCGATCCAGGCAGACAGGCGCGTGAAGTGGCTGCCCTTCCAATAGATATGGCGACACCCGCTGCAGCGATGAAATTCGTCGTACCAGGTCAGGGTGTGTGCCTCCAGCCGACCGGCCACCGAGGCCTTCGAGACCTTTGCCAGCGGTGCGTTGCAGCGCACGCAGCGCTTGAAGGCAGCAATCTCGCCGTGGAGTTCAAAGCGTCGGCAGACCTCCTCGACCTGCCGTATCGGGTCGGTATCACGTACGAAATAGCCGTGCACGATCCGGCGGCGATACAGCAGGCGACGATCGCGCGTAAGCAGAATCCGACGCTGGGCGGCCGAGATATCGGTCAGTTCCTCGTCGCTGAAATCGTTGCGCCAGCACACGTCAAAGCCCAGCAGGCGCAGATAGCGGGCCAGCCGGCCCAGATGAACATCAAGCACAAGGCGTGCCGGACGCGAACGCGGCGGCTGCAGGGCATGGCCGGACAGTCGATGCCCCGACGAGCGTGCCGGCCAGGCCCTGACCAGCCAGTGCTCATCCTCAAGCGGTTCGATCAGCGTTTCAAAGGCCGCCGGGCGATCGTTGAGCGTCAGCGCCGCGATTTCCGGGTGCGGCACGCCAAGCGATTCGACCAGGTCCTTGAGCGATGTCCGTCGTCGAGTGTGCGGCGTAACCGGCTGCCCTCGCCCCGAAGGCGGCAGGAAATCATCGAGACAGCCATGAAAAAGTACCTGTACACCCATCGCCCAGGGTCTCGACATTCATGATATTGAACGCCCCAGTGTGGTGGTCAGGCACTCGGATGTCACACCAGCGTGCTGTTCTCGCGGCTGTCTTTTTGTAACGCCCGGTGATCCTGAAAGACGCCTGCTATCTCCGGACAGGTATTAGCCTTCCGCAGCATTATGCCGATTCATTTTCCATCAACGTAGCGCTCGCGCAGATGACGACGGTAATACTCCGGGTTGAGCGCCTCTCCAGTGGCCTGACGGATCAGTTCCGATGTTTCCAGCAGACTGCCCTGCTGCCAGATATGGGTCCTGAGCCATTCAAGCAGCAGGCTCGGATCCCCTTCGGCAATCCGCGCATCAAGCTGCGGCTCTGCCTGACGCGCAGCGGCCATCAGCTGGGCGGCCAGCATGGCGCCAAGGCTGTAGGTGGGGAAGTAACCGAACGACCCGTCGGTCCAGTGGATGTCCTGCAGGCAGCCATCGCGGTAGTTGCCGCGGGTATCGAGTCCCAGCAGGCGCGCCATGCCCTCATCCCAGCGCGCAGGAATGTCTTCCACCTCGATTTCCCCCTCGATCAGGGCACGTTCGATGTCATAGCGCAGCAGAATGTGCGCCGGATAGCTGACTTCATCGGCATCAACGCGGATCAGGCCCGGCTCGACCTGCTGGGCCAGACGAATCAGATTTTCCGCCTGGAACGCGGGCTGATCGCCGAAGGTTTCCACCAGCCACGGCTGCAGCGTTCGGATAAAGGGCGCGCTGCGTCCCAGCTGCATCTCGAAGCTCAGACTCTGGGATTCATGCACCGCCATCGAGCGGGCGCGTCCGGCGGGCTGATGGCGCCACGTCGGCGGCAGGTTCTGTTCGTAGCGGGCATGGCCGGTCTCGTGAATGATGCCCATCAGCGCCGTCAGGCACTCATCCTCGCGGTAGCGGGTTGTCAGGCGCACATCCTCCGGCACGCCGCCGCAGAAGGGATGCAGGCTGACATCCAGCCGGCCGTGGTCAAAATCAAATCCTAGCCAGCGCATGACGCGCTCGCCAAGGCGACGCTGATCCTCCGTGGCAAAGGGGCCCTCGGGCAGGGCAATGCGACGCTCGCGCTGATGCGCCTGCACCTCGCTCAACAGTTCCGGCAGCCACTGGCGCATGTCGTTGAAGATGCGGTCCAGCTCGGCCACGGTCAGGCCCGGCTCAAACTTTTGCAAAAGCGCTTCATAGCGGCCGCAGCCGAGCGCTTCGGCGCGAATGCCGGCTTCCTCGCGCGACAGGCGCACCACCTCCCTGAAGGCAGGCAGAAAGCCCTGCCAGTCGTTGTCGGGGCGACAGCGACGCCAGATGCTTTCACAACGGGCGCCGGCCAGCGACTGCGCCTCGACCAGTGCCGGCGGCATGACGGTGGCGTCCTGCACCTCCCGCGTCATCTCGCGCAGATTGGCCCTTTGTTCGTCTTCAAGCGCTACGGCATCGGTCTCGTCGAGCAGACGGCGCGTCTCCGGCGCGGTCAGGGTGTCATGCACCAGCACGCTCAGCTCCGCCATGGCCTCGGCGCGGGCCTCATTGCCGCCCGGCGGCATCAGGGTCAGCTGGTCCCAGCCTGCCATGGCGCCCAGGTGCGCGTAGCGGTGCAGGCGCGTGAAGCGCGCTTCGAGCTGCTGATAGGCCGTACTGGATGTCATGCAATGCTCCGTCATGGTTGGTTCAGGTATCAAAAGAAGTGAAGGCAAAGCCATCGCGCGGGAAGTGAACCCGCACCGCGCCGATCTCCCGGCCTTCAAACGAGGCCTTTCGCTCGAGCGTGAGGGTCTCGGCACTGAGGTGGACCAGCCGACCGTGCACTGCGTCAACGCCGTAGTCCACAGCGTGCACGGCAATCGAATCGCCTGCGGCCATGCCGGCGCTGTCATCGAACTCGCCCATTAGCGGCTGCCAGTGGTTGCAGTCGGCCGCAATCTCGTGCGCGGCCGCCTCGCTGACCTCACGGGCGCTGCCGTGACCAAAGGCCTGCATTCGCGCAAACCAGGCCATCACGGCGGGATAGCCTTCGGTGATTGCGCGCACGCCCGGGTTGTTTCTGACATACCAGATCGGATGATAAAGCGAAAAATCGGCCAGCGTTGGATGCTCGCCCAGCACGAACGGCTGAGGCGCCAGCTGCGCCTCGAGGGTTGCAAGCGTCGGGCCCCACACGGCACGGGAGAATTGATCATCGGGTCTTGAGACGCTGCCGCCGCTGAAAAGCTCGGCGCGATCCGCCTGAAAGCGGGCCAGCGCTTCTTCGCCGAGCTGCTCGACGAGAACAGCTCGCCCCTCAGGGCGAAACAGAATCGGGATGGCCGCCATAAAAAGACGATCACCCAGTTCTTCCATCGCTCTGACGCTGGCCGCCTGATCAAGCGGCACCAGCGATGTCGTTTCCGACAGCTGCTCGATCACGCGCACGATCAGCGCGGTGTCGCAGTAGACATCGCGCCCCAGCTGCAGCGCCGGCGTTTTGCGATAGCCGCCGGTCAGGGCCGTGAAACAGGGCTTGGGCATGACGCGCGGGATATGTACCGATCCCCACTGTAGACCGCAGTAGCCGAGCAGCAGGCGTACCTTTTCGGAAAAGGGCGACGCGTCAAAGTGATGGAGCAGTGGTTCACTCATGGCAATGCCCCCTGCATGAATCTGGTGGGAAGTATGTTCAAGGGCTTATGCTGTCGGCCTGCCCAAGGGCATGGCAGCGATCACCATTATCGAGGGAAAACATCAAAATGAAAGTCAGCGCACGTAACGTACTGGAAGGCCGTGTCACGGAAGTCGTGGAAGGCGCCATTAACGCCGAGGTGGCCCTTGAGCTTGACGGCGGGGAAACACTGGTCGCCGTCATCACCCTGCAAAGTCTCAAGCGCCTCGAGATCAAGGTGGGCAGCACCGCCATCGCCATGATCAAGGCCCCCTGGGTCACGCTGATGACCGATCATGAAGGGCTGCGACTGTCGGCACGCAACTGTCTGTCAGGAAAGGTTGAAAGCGTCAGCGACGGCGCGGTCAACGCCGAAGTGGCGCTGACCCTGAAAGGCGGCGAGCGCCTTTATGCCATCGTGACACGTCCCTCGGTCGAGGCACTGGGTCTGACCGAGGGCGTGGCGGCCACCGCCGTCATCAAGGCCTCGCATATTCTGCTGGCCACGCGGGAGGAGTAAGCGATCTAGAGTGCCGCCATCGACGCCACGTCAAAGGTATCGGCCTGATCGTACTGTTCGCGCCAGGCGACCAGCTCGGCGATGGACACCATGGGATAGTCGTATTCACGGGCGAAGGCTTCCAGGGCTTCGCCCTGCATCATGGTGCCGTCGTCGTTCATCAGCTCGCAGAGCACGCCGGTCGGGGCATGGCCCGCCAGACGTACCAGATCGATGGTCGCCTCGGTGTGGCCGCGCCGCTCCAGCACGCCATTGTCACGCGCCCGCAGCGGGAAGATATGTCCGGGACGAACGAGATCCTCGGCGCGGGCATTGTCAGCCACCGCCGCCCGCACGGTGACGGTGCGATCATGGGCGCTGACACCGGTGGTGACCCCCGTTCGGGCCTCGATGGTGACGGTAAAGCCGGTCGAGTAGGGACTTTCATTGTTGACCACCATCGGCGGCAGTTCGAGACGCTCGGCATGATCACCGGTCAGGCACAGGCAGACGATGCCGCTGCCAAAACGGATCATCTGCGCCATCTGCGGGCTTTCCAGAGTGGTGGCGGCAAAGATCAGATCGCCTTCGTTTTCACGGTCGGGATCATCGGTGACCACCACGCCGCGGCCGCAGGCGAGGCTGTCGAGCGCGGCCCGCACGCGAGCGCCGGCATCGGTGGTTCGGGGAGTATCAATTTCTTTTTCAAACGACATGACAGGCTGCTCCAGAATCGCCAAAAAAGGCGAATGACAAGGAACAGGGCAAGACAGGAGTTCATGTACGACACGTACAGCGACGCAGGACTGCCGCAGCGGCAACCCGGCATCGATCCTCTCCCATCCGGACTATGACCGTCGGCACCGGAATCTCACCGGTTCCTGCGCGTGGTGCGCTCGCGGGCTTGTTCGCCATGTCCGTGACACGTCGACATCACCGCCGGTGGGGACTTTCACCCCGCCCTGAGGATCTGATTCGAAAAACGAATCCGGTTCAGACTATCTCGCAAATTCGCCCCGGGCAATCCCTGCTCGAACGTGTCCATCGCAAAAGGTCATATTGGCGAAATCTGTTTCAACGGTCAGGCTTGTACCCTCAACTCATGCAAAAGGAAAAACCCATGTCCCGCTGGCTTTACCATGTATCACGCTCGCTGTGCACCGGTCTGCTGATGGCCGGCATGGGGGCCGGCAGCGCGCTGGCCTCCGGAGGCGATGCCCCTGCCGTGGTCGCTGAAACGCCCGGATTCAATGATCTGGTTGACGACAACGCTGACATTCAGCAGCTTTTTGGCGGCGCCAAATGGAGCGAGGGACCGCTGGCGCTGCCGGATGGCAGCGTGATCTGGAGCGATATCAAGAACAATCGCGTGATGGTCTGGCGCGAGGGAGAAGAGGTTGGCGAGTGGCTCAGACCGGCCCAGTTCCACAACGGCCATGCCCTCGATCACGAAGGGCGCGTCATTGCCGCCTCGCACGGCAAGCGTGCGGTCGAAAGACAAAACGAGGATGGCCAATGGGAGGTGCTGGCCGATCTGGACGGCGAGCAAAAACTCAACAGCCCCAACGACCTGGTGGTCGATGCTCGCGGGCGCATCTGGTTTACCGATCCGACCTTTGGCATTGATGAGCCCGAAGAGGGCTACGGCGGGCGCTCGGTGACCGGGGGTGAGTACGTTTATCGCTTCGACCCGGAAAGCGATGAGCTGACCCGACTGTCAACGCCGGCGGTCAAAACGCCCAACGGGCTGGCCTTTGCCCCGGGCGAGAACACGCTTTACATCGCCGACTCCGAGCTGGGCCACGACCGCGAGAATGACAGCCTCAATCATCATATCGTTGCCTACGACGTCGACGAGGACGGTGCGCTGGCCAACGAGCGCATTTTTGCCGAGGTTTCTCCCGGTGTGCCAGACGGCATCAAGGTCGACGAGCATGGCAACGTCTGGTCCAGCAGCGACAGCGGCCTGCAGGTTTTCAATCCGGATGGCGAGCGTCTGGGTCGTATCGATCTGCCCGAGCGCACGGCCAATCTGGCCTTTGCCGAGCACGGCGGTCAGCACTATCTGTTCGTGACCGCCACCAGCAGTCTGTACCGCATTCCGGTCAATGTGGGCGAGGCGCGTTCACAGCGCGACTGACCTGTTCATCCCGGGCGTCTCCGGCACGAGATCGATGACCGTGCCGGAGTCTCTGAAAGCGTCGGGCTCGACGTTGTCCGACAGCGACCGAGCGACCCGCTCTTCCAGCGCATCCAGCCAGGCGTAGCGCTTTCGGTACATGCTGCGCTTTCTGGAAGCGATGATCTCTACGGGTTTGCGGCGCTGGGCAGCGGGCAGCACGACCCAGCCTGGCTCAAACGCCTCACCGCCGTGTTCGATGATCAGCGCGTCCAGATCAAAGCCTCGCTGGCGGCTGCCGTTGGGTCTGGCCCGGTAGACGTGATGGGCGTTATCCACGCAGTAGATGTTTGTCATGCCAAGGCTTCGCGCCAGCATCTGCGTCAGCTCGACCATCAGCGACTGCGGTCGCAGACCAAAGTGATCGCGGGTGAACTGTCGGTTCCAGTCCGACTGCTGACGTGAGCCCTGCACGGTGCCCAGGCACAGCGCCGGCCGGCCCTGCTCGTCACGCATGAAGGAGAGCGCCGCACTGTAAAGGCGCTTTCTGGGTGGGCGGATGATCATCAGCATCATCTCGCCTTCCTTGTCATGCGCGCCTCGATAGCCCAGATAAATATTGGCCGTTTCACCGCCCACCTCGCAGGCCCCCAGCCATAGTCCGGGGCGCTGCATGATGCGCGCACTGACGTCATCTCCGAGCAGATCGGCCTGCAGGCGATAGTGCAGCAGCAGATGGCGCAGCCGCTCGACATGGCTGTAGCGAATCGAGATGTAGGGTCGAAACGGTTTGTTGAGCAGATTGGCCCGGTTCGTTACGGCCTTTTCCAGCAGCGGGTTCAGACCGATGCCAAGCATCATGGCGCGATGAATACCGTAATGAAGGGTGGCACGCAAAAACATCTTGTAGCGCATCTTCCATTCACGCCGCTTCGGATAAACATGATGGGCAGCACGCCAGGAAGACGCATGCTCCCAATGAAAGGAGACAGGAGATGAACTCATGGCAGACAGCTCGTTTGACGCCCGGCAGGACGGATAAACACCAGTAGACGCTTAAAGATTAAGAAAATATTAAGCCTATATTAAAGGCGTTGGCCCGGGGGAGCAAACAGTGTTCGCTATCAAATCGATGAGGTTTTCAACGGCGGGTTTCGGTAAAACCTGAGTGCAAAAGGTCGATTCGGTTTTTTGAGGGCCTCTCCAGGCGCTTCTCCCGGGTGAACCGACAGCGACACGAAAGCCGCGGCGGCTATCGACCGGCCATAAAAAACCCGGCGCCAGAAGGCGCCGGGTTGGGTGAAGCGACGAGTCGGGATCAGACGTCGAAGCGGTCGTGCATCATCACCTTGTTCCAGGCGGCGACGAAGTCGCGAACGAGCTTCTCGTGGCCGCCCTTCTGCGCGTAGAACTCACTGAGCTGACGCAGCTGGGAGTTGGCACCGAAGATCAGATCGCAGCGAGTGGCCTTGAACCGGGTCTCGCCGGAGCTGCGATCGTTGAGCGTGAACTCCAGACCGTCTTCATCGACCTTCTTCCACTCGAAATCCGGAGAGGTCAGGTTGAGGAAGAAGTCGTTGGTCAGCACCCCCGGACGATGCGTGAAAACGCCATGCTGTTGATAGGCCCCCTTCGCATTGACATCGAGCACACGCAGGCCGCCGACCAGAGCCGTCCATTCAGGCGCTGACAGACCCAGCAGCGCAGCGCGATCCAGAAAGATCTCTTCCGGCGAGATGTTGTACTGGATGTCGTCACGATGGAAGTTACGAAAGCCGTCGGAAACCGGCTCGAGCCAGCGGAAGGCCTGCTCGTCGGTCTGCTCGGCGGTGGCGTCGTTGCGACCCGGCGTAAAGGGCACCTCGACGTTGACACCGGCGTCCTTCGCGGCCTTTTCAACCGCAGCGCAGCCGCCCAGCACGATCAGATCCGCCAGCGAGACTTTCTTGTGACCACTCTGGGCACCATCGAAGTCGCGCTTGATGCCTTCAAGAACGCCGAGCACCTGAGCGAGATCGCCAGGATTATTGACCGGCCAGTCCTTCATGGGCGCCAGGCGAATACGAGCACCATCGGCACCGCCGCGCTTGTCGGACGTTCGGAAGGTTGAAGCCGATCCCCACGCCACGGCGGTGAGCTGAGAAACGCTCAGGCCACTGTCCAGAATACGGCGCTTGAGATCAGCGATATCACCGGCATCGACAAGTTCAAAATCGACGGCGGGAATCGGGTCCTGCCAGATCAGCTCTTCCTGCGGTACTTCCGGACCGAGATAGCGCGCTTTCGGGCCCATGTCGCGGTGCGTCAGCTTGTACCAGGCGCGTGAGAACGCGTCGGTGAAGTAATCGAAGTCCTCGAGGAATTTCTCGCAGATTTTGCGATAGGACGGGTCAACCTTGAGCGCGATGTCGGACGTCATCATCATCAGCGGATGATCGACGCCTTCAAGGTGTGCGTCCGGCGTGCGCGGCGCATTCCTGTCGACCGGCGTCCACTGCAGCGCGCCTGCCGGGCTGCGGGTCTGCTCCCACTCGAAGTTGAACAGGTTTTCGAGATAGCTGTTATCCCACTGGGTCGGGTTCTGCGTCCAGGAACCTTCGATCCCGTTGGTCATGGTGTCTTCGGCGTTACCCTTGCCGCGCGGGTTGTGCCAGCCAAGCCCCTGGGCTTCCATCGGTGCGCCTTCCGGGGCGAAACCGATCTGATCCGGCGGGGTCATGCCGTGGGACTTGCCGAAGGCGTGACCGCCGGCGATCAGGGCCACGGTCTCTTCATCGTTCATCGCCATGCGGCCGAAGGTGATGCGGATGTCGGCAGCGGAGTCTTCCGGCACGCCCTTCTTGGCCGAGCCTTCCGGATCGACGTAGATCAGGTTGGAATTCGATGCTGCCAGCGGCGCTTCGAGATCGTAGTTGTCGTCGCCGGCTTCGCCGGTCCAGCGCAGGTCACGATTGACCATCTGATCCGGATGGCCTTCGAACGGGCCGTGGGGAGCGTCATCGACTTTTTTGCCGTACCAGGATTCCGGACCCCAGTAGGTCAGATTGTCCGGCTCCCAGGCATCAATACGCCCGCCTGCAAAGCCGAAGGTCGGGAAGTTCATGATTTCCAGCGAGCAGTTGCCGGTCAATACGATCAGATCGGCCCACGAGATGGCATCGCCATATTTCTGCTTGATCGGCCATAGCAGACGACGCGACTTGTCGACGTTGCCGTTGTCCCACCAGCTGTTGATCGGGGCAAAGCGCTGCATGGCTTCACCCGCGCCACCACGGCCATCGGCGATGCGATAGGTGCCGGCGGAGTGCCACGCCATGCGAATCATCTGCGGGCCGTAGTTGCCGTAATCCGAGGGCCACCAGTCGACCGAGGAGGTCAGCAGCGCCTTGATGTCCTTTTTGATTTCGGCCAGATCCAGCTGGCTGAAAGCCTGTGCGTAGTCAAATCCCTCATCCTGGGGGTTGGCCTCGCGCGGGTTCTGGTGCAGGAGTTCTACCTTGAGCCGGTTGGGCCACCAGTGGTCGGTGGTGGGCGCGGAACCGGCCACACCGCCTACGGTGTCGCCTGCAAAGGGGCACTTGCCGCCGATTTTGACGTCTTCACTCATGATGTCTGTCCCGGTCTGCCGGAGCGACACCCTGCAATGCGGTCAGGGGGGCGTCGCCGGACACTGATTGGTGTTGATCGCAGGGCGGACAAGTACCGGATATCGATACGCAACGCCCCTGAATACGGTATTCGGCTTATCAACATAGATTATGTTTGTGACGTCGAGGCGTATTTTCGATGAGTTTTAACAATCACCATTGATAGGCTCTTTTGCAGGCGCCCGTTTGCTGGCCGGAGCCTTCGTTTGAACATGTTATGATGATGCCTTACTTTCGCTGGCCCTGAAGTCTCATGAGCGACGATCGCGCCCCTCTCAAACGTGGCTGGACCACCGGCTGCTGCGCTACGGCAGCGGCCCGGGCGGCCTATACGGCCATTTTGAGCGGCGAGTTTCCCGATCCGGTCACCATTACCCTGCCAAGGGGGCAAACGCCGGCCTTTGCGCTCGCTGTACATGACCGTGGCGATGGCTGGGCCATGGCCGGCGTCATCAAGGACGCCGGCGATGATCCTGACGCCACGCACGGCGTGCTGGTACGCGCCACGGTGCGCTCACTCAAGGCCGGCTCGGGTCTGGTCTTCAAGGCTGGCCCCGGCGTGGGCACGGTCACGCGCCCGGGACTGCCGATTCCGGTCGGTGAGCCGGCGATCAATCCGGTTCCCCGGCACATGATCCTGCAGGCCCTTGAGGCGGTGGCGCACGAGACACCGGGGCATCATCAGGTGGATGTGGAAGTCACCATCGCCATTGATGAGGGGGAACGAATCGCCGAGAAGACGCTCAATGGCCGCCTCGGGATCGTGGGGGGGCTATCGGTGCTGGGGACCACCGGGATCGTGATCCCCTTTTCCTGTTCGGCATGGATCCACTCCATTCACCGGGGCATTGATGTCGCCCGTGCCCGCGGGCTGCCCCACGTGGCCGGCTCGACCGGTTCCACCTCGGAGGCAGCCGTACAGGCCCATTACGCGCTGGAGGAGAGCGCACTGATCGAAATGGGAGACTTCGTCGGCGGCATGCTCAAGTACCTGCGCCGGCATCCGGTGCCTCGAGTCACCATTGCCGGCGGCATCGCCAAGATGGCCAAGCTGGGCCAGGGCATGCTGGACGTGCACTCAAGACGCGGAAGTATCGATCTTGAGCGGCTGGCCCGGCTGTCGCGCGAAGCCGGCGGCAATGCGGCGCTATCGGATCATATCGCCGGTGCCAATTCGGGACTCGAGGCCTTTGAGCTGGCCGAAAGCGCCGACATCGCGCTGGGCGATCGGCTGGCCGAAAGCGCCCGGGGTCACGCCGCAGCGGTCATTCGCCATAGTGGCATCACCCTTGATGTGATGGTATTTGACCGCCAGGGACGTTGCGTTGGCCGGAGCGATCCCCACATCTGCTAGCGACGACCGCGTGTGCGGTATCGGCGGGCAGCCAGAAGGCATGTACTGCTGCCGAATTCCACTAGGTCAACGCTTTGAAAGTTATGAGGTTTGCCCAACAACGTCTACTCTCCTGACCGACGCCCTGAAAAATGACCGGCCACGGCCCGGTTCAACACTCATTCAGTCGATTCCACCCCCGGACAATCCGACCACAATGATGGAGCAAGACATTGACGCAAGAATCGGACAATGACGAAAAAAATAAAAAGGACGAGCAAAGCAGTTCCGGGGAGGGAATACCCGCGCCCACCGGTGACTCCAACCTGATCGATACCGACTATGTCATCGGTCAGGACAATTTTCAGGGGCGCATGCTCTTCAATGTAGACCTGCACGGCAAGGTGTTTGGCATCTCATCGCTGCTGGTGCTGGCATTCGTGGTACTGACGCTGACCATGCAGGCGCAGATGGAGCCGTTTTTCAACGGTATCCGGGACTGGCTGACCGCCAATCTCTCCTGGTTTTTCATGCTCTCGACCGCCATTTTCGTGATTCTCGCCATCGGGCTGATCTTCAGTCCGCTGGGCAGGGTGCGCCTGGGCGGGGCCGAGGCCAAACCCGATCATACCTACATCAGCTGGTTCGCCATGCTGTTTGCCGCCGGCATGGGCATCGGGTTGATGTTTTACGGCGTCTCCGAACCGATCTCGCATTATACGGCGGCCATGGGCGGCACCGTTGTCGAGAACGGCGTGCGTGTTGACAGTGCTCCGCTGGGCGGTGCCATGGGTGATGAGACGGCGGCACGCCAGCTCGGCATGGCCTCGACCATGCTGCACTGGGGGCTTCACCCCTGGGCGATCTATGCCATGGTGGCCCTGTCACTGGCGCTGTTCTCCTTCAACAAGGGCCTGCCGCTGACCATGCGCTCGATCTTCTACCCGATTCTGGGAGAACGCGTATGGGGCTGGCCCGGTCACCTCGTGGATATTCTGGCGGTCTTTTCCACCCTGTTTGGCCTTGCCACCTCGCTGGGTTACGGTGCCCAGCAGGCCACGGCCGGTCTGCACTTTTTGTTTGATGTGCCGGATACCGATACCACGCGGGTGCTGTTGATCGTGGCCATCACCACCATAACGCTGTGTTCGGTGGCGGCCGGCGTCAATGCCGGCCTCAAGCACCTCTCCGAGCTCAATATGGGCCTTGCGTTTGCGCTGCTGCTGTTCATTTTGTTCACCGGCCCGACGCTGGATCTGATCGTTGGATTTTTCAACAACATCTGGGCCTACATCACCTACCTGCCCCAGCTTTCGATGCCGTTCGGGCGTGAGGACATCGACTACAGCCAGTCCTGGTCGGCGTTTTACTGGGCGTGGTGGATCAGCTGGTCGCCGTTCGTGGGCATGTTCATCGCCCGGGTCAGCCGCGGCCGAACCGTGCGCGAGTTCCTGATCGCCGTACTGCTGGTGCCCACCATTGTCTGCGTGCTGTGGATGACCGTTTTCGGCGGCGCCGCCATTTTCCAGGTCGATGCCGGCATGCAGGAAGTGGCCAGTGCCGCCCTTGAGCTCAAGCTCTTTGTCATGCTCGGTAATCTGCCATGGTCGACAATCACATCGCTGATCGGCGTGCTGTTGATCATGGTGTTCTTTATTACCTCGGCCGACTCCGGCTCGCTGGTTATCGACACCATCACCGCCGGCGGCAAGATCGATGCACCGACTACCCAGCGTGTGTTCTGGGCACTGATCAGCGGCGTGATCGCGATTGCCCTGCTGCTGGGCGGCGGTCTGGGCGCGCTTCAGGCGATGGTCATTTCGACCGGTCTGCCGTTTGCCATCGTGCTGCTGGTTGGCTGCTTCGGTGTTATAAAGGGGCTGATGTCGGAGCCCCGCGCCAAAAAAATATCGTGATCCACTGACCTCATCGCGCTACCCGGCGGTGAGTCACACGACAGGCGAAAACGGGGCGGCCTTCGGGTCGCCCCGTTTTTTATACCTGCCATGTCGTGGCGGTGATCACGCTGACCGACATGGCTGGAAGTAGAATCAAGGCTTGCATCCCCGAAACTCATCCCATGGTCTATAAGGCGTGGCGCAGCATGTAATCGACTGTAACATCACGGGGTTTGGTGATGAACCATGTCGTTAAACCGTCGTGGACGGGACGCCAAATGTCGGTCCCGACGTGTTTTTATTCAACGCATGTCGCGACTGGGTATTCAAACCGACGTCATGTTCAGCTACGTTTATGACTGCGCCGTGAGCGCTCAACTGCTCAACCTGCCAGCGCCTTGATGGCTGTAATGGAGACAATAAATTGAGCCAGACACCCGGTAACAACGACAACGACAGGGATCAGGTCAGCGAAGGCATTCCCGCCCCGAGCGGCAAGGCCAACCTGATTGACACGGACTACGTCATTGGTCAGGACAACATTCAAACCAACCGATTCGGTTTCAGTGTCGATCTGCACGGCAAGGTCTTCACGGTTTCCTCACTGGTCATTTTGCTGTTCGTAATCATCACGCTCGCACTGCCGGAGCAGATGGGACCGGTTTTCAACGGTGCCAAAAGTTTTCTGACCGACAACCTCAGCTGGCTGTTTCTTCTGGCAGCCAATATTTTTGTCATCCTTGCGGTGGCGCTCATTTTTACCCCACTGAGCCGAGTGCGCATCGGCGGTATGCACGCCAAACCGGATTTCAGCTACGCCGGCTGGTTCGCGATGCTGTTCGCCGCCGGCATGGGCATCGGGCTGATGTTTTATGGCGTCTCGGAGCCGATTACCCACTATGGAACCTCCATCACCGGTGATTCCTGGGCCCCGCTGGGCGGCGCTGAAGGCAATGCTGCTCAGTCGCAGTCGATGGCCATGGCGGCTACCATCTTCCACTGGGGCCTGCATCCCTGGGGTATCTACGCCATTGTGGCGCTGTCGCTGGCCCTGTTCTCCTACAACAAGGGGCTGCCGCTGACCATGCGCTCGATTTTCTACCCGATTCTGGGGGAGCGCATCTGGGGCTGGCCGGGCCACATCATCGACATCCTGGCGGTATTTGCAACGCTGTTCGGTCTTGCCACGTCGCTGGGGCTGGGCGCGTCTCAGGCCTCTGCCGGTCTGAATTACCTGTTCGATACGCCCAATACCGACGTGACCATGGTCATCCTGATCATCGGCATCACGCTGGTGGCTCTGCTGTCGGTCATGCTGGGCGTCGACAAGGGCGTACAGCGCCTGTCGCAGGTCAATATGGCACTGGCCTTTATACTGCTGCTGTTCGTCATCTTCGTCGGCCCGACGCTTCTGATCGCCACCGGCTTTGTCGAAAACATGTGGTCGTATCTCAAAAATCTGCCGGCGCTGTCGATGCCCTTCGGCCGCGAGGACACCAACTTCGTCCATGGCTGGACGGCCTTCTACTGGGCCTGGTGGATTTCCTGGTCACCGTTTGTCGGCATGTTCATCGCGCGCGTCAGCCGTGGCCGCACCGTACGTGAGTTCCTGATCGCTGTACTGCTGGTCCCGACGGTGGTGTCCATCATCTGGATGACCGCCTTTGGTGACACTGCCATCGCGCAGCTGACCAATGGCTTTGAAGGCGTCAAGGATGCCGCCCTGGAGCTGCAACTGTTTACCATGCTGGGCCAGCTGCCGTTGACGTCGATCACCTCCTTTGTCGGTATCGTGCTGGTCATGGTGTTCTTTATCACCTCCTCGGACTCCGGCTCGCTGGTCATCGACTCCATCACCGCCGGCGGCAAGGTCGATGCGCCCAAGCCGCAGCGCGTGTTCTGGGCACTGATCGAAGGCGCCATTGCCATTGCCCTGCTGCTGGGGGGTGGCCTCACTGCACTGCAGGCAGCCGTTATCACCACCGGTCTGCCGTTTACCATCGTGCTTTTGGCAGCGTGTTACGCCATCATCCAGGGACTTCGTTCGGAACCTCGCTACTGAGATAGCGTGTCATGAGCGCGCGCTTTATGCGCACTAAAAAGGCGGCCTTCGGGCCGCCTTTGTCGTTTTAAAGCATTCGTCGCCCAGAAAGGCGTCTACTCCCAGAGCACCCCCACAGGGGTATCCAGCGCGTAGTGTCGGGCCACCTGCGCCTGCAAGAGCTCGGCCGTGGCCAGCGCATCGACCAGCGCATGGTGGGCCTGATAGGGCGGCAGATTATAGCGCTCCCGACTGGGGTGCAGACGCAGCGATACCGGGCGACGGCCGCGCAGTCGCTGCAGCCAGGTCAGTCGACGATGGTGAAATGCCTCGATCGCCATGGTGTCGACCAGCGGAAACAGCAGCGGCTCCTTCAGATAGTGTTTGGCAGCCGCATTGAGGAACTCACGCTCGATCCGGGTGTAGTGCACCACCACCAGCCGCCCGGCCAGCTGCTCGAGCACTTCGCCGACAATCTCGTTAAAGCGCGGCGCATTGGCCAGATCGCTGTGCGTCAGGCGATGATAAATTACCGAGCGATCGCTGAGCCTCCGCCGGGGCTTGACCGTCCAGTAACGGCTCTGTGCCACCGGAATGCGCCCGAGCGTAAAGGGCTGCACCCCGATGCTGACGATGCTGTCCCGCGACGGGTCCAGACCGGTGGTCTCGACATCCAGCGCTACCAGCGGCACATCGCTGATCGGGGTCTGCGGATCAAACGTCCCGGCGGCAAAATAGTGCTCCAGACGCTCATCACGGGTCTTTTTCTGCCGGTCCGCCAGATAGGCCGGCCACTCGGAAACCAGCTTCCCACGCCGGTGCCACTGCCAGCGCCGGTAGTGCTTTTGCAGTCGCTGCGGCCAGTCGCGCATCAACGTCCCCTTCCCCGGCTCGAAGTGGAGGGCATGGGATAGCGGAACTTCAAAAATTTCTGGGCATGGCTGAGCACTTCGAAGGCATCCTTGAGGTTGTGGCGCTCGTGACTTTCCACATTGTCCGGTCGGAGCCGGTTATCCGGCGACTCGTTGCTTTCGATCGCCAGCGCCTGATGGCGAATGCGCACCATCGAGATGAACTCGAAGGCATAGCGCAGTCGGTCGTTGACGCCTTCGGGCAGCAGTCGCGTATCGGCAATATCCTTGAGGCGATCGATGGTGTTGTTCGCACTGGAGCCACAGGCCAGCGCGTGCACGCGGACCAGATCGACCAGTGGCGCTGTACCGCGGCGCTTGAGGTCGATGGCATCCTTGTGCTGGCCATCCTTCTCCAGAATGAAGGTACGAAAGAGCCCCAGCGGCGGCGTTCGATTGAGTGCGTTGCGCGACATCGCCGCCAGAAAGAAGGGATGCCGGGGCGCCAGCCTGCTGATCAGGCCCTGCAGATTCTCGAGCATGTTGAGCTCGCCATGGACATAGCCCAGATCGAAGAATATCGAGCTGTGCAGCAGGGCTTCCGGGTCGGGATTTTCGATCCAGTCGCGGAAATAGCCCTGCCAGACCGATAGTGGCTGACGCCAGCGCTGGTTGGTCGACATGATGTCGCCCTTGCACAGGGGATAGCTGCAGGCCGCCAGCCCGTCGCTGACAAAACGCGCCAGCGACTGAAAGTACTCATCGTGCTCGGCCTCCACAAAGCTGTCATCAAGGATCATGGCGTGATCCTGATCGGCAAAGACCGTCTGCTCATCGCGGGCGCACGAGCCCAGCACCATGAAGCAGTAGGGGATCGGTGGTGGCCCCAGCTCGGCCTCCCCCAGCTCCAGCAGCTTGCGGATGAAACTTCGACAGATCGTGGCCATGGTGCGACCGATCATGTGCGCATCGGCCCCCTCATCGACCAGCCGTGCAAAGGCCAGCGGCACGTCACCACTCAGGCGCACCAGCCCGGCAAGGCCCGACTGATTAAAGATCGAGCTGACCAGATAGAGGCTGCTGCGCGTCTCGTAGCGCATGACATCACTCAGCTCCAGCACACCGATCGGCCGACGCCGATACAGGATGGGCAGGTGCTGGATATTGTGGTTGAGCATCGTCATGGTGGCGTCATAGATCGAGGCATCCGAAGGCGCGGTGATCAGGCTGGTCGACATCACCTCGCCCACCGGCGTCTCGCCACCGAGGTTTTCCGCCAGCGTGCGTATGCAGCAGTCGCGGTCGGTCAACAGCCCGGCCAGACGGCGAACCTGCCCTTCCTGGGTCATGAAATGACGCGGCCCGTTGGCCTCCTCGCCTTCATCGCTGAGCACCAGTACCGAGGTCACGTTATCCTCGCGCATGCGACGGGCCACCTCGCCCACCGGCGTCTGAATGTCCACCATGGTCGGCTTGCGCCGGATCAGACGCCGCACCCGGGTGCTGTTCATCTGATTGTCGCTGCGCTGCTGATCGATTGTGGCCTTGAGACGGTCACCACCGGTTTCGACGAAGTCGGCAAAGTCATCGTTATCGGCGCGCAGTGCGTCAAAAAGCTCGGCGGGCACGAAGTAGATCAGCGTGTCCTCGATCGCCCGCACGGGAAAGCGGACACGGCGGTTACGCATGATGTCGGAATAGCCGAAGATATCGCCTTCCACCAGCCGGTCGAACAGCTGGCCGCTGCGCCTTGAGACCTCGACGGCACCGCTGCGGACATAGCAGAGTTCGTTGACCTCCTGATCCAGCGTCAGAATGTCGGTACCGGCCTGGAAATAGCTGATCTCGACCCGGGTGGCCACCTGGTCCAGCCATTCGTCCCCGAGGTATTCAAAGGGCGCAAACTGCGCCATGTGCTGACGAATTTCCAGCTGTTCGATATCCATTTCGTGCTCTGTCCCCTGTCATGGCGAACCACCGTCTGAACCTGCAGGCGATGGCACCTGATGTCGCTGCCCTGTTAAGCGTATCTGCCATCGCCGCCACCGGCGAGCCCGGCACGCATCAAATATTTCTTTGGTCGAATCAAGACTAAAGTGCTCTGCTCTTTTGCCCTGTTTACGGGCAAGTATCAGGGGCCATGCACATAAAAACGGTCATTGACCCGGATAACAAGGATGAGCCATGAGTAGACTGACGCACAACGACACCCAGTGGCGCGATATTCAGCGCAATGCCAGCTTCCAGGAGCTGGTACAAAAACGCAGCCGTTTTGCCATGACGCTCTCCATCATCATGCTGGGTCTCTACATGGCCTTTATCCTTCTGATCGCCTTTGCACCCGGTGTACTGGGCACGCCGCTGGCCAGTGGCATGACCACGACCTGGGGAATTCTTATCGGTCTGGGCCTGATCCTCGTTGCCATCGCGCTGACCGGTCTCTACGTGCGACGCGCCAACGGTGAATTCGATCGCCTCAATGCCCGCGTGCTTGAGGAGATCAAACGATGAATATCGCCTTTTTCAAACTGGCCCTGGTGGTGGCAGGCAGTCTGCTGACCGGCGCCACCGCCATGGCCGACGCCCTGACCGGGCCCGTGACACAGCAGGCGCTCAACGTGCCGGCCATCATCATGTTTCTGATCTTTGTCGGCATCACGCTCTACATCACCTGGTGGGCATCAAAGAAGACCCGGTCGGCATCGGACTACTACGCCGCCGGGGGCAACATCACCGGTTTTCAGAACGGTCTGGCCATCTCGGGCGACTTCATGTCGGCGGCCTCCTTTCTGGGCATCTCGGCGCTGGTGTTCACCTCGGGCTATGACGGTTTGATCTACTCAATGGGCTTTCTGGTCGGCTGGCCGATGATCATGTTTCTGATCGCCGAGCGCCTGCGCAATCTGGGCCGCTATACCTTTGCCGATGTGGCCTCGTTTCGCCTGAGCAAGCGCCCGGTCAGAACGCTTTCTGCCTTTGGCTCGCTGGCCGTGGTGGCGCTGTATCTGATCGCCCAGATGGTCGGGGCCGGCAAGCTGATTCAACTGCTGTTCGGTCTCAACTATCACATTGCCGTGGTGGTCGTCGGCGCGCTGATGGTCTGCTACGTGCTCTTTGGCGGCATGCTGGCTACCACCTGGGTACAGATGATCAAGGCCGCGATCCTGCTGTTCGGTGCCAGTTTCATGGCGCTGATGGTGCTGATACACGTGGACTTCAGTCTGGAAGGTCTTTTCAACGAGGCGGTGGCCGTACATGCCAACGGCGCCTCGATCATGAGCCCGGGCGGGCTGGTCAAGGACCCCATTTCCGCCATCTCGCTGGGGCTGGCGCTGATGTTCGGTACCGCCGGCCTGCCGCACATCCTGATGCGCTTTTTCACCGTCGGCAACGCCAAAGAGGCCCGCAAGAGCGTGTTCGTGGCCACCGGCTTCATTGGTTACTTCTACATTCTTACCTTCATTATCGGCTTTGGCGCCATCATTCTGGTGAGCACCAACCCGGCTTTTCAGGACAGTACCGGAGCCATCATCGGCGGGAACAACATGGTCGCGGTCCATCTGGCCAATGCCGTGGGCGGCAGCATCTTCCTCGGGTTCATCTCGGCAGTGGCCTTTGCCACCATCCTGGCCGTAGTGGCCGGTCTGGCCCTGGCCGGCGCCTCGGCCATCTCGCATGACCTCTACGCCGGCGTGCTCAAAAAGGACAACGCCGATGAGAAAAAGGAGGTACGCATCTCCAAGATCTCCGTTCTGGTGCTGGGGGTAGTGGCCATCGTGCTGGGGATCGCCTTTGAGACCCAGAACGTCGCCTTCATGGTGGGTCTGGCCTTCTCGATCGCGGCAAGCTGCAACTTCCCGGTACTGCTGCTCTCCATGTACTGGCGCCGGCTGACCACCCGCGGGGCGGTCATCGGCGGCGGACTGGGGCTGGTCACGGCCATTGCACTGATGATTCTCGGGCCGACCATCTGGGTGCAGGTGCTGGGGCACGCTACGCCCATCTACCCCTATGACTACCCGGCGCTGTTCTCGATGGCCGTGGCCTTTATCGGCATCTGGCTGTTCTCGGTTACCGACCACTCTGCCGCCGCCAAGCGTGAACGCGATCTGTTCGACGCTCAATTCGTCCGCTCCCAGACCGGCATTGGCGCCTCCGGCAGCGTCGCCCACTGATTTCTCTTTTCTCCCGTCTCTCTCCTTCGCCCTGCCTTGCGCAGGGCTTTTTTTTGGCCCGATCTTCCTCCACGCCATGCTGATCGAATTTCACCAGAAAAATGTCGACCCGACGGGCCTTTCAGGCACGCCTTTTGCATCAGAAGGGGAGCGTATCCATTTGCCGGGAGGTCCAGCATGAAAACAATGACCACGCACGACAGCGCTCTTCGTCAGGCGCCGACATCGCTCGGCATCATGGAGCGCCTGCGCGCCCTTGGACCCGGCGCCATGGTCGCGGCCTGCATTCTGGGGCCCGGTTCGATCACCACGCTGTCGGTGGCGGGCGCCGAGTACGGCTTTGCACTACTATGGGCCGTCATGGCTGCCTCTGTGGTGGCGTTCTGCTTCCAGCGGCCGGTGATCCGCTTCACCCTGGCCACCGGCATGTCGGCGATGGAGGGTATTCGCCAGCACATGGGGCGAAAATGGTCCATCACGCTCTACGTTGCACTGCTTTTGGGCGCTGTCGCCTTTCAGGCCGGTAATTTCACCGGGGCGGCGCTGGCGCTCAACTATCTGTTGCCCTCGGTCCCGATTCTGGCCTGGGTCGGCATTCTGGCGCTGGCGGCACTGGTCATGTGCTGGGTGGGCATCTACCGACTGCTGGAGAACATCAACCGCGCGATCATCGCCCTGATCGTGCTCTCCTTTGTGCTCACACTGGCGCTGGCCGGCCCGAATGCGGGCGATGTGGCGGCCACCGGCTTCTCGTTCAAGGTGCCCGAAGGTAACTACTGGCTGATCCTCGCCCTGATTGCCACCACCCTGCCGCCCAACACCGTGCTGGGGCTGTCGGCCTTCATCAAGCGCAAGTACGCCCATGACACCACCACGGCGATGGACAAGCGTCTGGCCCTGTCCCGCTTTGACCACACCACCAATGTGGTGATCACCGGCGTGGTCATGGTCGCCATTCTGCTGTGTTCGGCGGCGGCCCTTCATCCGCTGGGCACCGGCGTCTCGGGGGCCGCCGACATGGCCGGACAGCTCACGCCGGTGCTGGGCCAGTACGCCGGGGTGCTGTTCTCGCTGGGGCTGTGGGCGGCCGGCTTCTCTTCCGGGCTTTTCAACATCGCCGTGCAGCCGCCGCTGCTGGGCGAGGCCACCGGACGCAATGAAAGCGCGCGCAGCACGCGCAACCGCTCTGTCATGCTGCTGGCCGCGCTGGCACCGGTCGTGATCGTGGCGCTTTTCGGCAGCACGCCGATCGAGCTGATCCTGACAGCCCAGGCGATCAACGGCCTGCTGCTGCCGGCGATCGTGGGCTCGATCTGGGTACTGTGCAATCAACGCACGCTTTTGGGTGCATTTGCCAACACATTCAGACAGAACCTGGTCTACGGCCTTGTGATGCTGATCGTCTGTCTGCTGGCACTGCGTGTATTTCTGGGTATGCTGGGGGTGATCTGATCACCCGCCGGGAAGGGATGTCATGCGCTATCGTCTTCACATTGCCAACAAGAACTACTCGTCATGGTCCATGCGGCCATGGGTATTGATGCGCGCGCTCGACATTGCCTTTGAAGAGGTGCTGACGCCGTTTGAGTACGGCATGCGTCAGCCCTCGTTTGACGTCTTCTCGCCGAGTGGCAAGGTGCCGTGTCTGGTCGAAAGTGACCTGACGGTGTGGGATTCGCTGGCCATCTGCGAGTATCTGGCCGAGGCCCATCCAGCGGTATGGCACCATGAGCCCGTAGCGCGCGCCTTCGCTCGCTGCGCGGCCGCCGAGATGCACTCGGGCTTTGGCGCCCTGCGCGATGAGTGTTCAATGAACTGCCGGCTGGTCATTGCGCTGACCACGCCGAGCGAGGCGCTCAAGCGTGATCTAAAGCGTCTCGAATCGCTGTGGTGTTTCGGACTGGAGCGCTTTGGCGGCCCCTGGCTGGCCGGCGATCGCTTTACCGCAGTGGATGCCTTTTTCGCTCCGGTGGCGGTGCGCCTCAAAAATTATCAGCTCGATCTCAATGAGCAGGCCATGGCCTATGTGGATCGGCTGCTGTCCCACCCGGCGGTGGCCGAGTGGGTCAGCACCGGTATTCAGGAACCCTGGCGGGAGGCGTCCCATGAAGAGGACTGCATTCGCGATCGCAGGGTCGTCAGGGAGCATCAGCCGCCGGTCGAAACCTGATCAGCGCAGCGTCTCGTCGTCCTGGCGCAGCATCCGGTTGCGCCAGGCATTCACATGGCCGACAAACTCATGGCCACGGTGCACGTGGGCAAGCGTGATCGGGTCAGTATCGGTAAAGCGATTGTCCACGTTGATCGGGTAGGCCTTCGTGACCCAGCGCACAAAACCGGTGCCGTAGCTCGCCTGGCGCACGTCGCGCCAGTTGGTGCCAACGATGCCGCGCCGCCACGGCAGAATGCCGCGATAGCACCATACGCCGTCCTGATCGGTATAAAGCCGCACGCGGCGGAGATAGCAGAGTCGATAGATTGAAAGCGCCAGCGCGCAGAGGGCAAAGGCAATACCGGCGTAAAACAGCACCTGTGCGGTAATGGGCGCCACCGTGATCCAGCGCGGCGAGAGCATCAGCGCAACGCTGATGGCGATCGCCACGCCCCCCTTGAGAACGGCATCTCCGTAGGCCACCCACGACAGTCGATGCTCCCGGAAGGCATAGGCGGCGTCATCATCGGCGCCCGTGCCGGGCAGATCGTTTTGCATGCTTTTTTCCTATCCCTTGTCTGACACGACCGGAGCATCGCCCGCGTTGCCGTGACGAAAGCGCCGGCAATAGCCGGCTTCATACAGCGCGCTGTCGCGGAAATCATCACTTGCCAGCGCCGGACCGACCAGAATCAGCGCGCTGCGCTCGATCGGGTCCGCTGCCAGCCGCTTGACGATATCACCCAGCACGCCCTCAACCAGACGCTCCTCCGGCCAGCTGGCGCGATAGACCACCGCCACCGGACAGTCCGCGCCGTAAAAGGGGGTCAGCCGCGTGGTAATCTCTTCCAGCCGATGGATCGCCAGGTGGATCGCCAGCGTCGCACCGCTTTCGGCAAAGGTTTCAAGCTGCTCACGCTCCGGCATTTTCGACGCCCTTCCGGACAGCCGGGTCAGCACCACGCTCTGCGCCACTTCCGGCACCGTCAGCTCGCACTCAACAAGCGCCGCGGCCGCCGAAAAGGCCGGCACACCGGGCGTCAGGGTATAATCGATGCCGTGGTGTCTCAAACGCCTGAGCTGCTCGGCCAGCGCGCTGTACACCGAGAGATCGCCCGAATGCAGCCGGGCCACCGCCTCATGGTTGTGATGGGCGCGCAGATACTCGGCCTCGATCGCATCAAGGTCCAGCGGCGCGGTATTGATCAGACGCGCCCCGCTCGGACAGTGTTCCAGCAGTTCAGTGGCCACCGTGGAGCCGGCATAGAGACACACCGGACACTGCGCGAGCAGGCGCTGACCGCGCACGGTGATCAGGTCGGCCGCCCCGGGGCCGGCACCGATGAAATGGACCGTCATGACACCCCCTGAAAATCCAGCGGTTTGGTCCAGGCCCACTGCGTAATGGTACGCGCTGGCGTCCAGCCGATCATGCTGCCCAGCGGCGCGGTCTGCTCAAGGCTCAGTCGCATCAGCTCACCGCCCAGCAGGCGATGGCACTCGCCAAGCGCCAGCTCGCTTTCCAGCGTCACGGCGTTGGCCACCAGCCGGCCGCCGGGGGCCAGCGCATCAAAGCAGCGCGCCATCAGCGCCATGTCGCTCACCCCGCCGCCCACGAAGATGGCCTGTGGCGTGGCCAGGCCATCCAGCGCGGCGGGCGCCTCACCCGAGACGATCTCAAGGCGCGGCACACCCAGTGTTTCGCTATTGCGACGAATGCGCTGGCGGCGGGTCTCGTCGCGCTCGATGGCCACGGCCTCGAGTGAATCATCCAGCAGCAGCCACTCGATGGCGACCGAGCCGGCACCGGCACCGATGTCCCATAGCCGCTCCCCCGGGCGCGGTGACAGCCGGGCCAGCGTCATGGCACGAATATCGCGACGGGTAATCTGACCGTCATGCTCGAACAGCGCATCGCTGCGCCCGGGCGCCAGCCCGGCCACGGCACCCTCGCCCTGCTGAACGATCTCGAGCGCCACCACATTGAGAGCATCAAAGGTTCGATCCTCGCGGGCCAGCGCCTGCGCGGTAAAGGACGCGATCTTCTCACGCGGCCCGCCCAGCGCTTCCAGCACGGTCAGGCGGGTCTCGCCCATGTTGCGTTCGACAAGCATGCCGGCCATCAGGGCCGGCGCCTGACCATCGCTGGTCAGTGCCACCACACGCACGCCGTGATGCAGATGGCCGTTGAGACGGCTCATGGCGCGACCGTGCAGCGACAACAGCCGGCTTTTCTGCAGCGGCCAGCCCAGGCGGGCACAGGCCAGCGAAAAGGCGGACGGCGCGGGAAAGACCATCATCTCGGCGGCGGGAATGTATTCCGACAGGGTCGAGCCGATGCCATAGTGAAAGGGATCGCCCGAAGCCAGCACGCAGACCCGTTGACCGCGCAGCGCCATCAGCTGGCTGATGCCCTCGCTCAGGGGCGAGGGCCAGGCGATCGGCGTGCCCTGAATCAGCGTGCCGGTCAACGCCAGATGCCGCGAGCCGCCAAAGACCACCGAGGCCTGGCTGATCGCCTCGCGTGCCCGTTCGCACAGCTCCTCGGCGCCGGACTCCTGAATGCCGACGATGGAAAGCCAGGGCTCGTGGCCGCTGCCATCGTCAACGCTTGCTGCATCGGCAGGGGCGTCACTGGGGCTCATGCATCACTCTCCTGTTATATTGTGCCATCCGCGGGCACCGTTATCGGGTGCATCGCTACGGCCTGTTCACTTCCATCGATCACGACGTTGCCGACCATGTCCTTACCCGCCTCTTCCCGGCATAGACGTCTGCTGCTGCTCGGCGGCACGCTTGAAGCCCGCCGGATCGCGCCGCAGCTGGCCGCCCTGCCGAGGGTCTCGGTCACCCTGTCGCTGGCCGGTCGCACCCGCGTGCCCATCAACAACGGCGTGGCCACCCGCATCGGCGGCTTTGGCGGCGTGACCGGGCTGGTGGCCTGGCTGAGCGCCCATCGCATCGATGGCATCATTGTCGCCACGCATCCCTTTGCCGCGCAGATGGCACACAACGCTCACGAGGCCGCACGCCGGACCGGTCTGCCCATCGTGCGCGTGGCCCGACCCGGCTGGCAGCGCCAGAGCGGTGATCGATGGTTTGAATGCGACAGCACCGATCAGGCCGTCACCCTTCTGGGCGAGACGCCGCGTCGGGTGCTGCTTACCTTCGGACGCGCTCAGGCAGCCCGCTTTGAGGCCGCCCCACAGCATCACTATGTGGTGCGCAGCATTGATCCCATCGATCCGCCGCTCGCCCTTCCCCATGTGGATAATCTGATCGCACGCGGTCCCTTTACGCTGGCGCAGGAGCGCCACCTGCTGCGCAGTCGCGCCATTGACGTGCTGGTGACCAAGCACAGCGGCGGCGAGGCCACGCGGGCCAAGCTCGATGCGGCGAGAGCGCTGGGCATCGATGTCATCATGATCCGCCGTCCGGTCATGCCCGACACCCCGGTTGTGGACAGGCTTGAGACCACCGGCATGGCCGCGCTGCTCGACTGGGTGTCAGCCCTTTGAGTCCGGCGTCTCGGGATCATGACCCGGGGCAAAGCGCGGCGTATAGATCAGCGGTGCCTGATCAGGGCGCTCGACCCGGCGGGTCTCCTCACTGCCGATGATCACAAGCGTTGCCATGTCGGCCTGCTCGGCGCGAGCCTTTTCAAGCGTTACGGTCGTGATCTGCTCATCGGCGCGGCCGGCGGCGCGGGCGAAAATCACCAGCGTTTCCGGCGAGAGCACCTCGCGCAGGCGCTCAAGCGCCACGCCCAGCTGCCAGGGGCGCGCCTTCGAAATCGGGTTATACAGCGCCATGGCCATGCCGGCACCGGCACAGGCCAGCAGTCGGCGCTCGATCAGCGCCCAGGGCTTTAAATTGTCGGACAGCGAAAGGGTGGCAAAATCGTGGCCCAGCGGCGCCCCGCAGGCCGCCGCGGCCGCCAGCATGGCGCTCACCCCGGGCACGATGTCAATTGTCAGCGCCCGCCACGCCTGCGGACCGCGCTCGATCTGCTCACACACTGCCGAGGCCATCGCAAAGACGCCCGGATCGCCGCCGGAGAGCATCGCCACACATTCGCCGCGGGCCGCCAGCATAAGCGCCTCACGCGCCCGCGCGCCCTCCTCGCGGTTGTCAGAGACCACCCGACGCGGGTCGTCCGGTGCCACCACGCGATCTACATAGGGGCCGTAGCCGTAGAACCAGTCGGCACTGGCCAGCGCATCCGCCGCCTGCGTCGTCAGATAGCGCGCCTCCCCGGGGCCCAGCCCGATCACCATCAGCCGGCCGCTCATGAGCGCACCCGCGCATCGGAGTGGACAGGATGTGTGCAGGCTGCCCAGCCGGGCACCAGCACAATCGAAAAATAGGGTGCCGGGCGATCATCGCGCGCGCTCAGCGCCATGATCTGCTCGCCCGCCATGGTGGCGCGCTCGACATAGAGCGCCCGCTCCAGAAGACCCACCCGAGCCAGCGCCGCACGAATGCGCGGCAGGTTGCGCCCCACCTTCATGATCACGGCGGCCTCGCAGCGCGTAAGACGATCCACCAGCGCGGCCTCATCCAGCGTCCCCGGCAGAATCGTGAGCACGTCGTCGCCCTGACAGATCGGCACGCCGGCGCTCGACCAGCCGCCGGCCATGCCGGTCACGCCGGGAATGACCTCGACATCGAAGCGCTCGCGCAGACGCACATGCAGATGCATCCACGAGCCGAAAAAGAGCGGGTCCCCTTCCGAGAGCACCGCCACGCTGCGTCCGGCGGCAAGCTCGGAGGCCAACCGCTCCGCGCTCTCTTCGTAGAAGGCGGTGATGGCGTCGCGATAGCCGCTGGAATGACGATGCAGCTCGGTCGTGACCGGATAATAGAGCGCCAGCTCGGGCTGACCGGGGCGCAGATGCGCCGCGACCACGCGCCGGGCGTTGCTCTGATTGCCGGCCTTGGCAAACCAGGCGACCACGTCGGCCTCGGCCAGCACCCGCGCCGCCTTGAGAGTTAAAAGCTCCGGGTCGCCGGGGCCGGTGCCCACACCATAAAGACGCCCGAAGGCGGACGGCTGACCGCCGGAAGACGCGGAAAATTCGGGCGTTGATCGCATCACAGTCGGTCGCTTGCCAGCGCGTTGATGGTGGCCGAGGCGATGGCGCTGCCGCCCATGCGTCCGCGAACCGTAATGAAGGGAATGTCGAATCCGGCATCGATCAGGGCCTGCTTGGACTCCACCGCACCGACAAAGCCCACCGGCACGCCGATGATGGCCGCCGGACGCGGCGCGCCCTGATGGAGCAGATCCAGCAGATGAAAGAGCGCGGTCGGCGCGTTGCCGATCACCACCACGCCACCGTCAAGCTGCTCGCCCCAGAGTTCGATCGCTGCCGCCGTGCGGGTATTGCCAAGGCGTGCCGCCAGATCAAACGTGCGGGCGTCATGCAGGGTGCAGATCACGTCATTGCCGGCCGGCAGCCGCGCCCGGGTCACACCCCGCTCGACCATGCCGGCGTCGCACAGAATCGGCGCGCCGTCGAGAATCGCCTCGCGCGCCCGGTGGATATCGCCCCCGCCGAAAACGATCTGCTCGGCCAGCGCCACCACGCCGCAGGCGTGAATCATGCGCACGGCAACGTCGGCCTCGAGCGGCGAAAAGCGCGCCAGATCCGCCTCTTCACGAATGATGGCAAACGACTGACGATAGATGGCCTGCCCGTCATGTTCATACTCATAAAGGGAACGTTGGGCAGGTGCGTCATGCGTGCCATGGCGATCGGTCATGGGCTCCCTCGTGGTCGAAGTGGATATCGGGGCAATCAGGCGCGCCATTCTACCCTGGCGACACGGCAGCGTCCGCCCTTACGCGTCGGTATCGACACCGCTGCCCGCGCGCAGCAGGGCCACTACGCGCTCCTCGCCGACCCGGTCCAGCGCTGCATTGTCCAGCGGCAGTACCTCCCCCTGTCGGGAAAGCATGACGGCCAGATGCTCGAACGCCGCTGTGAGCGCGGCAGCGTCTCCGGCAATCAGCCGCGCTGCGCCGCGCGGGTTGCCCTGAAAAACCAGACCGACCCCCGGCTCAAGGCCGACCAGGGTAAAGGTGCAGACATCAAGACTGGCACAGCCCTTGGCACAGCCGGACAGGTGCACGCTGACCGATGCATCAAACAGGCTCGCCCAGCGACGGCTCAGCGCCCGGCCGGCGTCGTGGGTGGCCATGAAGGCGCTGGCACAGCCCGGCGCCCCGGTGCAGGCAACAAGGGTCAGCCGGGCATCGTCGTCTGAGACAATCATTCCGGCCTCGCGCGCGGCGCCCGCGATGGCGTCGATATCGGCATGCTCGCGACACACCAGTCGCCAGTGGCGCCCGGGCGCGGCAGCAAAGCCCAGCGCGCCACGGCGCTGCGCCTCGCGGGTAAAACGCAACAGCGCCAGCGCTGGCATCTGTCCGAACGGCCAGACGATATCCAGCACATCACGCTGGCGCCGGGCCGCCACATCCGGGCCCTGAGTCAGGCCGCTGCGCAGCGGCGGGGCGCCGGGGCGACAGCCCAGCAGGTCGCACAGCGCATAGACCGACACCCGCGACAGCAGGTCCCGCCCCCGAGCCGCCGGACCGAGCATCTCCATTTCACTCAGAAGGCCGAGCACGGCGCTGGCAAGCTTCGAAGCCACCATCCACCCCAGCCAGGTGGCGCTGCCCTGGTCGCCCGCCACACCGATCCAGCCGCCACGAGCGCCGTCCAGCCGCAGGTGGACATCGCCGGAAAGCCCGGCAAGCCCCGCCCAGCCGCCGGCATCGATCACCACGGCGCACTTGGGGGCCAGCGCTGCCGGCGCCCCGGTCAGGATCTGGCCGCGCAGCCGCCGGGCCAGCGCGCGCGTGGGCGCATCAATGGCTTCATCGACATCCATCAGCGGATCAAGCGACACCGCCGGCGCGCCGCTGTCCAGCCAGTATTGCGACAGCCGCCGGGTCAGGTAGTCCGCCAGCCCCCGATGCGCGCCCTCGGCCAGCCCGCGCAGCTGCAGATTGCCGCGCCGGGTTACCTCGATCAGCCCATTGCCAAAGCGCTCGGCGGCCTCGCACAGCGTGATGACCTCCTCGCTCTCGAGCGGCGCCACCAACGGCGGCAGGCGTGCCAGCCAGCCGTCGCCGGTCTCCATGGGCGTGGCCAGCGACGGACAGGCGCCCCGTGCGGTCTGCCAGCCGGGGCCCTGCATCTGATGGAAGTCGTGCGGTTCAGGCAACATGGACACTCGATACGGGAACAGGAAAACGATCAGAATCGGCGAAATGCGCCGGACTCATCCATTATTGGGGGTCATGCTATCGCACCCTCTGACTCGAAAGGCAACGATGCCGTCGCGTCAGACATATTCACAAGGAGGTTCAATGCCTGCAGTTTCCCCGCCGGCCCCGCTGCCCAGAAGCTTCTATCAGCAACCGACCCTTGAGGTCGCCCGGGCACTGCTGGGCTGTCATCTTGTCGTCGATGACGGCCGGGAACGTCTGGTCGGCCGGATCACCGAAACCGAAGCCTATCTCGGTCTTCAGGACACGGCCTGTCACTCCTCCCACGGGCGCACCCAGCGCACCGAGGTCATGTTCGGCCCGGCGGGCTATGCCTATGTCTACATCATCTACGGCATCTACGACATGCTCAATCTGGTGACCGAGGTCGAGGATGACCCCTGCGCAGTGCTGATCCGCGCCGTTGAGCCGATTCAGGGTGAAGAGACCATGGTAGAGCGGCGTAACGGCAAGCGCGGCCGCGAGATGCTCAACGGCCCCGGCAAGCTGACCCGCGCCATGGGCATCACCAAAACGGCCTTTAACCGGATTGATCTGTGCAGCGGTGAGGGCCTGTGGATCGAGCCAGGCACGCCCGTCGGTGAGGAGGACATCATCCGAAGCCCGCGCATCGGCATCGACTACGCCCAGCCCGAACACCGCGACGCGCCCTGGCGGCTACGCGTTGCGACGCCGCAGCTACGCCGTCAGCTTGAGCGACAAGCGGCAAAAAAGGCGACGACCGAAGAGTAATCCCGGCATGGCGCGGCCCGTGCCCTGCCAGGCTAGAATGAAGGCTGCATCGAACGACTCCCGGGAGGGGCCGTCATGAGACCGTTACTACTGACAGGGTTTGCCGCACTGTTACTCAGCAGTGTGGCACAGGCCGAGGAACGCGAACCGATACGCTCGCACTTTGACCGGGATCGCTCTCATTTTTCGCAGAACCACTCACAGTTCCGCCAGCACGACACCTTCGGCGAACGCGGCTGGCATCACCCCGGCCGCCCCGGCTTCGACCACCGCCCGGATTTTGATCGCCATCCGGGTTTTGACCGGCGTCCGGGGCTTGATGACCGGCCCGGCCATGAGGGTCGATCAGGAAGCGGTGGCCGTCCCGGCTATAGCGGCCCGCCGATCTATAACGGTCAGTGGGGCTACGATGGCCGACCCGGCTTTGGCTGGCATCGCCCAGAGCGCATCGACCCCGACGAGCGGCTGAGGCGTCACTACGAGCGCCTTTACGAGGCCCAGCGTCGCCAGTTTGATCGCGAGCAGCGCGACACCATCTACGGCACCGCGCCGCGCGGAAATGAGTACTACGGGCCCGATCGATGGCAGCGCCCCGGCAACCGCCCGCCGGGCGGCTACCGGCCACCATCGGCCGGCTATCCGCTGCCACCCCATGGCTACCCACTGCCCGGCCAGTCGCGACCGCCTTCCTTCAGCGACCCGGGCCGGGGCGGCAACCTCTACGCCGACCCGCGCGGGCCGGCACCGGCAACGCCCTACAGCCGCTAGCAACGAGGCGGCTTCTAGATGTCGAAAATCTCTTCAAGCTGGCGGCGCAGCGCAGCGCCCCAGCCGTTTTCCTGTGGCTCATGGCCGGGCGCATCGACGTAGATGGTCGCCGTCTGTCCGGCGGACAGCACCAGATCATCGGGCACGTTCTCCAGCCGGATGCGCACCGGAATCCGCTGGGACAGACGCACCCAGTCAAAGGACGGATTCACCGCCGCCAGCCCGCCGGACTGACCGGTCAGGCTGTTATCAACGATGCCGCGGGCGATCGAATCCACGTGACCGTGGAGCTCCCGGTCGCGTCCCAGCAGGCGCACGCGCGCCGGATCACCGGGGTGAATCCCCCCCAGCTTGGTCTCTTCGAAATAACCCAGCGCATAGAAGCTCTGCTCATCCACCAGCGTCATGGCCTGGGTGCCCGAGCTGACGTACTGCCCGGGGCGCAGCTGCTGATTGGTTACATAGCCATCCACAGGCGCACGCACCTTCGAACGCTCCAGGTCCAGCTGCGCGGCACGCACCGCCACCTCGGCATTCTGCACCGCCGCCTCGGCCGAACGGTATTCAAATCGAGCGTTGTCGCGCGCCTCCTGCGAGACGTAGTTGTTGAGCCGCTCGCGACGATTGCTGGTGGCCTTCGCCTCGTCACGCTGCTCCTTGAACCGTGCCAGGTCCGCCTTTGCCTGATCCAGCGCCAGCTGATAGCGCGCCTGGTCGATGGTAAAGAGCACCTCGCCCTTCTGAACCAGGTCATTGTCGTGGACCTCGAGCGTGTCGACCAGCCCCGAGACATCTACCCCGACCTGAACGATATCGGCGCGGATACGGCCATCCCGGGTCCAGGGGTCATGCATGTAGTGATGCCAGATCCACCAGGCCGCCAGCAGCGCAGCCCCCACCAGCAAAAGCGTTGACACCACGCGTACAAAACGCCCTGCCAGCGCTGATACGCTGTTCATACCCGACTCCTTGTCCGTCATGTTCCCCCTCCGGCCGGCAGTGCCCCGCTGAACATCAGTACCGCCCACAACAGCAGCGTAAACATGGCGATGTCCGCCAGCACCGGCTGCCAGAAAAATCGATACAGCGCGAAATACGACATTACTCGGCGTACGCCCCAGAACAGCAGCAGGGCCAGAAACACCGGCACAAACAGGGGCGGCGTCAGAAACCCCAGAAACGACCACTCATCGAGCATCCGTGGCTCCTTGTTCGTGTTCGCCCTGCGACAGCGCCTCGCGGGCCTGGGTCGCGGCGCCGGGCAGATCCCGCAATAGATGCGAGAGCATCTCGAACTCTCCGAGCAATGCCATAGGCAGCGGCTTGAGATCATAAAGAGCAGCCGCCTGCGACTCGCTTTCCGCCGCCAGACGCCGCCAGGCCTGCTCGTCGCGCCCGGAGTGAGGCAGCTGTCGACCGAGCCGGGCAACCCAGCGCTCAATCTCGCGCTGATGCGATCCGCTCACGCGCGCCAGACGGCGCAGTCGCCACAGGCACATCGCCAGGGCATGTAAATCCACCGCTTCGCGCAGCATCGGTTCATTGCTGCCCAGCGCCAGCAGGCGGCTCAAACGGTCATAAAGCCGGCTTTCAAGCCATGTCCGCGACGGCAGCCGCCGTGCTCGGGTGACCCGCTCAAGGCCACGCCAGTAGGCTGCCACCAGCGTTTCCAGACGTTCGGCCGGGGTGCGCTGGCGAAAGAGTGAATAGGTCACCATGGTCACAATGGTGCCCAGAATCGAGGCCAGCCCCCCGTTGATGAACTGGGTCGGGTGAAACACGTAGGTGCGGTGCAGATTCAAAAGCGTCATCAGCGTCACCGCGCCGGCCAGACCGACCGCGGCGTAGCGCATGTGCGGCGTCATCAGGGTGCCGATCACCACCGGCACCGCGAGGCTCAGCGCCAGCAGCGGAAACCCGGTGATGGACGGAAAGACAACGTAGGAAAACAGACAGCCAATGATCACCGCCCAGATCGTGCCGGTCAGAAACTGCCGCACCACCGCCGCCGGATTGGGCGCCTTGGCAAACAGCACGATAAACACGCCCAGCAGCATCATGGAGAGATACCCGGAGGTCCAGCCGCTGTGGATCCAGAAAAGCCCCAGAAGCTCGAAGGCGATAAAAACGCGCAGGGCGTTGTAGCGCGCCACGCCGTACTCGGGATGGTTTGCCCGACGCGGGCGGCGACCGGTCAGCCGTACCAGCCCGGCATGGCGATGATGACGCATGGCAAGACTCAGCGACCGGCCATGGTGCAAAAGCCGCATCACCTCGCTCAGGCGCTCGCGCACCAGTGTGGCCCGCACCAGGGTCACCTGCGCCTCCAGCGGTTGCTGGCTGGCCACATCAGGGAGTTCAGGAAGCGCCGGCAGTTGGTCATCGTCCTGCTCCAGCGCTGTCAGAAAGGGCAGCGTCGGATCGCGCAGAGCCGTCATGATCGCCTCGGCGCCATCGCAGTGCGACAGCCGGTCGATGGCCTCTTCGAGTTCACGAAGCCCGGTCATCAGCGCCAGGCTGTCGCCGGCAAAGCGATCCAGCGCCGGCAGCAACCGGCGAAAGCGGCGAAACTCGAAGCGGGCCAGACCATGCTGGGCCTCGAACTGCTGGTGCTTGCCCATCAGGGTACGCAGTCGTTCGTTGAGCACCGCTCTTGAGCGTGTCCGATCAAGCGCCACGCGCACCTCACCGGCGGCGCCACTGATCAGGGTATGAAGCGTCCCCGGCAGCGCACGACTGCCAAAGCGCGGCGCAATGAGCACATGCATCAAAAAGCCGGCGCCGATGCCCAGCGCCGTCTCGGTGGTGCGCGCCAGGGCCAGATCAAAGATGTTATCCACCCCGGTGCCGATGGCGGTCAACGACACCAGCGTGGCGGTATAGCCGCTGAGCATCATGATGTAGCTGGCCGGCTCATCGTTTAAAAGCATCACGCAAAAGGTACAAAAGGCCAGCCAGGCGCCGGCGGCGAGCAGATAGAGCATCGGCTGCTGGGCAAAGAGCGCAATCAGCACCAGCCCCATCAGCGCGCCCAGAAAGGTGCCGATCAACCGGCCGATACAGCGATGGATGATGATGCCCAGCGGTGGCGTGCCGCCGGTGAACATGACCGGCTGCAGGGTCACGATCATCACGGCCAGAATCGCCCAGGCCGGCTGCGCCAGATCCAGACGCAGCGCGACATAAAGCGCCAGCCAGACCGCCAGCACGGTACGCAGCGCCAGCACCCAGTGGTCACCGGTAATACTCGAGACAATTCTCATTGGAAATGATCGACATTGTGAACGACGCACGCCGCCGGCAGGCGATAGTGCCTGCTGGCAGGAAACGGCGGCGTGGAGAAAAACGTAAGGATGCGAAGTATTTCATCAACATCGCCCTGACGTCTACCTTAACCCGCGCCGGACGCCGCCATGACAGCCTCTTGCCAGGCCTGCTGATCCTGCACCAGCCGCACGCCCAGATAATCACGCGCGGCCCGGACCAGTCCGGGTTCGGGCGCCGTCAGCAGCACGGTCTGCGGCATACCGGCGCGATAAAGCACTCGCAGGGCACTGGCCAGCCCTGATGCCTCCCGGGGCGGCAGCGACACCGGATGAAGCACCCAGCACGATGACTCGGACAGAGACGCCGGCAGAGGTTCGGGCAGCGGCTCGGACAGCACCAGCACCCGGGGCTGCCAGGCGGACACCCCCGCAGGCAGCCGCAGCTGCGACACCATCGCCCTGATCGCTGCGCGGTCATGGGTCCAGACCATGACCACCAGCACCGCCGGAACCGGTCGATCCACGTTTGACGCGCGTGCCTGTGACCACTGGCGCAGGCCGCTGGCCTGATCACTGGACATGGTGGCCCTCGTTCATGACCGCCGGGCTCACGCGCCGGCTCCCCGGGCCTCTCTCAGGGCATCACGAGCCGTAAAGGCCTGCAGCAGCGCTTCCAGCAGCACGGTGCCGGTGCGTCGGCGCGTGCCGCCGGAAAGATTGAACAGCTGAGCACGTACGTCCATGGCCCAGTCCTCACCACACAGCTCCAGCCGGGTGGCCAGTGCTGCCAACCCGGAAGCCAGCTGTAGCCGGGTCTCACGATCGCTGCGTGCCACGCCGTGCTCTTCCAGCCGGCGCATGGCCTGCCGGGTCAATCCCTCGAGCCCCTCAAGCGCCACGGCCCGGGCCAGTCTGGAGGCCACATCGCGGCCGGTCACGGCGTTGGAGAGCCAGTAGCGCTGCGCCAGCACGCGGTTGTCATCGACATCATGAAGCCTTGCATACCACACCAGCACCTCGACCGACGCGGTGCTGCCGCGCGTCTCGTACAGCGCCGGCAGACAGGAGAGCACCATGGTGACCGTGCGGCCGCGCCAGCGGCACTGGCGCTGATCGACCTCATCGGCAAGACCTGCCAGATCGACCAGCCGCTGACGCTCACCCTGGTGGCGCACCTGGCGCGACGCCGTGGCCGCGGCCATCCACAGCTGCCGGTCGGCGGACAGGCGGTGCATCTCCCCGGGCGCCGGCGGCGCAGCCATCAGATGCCAGACGCTCTGATGGGTCTCGCGCGCCCAGCGCATGCGCTCGGCCTCCGAGGTCGGCAGGCGGTGGCGCAGCCAGGTCTGCGGCAGCGGCAGACCGTGGTCGTCCAGCGACACCAGCGGCATCAGCCAGTCCTGCCGGCGTGAGCCCTTCTCCTTCGACCACCAAAGCGCCTGCTCTTCCCCCGGGGCCATCGTGATCGGTGCGCGCGCGGCCATGTGGGCGGCAAAGCTCTCACTGGCGGCATTGCTCATGCCGTGGGTCCAGAGCTGCTCCAGCAGCGTCGTGCCCGGGGCCCGCCTGGCCAGCGTCTCGAACATCGCCTGCAGCGATCGGCCGTGACTGACCACATCACGCGACAGGGCGTGCGCCTTCGACTGACGCGTTTGCCCGGCCATCTCGGCAAGCGTGGCCGCGTCATAGCCAAACGGCGAGGCGCTGTCGACCGAGAGCGCCTCATGCACCAATGCAGCGACGTCCACCGCGGCCAGGTCTTCCGGTACGCGCTGACCGTTGCCCACAAACAGTACCTGCAGCCGATGGCGGGCCAGAATGTCCAGCACGGTTGCCGGACGCGCGGACTCATCCAGCTTGGTGATAATGCAGCCGCGAATCGGCGTGCCGGCTTGCGCTGCGGCCTGTTGATAGGCCGCCACCACCTGCTCGAGGGTATCGCCGTGACTGGCCGCATCCAGCACCAGCAGGGTCGCAATGGGCACGCCCGCCTCGCCGAGACGCGCGACTTCGGTCGCCAGCCGGGGGTCGCGCTGACTCATGCCGAGCGTGTCGATCAGGATGGTGCGTTTGGGCGTGGCCCGCTGCATCTGTAAAAGCGCCCGGCGCGGCGTCATGAGCCGTGCCAGCAGCGCGCCCAGATCGCCATCGCCTTCCAGCGCGTGTACTTCCACGCCCAGCAGGCGCGCGTAGATGCGCAGCTGCTCCTGAGCGCCGATACGGTAGCTGTCGGTGGTAATCAGCGCCGCATCGCGGTTGCCGTGGGCCATCACGTAGCGCGAGGCGAGCTTGGCGGTGGTGGTGGTCTTGCCCACGCCGGTCGGCCCGATCAGCGCCATCACCCCGCCCTCGGCAAGCAGGTCACTGTTGGCGTCCAGGGTTTCAAGCCGGGCGGCGAGCTGACGACTGATCCAGCCATTGAGCGCCTCGTCGATCTCCTCATCGGCGGTGTCGGCAAACTCTGCCGGCAGCAATGCGATCAGCTCGCGCACCAGCGTCTGACTGAACCCCACGCCAATCATGCGCTGGCGCAGGCGGGTGGCCGGTGTGGCTTTTGCCTCTTCAGGCGCCGGTGCGGCACTCAGGCGGCTGTCGAGCAGATCGCGCATGGCGGCAAATTCATTCATCAGCTGCGCGCTGAAGGCCTGCATCTCCTGCGGGGCGGTGACAGAGACCGGGCGCGGTGCCGGCTCGGGATCAGGCGCGACAGGCGACGGCGCTGCGGGTTCGGGCGGGCGCTCATGGCCGGTCAGGCTCTGCTGATCGGCATCCAGCATCGCCACGATCTCGACCCCCCCATCGACCTGGCGGTTGGAAAGAATCAGCGCCTCGTCACCCAGCGTTTCGCGCACCTGGCGCATGGCGTCGCGTGCGCTGGTGCCGATAAAACGGTGTACCCCCATGCCCTGACTCTCCTGATCGACGGTCGTGGTGCAGACCGCCGGGTGTCATCTCCAGCGGCTGCCTTCACATCATGGCGCCAAGGGTGCCATGAGCGCGCCGGGGTCAATGAGCAGGAATGAATGCGAATTCATGCCCTATTCAACTTTCTCGCTAAAGTTTTCTCCGCCACTGCCGAGGGCCCTGAAGCGACGGCTTGATCGGTTCATGAGGGTCAGGCCATGGCCTCGATTGAAAGATGCCACTGCCGGTGGCGAGACAATCCCCTACACTGGCGCCACTTCAACGCTTTTTATCGCTCAAGGTATCGCCTCTCATGTCCCGTGATGTCACGGCCCCGGACGTTGCCCGTCCGCGTCAGCTGGTGTTCTACACCCTGGTGCTGATGGCGTTTCTGGCCGCTTCCGGCGTGCCCACGCCGCTGTATCCGCTCTATCAGGAGAGCTGGCATTTCTCCGCGTTCATGCTCACCCTGGTGTTTGCCAGCTATCTGTTTGCGCTGCTGGTGACGCTGTTGTTCACCGGCGCGCTGTCGGACTATCTCGGCCGCCGTCCGGTCATCCTTGCAGGCCTTGTGATCGAGCTGGCTTCGATGGGCTGTTTTCTGCTGGCCACCGATCTCGCATGGCTGTTCGCCGCCCGCCTCCTGCAGGGCCTGGCGACCGGCATCGTTACCAGCGCACTGAGTGCGGCGCTGATGGACAGCGACCATCAGCGCGGCCCGATCATGGCAAGCGTTGCCCCCATGATCGGCATGGGACTCGGAGCGCTGGGCGCCAGCGTGCTGGTGGCCGGAGCCCCCTGGCCGCTGCGACTGGTCTATGTCGTGATGATCGTGATATTCGCCTGGCAGATGCTGGGGCTGGGTCGCATGAAAGAAAGCGTGACGCGCCGACCGGGCGCGCTGGCCTCGATGACGCCGCGCGCCCGCGTGCCGGCCGTCGTTCTGCCCACGTTCGTGCGCACCATGCCGGCCAACGTGGCCGCCTGGGCGCTGGGTGGCTTCAGCCTGTCGCTGGGGCCGGCGCTGGCCGAGCAGGTCGCCGGATTTCACAGCGCCCTGATGGGTGGGCTGCTGGCCTGCATTTTATCGGTCATGGGCGGCATCAGCGTCTGGCGCTTTCGCCGCTTCACGACCCGCACCATTTTGCTGATCTCGAGCACCCTGCTGCCCACCGGGCTGGTACTGGTGCTGATCAGCGTCTACCTGCCAAGTCTTGTGCTGTTGATTACCGGCTATGGCGTTGCCGGGCTGGGGTTTGGCTCGGGCTTCATGGGGGCACTGCGCGCGGTCATGCCACTGGCACCGGCCAGCGAGCGCTCATCACTGATGGCGGTGTTCTACGTGGTGAGCTACCTCTCCGCCAGCCTGCCGGCGCTGGCCGCTGGCATCGCCACCCAGCATTTCGGTCTTGAAGCCACGATTGATGTCTACGGCGTCTTCGTGATGCTGCTGTCGTTGAGCGTGCTGGTCAGCGTGCTGCGCCGCCCGGTGGCGGCGCATTGACCCCTGCCCTGCCTGCTCAGCGTGACGCCCCGCCCAGCCACTGCGGCCATTGCGTGACCGCTGACTCGAAGGCCAGCAGATTCTGCTCGAGCTGCCACTGCAGCCGAGCGCGATCGCTGTGTTCCAGCAGGTCGGCGCACTGCCCTTTCGGGGCGGCATCAAGCGAAGCGCTCTGGCAGGCGGCGACGCGCGTTTTGCCTGTTTCGCCGGTCGCCCACAGGCTCTCACCCGCCAGAAAGCTGTACTCAAGGCTGTTGCGCGCCATCTGCTTGAGTGCCGGATAGTCGAGCCCCTGCTCGGTGACGGCGCGCTCGTACTCATGGGTCAGATCGATGCGAGACACGCCCTGATCGTCGGTGGCCAGCACCAGCGGCACCCCCGCATCGCGATAGAGATTGATCGGGTGTTCCTCACCACGGACCCCGAGAATCACGTCATTGCTGGTGAGGTTGATCTCCACCGCCACGTCCTGCTCCGCCATGGTCTGCAACAGCTGCGGCGCATTCCGTTCAAAGGCAATGTCTACACCGTGGCCGATGCGGCGGGCACCGGCGATATCGACGGCCTTTTCGATGTGATCACGCAGCTCGAACGGCGGCACCAGGCCGAGCGTCAGCTCCCCGGCATGCAGCGCCAGTGGCACCCCGGGATAGCGCTTCGACAGAAAGGCCAGCATCTGCATGTGGCGGTCGTAGTCCTCAAGCGCCACCGGGTTATCCTCCGGCGCGACGATATTGACGCCGACATAGCGCGGGTCGGCATCGGCGAGCGCAAAGGCCATCATCAGTTGCCCAAAGACCGCCATGGGCGGCTGGGTACGTACGGCAAAACCCTGCAGACGCACCGTCACGTCACAGCCCGGCGCGGCCTTGTTGCCGTCGCAGCCCAGCCTTGATTGTGCTGTGGCAAACATCTCATCGGTTTCGTGGCGGGCGTCTGCCAGTGACTCATCGATCTGCGGCGACAGCGCCTGCCAGGCCGCGTCAAGATCATCAACATCCAGCCCGCGCGACTGCGCCATGGCACCGAAGGCGTGCACGGCGCCAGGGTTGGAGATGGTTTCGAGATAGCTCAGGTGATCCCCGGCGGCCAGTTGCTTCGAGGCGCTCAGCAGCGCGCCGGGCGAGGCTGCGGCGATCGGGGCGAAACGGTCGAAGGTCGAAAAGAACTGGTCGTGGCCATCCACCGGCGGCGTGCCGGGCCCGATGGGTGTATTGCGCATCGACAGGGCATTGAGCAGCTCGGCGTAGAGCGCGCTGTCACGCTGTGCCAGACCTTCGGCAGGGGCCAGCGTCTCCCCCTCACAGGGTGTCGGCGCGATCGCCGAGCCATCGGCATGCACGCACATGCCGGCCCGGCCGGCCTCTTTCAGCAGCGTCTCCGGCCAGGGGGTGCCCCACAGATGGTGGTGTATATCACCGCCCTTGGGCATGCGCTGCAGGAACATGCGAAGCTTCGGCGGCTGATCGCGAAGCTCGGCCATGATGTCGGCGCTGCGCGCCGTGAGCGTGTCGTCAGCGCTGGCAGGTGCAGCCATCAGTATCGTGACAGCACCAAGCGTCGCCAGTACCGCCAGACGGCGGCGACAGTAGAGAAGCGGGGTCAACATGAAGCGCCCTTTTTAATTGTTTGGCAGTAATTTTTCGACCGTCGTCGCGGTCGGTTCCCGGTCTTATATTAGCGAGCCCGTCCCGGACTGTCGTCTCCGCGGCTTCAACAGCGGACAGCTCTGACAGTACTCGGCCGGACAGGTGGCCTTGAAATAGAGACAGCAGGTACGCCGAAAGCGCTGTGTCCGGCCATCCTCTGTCGGTGTTTCAGGGTAATAAAAGCGGGCCAGCGGGTTCCAGGGGGCGCCGAACAGGGACGGCGGCGCCGTCAGCAAAAATTTGAAATCCTCATCGCGTCGCGCTCTGGCCTGCGGATCATCGAGTTTCGCCATGCGGCGCTCGTAAAGGGAGTAAACGCGCACGGCGGCGTTTTCCCACAGCATGCTGAGCGGCACGCCGCTGACCTCGTGAAATGTCTGCCACAGCGGCTGCATCACGCCGGCAAACAGCTGCGTCACCAGCCTCGTTCGAAGCCCCTCCCGATCGGCACCGTCAAGCGAGATGCTTTCAAGCGTCACAAGCGGCAGCGAGGAGGTCCAGCGGCCGCCATCGTGCGCCCACTCGATCAGGCAGTTATCGCTTGAGACATCCAGCACCCGATTGCAGGCCGACAGCGCATAAAGCCCAGCCCCGGTCAGTAAAAATCCCAGCCGCTTGGAGAGCAGCGACGCCGTCACGCGTCGACCGGGCGAGCCGATGGTGGGTGAGAGCTGATCGAGCATGCGAGCGCAGCAGGCGGGCTCGCACAGCTCAGCGACTCGAGCTGCGCGGACATCCGAGTGCTGCGCCGACACCAGCGCCAGCGTGTCGGTCAGAAAGGCCCACGTCTGCGGCGTGAAGTCTCTCGCGCCACTCATGAGCGCGCCTGTCGGCTCAGCGGAATACACAGCGGCGTGTGGGAGCACGGGTCCTCGATGACCCGACAGGCCAGCCCGAAAATGGCCTCGATCCGCTCAGGGATCATCACCTGCGCGGGCGTGCCCCGGGCATATACCTGCCCGGCCCGAAGCGCCACCATGTGATCGGCGTAGCGACCGGCCAGATTCAGGTCGTGCAGCACCATCACGATGGTCCGCCCCTCCTCGCGATTGAGTTCATGCAAAAGATCGAGCACCTCCATCTGGTGATTCATGTCCAGAAAGGAGGTGGGCTCATCAAGCAGCATCAGCGGTGTGTTCTGGGCCACCGCCAGCGCAATCCAGGCACGCTGGCGCTGTCCGCCCGAGAGCGTATCCACCACCTGATCGGCCAGCGCCTCCAGACCGGTACGCTCCAGCGCGCGGGCCACCTGATGCTCGTCATCCGGCGACCACTGTGAGAGCCAGCGCTGATGCGGATGACGACCCAGCTGTACCAGCTGGCGTACCGTCATGCCTTCCGGAGCGACCGGCTGCTGGGGCAAAAGCGAGAGCCGGTGCGCCACCTCACGGGTGGGCAGCTGATGAATGTCAGTGCCATCAAGACACACCTGCCCGGACCAGGGCGACAGCAGCCGCGCCAGCGCCTTGAGCAGCGTACTCTTGCCGCAGCCGTTGCTGCCCACCAGCACCGAGATTTTTCCCTCGGGCAGATCCAGCTCGAGCTGATCGAGAATCCGGCGACGCTGATAGCCCAGCATCAGAGCGTGAGCCGATACCGTGGCCATGGCGTGTCAGCGTACCTCGCGAATCAAAAGGGCCAGAAAAAACGGCGCGCCCAGCGCGGCCACAAAGATGCCGGCCGGCAGATCCAGCGGCAGAAAGAGCGTACGGGCCACCAGGTCGGCCAGCATGACCAGCAGCGCCCCATACAGCAGTGCCAGCACCATCTGTGCCGTGCCCGAATAGCCCGACAGCCGCCGGGCCAGATGCGGCGCCACCAGCCCCACGAAAACAAAGGCACCGCCCCACGCCACCGCCACCCCGGCCAGCGCCGAGGCCAGCGCCAGAAGTGCTGCCCGGTGACGCTGCACCGCAAGCCCCAGACCGGTGGCCAGCGCATCATCCAGCGGCGCCAGCATGACCTGGCGCATCAGCGCCGCCAGCGGCACCAAAAGCGCCACACACCACAATGCCAGGCTCGAGACATCCGACCAGTTGGCGCCGTAAACGCTGCCGGTCAGCCACACATAGGCCGAAAGCGTCGTGGTCAACGGGCTGATCGCCAGTACCAGCGTGGTCACGGCGCCAAGCGCCGCCGCCATGCCGATGCCGGTCAGCACCAGTCGCAGCGGCGTCACCCCGTGCGACCAGGCCAGGGTATAGACCGCCAGTGCCGCCCCGGCGGCCCCCAGCATGGCCGCCACCGGCAGCCCCGCCATGCCCAGCGGCACGGCCAGCCACGCCAGATAGCTGACCGCCGCGGCACTGGCCCCGCTGGTCACGCCGATAATGTCTGGCGAGGCCAGCGGGTTGCGCATGACCTGCTGCAACAGCCATCCAGCCACGCCCAGTGCGGCCCCGATCAGTGCTGCCAGCAGGATCCGAGGCAGGCGCAGCTCGCGCACGATCAGCCCGGTCGGCGCGTGCGGATTCATCAGCGCCTCCAGCAGCGCGCCGGGGCCGAGCATGACCCGGCCCAGCGCCAGTGACACCAGCAGCACCAGCATCATTACCAGCAAAAGCGCCGCCACCCGAGCCCAGGCGGTCGGTAAAAAGCGGCGTGAAAAGCGCCCAAGGCGCAGCGTGCGCTCAACCATGACGACGCCCCTGACGACGCAGCATCACGATAAAAAGCGGTGCCCCGATCAGCGCTGTCATCACGCCGACCGGCACCTCCCGCGGCTGAAGCACACAGCGCCCGACCACATCCGCCAGCAGCAACAGCGTGGCCCCGAGCAGTGCACAGCCCGGTAACCACAGCCGATGATCGGCGGGCAGCAGCCGACGCGCCATGTGCGGCACCACCAGCCCCACAAAGGTGATGTTGCCGGCCATGGCCACACAGGCCCCGGCCAGCGCCACGACCAGCACCACGATGGCGCCCTGCAGACGATACACGCGCACGCCCAGGCTACGGGCCATGGCCTCTCCGGTGCCCAGCGCGTTCATGCTGCGCGCCAGCGGCCAGCAGAGCATCAGGGCCACCAGCGTGACAGCCATCAGCGGCCAGAGATGTGTCAGCGGTCGGCCGGAGACGGCACCGGCCAGCCAGAACAGCACCGTGTCCAGGCCCTGCTGGTCGATCACCAGCAGGGCCTGGCTGAAGGCATTGAAAAGCGCTGTCAGCGCCGCACCGGCCAGCACCAGCCGAAGCGGCCCGCCGGGTGACTGCCCTCGAAGGGCCAGCATCCAGACCAGAAGCGCCGCCAGCGCCGCACCACCCAGCGCACCGCCATACCAGGCCCAGAGCGCGGCATGGGGAAACATCGACACCAGCACCACGACGGCAAACATGGCGCCGGCATTGATGCCGACGATGCCGGGTGAGGCCAGCGGGTTACGGGTCAGGGTCTGCATCAGGGCACCGGCTACCGCCAGACCCGCCCCGACCACCACCGCCACCAGCGTGCGGGGCAGCCGGGTGGTACGAATCAAAAGATCTTCTACCACCAGCCCCGAGGGATGAAACAGCGCCTGCCATACGGCGACAGGCGTCGACCACTGCGCCCCGGCCATCAGGCTCATCAGCATGGCCGCCAGCAGCAGCGCCGTCAGCGACAGCAAAACACCAACACCCTGCACCGACCGCTCGGGCGTGGTATCACTCATGACACCGCCTCGCGCTCAAGCCAGGCCTCGATCTCATCGAGCTGGTTCAGCACGCCCAGCATCCCGCCGGAAAGAATCCAGGCGACGGCATCGACCTCGACCACCTGCCCGGTACGCGGTGCCTGCATGCGCTGCCAGAGCGGGTGAGACATGAGCCGCCGGGCGTAATCCGCCACCGCCGGACTCCCGGAGTGGCGCATGACAAAAAACATCTCGGCCTCCAGCGCCGGCAGGCTTTCGACGCCGCCCAGCTTGATCATGACACCGCTGGATTCACGGGCGGTGGCGTTCCAGCGAAAGCCCAGATCGCTCAGTACCCGTCCGGCAAAGCTCTCGGGCAGATAGCTGCGCACCTGATCGGCACGAATGTCAATCAGTGACACCGTTACCGGCCAGCGCGCGCCAAAGTGTGCCGCCAGTCGTGCACGCAGCGCCACTACGCGGGCGCGATACTGCATCATCAGGATCGCGGCCCGGCGCTCACGGCCCAGCGCGTGCCCCATGGCCTCCAGCGTGGTCTGAAAACGGTAGATATCCGCGAGCATGACCACCGGCGCCAGCCCTTCCAGCAGCGGCGCAATGCGTTCATGACGAAAGCGAGAGGCCACGATCAAAGTGGGCGACAACAGCGCGATGTCTTCCAGACTGGGCTGGGTTTCCAGCCCGACCATGGTGACGCCTGCCAGCGCAGGACGCAGATAGGGATAGATCGGCGGGTCCTGCCAGGAGCGCACCACCCCGACCGGCGTGATGCCCAGCGCTACGGCGCTGTCGGTGGCGCCCTGAAACAGGGTCACCACCCGGACCGGGCGCGAGCCAGCCAGTGCCGGCACGGGCATGATGCCAAGGGCGAGCATCGCCCCCAGCAGGTGCCGGCGCGACAGCCTCGGAGCGCAACCAACCATCGAAAAGGCCGTATCAACCGGGTCCGGCATAAGAACTCCTGTCCTGCCGATTCAGAACTTCAGGCTGTAGCCGACGGTCAGCGTGCGACCGCGACCGGCGAAATAGCGCTCGTTCATGTACTCGGCATCCGGGCTGTTCAAGGCACTCTGCGAGTAATAGGTGATGTAGCGCTCATCAAAGAGATTGGAAATGCCGACATTGACCTGACCGACCGGCAGCTTGTGGCCGATGGCCGCATCCACCAAGGTGTAGCCGTCAAAGTCACGGTCCCAGCCATTGGCGCTTTCATCAAAGTTGCGATCAAAAGCGTGGTTGACCTGCACCATGCTTGACCACTCCGGAGACCACTGCGCAGACCAGCGCGCGATCAGACGGTCCGGCGAGACGTTGAGGCCATCGAGCTTGCCATCCAGTGAACCATCCCCATCGCTGTCATAACGCCCGCGCATGTGCGAGTAGCTCAGCGAGCCGTGATGCTTCGGAGTGAACTGATAGCCGATGGTGGCATCGATGCCGTCGATTTTGGTCTTTTGCCGCTGCAGCACGAACTGATCACTGTCATTCGTATCCAATCGGCTGCCGAAGTCCGAAGAGGAGACGTAGTAGCTCAGCTCGGCATCGAGTCGACCATCGTCATAGCGCACACCGGTTTCGATATTGTCGGTGACGATCGGGCGCAGGTTGTCAAAATCATCGGCTGACTGACCGGGTTCCTCGATACCCCGCAGGGCACGCCCGACATCGGGCATCTCGAAGCCTTCCGAATAGTTGGCAAACAGGCTCCAGTGCTCGATTGGACGCCAGACCACGCCGGCGTTATAGAGCGTTTCGTTGAAGCTTGGCGAGCCGCTCTCTACATCCACGCCGCCCTCGTTGGAGGCCACGGTCCGATAGCCATCGACATCCAGGTTGGCATACTCATAGCGCGCGCCGGCCGTCAGGGTCAGTGAATCGATGGGCGTGACTTCCATCTGCACGAAGGGCGACAGATCGGTGTAGTTGACCTCGGGCACCCAGGTCCGATCCGTACGATGCAGGGACTGTTCAGAGCTGTCGAACAGGGTGTCGAATCCGACGGTGAGCTTGAGACGATCGTCCCAGAGATCATCCTTCGTCAGCGACGCCTTGGTGCCGTATTTGGTGGTGGTGGCGTAGGACTGATCATAAAGCGTGCCAACCGGCGCGATGCTCGGGTCCTGGAAGGTGGCTGAATCATCGGCACCGAACAGCGCCTTGTAGTCCTGATAAAACGCCAGCAGATTGAGGTGCATGCCGGCCAGATCATAATCGTCATAGGTCAGGCCGGTGGTCGAGACCTTGTTGTATGGCGCCTCTCCTTCCGGATCGCCGCGCTCGGATGTCGTTGCAATATCGCGTGTGCGATCCCCCGGCACGTCAACGTAGTTATTCTGGCCACGCACGGTGTAATGGTTGAAGCTCAGCTGCAGGCGCTGGTTGTCGTTGAACCACCAGGCGCCCTTGGCCAGCAGATCGTAGCTGCGCGAATCCATCAGATCGCCCTGGGTGTTATCCACCCCGACGGCCTTGTTGTCGCCATCCAGATAAAGTCCCTGGTCCTCATAGCCCAGCGCAAAGACATAATCGAGCGGGCCCTTGTTGCCACTGAAACCGTAGGTGGTCTTGTAGCTGGTGGTCTCGGACTTGAGCTGTGAAGTCGGCGTCGTGACCTGGGCCTCGACATGCTGGGTAAACGACCCGGGCTCCGGCCGGCGGGTGATGATGTTGATCACGCCCCCGCTGGCGCCCAGACCGTTGGTGGCATTGGCGCCCTGCAGCACCTCGATGTGATCGACCATCGCAAAATCGATGGTATGCAGCTCGCGCCCGGTAGGACGTATCGGATTGGACTGGGGAATACCATCGATCATCACCAGCGGCGTACGCCCGCGCAGGGTTTCACCGCTGCCGGTCATTTTCTGACGCGGCGGGGAATAGGACGGCAGCAGATTGCTGAGAATTTCCGAGGAGTCCGAGGTCAGCTGGCGCTGCTGCTGAATCTGCTCGTGGGTCAGGATGCGGACAACCTGCGGCGAGTCGTCCTGCTCGGCACCCACGCGGCTGGCGGTAATGACCATGTCTTCCGGGTCACTCTGCTCGGCGCCCGAGGCACTCATCGGCAGTACAAGAACGAATGGCAGCACGCCCCATGCGGTTTTTGTTAACCATTGCGGGGGCGAGTCGGTAATGCATTTTATTCTGGCTATCATCTTCTGTTCCCTGCTGATCGATGATTATTGGCTATTGAAGCCTGCTTATGATCATTTGCAGGGTGGGAATGATAATTAATGTCATGTGTTAAGAACAATCACCAAAACCTTGAGCCTGTGTATTCTTTCGTTGCACACATGGCCAAAAATACTCATAAATAAATTACTGTTTTAATTGATAAATCAGGGATGGCAATCAAGGAAAAACGCCCGAGACAGGTCTCGGGCGTTTCAGGGTAACCTGACCGCAACTGAACCTCAGGGGCGCGCCAGATCCTCGACCATGGCCCTGAGGACGGTGTAGAAGTTTTCCACTGCGGCGAGCTCCACACGCTCATCCGGCGTGTGCGCCCCGCGGATGGTGGGCCCGAACGAAATCATCTGCATGCCGGGATTTTTTGAGCCGATCAGGCCGCATTCAAGCCCGGCATGAATGACGCGAACCTCGGGGGCCTGGCCGGTAACGCGCTCGTGGACCCGCTCAAAGCGCGCCAGCAGCTTGGATTCCGGTGCCGGCGTCCAGCCCGGATAGCCCTCATTGATGGCGGGTTCAAAACCAGTCAGCCGCATCAGGGTTGCAATGCGGGCCACCAGCTCATCGCGGGCCGAATCTCGCAGCGAGCGCACCATCAGCTGGATCGAAAAGGTGCCGTCCTTCAGACTCACGATGCCCTGATTGTTGGACGTCTCGACCACGCCCGGCGCCGAGCGGCTCATGCCGGCCACGCCATAGGGCAGACCGTGCATCAGCCCCATCAGGCGGTAGGTGTCTTCACTCGACAGCGCCTGCTCGGCCCGGCCTGACTCGACGCTGACGGTCACACCGTCATCAAGACCGGCCAGCTCCTCACGATAGATCGTCTGATAGCGCTCGATTTCGGCCATCACGGCCTCGTGGTGCTGCTTCGGCAGGGCCACCGTGGCCTTCGCTTCGCGCGTGATGGCATTGCCCATGGTGCCGCCGTCGTAATCGACCAGCCGCAGACCGTAATTGCAGAGACGATGCAGCAGGCGCGACAGCAGTCGGTTGGCGTTGCCCAGGCCCAGATGGATATCCAGCCCCGAATGGCCGCCCTTGAGGCCGTGTACGCTGATGGCCAGCGTTTCCATGGGGCCATCAAAGGGCGCATCGACCAGCGCGACCTTCGTACGCACCGAGGCGCCGCCGGCACAACCGATGTAGACCTGACCCTCGTCCTCGGAATCCAGATTCAAAAGGCAGGTGCCCTTGAGCCAACCCGGCCTGAGATTGATCGCACCGACCAGCGAGGCCTCCTCCTCGACGGTCATCAGCGCCTCGAGCGGCCCGTGGGTCAGATGCTCATCTTCCAGAATCGCCAGCGCCGCGCAGGCGCCCACGCCGTTGTCGGCGCCCAGCGTCGTGCCGCGGGCGTAGAGCCAGCCGTCTCGGATCTCGGTGTCGATCGAATCGCGATCAAAATCATGCGCCACGCCGGGGGCGGCCTGGGAGACCATATCCAGATGGCCCTGCAACACCACGCCGGGGCGGTCTTCGTGACCGGGCGTGGCCGCCTTGCGAATCAGCAGGTTGCCGGCCTCGTCGCGCTCGTGCTCAAACCCCTTCTCGGTGGCCCAGGCCTCCAGCCGTCCGGCCAGTGCGTCTTCCTTGCCTGACGGGCGCGGCACCTCGCAGAAGGTACGAAAGTGGCGCCACAAGAGCGTCGGTTCCAGTGTGTCCAGATGTTCGTTCACGCAGACTCTCCCGATGGGGTATGACTCGATATCTGTCCTCAAGAATACGCCATTCACGGCGGCCCTTCAGCCCCGAGCCCCTAGGGCAGTGCCTGACGGTCCAGCAGCGCGCGCGTCTGGCGTCGCACCCAGTCCATCGCCTGCGCCTGACCGGTCAGCCCCTCCTGCCGGGCCAGCCATGCCAGCGAGCGCCCCTGCCACAGCAAGGCGCATAGGATGATCAGCTCGGGCGGAATGGCCGCCCGGTCACTTTCCCGCAGTGCCTGATGCACCCGCCAGGCCAGCGCCTGACGGCTCGGCACCAGCGGCGCCTGCCCCAGCGCCAGCCGCTCGAGCTGCGCGCGGGCGGTCTCCGGCAACTCAGGGGCAATCACCGCCTGATCCGAGAGCGTTTGCGCCACCACGGCCGGCGAAAGCCTGGAGAGTTCAAAAGCCAGCAGCGCCGGCAATTGGGCGCGCATCGCCTCACGCAGCCGATGCTGCAGCTCCTCGCCGCGCGCATTGAGCGCCCGGCTCATCATGACCGGGTGCTCACCGGTAGAGGTTTCAGGATGCAGCCCCAGACGCACGCAGGCCAGCCCACAGCGCTGCCAGAAGGCCATCAGACCGGGCTCGGCGCCCAGGCTGGCACCCAGCAGCGACATGTCCTCCGCGCGCGCGCCTTCCAGTACCTTCTCGATCAGGGTCCGGCCCAGCCCCTGACGCTGGCGCGCGGGCAGCACGGCCAGGCGCATGACGCGTCGAAGCCGGTGCGTGGCGGCCGCCACCACGCCAGCGTGCAGCGCCAGCGACTGCGCCATTAGATGACCGCGCGGGCGGCGCTCACCACGGGCCACCTGCTCGGCCAGCCGCTCGTCGAAGCCGCCCTCATCGACGGTCACCGCCACCGCCAGCAGCCGGCCCTGCCCCGCCACTGAATTGCTCTCCAGCGTCTCGATGCCGATGTTCGGCCCATCCAGCAGGGTGCGCAGGTCCGCGGGTGAGGTGCGATAGTGCGCTTGCACCAGCAGCGCGAACAGCGTTTCAAGGCGCTTCTCATCAAGGGCCAGCGCGTCCCGGTCGAAGCGATGGTGATAAAGGAGGGGCCCAGCCTCGTGATCGGCGGGAACTTCGATAGGAGCCTCGATGGGAGCTTCGATGGGAACTTCGGCAGGCACTTCAGCGGCCAGCATCAGCAGCCGGGTGACGCTGCGCTCCAGCGGGTCATTGTCCGCCCAGCGCACCGGCGTTCTGAGTGTCATTGCCTTCCACTGCGGCGTGAGCCGGTCCAGTCGAGCACGAAAGCGCAGCGCAAAGCCGCGGCCGCTGCCCTCGTAACCGTGCACGGTGGTGGCAAACACCACGCGCGGAAAGTGCTTGAGTGCCTCATTCAGCAGCGACGCCGGCAGCGCCGCCGCTTCATCGATGAGCAGCACGCTGCCATCGCCTCCCCAGGACTCAAGGTGATCCACCAGCCGGTCGGGGGCGACAAAACAGACCTCGCGCCCCTGCCAGAGAAAGCGCTGATCCTGCTGAACGCCTTCCGGCAGCAGCGCGGCGAGACGTTCGAACACCGGCGCCACGCTTGAAAAGCGCGGCGCCGTGATGAGAATGCGCGTGTCGTTGTCCATGAGCCGGCGCGCCGCCCCGATACCCAGCGCCGCGCTCTTGCCGCGGCCGCGATCGGCCGTGAGCACCAGCGGGCGCCGCCGGCGCAGCCGCGTGATGGCCGTCACCGCCCGGGCCTGATCAGGGCTCAGGCAGCCTTCATCCTCGACCGGTACCGACTCGACCGGTGCATCAGCGGCGGCTGCCGGTAGACGCAGCGCCTCCCCGTCGGCCCAGCGCGCCACCGTGGTGTCCGCGTCAAGAAGAAGACGTGCCAGCCGGGCCAGATAGCGCGAGGCCAGCGCCGCCACCTCAAACGGATGATCGGCCAGACGAGCGTAGTCGGGGTCCGGCGTCTCTCCCCAGCGATCGGGCGTCAGCAACAGCAGCAGCCCACCGGCCCGCACGGTACCGGCCAGCGCGCCGAAGGCGTCCGGATCAAAACCTTCGAAGGCGTCAAACACCACCGCGCCCTGCTCGGTGCCCAGCCGGGTGCGGGCTTTTCTCATCACCAGAGGCTCGATCGAGTGCTTCAAGGCATCGGGCACTGATGCGCCCACCCACACAACCTCCGTCAGCGCCAGCGTTTCGAGCACGGCATCGGCGCGCGCGCGCACCGTTTCCGCCGGGCCGGACAGCCACAAGAGCCCGCGGTGGCGGGCAGCGTTCAGGGTCCTGCGCCACTGGCGCAGGGCGTTCATATCATCGTCGGACAAGACCACCTCACGAATAACGCATCGACAGCATCGCGGCAGGACGTGCCATATAAAAGCCATCAGTGTGACCTGATCATGCGCCACAGGCGATCATTGCCTTTTGTCCTGCCCCGGGCGCAGTATTGGCCGCCATTCATCCTCAGGGGCAGTCGCCTTGCTCGATTTTTTCCTGCATCTGGATCAGCACCTTTTGAGCCTGGTGGCCGACCATGGCGTATGGGTGTACGCCCTGGTATTTGCAGTCATCTTCTGCGAAACGGGGCTGATCATCATGCCCTTTCTGCCCGGCGATTCACTGCTGTTCATTACCGGCGCCATCGCCGGCAGCGGCCATCTGAACCCCTGGGCAGCCGGCGCCGGCATTGCCACGGCGGCGCTTCTGGGGGACAACCTCAACTACTGGATCGGGCGGCGCTACGGGACCCGGCTTTTCAATGAGCGTTCGCGCTGGCTGCGCCGGGAGCATCTGGCCCGGACCGAGGCCTTTTACGCGCATCACGGCGGCAAGATGGTCATGCTGGCACGCTTTGTACCGCTGGTGCGCACCTTTGCCCCGTTTGTGGCCGGCATCAGTCACATGCCCTGGATCGTTTTTACCGGCTTCAGCCTGATGGGCGCCCTGCTCTGGACCGGCGGGCTGGTGTCGCTGGGCTATTTTCTGGGCAACGTGCCCTTTCTGCGCGACCACCTGGAAATCATCATTCTGGGCGTGGCCGCCGTCATGCTCCTGCCTGTCCTCTGGCGCCTTGTGCGCCGGCGCACCCGGGACGCGCTATAGTGCAAAAGGGCTTCAGAACGCGCCCGCCGCGCCGATAAGGCCATTCAGGCCCGCTCTTTTGCGGATCAGTCACAGGGAGAGACGCCATGCCGTGCACACCATCAAGGACTGCCCTGTCAGGCCATGTTCTGGCCTGTCTTGTCGCCACGGTAACGCTTGCAGGGCCCTTTCCAGCGGCCCTGGCCGGTGACGCGGTGATCCTTGATCATCGCGGTCCCGATGTCGACTATCGCGGTCCGGGGATCGACCATCGCCGTCCTCATCGCCCGCCGCCGTTTGGCATTCGCGACCCACAGCAGTTTGATCCGGTGCGTGATGTGGATGTCGGCGTCATTCTACCGCCCGAACAGCTCGAACACTGGCGCAGCAACTACGTTCCCGACAGCTACCGGCTCAACGGCTATGACGGCGTCCGTCAGGGCGAGGCCAACGTCTGCCGCCATGATGATGGCTCGCGCAGCTACTCAAGCTCCGGCATGACCTGCGAGGACGGCAACGCCAACCCACCGGGCGGGCGCACCTGGTCGACAAAGTAGGTCTGCCCCCGAGCAACACCGGGCAACCTGCACGGTAGCGGGCCATATTCCAGCCATCGGACGGCACTGATCACTGGGCAGTCACCCTGTTAAAACATCAGACAGGAGCGATTTAAACGGCAGACAGACGCAATGGCGTATGGTCGGCGTGGCGGTGCTAGAATGCGCCGTTTCGCAGGCGCTGCGAGCTTTTCACGGCGCCCGCGCATCACATATTCCGGCCTACAAGAGTGCTCCATGTCCGCCAGTTCCGATCATCGCTCCCCACGAGCATCACTGCCCCGACTGGGGCTGATCCCGCAGATTCTGATCGGCATCGTCGCCGGCACCCTGCTGGCCCTCTGGGCACCCGACATTGCGCAACGCTTTGCCATACTCGGTGATCTTTTCATCAATGCCCTGAAGGCGATCGCGCCGATTCTGGTCTTCGTGCTGGTCATGGCGGCAATCGCCGCACATCAGCGCGGCCGCCCGACGCAGGTGCATGGCGTTCTCGGCCTATATCTGGTTGGCACCCTGGTGGCAGCGCTGGTGGCGGTCGTGGCGAGCTTCGCCTTTCCGACGACACTGGCGATCGACGCCCCGCCCGCCGATGGCGCACCGCCCTCCGACATCATCGAGGTGCTGCGCAATCTCGCGTTGAGCGCCGTCGACAATCCGGTCAACGCGCTGATGGAAGCCAACTTCATCGGCATTCTCGCCTGGGCGGTGGGGCTGGGACTGCTGCTGCGCCAGGCAAGCGACTCGACCCGCAATGCACTCGGTGATCTTTCCACTGCGATATCGGGGCTGGTGCGCTTTATCATTCGCTTTGCCCCGCTGGGCATCTTCGGACTCGTGGCCAACACGCTTGCCGATACGGGCCTGGGGGAACTTGCCAACTACGCTCACCTGCTGGCCGTGTTGCTGGGCTGCATGGCGTTCGTGGCGCTGGTGACCAATCCGCTTATCGTGTTCGCCCATACGCGCAGGAACCCTTATCCGCTGGTTTTCACCTGCCTGCGGGGCAGCGCCATCACCGCCTTTTTCACCCGCAGCAGCGCCGCCAACATTCCGGTCAACATGGCACTGTGCGAACGCCTCGACCTGCATCGCGACACCTATTCGGTATCGATCCCGCTGGGCGCAACGATCAACATGTCCGGCGCAGCGATCACCATCACCGTGATGACGCTGGCCGCGGCGAACACGCTGGGCCTGAGCGTCGACTTCCTGACGGCGTTTCTGCTCTGCGTGGTCTCGGCCCTCGCCGCCTGCGGCGTGTCCGGAGTGGCCGGCGGCTCGCTGCTGCTGATTCCGATGGCGGCAAGCCTGTTCGGCATTTCCGCCGACGTCGCGATGCAGATTGTCGCCGTCGGCTTTGTCATCAGCGTGCTGCAGGACTCCACCGAGACCGCCCTCAACTCCTCTACCGACGTGCTCTTCACCGCCGCAGCCTGTCGCTCTCCGGGGGCCAAACGACGCCTGGACGGCGAGACCCGGAACGACGCGGCCTGAGTCTCGGAATCGACGCCGTATGTGTCTCTTCGAGCCGCCCGTTCGGGCGGCTCTTTCATTCCCGGCTGCCAAGGCGGCAGCGGACGAGCGGTTCACAGCCACCGTGAAGCCGCAGTCTGTCGCCCGGGCGCGCTGGCCGGCTCGATGATATTGGCAAAGGCCTTTACCCGGGACTGCGCCCTCGCTTACCAGTCCAGGTTCAGGGAAAGCACAGCGTTGCGTGGCTCGCCGAGCCAGTACTGGCTGTAGAAGCCGATCTGCTCGTAGTAGCGCTTGTCGAACACGTTGTTGACGTTGAGCTGGGCGCTGAGCACCTCGTTGAAACGGTAACGCGCCATCATGTCCGCCACCGTATAACCGCCTTGTCCCACCTGCACCCTGCCGTTCGGGCTACGTGCGTCACGCCAGGTATCGCTTTGCCAGCGGGCACCGCCACCGATGGTGAGTCCCTGCCACTCACCGGGTAACTGATAGGTGGTGAACAGCTTTAGCTGCCGGCGGGGATGCGTGGTATTGGTGCGCTCGCCGTCGGCATTCTCGGCATTGGCCAGCGTATAACTGGCACTGAGGTTCCAATCCGGCATCAGTTCGCCTACCAACTCCAGTTCGACACCGTTGACCCGATTGCCGTCCACGCTGCGGTAGGCAGCGGTGCCCGGCTGACCGATAACTTCGACGCCGGGAATGGCCTCGGCCACATTATCCTGTTCGGTACGGAACAGGGCAACGCTGCCATCCAGTAGGCCACCAAAGAAGCTGGTTTTGGCGCCGACCTCATAGCTGCGCCCCTGGATGGGGTCGAGTAGTGAGCCATCTTCGAAACGCGCATTCTGCGATTGGAAAATTTCCGTGTAGCTGGCGTAGAGCGATGCCCAGCGATTGACATCGTAAACCAGGCCTGCGTAGGGGGTTAACTCGTTGCTGTAGCGATACTGGCGCTCATCCCCATAGTAGGTCTGGTCCAGTTCCCAGTCGCTGAGACGCGCGCCGATGATCAGGCTGAGAGGGTCGCTGAGCGAGAAGCGTGACACGAGATAGCCACCATTCTGGGTTACATTCGTGTCATCGGAGCTGCTGTAGTCCCCCCATTGCGGGCGTGTGGCAACGCTACCATGCCAGTTGAAGTAGCTGTCCACCTCAGGCGTATCGCCTATCGGAGCAGCCCGTTTGATCTCGAAATCGTCTTCGCTGCGCACCCAGCCCAGCCCCAGTTCGTGTTGACGACCAAGCAGATCGAAGTGGCCTTCGGCGGTGAAGTTAAAGGTCTGCTGGGTGCGGTTGCCACGATAGTTCAGAAACGAATTCGACATGCCGAGCCCGGTCTCGCGGTCGGGATAACCACCGCGATACAGATATTCAAGACCGTAATTGCCGTCGTTATGGCTCATGGCGGCGCGCAGTGTCCAGCCGTTATCGAGCGTGTGACTTGCATCGACAAACACGCGGGTGGTCTCGTTGTAGAACGTCGACCAGGGGGTATTGTTGGCTGCGCTGCGGTCAAAATCCGTCCGGCCGCCATCCGCATAGAAAAGAGGAGGGCTGGCACCGGCACCAAGCGTCTCGTTGTGCTGGTATTCGACCCCGGCGGTCAGTTGGGTACCGGGTGTCAGTTCGCTGCTGATGACGCCATACAGGGTTTCGTGATCGTCTTCCATGTGGGCCATGAAACTGTCTTTACGGTCTTTGGCAGCGACGAAGCGTACGCCCGTAGTGCCATCGCTGGTCAGCGGCATCGATACGTCGGCGCTGATACGCTGGCGGTCCCAGCGACCAGCCGCCGTCGAGAACGATACAGCAGGCTCAGGAAGCGGCCGCTTGCGGACGAAATTGACGCTGGCGGATGGCTCGCCTTCGCCGGTCAAAAGCCCCGTAGCGCCGCGGACCACCTCGACACGGTCATAGATCACCGTATCCCAATCGGTATCGCCAAAGTTCCAGAATCTGTTAATGGGAATGTTCAGCCCATCGAACTGGAAGCTGCGAATGTCAAAGCCTCGGGCCGAATAGCTCGTGCGGTTGCTATCGGCACGGTTCTCGGAAATGCCGGCGCTATGCGAGAGCACATCTCCCGTGGTTTGAAGTGCTTGATCGTCGATCTGCTGGCGCGTCACCACGCTAGTGGACTGGGGCGTTTCTCTTGGGGTCAGGGCCAGACCGGTAGCGCTTCGGGTGACTGGCACCGTATAGCGCTTTGTGGCTTCGCTGGTAGTTGATGTACGCTCTCCGATGACAACGATATCGTTGAGCGTTTCGTCGGCAAAAATCTCCAGTGGATAAGCGCATACAAGCAGTGCAAGGGCCTGGCGAGGTAGGTGTGACATGGAGCAGAGTTCCCGTTTGGAAATAAATCGCTGGTGCGCTGAAGTGAAATTCGACTATGGGAATGAGAATCATTTCACCAAAAACGCCTTGCGCGTTATGCCACCCATGCAAAGGGTTATGTGAGATGATCAATCCACAGTAGGTGGGGAACTTTCTGCTAATGCACCGGGAGAGACGCCATATACTTTCTTGAAGGCCGTGATGAAGTTGCTGGCATGGCGATAGCCGCAGCCATGCGCTGCCTGCTGAACGCTTTGCCCGCGTGACAATAGCTCCCTGGCCATCACCAGCCGGCATTGGCGCAAATAATCGATGGGCGTAAGCCCATAGGTTGCCTTGAAGTGGCGGTGAAGTGTACTGGGACTCATTGCCGCTCGTTTGGCTAGATCATGCAGCGAATGGTCATGGGTCGGCTCATCGTCCAGCAAGTGACGAACAAGCTCCAGACGCTGGTAGTGTGACGTCTCCTGTTCGCCAGGCCGGGCAGCAGGCCGTGCCATTCCCTGAGCAATGACCTGCAGGGCCAGTCCATGCAGGCTCAGGCGCTGAATATCGCCCTTTTCAGGGGAGGCGACAACTTCTTCCAACGCGAATTTCAAGCCAGGACTCAAGGCCCAAATGTGCAGCGCTGCAGCCGGTGAATGGGTCCCATACCAGGCCTGAATGGCGGCGGCGTTGAGCGACAAGTACAGAATGCGTAGCCGTTGATGGGCGGGATGAAAAGCGCTCAGGGTTAAACCGGCGTCCAGCCGAATACAGCACGCCTCGCCTGCGGTGATCCAGCGCTGTTGGTCGTGGGTATCGAAGTGGGCGCAACCTTCCAGCATGACCACCACAAGCAATGACGTGGCACCTTTCGAAATCGACTGATAGGGCTGCTGAACGTCCAGATCGGAAATGAACAGATCTACGCCGCTCGTCAGCTCTATCTCCTCGACGCGGCCGTTGGCGATAGGAGTATGCGCTGCGTGCTGTGAGGCAGGAATCCTGGGAAAGCGGTAATCGATGCTATAGCGATACCCATACCCCAAAAAGTGCGCCACCGTATGGCGTTGAGAGATCGTCACGTGTGTGCCTCGGTCGTCATTGCGTCATGATTGGCACTTTTGATGTTAATGATATTTATTTTTTTTTAGAAGTAGGTAACCGATGACTACTCTCTAAATAGCCCAGGCAGCTCAGAAAATATCCCAACAGATAAAAGCGCCGGCCCGCCCATGATGTCCTGTTTCGCATCGGACGCTGGCACCCGGTGCTTCCTCCTTTTGTCTATCGAACACCGCATTGATCTAAATGCATCGGCTTCTACCGCCGATAACGTGTCTACCTCGTGCCGCACCGGCACGCGACCGTTCTATCTCTTGAGCAGGCGCCATTGATGGACACAAGCGAGGCGGAGGTTCTTCCACGAATCGAGATCCGCGATACCGAGCATATCGCCGGGATAATAGACACGCTGGGGTATCACACTCATGCGCTGTCAATCAGCTTGGGCGAATCACCGATATGTTATCCGGTGACGCTGGGTGGGCTGAATCATGAGCGCCGTATCCTGTCGCTCGCTCTGCTGGATGCCCAGGCGCTTGAGGCTTCAGGGATTGTCGACCAGTCGCTGACGCTCAATGCCGAAGGCGACACCGAAACGCTGCGTTTTGACGCCATGGCCCTTGAGGTCGTCCGCAAGAACGATCTGCTCGAGATTCAGTGTTCGCTGCCACAGGCGTTACATACTACGTCCAAACGCAGCAGCAAGCGGGTGCGTCTTCTGAAGGGGATGCAGGTCAGGGCCGGTTTGACCCTTTATGAGGATCAGCCACCCATTACCGGGCGACTGCGCAATATTTCCATCGGCGGCGCGCTGCTGGAAATACCGCTGGCCGCCAGCGCATCGCTGAAAACCGATGAGGCCATAGCCCGGCTCGAGCTGTCCTTTCCCAACGATGAAATTTTCAGCTCAATGGGCCGGATTCGCCACGTCAATCCGGCCGGACGCTCGCACTACGCCGCCGTTGGGGTTGTCTTTACCGGCACGGAGCGTGCTCACGAGCAGCGCCTGATGTATATGGTCAACGAGACCGAGCGCGAGGCGGTCTATCGTACCGGCTCGGGCGGGCGCATGAGCTTTCCCTCGCCGCTTTATACTTCCCGAGAGCCGGGCGACAGGCGTCACACGAAGCGGCAACGGAAAAAGGGCCAGGCCACGCCGATGGTGGATGCGCTGCTTGAAGTGGCCCGTCAGCTGCATATCTTTTTGCTGGCCCTACAGAATCAGCGTCCGCTGCCGGCGCACTGTCTTCTCGATAGCGCCGACACCCTGCTGACACTCTTGAACCAACAGCGCCAGAACCTCTTTTACGCCCTGCACTGCCTGCACAGGCAGCCGGGCTGGATTCAGCATTCCCTGAACGTGGCTGTACGGCTGGGAGATCTGATCAGTGCTGAACCCGAATATGCCACACAGGCCCGCGATGCGGTCATGGCTGCGCTGGTGCATGACATGGGCAAGCTGATGCTGGTGGACAATACACTGCCCTCGATCGAGGGACAGCTTGATACGCATCAGCGCCATTACCTGCGAAGCCATGTCGACGTATTGCTGTCCGCACTCGAGGGCCTCGACCGGCTCTCGCCGAGCATGCGCCATGACGTGATCCAGTGCATCAATGAACGCCTGGACGGCAGCGGCTATCCGCAAGGGCGCGAAGAGGCGGTACTCTCGCCGATCGCCCGCATGGCAGCGGTGATCGATACCGTCGACGCCATGACCCGCACCCGCGGTGATCGGCGGGGTAAAACGGCCGTCGAGGCCTATCGCTATCTCTATCACCGCCCCGGGCGCTTCGATAAACACTGGGTGACGCGCTATATCCAGCGCCACGGTTTCTATCCGATCGGCAGCCTGGTGAAGTTTTCCAGCGGCTACCTGGCCTGGGTCATGGAGCTTGATGACAGCGGCCAGCCACGCCGCGTGCGTGTGGTGCGTTATCTGGGTCGTGACGGGCGCACCATGAATGACATCCTGAGCCGGGTCGATTTTGCCCAGCTGGGAACGCTGGAAGGCCTGATGCGCCCGGAAGGCTTTGGCCTGACGCCCTACTGAAACACTCAGCCGCGCTCGAGCGGTATCGGCGGCGTCAGAGGCTGGGCGAGAAATCGATCACGCAGCCAGCTGCCGGCCACACCCAGCCCACGACCGGCATGCCAGCCCAGCTTGAGCGCCACCCAGCGCTCGAGCGCCGGTGCGGTGAGCGTGACCAGCGACGGCCGCGCCGGCGAGGCCGCAATGACGTGATCGGACATCAGTGTCCAGCCGACCCCGTGCTTGACCAGCTCCAGCATCACGAAGTGGCTCTCCACCCACCACACATCCGCCCCGATACGCTCGGCCAGCCGCGAGCCGGGCTGACCACGCGTGGCGACAATCAGCTGACGATGCTGTCTCAGGTCCTCCGGCGTCACGCTGCTCGCTGCCGCCAGCGGATGATTCTGAGCGCACACCAGTCGCAGTGGCACGCGCCCCAGCGGACGGGTCTCAAGTGCTGGAAACAGCGGCTGTGGCCGGCAGATAACACCCAGATCTGCCTGCCCGGACTCCAGCATGCGACCGACGTCCTCCAGCAGCGGAAAATGCATCTCGATCTCGACGCTCGGATACTGACGGGCAAAATCCTGCATCAGCGCACCGATCAGATGCTCGGGATAGAACTCGTCGATGGCCAGACTCAGGCGCGGCTCGATGTGGGCCTCGAGACGACGCGCCACGCCCAGAAAACGCTCGCGCTGCCCCAGCACGCTTCTCGCCTCAGCCACCATGCGCACGCCGCTTGCGGTCAGCACCGGTAGCCGGGCACTACGATCAAAAAGCGTCAGTCCCAGATCAAGCTCCAGGTTGGCCACATGGGTGCTGACCAGCGACTGCGCCTTGCCAAGACACCTCGCGGCGGCGGAAAAGGAGCCGGTATCGGCAGTCGCCACCAGGGCGTTGAGCTGTTCGAGCGTCGGGGTCATGACAGGCTCTACGAGAAATAATCAGCGGATAATCCATCAACCAAACAGATGGATTCCAACTTGGGTTTGTCACTTTCATGAATGATAGTGCGTGGCAACACTGACCGGAAGCTCGACACCATGCGCACTCCCCTCGATCGTATTCGCCACACCCTGATGTTTGAAATCATCGGGCTTTTGATCGTCATCCCGCTGGGCCACCTGCTCTTCTCTCTGGACACTACCCACATGGGCATGGTCGGCGTCATCAGCGCCGTGGTCGCCACGATCTGGAACTATCTCTACAACCTGGGCGTGGACCACATGCTCAAGCGACTGCGCGGCCATGTGCACAAGACCGTCGTCATGCGAGTGCTTCACGCCATCTGCTTCGAGCTGGGGCTGATCTGCGTGCTGCTGCCGCTGATTGCGCTCTATCTCGGCCAGACGCCTGCCCAGGCCGCACCGCTGGTGACCTCACTGGCCCTGTTCTATGTGGTATATGCCTTCGTTTTCAACTGGGTCTATGACGTGGTCTTTCCTGTACCGACCGCGCGCAGGGCTGACACGCCAGTCAATGCCTGAGCGTTACCGGCAGTGAGCGGCTGATCGCGATATCGAGTTGACCAAAGTGTTATAAAGTAACATTATTGACCGATGACGCGAGTCGCTCACCGCTTTTTCAGGCAATGACATGTCCTATTTCGATACTTCTCCACCGGATGCACGACGCATTCCCGTCACGCTCCTGACCGGGTTTCTGGGCAGCGGCAAGACCACCCTGCTCAACGAGCTGGTGCGTCAGCCGAGCATGTCGCGGGCGCTGGTCATCATCAACGAGTTCGGTGAAATCGGGCTCGACCATGAGCTCTTTTCCGCCAGCACCGACGGCGAGCAGATCGAGCTCAGCAACGGCTGTATCTGCTGCTCGATTCGCACCGACCTGGCCCGGACGCTCAAGGACGCGGTATGGCGCTTTTCACGGGAAGGCAAGCGCCAGTTTGACCGGCTGATCATCGAGACCACCGGGCTGGCCGACCCGGCGCCGATCGTGCATACCCTGATGAGCGAGGCAAAAGTTGCACGTCACTACGCGCTTGATGGCATCGTCACGACCATGGACGCCGTCAGTGGCAGTGTGACGCTGGACCGCCATGAAGAGGCGCTGCGTCAGGCCGCGATGGCAGACATGCTGCTGATCACCAAACAGGATGTGGCTTCCAGAGAACAGCTGGACGCCCTGCGCCAGCGGCTCGCCGCGATCAATCCGAGTGCGTTCCAGAAGCTGCTCGATCACGGCCGTATCGAGGCCGATGAACTATTGGGACTGGGACCCGAGGACATGGACGCGCGCAGCGCCGATATTCAGCGCTGGCTGGGCGAGGCCGCCTCGAACGCCTCCCTGCACTCGCCCACGCTGTCTCCCGGCGCGATGTTTGCAAGCGTCGATAACGCCGAGGTTCAGGCCGGCATGATGCCGGCGGCACCGCTGCCTGATCCCAATCGCCACGATGCGCATATCCGTGCCCACTGCTTCGTGTTCGAGCGTCCGATCAGGGCCTCGCGTCTGGAGGCATGGCTGTCGATGATCACCAGCCTCATGGGCCATGACATGCTGCGCATCAAGGGCATGCTGGATATCGAGGGCCGTGACCGGCCGCTGATCATCCACGGGGTGCAGCATCTCTTCCATCCGCCGGTCGAACTCGAGGCGTGGCCGGGCGGCGAGCGCTTCTCGCGGCTGGTGTTCATCACCCGTGATATCCCGCGCGAGACGCTGGAGATGACGCTGGGCGATTTTCTCGCCAGCTGATCGTCAGTCGTGAACAGGCCAGCCCCTGCATGGTGAGGGCCTGTTCATGACCGGTGCATGCTTTTAAACGTTACGATATATCATTGCGAGATAACTCATGACGACACAGGTTCCAGACAACAGGCTGCCGGTCACCATTCTTTCCGGCTTTCTTGGCGCCGGCAAGACCACCCTGCTCAATCGACTGCTGGCCAATCGCGAAGGCCGGCGAGTGGCGGTGATCGTCAACGACATGTCGGAGGTCAATATCGATGCCGACCTGGTGCGCGGCGGCGAAGCGCATCTGTCACGCACCGAAGAAACCATGGTGGAGATGACCAACGGCTGCATCTGCTGCACCCTTCGCGGCGATCTGATCGAGGCGGTCAGCGCTCTGGCGCGCGAGGGTCGCTATGACGCGCTGGTGATTGAATCCACCGGCATCTCGGAGCCGCTGCCGGTGGCAGCGACGTTCGAGTTTCGCGACGAACACGACTTTTCACTCGACGATATCGCTCGCATCGACGCCATGATCACGGTGGTCGACGCCGCCAGCATGCTCAGGGACTACGCCTCGACCGAGTTTCTGCAGGACCGCGGCGAAGTCAACGGCGAGGCGGATGCCCGCACGCTGGTGGATCTGATGGTCGATCAGATCGAGTTCGCCGATCGCATTATTCTCAACAAGATCAGCGACGCCACACCGACCACGCAGGTCGCCGTGCGCGATATTGTCAAAAGCCTCAACGCCGGGGCCGATGTCATCGAGACCGACTACGCCGATGTCGACATCGAAGCGCTTCTCGATACCCGGCTCTACGACCCCGTGCGCTCACGTCAGCACCCGCTGTGGTATCGCGAGCTCAACGAGCCCGACAGCCATATGCCGGAGAGTGAAGAGTACGGCATCAAGAGCTTCGTGTTCCGCGCGCGCCGCCCCTTTGACCCGCAGCGGCTGGATGATTTCATCAAGGATGGCGACTGCTGGCGCGGCGTGGTGCGTGCCAAGGGGCTGTTCTGGCTCGCCACCCGCCCGGACCACGTTGGCATGATGAGTCAGGCCGGTGCGTTCATTCGCACCGAGCGCTACGGCTACTGGTGGGCCGGCATGCCGGAAGAACGCTGGCCGAATGACCCGGGCTGGCGCGATACCCTTCAGCAGTACTGGGACACGCAATACGGCGATCGTCGCAACGAGCTGGTGTTCATCGGTCAGCACATGGACGAGCACGCCATTCGCGCTGCGCTGGAGGCGTGTCTGATCGAATTGCCGCGGGGTGTTCCCCTCCCGGCAGCGACGGCCGGGCTTCGTGACCCCTTCCCCGCCTGGGCCTGAACCGGTGTTGCCCGCGTACGGCGCCATACATGCCCGCAGGTGACTCACTATCACCCCTGATCGGGTGAGAGCGTACCGAACCAGACCACCAGCGTGACCACGCCGATCAGGAGAACGATTTCCATGATAGAGACCCGACGCAGCGTGTCGAGCGCGTCGGTTTCCCGGGATAACCGCGGGACCAGCCGGTAACGATTATAAATCGCCATCATGATCAAAATCCCCACCATCGCCACCTTGAGCCAAAGTGCCCGCTGGTAGAGCACGTCTGGGTCTGGCGGCCATGTGCCCACCACCAGCCAGGTGTTGACGACACCGGTGAGCAGTGCCACCGCCACCGCCAGATGTCCGGCGGTGGAAAACCGAATCAGCGCATCAATGGCGCCCAAGCGCCTCGACGGCTGTCTCAGTTGCCCCAACAGCATCACGACCGGCACCAGTGCGCCCAGCCAGAAACCGCCGGCCAGCAGGTGCCCCCAGTCGTTGAAGCGATGCAGGACACCGATCGCCCCCTCATGCATTGCCGTGTGCCCTGATACGGTCAGCGTGGCCAGCATCAGGGATGTAGCGATCGCAATGCCTGCCGGGCATCGCATCCCCGGGACAATGAGCACCAGCCCAAGTACCAGAAAAGCTGCCAGCTGCCAGATCCAGGCGCTGCCCACCAGCGTCTTCGTGGCGACAAGCCCGAACATGGACGGCGAGCGCGCATCCGTCCAGCCGCTGCCGATCGAGGCGGTCAGTATCGGCAGCGTAGCAAGCGTCGAGAGCCCGCCCAACATGACCGCGCTCACGCCCCAGCGGCGCAGGCGCTGCCATAGCCCGTCACGCAGCGTTTGATCCGCGATCAACAGCAGACAGGCACTGCCACCCCAGAGCAGCAGTGCCGTCAGCGTGAAGACAGATCGGACGATCAGCAGCGCACCGGCCGGCTCGATCACGGCGCGACGTCGAAGCGGTACTGCCCCTGGGTCTTGTGGCCATCGATTGACAGCACATGCCAGCGCACGTCGTAGCTGCCGCTGTCCAGAGGCTCGCCGATCGGCGTCACTAGGGTCTTGCCGTCATCCTGCAGCCGAGCGTCCTCAAGGGTGACCGAGTCACCGTCGGTATTCACCACGTCAACGCCGCTGAAGGCCAGCTCAAGGCCTTCGCTGAAGGTCAGGCTGATCTCCTGCGGGGCAGAAACGCTTTCTTTTTCACCGGGCACGGCGTCCTTGAGGTGGGCATGGGCCAACGTCTGGGTGCTGACCGCCAATGCTGCCAGCATGACAGAACCCATCAGATATTTTTTCATCATGTCATTCTCCACAGTGGACGGCTGCCATTCAGCCGCCATATTGAAACATCAGAAACTGAAATCGAGTCGGGTCCAGAACATGCGTCCCGGGTCGTTGACACGGGTATTGCCGGGATAGCCGAACCCGGCGTTGCCGGCCAGATTGAGGTGTTCGCTGTAGGTACTGTCGAACACATTGTCGACGCCGGCGCTCAGTGTCATGTCCTGAGTAAAGCGGTAGGCGCCGTTGAGGGAAAATACGCCAAAGCCGGTGGAATCCCCAAGATCCTGACCCACGACGTTGCCCTTTTCGAGCGCGATACGATTTTGCGCCGCCGCCACCCGCCAGAGCGCGCCAATACTGTAGTTGTCCTGCTCGTAGGTCAGGCTCATCCTGCCTTCAAGCGGCGGAATCTGGGGCAGCGGCTCATCGTCCGTGACGTTGCGACCCCAGGCGTAGGCCATCGAGGCTTCACCGGTCAGGCTGTCAGTGAAGTCATATGACGCGCCCAGCTCTGCGCCGGCAATGGTGGCATCAACATTGTCGACCCGGGTATTGGCGCCGTCATAGTCAAACAAAATGAAATCATTCACATAACCGACATAGCCCGAAACCCAGGCACGCGTACGCGCCCCCTGATACTGGGCGCCCACATCCAGCTGGGTAGTCTTTTCGGGCTCAACCCCATCAAAGGCGTTCAGGCTGCCATCAGGGCCATCCTGGCCGGGCTTGAGCTCCCAGTAATCGGGGAAGCGTTCGGTATGGCCCACGCCGGCATACCAGGTCACCGGAGCCGAGGCCAGATCCTGTTCATAACGGACAAAACCACCGGGCAGCGTCTTTCGGCGAGTGTCCCCGGCAGTGGCCGTGTCCTGGTTGTTATCGTCGACGTGATAGCGATCAAGGCGAAAACCGCCAATCACGCGATCCCGCTCGCCGGCAAACCATGTCAGCTGATTGAAAAGGCCATACTGGAGCTGCTCATAGTCGCTCTGCCAGCCGGTATCATCGTAATTGCGATGGTTCTGCTTCTGCGCGTCCACACCTGCAATCCACTCGAGATTGCCCCACTCCCAGGTCGAGGCAGTACGGGCACTGCGCGTGCGGCGATCCAGACGCATGGCCATGGCATCGCTCATGTTCATGTCGCCTCCCATGTCCATGCCACCACCCATGTCCATGCCACCACCCATGTCCATGCCACCACCCATGTCCATGCCACCACCCATGTCCATGGGAGCAGGATCACGCAGCGAATAGTTGTCCATGATGTGATCGGCGTAGGCATAGTTGGCCTGCATCTCCAGCTTACGCCAGTGCTCGCTCATGTTTTCCTTTTCAAAACGAATGCCGGCCGTTTACCTTAAAAACTGGCTGCCATCCATGCCGCGCCCGGCGTAGCGCGCCTCGCCGTTGCCGCGTCCTGCATTGAGCTCAAGCCAGGTGTCGTCGTCGGGCGTCAGGCCAAGCGCAAAGTCACCGTTCCACTTGTTCCACTGAGATGGCACCGCATTGCCGTCACCATCCTTGTAATCATTGGCCTCAGACTTGTTGCCGGTCACACGGAAATAGCCGTCCCCATTGCCTGCCGCAGCGTCAATACGTCGATCAAAACGACCGTAGGTGCCGAGCATGACGCTGCCATCAACTCGCATACCCGGCTCATCGAACTTTTCCGGCCCGCGTTCAAAGCGGATCGTGGCCGCCGAAGCACCCGGCCCCCAGAGTACGGACTGCGGCCCCTTGGTCACCGTCAGGCGGTCATAGTTTTCAGGCGAAATGTAGGAGGTCGGGGCGTCCATGCGCACGGGGCAGGCGCCAAGCATCTCGCTGCCATTGGTCAATATTTTCAGACGCGAACCGAACATGCCGCGAAAGACAGGGTCTCCGTTGGTGCCGCCATTACGGATCGAGGAAAAGCCCGGGATGGTCTTGAGGTAATCGGCACCATCACTGGCAGGCGCCGGCTGACGCGGCTTGCCCGGATCCGTCTCTACGGTAATGGGCGAGCTCAGCGCCACGGCCGTAATGACCATGGGCTGCTGATCCGGTTCAACTGGCGTATCCGGCATCATTGATTGCGCGCCGACGGGACCGGTCATCCATGTCCCCGTGGTGGCCAGGGCAATGCAGGCGGTCAGCCTGGTTTTGCGCACCGGGTTACAGCGGACATGCGTGGGGTGCCCCCGTTCGGACAAGCGACGGGCGTGCGTGGTCGTGAACATGATGTTCCCTTGAAAACGATATTATTGATTCATGCCTTGTACTGACGCGGTCGCTGGACGACGCCGCTCAAGGAACAGGACCTGTTTGTTTTCAGGAAAACATGGGGGGCGCACGCGATAGTGCATGGGGAAAAACCGGTGCCGTGGCCATGCCGCGCAGGGTGTGCATCACCACCAAAGAAGGCGGTTTTCCATGATCGCGCAGCAGGGGGAGATGATCAGGTGGGGTCGCGGGAAAGTGCTGCCAGAGCGAGCAGTAGCCACACTGATCGAACCATTTGAAAACGTTGGCCTGATGATGCTCGCTCGCCATGGCGGCAGACATCATGACCGAATGCGTCATGGCGGCCGAGCGATGCCCCTGATGTTCTTCGGTACCGACAAGCCTTGTCTGAGAGATCAGCGGCCCGGCAAACATCATGATCATGGCCATCAGCGCCAGGCTGACCGCCTGGCGCTGAGTAACGCTTTGATGCATGAACCGGCGCGACATTGCCCTCTCCCGAATACTGCAGGATGCTTCGCTGGCGCCGAAGATCAGACCGTCAGTCGCGCCAGTTAATGGATCATTTGAATCCTACAGCAAAAGTTCCCCGTCGCTCGCGACACGGTGCCGGGGCATATCGTCACACGACTTTAGACCAGGAAGCTCCCCTTTCAGCAGTCGTATTTATTTAATAATAATCATCCAGCGAGGCGTTGACGTTGAGCTCGGCAAGGCTTGCCGTATTGGGCATATTGAGTGCCATCGACACCAGTCGGGCCAGATCCTCGGGCTGGGTCATCTGCTCCAGCGGAATGTTGCCAGCCGCTTCGCCCATGTCGGTGGCGACCATCCCCGGGCACAGCGCCGTGGCTCGAACACCCTCCTCCCAGCCTTCCTTGCGCAGGGCATGGGACAGCGCCAGGGCGGCATACTTGCTCATCGAATACAATCCGGTTTTCGCACTCTTGACCCGATGACCGGACAGCGAAACGACCGATACCACCCGGCCGGCACCGGTTGATTTCAGATGCGGCCAGGCCGCGCGCGCCAGCCTGAGCGGCGCCTTGACGTTGATGTCAAAAATCGTGTCGATATCGGCATCTTCGGCCTCGATCACCGTTTTGGGGATCATGACGCCGGCATTGTTGATCAGCGCATCAAGCCGCCCGAATCGGTTGACCGTGGCCTCGACCCACGCCTGATCAAAGGCATCGGTCGATGCATCATACTGATGTACCAGTACCTGATCGCCGGTCAGCGCCGGGTCGATCTCGTCGGGTCGACGCACGCCCAGACTCAACTGCCATCCCTCCTCTTTCAGACGACGAGCGATGGCGGCGCCGATGCCGCGGTTGGCACCGGAGATCATCGCCACACGCGATGGACGCTGCGGATCGTGTTTCATAGCTGTCTCACCATGTCAGTTTTTGGGCTTGAAAGCCTCAGGCCACAGGCCGACGTAGCGGTATACGGGCCTGAATGAGGCGGTCCTTGATAAACGCAGCTTCTGCGCTTCGCCATCATGACAATCTAGGGATGACGGAGCATAAATCAATCCTGTATGCACCAGAGTATTGACGGACTGGAAGTCTCCGCCTAAATTTGGAAACAATCATTTCCAAAATAGAGTCCTGGCCATGTCATCTTCAAAAGCTCCTGCCCGCGGCCGTCCTCGCGCCTTTGACGAAGACAGGTTTCTTGATACCGCCATCGCACTTTTCAGTCACACCGGCTTTGCCGGTATCAGCCTCAGCACGCTTACTTCGGCCTCCAAACTGACGGTGGGGAGTATCTACAAGGCCTATGGCGACAAGGCAGGGGTGTTTGCCAGCGCACTCGAACGCTACATCGCCCTGCGTGAGGCGGACCTTGAGCAGCGCCTCACGCCCTTGAGCAATGCACGTGACAGGATCGCGACGCTGCTGGAGTACTACCTGAACCTGAGTCAGGGGCACGACGGCCGTCTGGGCTGCATGGTTGTGACCGGCGTCACCGAAATTGAACAGGTTGGTGATGCGGCAGCGATACTGCGTCACCAGCTCACGTCACGCCGACAAGTGCTGAGCCGGCTGGTGTCGGAAGGCCATCAGGATGGCTCGATCGCCAGACATGTTGAGTGCGAGACGACGGCCGACCTGCTGTTGGCGCTGTTTCAGGGTATGCGCGTGGTCGGTAGGGCCGGTGATCTGACCCATGACAACACCGCCTTTGTAAATCAGGCGCTCAGACTTCTGGAGTAGGTTCCCGCACACCTGCGCGTCCCCTTGACGCCCCCGAAATGTCCGGAGTTCGGACCATATCTACTGCTTTCGAGGAAGCCTGCATGAATTCCAGAGCACTTCATTTTTCTCATCACTTCAAACGGGCCAACGGTCTGCGCTTTCACTACGTTGAATGTGGCCCCCATGATGCCCCGGCGATTGTTTTGCTGGCAGGCTTTCCACAAAGCTGGTTTGCCTGGCGACACGTCATGGCCCATCTGGCCAGGAGCTTTCGAGTCGTGGCCATCGATCTGCCCGGCCAGGGCGACACCGACAAGCCGCTGAGTGGTTACGACACGCAAACCGTGGCGCATCGGGTGCACGATCTGGTGGTCGAACTGGACCTCGGAGAGTACTGTCTGGCCGCACATGATGTCGGTGCATGGGTAGCCTTTCCCTATGCCCACCTTTTCGAAACACAAATACGCGCCCTGGCGCTTCTCGACTCGGGTATTCCGGGCGTGACGCTGCCTGCCAGTCTGCCGTCGTCTTCTGATCACTCGTGGAAAACCTGGCATTTCTCGTTTCATGCCCTGCCGGATCTTCCGGAGATTTTACTTGAAGGCCGTGAGCGTCCCTATCTTGAGTGGTTTTTCAGAGAAAAATCTGCTGACCCGGCCTGTCATGACACAACGGCGCTGGACGAATATCTGCGTATTTTCACCGCTCCCGGTGCCATGAGAGCGGGCCTCGCCTATTACCGAGCGTTGGCTTTATCAGCCGATCAGAATCGTCGACTGACAGAGGGTCATCGGCTCGCGCTGCCTGTATTGGGCCTTGGGGCCGATCAGGGCTCGATCAAGGATATGGGCGGGTCACTGGCGCCGTTTTGTTCGAATGCGCATGCCGAGACCATTGCATCATGCGGACACTTCCAGCCCGAGGAGCAGCCAGAGGCCGTCGCCGACGCCCTCCAGCGGTTTTTCTACCCATCAGTGGCATGACTTCGGAATCAGACGGCTTGTCTGGACACATGACGCGCAATCTGGCCGGGCGTGGTCCACCAGACACCTTCGGCCTCGCGATGGCCGGCCAGATCGGTGAGTACCCTGCGCAGCAGCCGCAGCCGGAAGGGCTGGCCGGTCAGCCAGGGGTGCAGGGCGATACCCATGACCAGCGGCTGGTGGCGGGACTGTTCGAGCAGCTCGAAGAACTGATCGCGCATCATGGTGGCAAACTCGTTCATGCTGACCCGATGGGTCGAGATGGTCGGAATGTCGTTCAACTCCTGCGGATAGGGAATCGACAGAAGCTGACCGCGGCGCGTGCGCATGGCGGTGGGGCGGTCATCATGTGACCAGTTGAGCGTGTAGCCAAAGCCTGCCTCCTGCAGCAGGTCCGGGGTGCGATCGCTTTCCGAAATCCACGGCGAAAGCCAGCCTTCGGGCGCGGTGCCAAAGTGGCTCGCCAGACGCTCACGACAGCGGGCAATCAGTGCGGCCTCCTCGCTCGGCGGCATCTGCCCCTGACGCTCGGCGTTGGTGTGGCCATGACCGATCAGCTCGTCCCCTCGGGCCACGAAAGCCTCCAGCAGTTCGGGGCAGTGATCTAGAATCGAGGTATTGGCGATCACCCCGGCCGGTAGTGATAGCGCTTCCAGCATCTCCAGAAAACGCCAGGCGCCCACGCGGTTGCCGTACTCGCGCCAGGCATAGTTGAGCACGTCAGGTTCCCCTTCCGGCGCCGGCGGTGCAATGCCGGGGCCGCGCCCCTCGCCAAAGGCGAAATGCTCCAGATTGATGCCCACATAGACCGCCAGACGGGTATCGCCAGGCCAGCGGAAATCATCGCGATCAGTGATCGCTCGGTAGTCGAAACGCTCGTGGTGGCGCAGATGTTTCAGCGTCATGCCGTGCTCCTGTTGATGACCATGACCACGCAGGCCTCACCCGCCCCTGCCGCAGACATGACAATGCCGGCACCCGGAGGCACCGGCACAAGAGTCAAACAATGGCGAACACCTCAGGCCGACTGGACGGCCGGAATGTTCTCCATCAGCTTCTCCTTGAAGATCGGTAGATCCCGAATGCGTTTGCCGGTCGCGTGGTAGACCGCATTGGCCACCGCCGCCGCCATCCCGGTAATCCCGATTTCGCCGATGCCGCGGGCACCGAATTCGTTGAATTCCAGATCAGGATAGTCGAGCAGGATTACATCGACCTCCGGCGGCTGGTCGGCGTGCACCGGCACCACATACTCGGCATAGTTGTTGTTCACCGGTCGGCCATTGCGCGCGTCATACTCGGTGGCCTCGAAGTGAGCCATGCCCAGCCCCATGACGATGGCCCCCTCGACCTGGTTGCGTGCCGTCATCGAATTGATCACGCGACCGACATCGATGGCGCTGACCACTCTTGAGACGCGCAGATTCGAAATGCCCGGGTCCCAGCGCACTTCAACAAAGTGCGCCCCGAAGGAGCGATAGGAGTATTGGCTGTCAGCCCCCTGGGTATGAGCATGGCCATCGGCACTGGCCAGCTTCTGCCCCTTGAGCACGTCGACATAGTCCACGCTCTGCCCATCATGAGTGAGCTGCCCGTTCTCGAACGTGAGACTGTCGCTTGCCGCGTCGGCAAAGTCACCCTTCCCGCTCGTGGCATACCCCTTGAGTTCCTCGATGGCCTTGCGCGTGGCAGCGGCCACCGCCGGCAGCGTGGTGGCCGTGGTCCAGGAACCGCCCGAGATGGGGCCTTTCGGGTAGCTGGTATCTCCCAGTCGCACGGTAATCTTCTCGATCGGCAACCCGGTCAGATCACTCACGGTCTGGGCAATGATGGTATAGGTGCCGGTACCGATGTCCTGGGTGGCACAGGTGACATACGCCGTGCCGTCGGCACGCAGCGACACCCGCGCCTCACATTCCCGCTTGAGGGCCTCCCAGTTACAGGCCGCCATGCCGTAACCAATGATTTCATGGCCATCGCGCATCGAGCCGACGTCCGGATTGCGATCATGCCAGCCAAACTTCTCTGCAGCCCGCTCGGTCGCCTCGCGGATGTGGTTACTGGAGAAGTCGAGATCCAGACTCTCGTCGCGTTCCGCATAGTTGTTCATGCGAAATTCGAGCGGGTCAACGCCGGCTTCAAGGGCCATCTCGTCAATGGCCGATTCCAGTGCAAAGAGCCCGGGCGCCGCACCGGGTGCCCGCATCGAGGTCGGCGTGCCACGATTGACCTGCGTGGTCTCATGACTGACCGTCAGATTCGGACACGAGTAGAGGCTTTTGGTCACGCTGCCGCAGGTTTCAACATACTGATCGGTAAACGAGGTCGTGTTGATCGACTCATGACGCAGCGACACCAGCTTACCGTTCTCATCCGTGGCAAGCCTCATGCGCTGGCACGTTTCAGGACGATGCCCGGTGGTCGTGAACATCTGCTGGCGCGGTACGACCAGCTGCACCGGACGGCCGATTTCCCGCGCCGCGGCGGACGCTGCGACCGCATGGGGCCACATCCAGAGCTTGGCACCAAAGCCCGAGCCGATAAACGGCGACTCTACCCGAATGTGTTCCGGCGGGATGCCAAAGATCTTTGCAAGCGCCCCCTGCTGCTGCACTACCCCCTGGGAGGACTCGAAAATGGTCAGGCGATCGCCCTCCCAGCTCGCGACCGAGGCATGCATCTCCATCGGGTTGTGGGTTTCGACCGGCGTGGTATAGGTCACATCGATGCTGTGGGCGGCGCCGTCAAAGTTACCCGCCGCATCACCGCGTTCATGATTGCCCTGCCCCTTCTGGGTGCCGTGCGCCGTCACGCCCTGATCCAGATTGGCAATCGCTTGGTCACTTTTGTAATTCACACCGACCTTACGCGCCGCGGCACGGGCGTTTTCAAAGGTGTCGGCCACGACCAGCGCCACGAACTGGCCTTCGTAATACACCTTGTTGTCCTCGAACGGCAGGCGGGTCTCCTCGACCTTGTTGCCCTGGGCCATGGAGGATGGCGAGCGGTGCAACTCGGGGAAATGCTCGTGATGAAAGATGTCGATCACCCCGGGGGACTGACGCGCGGCGTCCAGGTCGAGCCCGGCAACGGTGCCGCTGGCGATGGTGCTGAAGACCCCGTAGCCATAAGCCACGTTATCGGGATGATGATCGGCGGCATAGGGCGCTGCACCCGTGACCTTGCGCTGGCCATCAATGCGCTTTGGTCCGGAACCAATAGCACCGGCGCCAATGATGCTGTCACTCATGACGTTCTCCTGTCTGGTCGCGCCTTCAGGCGGTCAGGGTGGTGAGATTGCGCACGATGGCCTGCTGGCCGAGCGGAATCTTGAAGGCGTTATGGGCATAGGGCGTGGCGCTCTTGAACGCAATGCCGGCGGCCTTTTGAAAGGTCGCCTCGGTCGCTTTCTGCCCCTTGAGGGCGGCCTCTGCCTCATGGGCACGCCAGGGTCTGGTGCCCACCCCGCCCAGCGCCACACGGGCATCCGTAATGGTGTCGCCCTCAAGGGTGACGATCACGGCGCTCGAGGCCAGCGCGAACTGATAGGAGGCGCGATCGCGCAGCTTGAGATAGTGAGAGCGGCTGTTGTCGAGCGGGGCATCCAGCGTGACGTGAGTGATCAGCTCCCCCGGTTTCAGAGCGTGCTCGCGCTCGGGGGTATCCCCCGGCAGCAGGTGAAAGTCGAGAAAGTCGATCTCGCGCTGCCCTTCCGGGCCCTCGACGGTGATCGTGGCGCCAATGGCGGCCATCGCCACGCACATGTCGGAGGGGTGCGTGGCGATGCAGTGCTCGCTGGTGCCGAGCACGGCGTGCACGCTGCGGTTATGGCCCTCGATGGCGGCACAGCCCGAGCCCGGTTCGCGCTTGTTGCAGTTTGACACCCCGTCGCGGAAGTACGGGCAGCGTACGCGCTGCATCACATTGCCGGCAGTGGTCGCCTTGTTGCGCAGCTGCGTAGTGGCCCCTGACAGCAGCGCCTCACTGAGCACGGCATAGTCACTTGCGATGCGCTCATCGCGAGCGAGTGCCGTGTTGGTCACCAGTGCCCCGATCCGGGTACGGCCGTCATTCAGGGTTTCGATCCTTTTGAGATCGAGCCGGTTGATGTCGACCACCTGCTCCGGGCGCATGATGTCGATCTTGACCAGATCCAGTAGCGTGGTGCCGCCGGCCAGATAGGCCGCCTGTTTATCGGGACCGTGGGAAGAGACCGCCTGGCGCGTACTGTCGGCCCGCGCATAGTCAAAATTGTGCATCAGCTCGCTCCCTTCATCCTGCCGCGGGCATCCTGCACGGCCGCGAGAATGTTCTTGTAGGCGCCACAGCGACAGATGTTGCCGCTCATCGCCTCGCGTACCGAGGCATCATCGCTGCCGATATTGTCATCGTTGAGAATGGCGACGGCGCTCATGATCTGCCCCGAAGTGCAGTAGCCGCACTGGTAGGCGTCGTGTTCCCAGAAGGCCGCCTGCACCGGATGCAGATCGTCCCCGTTGGAAAGCCCTTCGATGGTGGTGATCTCGTCACCGTCATGTGACACGGCCAGCGACAGGCAGGAGTTGATCGCCGTATCGTTGACCAGCAGCGTGCAGGCGCCGCACTGGCCCTGGTCACAGCCCTTTTTGGTGCCGGTCAATTCAAGACGATCACGCAGCACATCGAGCAGTACGGCGTTAGGGGTGACGTTCAGGGTGTGCTCGACACCGTTGACGGTGAGCCGGATCTGCTGCTCGCCTTCGGCGGGCGCGCCATCATCACGCGGTTCAACGGGCTCGGCCTGCGACTGTCCCGCCTGAGCGATCTGCGCCCAGGCCGGTGCCGTGGCCGCTGCCAGCCCCGAGGCCCCCATGGATTTGAGAAAACGTCGCCTTGACGGCGAGCGGGCATCGAAGGTCTCGACGCCCGATCCATCACCCTTGTGGTGATCACTCATGAGTTACTCCTCATTGCATCAGGGCATTGGTGTTGTATCGCGCCCTGTCTCGTCACGGTCGATATGAGTCCTGGCAGTGCCAGCTGCCAGCGATGGCGCCTCGAGGCGCTCTGAAATCTTGGGAATATCAGTGATGACCGGTCAACTCGTTTGCCGGCAAACGATTCAAGCCTGGACCGAGCGTGAAGAGATTGCCAGTAAGCACCTTTCAGTCATTGTTCAGACAATTTATTCGGAGCAGGAAAAATCGATCCCAAAAAGCCGGCCCCTTGCGGGGGTCGGCCTTTTGACACAAAAATCTGGCTCGGGATCAGGACGCCAGCATTTTCTCGATCGAGATCGGCATATCGCGAATGCGCTTGCCGGTGGCGTTATAAACGGCGTTGGAAATGGCGGCTGCCACACCGGTCAGCCCGATTTCGCCGACGCCGCGCGCGCCGAAGGCATTGTGGTGATAGTCGGGATAGTCGAGCAGCTCGACGTCCACCTCCGGCATGTCGGCATTCACCGGCAGGATGTAGTCCGCCAGGTTGTTATTGTAGGGATAGCCGCTGTGATCGAACTCGGCCTGCTCGAACAGGCCCATCCCCATGCCCATGACAATGCCGCCCTCGACCTGGTTGCGTGCCGTCATCGGATTGATGGCGCGGCCGATATCGATGGTCGAGACCACGCGCGCCACGCGCAGACGCGAGATGCCCGGATCCCAGCGAATTTCCACGAACACGGCGCCGAAGGAGCGGAAGCTGTACTGACTCTGCTCGTCGCCGGGCTGAGCAGACCCCACGGCATCCACCAGCCCCAGCTGGTTGTCCTTGAGCAGCTGCGTGACGTCAACGCTTTGACCGCCGTGCACGAGCCTGCCGTCCTGGAACTCGATGGCATCCGTGTCAGCATTTTCAAACGCGCCGCCTTCGGCCGTGGCCAGCGTCTTGAGCTGCGACACCGCTTCGTCAAAGGCCGCCGAAACCGCCGGCAACACGGTGGACGTGGCAAACGAGCCCCCCGACAGCGGTCCGGAGGGCAGCGAGGAATCCCCGAGGCGCACATCGATCATCTCGATGGGGATACCGGTCAGCTTGCTGGCCGTCTGTGCCACGATGGTATAGGTGCCGGTGCCGATGTCCTGAGTACCACAGGCGACCAGCAGCGAACCGTCGGCGCGGAATCCGAAGCGTGCACTGCAGTGCTGGCGCATCGCTTCCCAGCTCTGGGTCGCCATGCCATAGCCGATGATCTCGTCACCGTCTTTCATCGCACCGGGCGTGGCATTGCGCTTGTCCCAGCCAAAGCGGCTGGCCGCATTGTCCCAGCACTCTCTGAGATGATTGCTCGACCAAGGCAGGCCGGAAGCCGGGTCCTTGTCGGCAAAATTTTTCTTTCTGAGCTCCAGCGGGTCCATGTCGAGCTGGACCGCAAGCTCATCAAGCGCGGTTTCCAGTGCAAAGTTACCGGAGGACTCTCCGGGAGCGCGCATCGGGCACGGCGGGCACTTGTTGACCGTGACCAGCCGATTGGTGACAGCGACATTGCCACAGTCATACATCTTGGGCGTGGCGCCGCTGACGGTGTCATCGTGCTTGCCGGCCGGCGAGCTTTCGTTGCAGCCGTCGTGATGGATGGAGAGCAGTCGGCCGCTGTCGTCGGCGCCCAGACGCACGCGCTGCAGCGAGGTCGGGCGATAGCCGGTGGCCAGATACTCCTGCTGTCGCGACAGCACCGTCTTGACCGGGCGGCCCAGACGACGCGCCGCGACGGCGGTCATGATGGCGTGCGGCCACATGAAAAGCTTGCTGCCAAAGCCCGAGCCGATGAAATGCGAAATGACCGTGACCTTCTCGGGCGGAATGCCGAAGATTTTGGCCAGCGCGTTGCGCTGGAAGACCACTCCCTGAGAGGACTCGTAGATGGTCAGCATGTCGTTTTCCCACTGCGCCACCGAGGCATGCATCTCCATGACGCTGTGGTTTTCCTGGGCGATCGTGTAGCGCTGATCGAGCCTGACGCTGGCCGATTCGAGCGCCGAGTCGGCATCCCCCAGCGAGGAGGCATCGCCTGACTGTTCTTCGCCGGGCAGGTCGCCTTCGCCGCGATCCAGCGTCCTGATATCGGTCAGAAAATCATCGCTGCGCTCGTAGTTGGCCCTGACTTTTCTGGCCGCCGCGCGGGCGTGGTTCAGGGTGTCGGCCACCACCAGGGCAATGTACTGGCCCTGATAGTGGATCTCGTTGTCCTCGAACGGCAGGCGCGGTTCGCTGGTCAGGTTTTCTTCAGCGAAGCTATTGGGTGAACGGCTGAGCCGGTCGAAATTGTCGTGATGGAAAATATCCAGCACGCCCGGCATCGCCAGCGCCTCGTCGAGTTCCAGCGACACCAGCTTACCGCTGGTAATCGTACTGGTGACCGGATACCCCCAGGTCTGGTTGGGCAGGTTACGGTCGGCGGCGTAGTCGGCGCCACCGGTCAGCTTGAGCGTGCCGTCAATGCGCGGCTTCTCGGCGCTTAAATTGTGTTCGCGGGTCTTTCCGGTATCGGTGGTCATGTGATCTCTCCGTGATCAGACGCGAGCGGCGGCGGTGGCATCCCTGAGCGCACGCGCAATCGCCTGCTTGCCCAGCGTGATCTTGTAGCCGTTGTGGCTGTAGGCCACAGCATCCGTAAAGGCGGCCTCGGCAGCGCGCTCGAAATTCTCCTGCGTGGCCGGCTGCCCCTTCAGGACCTCTTCTGCAGCCGTGGCGCGCCAGGGTCTGGTCGCGACACCACCAAGTGCCAGGCGCACGTCACTGACGCTGTCGCCATCGAGGGTAACGATGGCGGCACAGGAGGCGAGCGCAAATTCATAGGAGGCGCGGTCGCGCAGTTTGAGGTAGTGCTGACCGCCGCCGCGCGGCGCGTCGAGAATCACATGGGTGATCAGCTCGCCCGGCTTCAGGTCGTGCTCGCGCTCGGGCGTGTTCCCCGGCAGCAGGTGATAGTCCTCGAAAGCCACTTCACGCTGGCCCTCGGGGCCTTCCAGCACCAGGGTAGCGCCGGCGGCGACCATGCCGACACACATGTCGGAGGGGTGCGTGGCGATGCACTGATCGCTGGTGCCCAGCACGGCGTGGTTACGGTTGATGCCGTCAATGGCCGAGCAGCCCGATCCGGGCTCGCGCTTGTTGCAGGGCATATCGGGATCGCGGAAATAGGGGCAGCGCGTGCGCTGCATGACGTTGCCCCCGGTGGTGGCCATGTTGCGCAGACCGGTAGAGGCCCCGGAGAGCAGCGCCTCGCTGAGCACCGGGTAGTCACGCATCACGATGTCGTGTCGGGCCAGCTCGGTATTGGAGACCAGCGCGCCTACCTTGAGACGCCCGTCATCAAGCAGCTCGATACGCTTGAGCGGCAGTCGGGTGACATCGACCACCTTTTCGGGCTGCATCACATCGAGTTTGACCAGGTCCAGCAACGTGGTGCCCCCGGCGATAAAGGCCTGACCGTCATGAACGCTGCGATGGCGAACGGCCTGATCGATGGCCTCGACACTTTCAAGTTCAAACGTGCGCATGTTACTGGCCTCCCCGCATCTTGCCGCGTGCCTGCTGTACCGCCTCGAGAATGTTCTTGTAGGCGCCGCAGCGGCAGATGTTGCCGCTCATGGCCTCGCGCAGCGAGGCTTCGTCGCCGTCGATGCTGTCATCGCTGATGATGGCCGAGGCGGTCATCATCTGCCCTGCCGTGCAGTAGCCGCACTGGTAGGCATCGTGCTCGAGAAAGGCTTCCTGTACCGGATGGTGACCCTGTTCGAAGCCGGCGCTTTCGGCCAGTCCTTCGATGGTGACGATCTCGGCACCTTCCTGCATGCAGGCCAGCATCAGGCAGCTGTTGACGCTGCGACCGTTGACGTGAACGGTGCAGGCGCCGCACTGGCCGTGGTCACAGCCCTTCTTGGTGCCGAAAAGATTCAGCTCATCACGCAGCACATCCAGCAGTACGGCATTGGGCGCGACCTGCAGTGCGTGCTGCTGCCCATTGACGGTCAGAGTGATACGGCGGGTATCGGACGTTTTGCCGGAAGCGGCTCTGGGGCGTTCGGCGATTTCTGCCTGGGCGCCGGGGGTACAAAACCCCACGCCCGTCGAATGACGGTTAACAGATGCCATAGGTCAGATCCTCATCAGTCGTCTTGTACGATCACTACTTGTTTGTACGGTCACTGCTTGTTGTCTGCAGTACGGTCACTGCATCGTCCGAAGGCCGCGATACCCGACGTGTCGGGCACCGGATCATGCGCTATGGCTATCGGATCGGTGATTCGTATTGCGTGTCGCCCGTCACGGAGGGCGGCGGATGGCGCCATGATGCGTTGTCACGGGCCTTATGGATGCGGTCAGGAGTTAATAAGGTAGGTAACGAATTTCAGACCATCAAGCCGGCCACTGCCGGGCAGACCTCCACCCGGCCGGACCATCGTGCTCAAACGCTGAAATCCGTGGTAAAGACCAATGATCTATTCATGATCACACACTGCAAATATACAATCGCGCATGTATGCATTATTGTGCGATCGCCTGTGTGAAACGCCCTGTCCACGCAGTCGTGTTTACTCATTTCGTGAGACAGGGTCTACGTCAAGAAGACGTCCATGAGAAAGACCAAGGAAGAAGCAGAGCTGACGCGCCAGGCTTTGATCAATGCCGCCGAACACCTCTTTATCGAAAAGGGACTCAGCCGCACAACACACAATGACATTGCCACCCGTGCCGGCGTGACTCGCGGGGCACTGAACTGGCATTTCCCCGAAGGGAAAAGCGGCATCCTTTCGGCCCTGCTCGAACGCAAGCGCCAGATGCCGGAGCGCCTTGCCAACCATCTGGCCCAGTGCGAGCTGGGTGCCCAGGCGCCGGTGTCCATCATGCGCCTGACCCTGATTCAGGATCTGCAATCCCTGTCACGTGATGAGCAGCTTCAACGCATTCTGTTGCTGACCAACTCGCGCAACGAGTTCATCGGGGAGTTTGCCTGGGTCAACGAGAAACTCGACCTGCACATGCGTGAGTGTCGCGACATCATCAGTCATATTCTCGAGCGTGGCCTGAGCTGTGGCGAAATCACCCTGAGAGGCGAGCTCGATGCAGATATGGCCGCCTCTCTGCTGCTCTCCTGCATCAAGGGCACTGCTACCGACTGGCTATTGAAGCAGACGCTCTTCGAGCTGGCCCGAGACAGTGAGATGGTCGTCAATACCCTGATCGAAGGCATCGTGATCTGGCAGCGTGGCCCTGTTTCCTGACAGGGCTTTTCCTGGCGACAACGCTTATTTTTTCCATCAACCTCAATAATTTCCGGCCTTCATCTTTTTTTACTGTCGAGCGCCTTTTTTGTCCTGTGACGCGATGACCGCTCCTGTCATGCCCTGCCTCAACACCGTTTTTAACATGAATCATGTTTAAACCATTTATAACAATTTCTTCTGCCTTTTACTGACTTATTGTCTTTTTTTGTCTTGACGCAGTGGCGGCTCAATCTACTGTTTCAAAGTGGATATCAAAAAGGATATTCAGAGGTTTTGGCAGGGTTGATTCAGGTTAAATTTACCGGCTTCAGGGTGCACCTCATGAACGACACGGATGAACGTTTCATGCATGGCGATAACCGCCAGCAAGGCAGCGCAGGAAGCAATGGCGCTCAGGACAATGCCCATCAGAGCAATGGTCGCCAGGACGATGGCCAGGCGCGTCAGAATCGTGAGCAGGCGCAGCAGAAAGCAAAGGAAACCGCTGATCAGGCTCGCCAGGAAGCCCTGCGCCGCGCCGATGCCCAGAAGGGCTTCGTGGCCGACTATATCTCGAACTTCTCCGAGGCCGTGCGCAGCATGGCGATGCAGTTCAAGGATCAGGACCAGGTATCGCTGGCGGACTACACGTATCGTCTGGCCGATAGAACCGACACGCTGGCGGACCACCTGCGCGATGAAAACAGCGAATCCCTGTTGAAACAGGCTCAGGACTTCTCTCGCCGCGAGCCGGCGCTGTTTATCGGTGGCATGGTGGCCGGCGGTTTTCTGCTGTCGCGCTTTCTGAAAAGCTCCAATCGTTGAGCTGCCCCTGACCGGCTCGTTCAACAGAACCGGCCCGTTCAACAGGCATCCAGCACCATAGTGTTTCAATCAACAGGGAGCGTTCGATCATGACACAACCTTCAGATCAAAAGGACCCGAATCCCGAAGAGCGTCGACACGACGAGCACAGCGGTGAAACCCCTCGCGGCATGGTGGGGATGCTCTCCTCGCTGCTCAACGACGTTACCTCGCTGGTCCGTCAGGAAATTGCGCTTGGCAAGGCCGAGATGCAGCAGAACATCAAGCGCGCCGGCGCGGCCATCGCCTCCATGGTAGTGGCCGGTGCCGTCCTCAACGCAGGCCTTCTGGTGCTGCTGGCCGCTGTCGTACTGGGTCTGAGCAACGTGCTGGCCCCCTGGCTTTCGGCCCTGATCGTGGGCGCTGTTGTCGCCCTGATCGGCATGAGCATGATGAAAAAGGCCAGAGACACGCTGAGCACTCAGGCCATGACGCCGGACCGCACCGTGGACAACCTGCAGCAGGATCAGTCCATGCTCAAGGAACACGCCAGCCGCCAGAAGGATGAGGAGACAAGATAATGAGCGACCATAATCAGGATCAGCAGGATACCCGCAGCCCCGAAGAGATCGAAGCCGATATCAACAGGACCCGCTCTCATCTGGATGACACGCTCAGTGACTTTCAGGAGCGCTTTTCCTCCGACCACATGATGCACAGCGCCATGGAATACGTAAAAAGCGACTCGGCCAGAGACTACTTCTCCAATCTGGGCCGCTCGATCCGTGACAACCCGATGCCAGCGGCCATGATCGGCGTGGGCATTGGCTGGCTGATCTATTCCCAGAGCTCGGGTTCGAGCCGTAGCGATGTGCCGACCCGGTTCAACGACAAGCGCCAGAAGCAGGCGCGTCACGCGGCCGCGGACACCACGCCGCAGACGCATGAATATGACGAACTTTACGACGAGCCGCTCTTTGATGAGCCACTCTATAGTGAGGGTGAGTCGGTCGATCAGTACTATTCGAGCCGATCGAGCCAGCACGATGATGGCGGCCTGCGCCAGCGCGCCAGTGACGCCATGCACGGCGCCGGTGACAAGGCACGCAGTGTGAAGGATGGCGCTGGAGAACGGGCGCACAACTTCAAAAGCGGTGCCGGAGACCGAATGCATCGCATGAAGCAGGGGTCCAGCGACCGTTTGCATAACGCCTCTTCAAAAGCGCGTGATACCGGCTCGTGGCTGAGTGACATGGCCCATGACAACCCGGTGGCCGCCGGCGCTCTGGGTCTGGCAGCCGGCGCTCTGCTGGGCTCGCTGCTGCCCGCCTCGCGCGCCGAACAGCGCGCCATGGGCGATACCCGTGACCATCTGGTGGATCGGGCCAGCGAAGTGGGCTCCGAACAGCTTGATCGCGCCAGTGACAAGGCTCAGGAAGCCACCGACAGGCATACCTCCGATGATAGCGACCACCCGCAGCGCAACACGTCATCGAACAGAGGCAGGCCCTTCTCAACCGATGACAGTGACAGCGAACCGCACTTTGACAGCACGCTGTCCACGGACCACGTTCCGGGCAGCACGCGCCCCGGCAACTGATCCCTGGTCTTCGCCCATAGAAAACGACGCCCGAGAGCGTCGTTTTTTTGATCCCCTTGCGAATCGAGTCTCAGAAGATCATGAAAACGATCCACGCCATGGCAAAGCCCAGCATCGACTCCAGCGTCTGCTGAGTGGTCCAGACCTTGAGCGTGGTCTTCACGTCCATGCCCATCAGCCGGCCGACCAGCCAGAAGCCTGAATCGTTGACGTGGCTGGCAAATACCGAACCGGCCGCGGTGGCCAGCGTAATGGCGACCACCTGCATGGTCGAGAAGTCTCCTGCTTCCACGGCAGGTGCCATCAGCCCCGCCGCCGTCACCAGCGCTACCGTGGCCGACCCCTGGGCGACGCGCATCAGCACCGCCACCACATAGGCAGCCATGATCACCGACAGGCCCAGATTTTCGAGCGAGCCCGACAGCGCATCGCCAATGCCCGAGGCGCGCAGCACACCGCCAAACATGCCGCCGGCACCGGTAATGAGCACCACCGAACAGATCGGACCCAGCGCAGAATCCAGCACCTTCTCGAGCGCCGTACCCGATTGGCCGCGGCGGCCGCCCAGCACCCACAGTGCCACCAGCACCGAGATCAAAAGCGCAATCGGCGTCTCACCCAGCGCCGAGCAGAGCTTGTACCAGCCGGCGTCACTATCGACCATGCCGGCGGCGCGCAGGAAATCCAGCCCGGTATTCATGAAGATCAGCGCCATCGGCAGCAGCAGCATGCCGAGCACGGCCCCGATCGATGGCGGATTGCTCACCTCTTCTTCGTTGCTGTCGCCGAACATGCCGCCGGCCACCTGCTCGAGCGTGATGCGCGAGGCGGCAAAACGACTCCAGAGATGGCCCGACAGATACCAGAGCGGAAAGGCGATCACCACGCCGGTCAGCATCACCAGCCCCAGGTTGGCGCCATAGAGCTCGGAGGCCGCGACTGGCCCGGGATGTGGCGGCACAAAGACGTGCATGACCGAAAACGCCGCGGCGGCGGGCAGCGCAAAGGGGATGATGGGTCCATCAAGGCGTCTGGCGATGGCAAAGATAACCGGCAGCATCACGATCAGACCGGCGTCCATGAAGATGGGAAACCCCATCAGCAGCGATGCCACACCAAGTGCAAAGGGCGCGCGCTTCTCACCGAAGATGGCAATCATGCGATCGGCCAGCACCTTCGCCCCGCCGGAAGACTCCACCAGCTTGCCCAGCATGGCCCCGAGTCCAATCAGCAGAGCTACCGAACCCAGCGTACTGCCGAAATTGCTGACCAGTGTCGGCACGATCTGATCGACGGGAATACCGGCGGCAAAAGCGGTTAACAGACTGACGAGAATCAGGGTGACAAAGGCATGCACCCTGAACTTGATGACCATGAGCAACAGCACGGCAATGGCGCCCGCTGCAATCCCCAGCAGCGGCCCTGCCGACATGGTCTGACTCCAGTTTTCCATCCTCTCTCCTGATGGCTGCCCGGCCGGGGCGCGCGGTTCAATGTTTTGATGACAGGTGCAGGCCCTTCAGCCGGCAAAAAGTCTAGGGATGCATTCAGATGATGCCAAACCCTTTTGCGTATTTTATTGATTCAAAATGTCTTTTACGCAAAAGCCCCGACAGACGCCGGGGCTCTTTTAATTCAAACGACCGTTGGCTGAAAGGGTGACCTAGACAAACCCGACGACCTCATGGGGTACATAGGGGGCTTCAAGCTGGTCGATTTCGGCCTGGCTCAGCGCGATCTCGAGTGCTCCCAGAGCCTGATCCATGTGATGGGATTTACTGGCCCCCACGATCGGCGCCGTAATACCCGGCTTTTGCAGAAGCCAGGCCAGCGCGATCTGAGCCGGCGAGACGCCTCGCGCCCCGGCCACCTCATGAAGTGCCTCGATCACCGGCACGTCGCGCTCAAGGCCGAGATTCCAGGCCCGCATCTGCGCATCGCTTTTGGCGCGGGTGGTCTGACCTTCACCGCCCACCGGCTTGCTGCCGGCCAGCACCCCGCGTGCCAGCGGACTCCAGGGGATCACGCCCACGCCCTGATCGATACACTGCGGGATCATCTCGCGCTCTTCCTCGCGATAGATGAGATTGACCATCGGCTGCATGGTGGAGAATTTCGTCCAGCCGTTTTTCTCCGCCACGTGCTGGGCTTTCGCAAACTGCCAGGCGTGCATGCTGGAGGCGCCGATATAGCGTGCCTTGCCGGCCTTCACGACTTCATGCAGTGCCTCCATGGTCTCCTCGATGGGCGTGTCGTAATCCCAGCGATGAGTCTGATAGAGATCGACATAATCCATGCCCAATCGGGTCAGCGAAGCATTGATGGCATGATGAATGTGCTTGCGCGACAGCCCCCGCTCGTTGGGGGTCTTGTTGCCGGTCGGGTTATACACCTTGGTGGCCAGCACCACCTCCTCTCGGCGGGCGAAATCGCGCAGTGCGCGTCCCACGACCTCTTCGGAGGCGCCGTCAGAGTACATGTCGGCAGTATCAAAGAAGTTGATGCCTGCATCGAGCGCCTGCTCGATGAAGGGTCGACTCTGTCGGTCGTCCAGTACCCAGTCGCGCCACTGTGGCGTGCCATAGGTCATGGTGCCCAGACACAGCGGTGATACCTTGAGTCCGGTACGACCCAGATTGCGATAGTCCATGAAGTGTTCTCCCCGCCTGAATGGCGACCAACAGTTTCAGTCACCATTTAACATTCAAGTTAGCCGGCTAACAGCATGGCAAAGATGGTGGGCTTGGCAAGTCTCTGATGGTATTGATGACCAACAGCAAGGGAAGGATCGACGTAGAAGGAATGACTGACAGCAAGGGAATGACCGACATAAAAAAGTGGAGAAGCGCCATGTGCTTCTCCACGATTTTGGTATCGACTTCAATGAGATCTTATCCGTCCAGCACTTCCGGATTGAGAATATTGCGCGGTCGCCGACCGGCAATCACATCAATCGCGTTTTGCGCGGTGCGCGCCTTGAGCTCAGCGTAGGACTCCTCGGTATAAAACCCGGCATGCGGCGTGAGGATGACGCGTTCAAACCGGGTCAGCGGATGGCCCACGGCCAGCGGTTCTTCTTCCAGCACATCCAGCCCGGCCCCGAAGATCTGCCCTGATGCCAGCGCCTCGACCAGCGCGTCGGTATCCACCACACCACCGCGGGCGGTGTTGATCAGGATGGCATCGTCACGCATGGCAGCCAGTGCGGCGACATCGATCAGATGATGGGTCTGCTCGGTCAGCGGCAGGTGCAGGGAGATGACCTGCGCACTCGACACCAGGGTATCAAACGACACCACTGCCCAGCCTTCGGGCGTGGTGTCTCCCGGGGTCAGGCGCGGGTCCGTCAGCACGACCTCAAACCCGAGACCGGCCGCCTTGCGCGCCGTCGCCATCCCGATGGCTCCGGCGCCGATCACGCCAAAACGACGGCCGCGCAGCTGAAAGATCGGCTGTGCCGGCTCCAGCGACGGCGCGCCTTCGCGCAGGCGCCGGTCCAGACCGGTGACGTCGCGCAGCACGGCCAGGGCCAAGGTGATCGCATGATCGGATACGGCTTCGGTGCCGTAATCCGGCACGTTGCACACCGCCACACCGTGGCGGGTGGCCGCCTCGACATCGACGGTATCGACCCCAACCCCGTAGCGAGATACCACCCTCAGCCCGGGCAGCGCTGCCAGCACCTCGGCAGTGATCTGCCCGTACTGCACGATCAGCCCCTGAGCATCACCGGCGTTAGCGATAATGCCATCGGGCGTGGTGTCCTGGCACCACGTCAGGCCGCCGTCGGCGGCCTCGACACACTCGCGTTCGATGTCGACACCAGCATGATCACAATCAGTAATGACAATGTGCATCCGAGCTCCCCCGTGGGCCACCTGCCTGCGTCGGTGTCGTCAGTCCTGTGGCCAGAGACGCACCAGTACCTTGCCGGAGACCTGGGCATCCTTCGCCGTGGCAAAGGCTTCCACGGCCTGACCGGCCGGCACCTCATGGGTAATGACCTGGTCAAATCGATCATCGCGGGCCAGCAGTTCGATGGCCTCGTCCACTTCCTGATTGAACCGGAAGCAGCCACGAAGCTGAACCTCCTTCGAGATCAGCGTGGCCAGCTCCAGCGGCTGGGGGCCAGCGCCCATCATGCCGATCTGAGCGATGACCCCGGCCCGACGCACGGCGCGAATGGCGGTATCGATCGAGGCCGGCACACCGGAGCACTCCAGCGCCACATCATAGGCCTCGGCATCCGGCGTCTGCTCGCCAATGCGGATGGTGTGGTGCACGCCAAGGGCGCGGGCACGCTCGAGTGGCCCTTCAAAAACGTCCGTGGCGGTCACTTCAAGCGCGCCCTTCGCCAGCGCGGCGGCGGCCGTCAGAAGCCCGATCGGGCCACTGCCGCAGACCAGTACCCGCTTGCCCTCGACGCCGCCGGCCACGTTGATACCGTGCAGCGCCACCGCCAGCGGCTCGGTCAGCGCGGCCCGTTTGAGCGAGAGGCCTTCAGGCAGAACGCGAATCATGCCGCGCGTCACTACCAGATATTCGCTCATGCCGCCCTGGGTGTGAGGCGTGGTAGAGGCCGAGCCCAGATAGGCGCCCTTCGGCCACAGGTGAGGCAGCTCTTCAAGACCCGGCTGACATTCGCCGAAGGTCGCCGGGTGGAAGGTCACCGGTGTGCCCGGCGCCAGCTCACCGGAGGGGTCCAGATCGACGGTACCGGAAAGCTCGTGGCCCGGAATCAGGGGCTCACGCACTACAAAGGCGCCGTTGGCCCCGTCGTGGTAGTAGTGCAGATCGGAGCCACAGATACCGCCCCAGGCAATACGCACGCGCACCTGTCCTTCCTGTGGCTCGGGCGTGGTCCAGTCCTGCTCGCGCAGATCCTGTTTGCCATGAATGACCAGTGCTTTCATCGTCATGCTCCGTTACACACTCAAAAATCAAGGGGGTAAAGACAGCGCAGGGGCCCGAAGGCCCCTGGCGTAAACCCTCAGACCACCGAGGTCATGCCACCATCCACGAAGATGTTCTGCCCCGAGACAAAGCTCGAGGCGTCCGAGCAGAGATAGACCAGCGTGCCCACCAGCTCCTGGACATTGCCCCAGCGCTGGGCCGGCGTACGATTCTCGACCCAGCTGTTGAACGCCTCGTCCTGCCACAGGGCCGTGTTCATATCGGTCTTGAAATAGCCCGGCGAGATGCAGTTGACCTGGATATCAAAGCGCGCCAGATCCGCCGCCATGCCCTTGGTCAGCATCGCGACACCGCCCTTGGAGGCCGAATAGGGCACGATGGTCTGACGTGCCAGCATCGACTGCACCGAGCCGATATTGACGATCTTGCCGTGGCCACGCTCGGCCATGTGGCGCCCCAGCGCATTGGAGACATAGAACGCGCTGGAAAGGTTGGTCGCCAGCACCGCGTCCCAGTCGGCCGGATCGAACTCGGTAAACGGTGCGCGGCGCTGAAGCCCGGCATTATTGACCAGAATGTCCGGTACGCCGTGCGTCTCGACCACGCTGTTCAACGCCGCCCTGACATCCTCGCTTTGCGTAACGTCAAAGGTCACACCGAACGCTTCGCTGCCGGTAGCCTCGATAATGGCCTGCACCGCATGGTTGACCGTGTCTTCACTGCGCCCGTGAATGATGACGCGGGCGCCCTGCTCGGCAAGGCCCTGAGCGAGTGCAAAGCCCAGCCCGCGCGAAGAACCGGTAATCAGCGCCAGCCTTCCCCTGATGTCAAACGGGTTCACCGCCATGAAAACGTCCTTTAGAAAATAATGAACATGAGATAGGCCAGGATGAAACCGACCACGGACTCAATGGTCTGCTGAACGGTCCAGGTCTTGAGCGTGGTACGTACGTCCATGCCCAGCAGACGCCCCACCAGCCAGAAGCCGGAGTCGTTGACGTGGCCGGCAAAGACCGAGCCTGCCGCCGTAGCCAGCGTTACCGCGATGACCTGCATGGTGCTGTAATCACCGGTTGCAACGGCAGGCGCCATGAGACCGGCCGCCGTGACCAGCGCTACGGTCGCCGACCCCTGGGCCAGACGCATGACAACGGCCACCACATAAGCCGCCACGATGACCGGCAGTCCGAGATCGCCCAGCGAATCCGCCAGTGCATCACCAATGCCCGAAGCGCGCAGCACGCCGCCGAACATGCCGCCGGCGCCGGTGATCAGCACGACCGAACAGATCGGACCCAGCGAACTTTCAAGAATCTTCTCGATGGCACTGCCGTTTTCACCGCGACGTGTGCCCAGCACGATGGCGGCCACCAGCACCGAAATCAGCAGTGCAATCGGCGTGCTGCCCAGCGTCGTGAGCACCTGAAACCAGGTCTGATCGGCATCGGCCATGCCGGCCGCGCGCAGAAAATCCAGCCCGGTGTTCATGAAGATCAGCACCAGCGGCAGCAGCAGCATGCCGATGACAGTGCCTACCGTTGGCGGATTTTTGATCTCGTCGTTATCGACCTTGCCAAAGAGGCTTTCGGCCAGCTGAAAGCTGTAATGTTTCGCGCAGAACTTGCCCCACAGGTAACCGGAGACATACCACATGGGCAACACGATCACGAGACCGGCCAGCATCAGAATGCCCAGATTGGCCCCGTAAAGTTCCGATGCGGTCACCGGACCGGGATGCGGCGGTACAAACACGTGCATGACGGAGAAAGCCGCCGCCGTTGGAATGGCGTACAAAAGGATCGGCCCGCCCAGGCGGCGCGCCACGGCAAAAACGATCGGCAGCATCACGATCAGGCCGGCATCGAAAAAGATCGGGAAGCCCATCAAAAGCGACGCCACACCGAGTGCCAGCGGAGCGCGCTTTTCACCGAACAGCTCGATCATGCGATCAGCCAGCACCCGGGCGCCACCAGAGTTTTCGACCAGCCGGCCCAGCATGGCCCCGAGGCCCACCAGCAGCGCCACCGCGCCCAGCGTCTTGCCGAAGTTGTTGACCAGCGTCGGCACGATCTGATCGACCGGAATACCGGTGGCAAAAGCCGTGATCAAACTCACCAGAATCAACGCCAGAAAGGCGTGCAGCTTGAATCGAATGACCAATATCAGCAGCGCCGCTATGGCCGCCGCGGCAATCCCCAGCAGAGGTCCTGCTGTCATCGTCTGTGTCCAACCATCCATGCGACATCCCCTTGAATCATTCTTGTAACGGCCGCGAGAGCCAATCCCGAGGCATATTACAGGAGGGGACTTCCCCCGGAATCAGACTTAAGTCTATAGACGGAAGGGGAATATCACAGCGGCACAGATCCGATCCGCTCAGCGCTTGAAGGTTTTAAAAAGCTCCTCGCCCATCGTTGGGCACCAGCGACCTGCTGCGGCAGCGATGGCAACCCCTAAAAGCGTCTTGAGCGGCGGCCCCCATTCAAGCGTCGCAGCCGAGGAGAGATAGAGATACAGGAAAAAGAGCATCATGACCGCACCGCCCACCAGGGCGCCGGAGCGACGACCGGCAATGACGATCGAAGCCAGCACTCCCAGTGCCGGGATGGCCACCGACAGGATGCTGATCCTTGCGGCCTGATGGGTAGTGCCTGCGTATTCGTTGACCAGCCCCAGCCCGAACTGCCACAGCAGCATATAGACCGCAACCGGCGCGACCATGGCACCGCTGAGCCTTGCCATGAACCCCAGGGCGTCCCCGGGTTCCTCATTGTTGCCGTGCTGACCGGCCATGACTGCCTCGCTTGAACGATAAGAGTGAAGAGGGCTTATTAGACCATCGTCCTCCAGGCGCGTTAAGTCCGCACGCCTCACGCAAACGCGCCGCCTGACAGCAGGCGGCGCTTCGGATGCCGGGTTTGATGTCATCGTCAGCTGACGGTCACGCCTTCCGGCAGACGCTGTTTCAAGACATACATGAACCGTTCCCTCTCTGAAGAAGACATCTCGATCAGTTTCATCTTCACCTGCCGCGGAGAGGCATCGGGCTTGTCATGGCGACGATAATAGATCCGACAGAGATTCCCCTTGCGCCGAACCTCAACAATCTCGGTGTACAGGAAAGTGTGCCAGCCCAGAGCAGGGGCCAGTTTGACCTTCATGTGATCGGGCTGCATATCGGCGTAAAGGGTGAAATGACGCCAGATACCGACAGCGATCAGGATAAGCGGCAGGGTCAGGGTGGAGACAGGCATGTCCACATAGGGTCGGGAGACACTCATCATGACATTCAGCACCAGCAAAATGATGCCGGCCAGACTCATCAGCAGGCCAAAGCGATTGGCACGAAACTGATGAACCGTGGTGGACTGACCCTCAGCAGACATCGTCATGTCCTCTCCTCCGTTGACCGACCGGCCGCGACGCGACGGTCTGCCAGAGTATCGCTGTCATTGCTCGACATGACGCGACGGGCACCGATGATGGCGACCAGCCCCAGAGGCACGAAGATCACGGCCCCCACGATGGCAGCGATACCGCCCGGGCGCTTTTTACCCAGCCACATCATGACAAGCCCTGAAAGAGAGATCAGCCAGCTGATGAGCAACACGCCCACCAGGACCTGCCAGACCCCATCCGGCATATTCCCTGTGGAAGGGTCATGACGCATGACTCCGTTGACATAAAGAATGTACAGAAAGTTGAGCACGATACCCGATATCGCCATGCCCATAATGAAAGCTCCCCTCATGACTGAAGGGAGCACTTTTTATTAGATACAACAACATTAATCAAATTAAATATTATGATGCGGTACCGACATCCCTCCGAAAGCAGGCTCAACGCCGAGCGATGATCTCCTGCCATTTGGCCGGCCCCAGCGTATGAACGCTGTCGCCGCGACTGTCGACCGCGACCGTCACCGGCATGTCGCTGACCTCGAACTCATAGATCGCTTCCATGCCAAGATCTTCAAAGGCCAGCACCTTCGACGCCTTGATCGCCTGCGCAACCAGGTAGGCGGCCCCGCCGACGGCCATCAGGTAGGCCGCACCGTTATCCCGGATTGCCTCGATAGCGCTCGGTCCGCGCTCGGATTTGCCTACCATGCCCAGAAGACCGGTCTCCTCCAGAATGGTGCGGGTAAACTTGTCCATACGTGTGGCCGTGGTCGGTCCAGCCGGGCCGACGACCTCGCCATCCATCGGATCAACCGGGCCGACGTAATAGATAAAGCGGCCCTTGAGATCGACCGGCAGCGGCTCGCCCTTCGAGATCATGTCGACCATGCGCTTGTGCGCGGCGTCACGGCCGGTCAGCAGCTTGCCGGAGAGCAGCAGCGTGTCACCGGGCGACCAGGTCGCGACCTCTTCGGGAGTGATGTCATCCAGATTGACGCGCTTGACGCCCTCGCCCGCTTCCCAGGCAATTTCCGGCCAATCGTCGATTTCCGGTACCGGCAGAACCGCCGGGCCGCTGCCGTCAAGATGAAAGTGCACGTGGCGAGTAGCCGCACAGTTGGGAATGATCGCCACCGGCTTGTTGGCCGCATGGGTCGGGCAGTCCCTGACCTTGATGTCCAGTACCGTGGTCAGCCCGCCCAGCCCCTGAGCGCCGATACCAAGGCGATTGACCTTCTCGAACAGCTCCAGGCGCAGCTCCTCGGCACGGTTTGATGACCCGCGCGCCTGCAGATCCTGAATATCGATCGGATCAAGCAACGACTCCTTGGCCATTTTCATCGCCTGCTCGGCGGTGCCGCCAATACCGATGCCCAGCATGCCCGGCGGGCACCAGCCGGCGCCCATCTTTGGCACCTGCTCGAGCACCCAGTCCACCACGCTGTCGGAGGGATTGAGCATGGCAAACTTGGATTTCGCCTCGCTGCCGCCGCCCTTGGCGGCCACATGGATCTCGACCTGATCCCCCGGCACCAGCCGGTGGTGAATGATCGCCGGCGTATTATCCTTCGTATTGCGCCGCGCACCGTCCGGATCTTCGAGAATCGAGGCGCGCAGGATGTTGTCCGGATGGTTGTAGGCGCGGCGCACGCCTTCATTGATCATGTCATCCAGGCTCATGTCGGCGTCCCACTGCACGTTCATGCCCACGTTGACAAACACGGTCACGATGCCGGTGTCCTGACAGATGGGACGATGGCCGGTAGCACACATGCGCGAATTGATCAGGATCTGGGAGATGGCATCACGCGCCGCGGGGTTTTCCTCACGCTGATACGCCTGATGCATGGCATCGATGAAGTCTTTCGGGTGGTAGTAGGAGATGTATTGCAGCGCGTCGGTCACGCTGTCGATCAGGTCATTCTGGCGAATCACGGTCATGACACGGTTTTCCTTGTTCCTTTCGATTCTCATGCAGCGCCGGTCAGGAAGGCGCCACCCGGTCGAAGTGCGCCCTCGGCGGTCAGCATCATACGCCTGTCTGCCGGCTGCGACGAGTCGACGCAGCCGGCAGGGCGAGGATCAAGGAAACGCAGTGATGACTACATACCCAGAAGCTCCGGCAGTCCCAGCGAAATAAAGGGCACGTAGGTAATCAGCAGCAGGAAGCTGATCAACAACAGCAGCCACGGGCTCGAGGCGCGAATGACCTGCGTCAGCGGCTGGCCGGTGACGGCCGAGGCGACAAACAGGTTGAGTCCGGTCGGCGGCGTCAGCATGCCGATCTCCATGTTGACCACCATGATGATGCCCAGATGCACCGGATCAATGCCCAATTGCATGGCGATCGGGAACAGGATCGGCGCCAGAATCAGGATGATCGCCGAAGGCTCCATGAAACTGCCGGCCACCAGCAGGATAATGTTGACCACCAGCAAAAAAGCGATCGGCGAGAACTGCTGATCCACGACCCACTGGGTGATGACCTGCGGGATCTGCTCGGTCGTCAGCACATGGGCAAAGAGCATGGCATTGGCAATGATGAACATCAGGACGATGCTCAGTTTCGCCGCCTCCAGAATCACCTTCGGGCACTCGCGCCAGCTGATATCGCGATAAACCACCAGCGCCACGAAGGCGGCATAGACGGCGGCCACCGCAGCGGCCTCGGTCGGTGTAAACATACCGGTATAAATACCACCCAGGATGATCACGATCAGCAGCAGTCCCCAGAAGGACTTGCGCGCCAGCACCAGCGTCTCCTTCAAGGGCACTCGCGGCAGGGCCGGCATGTTCTTGATGCGTGCAATGATGTAGATCGCGATCATCAACAGAAGGCCCAGCATCAGTCCCGGCACCACACCCGCCATGAACAGCTTGCCTACCGAGGTTTCGGTCGCCGCCCCATAGACCACCATCACGATCGACGGCGGAATCAGAATGCCCAGCGTGCCGGCGTTACAGACAATGCCGGTCGCAAACGACTGCGTATAGCCAGAGCGCACCATGCCGGCGATCACTACCGAGCCGACGGCCGCCACAGTCGCCGGTGAGGAACCGGAGAGCGCGGCAAAGAGCACGCAGGCCATGACCGAGGCAATCGGCAGACCGCCGCGGAAATGCCCCACACAGGCATTGGCGAAATCAATCAATCGCCGCGCCACACCACCGCTGGTCATGAAGGCGCCAGAGAGCAGGAAAAAGGGGATGGCCAGCAGCGTGTAGTGTTCTGAAGTCTCAAACAGCTTGATCGCCAGCGAGCGGATCGAGTCCTGACTGAACAGCAGAATCGTCAACGCCCCCGAGAGCCCCAGAGACACCGCAATCGGCACGCTTAAAAACAGCAGCACAAACAGGGCAACAAACAAAAAGGCGATGGTCATGACCTTGATTCCTTCGAGATGTCCGGATGGACATCGGTCGCCAGCTTGAGCGCATCGGCGGCTTCATCCGCCATCTGCAGACCGTTTTGTTCGCCGCGTAGGGTCAGCACGAAGGCCTCTACCAGACGCGCAATTACCAGCGCAAATCCGAGCGGCACGATCAGCGCAATATGCCACTGCATGACGTGAAACTCGTCGAGGTCTTCCGCACCGAGCCCGGCCCCATGCAGTGCCGCGACCCAGTCATAGCTCGATACCATCATCAGCACCGCATAACCCAGCACGACCAGCAGCACGATGATCGAACAGAGCCGCCGCAGAGGCGCACTGAAGGTGCGCACCAGCAGATCGACCCCGATATGGGCACCGGTACGGATGCCATAGGAAATCCCCAGAAAGATCAGCCAGCCAAAGCAGGCACGGGTCAGCGCCGAACTCCAGGTCATCTTTTGTGCGATATCGAGCAGCACATCACCGATGGCAAACATGGGGCCTTCCAGCGCCGGAAAGGCATCGGCACCGGCGTAGAACACCACGTAGAGATTATTGAACATCACGTAGACAAACGTGATCAGCGTCATGGCGGTTAAAAAGAGGGCCACCAGGCCCTCTTCGAGATGGTTCCAGAGATTGAGCAGTGTCTTCATTGCCATGACTCCCGTGGCGTCGCCCTGTCAGCCCGCACTGTTGGCGTTTTCAGCAGACTTGATCAGGTCGGCACCGATCTGGCCTTCAAACTTCTTCCAGACCGGACGCAGCGCCTCGCGCCACTCTTCACGCTGCTCGGGTGTCAGCTCGATGATGTCACTGGTGCCGGCATCGATGATCGCCTGACGGTCATGATCATTGATGGCACGCGCCTGGTTGTTCACCTCGGTGGTCACTTCATCGAGAATGTCGGTCAGCTCACTGCGCACATCGTCGGGCAGACCGTTCCAGAATTTCGCATTGGTGATCAGCATGTAGTCCAGTACGCCATGATTGGACTCGGTGATGTAGTCCTGCACCTCGTAGAACTTCTGGCTGTAGATGTTGGACCAGGGGTTTTCGGCCCCATTGACCACACCGGTCTGCAGTCCCTGATACACCTCGGCAAAGCTCATCTTGCGCGGTACGGCGCGCAGCTGCTTGAACTGCTCTTCCAGTACGTTGGAGGCCTGTACACGGAACTTGAGGCCACGCGCGTCCTTCGGCTCATGCAGTGCCTTGTTGGCCGAGAGCTGCTTCATGCCGTTGTGCCAGTAGCCCAGCCCGATGATGCCCTTGTCTTCCATCGAGGTGAGAAGCTTTTTGCCCTCATCGCTTGCCTGGAAGCGGTCGACAGCGGCCAGATCATCAAAGAGAAACGGCAGATCAAAGATCTGCAGGGATTCGTTGTACTTGTCGAATTTGGCAAGCGAAGGCGCCAGCATCTGCACATCGCCCAACAGCAGGGCTTCCATCTCCTTGCCATCACCATAAAGTGACGAGTTCGGGTACACCTCCACTTTTACCTTATCGCCCAGACGCTCCTTGACCAGCTTCTGGAACATCAAGGCCCCCTGGCCCTTGGGCGTGCTGTCCGCCACCACATGTGAAAACTTGATCACGATCGGCGAATCAGCCGCCATGGCATGGCTACCGATGGCGAGCATGCAGGCCGCGCCGAGCAGGCCCAGTGAACGACCCAGTGAGATATGAAACATGGTGGTGCTCTCCGCAACAGACCAGGAAGGGGCCGGGCCCGGTGGGAGCTGATGCCCGGCATGAGTGCATATACGGCCATTCGCGGAGAAAGCGTATTAGACCTTGGTATCCACCCGCCTGGACCCTCGCCTCACGGTGAGCAACATCCACAAAAGGGGTCGAATCAACCAGCGCCAGAGCAGATTGCTCAGCCACAAAAACGGCAGCGCGATCGAAAACCACAGCACGAACTGTCCCAGCTTCACCGGCCAGCCCAGCCAGCGGGCCAGATTGGCGCCGAGCCCGTTGATCAGATCCGGATGACGCACCACCACCCAGGCCGTAGCACCCACGGCGGCCAGTTTTGCCGGCCGCGACAACCGACCAAAGCGAAGCCCGGCCGGCACCAGCGCCCGACTGCTTCGAAGCTCGCCGCTGGCCCCTGCCGCCACCCGGCTCTCCACAGCGCCGGCACGCATCGCCCGGCCTGCCCGCAGCCACTTGACCGCTCCGGCCATCATGACGACATCAACCCCCGCCCAGGCGATGTCCGCCGGGCCGACATCATCAGGGCCCTGTATCGTTCGCTCCAGATCGCGCAGGCCACCGGTGAAGAAATCGCTTACGCCAGCAACCAGCCGCTCGCCCTGTAGCCAGTGCACGCCGTCATGCTCATCCACCATGAATTGATCGAGAAAGCCGTAGCCCTCCTCCTGCAGGAAGGCGACGGCGTAGAGGCCACGCTGGTAAGGCGTCAGGCCGCGCACATCATCCGTTTTTGAGTCGGCGGCATCGTTCTCAACGGCGTCGTTCTCAACGGAATCGTCCCTGGCATCATTGCTCGTGCTTTCTTCGTTCCACCAGCCAGCGATGGCGCCACGGGCGTTGCGATATCGCTGTGTGGCCCAGTGGCGCGCGCTCAGGGTGGGCATCGTATTGTCATGGAACCAGACCACCGGCAACACAGCGTCCGGCCCGAAGCGCGAGAGCACGTCCTGAAAGCCGGGATCGAAGCCGTATTCGGTGAGCACCCGACGGGCGGCATCGCCGTGACGCGACAACGCCAGCGCGCCGTTGAAGACCAGCGACGGATCATCGGACCAGGACAGAAAAAGCGTATTGAGCGCCTCGGATTCGTGGGTCAGCGAGTGCGCCACCGTCTTGGGCAGCGCGTCAGAAGCCGAGGCGCGCAGAAAACGGGATTCAAACGGCGTGGCCGTCGCGGCAGCCGAAAGCGCGCCGGCAACCAGAGCGGCCGTCAGCACCAGCACAAGAAAACGGGTCATCGAATGCCCTACCGGGTGTGGATAACATAAAGTCTCCAGTATGGCATTTTCGCGTCAGGGAGAACCCGGGTAATGAACACAGCGCTCCCATAAGCAACCGTTCAGAGCCCGATCCAACGAAAGGAGGCAACGCCAATATCACGTTGCCTCCCCTGTCATACCGCTGGCCCGGGCCAATGACACCGATGAGCGGAATACGTGTGGCCTAGAAGCGGTAGTCCAGCGTGGCCGTTACCTGACGCTCATCACCGAAGTAGCAATAGTTTTCGCTGAAACAGCCCGTCACATGCTTCTTGTCAAACAGATTGGTCGCGTTCAGCTTGAGCGTTGCCCCGTTGAGTTCGTTGGAGAACTCGCCCAGATCAACACTGACAAAGGCATCGGCCAGCGTATAGTCACCGGTCTTGCGCGTATTGTCGGCATTGGCGTAGCTGCCCTTGACGTAGCGACCGCCGACGCCGCCACGAACACCACGCGGAAAGTCGTACTGCATCCACAGAGATGCGGTCTGTTCGGGCGAGAGCACCGGGGTATTGCCGGATTCGATATTGACGCCGTCCTGACTGACGCTGTCACGATATTCGATATCGTTGTAGCTGTAGCCAGCGATCGCGCGCAGCCGGTCAGTGAGCGCTGCATTGGCGGACAGTTCAACCCCGCGTGAGCGAATATCGCCGGCACTGATATAGGACACCGGGCTGACAGTCGTGCGCTGCTGCACGTTTTCCTGGGTCAGGTCATAGAACGCGATCTGATAAAGATCATCGGTGCCGGGCGGCTGATACTTGACGCCGATTTCGTGCTGCTGGCTATCGACCGGCTCCGGCACTAGGCCATCGACCGACGAATCGGGACTGGGGTTGAAGGCCTCGCTATAGGAGTAATAAGGCGCGATGCCTGAATCGAAGCGATACAGCAGGGACGCACTGCCTGAAAACGACTTGTCGTTGCGGCTATCGGTGTTGCCATAAAGGTGCGAGTGATATTCGCGATCCAGAAAATCCTGGCGCCCGCCAAGCGTCAGGTTCCAGCGGTTCCAGCGCATCTGGTCCTGTAGATAGATGCCGCCCTGCTGCACCTTGCGGGTGTCGTCAGCGTACACGCCTGGTTCTCCAGAGAGCGAATTACCGGAGTAATCAGGGTTGAAAGGATCCAGCGGCCTGACGCTGGCACCCTGCTGTGTCGGTGCAGAAGAGAATTTAGCGTCATTTTTACGGCGCTGGTAATCAAACCCTGCCAGCAGGGTGTGCTCTACCTCGCCGGTCATGATCTCGTATTGCAGGTTATTGTCCGTCGAGAAGGCCTGCAGATCTTCATTCGATCCCGAATAACCGCGAGCCAGCTCGGCGCCGTTGCCGGTGAACCCGACCTGATAGACCTGCCCGACCTCCACATCCATGTTGGTATAGCGAGCGCGCGAGTTGAACGTCAGGTTGTCGCTGAAGCGGTGCTGCAGTTGATACGAGAAGATACGCTGATTGCGCCTGAAAACGTCGTTGGCCGGGTCGGCGTCCGACCAGGAAGAATCAACGGTGCCGCCAAAGCGTGAACCACTGACGCTCAGGTCATAGGGCACCGCCCCGTGATAGTCGCCGGCGGGGTCATGCTGTAGATAGGCCTGCAGGGTGAGGTCGGTGTCCTCGGTCGGCGTCAGCGTTATCTGCGGCATGATCGCGTAGCGCTCGCGCTTTGCGACATCAAACTGGGTATCCGAACTGCTGCCCAGTGCCGTGATTCGATAAGCACCAAGAGAGGGGTCGCTCAAGGGGCCGGTCACATCGATCCCGGCGCCGTAGGTGTCGAAACTGCCGCCGTACAGCCGGAAGAGCCCCTGCTGCTCGGACTGCGGTTTTTTGGTGGTCATTGACACCATGCCCCCCGGCATGGTCCGACCGTACAGCGAAGAGGCCGGGCCCTTGACCACATCAACACGCTCGAGAAAGAACGGATCGATCTGCATCGCCGAGTAGGCACCGGGGTCCGATTGCAGCCGCATGCCATCCAGGAAGGTATTGTCGACATCCCCCCCGTGGAAGCCGCGTAGCGAGACCACGTCCGAACGCTTGGAAGCGCCCGCCAGACCGGTGAAGGCACCCGGCGTGTAGAGCAGCGCATCGTTGATATTGGTAATGCCCTGATCATCGAGCTGCTGGCGCGTCACCACGTTGATCGTGCGTGCGGTTTCGGCCAGCGGCGTGGCGGTCTTGGTGCCGGCATCACTGCCCTGCACGGAATACCCCTGTGTCGGACCATCGACGTCCGACAGATTCTGGCCGGTGATGACCATCGTGTCCGTGCCCTGATCATCGGGCTGGGCCAGGGTATTGACGCTCCATCCACCCAGTACAACGCCTGCAAGCAGCGGCGCCTGAGAAAGATATTTCAAGGATCCCTTGAAGTACTTGATTGACAACATTGGTAAGACAACTCCCCCTGACTCGACAAAAATACGTCGCCACTACGGCGTCAGCTTTTGGTCTTTATTTAGCGCATCCGCACAAAATAATAATTCTCATTAACAAGCGTTTGCAATTGCCTTTTCCCCTTTCAGCCGCATGATTACGCCTTTCTTCAGCGTTTACTTAATTCTTTAGGGCGTTGTTTTGCAAAGAATTGTCAATCCGGTTCAGAAAACAGGCACTTGCGCGTCTTCCTGACCGGCGCCTTAATTTAATGATTTTCATTCTCATTGATTATGCCGACGCGGCCATCTCATTGACTGACTGCGTCACGCCGCCACCCCAACTTCAGGAGGATACGTCGTGCGCTACGACACGGAGCTTGCCACAGCCATACCCTTGCGCCGCCTCGAGGCGGCGCCGGAAAACCTGCTGACCCTGTTCGGCGATCACTCTCTCGATGCCTACCGCCTGGGCATGCAGCGCTGCGTGTCACTGGTACACCACTCACTGAGCCGACACCAGCGCCCCTTCAGCGGCGTCGAGCCCGACGAGCTGCAGCCCGAATTCGACGCCATTGATCTCGACCGTCCACTCCCGAATGTCGAAGCGGGGCTCGAAGAGATTCAGCGGCTCTATCTTGATCACGCGGTCCATTTTCACAACCCGAGCTACGTCGCTCATCTCAACTGCCCGGTCACCCTGCCCTCGATTCTCGCTGAAGCGATCGCCACACCGCTCAACACTGCAGTGGAGACCTGGGACCAGAGCGCCGGTGCCACGCTGATCGAGCAGAAGCTGATCGACTGGACCACGGCGCGCATCGGCCTTGGTGACGCCGCCGATGGCGTCTTCACCAGCGGCGGGACGCAGTCCAACCTGATGGCGCTGATGATTGCCCGCGACGCGGCCTGCGCCGAGCTGCCCGGTCACGCCGGCAATCGCCACCATGGGTTGCCCGCCGATTATCGCAGGCTGCGCATTCTCACCTCCGAGGTGAGCCACTTCAGCGTGCAGAAGGCCGCCTCCCTGCTTGGACTGGGCTACGATGCCGTGATTCCGGTACCGTGTGACGATGACAAGCGCATGAGTCTTGAAGCACTACGCGCGCGCCTGGAGGACTGTCATCGTGATGCGCTGCTGCCCTTCGCCGTGGTCGCGACCGCCGGCACCACCGATTTCGGCAGCATCGATCCAATCCCCGGCATCGCCGAACTGTGCCGGTCAAGGGGCATATGGCTGCACGTGGATGCCGCTTACGGGGGTGGCCTGCTACTGTCGCGGCGCTATCGCCACTGGCTGGCCGGCATCGAACAGGCCGACTCGGTCAGCGTTGACTACCACAAGACCTTCTTCCAGCCGGTCAGCTGCAGCGCCTGTCTGGTGCGCGACCGCCGCCAGCTCGGCCACGTCACCTATCATGCCGACTACCTCAACCCACGGGACCAGGCCGACCAGGGTACCCCCGATCTGGTCAATAAAAGCCTGCAGACCACGCGGCGCTTCGATGCCCTCAAGCTCTGGCTGACCCTGCGCACGCTGGGAGCCGCCACACTGGGTGGCTATCTCGACGACGTGATCGCGCTGACGCGGCGCACTTACGCTCTGCTGCAAGAGCGCGATGATATCGACGTGCTGACAGCGCCCGCGCTAAGCACCCTGGTATTTCGCTACCGCCCCGCCGGTATCCGCGATGACGCGACCATCGAAGCGATCAACCACCACGTTCGTCACACCCTTTCGCGGCGCGGTGAAGGCGTGGTTGCCGGCACTCGAGTCGACGAATGCTTCTATCTCAAATTCACCCTGCTCAACCCGCAGACGCAAATCGAAGACATGCGCCGGCTGATCGAGCGGATCGTGGCGCATGGTGAGGCATTTGTCGCCGACCATGGCCACCTCGAGACCGCCAGCAACGCCGCCGGATACGACAGCGAAGTCGCCCCCTCGGTCATGGCCACGTTCGCGGACGCCGGCCGCACCTGAGTGCGGCAGGCCATGCCATTTGCGCGTTGATTCAACAAACCAGAGACACTTCCATGCAGAGTCGCATTCACGATTTCATCGCCATCGGGCTGGGGCCGTTCAATCTCGGCCTGGCCTGTCTGACCGACCCCATCGACGATCTCGACGGTCTGTTTCTCGAGCGGCGCTCGAGCTTCAACTGGCACCCCGGTCTGCTGCTGGAAGATGCCACGCTGCAGACACCGTTCATGGCCGATCTGGTCACGCTGGCCGATCCCACCAGCCGTTTCAGCTTTCTCAACTATCTGAAATCCCAGGGCCGGCTTTACAACTTTTATATCCGCGAACATTTCTTCCTGCTGCGCAACGAGTACAACCAGTACTGCCAATGGGTCACCACCCAACTCAGAACGCTGCGCTTCAATCGCGATGTGGAACGCGTCGAGTACAACGAGGCGGAGGGCTGCTATCACGTCCACAGCCGCGACACGATCAGTGGTGAAACGCGTCTGCATCGGGCTCGCAGGCTGGTGCTCGGCACCGGCACGGAGCCGATGATTCCTGCCTGCTGCGGCAACGATCGCGATCGCCTGGTGCATGCCTCCGAGTATCTGGAGCACAAGGCCGCGCTGCAGGCGATGCCCGCCATCACGCTTGTCGGCAGCGGCCAGAGCGCTGCAGAAATCTATCTGGATCTGCTCGAAGGCATTGACGAGCACGGCTACACCCTCAACTGGGTGACCCGCTCGCCACGCTTTTTCCCGCTGGAGTACGGCAAGCTCACCCTCGAGATGACCTCGCCGGACTACATCGACTATTTCCATGCCCTGCCACAATCGACCCGCGACCGCCTGATCCGCGAACAGAAAGGACTCTACAAGGGCATCAATCTCGATCTGATCAATGCCATCTACGACCGGCTCTACACCATGAGCCTCAATGGCCCGGTGGATACCCATCTTTTGACCTGCGCTGCGCTTGAGCAGTGCCATTACAACCCCGGGCGTCGACGCTTCGAGCTGACCTTCAGCCATACCGAGCAGGCACAACGCTTCACTCACCAGACCCAGGGGCTGATCCTGGCCACTGGCTATACGCCCCGGCTGCCGGACTTTCTGGCCCCGATCGAGCACCGCATCCACCGGGACGACGCCGGTCGGTATGTCGTCGGGCGCTACTACAGCATCAACACCCACAACGATCTCTTTGTTCAAAACGCCGAACTGCACACTCACGGGCTGGTGGCCCCGGATCTGGGCATGGCGTGCTATCGCAACGCCTGCATCATCCGGGAACTGACCGGGCGCGAAGTCTACCCGGTCGAACAAAGCTTCACGTTTCAGTCGTTCGGCACCCCGGACAACACCGTTTTTACGCCCGAGCGTGCCAGCGCCGAACGACGCCCAACGGACGCCTGACGGACGCCTGACGCCATCGGCGTAGTGACTTTTACAGACAAGGAGAGCCTTCGATGAACTCTTTTTCCACCTCACTATTTCACGCCGGTCAGCGCAGAATGTCTGCCACCCGCTCCGGCCACACCGGCGCCTTCGAGGCGCGCTTTCATCGTGACTGGTCCGGTATTGGTACGCTGTCGCTGCGACCGCTCGACCTCGAACAGGATCTTGACACCGTTCATGCCTGGGTGAGTCAGCCCGACGCCCGCTTCTGGGGCATGACCGATGACAGCCGTGACAGGGTCGGCCGCTTTTATCGCGACATGGAGGAGAGCACCGCCGCGCAGGCCTGGCTGGGGCTTCATGACGGTCAGCCCGCGTTTCTGGTCGAATGCTACGACCCGCGCCATGATCCGGTCGGCGAACAGTACACGGTACAACCTGGCGATCGCGGCATGCATTTTCTGGTCGCGCCGTTGGGGACGACCTCCGACACCCCGATCCATGGCTTCAGCCAGGCCGTGATCGATACCATCGTCGCTTTTCTGTTCAGCGACCCATCCACGCAGCGCATCGTGGTCGAACCTGACGTTGCCAACGCCCGGATTCATCCACTCAATCGCCGTGCCGGCTTCGTCTACGACCGTGAAATCCAGATTGGTGACAAAACCGCGCATCTGGCGTTCCATACACGAACCGACTTCGAAGCCACTGACCGCCGCCATCAGCGCATGAGCGCTGATCAGGCCTGCGGTCATCTCGAGCCAGGGCGCTGGGCGCGTGCCAACCGGGATCTGCTGATCAAGGCGATTGCCGAGCTTGCCCACGAACGCCTGCTGATCCCGGAGCAGGCCGTTGCACCGGACGCTGCGGGATGGGGTGAGTACCGTCTCGAAACGACATCAGTACAGTATCGCTTCCGGGCACGCCGGCTGGCACTCGATCAGTGGTGGATCGACAAGACGTCACTGGAGAAAATCGCGCAGGACACAAACGGCGCCGCTGCCGAGCTGAAGCCACTGTCAGTCGAGGCCTTTCTGCTCGAGTTTCGCGAACGCCTCGGGATCGATCCCGACAACCTGCCGACCTATCTGGAGGAGATCGCCAGTACGCTGGCCGGTATGGCCTACAAGCTGGGACGCGACCTGCCCGAGGCCGAGACTCTGGCGCTGGCCGACTTTCAGACGCTGGAGGCGGCCATGAGCGAGGGGCACCCGTGCTTCATTGCCAACAGCGGCCGCATCGGCTTCGACGCCCAGGACTATCACCGCTATGCCCCGGAAGCCGGAGCGCTCGTGCGTCCGTTGTGGCTGGGCGTCGCCCGGGCCTGTACCGACTACAGCGCCATCGACGGGCTCGATATCGAGACCCTGCTGTGCGAAGAGCTGGATGACGCCACACGAGATCGATTCACGGCCCGGCTGGAAGCGCTGGCGCTTGACCCCGCCGACTACTACTTCATGCCGGTGCATCCGTGGCAGTGGCGCCACAAGCTCGCCATCACCTTCGCCGGCGAGGTCGCCCAGCAGCGCATCGTACTGCTGGGCGAGGGCGACGACGATTACCAGCCGCAGCAGTCAATCCGCACCTGGTTCAACGCCTCGCGTCCGCAGCGCCGCTACGTCAAGTTCGCGCTCTCCATTCTCAACATGGGCTTCATGCGCGGGCTCTCGCCGCACTACATGCACGGCACGCCGGCTATCAACAGCTGGGTTCAGGGGGTGATCCACAATGATCCTGAACTGCAGGCCCGTGGCTTTGGCATGCTGCGCGAAGTGGCCACGCTCGGCTATCACCACGCCGGCTTCGAGGCGGCCTGCGACAAGCACAGCCCTTATCAGAAGATGCTCGCCTGCCTGTGGCGCGAAAGCCCCTGTGAGCAGGTGGCCGATCATCAGCGGCTGATGACCATGGCGGCGCTGCTGCACCGTGATGCCGAAGACCGCCCGCTGCTGCCGGCGCTGATCAAGGCCTCCGGGCTCGACGCGGCGACGTGGATCGACCGCTATCTCGCCGCCTACATGACACCGCTGCTGCACTGCTTCTACGCCCACGACCTGGTCTTCATGCCCCACGGTGAGAATCTGATCCTGAAGCTTGAGGATCACGTGCCGGTGGGGGCAATTCTCAAGGACATCGGCGAGGAGACCGCCATTTTCGACAACGGCCAGTCGCTGCCCGAAACAGCGCGTCGCATTGCCGTTGCCGTGCCGGAGCATCTGCGCATCCTGTCCATCTTCACTGACCTGTTCGACTGTTTCTTCCGCTTTCTGGCGCAGATTCTGGTCGAGACCAATACCCTGGAGGCGCAGACGTTCTGGGAACGGGTCGGGGCCTGTGTTGTCGATTATCAGCGCCGCCACCCGGAGCTTGCAGAGAAGTTTGCGCGATATGACCTGTTCGCGCCGACCTTCACGCTCTCATGCCTCAACCGGCTACAGCTTCGCAACAACCGTCAGATGATCGATCTGGCCGACCCGGCCGGGAATCTGCAATTCGCCGGCGAGCTGATCAACCCGATCGCCGGGTACCGTCCACAGGATCAAAAGCGCCCCGGGTGCCTGACGAGCACTTCAGGGGTGACAGACACGGCGGGAATGACCGGCGAGCCCTGAAGCGCAGGCCACCTGCCAGCCATGGCCACGACCCGTACCGGATAACCACCGAGCGTGGTTATCCGGCATTCTTGATATGGACAGTGGGTTTACACGATGCACGCAGCGACCATCGACTCGCTCTACCGTGAATATCATCAGCAGCTGATGAGCTTTCTCAAGCGCCAGCTCCCCTGCCACGAGCAGGCGGCGGATATTTGTCACGAGGTCTATCTGCGCCTGATCAGGGCCAGCGACACCCCGGCGCTCGATAATCCGCGGGCCTATCTGTTTCGCATCGCACGCAATCTGCTCACCGACCATCACCGCCGCTACGCCAATCACCTGATCGCCATCGAATCCTTCACACCAATGCTGGTGTGCCCGCGGGCCTGCCCCGAGACCGAGCTGTGCAAGCAGCAGTGTGTCCACCGCCTGAGCGAGGCGCTGTCGACGCTGCCCACACGTCAGCGTCAGGCGCTGATCTGGCACCGGATGGAGGGGCTGACCCAGCGTGAAATCGGCGAGCGGCTGGGGGTTTCCGAGCGCATGGCCGGACGCTATATCGCCCAGGCCATGACGGCCTGCCAGACCGAACTCAACGCGATCGAGCTGTCCAATGAGCCATCCTGAAGCCCGAAAAGCGCCGCCGGGTGACGGTGCCCGGCGGATCCAATGATGCAAGCGATGATGTGACAGGATTCAGAACAGCGTCACTTTTCCTGGCCGACGTCTTGAACACAAATGAGAAATATTATTATTCTTCTCCGAGCGACGCAGCCTCCTACTCCCAGGTGTTACCAACATGCCAGCAACGACGGCCTATCGGCTTTTTGACATGACGCTCAAACGACGAGAGCAGATCTCGCCGTCCATGGTGAATTTCACCTTCACGGCCGGTGATCTGGATATCGCCACGACGTTTGCGCCGGATCAGAGAGTGAAGCTCTTTTTTCCGCCATCGGATGAGGGCAGCACCGCCGGCATGGCGGCCCGATTTGCCGACGGCGAGGACTGGTACAGCGCCTATAAAAACATGGCACCCGAACAGCGTCCGCCCATGCGAACCTATACGATTCGCGCGGTCCGCCCGGAACAAAAGGAGCTGGATATCGAGTTTGTGCTGCATGGCGATACCGGCCCCGCCTCACGCTGGGCAAGCCGGGCCCGCCCGGGGGATGCCCTCTCGATCAATGCTCCCTGCATCCACTACACCGGCAAGGCCATCGGCTGCGAGTGGCGACCACCTGCCAATATCGAGCATCTGCTGCTGGTCGCGGATGAAACCGCCCTGCCCGCCGTCATGGGGATTATCGAGGAGCTTGACGAGCGTTTTGCCGATGCGCCCAAACCCCGGGTACAGGCGCTGCTCGAGGTGCCCCTGAAAGCGGACTGTCGCTGTATTCCGCAGTGGATCGACGCCGTCTGGCTGCCCCGGGAGGAGACGCGGTGCTGTCACGGCGAGGGGCTTTGCCAGGCCGTGCGCACCCTGCCTCTCAGGCAATCTTCGACGGCGTCATCCGATGCCGGCGTCGAGCCTGCCATCGATATCGATGAAGAGATCCTCTGGGAGGCGTCCGTGCCCGAATCCAGCGACAGCTTTTATGCCTGGATTGCGTCCGAATCCAAGGTCTGTCTCAACATTCGTCGCTATCTGATCGATGAGCTGGCCGTCCCCAAACGACAGGTCTCCGCCATGGGCTACTGGCGTGAGGGCAAACCCCACCCGTAGGCCATCCGGCCCCCTGCGGGCGCCCTCATGCCCGGGAATCAACCGTCGCGGTCAGGGTCAGGCATGGCGCTGGTGTCGCCCTGGCCCTTTCGACAGCCCCATGTGCTGATGCTCATGGGGCTGATGCTGTCCTGTGCCGGCTCAACCTGATCGAAGGGCTGAGGTACTTTCGCGGCCGAATCTTCTGCCTTTCCGCCAGCGCCCCCATGACCACGCCGCTGGTCTATCTATCGCTGGGAGTGTTTCTCTACTGCATGCCGCCTTGGCTGGCCGCAACCATCGCCCGGCTGGCCGCCACGGGTATGACACTGAAAAAGCGCCGCAGACCATCGAACCCGGCCTGAAGGCAGCAGACTGACCCAAAGGGCCTGCCAGCAGGTGACCGACCCATCAGGCCCCGGTGCCCCGTGATGGCCGGTCGGCGCGTGCCAGCAGCCGCCGGGCGCGCTCGATCACCGGGGCATCCACCATCTCTCCGTCGACGCGAAAGGCGCCGCCCTGAGTCTGGGCCGCCGTGACAATTTTCTGCGCCCACGCCAGCTGCTCGGCATCAGGGGTAAAGACGCGATGCACCGGACCAAGCTGGCACGGATGAATGCAGAGCATGCCACCAAAGCCCATCTGACGGGCCCGCAGCGCCATGTCATGGAGCAACGCGTCATCGTCGAGCACGGGTGATACGCCGGCCATCGGCGGGGCCAGCCCGGCCAGACGCGAGTGCAGCACCAGCTGATAGCGCGCCTGATCCAATATGGCTTCCGCCCCGGGCGTGCCGCTTTCCAGCGCCAGATCCAGCGCCAGATCCAGCGCACCGAAACTCAGCCGCTCGACGCCCTCCACGGCCGCCAGCTCGTTGATCCAGTCAAGCCCGGCGGCGCTTTCGATCAGCGGCCACAGGGGACGACCGAGCGCGGCGGCCTGCTTGAGCGGCGTGGCGAATTCGGCCTTGGATACCATGAGCGCCGTCACGCCCGCCAGCCGGGCGCACAGGTCCAGATCGGCATCGAAATGCTCGCTGCCGGGGGCATTGATGCGCACGCACAGCGAGGCCTGCGGCATCTCATCCAGACACTGCTCCAGCGCCTCTCGCGCTGCCGCCTTGTCCTCAGGCGCCACCGCGTCCTCCAGATCCACAATCACCAGATCCGCCTCGCTGGTCAGCGCCTTCGCGATGCGGTCGGGCCGGGTCGCAGGAACGAAAAGCGTCGAACGCGCCGTCCTGATACGGCTTACCGCATCGTTTGAAGCTGTCATCTACACCACTCCCCTGTCTCGCCAGTCGGCGATGGTTGTCTCGTCGTGTCCCAGTGAGATCAGGATCTCTCGGGTATGTTCACCCAGCGCCGGTATGGCGCCCATGATGGTATCAAACGCCCGGCCCTGACCGGGCGGCAGCAGCGCCGGCAGCGGCCCTACGGGCGAGGCCACCTCACGAAAACGCTGCCGGGCGGCCAGCTGCGGATGGGCCCACACGCCGGCCATGTCGTTGACATGGGCATTGGCGATGCCGGCCTGATCCAGCCGGGCCACAACCTCATCTGCCGACAGCGTCGAGAAGACGTCATTGATGACGCCATCCAGCGCCTGTCGCGCCTCGCTGCGATCGGCATTGGTGGCAAAGCGCACGTCATCCATCAGCGCCGGCCGCCTGAGCACCTCGCGGCAGAACACCTGCCATTCGCGCTCGTTCTGCAGCCCCAGCATCACGGACTGGCCGTCACCGGCGGGAAAGGGGCCGTAGGGGTAGATGGTCGAATGCGACGCGCCGGCACGCGGCGGCGGCTCGGCGCCCTCGAAGGCGTAATAGAGCGGATAGCCCATCCACTCCACGGTCGCCTCGAGCATCGAGACATCGATATGACTACCCTCCCCGGTACGCCCTCGCAGCAGCAGCGCAGCGAGAATATTGCTGTAGGCGTACATGCCGGCGGCGATATCGGCGATCGATATGCCGGCCTTGACCGGCGTGTCCCTTGTTCCGGTCTGCGATACCAGCCCCGCCTCGCTCTGGATCAGCAGGTCGTAGGCCTTTTTGGTCGTGTAGGGGCCGTCACTGCCATAGCCGGAAATATCGCAGACAATCAGACGCGGAAAGCGCTCGTGAAGCGCCTCGAACGACAGCCCCAGCCGCGCACTCGCCCCCGGACTCAGATTCTGGATCAAAACGTCGGCATCGTTTAACAGCTCAAACAGAACGTCGGCGCCCTCGTCAGCCTTCACATCCAGCGTCAGGCTTTTCTTGCCGCGGTTGGTCCAGACAAAGTGAGAGGCCAGTCCGCGAGTGCGGCGGTCATAGTGGCGGGCAAAATCCCCCGTGCCGGGGCGCTCGATCTTGATCACCTCTGCGCCCAGATCCGCCAGCTGGCGCGAGCAGAACGGCGCGGCAATGGCATGTTCCAGACTGATGACCTTCGTACCTTCCAGCGGTCCGGCAACGTGTGTAATGGCAGCCTCCGTCATGGTAACGCCTCTCCCTGTAGAGAGTCTGAGCCTGCCTGTTTTCGCGCTTCTGGAGAATTGGACTTTGCCTGACCCTGCGTTAGTCTCAGCCGAACGCCCTGTCATGCCGGCCTGACCGGCGATTCTGCTCCGGCCAATGCCATGTCCTTTGACCTGACCGATCTGCGCCTTTTCGTGCACGTGGCCGAGGCGCCCAGTCTGACCCAGGGCGCCCGCCGCGCCTGCCTCTCCACGGCTGCCGCCAGCGCCCGTATTCAGCAGCTCGAGGCGCGCCTGGGCAAGCGGCTGTTTTACCGAAGCGCGCGCGGCATGGAGCTGACCCGGGCCGGCCAGCGACTTCTGACCCATGCCCGGCGCATGCTGCGCCAGATCGATCACCTCATGCAGGACATGGCCGGCGACGATGACCACACCGGCCACCTGCGCATTCTGGCCAACACCACCGCCGTCACCGAACTGATGCCCGCCGTGCTGGGTAATTTCCTGGCCGCACGGCCGCATCTGACCATCGACCTGCGCGAGCGCCTCAATCATGAGGTCATCCGCGGCGTGGAGCAGGGCAGCGCCGACATGGGGATCGTGGCCGGGCCGGTCAGCACTCTCGAGCTTGAACGCTATCACTTCAGCACCGACCGGCTGGTATTGATTACCGCGCCCGATCATCCGCTGGCGCAGCGCCAGAGCGTGGTACTGGAGGACATGGTGGAGGATTTTCACGTGGGCCTGCCGGATACCAGCAGCCTCATGCAGTTTCTGACCCGCCGGTTTCAGGGCGTTGGCGCACAGTTGAAGCTGCGGGTGCAGGTCGCCAGCTTCGAGGCAATCTGTCGGCTGGTGGCATCAAACGTCGGCATTGGCGTCATTCCCGAATCCGCCGCACTGCGTCACCGCCAGCTCATGACGCTGGCGCTGGTGCATATCGACGCCCCCTGGGCGGTACGCGAACGCAGTGTGATAGTGCGTGATACCGCCACCCTGCCCGGTGGCGGCATGGCGTTGATCGAAGCGCTGAAGCATTATGGCTGGCGCACTGGAGAGGTCGCAGACAGCCAGCGTTGACGCAGGGGTTTGAGCAGCATCAGCGCCACCAGACCGGTAGCAATATCAAAGCTGATGGCAACCGAGAACACCGGCAGCCAGCTGCCGCTCGTTTCATATAACAGTGCCGCCGCCGGCCCGCCAATGATCGAGCCAATCCCCTGAGCCATGTAGAGAAAACCATAATTGGTGGTGGCATGGCGAGTGCCAAAGGTATCGGTCAGCGTGGCCGGAAACAGCGAAAAGATTTCGCCCCAGCCCAGAAAGACAATGCCCGACAGCAGTACAAACAGTACCGGGTTACTGCTGGTGGCCAGCCAGACCATCATGGCGACCCCTTCAAGAATGAAGGCCAGCGCCATGGTGTTCTCACGCCCCCAGCGATCAGAGATCCAGCCAAACAGCGGACGGGTCACGCCGTTGCAGACGCGATCAAGCGTCAGTGCCAGCGGCACGGCGGCCATGCCCATGACAGTCACGCCGGCCACGCCAAAATCGGCGGCAAAGCTCGACATCTGAGAGATCACCATGAGCCCCGAGGTCGACATCATCGTGAACATCACAAACATTAGCCAGAAGATCGGATGTTTAAGCATCTGTGCCGGACGGGTCTGCGGGGATCTGGCGGTCTGCACCTTCGAGGCCGGGCGCCGGCCTGCCAGCTCGGCCGGCGGCATTTTCAGACACATCGCAGCACTCATGCCGACAAGCGCAATGCCGATACCAAAAAGGGTCAACGTGGCTTCAAGCCCGGTGCCATCAAGGCGTACGCTGATCGGTAGCGTGGTCAGCATGGCCCCGAAACCGTAGCCGGCCGCCACCGCGCCCACGGCCAATCCACGTCGATCCGGAAACCAGCGCACCATCAGCCCTACCGTGCCGATGTAGACGATTCCCGTGCCCAGTCCGCCCAGCACGCCGTAGGTCAGATACAGCCCGGCAAGCGTGGTGGTCTGCGCCGCCAGCACCCAGCTGACCCCGGTTGCCAGGGCACCGACAGCCACCAGCCGACGCACGCCAAAGCGGTCCACCAGAAAGCCCTGCAGCGGCGCAAGGAAGGTTTGCAACACGATCAGCAGCGAAAAGGTGATCTGGAGTCGAGACAGCGGCACGTCCAGACGCTCGGTCAGCGGCCCGGTAAACAGGGTCCAGACATACTGCGGGCTCGAAATGGCCATCATGCATACCACGGCCGCTATCAGCTGATACCAGCGCGCGGCAAGGGCCCTTGAGGCCACGGTAGAGGTCGCAACGGTAGAACTGCTCATGGCATGGCTCCCTGAAGATGAATCGTTATCTTCAGCCAGCAATAAGCATGCCAGTTCCCATCGACAGAACGGCAACAGCTCTGGCGGCGCCATCCCGAGGCCCGATACGAAAAAACCCCGCGCCGGGCGCGGGGTTTTGGTGCATCAAATGGCGGCGACGCTTACTTTTCGAGCCACTCGGTGTGAAATACGCCGTCGCGATCAAGGCGCTTGTAAGTGTGGGCACCGAAGAAGTCACGCTGGGCCTGAACCAGATTGGCCGGCAGCTTCTCGGCGCGATAGCTGTCGTAGTAGGCCACGGCAGACGAGAAAGTCGGGACCGGAATGCCGTTTTGCACCGCATGGCTGATCACGTCGCGCAGCGACTGCTGGTAGCGATCGGCGATGTCGGAGAAGTACGGCGCCATCAGGAGATTCGACAGATCCGGCGTCTCTTGGTAGGCATCGGTGATCTTCTGCAGGAAACGGGCACGGATGATGCAGCCGGCGCGGAAGAGCTTGGCCACCTGGCCGTAGTCGAGGTTCCAGTCGTAGTGGTCGCTTGCCGAACGCATCTGGGCAAAGCCCTGGGCGTAGGAGGCGATCTTGCTGAAATAAAGGGCCTGACGCACCTTCTCGATGAACTCGGCGCGATCGCCTTCAAAGGGCTTGTCGGCCGGCCCCTTGAGAACCTTCGATGCCGCCACGCGCTCTTCCTTGAGAGAGGAGATAAAGCGGGCAAAGACGGATTCGGTGATCAGCGGCAGCGGCACACCCAGATCCAGCGCGCTCTTGCTGGTCCATTTGCCGGTGCCCTTCTGGCCGGCCGAGTCGAGAATCGTGTCGACCACGTACTCGCCGCTCTCGTCACGCTTTCTGAAGATGCGGGCAGTGATGTCGATCAGGTAGCTGTCGAGCTCGCCCTCGTTCCACTCGGAGAAGACATCGGCCAGCTCGTCGTTGGAGAGTCCCAGACCGTCCTTGAGGATGGCGTAGGCTTCGCTGATGAGCTGCATGTCGCCGTATTCGATGCCGTTGTGCACCATCTTGACGTAGTGACCGGCACCGTCGGGCCCGACATAGTTGACGCAGGGCTCACCGTCTTCGGCGCGCGCGGCGATCTTTTCAAGAATCGGCGCCACCATGTCATAGGCTTCACGCTGGCCGCTGGGCATGATCGAGGGCCCCTTGAGCGCGCCCTCTTCACCACCGGAAACGCCGGTGCCGATAAAGTTCAGACCCGCCTCGGAAAGCTCGCGGTTACGACGAATGGTATCCGGGTAGTAGGTGTTGCCCCCGTCGATCAGGATATCGCCCTGGTCCAGATACGGCTTCAGCGACTCGATGGTCCGGTCGGTAGCCTCACCGGCCGCGACCATCAAAAGGATGCGGCGCGGCTTTTCCAGAGACGCGACGAACGTCTCGATATCGTAAAACGGGACCAGCTTGCTGTCGGGATTTTCCGCCAGCACTTCGTCGGTTTTCTCAGAGGAACGGTTATAGATCGACACCGTATAGCCACGGCTTTCGATGTTGAGCGCCAGATTGCGCCCCATTACTGCCATTCCCATGACACCAATCTGTTGTCTGGTCATTGCCTTTTACTACTCCAGCAGTCATTGAACTACGACGCGCGGTTTGTACCTGCCTGCGCGCCATGATGCCCCGCACGGGGATGGACAGCATGCTGTCGACCGGCGAATGTGCCACGCCAATGGGGTGGCAGGCCAGTCTGGCAGAGCGTGCGACGATTGTCCCTGTCCGTCGGCGGCTAAAATTGCGCCCAGGTGATCATTTCATCGCACCCTGGCACCTCGAAAGTGGTGAAGCCCGGTGACATGCGCCATGCTCAGGGTACGCTCTGAAATTAGAAATGCTAATAAATACACCCTAATGACCGGGCAGGCTCATAACAATAAGCCCGTTTCTCTCGTGATGGCGAGAGGCGGCGCTGGTAGAGCACCATTCACACGAGGGCCGACACCGCGGGAGATAACGATGGGGCATGGCTGTATCGTTGAAAACTTCAGCAATCTGATTTCACTCAGCGACCATGAGAAGGCAATACTGGGGCATCTGGAAAACGACGCCAGAGCCGTCAGGCGCCACGAGAGCCTGTGGCATTTTCGCGAACGCACGCAGACCCTCTATACGCTGCAGGAAGGCTGGGCCTACGCCTACAAGATCTCGCTGATGGGCGAGATGAAGGTTGTCGAGATCTTTACCCCGGGCGATATCATCGGGCTGCGCGACTTTACCTTCGGCCGCCATCTGACCGATGTCCGCATGATGACCGATGGCACCGTCTGCGCCTTTCCCTATCGCTATATTCTGGACGCCTGTCAGCAGTCGCGGGCGCTGTCGGCAGCGTTTTTTGCCACCGCCTCGCGCGACCAGGCGCTGATGACCGAGCGCGTGGCAAGCCTCATGCACTGCAGCGCCCGGATGAAGATCGCCCACTTCATCATCGAAATGTATCTGCGGTTGAAGCACACCAGCCCCGACATGGACCAGCGCTTTGAATTCCCCATGAATCAGAAGCTCATGGCGAGCCTGCTGGGACTGACCAGCGTGCACGTCAGCCGCATGCTCGGCGAGCTGGCCCGTGACGGCATGGTCAAAAAGCAGCGCCGCATGCTGGAAATCCTCGATTACGACCGCCTTTATCGCGAAGCGCAGTTCGACGAAACCTACATTCAGCTCGATCTGAGCCACATGCTTGAAGACGGCGCCGCCGAAGATACGGCGCCGATGGGCTGATCCATGCGGGCGCCCTACTGCATGGGTACCCGTTCGATGACCATCTGCTGCGACTCGCCTTCAAGGCGCCACACATCGTTATCGCCCTGAATCAGACGCGGCTCGCTTTCCAGAAAATCGATCAGGGCCTGATCGCCGTTTTGCTGCCCGGGGCAGGCCATGCGGGTCGAGGCCAGATGCCCGACGATCAGCCGGCCGTTGTCGACGTGTGCCGGACCAGATATCCGGTTGCAGCCACCGCTGCCGCTGACCCGATGGCCGTCAAAACTGAGCGAGGCCTGCTCAAGCACGGCGTCACTGTCGGAGGCCTCCTGAGGCGACGCCCCCTGACCGGTGCATCCGGCCAGACCCGCCGCGAGCAGTGTCGCGGCCATGGCCTGTCTGATCATCATGTGGGACTCCCTGCCGAATCCGGCATCAGTGCGCCTCTTCCCAGTTGTCACCGTGGCCGGCCTCGACAATCAGCGACACGTCGAGCTGGCCGGCCCCCTGCATGCGCGTGACCACCTCGGCCTTGAAGGCCTCGACCTGTTCACGACGCACCTCAAAGATCAGTTCGTCATGCACCTGCATGACCATTTTGGCGTCAAATTCACCGCTACGCAGCCAGGTATCCACATCGATCATGGCGCGTTTGATGATATCGGCTGCCGTGCCCTGCATCGGCGCGTTGATGGCGGTACGCTCGGCCGCCTGACGACGGGCATGATTGCGCGAGCTGATTTCAGGCACATACAACCGCCGCCCGAACACGGTTTCAACGTACCCCTTCTCGGCCGCCTCGGCGCGAATGCGCTCCATGTAGCGCGCCACACCCGGGTAGCGATCAAAGTAGCGCTCGATCCAGGTTTTGGCATCGCGCTGCTCGACCCGCAGCTGACGCGCCAGCCCCCAGGCGCTCATGCCGTAGATCAGTCCGAAGTTGATCGCCTTGGCGCTGCGGCGCTGATCACTTGTGACCTTTTCAAGCGAAGTGCCAAAGACTTCGGCGGCGGTCGCGGTATGAATGTCGCGGTCCTCGGTAAAGGCCGTGAGCAGACTCTCGTCACCGGAAAGATGCGCCATGATGCGCAGCTCGATCTGCGAGTAGTCCGCAGCGACCAGCTGATAGCCGGGCGTGGCCACGAAGGCGGTACGAATACGGCGGCCAATGTCGCTTCGAATCGGAATGTTCTGCAGATTGGGATCGCTGGACGACAACCGCCCGGTTGCCGTGACGGCCTGATGGTAGCTGGTATGAATACGCCCGGTCGTGGCGTTGATCAGTTGCGGCAGTTTGTCGGTGTAGGTCGACTTGAGCTTGGATAGCCCGCGATGCTCCATGATGACCTTCGGCAGCGGATAATCCAGTGCCAGCTCTTCGAGCACGGCTTCGGCCGTCGACGGCGCCCCCTTGGGGGTTTTCTTGATAACCGGAATCTTCTGCTCCTCGAACAGAATCTCGCCGAGCTGCTTGGGAGAACCAAGATTGAACTCGCGCCCGGCCAGTTCGAACGCATCTCGCTCAAGCTCGGTCATGCGCTCACCCAGTGATCGGCTCTGCTCGCCCAGAAGCCGGGTATCCACTGCCACGCCGGTGCGCTCCATGCGTGTCAGCACGGCAATCAGCGGCAGCTCGAGCGTGTCGATGACTTCGGCCAGACGCCCCTCCTGCGCCAGTCGCGGGCGCAGATGAGCATGCAGGCGCAGGGTGACATCAATGTCCTCGCAGGCATATTCCACCGCCTGCTCAAGCGCGACCTGATTGAAGGTCAGCTGTTTGGCCCCCTTGCCGGCAATCTCCTCGAACGAGATGGTGCGATGCCCCAGATAGGCCTGGGCCAGCGAATCCATGTCATGACGCGTGGCGGTGGAGTTGAGCACGTAGGATTCAAGCATGGTGTCCATCAGCGCCCCTTCCACGCCAATGTCATAGCGCGCCAGCACCTCGATATCGTATTTCAGGTTCTGGCCGATCTTGCCGATCGAAGCGTCTTCCAATAGCGGCTTGAGCGCCGCCAGCACAGCGTTGCGATCCAGTTGATCCGGCGCATCGAGATAGTCGTGCGCCACCGGCACATAAACCGCCTCACCCGGCGTGATACCAAGACCGATACCGACGATCTCGGCGTCCATATAGTTGAGGCTGGTGGTTTCCAGATCGAAGCAGAAGGCGTCGCTTCGTTTTAACCGCTCGATCCAGTGATCGAAATCGTCCTGCTCGAATACGGCGCGATAGTCGCGCTGCTCGCTCGTCATGGCCGAGGTGTCTTCAGTGGCATCGCCGCTGTCGAGATCGCCTTCGCCGGCCGGCACGTCGGGAGAAGGCTCGCCGGTACTGCCGCCTTCCAGCAGCTCGTTGAGCCAACCCTTGAACTCCAGGCGCTGATAGAGCGACAGCAGGGCCTCGCGATCGGGGTGAGCAATGTCCAGTCCATCCAGACCGACCGGCAGCTCGCAGTCGGTACGAATGGTGGCAAGCCTGTAGGAGAGAAAGGCCTGTTCGCGATTGTCCTCGAGCTTTTTGGGCATCGATTTAGCGCCGCGAAAGGTCAGCGTCTTCACCCGTTCGAGATCACCATAAATGGTGTCGAGCCCACCGCCCATGCCGGTCAGAAGCGCCAGTGCGGTCTTCTGCCCGACCCCCGGCACGCCAGGGATGTTGTCGACGCTGTCGCCCATCAGGGCCAGATAGTCGATGATCAGATGCGGCGGAATACCGAACTTCTCTTCGACACCGGCCACATCCAGCGTTTCATCCTTCATGGTGTTGACCATGGTGATGTGTTCATTGACCAGCTGTGCCATGTCCTTGTCGCCGGTCGAGATGATCGCATCGCGTCCGGCCTCGGTGGCCATGCGCGCCAGCGTCCCGATCACATCATCAGCCTCGACGCCCTCGATGCACAAAAGCGGCAGGCCAAGCGCCCGCACGCACTCGTGCAGCGGCGCGACCTGGGCGCGCAGTTCATCGGGCATCGGCGGGCGATGAGCCTTGTACTGTTCAAAGAGCTCATCGCGAAAGGTCTTGCCCTTCGCATCAAAGACCACCGCCATGGGACTTTCGGGATACTGACGGATGAGGCTTTTGAGCATGGAGACGACGCCGCGCACGGCACCGGTCGGCTCGCCGGTCGAGGTCGACAGGGGCGGCAGGGCATGAAAGGCGCGGTACAGGTAGGCAGAACCGTCCACAAGGACGATCGGGGCAGCGGCCATGGAAGCTCCAGCAAATGACTCGAATATGGCCTCATGATACGCAAGCCTTGCGGCGCCGTCAGTGTTGACAGCATCGTCCCGACCGCAACGTCGGAAGGCTGCTATTTGCCCTCGTGGGCTTTACACTATGCAACACTCAGGACACCCCTTACTGGAGGTCATCATGGTGACTGGACGAATGCTGCCGGCCCTGGTGCTGATCGCACTGCTGGCGCCAGGTGTCATGTCTACCGCGGCGCTGGCCGCCTCGCAGGGCGAGATCACGACCCGACAGGACGGCGAGCGCACCGTACGAGAATATCGCGTTGACGGCAGGCTTTATGCCATCGAAATCATCGACAACGGCCAGCGCCGGGTGCTGCTGGACGGTGACGGCGACGGCAACTTCCGCCGCCAGAGCGCGGATACCGAGATCGTGCCGCCGGCATGGACCCGGGAGTCGACCTGAAGAAACGCCTGTCACCATTGCAGGCAGAATATGGCATTTCGGTGATAGACTTCCGCGCTGCGCGATGTCTGCCAGGGCGCGGGACGATCCGCGATCGAACCCTGGACATCTCATGGTCGCCGTCCCGACGCCGGGACGCGGCGTTTGTTACCCAGCACGGTGAGCGCCTCCACAGCGCGCCAGGAGCAACATGGCGGTTTTTACTCCCTTGAGCGATGAACAGGTCGCTCATTTTCTGGAAGGTTACGATGTCGGCACCCTGCAGACGCTCGAGGGCGTGGCGGGCGGCACCGAAAACAGCACCTTTCTCGTCACGACCGATCGGCAGGCGCTGATACTCACCCTGTTTGAACAGGGTGAGCAGGAAGAGCTGCCCTTTTTCGTCGATCTTCTGGCCTGGCTGGATCAGCATCAGCTGCCGGTGCCGGGACCGCTGTTTGACCAGCGCGGCGTGGCCCTTCAGCAGCTGGCCGGTCGCCCGGCGCTGCTGTTCCCCCGCATGCCCGGCAGCCACCCGGAAGCGCCGAGCATCGCCCAGTGCCGTGCCATCGGTGACGTGCTGGGCCGGATGCACCATATCTCTCAGGGGTTTCAGGGCAGCCGCCCCAATCCGCGCGATCTGCGCTGGATACACGCCGTTCACTCCCGGGTCATGAGCTATCTGGGCAGCGATGACCAGCGCCTGATCCGTGACAGCATCGACACGCTCGACTGCCGCCTGCGGGACGTCGTACTGCCCCAGGGCGCCCTGCATGGCGACCTCTTTCGTGACAACACCCTTTACGAAGGCGATCAGCTCGGCGGCGTGATCGATTTCTACAACGGCTGCACCGGCGATCTGCTGTTTGATCTGGCCATCGTGATCAACGACTGGTGCAGCGACGAGCAGGGCCTGCTGATCAAGGCGCGCTACGACGCCATTATCGAGGCCTACGCCCGCGAGCGCCTCTTCACCGATCAGGAGCGCCGGGTCTGGCCTGCCATGCTGGCACTGACCGCCCTGCGCTACTGGCTCTCCCGGCTGCTGGTGGTTTATGTCGATCCGCCCGCTCATGCCCTGACGCCCAAGGACCCGGCCCAGTATCGACAGATTCTGAAGGCGCGCATCGACCATCCCCCGGCCGCGCTGCCCTGAGTCCGGCCCTGCGATACCGGCACCCGCCGGTATCGTCTTCATCCCCGGCCGGATACGCCCGATATCCGTCAGAGCATACTGATATCCTCTACCCCGCCCATCTGCCCCTGGCAGGACAAAGGCGTTAGAATGCGCGCCGGGCAGCACTGGCTGCCCCTGTCCCGTATGACTACCCTGTCTGACCCACAGGATGTCGTTTGCGGCCACTGCTGACCGGAGCCTGCCCATGTCCAACGCGTCACCCGTCACCGCCCATACTCACGCCCAGTCCGAAGCCCGCCGCACCTATAATATCGATCAGTGGGGGAGCGGCTACTTTGATGTCAGCGAAGACGGTCTGGCCGTGGTGCGCCCGTTTGGCGACGCCGACAGCCAGCAAAGCCCCTCCCTGCCCCTGAAGGGGCTGGTGCAGAAGCTGCAGGAGGCCGGACTGCGTCTGCCGACGCTGGTGCGCTTTACCGATATTCTTCATGACCGGGTCGAGCAGCTGTGTCAGGCCTTTGACATGGCCATCGACGAGCTCGAGTACGAGGGCCGCTATACGGCGGTCTATCCGATCAAGGTCAACCAGCAGCGCCGCGTGGTGGAAGAGCTTCTGGCCACGCCCGAACGCGGCCGTGGCCGGGTGGGGCTGGAAGCCGGCAGCAAGCCGGAGCTGCTTGCCGTACTGGCGCTCTCTTCGGAGACTACCTCGACGATCGTCTGCAACGGCTACAAGGACCGCGAATACGTACGCCTGGCGCTGATGGGCGAAAAACTCGGCCACCGCGTCTTTCTGGTGGTGGAAAAGCAGGCCGAGCTGGAGCTGATCATGGAGGAGGCCGAACGCCTTGGCGTCATGCCGCGTATCGGCGTTCGCGCGCGACTCTCCTCGGTCGGCAAGGGCAACTGGGAGAGCACCGGCGGCGACAAGTCCAAGTTCGGTCTGACCGCTCGCCAGATTCAGCACGTGGTCGATCATCTGCGCGCGCGTGGCCGGCTGGACTCCCTGCAGCTGGTGCATTTCCATCTCGGCTCGCAGATCGCCAACATTCGTGACATCCAGCGCGGCCTGCGCGAATGCACCCAGTTCTACAAGAGCCTGCGCGACGTCGGCGCCCCGGTCGCCGTGGTGGATGTCGGTGGCGGCCTGGGCGTGGACTATGAAGGCACCCGCTCGCGCAGCTACTGCTCGACCAACTACTCCATGGCCGAATACGCCAACAACGTGGTCGGCGCCTTCTCGCAGCTGTGCCAGAGCATGGACCTGCCACATCCGGACATCATTTCCGAGTCAGGCCGGGCGCTGACCGCCCACCATGCGGTGCTGATCACCAACGTGATCGATGAGGAGCGCCACGAGGTCAGTCTGCCCGAGCGCGGCCATCACGACGGCGACACCCATCTTGACGTGCTGTGGCAGACCTGGGACTGGCTGGCCGAACCGGCCGAGCCGCGTCTGCTGGTCGAGTACTACCACGATCTGTATCAGGCCATGGTCGACGTTCAGGATCGCTTCGTGCTGGGCAGCGCCAGCCTGGCGATTCGCGCCGAGGCCGAGGCGATCTTCACCGCCGCCTGCAAGCGTCTGCGCGTCCGACTCGACGGTCGCAACCGGGCCCATCGCGAGATTCTCGACGAACTTGATGAAAAGCTGGCCGACAAGCTGTTCGTCAACTTCTCGCTGTTCCAGTCCCTGCCCGACGTCTGGGGCATCGATCAGATCTTCCCGGTGCTGCCGCTGTCCAATCTGGATCAGCCGCCGACCCGCCGTGGTGTGATTCAGGACATCACCTGCGACAGCGACGGGCGCATCGAACGCTACGTCGACGGCCAGGGCGTGGAGAGCACCCTGCCGCTACCGGAGTGGAAGGCCGGCGAGGAGCGCCTGCTGGGGCTGTTTCTGGTCGGCGCCTATCAGGAGATTCTGGGCGATCTGCACAACCTGTTCGGCGATACCGACTCCATCGACGTCAGCCTGAACGACAATGGCGAGTGGCAGCTGGGCACGCCCATCGTCGGTGATAGCGTCGCCAACGTGCTGCGCTACGTGAACTTCGATCCGGATCGCCTGCGCAGTCGCTTCCAGCGCCAGCTGCTGCGCAGCGATATCTCGGGCCGCGAGCGCGAAATGTTTCTCGAAGAGCTTGAAGCCGGCCTTGAGGGCTACACCTACCTGGAATAGACACGCCGCCTGTATCTCTGCACCGCCCGTCCGGATATTGATGTCCGGGCGGGACGCCCGCTTTCCAACGTCCTTTCGTTATCGCCATCTTCTCCCTGCCGCCGTCCTGTCCATGACGCCGCCCTGTCCATTCAGCAGTCTTTTTATTCAGCAGCCCTACCTGTGCCGTTCTGCCCTTTGCACGTGACAGATGCCGCCCCGACCCGGTCCTCTGTGCCGTCAACGCGTCATTCCTGCCGTGGAAACGACGTCGATTGTTCACTCGACGACTCGCCCTTCGTTTATTAACCAAAGGTCGAACGGCTTTTTGGTAATTGCCATGCGAGCCTAATCGGTTTGAGCAGGGGGGCGGTCGCTGTCACGCGATCTGCTGTCACGACAGGCGGGCCCTTTATCAACGCCGATAATGAAAGTGCGTGGCCCGGCGTCATCATCAGGGGAGAACACGAGTGAAGATAGGCGCACCAAAGGAAAGCGCTCGGGGCGAGGCGCGGGTCGCGCTGACCCCGGAGAGCGCGAAGCAGCTGCAGAAGCTGGGACATGAGTGCCTGGTGGAAACCGGCGCGGGCATCGGTGCCGGCTTTGCCGATGAGGCCTATCGCGAGGCCGGCGTCAGCGTGGTGGATGATGCCGCCACGCTCTGGCGCGATGCCGAGGTGGTCATCAAGGTACGCGAGCCTTCCGAGTCGGAGGCCGAGCGCCTGCACAAGGGCCAGACCCTGATCTCGTTTTTCTGGCCCGCCCAGAACGAGGCCATGCTGAAAAAGTGTCAGGCGACGGGGGCCACCGTCATTGCCATGGACATGGTGCCGCGCATCTCGCGGGCGCAGAAGATGGATGCGCTCTCCTCCATGGCCAATATCGCCGGCTACCGTGCGGTGATCGAGGCAGGCAACAACTTTGGCCGCTTCTTTACCGGTCAGGTCACCGCCGCAGGCAAGGTGCCACCGGCCAAGGTGCTGGTCATCGGCGCCGGCGTGGCAGGCCTTGCCGCCATCGGCACCGCCACGAGCCTGGGTGCTGTGGTGCGCGCCTTTGACGTGCGCCCGGAAGTCTCCGAGCAGATCGAGTCGATGGGGGCCGAATTCCTGTTTCTCGATTTCGACAACGACCAGGACGGCTCGGAAAGCGGTGGCTACGCCGCACCCTCGAGCCCCGAGTTCCGTGAAAAGCAGCTCGAGTGCTTCCGCGAGCAGGCCGCGGACGTCGACATCGTCATTACCACCGCGCTGATTCCCGGCAGGCCCGCGCCGAAGCTGTGGCTCGAGGACATGGTCGCGTTGATGAAGCCCGGCTCGGTGGTCATCGATCTCGCCGCCGAGAAGGGCGGCAACTGCGATCTGACCCGCGCCGACGAGCGCGTGGTGAGTGATAACGGCGTGATCGTGGTTGGCTATACCGACTATCCCTCGCGCATGGCGACCCAGTCCTCGCTTTTGTACGCCACCAACATTCGCCACATGCTGACCGATCTGACGCCGGAGAAGGATGGCGTGATCAATCACAACATGGACGATGACGTGATTCGCGGTGCGACCGTCACCCATCAGGGCGAGATCACCTTCCCGCCACCGCCGCCGAAGGTGAAGGCGATCGGGGCATCCAGCCCCAAACCGAAGGAGAAGGAGCCCACCGCAGAAGAAAAGCGCGCGTCTGATGCCGCCACGTTCAAGTCGCAGACCAAACGCCAGGTGGGCATGCTGGCCATCGGCGGTGCATTGATGCTGCTGCTCGGTGAGGTCGCACCAGCGTCGTTCATGCAGCATTTCATCGTCTTCGTGCTGGCCTGCTTCATCGGCTTCCAGGTGATCTGGAAGGTCAGTCACTCGCTGCATACGCCGCTGATGGCGGTCACCAATGCGATCTCCGGCATCATCGTGCTGGGGGCGGTGCTGCAGATCGGTTCCGGCAGCGTGATCGTCAGCATTCTGGCAGCGATTTCGGTGCTGATCGCGACCATCAATATCGTGGGTGGCTTCCTGGTGACACGCCGGATGCTCGCCATGTTCCAAAAATCCTGAGCGGCCGGAAAACAACATGTTGAGTCAAGGATTCGTAGCGGCCGCGGCGATCGCGGCAAGTGTTCTTTTTATCCTGTCACTGGGCGGTCTGAGCAATCAGGAAAAGGCCAAGCGCGCTGTCTGGTACGGCATTATCGGCATGGCCGTGGCCGTCTTTTTCACCGCCTTCGGCCCCGGTATCGGCGGCTACTGGCTGATGATTCCGATGATCATCATCGGCGCGGTGATCGGCGCCCGCCTGGCACGTCGAGTCGAGATGACCGAAATGCCTCAGCTGGTAGCGGCGCTGCACAGCTTCGTGGGTCTGGCGGCCGTCTTTGTGGCCTGGAGTGCCGATCTGGAGCGTCGCCGGGTGCTGGCCGCCCGCGCCGCCGATGGCGTCATGCAGGACTTCTCGGCGTTTGCCGCCCTGGTGGCGCACAAGGCGCCGGATGAGCTGGCGTTTCTGCAGGTCGAGGTGGTGCTGGGCATCTTCATCGGTGCGGTGACGTTTACCGGTTCGGTGATCGCCTTTGGCAAGCTGGCCGGCAAGGTGGATGGCAAACCGCGTCAGTTCCCCGGTGGCCATTGGCTCAACGCCGGCGCTGCCGTGCTTTCTCTGCTGCTGGCCATCCTCTATCTCAACGGCGCCGGCTTCTGGACGCTGCTGGTGCTGGCCGCCCTGGCGTTTTTCATCGGCTATCACCTGATCATGGGCATTGGCGGTGCCGACATGCCGGTCGTGGTCTCGATGCTCAACAGCTACTCCGGCTGGGCGGCGGCGGCCATCGGCTTCACGCTCTCCAATGATCTTTTGATCGTGACCGGCGCGCTGGTGGGCTCCTCGGGGGCGATTCTCTCCTACATCATGTGCAAGGCGATGAACCGCAACTTCGTCAACGTCATCCTTGGTGGCTTTGGCGGCACCCAGGGCCCGGCGGCGGAGATCGAAGGCGAGCAGATCGCCATCGATGCCAATGGGGTGGCAAGTGCTCTGAATGATGCCGACAGCGTCATCATCGTGCCGGGCTACGGCATGGCGGTGGCTCAGGCGCAGACCGCCGTCAGCGATCTGGTGCGCAAGCTGCGCGCGGCCGGCAAGGAGGTGCGCTTTGCCATTCACCCGGTCGCCGGACGTCTGCCGGGCCACATGAACGTACTGCTGGCCGAAGCCCGTGTGCCCTACGACATCGTGCTGGAGATGGACGAGATCAACGACGATTTCGCCTCGACCGACGTGGTGATCGTCATCGGCTCCAACGACATCGTCAATCCGGCCGCGCAGGAAGATCCCAACAGCCCGATCGCCGGCATGCCGGTACTCAAGGTCTGGGAAGCCAAGCAGGTGTTCATTTCCAAGCGCGGTCAGGGCACCGGCTATTCCGGCATCGAGAATCCGCTGTTTTACAAGGAGAACAGCCGGATGTTCTACGGCGATGCCCGTGAAAGCCTCACGGCCCTGCTGCCGATGGTGGACTAGCGTGACGCTGCCCCGACCCTCGGTCGGGGCAACGCGGCCGGTCAATGAGGCGTGATCGCGGACAAACGCTCGCGATTCTGGAATAATCCGCGCCCATTGTGATCGCGCCCCCATCGAGGCTTCGGTGGGGGCGTGTTCTGGTCTGGCAGCAACGAGAAAGGCAATGGCTTCTACACCCTCCCCCACGCATCCTGCCGGGACGCCTCGTCCGCCCGGCATGCTGGATGCACTTTTTCCCATCGTCGCCGTGATCATCATGCTGGCCCTGAGCGTGACGCTCTTTGGCGCCGACGCCTCCAGCGGTCCGACCCAGATCGCGCTGATCCTGGGCGCCATGCTGGCCGCCGTGGTGGGCCTGAAAAACGGTCACCAGTGGCAGGCCATCGAGGAAGGCATCAACCGCGGCATTCACCTCTCGCTGGGGGCAATTCTGATTCTGCTGTCGGTGGGCGCCATGATCGGCACCTGGACGATGGGCGGCGTGGTGCCCACGATGATCTACTACGGGCTCGAGATTTTATCGCCCCATTACTTTTACGCTACCGCCTGCCTGCTGTGCGCGCTGGTCTCGGTCTCGGTGGGCAGTTCCTGGACGGTAGCCGGCACCATCGGCATCGGGTTGATCGGCATTGCCAACGGGCTCGGGCTTTCGAGTGCCATCACGGCCGGCGCCATCATTTCCGGCGGCTATTTCGGTGACAAGATGTCGCCGCTCTCTGACACCACCAACCTTGCGCCCGCCTCGGCCGAGGCGGAGCTCTTTGCCCATATTCGCCACATGCTCTGGACCACCACGCCCAGTCTCATTCTGGCGCTGATTCTCTTTCTGGCGCTGGGACTGGGCGGGCCGGAACAGGCAGCCACGCCCGAGCGCATCCTCGATATTCAGCAGACCCTGAGCGATCACTTTACCCTGAGCGGCTGGTTGCTGCTGCCGCTGCTGGCACTGCTGGTGATGGCGTGGAAGCAGATGCCGGCGTTTCCCACCATCTTCATCGGCGCCATGCTGGGGGTGGTGTTTGCCCTGATCTTTCAGCGCGAGGCGATAGTGGGTCTTGCCGACACACCCTCGCTGGGATACGCCATGGCGCTTTTGAAAGGCAGCTGGATTGCGCTCTACGACGGCTACAGCGCCCATACCGGCAATGATGCGATCGATGCGCTTTTGACCAACGGCGGCATGGACAGCATGCTGATCACGGTCTGGCTGATTCTCTCGGCGATGACCTTTGGCGGCGTCATCGAGCGGCTGGGGTTGCTGGAGCGGGCGGTCAGTGGCCTTTTGCGCGTGGCGCGCAGCACCTCATCATTAATCATCTCGACGCTGGCGACCGGACTTGCCACCAACATCATCACCGGCGATCAGTATCTTTCGGTGGTACTGCCCGGGCGCATCTACAAGGCCGAATTTCAGCGTCGCCGGCTCAAGCCGGTCAATCTGTCGCGGGCGCTGGAAGACTCCGGCACGATCACCTCACCGCTGATCCCGTGGAACAGCTGTGGCGCCTACATGGCAGCAACGCTCGGCGTGGCCACGCTGAGTTACGCACCGTTTGCCTTTTTCAATCTGATCAACCTGGGGATAGCCACGCTCTACGCCCTGATCGGCTTTCGGGTGACCCGCATGAGCGATGACGAGGCGCCGGCCCGGGAGGGAGAGCTGCCTACCCTCTCCGACGGGCAGATCATTGATGAACACTACGAATCGAGCACCGGGCGTGCCTGATGCCCATACCTGGCAAGCCCTGATACGACAGCGCCGGTCCAGTGACCGGCGCGTCGCGTTCATGGTGTCATCGCGGTTTGCTTATTCGTCGCGATCCACTGCCATTCCGGCCCAGACCTGACGCACGGGCTGAATCTCAAGGAAGTTGATGTTGAGATGTGCGGGCAGCGTGGCGACGTAGAACATCTGCTCGGCGATGTCCTCGGCCGTCATCGGCGTGGTATTGCCGTAGAGCTGATCGGAGGCCGCCTGATCGCCTTTCGTGCGCACCAGAGTAAATTCGGTCTCGGCCATGCCGGGGGCGATATCGGTCACCCGCACGCCCGTGCCGTGCAGGTCACAGCGCAGGTTATAGCTGAACTGCTCGACAAACGCCTTGGTGGCGCCATAGACGTGGCTGCCCTTGTAGGGCCACTTGCCGGCGGTGGAGCCCACATTGATGATGCTGGTGCCGGCACCGAGCTCGATCAGGGTCGGCAGCAGCGCGTGGGTGACGTTGACCAGCCCCTTCACGTTGGTGTCGATCATGGTGTGCCAGTCCTCCAGCGCCACATCCTGGGCCGGCTCCGGCGCCAAGGCAAGACCGGCGTTATTGAGCAGGACATGGACAGAAGCAAATTCGTCTGGCAGTTCATCCACGGCCTTTTTCACCGCGGCTTCATCGCGCACATCCAGCTCGATGACATGCACGGCCACCTTGCCCGAAAGCTCGCTTTTCAACTCCTCCAGGCGCTCACGACGGCGACCGGTCAGCACCAGCGAAAAACCGGCCTCGGCAAAGCGGCGGGCGGCAGCACGGCCAAATCCTGATGTCGCACCGGTAATGAAAACGCTTTTATTCACGTGCTCTCTCCCTGGATCGATGGTCAGTGATCAAACAGTCTCACATGCGAGCGCCATTCAGGCACTCGAAGACGACGTTCGGGCCTCGGCGATCGCCGCACGGCGCGTGGCATAGCGTCGCGCCAGCATGGCGCACACAAACAGCTGTATCTGGTGAAACAGCATCAAGGGTAGCAGCGCACTGCCGACCTGTGCGGCCGGAAACAGCACGTTGGCCATCGGCACGCCCGAGGCCAGCGTCTTCTTGGAGCCGCAGAAGACGATGGCGACCTCATCCTCTCGGGCAAAGCCCATCAGCCGGCTGACGGTGCGCGTGATCAGCAGTACCACCGCCAGCAGCACGCAGTCCACCACGATCATGGTCGCGATGCTGACCCCGTCGACCTGCTGCCACAACCCGCCGACGATCGCTTCGCTGAAGGCCAGATAGACCACCATCAGAATCGAGCCGCGATCGACGATCGCCAGCGGCGCCTTGTGCTCGCGCACCCACTGCCCGATCCAGGGCTGCAGGAGCTGGCCCAGCAAAAAGGGCGCCAGCAGCTGCATGAGGATATTGCCGATCGCCCCCAGCGACGGGCCGGTACCGGCATCGGCGTTGACGCTGAGCACCAGTCCCAGAAGTATCGGCGTGATGAACATGCCCAGAATGTTGGACGCCGTGGCCGAGCAGATCGCCGCGGCCACGTTACCGCCGCCGATCGAGGTAAAGGCAATCGAGGACTGCACGGTCGAGGGCAGCACGCATAAAAACAGGATACCGGTATAAAGCGCCGGGGACAGCAACGCCGGGGACAGCAGCCCGATGGCCAGTCCCAGCAGCGGAAAGAGCGCAAAGGTGGTCAGAAAGATCACCAGATGCAGACGCCAGTGGGTCATGCCCTGCACGACCGTTCTGGGCGACAGCCGCGCGCCATGCAGGAAAAACAGCAGACCGATGGCGATGGTGGTGGCAATGGAGAACCACTCGGCGTAGCGGCCTGAAATCGGCAGTAGCGAGGCCAGTACGACGGTGCAGACAAGATAGAGAAGGAACTTGTCGATATTGAGACGGGCAAGTAGGGACACGGCGGACTCGAAGCTCATTGTTCTGGATTGTTGAAGGGGCCGGGCCGTTGCCCCGGCCACCCATCAATCATACGCCAGCCCTACGACTTTAGCACGAGCGCGTCAGGGAATCGGGCGGGCACGAAAAAAGCGCCCGCAGGCGCCTTGATGTTTCAAATACCCTTGATGATATGGCAACAGGATCAGTGGTCTTCGCCGCGCCCGGTCCTGTGCTGAAGCTCGTCGATCATTTTAGAGGCATCGGCCTTGCTGAGGTTCTCGTCAAAATCGACGCCGGCTTCCTCGCACAGCGTACGCAGATAGGAGGCCTGCGCACCGGTCATGCTTTCGTCGCCGGTGGCCCAGTCGTTGGGGTCCTTTTCGAGGTTACTGGCCTGATCGTTATGACTCGGGTCTTCCGTGCGATTCGTCATGCGGTTCTCTCCGTGAACGGGCGTGTCGATACTGGATAAAAATATAGACGATTATGCGCGCGGTGCACGCAGGGCCCGCTATCCTTGACCAGTAGCGCGTTGTTCTATGACCAATGGCGAGTTGTCCATGGCACAACGTATGTTATGGCGTACGCTTGCGTAGAATGATTGTATAAGTAATAGCCGTTATTGCCATTGAAGGCGAGTCGGTCTGTAGCACCCAGGACATGTTTCAAGGAGTAGAACCATGGCAGGTATTTCCAGCGATTATCGCAACGTCGTCCGCGAAGGCGGCTATACCCTGATGACCGAGCAGGCGCCGCCGCGCGATACGCCGCTTGAGTGCATCTACATCGATAACGATAGTCAGTCGATTCGTACCACCAACGCTCGCCTGGGCCAGGCGAAAAGCCAGACCTGGTGCGCCGAGTGCGGTGTCACCGAAGCCCTGATCAGCGGCTCGTCCTCGTTTGTGTCATCAATGGCCTGGCGCGCCGGCGACCCGAGCCAATAGTTTTCGAGTGCACCCGCTCAAGCGGGCATCACTGTTGTACAACGCCGCCATTTCAGGCGGCGTTGGTTTTTTCAAGCGGCGTACTACCTCCTGCCCGCCCGCCACGACTGGCTGAACGTGTCGATGTCGACCCATACTGCAGTACGCCACTTCTTCCGGGGTATGGGTATGCCCGAACACACACCTGATCACGGCCGTTCACGCCGGCTGCGTCACCGCCTCCCGGTGCGCGCCTGGCACTGGATCAATCTCTGGTGCATGATCGTCCTGCTGCTCAGCGGCCTGCAGATCTTCAACGCTCATCCGGCGCTGTACTGGGGCAGCGCCTCCCACTTCGACGCGCCCTGGCTCGAGATGTATGCCATGCGCGGCGCGGATGGCAGTGTCCACGGCGTCACCGCCCTGGGTCCGTGGCAGTTCACCACCACCGGCGTTCTGGGCTATTCAGGCGAGAGCGTGCGCGGTTTCCCCGCCTGGGTGACACTGCCGAGCTATCAGTTTCTGAGCATGGGCCGGGTATGGCACTTCTTCTTTGCCTGGCTGTTTGCCATCAGCGGCGCGCTCTTTGCCCTGTATGCCCTGTGGACCGGCCACTTTCGGCGCAACTTCTGGCTGAGCGGACGTGACTGGCGCGGACTGGGCCGGGATATCATCAACCATCTGAAGCTGCGCTTTCATGCCCACTCGGGCAAGTACAACAGCCTGCAGAAGCTGAGCTATCTGAGCGTGGTGTTTGTGGCGCTGCCGCTGATGATCGTGACCGGTCTGTGCATGTCTCCTACCATCAACGCCGCCGCCCCCTGGCTGCTGGATCTGTTCGGCGGACGCCAGAGTGCCCGCTCGATTCACTTCATCACCGCCTTTTCACTGGTGCTGTTTGCCGTGGTCCACGTAGCGATGGTGCTGCTGTCCCATCCGCTGCGCCAGCTGCGCGGCATGATCACCGGACGCGTCCCTCGCCGATCATCATCTTCCGAGCCGGAGTCCCCGTCATGAGTCGTCGCCCGCCGTCGGATATCTCCCTGACTCGCCGTACCCTTACGCGCCGTACCCTTACGCGCCGTACCCTGCTGCAGCGCTCCCTGCTGGGAGCTGCCGCGCTGGGTCTGGCCGGCTGCGACCGGCTGTCCGAAAACGATGCCGTTATCTCGCTGCTCGGCAGCGCCGAGACGCTCAATCTGAAGGCGCAGCGGCTGCTGGCCGGGCGTGAATCACTGGCGGTCGAATACCCGGCCTCGATGATCTCGCCGGTCTTTCGCCCCAACGGCACGGTAGATCCACAGACCGCACTGTATCGAAATCTGGCCGCCAACGATTTTGCCGACTGGCGCCTCACGGTCGGCGGCCTGGTCAATACCCCACTGGCGCTTTCGCTGGACACGCTCCGATCGATGCCGGCACGCACCCAGATTACCCGCCATGACTGCGTGGAGGGCTGGAGCGCCATCGGCCAGTGGTCCGGTCCGGTACTGGGCGACATTCTGGAACAGGCCGGTGTCCGACCCTCGGCGCGCTATGTGGTCTTTCACTGCATGGATCAGCTCGATGGCGAGCACAACTATTACGAAAGCATCGACATGGTCGCGGCCTTTCATCCGCAGACCCTGCTGGCGCACTCGCTCAACGGAGAACCGCTGCCGGTGGGCAACGGCGCGCCGCTGCGCCTGCGGGTGGAGCGACAGCTCGGCTACAAGATGGCCAAGTATCTCAAGGGCATCACACTGGTGGCGCATTTTGATGATATCCAAGGCGGCAAGGGTGGCTACTGGGAGGATCGCGGTTACACCTGGTATGCGGGCATCTAGCCCGAGCGCCTGATGCTTTGGTCGTGTCTTTTTCTCTCCTGTTTGACAAAAGCTGATGCCAGGCTGAACTGAAGGACACACGGGACGCCGGCGTTACGATGCCGACCCGCCTTTCATCCGACATGGAGGTTATGCATGAATCTGTTCAACATCGCCCGCCCCACCCTGCTGGCCTCGGCCGTTGCGCTGGCGGGTGCCCTCTCGGCAGGCACGGCCCTGGCAAACGATCAACAAGGCAAGGCGCCCGAGCACCTGCGCGGCACCATCACCGCCGTCAGCGATCATGGCTTCAGCGTCGAATCGACCGGCGACGGCCAGACCCATGAGGTGCGCCTGAGTGATGACACCCGCCTGGCCGGCGTCACGCCCTCGAGCCTTGATGCGATCAAGGAAGGCACCTTCATCGGCACCGCCAACGCGCCGGGTGAAAACGGCCAGCCCTCCAGAGCGCTGGAAGTGGTCGTCTTTCCGGAATCCATGAAGGGCACCGGTGAGGGCGACTATCCGTGGGATACCCCGCGCGGCCATGACCAGAGCGGTTCGTCAGGCGGGAAGATGGGTGGGTCTGGTGGTGGCTCGACCATGACCAACGGCACCGTCAGCCAGGCCGACAGCGGTAAAATGGGCGGCGCCGGCGGTGGTTCCACCATGACCAATGGCACCGTCAACCAGGCCGACAGCGGTAAAATGGGCGGCGCCGGCGGTGGCTCCACCATGACCAATGGCACCGTCAGCCAGGCCGACAACGATACAACAGCCGGCAGCGGCGACCAGGGCATGATGACGCTGACCGTGGATTACGGTGACGGCCAAAAGCAGATCATGGTGCCTCGGGATGTGCCGGTGGTGGCCGTTCAGAAAGCCACCATGGACGATATCAAGAAAGGCGAAGCCGTCTTTGTGGGCGGTGATCTGTCTGCCTCGCCCGTGCAGGCGAAAATTGTGATCGTTGGGCTCGACGGTACCGTTCCGCCGATGTAACGCGATTCGCTCATACGACCGATCCCTGATGCCCGGCGAGCGCCGGGCATCAGCTCGCCAGCACGAAATGCATCACGCCGCTGCACAGCCGGTGCTCGCCGGCACCCAGCCTGCCGGCAGTGATCGGAAGTCTGAAACGACGCTTGCCGGCACTGCCCGGATTGAAATAAAGCCGCCTGTCCCCCGATTCTTTCTCGACCCACTGCTGGCGCGGCTTGTGGGAGTGCCCGTGCAGCACGGCGTCACACATCGTATCCGGGTTGAAGTCGGCAATATCGTGCACCAGATGCAGTCGCCAGCCGTTGACCACGATATCGCGACGCATCGGCAGCGCCTCGCACCACGTTTCCCGATCGATATTGCCACGTACCGCGATCAGGGGGGCTCGCTCGGCCAGTCGCTCGAGAATGGCCGGGTCACCGACATCGCCCAGATGCAGGATCAGCGCACAGCCCTCGACCGCCCTGAGCGCCTCATCGCGCAGCAGACCGTGCGTATCACTGATCACGCCGACGGGCGTGTCGATGGTAAAGGCAGTGTCCTCACACAGTGACAGCATCACGTGCTCTCCGGCATATGCTCTCCTGACAGCAGAAAGGCCCCGAACAGGGCCTTTTTGACATGACTGACTCCAGCATCAACTGGGTCAGCGCGTGGAGCCTGCCGGTGTCCCGGCCTTCTGATACTCCTCATAGGTCACGTTGCCCTGCTCATCCACGTTGCAGCTGACATTGTAGATGGTCGTACCGTGGCCCAGCATATTGATGTGAAGCAGCAGCTCCTCGCCCTCTTCGTAATCCCCGGCGTTTTGCTGATCCATCAGCAGCTGGGAACTTTCAAAGGTATCGCCGTCCTTGCTGTTCATGGCCGCTTCGTGGCATTTGTTGACCAGCTCGCGGTCAGCCTGGGGCACATCGGCAGACTCTTCCACCGATCCTGCCTGCGCCACCTGCCCCAGACCGCTCATCGCCAGCACCATCGCGCCGGCACACCAGAATCCCTTGTGTACGTTCATGACTCATCCCTGAAAAGTTGATTCAGATAAAGTATAGGAAAGCGCGGCGCGACTTACCCAATCCTGTTTGTCACGCGCCTGAAAAAGCGATATGCCCGCCGCGGTGCCATAGGGTGATCACAACGGGGAATTGCACCCCTTGTCGCCGGCTCGTATGGTGCACGACGTTAATCACCGGCACCCTCTGCCTTTCCGGTCTTGTGCCTTATCTGCTGGATATCGTTTATGGCAACTTCCTCCGATCGCGGTTTCTTCGGCCATCCCCGTCCGCTGGGACCGCTCTTTTTCACCGAAATGTGGGAACGCTTTTCGTTTTACGGCATTCGCCCGCTGCTGGTGCTCTACATGGCGGCAGCGCTGGCCGACGGCGGGCTGGGCATTCCCCGCGAAACTGCAGCTGCCATCGTGGGCATCTTCGGCGGCATGATCTATCTAAGCACGCTGCCGGGCGGCTGGCTGGCCGACAACTGGTTGGGCCAGCGCCGCGCAGTCTGGTACGGCTCGGTTCTGATCGCGCTGGGCCATCTGTCCATCGCGCTGTCGGCGCTGTGGGGCGCGCCCATGTTTTATATCGGGCTGATTCTGCTCGTGCTGGGCTCGGGGATTTTCAAGACCTGTATCTCGGTCATGGTCGGCACCCTTTATGAAGAGGGCGACGCCCGCCGCGACGGCGGCTTCTCGATTTTCTACATGGGGATCAATCTTGGTGCCGTCATTGCCCCGCTTATCACGGGTCTTGCCATGGAAAGCGGCGGCTGGCACTGGGGCTTTGGCGCCGGCGGCCTCGGCATGCTGATCGCGCTGATCATTTTCCGCCTCACGGCCATTCCGGCCATGAAGCGCTTTGACCGGGAGCACGGACGCCAGTCGAGCTGGGACGCGCCCGTCAATCAGCGCCGCCATGTCGGCACCGGCGTCACGGTATGTCTGCTGCTGGTTGCCCTGCTCACTGCGCTCGGCCTGACCGGTGTGATTACCTTCAACCCGGTCGCCATCGCCACCACCATGAGCTATGTGGTGGGGCTGTGTGTGCTGGGCTGGTTCCTCTATCTGATGTTTTTCAACGGCCTCAATCGCCACGAGCAGGCCCGTGTCGTGGTCTGTCTGATCCTGTTCATGGCAGCGGCGCTGTTCTGGGCCTCGTTCGAGCAACAGCCCACCTCCTATAATCTGTTTGCTTCGGATTACACCAATCGTCAGGTACTGGGCTTCGAGATTCCGGTGCTCTGGTTTCAGTCGCTCAATCCGCTGTTCATCATCGTGCTGGCACCGCTGTTTGGCTGGCTGTGGCCGGCCATGGCACGACGCGGCTTCGAACCGTCAAGCGTTGCCAAGTTCAGCGCCGGGCTCGTGTTTGCGGCCGCAGGCTTTGGCCTGATGATGATGGCCGCCTGGCAGGTGATCGGCGGCGCCGAACTGGTCTCGCCATTATGGGTGGTCGCGAGCCTGTTGCTGCTGACGCTGGGTGAGCTCTGCCTGAGCCCGGTAGGGCTGTCGACCATGACCGAATTGGCACCGATGTCCATGCGCGGCCAGATCATGGGCATCTGGTTTGCCGCCACGGCGCTGGGCAACCTGATCGCCGGGCTGATCGGCGGCCATGTCAGCCCCGAACATGTCACCCAGTTACCCGAACTTTTCGGGCGCTGCGCACTGGCGCTGCTGATCGGGGCGGTCATACTCATGGTATTGATCAGCCCCATCCGCCGGCTGCTGGCCCACCATCACCAGAGTGACACCGCCCCTTCGGAGACGCCGCAATGACCCATGCCATCGACACCCCGGACCAGCGCGTTCATGCCCTGCGACAGATCATGACGCAGCGCAATCTCGATGCCTGGCTGGTGCCCTCCTCCGACCCGCATCTGTCGGAGTATCTGCCCGGTCACTGGCAGGGACGCGAATGGCTGACCGGCTTCACCGGCTCGGTGGGCACGCTGCTGGTCACCCATGACTTTGCAGGGCTTTGGGTCGACAGTCGCTACTGGGTGCAGGCCGAGCAGGAGCTCAGGGGCAGCGGCATCGAGATGATGAAGGTCGATCAGGGCCAGCAGATTCTGGCGCCGGTCGATTGGCTCGACGTTAACTACCCCGGACCCACGACGCTTGGGCTTGATGGTACAGTGCTGCCGCTGGCGGCCTATCGCGCCTTCAAAGCCCGTCTGGGAGAGCGCGTGACGATCAAAAGCGATCGGGATCTGCTCGAGGAGATATGGGTCGATCGCCCTGCTCTGCCCCAGGAAACGATAACGGCCCATGACGAAGCCTTTGTCGACCAGACGCGTGCCGAGCGCCTGACCCGGCTCTATCAGGCCATGAATGAGGCCAACGCTGACACGCACCTGATCTCGACGCTGGATGACATTGCCTGGCTGTTCAATCTGCGCGGCAGCGACGTGGACTACAACCCGGTGTTTCTGGCCCATGCGCTGGTGGATGCCCACCATACCCGGCTCTTTATCGACCAGGACAAGGTATCGGACGCCCTTCACGAGACACTGGCCGACGACGGCGTCGTGCTGCATGACTATGCCGACATCCGCGATCATCTGGCTCGTCTACCCGAGGCCACGCGGCTTCTGATCGACCCGGCCCGGGTCACGCTCGCGCTGATTCAGGCCCTGCCGGCACACATCACGCGGGTGGAATCCTTTCAGCCGACCACGCTTGCCAAGGCGTGCAAGAGCGCGTCAGAGATCGATCACGTCCGTGCCGCCATGGCCCGCGACGGCGCCGCGCTGTGTCGTTTCCTGTGCTGGCTCGATATGACGCTGGCCAGCGGCGATGCCCTTGATGAGCTGACCATCGACGCGCGTCTGACCGCCGAGCGCACGCGGGAGAAGCACTTCATCTCGCGCAGCTTTCCCACCATTGCCGGTTTCAACGCCAATGGCGCCCTGCCGCATTACCGCGCCACCGAGGCGGCGCACTCAAATATCGAAGGTCAGGGATTGCTGCTGATCGACTCCGGTGCCCAGTATCTGGACGGCACCACCGATATCACCCGGGTCATTCCGGTCGGCGAGCCGACAGCGGCCCAGAAGGCCGACTACACCCGTGTGCTCAAGGGCATGATGGCGCTATCGCGCACCCGCTTCCCGGAAGGCATCGAAGCACCGCGACTGGATGCCATCGCCCGGGCACCGCTGTGGGCAGCCGGCCTCGATTACGGCCACGGCACCGGCCACGGGGTGGGCTATTGCCTCAACGTGCATGAAGGCCCACAGGTCATCTCGCGCGGGGCGATGCCCACACCCCAGACCGCCATGCGTGAGGGCATGATCACCTCGATCGAGCCGGGGCTCTATCGCCCGAACCAGTGGGGCATTCGCATCGAAAATCTGGTCGCCAATCGCCGAGTAACCGACGGCACAGGGATTGATGCTGAGGCGTTTCTCGAATTTGAAACGCTCACCCTGTGTCCTATCGATCCCCGCCTGATCGAGCGCTCACTGCTGCGTGATGACGAGATCGCCTGGCTGGATGACTATCACCGCACAGTGTTCGAGCGTCTGGCCCCCACGCTTGATGACGACACCCGCACCTGGCTGGAAGAGAAAACGCAGCCGCTGGCGCGCTGACAAGCTTAAACCGCCGATACACCAAAAACGCCCCGGCATGGCCGGGGCGTTTTTTTGATGGCGACAGCCGATCAATCAGGCCGGATCGTCGGTGGCGTCCGGCAGATCGGTGATGGCGCCAAGGGATGCCGAGCTGACCGTGCGGGCGTACTTGGCCATCGCGCCGCGGGTGTAACGCGGTTTCGGACGCTGCCAGGCCTCGCGACGGCGCGTCATTTCGGCCTCGTCAATGTGCAGGGTCATGACGTCGTTTTCGGCATCAATGGTGATCTGATCACCGTCTTCTACCAGCGCGATCGGCCCGCCGTTGAAGGCTTCCGGCGTGATGTGGCCCACCACGAAACCGTGGCTGCCGCCGGAGAAGCGGCCGTCGGTGATCAGCGCCACCTTGTCGCCCAGACCACGGCCCATGATGGCCGACGTCGGCGTCAGCATTTCGCGCATGCCCGGACCACCGCGCGGCCCTTCATAGCGAATCACCAGCACGTCACCGGCGACCACGGTCAGGTCATTGATACGCGCCTGGGCTTCCTCTTCGGAATTGAACACGCGCGCCTTGCCGGTAAAACGGGTGCCCTCCTTGCCGGTGATCTTGGCGACCGAGCCTTCCGGCGCCAGGTTGCCGTAGAGCACCCGCAGGTGGCTGGAGGCCTTCACCGGGTTGTCCAGCGGCTTGATGATCTCCTGGCCGTCCGGATAGGGCGCGACGTCGGCCAGGTTCTCGGCCAGCGTCTCGCCGGTGACGGTCAGGCAATCGCCGTGCAGCAGCCCGGCATCGAGCAGGGTCTTCATCAGCGGCTGGATACCGCCGATGGCGACCAGCTCGCTCATCATATAGTGACCGCTGGGGCGCAGGTCCGCGACGACCGGGACACGCTTGCCGATTTCAGTGAAGTCATCCAGCGTCAGTTCCACACCGATGGTGTTGGCGATCGCCATCAGGTGCAGCACGGCATTGGTAGAGCCGCCCAGGCTGATGACCACGGTGATGGCGTTTTCAAACGCCTTGCGGGTCATGATGTCAGACGGTTTGATGTCGAGCTCGAGCAGCTTGAGCACGGCAGCGCCGGCTTCGCGGCTGTCGTCCTGCTTGGTCTGCGACACGGCATTCTGCGCCGAGGAATTCGGCAGGCTCATGCCCAGCGCCTCGATGGCAGAAGCCATGGTGTTGGCGGTGTACATGCCGCCACAGGAGCCGGGGCCGGGAATCGCGGTCTCTTCGATGCGTTTGACGTCGATAAGATCCATGTTGCCCTGGGAGTGGGCGCCCATCGCCTCGAACACCGAGACGAGGTCGGTGTGGCCCTCGCCCGGCAGGATGGTGCCGCCATAAACGAAGATCGACGGCCGATCGAGGCGCGCCAGTCCCATCATGCAGCCGGGCATGTTCTTGTCGCAGCCACCGATGGCGACCACGCCGTCAAAGCCCTCGCAGCCGGCGACGGTCTCGATGGAGTCGGCGATCACCTCGCGCGAGATCATCGAGTACTTCATGCCCTCGGTGCCGTTGGCGATGCCGTCACTGATGGTGATGGTGTTGAACACCACGCCCTTGCCGCCGGCAGCGTCGGCGCCGTCGCTGGCCGCATCGGCCAGCACGTTGATGTGGCTGTTGCAGGGGGTGACGCGACTCCAGGTCGAGGCGATCCCGACCTGGGGTTTGGTGAAATCCTCGTCGCTGAAGCCGACCGCACGCAGCATGGCGCGGCTGGCGGCCTTGCCGGGGCCGTCGACCACGGGGGAAGAGTGACGACGGGTGTGACTGCGGTCATTGGCAAGCGGTGCGGTGGAGGGGCTATCCGGCCGGTCTTCCTGGCTCATGATCTGATCACTTTTGATGGTAATGAATACGAACAGGTCGCCGGGCGCGTCAGGGGCGCGACCCGGGACCAACGAAAGCGCTGTCGATAACGATCGCTCGGCGGCGATGCCGCACGGTCAGGGAAATATGAACATCGACAGAAAAGCATCGCCCCGCCGTTCCCGGATCCTCGGGAGCGGGCGACACTGGTTGCGCGGATAGCGCGGCCGGGTGTCAGGCCCGGCACAGGGTATCGAGTATACGCCCAGCCCGCTTCAGCATGAAATCAGCTGCGGGCAGCGATTTCGATATGGCCGTCCAGGGTCAGCACCAGACGCGCGCCCTCGGGCAATGCACCGACCCCTTCGGGCGTGCCGGTCAGGATCACATCCCCGGGCTCGAGCGTAAACGAGTGCGACATGTCCGCCACAAGCTCGGCCGCCTTGAACAGCATCAGCGCGGTGTGTCCCGTCTGACGGCGCTCGCCGTCGATGGTCAGGGTAAAGCGCAGATCGTCCAGATTCATCTGCGTGGCATCAAAGGGCACGAACTCGCTCAGCGGACAGGCGCCGTCAAAGCCCTTGGCCCGCTCCCAGGGATGGCCCTTGTCCTTGAGTCTTGACTGAACGTCGCGCAGGGTCAGATCCAGCGCCAGCCCGACACCTGCAATGGCCTCCAGCACCTTCTCCGGTCGTACCCGGCACAGTCGCCGCTGGATCAAAAGGGCCACCTCGATTTCAAAATGCACCTCGCCCAGATGGCGTGGCACCTTTATGCGCTCGCGCATGGGTGTGGCGCTGGTGGCCGGCTTGATGAACAGAAGCGGCGCGGTGGGCACATCGTTGTTGAGCTCGCGAGCGTGGGCGGCATAGTTGCGCCCGACACAGACAATCTTGCCCAGAGGCGCATCGAACGTGCGCCCATCGGTGAAACCGGGCTGGAAGGCCATGGTCTGTTCCTCTTGAAGATCCATGCGTCTTTATTGATGCAATGTACGCTTTATCACGGCCATCACGAAACTATTGCCATAAAAAAACGGCAGGGCGTGATCAATGCCCTGCCGCCTGCGGGTCCTGTCTGCCCTCTGGTGTCACGGGGCGGAGCACGGACCAGACCGTCCCGGGCAGATCTACAGGGTCAGATCGCGCCAGCGACCGTCCGGCGTATGGGCCAGAAAGTCGGGTCGATGATGTCTGGCACCAAACGGCGTATCGAGGACGTTATCGCGCTGATTGAACACGAAAAAGATGTTGCTGCGCGCATCCGGTGACATGTTGGCGTTGGAACCGTGCAGCGTATTGCAGTCAAACAGCAGCAGGCCCCCGGCGCGACCCTTGGGGGCCTCGATGCCATGCTCGGCCACCAGTTCGGCCAGCGCTTCGCGCCCCGGTACGCCCGCTTCCTGCTTTTTCAGCGAACGCTTGTAATTGTCCGCCGGCGTCTCACCGATACACGGCACAAACTTCTCGTGCGAGCCCGGAATCAGCATCAGGGGGCCGTTGAACTCGTGATTGTCGGTCAGCACGATCGAGGCGCTGACGGCATTCATGCGCGGCATGCCGTCCTCGGCGTGCCAGGTCTCGAAATCGGAGTGCCAGTCAAAGCCCTTGCCTTCAAAACCGGGCTTGTAGTTGATGCGCCCCTGCATGACGTAGACGTCTTCCCCGATGAGCTGTTCGACACTTTTGACCAGCTTCGGGGACTGCGCCAGTTGTCCGAACCTTTCCGAGAGAAAATGCATGGCAAAGACCGAGCGAATGTCGTTGCTGCTCGGCTCGGTGATGGTGAAGTCCTGATCACGGTAGTCGTCACGCTCGAGCAGAGCCTCAAGCTCGCGCTGATAGCCTTCAAGCTCGGTGTCGTCGAGAAAGTTCGGAATGAACACGAAGCCCTTGCGCCGAAACGCTTCACGCTGATCCAACGTCAATGGCCCTTCCTCCGGCCCGCGCAGAATATTTTCCTGACGCGGCAGCCAGGGTCGCTCCGGCGCTGTCGCCAGGCGCGTAGGGTACGGGTCTTCCATAAGTGTATGGTGACGCTGCGCATTGACAGCTGACATGTGACCTCCTTGATCAATACAACACGACGGCATCCTGCCTGACGTCACCCCCTCTCAATGCGGGGTATCCGGCGCTTTTCGCGCCCGTGGATCACTGCTCCGGGTATTGAAACGTCGGCAGTTTCTGACCATCGCCTGAACCTTTCAGAAACGCTCGATGCCACCGCAGTCGTTGGCCATCGAGGCCACCACGGGAACATGGGGCCTGCGGGGCTTCCATAACCCAGGTTACCCCGGCGACGGCAGGCGCAAGACCCCGATGCGCGTATCGATCATGTTACGAACCCCGGACTCAATGTTATCAATGTCGCTGCCGTGATCCCTGACAGCGTCTTTTTGATCAAGCCGCGGTCGACCTTCCGACACGACATCGATTTCATGAGCCCCGACATGCCTTCTCAAAGCGCAACTCGTTACGCCCTGAACCAGCTGTTTGCCGGTCTGCTGGTCACGACGCTACTGGCCACCGCCCTGCCCTGGACGGCCGACCAGGCCAGCGCCCGTCAGTTGATCCAGCCGGAGCACGGCACCGCCAGCGAGCTGCGGGCCAAGCGCAAGCGCGAGCAGGCGCGCGCCGAAAGACTTGGTATCTCCGAGCAGCAGCGCAAACGCGCCGTGGCGCAGGGGCGTTCGCTGCTGCCCGAGGGCGTGGCACCGGGTGTGGATAACTTCAACTACAAGAAGTACGCCTTCAACGGCGAGACCGACCGCCCGGGAGAGCTGGCGATGGCCCGCGCCATGGACACCGTGACCGACCAGCTCGGCCGGCCCTATCTGTGGGGCGGCACCACGCCCCAGGCCGGTTTCGACTGCAGCGGGCTGATCTATTACGCCTTTCGTGATCTGCTCTCCGGTGAGTTGCCGCGCACCGCCAACGGCATGTATCACTGGTCGCAGGCCACCCCGGTGACGACGGATTCCCTCAGGCGCGGTGACCTGGTCTTTTTCCGCATCAAGGCCGCCAGCGCCGCCGACCACGTCGGCGTCTATCTGGGCGATGGAAGGTTCATCCAGGCACCGCGCACCGGCGAGAACATCCGCATCAGCTCGCTGGCCGGCGACTACTGGCAGCGTCATTACCTGGGCGCACGCCGCCTTCTGACCGGCGACACCGTGCGCCAGCTCGCCTCGCGCTGATACCCGACCCTGGTGCTTGTTTCAGGCCAGACGCTTCTTTCCTGCCTGCGATCCGATAACGATGCGCGCCGAGCACAGGTTGATACCGGCCCGGATCAGCGCTGGCCGCCCTGCTCGTTGCGAGCCTCGCTGTCCTGCTCGACCGGCGCGCCGTCGGCCGTCGGGCCCATGCGCGCTCGGGCGGCAGCCATGGCCTGGCGCAGCGCCTGCTGACTGCCCTCGCTGTCGCTGCCGGCAATCGCGATGCGCCAGTGGTCGATCGCCCCCTGATAGTTGCCGTCACTGAAGTCGGCAAAACCCAGAAGCCCATGAACCGTGGGCTGACGCGGGTCATCGGCCAGCACCTCATCGGCCAGCGCCTGAATCTCATCGTTCATCTGCCGGTCGTTTTCGACAAAGCGAATCTGGGCAAGCTCGGAGACCAGCGACGGCTCGCGCCCCTTGAGCTCGATCAGCCGGGTCAGGGCGTGGTCCGCCCTGTCGTACTGCTGGCTGTCGCGATACAGCGGATAGAGCGAGGCCCAGACGTTGGGGTTGTCCGGCTGGCGCTGCGCCTCCTGCTCGAAACGGGCGATGAACTGCTGCGGCTGGCCGCCGTTTTGCTCGACCTGCTCGCGGGCCTGATAGAGCGACAGGTCATTCAGACTGCCCTCGCGGTAGTAGGCATACAGCGAGCCAAAACCCACGACCACCACCACGATGATCGTCAGCCAGAGGCCACTGTAGGTCGATTTCAGCCCCTTCGGCGCCCGGGCATCGGTATCGGCGAGCAGGTCGCGCTCCAGCTCGAGCTGTCGCGTGTCATAACGCGCCTGATCGATCTCGCCGCGGGCAAGCTCCTCATCCAGGGCCGCCAGCCGCTCGCGAAAGACGGTGACGTTGTCACGCGTCTCGTCACCACGCGTCTCCAGCGCTGACTGTGCCGCGCGCAGGCCCCGGCTGCGCCACAGCGGCAACAGCAAAAACACAATGGCCACACTCAAAAGCAGGGCCAGGCCCACCCATAACGCCGTCATTGATCACTCCTGTCCTGATTATCGAGGCGGTCATGGCGTGACAGCAGCGTCTCGAGCCGCTGTCGCTCGTTCTCATCCAGCGCCGGCGCCTGCTCGCCGCGACGCGAGCGAATCACCGCGGCGATGGCCAGAAGCCCCAGCAACACGACAACGCCAGGACCGGCCCAGAGGGCCACGGTGCGCCACTCAAGGGGCGGGCGATACAGCACGTAGTCCCCGAAGCGCTCGGCCATGGCATCGCGAATATCGTCGTCGCTGTCGCCTCGCCTCAGGGCGCGATCCACGTAGCGGCGCATGTCCCCGGCAATCGGCGAGCCGGAATCACCGATCGCCTGGTTCTGACACTTGGGACAGCGCAGCGTTTCGGTCAGCGCGTCATAGCGCGACTGCAGGGCGGGGTCGTCAAAGTGATGCAGATCATCGGCGCAGACAACGCCGGCCAGCACCACCAGCACGGTGGCGACCAGCGCCAGCATCAGCGCCCTGGGGGGCGCTACCCGTCCTCGCGCAATTACTGCCATCGCTGGATCTCCGGCATGATCACGTCATCAATATCCTCGGGCTTGATATAGCCCGTATGGTGATAGCGAATGTTGCCGTTGGCGTCGACAATAAAGGACTCGGGCGCACCATAGACGCCCAGATCAAAGCCCAGTGAGCCTTCCGGATCAAAGATATTGAGCGCGAAAGGGTTGCCGAACTCATCAAGAAAGCGCTGCCCATTGTCGCGGGTGTCCTTGTAGTCCACCCCGACCAGATGCACGCCGCGCTCGGCCAGTGCCAGCAGCTGGGGCATCTCGCGCTTGCAGGTCGGGCACCATTCGCCCCAGACGTTGACCAGCGTCACCTGTCCTTTCAGCAATGAGGCATCCACTGCCTTGTCGGAGTCTTCCAGCGTGGTCAGCGAAAAGGCCGGGAAGAGCTTTTCCAGCAGCGCCGACTCGCGGCTTGACGGGTCGCGCCCCAGCCCCTGCCAGAGCAGCACCGCCAGCACCGCGAAGATCAGAAGCGGCACGAACAGCCAGTAGCGTTTTTTCATGACCGGGCCTCCAGGTTCTGTCGGGTTCGATTGCGATGGCGGATTCGGCTGCGGTGTCGGTAGCGCTTGTCGCAGACGGCCAGCACGCCACCCGCGGCCATCAACAACGCGCCCAGCCACAGCCATCGAACAAAGGGTTTGACCTGAATGCGCATCGCCCAGGACTCGCCATCCTCGAGCGGCTCGCCCATGGCCACATACAGATCGCGGGTCATCCCGTGATCCAGCGCGGTCTCGGTCATGGCCTGACGGCGAACGTCGAAAAAGCGCTTCTCCGGATGCAGCAACGTGACCAGCCGATCCCCCTGCGTGACCCGGATGGTGGCGCGGTCGCTGACGTAGTTGGGCCCGCGCGTCTCGTTGAGCTGGGTCATGGTAAAGCGGTAGCCACCCACCTCGACCGTGTGCCCAAGGCTCATGCGAACGTTATCGGCATGATCGTAATTGGAGACCATCGTCACCCCGACGATGGTCACCGCCATGCCGATATGGCCCAGCACCATGCCGTAGTGGCTGCGCGAGAGCCTGGCCGGCCCGCGCAGACCGAAGCGACGCATCAGCGTCAACGGCTCGCGAGCCAGCGGCACCACGATCCACGCCGCTATCAGCAGGCCCAGGCTGACCGGCAGTGACCAGGCGCCGTCATAAAGCCAGGGCATCGCCAGGGCGATGGCCAGCGAGACGATCGCGCTCAGCCACAGCCGTTTGATCAGCTCGCGCGTGGCCATCTGCTTCCAGCGTGTGACCGGCCCGACCCCCATGAAAAGTCCCAGCGCCACCGTCAGCGGCACGATCAGCGCGTTGAAATAGGGCGGGCCCACCGAGATCCTGCCCAGATCCAGACTGTCGAGAATCAGCGGATAGAGCGTGCCCAGCAGTACCGTCACCATCATCACCAGCAGCAGGATGTTGTTGAGCAGCAGCATCGCATCGCGGGAGCGCCAGCCAAAGCCCAGCGGGCTTTTGACCCGGGGCGCCCGGAAGGCATAAAGGGTCAGCGAAGCGCCCACCGTCAGCCCCAGCAGGATAAGGATGAAGGTGCCGCGGGAAGGATCATTGGCGAAGGCATGCACCGAGGTCAGCACGCCCGAGCGCACCAGAAAGGTCCCCAGCAGCGACAGCGAGAAGGTGACAATCGCCAGCAGGATCGTCCAGCTCTTGAAGCCGCCGCGCTTTTCGGTCACCGCCAGCGAGTGCATCAACGCCGTGCCGGCAAGCCAGGGCATCAGTGAGGCGTTCTCGACCGGGTCCCAGAACCACCAGCCCCCCCAGCCCAGCTCGTAGTAGGCCCACCAGCTGCCCAGCGCAATGCCCACACTCAGAAAGGCCCAGGCCAGATTGGTCCAGGGGCGCGCCCAGCGCGTCCAGGCCGCATCCAGACGCCCGCCCATCAGCGCGGCAAGCGCAAAGGCAAAGGCGACCGAAAAGCCGACATAGCCCATGTAGAGCATCGGCGGATGAATGATCAGTCCCGGGTCCTGCAGCAGCGGATTGAGATCGGCACCGTCCGCCGGCGGCACCGGCAGGAGGCGCTCGAACGGGCTCGAGGTCGCCAGGATAAACAGCAGAAAGCCAGCGTTGATCATGCCCAGCACCGCGAGCACGCGGGCCAGCATGTCGCGCGGCAGATGGCGCGAAAAGATACTGACCGCCAGCCCCCAGAAGGCCAGCAGCATCGACCACAGCAGCACCGAACCTTCATGACCGCCCCATACCGCGCTCAGGCGGTAATACCAGGGCAGCCGTGAATTGGCGTTGTCGGCAATGTAGGCCACGCTGAAGTCTTTGAACAAAAACCCCAGCGCCAGGCAGACAAAGGCGATCAACAGGAAAAGCGCCTGCCCCCAGGCCATGGGGACTGCGTAGCTCATCCACAGCGGGCGACGGGTCAGGCTGCCGGCCAGCGGTACCACCGCCTGCACCAGCGCCATGGCCAGCGCCAGCATCATGGCGTAGAGCCCGATTTCGGGAAGGGTCTGAATCAGCATGACGTTCTCGTCTCAAAGCGTCTTCGAGGCACGACTATCCGCCACCGCGGCGGTCTCGGAGGGGATCGCCCTGCGGGCCTCGGCGGCCTTGAGCGCCCCGTCCACTTCCGGCGGCATGTAGTTTTCATCGTGTTTGGCCAGCACTTCACTGGCCTGGAGCCAGCCGCGCTCATCGAGCGTGCCGACAATGACCACGCCCTGCCCTTCCCGAAAGAGATCCGGCAGGATGCCGCGATAGTGCACCGGCACGTCCGCTTCAAAGTCGGTCACGGTAAAGGTCACATCCAGTGTGTCCTGGTCGCGATGAACACTGTCATTGCGCACCACGCCCCCGGCGCGCAGCGACCGCCCCTGGGGCGCCTCGCCGCTGCTGATCTGCGTGGGCGAGTAGAAAAGGTTCATGTTGGCGCGCAGCGCGTAGAGGGTCAGGCCGACGGCCACACCTGCCAGGGCCACCAGCACGAGGAGGATGATCAGCCGCTGTCGACGGTGCGCTTTCATGACACTTCCTCGTCAGCAGCGGCGGTGCGCCCCGGGCGCCGGGCCTCGCGGCGCTCGAGTGCGGCCACGTGACGAAGCAGCCGACGCTGCTCCACAACGCTTGCCAGGGCAAACGCCACCAGGCTGCCCAGCACCACGGCAAAGGCCGGCCAGACATAGACGGCGTAGCCGTTCATCGCCCAGAAATCGGCCAGCGAATCAAAGGCCATTGCGTCCTCCCTGCGCCAGTGCGCGCACCCAGCGGGCGCTTGGCTGGCGTCTGATGATCTCGTTGCGAGTGCGGGCGATCGTCACGGCGGCAAAGAGCAGATAGAACCCGAGCACCATGAGCAGCAGCGGCAGCCACATGCTCGCCGGCATGGCCGGCTTTTCGGTGATGCTGAAGGTGGCGCCCTGATGCAGCGTGTTCCACCACACCACCGAGTACTTGATGATCGGCAGGTTGATCACCCCCACCAGGGTGAGAATGGCCGCCGCCCGGGCGCCGCCATCGCGGGAGGCAAAGGCGCCGCGCAGGGCCATGATGCCCAGATAGATGAACAGCATCAGCAGCATCGAGGTCAGTCGCGCGTCCCACACCCACCAGGTGCCCCAGGTGGGCACGCCCCAGAGGGCACCGGAAAACAGTGCGCTGAAGGTCATCGCCGCGCCGAAGGGCGCCGCGGCGCCGGCGGCCATGTCGGCCAGCTTGATGCGCCAGACCAGAAAGATCACGCTGCACACGGCCATCATGGCAAAACACGACTGAGCCAGAATGGCCGCCGGCACGTGCACGTAAATAATTCGAAAACTGTCGCCCTGCTGATAGTCGGGCGGCGCGAAGGCCAGCCCCCAGACGCTTCCGGCAATGATCAGCAGGGCGCCGCTCCCCCAGAGAAACGGCAGCCAGCGCCCGCTCATGGTGTAGAACCATTTGGGGGAGCCGAGTTTATGAATGATGGGCCACATGGTTATCGGTCAACGTTGTTCAGGTCGGTATCGAGGAGGAATCAGCCATCCAGCGAGAGTTTCAGGGCCGCGCCCGCCGCCCAGGGCGCCGCCAGCAGTGACAGAGCGAGCATGGCGCCCATCAGTGCCAGCCAGGGTGTGAGCACTGCGCCCTCAATGGCCAGACGCACCGTGCCGGCCCCGAAGATCAGCACTGGCGTGTACAGCGGCAGGATCAGAAGCGACAGCAGCACGCCGCCACGTCGAAGCCCTACGGTCAGGGCCGCGCCGATGGCGCCGATCAGGCTCAGGGTGGCCGAGCCCAGCAGCAGCGTGATCATCAAAACGCCCATGCTGTGACCGGGCAGCGACAGCATGATCGCCAGCAGCGGCGAGATCAGTGCCAGCGGCAGGCCGGTGGTCAGCCAGTGCGCCACGATCTTGGCCAGCACCAGCACGCCGGCCGGCTGCGGCGCCAGCAGAAGCTGCTCGAGCGTGCCGTCATCAAAGTCGTCACGAAACAGCCCGTCCAGCGACAAAAGCACCGCCAAAAGCGCCGACACCCATAAAAGCCCCGGCGCGATGCTGGCCAGCAGCGTACTGTCGGGCGCCAGTCCCAGCGGAAAGAGCGTGACCACCAGCGCAAAGAAGATCAGCGGATTGGCCAGCTCGCTGCGACGTCGAAAACGCAGTCGGCAGTCGCGGGCCAGCGTGGCGGCAAACCCCTGCCAAAGCCCCGGCAGGCGCCCGGCAGCGGTGCGTTCATCGCTCAATGTGAACGCCCCCATGACCATCAAACCGCAGATTCTTAAGAACATCTGAAGAAGGGAAAAGTTCCCCGCTGTCGTGGTGCGAGGTCACAATCACACTGCCACCCGCCTGGCAGTGCGTCATCATCCAGGTTTCCAGCTGGCGCACGCCCTCACGGTCGATGGCGGTGAAAGGCTCATCAAGAACCCAGAGGCTCTGGTGCCCCAGCGCCAGTCTTGCCAGCGCCACGCGGCGCTGCTGACCGGCAGAAAGATGCGCCACCGGGGTATCTTCAAAACCTGCCAGCCCGACCGCTTCAAGCGCCTGAAAACAGGTGTCACGACGGGTTCGAGCGCGTCCTTTTGTCGCGCGCATGGCCTGATACCAGTCGAGGTTTTCAAGCGGCGTGAGCGCCTTTTTGACCCCGGGACGATGGCCGATATAAAGCATCGAGGCCATGAAGGTCTCGCGACAGTGGGAAAGTGGTTCGCCATGCCACAGCAATGTCCCGGTGTAATCCGCCATCTGACCGGAAAGAATGCGCAGCAGCGTGGTCTTGCCCGCCCCGTTGGGCCCTTCAACGCGCCACAGTTCGCCCGGGCCGATCTGCCAGTCAAGATCATGAAAAAGCCAGCGCTCATCGCGCTCGCAGCCAAGCTTTCGGGTGTCGAGTTGCAAGACGGGGCCCGCACGGTAACGTCACGACCACACACGCAGTGTCAGGCTGGCGTGCAGTTCATGGAGGGGGTAAGGAAACTGCGGCGCAGTTTACGCCTTTTTACGGCTATCATCGACCCGCTGTGGCACAGATCATGTCGCGCTCATGTGCACAGTACTGCCATCGGGAGCCATCAGGCGCCGCCGGCGCCGCAGCCAGACCAGCATGAGCGCGGCAACCAGCACCGCCTCGGACAGATCGCCCCAGTAGTACATCCACATGGCCGCCTGCTGAAGCTCTTCGATATCGGCACCGGTCCCGCGTGGCCAGCCAAACGCATATAGAAGCTTGCCAAGCGTTGCATGCGCAGCCATCGCCACACACAGCACCGCCATGCGCGTGCGCCAGCGCGGGCGGTGCGGCGCCGGGTCGGGACCGGCAATCGACCAGGTAAAAAGCGTTCCCGAGATCACAAAGTGAAGATGCAGCAGACTGGAAAGCCAGGGCGTTGCCATGCTCATGACGTAGAGCGGCGTCATGTAGAGCAGATACATGCCGCCGATGTCGAGCATCGCGGCGGTGACGGGGTGGGTCAGTACGCGCACCGGCCGGGTGCCGAGAAAGCGCACCAGCGCTCGACCGCCGCCGGCAGGCAGGTTACGCAGCAGTAGCGTCATGGGCGCGGCAAACACCAGACCGAGCGGGGCAAACATGCCCAGCAGCAGATGCACCACCATGTGCATCCGCACATCCTGATGGGCGGCGTGCATGAGCGCGGGCACAAACGCCACGGCAAGCGTGAGACAGCCGGCGGTGAACAAAAGCGTACGCCACCAGGGCCAGGGCTTTTGCCGGCGCGTGCGCCATACACCACCGAGATAGCTCAGCCATAACAGCGCAACCAGGCCGAACGCGACCGCAGAGGTCGCGCCCATGGCCATGGGGTCATGCAGGCTCGAATGATGGATCACGGCTTTTTTCCAGACGCTTGCTGCTGTTCTTTTTCAAAGCCTTACTGCTGGCTGGTGGCCTGCCCTTGCCGGGCACGCTGTAAAAGCTTCCAGCCGATGGCCAGCATGATCAGCCCCGCACCGATCCAGGCGATGTCATAGAGCCAGACATGCTCGACGTAGCGCACCTGATGCAGACCCAGAATCTTGTGGTCGACAATGCCGTCAAAGGTCTGAAAGCCGCCCATGCCGAGCAGAAAGCCCGGGCCGCGATAGCCGGGCGCCTGGGCACGACGCCCATGCAGCTCGATCATCAAAAAGGCGCCCACTACCAGAAACACCAGCTCCATGGTATGCAATATGCCATCGGAGGCCAGCGCCAGCGCTGTGGAGCCGGTATCAACGAAATGGTGCCAGGCCAGCAGCTGGTGGAAGATGATCTCGTCGATGGCCGCCATGAAGCCGATGCCCAGCAGGATGGCGGCGATCATGGTGCGGCGGATATCCGGGGCAACGGGGGACTGTACGGCCATGGCGCTCTCCTGGCAGGCTCGGATTCAAATGATGCGTTATTCTCGCCTCAAGCCTGGCGCATGACAGCGGATCCGACCTCATGCCCGGCTCAAAAATTTTCCCCTCGAGAGATCGGAGCCCTGCCATGCCTTCCTGCTCAACACGCTGGTGGCGCCCTGCCCTGCGCTGGACATGGCGCATGCTCGTGGCGCTGTCGATGGCGCTGGCCAGCCTGTGGGGCGTGATGGCCCTGTGGTATCAACTGCCGGCCCCCATGGCCGTGGTGGTTGCGGTCATGGCCGGCTGGGGGCTTCTCGGTCTGGCCGCAGCGCTTGCCACGCTCAGGCTTTTCCTCGTGCGCCGTTACCGTCGGCGCTTGTCGGGCCTCTGGCTGATCGCCGCGATGGTCCTGCTGGTGTGGTGGCAGACCATTACTCCGCGGGGTGATCGCGACTGGGCCGACGATGTGGCGCGCCTGCCGCGCGCCGAGGTTCAGGGCGATCGGGTCACGATCGACAACGTGCGCCACTTCGAGTGGCAGACGCCGGATCACTATATCGAGCGCTGGGAAACCCGCACCTATAACCTGTCCGAACTGGTCTCCACCGATCTGATCGTCTCCTACTGGATGGGGCCCGCCATCGCCCATACGCTGGTCAGCTTCGGCTTTGAGGACGGCCGGCAGCTGGTGTTTTCCGTCGAGATTCGCCGTCAGCGCGGCGAAGCCTTCTCCGCCGTTGGCGGTTTTTTCAAGCAGTTTGAACTGGCCCTGATCGCCGCCGACGAGCGCGACATCGTGCGCACCCGCTCCAACGTGCGCGGCGAGAGTGTCTATCTGTATCGGGTGGCACTGCCCAAGGACGACGCCCGACAGCTCTTTCTGGCCTATCTCGACCAGGCCGATGCGCTGCGCCGGGCGCCGGCCTTTTACAACACCCTGACCAGCAACTGCACCACGCTGGTCTTTGACATGGTCAAACGCATCATCCCGGGCCTGCCGAGCAACTATCGCCTGTTGCTGTCGGGCTATCTGCCCGGCTACCTGTATGACCTTGGCGCCCTGGACACTTCCCGCCCCCTTGTAGAACTAAAGTCGCGTGGCGCCATCAACTCCCGCGCCCTGGCGGCCGATAACTGGGGGCACGCCGCTCCCGGCTTTTCCGCCATGATTCGCAACGGCGTGCCGGCCCCGGACGGTCATCTCCTGGGTGGTGAAGGCACGCAGGCGCCGGTGGGTGCATCCCCTGAGCATTCGCATTAAAAGCATGAATTGAGCGGTTCAGTGGCCTGAGCTTGAAGTATGAAAAGGTAATTTCATGCTAGGGAGGGCAAGCGTTATCCCATAACATGTAGCAATAAATTACAGAGGTGTTTCATGAGGCCCACAGACATCAATATCCGCTGTTTTCACTGTGGCAGCCGACGCATGACCGTTCGAGCCGGCCATATGCGCCCGGTCGATGACCCCGTGCACTGCCGCGACTGCGATACCTATCTGGGTCGTCGCAGCGATCTCGCTTTTGAGCGTCGTCGCCTGATTACCGGCGCCGCCAACGAACCGTTTGATGTTCAGTCCGGTGCCGTGGCGCTGCATGTCCCCGTCACTCTGAAGGCCATTCAGACCGAAGAGACACCTGCCGCTCAGCCCCCGCGTACCACCTCGCGGATCGATCAGGGCGCGTGACACGCGCCGTCGTACCGGCCCGTCATTGACGACGCCTCAACAGCGTTCAGTGTCACCCAGGTCATCGCCTGTCTGCAGGATGTTATCCCTCGCCGCTTTGCGGTAAGGTTTCAGGCCCTGAACGTACCAACCCCGGGCGCTATCGCTTCTCATTAATGACTCGTCTGCGCAGTACTTTCCCGGCCTGGCTTGCCCTGGCCGCCATGCTGGTGATCTTTCTGGCCCCGGTGCTGTCGCAGACACTGGCGCTGGCCCACGAGCGTGATCGCGGCGCGCCCGCTTCGCCTCGACAGAATCATCAGGGCATGGGCATGCATGCCGGGCATGTCATGGCCGAGCAGCAGGCACATGACGATCATCAGGCGTCCACGCACCAGCGGCGCGAGACCCATCCAGCCGGCCATTTCGATCTGGCCCAGTGCGGCTACTGTTCGCTGCTGGCCCATACGCCGCTGATTCTCGAAACCACCCTGGCGCTGCCGCCCAGCCGCGCCGGCCCGGCGCACGCGCCTGTTCCGGCCCGACGGGCCGGCCACGCCCGCCACCCGCACTTTCCCAACGCCCTGTCGCGCGCCCCGCCCCTGTCCGTCTGACATTTCACATCATCAGATTGTGTCCCGCCGCGACGCTTGAATACGGCGGGGCCGTTCGGACACGCCATGAGAATCGCCGCTCATGGCCATGACAGGTGCTTTCATGACACATCCTGACACTGCTGCATCTCCCGGTCACAGACCGTGGGGCTGGGCCTTCATCGCCCGACTGCATTTCTACATCGGCCTGCTGGTCGGCCCGTTTCTGCTGATCGCCGCCCTCAGCGGCATCGTCTACGCCCTCACTCCGCAGATCGAGCAGGCGCTCTATCACAAGCAGTTTTATACCGAAAGCGATGGCGGCACACCGCTGCCGCTGGCCGATCAGATCCGCGCCGCCCGACAGGCGCTGGGGCGTGATGAAGCGCCCATGGCGGTGCGTCCGGCTCCCGCCCCGGGCGAGACCACCCGGGTCATGTTCTCGGACCCGAGCGTGGGCCAGTGGGAACATCTGGCGATGTTTGTCGACCCGGTGACCGGTGAGGTACATGGCGCCCTGCCGGTCTATGGCACCAGCGGGATCTCGGCGTTTCGTATCACCATCGACAAGTTCCACCGCAGCCTGCTGCTGGGCGAACCGGGACGCTTCTACAGCGAGCTGGCCGCCTCCTGGCTCTGGATCGCCGCGCTGGGCGGACTGGCACTGTGGTTCAAGCGCCGGCACAGCGTTTCGCGCGCCGGACACAATGACAACGGCCAGCGCGCCAGCCGCTGGCACAGCCGACTGGGCCCCTGGGCGCTGATCGGCTTTGTATTTTTCTCCGCCACGGGGCTGACCTGGTCCAAATACGCCGGCGGCAATATCGGCGAGCTGCGTCACATGTTCGGCTGGCAGACGCCGACGGTGTCGACCCAACTGGGCGGCGCCACGCCAGCCGAGCTGGGCCCGAATGCCGAGCATGCCGATCACTCGGGCCAGAACATGCCCCGGATGCCTCACGCCTTCGACCCGGCGCTTTATGATCGGGTGCTCTCCGCAGCGCGTGACGAGGGGCTTGACGCCGGCAAAATCGAGATTATCCCCGCCGCCGGCCCCGGCAACGCCTGGAAGGTGCGCGAGATCGGCCGTGAATGGCCTACCGAGGTGGATGAAGCGGCCATCGACCCGGCCACCATGGCCGTGATCGATCGCACCCGTTTCGAGACCTTCCCGCTGGCGGCGAAGCTGACGCGCTGGGGCATCGATCTACACATGGGCGTGCTGTTTGGCGTGATCAATCAGCTGGTGCTGGTGGTGTTTGCCAGTGCGCTGGTGATCATGCTGGTGCTGGGCTATGCCATGTGGTGGCGGCGACGCCCGACACGTACCAGCACCGCCATGACGCCGGTCACGCTGATTCAGGCGCTGTCCCGGGCGCCGCGCCCGGCGGCGCTGGGGGTGGTCGTGGCCTCGGTGCTTCTGGGGCTGGCCCTGCCGGTGCTGGGCGTCAGCCTTGGGGTACTGGTACTGATCGACGGTGCAGTGGCGCTGGCCCAGCGTCGACGCCGTGCCTGGGCCATGAGCTGAGCAGGCTCAGTCCGAGGCGTTCGCCGTGATGGTCGCCAGCAGCGCATCGGCGCGACGGGCCAGACCATCACGGGCGTACAGCGCCCGGTCACGCGCGGCGTCGCTGCCGAGCTGCCCGGCATTGGCGCTCACGTTAAGCAGCACACTGTGCAGCGCGGCGTGAATCAGCCGGGCACCGGCCACAGCGTCGCTGACAAACTGCGCCTCGATGTGATCACCGGCCTGATGCGCCAGTGCCAGTGCCGCATCACACAGCTGCGCGGTCTTCAATGGCACCTCGACGGCGTTTTCGGCCGCCTCATGGCGGGTGTCGCGGCGTCCGTCATCGTTCTCGTCACGACTCACGGCGGCCATGAAGGCTTCAAAGGCCGCAATGTCCTCTTCAGCCAACGGCGCGAGACGTTTCTTGAGCGACTCGCACTCCTCGACCAGCGCCCGGCGCGGCGCGCTGGCATCGTGCTGCTGGCTCAGATGCAGCCCCTTGAGCACCAGCGCCAGGCCCAGATCGGCGCTGATCACCGCCGTGGCGCCGCAGCCCGGCATCGGCTCGCGCGCCACGGTGTCGCGAAAATCGCTCAGTCGATGCTGCCAGAGATCGCCGCCCTGTTCTGTCATGGTCATGCCGCTCCCGAGGATGGTGTGCCCTGCCCGGTCAGGCAGGCGTTTCAAGCATAGCGGTCATTACGACGAATCGTGTGTTGTTCACCATCGCGACGCCATTGCATCATCAATGCTTTCATTTGCCGGGGAGCGCCATGTCCGATCAGCTTGCCATTACCGACCTGCCAAGCCTCGATGACCTTTTCGCCTCGCCTCTGTCCCAGCTGATCGAGGAGATGAGAGAGGGCGTCATCCTGCTCGATCACGATGGCACGCTGCGCTGGGCCAATCGAGCGGCACTGACCATGCATGATGTCGATCGTATTGATGCCCTTGGGGCAAGTGTCGATGAGTACCGCCAGCGCTTTCAGATGCGCCTGAAGTCATCGCACGATTTTCCGACATCGCCTGTCGCTCAGCTGCTGGCAGGCACCCCCTTCGATGATGTCGTCATCGAGATCATGCTGTCCGGCAGGGACGACCAGCTGCGGGTGCATCGCTCCCGCGGTCGGGTCCTGAGTCTCGACCCGACCACGCACGTGGCCGCCTTGATCGTCGAGGACATCACCGCCCTGGCCAGCGCCGAGGAACGCTTCGAGAAATCCTTCAGCATCAATCCGGCGCCGGCCCTGATCTGTCGGCTGCGTGATCAGCGCTTTGTGCGCGTCAACGAGGGCTTTCTGGAGATGACCGGCCTGCCTCGCGAGGCCGTGCTCGGGCGTTCCATCTATGAGCTGGACGTCTTCGCCGGTGCCGATCAAAGGGAGCAGGCCATTCGCCGGCTGGATGAAGGGCTGATGATTCCGCAGATGGAGGCGGTGCTGCATCCGGGCACCACCGGCGAGAGCAAGTGCGTGGTGGTGGCCGGTCAACCCATCGAGGTCGGCCATGAGGCCTGCATGCTGCTGACCTTTACCGACCTTGAGCCGGCGCGACGCGCGCGCAGCGCCCTGCGCCGCAGCGAAGCGCAGTTTTCAACGCTGTTTCACATGTCACCAGTGCCTACGGCGCTGGCAGATCATCACACGCTGGCACTGCTGGAGGTCAACGAAGCCTTCAACAGCGCGCTGAACCGCACGCCCGACGTACCGGCCACCGGTGCGCTGGAGGATCATGTTCCCCTGCCGCCGGCGGTTCGCAGGCGCATTCTCACGGCGCTGGATGCCGGTCAGAGCATCAGCGGTCTCGAGAGCAACATGATCGCCCCGCACGGCGAGCCGCTGACCTGGCTGATCTCGGCGACCATGGTCAGCATCGAGGAGCAGGATCGGGTGCTGCTGACCATGGTGGACATCACCGAACGCAAGCGCAGCGAGGCGGAGCTTTTCGCCGCCATCGATACCGTCATGCAGGATGCCTCCTGGTTTACACGTACGCTGGTCGACAAACTCGCCAGCGTCCGCCACCCCCGTACCGCGGCCCCGGAGACACCGCAGACGACTCCCCTGAGCGCCCGCGAGCATGACGTGCTGGCCCTGCTGTGTCTGGGACGCTCCGACAAGCGCATCGCCGCCGAGCTGTCGCTGGCCCACAGCACGGTACGCAACTACGTGGCCGGCCTGTATCGCAAGCTGGAAGTGCACAGCCGCAGTGAAGCGATCATCGTCGCGCGCCGTCAGGGGCTGGATCACGCTCCGGAGGTCAAAAAGCGCCCCTGACCCGCCATGGCGCATTCCACAACGGTCCCGCAAATGCATCCGGCTGACCCATGCATCTGCATCTATTGGCCCCATGGCGGCGTCGATATATTGAACGTGGCTTGAGAGGGTACCAGGAAGGCGCCCGGTCAGAAGGACCTGGCTGATGAAGGGAATCATGTTCCTCTGGCCCGGCACCTGACCGGGGCACCCGGCGGTGTCCGTCAAGGGAAGAAAGGGCGCGGCAGGGAGGCAGACCGCGTCGACCCGACAGGACTCAGGGAGGAGCGCCATGACAGGAGGTCATGGCTGTCAGTGATGACACTGTCGGGTCATCCCGCATTGCTCGTTCGTCAGCGCGACTCGTTTGACACCGTGACTCGTTTAACGCCTCAGCGCGTTTTAAACAATGCTTTTCAGCGCTGCTTCCAGCGCCTGACGTGATTCGGGCCGCACGCAGCGGGCTTTTTCCTCGCCGTTTTTCAAAAAGATCAGCGTCGGCCAGAGCCTGACCTGATAGCTCCGTCCCAGCCGCTTGCCCTTGCCGTCTTCGACGCGTACATGCCACACCCCGGCAGCCTGACCGATCACGTCGTCGATCAGCGGCTGCGCTGCCTTGCAGTAGCCACACCAGGGTGTTCCGAACTCCACCACGGCCGGCCCCTTGCTGGACTCCAGCTCGCTGCGCTCGGGGACAACGCTGTCGGGTATGGTCATGTGCACTTTCTCCCTGATTCCGGCCCCGTCGCCCGGGGCAGTGAATATCGTGTCACCAGAAGCAATGTCAGTGGGCGCCGCGCCCTTTTTTCACCAGCGTGACCAGGCCCAGAATCACCCCGCCCAGCACCAGCCCCACCAGCATATTGATCAGCGTCGGCGTGATCGGCTGCAAAATGACGCCGACGCCCGGGATCTCTCCCTCGGCCAGCGTCAGCGCCTCGATGGCGTGATGCAGCACCGGTATCCCATGGGTCACAATGCCGCCACCCACCATGAACATCGCCGCCGTCCCGGCAATGGATAGCAGCTTCATCAGCCAGGGGGCAGCCGTCAAAATGCCGCGCCCCAGCCCCTGCGCCATTGAGGTGTCACGCCGGCTGAGATAAACCCCCAGATCATCGAGTTTGACGATCGCGGCGACCAGGCCGTAAACGCCCAGCGTCATGGCCACGGCGATGATCGACAGTACCACGACCTGCTGCATGAAGGCCGCCTCGGCGACCGTCCCCAGAGTGATGGCAATGATCTCTGCCGACAGGATGAAGTCGGTGCGCACCGCGCCCTTGATGCGCTGCTTCTCAAACGCTGCCTGCGCCTCGGCAGAGCGCTCGACAGGCGCAGCGTCCTGTTTCGCGGATTGAGGATGACGGTATTTGTGCCAGGCATGGGCCAGCTTCTCCACGCCTTCATAGCTCAGATAGGCGCCGCCCAGCATCAAAAGCGGCGTGACCAGCCAGGGCGCGAAGGCGCTGATCAAAAGCGCTGCCGGCACCAGCATCAGCTTGTTGAGCAGCGAGCCCTTGCAGACGGCCCAGACCACGGGCAGCTCGCGGTCGGCACGCACCCCGGTGACCTGCTGGGCATTCAGCGCCAGATCATCCCCCAGCACGCCGGTGGTCTTTCTGGCCGCCACTTTGGTCATGACGGAGACGTCATCCATCAGTGCGGCAATATCATCAAGCAGGGTCAGCAGGCTACCGGCGGCCACGGGACATCCTCATCAAAGGCAATAACAGCAGCTTAAATCACCCCCGACATTTCAACATGATCAAAAGATTATGCCCCCCGGGACACCATCCATTCACGCCCTTTCAGCATCATCTGCCAGTAGATGAACGGCATGAGATGCACCTTGAGCTGCCAGGCAAGGCCGGTGGCCCGCTCGCCGTCGTTGAGCCAGCCCGGCAGGGTCGGCATCAGCTCGCCGCCGTAGCCGAATTCAGCCAGCACGACGCGCCCGTTGGCGACCGTCAGCGGACAGGCGCCGTAGCCCTGATAGCGCGGTGACAGCGCCTCGCCATTCAGATACGCCATGACGTTGTCGGCCACGACCGGCGCCTGCACCCGCACGGCGGCCGCCGTCTTGGCGTTGGGGGTGGCGCTGACGTCGCCGGCACCAAAAATGGCCGGGTAGCGCCGGTGCTGCAGGGTGTTGTGATGGAGGTCCAGCCAGCCGGCATCGTTGGCCAGCCGGCTGTCGCGAATCAGCGCGGGCGCGCGCTGCGGGGGCACCACGTGGAGCATATCAAAGGACTCGACGTGCTCGTGCTGACGGCCATCGGCGTTCTGCACCAGAAAATGCGCCTGGCGTCCGGGACCGTCCACCGCCACCAGCTGCTGGTGAAACTCAAGGCCAATGCCGTAGCGCTCGACGTGCGCCATCAGGGCCGGCAGGTAATCCGATACGCCAAACAACGCGCCGCCGGTGTTGTGAAACTGCACGTTGATGCTGTCCAGCACGCCCTGGCGTCGCCAGTAATCGCAGGCCAGATACATCGCCTTCTGCGGCGCCCCGGCGCACTTGATCGGCATCGCCGGCTGGGTAAACAGCGCCCTGCCCTGGCGAAGGTTCTGTACCAGCGACCAGGTATAGGGCGCCAGATCAAAGCGATAGTTGGAAGTCACGCCGCATTCACCCAGCGTCGCGGTCAGCCCGTCGATGCCCTCCCAGTGAAGCTCGAGACCCGGCGCCACCACCAGCGCACGGTAGTGCAACAGTCGACCATCGCCCGAGCGCACAACGCCCGCCTCGGGGTCGATGGCAGCCGCCGCCTGCGCATAATGAGTCACGCCATCGGGCAGCACCTTCTGCATCGGGCGCCGCGTGGTGTCGGCATCGAACACGCCACCGCCGACCAGCGTCCAGCCCGGCTGGTAATAGTGCTGCGACGCTGGGTCGACAATGGCAATATCAAGGCGGGCACTACGCTTTTGAAGCCCCCTGGCGATGGCGATACCGGCCGCGCCGGCACCGATCACGATCACGTCGTGGTGTTCTTCCCGAGCCCCCGGGGTCTGGCCTGTCATGATCACTCCTTGCGCGGTTCAATATAAAAGGCGGGGGCGGCGCATTCACCCGATGTTTCCCGAGCGTGGCAGCCACCGCCGTCGCGACATTCTTGCATGAGTGATTGTTTATTTAACAGTTCTGAAACCATTGCCCGGCCATGGGGATCATGCCAGCACGCTATCCGCCCTCGACAGGCACCGCCGAGCGGGCCGTCAGCGTGGTGCCCATCGAGGCCACAATGACGGTGCCAATGGCCAGCCACTGCAGCATTGTCAGCTGCTGACCGAGAAAGACCAGTCCTGACAGTGCGCCGATGGCCGGCTCCAGACTCATCAGCGTGCCGAACATGTGGGTCGGCATACGCGCCAGGGCGAACATCTCGAGCGTGTAGGGCAGCGCCGTGGAGAGCACCGCGATCGTCAGCCCGATGGGCAGCACCGCCGGAGAGAAGATCGCCGTGCCGGCTTCGATCAGCCCGATCGGCGCCATGACGACAGCAGCGATGGTGATGCCCAGCGCCGCGCTCTGGGTGCCGCTGCCACTGCCGGCCCGGCGCCCGAACAGAATGTAGAGCGCCCAGCACGCACCGGCCCCCAGCGCGCACAGCGCGCCTCTGGGGTCGATGCCGTGCTCAAGGCTTTTGCCCGGCCACAGCAGCACCGCCAGCCCGGCGATGGCCAGCGCAATCCAGACCAGATCGCGGGGGCGTCGCGAGGTCAATACCGCCACCGCCAGCGGCCCGGTGAACTCGAGCGCCACCGCAATGCCCAGCGGCACGCTCACCAGCGCCTGATAGAGCAGAAAGTTCATCATGCCCATCGCCACGCCGTACACGGTGATCGCCTTCCAGGCGCTGAGCGTCAATGGGCGGCGCCACGGTCGAAAGATCACCAGCATCAACATGGCGGCCAGCAGCAAGCGAATGGAGGTGGCCCCGGAGGCGCCCACCATCGGAAAGAGCTGCTGAGCGATGGAGGCGCCGCTCTGAATCGAGCTCATGGCCACCAGCAGCAGGGCCACCGGCAGCAGGCGTTGAAGGGCAAGGTCACGTGTGGACGACATGGCGATTTATTCCAGAACAATCATCGGGACAGGGGCAATACGGTGCCATCATGACCGCCCTGACAGGGCGGCAGGTCAGCAGGGGGCGATCTCTTCGTCATAGAGCCGAAATCCGCGCTTTTGATAGTTCGCAAGCGCCGCCGGATGATCCAGCGAGCAGGTATGCAGCCACACCCGCTCGGTGCCCGACCACTGCCAGGCCTGATCGATCGCGTGGCTCAAGAGCCCGCCGCCAAGACCGCGGCCGATAAATTCGGCCACCATCCCGAAGTAGAGAATCTCGACGTTGCGGCCATCCGGGCGATACAGCTCGTAGTAGCCGGCGATCGCACCGCGGTAATACGCCACGAACGTGCGATGGGCGTCGCTTTCCACCATTGCCTGCCACTCACTCTGATCGCCCTCGAGCTTCTCGCTCCACTGCCACGGCGCCCCGACCAGCGCGTAGAGAAAGCGGTTCAGAGCAAACTGAGGAATTTCACACTCGATGACATTCAGTGTGTCAGGCAATGGCCGAGCATGATGCGCCCCGGCATCACACATTTCCAGATACCAGATGGTCTGCTCAGGCATTGCTATTATCCCGGCGGGCAAACGTCGGTTCGCACCCCACCTCAAAGTTGACCGAGGCGGCAATAAAGCATTTCTCGTGCGCTTTCTCATGCAGCTCGCGCGCCAGCGCTTCACTGCTGTCATCGCTCAGGGTGATCACCGGGCGCAGGGTCACCCCGGTAAACCGCCCCAGCGCGGCGTCCATCTCGCCCTCGGCGTGATCCTCATAGGCCAGCACGACCACGCCGGCTTCAGCACACAGATGCAGATACCAGAGCTTGTGACAGGCGGACAGCGAGCCGACCAGCAGCTCCTCCGGGTTCCAGCGATCATGGTCGCCCAGAAAGGCCGGATCGGCAGAGCCGTCGATGGGCGCCTTGCCAGGGGCACTCAACTGATGCTCGCGTCCGTAGTCGCGATAACCGGTGGTGCCGGACTCGCGGCTGCCCTGCCATTGCACCGTAACCTGATAGAGGTGTTGCTGCCCTGCCATGTCCAGTCCCCATGCTCATGAGTGAAGGCTTATCATCGCCCTTTTGCCCCGTCCGCGTCGATCAGAAGACAGACGGCTTGATGTCGATGACAGCATGACCACCCGCGAAAGCAGTACACTCACGATCGTCATGACCGTTTCCGGGTAAGCCCATGCTTGATCGAAAGATTCCCTTCCCGACGTTTGCGCTGCTGTTCATGGTGGCCGGCGCCACGGATGCCCTGATTTATCTGCACAGTCGTGATCTGCTGGCGGTCTACATGACCGGCAACACCTCCCATATCGGGCGCCATATCGGTGAGGGAAGCTGGGCCGACATCACACCGCTGGCCGCCGTTATTGCCGCGTTTTTCACCGCCACCACGCTGGGCGCCTGGATCGGCATGCGCACGCGTCGCTGGCGACCTACAGTGATTCTGCTGCTCACCGCACTGTTGATGAGCGCCTCGATGCCCTTTGCCCACAGCGACGACTACCCCTTTATCACGGTGCTCTTCATTGCCGCCGCCATGGGCATGCTCAACCAGGTCAGCGGCAATGAATCCGGAGTGACCTTTCTGACCGGCATGCTGGTCAGAACCGGACGCGCCCTTGCCGAGGGCAACTTCAAGGCCGGACTGGACGGCATGGTACGCTGGAGCGCACTGGTCGCCGGCGCCGCGCTGGCCATTCCGCTGAACACCCACCTGGGGCGACACGCCCTGCTGGCGATCGCCGCCATGCTGGTCCTTGGTGCGGTCTTCACGACCTGGTACGCACTGGCCCAACGACATCGAGCGAGACACGCCACCTGAACGATATCGAACAGGGGTCGCGCATTTGCCACCCGCGAGAGACAAGACCAATGCGTAGCGGCACCGGGGCGTGCACAGAACTAAATTCAGAAGGTTCCCCACGGAGGGCACCGACATGACCTACGCCTACAAACCCGTTTCACGGGATGCACGAGACACCGACCCAGCAGCGGAAGCCGGGCAAGCCTTCATGGTTTACGACGAAGACACGCTCGATCAGGAAGGCATCTACACCTGCGAAGAAGAGGCAAAATACTACTGCGACATGCTCAATCGCCCGGTGACCGACAACCCCGCCCCGGAAGATGTGCACCCGGATCATAAGATGTAAGTCCATCGCCATGACAGAATGCGCCCGGCTCAGACCGGGCGTTTTTATGGCATAAGGTAGCCCCGCGTCCTCGGGGAACACTCCAAATATAACCTTTTGTTTTTAAACAGAAAAACCATTTTATTTTTCCACCGGCCATTCCACTCAGGAAGATGGAAAAATATCCATTTTTTATCAATGAGTTATAATTCATAAAAGAATGATAAAAACGTTCCACCGCCCCCCTTCGCCTGAAGTCGACCTGATGCACCAAAGCCCGTTAACAGGTCTCAAAACTGTACGGTGACCACGACCTGATCGGTATAAACGCCCGGTGAAGGGGTGGTCTGATCAGCATCAATGACCGCGCGGTAGTCAAACCCCTGGGCGTCACCACCTGTTCCCGGCGCACCGCCAAGCCCGGGGCCGGGGTTGCGATCGGCATCCAGATGACTGCGCGCCTGGCCACTGCCGACATCGCGCCATGGCGTGCCATCGGGTTTGAGAATCCGGTAACGCAGGAGCTCACCACTGCTGCTGGCCATGTGCCGCTCGCCGCTTTGCGGATGACTGCCCTGACTCAGACCGACCTGAAAACTGCTGCCCCGGGTACAAAACAGGGACAGGGACTGATTGATTTCACTGAAACCCGACACCAGTGGGGCAGCCCCAAACCGGACATCCGGTGCATTGATCAGACAATCCGGGGTAATGGTGATGGTCAATTCAACGGCCACCATCACCACATCCTGCTCCCGTCCTCCTACGCATACCCCTAAAAGACTGACGCGCGTGCAGACGCTGTAATCCCAGCGGATATTGATGACATCGCGATACACACCGGCGGAGAGCATTCGGGTCGGCTGTGTACGCGCATAAAGCGGCACGCTATTGTCCGGCCCCCCAAACAGCCCGCCCAGATTGAGCGCGTAAAGGCCAATGAAGTCATACTGCGCATTGGCCACGAGCTGGTCGTTGAAGGCAGCGTCAGCATAGATGCGGTAGGGAATCCGGTCGCCTGCGGCATTGACCAGCCCGAAATCATGGGTTGTTCCTGTAATGGTGGCTCGCACCAGCGAGACATCCAGAAACTGCAGCGAGGCTCCGGTGCAGCGCAGGCCGCCGGAGGCCCGGGTCTGATAGGCCTGATCGGTGCGAGTAGAGGGCACGCTGCCAAAACTGTCGCTGGTACTGCTGGTGGAACAGGCCCCCCATGCTGGCAGGGCGCACAGGATGCTCATTGCGAGCATCAGCAGACGATACCCGCAACGCCTCATGCGCCCTCCCCGGGCGAGACGGGCTCGCCTTCCCGGGAGGGCATATGGCAGCGATAGGGCCCCAATGTGTGCAAGGAATCGTCTTCATCGGGCAGGACCAGCGTCACGTCGCACTGATCCCCCTCCGGCGTGGTGATCTCTAATTGCGGCTGCGGCGGAAGCTGTTCGAAATACACCAGGCCGTCATACCCCACTGGCGCTTCCACACCGCTTTCAGCAAGCCTGGCAACACTGCCCAGCGGTACCGGTTCACCGTCAGGAAGCGTCAGGCGGATGCCGGCTGCCCGGACCTGCGCGATGGGAAAGCGCATCATGTAACCACTGCCGGCACGCACGCTGACCGGCTGACGCACGCGCTCGGCCTGCATGTCAGGAGGCAGCGACATGGTGTCGATATCCACCATGGCCTGATACCAGGGCGTGACCCAGGGGATAAGCCGATAACCGCTGTCGTTGGTCTGCCCGATCATGCGGTGCTCATAGTTGACAGGAATATCGGCCTGCCCATCGGTGCTGACCAGCACGAAAGCATCATTGATCTGACGAGAGAGAATCACCTCTCCATCCATGGCCACCAGTGAGCCGGTCGCCTCGCCCCACCAGGTGGTGTTGTCCCGATCGCCATAGAGCCCCACCCGGGTTTCCAGCCGGTCGCCTCGCCAGGAGAGTTCAGCCTGGCGGTAGTCCTCGCCCTGGCTGACTCGATCATACCCAAGCCGGAGCCCGGCACCGCCCTCGACCGGCGCCGGGCGGTCATATTCAAGCCGTTGCCGTGTTCCGCCGTCGCCGGGCAGGGATTCAATACCGGAGGCCAGCGTACCGCTTCGTCCCAGAGAGACCACAAACTGAGCGGTGACACTCCAGCCATCACCATCCAGCGCCCGGTTACCGGAAACGAAAAGGTTGCTGCGTCGCCAAAGCGAGCGATTCCAGGAGAGATTGAGCAGGCGTGTTCGGGAGTCCTCCATACTGCGGGTATCAAAATATCCGGCACTGATCGACCCCAGCTTGCCCAGCTCGGTACTGATGGTGGCCTGAGTGCTGCGGCGACCATAGATAGCCCCGGCCCCCTCCATTCCAATCTCGGACAGATCCCCAAAGCCTGCCTCACGCCGGCTGTGCTGTACGCCGACATTGAACCCCGGCCGGGTATATTGATAGCCCACGCTCTGCTGCCAGCCACCCTCGCCGGACTGCTGACTGCCGCTGGCTGCAAGGTTCAGCACCCCTATCCGCCCGATCCGCATGACACTGCCGACGCCCGCCAGACCCAGCCCGTCGGCCAGTTCGCCATGGGTTTCCAGCGTCAAAACATCATTCAGACCATAACGATACACACCGCTGGCCGCCGCCTCGGCGTAATCCATGCTGCGCCGGGCGTAATTGCGACGCAGTACCCCTAGCGACAGGTCATAGTCGTCAAGGCCGGCATCCAGCAGCTCACTGGTCACATAGAAGGGCAGTGTCGTGGCTACCCGGCGCCCCTGGGCGTCCTCGGTCACCACTACCGCCTCACCGGCACCGTTGATATAGGGCACATCGGTCAGCGTGAAGGGACCGGGGTCAACATCGAGAGAACGAGAGCGATGCCCATTGATGAACAGATCCACCGTCCCCGGGACTGCACTCGCCCCTTCAAAGGCCGGCAGCGGATAGGTCACCAGATCCGGGCGCAGTGAAAAATCGCGCGAGAACTGTATGCCGCCCATGCGAACGGAGCGGCTCCAGGCCAGCGAGCCGCTGATCACATCGCCCACCTGCCAGGTCTGCAGGGTGTCGGGATCGTGGTAGCGCCACCAGCTGTCGTAACGCAGATAGTCGGACTGATCCGGACCCGGGCCGGACAGCGTCTGCCGCCAGCGACCGGTGGTCGACACCACGCCGTAATCCCCGAAACCACGCGCCTCGTGCCAGAGACTGGCATAGCGATAATCGCTCTGGTGACTGCTGTAGAGATCGTAATTGAACAGCGCCCCGCGTCCCGCCTGAGCATGCGATCGCTGACGGGAGGGCGCGCCAATGTGCTGATGATCCAGAAGCTCGGGCGGTACCGTGATCAGAAGACGTTGCTGCGGCGCGTCATAGTCGAATCTGATATCCGGAAGCTCGCGCTCATCAAGCCACTCCCCATCGACAGGGGGCAGCGGTACACCTGCGGCCGCAAGATCGTCACGCCGCACCGCTACCTGCCCCCGGTAATAGCGCACCGGAATGGTGCCGCCCCGGGCCGCGCCATTGACCACCGGCGCCAGACTCAGAGTCATGGCGGTATCGGGCATCGCCTCCGGCGGTGGCGGCAGCTCGCCCGCCGATGCCGTGCCGATCATGAGCGTCAGCAACAGCGCCAGTGCTCTCCAGCAGTCGACGGCGACACGCATCAGGAACCGACATGGCGCAATACAACCGGCTCGGCAGCGTTGACGGTTGCCTTCAGTGTCTGGCCGGCGCGAACGTTGTCCGGCAGTGGCCACTGACGACTGGCATGCGCCAGTACATAGCCCAGAAGTCCTTCTGCCAGCGTGACCTGGTCCATGTGCACCCGAGTCAATCGCACATGAACGGGCCCCTCGTTATGAATGCGCAGATAACGTTTGCCGCCTTCTTTCACGATCTCCCAGTTCAGCGATCGGTCCGCTCGTTCGGTATCTTCGGGTACCGCCGGCGATGTCACGAACAGGGGGACCGAATAGCGCATGCGAAACTGGACCCGAGAATTAGCGGGGCGGCGATCCGACGCCACATCGGGAATCTCGTCGACCAGAATGCGATAGGCATCCTCACCCGTACCCGGCGCCGCACCGGTCAGGGTCAGACGTACCAGCTGGCGATCACCGGGCGCGATCGTCACGACCGGCGGGCTGGGCAGCACGTCATCCTGAGGCTGATAATCGTTGCCCTGATCACGCTGTTGCCAGCGGAAAATGCGAATCTGCAGGGTCGCCGGAACATTGGCCTGATTCTCGAGCCACAGAGGGCGAGCCTTTTGCTCGGCACTCAGAGTGGGATTGATCGGCCAGATCAGAACGGAACTGGCAGCCAAAGCGCCTGAAGCCATCAGTGTCAGACTCGATAACAGCAACAGGGTGCGCAGGGCAGACAGGGGGTTGAACATGTTGACTCCTTGCTGACTTACCAGGAAAGGGTCACGACCAGCTGGTCGGTATAGGTGCCCGGCGGAACATTCGGGCCCAGTTGCAACCGTCCGTACAGCGGCAATTGCAGGTCAGTACCATCCTCCGGTGCCATGAGAGAGGTGGCCTGTCCCGGCAGCAGCTCATCGCTCCGGGCACTGTCGCTGTAAAGGCGATAGCCCACCTGCCCCCCCTCGGCGTTTTGCAGCTGTCGCGTGCCACTGTTGTAGTGCTGCCCCTGATTGACCGACATCGACAATGAAAGTCCCCGCGTGCATTGCAGACGGATGCTCTCCGAGGGCGTCAGGCTTGTCGTGACGACGGCCTGGCTCAATGCGCTGTGCCGTCCGAAATCCAGCACGCCCCATCGGCCTCCCTGAGCACTGCCCCCCTGCACCAGACAGCCAGGAGTGACGATGGCACTAACGTCAAAGCTTTCCTGCGCGGCATGGCTGTATTGATTGAGCCCCGCCATCCCCCAGGCGGCCAGACATCCGGCACAGAACAGACAAGCGCCAGCGCCCGGTATCGGTCGATCGGTTGACAGCACGGCCCGACGAGACACGGGCGTGACTAGAAGTTGAAGGTCAGGGTCAGCGTATCGATATAGGTCCCGGCTGCGACCGGCGTTTCGGGATTGGGGGCGACCAGGCCATACACCGGTACTTCGATGGCATCCCCGGCACTGGCCACATCGAAGGATTCGGGCTGGTTGATTTCGTAGGGGATGCTTTCACCGCTGTCGCGAAAGACCTGATAGGGCACAGTGTTGCCTTCCGAGGATAGATTGCGGGAGGTGCCATCCCCATTGGTGCCGCCATTGATGGTCAGCGTAAAGGTATCCACCCCGGGGCTGCAGGTCACAGACAGCTGGCCACCGCCATTGGGACTGCTCAGGGTAGCCTGCAAAGGGTTGGTCCAGATCGTGGAAACGGTCCCGAAATCCAGCGTGCCGAAGTCATAACCGGAGCCGCCATCAGGCACATTGCCATTATCGATCAGACAGCCAGGCTCCACATTGAGCGTGGCATCCACCTGGCCGGACACCTCCGCACGTGCGTAAAAAGCAGCACACAGAATAAAAGCACCGGTAATGGCGCTGAGCTGAGCTGATGATCGCATGGTAGCAACTCCCCCGATGAGGATCGGTATGACAGAAGGCTGGACAAACAGTTTAATAAATAATCAATTATTTAATTAATCCGAATATAAAATTCGGCGTCCAGTCCACAACCATTAGTCCTTAGCCCAGGACATCAGCAGTAATGTTTTAATACTCGAAGGTGGCCAGTACCGTATCGGTACCCGTAGCGGGTGCCAGGGCTGCCACGGGTGTGTTGAAGGTCTGAAGCATCAGGGTCGTTGCCGTATCCGGCAGGCTGATGGAGAGCACCCGGTCGGCGTTGCGTCGCTCGCCCTGACCGCTATGCACCTGAAGCCGGTAAGGGGTGCGCGTATGGCCATCCGACAGGTAGCGCTGCAAGCCTTCACCATGACGCCCCGCATCCAGACTCAACCGAAAATCTCCCACATTCGGGCTACAGAGATAATCGAGCCCGGGGGCCGTGGCCGACATATCCATGACCGAGCATCCGGCCCGAACGGTCATGGTTGACTGAAATTGACCGCCACTGGCCTGAGCCAGACCCGACAGGACCAGTGCGCCCATGAAGGTCACGGTCCGGCGCAAACAGTCGGAAAGCGAAGCAAGTGGCATGGTGATCTCTCGGGCAGTTGAGGGCAGGGTCGCCCCCGGCAAATCGTGTCCTCCCTATCGGCCTGTCCCGTGCCAGCTTGATGCTGCTCATTGCCCTCGCCTCAGCCTGCCGGGTGTGATTCAGCATTTCGGAGCAGCAGATATTAAAAAACCGGGCCTGTGGCCCGGTCATCAATGGGTAACGGTCTTCGCCGATCAGGCGCCCGGCGCCATGATGCGATCAAAGACACCACCGTTGGAGAAGTGAGTCTGCTGCGCGTCATCCCAACCGCCAAAAACGTCGTTGATGTTGTAAAGATCCATCTTCGGGAACTGCTCCAGAAGTTTCGGATCCACGCCCTCGGTATTGATCGGGCGATAGTAGTGTTTGGCCGCCAGCTGCTGGCCTTCGGGCGAATACAGATGTTCCAGATAGGCATGCGCGGCCTTGTCGGCAGCCGGCCCCTTCTTCTTCACGTTGTCCTCGACCACGGCCACCGGCGGCTGGGCCAGAATGCTGACCGACGGCGCCACGATTTCGTAGTCATCCTTGCCGAGTTCATTAATGGCCAGCAGCGCCTCGTTCTCCCACGCCAGCAGCACATCACCCAGCCCGCGCTGAACAAACGTATTGGTGGCCCCGCGAGCGCCGGTATCCAGCACCGGCACATGCTGATAGAGGGTTTTCACATACTGCTCGGCGGCCTGTTGCGCTTTCGCGACATCATCCTTGGCAGCGGGGTCGTGCAGGCGATCAAGATCCCCCAGCTCGCGCTTGAGCGCCCATGTCCAGGCCGCCAGATAGTTCCAGCGTGCCCCGCCCGAGGTCTTGGGGTTGGGCGAGATCACCTCGACACCGTCACGGGTCAGATCCTCCCAGCCGTGAATGTTTTTCGGGTTGCCCTTGCGCACCAGAAAGACAATGGAGGAGGTATAGGGGGTACTGTCATGTGGAAACGCCTGCTGCCAGTCCGTGGGCAGAAGCTTGCCCTTTTCGGCGATGGCATCAATGTCAGCGGCCAGCGCCAGGGTCACGATGTCCGCCGGATTGCCTTCGATGACCGAGCGGGCCTGGCGTCCCGAACCACCGTGACTCTGCTGAACGGTGACATGGTCACCGGACTGCTGTTCGTACCACTGACTAAAGGCCTTGTTATAGTCGGCGTAAAGTTCCCGGGTCGGGTCGTAGGAGACGTTCAAAAGGCTGATATCTTCTGCCTTGGCCGCCATCGAACCCAGCAGCAGAGAGGACGCCAGCGCCAGGGTGAGCCCCCGGCGACGAGAAGAAGAGAATCTCTGGTGACGTGAAGAAGAATGATGCATTTCGGTTCCCTTGTAACGCCTGGTGAAATTATTGGCACCAGCGTAAAGGGCGTTTTAATCACATAAAAATATATAATTTCGTATTGCTTATCGTTTTTAATGCTATACAAGACACCTACCGAAGGGGCCTGAAGCCATGGGTCCCATCACGCCCCAGTTGATCCACCAGCCCGGCTTCCCAGTCCAGATACGCCTGCATGGCCGCCTCGGAATTGTCGGTGCCCTCATAGGGACGACGATAACGATCAACGTCGGCCGACAGCGCGGTGCCCTCTCCGGTATCAAGTGGTCTTCCACTTTGATGCCAGCCGCCGGTGCCTCCCTTGAGCACGACCACCTGCTGCGAAAGACCCTGCGCGTCCTGCCAGGCGTAACCCGCCAGCAGACTGCTGCCACAGGTCAGCACCACACGTGTTCCGGCAGGCAACGTCGCAACATGCGCCGCCAGCTCGGCCCGCAGTATCCAGTTGGCTCCGGGGATGTGGCCCAGCCGATAGCGGGCCCGGGCGGTCACATCGAATATCTCGACATTGCCTTCACGCTGCCAGCGCTCCAGCGTTTCCGCATCGATATAAACCACCGGCCCGGGATCGGGCCGCTCGATGATCTCCGCACCTTCGACATGAAAGTCGTGCGCGTTGAGGCCATCCAGCACATGAACCTCCCAGTTCATGCGCGCCAGCCAGGCGCCGGTCATGTTGGCGCGTACCCCATCATCATCCACCAGCACGATGCGCGCGCCCCGCACACTGGCCACATGATCCGTTTCCTGGACCAGCTGACCGCCGGGCGTCGAACGGGCGCCGGGAAAGTGTCCTTTTTCAAACGCCTCCGGCGTGCGCACATCCAGAAGATACAGGGTACGTAATCCCTCCTGTTGCCATTTGGCCACCGTGCTGCGGCTGACGCGCCCCACGCCGGCCCGATCCGCCACCTGCCGCGCCTGGCGGGCCGTTTCCTCGAGCACCGGGGGTGCCGGCAGCGTGGTCACTCGCTGCTGCTGACCCTGCGCCAGGGTCAGACCGGCCAGGGTCCAGCCGATCGTACCATTGCGGAGCGCACTGATCGGATTGGGCAGGCCGGCATCGATCAGGGACTGGGTACCGATGATGCTGCGTGTCCGCCCGGCACAATTGACCACGATGTGCGTTGACGGATCACCGGCCAGGACCTGTGCCCGCAGCACCAGCTCCCCACCGGGCACGCTCACCCCACTGGGGATGCTCATGGTCTGGTACTCCTCCAGCCGCCGGGCATCCAGCACGACCACGTTCTCCTCCCGCGCCAGCAGATCACGGACTTCCAGCGCCGACAGCGACGGCGTGTGACATGACACCTCCACCAGCTCGCCGAAGGCCTTGCTGGGCGAATTCACATCCTGAAACAGCTCTCCACCGGCGGTACGCCAGCCGGCCAGCCCATCTTCGAGCAGTGCAACGTCCTGATAGCCGAGTTGTTCGAGACGCCGAACTGCACGCTCGGCCAACCCCTCGCCGTCGTCGTAGACCGTGATGGGCGTATCGCGGCGCGGCACGCGCACAAAAATGTCGAGCTCCAGCCGGGACAGGGCAATATTGACGGCAAAGAGTGGATGCGCCGTGGCGAAGACAGCCTCTTCGCGCACATCGATCAGCGCCACCTCGTCACGATTTAAAAGCGCCTGGCGAATCTCTTCCGATCGACGCGTTTTCAGCCGCGGCGCATCATTGATCAAGGTATCGATCACGACAGCATGTTGATCAGGCATGAGCCGTCTCCTCCTGTGCGTGAACGACGTTGTCCGAAAGGTCCCATAGATTCGGAATGAACCGGTTGTCATAACCGGAAATGAACGCCTTGCGCTGACCCGTTTCATCAAAAACATTGCGTTTGACGGCGCCGATATTGGCCCCATAGACATGAATACTGATGGAGACGCGATCATCAAAAGCATTGCTGACCTGATGGATATCGCCCTCCTGCGGCAGGAGCCATTCGATATCGCCCGGCAATAAGTGTGTTGCGTCTCCCACGGGTGAAAACGTGTCACCCTGCGTCCAGCGCTGCGAGGTTTCCGCACCACGCAGCATGCCGATCAATCCCCAGACCCCATGATCATGAACGGGGGTTGTCTGCCCCGGCCCCCAGACAAAGCTGACCACCGAAAAACGCTGAAGGGCATCCGCGTACAGAAGATACTGGCGATAGCGCTGCGGGTGTGGCCGGGTGAAAGGCTCGGGCAGCCAGTCATCGTGCTCGATCAGACGCTTGAGCTGCAGCGTAATGGCCTGGAGCACCAAAGGTGACACCTCGGCGTCATCGTTGGGTACGGTCATCAGCAGCTCGGAAACCCCTGATACGAAATGTCGAAGCGGCGCGATATCCGTCATGATGAACTCCTTGAAAGGAGTCAAAAATCTAATATCCACCCTGGCATTCCCATACCATTTATTTTCGATAAGCAATTCTTTAAATCGAAAAAAACGCCCTTGATGACCTTTCCAAAGGAAAGCAATCCGCGCCTTATTTGCTATTCGATAATAATGATTTTTCACACGCCAATGGCTTCCATAACGTGATCATCAACTTCTTCGCTACCCGACAAAAACCACGTTATTGACACCAGGGAGACATACCATGGGCGTGCAGTTTATTGGCATGATAGGCCACCGAAAATCCACTGAAATCCATCCGCCCGGCCCCGATATTTTTGACAAAAATCATATCGTGGCGATGGCACAGGCCCATGAAGCGGCCGGCTTTGATCGCGTCCTGATCGGGCAGTGGTCCGACCAGCCCGACGGTTTTGCAGTGGCCGCCCTGGCAGGATTTTTTACGCAAAAGCTCGGCATCCTGCTGGCCCATCGCCCGGGCTTTGTCTCCCCAACGCTGGCCGCCCGCAAGTTCGCCTCGTTCGACCGACTGCTGGAAGGACGCCTGGCTGTTCATGTCATCAGCGGCGGCAGCGATCAGGAACAGCGCCGGGACGGCGACCATCTCGACCACGATCAGCGCTATGCGCGTACCGATGAGTTTCTGGACATCGTCAGGCGAACCTGGCAAAGCGAGGCCCCCTTTGATTACACCGGGAAGCATTATCAGGTGGCGGGCGCATTTTCCGAGATTCGCCCCTCCCCGGCCCTGCCGCTTTACTTCGGGGGCTCCTCTGATGCCGCCCTGCGGGTCGCCGGGCGACATGCCGATGTCTATGCCCTGTGGGGGGAATCCCTGGCCCAGGCCCGCGACACCATTGCCCGCGTGCGCGAACAGGCGGCACAACACGGCCGCGAGATCGGTTTCAGCATGTCCTTTCGCCCCATTCTGGGAGAGACCGAAGAGGCGGCCTGGCAGCGCGCCGAAGCCATTCGGGAGCAGGCGCGCGCCCGTCTCGAGGCGTCGGGCCAGGTGCATCCCGGCAAGCCGGGCAGCGTGGGCGCCCAGCGCCTGAGAGACACCGTTGCTCAGGGAGACCGGGTCGATCAGTGCCTGTGGACCGGCATTGCGGCCCTGGTCGGCGGCGGCCACAACTCCACGGCCCTGGTGGGCACCCCGGAACAGGTCAGTGACGCCCTTCTGGCCTATCACGAACTGGGCGTCGAGACCTTTCTCATTCGGGGCTTTGATCCGCTGGAAGACGCCATCGACTACGGTCGCGAACTGATTCCGCTGGTGCGCCGACGCGTTGAAGAACGCCATCACCTCGACGCCGCCATCGCCTGAACCGTCCCACTGTCTTAGAGAACCTCATGCCCTCGTTACCCATTCCTGTATGGCCGGCACTGTGCGCGGCCCTTCTGGTCGGCCTGGAGGCCGGCCACGCCAGCGCCCGGGACCTGTCCGACGTGTCTCTGGTGCTGGGGGATCAGACGCGCCAGCTGCGATCGCTGGCGGAGGCCTCGCACGTGCTGGATGATGCCCCCTATGACTACCGCTGGGCCAACTTCCAGGACGCTGCCCCGCTTTTTGAAGCGCAGCGGGCAGGCGCCGTGGACACGGCCTACGCCGGTGACCTGCCCGTGCTGATGGCCGCCTCGGGCGGGGTCGATCTCGAACTGATGGCCACCAACGAGGGGGATGACGGTGCCAATGCACTGGTCGTTCAGCAGGACGCCGATATTCATTCGGTCTCGGATCTGGCCGGCAAAACCGTCGTGGTCTCTTCCGCTCGCGGCAGCATCTCCCAGCATCTGCTGTATGCCGCACTCGAGGAAGCCGGTGTGCCCATCGATCAGGTGAACGTCAAATTCGTGCTGCCTACCGATGCCAGCGCGGCCTTCAACGCCGGGCAGATCGAGGCGTGGGCCACCTTTGATCCTTACCTGGGCATGGCCGAGCGCCATGGCGGACGCGTACTCCGCGACAGCAAGGGGCTGCGTCATACCCTCTCGTTTGTCACGGCCACCCGATCCGCCATGGAAGATCCTGACAAGCAGGCCGCCATTCGGGATGTCACTCAGCGCTTCATCAAGGCCCGCGCCTGGGCGCTTGCTCACCCCGAGGAGTACGCGAAAGTCTACGCAAGACTGACGGGGCTGAGCGAGGAAGACGCCCGGTGGATTGCGGCACGCAGCTCACACGGCATGCGGCCTGTCGAGCCAGGCGATATTGAGCAGCTACAACAGATTTCGGATCTGTTCAGCGCGCTGGACATTCTACCGCGTCCGGTCGACGCACAGCGCCTGTTACCCGACGCGGCCGAACACGACGCGGCTTCTCTCACACCACAGCCGGCAGGTGCCTCATGAAGGGATTAAAATCTCACGCAGTCAACGCACTGGTCGCCCTGACCCTGACCGGCGCCCTGACCGGCGCCCTGCTGGGCACTCAGGCCCATGCCGAGACCACGCTGCGCATCGCTGATCAGAAGGGCAACATGCGCGCGCAACTGGAAGCCGCCAAGGCGCTGGAGGGCATCGACTACCGCATCGAGTGGTCGGAATTCCCCGCCGCTGCCCCGTTGGCCGAGGCCCTCAACGCCGGTGCCGTGGATGCCGGCATCATCGGCGATGCCCCTCTGGTCTTTGCTCTGGCCGCCCGAGCCGACATCAAGGCCATTGCGGCGGATCAGTCCGATCCCTACGGCACTGCCGTCATCGTGGGGCCGGACTCGCCCGCCCATGATATCGAGGACCTCAAGGGCAAGCAGATCGCCACCGGACGCGGTTCCATCGGCCACTATATCGCGCTGCGCGCGCTGGCCGAGCACGGGCTGGGTCCCGATGATGTCCGCTTTCGCTTCATGGGGCCGGTGGATGCCCGCATCGCGCTGCAGACGGGCTCGGTGGATGCCTGGGCGACCTGGGAGCCCTACACCTCGCTGGCCGAAATCACCCAGCACGCCCGGGTCGTGGCCAACGGCCGCGGCCTGATCGCCGGCAACAGCTTTGTGGTCGCCACCGACCGGGCGCTGGAAGATCCCGATCAGCGCGCTGCCCTGCAGGATTATCTGAAGCGTCTGCAAAAGGCCCAGCAGTGGTCCTATACCCATCTCGACGAGTACGCCCACAAGCTGGCCGACATTATCGGTTTCCCGGTGGAGGTGGCCCGCAAGCAGTATGCCCGCCGCCAGCTGCACTGGACGCCCATCGATGACCAGGTGGTGGCCCAGCAGCAGGCCACGGCGGATTTCTATCACGATGTGGGGCTGATCCCCGAAGCCCTCGATGTCGGCCCGACCTTCGATCGCGGCTTCACGTTGAACCAGACCACTCAATCACCCTCAAGGGAGCCATGACATGACGACTTCTCACGCACGCCCCTCGATCAACAGTTCTTGGGCAAGCCGTTCCCATCGCGCCGCTGCGGAGGTTTTGCCACGCCCGGTCGTCTACAGCTATCCGCGCGAGGGGAGCGGCCTGCGCCGCCAGCTGCCGGTGGCACACGCCGATATCAGAAAGGAGCGCGCCCATCGCAAGGAGCGTCTGGCCGCGGCATTTCGGGTATTCGCCTGGCACGGATTCGACCTGGGCGGCGCCGGCCATATTACTGCCCGCGACCCTCAATGGACGGATCACTTCTGGGTCAACCCGCATGGGGTCTATTTCGGCCATATCCGCGCCAGCGACCTGATCCTGGTCAACCATCACGGCGAGATTGTTGAGGGTGAAGGGCTGCTCAATCGGGCTGCCTTCGCCATTCATGGCGAACTGCACAGGGCCAGACCGGATATCATGGCCGCGGCCCATACCCATGCCATCCATGGCAAGAGCTGGTCGACGCTCGGGCGTCTGCTGGACCCGATCTCGCAGGACGCCTGCATGTTCTACGAAGATCATGCTCTGTTTGATGACTTCACCGGCGTCGTCAATGACACCAGCGAAGGGGAGCGCATTGCCGAAACCCTTGGGCCACACAAGGCCGTCATTCTTGAAAACCACGGTTTCCTGACGGTCGGTGCCACCATCGAGGCCGCCGCCTGGCGCTATATCGCCATGGAAAACGCCGCCGGCACCCAGCTGGCCGCCGAGGCCGCCGGCACTCCGCAATTGATCCGCCATGAGGTCGCACGCCATACGGCCGCTCAGATGGGCTCCGAGTTTGGCAACTGGGCCAGCTTTTTACCGCTGTTTGATCGGGTCCTGCGCGAAGCGCCCGACTTCAGTGATTAAGACCGGCCCTTGTCCGATGGTCAGCCATGGGCGCCCCTCCGCGGCGCCCTTTTCTGTTTTGTTCAATTTCTTATTATCCCGCCCCTCATAAGCATTGCGGTTTTAACCATTTTAACCGGCCGCCTCCCGCCGGTTATTGTCGTTATCGACATATCAAAACTGATTCATATGCACTTTTCGCATAAATACGTACTCACACCGTGATGCAGGGAGAACGGGACATGACGCACTGGCGCGCGCAGGCCGCAAGGCGCTTTCTACCATGGTTGCTGCCGCTTCTTATTGTGGTGCTCTGGCAGGTGTCGGTCAGCACCGGCTGGCTGTCCAGTCGCGTCATGCCGGCCCCGGCCGCCGTAATCGAGGCCGGGTGGCGTCTGGGCAGCAGTGGTGAACTCTTTTATCACCTCGGCGTCAGCTTCCGGCGCGCGATCATCGGCTTTGCCATCGGTGGCGGTATCGGCCTGGCACTGGGCATGATCAGTGGGCTCTCCCGCTGGGGCGAGTATCTGCTGGATTCCACGGTTCAGATGGTGCGCAACATCCCGCACCTGGCCCTGATCCCACTGGTCATTCTCTGGTTCGGCATCGACGAGACCGCCAAGATCTTTCTGGTGGTCCTGGGCACGGCCTTTCCCATCTATCTCAATACCTTCCACGGCATTCGCAGCATTGACCGCAATCTCATGGAGATGGCGCGCAGCTACGGGCTGACCGGCTGGCCGCTGTTCATTCACGTGATCCTGCCCGGCGCGATGCCCTCGATTCTGGTCGGTGTGCGCTATTCGCTGGGCCTGATGTGGCTGACGCTGATCGTCTCGGAAACCATCTCCGCCAGCGAAGGCATCGGCTATCTGGCCATGAACGCGCGCGAGTTTCTGCAAACCGACGTGGTCGTGCTGTCCATTCTGCTCTATGCCGCGCTGGGCAAGCTGGCCGATGAGGCCGCCCGTTATCTCGAAAGGCGCTGGCTGCGCTGGAACCCCGCCTATGCCACAGGAGCTGCTGCATGAGTACTCAATCCCTGCATCTTCGCGAGGTCTCGCGTCATCAGGATCACACGGTCCCGTCAAACACCGATGACCGGACAGCGCCGGGGCTTGCCCTGTCGCTTGACGCGGTAGACAAGTCCTTTGGCGAGCACCGGGTGCTCAAACAGATCGATCTGGAGATCCCGTCGGGACAGATCGTGGCCATCGTGGGGCGCAGCGGCTGCGGCAAGAGCACGCTGCTGCGCATCATCGCCGGGCTTGAGTCACACAGTGGCGGGCACATTCATACCGGCGATGGCGCCCGCACTGGCAACAACGCCACGGCCGATCAGACCCGCATGATGTTTCAGGATGACCGGCTGCTGCCGTGGAAAACCGTCATCAACAACGTGGGGCTGGGCCTGTCCGGCAACTGGAAACCCCGCGCGCTGGAAGCGCTGGCCGAAGTCGGGCTGGTCGACCATGCCGACAAGTGGCCGGCGCAGCTTTCCGGCGGCCAGAAGCAGCGGGTAGCGCTGGCCCGGGCAATGATCCATCAGCCCCGGCTCCTGCTGCTGGATGAGCCTCTGGGCGCACTTGACGCCCTGACCCGCCTCGAGATGCAGCAGCTCATCGAGCGCCTCTGGCAACAGCATGGCTTCACCATCCTGCTGGTCACACATGACGTGGCCGAGGCCGTACAGCTGGGCGATCGCGTCATCGTGCTGGAATCCGGTGTCGTGGGCATGGACCTGCCGGTATCGCTGGCACGCCCTCGTGAACACGCAAGCCCGGGCCTTGCGGCCATGGAAAGTACCGTTTTGCATCGCGTGCTGGCCCGCGAATCAACAGATGAACCACACCACGACGAACGCCGTCACGACACCCGTGCCCCGCTGCGCTGGGCGCTCTAATACCCGTGGCGACACCTGCCACCCCACTGCCTTTTCAGGGAGAACGACATGTCCATCAAATCCATCAATGTCCGCAACCAGTTTGAAGGGGTCATTACCGACATCCTGGAAGGCCCGGTCCTGTCCGAGATCGATGTCAGAACGGCCGCCGGTCAGGTGACCTCGGTGATCACGACCCGATCGGTCAAGGAGCTCGAGCTCAAAATCGGCTCGCCGGTGATTGCCTTTGTCAAATCCACCGAGGTCTCGATCGCTGCGCTGGAGTAGCGACCCACTGACCGTTTTTTTCTGATATCTGCCCCCCAGGGGCTCCAAAACGAACAGGAGAATGGGTGATGAACGTTGCTGACGCCCGGGCATGCGCCCGAAGTATCCTGCCGCGCCCGGCTTCGCGACTGCTGGCAGGCGCGCTGATCAGCCTGCTGGCGCTGACCCCGCTGACCACTGCGGCAGCGCCCTCCGGCGATCAGGCGCTGCCGGAGGATGCCACCACGGTGCGCATCGGGTTCCAGCGCTCCTCAACCCTTATGAGCCTTTTGCGCCACGACCATACTCTGGAGAACGCTCTGGCCGAACAGAGAGTGCGGGTGCGCTGGCACGAGTTTGCCAGCGGCCTGCCCATGCTGGAGGCGCTCAATATTGGCAACATCGACGTCAGTGCAGACGTCGCCGACACGGTGCCCATTTTCGCCCAGGCCGCGGGCGCCGATCTGACCTTCTATGCGCAGGAGGCCCCGTCGCCTGCCGGGCAGGCCCTGCTGGTGCCGGCCGACAGCGATATTCATGATTTGGAGGATCTGCGCGGCAAACGCATCGCCGTCACCCGTGGCGCCGGCAATCACTACCTGCTGTTGGCCATTTTGAAACACGCCGGCCTCGCGCCACGGGATATCAGCATTGCCTATCTTCCCCCCTCCGATGCCCGGGCGGCCTTCACACAGGGCAGCGTGGATGGCTGGATCGCCTGGGAGCCGTTTTTGTCCACCACGCGCGCCCAGAGCGACACACGCACCCTGACCGATGGCCGCGATGGGCTGGCCAGCTATACCCGCTACTACCTGGCGGCCAGCACCTTTGCCCGCCAGCACCCGCAGGTGTTGAACACGATCTATCACGCGCTCGAGGCCGCCGGGGAAGAGGTTCGCCAGCATCCTGATCAGAGCGCCGCCCTGCTCAGCCCGCTCTGGGGCAACCTGCCGGAAGAGGTCGTCAAGCAGGCCAACAGCCATCGCAGCTATCGGATTCAGCCGGTCGAACGCGAAGGACTGGAGGAACAGCAGCGCATCGCGGATACCTTTTTGGATGCCGGCATCCTGCCGCAGCGGGTCGATACCCAAAAGGTCAATCTCTGGCAGCCCGACCCCTGAGACGACGCCATGCATGGCATCAGGGCAGACGGCCCGACGCCCTTCTTTTTCCAGATTCCCGTTCCCAGAGACCCGTTTTTTCAGAAAACCGCCAAAGGACACAGACATGACACAATCCACGACCGAACGTCCCATTTCCCGAACCGATCATCAGTGTGCCGAGAAAGCCAGAATCCTGTGGTTTCTGCCCACCCATGGCGATGGCCATTACCTGGGGACCACAAAGGGCGGGCGCCATGTCGATATTCACTATCTCAAGCAGATTGCCCAGAGCGTCGATCAGCTCGGCTATTACGGGGTGCTGTTGCCGACCGGACGCAGCTGCGAGGATTCCTGGGTCGTCGCCTCGGCGCTGGCGCCGCTGACGCAGCGCCTGCGCTTTCTGGTCGCGGTACGCCCGGGCCTTCAGTCGCCCTCCGTCGCCGCGCGCATGACCTCGACGCTGGATCGCATCTCGCAGGGGCGCCTTCTGATCAACGTGGTCACCGGCGGCGATCCGGTGGAAAACCGGGGAGACGGCGTCTTTCTCGATCACGACGAGCGCTATGAGGTGACCCGCGAGTTTCTGGACGTCTATCAGGGCCTGCTGCGCGGCGAGACCGTCAACCACCACGGCAAGCATCTGAACATCGAGGACGGCAAGCTGCTGTTCCCACCGGCACAGACGCCTCATCCGCCGCTCTATTTCGGCGGCTCCTCTGCCTCGGCCATTGAGGTCGCAGCGACCACCATCGACAAATATCTGACCTGGGGCGAGCCGCCGGCCCAGGTGGCCGAAAAGGTGGCCACCGTTCGCGAGGCCGCACAAAAGGCCGGGCGGGAAGTGACCTTCGGCATCCGTTTGCACGTCATCGTACGCGAAACCGATGAACAGGCCTGGGCCGCCGCCGACAAGCTGATCGAGCATCTGGATGACGAGACCATTGCCGCGGCGCAAAAGGTCTTTTCACGCATGGACTCCGTCGGTCAGTCGCGCATGCGCGATCTGCACAACGGGCAGCGCGACAAGCTCGAGATCAGCCCCAACCTCTGGGCCGGTGTCGGTCTGGTGCGGGGCGGTGCCGGCACGGCCCTGGTGGGCAGCCCGGCCACCATCATCGAACGCATCCGCGAGTACATGGCCATCGGTATCGATACCTTCATCTTCTCGGGCTATCCGCATCTGGAAGAGGCCTGGCGCTTCGGCGAGCTGGTGCTGCCGCACCTGCCGCTGGATCACGAGGTGCCCGACGCCCCGACCAGCGTCAATACCGGTCCTTTTGGGGAAACCATTGCCAATCATGAGCGGCCCTCACGATGATCAGGACACGCACGATAACGTCACTTTTGAAATACGCGGTGGCCGTTTTGATGGCCACGGCGTCGCTGACAGCCGCCCAGGCCGCTGAAAAACCTCCCGAAACGCTGACCATCGGTTACCAGAAGGCCAATATCCTGTCGCTGTTGAAAAGCCGGGGGACTCTGGATGAGGCCCTTGAAAAGCAGGGCATCAAGCCGCGCTGGATCGAATTTACCGCGGGGCCGCAGATGCTCGAGGCCCTCAATGTGGGCAGCATTGATCTGGCGGCCACGGGCGATGCCCCGCCCATTTTCGCCCAGGCCGCTCGGGCCGATCTGGTCTATCTGGCCCATGGCGTGCCCAATCCGAAAACCGAGGCGATCGTGGTGCCCGAGTCCTCCGACATCCGATCGGTCAGTGATCTCAAGGGCAAGCGGGTGGCGCTTAACAAGGGCTCTGATGTCAACTATCTGCTGATCAGGGCCCTGGAGCGTGAAGGGCTCTCCTACAGCGATATCAAGCCGGTCTATCTCAAGCCCGGCGATGCGCGCGCGGCCTTTCAGCAGGGCAGTGTCGATGCGTGGGTGATCTGGGACCCCTACTACGCCGAGGTCGAACTGCGGGGGCATGCGCGCAGGCTGGCTGATGCCACCAACCTGGTGCCGCATTACACCTTCTTCCTCGCCAGCCGCAATTTTGCAGAAGCGCATCCGCAAACGGCTCATCTGGTCATCGAGACGCTCAGGACGCTGAGCCAGTGGGCCAATGAGCACCCTGACGACGCGGCCGCAAGCCTGGCCGACTCCAGCGGGCTGGATGTCGGGATCTGGCAGCACGCCATCGCCCGCATGCCCTTCGGCATCGAGCGCATGCAGCCCGATATCCTTGATGGACAGCAGACGCTGGCCGATACCTTCAAAAGGGTGGGGCTGATTCCGGTGTCGGTCGATGTCAGCGAGGCCCGCTGGTCGGACGACGACCAGCCGTGATGATGAACCCTCGCGGGCGCCGGGGGCCTTCAGGCCCCCGATGATGATGACGGGCGGGTGTCTACCTGCCCGGATATTGCAGACGGCACAGGGGCAGCCATGAAACTCCTGCAACTCAAGTATCTGTGTGAGGTAGCGGATTGTCGCAACAATGCCTCAAGGGCCGCACTCAGGCTTCACACCTCTCAGCCCAACGTGTCGCGTCAGATCATGCTGCTGGAGCAGGAGCTGGGCATCCCCCTGTTTTCCCGCTGTGGCCGTCATTTCTCCGGCCTGACGCCGGGGGGCGAAGCGGTCATGCGACGGGCGCGCGACATTCTCGGGGACATCGAAGGCATTCGTGACAGCGCCCGGCAGACACTGGATGCCGATCAACGGTGCCTGTCGGTCGCCACATCGCACACGCTGGCCTGTTATTTTCTCCCTGATATTCTCGGCGCCTTTCGCCGCCAGCGCCCCGACGTCGCCCTGCATATCACCCAGGGTCCTCCGCGGCAGCTTCAGGCGCAGCTGGTCGAGGGAGATGTCGATGTCGTGATCAGCACCGAGCCCATGCAGATCAACTCGGCGTTCATGACTCAAGCCTGCCACATCGCCGATATTGTCCTGATAGAGCCCGAGACAAGCGCCACCACGCAACCGCCGCAGCGCGTGTCCCCGGCCAACCTTCTCAGCCGCTCGCTGATCACCTACACGTCCGACTTCACCATCCGCCAGCGTCTGGAAGCACTGGCCAGAACCCACATGATGACGCCCGATGTTCGCGCCAGTCTCATGGATGCTGATGTGATCAAAAGCTGCGTTCGCATGAACATGGGGAGCGGCATCATCAATGCCATGGCGCTGGAACCGCAAAGGGACAAGGATCTCCGGATGACGCCCCTGCCCTGTCTCGGGCAGTTGACCACCCTGGTGCACTTTCATCGCCGCACGCTGGCCTCTGCGATCCAGCGGGACTTTATCCGCTGCCTGTTGCCGCATCTGTCCGGGGCACGGCTGGCCGCCATGGAGGAAGGCGAGGCATGAAGGGCTGCCCCTTGCCGGCCTACCCGGTCCGGGCCTGCGCCGGCAGGGCAGTAACCGTCAGCGACGCGTCCAGCACGGCATCAGCGTGGGTCATCAGCGCCTCGCGGCCCTTCGGGGGGCGGCGCAGCAGCACCTTCAATCCATGCCGGTGGGCCTCGCGGACCCACTGATCATGACGCACCCACTGCCCCGTGTGGTGGGACTGCCAGCGCCCGGTATCCGGTGAGACCCAGCAAACGCCCAGTGATTGCATCAATGACCAGGCGGGATCGTCAACGCTCAGGTGATCCACCAACAGGGTATAGCCGCGCTGAATGAAGCTGCGCACCGCCGCATGGGCATGCGAATCCTCGATCAGCATCGGGGCCTGCAAGCGCAGCACGATCTGACGGGTGGAGAGCCCCAGGCGCTGCAACAGGCCCTCAAAGACCTCCCCGTGGGCATCGTGCACTGCGCGCATGTGGCGCCAGTGCACATCCAGCATCAGCTGCCACTGGTCGTGACCGCGCAGGGCATTGAGCGGCGCCATGGACAGGCAGTGCAGATAATGCAGGGCATGCAGGACACGCAGGAATCGATCAACGAAGACGATATCCTCGCTGTCCCAGGCATAGAGGTAGAGGGCCTCGCGACGCAGCGAACGCTGATGGCCATCCTGAACCATCAGCTCTCCTTCCCAGCCCATGATGTCGCCGCCGGGCGTTCTGATCGCGCGCATGTCGGGAATCAGGGTCAGATCACCCAGACGCGCCGAGATGCCGCCTTCAAGGTGATGCGAAGCGTAGTGGATCTCCGCCTGGCAGTGCAGGCTGGAGGCCGGGTTGAATGAGGCAAGATGCTGATTGAAATACGCCACAACGCTGGTCAGCGGCATGTATGACCTCCTGATGATCAGGGCCGGGCGCTGTCAACGGCACGACCCTTGAAAACTTCCCATAGCCTGAACCGTCCCGTCGAGACGCTGAAATCACGATTTTCGAGAAGCTTTTCAGTACCGCACGGCGACAGGTCAGCCGCGCGTCAACGCGGTCTGCACCGCGTCACTGGTCAATTCGGGCGAGCAGCACTCCAGAAAGCGGTAGGCAAAGTTGCGTAGCAGATGCCCACGGCGTAACGCGATCAGCGTGGTATTGCGCGGGAAGAGATCATCCTGATCGAGCATCGCCAGTCCCGCATCACGCACGGGGTCAAAGGCCACGGAAGCGATGATGCCAACGCCCAGGTTCAGCTCGACATAGGTCTTGATCACATCGGCATCCAGGGCCGACATCACCACATCCGGCGTGACACCAGCAGCAGTAAAGGCCTGGTCGATACGCGAGCGACCGGTGAACCCCTCGTGATAGGTCACGATCGGGTAACGGGCTACTTCTGCCAGCGTCAGGGTCTCGACCTCACGCAGCGGGTGGTCCTCGGGAATCACGATGCCGTGCTGCCACTGATGGAAGGGAAAGGTCACCAGTTCCTGATGGGCATCGCCGAGTGCTTCGGTGGCCATGCCGATGTCCACCTTGCCGGCCCGCAAAAGCGAGACGATTTCACTCGGTCCGCACTGCTGAAGCTCAAGATGCACCCGCGGAAAATCGCGACGAAAGTGCGCAATGATGCGCGGCAGCACATAGCGGGCCTGAGTATGGGTGGTGGCAATACGCAGGCGGCCCTGATCCTCGTGCACCCACTGCTGAGCCAGCCGTTTCAGATTTTCGCTGTCCAGCAGAATACGTTCGATGGTTTCAACCAGCGTGGCCCCTGCCGGGGTCAGGCCCAGCAGGCGCTTGCCACGACGCTCAAAAAGCACCACACCCAGCTCGTCTTCCAGATCGCGGATGTGCTTGCTGGCACCGGATTGAGAGGTGAAGAGCGCGTTGGAGGCTTCGGTCAGATTGAACTGACGACGAACGACCTCTCGAACGATTCGCAGCTGCTGAAAATTCACGGCGACCTCATGTCATAACGCTATCAAAACGGCTTTCAATATAACCCTTTAATCTTTACAGGCTAAATCAGCATTCCTGATATCGTTATGACAGCGTCACTCAACAGCCCCCAGGGCCTCGGTCGCCTGTACCTGTGTACAGGGCTGGTCACCGAGCTCCGTGGAAGACGCCATGTTGCGCACCGCCATGACCATGTCGCTGGTACAGGCACTGATCCGAATGATCGCCCTGCCGGCATCACCGGCCATGCCGACCCCCTTTTCCACGCTCTCCTGGCAGGTATGCATACTGGTACTGGCGCTGTGGGAGAGCGTCTGGAGGGTATCGACCGTGCCGGCAATCTCGCTGGTGGCCTCGGCGGTGCGACGGGCAAGCGCGCGCACCTCATGAGCCACCACCGAAAAGCCGCGGCCGTGTTCACCGGCACGGGCAGCCTCGATGGCAGCGTTGAGCGAGAGCAGATTGGTCTGGGCGGCAATCGACTGAATGGTTTCGACAATGGCCGTGATACCGGCGGCCTGAGCCGTCAGATCGTTCAGCAGTCGGGACGTGGCCTCGACCCGGTCGGCGATGCTTCGGATTTCACGCACGGTCTCATCGATGATGCGGCTGCCGTTGTCAGCGGTATTTTCGGTGTCAGCCGAAATACGACAGGCCAGACGCAGACTTTCGGTTTCACGTTCGACCCGCTCGGTGATGTTGCTGGCGAACTTGATGACCTTGTAGAGCCGGCCGCCGTCATCAAAGATCGGGTTATAGGTGGCTTCCAGCCACAGGGTGCGCCCCTGTCTGTCAAAGCGTTTGAACTGACCGGACACGTACTCGCCGGCATTGAGCTGCGCCCAGAAGGCTCGGTATTCGGGACTTGCCGCCAGCGCTTTCCCGCAGAAAATACGGTGATGCTCGCCCTCGATCTCCTCGAGCCGATAGCCCACCGTGTCCAGAAAATTCTGATTGGCAGTGAGGATATGACCGTCCGGCGTCAACTCGATAACGGCCATCGAGCGGTTGATAGCCGCCAGTCGACTATCCATCTCCTGCTCGGCACGCACCTGCACCGTGATATCGGTGGCGATCTTGATCACACGCACAACCTGCCCGTGCCGGTCGGGAATCGGATGGTAGGTGGCTTCCAGCCATAGCGGCGTGCCGTCCTGACGCAGCCGCTTGCAGCGCCCACTAATGGACTCACCCTCGCGCAGCCGGGGCCAGAACCCGGCGTACTCATCGCTTTCAACCAGCTCGCGGGGGCACAGCAGGCTGTGGTGACAGCCCACAAGCGTCTCGGCGCTGTAACCGCTCGCCTTGTAAAAGGCCGGATTGGCGCACAGGATCGTGCCCTGCGGATCGAATTCGATCACGGCCATGGCGCGATGAATGGCGTCCGCCAGCGACACCTGCCGGGAAGAGAGGGTATTTCGAAACATGGAGGCTCCTGCCGCTATGGCAGTGTGGCGGGCGGATGTCACGACGGCGACCCGAATCATTGTTACAGGCAAGATCGGCCGCCGGCGTCTGCTTCTTGAGCCCGATCTGATATTCCCCTTCGCCCGGGCCCCTCCCATGCTGGCGCGATGTGACCTGATACTACCCACCGAGTCGAATCGCCAGCGGCCCCCACACTGCCAGCGCGATCAGGGTGGCCAGAAGCACGGGCGGGGTCATCACAAGGCCTACCTTCATGTACTGCCCCCAGCCGATGCGATGTCCCTTGCCGGCGAGCACATGCAGCCACAAAAGCGTGGCCAGACTGCCGATCGGGGTGAACTTGGGGCCCAGATCGTTGCCAATGACGCTGGCATAGGCCATCAGCTGCCGAGTGAGCTCGGGGACCTGAGCCTGATCGATCGCCAGCGCGCCGATCAGGGTGGCAGGCAGGTTGTTGACGACCGAGGCCAGTACCGCCAGCCCCGCCCCGGTGCCCAGTGTGGCAACGAACGTGCCCTGACCGGCCAGCCGGGTCAGCAGGCTCGCGGCGCCTTCTGTCAGCCCGGCATTGCCCAGCCCATAGACCACCAGATACATGCCAAGCGAAAAGAGCACGATCTGCCAGGGGGCGTACCTGAGCACCCGGAACAGTGGAATTACCGACTTTTCCCGCCTTCCCCAGCGTCCGGCAATCGCCATCAGCACCAGCGCCGCCGTCCCCATGATGAAGGTAAAGGGCACGTGCCAGCGGGCCGTCACGAACAGGGCCACCAGCAGCACCGCCAGCAGCGGAAAAGCGGCGCGAAAGACCCGGACATCCACGATGGCGCTGGCCGGTTTTTCCAGCCGGCTGCGGTCATAGTGGCGTGGAACTTCACGACGACAGTAGAGCCACAGCACCGCAAGCGTCGCCGCCAGCGACACCAGATTGACCGGCACCATCACCAGCGCGTACTCCCCGAAGCCGATCTCGAAGTAATTGGCGGTGACGATATTGACCAGGTTCGAGATCACCAGCGGCAGGCTGGTGGTGTCGGCCACAAAACCGGTCGCCAGAATAAAGGCCAGCGCCGCGCGGGGACTGAATTCAAGGCGCATCAGAATCGCCAGCACGATCGGTGTGAGCAACAGCGCCGCGCCGTCGTTGGCAAAAAGTGCTGCGATCACCGCGCCAAGCATCACGATCAGCACAAACAGCCGTGGTCCATGACCGTTGCCCCAGCGGGCAATGTGCAGCGCCGCCCAGCTGAAAAAGCCCGCCTCATCGAGAATCAGCGAGATAATGATCAGTGCCACGAAGGTGAAGGTGGCGTCCCAGACGATGCCCCAGACAGTGGCGACATCACCCCAGCCCACCACACCGGTGCCCAGCGCCACCAGGGCGCCTCCCAGCGCGCTCCAGCCGATGCCGAGGCCACGCGGCTGCCAGATCACCAGTATCAGAGTGATCACGAAAATACTCAGTGCCAGCATGTTGATATCCGCCTGCTAGAGAGTGCGCTGATTGACGCGTGCCGAGACTTCCTCGGCGCTCTCCACCCGCTCGGAGTAGCGGTCGACGAGATAACCGGCGCGACCGCGTGTCAGCCAGGTGAACTTCACCAGCTCCTCACAGACATCAACAATGCGGTTATAGAGCGGCGAGGCCTGCATGCGTCCATCATCATCAAACTCATTGAAGGCTTTCGGTACCGAGGACTGATTGGGGATGGTCAGCATGCGCATCCAGCGGCCCAGCAGGCGCATCTGATTGACCGCGTTGAAACTCTGACTGCCGCCGGAGACTTCCATCACCGCCAGCGTCTTGCCCTGGGTGGGCCGTACGCCGCCAAGCGAGAGCGGAATCCAGTCGATCTGGGTCTTCATGATGCCGGTCATCGCGCCATGACGCTCGGGACTGACCCACACCATGCCCTCTGACCACTGCGCCAGTTCACGAAGCTCGGCAACCTTTGGGTGATCGGCCTCGGCGTCATCGGGCAGTGGCAGCCCGGAAGGGTTGAAGGTAGCCACCTCGCAGCCGAACCAGCGCAGAAGCCGGCCGGCCTCCTCAGCCACCAGCCGCGAATAGGCACGCTCGCGCAGCGAGCCATACAGCACCAGAATCCGTGGCGCGTGGCGGGAATCATTCGGACCGATCAACGCCTCGACATCGATGGGCTGAAGCTGATTCATGTCGATGTGGGGGAAGGTGTCATTCACGCGTCGAGCCCCCGAAGTGCACCACTTCGCCATCCTCTTTCGTGAATTCGCTCAGTGGATGAGCCAGCAGGGCCAGGACCTGCTCGGAGGGTCGACACAGCCGCACGCCCTTGTCGGTGATCACGATCGGGCGGTTGATCAGGACGGGATGCGCGCTCATGGCATCGATCAGTTGATCATCACTCACGGCTGGCCCCTCAAGCCCCAGCTCGGCGCAGGCCGGCTCCTTGCGGCGCAGCAGCTCACGGGGCGACATCTCCATTGCTGCCAGCAGTTCGACCAGCCGTGCCCGGGTGGGCGGCGTTTCCAGATATTCGATCACCCTCGGCGTCTCGCCGGACTGACGCAGCATTTCAAGCACATTGCGCGAAGTGCCGCAGGCGGGGTTGTGATAGATCACACAGGTCATGATGGATCCTCTGGTTCAGGACAGTCTTCGGACTGCAGAGGGCTCAACAGCGGCGCACAGAGCTCGGGGCGTCCGTCGCAGCAGTCGCGGGCCAGAAAGGCCAGCGTCTCCTGCATCCGGTCAAGGCTGGCACGGTAGATGATCGAGCGACTTTGACGCTGCGACACCACAAGGCCGGCACGCGAGAGTACGCTCAGGTGGGCCGACAGCGTGTTGTGCGGCACCTCTAGATGGCGCGCCAGCTCGCCGGCGGCCAGCCCTTCGGGCTCGTGACGCACCAGCAGCTTAAAGGCGTCCAGACGAGTGCGCTGGGCCAGTGCAGCAAAGATATCGATAGCGGTTTCATTGTCCATATGTCCAATAATATGGACATATCAAAAACGAATCCAGTCGGGTGCGTCGCTGTGACCTGCCATCGGGCGTATGATGCCGATCTTTATGTGAAGGACGCAGGCGATGACGGACAAGCGTGAACAAGGTGCAGGACTGCTGGCCGCCCTGGGCTGCTTTTCAATGTGGGGCGTGCTGCCGCTTTACTTCCACCTGATCGGCCCGTCAGTGACTCCCTGGGAGATCCTGGCCCATCGCATGATATGGGCCGCCGTCCTTCTGACACTGTTTGTGGTGCTCACCCATCGCAGTGCACGCATCATGGCCGTTGTACGCGACCGCCGTCTGCTGCTGGCGCTGATGACCACTGCCGTTCTGATCAGCGTCAACTGGGGCCTGTTCATCTGGGCAGTCTCGAGTCATCACGTCCTGCAGGCCAGCCTTGGCTACTACATCAATCCGCTGCTCAACGTGGTGCTGGGGCTGGTCTTCTTTCGCGAGCGGCTGCGCCCGCTGCAGGTCGCTGCCGTGCTGCTGGCGGCCGCCGGCGTGATGATCATGGTCGTGGGCTTCGGGCGGGTGCCCTGGGTATCGCTGATCCTTGCCGGCAGTTTCGGCTTTTACGGGGCGATTCGAAAGCGCATCGGCGTTGACAGCATCACCGGGCTTTATATCGAAACCATGCTGCTGCTGCCGTTTGCCCTGCTCTGGCTGGGCCATCTCTATCAGCAGCAACAGGCGGTCTTTTTGCAGGGCAGCATCAGCACCGACGTACTGCTGATCGGCTGCGGGCTGGTCACCGTGCTGCCGCTGGTGCTGTTTACCATGGGCGCGCGGCGATTGAAGCTCGGCACGCTGGGGCTGATTCAGTACATGACCCCGACCCTGCATCTGCTCACCGGCGTGTTTATTTTCGGTGAGCCCTTCAGTCGGGCCAGTCTGATCACCTTCGCCTGCATCTGGGCAGGTCTGGCGCTCTATACCCTGGATACCCTGCGGGCGCAGCGGCGCATCAGGGAGGGTTGATCCGCAGCCCCGCGCCTCTTTCGATATCGCGCGACAACGTTCACGGTGGTTAACCCTGGCCTGCCCCATGGTTTGCTGAATGATCCTGTCTGCACTAAACCCTTGTCTCCGGATAAATTCAAACTGAAGGCGACAGGGAGTGTGCCGATGCTGACCATCTGGTCGTGGGTATTTCTGATGCTGGGGGTGGTGACCTGTGCGTTGATCGCCATTGATGTGCACCGCCGCCCACAGCACATGGCAGTCATGAATGTGACCTGGCCGATCACGGGGCTCTACATGCCGGTGCTGGGATGGTGGGCGTATCAAAAAATGGGCAGAGCGGCGCCTGCTCATCAGGGCCATCAGGCTTGCGGGCATCACGAGCACGGCGGCCACGAGCACGACGATCATGCGTCTCATGACGGCCATCATCACAGTGACAAGCCCGAATGGCAGGGGGTATTTGTCTCTGCCACTCACTGTGGCGGGGGGTGCACGCTGGGCGATATCGTCGCGGCACCGCTGGCCACGGCGACCGGCTTTGCCTTTCTGGGGTCCCATATGGCGGGGCACTTTCTGCTGGCGTTTCTGGCGGCCTATGCCTTTGGCATCCTGTTTCAGTATCTGCCCATCCGCGAGATGGGCGAGCGCTCGCCACGCCGTGCGCTGATCGATGCTGTCAAGGCCGATACGCTGTCGCTGATCGCTTTTCAGATCGGCATGGTTCTATGGCTGCTGATCGCCACGCCGCTGTTTCTGGGTGGTGAAATGAATGCGGCCACCCCCGAATTCTGGTTCATGATGCAGATTGCCATGCTGGTCGGTTTTTTGGGTTCCTATCCGGCCAACTGGCTTCTGGTCAACAAGGGCATCAAGCACGCCATGTAGTTGCTGCGACCACAGCGCAACGGGGGCCCGCAACCGGATGGCTGCGGGCCCCGTTTCGGCCGTGAGAAGCGCGCCCTAGTCGGCGGCGTTCTGAATGGCCTGACCGCCGTCGGAGATGTCCTCTCCGGCGCCGTGCATGGTGTTACATCCGCCGAGAACGCCAGCAGACAGCAGCATTACAACCATCAAAAGCATCATGCGTTTCATGTAGTTACCTTCCCGTGTGAACGGCCGCCCGGCGGCACGTATTAATGACTTTAGCACCATCGACTTCAGCATCGCCACGTCCTCAATGCAGACAACTGTCCTGGTGGGCAGTCAGCCGCAGGCGCTGCTCGATGAGGTGACAAAGGGTCAGCGTCTGCCAGGACTCCCGGGCACTGGCCAGTCCGTGGGCACGTCCGTCCATGACGCTTGCCACCATCGCGCGAGCCTGGTGGGTCAGTGCGTCTCCGGGGGCGCTGACCAACGGTATCGGCGGCGTGACGCCCTCGGCGGGTTCCAGATGATGACAGCCGTTGAGCAGATCGACATGCAGGCGGCCCTGTGTGCCCCGGGCGTGAATGGCGCGAACCGGATGATCCGGCAGCCTTCCGGTGTTCAGCGTGACCGGATAGCCGGCATCACCCTGCAGACGCACCGTGACGTGGCTGGCGCCCTCGCCCACGGCTCGCCCCTGCTCATCCGTGCCGCCCTCGACCGCCAGCAGGGCTTCGGGCGTCAGTCCCATGACGTGCTGCATGATGTCCAGGTCATGGATCATCAGATCCGTCACGATGGAGTCACCCGAAAGCCGGGTACTGCCCGGATTCTGCCGGGTCAGGCTGACCGTTTCCCACTGCCAGGTGCGCAGTACGTCAGCGGTGGCCCGAAGCGCGGGATTGAACCGTTCGACATGGGCACAGTAGAGACCGATACCGCGCGCGCGGGCCATGCGATCCAGCATCAGACACTCCCACGGCCGCATGGTCATGGGCTTTTCCACCAGGCACGGCAGGCCACAACCGATCAGATCGCGGGCCACGCCAGAATGGGTCGCCGTGGGACCGGCCACCACGGCCATGTCGGCCAGGCGCGCCCGCTCCAGAAAGGCCCGGTAACTGCGGGTACAGCGGCGCTGCAGATGCGCCGGCAGATCGCATTCAGCGGCCGGGCGCGGGTCATGAATCACACAGACCTCGGTATCGGCCAGATCATCGAAGATGCGGGCGTGCCTGGCGCCCATTCGCCCGGCGCCGGAAATGGCGACCTGAAGCGGGGGCGAGCCATCAGCGGTCATGGCAGACATCCCTGACGGCCTGACAGACCTGCTCGACATGGCAGGACTCGAGATAGGGGTGCATCGGCAGGCTGAAGGCACCGGCGGCGACCCGGTCAGTCTGAACCAGGCCGTCATGCATGACCGAGCGATAGGCGGGATGGTGATGCAGCGCCGGCGAGTAGTAACAGCGTACCGGAATCTCCCGCTCGCGAAGCGCCGTCAAAAAGGCGTCGCGACGCGCTTCGAGCGCGACATTGTCCTCGCCGGGTATCTCCGGCAGCCGTACCGTGTACTGCGCCCAGGCCGAGCGATGACCCGCCGGCAGCTCCGGCGTGATGAGGCTCGTGCCCAGTCCTTCCCGGTAGGCACCGGCAATACGCTCGCGCCGATCAAGCTCATCATCGAAAACGGTCAGTCGGGCCAGCAGTACGGCGGCCTGCAGGGCATCCAGCCGCGAGCACATGCCGATCTCTTCATGGCGAGTGCGACAGGCACTGATGCCGTGGTTGCGCAGCGAGCGCAGCCGCTCGGCCAGAGCGACGTCCTTGACGAACAGCGCCCCGCCGTCGCCGTAGCCGCCCAGTGGCTTGGACGGATAAAACGAGGTGATGGTGATATCGGCCAGCGTTCCGACCGGGCGGCCGTGATACTGCCCGCCAAGGCTCTGGGCGGCATCGGCAATCAGATGAAGATCAAAGCGCCTGGCCACGCATTCGAGCGCGGTGTAATCGGCCGGTCGACCAAAGAGATCCACGGCCAGGATGGCCCTGACCTCTCGCGCCGTTGAGGTGTCAGCATGCTCCCCGAACCAGCGCTCAAGCGCCTGCGGATCGATATTGAAGGTCGCCGGATCGATATCGATCAGTACCGGCTGTGCCCCGACCCGAATGATGGCCTCAATGGTGGCGGCGAAGGTATGAGCCGGACACAGCACCCGATCGCCGGCACCGATATTAAAGGCGCGCAGGGCCAGCACCAGTGCGTCGCTGCCGCTGGCACAGCTGACGCACTGCGCCACGCCGGTACGTTCGGCCAGCTGTCTTTCAAGCGCGTCCACCTTTGGCCCGTTGATGAAGGTCGTGGAAGACAGCACCTCATCCATCTCTTGCTTGAGTCGGTGTTCGATGCGGCGATGCTGCGCTTCCAGATCCATGAAGGAGGCACTGAACATGAAGGGCGACTGTTCCTGTTGTCATGTTATTGAATGATCGCCTTTGTAACGCATTACGCCTTAATCGGGTTAAGACAATTGTCTCGATTTTGTAGCGTACCGATATCCTTTTTCGCCAATCGTGTTACATCCATGGCATTAATACTTCCCTGCATATGGGCGCGTCAGGATCGAGCCTCCAGGAGTGCAGATTGACGGTAGCGCTTCAGGTCTCCTTGATCAGTGACAGGACTTGATGAAAAGGCGCCATGACCATGGCGCCTTTTTCATATCACGTTCTTCTGTTGTGAAGACGAGTACAGGGTCATCTGCAGCGAGGGCGTTTCCACCGGGACAGGCGGGGCGCGATGTTCGGGCACCGGTCCCGACTCCTGAATGTCAATCTCGACATCATTGAAGGCCGTGGTGAGCATCAAAAGCAGCAGCCCCAGCAGGTAGATCAGCGGTGACACAATAACGGAGGCCGCCATGGCCAGAATGCCGGCCACCGTGCGCCCCCGCGTCATGACCACAATGGACAGGCAGAAGGCGACCAGGTTGAGCGGCCAGCCGATCAGCAGTCCGGAACCGGCCTGTGGCAGCAGAAAAGCCCCCCAGGCAACGCCCAGCACGATCCATGTCAGCATTACCGGCGCCGTGCGCGGGGCGCCAGCCGTATTCACGGTATTGATCTCGCTCATCGGGTCACTCCCTGTCATCCCCTCACAGGCCATGCTGCCATTGCGGTTTCCGGCAGGCATTAACGCAAAAAGCCCGGCCATGGCCGGGCTTCACGTCATTATGCCACGTCACGTGGCGCACATGGCGGCCAGTTCAGGAGTTGCGCATGATGCTTTCGGCTTCGCGCTCCGATTCCTCCCGGCTCATGCCCTTCTGCTCCCTGAGCATGCCGGCGATGCGCTGCATCTCGCCCTTTTCGTAGGCGGAGAGATCGTTGGCAACAATGCCCCACTTCTCCTTGAGCTGCCCGGCGATCCTGTCCCACTTGGCCCTCTGGGCATTATCAGACACGGTATTTCATTCCTCTCATGATGATGTTCCGGGGCAGCGCCTGCGCCACCCCATGGATTCGGCTCCCGCGTTCTGCCTGAAGCGTCGGAAGTGGCGCGTATTCAAGATCAATCGCACCGCGCCATCCATCACCTGAGTTATCCGACACGTCATGCAGTGCCCATGGCACAGACCATGTCACCGCGACGGCGAATGCGCGTGTTCATGTTCAGAGACATGCTGACCGTGGTCGTTGCGATCAACATCGTGCTGATCAGGGCAGAGCGCCTGACGCTCGATCTGCACGGTGACATGATCGGCGTCAAAGTGCGTCCTGAGCCAGGTTCTGATCGACCGGACCGCCTGATCCTGATCCACCGCCTCGTGAGGGACGGCGTGCAGGGTGATCATTACCCGCTCCGGCGTCAGCGACCAGATGTGGACATGATGAACGCTGTGGATATCGTCCAGCGCGCGGGGCAGATCGTGAATGAGCTGCTCGCTGTCGATGTGGGCCGGCGCCCCTTCAAGCAGAATGTGTGCCGACTGCGCGGTAATCTTCCAGGCACTGCGGGCGATCAGTGCCGCCGCCAGCAGCGACAGCAGCGGATCGATCGGCATCCAGCCGGTCACCATGATGATGATCGCAGCCACAATGGCGGCCACCGACCCCAATAGGTCGCCCAGTACGTGCAGCAGGGCACCGCGCACGTTGATGTTGCCGCGATCGCCGCTGTGCAGCAGCCAGAACACACCGATATTGACCAGCAGGCCAACCATGGCGATGCCCAGCATGCCGGTGCCGGCCACTTCGGGCGGTGCCAGCAGTCGACGCACGGCCTCTATCAGAATCCAGACCACGATCAAAAGCAGCGCCATACCATTGACGAAGGCGGCCAGCACCTGCACGCGATGATAGCCGTAGGTCTTGCGACCGTTGGCCGGTCGGTGGGCCAGCCGGGCCGCGACCCAGGCCAGCGCCAGCGAGGCGCTATCGGTCAGCATGTGACCGGCATCCGCCAGCAGCGCCAGCGAGCCGGTCAGCACACCACCGATGGCCTCGGCCACCATGAATGCCCCGGTCAGCACCATCGCCCAGAGCAGACGCCGCTCATTGTCTGTTCCATGGTGGTGGTGACCGTGACCATGGCCGTGACCGTGACCATGGCCGTGACCGTGACCATGGCCGTGATGGTGGTCATGATGATTGTGGGCCGCCCGATCCTTCGTCATGAACGTTCTCCATTGTCTGTAGCGTATGTCAGAACATGATGACAATTGTTGCGATGGTGTCAGGATGGCACATTCATGCCTCCTTGAGCGCCCCCTGCCAGGCGCCCGTCTCCACGCTCGATGCCGCGAGCGCGATGATGACCCTGACGCGCAGCAGACCCCACCTTTCCGGCGCCGTCCGGTGAAAACGCCTCACGTCCGGACACCATGCCACCGGATTTGAGACGCCCTTTTCGCAGCGCCGTTGTGTGCTCTATTTCTCGTAGAACTGGCGAAACTGCTGCAGGGCCTCGAACACTGCCGGTGAAAAATCGGGACTATCAAGCGGGGTCAGCTGGCGATCGAGAATCTTCCACTGGCCGGTGCCGTCGACCACGGTGATACGATCAGGCTCGATAATGCCGTAGTCCAGATAGCTGCTGGCAATCACCCAGGGGTGATTCAACTGCTCATCGAGCAGGTCGCCGCCCTGAGCATAGTCTGACAAAGGATTGGTGCAGCCCAGCGCGTGGCGCATCAGCATGGGCGCCACATCCAGATGACTGGTCATGCCGTCTTCCACGCCGGGCGAGACACCGGGGCCGTGCAATATCATCGGCACATGGGTCTGGGGCGCGGCGAAATGACTGTTATGGCCCCAGTAGTTTTTATGGAAATCGTTGAAGGACTGACCGTGGTCTGCGGTCACGATCAGCACGGTATTATCCCACTCTCCTCGTGCCTTGAGGTCATCAATGACCCTTCCAATCAGTTGATCATCGTAATGCACCGAGTTGCGATGCAGATTGGCATAGGGCGTGGGATCCGTATCCGGCCCCAGATCGAGATAGTTCATCTCGCTGGCCGACGGCTGGAATGGCATATCAGCGTCTTCGGGAACGCTGTAACCGTGCGGCGCATCGTAAAACAGCATGCCGAACCAGGGGCGGTCGCGCTCGGTGCGCTCATGCTGACCCAGCCATTCGAGCCAGTCATCGGTCATGCGGGCATCGCGCTCATGCGGAGTATCACCGGGTGTGCCCGTGCGCAGCGGTGACACCGAAGAAAAGACGGTGCGATCAAACCCTACGCTGTCCAGGCTCGCGGCGGCAAAAATGCCCAGCGCATAGTTCTGGCGCTGCATTTCGGTCACCAGCAGCGGCGGGGTCTGGGTATTGTTGATGTAGGCGTTATAGTTGCCGATCAGCCCGTAGAAAAGGCTCATGACGCCGGTACGGGTGCTGTTGCCGCCGCTATAGTGTTCGGTATAGCGGCGCCCGTTTTCGTCCAGTGCAGCATGAATATTGGGCGTGGTCCGGGCATCGTATTCATCGCTGCGCCAGGAGTCGATCATGACCAGCATGATGTTGGGCGGCGACGACGCCCCGCACTGCAAGGGATTGAGCGGCCACTCGAGCTCATCGGCTTCCCGGGCACTGACATCGGCCCGCTCACTGCGCGCCGCCCGCGGGTCCAGCCAGCCATGCTCGGCCATGAAGTCCTTGGCCGTGGCCGGAAACAGCAGTGGATAGACACCGGTCTGCTGGGTCACGCTGCGCATATAGCGCGCATCCGCCACGATATGTAAAAGATGACTGGCCACCAGCGCCAGCAGCAGCACTCCCGATACCTTGCCCACCGGCAGACGACGCGCCCGGCCTTTCATGATCAGTCTTCGGGCCAGCCATCCCTGCGCCGCCAGCAGCGCTGCAGCGACCCCGACCACCACAAGCCATGTATTGGTGGAAAAGCTGAAGATTTCGCCATTTTTATCATTTAAAAACAGCGAGACCATGAAGTAATTCACATGAAAGCGGTACTGGGCATAGACCACTGTATCCACCAGCAGCGCACTGGCGCCCAGCGTTGCCAGCAGTGCCGCCAGCGGCCAGAGAAAACGCGAAGGCAGCACCAGCGCCGGCAACAGCAGCAGCATCCAGCCCAAAAGCACCAGAAGCCCGAAATGACCAACCCAGGTCAGCAGCAGATAGAGGATGCCCCAGCCATCGTGGGGCATTTCCATGAAAGGGAGATAACGAAGCGCGATCAGCCAGACAAGAGGCAGCTGGCAAAGTGCCAGCGCCAGAGTGGCGCGCAGCCGGTGAGAAACAGCATCCACGTCGAGAACCACCTGAAAACCATTGATAGCGTGGCGGCGTAGTCTACAGGGATACGGCCGACAATGATGTATTGAGCAAACGCTCGGCGCATATCAAAACGGTCGGGCGAACCTCCTCCCGGCCCTAGGCGCTCTTCACGGGCGCGTGAGCGATACGCTCGCCCAGCCACTCGACCAGCATGTGCGGCACCGTCAGACAGGCCAGCCCGATAAAGATCGTCTTGATCAGGGCCCCCGTCACATGGTCGTGGCTCATCCACAGATAGCCGGCGCCCGCACCCAGCCAGGTCATCAGCACGATTGGAGCGGCCACCGTCAGCATCCGCCGGCGCCCGGTCAGACCGTGCTCATGACGGAGGGTCGATAGATGCAGCGGGCTGTGAAAGCAGCAAAAGTAGCAGACAAAGTAGGCCAGCGGATTGAGTACGGCCGCGCCCAGCAGCAACAGCCCGGTCGCCGATAAAAACGCGACGCCGCGGTGGCGAATGCCCACGAGTACGATGCCCAGCGCCAGCGCCACTACCGGGCGTGCCGCCTGAAGAAAGGGGGCAGGCTCGGGGACAGCCAGTTTCTGGACGATGCCGGCCACCTCATCCGGGCGCCAGACAAACGGCAGCGCAATCACCAGCGCGCCCCAGCACAGCCGACAGATCAGCGACTGCTGGCCACGCCAGTCGGTGCCGAAATGCGCCGCCGAAAGCAGCAGAAATACGGTCAGCCCCAGCGTGGGCCAGTGGTACCAGCACCACAGCAGCGAGATCGACAGCAGCCCGTAGCCCAGCATGAACACACCAAGACAGGTCCGCGGATGCCGCGCATTCGGCAGGTAGTAATCGATCAGCCGCGCCCCGGTCAGATGATCAAAGGCGCCGTGAGGCAGTCCCAGCAGCGCCACGCCAAGCGTCAGCACCAGCAGCGACAGTACGCCGGCAGAGGCGCCCTGCTCTCCCAGCAGTGCTACCACCAGGGCAGCGGCCATCAGCCAGACGAGTCTCCCGCGCAGGGCCCCGGTATCGGTATTTGAAGCGTGCAGTGCTCTGATGGAGGTCATGATCCTGTGCCCTCTTGAGCCGCTAAAAGCGTACTGCCCGGGCCGCACAAAGCGGCCCGGTCATGACCTCAGCGCGTCCGGCTCTGACGAGCGGCATTGAGCGCGACCGCACCAAAGCCGACCTTGGCCGTCACGTCCAGCACCAGATAGAGCCAGCTTTCAACGGTCACCGAGATGATGGAAGCACCGGAGCTGCCTGCCAGCCAGACGATGGGGTAGCACACCCAGAGTGCGGTCAGCATGCCGGCCAGCTTCGAGTAGGGCGCGATCTGTCCATCCTCTTCGGCGTGACGACGCAGCGGTCCCCATACCAGCACCAGCACGACCAGAAAGGCCATCATGCTGATCACCCACCAATAGTAGTTGTAGGGTGCAGAGGAGAGATTACCCACCAGGCCGGTCACGATCATGTAGACATCGGCCGCGATCAGCGCCGCCAGCAGCGTCGCAATGCGCCCAAGCGAGCGACCGGCAAACATGGCAAGGCTGGCCAGCAGAATGGGCGTGGTGATGACCCAGTCGGTATAACGGGCAAAATAGACCGTGCGATCATTGAAGAAGATATCGCCCTGGCCCAGCGCCATGGCCAGGTAGTTGGCAAAGGCCACAAACACGATGGTCATGGCCGCTACGCCATGGCGCTTTTCAAGGGGCGGCAGACGGCGGCTGGAAAGCCAGAACAGCACGCCTCCCAGCAGCATCGCAATCCAGCCGATCGTGAAGGAAAGTTGTACGCCAGATGACATGTCAAGCACTCCATTGCTTGTGAAGGGGTATCGTCACCGGTGTCAGACACAGCGCCAGTCCGTCACAGGACGTGCAGGCGATTTCTGAAACCAGACTGAAGACAATTTAAAGTTAGTCGGGGTTAAATCCTGCATCAAATGTAATTTTTGGTGCAGGATCGCACCCTGGAGGTGTGATCCGGACGTTCTTCTGACCCACAACTGAAACGAGCTGACCCGCGCACTCTGCTACCCTGACGCTTCACATACCTTCCATTTTCCACGCCTATCGAGAGAGGGCGGCATGCTCAGCCAGCTACAGCCCCTGTGGGCCTGGATTACCGACAATGCGATCGTGGTTGGCGGTCTGGCCAGTATCGGCCACGTGCTGATCTGGGGGATCGCCATGCAGGTGGCGGTCAGTGATGCTCGCGCCCTGCGCCGCCCCGCCATCCTGATCAAGCACGGCAAGGGCAATCAAGTCGAGGGCCCGTGCCTGATCAGCAACATGGGCCACGGTGTCGTTTTCGTGGAGTCCATCATGGCGCGCCTGGAGACCGACCGGCAGACGCTGGCCTGCGATATCACCGAACTTGCCGATGAAGATACCCGCCAGCAGTCGCCCTCCTCCGACGAGACCACCACTGATGAGGGTGACACCGGCAAGGGCGGTGGCGAGGAGGAAGGCGAGCTGGTCACCCGCATGGGTCCGCTCAACTCGATGCAGTACATGCAGGCAAGCCGCTTCGATCGCATTCTTGCCCACGCTGCACAGCAGCACGGTCTGACGCTTGAACGTGATTACACCGTCAGTGGCAGCGACGAGACGCTGAAGGCCATCGAGATCAACCTGATCGTCATTCAGGCCACGGAAAAGCGCCCGATCGGCGCGCGACGCCGATTCAATCTTGTTCGCGACGAGGACAATCAGCTGATGCTGGTCCCGGAGAAGAAGAATACCCATATGCTCACCTCCTGGCGGGCGCGCCGGCGAATCGATCGCTGGCGGGAGCACATCACCGTTGAAAGCCTGTAGCGGCTGGGCGTACTGCGGGTGTCACTGGTTCTCCTCGACCATGATCACCACTGCGTTCACCGTTTCATGATCGGATCGCGATCACATTTTGACCATTCAATGACGCCCTTTTGACAGGAGCACCGACATGACGCTGATGACCCTCGTCTACCTTGTTGCCGGCCTTGTGCTTTTAATGGGCGGGGCCGAAGTACTGGTGCGCGGCGCCTCGAAGCTGGCGGCGCTGTTCGGCATCCCGTCGCTGGTGATCGGCCTGACGGTGGTGGCCTTTGGCACCAGCGCTCCGGAAACCGCGGTCAGCGTGCAGTCGGCGTTCAGCGGCAGCGGTGATCTGGCGCTGGGCAACGTGGTCGGCAGCAATATTGCCAACGTGCTGCTGATTCTGGGACTGACGGCAATGGCCGCACCGCTGATCGTGTCGCGACAGCTGATTCGTCTCGATGTGCCGCTTTTGATCGCGGCCGGTCTGCTGGTCTGGGGGCTGGGGGCCAACGGCGTATTGAGCCGGCTCGACGGTGCCCTGCTCTTTGGCTGCATTGTGGCCTATACGCTTTTCATGGTGATCAGCTCCCTGCGCGAGAGCAGACGGGAGGCGCAGACTGCCAGACGGGAAAATCCTGATGCCGAGCCGGCCCCATCGCGCACGCCGATGGCCTGGCTGAAATATCTGGTCATGATTGTGGTCGGGCTGGTCCTGCTGGTGGCCGGCTCCCATTTTCTGGTAGAGGGCGCCACGGCGCTGGCGCGAGCGCTGGGTCTGTCGGATCTGGTCATCGGATTGACCGTGGTGGCCGTTGGCACCTCCCTGCCGGAGCTTGCCACCTCGATTCTGGCCGCCGTGCGCGGCGAGCGGGATATTGCCGTGGGCAATGTGGTGGGCAGCAGTCTTTTCAATCTGCTGTGTGTACTGGGGCTGGCGTCGCTGGTGGCGCCACAGGGCATCCCCGTGGCGGCCAGTGCACTGGTGTTTGACTTCCCGGTCATGATTGCCGTGTCACTGGCCTGCCTGCCGATATTCTTCACCGGCTATCGAATCGATCGCTGGGAAGGCCTGCTGTTCTTTGCCTACTACATCGCCTATACCGCCTATCTGGTGCTGTACTCGACAGGACAGGACAGCGCCACCCTGCTGGGCCATGCGCTGATGTTCTATGCCCTGCCGCTGACCGCGGTAACGCTGGTGGTGCTGGGCGTTCGAGCCCTGCGCAGCCAGCAGGCCTGAGGCCCGATAGTCCTGATGCAGGGCATGGCCATGTGCCGGACGTCACGGGCCGAGATGCAGATAGCGCTCGTCAAACTCGGCCATCTCTCTGAGCCCGTCAGCATCCAGCACCGTCAGTTTCTTGTGCCTGAGCGCCACCAGCCCCTTCTGACGCAGCCGCTGCAGTATCCGGTTCACGTGTACGGCCGTCAGTCCCAGCGTTTCAGCAAGGTTGACCTGCGTCAGGGGCATATCGATCGTATTGCCCTGCCCCTCGGAAAGACCGGCCGCCCTGAAGCGCAGCAGCAGCTCGCAGAACAGGTGCGCCAGACGCGCCTCGGCAGTGCGCAGGCCGATATTGAGAATCCAGTGCCGGGCGATGGCCTCATCCACCATCATGCCCCATGACAGGGCTCTGGCCAGACGCGGAGACGCGTCAAAAATCCGGTCGATGCTCTCCTCGGGAATCATCGCCACCGTGGCCGGCGTCAGGCTGCGGATGCCGTGATCCATATGGGACAGCAGCGTCACATGCAGGTCACAGAGATCTCCGCGAATCAGATACCCCATGATCTGCTCACGCCCGTCAGAGAGCATCTTGCAGCGACAGGCCCACCCTTCCAGCATCAGGTGGACGGCCACGGGGTTTTTACCCTCCTGGATGATGTACTCGCCCTTTTTGAACTGCCTGGTGCACTCCGGCATTGAGCGCAGCATGTCGATTTCACCCTTTTCCAGCACCGTATAGTGCTGAAGCCTGTTGACCAAAGGCTCGATCATTTAAAACCCTGAAAGACGTCGATAAACACCTCGAAACGATAAAATTGACGTGAAATCACAGTGTCGATTTTTGATTCATATTGATGATCTGGATCATTCTTTTTCCAAAAAAACCCTGCCAATCGAAGCAAGCCAGCCATACGTTTAAACACCATCGTTCAAGCCGGCTTTCTACGTGTCACTGCAGGTGCCATCGGACACCATATTGCAACAGATCCTTCCGGCCCATCACATTAATCCGTTTTTTAACCCTGAAAAAAAGACGCTGCTTTCATCCACGCATTGTCCCGAACAACATACGTTATGTATGGCGCCTGTCTCCCGGCGTATATTGGCTTGCCATCAGACACTGCGCGCTGACATTGATAGCGCCATCGACCCGTTACGGGCTGGTGACGACTGCCGGTCCATGCATTGATCGCAGGACGTGACGAATAAAAAGCGAGCGCGGGCCATCATGACAACGGCCTGATGCCAACACGACAGGACGTCCGTCTCTCCGGAGGCACAGGGAGGTCAATGCCCATGTATTCATTCATCAATAAAATAAATTTTTATGCCTGCCTGTCCCAGACGGAAAAGGCCGCCCTGCACGACTGCGTCGACAGCAAGCATCACCTCTCCCGGGGGCAGACACTGGCAAGCGCCGGTGAGAAGACCGACGGGATCGATATCGTGACCGATGGCTGGGCCTGTCGCTTCAAACGCGCCCATGACGGCAGCGATCAGATCATCGCCCTGATGCTGCCGGGCGATCAGTGTGAAGACGTCTCCCCCGTGGCCTGCCCCCTCGATCACGATATCCGGGCACTTTCTGATCTTCGTATTACCCGGCTGGATCGCCGCAAGCTGCTCTCTGTCATATCACCGGATTCCGGTCTGTCCGACGGTCTGGCCTGGTCCTCGATCGTTGACCGTTCCATCATGGGCGAGTGGCTCTTGAACGTGACCCGGCGCCCGGCGGCCATGCGACTGGCCCACCTGCTGTGTGAGCTGTTTACCCGCTGTGCCATCATCGGCCGGACACAGGGCAATCGCATGCATTTCCCGCTGACCCAAGTTGCCATGAGCGAGTCCCTCGGTCTGTCGCCGGTGCATCTCAATCGCTCCCTGCAGCTTCTAAGACGCCAGCAGCTGGTCTCGGTGTGTCGAAAGACACTGACCATTATCGACTGGCCCCGGCTGGTGGCATTTGCCGGCTACAGCGATCATTACCTTCATACCGGTGGAAAGCTGTCGGCCGACCTGCGGCTGGCCTCGTAAGCCGGGCAACCGATGTCCCACCCCGATCACCCGAAGAGTTCTCTCTGATGTTTTCCTCGCTGGATAGCCTGTGGCAGTGGATTACCGAAAACGCATCCACGTTCAGTGCGATTACCAGCGTGGGCATGCTGATCATCTGGGCGACCTATCTGCAGCTGCTGCTGCATAACTTTCGCATGCAGCGCCGCTCGCAGATCATCATCAATCGTGGCAAGGGCCGGGATATCAACTCCATCTGTCTGTTCAGCAACATGAGCAGACAGAGCGTCTTTATCGACCTTGTAATGGCGCGCGTGACCACCTCGAACGCGCAGTGGGTCTGCAACATCACCGATGTCGTGGATGACACCGGCAAACCGCTGGCCATCGTGCGTCAGGAAGAAGGGGTAGATGCCAGCCTGAACGAGTTCACCCGCCAGGGGCCCATGGTGTCAGGCGGCTACAGCGAGGTCGGCACCTTCGCCAACATGATTCACCAGGCCGGCATGACGCAGGGCATCGAGTTTGACGAGCATTTCGACATTGCCGGTGACGGTGCGCTGGTCTCCATCGAGATCCGACTGATTGCCATCTTCGGCTCGGAAACCCATCAGGTCGGCGCCAGCCGAACGTTTTACGTCGAAAAAAGCGACGAGGACGGTCGTCTCCTGCTGATTCCTGAAAACACCCGGACGCAACAGCTCAGAAAGCGCAAGCAGCGGCATATCCTGCAGCACTGGCGACACGAACTTCAGGCTGTGCCGGACGAATGATCGCAGCAGCCTGCGTCTGGCCGCCTTCCGGCCAAGACTGCCCCGCTTCTGCTCTCAGCGGGTATTAACGGCCCTCATCGTTTGGTCGTAGTCCCATATCGATGCTCTGGCAGACCCGGCTACTTATACTGTATAAAAATACAGACATCCACTTTCCTTCACGCAGGCTTTGACATGCTTCATGTCACCTCACCGCAGGCGCTGACCGTCGATCCGACGCCACGCAGCATTCCATGGGCCACCTGTCATGTCAGGGCCGGCATCTCGGGTTTCCCTTCCCCGGCGCAGGATTATGACGGTGGGCGCATCGATCTCAACGAAGCGCTGATCCCTCGCCCGACCTCAACCTTCATGTTTACCGCCGAAGGCGATTCGATGCAGGCCCCCGATGGCGCGGGCATTCATGGTGGTGACAAGCTGCTGGTGGATCGCGCCATCGAGGCCCGCCATGGCGACATCGTCGTGGCCGTGGTGGACGGCGAGCTGCTGGTCAAGGAGCTGCGCCATCAGGATTGCCCGCCGGCCCTGCACTCGGCCAATCCGCGCCATGCGCCTATTCCGATGCACAGCGCCGACTGTCAGATCTGGGGCGTGGTCACCCACATCGTACGCACGGTGCGACGATGAGGGCGCCGATCGCGCTGGTGGACTGCAACAACTTCTATGCCAGCTGCGAGCGTGTGTTTCGTCCGCGCCTGCACGGCCTGCCCGTGGTGGTACTGTCCAACAACGACGGCTGCGTGATCGCCCGTTCGCAGGAAGCCATCGATCTGGGCATCACCATGGGCATGCCGGCGCACCATATCCCGCCGGAGACAAGGCGCCACGGCCTTGAGCTGTGCTCCAGCAACTACGAGCTCTATGGCGACATGAGCGCACGCGTGCTGGCCACCCTGCATACCTTCACGCCACTGGTGGAGCCTTACTCCATCGACGAAAGCTGGCTGGGATTTGAAGGCTTTGACACCTCAACGCTTGCCGCACACTGCCATGACCTGCGCCACACGGTACATCGCTGGACCGGCCTGCCGGTCTCGGTGGGCATCGCCCCGACCCGGACACTGGCGAAGCTGGCCAACCGTCATGCCAAGAAACACCCGGGCACCGGAGGCGTGTTCATGCTGGAAGGCGTGCATCACCCCGAGACACAGGCGCTTCTGGCGCGCACACCGGTCGGAGACATCTGGGGCATTGGCGGGCGCGTCGCGGTGCGACTGCAGGCATTGGGCATCGATACGGCGCTGGCGCTGGCGCAGGCCCAGCCGTCATGGCTTCGACAGCAGTTCTCGGTAGTGCTCGAGCGCACGGCCCGCGAGCTGTGCGGCATCAACTGCATCGAGATGAACGACGCCCCCGACAGCCGCAAAATGATCATGACCAGCCGCTCGTTTGGCAAGGTGACGTCCAATCGCCGTGACATCGAAGAGGCCGTGCGCGCGCACGCATCAAACAGTGCGCTGCGGCTGAGAGCCCAGCGCAGTCTGGCCGGGGCAGTGATGGTCATGCTGCGCACCAACCCTCACATGCGGCATCTGTCTCAGGATCACACCCGCATCACACTGCCCCTGCCATGGCCGACCGACAACACCTTCGACATCGTGCGAACGGCTCAGAACGCGCTGGCACGTCTCTGGAAACCGCAGCGCATTGTCTATCAGAAGTGCGGGGTTCAGCTCATGGATCTGGTGGATATCGACGGTCAGCAGCTGGATGTCTTCCAGACACCGCAGTCGAATGACGAACGACAACGCAGCGACCATCTGATGGCCACGCTGGATCAGCTCAACGCGCGCTTTGGGCGCCATACGGTCACGGTCGGGATGCAGCGCAGTGACGCCGACTGGCAGCTGCGCTGCGCCTATCGCTCGAATCGATGGACCACGCGCTGGGACGAACTGCCTGGTGCCAGGCTGACGTGACAGGTGTCGAAAGCGGCGGCCATGCTCTGCCCCGCCAGCGCATCCTCAAATATCCATGCCCACTGCTTCCAGGGCCGGATATCAGGAAGAGAGCTCCCGGCGGATGATATCGGCACCGGCACTCAGGGCATTCAGCTTTCCTCTCGCCACATCACGTGACAGGGGTGTCATGCCGCAGTTGGTGCAGGGATAGAGTTTGTCAGCATCCACGAACTGAAGTGCCTTTCTCAGAGTATCGGCCACCTCTTCTGGCGTCTCAACAGTATGATTGGCAACATCGATGGCGCCCACCATCACCTTTTTGCCCCGAAGGAGCTCGATAAGCTCCATGGGGACATGAGAGTTGTGACACTCCAGCGAGACGAGATCGATGCTGGACTTCTGCAGCCTGGGGAAAATCTCCTCATATTGACGCCACTCGGTGCCCAGCGTCTTTTTCCAGTCCGTATTGGCCTTGATGCCATAGCCATAGCAAATGTGTACGGCCGTCTCGCACTTGAGCCCCTCAATGGCCCTTTCCAGGGTGGCAATTCCCCAATCGTTCACTTCATCGAAAAAAACGTTAAAGGCAGGCTCATCAAACTGGATGATATCAACGCCGGCTGCCTCCAGTTCCCGCGCCTCCTGGTTGAGAATGGCTGCAAATTCCCAGGCCAGTTTTTCGCGGCTTTTATAATGGTTGTCGTACAGCGTATCGATCATGGTCATGGGTCCCGGCAGGGCCCATTTGATGGGCCTTTCAGTCTGCTGACGAAGGAACCTTGCATCATCGACAAATACCGGTTTCTGACGAGACACTGCACCCACGACCGTGGGTACGCTCGCCTCATAGCGATCACGAATTTTGACCGTCTCACGCTTTTCAAAATCGACACCGTCAAGGTGCTCGATGAATGTCGTGACAAAGTGCTGACGTGATTGCTCACCATCACTGACGATATCGATACCGGCGCGCTGCTGTTCGTGCAGCGACAAACGCAGCGCATCCTGCTTGCCGTCGATCAGCTCCTGCCCCTGCAGTTTCCAGGGAGACCAGAGCACTTCCGGCTGCGCAAGCCAGGAAGGTTTGGGCAAGCTGCCGGCCGTTGACGTGGGTAACAACCTTTTCATGATGGATAACCTTGTTGTCGAAGTGATCAATGAGCGCTGGGGGCGAACCACTGCTCAAGATGCGTCTGGTAGGGTTTAATAAAATGCTCTTCAACAAACCTGCCCTGCTCAACGCCCAGGCGGCTGCGCTCTTCTCGATCGTAAACAATTCGCGTCAATGAATAATCCTGATGTTCCAGGCTGGGCTGGTAAAATTTTCCTGCCGCAGAATTGGCATTATAAATTTCAGGGCGATAGATCTTTTGAAAGGTATCCATCGTGCTGACGGTGCCGATAAGTTCAAGATTGGTGTAGTCATTGAGCAGGTCACCAAAGAAATAAAACGCCAGCGGCGCAACGCTCCCCTTTGGCATGAAGTAGCGCACCTTTAACCCCATCTTCTTGAAATACTCATCGGTCAGGGAGTGCTCGTCCTGCCAATATTCAGTGCCCAGCACGGGATGGTAATTGTCGGTGCGATGATAGGTTTTGCTGCTCGACACGCTGATGCAGATCACGGGCGGTTTACTGAAATGTGCCCTGTAGACGCTTGAGTTGACGAAGCGTTTGAACAGGTTGCCGTGTAACGCCCCGAAATCCTCTGGAACGCTGAAACCCGACTGGCCCCTGTTATGTTCCAGCAGTCGGACGCTGAAATCGTAATCGCGCACGTAGGAAGAGAAGTTATTACCTGCGATCCCCTCAATAGCGGTCTCGGTATTCAAATCAATAATCCGGGTTTTCAGGATCTCGATCAGCGGTAGCGCATTGTCAGGGCGGGCAGCATCCATCGCCATTTCAACGGAAATAATGTCGAGTTCAACGCGATAACGGTCGCCCTCGGGATTGTCCCAGTGCGCCAGTGTGTTAAAACGACCATTGATCATTTTCAGGGTATTGCGCAGGTTCTCCTGACGCTTTTCGCCCCTGGCCAGATTGGCAAAATTGGTGGTGATGCGAGTGTTGTCCGACGGTCGATAATTTTCATCGAACCCCGTACTTTTGATGGTAAATGCAAACGTTTCGCTCATTGCGTCCTGCCACCCTGATGTTCGCTGATTCTTGCCTGCCCACCAGATACCGCCTCAAAACCGCTCTTTTGACTCAGCGGTGCCGTGGACTCAACTGCCGAGCCGTCAGGGCTGCTCCGATATGGTGGACGCCGTCTGGTTAACTGTTTGATATACACATTGTCGACGGCCCTTGATCATGAAACAAACTGAACCTCCTCATATTGATTACAAATTTTTCTCATAATCGAGTGACATAGTGTCCTGACACGGGCAGCTCGGGCGCTGAAAAGCGACGAGCATATCGAGTGAAGCTGCGCAAATTGGGAGAGGCCAGGCATGTTGAGAGAAGCCCTGCGTGAGCAACGCTTTATCTGCGTTGTCGAGTTCGTCCCCGGGCTTTCCGGTGAGCGCGGCGCTGTCTTCGAGTCAATGATGCAGCGCGCACAGCTGGGCCACTGGCCAATGGTCGCCGCAGTCGCGGATCGGGTCAGCAGCAGCCAGGATCTCTCGCCACTGGCGGCATACTCAAGGCTGACGCATTCACTGCCGACACTGCTTCACTTTTCGGGCAAGGATCGAGGGCGCCATGACCTGCTGAGACAGCTGGAACAGATGGATGCCGCCGGCCTGGACCAGCTTCTGCTGCTCAGTGGCGATCGCCTTCCCGGTCATGAGCCCGGTCAGCCGGTACGCTATCTGGAATCGGTGCCCGCGCTGCAGATTGTCCGGCAGGCCAGGCCGAGCTGGCTGCTCGGTGCTGCGCTCAATCCTTTCAAGTACCATGAAGAGGAAGGCGGCGCGCAATACTTCAAGGCCGAGAAAAAGCTCGCAGCCGGGGCCGACTTTCTCACCCTGCAGCTGGGGTTTGATGCACAAAAGCATCGCGAGGCTCGCCAGTGGATGCAGCGGCGAGCAGTGCCTGTTCCGCTGCTTGCCTGCGTCATGCCGTTAACCTTCAAGACTGCGACCCTTCTTGAGCAGGTGCCCGGCGTGGTCATCTCTCCTTCAATGCGCGATCTTCTGGCCGCCGAAGAAGCCGTCTCACGTGCGCATGCCCGGGAACGCAGCCTTTTCCGCCTCGGACTGCAGATCATCGGTCTGCGCCTGATGGGCTATGCCGGCATCCATCTGTCAGGTATCCATACGCCGGCGCAGCTGCAGGCGCTGGAACAGATGATCCATGCTCAGCAGGAAGGGATACAGACACTCGCACAGTGGTCCGCTGCCTGGGAGCCCAGCTGGCAGGTGTCAGGTCTGCCGACCGTCACCTTCCATCCGGCATATGCCGACTGGCACATGGGCGAATCAGGTGTCCGGGCCACTGTGAGGGAACAGTATCGCTATCACGTGCTGTCGGCCGTCCACACCCTGCTGTTCAGTCGCAGGAACCCGATAAGCCGAGGGTTTGGCTGGCTCTGCAGGCGCCCTGTCTGGCGTATACCACGCGGCGCTCGCTGGCTGCATCAACTGGAGCGCTGCCTGAAAGGGCCGGCGGTCGGATGTTATACCTGCGGCAGTTGCCGCCTTGAAGACACCCTGTACGTTTGCCCGGAGACCTGCCCCAAGGGGCTTGCCAATGGCCCCTGCGGGGGCACCCGACTCAACCGCTGTGAGTTTGGTGATCGTGAATGCATTCACAGCGTCAAGTACAGAACGGCCACAACCACAGGACAGACCCATGTCCTGACCGAGCGTTTGATCCCGTGCGTGGAGGCCGACACTCGCCATCAAAGTTCCTGGCCCCGCTGGTTCACACCTGCTGTGGAGGGAAAGCACCACGGCAGGCGCGTGCCGGACGACGCCATAAAGAAGACGAAATAGCCGTAGGCCATGCCTGGTCTGCGACAACGGTGCGGATTCGAGCTGGTTCAGCGCGTCTGTATCGCGCAGGCATAAGCAGGGTCGGGAGGAGAACGTAACGCTCGGCAAGCGCTGTCAGTTCGAGAGAGGGTAAAACGGGCCGCGACAGCGCACGGCCCGTGGCGGGGTGGGTCTGGTGAACGAGGGCTCAGTGGCCGAGAACCACCGTTCGACCCGAATAGAGAAAGACGCGCCGCTCGAGGTGATAGCCGACCGCCCGCGCCAGGGTCAGACACTCGATATCCCGCCCCTTGGCCACCAGGTCTTCCGGGTAGTGGGCATGATCCACCGTCTCGACACCCTGGGCGATAATGGGGCCTTCATCAAGGTCGTTGTTGATGTAGTGCGCCGTGGCACCCACCAGCTTGACGCCTTTCTCGTAGGCCTGGTGGTAGGGCTTTGCACCCTTGAAACCGGGCAGCAGCGAGTGGTGAATATTGATGGCCCGCCCGGCCAGCACGTCACACATGTGCGCCGAAAGCACCTGCATGTAGCGCGCCAGAATCACCAGCTCGGCGCCGGTCTGTTCGACAATCTGAAGGATCTCACGCTCCTGATGTTCGCGGGTCTCCGGCGTGACCGGCAGATGATACCAGGGCAGACCGTGCCACTGGGCCAGCGGCTCCAGATCGGGATGGTTGGAGACGACCGCGCAGATCTCCATCGGCAACTGATCAGTGCGATAGCGATAGAGCAGATCGTTCAGGCAGTGGTCGGCCTTCGAGACCATGATCACGACCTTTGTACGCTTGTTGGGCGGCGTCAGTTCAAACGTCATGTCGAACGCCTGCGCGCGCTCGCCGAAGTCCTTCTCGAAGGTCTCGCTGCTGAAACCGTCCTCCAGCGGGCGGAACTCGGCACGGATGAAAAACCCTTCGTTCAGTCGATCGTCAAAGGAACTGAGCTCGGTGATATAGCAGCGCTGCTCCTTGAGAAAGCGCGTGACGACATCCACGGTGCCCAGCAGGCTGGGGCACTGGGCCGCAAGGATCCAGGTATCGGCGGTTCGGGTCATGGCGTGTCTCTTGTTGGCCCCTTGTGCTGTCAAATCGAAGCTTGTCAGACCGGGACGTTTCAGGTCGGTTATTGCCGGGTCAGAGGCAGGTGATCGGGATGAAAAAAGGCCGGAGGCGATTGCCTCCGGCCTTTTGATCGGCACTTAACGTGTGACGCTGACGCCGTACTCTCTTGAGGCATCCAGCAGCCAGCGATAGCAGTAATCGGCAAAGCTGCGGCGCAGTATCAGCTCCCAGCCATCCTCCTGCGTCCGGCGCACGATAATGGTGGCCTTGGCAAAGGTCGTCGAAACACCCTTGCCAACCGGGAACGCGTGCGGATGCACATCGTAGGAGATGGATTTCATGAGCACTTCACGGGCCCGACTGCCCTTCAGGGACATCAGTGTCTGACCGCCACTGACGTTGACGATGCTGAAGTGAGCCTGTCCCAGCGACTGGCGCAGTTTCTGCTCAAGCTCGAACTCTTCGCCGCCGGGCACAATGACCAGCCACTCATCCGGAGAGAGCCACTGGATCGAGCGCTCGCCGCTGTCATCGCTGACCACTGCCAGCGGTTTGGCCGGCAGCGCCATGTCCATGACCTCGCGCACCGCCTCGTCCATGACGATGGCACCGCCGCGCAGGATCAGCTGCCCCATGAAGGGCTTTTCGCTGAGGATCACGCCCGGATTCGAGGCGTGCGGCAGTGACTTCTGCTCGTGCAGCGACCACTCCAGGGGGGACTCGGCCCTTGATGTGTCGGTCGGGCGACTCTGGAATTCCTTGACGTCAGACATTCTGGCGCTCTCCCTTGGGGTCGATAAAGACGGTGCTGACGACTTCAGCCTCGTGCACCTTGCCGTCGGACATGGGCAGATACACCGTTTCTCCCATGCGCTCGCGGCCCTTTTTCAGCACGGCCAGCGCAAAGCCGCTGTCGAGTTCCGGGCTGTAGTAGCTCGAGGTCACATGGCCCATCATGCTCATGGGAATGCTCTCGTTGGGATCGAGCACGATCTGCGCGCCCTCTTCCAGCACCACTTTCGGATCCTTCGGCTTGAGCCCCACCAGCTGCTTGCGGTCACCACGCATGGTATCCGGGCGGCTCAGGGCGCGCTTGCCGATCCAGTGGAACGGCTTGTCGTAGCCGATCGCCCAGTGCATGCCCAGATCTTCGGGCGTGACCGAACCATCGGTGTCCTGACCGACGATGATCAGACCCTTCTCGGCGCGCAAAACGTGCATCGTCTCGGTGCCGTAGGGGGTCAGATTGTACTTCTCGCCGTGTTCAAACAGGGTCTTCCACACCTGCATGGCGTAGTTGGCCTGCACGTTGATCTCGTAGGCCAGCTCGCCGGTGAACGAGATACGGAACACGCGCGCCGGTACGCCGGCCACGTTGCCTTCCTTCCAGTCCATGAACTTGAACTTTTCGCGATCAAGATCGATGTCGGTGACTTCCGACATCAGCTTGCGCGCGTCCGGCCCGGTCACGGTCATGGTGGCCCAGTGGTCGGTCACCGAGTTGAAGTAGACCTGCAGTTCCGGCCATTCGGTCTGATGCCAGATTTCCAGCCACTCCAGCACGCCGGCTGCGCCACCGGTGGTGGTGGTCATCAGGAAGTGGTTATCGCCCAGGCAGCTGGTGGTCCCATCGTCCATCAGCATGCCGTCGTCCTTGCACATCAGGCCGTAACGAACGCGGCCCGGCGCCAGCTTGGCCCACTTGTTGGTGTAGACACGACCCAGAAATTCACGAGCATCCGGGCCCTGAATGTCGATCTTGCCGAGCGTCGAGGCATCCAGAATGCCCACACCCTGGCGAACGGCGAGACATTCACGGGCGACCGCCTCGTGCATGCTCTCCTTCTTGCCGTTGGCGCTGTGCGGGAAGTACCAGGGGCGCTTCCACTGGCCGACGTCCTCGAACTCGGCGCCGTTTTCGACGTGCCACTGATGCAGCGCGGTATAGCGCTTGGGATCAAACAGCTCGTCGCAGTGACGACCAACGATCGCCCCGAAGGTGATCGGCGTATAGTTCGGGCGGAAGACCGTGGTGCCCACCTCAGGGATAGAACGACCCAGGCAGCGTGCCGCGATCGCCATACCATTGATGTTGCCCAGCTTGCCCTGATCGGTACCAAAGCCCAGCGCGGTGTAGCGCTTGACGTGCTCGATGGACTCGAAGCCTTCACGGGTCGCCAGTTCGATGGCGGACGCCGTGACGTCGTTCTGCATGTCGACGAACTGCTTGGGAACGCGCAGGCCCTTCTTCTCGTGCGGCACCTGATAGATCGCACAGGACTCACCGTCACGACGCTTGCGGGTCGCGGGCAGCGCGAGCTCCTCGGCCGATTCGATACCGCTGTCGAGCGCGGCCTGGCGACCGGCGCGAGCGCCGTCGGCCAGGGTCTCTTCAAGGGCGTAATGACCCGAGACGCCGCCGGCAGCAATCAATCCCTTCACCTCACCGGGCACAAAGCCCAGCAGCTTGTCATCCCACTGCGGACGCGTACCGGTGTGCGAGGCCAGGTGAACCACCGGGCTGTAGCCACCGGAGCTGGCGATGGTGTCGCACTCCAGATCCTCGATACTTCCGGTGATCACGAAATGGTTCAGATCGACGGCCGAGACGCGAGCGCCGCTGACGCGCTGGGTGCCCTTCGCCTCGATCACGGCACTGCCGGTGATGACGCGAATGCCGCTGTCACGCGCCTGACGGACCAGATCACCCTCCGGGTTGGCGCGGGCATCGACGATGGCCACGACCTTGCGGCCGGCTTCCTGCCAGTCCAGCGCCGCTCGATAGGCGTGATCATTGCTGGTGGAAAGCACCAGGCTGTTGCCGGGCACGACGCCGTAGCGACGGATATAGGTCGATACCGCACCGGCGACCATGTTGCCGGGCAGATCGTTGTTGGCATACACCAGCGGGCGCTCGTGAGTGCCGCTGGCCAGTACCACGCGAGTAGCCCGGACGCGGTGCATCCGTGCCCGCGGCATGCCGGGGAAACCGGCATCGCTTGCGGTGTCGGCCAGATGTTCGGTACGGCGCTCGTGCAGCGTGACGAAGTTATGATCGTGATAGCCGTTGGCGGTGGTGCGCGGCAGCAGCGTCACGTTTTCCATCGAGCCAAGCTCGGTCAGCGTCTGCTCGACCCAGCGTACGGCAGCGACGTCATCCAGCGTTTCGCGGCTGTCCAGCAGCGAACCGCCCATCTCTTCCTGCTCGTCACAGAGAATCACGCGGGCACCGCTGCGGGCAGCACTCAGTGCCGCAGAAAGACCGGCGGGGCCGGCACCGACGACCAGCACATCACAGTGATGGTGCATGTGGTCATAGATGTCCGGATCGGACTCGGTCGGCGCGCGACCCAGGCCTGCGCCCATGCGGATGTACTTTTCATAGGTCATCCACATTGAGGCCGGCGACATGAAGGTCTTGTAGTAGAAGCCCGGCGGCATGAAGTTGCCGCCCAGCTTGCCGACCCAGCTCATTACATCGCGCTGAACGTTGGGCCAGCCGTTGGTGCTGCGCGCCACCAGCCCGTTGTAAAGGCCCTGCTGAGTGGCGCGCACGTTGGGGACCTGAGTGTCCTTGCGAGCGCCCAGCTGCACCAGCGCATTGGGCTCCTCGGCACCGGCAGCAACGATGCCGCGGGCACGAGAGTATTTGAAGCTGCGGTTGACGATATCAACGCCGTTGGCCAGCAGCGCCGAGGCCAGAGTGTCACCGGCAAAGCCCTGATAGCGCTGCCCGTTGAAGGTGAACTCGAGACCGCGCGAGCGATCGATGCGCCCGCCTGCCGAAATCCGGTTGGTCTGGGTCATGACGAGGTCTCCTCATTGAGCGCCTTGTTCTCGGGCCGGGCACCGACGGTCTGCCAGCCGCCGTCAGCTGCCTGCACGCCCTGCTCCTTGCGTACCCTTTCGGTTTCAGCCGTGATGGTCGGCTGCTCGCCCATCGGGTAGGTCTCGAGAATTTCGTAGGTCACCGTGTTACGGGTGATGTTGAAAAACTTGCGACAGCCGACGGAGTGCACCCACATCTCGTGGTGGATGCCGCGCGGGTTATCGCGGAAGAACAGGTAGTCGCCCCACTCTTCATCGCTGGTATTTTCCGGATCCTCGGGACGCAGGAGATGGGCCTGGCCGCGGGGATGGAATTCCTCTTCCTCGCGATGCTCCTTGCAGTAAGGGCAATAGATATAAAACATGATGGCTCTCCTCAGTGCGCCACGCCGGCAGCGCCGTGTTCATCGATCAGTGCACCGGTATGGAAACGGTCGATGGAAAAGGGCGCTGCGATGGGATGCATTTCGCCCTTGGCAAGGCTTGCCGCGAACACGTGTCCCGATCCCGGGGTGGCCTTGAAGCCGCCTGTACCCCAGCCACAGTTGAAATAAAGCCCCTTCACCTTCGTCTTCGACAGAATCGGGCAGGCGTCCGGGCAGGTATCCACGATGCCGCCCCACTGACGGTTCATGCGCACCCGCGAGAACATCGGGAACATCTCGACGATCGCCTGCAGGGTGTGCTCGATGGTGGGATAGCTGCCGCGCTGACCGTAGCCCAGATAACCGTCGATCCCCGCACCGATGACCAGGTCGCCCTTGTCGGACTGGCTCACGTAGCCGTGAACGTGGTTGGACATGGTCACCGTGTTGAGAATCGGCTTGAGTGGCTCGGAAACCAGCGCCTGCAGCGGATGCGACTCCAGCGGCAGCTTGATGCCGGCCATTTCGGCCAGTACACCGGAGTTACCCGCCGCCACGCAGCCTACGGTGTGCGCTTCGATGTCACCACGGTTGGTGTGGACACCCAGCACCTTGCCATCGCGAATCTTGAAGCCGGTCACTTCAGTGTTCTGCAGAAGGTCCACGCCATGGGCGTCGGCGCCACGGGCAAAGCCCCAGGCGACCGCATCGTGACGCGCCACACCGGCACTTTTCTGCCAGGAAGCGCCCATGATCGGATAGCGCGCCCGATTGGAGATATCGATCTCGGGCTCGATCTCCTTGATCTGCTGAGGCGTGACCACCTCACTGTCGACGCCGTTGAGACGGTTGGCATTGACGCGGCGCTGGATGTCGCGCATGTCCTGCAGGGTGTGGCCCAGGTTGAGCACACCACGCTGGGAGAACATCACGTTGTAGTTGAGATCCTGTGACAGCCCCTTCCACAGATCCAGCGAGTGGTTGTAAAGGCGTGCGGCCTCGTCCCACAGATAGTTGGAGCGCACGATAGTGGTGTTACGAGCGGTGTTACCGCCGCCCAGCCAGCCCTTTTCAACCACGGCGACGTTCTTGACGCCGAATTCCTTGGCCAGGTAATAGGCCGTGGCCAGCCCGTGGCCGCCGCCACCGACGATGATGACGTCGTACTGCTTCTTGGGTTCCGGGTTGCGCCACTGACGTTCCCAGTTCTCATGATGACCGAACGCGTGTTTAACCAGACCGAAGCCGGAATAACGTTGCATGAGCTTTCTCCTTGTCGGCTCCATCGGAGCCTGCTGTCGGCCGTATTCAGACTACGGAGGTTTCACTCTCGAGTCGCTGATCCGCCCGGTCGGTGCTCTGGCCATAGACCGGATGACGGGCACAAAGTGATTCCACCTTGCCACGCACCTCGTTCTCGACCGCTTCGGTGTCCTTTTGTGCTTCAAGCACATCCAGAATGTCGCAGATCCAGGCGGCCAGCTCGCGGCAGTCCTGCTCCTCGAATCCACGCGTGGTCACCGCCGGTGTTCCGATACGCAGCCCCGAGGTGACAAACGGGCTCTGCGGGTCGTTGGGTACAGCGTTCTTGTTGACGGTAATGTGGGCGCGCTCGAGCGCGGCGTCCGCATCCTTGCCGGTCACACCCTGCTTGATCAGGGAGACCAGGAACAGGTGGTCGTCGGTGCCACCGGAGACCACGTCAAACCCGCGCTCGATGAAGACTTCCGCCATGGCGCGCGCATTGGCCAGTACCTGACGCTGATAGTCAGCAAAGTCCGGGCTCATTGCTTCCTTGAAGGCCACGGCCTTGGCGGCAATCACGTGCATGAGCGGGCCGCCCTGCTGACCCGGGAAGACCGCGCCGTTGAGCTTCCTGTAAAGCGTCTCATCAGAGTCGGCCGACAGGATCAGGCCACCACGCGGGCCGCGCAGTGTCTTGTGGGTCGTCGTGGTGACCACGTGCGCATGGGGCAGCGGGCTCGGATAGAGACCGGCGGCCACCAGACCGGCGATGTGGGCCATGTCGACCATCAGATAGGCACCGACCTCATCGGCGATCTCGCGGAAACGCTGCCAGTCGATCACGCGCGAATAGGCGGAAAAGCCTGCAATGATCATCTTCGGCTGATGCTCGCGTGCCAGGGACGCAACCTCATCGTAGTCGATCTCACCGTTTTCCGGGTTCAGACCGTACTGCACGGCGTTGTAGTACTTGCCGGAAAAGTTGGGCGCTGCACCATGGGTCAGGTGACCGCCGTGGGCGAGGCTCATGCCAAGAATGGTGTCGCCGGGCTTGACCAGTGCCATGAATACCGCAGCGTTGGCCTGGGCACCGGAGTGGGGCTGAACGTTGGCATAGTGGCAGCCAAACAGCTCGCAGGCGCGCTCGATGGCCATGGCCTCGACCTTGTCGACGAACTCGCAGCCACCGTAGTAGCGCTTGCCCGGATAGCCCTCGGCATACTTGTTGGTCAGCTGCGTGCCCTGCGCCTGCATGACATAACGGCTGGTGTAGTTTTCGGAAGCGATCAGCTCGATATGCGCTTCCTGTCGCTGCGTCTCTTCAGCGATCGCCTCGGCCAGGTCCGTGTCGTAATCAGACAGCTGAGCGCTGGGGGAGAAACCATGATGAAGCATCACGCCTCCTTATCATCAAGTCGTTTGTTATACGGGAATGAGTCGAATGCAGTGCCAGAGGGATGTTATTGCACGCTATCCTGTTGCGATGGTATCGCTGCTCCCCCACCCTGAAATGCTTGCCGACGTCACTGCCTGGTGTATTTGCGACATGCTCATGACCGCTTACAGGGCATAAGACCATGGGATAATGAGGTCGCCCAGCCACCTTGCAACGTCGCCCACGGATAACTCTTTCCCCGCGCCCTGTTCCACTCTAGGCTTCCAGGCATGCGTTCTGGCCGTTTTTTGCACTATCGTGGTGCAGGACGCGCCCTATTGGCCTGGTCTCTTTAAACGCAAGTGATGGCACCAGGAGGTTCCAGCATGTCAGATAATCGCGGCGTGGTTTACATGGGTCCGGGCAAGGTCGAGGTAAAGGACATTGCCTACCCGAAAATGGAAACGCCCAACGGCAAGCCCATCGACCATGGAGTCATCCTGAAGGTGGTCTCCACCAACATCTGCGGTTCCGACCAGCACATGGTGCGCGGTCGTACCACTGCCCCCCAGGGCATGGTGCTGGGCCACGAGATCACCGGTGAGGTCATCGAGAAGGGCAGTGACGTCGAGTTTCTCGATATCGGGGATATCGTCTCCGTGCCCTTCAACGTGGCCTGCGGCCGCTGCCGGACCTGCAAGGAAGGCCACACCGGCCTGTGCCTGCACGTCAACGATGACCGTGCCGGCGGTGCCTACGGCTACGTCGACATGGGCGGCTGGGTTGGCGGCCAGGCGCGCTACGTCATGGTGCCCTACGCGGACTTCAACCTGCTCAAGTTCCCGGATCGCGATCAGGCGATGAACCAGATTCGCGACCTGACCATGCTCAGCGACATTCTGCCGACCGGCTTCCACGGCGCACTGAAGGCCGGCGTTGGCGCGGGCTCGACCGTCTATGTCGCCGGTGCCGGCCCGGTCGGTCTGGCCGCCGCCGCCTCTGCGCGCCTGCTGGGTGCTGCCGTGGTCATGATCGGTGACTTCAACCACAAGCGTCTGGAACACGCCCGCAAGATGGGCTTTGAACCGATCGACCTGAACAAGCACGACCGCCTCGGCGAGATGATTGCTGCTGTTGTCGGCGAGCCCAGCGTGGACAGCGCCATCGACGCCGTCGGTTTTGAAGCGGTCGGCCATGGCGGCAAGGAGCAGCCGGCGGTAGTGCTCAACCAGATGATGGAAGTGACCCGCGAAGGTGGCTCCATCGGCATTCCGGGCCTGTACGTGACCGAGGATCCGGGCGCGACCGAGAAGGCCGCACAGACCGGCAGCCTGAGCCTGCGCTTTGGTCTGGGCTGGGCGAAGGGTCACTCCTTCCATACCGGTCAGACCCCGGTTGTTCAGTACAACCGCCAGCTGATGCAGGCCATCCTGCACGGACGTCTCAACATCGCCGAGATCGTCAACGCGCAGATCATTACGCTCGAAGACGCACCTAAGGGCTATGAGGAGTTCGATGCAGGCGTGGCCAGCAAGTTCGTGCTCGATCCGCATGGCATGCTGGGCGCTGCCTGATCGATCAACTGACGGCAGACACAAAAACGCTCATGGCCCCGGCCATGAGCGTTTTTTAATGTCTTTATTCAATGACTGTCTGAGCTCCGAGCGGCACTGTTCAATATTGAAAAGAGCAACATTTAAAAGGACAGAGACATGCAATGACGATGGTCTGGAAAAAACAGTGGTGACAAAAGACGATGACGCGGATGGCGAGTCATCGCCATCCGCGAGGCGAATGATTTAGAAATCGACGACCAGATCACCTTTGGGACGGCTGCAGCACGACAGGATGTAGCCTTCCTCGATGTCTTCGTCGGTGATCCCGCCGTTGTGCTCCATCTCGACCTCACCCGACTTGAGCTCGACCCGACAGGTGCCGCAGATACCCATGCCGCAGGCCTTGGGAATGTGCAGGCCCAACTGGGCAGCGGCGCTGTGCACTGTCTCGCCCGGATGGATCTGAACGCTCTTGCCGGAAGCGGCAAACTCGATGTTGACCAGATCCGACTCGTCGATGTTTTCGGCCGCCTCTTCGGCCATCTCGGCCTGCTCCAGCGCATCTTCCTTGACATCTGCAGGCGTCGCGCCGAACAACTCTTCATGGTAGTGATCCATGTCGAAGTTGTTGGCACGCAGGATATTCTTGATCGCGTTCATGTAGGGTACGGGACCACAACAGAAGATCTCGCGCTCAAGGAAGTCGGGCGCCATCAGCTCCAGCATGGGCTGGGTCAGGAAACCGCGATAGCCGGCCCACGCCTCGCCGATGTCCTCTTTCTTCTCACAGACAATGTGCAGCTTGAACTCGGGAATACGCGAGAACATATGCACCAGTTCGCGGTGATAGATGACATCGCGCGGCGCACGGGCGCTGTGGATAAACTCGACGTCGACACTGGCATTGGTGTCAAAGAACCAGCGCGTCATCGACATCAACGGCGTAACGCCAACGCCGCCGGAGAGCAGCAGCACCTTGTCGGCAGGGAAATCGATCGAGTTGAAGTTGCCGACCGGCCCGTGCACGGCAATCTTGTCGCCCACGCTCATGTTGGCATGCAGCCAGTTGGAAACCTTGCCACCGGGTACCTGCTTGACGGTGATCGAAAAACTGTAGGGAATCGAGGGCGAGCTGGAGATGGTATAGGAGCGCATGATCTGCTCACCCTCGATCTCGAGCTCCAGGGTCACAAACTGACCGGGCTTGAAAAAGAAGAGGACAGGCTGCTCGGCCATGAAACAGAAGGTGCGCACATCCCAGGTTTCCTGGATAATCTTGACACATCGAACCTCGTGGCGGCCGTTGGTCCAGGTCTGGGTCGTAACTGGATTGAAGTAATTCATTGTCATGATAATCTCTGCCTGGCAGTGCCACAGCTATGCGCTCGCCGATCCGTGTTGACGACACGGGCCGACACCGTTTCCAACTGCATTCTGGTGACGCCTTTCACAACAGGCTTGTCTGTCAGCGACACGCACATACCTGTCATCCCCATTTTTTACCTTTGTCCGGTCCCTCAGGTCGTCGTGACACTCTTTCATGTCGCGGGCAGACAACCGGGCTTTATTGCCGTATACCACAATCGCCAACAATCAGGCTGGATCTATTTTTTCCATGCATGAATACCAGGCCAGACAATATAAATAACATCCTCTCAACCGTATTGTCGCTTTTGCGCCGTGGCGACAATGAAAAGGATATTTGGTATGGACATGACAGCTTCAAACGGACCGGATGACGCTCTGAATCAGGCACGCCAGGCCGCCAGTGACCTGCTTCAGAACCGAAACCCCACTTATTCACTGCCTCAGCCCTTCTACAACGATGCGCGTTTTTTCGCGCTCGACATGCAGGAGGTGTATGAGAAAGAGTGGCTCTTCGCCGGCATGACCTGTGAAATTCCCGCCAAGGGCAATTTCATGACGCTGGAGATCGGCAGCAATCCGGTCGTCATCGTCCGGGGCGCCGAAGGCGTGGTACATGCCTTTCACAATGTCTGCCGCCACCGCGGCTCAAGGCTTTGTACCAAGGAAAAGGGCAAGGTCGCCAAGCTCGTCTGCCCCTACCATCAGTGGACCTACGAGCTCGACGGCCGCCTGCTGTTCGCCGGCAGCGACATGGGCACGGATTTCGATCTCAACCAGTTCGGCCTCAAGCCGGTCAACGTGCGCACCGCCGGTGGCTTCATCTTCATCAACCTGAGTGAAGAACCGCCTGCCATTGATGACTTTCTGGTCACGCTCGAGCATTACCTCGAGCCGTATGACATGGACAACATCAAGGTGGCTACGCAGACCACCATCGTTGAGCAGGCCAACTGGAAGCTGGTCATCGAAAACAACCGCGAGTGCTACCACTGTAACGGTGCCCACCCGGAGCTTTTGAACTCGCTGATCGAGTTTGACGACACCGAGGACCCGCGGGCCACCGAGAAGTACAAGGAGCTGGTGACCCGCAAGCAGGCCGACTGGAACCAGGAGCAGGTCCCCTGGCAGCTCAAGCGTTTCGGCAAGCGCAACCGCCTGACCCGCACCCCGCTGCTGGATAACGTGGTGTCCATGACCATGGACGGCAAGCCGGGCTGCAAGAAGCTCATGGGTCGTCTGACCAGCCCCGACATGGGATCGCTGCGCATTCTGCACCTGCCGAACTCGTGGAACCACTTCATGGGCGATCACGCCGTGGTCTTCCGCGTCCTGCCGCTGGGTCCGCAGCAGACCATGGTCACCACCAAGTGGCTGGTCCACAAGGACGCGGTTGAAGGCGAGGATTACGACGTCGAGAACCTGCGCCACGTGTGGGATGCCACCAACGACCAGGATCGTCAGCTGGCCGAAGAGAACCAGCGCGGCATCAACTCGAAAGCCTACCAGCCCGGCCCCTACTCCGAGACCTACGAGTTCGGTGTCATTGACTTCGTCAACTGGTACAGCGAGCGCATGCTGACCCATCTGGGCCAGGATGCCCCGGCCCTGCAGCTGGCCAAGGGCTGATCATCTGCCCCGGTCAACACGGTTGACCGGGGTATGAATGATGCGCCAACAGGGACCGGCCACATACTGTGTGGCCGGTCTCTTTCATTGAGTACTTCTTTTCAGCTCGGTACCGGTAGCAGCCGGCTTCAGTTCAGTGCCGGCAGCAGATAGTGATCGATGGCCTGTCGCACCGACGGCAGCAGAATATCGGACCGCCTGACCAGCTCATCGACCAGTTCCTTCAATCCATCGACACCCTCGCCACGATGCTTGCACAGCGCCATGCGGGCGCAGGTATCCGGGCCCGCCCCCTCAGGAATGTGGACGCCAAGCGCTACCAGTCGCGCCCGAAAATCATCACCATCGATCAGATCGACAATCATCATGGTCACGCCCTCTTTTTGTTTACCTGCCCGCCGATATTAAAGGCAATAGACCAATGGCGCGCCCGGCCCAGCGGCAATGGATATGTCGACGTCGCTTTCGAATAAATGTCGGCAACAGGTGCGCACAAGAATGCATCACAGCCGATTGGGGGGGCTGGTTGCACCACAACTTTTTGTATAACAACAAAGAGGACCGCGTATGGATGACCAGAACTCATTACTGACGTCGGGCCAGGACAACAAGCAGATGATGGGCATGGATTTCCACCATCCCGTTTTCCCGCTTTCGGCCGCCGCCATTCTCGCCTTTCTTGTTTATGCCCTGATTTATCCTGATATGGCCAACGCTCAGTTGGGTCTGGCCAAGACATGGTCGATCGAACACTTCGACTGGCTGTTCATGATCTCCGGCAACATATTCGTGCTCTTTTGTCTGGCGCTGATCGTGCTGCCGGTCGGTCGTATTCGACTGGGCGGACGCAATGCCCGACCCGAATATTCCCGCATGTCCTGGTTTGCCATGCTCTTCGCCGCCGGCATGGGGATCGGGCTGATGTTCTGGAGTGTGGCCGAGCCCGTAGCCTACTACACCGACTGGTACGGCACGCCGCTCAATGCGCCGGCCCGCACGCCTGAAGGCGCCAGTGCGGCCATGGGGGCCACCATGTTCCACTGGGGGCTGCACCCCTGGGCGATCTACGCCGTCGTGGGCCTGTCGCTGGCGTTTTTCGCCTATAACCGCGGCCTGCCACTCACCCTGCGCTCGGCCTTCTATCCGATTCTTGGCAAGCATACCCGCGGCTGGCCCGGTCACATCATCGACATCCTGGCCGTGCTGGCCACGGTCTTCGGTCTTGCCACCTCGCTTGGCTTCGGTGCTTCTCAGGCGGCCGGCGGCCTGGCGTACCTGTTTAATGTCCCCAACACGCTGGGCACCCAGTTGGCCATCATCGTGGTCGTCAGCGTACTGACCCTGATCTCGGTCTGGCGCGGCATCGACGGCGGTGTGAAGCTTTTCTCCAACATCAACATGTTCATCGCCGCCCTGCTGCTGGTGTTTGTCATTGCGGTCGCCCCCACCCTGACCGTACTGGCAGGTATCGGTACGACCGCGCTCGCCTACGCCAGCCATATTCTTCCGCTGTCGAACTGGATCGGGCGTGACGACGGCACCTGGTATCACGGCTGGACCATCTTCTACTGGGCGTGGTGGATCTCCTGGTCGCCCTTTGTCGGCATGTTCATTGCGCGTGTCTCGAAGGGCCGTACCGTTCGCGAGTTTCTGATCGCTGTTCTGCTGATCCCGACGCTGGTCACTCTGGTCTGGATGAGCACCTTTGGCGGGCTGGCGCTCTATCAGGTCACCAACAACATCGGCAAGCTGGCCGGGGGCATCGATGATGTCTCGCTTGCCATGTTCCACATGCTCGAGCAGCTGCCGCTCTCCGGTGTGACGTCGTTTCTGGCCATCATTCTGGTGCTGGTGTTTTTCATCACCTCGTCAGATTCCGGCTCGCTGGTCATCGACAACATCACAGCCGGCGGCAAGACCGATACCCCGCGCGGCCAGCGTGTCTTCTGGGCCACCATGCAGGGTTCGATTGCCGGCGTACTGCTCTATGGCGGCGGCACCACGGCCATGAGCGCTCTACAGGCCGGCGCAGTGGCCACCGGACTGCCCTTTACCGTGGTGCTGATACTGATGTGCTGCAGCCTCTATATGGGTCTACATCGAGAGTTGTATGGCCCGAAGGCACCAACCAGGGCCGCCCGGGCGCTTTAAAGCCGCGCGCTGAATGGACTGCATTGAACAACAGGGCCGCCCTTTGAGGCGGCCCTGTTGTTTTTGGAAAATAGCCCCGGGGGATCGTCATGTCGCAAATGTCATCTACCGTGACGCTGGCAAGCATGAGCAGCCGAAGCTCTCGCGACATTCTCTTCATACAAGTAATACAAGATCCATCATGCTGGAGCTTTACATGGTCTACACCATCGCCATCCTGTGCAGCCTCGTCGCTTACTTTTTGATCGGTCATCTGGCCGGACGCCGCGTCAAGCATCTTGACGACTATCTGGTGGCCGGCCGCAACGCCCCGACCTTTTTCATTCTGGGCACGCTGGTGGCCAGCTATCTGAGCACCAGCGCCTTTCTGGGCGAGACCGGCTTTGCCTACGATGGCTACCCCTTTGTGATGCTGATCTTTGCCGCCATCAGCACCTCGGGCTGTCTGCTCGGCGCGCTCGCCTTCGGTCGCTACCTGCGGCGCAGCGAGGCCAAAACGGTGCCGGAGTTTTTCGGCAAGCGCTTTGATTCCAGAGGCGTACAAATGATTGCCGGGCTGACCACCATCATCGGGCTGGGCGCCTATCTGATCGGGGTCATGCAGGGCGCGGGCATCATGTTTTCCGAGCTGACCGGCCTGCCCTACTGGACCGGACTGGTGCTGGTGTGGCTGACCTATACCGGGTTTATTCTCTACTCCGGCTCGCCGGGCGTGATGTTGACCGACACCATCATGTTCGTGATCTTCTCGCTGGCAGCGCTGGGCGGCTCGATCTACATCCTGCAGGACCTGGGCGGCTGGCACGGCGTGATCGAGGGCCTGCTTACCCAGACCGACAAACCCGGTATCGCATTGTGGCACGGCATGCTTGAAGGTCCGGACGCTACCTTCTCGACGCCGGGCGAGGCGCTGACCTGGGGCATAACGCTCGGATTGGTATGGGCCGCCGTGCTGGCCGCCAGTCCCTGGCAGTCGAGCCGCTATCTCATGGCGCGCAACGAGCACGTCGTGATGCGCTCGGCCATGCTCACCGCCGTGGCACTGGCCGTGTTCTATGCCCTGATGATGATGACCGGCGCGGCCATCAACCTCTATGACAGCGGGCTCGACGGCGAGCGTGCCATGGTCTGGGCCTCGCTCAACATCCTGCCGACCTGGCTGGGTGTGGTAATTCTTACCGGTGTCTTTGCCGCCGGGCTCTCCTCGTGCTCAACGTTTTTGTCGATCATCGGCTTCAGCATTTCCAATGACATTCTGCCGCCCAACCGCAGCGAACAATCCGCCATGCGGGCCAGCCGTCTGTCGATTCTGGGCGCCGGGCTGGTGTCACTGATCATTGCGCTGTTTCAGTCGCCGGCGGTCATGGCGGTGGTCTGGTTTGCCGCCACGCTTTTTGCCTCTTCATGGGGGCCGGTCGCTCTGATGAGCGTCTGGAGCCGTCGCATTACCGCTGCCGGCGCCGGCTGGGGGCTGGCGGTGGGCTTTGTCAGCAATATCGCCCTGTCGCTGATGGATCAGGCGCAGTGGATATCGCTGCCCGTCTATCTGCATCCGGTCGTGCTCAGCACGCTGGCCGCGCTGGTGGCGATCATCGTGGCCTCGAAACTGACCCGGGTCACCGACATCCAGCGAGCGTATCGCGACTTTCTGCATGAATATGATCGCGAGGTCAGTGCCAACTGGATCTCGGGCACGCGCATCATTGCCGCCTGTACCATGCTGGCCGGCATCGCCGTGGGTATCTTCCTGTGGGTTCAGTACGCCTCGACGCTGGACTCGCTGGCCGAGCAATTTGGCGTTCCGGAGCAGGCCACGACCGGCGCTTATCTACTGGCCGCCGGCTGTGGCCTGATGCTGCTGGCCGCCGGTGGCACGGGCTACTGGGTAGTGAGCAAGCGTCGCCAGAAGGCGGCCAGCCTGCAGACCGCCCACGCCTCCTGAGCGCCACCTACTCCTGAAGACTGCTGATGCTCACTTCTGACCGGCCTCGGGGCCGGTCAGAAGGCTCAGTCACTGCTTTCGAAGGCTACCCTCTCGGGTAGTGTCTCCTGATATCGTTTTTCGCGACACCGTCTCACCGGAACTGTCTTCCCGGGGCTTCTATCTCTTCGCGGAGCTATCTCTTCCCGGAGCTATCTCCCCCCGGGGCGCCTTCTACCCGGATGTTTTCTTTCAGGGGGGTGTCTCCTCGAATACGCTTCTGGAGCACTGGTTTTCCAGGCGCGGCATCGATGCGACACGCCCTTCGGGTTTTCCGGTTGCCCACAATAAAATGCCCCGCCATGAGGCGGGGCAAAATGCGTTTTGATCCCTTTTTTTAACCGATGCTCGTGATCCCGCGCGCCGCCAATGGAAGCGCGCGGCAAGTCATCAGCGCAGCACACCCTCTTCCCTGAGCAGTTTAAAGATGGCTTCGGCGCCCTGCTCCGGTGTGACATCGGAGAGTGTCTGCCCACCGCCACCATCGGACTTGGCCGCCGCCGCCTTGAAACGGTCACGGGCGGAGGAGGACTTGATGACCTTGAGACGCTTGGGCCGCTTGCGTGCCGGCTGGATCTGCCACTGCGCCAGCGACTCATCGGTTTCACTGGCAAGGGCCTGAACATCCAGCTCACCGCGCCGCGCGGGACCGAAGGCGCTCTGGCGCGCCGCCGGCGCACTGGTATCGACTGTCGCGATGGCCGGCAGGCGCACGCGCAGACGACGACGCTTGCCGCGTGGCAGAGCCTGCAGCACCGTAGCCACGCCCTTTTCAACCGACTCGACCGCAGCCAGTCCGTTGATGACCGGCCACCCGAGCGTCTCGGCCAGTAGATAGGGCACCATACCGGAGGCCTCGCCGGTTTCAGCGCGGGTTCCGGTCAGGACCATCTGTGGCGAGCTGTCCCGCAGTGCATCGGTCAAAGCCGGCACAACATCGGACTGCGGCCCCTGCTCAAGCAGACGCACCTCATCGATGCCCATGCCGAGATAGCCACGAATGGCCTCTTCATGATCACTGTCATGCTGACCGGCATGCACCAGGCTGATGGCAGCACCCTTCATGTTCAGCGCCATCTCTACGGCACGAGCGTCCTGATCGGCGCGACGCGTGCGGGCTGTCAGCGGGTGACGCCCGATCGACACCAGCACGGCCACGCTGAGGCCGGCGGCACCTGAAGCTTCAGCGTTAGGCGGCATTGCGGCTCTCCTCCTGCTCGGCGCGGTATTGTTCCACGCGCTCGACCAGCGCCGACAGAATGGCGTTGGCATCCCCGATCACGGCCAGGTCGGCGCGTTTGACCATGTCACAGCCTTCATCGAGGTTGATGGCGACGACCTTCTCGCAGGTCTGAATGCCCTGCAGGTGCTGAATGGCGCCCGAGATGCCCACGGCGACATAGACCTTCGCTGACACCCAGGTGCCGGTAGCGCCGACCTGACGGTCGCGCGGCATATAACCGTCATCGACCGCCACGCGCGAGGCACCCTTGGTGGCACCGAGTACCTCGGCGGCGTGGTGATAGTTGTCCCAGTCCTTGACGCCGTTACCGGCGGACAGGATGAATTCGGCTTCCGCCAGCGACACGCTCGCCGGATCGACCGCCACTTCGCCGATGTCCTCGATACGGCCGAGCACATTGGGCAGCGGCTGGGAGAGCTCAATGGCCTCGGCCGCATGACGGGTTTCGGTGATCGGATCGGCGCACTCGGCCAGCGCAATTACAACGCGCGGTAGATCACGAACGATATCTGTCGTGCCCGCTGCACCACGGGTGGTGCAGCGCCAGCCGGTGGCGCTGTCGCTGTGGGCTTCGACCTGCCAGACCTGGGTGGCCGCGCGCTCGCCAAGGCGTACGCTCAACCGTCGGCCCAGTTCGCCACCGCCCTGGGTGGAATCGGGCAGCATCCAGAAACGTGGCGATACTTCGCGGTCCACGCCCTGCAGGGCCGCAATCCGGTTTTCGGGGGTATAACCATCGAACTGATCCCCCTCCAGCATCAGCATCCGATCGATGCCGGCCTCGTCGAACGTGGTCTCCTTGTGCTCGCCATAAACGATGGCCAGCACCGCACCGGGGTTTTCCGGGTCGGCGTCGGCCAGCTGACGAGCAAGACCCAGCAGATCGCGATCGTGACCGGAGAGGCGACCACCAGCCATGTCAGGCACCACGGCAATGGTAAAGGCCGGGTTTTCGATGGTGACGCGACGACGGCTGTCTTTGGCCTCGGCGCTGCGCCCGGTGGCCTGCGACGCCTGCTGAGCGCCGCTGCGGTCGATTCGACGAATGCCGTTGGGGCCCATGAAACCGACGGCGTGCGGATTGCGCCGCATCAGGCCGTTGGGTCCCATCCACTCACTGGCCACGCTGCCACCGCCGATCTCGGCCAGCACTTCAAGGTGCTGCGGATGCAGACGGTTACGGGCGATCCACTCCTTGCGGGGATCGCGACGAACAAGCTCGCTCATGACGTTACCTCCTCGACATTACGCTCGGTCTGCGTGGCACCCTTTGACGCGCCCTTTTCGGCCGGCGCATCGGCAAGCAGTGCATCGGCGACCAGCTCGGCGATGTCCTTGATATCGGCGCGGGGCTCCACCACACCTTCCAGCATCGCCGTACACTGCGGGCAGCCTACCGCGACCGTATCGGCGCCGGTTTCACGAACGTCTCCCATACGCATGTCAGGAATACGCTGCTTGCCGGGAATATCGGTGATCGGCGCACCACCACCACCGCCGCAGCATCGCGAGCGATAGCCGGAACGCGCCATTTCCTGAACCTCGATGCCCAGCGCCCTGAGCACATCACGCGGGGCCTCGTATTCACCGTTGTAGCGCCCGAGATAGCACGGATCGTGATAGGTCACGCTGCCGCCCTTCCAGGCCTTGAAGGTGAGCTGCTCGGCCTTGACCAGCTCGTTGATAAACGTGCTGTGGTGATAGACCTCATAGCTGGAAGGCATCTCGCTCGTCCCCAGCTCGCCGTACTCATTCTTGAGCACGTGGAAGCTGTGCGGATCACAGGTAACGATGCGCGAAAAGCGATACTGGCTCATGGTCCGGATGTTGCGTTTTGCCAGCGCCTGGAAGGTGGCTTCATCGCCCAGGCGACGGGCCACGTCACCGCTGTCACGCTCTTCGTTGCCGAGCACGGCAAAGTCGACGCCGGCGGCACGCAGTACCTTGATCAGCGAGCGCAGCGTGCGCTGGTTGCGCATGTCAAAGACACCGTCACCCAGCCACAGCAGCACGTCGGCTTCTTTCTTGTCCGCCATCAGTGGCAGATTGAGATCCGCCGCCCAGTGCAGGCGGGAATCGGGATCGAAGCCGCCGGGGTTGTCGGTGGCGATCAGGTTATCCAGCACTTCCGCGCCCTTGTTGGGCGTATTGCCGTGCTCAAGCGTCAGGAAGCGGCGCATGTCGACGATGGCATCGACGTGCTCGATCATCATCGGGCACTCTTCGACGCAGGCGCGGCAGGTGGTGCAGGACCACAGCGTCTCGGCATCCACCAGTGCGCGGCCTTCGCGCGGCACGATCGGCCCGTTCGGGCTGCCGCCGTGCTCACCGACCGGTTTACCCGGATAGGGCGAGCCGTGGTAGTTGCCATCGGTGCCACCGGCCATGCCGATGACCATGTCCTGAATCAGCTTTTTAGGGTTGAGCGGCTGGCCGGCAGCAAAGGCCGGGCACATCGCTTCGCAGCGACCGCACTGCACGCAGGCATCAAAGCCCAGCAGCTGGTTCCAGGTAAAGTCGGTGGGCTTTTCAACCCCCAGCGATTTGCTGGAATCTTCGAGATCCAGCGCTTTCAGACCGGTCGAGCGATGCTCGCCGCCCTTGCGATCGGAAAAGCGTTCCGGACGACGATGCCAGGCCAGATGCAGCGCTCCGGCAAAGGCGTGCTTCATCGGCCCGCCCCAGGTCATGCCGAAGAACATCTCGCCCAGCCCCCAGGTCACGACCGCGGCCAGCACCAGCGCGATCAGCCAGCCGCCGGCATCGGCCGGCAGGATGCCGGCGGTCGGCAGGGTGACCATGAACATACCGACCGAAAAAGCCATCAGGCTCTTGGGCAGGCGCATCCACGGGCCCTTCGACAGGCGCTGCGGCGGCGGACTGCGGCGTTTGGCCACAAAGAGACTGCCCACGAACATGCTGATGGTCGCGGCCAGCAGCACCCAGGCAAGAATCGCGCTGTCCAGCCCGAAGCCGTGGACGACAATCGCCATCAGCGCGGCCAGCACGAAGCCGCCGGCAGTGGCCACGTGGGTCTTCGAAATGTACTTGTCACGATCCACGATGTGGTGCAGATCGACCAGATAGCGTCGGGGTACCTGCAGGAGCCCTTTCATGACGGGCACGGGAGAGGGCCGCCCCTGGCGCCACAGACGTAGACGGCGAACCGCACCGATGACGGCCAGCGCAAGTGCGGCAAACAGAAGTATCGGCAAAAGGATATCAAGCATGGCGTCTCTCCTCTCGGAGACACCGTAAGCACCGAACGTCACGGGCCCGCAGGCCCATGACGTTCAGCTTACAGCGTTATTGTTTCAGAAGTCCTTGCAAAGCCGCAGCGCGTCATAGATGGCGGCGTGCGTGTTGCGCGGTGCGGTGCAATCGCCCAGACGGAACAGCGCGAAGCCGTCACCGTTTTCGCTCATGCAGGGCTGGGGCTGAATCGCGTAAAGCGCTTCGATATCGGTCTGGCCCTTGTTGCGCGACTTCTCCTTGAGGCTGTAGTACAGCGCCTCATCCGGACGCACTCCGTTTTCCACCACGACCTGATCCACCACACGCTCTTCCAGGGCACCGGTGTACTCGTTTTCGAGCACTGCCACCAGGGAGTCGCCTTCGCGATAGACCTTATGCAGCGCGAGATCCGAGGTCATGATGACCTCTTTCTCGTACAGGCTTCTGTAGTAGGTCGGGAAGGTTGTCCCGCCCACGGCAGCACCGGGCTTGATGTCATCGGTGACGATTTCGACCCGGCAGCCCTTGTCGGCCAGATAGTCTGCCGCGGAGACACCGGCAAACTCGCAGATGGTGTCAAAGATCAACACATTCTTGCCGGGCTCGACGGTGCCGTTGAGGATGTCCCAGGTGCTGACCACGAGGCTCTTGCCACTGTCAGCGTCATAGCCCCACTCCGGTACCTGCGAGAGGAACGGCTGACCGCCGGTTGCCAGCAGCACGACATCCGGTCGCAGATCGGCAATGGTCGCCTCGTCGGCCCTGGTGCCCAGACGCTGATCGACACCCAGACGCGTCAGCTCGAGCTGATACCAGCGGGTGATACCGGCGATCTGATCGCGCTGCGGCGCCTTTGAAGCGATGGTGATCTGACCACCGATCTGCTCATTGGCCTCGAATAGCGTGACGTCATGGCCGCGCTCGGCGCAGACACGCGCCGCTTCCATCCCGCCGGGACCACCACCGACCACAACGACCTTGCGCTTTGGCCCTTCGGTTTTCTCGATGATGTGCGGCAGGCCCATGTATTCACGCGAGGTGGCCGCGTTCTGGATACACAGGACGTCGAGCCCCTGATACTGACGGTCGATGCAGTAGTTGGCACCGACGCACTGCTTGATCTGATCAACCTGGTTGTTCTTGATCTTGGCAATGATGTGCGGGTCGGCAATGTGGGCACGCGTCATGCCGACCATGTCGACGTAGCCGCCTTCCAGAATGCGCTGCGCCTGGTTGGGGTCCTTGATGTTCTGGGCGTGGATGACCGGAACGCTGACCACTTCCTTGATACCCGAGGCCAGATGCAGAAACGGCTCCGGCGGATAGGACATGTTGGGAATGACGTTGGCCAGGGTGTTGTGGGTATCACAGCCCGAACCCACCACGCCAAAGAAATCGATCTTGCCGGTGGCATCGTAATAGGCCGCGATGCGCTTCATCTCGTCGTGATCGAGACCGTCCGGGTGGAACTCGTCCCCGGTAATGCGCATGCCGACCGTGAAGTCGTCGCCGACCTCGGCGCGCACCGCCTTGAGCACTTCCATGCCAAAGCGCATGCGGTTTTCAAAGGTGCCGCCCCACTGGTCGGTCCGCTTGTTGACGCGCGGGCTCCAGAACTGGTCGATCAGATGCTGGTGCACGGCGGAAAGTTCGACGCCGTCCAGACCACCTTCCTTCGCCCGGCGGGCCGCCTGGGCGAAGTCACCGACAATGCGCCAGATCTCCTCTTCCTCGATGGTCTTGCAGGTCGAGCGGTGCACCGGCTCGCGGATACCGGACGGCGAGACCAGCGTGGACCAGTCAAAACCGTCCCAGCGCGAGCGACGCCCCATGTGGGTGATCTGGATCATGATCTTGCCGCCATGCTTGTGCACGGCGTCGGCGAGATTCTGGAAGTGCGGGATGATGCGATCGGTCGACAGGTTGACCGAGCTCCACCAGCCCTGCGGGCTGTCGATGGAAACGATCGACGAGCCGCCGCAGATGCAAAGGCCACAGCCGCCCTTGGCCTTCTCTTCGTAGTATTTGACGTAGCGGTCGGTGGTCATGCCGCCGTCGGTGGCGTGCACCTCGGCATGCGCTGTGCTGACCACGCGGTTGCGGATGGTGTGCTTGCCGATCTGGATCGGCTTGAACAAAGCTTCGAATGCCATTGCAAGGATCCTCGGTTACGCGGGCGTGACAACAAACAGACCGTGATCGTGGCCCTGTTGGGCGCCGCTCTGGGTCTGTACGGCAACGGTGCGCAGCTCACTGCCACGGGCGCTCAGAATCTGGTCCATGGCGCCGGCAAACCAGCCGGTGAACATGTACTCGACCTTTCGGTCCACCTTGCCCATCTGATAGACGAAGGCACTGTGCTCAAGACGCACACGGGCCGTACCGGCTTCCAGATCGAACTCTTCGGTGATGAAAAGTCCCCAGCCGCGCTGGGAGAGGCGCTTCATGTAGTGCTCGAAGACGTCCACGCCCTCGAGACCATGCAGTTCGGCTTCCTTCTCGCACCAGTGCCAGGCGCTCTTGTAGCCGGCATGGTAGAGGATCTCTGCGTATTTCTCGGCGCCCAGGGCCTCTTCAATGGCCATGTGGTTGTTGACGAAGAAATGACGCGGTACGTAAAGCATCGGCAGGGCATCGGTTGTCCAGATACCGGTTTCGCTGTCGACTTCAATCGGGAGTTCGGGGGCTTGTTTCGTCACGGTCGTCTTCCTCAAACTTGTCATTATTCAGGAGCCGCTATCGGCCCCGGGGGAGCGATGGTGAAGGTGGCCGAAGTCGGGTCAGGCACCGCTCCGGCCGCGGGCAGGGCTTACTCGCCCCAGACGTCCTTCAGGGTTCTGACCCAGTTTTCGCCCATGATCTTTCTGACCTGCTGCTCGCTCAGGCCACGCTTTAGAAGCGCTTCTGTCAGGTTGGGGAATTCGCCGACGGTACGAATGCCCTCGGGATTGATGATCTTGCCGAAGTTGGTCAGGCGACGGGCATAGCCCTTGTCGTGCGTCAGCCATTCAAAGAAGTTCTGGTCATGACCCTGAGTAAAGTCGGTGCCGATACCGATGGCATCCTCACCCACGATATTCATGATGTATTCGATCGCTTCGCAGTAGTCATCGATGGTCGAATCGACACCGTTTTTGAGAAACGGTGTGAACATGGTCACGCCGACAAAACCGCCATGGTCGGCGATGAACTTGAGCTCTTCGTCAGACTTGTTGCGCGGGTGCTCCTTGAGGCCTGACGGCAGGCAATGGGAGTAACACACCGGCTTTTTGGATTCGAGGATGACTTCCTCGGAGGTTTTCGCGCCGACGTGGGACAGGTCGCACAGCATGCCCACACGGTTCATTTCGGCCACGATTTCGCGCCCGAAGCCGGACAGGCCGCCATCACGCTCGTAACAGCCGGTACCGACCAGGTTCTGGGTGTTGTAGCACATCTGCACGATGCCCACGCCCAGGTTCTTGAAGACTTCGACATAGCCGATCTGGTCTTCAAAGGCATGGGCGTTCTGGAAACCGAAGATGATGCCGGTCTTGCCCTCTTCCTTGGCGCGGGTGATGTCGGCGGTGGTGCGTACCGGGCGAACCAGGTCGCTGCACTCGTCCATCAGCTTTTTGGAGGCGACGATATTGTCGACCGTTGCCCTGAACCCTTCCCAGACCGAGACGGTGCAGTTGGCCGCGGTCAGTCCGCCGCGACGCATGTCTTCCAGCAGCTCTCGGTTCCATTTGGCGATGATCAGGCCATCGATCACGATAGCGTCGTCATGCAGTTCGGCAGGGGTCATGGTCAGGCTCCAGATGGTGACTAATGCAAGGAGCATATCCCTGCCCCGGCATTGCCCGACGCCTGGAAACGACGGGGAAAATTCCAAAAGCGTCATGACCTGCCAAAGAGCGACCTGGAGGCCGCTCAAGTGTCAACACCGGCACACCCGGTCAATACATCCGATCGGCATACCAGATGATCTGCCTGCTCATGCGGCCGTGCCCGGGCGATCAGGCCATTTTCGCTCACAAAAAAGGAGCTGCCCGGTAGGCAGCTCCCTGATGATAGCCTTTGGCATGTGACGTCAGCGTGACAGCGGCACGCTGGCAAATGTCGGCTCGCCCTGGGCGTAGACCAGCGACATCATCGCGCTCGACATGGGCTCGGTCGAGGTCGGCTCGACCGCCACGATCTTGCCCTGCTGCAGGGCGTTGGCAGCGCTGGCGTTGCGGCCCTGCCAGGTGCTGTTGCCGGAGCGCTCACCCCGGGGCGGCACGCCAAAGTACTCGCGATAGCACTTCGAGAAGTGCGGCGTCGACACGAATCCGCACACCGAGGCCACTTCGATGATCGACAGCGACGTCTGTTTCAGAAGCTGACGCGCCCGCACCAGTCGCAGTTTCAGGTAGTAGCGCGACGGCGAACAGTGCAGATAGCGCTGGAACAGCCGTTCCAGCTGGCGCCGGGAGACGTTGACGTAGCGGGCCAGGGTATCCAGCTCGATCGGCTCTTCGAGGTTGGACTCCATCAGCGCCACGATCTCCAGAAGCTTGGGCTGAGTGGTGCCCAGCACGTGCTTGAGCGGCACACGCTGATGATCCTGCTCGTTGCGCACCCGCTCGCAGATGAACATCTCGGAGATTCCCGCCGAGAGCTCATGGCCGTGATCGTGAGCGATCAGATTAAGCATCATGTCCAGCGGCGCGGTGCCGCCGGAGGCCGTGAACCGGTCACGATCGATCGAGAACAGCCGCGTGGTCAGCGTCACATTGGGGAAGGCCTCCTGCATGGACGCCAGACACTCCCAGTGGATACTGGCCTCGTAGTGATCCAGCAGTCCGGCCCGGGCCAGCGCCCAGCTCCCCGTACAGATGGCGCCGATACGCCGCAACTGACGCGACTGCGCCTGCAACCAGTGGGCGTGCTCGCGGGTGACGCTCTGATTGGGGGCCACACCGCCGCAGACCACGACCCAGTCCAGCGACAGCGGCACGGTGATCGAGACGTCGGGCGTCACCTGCAGCCCGTCACTGGCACGGACCGGCGCCCCGTCACGAGTCAGGGTGTACCAGCGATACAGCTCGCGTCCGGCCAGCTGATTGGCCATGCGCAGCGGTTCGATCACCGATGCCAGCGAAATCAGCGTGAAGTTGTCCAGCAATAGAAAACCGATGGTTTGCGGCGTCGTAATGCCGCTGGCTCCCGTTACAGAGCCTGCCTTGTGGTCAGGTAACATGCCGTCATGCCTCCTCAACTTTTTCCTGCTTTTGTAATTGTTCTGGCAGACTCGTCTACGATCTAACGAAAGCACGGTTGCCATGGCCCATCATGCACCATTCCGGCTTCAGTAGTCGCCTCTTAATTTGTCGCTTACAGACACGTATACACGGTTTTATGGACACTGTATTGCCCTCCGTTAGTTGAAAACGTCGTTTTTGAAACGCCAAATGTCGCAAAGAGTCAGCCTATGCACGCCTGAACACCAGACGCGACACGGGGTTACAAACAAAAGGCCACTTCTGACAAATCGACGTGGGAGCCAGAAAGACCTTCAGCCATGGTCAAGAGAGGGTTTTTGCCGGCTTTCTGAACCCACGGGACAGACGAGAAAGATCCACAAGCCAGACGAGAAAGGGATGACGTTGCGACAGAAGTCCCGACAGCTGCTATTGCCGCCACACCAATTAATGTTACGTTATAACGTTTTATAAAAGACTACTCGATCATTGCCAGGAACATGTCCCATGCCATCTGTCTTCCTCCGCCATACCGCTACGGCCTTGATGACCGCGGGCCTGCTCGCGGCCAGCAGCACTCAGGCCGTGCTCGCTTCCGACACACACGGTCACGACCATTCTCATGACAGCGCCCACACGCACGATCATAACCAAGGCCATGCCGATGAGAGCGCACACTCCCACAATCATGATGAGGATATTCATGCCGGCTATTTTGATGACGATCAGGTCAAGGCGCGCGCACTATCCGACTGGGAAGGCGACTGGCGGTCCGTCTATCCGTTGCTGCAGAGCGGTACTCTGGACGAAGTCTTCGCCCACAAGGCGCAGGATGGCGACAAGAGTGCCGAGGCGTACAAGCAGTACTACCGCGAAGGCTACCGCACCGACGTCGAGCGTATCGACATTCACGGCCAGGACGTGACTTTCCATGCCAATGGTGACGCCTATACAGGCCGGTACGCCGATGACGGACATGAGATCCTTGAATACAAGGCCGGGAATCGCGGTGTCCGCTACAGCTTCAAAAAGACTGCGGGGGATGAGCAGGCCCCTGAGTTCATTCAATTCAGCGATCACGACATCGCCCCCACCGACGCCCACCACTACCACCTCTATATGGGCGATGACCGCCAGGCGCTGCTGGACAACGTGGTCAACTGGCCGACCTACTATCCCGCCAGCCTGAGCGACCAGCAGATTGCTCAGGAAATGATGGCCCACTGATCACTCACCCGAAGGCCGCCAGACCGGGCGGCCCTTGATGATCCCTTGCCGCCTTAAACTGGAACCGAGGAATGCAGGGTACGCTTGAGTCCATCAGGGCAGAGACCGTTCAGGCCTGTCACCACTAACGACTCAAGGGTCACCATCATGCGCCATCGACTAGCCTGGCCTATCACCGCGACCCACTTCGTGGCGGCACTACTGACGGGAACGCTGCTGGGCAGCATCGTTCAGACCCAGATCAATCTGGCCGCGCTGCAGCAACTGGGCGTGGATATTCCGATCATGCAGCGTCTCACTACCACGCTCGGGGATCTGGTCACGTTTTCACCCGTTTATTTCGCCCTGTTTTCGGTCGGATTCGTCATCTCTCAGATCGTGGCGCTATGGATCTCACGCCGCTACTGGAACGGCCGACACCGACTCGGGCTCTGCACGCTCTCGGCCATGGCAGCGCTATGGGCCACCTTTCATCTGGTCGATCATTTTGCCCCCATGCCGACCCTGATTGCGGCCACGCGTACTGCGACAGGCATGGCCGCAATGGTTCTGACGGCCGGGGGCGCCGGTGCGGTGCTGGCCTGGCTGAGAGGCACCAGCCGTCATTCAGCCCCGACAGCTTCGAGCGCCACAATAGCGCTTTTGATGATCGGCGCTGCCGGTATGACGCCTGCCTCTGACGCGCTGGCACAATCCGAGGCCACCGATTACCGGATCGAGACGGTCGCCGAAAGACTGGAACACCCCTGGTCGCTGGCCTTTCTGCCCGACGGACGCATGCTCGTCACCGAACGCCCCGGCCGCCTGCGGCTTTTAAACGCCGGGGGCGAGACGATCAACCCATCGCTTGAAGGCGTTCCCAGGGTGTTTGCCTCGGGTCAGTCAGGGCTTTTCGACGTGCTGTTGTCACCGGACTTCGAGCAGGACCGGACGCTGTTTCTCGCCTATTCGTGCGGCACACAGGCCGCCAATCACGCCTGCCTGTCACGCGCTGTATTCAGCGATACCGGCCTTGAGCAGGTTGAGGAGATCTTTCGGGCACAGCCGGCCAAGCGGGGCAATGCGCACTTCGGCGGCCGCCTCGCATCGCTGTCGGATGGCACGCTGATCCTTACCCTCGGCGATGGTTTTGACTACCGCGAGCAGGCCCAGAACACCGCCAACCACATCGGCGCGATCGTGCGCCTGAATCCGGATGGCAGCGTGCCCGCGGACAACCCCTTCGTGAATGACGACACTGCCCGCCCCGAGATCCTGAGCTACGGCCACCGCAACGTGCAGGGCCTGGTCGTGGATGAAGAAGACCGCATCCTCATGCATGAGCACGGCCCCAAGGGCGGCGACGAGGTCAATCTCATTACCCCAGGGGGTAACTACGGCTGGCCGATCGCCACCACCGGGCTTGATTATACCGGCGCCCGCGTCACGCCCTTTGACACCTACCCCGGCACGCAACCACCCCTGCTGGAATGGACACCCTCCATCGCACCCTCCGGCATGACCCGCTACGACGGCGCGCTGTTTCCCCAGTGGCAGGGCGACCTGCTGATCGGCTCGCTGGTGGATCGCGAAGTGCGCCGCGTCACGCTTTCGGACGATGCTACTCGAGCAGAAGACATCGAAGGGCTTTTCGGCGAGCTGGATGAGCGCATTCGGGATGTACGCACCGGTCCGAACGGCGCGGTGTATCTGCTGACGGATAGCGCTGAAGGGCGGGTACTGAAGGTAATGCCGGCGCAGTAATGGGCGTTGAGAGGCGTTTCAGCGTTGCCGCCAACCAGGGGCTGACTGCTTCATCCATTCAAGGCGTGATATTTGGTACAGCCCCCGGCACCAGTACAGACGATTCTGAAATGCAAATATCAGTGTCTTTTTAAAACAAACAGATAGACAGCACAGATCACTTTTTTTCAGACGCCGGCTCCAGCTCTATCGTTTTCAGGTCGATAACAGGGGAAACAATATTAAATTCCTTTAATAAACCCCCGGAAAACATCCATCATGACTCTGAATCGCAGCGTGAAATACCGGCTGGTTGCCATTGCGGCAGCCATGATAGTGCTACTGATTTTAATTGGCATGGCAGGCGCCTGGGGCATGAACAACATCACCCGGAACTTTAATAACGCCTACAACCGTGATGTGTTGCCGCTTCAACTGCTTAACAAGGTGGAATCCGCAGTTTCATACTCTCAAATCGATATATTGAGAGCGCAAAATGACAGCACAGGGCGACAGCTGGAGCAGCTACTTGCGGCTTATCCAGGCTATCGCAACACCGCAGAACAAAACTGGCAGCAATATCAGGCCCACAATGCCACGGCGCCTCAGGAAGAGGCACTCGCCAATCAGACAGCACCGGCACTCATCGAGTACTGGCGTCGGTTTGATGCCAATGTCGAGCGCATGAAAAACGGGGACTTTTCCTCCCCGACCAGTGATCTTCAACTCCGCCCGGCCTACAACACCATCAACGAGAACATCAGTAAAGCGGCAGCCATTAATACCGAACAGGTAGAAAACAAATTTATTGAAAGCGAAAGCGACATGAACACCCTGCTCTGGGAGATAGCAGGTGCCGTCCTCTTTGCATTGGTACTTACTCTGCTCGCATTCTGGCGCTTTGCTCGCAGCATCCTGATGCCTCTGAAGCAGGCCAGCAGTATCTCCAGCGAGATTGCACAGGGCAATCTCGCCAATCGCATCGAAGTCAAGGGACAGGATGAGTTTGCCGGTCTTCTGCGCAACCTGAGCGACATGCAGAAACAGCTGGGGCATATCGTCAGCGACGTCAGAAACAACGCTGAAGCCGTTGGCAGCGCCTCAAGCGACATTGCTTCGGGTAACGACAACCTTTCCCGGCGGACACAGGAGCAAGCCGCCAGCCTCGAAGAGACGGCCGCTTCGATGGAAGAGATCACCTCAACGGTGCGTCAAAACGCTGATAATGCCGCCCAGGCCAGCCAGCTGGCGCAAAGCGTACGCCATAAGGCGCGTGACGGCAGTCAGGTGGTTGAAAGGACCACCCTTGCCATGGAAGAGATCAGCGCCTCCAGTCGAAAAATTGCCGAGATTGTCGGACTGATCGACTCGATCGCCTTCCAGACCAACCTGCTGGCCCTGAATGCCGCGGTAGAAGCCGCCCGGGCGGGAGAACAGGGCCGTGGGTTCGCAGTCGTTGCCAGTGAAGTTCGCACGCTCTCAAGCCGAAGTGCCGATGCCGCAAGAGACATCAAGGCACTGGTCAACGACAGCGTCGAGAAAGTCAACAATGGGGCTGAACTTGTCAATCACTCCGGCCGGACACTTGAAGAGATTGTGACCGGTATTAATAACATGGCCGAAATCGTGACCGAAATTGCGTCAGCCAGTCACGAACAGACCTCCGGCATCGAGCAGATCAACCAGGCCATCTCACAGATGGATAGCGTGACCCAGCAAAACGCAGCGCTTGTCGAAGAAGCCGCCGCTGCCAGCCGTGCCATGGAACATAGCGCTCAAACACTGAAAGAACAGGTGGCCTACTTCCGGGTCATGTCAGATACACGCAGTGCCTCCGTTCCGGAGCCGTTAAAAAGGCCGGTGCTATCAAAGCCTTCACCCATCGTTTCGGCCAGAAAGGACGAAACCGGCAGCGCCAAAAGGGCATCGGCACCGAAACCGACCGTTCACAAGCAGAGCGATGCTGAAGAGTGGGAAACCTTCTAACCACTGGGTTATCCCTGTTTCAGGCCCGGCAGCCGCCGGGCATTTTCTCCAGATTGTCATCAAAGCCTGATCCACTATCGGGCTTTAAAAGAGCAACAAAGGAAATAAGGCTCTGTATGCCTTTTGATCGAGACACTGAAAAAAAGCTGATCGCCGTAGTATGAATGGCTTCCAGACCAGAGCCTCCCAGCGGAATGCCACATGAGCCCTGAACAAAACCTGAGCACCAGTGAAAAGCAGAAACTGGCAGAACTGGAAGCCTTCCGTCTGGCACGGCTGGGTACCAACCAGCTGCTCGACAAGCTCACCAGCCTCATGGCTCAGCTTCTGCATGTGCCCACCTCACTGGTGACCCTGCTGGGGTCTGATCGGCAATGGCTCAAGTCAAAATGCAATTTCGGGCCGGATGAAACCTCAAGAGATGCTTCCTTCTGCCGACGCACCGTCGAGCGCAATGACCTGGTCATTGTCGAAGATGCCACGCTGGATAGTGAGTTCAAGGACAACCCTCTCGTCACCGCTGAGCCTCATATCCGATTTTATGCCGGCGTACCGCTAACCACGCCGGATGGCCACCTGGTCGGGGGCGTATGCATCATTGACTACCGCCCCCGCCGGCTTGATGAGAAGGAAGGCAACCTGCTCAGGTCCTTCGCCGACATTGCCAGCGGCATACTGGAAACCAGCAACAACGTCGGATTTATCGACCCGGTCACACTGCTGCCCAATCGCCTGCGCCTCATGCGGGATCTGGAAGATCTCACCACGCAAAGTGACAAACCGCACACCCTGATCTTTCTGGAAACCACCCGGCAAGGGTATTACTTCGAGCTGGCCCGTGGTTTCGGCATTGATGCGGTCGAACACATCTCCTACAAAATCGCCAACCTGCTGAGAATCTCGCTGCCCCCCGGACTGCAGCTCTACTCGGTCATGCTTTCCCGCATGGCCATTCTGGTACCGCAGGCAGACAGGCAGCAGGCATTTGATGTCCTGAAAGATTTCGACAAAAGGATGGAAAAGGCATTTCGCACACGGCTACCGGTCAGGCTGGACCTGAAAGCGGGTTATCATGATTTTGACCCCGCAACGACCAGGGCCAGAACAGCCTTTCGCAGGTCCTTCTGCGCGCTATATGACGCACTGACCAACAGCGAAACGGTCATGCCGTATCGAGCGGACTTCGACAAGGCGCAGAGAAGGAAACTCGAACTGGCCAACGGCATCAGTGCCGCTTTAAAAAGCGACAATCAGCTTTATCTGGTCTATCAACCCAAGGTCTGCCTGGAAACACGTCAGATTGTCGGCTTTGAAGCGCTGCTTCGCTGGCATCATCCCAAACTGGGCACCATCCCTCCCCTGGACTTTATTCCCCTGGTCAGCCAGACTACCCTGATCAACCCGCTGACGCTTTGGGTCGTTCGTGAAGTCGCCAAAACGCTAAAACGCTTTGAGGCCCTTAACGTACACCTCCCTGTTTCCATCAATGCCACCACCACCAATCTGGTCGACGATCAGTTTGCAGACCACGTCTCGACAATACTCTTCGAGCTTGATGTCAACGCAGAGTTGATCGAAATCGAATGCCTCGAAACCGAGGAGCTTCTCAATAACCCTCAGGCTGTCAGCACGCTCGATGCCTTGAAACACCAGGGCATTCGCATCGCACTGGATGACTTTGGCAGCGGCTACAGCAACCTGAAATATCTTCAACGGATACCGGCCCAGGTCATCAAGCTCGACAAGTGTCTCATCACCAATATTGACAAGGACCCTGATGGCCTCCTGATCGCCACGCACCTGATTCAGATGCTGCAGAGCCTGGGATTTGAAGTGGTCGCGGAAGGCGTAGAAGACGCCACCACTGCAGCTCAGCTTGAAAAGCTCCACTGCAATATCGGGCAGGGATATTTCTTTTACCATCCAATGCCACTGGAAGAGGTATTGCACGTTTTAAACAGGCAAGGCTGAGTCACTCTCTCGACATCTTTCCTGCCGACACATCAATCACGTGGCAAAAACTGGAGGCCTTCATGGGTGCCAGTGCTCGCACGAGCTTCATCGACGGTCTGTATGTCGCCGCCTAGCGCCAGCACTAACTGTCCGACGCCTTGATCAAGGCGCTAACCAGTTAATGAAACCGGGACGCAGGGACGCCTGGCTGTGTTGCAGCGCGCCAAGCACGGGAAGCTTCTGATTGTGGATAAGCAGTACGCGATCGTAGGCAGCTTCAACTGGCTCGCCAACGTGCGCTACCGAGACAAGATGACCAGCCCTAAGACCATCAGAGCGAAATGGAGGCGGCTTGCAGGCGTGAGGAGACAAGAAAGACGGATATGAATAGCGCAGTTGGTGATATGACGTAGCGCAGGGTGCAGCCACTCCGGTCCAGCAATTTTTTTCCCGGTACTGAAGCACGAGCACATAGGTGACCAGCATCATTGATCAAGTTATGCACGCGAAAAAAACGTCCTATCCGTGCATGGAAAAAAGGTAAGCCTTTCAGGTGAAACTGCTTGCCCCAAAAACCCCTCAACAATCACATCATCATCAATTTTTCGAGCTCTATATAACGCATCACATATTAACTTTACCTGATACTCCCTCCATGTTTACTATCAGATAGTTGCTCGTGAACAAATGAAACGAAGAATGGGCGGGGATACCAATGAATATAACACAAAAGATTGCCATTTTGGCAGGCCGGGTCAAAGAGCAGATGCAACACGTCGTGAACGAGGAAGCAACCAAAAACGCGATGGTCATGCCCTTCATACAGACTCTGGGTTATGACGTGTTTGATCCTACAGAAGTGATGCCTGAGTTCACTGCCGATGTAGGACTAAAAAAAGGCGAGAAGGTAGACTATGCCATCAAACACGGTGGTGAGCTTTCAATCCTGGTCGAATGTAAGCCACGCACAACGGATCTTGCTAACACTCAATTCAGTCAACTATATCGATATTTCAACTGTACTGAGGCAAAGTTCGCTATCCTGACCAACGGAATCGAATATCGCTTTTACTCTGATTTAGACGACACCAATCGACTCGACACCAGACCTTTTTTTACTTTCAAATTAAACGATTACAACGAACGCGATGTAGATGAACTAAAGAAGTTTGCCAAACCCGTTTTTGATGTCGATGCAATCCTTAGCACTGCCAATCGATTAAAGTATACCAACCTGGCCAAGACAGCTTTTGCCAATTTGGTAAAAGACCCATCACGCGATTTTATCAAATCTCTGGCGCAGAATTTTTATGAGGGTCGTATGACTCAACAAGTGATTGATGACTTCACACCGATAGTGCGTGACGCAATGGCCCAGCATATCAAAGAGCAGGTCTCTCATCGTCTGAAGTCAGCGTTAGCCACCACATCTGGTGAGGAGCCAGAACAAGTAGAGATTAATGACAGCGACAACAAAACCTCACAAGCAGCTGTCGAAGAAAATAATGACATTATTACCACGCAAGAAGAAATCGACGCTTACAATATAGTGCGCGCTATTCTGGCGGACATTGTCGATCCAAGCCGTATACACATGCGCGATGCAAAATCCTATTGCGCAATACTGCTGGATAACAATAACCGAAAACCACTTTGCCGCCTGCACTTCAATTCAAAAAGTGTTTGGCGTATCGGACTATTTATAGAAGGAAAAGAACAAAAGCATGACGTATCAGCACTAACAGAAATTTTTTCACACCGAGAAGCACTGAGCAACACAGCGACATCCTATATAGAATAGTGCTTTGCACAGGACTCAAAGCATCACATCCTTTATTACAGACGCCATTATTGACTTTGGTTTAGTGCACCAGATAGGCCATAAATAGAAAGGGAGTCAGCGCTTATTGGCGCTAACTCCCTGATATATATGGTGCCGGTAAGTGGACTCGAACCACCGACCTACGCATTACGAATGCGTTGCTCTGCCAGCTGAGCTATACCGGCGAACCCGACGCTCATTCTAGCCATGCCTTTTTGCCTTGCCCAGCCCCTGTGGCAGAGTAAGGGCTCCTTCACTGTTTGAGCGCGCCATGCCCCCTGTGATCGCCACCTTGCTCTTTGTCCTGACGGCGCTGGCCGAGATCGTCGGCTGCTATCTGGTCTATCGCTGGTGGGTACTGGCCAAAAGTGCCTGGTGGCTGGTTCCGTCGGCGGCATCACTGGCGCTGTTTGCCTGGCTATTGACCCTGCATCCGGCGGCCAGCGGGCGCATTTATGCGGCTTATGCGGGGGTCTATCTCATCACAGCACTGGCGTGGCTGCGTCTGGTGGAGGGTCAGCCGCTACAGTTGACCGACTACGTGGGCGGCGGGCTGGCGCTGGCAGGTTCGGTGATTATCATGGCGGGCTATGCCCATCAGTCCTGATCGCGAACGAACAGATGTACCAGCAGCCATACCACCGCAACAGCGAGCGCAAATACGATTACCGTCAGCCGTACCGGTAGCGGCCAGTGCATGAAGGCCGGATCGTTTTGCAGCACAGCGCCAGACAGATAGCCGGCCAGCAGCATCAGGGCCCCAAGGGCGCAGCTTCTAGTGAGAAGGGTCATGACGTTCTCCTGCTACCATAACGTTGTGACACGACGGACGCCGAAAATAGCCGGCCATTTTATTCTACAGCCTTCACGGCCCATGATCAGACCACGTTTACCATGACCACACCGCCACCTGACCATAGTCGCCGACGCGCCTTCAGACCACGCTGGCAGCGCCTTGGCCAGCATCCGGATTATCGTTTCTCGCTGGCCAATGAGCGTACTTTTCTGGCCTGGATTCGCACGTCTCTGGCGTTCATGGCGGGCGCCGTGGGCCTTTATCAATTTGCTCCGGATGTCGCCACGCCCTGGGCGCGCGAGGCGATGGCGGTGCTGCTGTCGCTTGCAGGCGCCGTGCTGGCACTGGCGGCCTATCGCCGCTGGTCCGGCAATGAGCAGGCCATGCGAAGCGATGCCGCCCTGCCCTATACGCGACTGCTGTTGATTCTGGCGCTGTTTGTCATGGCCGTGGCGCTGGTGCTGGGCCTGTTGCTGCTCTCGGGCTGAAGTCATGACCGACTCCGAACCGCCGACGACGCGCGACCCCGGCCTGCAACCCGAACGAACCGGACTGGCCTGGTCACGTACCGCTTTTGTGATGCTGCTGATGTCGGCGCTGCTGCTGCGTGGCGGCATTGTTCACCATGAACACTGGCTTGCCTGGTCGGGGGTAGTACTGCTGATGGCAACCGGCGCCATGTATGCCTGGGCCGGGTGGCGCCTGCGCATGATCATGACCAGCAAGGCACCGGTCACCCTCCCGGCGATTCTGGCCATCCGCGTAACAACGCTGATCATCGCGCTGGCCGGACTGACCCTGGCCGCCAGCGTGCTCTACCATGGGCAACTGCTCAGCCATCTCAGGGCGCTTCTGTCCTGAACAGAAACCGCGGCGTGACGCATGGTGCTTGAACGCCGGCCTCTCGCGGGCGTTAAATCGTAACACCTTCATCGTTGTCACGGAGCACGCTCATGGCCCGGCACGTCAGTCCCGACGACATCCGCACCCGTTTTTCACATGCCATGTCCGACATGTATCGCGCGGAGGTGCCTCAGTACGGCACGCTGTTGAAGCTGGTCGCCGATATCAACGCGCAAACGCTCTATCACCGCACCCCGGAGGCAAACGCTCTGGCCAACCGCGGCGGCAGTGAGATGGCGCGCATCGAAATCGAGCGCCACGGCGCGATTCGACTGGGCACGCCGGAAGAGTTGCACACCATGCGGCGCGTGTTCGCGGTGATGGGCATGTTCCCGGTGAGTTATTACGACCTGGCCCCGGCCGGCATGCCGGTGCACGCCACCGCCTTTCGGCCGGTGGATGATGAGGCACTGGCCCACAATCCGTTTCGGGTGTTCACCTCGCTGCTGCGTCTGGAACTGATCGAGGATGACAGCCTGAGACACCGCGCGGCAGACATTCTCGAGCGTCGACAGATTTTCACCGATGGCCTTCTCGCCCTGCTGGATAAATCTGATCTGGACGGCGGGCTTGATGACCGGGACGCCACCGCCTTTGTGATCGAGGCGCTGGAGACCTTTCGCTGGCACAGCCACGCCACCGTTGATGCCGAGACCTACCACGCCTTTCATCAGGCCCACCGGTTGATCGCCGATGTGGTGTGCTTTCGCGGGCCGCACATCAACCATCTGACGCCGCGCACGCTGGACATTGATGCCACCCAGCAGGCCATGCCCGAGTGGGGCATCACGCCCAAGGCCACCATCGAAGGTCCGCCGCAGCGTGACTGCCCAATCCTGCTGCGCCAGACCAGTTTCAAGGCGCTGGAGGAGCCGATCATCTTTCCTGCCGATAATGGCGACGAGAGCGGCGAGGAAGCCGGCACCCACACGGCGCGTTTCGGTGAGATCGAACAGCGCGGCGCCGCACTCACCCGGCGCGGCCGCAAGCGGTACGACCAGCTGCTGGCGGCTTCGCGCGAGGTGACGCACGGCCTGGAGAGTGACGCCCAGCAACGGGCACTGGCAGAAGCCTTCCATGATTTCCCGGATGACGAGGCGACCCTGCGCCGCGAGGGACTGGCCTGGTTTGAGTATCAGGTAGAGGAAGGGGCAAGCGTGACCGATTCGCAGCACCTGCCGAGCGAGCGCGGCGCGCTGGCCGAGGCGCTGATTGAGCGTAATCTGATCCAGGCACGGCCGATCATCTATGAGGATTTTCTGCCGGTCAGCGCGGCGGGCATCTTTCGCTCCAACCTGGGCGATGGCAGCGCACAGCATTACGCCGCCACCGACAGCCAGGCAGACTTCGAAGCCGCCCTCGGCGTGGCGGTAAAAGACGAGTTCGCCCTCTATGAGAAGCGCAGCGAACGCTCGCTCACCGCCTGCCTTGAAACGCTGGGGCTGACATCAACGACCTGACCCATCGCCTGCCCTAGCTCCACCGCCGTCGACTACAGCCCCTGATACGGGTTGTCGTCGACCTCGTCCGGCAGGGCCGTGTCCTCGTCGTCATGCACGCTGATCACCATGCAGGAAGCGATATGGCTGACCTTGTGAGAGACGCTGCCCATGATCATGCCATTCCAGTCGCTCAGTCCCCGGCTGCCGATGACGATGACCTGCGCGCCCAGCGTATCGGCCTCATGGGCGATCACCCGGGCCGGGTCGCCGTGGCGGCCGTGGGTCTCGATGCACCCGTCAAAACGCTGGCGCAGGTGTGCCTGCGACTGTTCAAGAACGGTCCTGATTTCTGTCTCGGCGTTTTCCGGTGACGAGGCCGCAACGGCCTCCTGAAGGCTGAGCAGACTGCCGTAGTGCAGATGCGGCAGCAGCTCGCGTACATATAGAAGGTGCAGAGTGGCATCGGGTGACGCCAGTTGCGCAGCGATGCTCATGGCCTTGCGGGCATGAGCCGAACCATCCACGGGGACGAGCAGTGAGGTGAACATGGCGCATTCTCCGGTGGAATCGACGACGCCGGCAGGCGCCATCGCAGGCGATCAGCATGGCGCAACGCCGATCACCCTGACTTGATCGTGATCAGTTATGTCCTTGATCGCGCCTGGTCTTTGGTCGGATCACACTGGCCCCGCGAACGTCTGCTCACAGCGGATCGATGCTCATCATCAGCCGGCGCTGGCCTGGGGCAAGGCTCGGGCTGCGATGCGCCAGCCCGCCCCGGCCCTCTCCGCGCCAGGCGCTGCCCTTGATCAAGGCCACATCGCCGGTCGCCAGCCGCTTGATGGCATTCGGGTTCACCACGATTTCCGGCTTGTCAGGGGACGGCGCCCCGAGCCCCTGCCGGTCCAGCGCGTGTTCGGGCAGCCATTCACTGCCCGGCCCCAGCCAGCTGGTGATCAGCCGTACGGTGACGTTGTCGCAGTGAAAGCGCGGGCACATGGTCTCCTCCAGCAGACGCAGTTTGATCCGCAGGGTATCCGCCTCCATCAGCAAGGCCATCAGCCGGGCCAGCCCCATCACATCATCAACGAGCGCCTGCGCCTGCTCAGGAACAGGCAGCCGTTCGCACAGTTCGGCTTCAAGCGCCGCATCGGGTGCGCCCGTCAGCGTAATGCTCCAGCCGTGGGCAGTTCGGCACTGGGCCTCGACGCTTGCCTGCAGATCGGCCGGCAGTGCCCTTGGGGCAATGGCGATCTCCCGCTCGGCATCGAAGATAGTGGCCAGCTCACGAGCCATCAACAGGGCGGAATCAGGCGTTTCCAGGGCGCTGGAGTGGGACATGATGGTCTCTCCGGTCAGGTGGTTCGGGTGTGGCGCTCACCGAGGCGGCGACACACCAGCCCCGCCAGCGTCATGAGCACAAAACAGACGGCGGCCAGGCTGACCATGGATGGGCCGGCCGGCGTATCGAAATGCCAGGCGATCACGAGGCCGCCGTTGGCGGACACGATCGCCACTGCGGCGGCCAGCACCGCCATGCCCTCCGGCGTGCGGCTGAAGGGGCGCGCTGCCGCGGCCGGAATGATCAGAAACGCCGCGATCAACAGGACGCCGACCACCTTGAGCGCCACCGCTACGACCACGGCCAGCGACAGGGTCAGCAAAAGCTGCTCGCGCCGTGGGTCGACGCCGCTGGCGCGGGCCAGATCCGGATTGAGCGTTGATATCAAAAGCCCCGACCAGCGCAGGGCGATGATCAGCACCACCAGGAGCGCGCCGCCCCAGATCAGCATCAGATCCTGCCGGCCGACGGCGAGAATGTCGCCAATCAGGTAGCTCATCAGATCCAGTCGGGCCACCTGCACCAGCGATACCGCTACGAGCCCGAAGGCCAGCGCGGCGTGCGCCATCACTCCCAGCAGCGTATCCATGGTGTAGCCGCGGTCACTGAGCAGCGACACAAGTAGCGCCATGATCAGCGCTACCACCAGAACGCTGGCCAGCAGCGACACCGACAGCACCAGCGACAGCGCCACCCCCAGCATCGCGGCATGAGCAGTGGCGTCGCCGAAATAGGCCATGCGCCGCCACACCACGAAACAGCCCAGCGGCGCCGCCGCCAGCGCTACCCCGGTGCCGGCCAGCGCCGCGCGTATCATGAAATCATCCAGCATGGCGACAGGCCCTCTCCTGCTGCGGTGCTGCCGGGGCCTCGTGCCCCGACCCGGCATGGCTCTGTGCGTCATGCGCCTGCTCACCCTGGTCCGGTTCAGCATGGCCCGGTTCGGTGTGACGATAAAACGCCACCGCATCGCGTTCCTCGATGCCGAACAGCGACTGCCATTCGGGAGAAGCGGCCACACGTTCGGGACGCCCCTGACAGCAGACGGTGCCGTTGAGACAGATCACGCGATCCGAGGCCTTCATGACGACATGCAGTTCGTGGCTGACCATCAGTACCGCGCAGCCCAGCTCGGTGCGCACCCGATCAATGTGGCGATAGAACTCCGCCGTGGCGCGGTGATCCAGCCCCTGGTTGGCCTCATCGAGCACCAGAAGACTCGGGCGCTCCAGCAGCGCCCGGGCCACCAGCACCTTCTGCAGCTGACCGCCCGACAATGCCGAGAGCTGGCGTTTGATGAGATCACCGGCGCCGGCACTGGTCAGCGCCGCCTCGATATCGCTCTGGTGGCGGCGATGCGGCAGGGCCATGAAACGCCCGACCGTCACGGGCAGGGTCGGGTCGATCTGAATCCGCTGCGGCACGTAGCCGATGCTCAAATGCTCGTCGCGGGTGACCCGACCGCAGGAGGGGGCCAGCGCGCCGATGATCAGCCTCAGGAGGGTGGATTTGCCCGAGCCGTTGGGCCCGACGATGGTCACGATTTCGCCTCTGGCGAGCTCAAGGCTCACGTCATCGAGAATGACGTTGCCGTTTCTGACCACACCAATGGCGTCAAGCATCAAAAGGGACATGCCGTTTCCTGCCGATAAAAGGGGGTGGGCGCGCGTCATGCGTATCAGGCGAGTCTGACCCGGCCCGAGGGCGCAGGACTTGTCAGCCGGTGCGCCGATCATTAATGTGACACGTTATAACATAACATTAAACGCCGATTCACTCCCATTCAGAGGGCCTCTCATGAAACACCCCTGCCGCTGGTTACTGCCGCTGCTCTTTACTCCGTCGCTGGCGCTGGCCGATGTGCCTCGCGTGGCAGTGGACATCGCCCCCATCCAGTCGCTGGCCGCCCAGGTCATGGGCGATCTGGGCTCACCCGAGATGGTCATGCCGGCCGGCGCCTCGCCGCACGGTTATTCGATGCGCCCGTCGGAAGCCTCGACGCTGGACAATGCCGACGTGGTGTTCTGGGTCGGGCCACCCCTGACGCCGTGGCTGGCCGATGCCATCAACACGCTGGCCGGTGATGCCGACTCGGTCGTGCTGCTCGACGCGCCCGGCACGACCCGCCTTGACTACCGTGAAGGCGCCACGTTCGAGTCCCATGCCCATGAACACGAGCATGGACACGGTGACGAACATGATCACGGCGATGGCCACGATCATGACCACGACGGCGGACACACTCACGACGACAGCCACGATCACGACCATAGTCACAGCCATACCGGCCTGAACCCGCATGCCTGGCTCGACCCGCAGAATGCCCGTGCCTGGCTGGGCGTCATGGCGAAAGCGCTGGCCGAGGCCGACCCCGAACATGCCGACACCTATCGTCACAACGCTCAAGCAGCCCAGCAGCATCTCGATGCGCTGATCGCGGACACCGAGCAGCGCCTGAAAGACGATCACGACACCCGCTTCATCGTCTTCCACGACGCCTATCAGTACTTCGAGGAGCGTTTTGACGTCCACGCCGCCGGCGCCATCTCGATCGGCGACGCCTCAAGCCCGGGACCGGCCCGGATACGCGAGCTGCAGGACAAGGTAAAGTCGCTGAACGTGCAGTGCGTTTTTTCCGAGCCGCAGTTCAACCCGCGCATGATCGAGAGCATCTTCGGCGACACGGCGATCAACACCTCGATCGTGCTGGATCCGCTGGGCGCCGGCATCGATCCCGGCCCGGGGCTCTATGACGCGCTGATCACCCACATCGCCACCAGCATCGATGAGTGTGCCAAAAGCACCGACTCTCAACAGGCGAACTAACCCTCCTTGCGCAGTGTGACCATCCGTGGCCGGCCGGCCAGAAGGCCGGTCACGGTCTGAAGGCCCGGAAGCTCCAGCAACAGCCCCATCGACACGCTCCAGCCGCCGGTCACGCCGTGCAGCGCCCCGAACAGCCGCGGGCCGCTGGCGGCCAGCAGAAAGGCGCCAGTCCAGCATCACGGCATGAGGACGCTCTGCACATGCCCTTACCCACCGTCACAAATTTCCGGAGATCGAATCGGGCATGTCATTAGGGCGTTGCTACGCTGAAGTAAAGTGCGGCCTCGCGCCGGCATCGGCGTCGGGCCGCTTTTTGTTTTATATCTGATGCAGACCTGATGCGACAGCATCACGAGGACACGTCATGACCCAGACGACTCGAGCGCCGATCAATCGCGCCGAAAGCGCTCACACCCGGGAGTGGCTGGCGCGCTTTCAGCGTGTGCGCAGCGCCAGCGAGGCCCTGTGCGCGCCGCTGGAAACCGAGGACTACATGGTCCAGAGCATGCCGGACATCAGCCCACCCAAGTGGCATCTGGCCCATGTCAGCTGGTTCTTTGAAGCCTTTATCCTCACGCCCTATCTCAAGGACTATCAAACGCCCGATCCGGCGTATGACTTCCTGTTCAACTCCTATTACGAAACCCACGGCACGCCGTTTCCGCGCCATCTGCGCGGCACCATCTCGCGCCCGACGGTGGCCGGGGTCTATCAGTTCCGCGCCCACATCGATCAGGAGATGGAACGGCTTCTGAGCGCCCCGCCGCTTGAGCATCTTGACGAGATCATCGACCGGCTCGAGATCGGTCTGCACCACGAGCAGCAGCATCAGGAGCTGCTGGTGATGGACATCAAGCACATCCTCTCCTGCAACCCGCTGCATCCGGTCTATCGCGACGACGTTCGACAGCGGCTGCTGGCCCGGGGCGAGCAGGTCTCTGCCGTTCAGCCCCTTGCCGTCCAGAATTCTTACGTTCACAGTTCTGGCGACAATGAACCACGCTGGCACCGTTTTGCCGCTGGCGTGCGCCAGATCGGCGCCGACTACCCGACGCAGTCTGCCTTTGATCATGACGGCGAAGGCTTCGTCTTTGACAGCGAAACCCCGCGCCACCGCCAGTACGTGGCCGAGTTCGAGCTCGCGGACCGCCCGGTCACCAACGCCGAATTCATCGAATTCATCGAGGAGGGCGGCTACTCGCGCACCGAGCTGTGGCTGTCGGACGGCTGGAGCACGATCCATGACACCGGCTGGCAGGCGCCCGAATACTGGGAGAAGGTCGATGGCCGCTGGCACACCATGAGCCTGGGCGGACTGGTGCCGGTCGACCCGGACGCGCCGGTGTGTCATGTCAGCTTCTATGAAGCCGATGCCTACGCCCGTTGGGCCGGCGCCCGCCTGCCGACCGAGGCCGAGTGGGAAACCGCTGCCGTCGATCAGAGCGTTCAGGGCCACTTCGTCGAGGATGGCGTGTTTCAGCCGCTGGGGGCGGCCGACACGCAGGACCAGGGGCCGCAGCAGATGTTTGGCGACGTCTGGGAGTGGACCGGCAGCGCCTTTCTGCCCTACCCCGGCTTTACGCCGCTGGAAGGCAGCCTTGGCGAGTACAACGGCAAGTTCATGTCCGGCCAGATGGTGCTGCGCGGCGGCTGTTGTGCCACGCCCGGCAATCATGTCCGGGCCAGCTATCGCAATTTCTTCCCACCCCAGGCGCGCTGGGCCTTTTCCGGCATTCGGCTGGCGCGCGATGTCTGAACCTCGGCGGGCCGCCTGCTTGCCGGGCGGCCCGATCCGGACCCTTGAGCTCTGGCACTCCTGAAAAAAGGACCAGTCGTCATGTCACAGGCACTCATCTCTGCATTTTCCTCTCCGAGCAATCGCCACCGGGTGCGGTTTCACGATCAGATGGCAGATCCGGCCGGTGAACAGAGCCTGCTGGAGGCGATCACGGTCGGGCTGACCGACTCGCCGCGCTGGATCTCACCCAAGCACTTTTATAATCACCGTGGTTCCGAGCTGTTTGATCAAATCTGTCAGCAGCCGGAGTACTATCCGACTCGCACCGAGGAAGCGATTCTGGAAAGCTCGGTGGCCGACATCGCCGCTCGGGCAGGTGGCGAGATCGATCTGATCGAGCTGGGCAGTGGCGCCTCGCACAAGATTCGGCTGCTGCTCGACGCGCTGCGACCGCACCACTATGTGGGGGTGGATATCTCTCGTGACTTTCTACTGGAAAATACCCAGCGCCTGGCCGATGACTATCCGTGGCTGTCGGTACATGCCCTGTGCGCCGACTTCACCGCGCCGTTCAGCCTGCTGGAACTGGAAGGGGATGCCCGGCCGGTGGTGTTCTTCCCCGGCTCCTCGATCGGCAATTTCACTCCCCGCGAGGCCGGCGAACTGCTCGGCCGGGTGCACGACCAGCTCCCGCCCGGCGGCGGGCTGCTGATCGGGGTGGATCGCATCAAGGACCGTAACCGGTTGGAAGCCGCCTACAACGATGCCGCGGGCGTAACGCGCGAGTTCAACCTCAATCTCATTCACCGCCTGCGCGACGAACTGGACGCCGAGGTCTCCCCCGAGGATTTCGAGCATCTGGCCTTCTACAACGAGTCCGCCTCGCGCATCGAGATGCATCTGGTCAGCCAGCGCGACCAGACCTTCAGCCTTGATGACCAGACCATCGCGCTGACCGCAGGCGAACACATCCACACCGAAAACTCGTGGAAATACAGCCGCGCCGGCTTCGAGACACTGGCCGGTCACGCCGGCTTTACCCTGCAGGGTCACTGGAGTGATGATCAGGGACTCTTTGACGTGCACTACTTCGAACGCTCGACCTGAGGGAGGCGGCAATGGCGGTAACGGGGTTGAATCAGACGGCAGGACGGCCCTTCGGGGTAGATCAAATGCGCAACCTGGCGCTGGGTGAGCAGGTCGAAGCGCTGCTGTGTCAGATGACGCTGGAAGAGAAGATCGGTCAGATGAATCAGGTGGCCGGCAGTCGCGATACCACGGGCGCGCCGGCCAATACCGATATCGAGGAAGACGTGCGTACCGGCCGGGTCGGCTCGGTATTCAACGCCTTCGGAGCCGAATTTACCCGCGAGCTGCAACGCGATGCTGTGGAGCACTCGCGGCTGGGTATTCCGCTGCTGTTTGGCTACGACATCATCCACGGCTTTCGTACCATCTTCCCGATTCCGCTGGGTCAGGCAGCCAGCTGGCACCTGGAGGGTATCGAGCGTGCCGCCCGCATCATGGCGAAGGAAGGCGCCGCCGCTGGCGTGCACTGGACCTTTGCCCCCATGGTCGATATCGCCCGTGACCCGCGCTGGGGCCGGGTAATGGAGGGTGCAGGTGAGGATACGCATCTGACCTCGCTGATCGCCCGTGCCCAGGTACGCGGCATTCAGGGCAACGAGCCGGGCGCAACGGACACGCTGGCCGCCTGCGTCAAGCACTACGCCGCCTATGGTGCGGTCGAAGCCGGGCGTGAGTACAACACCGTCGACATGTCCGAGTGGCGTCTGCGCTCGATCTATCTCCCTCCCTTTCTGGCCGCGCTCGAGGAGGGCTGCGCCAGTGTCATGACGGCGTTCAACACCCTTAACGCCCTTCCCGCCACCTGTCACCCGCTGCTGCTCGATCAGATCCTGCGTCGCGAGTGGGGCTTTGAAGGCATGGTAGTGACCGACTACACCGCCATCATGGAACTCGGGCAGCACGGCGTGGCCGCCGATGCCTCGGAGGCTTCGCGCAAATCGGTCAATGCCGGCGTCGACATGGACATGCAGTCCGGCTACTTCATCGAGACCCTGAAGACACTGGTCCAGAACGGTCAGGTCGAAGAGACGCGCATCGACGAGGCGGTGCGGCGCATCCTGTGGCTCAAGGCCGCGCTGGGCCTGTTCGAGGACCCGTATCGCTACACCAGTGATGAGCGCGAGGCGCAGTGTCTTTTGACCGGCGAAAACCGCCGCGCCGCCCGCGAACAGGCAGCACAATCGATGGTGCTGCTGAAAAATGAGGGCAACGTGCTACCGCTGTCCGATCAGCATCAAAAGATCGCCCTGATCGGGCCGCTGGGCAATACGCCACGCCTGCTCGGCTCCTGGCGCGGCAATGGTGATCACGACGACACCGTGACCCTGCGCGAAGGCCTTGCCAACCGGCTCGGCGAGGACGCGGTCATCCTCTGCGCTCAGGGTGTCTCCAATCAGATCGGCGAAGACGACACCTCGGGCATCGAGGAGGCGCTGGATCTGGTGCGTCAGGCTGACGCCGTGGTGCTGGCGCTGGGCGAGGACGAGGACTACGCCGACGAAGCCGCCAGCCGCGCCGATATCGGCCTGCCCGGGGCGCAGCTTGAACTGGCCCGCCGCGTGCTGGAAGCCGCCGGCGATACCCCCGTGGCCACGGTGCTCTTCAACGGCCGCCCGCTCACCCTGACCGAGCTTGACGACCTGGCGCCCGCCCTTCTGGAAGCCTGGTGGCCGGGCACCGAAGCCGGCAACGCCGTGGCGGACGTGCTGTTCGGAGACGTGCCCCCTTCGGGCAAGCTGCCGATGAGCTTTCCGGTCAGCGTCGGTCAGGTCCCGATCTACTACAACGCTTTCAACACTGGGCGCCCCAAAGGCGTCGATCCCAAGTACGCCTCGCAGTATCTGGATATCCCCAACGCGCCGCTCTACCCCTTTGGCTTCGGGCTTTCCTACACCACGTTTGAATACGGCGCGATCGAAACGGCGTGTTCGGAGATTGGCCCGGACGACACGCTCGAGGTCAGTCTTACCGTCACCAACACCGGCGAGCGTGACGGCATCGAGGTGGTTCAGCTCTACCTGCAGGACGTGCATGCCAGCGTCGTGCGCCCGCTGCGTGAACTCAAGGATTTCAGACGAATCCAGCTGGCCCCGGGCGCAGGCGAACGCGTGGTCTTCCACATCACGCCCGACATGCGCAGCTTTCTGAACGCCGAGCTCGAACGCGTGCAGGAGCCGGGGCTTTTCCGGGCGCAGATCGGCAGTTGCTCGGAAAGTGGTGAGGAGATCGAGTTTACGGTGACCTGACCACGGACGAAGGCTCGTGTCTCAAGCGCCGCGGCATCCATGGATGCCGCGGCGTTTTTTTGAGATGCCGGGTTGATTGAAACCCCGGAGCCCCATGCTCTGGCGTCATCTCGCGGCAGAAACCTGAGACCTGTCTTGCATGCCCCCCGGTCTGCCCTTAGAGTTGCCGGTTTATTCAGTAAAACTCAATTAAAATATCATCAAGGGAACGCCGGGCCATGAGCAAGCGTCTCATATCGCTTAGCCTGATGCCTGCATTGCTGCTGTCAGGTTGCGCCTCAATGCAGGACACCATGAGCACCATGTCGGATTATGCCGGCCGCACCATCGGCGCCACCGTTGGGGCAGGCGTTGGCTATCTGGCCTGCCAGGATAAAAACGATGTTCAAAAGGCAGCCTGCATGGCGGCCGGTGCCGGTGCCGGCTGGGCCATCGGCTCGTGGGTCGATCAGCGTCGCAAGGCGCTTGAAGAGGTCGCACAAGCCAATGATCTGGCGGTGGTCTATCAACAGATCGACACCCAAAAGACATCGTCGCAGCAGGCCGAGCGAGGCCTGAGCGCGACCATCAATGATCAGGCCATGTTTGCCTCCGGCTCGGCCAGCCTGACACCGGAGGCAAACAACAAGCTGCGTCAGGTCGCCGGGGCCTATACCGGGACTCAGCAAAAGGTTCTGATTATCGGGCACACCGATGCCACGGGCTCGGGCACACTCAATCAGCGACTTTCAGAGCAGCGGGCAAAAACCGTGGCGCGCCTGTTTCAGCAGACCGGGCTTGATGCCGGACAGATCTACTACCAGGGCGCCGGGCTTTCGAGGCCCGTGGCCAGCAACGAGACGCCCGAGGGCAGAGCGCTCAACCGGCGTGTCCAGATCGTTGAAATCCCGTCAGAGCAGGCGCTGGCCCAATACTCCAACAGCAGTCAGCGCAGCCTGGATAACCTGTCCTACTCCACGCTGTCACAGGACAACGTCGAGAAGCGCACCCGTAACATCGGCGCGGCTTCCTCGACGCCTGCCGCGTCTTCGCCTGATCCCCACCGCAGCCCGAGCAAGCGTTCAGGCGCATCCGGGGAACGCCGCACCGCACCCCCCGAAACGTCGTCCGAACCTGCAGCACCTTCAGTGTCGGCGTCGACCTACAAGGGCCTGGCACTGGGTGGGCAGCGCATCGACCAGGCTGACCTGGAACTCTATAACCGCTTTCAGCTCAAGGATAATCGCAGCCTTTTGAAACGGCTCTCGCCGGTGGCCAGTGCCCGGGCCAGCGATCAGGCAGAGCGTTTGCAGCATGCGTGCTACATGGACGAGTTCCGCCCCAGCGGCGATATCCATTCGCTGGGCAGCGGCAAGGCCATTTCACATTCGGCGTCGGATTATCTGCAGGGCCTGAACGGCAGCGTGCTGGTCACAAAAATGCAGGACAGCCTGGTGGGCGTGGGTCCGGTGGCAGTGTTGAAGGACTACTCGCCCGCCTCCGAGCCGCAGGTATATGTCTATTACGATGCGGCCAACCAAAAGCGTGCCGATCTCAGGATGAAAACGCACGTCAACGTGTATGAAGGCGCGGATACGCTGCTGTATCGCGCCTTCATGGTGGATGAAAAGGCACCGGTTCAATGCATGGATATCGTTTTTGACAAGACTGGCGGTGAGCGGGCTCAGGACGGTCGTCTCTTCTATCAGGGTGAATCCGGCCTGATGGCCGCTACCTACCAGCCGGCTCGACCGCAGCGCTAATATTTCAGGGGAACACCAATGAATGATCTTCTTCATCTGATCAACAGCTATCGCATCCTGTTGGGTGCGATCGTTTTGCTGCTGCTGACCGCCCTGCTCATCCATCGCTTCTGGGATCGGATCAGCCTGATGGTACTGAGAATTCACTGCGCCCTGCCCGGCATCGGTAAGGTGGCAAGGCTTTCCAAAAACAGCCAGTCCCATGACAGCCAGACCGGCTGGTTCACCAGCGAAAACGAGCTGTGCGCCCATTTCAGGCAACATCTTGAAGAGCGTGACCGGGCCAGCCCGGCCTTTTTCGTCAAATGTCAGAGCTATCTGGACAAGGCGCAGGAAACGGGCCGTCGGGAGCTGCCCCTGCTGGGCTGGGTGCTGATCGCCGCCATGGTCTTCGTGGAAGCCATGGGATTTTCCTACGTGCTGGCAGGCTGGACCATTCCCGGCGCCAGTGAGGCCCTGCAGCAAAAGGGCGCGCTGGGCATCGCCTTTCTGATCTCGGCGCTTTTGGTGTATCTGACCCACAAGACCGGACAGGAGATGCATCAAAACCATCTGGTGCGCAAGGTACGCACCTGGTTCAACGGTCAGGACGGTAACCTGATGCCGGACGGCGGTGTCACCCTGGAACAAAATGAGATCGATGACGGCGCGCCCACCTGGCGTCAGCTGCTCAATCGGCTCAGGACCAATGCCAACGTCAAGCCGAGCTGGGCCATTACAGGTATCACGGCGGCGTTCATTATCGCGATCGCCATCGGCGCCACCTATGTCCGAGGACAGGCGCTGGATGAAATGCTCTCCAGCCAGCAGATGTCCCAGGGCAGCGGCATGGCCGGCGCCCAGTATCAGGACCCCTACTCCGATGCTGCCCTGCCCGATGAGCTCGCCAGCATTCAGCGTGACGCTGACAGCGGTGCCGAACAAAGCGTTATTGACCATCAGCGCAAGGGCGGCTGGGGCACCTTCATCGTGCTGGCCTTCATCTTTGTCTTCCTTCAGATCATGGGCACCATGATCGGCTACTTCACCGGCTTTGCAGGCAAGGAATCCTCAAAGGCGCGCAGCTACATCGGCAAGTTCCGCAACAAGGACGAGTACGTCAATTATCACGTTCGGCGGCGCAACCGGGTTATTCATATTGCTCAAAAACACCTCTCGACCCTGCAACAGCGCATGCTCGGTCGCGCGCTGCAGAACAATACCGACAGCCACAGCATCGAGCTTTTAAAACACGCCGGTGATCGCAGTTTTCAGAGATATGCAGAAACCTCCGAGCGCGAGCAGCGCGAATCCGACTCCCGTGACCTGGCGCACCAGCATCAAACACGTGCCGGCGATATGACCGCGAATGCCGCCACGCCGACGCCCGAAACCACGCCCGGGACGTCATCCAGCCAGCCGACAGCAACACCTGCCATGACGGGTGACAAGGGATCAGACGAGAGGTCACCGACCGATCGTCGCGAAGCCATACGTCAGCGCCTCGAGGAAGAGCGCCGCCAGAAGGCACTCAAGGCTCAGGAAGAGGATGATGCCGCCTATGAAGCGCGCCTTCGTCGGGAAATGGGTCTGGACAGTGGAGGCTCGTCGTCATGAAACACTTTCTGATCGCGCTGGCAGGCCTCTGGCTTGGCAGCACCGGCCTTCTGGCCCATGCCGATACGCGCGATGACTTTCCCAGCTGTTACCAGACGCTGGGCAAGGATGCACCGCAGCAGGGCGCACCGGAGCGCGAACTGTTTGTGTTGATCGATGAAACCGTCGATGCCGATGAGCGCATTCAACAATCCGTCATTGAAAAGACCCTGCGTTTTATTCGCCCGGGCGATGCGCTGGAGGTTGTCCGGTTTGCCGCCTTCACCGGCGATCACTACTCGCGTTTGATGCTCAAGGGCCGCATCGATGAACGACTGTCAGAAGACCAGCGTTATTCGATCTCAAAGCGGGCATTGAACAGCTTTGACAGCTGTTTCCAGCGGCAGGCCACTTACGTCAAGCGTCAACTGGGTAAAGCCATCAACGACAGTTTTGGTGATCACCCCGACATTCCCAAAACGGAGCTGGCGGGCAACCTGGCCGCCATCAGCACGCTGGTGCGCAACAGCGAAGCAGAGCAAAAGGTGGTGCTGCTGTTTTCCGACATGCTGGAAAATTCGGATCTCACCAGCTTTTATCAGCGCGGCAATGTCCGAACGATCGACCCGGATCAGGAGCTTGCAAGGCTCGACAGGGCCGGGCTTGAAAGCGAGTGGGATGGCGCTCGGGTCTATATCATCGGCGCCGGGCTGATTGCTCAGGGTAACAAGGCGGCCTATCGCAGCGAGCGCACCATGGATCGTCTCAAAACGTTCTGGGCCGGCTATTTCGAGCGGGGCAACGCACACCTTGAAGGCTGGGGAAGCCCCATGCTGCTCGAGGACCTGCACTAGACAGGCAAAGACTCATGACAGGCGGCGCGGGATACACAGATTTTGACCGGCCATCACTATGGAGGTAATCTCGCGCCTTTAAAATTCCCGCTATCCGCCCGCCACCTGTCGGGCCCGGCATCAATGGAACATCTCATGGTTCGACTGCTGCGCACGCATGCCCGCACCCTGCCGGGTCGCCGCTTCTCTTCCGCTCTGGTGGCGGTCCTGCTCTGGATCACTTCCCTGACCCTGATGCTGGCCATCTGTCTCTCGCCGCATGCCGAGGCGGCCGATACCCCCGAGCCGTCAGCGCTGGATCAGATCATCGAGCGCGGCACGCTCAGGGTCGGCACCACCGGCGACTACAAGCCTTTCAGCTATCGAACCGGTGATGACCGCTTCATCGGCCTTGATCCGGACATGGCTGCTGATCTGGCCGAGACCCTGGGCGTAAAACTCGAACTGGTGCCCACCAGCTGGCCGAGTCTGATGCAGGACTTTCAGAACCACCGCTTCGATATCGCCATGAGCGGCATTTCAGTCAATCTGGACCGTCAGAAAAACGCCTGGTTCTCCACGCCCTACCAGCGCGACGGCAAAACACCCATCGCCCGCTGTGATGATCAATCGCGTTATCAGACGCTGGAGCAGATCGATCAGCCCGGCGTTCGCGTCATCGTCAATCCCGGCGGTACCAACGAGCGCTTTGCCCGCGAGCATCTGCACCAGGCCACGATTGTCGACTACGACGACAACGTCACCATTTTCGACCAGATCGTGCAGGGCAAGGCGGATCTGATGATGACCGACGCCATCGAGACGCGCCTGCAGGCCAATCTGCATCCCGAGCTGTGCGCCATCCATCCTGATCAACCTTTCAACTTCTCCGAGAAGGCGGTCCTGCTGCCAAAGGACATGGACCTCAAGCTCTTTGTCGATCAGTGGCTGCGCCAGCTCCGGGAAAGCGGCACCTTTGACGAGCAGCTCAAGCACTGGCTCGATCACGACTGGCCGCGGGATACAAAATAACGAAGGGAAGAGCCCTTCTCGTGCCTCAGGACGCTCCCTCTTTCCAATCCCTGAAAAAGGCGCGTCATCCCTTCGATGTTCATGCCATCAGGGCCCTGCAATTGAAAAAGGGCTCTGAATCCCCATCTCTACAGTCTGCATCGCCCTTGAGCGGTAGACGGCCATACAGATTGATAACCTGTGTTAAGGAATAGCAAGCACCATTGGCGGTAGCCTCTCGCCTCAAAGCGTGCTATCAATGCCCGAACGTCTCCCTGCGCCATATCGCTCGGCACCGCAAAGGGATCTTCTCTTTTCCTTTCAACAGACGTTGAAGCACTCAATTCCGGCAGCGTCCCCCTCACTTCTTTATCAGACACTCGAACCGCTGGAGCGGTGCACAGAAGGCAGAGGAACATGAAAGACCTGAATCGTGTATTCAAACACTATGAGCAGCAGGTCAGCGGCAGGAATCCCCTGCGCCCGCATCCCGCTCAGGAAGCGGTTGAGGATGCTGACCCCGAAGAGCCGGCAAGCTTCGACGAGATTGCCCAGCGCGTCCTGATTCCCGCGATGGAGTGGGCGCGCGATATCGCCGGCAGCAATCATTACGCCAGCGAGATTCACGTGCACTGCGAAGATGAATCCAGAACCCGCGATATCGAGGCGGTGGAGTTTCACCTTTTGCCGGTGCAGCACGTGCGGATGAAAAAGGGCTTCACCAACTTCAATCATCTGCGCATCAGCCATGATGCCGACCATGACGGGCTGCGCATCGATCGAAGCTTCATGAAGCATCATCGCCATGAAGAGCAGGGGGAATCCTGGATTTCCTGCGGCGATCTCACCCAGGACAGGGTGCAGGACATCATTGCCGATTTCATCGAGATGGTGCTTGCCAATCAGATCGACAACGAGTCCGATCCCAGCCTGGCCTCCTTCTAAGGTCTCCTTCCCTGCCTGCTGTCATCTTCCGTTTCCGAGGCGTTTTTCACTCCAGGGCCAGACACCCGGAAACAGGATCTCTCTACCGTTCGGCCATAGTTAAAAACCGCTTCGCATATAAAAACTTTTTCTTATTCCTTCAAGGCAGGTTGCGTTACGCTGGACGCATTCAGCGTCTCTGGGCGCCCTCTTTCAGGAGATCTCCATGGCAGTTTTCAAAACACTGGCACGCACTCTTGCGATCACGTCGCTGGGACTGGCCACTTTCATGGGCACGGTCACGGCGGCTCAGGCCGAGACGCTGCGCGTGGGCATGTCCGGCGGCTACTACCCCTTCACGTTTGTCGATCACGACAAACTCCAGGGATTTGAAGTCGATGTCATGAACGCCATCGGCCAGCAGACCGGTGATGACATCCAATTCGTGACCGCCAGCTTCTCGGGCCTGGCCGGCATGCTGGATTCCGGCCGCATCGATACCATCGCCAACCAGATCACCATTACCCCGGAGCGCCAGGCCAAATACGCCTTCTCCGAGCCCTACGTTTATGACGGTGCCCAGGTGGTGGTTCGCAAGGGCAACAACGACATCCACGGCGTGGAAGATCTCAAGGGCAAGACAGTCATCATGAACCTGGGCTCGAACTACGAAACCCTGCTCAAGGCGCTGCCCTACGCCGATGAGATCAACCTCAAGACCTATGAGTCCAACATCGAGCAGGATGTGGCCCTGGGGCGCGCCGATGCCTTCGTGATGGACCGTACCAGCGCCTCTCAGGTCATCAAGGACAAGCCGCTGCCGCTGCAGCTGGCCGGTCAGCCCTTCTCGAAGATCGAAAACGCCCTGCCGTTTCGTGACAACGCGCAGGGCCGTGCCCAGCGCGATCGCGTGAACAAGGCACTGGAAACCCTGCGCGACAGCGGCGAACTCAAGGCGATTTCCGAGAAGTGGTTCGACAACGACATCACCGAAGCGCCGCAGTCCGAAGGATCGGAAAAGACCGGCAGCGACGCCTGATCGGCGCTATGCTCTGCCCGATGGCCCCGGCATGTCCGGGGCGTTTTGTTTCCACTCTCTAGCGCCTCGCAGGCATTTGATGCGGGTCGCTCGTTTTAAAGCGCATTGCCATGCACGCACTCAATCTTGATTACATGGCCGGGCTGGTGCCTGTGCTGCTGGACTATCTCCCGCTGACGCTGGGCATGGCCGCTGCGGGCATGGTCTGTGCCCTGATGCTTTCCTGTCTGCTGGCCGTCATTCGCGTCTCGCGTCTGCCCGGGCTCGATCAGGCCGCACAGCTTTTCATCTCGTTTTTTCGCGGCACTCCGCTGCTGGTGCAGCTCTTTTTGTTCTATTACGGACTGCCGCAGTTTCTCTCCTTTCTGGTCTCCATCAATGGCGTGACCGCCACCATCATGGGGCTGACGCTGCACTTTTCGGCTTACATGGCCGAATCGATCCGTGCTGCCATTACCGGTATCGATCGCAGCCAGACCGAAGCCGCCCAGTCGATCGGCATGACCCACGCCCAGACCATGCGCCGCATCATTCTCCCCCAGGCCACGCGCGTGGCCACGCCCACGCTGATGAACTACTTCATCGACATGATCAAGTCGACCTCACTGGCCTTTACCCTGGGCGTGACCGAGCTGATGGGCGCGACCCAGAAGGAAGCCGCCAGCAGCTTTCTCTATTTCGAGGCCTTTCTGGTCGTGGCGCTGATCTACTGGGTCATCGTCGAGGCGCTCTCCTGGTGTCAGCGGCGGCTGGAAAAACGTCTCAACCGGGCCTACCAGCGATGATTGCACTCAAGAACATCACCAAGCGCTTTGGCGCGCATACCGTGCTCGATGGCATCGACCTGTCGCTTGAGCGCGGCGAGATCATCGTGGTCATCGGCCCGTCCGGCACCGGCAAGTCAACGCTTCTGCGCTGCATCAACTTTCTCGAGCGCCCCGATGCCGGACAGCTCACCGTGGGAGACCTGACGGTCGATGTGCCGGCAGCGCGCAGTGAGGACATTCTGGGCCTGCGTCGGCGCACGGCGTTCGTGTTTCAGAACTATGCGCTCTTTGCCCACAAGACGGCGCTGGAGAACATCGCCGAGCGCATGATCGTGGTCGAGGGGCTGTCAAAGGCTGAAGCCCACGCACGCGCGCGCAAGATTCTCGAGCGCATCGGTCTGGCCGACAAGGCGGATGCCTACCCGGCGGCGCTCTCCGGCGGGCAGCAGCAGCGCATCGGCATCGGCCGCGCCATGGCGGCCAACGCTGAAGTCATCCTGTTTGACGAGCCGACCTCGGCGCTTGACCCGGAGTGGGTCGAGGAAGTGCTGGCCCTGATGAAACAGCTCGCCGCCGAGCAGCAGACCATGATCGTGGTCACCCACGAGATGCAGTTTGCCCGCGAAGTGGCCGATCGAGTGGTGTTCATGGACGGCGGACGCATCGTCGAACAGGCCCCGCCTTCGGAGCTGTTCACCAATCCGCGCGATGAACGCACCCGCAGCTTTCTGCGCAAGGTGCTGGCCGACAACGCGCCGTCAGTCACCTGACGGCGTCGGACTCATCCCGCGTCAGTTGCCGCGCGCCTTCATGAGGTCGCGATAGCGCAGCTGATCAGCGTGCATTTGCCGGTAGACCCGGTATTTGGCGTCAAAAAAGGCACGGCGTGTGGTATCCGGTGCCACTCTCTGCGCGGTCGCACTCATGGCCGCCGCCGCGTCTCGAAGCCCTGCGTAATCGCCGCAGGCGGTCGCCGCCAGCATGGCACTGCCCAGCAGCACCGTTTCGCGCTCCTCGGGCAGCTCGATCACAAGGCCGGTCGCGTCGCTTAACTCCTTCAGCCAGCGCGCATTCTTGAGCGCCCCACCGCACAGGCGCAATCGTTTGATGTCATGGCCGTGTGCGTTGAGGGTCTCGACAATATGGCGCGTGCCCAGACTGACCGCCTGCAGCGTGGCCAGATAGCGCACCGCCAGTGCATCGAGGTCACGGTCCAGCGTCAGCCCGCTGATCATGCCCGTCAGCGACGCATCCACCAGCGGCGAACGATTGCCGTGGTGATGGTCCAGCAGATGCAGATGCCGGGTCAGCTCGTCGCGGCGCTCCTCCTCCAGCGCCGCCAGCCGGCGATTGAGCCACTCGAAATGGCTGACCTCGTCTGCCTCGGCCGCACGGCTGAGCGCCTCGAACGCTCCGCTGTCGTGAATCACATGATCGATCAGCGCCCCGACCGCACTCTGTCCGCCTTCGTTGATCCAGCCATCCGGCAGGACCGCGCCCCAGTAGGGCCCCCAGACGCCGGGTACGAAACAGGCCTCGCGGGAGAACGCGATATGACAGGCCGACGTCCCGGCAATCACGGCCAGACTGCCCTCCGGGTCCTCCCCCAGCATGCCCAGCGCCCCGGCGTGCGCATCGATCAGCCCGGTGGCCACCACCGTCTGCGGTGACAGCCCCATCGCTTCGGCCGCCTCACTGGAGAGCGTGCCGGCCCGGGAACCGGGGGCACGAATCTCGCCCTGCATGGCCGGACGCGACATCAGCTCATCGAGACCGAGCCGTTCGAGCAGATCCTCCGGCCAGCGCCCTTCATGGGCCAGATAGAGCCATTTGCACACCTGCGTACAGACGCTGCGCTCCGGCTCATGCCGGCCGTCCAGATCTCCAATGGCCCGCGCCACCATGAAATCGGCCAGATCGAGAAAGAGCGCCGCCCGCTCGAACTGATCCGTCCGGTGGCGGTGGAGCCACAACAGCTTGGGCAGTTCAAGCTCCGGGCTGACCTGTCCGCCGATATACTCCAGCGCCGGATGTCCGGTGGCGGCGATCTCGCTGGCCTCTTCGATGGCCCGATGATCCATCCACATCACGATGTTGTGGGCGTCATCATTGTCGGGAGAGACCGACACCGGCGCGCCCTGATCATTCAGCGCCACCAGCGAGCAGGTGGCATCAAAACCGACCGCCCGGACCGCCTCACCGTCGATGCCCGCCTCGCTCACCGCCGCGCGCACCGCCGTCACGCACTGCGACCAGATGTTGTCACTCGACTGCTCGACAAACCCGGCACGCGGTCGATACTGCTCGATCTCGCAGGCGGCCTGCGCCAGACAGTGACCGTGCTGATCAAACACGCCGGCCCTGACACTGGCCGATCCCACATCGATTCCCAGGTAATAGGCGCTCATGGAGGCTCCTGATGATGGCGTGGCGCGATCCTGCCGCCGTGCAGGATCCATCCTGATTCAATCATCCAAAGATGAATGGTCAGTGTGTGCAAAACGCCGCTAAATGATCAATGACGACATCAGCACCGCTGCCCTCACACATCGTCGGGGAACGCCATGCCCATCACGCTCAAACATATACGGTGGCTGCTGTGCGCGGTACTGGTCAGCCTGCTGCTCGCCCTGCCCACGGCCCGGGCCGCCAACCCTCATGACAAGAATGATGACGAGCTTGTCATCGGCATGTCCTTTCAGACGCTCGATAACGTCTACTTCGTGACCCTGCAGCGGGCGCTACAGGAGGCAATCGACGACATGGGGGCACGGTTCATCTTTACCGACGCCCGCCGTGACACCGCCAGACAGCACCGCGATGTCGAGGACATGCTGGCGCGCGACATTGATATCCTGCTGATCGACCCGGCCAATCCGGCCGCCATTGAGGAGACCATCGTCTCGACGCACGAGGCGGGTGTCACGGTCGTCGCCGTGGATACACCGGCCAGAGGGCCGATTGACGGTTTCGTGGGCTCGAACAACGTCGGCGCCGGTTATCAGGCCTGTCGCTATCTGGGCGAACAGCTTGATGGCCGCGGGCAGGTGGCCATTCTTGAGGGAGCGGCGGTGGCCCCGATGCGTCAGCGCGTCGAAGGGTGTCAGAAGGCTCTGGCCGAGTTCCAGGGCATCGAGCTGGTCGACCGGCAGAACGGTAATCAGGCGCGCAACAAGGCTCTGAGCGTGACAGAACAAATGCTTGAGACTCACCCGGAGCTGGCCGGCATTTTCAGCGTCGACGATACGGGCGTGCTGGGGGCGCTGGTCGCTATCCAGACCGCCGGCCGGAATGTAAAACTGGCCGGCGTGGATGGCAGTCCGGAAGCGGTCAGAATGCTGACCCGCCCCAACTCGCCCCTGATCGCCATGATGGCGCAGCACCCGGCCGACATCGCCGCCCGGGCGCTGGCACTGGCCGTGAAGCAGTACCGCGGCGAAAAGGCGCCCGAGACCGTCCCGGTCGATACCACCCTGGTCACCGCCGACAATGCCCGAAACTTCCTCTGGTAGCCCGGACATGCCACGCTTTCCCCGAACGCCTGCCAACGATGAGGACGCCATGAGCCCTACCCGTACTGTCACGCCGTATGCAGGCCTCAATGGCCGGCGTTATCTGGTCACCGGTGCGACCAGCGGCATCGGTCAGGCCGTCGCACTGGCCCTGCGCGAACAGCACGCCGAGGTCGTGGCGCTGGGGCGCAATCCCGAGGCGCTCACCGCCCTCGAGGCCGCCGGCTGCACCACCTGCGCGCTGGAATTGACCGACACCGAGGCACTCGAGCAGGCCATTTTTGATCACGGCCCGTTTGACGGGCTGGTCAACAGCGCCGGCATCACTCACGTCGAACCGGCGCTGACCCTGCCAGCCGACGCCATCGACCAGGTCTTTCACACCAATGCCCGCGCCGCCGCCATGGCCGCGCGCGGCGTGGCTCGCGGCATGATCGAAGCCAACAAGGGCGGCAGCATCGTCAACGTCTCGAGTCAGGCGTCCCTGGTGGGGCTCGATGATCACTTGGCCTACAGCGCTTCCAAGGCGGCGATGGACGCCATCACCCGGTCGCTGTGTCTGGAATGGGGCGCGCACAATATTCGCGTCAACAGCGTCAACCCGACCGTCACGCTCACCCCCATGGCGCAGAAAGTGTGGTCGGCGCCAGAAAAGCGTGACCCGATGCTCGCCGCCATCCCGCTCAACCGCTTTGCAGAGCTTGCAGACGTGGTCGAACCGATCCTCTTTCTGCTCAGCGATGGCGCGGGGATGATCAGCGGCGTGTGCCTGCCGATCGATGGGGGATATACGGCGAGGTAGGGGTTGGGCTGCTGACCAATGCAGGCATCATTCGTAATGCTGAGCCTACCTGGTGTACATCAGTATCCATATCACCAGTCCAGCTCCCCCTCGCACTCATCGATGGAGGTATCCATTCCCTCACAAATGGATTCACGCATGCCGGACACGGACAGCAGATAGAGCGTCTCCTGAATGGCCGACCAGTCTTCTTCCGACACCAATACCGCTTTATTACGCTTGCCCATGATGACGATGGGCTGGTGAGACTCGGCGGTTTCGTCGATCAACTGGTAAAGGTTGCTGCGTGCCTCAGTGGCCGTAATGCCAATCATGATTCCCCCAATGCGCTCAATTTTGATGGAGTGTGCGCCTTACGGTACGTACGTCAAGACGGACGCTTTACAACGTTCGCGCCGCCACTATCTGCTATGAAAATGTAATCGAGCACCACCTGATCCGATCCTTCCATCAGCGGACCAATGGTCAGGTCGAGCGAATGAATCGAAACCCGAAGGGCAAAACACCTAAACATTCAATCGCAACATCTCTTTAATTTACGAGAGGCACATATTGAAACATCAAAAAAGCACAGACTGGCCAGCCAATAAACGCGCTCAAGCTCAGCACTAATGGCCCAAAAATACGCTCCACAAAGAAACTAAGCATTGATGCCAAAAAGCCCAAACCAAAAATTAACACAGGAGCCCACCAGACAACTGACCAGCCATAATATATAAGGTAACCAAGACCGGTTAGCATACCTGTAAACGCTGAAATATTAAGCGCCACGAGAAAGGCTTGGCTTGAACCACCAAAATTTTTTATATGTAATCTCTGATAAAAAACAAAAATGTTGAATGCACAATAAAATGCAGCTGAAACCCATGAAATCTCTTGCACTTCTTCCCTTATACTCAATCCTAACGGATACTATTAAGCATCCTCGTTTACCTATCCGAGCAAGCAGATTTTTAACTCCACTGCTTGACATCTTTCAAAACCAACTTGTTAGCTTAAAAAATATATCGTCGCCACCAACCTTGGATCGCGTCCACATGATATCTATAACACAAAGTTTAACAATACAATTAAATTGTTAAATAAAGGGCGCGAATCCACGCAAGGCTAATAAACCCGATCATAATACTTAAAAAAGCGCCCACTCAAAAGCGGGCGCCATGCAAAAAATGTCGTTCTAATCAGCATTTGCCATGTGCTAGGTGTATGGTCCCGGAGTGTAGTGGTTTATGGTATGACTCACTAACGGAGGAGGATCCATGGCTCAGATACTTCACCAACGCGCCACGACCACGCAC
>NZ_FOLY01000004.1 GCF_900112585.1 Kushneria avicenniae | reverse complement strand
ACCGGCTGCCTGACAGCAGCCGGTCTGCAGAATTGCCTGACGACCATAGCGTGCCGGTCCCACCCGATCCCATCCCGAACTCGGCAGTGAAACGGCTCCGCGCCGATGGTAGTGTGGGGTCTCCCCATGTGAGAGTAGGTCATCGTCAGGCACCCCTTCCGAACCCCGGTCCAATGGACCGGGGTTCTTTTATATGTGCTCGGAAAATGCCGCGCCGGGCGGCCACGGGCGTGGCCGCCGCGCGTCACGCCCCGGACGCGGGTGGCAGTGACCGCAGGGCCATGTTCCCTGAGGGCCATTGATCAGGGGCGTCGTCTCCCTTTCTGGATCTCGATTCATTTGGCACCAAAGGATTGTTCGGGAAAATCAATCTCTTCCTGAACAAAGAGGCGTGGTGTTACATCGTTTTTTGCACCACAATGAACAAGCAAATATCCGGGACACCGGTATTTCTTTTTAATGTAAATGGTAGGCAAGGGAGAGCTAACGATGAAAAAGACACTGGGTATCCTGCTGGCCGCAATGATGATGTTTGCAGTGGCTGGCTGTGACAGCGATGACGGTCCTGCCGAAGAGACCGGCGCACAGATGGATAACGCTGCCGACAACGCTGGTGATGCCGCAAGCGATGCAGCTGATTCTGCTGGTGATGCTGCCAGCGACGCGGCTGATTCCGTTGGCGATGCTGCCAGCGACGCTGCTGACTCTACCGGTCAGGCTATGGAAGATGCCGGTGACTCCATCAGCGACAGCGCTGAAGAGCACAGCAACTGATCCAGCCCGATAGGGTATAGAGAAGCGAAAAAGCCTCCTGACGATGGTCAGGAGGCTTTTTGCCATGGGGCTACAGCTTTGGCGATCACTGGGCGCTGGCCGCTCCGACAGCCGCACCCGCGGCGCCACCAATCAGGGCACCGGTACCTGCACTACCACCCGTCACAGCACCAGCAGCAGCGCCGGTAAGGCCGCCGATACCTGCTCCCTGAGCTGCACTGCGCCCTGTAGGGCTGCTGCATGCAGTCAGAAGCGCCAGTGCCATGACCACGGTTACAGTCATAATTCCCTTGTGCATTGTTCTCTCCTTGTCAGCATTTAATCAGGAATGGCTTCACCTGTTGATTATCGACCATCGTCATGCAGTCTGTATGTGATGAGGCCTTTGATTTCGGAAATAATGGGTACAAAAAAACCCTGCATTATGCAGGGCTTTCAGAGTCGACCCGGGTTCTTTATGGCGATAGGGCCCGAATGTTAATGCTTCAGTCCCAGGTCAGCGCGCCGCCGGTCTGATATTCGGTGACTCGCGTCTCGAAGAAGTTCTTCTCCTTAGGCAGGTCAATCAGTTCCGACATCCAGGGGAAGGGATTTTCCACGTCATCAAAGAGCAGGCCCAGACCGATCTGCTCACTGCGACGATTGGCAATGAACTGCATGTACTGCTCGGTCAGCTCGGCGTTCAGCCCGAGGATGCCTCGCGGCATGGTCTCACGGCCGTAGGCTGCTTCCAGCTCGTAGGCTTCCATCAGCATGCCACGCACTTCCTGCTGGAAAGCGTCGTCCCACAGATGCGGATTTTCAATCTTGATCTGGTTGATGCAGTCGATGCCGAAGTTCAGGTGGATGGACTCATCGCGCAGAATGTACTGATACTGCTCGGCGATCCCCACCATCTTGTTGCGACGACCCAGCGCCAGAATCTGGGCAAAACCGGTGTAGAACCACATGCCTTCAAATACGACGTAGAAGGCCACCAGCGCACGCAGAAACGCCTGGTCGCGCTCTATGGTGCCGGTGGTGAAGCTCGGGTCTTCCAGCGCCTGCGTGTATTTGAGCGCCCAGGCATCCTTGTCGGTAATCGATGGAATTTCCCGGTACATGTTGAAGAGCTCGCCCTCATCCAGACCCAGTGACGTACAGATGTACTGGAAGGTATGCGTGTGGATGGCTTCTTCAAACGCCTGGCGCAGCAGGTACTGACGGCATTCCGGATTGGTGATGTTGCGATAGACGGCCAGCACGATGTTATTGGCGACCAGCGACTCGGCAGTGGCGAAAAAGCCGAGATTGCGCTTGAGCATCAACACTTCGTCTTCAGTCAGACCTTCCTGGCTGTTCACCGGCGCACGCCATGTGGCGATATCGCCCTGCATGGAGACTTCTGTCGGCATCCAGTGGTTGTTACAGCCTGCCAGATACTTTTCCCACGCCCAGCTGTATTTCAGCGGCAGTAGCTGATTGACGTCGCTCTGGGCGTTGATCATGGCCTTCTGGCTGGCATCGATACGCTGAGCGCCGGCCTGAATTTCTCCCAGGCCGGTGTTGTCGACCTGGTCGTTGTCATCATGGAACAGGGTTGTCTCTTGCATCATTCTCTCCCTTGCCATCGCCTGACCGTATCAACGGTGAGGGTGGACCTGAATGCGTTGGACGATGGCCCGGGTGGGCCACCGTCAGGGCGATTGGATTACTGGCAGGCTTCGCAGTCCGGGTCATCGAGTGAACATGCAAGCGGCGGTGCCGAGCCCAGCGGCTGCTGGGTCGCCTGCGAGGGCTCCGGTGACGGAGAAGACGATGGCTGCGGCGTCGGTGCATTGGGCTTGACGCCGTTCAGCTTGCCATCGGTGCCCTTGAGTGTGGACTTCTCAAGGCGGCTGGACGCCTGCGCACGGAGGTAATAGGTCGTTTTCAGACCCAGCTGCCAGGCCATGCGGTAGGTGGTATCCAGCTTGCGACCGGAGACGCCGCTGATATAGAGGTTCAACGACTGGGCCTGATCGATCCATTTCTGGCGACGCGAGGCCGCCTCGACAATCCAGCGCGGTTCAATCTCGAACGCCGTGGCATAGCGCTGCTTGAGGTCTTCCGGGATGCGGTCGATCGGCTGGAGCGAGCCATCGTAGTACTTGAGGTCATTGATCATGACCTCGTCCCACAGGCCGCGCGCCTTGAGTGCATGCACCATGTGCGAGTTGACCACGGTGAACTCGCCCGACAGGTTCGACTTCACGTACAGGTTCTGATAGGTCGGCTCGATCGATTGCGTCACGCCACAGATGTTGGAGATGGTCGCCGTGGGCGCGATCGCCATGACATTGGAGTTACGCATGCCCTGGTTGCGAACCTTGTCGCGAATGCGGTCCCAGTCCTGCGTGGTGGACGTGTCCATCTGCAGATACTGTTCACCGCGCTCGCGCTGCAGATCACGGATGGAGTCGATCGGCAGAACACCCTGGCTCCAGAGCGAGCCTTCATAGGATTCATAGCGACCCCGCTCGGCTGCCAGATCGCTGGAGGCTTCAATGGCGTGATAGCTGATCAGCTCCATGGAGTGATCGGCAAAGCTCACCGCGTCTTCAGAGGCGTAGGCGATGCCCTGCTTGTAGAGCGCATCCTGAAAGCCCATCAGACCCAGCCCGACCGGGCGGTGACGGAAATTGGAGCGTTTGGCCTGCGGCACGGCGTAGTAGTTGATGTCGATGACGTTATCGAGCATGCGTACAGCGGTCTTGACCGAGCGCTGGAGCTTGTCGCTGTCGAGACGACCATCAACGATGTGCGCCGCCAGGTTGATCGATCCCAGGTTGCAGACCGCGATTTCGTCGGCGCTGGTGTTGAGCGTGATCTCGGTGCACAGGTTTGAAGAGTGCACGACACCGGCATGGCGCTGCGGGCTACGCAGGTTGCAGGGATCCTTGAAAGTGATCCAGGGGTGGCCTGTTTCAAAAAGCATCGACAGCATCTTGCGCCACAGATCCTTGGCCTGTACGCGCTTGAACAGGGTGATCTCGCCGGTATGCGTCATGGCTTCATACTCTTCATAACGCTTTTCAAACGCCGCGCCATAAAGGTCATGCAGGTCAGGGCAGGTCGCCGGTGAGAAGAGCGTCCACTCTTTCTCTTCGCTGACGCGCTTCATGAACAGATCCGGCACCCAGTTGGCCGTATTCATGTCGTGCGTACGGCGGCGATCGTCACCGGTGTTCTTGCGCAGCTCAAGAAATTCCTCGACGTCCAGGTGCCAGCTTTCCAGATAGGAACAGACGGCACCCTTGCGCTTGCCGCCCTGGTTGACCGCCACGGCCGTATCGTTGACGACCTTGAGGAAGGGCACAACCCCCTGTGACTTGCCGTTGGTCCCCTTGATATAGGAGCCAAGGGCACGTACCGGTGTCCAGTCGTTGCCCAAGCCACCTGCCCACTTGGAGAGCATGGCGTTGTCGCGGATGGCGCCGTAGATGCCTTCCAGGTTATCCGGCACGGTGGTTAGGTAGCAGGACGAGAGCTGGCTGCGGATGGTGCCGGCGTTAAAGAGCGTCGGCGTCGATGTCATGTAGTCGAAGCTCGACAGCAGCTCGTAGAATTCGATGGCGCGAGCTTCACGGTCCTGCTCGTTGAGTGAAAGGCCCATGGCCACACGCATGAACATGACCTGCGGCAGCTCATAGCGGACGCCGTTGCGATGCAGGAAGTAGCGGTCGTAAAGCGTCTGAAGCCCGAGGTAGGTGAACTGATTGTCACGTTCGTGATCGAGGGCATCGCCCAGACGCTCCAGATCGAATTCGGCCAGCTTCGGGTCCAGTTGCTCGAATTCGATACCGCGGAGGATGTAGCTCTGGAAGGCAGGCTTATAGAGAGAGGCCATGTCACCAAAGGTGGCTTCGTCGGCAACCTCAAGGAAGGAGAGCGCTTCGCGGCGCAGATTGTCCTGCAGCAGGCGGGCGGTCACGAAGGTGTAGTTGGGCTCCTTCTCGACCAGCATGCGTGCGGTCATCATCAGCGCCGTGGCCACGCCGTCGGCGGTGACGCCGTCATACAGATTGCGCAGCGACTCGTCGACGATGCGACGCACTTCGACGTTTTCAAGCCCGGTGCAGGCGTCCGTCACCAGCGTTTCGATACGGGCCAGATCCAGCGGACGACGGCTGCCATCGGGCTGGGTGACGTTGATGGTGGGGTGGGGTCTTTCGACGCCCTGCTGCTGTGCCGCGCGGGCACGGGCATGTTCTTCACGGTAGAGGACGTAGGCGCGCGCTACCTTGTGCTCGCCCGAGCGCATCAGGGCAAGTTCTACCTGATCCTGAATATCCTCGATATGCAGGGTGCCGCCTTCGGGCATGCGACGCGCAAAGGTATCCATGATGGACTGCGTCAGCTGCTCGACCTGCTCGCGAATGCGCGACGATACAGCAGCGTTGTCACCTTCCACGGCAAGAAAGGCCTTGCTCATGGCCACGGAGATCTTGCTCGCATCAAAGGTGGCGGTGTCACCGGTACGCTTGATGACACGCAACTGCTGATCGCTTTGACGCGTATGAGCATCATCAAGGATTGATGAGGTATCACGCTCTGTATGCGAGGTTTCCATAACGTTACCTTCCTGCCGTAAGGACAAAACCGTTCTGTCCCGTTGTTCAAATGGCGAAAACGGGCAACAACGGGCTCGAAAATTGGATCACAAAGGGTATTGACACATCACTGGTGTGTTTGCTTTGAAACACTACATGGTGTGTCTTCTCAAAAAGTAGGCACAATATAGTGTGTCTGGAAGAACGTCTCAACACGAAAAGGCGGGGTATTCTGTGGACAAGTTGTGCTTATTTTTCTGAAAGCCCTGTAATGGCTGGAATATTTGCAGTTACATGAAAAAATCTATGAGACCCACGGTGTTTTGTCGCGAATAATTCAGCGCCAGCGATCATGAGTAACTCCGGATTCATGCTGATCAGTGCCTGACGATGAGAATCGTGTGCAAATACGGTTCGATTGTATGGGCACGTTCGTGTAACAGTGGCACAATGTTGCAAAATTGAACGACCGTTGGGTTTAAAGGTCACATTTATCGCTGTCTGCCTGCCGAATGCCCGGGCCTGGCCCGGGCAGGACTGTACCGGTAACGGCACGGAAGCTTTTTTATCAATGATCGGACGGACGAGCCTTGGATAACATTACAACCGCCAACGAACACATTCTTATCATCGAAGACGATGAACGACTGGCCGCGTTGACGCGTGAGTATCTTGAAGGCAATGGTTTCAGGGTCAGCGTTGAACACGATGGGACCAATGGCGTCGAGCGCATCCTCTCCCTGCGGCCGGATCTGGTCATTCTTGACCTGATGCTGCCGGGCGAGGACGGCCTGTCCATCTGCCGTCGCGTGCGTCATCAGTATCCCGGTCCCATCCTGATGCTGACGGCCCGAACCGACGACATGGATCAGGTGCTGGGACTTGAAATGGGTGCGGATGACTACGTTCCCAAGCCGGTCCCGCCGCGCGTGCTTCTGGCCCGAATGCGCGCTCTGCTGCGCCGTGCCGATGGTACCGAAGCCGTCGAGGAGGAAGAGACCCGCCTTGAATTCCGCGATCTGGTGGTGGATTCCTCGACCAGAGAAGCATGGCTCAACGGCGATCGCATCGATCTGACCAGCGCCGAGTTCGATCTGCTGTGGCTGCTTGCCTCGCATGCCGGACGGGTGCTGACGCGTGAAGAGATATTCTCTGCGCTGCGCGGCATCCGCTATGATGGACAGGATCGTTCAATAGACGTGCGCGTATCGCGCATTCGACCCAAGATCGGTGACGATCCGCACCAGCCTCAGCGTATCAAGACGGTGCGCAGCAAGGGATATCTGTTTGTTCGCGAGATCTGAGTCAGCAGGGATCTGACCTGTCTCATCAAGGGCGGCCTCGTCTACTGTAAAGCACCCATGTAAAGGATGGACGATGCCGTCAAGATTTCCTTCTCTGGTTCCATGGCAAGGCCGCTCTAACAGTTCAGACGGTCTGGCGCCTCCGCCACATCGACCTCTGTCTGCCCATGGTGGTTTTCGCCGCCTCTATCTGACCCTGTTTCTCTCTCTCATGGCGATCTTCTGGATCGGCGTGGCCGCGTCATGGCTGATTGATGACTGGCGAGAGGATCACTATCGCCAGCGCCTGGCCAGCGGACCAATGGCGCTTCTGACTTCACTGGTGGCCAGCCAGCCTGAGAGCTCCCGCGATGCATGGCTGAGCGCTTATGAAGAAGAGCTGGGCATTCGCCTGGCGCTGTCGGATTCTGAAACGCTGATGCTGGGTTTCATGGACCGTCGCCGTCTGGCGCGTGGGGACGTGCTGGCCCGCCAGGCCCAGGGCGAGATCGGCTGGCAGCTTTATCAGCGCCTGCCGGGGGAAGACGATGCAATCTTGGTGGCGCACTTCACCGGGCTCTCCGAACAGCAGCCCCTGCAGCTGGTGTCCCTGCTGCGACAGTGGCTCGAACTCTCGCCGGAAGACGAACGCGAGGCCCGCTTTCAGGCGCTGCGCAGCCGAATCTCGCTGCCCATGGGCATGGGCAGCGGTACGCCGCCTGGGCTTTCCAATAGCCAGCTGACACAGCTCAACGCCGGTCACGTCGTGATCAATGTGGTGGCCGAGCGCTCAAGTCTTGGGTTCTACGCCCAGTTCTCCGGCGGACGCTGGATCATGGTCGGGCCGCTGTCACCCTTTGAGTCACTGCCTATTGTGACCATTTCCATTGTCATGGCGCTGATGCTGACCATGCTGGGCCTGGCGATCTATTTCATCATGCGTAGCGTGGAAAAGCGCCTGACCAGACTTGAACAGACCACGGCAAGCTTTACGGGCGGGGACTACAACGCCCGCGTGACCATTCAGGAAGGAGAGTATCTCACCCAGCTGGGGCTGGCCTTCAATACCATGGCCGATCAGGTTCAGGCGGTACTCTCTTCGCAGCAGGATCTGATGCGCGCGGTATCACACGAGTTTCGAACCCCCGTGGCACGGGTACGCTTTGCGCTGCAGATGGTCGATGACATGAGTGAGTCACCGGGTATTCGACGGCTGCTGAAAGGGGTGGACGACGATATCGAATCCATCGATCGCCTGATCGATGAGATCCTGACCTATGCGCGACTGGACAGCGCTACCGATGGGATGCTGCCGCTGGAACCGGCAAGCCTTGAAGTGCGCGAGATTGCCGATCGCGTCGTTGAAACGCTCACGCCGCTGCATCCGCAGCTGACGCTCGAAGTCACCGGCGGGCAGGAACTCAGCGTGCATGCCGATGCCCGTTATCTACAGCGGGCGCTGCAGAATCTGGTGTCCAACGCCTGTAACCATGCCGGCACCCGGGTTCATGTTCGTCTGCTGGGCGATGAACGCTTGGTGTATCTCAGCGTCGAGGACGATGGCGCAGGGGTACCTGCCGGGGAGCGCGAGCGCATCTTCAAACCCTTCGCTCGGCTGGATGACAGCCGTACCCGGCATCAGCCCGGCGTTGGCGGCTATGGCCTGGGGCTGGCCATCGTGGCGCGTATCGTGCACTGGCATCACGGTCGCATCACGGTCGACACGGCCCCGGAGTTGGGTGGTGCCCAGTTTATCCTGACCCTGCCGCGCCATTACGAGGCCGCAGAAGAGTACAGCTGATGGTTCAGCCGGCCGGACGAATGCCGTTGAGCACGGCGAAGGATGTCTCGCGGGCAGTACGCAGGAAATCGCTCATCCAGACCTGGCTCATCTGATCGAGGCGGACGGCGGCATACAGTGTGCCCCACACGCCGTCCCTGCCCAGCGAGCAGGCCCGCACATAATCCCTTTCCAGATATTCGGTCAGCGCCCAGTTGGGCAGGGCGCAGACCCCGCGTTCGCTGGCTACCAGCTGCATCATCATCATGGTCAGTTCGGCTGTACGGGTCTCACGCGGATGAACGCCGGCAGGTTCCAGAAATCGGGTAAAGACATCCAGCTTGGAATGCTCTACCGGATAGGTAATCAGGATCTGGTCCTCCAGATCCTTTGGCATCACGTAACGTTTGTCGGCCAGCGCATGCTGGCGCGCCACGGCCAGCAGGCTCTCATAGCGAAACAGCGGCTCATAGTGAATACGTGGCAGCGGCTGCGGGTCGGCCGTGATGACCAGATCGAGCTGTTCGCGAGCCAGCGCCGGCAGCGGATCAAAATGCTGACCCGCCGGGATGTCGACCTCGACCTCGGGCCAGTGGTCGCGGAAGTGATCGATGGTGGGCATGAGCCACTGAAAGCAGCTGTGGCATTCGATGGCCATGTGCAGACGGCCCTGCTCGCCACCGGCCATGCGGGCGATATCGCGCTCGGCGTTGCGAATCTGCGGCAGTATCTGCTCGGCCAGTCCCAGCAGCCGCTGGCCGGCGCGGGTGAACTGTACCGGTCGCGTCTTGCGCAGAAAGAGCGGACAGCCCAGCCGCTCTTCCAGATCCTTGAGCTGATGAGACAGCGCCGACTGAGTCAGATGCACGCGCTCGGCGGCTTCCACCAGTGACCCGGTATCGCGCAGCGCCAGCAGGGTGCGCAGGTGCCGGAACTCGATCATTAAAGCTTCTCTCTCATGGCTGGTCTGAAGGGTGAGGATATCCAACGTCGGCGCCCTGTGCAGGCAATCTATATTTGAGGCCGGCATTCGGCGTCGGGCAGTAGCCGGTCGCGGTCACCAAAGTCCGATGGACAAAGGGCATCGGGGTTTGTAATGCGTTTCAGCAGTGCCGGCAGCAGTCCGATATCGGGTCGGGCAATGTCGGCCGGACGAGATGTAACCGAATGCCATTGACCGCTATCATCGCGTTCAGCGATGACAAAGGCAAAGAAATAGGCACCTGGCTGTCCCATGCGGAGATCGGTCACGACCAGAGTTCCATCTCGCACCTCACTACGCCAGAAAGGCGCTGAAAACCAGCCAAGACGCTGGCCGGCCCAGCTGTCGATCATCAGGTCCCGGAATGCCATCGGTCGTTGGAAGCTGTCGAAGGCAAGGGTGTCACGGTCATCGAAGATGCTGACCAGCGCTTCCAGCTGGCGGTCATCGTCAATGACGGTCACGCGCCACACCAGCGTGTTCAGCGGTGTTGGCTGGATCATGACCGGGCGATCATCCAGCCCGCGTTGCACCAGTGCCGGAGACACCTGCGCCATCACCATGGACTTGGCTGCGATGGAAAACCCCAGATAAGCGGTGGAAATGGCCAGACCGATGATAACCGCGCGTCCCTGTGTGCCTTTGATCAATGCCACGACAAGGCCCAGCAGCATGGGAAGTGTATAGAGCGGATCGATGATGAAAATTGTTTTCCAGGCCACCGGCGGCGAGGTGATAGGCCAGAGCAGTTGGGTGCCGTAAGTGGTAAAGGCATCCAGAAGGGGGTGAGTGATCAGACAGAGCCACCAGAAACAGAGCCATTGTCGAGTGGGCACTTTTCGGGCCGCAGGCAGGCGCGCGCAGACAAGGGTGAACATACCGGCCAGCAGTGACAGGGCAAAAAGTGAATGCGTGACGCTGCGATGATAGGTGTAGTCGGCCACGGCGCTGCCGTAGTCGATGAAGCTGTCAAGGTCGGGCAGGGTGGCGGTTACGGCACCCAGCAGGATCGATTTACGGCCCAGCCGACGCCCCAGTATGGCGCCACCCAGTGCTCCGCCAAGGCAGGCCTGTGTCAGGGAATCCATCGCTTTTCTACGACTCCTTTCGTTGGATGGATATCGTCTCTGGTTCAGGCAACTATGCTTGTACCCTCAGAGCCGATATTGGTGTGGCCAGTATGGGGCCGAATGCATCAAGGAATGACCAGAGAGTAACAAGGAGTGGCGACCATGTCCCTGAACGAACGTCAGCACAGGGCCTTCAGAGTGCTGGCGGCCGACACTGACGGCATCGATGTCGAGGTTTACAAGCGCTTTGAGCGCGACCCGCTCGATCCCATTATCGGGCTGGGTCAGCGCAATCTGCGCGTCGGTTTCTTCGGCCGGGACCCCGGTCGCGACGAGGTGCGCTTTGGTGAGCCCTTTATTGGAGCGGGCGGGCAACTGGTCAGAAAGGCGCTTTACGAGCACCTTTACGGCGAGAAAATGCCGGATTTTGAGGCCTCACGCGCCGTGGGCGAGCATTTTTTCTGGATCAATACGGTGCCTTACAAGCCGATAGGCAACAAGGCGTGGTCTATGAAGGTCAAGCGGCACTTTCACGGCCTGATGAACGAGCTGCTGATTTCGCGCTGGGAAGGGCGCACCCTGATCACGCTGGGGCGTGAGGCCTTTTTGTGGTTTGGTATCGGCCTTGAAAAGGCAGAGCGCGATCGTCTGGAGGCATTCTGGAAGCGTGAGGATCGTTTTGAAAGCAGCATCGAGGTGACACTGGAAGATCCACAGGGAGAAGCGCAAACGTTTACGCTCTATCCGCTGCCGCATCCCTCGCCGCTGAACCAGACATGGTATAGCCGCTTCCCCGGGCTTCTGGCACAGCGTCTGAACCAGCTGGAGGTCAGAACCGATAATCTGACGCTTTGATGGGTCTATCGCTAGTCAGGGCGAATGGCCATGCGACCGCTGCCGCAAAACATCAGTGCCAGCGCCGCCCCCAGCATCAGTATCTCGGTTTCGATGCGCCAGCCGCCGGCATCGCTTAATGCCCAGACGGCGTTCAGACGCATCAGGACGATGGCAAACAGCATGTTAATGGCGGCCAGGGCCCCGCCGATCCGACAGTGCCAGCCTGCAAGAATCATCAGCGGCGCCACCAGCTCGCCAATGAACACGCCGAAGGCCAATGGTGCTGGCAGGCTCCAGTTCTGGAGGTGATCACCGATGCGATCCACCACACCAGAGGCGCCGATCTTGGCAATGCCGTGCAGCAACAGTGTTGCGCCCAGCGCCATTCGAAGGATCAGTTTGCCCAGATGTTCATTGTTGAAAAATGACATGACCTACCCCGTATGCCGGCGCTGACTTGAAAAACGATCTGCTCGCCGGCATTACAGTGCCATCGTTTCAAGACATTCACCAGATGGCATGCGTTGGCCGAACGTGGCAGCCGATGCGTCATGTGCGTTTCAAAACATGCACCATACGATTTCGAGGAGATCACCGTGCAATATCTACATACCATGGTACGTATCACTGATATCGATCAGTCCCTGCATTTTTACTGCGATTTGCTGGGTATGAAGGAAGTGCGTCGCAAGGAGAGCGAGAAGGGACGTTTTACCCTGATCTTTCTGGCCGCACGCGATGACGAAAAAACCTCCAGCGAGCAGCAGGCACCCGAGCTTGAACTGACCTGGAACTGGGATCCTGAAGAGCTGACCACCGGTGCCCGCAATTTCGGCCACCTGGCCTATCGAGTCGATGACATTTACGCCACCTGCCAGCATCTGATGGATAACGGTGTGACGATCAACCGTCCACCGCGTGATGGCCATATGGCCTTTGTCAAATCGCCCGACGGCATTTCCATCGAGTTGTTGCAAAAGGGTGATCCGAAGCCCGAGCAGGCGCCCTGGGCGTCGATGGAAAACACCGGCAGCTGGTAAGCATCACCAGTACCTTGAGAGAGCAGGGGGCACCCGGTCGGGTGCCCCTTGTCGCGTCAGGCGGTACGCCGGGCGTTACTGGTATCGGATGGAGGGTGACAGGCGCCGGGTAGATGCAGGCGCGCTGCCAGGCGTTCAATGGCCCCTACACAGCCCGGGGCGATGGGGGTGCAAAGCACCCAGGGCAGAACCACCAGCGCAATGGCCAGTGAGCCCATGTAGACATCCTGCAGCCAGTGGGCGCCAGCCATGACGCGCGGCGCACTGAGCACGGCAATCATGATGGCGCTGAGAACAGCCGGTCGACGATCGCCAAAGCGCAGGATGAACGCCGTAAAGACCATCAGCATCAGGCCATGATCGCCGGGAAAACTGTTTTTGGCAGCATCCTTGGTATCAAATGACACCACATCGGTCAGAAAATTGACGTGGTCAAGGCTGAGTGTCGGACTTGGGTGGCCATAGGGCAGTTTGTTGGTGGCCAGCGCCAGAAGCCCGGCCGTGATCAACATGGTCACGCTCACCCCCAGCCAGCGCCAGAAACGCCCCGGTCGCCTGTCCAGATGTACGGCCCAGCCCAGAATGGCCAACAGCATGACAAAAGAAGCGGCGTCGAAGTAGCGCGTATTGACCACGGCCAGAAAGTTGACCCAGACCGGATGCGCACTGGTAATGAACTGGTTGAAAAACCAGAAGATATCGTCGTCAAGTACCAGCCAGACAGAGAACCATAACCAGCTTGCGAACAGGGCAATGCCCGCCAGATTGCAGTAGAGAATCCTTTTTAGGTGCATGACACTGTTTTCCTGAGGCAGGTCCCGATAACCACGAGGCGTATGGCGTGCGTACACGTCCGTCAAAAAAAGGTCATCGGGCAGGTTATAGAACAGTGTTCATGTTAATTTAATATTTTTTTAAGGTAAAGCGTGGCGTTGGAGTCGCCCCGGAAAATAAACCTTGTCGCCCGGGCGAAACAGACGCTGGATACAAAAACAGCAGGCCCGAAGGCCTGCTGTAGAGCGCGATATCCGGAGAACAGGACTACAGGGTTTCGATGGTCCGACGCTGCGTCAAAAGTGTTTCACGATTGGCGCGAGCTTCTTCGAGCTTGGCACGCTCCTTGTCAACCACGGCCGCTGGTGCCTTGCTCATGAAGCTTTCATTGTCGAGCTTTTTCTCGACGCCGCCGATGAGCTTGTCCTGTTTTTCAAGCTCACGATCAATGCGGGCCAGTTCGGCGTCACGATCGATATGGCCGGCCATCGGGACATGAACTTCCATGGTGCCGACACGCTGAACACTGGAGGCCGGCACATCATCGGGGGTGATAAAGCGCATGCTTTCCAGCCGTGCCAGCTTGCTCAAAAACAGCGCATTGTCTTCAAGTCGCTGACGGTCGTTCGCATCGCCATGAGTCAGAAGAACTTCCAGCGGCTTGCCCGGAGCGATATTGAGTTCGGCGCGAATATTGCGAATGGCGATAATGACCGCCTTGACCCATTCGATATCGGTTATCGCAGCCTCATCAATGCGGCTTTTATCCGCCTGCGGCCAGGGTTGCACCATGATGGAGCTGCCCTGCTGCTCGATATCCACACCGGCCAGCACTGAGACCTTCTGCCAGATCTCCTCGGTGATGAACGGCATCATCGGATGGGCCAGACGCAGGATGGTCTCGAGCACGCGCACCAGCGTGCGGCGTGTGCCGCGACGCGCTTCAGGCGTAGCCTCGGCGTCCCAAAGTACCGGCTTGGAAAGCTCCAGATACCAGTCGCAGTACTCGTTCCAGACGAAGTCGTAAAGCGCCTGGGAGGCGTGGTCGAAGCGGTATTCGTCCAGCGCCTTGGTGACCTGGGTCCCGACCTGCTGAAGCCGGGAGACGATCCAGCGATCCGCCAGTGACAGGGCGACTTCACCGTCAGGGCCACAGTCCTCGCCTTCGGTATTCATCAGCACGTAGCGTGCGGCGTTCCAGAGCTTGTTGCAGAAGTTGCGATAACCCTCCAGACGCCCGGCGTCGAACTTGACGTCCCGCCCGGTGCTGGCCAGCGACAGGAAGGTATAGCGCAGGGCGTCGGTACCGTTGGACTCGATGCCGTCCGGAAACTCCGCACGCGTGGCCTTCGCGATCGCCTTCGCCTTCTGCGGCTGCATCATGGCGCCGGTGCGCTTTTCGAGCAGCGTGTCCAGATCGATGCCGTCGATCAGATCGATCGGGTCGAGCACGTTGCCCTTGGACTTGGACATCTTCTGGCCCTGGCTGTCGCGCACCAGTCCGTGGACATAGACAGTTTTGAAGGGCACCTGACCGGTGAATTTGAGCGTCATCATGATCATCCGGGCGACCCAGAAGAAAATGATGTCAAAGCCCGTGACCAGCGTGCTGGTCGGATGGAAGGTCTCGAGTTCCGGGGTCTTTTCAGGCCAGCCCAGGGTCCCGAAGGTCCAGAGCCCGGAGCTGAACCAGGTATCGAGTACATCGTCATCCTGGGTCAGGATTGCCTCGGGGGAGAGGGCATACTTTTCGCGCGCCTCCGCCTCGCTGCGAGCGACATAGAATTTACCATTCTCGTCGTACCAGGCCGGAATGCGATGACCCCACCAGAGCTGGCGGGAAATGCACCAGTCCTGCAGGTCGCGCATCCACGAGAAATACATGTTCTCGTAGCTTTTGGGCACGAATTGGATATCACCGTTTTCCACCGCCTCGATGGCCGGTTTGGCCAGCGTTTCCACGGCCACGAACCACTGATCGGTCAAAAGCGGCTCGATGACATCGCCGGAGCGGTCGCCGTAGGGCAGGGTGTTGGTGATGGTCTCGACCTTCTCCAGAAGCCCCAGCGCGTCCATGTCGGCGACAATCTTCTCGCGCGCCTCAAAGCGCGGCAGGCCCTGGTAGGCCTCGGGCAGGGTGGTGTCGATATCGTCGCGCGGGCTGCCGTCCATGTTGAAGACTTCAGCCCTTTCACGGATGTAAGCACTCTGCGTAAAGACGTTGATCAGCGCGCTGTCATGACGCCGGCCCACGCCGTAGTCATTGAAGTCGTGCGCCGGGGTGATCTTCACACAGCCCGAGCCCTTTTCCATGTCGGCGTGCTCGTCGGCAATCACCGGAATACGACGACCCACTAGCGGCAACGTCACGTACTTGCCGATCAGGGCGGCGTAGCGCTCATCGCCCGGATTGACCGCGACGCAGGTATCCCCCAGCAGCGTTTCCGGGCGAGTGGTGGCGACCACCAGATGGTCCAGTCCTGCCTCGGTGGTGACGCCATCGGCCAGCGGATAGCGAAAGTGCCAGAATTGACCCTGCTGGTCGCGATTTTCGACTTCCAGATCCGAAATGGCCGTACCCAGCGTCGGGTCCCAGTTGACCAGTCGCTTGCCGCGATAGATCAGGCCCTCGTCGTGCAGGCGCACAAAGGCTTCACGCACGGCGTTGGAAAAGCCTTCATCCATGGTGAAGCGCTCGCGGCTCCAGTCAACGCTGGTGCCCATGCGCCGCAGCTGGCGGGTAATGTGGCCGCCGGATTCGTTTTTCCACTCCCACACCTTGTCGATGAACGCGTCGCGGCCGAGATCATGGCGCGACTGGCCGGTCTCGTGCTGCAGCTTGCGCTCGACCAGCATCTGGGTCGCGATGCCGGCATGGTCGGTGCCGATCTGCCACAGGGTGTTATGGCCCTTCATGCGCTGATAGCGAATCAGGGTATCCATCAGCGTGTCCTGGAAGGCGTGCCCCATGTGCAGACTGCCGGTCACATTGGGCGGCGGAATCATGATGGTGTAAGGCGAGCCCTGACCCGTGGGGGCGAAATAGCCCTTTGATTCCCAGTGCTGATACCAGGCGCGTTCGATCGATTCAGGCTGATAGGTTTTTTCCATGGACCGGCTCGGTTTGAAACTGTGAAGTGCTCGCGCAGGATCAATGTCTGCGCAAGGCTGCGAAAAATGGCGCCAATTATAGCGCCGGGCGGGGGCTGTCGTCATGACATGGCGATGACAGGAGAGAGAAAGGCCGGCGCCGCCGCCTTCAGGCGAGGCCGCGCCGGCGGTCATCAGCCGTTGATATGGTGGGCCTTGACCTCGTAACCACGGTTTTTATAGGTCTGCCAGCACTCACGCTTGGCGCTGAGCACTTCCTGATGCTGATTGATGATTTCGGCCACGCGCTCAAAGCGGGAGAACCACGACGGGATAGCGGCGTTCAGGTTCAAAAGCGCCTCGATGCCAGGCTCCGGCGCCACCTCCCAGCCCAGCGTGACGGGGGCCGGCGGCAGGCTCTGCTCGCCGATCAGCACATGCGGTACAAAGGCGTCCTGGCGAAAAACCCACAGGCGCTCGTCAAAGTCGCGCGCCATGGCTTCATCTTCCAGGTGCACGTGCAGCCGATACCCCTTGCGATAGATGGTCTCGGCCAGCCGGCAGGCGAAGTCGAACCGGGCCTCGAGCGTGGTGGCCGTGAGCACATAGAAATCGATACGGGTCATGCTCAGACGCCGCCGTCGATGTCCAGTCTCGCGCCGGTCGTGAAGGAGGCCTCGTCGCTGGCCAGCCATAGGATGCCGCTGGCGATTTCGTCAGCATTGCCGGCACGGCCCATGGGAATGCTCTTGCTCGACTGTTCCGGTTTGTCGGGTCGGCCGCCACTGGCATGAATCTCGGTATTGATGACGCCCGGACGTACGGCATTGACTCGAATGCCTTCTCCGGCCAGTTCCTTGGCAAGGCCTTCGGTAAAGGTGTCGATCGCGCCCTTGGAGGCGGCATAGTCGACATACTCGCTCGAGCCGCCGCGATGGGCCGCTGCCGAGGAAATATTGACGATGGCGCCGCCCTTGCCGCCATGGCGGGTCGACATGCGCTTGATGGCTTCGCGCGCGCACATGAAGGGACCGGTCACGTTGACGCGCATCATGCGGTCCACGCGCTCGAAGCTCATCTCGTCTACCCGAGAGACCTGATCCACGATGCCGGCATTATTGACCAGCACGTTTACCGGGCCCAGTTCGCGGTCCACCGTTTCAAACAGCGCGATGATGTCGGCTTCCACGGCCATGTCGGCCTGTACCGCCAGGGCACGACCGCCAGCGGCGGTGATGTCATTGACGACCTGATCGGCCGCCTCGCGGTTGCTGACATAGTTGACAGCCACCTGGTAGCCGCGGGCGGCGGCCAGGCGCGCCGTGGCGGCACCAATGCCGCGGCTGCCGCCGGTCACGATCATGACGTTGCTCATTGACTCTCTCCTGTCAGGATAGGGCGGGCATTAACGTGACAACGCCGCCCGCGGGCGGCGCTGCAGGGCTCAGGCCAGACGCGTCAGCCAGCCGTGACGGTCTTGAGCGCGTCCGTACTGGATGTCCAGCAGCTGCTTGCGAATGGATTTGCCGACCTCGCCACCGCTGCCGTCGCTGCAGCTCAGACGACCGCTGTCGCTGACCAGCTCGCCGATGGGCGTGATGACCGCAGCAGTGCCGCAGGCAAACACTTCGGTGATCTCGCCACGTTTCACGCCATCGCGCCATTCATCGATGCTGATGGCACGCTCTTCGGGCTTGAGCCCGGCATCGGCGGCCAGCTGCAGAACAGAGTCGCGCGTGACGCCTTCGAGAATCGTGCCGGTCAGGGCCGGGGTCACGATGCGCCCGTCCTTGAATACGAAGAACAGGTTCATGCCGCCCAGCTCTTCGACCCACTTGCTCTCGACGGCGTCCAGAAAGGCGACCTGATCGCAGCCATGGGCCTCGGCCTCTTTTTGTGCTGCCAGCGAGGCGGCGTAGTTGCCGCCACATTTGGCAAAGCCGGTACCGCCGGGCGCGGCGCGATTATAGTTTGAAGACAGCCAGATCGAGACCGGCTTGACGCCGCCCTTGAAGTAGGCGGCGGCCGGCGAGGCGATCACGTAGTAGTCGACTTCCTTCGAGGGCCGCACGCCGAGAAACTTCTCGCTGGCAATCATGAACGGGCGCAGATAGAGGCTGGACTCCTCGGTCTCGCTGGCGGGTGTGGGGACCCAGTCAACGTCCTGGCTGACCAGTGCCTTCAAAGAGCCAATGAAGGTGTCGGTGTCCAGCTCCGGCAGGGCCAGGCGGCGTGCCGAGGCCTGAAAGCGCGCAGCGTTCTTCTCGGGACGGAAGGTCCAGACAGAACCGTCGGCATGGCGATAGGCCTTGACCCCCTCAAAGATCTCCTGGGCGTAGTGGAGCACCGAGGCGGCGGGGTCCAGCGCCAGTGGGCCGTAGGGACGCACTTCACCGCTGTTCCAGCCGTCGGCGTGAGTCCAGCGCACATGCGCCATATGGTCAGTGAAGTAGCGACCAAAGCCCGGGTTTTTGAGGATCTCGTCACGCTGACCGGCGTCGGTGGGCGTGGTGGTAGGGCGAAGCTCAAAGCCTTGAGAAAACACGATTCGGATTCTCCGTTCGTACGGTGGCCAGGCGAGAAGTACACATCGCTGTCGATCATCGGCAACGGCGTATCCGATAACGCTGGTCCGACAGTTGATTAAGGGAAACGTCAGAAACAGGGGCTCAAGAATGACACAGGCGCCCTGTGCCAATAAAGCCCGCCGCATGGCGACGGGCCCAGAGTGCTGTGAGCACGATCAATGCGGTGCGCGCGACAGCAGGTATTCGCTCAAAAGCCCGACCGGTCGACCGGTGCCGCCCTTTTTGCCATCCCAGGCCGTACCGGCCACATCCAGATGGGCCCAGGGATAGCTTTTGGCAAAGCGTGACAGAAAACAGGCCGCGGTGATGGTGCCGGCTGGTCGACCGCCGATATTGGCCATGTCGGCGTACTCGGAATCGAGCTGGCTCTGATAGTCCTCCCACAGCGGCAACTGCCAGGCACGGTCCCAGGCAGTGTTGCCCGCACTGAGAAGCTGCTGTGCCAGTGCGTCATCGTTGGCCAGCAGTGCCGAGGTCTGATGGCCCAGCGCAACGATGCAGGCGCCGGTCAGGGTGGCGATATCGACCACCGAGGCCGGCTGATAGCGCTCGGCGTAGGTCAGGGCATCACACAGCACCAGCCGGCCCTCGGCGTCGGTATTGAGCACTTCAACCGTCAGCCCCTTGAGCGTGGTAATAATGTCGCCGGGTTTCAGGGCGCTGGCATCCGGCATGTTCTCGGCAGAGGCAATGATGGCCACCACGTTGATCTTCGGCTTCAGGGCGGTGATGGCCTTCATGGTGCCCATGACGCTGGCGGCGCCACCCATGTCGAACTTCATCTCGTCCATGTTGGCCCCACCCTTGATCGAGATGCCGCCACTATCGAAGGTGATGCCCTTGCCCACCAGCACGTGGGGCGCTTCCTCGGGGTCCTCGGCGCCCTTGTATTCCATGACGATCAGGCGTGATGGCTCGGTGCTGCCCTGACCCACGGCCAGAATGGCGCCGGCGCCCATGGCGGCCAGTGCCTTCTCGTCATGAATGGTGACCTTGAGATCCCCCTCGGCGCCGAGTTTTTCGGCCTCCTCGGCCAGGTAGCGCGGCGTGCAGACGTTACCCGGCAGGTTGCCCAGCTCCCGGGCCATATTGATTCCGGCGCCGATGCCGGCCCCGATGCGAGCGCCAGCTTCGGCACCGGCGGCCTCGTTGGCATCGCTGACCATCAGCGACAGACGCGTCAGCGTGATCGGCGGGCGCTTTTTCGATTTGAAGCGGTCAAAGCGATAGGTGGCGCGCAGGGCCGCCTCGGCAATCATGCGAGCCTTCCAGACCACGTCCTGCGGTCCGTTTTCACGATCCAGCATGGCAATGGCAGCATGCTCGACCGGCAATGACAGAAGCACGCCGAAGGCAGCATCAAGTACGCGGCGATAGGCACCTTCGTTGAAGTCGCCGGTTTCCCCGCAGCCCACCAGCAGCAGACGAGCCGTGTTCAGACCGGGCGCAAAGGGCACCAGCTGGGTGCTGGCGGTCACCGGGTCAAAGTCGCCCCGTTCGATCAATTGTGTGATCAGGCGCTCGCTGGCGTCATCCAGACGCTCGCTGGCGGGGGGCAAATCACCGTCCTTGAACACCGGCACGATGATGCAGTCGGTTTCGCAGCGGGCCGGGTTGGCGGTGAGCACGGGAAATTCCATGATGTCTCCCCAAGACAATGCGGTGGGTATTGGCGATAATGACGGTTTTGAACAGACATGCTGTCGAGTACGGTAAGCGACGACCCGACGCATTCAACAGGTGGGTCCGAACAGGCCTTCAGTGTACGCAAACCCCTGCACCATTGCATGGTCAGGAGTCGACTTGCCGAGCATGCATCGGACACGACCGCTCGAGATTGAGGTGTGAGGGAGTCTGCGCTTGATCGTTTTTCGTTATTTGATTCGTGAAATCCTGACCACAATGAGTGCCGTCACCGGCATTCTGCTGCTGGTCATCATGGGCAATCGCTTTATTCGCTACTTCAGTGACGTGGCGGAGGGCGACTTTCCTGCCAGTCTGCTGGGCAGCCTGATGCTGTTTCATTTGCCCAGCTTTCTCCAGCTGATCCTGCCGCTGGCTTTCTTTCTGGGTATCCTGCTGGCCTACGGGCAGCTTTATCTCAACAGTGAAATGACGGTACTGGCGGCCTGTGGCGTCAGCCCTGCGCGCATTCTGGGCGCATCGTGCTGGCCGGCGCTCTTGATGGCCGTTGTGGTAGGGGTGTGCAGCCTGTGGCTGACGCCGGCCGGGCTGACCCAGAACGAGAAAACGTTGACCGAGCAGCAGGAGCGGGCCGATTTCAGCGCGTTGACGCCGGGGCGCTTTCAGACGCTGGGTGATCGCACCATCTATGCCGAGCGCGTCGAGCAGGGCAGCAGTCGCATGGAAAATGTCTTCATCGCCGAGCAGGATCGCAACGATCAGGGCCAGCGCGTTGATGTCCTGACCCGTGGCGAAAGCGGCTACCAGACCAGCGACCCGGAGAGCGAGAGTCGTTTTCTGGTCCTCTCCAACGGCACTCGCGAGAGTGTCAGGCCGGGCAGCCGTATCGCCGAGCGCCTTGAGTTTGATACCTACGCTGCCCGGCTGGAAAACGGCACCGCGCAGATGGAGGTCGACGATGTCGAGCTTCAGCCCACCTGGCGCCTGCTGGGCGATGACAGCAACAAGGCACGCGCGGCGCTTCAGTGGCGGGTATCGCTGGCCCTGATGGTGCCGATACTGACCATGATTGCCCTGCCGCTGTCGCGGGCCAATCCGCGTCAGGGGCGCTTTGCCAAGATGATGCCGGCCATCATCTTGTATGTGGCCTACATGAGCCTTCTGCTGGCCGCGCAGGACGCGGTGGGCAGTGGCAGCCTTTCAAGCGCCATCGGTCTGTGGCCCATTCATGTGGTCTTTGCCCTGATCGGCGCCTGGCTGTTGTATAGAAGCAGTCTGGGAGGCGTGCGCTGATGTTCAACCGGCTTGATCGCTACATTGCACGCAATGTCCTCATGGGCATGCTTATCGTGCATCTCATCATTCTGGGGCTCGATTTCACCATCAGCTTCATCAACGATCTGGGCGATACCGAGGGCAGCTATGGCACCCTGCAGGTACTGATGTATGGCGTCATTCGCCTGCCCTGGCGCTTTTATCAGTACGCGCCGGTGAGTGTCCTGATCGGGTCACTGGTCGGGCTGGGCGCGATGGCTTCGAGCAACGAGCTGACGGTCATGCGCTCAGCCGGGTTTTCGCTGTGGCGTATTCTGATCGGCGTCATGAAGCCGCTGCTGATCGTGGTGCTGGTGGTCATGGCGATCGGCGAATTTGCCGCGCCGCGCACCGAGATGTTTGGTCAGGCGTGGCGGACCGAACTTCAGGATGGCAGCACCGTTTCCCATCGTGGCGGCTGGCAGCGCGAGGGCGACAGCTATTATCGCTTCGGCTCCATTCGCGCTGACAATACGCTTCTGGACGTCAATCGCTTTCGCTACGACGGCGCCCAGCTGGTCGAGGCCACCCACGCCTCGCGGGCGGTACTCAACGGCGATGAATGGACGCTGGAAGATGTGGACCGCACCCTGCTGCATGGCAAGACCACCGAATCCGAGCATCTGGACCGGCTCGACTGGGACACGTCGCTGGACCCGGAGCTGCTGCGCCTGATCATTACCGATCGCGACAGTCAGTCGATCGAGGATCTGTGGCGCTACGGCCGCTATCTCAATGAGCAGGGCATCAGTGCCAGCGACACCTGGCTCTATTTCTGGCAGAAGGTACTGCTGCCGCTGACGCTGATCTCGCTGGTTATCATTGCGGCCTCGTTCATCTTCGGGCCGCTGCGAAGCGTCGCTGCGGGGACGCGCGTATTCTATGGCACGGTGGTCGGGCTGGTATTCAAGTATGTGCAGGATCTGCTTGGCCCTGCTGCCACCATCTTCGGCTTCTCGCCGATCTGGGCGATTTTGGTGCCCATGGCCGTGTGTTTCGGCATCGGCTTCTGGCTGCTGCGTCGCGCCGGCTGACGGCCCTGTCCTCGCTGGTAGCGCCTTGAACGACAGCGCCTCGAAGCGATGGCTTCGGGGCGCTGTTGCGTTCGGGCGTTGGACCAATATCCGTTTGTGGCGTTATGGCGGCAGTGCCAGAGTAGAGGATGGCGATAGCTTCTTTCGTCGATCGCAATCCTGATCCTCTGGAGGTGACAGATGCAATACGCCAGACCCGGCAGTTCGGATGCCCTTGTGCGCTTTCGCGAGCAGTACGACAACTTCATTGGCGGTGAGTGGTGCGCCCCCGCTGATGGCCGCTACATGGATAATGTGACGCCGGTGACCGGTGAGGTGTTCTGCCGGGTTCCTCGTTCCGGGCGCGACGATATCGACCGCGCCGTGGAGGCGGCCCAAAAGGCAGCGCCCGGCTGGGCCGCCACGCCCCCGGCCGAACGGGCAGGTGTACTGCTTAAAATCGCCGATCGCATCGAAGACAATCTCGAGATGCTGGCCGTGGCCGAAACCTGGGACAACGGCAAGCCGATCCGCGAGTGTCTGGCGGCTGACCTGCCGCTACTGGTTGATCACTTTCGCTACTTTGCCGGTTGCATCCGGGCGCAGGAAGGCGGCATCAGCGAAATCGATAGTCAGACAGTGGCCTATCACTACCACGAACCCTATGGCGTGGTAGGGCAGATCATCCCCTGGAACTTCCCGCTTTTAATGGCGGGCTGGAAGCTGGCCCCGGCACTGGTGGCCGGCAACTGCAGCGTGCTCAAGCCTGCCGAACAGACGCCGGCCTCCATCTGCGTGCTGCTGGAGCTGATTCAGGATCTGCTACCGCCTGGCGTGCTGAACGTAGTGCAGGGCATCGGCGAGGAAGCCGGCGAGGCGCTGGCGACCCACCCGGGCATTCAGAAGATCGCCTTTACCGGCTCCACTCCGGTCGGCAGTCACATCATGTCGCGAGCAGCCGAACGGATCATTCCGGCCACGCTGGAGCTTGGCGGCAAGTCGCCCAACATCTATTTCGAGGACGTGCTCGATCACGGCGATGCCTATCTCGACAAGTGCATCGAAGGGCTGATGATGACCTTTCTCAACCAGGGGGAAGTCTGCACCTGTCCGTCGCGCGCGCTGATCCATGAATCGGTCTATGACACGCTGATGAGTCGTGCCGTCGAGCGGGCCAGACGGCTGAAATCCGGCAACCCGCTGGATACCGATACCGAAATGGGTGCGCAGGTCTCGAAGGAGCAGTTCGACAAGATTCTTTCCTACATGGAGATCGGGCGGGATGATGGGGCCGAGCTGCTGCTGGGCGGCGAGCGCGCCAGGGTCGAGGGCGGCTATGAGAATGGCTTCTATGTGCAGCCCACGATCTTCAAGGGGCGCAACGACATGCGCATCTTTCAGGAGGAGATTTTCGGGCCCACGCTGTCCGTCACCACATTTAAAACCGAGGAGGAGGCGCTGGCGATCGCCAATGACACCGAGTTCGGTCTGGGCGCCGGGGTCTGGACGCGCGACATGAACCGCGCCTATCGCATGGGGCGGGCCATTCAGGCCGGCCGGGTCTGGACCAATTGCTATCACCAGTATCCTGCGCATGCGGCCTTTGGGGGCTACAAGAAATCCGGCATCGGACGCGAAACCCATCTTGCCGTGCTGGGCAACTATCAGCAGATCAAGTGTCAGCTGATTTCCTATAGCGACAGCCCGGCCGGTTTGTACTGAATACGATCTCCGGCTATCAGAGAGCGACTTCGGTCGCTCTTTTTTGTGACTTTTCCGCCGCAGCGATTGACGCGAATGAAAATGTTTCGCATATTGCCGAGGTGCAATCGGTTATGAGAATCATTTTTATTCTCTTTGCGGCGGGGATCTCCATGTTTGTATGCATGTGCAAGAAGGTTACGGATGGGCAACTGAAGCAGGCGGTGGCGCTGGGCGCCTCAAGCTGGGAAGACGTTTCCCGCATGACACAGTGCTCGACGCAGTGTGGCAAGTGCGCCTGTCTTGCACAGGAGATTGTTGACGAGGCCCTGCTGAATCGGCATGTGGCGCAGCATATTCCGGCCCGTCACTATGAGGAACTGGCCTATGCCGTGCGGTAAAGCAGCGCCTGCCGGATGAAGACCGTGCACATCGTATTGCTAACTGTTTGAATTATCTTGTGATAATGGCTCGCATCGAGCCTTTTTTTGTGCTTTTCATGTCGAAATCTACGGTCGTTTCGTGGATACTGCTTCCACAGGCGGGCGCAGATGTCGGCGACTGCCATGACCATTGATGGCGGAGATAAAAATGAAAGGCGATCCTCAGGTTGTCGAACACCTCAATAAAATCCTTGGCAATGAACTCATTGCCATCAATCAGTACTTCCTGCATGCGCGCATGTATCGTAACTGGGGCCTTCATGCCCTGAACGACTGGGAGTACAAGGAATCGATCGAAGAGATGCAGCATGCCGATATTCTGATCGAGCGCATTCTGTTCCTCGACGGTCTGCCCAACCTGCAGGACCTGGGCAAGCTGCACATCGGTGAAAATGTTCAGGAAATGCTGGAGTGTGACCTGCGCATCGAGCACGATGGACGCGATGATCTGATCGCGGCCATCAAGTACTGCGAGTCCGTGGCGGATTTCCCCAGCAGCGAGATGCTCAAAAAGATTCTGGCCGAAGAAGAAGAACACATCGATATCATCGAAACCGAGCTGCACCTGCTCCAGCAGGTTGGTCTGGAAAATTACCTGCAGCGTCAGATGCGCCCGGCCAACGAGCGTGAAGAAGGTGAAACCGCGACCTGATCGAGTCCGGCTTTATCGGTCGGTTCTCGATCGGTTGTCATTGATCAACAACGGGCCGCCCTGACCGGGCGGCCCGTTGTCGTTCAAGAGAATGCCGGGTGAGTACTAGAAGCGACGGATCAGCGAGAAGCGTGCCACCGGTTCGCCGTCGATCTCGACATTTTCGCGAAACATCGCCAGCGGTCGAACCCACAGGCCGAATTCTCCGTAGAGGGCGCGATAGACCACCAGAGGCTCTTCGGTCTCACTGTGATGCGCCACCCCCAGCACTTCGTAATCACTGCCCTTGTAGTGTCGATAGACGCCGGGCGTGACGGTGTGTTCGTGTTCTCGTTTCATAAAGTCTCCTGAGCGGCAGGTTCAGTGTCATGGTCGGGGCGGGCGGTCTCGAGACCGGTCCGGATCAGACGTTCGATGGTGTGACCCACTGCGGCAAAGCCGAAAGCGCCGGTCACGAAGGTGGCAGAGCCATAGCCGGCGCTGCAGCCCAGCTTGAGCGTTTCGCCATCGCCGGGGCGCGTATCGCAGACCTCGCCGGCGCCGTCCGGATAGCGTCGCTGCTCGGGCGAGTAGACGCAGGTCACGGCAAACCGGCGTTTCGGGTTGCGGCTGTAGCCGTACTCCCGTCGCAGCCGGCTGCGTACCTTTGACAGCAGCGGATCATGCTCGGTGCGGGTGAGATCGGCCGTGGTGATGCGGGTCGGGTCGGTAAGACCGCCGGCCCCACCAGTCACGGTCAGGCCGATTTTTCGGCGCCGACAGTAGTGAATCAGGGCGCACTTGGCGCCGACGTGGTCAATGGCATCGATCACGTGATCGGTATCATCCGGCAGCATACGCTCGATATTGTCCGGGGTGATAAAGCCCGCAATAGGCGTGATCTGCAGCCACGGATTGATCAATCGGCAGCGCTCGGCCATGACCTCGATCTTCGGGCGACCGATGGTGCCATCCAGCGCGTGCAGCTGGCGGTTGACGTTGGTGGTGCAGACGTCGTCCAGGTCGATCAGGCTGATGCGCTCGAATCCCGAGCGCGCCAGTGCCTCGACGCTCCAGCTGCCGACACCGCCGATGCCGATGACCACGACATGCGCGCGGCGCAGGCGCTCGATGCCCGTGTGGCCATAAAGACGGCGCATGCCGTCAAAGCGAGCGGTGAAGTCTGCCTCATGGCGGGCAGCGTCCAGGCGCTTCGCGTCGGCTGAATCGCTCATGATGCCGCATCTCTCCTGTCAGGCGTATCGTCGGTGCTTTCCTGCCACTGTACCCGATTGACCGGGCAGTGCCCGCCCCAGCCAAATCGCTGCATCAGGGTGGCCATGTCCGCTTCGATCGCGGCATCCGCCCTGAGCGTCTGTTTCCGGGCGGGGTGATAAAACTCGAGCATGGTCGCCGCCAGCAGCAGGCGGCCGGCATCGAGATGATCACGAAAGAAGCGGTTGTGAATGCCCTTGCCGTGCCTGGCGTCCCCGATGATGGGGTAGCCGCCGCGGCTCAGGTGGCGACGGATCTGATGGCGCCGACCGGTGGCGGGGGTGACCGACATCAGCGAGTAGCGGCTGGTCGGGTAGCGGTCGATGGCGACTGGCAGCTCGACGCTGTCCTGACGTTTGACGTGGGTCAGGGCCTCCATGGCCGGCATCTCGGCCTTGGGCCGTTTGCCGTCCTCCTCGCGCAGCGCCCAGTCGTAGCTGGCCGCTTCGGGGCCGATACCGCGCACAATGGCAAGGTAGTGCTTTCGGACCTGCTGCTGCTGAAACTGGTGACCCAGCGCGGTCGCCATATCGGGCGTCAGGGCAAATATCAGCGCGCCCGAGGTCGGCCGGTCCAGCCGGTGGACCGGGTAAACATGCTGGCCCAGCTGATTGCGCAGCGCCTGCAGCATGACCAGCGGGGCATGGCGGTCCAGCGCGCTGCGGTGCACCAGCGCGCCGGAGGGCTTGTGGACGATCACCAGCTGATCGTCCTGATAAATCACGGGGATGGGGGTCGTCATTGAAACGTCATGGCCGGGCATCAGGCGCTATTGTCGGCAATTGTCCCTGTCGATGTACAGGCTCGGGATGGCGCACCGGGAGGACTCTGTTAAAATTCCCGCGCCATCGAGTGCCCCCTGTGGGCGGCGGTATCGGTGGCATGGCCTGATGTATGTATTCATGGGGGAAAGCACATGGCTCACCTGGTCGTTCTCACTGGTGCCGGTATCAGCGCTGAAAGCGGTATCAGGACCTTTCGTGATGGCGACGGCCTCTGGGAGGATCACCACGTCGAAGACGTGGCCACGCCCGAAGGCTGGGCGCGCGATCCCCATACCGTACTGCGTTTTTACAACGAGCGCCGTGCTCAGGTACGAGCGGCCCGGCCCAACGCGGCCCATCTGGCGCTGGCCGAGCTCGAGAAACACTTCCGGGTCAGCATCATTACCCAGAACATTGACGACCTTCACGAGCGCGCCGGTTCCCGCGATGTGCTGCATCTGCACGGCGAGCTCTTGAAGGCGCGCTCCAGTCGCAACCCGCGGCTGGTCTATCGGCTCGACGAGGACGAGACCATTGAGGTGGGAGACTGCTGCGATGACGGGGCCCAGCTGCGCCCACACGTGGTCTGGTTCGGTGAAAACGTCCCGCTCTATGCCACCGCCTGCGATATCGTGGCCGAAGCCGATCTGCTGTTGATCGTGGGCACATCGCTGGCGGTCACGCCGGCTTCGATGCTGTTGGACGAGGCGCCCCTCACCGCCCCGCGTGTACTGGTGGATCCCGGCGCGCGCGAACTTGCCACCCAGGGCGTGGTACCGCTGGCCACCAGCGCCACCGAAGGCGTTGGCTACCTGCGCGATTTCTGGTCACAACATGGCCGTCTGCTCAAGCCCGACCCCAAAGCGCTACTGTCATTTTGAGGCCCCGATCGGGCCCTTCGACAGGCGCTGAACACCGAGCGCTGCCTGTGACCAGGCCGGCGCACTCTGTCATTACCACTCATATAGATATTGGCCATGTTTGAGCAGATCAACCGATTCTTTCCACTGTGGGCGATAGGCGCCGCACTGTTTGCCGCCTTTTTTCCCGATAGCCTGGTCTCGCTGAAGGGCTGGGTGCCGCCCCTGCTGGCGCTGATCATGTTCACCATGGGGCTGACGCTGTCGCGCCATGACTTTGCCCGCGTGGCGCGCACCCCGCGTGCCGTCATCATCGGTATCGGTCTACAGTATCTTCTGATGCCGGCGGCGGCCTTTGGCATTTCGCATCTGCTGGGGCTCTCGCCGGAGCTGGCCGTGGGCATGATGCTGGTTGGCGCCACTTCGGGTGGTACGGCCTCCAACGTCATGACCTGGCTTGCCGGCGGCAACGTCGCGCTGTCGATCAGCATGACGCTGATCTCGACGCTCCTGTCAGTTGTCATGACGCCACTACTGGTCTGGCTCTGGATGGGCGCGAGCATCGATGTGCCCGTGGGCGGCATGCTCTGGAGCATCGCCAAACTCGTGATCGTGCCGATCGCGCTGGGCACGGTAGTGCATCACTTCATGGCTACCACCATCCGGCGTATCGAACCGGCGCTGGCGACCGTCGCCATGGCCGCCATCGTCACGATCATCGCCATCGTGGTGGCGCTCAACGCCGGGCGTCTGGCAAGCCTTGGCCCTGTGATCGCACTGGCGGTCGTGTTGCACAACGCCTGTGGTCTCATCGGCGGTTTCTGGTTGTCGCGTCTGGCCGGGCTGGATGTCCGCGACTGTCGGGCAGTGGCGATCGAGGTCGGCATGCAGAACTCCGGTCTTGCCGTGTCGCTGGCGACCAATTTCTTCCCGGCGGCGGCGGCACTGCCCGGCGCGCTTTTTTCGGTATGGCACAACATCTCCGGCTCGATCCTGGCCGGCTACTGGAAACGGCGCCCGACGAATGCCCCCGATGAGGCACCGTCAGCTTCATGAGCGTCGGTCATGATCCTCAGGCGCCGCGTAAACCGTTCAATGCGCGCGGCAGCCTGGTCAAACGCTGCGAGCAGTGCCGCATGCCCGGCCTGCACTGCATCTGCCCCTATCGACTTCAGGTAAGCACCCGAGCGAAGTTCTGGCTGATTACCCATCGCATCGAGCACTACAAGCCGACCAATACCGGTCGGTTGATCGGTGACTGCGTTGCTGACACCCGGGTGTTCGAGTGGTCGCGAACCGAGCCGGACCCGACGCTACTGGCGGCGCTGGCAGACCCACGCTTTGCACCCAGCCTGGTCTTTCCCGATGACCAGGAGGACTATCGCCATCGGGTCGTCAGCGTCGAGCAGGCCTGCGATACGGCACGCATTCCGGTCTTTATCCTGCTCGATGGTACCTGGCGGCAGGCGCGACGCATGTTTCGCCGAAGCGACTATCTGGCCGAGCTGCCCATCGTGGCGCTGCAGACCGATCGGCTGACCCGCTATCGATTGAGAAAGCCGGCCAGCCCCGAGCATCTGTGCACGGCAGAAGTGGCCACCGAGCTGCTGCGTCACGCTGGCGATGAACGGGGTGCCCGGGTGCTTGATGACTATTTTACGGTGTTCAACGAACAGTACGCTGCGGCTCGACGCGACGCCGGCACGCCCCATGAGTCCGATGCCGCGCAGCGTCTGCTGAAGAGACGGCGCGCGCAGGGCGTATAAGCCGGCTATTCTTGGAACGCACGTTCACGACAGGAGAGGTGATATGACCCTTGGGATTCTGGCGACCATAGATGCCAAATCGGGCGAGGAATCTCGCGTCGAGGCTGAGCTGACTAAAGTCGTCGCACCGTCCAGGGAAGACGATGGCTGTCTTTTGTATACCCTGACGCGAGACAGTCAGCAGCCATCACGCTTTATCATGGTCGAGCAGTGGCGGGATCGCGCCGCGCTCGATGCCCATATTGCCACCGAGCACTACAAGCAGATGGCGCAGACGCTTGAAAACGCCATTGAGCAGATGGAAGTGCGCGAGTACGACGTTCTGACCTGATCCCCTGACCTGATGTCAGGCTGGAGCTGCATGCCAGCGGGCGCCGTCACCGGGTGACGGCGCCTTTTTTATCCTGACGTTTCTGCATCAGCCAAACAGCTGCCCGGCGATACGCAGCCCGGCAATCCAGGTGGCGGCGGCCGAGCCTACGGTGGAGAGCAGAAACACCAGCAGTGTGCGCGCCACTCTGTTGCGCCACCAGCCGCGCCAGTGGCTGACATCGCGGCGCAGGGTGGAAAAATCACCCACCTTGGGCTTTCGCATATAGAGCTCGACGCCGGCGGTGACAAAGCCGACGCCAATGGTCGGGTTGAGCGACGTCAGCGGCGCCGCCACAAAGGCGGCCAGAATGGTCAGCGGATGCCCGAGCGCGATCAGGGCACCCAGGGCTGACAGCGTCGAGTTGATCAGCACCCACTCCACGACCAGCGACCAGCCAAGCCCGCTATCGCGGCTGAACCCTACGGCAAAGCCGGCCACCACCAGCGCCACGATCAGCCAGGGCAACAGTTTCAGAAGCCGTCCGGGCGGCGCGACGCTATCCAGCGCCTGACGCTCGTCAGTGACGGCGGGCAGGGCGGGGCGGTCGCTCTCCAGCTGGCGCAGATGTGCGCCCATGCCCTTGAGATGGCCGGCGCCGATCACGACCAGCACGCGACGGGTGCCGCCCTCGGGCAGTTGCTCGATGAGCTTCAGGGCCATGTACCGGTCGCGCTCCTCGATCAGCGGCGTATACAGCTGGCGGGACTGTTGCGCGAATTCGGTGAAGGTGGCCTCCAGCACGTCGCCTTCCTTGAGCCGCTCGATCTCTTCGCTGGAGACTTTCTGACGCGACAGGACGCTGCCGATCAGGCCCGACACGAGCGTCATGCGCTTGTACCAGGGCACATTGCGATAGACACGCTTGAGGGTCACGCCGATCTCGCGATCGATCAGATAGAGCGGCAGGCCGGCGTGTTGCGCCTCCTCGACGGCGGCCTTCATGTCAGCGCCCGGCTCGATGCCGGACTGCTCGGCCACACGCTGCTGAAAGGCGCCGAGCGCCAGGCTTGCCGCGACCATGCCGGCCTTCCCCTGGCGCAGTACCTGAAAGAGATCCAGTCTGGCGATGGCGTCGGGGTCGATCAGCCCCTGGTGGCGTGAGGCGCACAGCTCGATGGCTACGGCGTCATAATCGCCGGATCGAATCAGCTCACGCACCTCATCGGCACTGTCACGGGAAACGTGCGCAGTCCCCACGAGGGTCAGGTGTTGATCTCCGAACTCGAGGGCGTCGCGCGGACCCTGTCCTGGGTTGGGCATGGTGGCTCACAGGCTGGCGTCAATGACAATCGGCACGAGAAAGTGCCGCTACGGGATGGACCATTATCGCCGAAGCGCCAATGATGAACAAAAAGCAGTACTGAAGGACCGGGATGTGCCGGTATTGAGTATTACGACAATATTCTGCAGGGGGGCAAGCCATGCTGTATCGATTGGCGGCCGATGGAGTGCTCGTGATGCATCTGGCCTTTATTATCTGGGTGGTGCTCGGGGCGCTGCTGGTGCTGTGGCGACCGGCACTGGCATGGCTGCATCTGCCGGCGCTGGCCTGGGGCGTGGCGGTGGAGTTCAACGGCTGGCGCTGTCCGCTCACGCCGCTGGAAAACCTGCTGCGAAGCCGCGCCGGGCAGGCGGGCTTCGAGGGTGGCTTCATCGAGCACTACCTGCTCGGTGTGATCTATCCCGCCGGCCTGACGCCGGCGATACAGGTCTGGCTGGGGCTGGCAGCGTTTCTCATTAACCTGCCACCCTATGTGTGGCTGATCCATCTGCGGTGGCGGGCGCGAAAGCGGCGTTAAAAAAAGCTCAGGCCCACCTGGAAGAGACGCTCGACCTCCTTGAGGCGACGCTTGTCGACCACAAACAGGATGACGTGATCATCGGTCTGAATGGTGATGTCGCGATGGGCGATCATGACATCGCGCCCGCGCACGATGGCGCCGATGCTGACACCTTCCGGCAGTTTGACCTCGCCGACCGTACGGCCGACCACGCGGGAGGAGCGCGAATCACCGTGGGCAATGGCCTCGATGGCCTCGGCGGCCCCACGGCGCAGAGAGTGGACGTTGACGATGTCACCGCGGCGTACGTGGGTCAAAAGCCCGCCGATGGTGGCCTGCTGCGGTGAGATGGCAATGTCGATCTCGCCGCCCTGGACCAGATCCACATAGGCCGGGTTGTTGATCAGGGTTAGCACCTTCTTGGCGCCCAGGCGCTTGGCGAGCATCGAGGACATCACGTTGACCTCGTCATCGTTGGTCAGCGCGCAGAAGATGTCGCACTCCTCGATGTTTTCCTCCAGCAGCAGTCGCTTGCTGGTGGCGCTGCCGTGCAGCACCACGGTGCGTTTCAGATTTTCCGAGAGCTGGGTGCAGCGCTCCAGATCCTGTTCGAGAATCTTGACCTGATAGTCCTGCTCGAGCGTCTCGGCCAGTCGCTCGCCGATGTTGCCGCCGCCGCCGATCATGACCCGGCGAAAGCCCCGGTCCACGCGCCGAAGCTCGCCCATGACGGTGCGGATGTCCTTGCGTGCGGCGATGAAAAACACCTCGTCATCGGCTTCGATGACGGTATTGCCGCGCGGCATGATCGGCCGGTTGCGGCGGTAGATCGCGGCCACCCGGGTATCGACGTTGGGCATGTGGCGGCGCAGAAATGCCAGTTCCTGACCGACCAGCGGGCCGCCATAGTAGGCCTTGACCGCCACCAGCTGCGCCAGGCCGTTGGCGAAATCCAGCACCTGCAGGGCGCCGGGGTATTCGATCAGCCGGCGGATGTGATTGGTCACCACCTGCTCGGGGCTGATCAGAACATCGATCGGAATGGCGTCCTGAGAAAACAGGCCCTTGCTGGTCAGGTACTGGGTCGCGCGAACGCGGGCAATCTTGGTGGGCGTGCTGAACAGCGTGTGCGCCACCTGACAGGCCATCATGTTGACCTCGTCGGAGTTGGTCACCGCAATCAGCATGTCAGCGTCTTCGGCGCCGGCCTCCTTCAGGGTGATCGGATAGGAGCACACGCCCTGTACGGTTCTCAGATCAAGACGTGTGCTCAGATCGCGCAGACGCACGCTGTCGACATCCACTACGGTGATGTCGTTGTCTTCATGCGCCAGATGCTCGGCCAGCGTGCCGCCTACCTGGCCGGCGCCCAGAATGATGATTTTCATGACTGCGATCCGAAGGGTGATGGGACAGGATCAATGGCGCGGATGTTGGCACCAAATGGCGACCAGGGGAAGGGCGGAGCAGGGGTTGTCGGCGGCGGGAAAACAGAGCGGCAGCCGGAAGACGGCTGCCGCGCGGGGATCACTCGAGGGTGAAACCGACCTTGATGCTGACCTGCCAGTGACCGACAGCGCCGTTTTCGATGTGGCCGCGGGTCTCGGTGACCTGGAACCACTGCATGTTCTGAATCGTCTCGCTGGCCTTGGTCAGCGCGTTCTGGACGGCTTCCTCGATGCTGGTCTCGGAAGAGCCGGTCAGTTCGACAGACTTGTAGACATGATCGCTCATGGTGTTTTTTCCTTTAACGTGGCCCCTGTGCACTTCAGTCGTCAGGGGGGTCCATGGAGGTGGTATCGACGATCGCGATACCGCCGTGTTCCAGTCGCTGATACGTTGCGGTGTCACTGTCAAAGGACACCGGACGCGTCAGCGACCAGAGAAATCGGGTGTCAAAGCCCGCGGCGCGGGCGTCCTCGGCCGTCCAGAGCACACACACCTCTCGCGCCAGTCCGCAGACGGAGACCTCGGTCACGCCTCGCTCCTCAAGCCAGCCGGCAAGGCCGGTCGAGGGTCGGGTGCCCTTCGGGCCGAGGTTGTCACGAAAGGCGCTGTAGCTGTCCACGCGTGGGTCGCTGCCCTTGCGGATGATGACATCGGCCAGCGACCAGTCGAGACGCGTATCGAGTACGGCACCGGGCGTTGCCCGCACGCAATGATCCGGCCAGAGCGTCTGCATCTCGCCATAAAGATCGATCGACTCGAAGCTCTGAAGGTTGGCATGACTGCTGGCAAAGGAGATGTGACCGGCCGGATGCCAGTCCTGAGTCGCCACGATATGGCCGTACTCGCCGCTGATCATGGCCTGCTGAATCCCCTTGATGATTTCATGGCCCCGGCTGCAGGGCAGCGCCCCGCCGGGCATGAAATCCACCTGCATATCCACCACGATCAAAGCGCACTGATCGATCGGCGGCCTTTCGAACATATCGGGTTCGTGATGTGAGTGGGCCATGCAGCGTCAGGTATCCGGCAATCAGAATGACTTTCAGTATCGAAGGCGCCTGCCCATCTGACAAGCGCCAACGTGTGAAAGCTTGTTGCCGATGCGCGTCGAGGGCGTTTATCAGCCGGCGCGTTTTTCCAGCAGCGCATAGAAAAAGCCGTCGTGACCGTCGACGGTCGGCATCAACTGGCGGCCGTCACCGCTGGGCTGGCCCCAGTCGGCCGTGATCAGCAGGGCACGGGCATCGGCGGTGCGGGCCAGAAACGCCGTCATCTGATCGGCGTTCTCCTCCGGCAGCACCGAACAGGTGGCATAGAGCAGCCGGCCCCCCGGTGCCAGACGCTGCCACTGCGCGTCCAGCAGACGCGCCTGCAGGACGGCCAGTTCAGCGATGTCCTCTTCCCGGCGCAGCGCCTTGATGTCGGGATGGCGACGAATCACCCCGGTGCCCGAGCAGGGCGCATCCAGCAAAATGCCGTCAAAGGGGGTGCCGTCCCACCAGTCATTGTCGGTGGCGTCACTGGTCACCAGCGTGGCCGACAGCGTCAGACGAGCCAGCGTCTCGCGCACGCGCTCAATGCGGCCGGCATCGCTGTCCAGTGCGGTCAGCGCGCTGTCTGGTGCACGCTCCAGCAGGTGTGCGCTCTTGCCGCCCGGGGCGCTGCAGGCATCCAGCAGGCGCAGCGGCGTCGAAGAAGGCTCGAGACCATCAAGCAGCAGGGCCGCGGCCAGCTGGGCGGCTTCGTCCTGTACGCTGACATCGCCTGCCTGAAAGCCCGGCAGCTGGTCGACGTCACAGGGGGTGGTCAGCGTCAGACCGTCCTCGCTGAAGGCGCATTCCCGGGCGGCCAGGCCGGCACCTTCAAGTCGCTCGAGCCACGCGGTACGGGATTGATGCTGGCGATTGACGCGCACCGTCATGGGGCCGGGCACGTTATTGGCCGCCGCGATATCGCGCCACTGATCCGGCCAGGCCTTTTCGAGTCGGTCCAGCAGCCACTGCGGGTGCCAGTGCGCAACCGATGGGGTCTGCTCGACGGCAGTCAACAGTGTATCGCGTTCGCGGTCGGCGCGGCGCAGGCAGCCGTTGAGCACCCGGGTGGCCCACTCCTTGTTGAGCTCGCGCGCGCCGCCGGCGGTTTCTCCTACGGCCGCATGCGTCGGAATACGCATGTGAAAGAGCTGGTACAGCCCGATCAGCAGCAGGGCGTGGATGTCCTGGTCGCGCTGCTTGAACGGCGATTTCAAAAGTGTCGCGGCGATGGCCTCGAGCTGGGGCAGGGCGCGGCAGACGCCAAAGCACAGCGCCCGGTAGAGCCCGTGATCGCGCGGTGCGATCCCTTCGGGAACATCACTGGACAGGGCGCCGCGCTGATTGAGCACCAGTGCCAGCGCCCGGGCGGCATGGGCGCGCACGCCGAGGGCGCGTCCGGTCCTTGAGGCGCGTTGACGGCTCATTGTTTGACTCCCAGTCGTGTGCCGGGCGCGAACCGGTCGCGTCGGCTGTTGAGCAGTTCCTGGGCCGACAGTGCCTTGCCGCCCGGCAACTGGGCGGAAGTGATACGAAGTACCCCCTCGCCGCAGGCCACGCACAGGGCATCCGGCTCGGCCTCCAGCAGCTGACCCGGTGCGGCCTTGAGCTCGGCGCCGCGCGCCGCGCGTGCTTCTGCCCCCCAGATGCGCAGTGTCTCGTCGCTCAGGGTTGTCCAGGCCACCGGAAAAGGATTAAACGCCCGCACGCGCTGTGACAGCGTCGTCGCGCTTTGAGTGAAATCAAGCTGCGCCTCGGCCTTGCTCATCTTGGCGGCGTAGGTCACGCCCTCTTCAGGCTGGGGAATGGCCGGCAGCTGATGGTCGCTCAGGCGACCAAGCGCTTCGATCAGGGCAACGGCGCCCTGTTGGGCCAGCTGATCATGCAGCGTGGCGGCCGTGGTCGTGTCGTCGATGGGTGTGCGGGTCGTCAGCAGCATGTCGCCGGTGTCGAGTCCTTCGTCCATGGCCATGATGGTCACGCCGGTGTCGCGATCGCCTGCTTCGATGGCGCGCTGAATCGGCGCCGCACCGCGCCAGCGCGGCAGGAGGGAGGCGTGCACGTTGATGGCGCCCATGCGGGCAATATCGAGCACGGCGCGTGGCAGGATCAGCCCGTAGGCGACCACAACCAGGACATCGATGTCGGCCTCGATCAGCGGCGCATGGGTATCCGGCGTTTTCAGCCTTTCAGGCTGATGGACGGGCAGGTCATATTCCAGTGCCAGCGCCTTGACCGGTGACGGTGTCAGGCGGCGCCCGCGACCGGCGGGGCGGTCGGGCTGGGTGTAGACACACACCACCTCGTGATGGCTGTCGAGTAGCGCGCGCAGATGCTCGGCGGCAAAGTCCGGTGTCCCGGCAAAGGCGATGCGAAGGGGGCTGGGCATGGCATGGTCCTGAAAAACGTCAGCGCCCTGCTGGGGGCGCTGATGGTGATGATGGGCAGTCGGCGGTGACCGGTCGGCGGGTTCAGGAAGCCGCTTTCTGACGCTTGAGCATCTTCTTTTTGACCCGGTCGCGTTTGAGCGGCGAGAGGTAATCGACAAACAATACCCCTTCCAGATGATCCGCTTCATGCTGGATGCAGTGGGCCAGCAGACCGTCGGCTTCCAGCTCATAGGTCTTGCCGTTTCGATCCTGTGCCTTGAGATGTACTCGCAGGGCGCGGGGCACTTCGGCGTAGTATTCCGGAATGGACAGGCAGCCTTCCTGAAGCGGCTCACGTTCTTCGCCCAGCAGGGTGATCTCCGGATTGACCAGCGCCAGCGGCTGGTTTTTCTCTTCGCTGACATCCATCACGATCACGCGGCGATGGTCATCCACCTGTGTGGCGGCCAGGCCGATGCCCGGGGCGTCGTACATGGTTTCAAACATGTCATCGATCAGGCGGCGTACCTCATCGTCGACCTGCTCGACGGGCTGGGCGATGGTACGCAGGCGTTCATCGGGGTATTCGAGAATCGTCAGTAGAGCCATGTTCGTATCTGTTGTGGGGTCGTCGCCGGCAGGCCCTGACCGCATCGGGTCAAGAAAGCCGGTATGACGGCCGTAAATGCATGAATGGATTCACTCCGTATGACGCCTATTGTAGTGCGCAGGCGATGGCAACGGAACCGACAGCAGGGCCGGGATGACATGAAACAGCTTGAAAGGCGCCGCAGAGGCAGGCGTTCTGTTCGCGCGGCAGCGCTTGCGGCGCTGGCAACGGCCATGATGGCCGCCGTGGTGACCGACATCGATACCGCCCGGGCGGCATCGGCCGATGCCCAGGATACAACCGGTGGTCGGGGCGGCGTCGTGACCCTGTCGCCGCGGCTGCGCTTTCTGCCGCTGGAAACTCCGCATGACCCTGTGGATATTTCGGCCTGGTCGCAGGCGCTGATGAACTACCGCATCATCGAGGGCAGCCCTGAGGCGCCGCAGGCCTATGTGGTCAGCGGCAGCGAGGGGCGGTTGATCAGCGGTGCCGGGGATCAGGTGCTGGCGCGTCACGTTCAGGGCCGCCCGGGGCAGCGTTTTGGTCTCTATACGCCGGGCAAACAGCTCAAAAACGAGCAGGGCCGCGTGCTGGGGCAGGTCATGATTCGCCAGGGCGTGGCGCGTCTGGAACGACAGGGCACGCCGCTCTCAACGCTCACCGTTGAAAAGAGTCCGCATGAAGTCAGTCAGGGTGCGCAGCTAATGGCGCTCGATGACTGGGCGCCCCCGGCGCAGCTGACACCAGAGGTCGCGCCGGCCGGTATCCAGGGGCGAATTATCGATCGCCCCGGCGCCGGACGCATTGTGGGCCTTCGCGACATTGTGGTGATCGATCTGGGGCGTCATCAGGTCACGCCCGGCATGCGCCTTCGCGTACAGGGTGAAGCACAATCTGTTCCCGACCCGGTCACCAATGAGTCGCTGACGCTTGAAGGCGGGATCCTGGGCGAGTTGATGGTCGTGCGCACCCTCGAGCAGACAAGCCTTGCGCTGGTCACTCGCGCCGAGCTGCCCATGGCGACGGGAGATCGACTGGGAGCGCCTTTTGATGACTGAGATTACCCATCTGCAGACGCCTCATGAGTGGCTGGCGCTGTCGATGCTGCCGCGGGTCGGGGCGCGCCGGCTGATGACCCTTCGACAGGCCGCACCCGTCTGGCCCGAGGGCTGGCTGGCTCGCCTGCCCGCGGAGGCGGCGCAGATGATGCGTCACTATCTGCAGGTGCCCGGACAGGGGCCGCTGCACGCCAGGGTCGCGGCGGCCATGGCATGGCTGGAACAGGATGCGAGTCATCATCTGTTGACGCCGGACCATATGGCCTGGCCGGCTCTGCTCGAGGAGCTGCCCGACCCGCCGCCGGTGCTGTGGGCATGGGGGGCACTTGAGGCGCTGGCTCTGCCATCGCTAGCGGTGGTGGGCACGCGCCGGCCCACGCGTGAAGGGCAGGACAATGCCTGGCGACTGGCGCGTGACATGGCCGGTGCCGGCTATGGGGTGATCAGCGGGCTGGCGCTGGGAGTGGATGGCTGCGCCCATCATGGTGCGCTGGAAGCCCATGGTGCCACCGTGGCGGTGCTGGGCTGCGGTGTCGATGTGCTCTATCCGCGAACGCATGCCCGCCTGCGCCAGCAACTGCTGGACCAGGGCGGGCTGCTGCTGTCCGAGCACCCGCCGGGTACGCGGGCACATCCACAGCATTTTCCCCGGCGTAACCGGATCATTACCGGCTTGTCGCTGGGCGTGCTGGTGGTCGAGGCGGCCATGGCCAGCGGCTCTCTGGTGAGTGCAAGGCTGGCCACGGAGCAGAACCGGGAGGTCTTTGCGCTGCCCGGCTCGCTGCATAACCCGCAGGCGCGCGGCTGTCTGTGGCTGATTCGCGAAGGCGCCCGGCTGGTGACCTGTCTGGACGATATCCTTCAGGAGCTGCCAGAGCGCACCTGGCAGACCGGCAGTATTGCCCCGAAGGACCTCTCTTCACCACAGGCTCTGCCGGTAGCGTCCGGTCATGAGGCACCGGTTGATCCATCTGCACCGGATGACCCGCTGTGGCCGCTGCTTGATCATGATCCCGTGCCGGTCGATGCGCTGGTCGAGCGTACCGGCGAGCCCATCGCTGCACTACAGTCGCGCCTGCTCATGCTGGAGCTCGACGGCTGGGCCGCGCAGGTTGCCGGTGGCTGGGTCCGCAGGCTGGCATGAGATACACTGCCCCCCTGATTGGGGCAACGGTATTCAAGCAGCATGTCTTCACCTTCTGACTTCTCCCATGTTCAGCCGCCACTTGACGTCGCCGTCGATTATCTCGGCCAGGGTGGCGTCGTGGCCTATCCGACCGAAGCCGTCTGGGGATTGGGCTGTGATCCCGACAACACCGAAGCGCTGGAGCGTCTTCTGGCGCTCAAGGCGCGCGACCCGGCCAAGGGGTTGATTCTGATTGCATCAGGCATCGAACAGTTCGAGCCCTGGCTGGCTGGCCTGGATGATACGTATCTGTTGCGACTCAGGGCCAGCTGGCCCGGGCCGGTGAGCTGGCTGGTGCCGGACAATGGTCGGGCGCATCCGCTGGTGCGCGGTGAGCATTCCAGTGTGGCGCTGCGGGTCAGCGATCATCCTCTGGTGCGTGCGCTGTGCGACGCCTTTGGCGGCCCGCTGGTCTCGAGCTCGGCCAATCGGGCCAGCGAGGCTCCCTGTCTGAGCGCCGAAGCGATCAGGCAGGTGTTCGACGATCGGGTGCTCGTGGTGGATGGGCCACTGGGCGGGCGAACGCGCCCCAGTGAGATTCGTGATCTGCTGACCAACGACGTGCTGCGCGACTAGCCTTGCCTGCCTAAACGTTCGTCATGGCCGGGGCACGGTCATGACCCTGCTGGAGAGACACCGTGTCACATGCCTATCTCGAAAGGGTAAAACGCTACCTGCTGGACTTTCAGGATCGGCTCTGTCAGGCGCTGGCCGGGGCCGATGGCCACGCCGATTTCGTGGAAGATGCCTGGACGCGCGAGGATGGCGGTGGCGGCCGCTCCCGCGTGATGACCGAGGGCGCCGTGTTTGAAAAGGGCGGCGTCAACTTCTCGCATGTCTTCGGTGAAAACCTGCCACCTTCAGCATCGGCGGCCCGCCCGGAGCTGTCCGGACGCAGTTTTCACGCCGTCGGGGTCTCCTGGGTCCTGCACCCGAGCAATCCGCACCTGCCGACGACGCACGGCAACGTTCGTTTTTTCATCGCCGAAAAGGAAGGGGAGCCACCGGTCTGGTGGTTTGGCGGTGGCATCGATCTGACGCCGTACTATCCGGTGCTTGAGGATGTCATTCACTGGCATCGTACCATCCGTGACGCCTGTACTCCTTTCGGCGACGACGTCTATCTCCACTACAAGCGCTGGTGCGATGAGTATTTTTATCTCAAGCACCGCGATGAGACTCGCGGTGTTGGCGGGCTGTTCTTCGATGACGTCAACGAGGAGGGCTTCGAGCAGAGTTTTGCCTTCCAGCAGGCGGTAGCCGAAGCCTTCGTGCCCGCCTATCTGCCGATCGTCGAAAAACGCCGCGATACGCCCTGGGGGGAACGGGAGCGTCATTTCCAGAACTACCGACGCGGGCGCTACGTCGAATTTAACCTGGTGTATGACCGCGGTACGCTGTTCGGGCTGCAAAGCGGTGGCCGCACCGAATCGATTTTGATGTCGATGCCGCCGGTAGCGTACTGGGCCTATCAGTATCAGCCCGAAGAGGGCTCCCCCGAGGCCGAGCTGTACGCGCACTACCTGCATGCGCGCGAATGGCTCGAGGAGGTCGATCAGGCATGAGTGACGTCCCGCTTTACGCCGTGTTCGGCAACCCCATTGCGCATTCAAGATCGCCGCAGATCCATTCAGGCTTTGCCGAGCAGCTGGGAGATGCGGTGCGCTATGACGCGCGTCTGGCGCCGGTTGATGACTTTCAAGGCGGATGGCGCGCTTTTGTCAGCGAAGGGGGGCGTGGCGCCAACGTCACGGTGCCCTTCAAGCAGCAGGCAGCCGTACTGGCGGATCAATTGAGCGATCGGGCGCGACAGGCCGGCGCCGTCAATACGCTGATGGTTGGCGACAGCGGTGAGGTGATCGGTGACAACACCGATGGCGCCGGACTGCTGCTGGATCTTAAAAGGCTTGAGGCGCCCCTGGCCGATGCGCGCATTCTGGTGCTGGGGGCAGGCGGTGCCGTACGTGGCGTGCTTGGCCCCCTGCTGGCGACCGGACCTTCTGAGCTGGTCGTTGCCAATCGAACGGTAGAAAAGGCCACGGCGCTGGCCGAGCTTTTCGATGCGATGGGCCATATACGTGGCTGTGGGTTTGAGGCGATCGAGGGCACTTTTGATCTTGTGATCAATGCCACCAGTGCCAGCCTTGCCGGTGCGCTGCCGCCGCTGCCCGAGATTCTTTTCAACGAGGGGGCGCTGGCCTACGACATGATGTATGGCGCCACACCGACCGTCTTCCTGCAGTGGGCGCAGCGCCACGGCGTGCGCTGTGTGGACGGGCTCGGTATGCTGGTCGGTCAGGCGGCTGAATCCTGGTATCTCTGGCGTGGTACGCGCCCTGATACCACCCCGGTACTGGAAGCGTTGCGGGCCGATCTTCGCTGACCGGCCCGCCTGTGGTCAGGAGTTGAGACTGGCGCAGCTGGGGTTGTGGCCTGCCGCATGGGCCTGCTCGGAGAGCTTGATCGCGCTCTGCATACGGCCTTCAAGGGCTTCACTGCGGGCCCCGTTGTTGGGATGGGTCGAGGCCCATGCCGGCGGTTCGCCCTGCGAGGCGGCGGCCATGTTCTGCCACAGATTGATACTGGCTTTCGGGTCAAAGCCGGCCCGGGCCATCAGATCCAGACCCAGCAGGTCGGCTTCACTCTCCTGGCGGCGGGAATAGGGGAGCAGGACCCCATACTGGGCGCCGGCACCCAGCAGCTGGCCCAGCGCATTGCTGCCGGTCACGGATTGCACCACGCCCACGCCTGTGCTGGTCAGTGACTGGGTCGAGGTGCGTTCATTGGCGTGGTTGGCCAGCACGTGGGCCATTTCATGGCCGACGACTGTCGCGATCTGGTCCTGATTTTTGGCAACCTTCATCAACCCTGTATTGATGACGACGTAGCCGCCGGGCAGCGCAAAGGCATTGGGTTCGTCATCCTGATAGACCCCGACGGTCCACTTTGACGGGCCCTGTCCTTCTGGCAGCGTGTCGATAATGGCATCGGCAATACAGGTCACATACTTTCCGTCACGGCCGGTGGCCTGTTGGTGACTCTGGCGATACTCCTCGAAGGCCTGCTGGCCCTGCTGATCGATTTCACTGCTGTCAAACAGCGACAGCTGGGAACGTCCCAGTGGTGAGGTGGTGCAGGCACTCAGGCCAAGGCTCAGGGTCAGTGCACTCAGCACGGTCTTGCGCATCATGGACGGCCAAACTCCTGTAAGGATTCAACGGGCCCGACTGGACGTGCGCCGAAGGGGCACGCCAGGATAGCGGGGTCATGGTCACATGACAGCATAACCTGATGCGGAGCCATACATGAATGAGCAGTTGAGCACACGTCTTTTGAATCTGCTGGACCGGCTGGAACCTCTGTTGCCGCCCGAGCAGGCGCCTATCGACTGGTCATGTGATATTGCCGCTCTCTGGCAGCGTCATGCGCTGGGCGGGCGGCTGACGCCGGTTAAGCCGCGCGATAGCGTCAGTGTGTCGGAACTGATCGGCATCGAGACCCAGAAAAGGGCGCTGGTGGATAATACCCGTACCTTCCTGCGCGGGCGCCCGGCCAACCATGCGCTGCTGTGGGGCGCGCGAGGCACCGGCAAGTCGTCGCTGATCCGGGCGCTGATCAATGATCTGGCCGGCGAGGGGCTGCGCCTGATTCAGGTCGACCGACATGATCTGGTGGGGCTGCCGACGCTGGTGCAGACACTTCGAGGCAGCGACTATCGCTTTGTCGTCTACTGTGACGATCTCTCCTTTGAAGGCAGTGATGATGCCTACAAGGCGCTCAAGAGCGTGCTGGACGGCACCCTGACCGGGCCGCCGGACAACGTGTTGCTCTATGCCACCTCCAACCGTCGTCATTTGCTGCCCGAAAGCATGAGTGACAACAGCGATACACAGGTCGTGGGCGGTGAGATCCATCACGGTGACGCCGTCGAGGAGAAGATTTCGCTGTCGGATCGTTTCGGGCTGTGGCTGTCGTTTTATCCCTTTGACCAGGACACCTACCTTCAGACCTGCGCGCACTGGGTGGCGCATCTGGGCGGACAGTTTGATGCGGCAGCCGAGGCCGAGGCGCGCCGCTTTGCGCTGTCCCGCGGCGTACGCAGCGGCCGCGCTGCCTGGCAGTTCGCCATCAGCTGGACCGGACGCGAGCCCACGATCGATAGCTACTCGGCCGACTAAATCCGAACTGAACGCCTTTGATGCTGACGTCGTGTGTGCGGTGATCGATGCCATACTTGGTTTTCAATCACAGGGAGTAGCGCGATGAGAACAATGATAACCATCGTTATGGGGGCACTGCTGCTGACGGGGATGGTTACGGTCCCGGCCATGGCGGCCTCGGCCGACGGCCAGGACAGTCAGATGGCCCATGACAACGAGGCGAGTGCTTCAACCCGGGGTGAGCGTCTCTCCGGCAGCGCCATTCGTGACACGGTCATGGGTCATCGGGTGACCGGTGCCATGGCCGATGGCAGTCGATACAGCGAGGTCTATCGCGTCGATGGCACCATTGAGGGGGAAAACTACACTGGTCAGGCCACCATCGAGGGCGACCGGATGTGTCTTGACTATGGCAGTGGTGAGACCACCTGCTATCAGGTGCAAAGGACAGGCGACAACCGCATCGAATGGCTGCTCGACAATGAAGTGGTCGGCGAGGGCACGCTCAGTGACGTTGAATGAGACGATCTGAACGTATCGAGGAAAACCGGCGCCGGCGCGCCGGTTTTTTATGGGGTCGTGACCTGATTCTGGTTGGCCGGCGAGGTGGACGACGGTTCGGAGGCTGGCGCTACGCTGTTCGCTGATGCCGGGTTTGCAGATGCCGGATCTGAAGAGATCGTGCCCGGAGAAACTGGAAGTCCCGGCGTGCTGCGCTGCTCCGAGGGTCCCGAAATATCGAGCGTAATGGTCGGCGCCGGTATCAATCGGGCCATGTCGCTATCCAGCCGCGGTGTCAGCGACAGGGTACTGCCGGGGGGGAGTTGCTTTTGGTTGGCCAGCTGCTGTGCCAGCGCCAGCAGCTTCTGGTTATAGGTCGTACCTTCCCGCTCGGGCGTGTCAGGGAAAAGAGCTACCGGCAGGCGCAGGGTGGTCGCTTCTCCGCCGCGAAGGGCCACGGGGTCATCCACGTCGCCGCTGACCGGCTCTGCTCCGGGCACCATGAGCTGCCAGGCATAACCGGCCAGATTGATATCGGGTGCGGCGTCGGGCGGCGTCAGCGACAGGGGCAGTTCCAGGCTGACCGGTATGCCGGCCATATCAAGTCCGGCCCGGGCCAGTGCCGTGGGTTCCAGCGTCAACGCATCCACGGGCACCGCCCATCGGCCGATCCGAACGTTTTCCACGCCCATCGACTGCAGCGCGAGCCGCCCCAGCATGAAGCTGGCCTGTGGCAGAACAATGCACCCAGCCAGTGACAGGACGGCCAATAGCTGGACCGGGCGATATCGACACTTTGCCTGACGCATTATGAACTCCCATCATGCAGGCGCTGAATGAACGCCTTCTGATGCAAGTCTGACCTAGAACCACCGAAAAGTCATACCAGGTCTTTGAAGGGCAGGGATTCAAGCCTTCAGCGCCGGTTCTTGCGCGCTTCCCGGGTGCGCGAGAGCTGGCGGGCCTTGGCCTTTTCACGGTCGCTGGCGCCGCTGTTCTTGTCATAGGGATTGTCGCCGGAGCGGAATTCGAAGCGGATCGGTGTGCCGCGAACCTTGAGCACCTTGCGGAAGGTATTGATCAAAAAGCGCTTGTAGGCGTCGGGCAGGGCGTCGGTCTGATTGCCGTGCACCACGATCAGTGGCGGGTTGGCGCCCCCCTGGTGGGCCATGCGCAGCTTGATGCGCCGGCCGTTGACCAGCGGGGGCTGATGTTCACTGACCGCGTCCTGCAGCAGTGTGGTCAGGCGGTTGGTCGACCAGCGGGCCGTGGCCGAGGCGAAGGCCCGCTCGATGGAGGGGTAGAGATCGCCCACGGCGGTACCGTGCAGCGCCGAGATGAAGTGAAGATCGGCGTAGTCGGCAAAGCCCAGTCGGCGCTTGATGTCGGCGCGCATCTTTTCGCGCGCTTCCTGCTCGAGGCCGTCCCATTTGTTGACGGCCAGCACCAGCGCGCGTCCGGTGGTCAGCACGTAGTCCAGCAGATGCAGGTCCTGCTCGACCAGTCCGGTGCGGGCATCGAGCACCACGATGGCAACGTTGCACTCCTTGATGGCGTCCAGCGTCTTGATGATCGAGAACTTCTCCGCCGCCAGGCTGACATTCTTGCGACGTCGAATGCCGGCGGTGTCGATCAGCACGTAGGGTTTGCCGCGACGCTCAAAGGGGATCTCGATGGCATCGCGCGTGGTACCGGCCTCATCAAAGACCACCACGCGCTCCTCGCCCAGCAGCCGGTTGACCAGCGTCGACTTGCCCACGTTGGGACGCCCGACCACGCCGATGCGAATGCCGTTGGCGACCAGATCCGGATGTGTTTCTTCACTGACCTCCGGAAAGGGCTCGAGCACATGCTCGATCAATGTCGTGACGTTGCGCCCGTGGGAGGCCGCAATGGGGTGCGGGTCGCCCAGCCCCAGCGCCCAGAAATCGGCGGTGGCGATCTCCTCCTGCAGGCCGTCACTCTTGTTGACCACCAGCCAGGTCTTTTTCTGATTGATGCGCAGGTGATTGGCAATGGCCTCATCGGCAGGCATGACGCCGGCGCGGGCATCCACCATGAATAGCACGATATCGGCTTCGTCGATGGCCAGTAGTGACTGCTCGGCCATGGCTGCATCAATGCCCATCTCGTCACCGCTGATCCCGCCGGTATCGATGACTGTATAGGGTTTTTCCCCCAGTTGACCGTTGCCATAGTGGCGGTCGCGGGTCAGGCCGGGGAAGTCGGCAACGATGGCATCACGCGAGCGCGTCAGGCGGTTGAATAGCGTGGATTTGCCGACATTGGGTCGGCCGACGAGTGCGATAACGGGATTCATGAGGGTCCTGCACAATAGAGGGAGCGGTCTGTCGGCTTGAGAGAGGACAGCGTGGATACCGTCCGTCCTGATCAGGCCATTGTAACCCGAAAGGCGTGGGGATTCGAAACGTGTGACGGAGGGTAGTGTCCGATGCCACGAGCGGGCCCTGCGGCATATACCGCAGTGCCCGCCGTGATCGCACTGTCGATAACGGCGTTACTGCTTGCCGATGTCGTTGAGCGCGTAGGCGATCAGTTCGCCGTCGTTGGTCAGTACATAGACATGCTCGCCATCGGTCAGCGGCGTGATGCTGATGCCGTCGCCGCCCGGATGGGTTCGGCCTTCCTGCTCACCGCTGCGGGCGTCGATGACGTGCAGATAGCCCTGGTAATCGCCGACCACCAGCTTGTTATCGACAAAGATCGGCGCGCTCAGCGAGCGGCCTTCCAGCGCGTCCTGGTTCCAGATGACGCGACCGTTGTTGGCATCCAGCGCCATGATATGGCTGTCGGCCGTAACGGTGAAGAGATAGTCTCCCACCAGTACCGGCGTATGATAGCTGGACTGCTCCCGATCCCAGATCGGCTGGCCGTTGCGGGCATCGAGTGCCATGACGCGACCGTTATAGCTGGTCACGAACAGCCGTCCATCCTGAGTGAGGACCGGCTGGCCATCGAGGTCTACCAGTTGCTCGACCTCGGTGCGCCCCTGGGGAACGGCCACGCGAAGATCCCACAGCTGCTGGCCGCTGCGGTTGTCGAAGGCGGCCAGACGACCGTTGGCAAAGCCGGCGAAGGAAACCGGGTCAATGGTGCGCGGCGCGCCGGTGCCACGCAGGGTCAGCGCTGGCTGGGAAGAGGCATACAGCCACTGCTGATCGCCGGTAAAGCGATCCAGCGCCGTCAGCGTGCCATCCACACTCTGTACCACGACCTGACCACTGTTGAGCTGTGGCGGGGCAATCACTTCACTGGATACGCGCGAGCGCCAGACGATATCGCCGTTGTCTTCGCCGAAGACAATGACCTCACCGTTGCGGGTGCCGGCATAGAGCTGGCCGCCGTCTGCCGTCAGGCCGCTGGAAATGGGTGTTTCCAGATGCTTCTCCCATTTGACCTTTCCGGTCTCGCGGTTGATGGCGCGGATATTGCCTTCGGCATCGCTGGCATAGAGCGTATCGCCCGAGATGGCCGGCGTGATCGGGTAGCGCGCCTGCGTCAGCGAGCCGATGCCCTGAGACCAGAGCCCCTGAACGTTGACGCTCTGATCTATGCTGGTCAGCTCGCGCGGCTGGGTGCCGGTCTGAACGTTGCCCGAGCAGCCGGCCAGTGCCAGCAGCGAAGTGGCGCACAGCAGCGCGCCCAGCGGTTTGGCCATCAGCGCGAACCGCCTGATGCCCGCAGATGAAGAAGAGCCGTTTTCAAGCGTGCTCATGAAGCCTCCTGAGGCGCCAGATCATCGAGTTTGAGTTGTATCCCGGAGAGCTCCTGATTGTGCTCACGAGCCAGATTGACAGCCTCCTGCCAGGCACTTCGAGCCTCTGCGGGATGGCCCAGCGCCAGCTGAATGTCGCCGCGGATGTCGGCGGCGCGGGCGGCCATGGCTTCGGGGAGGTTGAGACCGTCAAGCGTGTCAAGGGCCTCGTCGGCGTGATCCTGACCCAGCTGGACGCGGGCCAGCTCCAGACCCGACAGCGCTCGGATCTCGTCGCGGTCGCTGCTCTGGCGTACGCTGTCCAGTGCCTGCTCGGCGGCCGACAGATCATTGCCGTCCACGGCCAGGCGTGCCTGAATCATGCCGGCAAGATCGGCATACAGCGTGCCGCCGTGCTGGTCGCGAATGGCATCAATAATGCTCTGTGCCGCCTGGCGGCCGTTATCATCGAGGCTGTCCTGCGAGGTCAGCTGGATCAATTGCTGATACTGAAGCGAGGCGGCCTCGGACTGGGCCTGCTGGTGGTCCTGCCACCAGTGCCAGGCAAAAAGAGCGGCTGCGGCAATGATGATACCGCCCAGAATCGGCTTGGCGTAGTTGTGCCAGAGCCGTTTGGCCGCTGCCAGCTGATCGTCTTCCTCGTGGATGTTCAACTGATCCGCCACGTGCGGCACTCCTGTAGGTTGGGTCTCATGACGGTTTTGGTCCGGCCATCAATCAGGCGCTAGAGCCGGGTCGACAGGCCACTGTCTGCCGGGCGTTCATCGATCCAGCGTTCAAGGCGATCGATCAGTGCCTCGGGCGCCAGCTGCTGCTGGGGCTCTTCTCCGCGCAGATCCTTGAGCGTAGCAGTCCCGGCGGCAAGCTCATCCTCGCCCAGCATGACAGCAAAACGGGCACGGCTCTTGTCGGCCTTCTTGAGCTGGCTCTTGAAGCTGCCGCCACCGCAGTGTACCTGTACACGCAGACCGGGCAAGCGGCTGCGAAGGGTTTCACCCAGTACCAGCAGTGGCGTGTCGACGCTTTCCCCCTGGCCCATCAGGTAGACATCAAGGATGTCCTCGGCGGCTTCGGGCACCAGTTGCAGGGTTTCCAGCAGCAGAATCAGCCGCTCGACACCCATGGCAAAACCGACCGCCGGGGTGGCCTTGCCGCCCAGCTGTTCGACCAGACCGTCATAGCGCCCACCGGCACATACGGTGCCCTGGCTGCCCAGCGCGGTGGTGGTCCATTCAAAGACCGTGCGGCTGTAATAGTCCAGCCCGCGGACCAGACGCGTGTTGATGACATAGTCAATCCCCAGCGCGTCCAGCCTGTGCTTGAGACCTTCAAAATGCGCGATCGATGCGTCATCGAGATGGTCGATAAGCTTCGGGGCCGCCTCGATCAGCGCCTGCATGTCGGGATTCTTGCTGTCGAGAATACGCAGCGGGTTGCTGTCAAGGCGCCGACGAGCGTCCTCGTCGAGCTGATCCAGATGCGCATTGAAGTACTCAACCAACGTGGCGCGATAGGCATGACGTGCTTCAAGCGAGCCCAGCGAGTTGATCTCGAGCTGCACATGATCGATCAGGCCCAGCGCGCGCCACAGGCGTGCCGACAGCGCGATGGCCTCGGCATCGATGTCCGGCCCTTCAAGGCCGAAGATTTCCACACCTACCTGATGAAACTGGCGATAGCGGCCCTTCTGAGGGCGCTCATGACGAAACATGGGGCCGGCATACCAGAGCCGATGAGTCTGATTATGGAGCAGCCCGTTTTCGATGGCGGCGCGCACCACCGAGGCGGTGCCTTCCGGACGCAGGGAGAGACTGTCACCGTTGCGATCATCAAAGGTATACATCTCCTTTTCGACGATGTCGGTCACTTCCCCGATCGAGCGCTTGAACAGGGCGGTCTGCTCGAGCACCGGGGTGCGCATTTCCAGATAGCCGTACTGGGCCATGAGCTGGCGCACGTGCTGCTCGAAGTACTGCCAGAGCGGCGAGCGCTCGGGCAGCAGGTCATTCATGCCTCGGATGGCCTGTAATTTACTGGACATTGATGGTTGATCGCTGCATTTCAAAAGGGGGCGCCCGATACTCAGGCGCGGGTGATGACGTCGTTCTCTTCGGCCTGCTTGCGCGCGACACGCTCGCGGATCAGCTTTTCGAGATCGTCCACAAGATGGTCGTTGCGCAGCTTCTGGGCCGGCTTGCCGTCGATGTAAACAAGGTTGGCCGGGCTGCCACCGGTCAGGCCGACATCGGTTTCCTTTGCCTCGCCGGGGCCGTTGACGACGCAGCCGATGACCGACACGTTCAGTGGCGTCATGACATCTTCAAGACGCTCCTCGAGCTGATTCATGGTGCCGATGACATCGAAGTTCTGGCGCGAGCAGCTCGGGCAGGCAATGAAGTTGATACCACGCGAGCGCAGTTTCAGGCTCTTGAGAATATCGTAACCGACCTTGATCTCCTCGACCGGGTCGGCGGCCAGAGAGATGCGCAGGGTGTCGCCGATGCCATCCATCAAAAGTGCCCCCAGACCGATCGATGACTTGACCGTGCCGCCGCGCAGACCACCGGCTTCGGTGATGCCCAGATGCAGGGGCTGGTCGATCTGTGTGGCGATCTGGCGATAGGCGTCGACGGCCATGAAGACATCGCTGGCCTTGAGCGAAATCTTGTATTCCTGAAAGTCCAGACGATCGAGGTAGTCAATGTGGCGCATGGCCGACTCGACCAGGGCAGCAGGAGTCGGTTCGCCGTACTTTTTCTGCAAATCCTTTTCGAGCGAGCCGGCATTGACGCCGATGCGGATGGGAATGCCGTTGTCGCGGGCGGCCTGAACCACAGCGTGAACACGGTCTTCTCGGCCGATATTGCCCGGGTTGATGCGCAGACAGTCGGCGCCCAGCTCGGCCACACGCAGGGCAATGCGGTAATCGAAGTGGATGTCGGTGACCAGCGGCACTGAAGTGCGCTGCTTGATTTTGCCAAACGCTTCGGCGCTGTCCATGTCCGGGACCGAGACGCGCACGATATCGCCACCGGCCGCGGCAATGCGTTCGATCTGATCCACGGTGGCATCAACATCCAGCGTGTTGGTGTTGGTCATGCTCTGAACCGAAATCGGCGCGTCGCCACCCACGGGCACATTGCCGACATGGATCTGGCGCGACTTGCGCCTTACGATCGGGGACTGGCTAATCATGATAAATCATTCCCCCAGGGTAAAACGGGCAACATTACTGCTGCCAGCGTGTTGGGACATGTCAACGCGTTCGCCCTTGTAATCGATGGTGACCTGATTGGCATTACCTACCGTCAGGCGAAAGGGCGGCACGCCTTCAATCGTGGCGGTGGTACCGCCTTGCTGCAGGCCGCGCAGGACGGTAGTGCCATTGGCATCACGAACATCCACCCACGACTCACTGCCAAAGTTCATCTGAATTCGTCGACCGCTTGTGGCCGGATCGGCGCCCGGTTCCTCGTCTTCAGCGGTATCCACCAGCCCGCCGGTGGCCCCATTGCGGCCTTCGGGCGTATCGACCTGAAGAGTGCCTGATTCAGGGGCGGCGCTACTGTCGCCCTCGGCAACCCGGGCGGCCACGGCGGTATTGACGGCTTCGCTGGCGGACATGTTACCCGAGCCGTCGGCAGATGTGTTATCTGCAGCGGGTTCAGGGGCCGGTGGCAGATCGCGATCGTCGCTGCCGTCCTGTCGGGTGACGCCCTGTTCGGTCATGGCACTGTCATCACCATAACCGGGCGAACTTTCGCGCCCCTCCCACCATAGCAGGGTCATGACGGCCAGGATGACCACCACCACGACCGTGACCACTCTGAAGGCAATGGCGCCCATGCGCGACGGCGGCTTGATGCTGCTGACGGGTGCCACGCGACGTTCGTCCAGATCGCTTCGGCCATGAACACGGTCGTAGGCGGCCACGATCATTCGATCATCGATCCCCAGCAGGCGGGCATAGGCGCGTAGATAGCCCCGGCGGTAGGTCGGAATCGGAATCTGCTCGAAGTTGTCGCGCTCCATGTCCGCGACCAGAGATGGGCGAAGATTCAGCTGCTCGGCGGCATCTTCCAGATGCAGGCGCTGACGTTCGCGCTCTTCGCGCAGCATTTCACCGGCGCCCGGTTCTCCAGTGGAAGAGGCATGCTGTTCGCTCATGCAGAAAATTCCTTGTTCGGTCGTGGCACGAAATGTTCCCTTGCCGGCATTAAGCGCGGGGCAGCCTTACCCATCATGTAACGCCTCGCCATTGAGCTGTCGGGACAGCTCAATGCTTTCATCGTTCTGTCCGGCAAACTGAATGTAGTGCGCCAGCGAGGCGCGCGCCGCCTCATGCTGATGTAACTGATACTGCATTTCGGCCAGCCCCAGCCAGGCCCGCGGCTGCCGATCATCAAGCTGCAGGGCACGCTGATAGGCATTCATGGAGGCTTCGAGTTCATTCTGGCGCTGGCGACACTGGCCGAGGTTGGTGAACAGCTGCGCGCGGCGGTCATAGCGCAAATCGCTTGAAGCCTGTTCGAGCTGATCACAGGCCTCGGAGATACGGCTCTGGCCAAACAGGAACGCCGCATAGTTGTTGCGTGCCTGAGTAAAGGCGCTGCGGCTGCCCAGGGCACGCTTGAAATATCGATCGGCGCTGGCGGTCTCGCCCTGGCGCTGATAGACCAGCGCCAGCCCCTGAAGGGCGTCGGGGTCGTTGGGAGCCATATCGATGGCGCGTTCGAAGGCCTGTTGCGCACGTTCAGGATCATCGCGCTGCAGGTAGGCCATGCCCAGCTGGGTATAGGCCGAGTTCGGTGACTCTGTCGAGGAGATACTGCTGCCATCGCTGGCACAGCCTGGGAGGGCCATGGCCAACAGCAGCAGGGTGGCCACGATCAGCAGTGTCCTGAGGGTGCAGCGCAAGTGACTCATCGACTTCCTGACGTGATGAATATGCCCGAATCCGTCAAATATTAGCAATAACGTTACCCATCAAAGCGCCGGTGTCTCGGCAAGTCAAGGTGCCAGCAGATGGGTCACGATGCGTCGAGCTGTACAGCCTTGATGTAGCGCTCGGCGCGTTTGGTGCGATCCTTGACGCGACCGACCAGCTGGCCGCAGGCGGCATCAATGTCATCACCGCGGGTGGTACGCACTGGCGCGTTGTGGCCCAGCTCGTAGAGCCATGTCTGAAAGCGCATCACCTGATTGCGTGAGGGCTTCTCGTAGCCGGCATGCGGGAACGGATTAAAGGGAATCAGATTGATCTTGCAGGGTAGATCCCCCAGCACCTCGGCCAGCTGTTCGGCGTGTTCACGCTGATCGTTGACGTCCTTGATCAGGGTGTACTCGATGGTGATGTGACGGGTGCCGTCGCTTTTGGTCAGATAGCGCCGGCAGGCATCCAGAAGCGTGGCGATATTGTATTTGCGATTGAGCGGCACCAGCGTGTTGCGAAGCTCATCGTTGGCAGCGTGCAGCGAGATGGCCAGTGCCACGTCGATTTCATCGCCCAGCTTCTCGATCATCGGCACCACGCCTGAAGTCGACAGGGTGACACGGCGCTTGGAGAGGCCGTAGCCGTTGTCATCAAGCATCAGATGCATGGCGGGTACGACGTTGTCGTAGTTCAGAAGCGGCTCGCCCATCCCCATCATTACCACGTTGGTGACGGCGCGGCGCCCATCATCGTGGCCCATGCGGCCGCCGGCGCTGGCCTGGGCAATCCAGAGCTGGCCGATGACTTCGGCAGCGGTCAGGTTACGCTGAAAGCCCTGCTTGCCGGTCGAGCAGAAGCTGCAGTCCAGTGAGCAGCCGACCTGGGAGGAGACGCAAAGCGTGCGCCGGCTGCCGTTTTCGGACGGGATCAGAACGGTTTCCACGAAGCTGCCGTCCTCGACTTCCAGCACCCATTTCTGCGTGCCGTCGCTGGACTGGCCTTCGTAGACCACCTTCGGACCGCGGACTTCGGCCACGCGCGCAAGCTTGTCGCGCAGGGCCCTGGAAAGATTGGTCATCTGCGAGAAGTCATCGACACCCTCATGATGGATCCACTTCATGACCTGTGCGGCGCGAAACTTTTTCTCGCCGTGGTCGATGAAGAACTGCTCCATCTGGCTGCGTGAAAGACCCAGAAGATTGACGCGTGTCGTCGTGGCAGTCTGTGTCATGGCAGTGAGCTCGCTGGTGTCATAAGAGAAAGAAGGCCGTCATCTGCCCATGGCGGGCAAATGACGGCCGGGCGCGACGAATAATCAGCCGCGCGGGCAGATTTCTTCATCGGAGAAGAAGTAGGCCACTTCGCGCTGGGCGGATTCCGGCGCGTCAGAGCCGTGAACGGCGTTGGCGTCGATGGACGAGGCGAAATCGGCGCGAATGGTACCGGCTTCAGCCTTCTTCGGGTCAGTGGCGCCCATCAGTTCGCGGTTCTTGGCGATGGCGTTGTCACCTTCGAGCACCTGAACCACGACCGGACCCGAGGTCATGAAGGAGACCAGGTCGTTAAAGAAGGGACGCTCGCGGTGCTCGGCGTAAAAGCCCTCGGCCTTTTCCTGTGACAGGCTGACCATCTTGCAGGCCACGACCTGCAGGCCGGCCTTTTCGAAACGAGAGATGATCTCACCTACGGCGTTTTTGGCAACGGCGTCCGGCTTGATGATGGAGAGAGTACGTTCCTGTGCCATGTAAAGGGCTCCTGACAGGCTGATGAGTTCAAGATATTCGTGATTCAGGATAGCGCAAAGCCGGCAGCTGCTTTAACAGCTGCCGGCTCCGGCAAAAATCGCGCCATTATAGCCGTAGGCGACGCAACATGCATCCAAAGTGGTGGTGACCGGTTCAGACGCTGAAACTTTCCCCGCAGCCGCACTCGTCGCGCACGTTGGGATTGTTGAAGCGAAAGAAGCGGTTGAGGCCTTCGCTGACGTAATCCACTTCCGTGCCGTCCAGAACGGAGAGGGCGTCGCTGTCCACGATGACCCGTACGCCGTGATCCTCGAAGACCTGATCATCGGCTTCAACGTGGTCGGCAAAATCGAGTACGTAGCTATAGCCCGAGCAGCCGCTCGGTTTGACGGCCACTCGCAGGCCTTCGCCGCTGCCGCGCTCGTCGAGCACGTGGCGAATCTGCTGGGCGGCGGCTTCGGAAATCGAGATCCGGGCCATGATGGTGTCCTCCCCGGTGATGCGCATCAGATGCGCGAAAATGACAAGGGATGCTCAGGCGCTCTGACGCGTGCGCAGGCTGCTCAGGGCATCCGAGAGTGATTCAAGTGCCTGATCGATCTCTTCGACCCGGCTGAAACGGCCAAGGCTGAAACGAATCGAGGCCAGCGCCCGTTCACGCGGCACGCCGATGCCGGTCAGCACATAGGAGGGGTCGACGCTGGCCGAATTGCAGGCCGAGCCCGTGGACACCGCAAGCCCCCGCAGGGCCATGACCAGGGCCTCGCCATCCACCCCTTCAAAACCGGCATTGATGATGTTGGGCACGTGCGCGCCGCCTTCGGCATTGATCCAGGTGCCTTCCAGGTTGCGAATGCCTTCGCGAAGGCGCTGTCCCAGCCGTTCCAGATGCGCGTTGTCGCTGTCCTGTTCTTCCAGTGCCAGTGAAAACGCCAGTCCCATGCCGGCGATCTGATGGGTCGCCAGGGTGCCAGAGCGCATGCCGCGTTCGTGTCCGCCACCGTGAATCAGCGCCTCGATCCGGGTGCCACGTCGCACATAAAGCGCTCCTATACCCTTGGGGCCGTATGCCTTGTGCGCCGACAGCGACAGCATGTCGATGGGCAGGGCGCTCATGTCGAGCCTTATTCGACCGGCGGCCTGGGCGGCATCGACATGGAAGGCCGCGCCATGCTCGGCGGCAATGGTGCCCAGCGTTTCAAGATCGTTGATGCTGCCCAGCTCGTTGTTGACCGCCATCAGCGACACCAGAACGGTGTCGGTGCGCAATGCGTCGCGCAGGGCCTGCGGCGATATGGTGCCGTCGGTGCGCGGGGCGAGATAGGTGGCTTCAAAGCCTTCCCGTTCCAGGGCCGCAACGCTGTCGAGCACGGCCTTGTGTTCGATGCTCGAGGTGATCAGGTGTCGACCGCGGGCGCGATGGGCGCGCATATAGCCAATGAGCGCCAGGTTGTCGGCTTCCGTTGCCCCGGAGGTCCAGACGATCTCGCGCGGGTCGGCGCCGATCAGGTCGCTGACCTGGCGACGGCCGGTCTCGACGGCCTGCTCGGCCAGCCAGCCTGACATGTGACTGCGTGAAGCCGGGTTGGCAAAGGTGCCTTCCAGCGTGAGATGGCGGGCCATGACCTCGGCAACACGCGGGTCGACCGGGGTTGTGGCCGCGTAGTCAAGGTAGAGAGGCATGGTGCTCATGGTGTTTTCCTTGTCTCAAACGCCATGGCCGTCAACACGACGCATAATGACATCATGACGTGTGGGCCACCGGCAGTACGGCGATCTGATTGGCGCTGTCCTGCTGTCGACAGGCAATACGCTGTACATCGTGGCGATGAATCAGTTCCTCAAGCGTAATGCGATCGAGAAAATCGTGTATGGCATCGGACAGATCGCTCCACAGGTGGTGCGTCAGACAGGTCGTGCCCTGCTGGCAGTCGCCCGTTCCCTGACAGCGGGTGGCATCGATGGATTCGTTGACCGCGTCTATGACGCTGGCCACGGAAATATCGCCGGGCGCCCGGGCCAGCAGGTAGCCGCCACCCGGCCCGCGAACGCTGGTCACCAGTCCCTGACGACGCAGTCTGGCAAAAAGCTGCTCGAGGTAGGAGAGCGAAATGTCCTGACGCGCAGAGATGTCGGCCAGACTGATGGGCGAGCCGTCACCGTGCAGAGCCAGATCAAGAATGGCTGTAACGGCGTAGCGGCCCTTGGTCGTCAGACGCATGATCCAGATTCCGCAGCATGACAATAATCATGGATTATGATAATCCCGAGCGATGCGGTCAACAATTGCGGCTAACGCTACCGTTACGTCCACAAGCTCAGTGGGGGCTCTCGTCCTGATCCGCGGGCCCGGTGGGGGGGTTCTGGAGGCGGTCCACCCGAGTCAGAATGCCGCGCAGCATGTTGAGCTCCATGACATCCATGCGGCTTCTCATGTACAGGCGACGCAGGCGTGCCATCAACTGACGAGGGTTGGCCGGGTCGTGAAAACCGATATCGGTCAGGGTGCGCTCGAGGTGCTCGAAAAAGCGTTCGGTGTCGGCGTGATTCGCCAGCGGATTGTCCCATTCCACTCCAAATGGGTGGACCGAGCCGGGCATGGCCTCGGACAATCCGGACGGCGTGGCAAGTGCGGCCTGGCGGCACTCATAGGCCAGTACCTGAACGGCGGCGGCCAGATTGAGCGAGCTGTAGTCGCTTGATGTCGGGATATGAACGTGGGTATGGCAGCGCTGGAGTTCTTCGTTGGTCAGCCCCTTGTCTTCGCGGCCAAAGACCAGCGCCACCGTGACGTCGTGACCCTGCATTTCACCGGGCAGACGCGCAGAGAACTCCCGCGGTGAGCATAGCGGCCAGGGCAGATGTCGCGAACGCGCGCTGGCGCCGACCACCCAGCGGCAATCCGTCAGTGCCGTGTCCAGTGAGTCGTGATGGGTAGCACGCTCGAGAATGTCATCGGCCCCGGAGGCCCTGGCAATGGCTTCCGGGGTGATGCCTTCACAGCGCGGCGCGACCAGGGCGAGCTGCTCAAGCCCCATGGTTTTCATGGCGCGCGCGGCGGCGCCGATATTACCGGGATGACTGGTGCCGATCAGAACTATACGAATACGCTCTAGCATGAAACTCGCCGTGATACAGAAAAGGTGGGCCATGGGGCAGTGGAGAGGGCGAGTCTAGCATGGCTGGTGCGTTGTCTGCTCTGATGCAACGCTGGCGCGGTGGTGGCGTCTCTGCTAGCATCGTCGGCCACTTTTCCAGCCAGCCCCGCTTTTCAGAACTCTCATGTGTTATCGCGTCGTCGGTATGGCTGCCTTTTGGCCGGTAGCACCGGCGATGCCTGACCCTGTCAGCCACTGCTCTGGCTTCGCTCTTTAACAGCTCTCGGTTCGAGGATTGATCATGCATCCAATGGTCCAGTTTGCCCTGCGCGCGCTGCGTGGCGCCCAGGAACAGTTCGTTCGCGTTCGCGACCGACTTGATATTGCCCGTGAAGACAACACGCTCGATGCGCTGCTCAGCGATACTGCCCAGCGCGCTGAAACCCTGATTGCCTCCCAGTTTGGCAAGGGGTATCCGGAACACGGCATGTCAGGACGTTACATCGGTTGGAACGAAGGCCGCGGTGAAGGGCGTGATTATCACTGGAAGATCGAAATCTTCCACGGTTACGCCAACATGGCGTCCGGTACCTCGGGCTGTGCGCTGTCGATGGTCTGCCTGTACAAGGGCCGCCCCGAGCATGCCGTTGTCATTTCCCCCTTTACCGATGAAGAGTATCTGGTCAGCCGCGGCCGCGGTGCCCACTACAACGGTCGACGCATGCGTGTTCCGACGCGGACCAGCATTGACGGCAGCCGCATCTCGCTGGGACTTCCCGAAAGCTGGATGCGCGAGCGCTACTTCTCGACCTGGCAGATTCTGACCGCTCAGTTGGGCAGCCGCGTGGACATGCTGCGTGCTTCGGGCTGTCCGCTTTTGGACATGCTGGCGCTGTGTGCCGGCCATGTGGATGCAGCCTTCATTCTGGGACTTGATGAGCAGGACATGCACATCATCAGCCTGGTGCTCAAGGAGTGTGGCGCCCTGTCCGGAACCCCGAAGGGGAGCCCTCAGATCAAGGTGGAAGGGGCGCTCATGGCGGCATCGCCGCGTCTTTTCAAGCAGCTGGTGCAGGCCATGGGCAACGCAAATCTGCCGTCCCTGTAACGTTCTGGTTATCGATCAAACGCCTGCTCAGTGCTTGTTTGTCGATATTGAAAAAGCAATAAAAGGGCCCGCCTCATGGAGGCGGGCCCTTTTTGTCGTAAGCGCTGATCCATCAAACGCCCGGAAGTATCAGGGCAGTTCGTCTTCGACGGCGTTTTCGCGTTTGGCCGGGATCAGATCCTCTCGCTCCAGCTTGACCAGCAGCAGCATGGCCGCCGCCACGTAGATGGAGGAGAACGTTCCCAGCACCACGCCCACGATCAAAGCCAGCGAGAAGTTGTGGATCATGTCGCCGCCCAGGAAAAACAGCGCCAGCAGCACCAGAAGAGTCGTGCCCGAGGTCGATAGCGTTCGCGACAGGGTCTGGTTGATGGCGTCGTTGAAGATCCTGATCAGATCGTTGGACTGAGAGCGTCGTATGTTCTCGCGAATCCGGTCGTAGACAATGATGGTGTCGTTGAGCGAGTAACCGATCACGGCCAGTACAGCGGCCAGCACCGTCAGATCGAAGTCGAAACCGAACAGGGCAAAAAAGCCCAGCAGGATGACCACGTCGTGGCCCAGCGAGATCAGGGCGCCAAGGGCGAACTTGTACTGAAAGCGAAAGGCAACATACAGCGCCACCACACCCAGTGCGATCAGCATGCCCAGTCCGCTCTGGTCGCGAAGCTGGTCGCCGACCTGGGCGCCGACGTATTCGGCGCGAACCAGATCGACCTGCTCGCCCTGAGCGCGCAGCGCGCCGATGACCTGCTGACCGATGCCTTCGTCAAAGGTCTGCTGAAGGCGGACCAGCACATCGGTGTCGGCCCCGAAGGTCTGCACCGAATAGTTGCCGAAACCGGCTTCGCCCAGCTCGTCACGCACATCGTCCAGAGAGGGCGCCTGAGCGTAGCTCACCTCGACCTGGGTGCCGCCGGTAAAATCAAGTCCCAGACTCAGTCCCTTGACGGCCAGCGCCCCGATGGCGATGACCGTTAACAGGATGGAGATGATGTAGGCAGCCTTGCGCTTGCCCATGAAGTCAATTTGCGTCATTTGCCGGCCTCCTCAGATCCACAGCTTCTTGAGCGACTTGCCGCCTACGACAAGATTGGTAAGGGCACGGCTCACCATGACAGCGGTAAAGACCGAGGTCAGAATGCCCAGCGAGAGCGTGACCGCAAAGCCCTTCACGGGCCCGGTGCCGATCGAGAACAGGATGATCGCCACCAGCAGCGTGGTGATATTGGCATCCAGAATCGCCGTAAAGGCGCGCTCGTAGCCGGTATGAATGGCCTGCTGTATTGATCGACCGCGCATCTCCTCGCGGATGCGCTCAAACACAAGCACGTTGGCATCGACCGCCATACCGAGTGTCAGAACGATACCGGCAATGCCCGGCAGAGTCAGGGTGGCCCCCAGCAGCGACATCGCGGCGATCAGTAGCGTCAGGTTGACCGTCAGCGCCAGGTTGGCGATCAGGCCAAAGCCCTTGTAGCGCACGACCATGAAGGCCAGTACCAGAATCAGGCCGACAATGACCGACATGATGCCGCGGTCGATGTTCTGCTGGCCCAGGCTTGGCCCGATGGTGCGCTCCTGAGCGAAGTAGATAGGGGCGGCCAATGACCCGGAGCGCAGCAGCAGCGACAGCTCGCGCGCTTCGGTCGGCGAATCAAGCCCGGTGATGCGAAACTGATTGCCCAGCGCGCTCTGGATGGTGGCCAGGCTGATGATCCCGCGCTCGGTGTAGGGCACGCGCTCCTCGACCTGCTCCCCGTCACGCGTCACGGTGCGCGTGCGGGTCTTGTGCTCGATATAGAGCACCGCCATGTTGCGGCCGATATTGGCACGCGTGGCGCGATTCATCTGGCTGCCGCCGGGGCCATCAAGATTGATGTTGACCTGGGGGCGACCATTGTCATCAAAGGAGGTGCTGGCGTTGGAGACGCGATCGCCGGTGATGATGACATCGCGCTCCAGTGCCGCCTTGCGACCGGCGTCGCTACGGAATTCAAACGCCTGCTGCTGGTCCGCGCTGGTGCTGTCGGACGCCTCGAGGCGGAACTCGAGGTTGGCCGTGGCGCCCACGATGCGCTTGGCCTCGGCCGTATCCTGTACGCCGGGCAGCTCGACCACGATGCGGTTGGGGCCCTGACGCTGTACCAGCGGCTCGGACACGCCCAGCTCGTTGACACGATTGCGCAGGGTAGTGAGGTTCTGATTGACCGCGTAGTCCTGGATATCGTTGACGGCCTGCTCGGTCAGCGTCAGGACGAGTGTCGGGCCGGCATCATCGTTGTTGGAGAAGGTGAACTCGTTGTATTGCCGGCTGAGCAGCGTTCGTGCCTGGCTTCGATCCTCGGCATTGGCGAAGGTAAAGCGGATGGCATTATCACCGGTGGTGTTGTTGCGATAGCGAATGCCTTCACCGCGCAGCGTGTCGCGCATCGCGCTGGCGTTGACATCCAGACGCTGGTCGATGGCGGCGTCCATGTCGACTTCCAGCAAAAAGTGCACGCCACCACGCAGATCAAGGCCCAGATTCATGGGTTTGGCGCCGATGGACTGCAGCCACTGCGGCGTGGAGTCGGCCAGATTGAGCGCGACGGTATAGCCCTGGCCCAGCGACTGGCTGGCCATGTCACGGGCGGCTGTCTGCTGTGAGCTGTTTTCCAATCGAATCAGGGCGGTGTCGTTGTCGAGTTCGTGCGACTTGATGTCGATGCCGGCCTGCTCGAGCGTTTGCGTCACCCGGGATATCTGGCTGTCGCCAACGCTGGTGCTGCTGTTGGCCGCGCTGATCTGGATGGCCGGGTCCTTGGGGTAGAGGTTGGGCAGTGCATAGAGAACGCCCACAATAAACACGAGGAGTATCAGCAGATACTTCCAGAGGGGATAACGATTGAGCATCGTGGCCCTGTCCTGATTGGCTGGTGGCTCAAAGAGCGCTTTTGGGGTCGTATCAATGACCACAGGGCCCGACCAATGGTTCAATCACCACTGGACGAGCCCCGGGCATAAGGACGACGGGTTGCGTTCAACGCGTCGCGGGCAGGAGAGGATCACGCCGATACGCCAGCGGTAATCGCCTGCCGTCACTGGGTTCAGATCGATTTCAGTGTGCCCTTGGGCAGTACGCTGATAACCGAGCTTTTCTGAACGTTGACTTCAGTACCTTCGGCGATTTCCAGAGTGATGAACTCGTCACCGACCTTGGTCAGACGTCCCATGAGGCCGCCGCTGATGGTGACTTCATCGCCTTTGGAAAGCTCTGACATCAACTTCTTGTGGGCCTTGGCACGCTTGGACTGCGGACGCCACAGCAGGAAGTAGAAAATCAGGACAAAGCCGACCAGCATGACGATCTGACCGATGGCACCCGCGCCACCGGCACTACCGGCGCCTCCTTCTGCCATGGCTGCCGGAATCAGGTACTCGAGCATGAGGTTTCCTCTAGGAATGATCTTGTTCAGTGGTGCTCTGTTATAAGCCGTTTACGCCTCAAGTGGCGGGACCGCCTGGCCCCGGCGCGCATAGAACGCTGCCACGAAGTCCGCCAATGTACCCGCTTCGATAGCCCCGCGCAAACCACTCATCAGCTGCTGATAATGTCGCAGATTGTGGATGGTATTGAGCTGTGCGCCGAGCATTTCGCCGCAGCGGTCCAGATGATGAAGATAGCTGCGCGAAAAGTTCTGACAGGTGTAGCAGTCGCAGCCTTCTTCCAGCGGCCTTGTGTCATGGCGATGGGTGGCGTTGCGGATGCGAATGACGCCGTCAAAGGTGAAGAGGTGTCCGTTGCGCGCGTTGCGAGTCGGCATGACGCAGTCGAACATATCGACCCCGCGCCTTACGCCTTCGACCAGATCCTCGGGCTTGCCCACGCCCATCAGATAGCGGGGCTTGTCGTCCGGCATCCAGGTAGGCAGGTAATCGAGCACCCTGATCATCTCTTCCTTGGGTTCGCCTACTGACAGTCCGCCAATGGCCAGCCCGTCGAAGCTGATCTGTTCAAGACCCTTGAGCGAGCGCTCGCGCAGATCCGGATACATGCCGCCCTGAATAATGCCGAAAAGCGCCGAGGGTGAATCACCGTGGGCGTCCAGTGAGCGCTGTGCCCAGCGAAGCGAGAGCTCCATGGACTTTTCTGCTTCTTCATGAGTGGCCGGGTAGGGCGTGCATTCGTCAAAGATCATGACGATATCGGAACCCAGCGAGCGCTGCACCGCCATCGACTCTTCAGGCCCCATGAAGATCCTTGCGCCATCGACCGGAGAGCGAAAATGCACGCCGGCCTCGGTGATCTTGCGCATCTCACCGAGCGAGAAGACCTGAAAGCCGCCGGAGTCGGTCAGGATCGGTTTGTGCCACTGAGCGAAATCGTGCAGATCGCCGTGGGCCTCGATGACCTCGGTGCCCGGACGCAGCCACAGGTGAAAGGTGTTGCCCAGAATGATCTCGGCGCCGATGGCTTCGACATCCTTCGGCGTCATGCCCTTGACCGTGCCGTAGGTGCCTACCGGCATGAAGGCGGGGGTTTCAACGCTGCCACGCGGGAAGGTCAGACGCCCACGGCGGGCGCGGCCATCGGTTGCCATGCGCTCAAAGCGCATGAAGCAGTCCTGTCTCATGAAGGGTCCTGTCAGTACTTGAAGGTCATGGAGTCGTGACGGCGCGACGTCTTTCAGCCGCGCTGACGAGTAAGGTACATGGCGTCGCCATAGCTGAAGAAGGCGTAACGCTCATCGACGGCTGCCTGGTAGGCCTGCATGACATGGTCATGGCCTGCAAAGGAGGCCACCAGCATCAAAAGGGTGGATTCCGGCAAATGGAAATTGGTGACCAGGGCATCGACGCACTGCCACTGATAGCCCGGATAGATGAAAATATCGGTGTCACCGCTGAAGGTCTCGATCCGGCCGCTGCTGCTGTGCCGGCAGGCGCTTTCCAGGCAGCGCACGCTGGTAGTGCCCACGGCAATCACCCGGTTGCCGCGATCCTGCGCGACACGCACCTGTTCGGCGGTTGCCTCACTGACCTCGATCCACTCGCTGTGCATGTGGTGCTCAAGGATGTTGTCGACCCGCACGGGCTGAAAGGTACCCGCACCAACGTGCAGCGTGACGAAGGCCTTCTCGATGCCGCGGGCCGCCATGGCGTCGAGCATCGCTTCGTCGAAATGAAGACCGGCCGTGGGGGCGGCTACCGCCCCATCGTGGCGGGCGTAAACGGTCTGATAGCGCTCGCGGTCGGTATGTTCGTCCTCGCGCTCGATATAGGGCGGCAGCGGCATGTGGCCGTGTGCCTCCAGCAGGGCGACCAGCGGCGTATCGCCTTCAAAGCGCAGTTCGAAAAGTGCGTCGCGACGGTCTTCCACGACAGCATGAATCTCGCCTTCAAACACAATGCGGGTGCCGATTTTCGGCGCCTTGCTGGCGCGCAGGTGCGCCAGGCCGCGGTGGGCGTCCAGAGGGCGCTCCAGCAGCATTTCGACGCGCCCGCCGCTCTCCTTTTGACCAAACAGGCGTGCGGGAATGACGCGGGTGTCGTTGAATACCACCAGATCGCCCGGGTCCAGATGGTCCAGAAGCGCCGGGAAGCGCGTGTGCTCGAGATGGCCACTGTTGCCATCAACGCACAGCAGTCGACAGTCGCTGCGCTGGTCGCTGGGATATCGGGCAATCAGTTCGCTGGGCAGATCAAAATGAAAGTCGGCGCGCTGCATGGGGTATCAGGATCGGTTTTCAAAAAAAGGGTGGTCATGATAGCGGATGGCGCCGGTCGCCGTCATTGACGTGTTGTCCACGGCTCGTATAATACGCCTCGCGCAACACTGCCGGTGTGGCGAAATTGGTAGACGCAGCGGATTCAAAATCCGCCGGACTAATACTCCGTGTCGGTTCGAGTCCGACCACCGGCACCATCTTCCTTCTTGCGCAGCCTTCCTTGCGTTACCTCTTCTGCTTTTTACGACTTCACTTTTGTGCCATGCCTTGCCATTCATGTTGGCAGGACGTGTATTCTTGTCTATCGCATTCGTTTCAAACACCTGTCAGGGAGGGCATCCGGTGTCTCATCAAAGCTGTATGGTCCGGCACTTTCAATATTTTACCGATCTCTCCGAGTCGGAAATCGAGCTTTTGAGCACGCTTGAAAAATCGCCAGAGCAGCTGGGAAGCGGCGAAGTGCTCTGGCGTGAGGGCGAGCGTGCCCGGGAGATGGCAGTGCTGAGCCATGGCTGGGCCTATAACAGCTATATGCTGGAAGATGGCAGCAGGATGATTCTGGATATTTTCATGCCCGGTGATGTCATCGGGCTTCGCGAATATGCTTCCGAGAAGCATCAGACTACCGTTGAGGCCATTACCGAGTGCACCTTCTGTCGCTTTCCTCACAGTCATCTGGAAGATGTGTTCGAAAAATCCGGCCGACTGACTCACACCTTTTTCTCTATCTCGGCCATTCAGCAGTCCATGCTGGTCGAGCGCATGGTCAATCTGGGCAGAAGAACCGCGCAGGGTAAGCTGGCCCATTTCCTTTGCGAGATGCGAAGTCGGCTGTCCAAGACCAATGACGGAAGCCTAGAGGTCTTCAGGCTGCCGCTGTCGCAGCAGATGCTGGCAGATGTAATGGGACTGACACCGGTGCATGTCAGCCGCGTATTCTCTTCACTGCGCGATCAATCCCTGGTCTACCGGGAGCGTCATCAGATCAGTATCCCGGACATCGAAAAGCTGAAAGGATTTGCCGATTTCAGGGAAGACTATCTTCGACTGCGCAAAAAGGACGGCTTTTCATGACTCGCTTTGGTATTGGCTGGCAGAGGGTAGGCGACGCTAAACAAGCGGGCTCATTATGAAAAGTACTAAAAAGCTAATTACTATTGGCGGCCTGGAAGGTGGTGGATCTCATCATGGTGAAGGCAAATAATAAATAGCCTGAGCGTGTGATTGTAGTTTTAATAATGACTATTGTTTTATTTTTGTACGAAAATGCTCAAATTTCCCGAGACTGTCAGATCAGCATAAACTATTTTTATTTTTTATATTAGGATCCTCTGCCGGTGTCATCTGTCAGAGGGTCTTTTTAATGGCCAGCGAAAAAGTTTCAACAAGTCCTGCAAGGGGACGTATAAGGTGGATGGACGCCCTCAGGGGAATTGCCATCACGCTTGTGGTTTATCTACACAGTGCCGACTCGATGTCGCTCAAGTTTGATGATCTTGCGCCCATCTTTACCGAAATCAACGGTTATTTCTCTCCGTTCAGAATGCCGGCACTGATGCTGCTCTCGGGCCTTCTGGTGGCCGGGTCAATGCGAAAGGGCGCGGGGCGTTATTTTACGGGCAAACTTTCAGGGATTTTGTATCCCTATGTCATCTGGTCCGTGGTTTCCTACGGTCTTTTTTTGTACAGGGCCCATTTCAACGGCAAGACACCGCCCGATTTCTGGCATTCGCTGTTTTTCGAGCCCATGGCCTATTTATGGTTCATCTATTATATTTTCTTCTATTATGTGATCGCCTTTTTTGTTCTCAGGCTGCACTGGGCCGTTTCCATTCTGGGATCACTAGCACTCTATCTGTTTTTAAAGGACACCGAGTTCGACCGGTTTATTTTTCATCTCCCGTTTTTCATTGCAGGGGGTGTACTGGGCTATCATCTGCAGGCCTTTAAACACTTTATCGAGCGCACCAGCTGGCTGGCAGTTCTGGCGCTGATAGCGCTGGTGGGCTGGTATGTGATGGCCTATCACGGCATGGTCGCCACGGGTGGGTCCTATCAGCCCATATCGATGGTGCTGGCACTGGCCATGACACTGGTACTGCTGCGTGTGGTGACCTTCAGATGGTCTGCAACTGTGCTGCGTCCCTTTGAATGGTTCGGACGCAACTCTCTGGTGCTTTTCCTCGTTCATTTTCCGGTGACCTGGGTGGCGCCCGTGGTGCTAACCCGAATCGTTCACGGTAATCCGGACGTGGTCTTTCCGTTCTATTTTCTTGGCGTAATGGCCGTCAGTTCACTGGCCGCCGTAATGAACAATCGCAGCAAGCTGGTTTCCCTGCTGTTTACGGCCAATCTCTTTCTTAATCGCCGGGCCGCCAAAAGACATGAGGAGCGGATTGGCAATGCCAGCGTGGCGAGTAAATAGACGGCGTCAAGATATCCCGCTGATACGTGTGACCGGCCTTCGAGCCGGTCATTTTTATTGGGCAGCGAGGTCTGTGTCTGCAGGCCAGTGCAACGGGCCGTGAAAGCCCCTAGAATATTGGCATTCATGTGGCCGGAAGGGCATCGGCCATGTTCTGAAAAGTGTGAACGGGAGCATTCATGAGCGAGGGCGTGCTGCACTTTTTCTTCATTACGTCAGGGGCGATCCTGACGCTGCTGTTTTTTCCGCTGCTGGTGATGGTGCTCTGGAAGATACTGCGACGCTGGCGCGAGGATAAGCGTTCCCGGCATTGATGTCCGAGCGCCGCGGTATCTGCCCTTTGCAATCGTATCCGTCTCTTGAAACATGACGCCGCTACATATGCGGCGATGGCATTACTATCTGACTGTAATGACTCGGCACGCTGCGTGGTGATTGATGGCTCGTGAAACGCTGCCGCCCATCATGTCTGACGTTTTACCCAATCCCCTGTATCCCATGACGATGGCATCGGCGTCCAAGCGATGTGCTTCGCGTTCAATAACGTCGGCAGGCTGTCCGCGACGAACCAGAATACTGGTCTCGAGATCCGATGTATCGATGGCCTCAAGCGCTGTATGAACCAGCTGCAGGGCAGCGTCATCGCGCGAGGCGTCGTTGTCATCGGTGGTCGCCGGGACGTGCAAAAGATAGAGTCTGGCAGTATTGGCACGTGCCAAGTGGGCGGCAATATCCAGTGCCTTGTTGGCATTCCCGGAGCCATCCAGTGGTACGAGAATCGTGTGATACATCATTGGCCTCCTCTTGTCCGTATCATGTCGGAATCATTACGTGCCCTGTCAGTATAAAACCGATGCAGCGGCTGACAGGAAGGATTCGGCGGTCGTGTTGCCTATCCGATCAGGACGCTCGTGAAGATAAGCGGGATAGATACTAAAACGCCCGCGCCAGAAGGGCGCGGGCGTCATGGACGCACGGCTGATCAGAAGCGACGGCCCAGCAGCAGGCCGGCCACCAGACCGATGGCGGCGCCTGCTCCAATATAGCTCCACGCATTCTCATGCACGTGGCGATCCAGATCGCGGGCACCTTCCTCGGTCAGCTCCCAGGCACGATGTCCTTCGTCTTCAACTCGATCACGTGCCTGATGCCAGCGCTGGCCGATCTGATCGCCGGCGCCCCTGAGACGACTGCGAACCTTGTCACCTGTCGAATCAAGCTCGTCTTCATAGCGCGCCAGCGCACGAGCGCCACGCTTGTTCAATTCCTTTTCGTAGTCCTTGAGACGGCGACGTGTACGGCTTTCGCTGGATGAAAAAATGCCCATCTGATGTCCTCCATTGACGTGGTCAGGCTTGTGACAGGTCAATACCGGGCAAGGGTCACTCGGTATATCGCTGAAAACGGTATTTCTGTCCGATCCCTGTAGCGCCAGCGGGTACTCGCCTTGGTCTGTGCTATCCGGTTGGACACTGTATTCAAGCGTAGTTCAGATCAAAACACCTGACCTGGGCTTCATGTAGGTGAAATATATCAATTTTTCGTATAACTTCTGCAAAAGAAAGCGAGGTTTTTATCCGTTTCCGGGTTTTTGAAAATAAAAAAATCGCTTTTGTTCAAAAAATATGGACAACAGTTTTACCGGTGTTACCATTCATGACACTGCAAGGATGCAGATGCGGGGCAGGAAGCCCCATCCCATCGGATCGCAGGATTTTCCAGGAAAGGAAAGCGGTTCAAGTTGCCATGGATGGCCCCTGATACCTCAGCGATACCGACCCGTCGATATTCTCCTCTGTCTGCCTTTTCCCGATCCCCTTGTGTGATTTCGCTTCGACGCAATGAGCGGTCAACGGTTGTTGATCGATGTCCTTTCATGCGCGGATGTCCTTTCATGCGCGAGAGTTTCGATAGCGGGGCCATTCGGGCTTCGAATCAGTGATGGCCAGGCGTAGGATGGTTCGTTTTCTTTCTGGAGAACGCCGCCATGGACCCATCACGCGTACGCGTCCAGATCGTCGATGCCTTTAACCGTCCTGCGGGCAGCGCGCGCCGATGCGATATGCGTCGTCTACGGATGTGGCATCGCGCCGCGTACATTTTTGTCTTCGATCAGCACAACCGTTTGTGTGTACAGCGCCGCACGCTCTGGAAGGATATCTTTCCGGGCTATCGTGATCTCTGCGCCGGTGGGGTAGTGGATGCCGGTGAAACCATGGCATCCGCGGCCCGTCGGGAACTTCAGGAGGAGCTGGGGCTGTCCCTGCCGCTTGAACCGTGTCTGTCCCTGCATTTCGAGCAGGGCATGAATGCCTTTGGCAGCGTCTTTCTGACGCGCTATCACGGCGAGCCCATCAGACTTCAGGCCAGTGAGGTGACCGGGGTCGAGTGGCTGACACTGGAAGACGCGCTGGCCATTGATGATGCGACCCCCGATTCCCATCAGGCCCTCAGGGCCCTTGTCGACCAGGGGGTCGTGGCGTAGACGGGGCTTAGTGCCCCCGTGTCTCCCGGACCCAGCCGTGGCTGTAATCCAGTGCTGGTCGGTCGTCCTCGGCAAGCCAGATCGGGCCGTCCAGATCCACGATGGCGGCCCGGGCGGCGACCGGCAGCGCGGCGCGCATGGCCATGGAGGTGCCCAGCATGCAGCCGACCATGATGGCCATGCCCTGCTCACGCGCGGTGTCGACCATTGCCAGCGCTTCGGTCAGACCGCCGCTCTTGTCGAGCTTGATATTGATCATCTCGTAGCGGTCGCTCAGGACGGCAATATCTTCGCGGGTATGACAGCTTTCATCGGCGCACAGCGGCACCGGATGGCGGAACCCGGCCAGCACGGCGTCTTCTCCGGCAGGCAGTGGCTGCTCGATCATTTCGACATCAAGCTGTGCCAGCGCCTCGCACCAGGCTTCGACGTAATCCGGTGACCAGGCCTCGTTGGCATCAATGATGATGCGCACGTCCGGGGCAGCCTCGCGCACGGCGCGCACTCGCTCGATGACCTGTTCATTGTTGAGCTTGATCTTGAGAAGGCGTGCCCCCTGGGCCAGCTCCTCTCGCGCCGCTTCTGCCATCTCCTCGGGTGTGGCAATCGAGATGGTGTGCGCGGTCACGATCTCTTGCCCGATCGGCGGCCCCAGGCGCGCGGTCGACGTGCTGCCTTCCAGCGCGCACTCCAGCGACCATAGAGCGCAGTCCAGCGCATTGCGCGCTGGGCCGGCCGGCAGACGCTCCAGCAGAGTGTCCCGATCAATACCGCGCTCGATCTCTGCGGCCACTTCATCGATCTCGGCCAGAACGGTTTCGATGCTGTGTCCGTAGCGCGGCGTGGGCTTGCTTTCGCCGTGACCGACAACGCCGTCCTGATGAATCTCGACGCGAATGACGTCAATCGATGTGCTGGCGCCGCGGGCAATCACAAAGGGGCGATCCAGTGCCCAGGTCTGGGCGTAGCGCTTGAGCGTTCGCATCACGCATCTCCTTGAACAAGGGCGTTGACCAGCGGCGCAACCCCGAAGCGAACAGGGTCGGTGGCCGGGACACCAAACTGCTGGCTCAGTGCCTCTAGTTCACGCCTTGCTGTCGCTTCGTCCACCTGTGAGGTGTTGATGGCAAACCCGGCCAGCTGCACCTTCGGGTTGGTGACGCGTGCAGCACTCAGGTTGGCCTCGATGCAGGCGGCCATGTCGGGCATGGGGCGATGGGGCAGGTGACGCATGTGGGGACGACCCAGCTCATGGCACATGATGAGATAGTCGGGCTGGGCGCCGTGCAGAAGTCCGAGGCTGACACCGGCATAGGCCGGATGAAACAGGGACCCCTGGCCTTCGATAATGTCCCACTGATCCTCCGGTCCGGCCGGGCTCAGCCACTCCACGGCGCCGGAGATGAAGTCGGCAATCACGGCGTCGATGGCCACGCCGTCTCCGGCGACCAGTACCCCGCACTGGCCGGTGGCTCGAAAGCGAGCCTTGTGTCCGGCCTCTTCGAGACCGCGCTGAAGTGCCAGCGAACTGAACATCTTGCCCAGCGAGCAGTCGGTGCCCACGGTCAGAATTCGCCTGCCGCTACGAGGCTCACCTGTCCCGACTTCAAGCGGCGGATGACGGTGACGAATGTCATGCAGCGTGACGCCGTGCTCGCGCGCCAGCTCGGCCACGCCTTCGATGGCGTCCAGACGCTGATGCATGCCACTGGCCACATCCATGCCGTGTTCGATGGCCCGGCAGATGACGTCGCGCCAGTGCGCCGGCAGCTTGCCGCCCGAGTTGGCCACGCCGATGACCAGCGTTTTCGCACCGCGGGCAACGGCGTCTTCAATACTCAGATCCTCGATGCCGACGCTGACCGTCTGTTCGGTCATGCGCAGCTGGCCCACGGCCTTTTCGGGGCGCCAGATCACGACGGCGCGGGCCATCTTGGCCGAGACACTGTCTTCAATATCGCCCAGAAACAGCAGATAGGGTGCAACAATCTCGGCAGGGCGGTAGGGCTGGGTCGTCATCATGGGCTCCACGCAGAAGGTATTCACTCAGTGTCGGCGAAAAGCGCCATAGCTTCGAATGCCGTTTTATCGCTTCGGTATAACAAGAACGTATACCGGTCAAGCGTCCTGTTGCCAGCGACGTGACCGCTGCGTCAGCTGGTCGATCAGTAGTGTTCTTAACTGGTGTGCGGCATGAGGCTGCGGAACATGACGGGCTTTCAACAGGGCCACGTTCATGTCGAGAGTGGGCGATAGCGGCAGCACCTGCAGCCGGTCGCGATAGCGCTCGGCGGTAAACGGGTCCACGATGCCGGTGCCGCCGCCGGCGATGACAAGCTCGGCGATCACGCTGTAGGTCTTGACCCGCAGACGCGCCGTCGGCGTCAGCGACTCGGCCTCGAGCGCCTGACTCAGCAGGGTGCCCAGCGGGTCCTCTTCCGGCATCAGGATCAACCCATGGGCATTGAGCCATTCGAGCGTCACGTGCTCGGGCGCGCGCATGTCCGGCGGCAGCAGCGCCTGCATGGGGGCGCGCATCAGGTGCTCGCATTCGATCCCTTCGGGCGCCGGCTGCTCGAATGCCAGCGCCATGTCCAGCCGGTGGGCCAGCAGCTCATCGCACAGGGTGGAAAAGTGGGAGGTGACCAGCTCGACTTCCAGTGCCGGCAGCAGACGCTGCAGGGCGATCAATGCGCCCGGCATGACCAGATGCCCGGGTGCATGAGACGCGCCCAGACGCAGATGCTGATCGACACCATGGCGCAGCTGGCGGCCCAGCTGGTCGACCACGTCAAGCTGTCTGACTGCCGCCTCGATGGCCGGCCACAGCCGCAGCGCCTCCGGGGTTGGCGTCAGCCCGCGCGGATGACGCTCGAACAGGCGAACGCCGAGCGTGGACTCGGCGTGGGCCAGCGTTCGCGTCACGCTGGGCTGGGAGACATTGAGCCGACGGGCAGCGGCGCTGACGCTGCCGCCGCTGACCAGAGCGTGGAAGACTTCGATATGGCGCAGTTTCATGATGGGGCAGTCATGGTGGCGACGAACCCGACCATGATGCCCGCTGTCGGACAGTGGCGCATCAACGGGTCAATTGGCGGATCAGATGACAGGCTTCTCTGGTGACAGACAGGTCAGGACGATAGACTTGACAGCGTTTTGAAAGCACAAGTCTTTTGTACCAGGTTATGAAGGCTTGTGCGCCGCGAAGGGGTTTTCGGGCCCGACGGTACCTATCTGATCTGACCATGGAGAACACACGTGGCTTTAACGAGGCTTTTTCACTGGCTTCGGCTACCTCTGATGGTGCTCTTGTTGAGCACAATGTCGGTGGCCGCAATGGCAGGGCCCCAGGCGGAAGGGGCATCTTCCCAATCTTCCGAGCAACCTTCTTATGCGGCGCTGGCGGATCTGCTGGAAAACGAGCAGACGCGTAATGAAATGATCTCGCAGCTGCGCAGCATCTCGCAGGGTGAGACGTCATCTTCCGACGCTGCACAAAATACCGACACGCCAGCCGGCGTTCCGGTTCAGGAGCAGTCTCTGGGTGGGCGTGTCGCAGAAATGACCCAGAGCTTTGCTCAGGGCGTCGCCGAAGATGTGACCAATGCCATCGCGGCCTTCCGCACTGCCGGTGACGGTGAAGGTGCCGGGCTGCCCTGGTCCCTGTGGGGCAGTATCCTGCTCGCCTTTGGTATTGCCGTGGCTTCCACGGTCGCTGCCTTTTTTGTTTTTCGCATGCTGGTGGCGCGCATCTATCAGCGCATCAATGGCTGGGTCTCCAGCCAGCCGGCACCTGCCTCGGCACCTCCGGTAGAGGTGGGTGAAGACGAGGATGTCCAGCAGGTAATGGATGAGAAGGAGCAGAAACAGGCGGCCGGGGCGCTGCTCAGGCGCTGGGGCGCCGTTCTGGGGGCATTGCTGATCGACGTTGTCGTGATCGTGCTGGCCGGTGCCGTTGGCTATGTTATCAGCCTGTTCTTTGCCGGCCAGGCCGGTGAGATCGGTCGGGCCGAATCACTGTTCATCAATGCCTTTGTAATCGTCGAGATCGTCAAGGCATTGATCAGGATGGTGTTTTCCACGCGCTATGACGCGCTGCGCCTGTTTGCGATGTCGAGTGACACCGCCTCGTACTGGAATCGCTGGTTGGCACGTGTAGTGGGGATCACCGGCTACGGGCTGATGGTGGCCGTGCCCATGATCAATGCCATGCTGTCGCCGGCCGTCGGCCAGATCGTCAGTCTGCTGATCATGATTGGCGTCTACATCTATGCCGTACGTGTGGTGCTGAAAAATCGCAAAACGCTACGCGACAACCTCAATGGCCGGGCTGATGAAAGCAACTTTGCCTTCTTTGGCACGCTCATGCGCATTCTGGGGAGGACCTGGCATCTCTTTGCACTGGCCTATTTCACCGTACTGCTGGTGGTCAGCCAGCTGCAGCCGGCACAGGCGCTGCCATTCATGGCGCACGCCACGGTTCAGACCCTGCTGGCCATCGGTATCGGCATTCTGCTCTCTTCACTGTTGACCATTGCGCTGGCACGCCGCATTCATCTTTCCGAAGGGCTGCGTGAGCGTCTGCCGCAGCTGGAGGCGCGGATCAACTCCTATGTGCCCAAGGCGCTGAGAGGCCTGCGCATTCTGCTGGGCATCTTTGTGGTACTGACGGTGCTGGATGCCTGGCACGCCTTCGATCTGCCCGGCTGGCTGACTTCGGACAGCGGTGCCGAAACAATTGGCATGATCGTCCATGTTGCCATCATCCTGTTCATTGCCACGCTGATCTGGACCGTGGTGGCCAGCTTCATCGAGCACCGCCTGAGCGCTGCGTCTGCGCCGAGTGCTCGTGAGCAGACGCTGCTGTCGCTGTTTCGCAATGCGATCCTGATCCTGATTGTCACGATGACGCTGCTGATTGTGCTGTCGCAGATCGGCATCAACATTGGTCCGCTGATCGCTGGTGCCGGTGTCGTGGGTCTGGCGATCGGTTTCGGCGCCCAGAAACTGGTACAGGACATCATTACCGGCGTGTTCATTCAGCTGGAAAACGCCATGAACACGGGGGACGTCGTGGGCGTCGCCGGGCTGACCGGTACGGCCGAGAAGATCACCATTCGTTCGGTGGGGCTGCGGGCACTGGATGGGACCTATCACGTCATCCCGTTCTCTTCGGTGGATACGGTCTCCAACTACATGCGCGACTTTGCCTACCATGTGGGCGAGTACGGCATTGCCTATCGCGAGAATGTGGATGATGCCATCCACCATCTGCATCAGGCCTTTGATGAGCTGCGTGGCAATCCGGATCAGGCGGTCAACATCATTGATGACATGGCCGTGCCCGGGGTGGTGTCGCTGGGCGACAGCTCGGTCAACATCCGCATCATGATCAAGACCAAACCCGGCACGCAGTGGGGCGTTGGACGTGCGTTCAACCGTCTGGTCAAGAAGCACTTCGATGCGGCCGGTATCGAGATTCCGTATCCGCATACCACGCTCTACTTCGGTCAGGACAAGAACGGTGGTGCACCGCCGGCCAACGTGCATGTTCTCGACGAGTACGTGGTGGAAGAAGGAAAAGCCGGTGCCGCTGGGCAGACGCCGTCCGGCAATGGCGCTGGCGCCACGACCGTTTCCTCGGACAAGGACGCTCGTGAGCGTCTCAAAAAGCATGAGAAGCTCCCCGACGAGGATAACGATGAAGGTGATGGCGGAAGCGACGTGGATCGCTGATCCTGCGCAACGCCAGTCAATAAAAGGGGCATCCACTGGATGCCCCTTTTCATGTCCGGCGGTTACTCATCAGATGTGGTGCGCCGCCGAGTGTGAACGACATCCATGAGCATGTTGTAGCGATGGCGCGTCATCATGGTGGTCAGGCCGGAGAAGAGCAGCCAGAAGCCGCGTCGCCAGCGGGTCAGTTTCCAGACATGAAAGGTCAGCTGGCGAAGCAGCCGATCTTCGTCAAAGGAACGCCATTCTCCGGTAATCGAAACCTGATGGCGCACCAGCACCGGCGACATCTCGACGCGATAGATGCGCTCGAGCTCGTCCATGGTGAAATCATGCTGCTCGATGACATCCGCCATATGGGCGTAGTCGCGCTCGCCGGGCTCGCGATCCAGCCACAGCGGTGCCAGTGCCATCCAGAGATCGCGACGATGATCGAGCAGACGTTGTGGATCATTCATGCTGTCATGAGAAGACGACACAGTTTTTACCCTGCAGTATGGAAGCGGTTGAAGCACATCGACCCCGACGAATGCGGACACCTGCGTCCGTACTCGGTAAAATACGCGCTAGGCTGACATGACTCAATTTTGAACGGCGCAAGGCTTGTGATAAAGCCTTGCGCCATCATGGACACAGCAATTTTCGAAGGGCAGACCATCTGCTGAGATGTCCTTCGTTTCTATTTCCGGCAAGAGAGGTGAGTGTGGTTATCCATCCCAAGGTTCGCGGTTTCATCTGTACGACAACCCATCCGGTCGGCTGCGAGCAGAACGTGCGCGAGCAGATCGAGATCACGCGCGCGCGCGGCAGCATTGAAGGTGGCCCCAAAAAGGTGCTGGTCATCGGGGCTTCTACCGGTTATGGCCTGTCGGCGCGTATTACCGCTGCCTTTGGATGTGGTGCCGACACGCTGGGCGTGTTCTTTGAAAAGCCGGGCACCGAGACCCGCCCGGGGTCGGCAGGCTGGTACAACGCGGCAGCCTTTGATCGGCTGGCAAGCGCCGAGGGGCTCTACAGCCGCTCAATCAACGGTGACGCCTTTGCGCATGAAACGCGCGACCAGGCCATTGACATGATCAAAAACGAGATGGGCGGCCAGATCGATCTGGTGGTCTATTCGCTGGCCTCGCCGGTGCGCAAGCTGCCCGACAGCGGTGAAGTGGTCAAATCGGCGCTCAAGCCGATCGGCGAGACCTACCGGGCCACGGCGCTGGACACCAACAAGGATCAGATCATCGAGGCCTCGGTCGAGCCGGCGTCACAGGAAGAGATCGATAACACCATTCGCGTCATGGGTGGCGAGGACTGGGAGCTCTGGATCGACGCGCTCGATCAGGCTGGTGTACTGGCCGAAGGTGCCAGCACGGTGGCCTTCAGCTACATCGGTACCGAAATTACCTGGCCGATCTACTGGCATGGCTCGCTGGGCAAGGCCAAGGAGGATCTCGATCGTGCGGCGCAGGCCCTTGATACCCGTCTGGGTCAGAAGGGCGGCCATGCCAATGTTGCTGTGCTCAAGTCGGTGGTTACTCAGGCCAGTGCGGCCATTCCGGTCATGCCGCTCTACATCTCCATGGTCTATCGGATCATGAAGGAGAAAAGCCTGCATGAAGGCACGATCGACCAGCTTAACCGCCTGTTCCACGAGCATCTGGCTGCCAGTCAGCCGCCGGCGCTGGATGACGCCGGCCGACTGCGCCTGGACGACCGCGAGCTGCGTGATGATGTGCAGGACGAGTGCAAGGCGCTCTGGCCACAGGTCACCAGTGACAACGTCTTCGAGCTGACCGACTATGCCGGCTACAAGCATGAGTTTCTCAAGCTGTTCGGCTTTGATCGTGACGACGTCGATTATAATGCCGACGTCAATCCGAAGGTCGATTTCGACGTGGTTCAACTCTGAGGGCCATCATGGCGTTATCGCGACACACACGCTGGAAGGCAGGGGCACCGGTGGCCGTGCTTCTGGCAGCCCTGACACTTTCGGGCCGTCAGAGTGCCTACTACGACGTCATGGAACAGGCCGGCGTTCACAAGCGCGATATTCTCTCGGATCGTGTCATTGCTGCCCGTGATGCGCAGCAGAAGGCGGATGAGCAGTTCTCCTCGGCGCTTGAGCGCTACCAGAGCGTGGTGACGGTACCCGAAAGCAGGCTGTTGCATGCCTACAGTGATCTCGAGTCCGACTACGAGCGCAGCCAGGCGGCTGCCGAACGTGTCAGCCAGCGTATCGATGCCATCGAAAGCGTGGCACAGGCGCTTTTCAACGAGTGGGAAGGCGAGCTGGATCAATACCAGAACCAGGCATATCGACGTCAAAGCGAGCGTGAGCTTGAACAAACACGTCAGCGCTATGGCGAAATGCTTGATGCCATGCACCGCGCCGAGGACACCATGCCGCCGGTGCTGACGGCCATGCATGACAACGTGCTGTTTCTCAAGCACAACCTCAATGCGCGCGCCATCGGTGCGCTAAAGGGGGAAGTGAGCCAGCTTGAAACGCAGATCGCCACCCTGAGGCGTGAGATGCAGGCCTCGATTGAGCGCTCCAACCGCTTCATTGATGGCATGGCGCCCGCAAACTGACGAGATCCATTTGTTGTGCTTCAAAAGCAGCCCTTCAGGGGCTGCTTTTTTTATGTTGAATGGAACCAGGCTGCTTAATCTAAAGTGCTATCGATAGTTTAGAAATATTTTATAAATATCAGTATTCGCTGCTACTTTTCATATTTGTGGTTTAGTCAAAAAGCGGATTTGAAGCGTAAAAACACTGGTAATCGATAATTAGAACAGAGCGGCGGGTGCCATATATTCGCCGATACTGACGTTTTTCGGCTCTGAAGCAGGATAGGGGACTGAGTTATGGCGGCTTATACGGTTGCGCGTGTTGATGGCGTGGTGCTTATGCTTGACCCTCGCAAGCTGGTGACCCAGGGGATGGCACTGCCTGAAAATGCGGTACTGATGGCAGCCGATGGTGGTCGTATCATCCTGGCCGACGGTACGGTCCTCAGCCTGAGTGCCGGCCAGCCAGCAACCCTGATGGCCACGGGCGACGTGCCTGAACTGGTGAATGCCTCGCCGTCAGCGCAAGTCGACCCTGAAATTGCCGCACTGCAGGCCGCCATCGCTGCCGGACAGGACCCGACAGAAGTTCAGCAGGCGCCGGCTGCTGGTGCTTCCTCGGGCGGTGACGGTGGCAGCCTTTCCGGGGGTGGCGGCTTCTCACAGCCCTTTGATATCAACCGCAGCGGCCGGGAGCAGCAGACCGAATATCGCTATAGCGCCGGTTTCACGGATACCGATACAACGCCCACCTCTTCACCCGCGGGCTTTGCAGGCAACACCGACGCGGATGATGGCACGACCACACCGACCGACCCGAACACCGGCGGCGGTACGACCACGCCGACTGATCCGAACACCGGTGGTGGCACCACCACGCCGACCGACCCCAATACCGGCGGCGGCACGACCACGCCGACCGACCCGGATACCGGCGGCGGCACGACCACGCCGACTGATCCGAACACCGGCGACGGCACGACCACGCCGTCCGATCCGAATGCCGGTGGTGGCACTACAACGCCGACCGATCCGAACACCGGCGGCGGCACGACCACGCCGACCGACCCGAACACCGGCGACGGCACGACTACGCCGACCGACCCCAATACCGGCGGCGGCACGACCACGCCGACCGACCCGAACACCGGCGACGGCACGACTACGCCGGCGGTCACCATTTCTCTTGACCCTGTCGCAGAAGATGACATCGTCAATGCCGACGAGGCGCGCAGTAGTCTGATCATCAGCGGCGCGGCCGGTGGTGATGCTATTGCAGGCGATATGGTGACCATCACCATCGGCGATCATGCCTACATGACGCTTGTAGACGAATCTCTTTCTTTCAGTATTGCCGTGCCAGGAAGCGTTCTGGCCAGCAGTCATACTGTCATTGCAACCATCAGTCATGCCCATGACAGTGGCGTCAGCACGGCCACCACTTCCCATGCCTATACAACAAGCCTGGAAGCGCCGATCGTTTCGATTTCGCTGGAGGCCATCGCCGGCGATGATGTGCTCAACGCCAGCGAGTCCGGTCAGAGCATTACCCTGACAGGAACGGCTGGTGGTGATGCGGTCGCCGGGGATCCTGTGACGATTTCGATCGGGTCGCAGAATTACACTACTGTCGTAGGCATGGAGGGTGCTTTCTCGATCTCCGTTCCCGGCTCAGTGCTGGCGCAGGCGGAAGCAGTCACAGCCATCGTTTCGCATCGCGACGCTGCAGGTAATAACGGTTCGGCCACCACCTCCCGTGGCTACACGGTCGACATCGTGCCTCCCGAACTCTTGATCACGCTGGATACCATTGCCGGCGACAACGTCATCAACGCCGAGGAAGCCAACCAGGCCGTACCGGTGACCGGCACGGTTACGGGCGAGTACGCCGCGGGTGACAGCGTCACCCTGACAGTCGGCCAGCAGAGCTATACCGGTGTGGTGAATGCCGACGGCACCTTCTCGATCAATGTGCCGGGTAGTCAACTGGCTGGCAACGACGCGATCCGTGCAGAAGTCAGTCACACCGATGCCGCTGGCAACACTGGTAGCGCCAACACCGCCTCCAGCTACGGCGTCGATACCGATGTGCCGGTGGTCACCATCAGCCTCGACACCATCGCCGGCGATGATGTGATCAATGCGGCGGAAGCCGGGCAGGATGTCGCCATCACCGGTCAGGCCGGCGGCGATGCGGCGAGCGGCGATGCCGTGACGATCTCGGTCGGCGGCCAAAGCTATACCACCACTGTTGCGGCCAATGGCACCTTCAGCGTGGCCGTGCCCGGAACGGTACTGGCCACTGCCGGCGTCAACAGCGTCTCGGCCTCGGTAAGTCACACCGATGCCGCCGGTAACACCGGCAGCGCTGAAACCAGCCGTGACTATACGGTCGACACCACGCCACCGGCACTGGCCATCCAGCTCGACACGATTGCCGGTGATAACGTCGTCAACGCCGAGGAGTCAGGTCAGAACATTCCGGTGACCGGGTCGGTTACGGGCGAATACGCTGCGGGCGATACCATCATCCTGACGGTTGGCCAGCAGACCTACACCGGTGCAGTGAATGCCGACGGCACTTTCAGCATTGCAGTGCCGGGTTCACAGCTTGCTACCAATAACGCTATTACGGCCTCCGTCTCGCACACTGATGCGGCAGGCAATACCGGTAGCGCCAACACGGCGACCAGTTACGGCGTCGATACTGATGTACCGGTTGTTACCATCAGCCTCGACACTATTGCCGGTGATGATGTCATCAACGCGGCGGAAGCCGGGCAGGAGGTCGCCATCACCGGCCGGGCCGGCGGCGACGCGGTGGCCGGGGATACCGTGACGATCTCGGTCGGTAGTCAGACCTATACAACGACCGTCGCGACCAATGGCACCTTCAGTGTGGCCGTGCCCGGTTCGATACTGGCAACGGCCGGCACTAACAGCGTGTCGGCCTCAATCAGCCACACCGATGCGGCTGGCAATGTGGGTACGGCGACCACCGATCGCGGTTACAGCGTCGACACCACACCGCCGGCGCTGATGATCGCGCTGGATACGCTGGCCGGCGACAATGTCATCAACGCCGAGGAAGCCGGACGTGATGTCCCGGTAACCGGTACGGTCATGGGCGAATATGCCGCGGGCGATCTCGTCACCGTCACGGTGGGTCAGCAGAGCTACACCGGCGCAGTGAGCGGCGACGGCACCTTTAGCATCAGCGTGCCCGGATCGCAGCTGGCACAGAACAACTCGATGACCGTCACGGTGTCGCATACCGACGCCGCCGGTAATACCGGCAGCGCCAACACCGCGACCAGCTATGGCGTCGATACCGATGCCCCGGTCGTGACCGTGAGCCTCGACACCATCGCGGGCGATGACATCATCAACGCCGCGGAAGCTGCGCAGGATGTGACCGTCACCGGCCGGGCCGGGGGCGACGCGGTGACGGGTGACACGGTCACCGTCAGCGTGGGAGGCAACAGCTACACCGCGACCGTGGGTCAGAACGGCGTGTTTTCGGTGGCTGTTCCCGGAGCAGTTCTTGCTCAGTCAGGGACCAGCAATGTGTCGGCGTCGGTCAGCCACACCGATGCGGCCGGCAACGTGGGTACGGCCACCACCGATCGCGGTTACAGCGTCGACACCACGCCGCCGGCGCTGACGATCGCGCTGGACACCCTGGCCGGTGACAACGTCATCAATGCCGACGAGGCCGGTCGAAATATCCCCGTGACCGGTACGGTCAGCGGTGAATATGCCGCGGGCGATCTCGTCACCGTCACAGTGGGTCAGCAGAACTACACCGGGGCGGTGAACGACGACGGCACCTTCAGCATCAACGTGCCGGGTAGCCAGCTGGCACAGAATGACGCGATCCGTGCAGAAGTCAGTCATACCGATGCCGCTGGCAATACTGGTAGCGCCAACACCGCCTCCAGCTACAGCGTCGATACCGATATACCGGTCGTTACCATCAGCCTCTACACCATTGCCGGCGATGACGTGATCAACGCGGCGGAGTCCGGCCAAAGCATCCCGGTCACCGGTACGGTTACGGGCGAATACGCCGCGGGTGATCTCGTCACCGTCACGGTGGGGCAGCAGAACTACACCGGCGCGGTGAACGGCGACGGCACCTTCAGCATCAATGTGCCGGGCAGTCAGCTGGCGCAGAATGACGCGATCCGTGCAGAAATCAGCCATACCGATGCGGCCGGCAACGTGGGCAGTGCCAACACCGCCTCCAGCTACGGCGTCGATACCGATGTGCCGGTGGTCACGATTTCGCTGAATACCATCGCCGGCGACGATGTGATCAACGCGGCGGAAGCCGGGCAGGACGTTGCCATCACCGGTCAGGCCGGCGGCGATGCCGTGGCCGGGGATACCGTCACCGTTAATGTGGGTGGTCAGAACTACACCACCACCGTGGCTCAGAACGGCAGCTTCTCGATTCCCATCCCCGGTAGTGCCTTGGCTCAGGCTGGCGCCAGCAGTGTATCGGCGTCGGTTAGTCATACCGATGCCGCCGGCAACACCGGCACGGCGACGACCGATCGCGGTTACAGCGTCGACACCACGCCGCCGGCGCTGATGATCACGCTGGACACCCTGGCCGGCGACAACGTCATCAACGCCGAGGAAGCCGGGCGTGATGTCCCGGTGACCGGTACGGTCAGCGGCGAATACGCTGCGGGCGATCTCGTCACCGTCACGGTGGGTCAGCAGAACTACACCGGCGCGGTCAACGGTGATGGCTCCTTTAGCATCAATGTGCCCGGATCGCAGCTGGCACAGAACGATTCGATCACGGCGACTGTGTCGCATACCGATACAGCCGGCAACGTAGGCAGTGCCAACACCGCGACCAGTTATGGCGTCGATACCGATGCGCCGGTCGTAACCGTAAGCCTCGACACCATCGCCGGCGATGACGTGATCAACGCCGCGGAAGCGGCTCGGGATGTGACCGTCACCGGTCGTGCCGGCGGCGACGCAGTCGCCGGGGATGTTGTGACAATCTCGGTCGGTAGTCAGACCTACACCACGACCGTGGGCCAGAACGGCGCGTTCTCGGTGGCAGTGCCGGGCAGCGTACTGGCCGGTGCAGGTAGCGGTTCGGTGAGTGCCGCGGTCTCGCACACCGATACGGCCGGCAACGTGGGTACGGCCACCACCGATCGCAGTTACAGCTTCGACACCACACCGCCGGCACTGGCCATCCAGCTCGACACCATTGCCGGCGACAACGTCGTCAATGCCGAGGAGTCGGGTCAGAGCATTCCGGTCACCGGTACGGTCACGGGCGAGTATGCCGCGGGCGACACCGTTACGTTGACAGTTGGTCAGCAAACCTACACCGGTGCGGTCAACGCCAACGGCACCTTTAGCATCAATGTGCCCGGCAGCCAGCTGGCACAGAACGGCGCGATCCGTGCAGAAGCCAGTCACACCGACGCTGCCGGTAACACCGGCAGCGCCAACACCGCGATCAGCTACGGCGTTGATACCAATGTGCCGGTGGTCACGATTTCACTGAATACCATCGCCGGCGATGATGTGATCAACGCTGCGGAAGCGGCGCAGGACGTGACCGTTACCGGCCGGGCCGGAGGTGATGCGGTGACCGGCGATGTCGTGACGATCTCGGTCGGCGGCCAAAGCTATACCACCATCGTTGCGGCCAATGGCACCTTCAGCGTGGCCGTGCCCGGAGCAGTTCTTGCTCAGTCAGGGACCAGCAATGTGTCGGCCACGGTCAGCCACACCGATGCGGCCGGCAATGTGGGTACGGCCACCACCGATCGCGGTTACAGCGTCGACACCACGCCGCCGGCCCTGACGATCGCGCTGGACACCCTGGCCGGCGACAACGTCATCAATGCCGAGGAAGCCAACCAGACCGTACCGGTGACCGGTACGGTCACGGGCGAGTTTGCCATGGGTGATATCGTCACCGTCACGGTGGGTCAGCAGAGTTACACCGGGGCGGTGAATGGTGATGGCACTTTCTCGATCAACGTGCCCGGCAGCCAGCTGGCGCAGAACAGCTCGATGGCCGTCACGGTGTCGCACACCGACGCCGCCGGCAACACCGGCAGCGCCAATACGGCCACGAGCTACGACGTGGACACCGACGCACCGGTCGTGACCGTGAGTCTCGACACCCTCGCGGGCGATGACGTGATCAACGCCGCGGAAGCGGCGCGGGACGTGACCGTCACCGGTCAGGCTGGAGGCGATGCGGTGGCCGGGGACACTGTTACCGTTAACGTGGGTGGTCAGATCTACACCACCACCGTAGGCCAGAACGGCGCCTTCAGTGTCGCCGTCCCGGGATCAGTGCTAGCCAGCGCCGGCTCGAACACGGTCAGTGCGTCCATCTCGCACACCGACACAGCGGGCAACACCGGCAGTGCCGAAACCAGTCGCGATTATACGGTCGACACCACGCCACCAGCGCTGACGATCGCGCTGGATACTCTGGCCGGCGACAACGTCGTCAACGCCGAGGAGTCCGGCCAAAGCATTCCGGTCACCGGGTCGATTACAGGTGAGTATGCTGCGGGTGACACCGTCACACTGACGGTTGGCCAGCAGACCTATAACGGTGCGGTGAATGCTGACGGCACTTTCAGCATCGCAGTGCCGGGTTCGCAGCTTGCTGCCAATAACGCCATTACGGCTTCTGTCTCGCACACTGATGCGGCAGGCAATACCGGTAGCGCCAACACGGCGACCAGTTACGGCGTCGATACTGATATACCTGTCGTTACCATCAGCCTCGACACTATTGCCGGCGATGATGTCATCAACGCGTCGGAAGCAGCGCAGGACGTGACTGTCACCGGTCGGGCCGGGGGCGACGCGGTGACGGGTGACACGGTCACCGTCAGCGTGGGAGGCAACAGCTACACCGCGACCGTGGGTCAGAACGGCGTGTTCTCGGTGGCCGTACCCGGAACGGTACTGGCCACTGCCGGCGTCAACAGCGTCTCGGCCACGGTCAGTCACACCGATGCGGCCGGTAACGTGGGTACGGCGACCATCGATCGCGCTTACAGCGTCGATACCACGCCACCGGCGCTGTCGATCACGCTCGACACCATTGCCGGCGATAACGTCGTCAATGCCGAGGAGTCGGGTCAGAGCATTCCGGTCACCGGCACCGTAAACGGCGAGTATGCCGCGGGCGACACCGTTACGTTGACAGTCGGTCAGCAGACCTACACCGGTGCAGTGAATGGTGATGGCACCTTCAGCATTGCAGTGCCGGGTTCTCAGCTTGCCGCCAATAACGCCATTACGGCCTCTGTGTCGCACACTGATGCGGCCGGCAACGTGGGCAGTGCCAATACTGCCTCCAGCTATGGCGTCGATACCGATGTACCGGTGGTTACCATCAGCCTCGATACGATCGCGGGTGATGATGTGATCAATGCGGCGGAAGCCGGGCAGGACGTCACCATTACCGGCCAGGCCGGTGGCGATGCGGTGGCAGGGGATACCGTCACCGTTAACGTGGGCGGTCAGAACTACGCCACCACCGTGGGTCAGAACGGCAGCTTCTCGGTTGCGGTTCCCGGTAGTGCCTTGGCTCAGGCTGGCGCCAACAGTGTATCGGCGTCGGTCAGTCATACCGACAATGCCGGCAATACCGGTAGTGCCGAAACCAGCCGTGACTATACGGTCGACACCATGCCACCGGCACTGGCCATCCAGCTCGACACCATTGCTGGCGATAACGTCGTCAACGCCGAGGAATCGGGCCAGAGCCTTCCGGTGACCGGGTCGGTCACGGGGGAATACGCTGCGGGCGATACCGTTACCCTGACGGTTGGCCAGCAGACCTACACCGGTGCGGTCAACGCCAACGGCACCTTCTCGATCAATGTGCCGGGCAGCCAGCTGGCGCAGAATGACGCGATCCGTGCAGAAGTCAGTCACACCGATGTCGCCGGTAATACCGGCAGCGCCAATACGGCCACGAGCTATGACGTGGACACCGACGCACCGGTGGTCAATATCAGTCTCGACACCATCGCCGGCGACGATGTGATCAACGCGTCGGAAGCCGGGCAGGATGTCGCCATCACCGGTCAGGTCGGCGGCGACGCGGTGACAGGCGATGCCGTGAAGATCTCGGTCGGCGGCCAAAGCTATACCACCACCGTTGCGGCCAATGGCACCTTCAGTGTGGCTGTGCCCGGAGCAGTTCTGGCTCAGTCAGGGACCAGCAATGTGTCGGCCTCGGTCAGCCACACCGATGCGGCCGGCAACGTGGGTACGGCGACCACCGATCGCGCTTACAGCGTCGACACCACGCCGCCGGCGCTGACGATCACGCTGGACACCCTGGCCGGCGACAACGTCATCAACGCCGAGGAAGCCGGACGTGATGTCCCGGTGACCGGTACGGTCAGCGGCGAATATGCCGCAGGCGACAGGGTGAGTCTGACGGTCGGCAACCAGAGCTATACCGGTTCACTCAATGCCGACGGCACCTTCTCGATCGACGTGCCCGGCAGCCAGCTGGCTGGCAACGATGCGATCCGTGCAGAAGTCAGTCATACCGATACCGCTGGCAATACTGGCAGTGCCAGCACCGCGGCCAGCTACGGGGTCGATACGGTAGCTGGCAGTAGTATCTGGATTGCCACCATCGCTGGTGATGATGTAATCAACGCTGCTGAGGCAAGCGGCACCATTACCGTATCCGGCAAGGTCAATGCGACATGGGGTGGTCAAAATGTCGATGGTGATGCAGAGCCCGGTGACAGAATTACCCTGCAGGTTGGCGATCATATCTACGAAGGCGTTGTTCGGAACGATCTGACCTGGAGCATTAATGTTCCCGGGCAGGATTTTCTAGGGGGCCAGCAGGTCATCGCCACCGTCAGTGGTACCGACGATGCCGGTAATCCCTTCTCCAGCAATGCTACGTTGCCTTACAGCGTCGACATCACGCCGCCGGCCCTGACGATCACTCTGGATACGCTTGCCGGCGACAACATCATCAACGCCGAGGAAGCCGGACGGGATGTCCCGATCACCGGTACGGTCAGCGGTGAATACTCCGCGGGTGATCTCGTCACCGTCACGGTGGGTCAGCAGGGTTACACCGGGGCGGTGAACAGTGACGGTACCTTTTCGATCGACGTCCCCGGATCGCAGCTGGCGCAGAACGGCTCGATTGTGGCTGTCGTCTCGCACACCGACACCGCCGGCAACACCGGCAGCGCCAATACGGCCACGAGCTACGGCGTCGATACCGACGTTCCTATAGTTAGCATCAGTCTCGACACCATCGCCGGCGATGATGTGATCAATGCGGTGGAAGCCGGGCAGGAGGTCGCCATCACCGGTCAGGCCGGCGGCGACGCGGTGGCCGGGGATACCGTCACCGTCAACGTGGGCGGTCAGAACTACACCACTACCGTGGGCCAGAACGGCGCCTTCAGTGTCGCGGTCCCGGGTGCGGTACTGGCCCAAGCTGGCACCAATACTATCAGTGCTTCGGTTTCGCATACTGATGCTGCTGGCAATACCGGGACGGCGACCACCGATCGCGGTTACAGCGTTGACACCACGCCACCGGTACTGGCCATCCAGCTCGACACGATTGCTGGCGATAACGTCGTCAACGCCGACGAGTCGGGCCAGAACATCCCGGTCACCGGGTCGGTCAGCGGTGAATACGCCGCGGGGGATCTAGTCACCCTGACCGTCGGCAACCAGAGCTATACCGGTTCGCTCAATGCCGACGGCACTTTCAGCATTGCAGTGCCTGGTTCGCAGCTTGCTGCCAGCAATTCCATTACGGCCTCCGTCTCACATATCGACGCCGCCGGTAACACCGGCAGCGCCAACACCGCGACCAGCTATGGCATCGATACCAACGCGCCGGTGGTAACCATCAGCCTCGATACGATTGCGGGTGATGATGTCATCAATGCTGCGGAAGCGGCGCAGGATGTGACCATTACCGGCCGGACCGGGGGCGACGCGGTGGCCGGGGATGTCGTGACGATCTCGGTCGGCGGCCAAAGCTATACCACCACCGTTGCGGCCAATGGCACCTTCAGCGTGGCCGTGCCCGGCACAGTGCTGGCGACGGCCGGTGCCAACGGCGTGTCGGCCTCGGTCAGTCACACTGACAGTGCCGGCAATACCGGCAGTGCTTCGACCAGCCGTGACTATGCGGTCGACACCACGCCGCCGGCGCTGTCGATCACGATCGACACCATCGCCGGTGATAACGTCGTCAACGCCGATGAGTCGGGTCAGAGCATTCCGGTCACCGGGTCGGTTACGGGCGAGTATGCCGCAGGTGACACCGTTACGCTGACGGTCGGCCAGCAGAGCTACAGCGGTGCGGTCAACGCCGATGGCACCTTCTCGATCAATGTGCCCGGTAGCCAGCTGGCACAGAACGACTCGATCACGGCGGCTGTGTCGCACACTGATGCGGCAGGCAATACCGGTAGCGCCAACACGGCGACCAGTTACGGCGTCGATACCAACGCGCCGGTGGTCACCATCAGCCTCGACACCATCGCCGGCGATGACGTAATCAACGCCGCGGAAGCAGCGCGGGACGTGACCGTTATTGGTCGGGCCGGTGGCGACGCGGTGACCGGCGATGCCGTGACGATCTCGGTCGGCGGCCAAAGCTATACCACCACTGTTGCGGCCAATGGCACCTTCAGCGTGGCCGTGCCCGGCACGGTGCTGGCGACGGCTGGTGCCAACAGCGTATCGGCCTCGGTCAGCCACACTGACAGTGCCGGCAATACCGGGACGGCGACTACCGATCGCGGTTATAGCGTCGACACCACGCCACCGGCGCTGACGATCGCGCTGGATACCCTGGCCGGCGACAACGTCGTCAATGCCGAGGAGTCGGGTCAGAGCATTCCGGTCACCGGTACGGTCACGGGCGAATATGCCGCAGGCGACAGGGTGAGTCTGACGGTCGGCAACCAGAGCTATACCGGTTCACTCAATGCCGACGGCACCTTCTCTATCAACGTGCCCGGCAGCCAGCTGGCACAGAACGACTCGATCACGGCCTCCGTCTCGCACACTGATGCGGCAGGCAATACCGGTAGCGCCAACACCGCCTCCAGCTACGGTGTGAATACCGATGTGCCGGTAGTCACCATCAGCCTTGACACCCTCGCCGGCGATGACGTGATCAACGCCGCGGAAGCCGGGCAGGAGGTCGCCATCACCGGCCGGGCCGGGGGCGATGCGGTGACGGGTGACACGGTCACCGTCAGCGTGGGGGGTAACAGCTATACCACGACCGTTGCTCCCAATGGCACTTTCAGCGTGGCCGTGTCCGGAACGGTGCTGGCCACTGCCGGCACCAACAGCGTGTCGGCCTCGGTCAGTCACACTGACAGTGCCGGCAATACCGGCAGTACTTCGACCAGCCGTGACTATGCGGTCGACACCACACCGCCTGCGCTGACGATCACGCTGGACACCCTGGCCGGCGACAACGTCATCAACGCTGAGGAGGCAGGTCGTGATGTCCCGATCACCGGTACGGTGACGGGCGAATACGCCGCGGGTGATCTCGTCACCGTCACGGTTGGTCAGCAGACCTACACCGGGGCGGTGAATGGTGATGGCACTTTCTCGATCAACGTCCCCGGCAGCCAGCTGGCGCAGAACAGCTCGATGGCCGTCACGGTGTCGCATATCGACGCCGCCGGTAACACCGGCAGCGCCAACACCGCGACCAGCTACGGCGTCGATACCGATGTACCGGTCGTTACCATCAGCCTCGATACGATCGCGGGCGACAACGTCATCAACGCCGAGGAAGCCGGTCGTGATGTCCCGATCACCGGTACGGTCAGCGGTGAATACGCCGCGGGCGATCTCGTCACTGTCACGGTGGGTCAGCAGCGCTACACCGGCGCGGTGAACGGTGACGGCACCTTCTCGATCAACGTGCCCGGCAGCCAGCTGGCTGGCAATGATGCGATCCGGGCAGCAGTCAGTCACACCGACGCCGCCGGAAATACCGGCAGTGCCAATACGGCCACGAGCTATGGCGTCGATACCGATGCCCCGGTCGTAACCGTAAGCCTCGACACCATCGCCGGCGATGACGTGATCAACGCTGCGGAAGCGGCGCGGGATGTGACCGTCACCGGCCGGGCCGGCGGCGATGTGGTGGCCGGGGATACTGTCATCGTTAACGTGGGTGGTCAGACCTACACCACCACCGTGGACCAGAATGGTGCCTTCAGTGTCGCTGTTCCAGGTGCGACCCTAGTCAGCGCCGGCGCGAACACGATCAGTGCGTCCATCTCGCACACCGATGCCGCCGGTAACACTGGCAGTGCCACCACCGATCGCGCTTACAGCGTCGACACCACACCGCCGGCGCTGACGATCGCGCTGGATACGCTGGCCGGCGACAACGTCATCAACGCCGAGGAAGCCGGACGTGATGTCCCGGTGACCGGTACGGTCAGCGGCGAATATGCCGCAGGCGACAGGGTGAGTCTGACGGTCGGCAACCAGAGCTATACCGGTTCACTCAATGCCGACGGCACCTTCTCGATCGACGTGCCCGGCAGCCAGCTGGCTGGCAACGATGCGATCCGTGCAGAAGTCAGTCATACCGATACCGCTGGCAATACTGGCAGTGCCAGCACCGCGGCCAGCTACGGGGTCGATACGGTAGCTGGCAGTAGCATCTGGATTGCTACCATCGCTGGTGATGATGTAATCAACGCTGCCGAGGCAAGGGGTACCATTACCGTATCCGGCAAGGTCAATGCGACATGGGGTGGTCAAAGTGTCGATGGTGACGCAGAGCCCGGTGACAGAATTACCCTGCAGGTTGGCGATCATGTCTACGAAGGCGTTGTTCAGAACGATCTGACCTGGAGCATTAATGTTCCCGGGCAGGATTTTCTAGGGGGCCAGCAGGTCATCGCCACCGTCAGTGGTACCGACGATGCCGGCAATCCCTTCTCCAGCAATGCCACGTTACCTTATAGCGTCGACACCACACCGCCGACTCTGACGATCACGCTGGATACCCTGGCTGGCGACAACGTCATCAATGCCGAGGAAGCCAACCAGACCGTACCGGTGACCGGTACCGTCACGGGCGAATATGCGGGGGGCGATCTCGTCACTGTCACGGTGGGTCAACAGACCTACACCGGGGCGGTGAACGACGACGGCACCTTCAGCATCAACGTGCCCGGCAGCCAGTTGGCACAGAACAGCTCAATCGTGGCTGCTGTCTCGCATACCGATGCCGCCGGCAACACCGGCAGCGCCAACACCGCGACCAGCTATGGCGTGGATACCGATGCTCCGATTGTAACCGTAAGCCTCGATACCATCGCCGGCGATGACGTGATCAACGCCGCAGAGGCGGCGCAGGACGTGACCATCACCGGCCAGGCCGGTGGCGATGCGGTGGCGGGAGACACGGTTACGGTCAGCGTGGGGGGCAACAGTTACACCGCGACCGTGGGTCAGAACGGTGTGTTCTCGATGGCAGTGCCGGGCTTAGTACTGACCGGGACGAACATCGGTTCGATCTCTGCCAGCGTTAGCCATACCGATCCTGCTGGCAATGTAGGCAGCGCTGAAACGACCCGTGCCTATGGTGTTGATGTCACACCGCCTTCGGCCGTTGCGGATACAGGTACCACTCAGCAAGAGCAGATACTGAGTGTTGAGGCCAATCAGGGCGTTCTGGCCAACGATTCCGATACAGGAGGCAGTACAACTTCCTTGAAGGTTATTGCCATCGATGGAAACACGGATGCCGTCGGGCAGGCTGTTGCCGGTTCGAATGGCGGAACTTTCGTCCTTCGAGCCGATGGTAGCTATCAGTTCGCTCCGGGGAATACCTTCAATTCCCTGGCGGCCGGGGAGGAGGCCACCTCCCGGATTCATTACACCGTCAGTGATGGCAGCGGTAATGTCTCCGTCACTACGCTGACGGTGACCATTATTGGTACCAACGACGTACCTATTATCAGCGGGCAGGCCACAGGCAGTGTCACCGAGGATCGCAACGTCTCCGGCAATAACCTGACCGCGACCGGTGCCCTGACCATCAGTGACGCCGATACCGGACAGTCCTCCTTCAACACCGGCAGTGTCACCTTTACCGGTGCCGGCGGCAGCACCAACGGGGTGACCACCGCGTTGGGATCGCTGTCGATCGGCGCCAACGGCGCCTGGACCTACACGGTCGACAACGCTCGTGTGCAGTATCTCGATGCTGGCCAGAGCCGGGTCGAGACCTACACCGTGAAATCGGCCGATGGCTCGGCCACCCAGACCATCACCGTGACCATCAACGGCACGGCGGACGCCCCGGTCATTGGTGGCGTCGCCACTGGTGCCGTGACTGAAGACAGCAACGTCAACAACGGCAACCTGGTCACCACCGGCACGCTCACCGTCAGTGATGCCGACGCCGGTCAGTCCAGCTTCCAGGCCGGCAGTGCCACGCCGATCGGCACGCCGCTGGGCAGCCTGACCATCGGGGCCAACGGCCAGTGGAACTACAGCGTTGATAACGCCCGGGTGCAGTACCTGGCCGCCGGCGAGACGAAGGTCGAGCAGTTCACGGTAAGAACTGCAGACGGCACGCCGCAGACTATCACCGTGACCATCAACGGTACGGCGGATGCCCCGGTCATTGGTGGCGTCGCCACCGGTGCCGCGACTGAAGACAGCAACGTCAACAACGGCAACCTGGTCACCACCGGCACGCTCACCGTCAGCGATGCCGATGCCGGTCAGTCCAGCTTCCAGGCCGGCAGCGCCACGCCGGTCGGCACGCCGCTTGGCAACCTGACCATCGGCGCCAACGGCCAATGGAACTACAGCGTTGATAACGCCCGAGTGCAGTATCTGGCCGCCGGCGAGACGAAGGTCGAGCAGTTCACCGTCCGCACCGCGGACGGCACGCCGCAGACCATCAGCGTCACCATTACCGGCACCAACGATGTGCCGACCATCGGCGGCACGGCAACTGGTAGTGTCACCGAGGATCGCAACGTCTCCGGCAACAACCTGACCGCGACCGGTGCCCTGACCATCAGTGATGCCGATACCGGGCAGTCCTCCTTCAACACCGGCAGTGTCACCTTTACCGGTGCCGGCGGCAGCACCAACGGGGTGACCACCGCGCTGGGATCGCTGTCGATCGGCGCCAACGGCGCCTGGACCTACACGGTCGACAACGCTCGGGTGCAGTATCTCGATGCCGGCCAGAGCCGGGTCGAGACCTACACCGTGAAGTCGGTCGATGGCTCGGCCACCCAGACCATCACCGTCACCATCAACGGTACGGCGGATGCCCCGGTCATTGGTGGCGTCGCCACAGGCGCCGTCACCGAAGACAGCAACGTCAACAACGGCAACCTGGTCACCACTGGCACGTTCACCGTCAGTGATGCCGATGCCGGTCAGTCCAGCTTCCAGGCCGGCAGTGCCACGCCGGTTGGCACGCCGCTGGGCAGCCTGACCATCGGCGCCAACGGTCAGTGGAACTACAGCGTCGACAACGCGCGGGTGCAGTACCTGGCCGCCGGCGAGACGAAGGTCGAGCAGTTCACGGTCCGCACCGCGGACGGCACGCCGCAGACCATCAGCGTCACCATCACCGGGACCAATGACGTACCGACCATCAGTGGTCAGGCCACCGGCGCCGTTACCGAAGACAGCAACGTCAACAACGGCAACCTGGTCACCACCGGCACGCTCACCGTCAGTGATGCCGATACCGGGCAGTCCAGCTTCCAGACTGGCAGCGTCACGCCGGTCGGCACGCCGCTGGGCAGCCTGACCATCGGCGCCAACGGTCAGTGGAACTACAGCGTTGATAACGCCCGGGTGCAGTACCTGGCCGCCGGCGAGACGAAGGTCGAGCAGTTCACGGTCCGCACCGCGGACGGCACACCGCAGACGATCAGCGTCACCATTATCGGCACCAACGATGTGCCGACCATCAGTGGTCAGGCCACTGGCGCCGTCACCGAAGACAGCAACGTCAACAACGGCAACCTGGTCACCACCGGCACGCTCACCGTCAGTGATGCCGATGCCGGTCAGTCCAGCTTCCAGGCCGGCAGCGCCACGCCGGTCGGCACGCCGCTGGGCAGCCTGACCATCGGCGCCAACGGTCAGTGGAGCTACAGCGTCGACAACGCGCGGGTACAGTATCTGGCCGCCGGCGAGACGAAGGTCGAGCAGTTCACCGTCCGCACCGCGGACGGCACGCCGCAGACCATCAGCGTCACCATTACCGGCACCAACGACGTGCCGACCATCGGCGGCACGGCAACCGGCAGTGTCACCGAGGACAGTAATGTCTCCAGCGGTAATCTGATGACGACCGGGGCATTGACGATCAGCGATGCTGATGCCGGTCAGAGTGCGTTTCAACCCGGCAATGCGACAGCGTCCAGCGGTACGCTGGGGTCACTCTCGATCACCAGCAGTGGGAGCTGGACTTACAGTGTCTCCAATGCGTCCGTTCAATATCTCAAGGCTGGCGAAACAAAAGTCGAGAACTTTACGGTCACGACGCTGGATGGAACGACAAGGACGATTTCGGTCAGCATCGTGGGGACCAACGAGCTGCCGGAAGCCCGCGACATTACCGTTACGGGAAACGAAGATCCTTCGCCGCTGATTGCCGTCAATCTTGCGGGTACCGATGTGGATGGTTCGATCGCCAGTTTCCAGATCACGGGTACAGGCGCCAACGGTACTTTTTATAGTGATGCCGCAGGAACTCAGGTCATAAGCAACGGTGCATCCATCGCTGCCAGCAACAATGGGGCAACCATCTACTTCAAACCTGCTGCGAACTGGGCGGGAACGACATCGCTGCAATACACGGCTACAGATAATAACGGCGGCAAGGATCCGACGCCGGCAACAGCAACGATCAATGTCAATGCCGTAGCTGATGCGCCAGCGTTGACACTGAGTGGTAATACCGCTAACGGTGCAGGGTTGCTTCGTGAGACGTTCTCGATCAACACGCTTGGCAACAATGGCAATGGTGCTGATCCAGCGACCATGCAGGCGGCCATCGATCGTGCCGGAACACCGGCCAGCAGCAGTAACGTCACGGATATCAGCAATGCCAGCGTGACGGCGGGTACAGGAACGCACGTTTCCGGCCTGATGTACATGGAGGCCGGTAAAACCTATGCCTTCAGTGGCGGCGGAGACGACAGTATTCGTCTGCTCATCGGCGGTAATGTTGTCGCTCAGGCAACCTGGGGCGGCAGTGGCGGAAATTACGCTGGTAGCTTCAAGCCGACGGTGTCCGGTTATTACACCCTTGATCTTTACCATCACAATCAGTCCGGTCCCGGATCCTATACCATCAATGTGGGCGTCAACGGTGGAGCAGCGTCGCCGTTGAGCACCAAAAGCCAGGTATTGATGCAGGATGTCAGCGCCCTGGACGCGGCCAGCGTCAACCATTCCGGATTGCTTGGCAGCGATGGTAATGGCAATGGTTATTACCAGTCCTATGCCATGAATGAAGGGGATGAGAATTCAACCATATACCTGTCCAGAGTCGCTGCGGCCGTAACGGATACGGATGGGTCAGAGAGCATCAGCCGTGTTCAGATCAGTGGCATACCGGTAGGGGCAACCATCAGTGACGGTATCAACAGCTTTACGGCCACTCAGGGGGCGACCAGTCAGAATGTTACCGGCTGGAATCTGAATACCCTGACTGTCAAGCCGGCGGCCAACTACGACGGCACTTTCAATCTTGTCGTGACTGCAACGTCAAAAGAGTCCAGCAACGGTGACACGGCCAATACAAGCGTTACTGTTCCGGTCACCGTGCATAACGTTAACGACGCACCCACGGCTGTCGCCGATGTGGCTTCTGTCAGTGGCCAGGGCGTCGAGAATATCGTTTATCTCTCTACTGTCGGTGGAACATTATCCACCTGGAATGTCACGACCGGCAGTCAGCAGGGGCAGACCATTCGTGATGGTTCGGGAAATGTTGTCAGCGGACTGGGCGATATCGCTGCCAGCAATACCCCGGGGCGTCTGTATGGGGTGGCCTATTCGAATTCGGCCGGCGGCACGATGCTTTACAGCATCAATCCTCTGCATAGCGGTACTGAGGCAAGAGCGGTAGCGTTGGGTGCGATTACCGGCGCTGCCAACCTGGTGTCGTTGACGCTCATGCCGAGCGGCCAGCTGCTGGCTGCCAGCTATACGGATGGCGGCCTTTATGCGATCAATCCGACCACGCTGGTGGCGACAAAAGTGGCAACGGTCGGTTTCAACGCCGGTGGCGATATCAAGTATGTCGGCGACCATCTTTATGCCTCGAACCAGAGTGGCAAGGTCTATGACATTGCTCTCAACAGCGATGGCAGTATCAAAACCAACAGCAGTGGCATGGCGACAACCACACTGGTGGCTTCAATGCCCAATCAGGTGTATGGGCTGGCCGATGATGGACGCGGCAACCTGCTGATTGTCACCACCGACAATCGGGCCACGCCGATGAATGTCGATACCAATGCACTGGGGACGCCAACGACACTAACGGCGCTGGGCAACTCGACGCTCTTTGGGGCTGCTGGTGGGGTTGGCACCGCAACTGCTGGAACGCCATCGGCTACCGGTAATGTACTGGCCAACGACCGCGATCCTGATGGTGATCCCATCAGCGTCGTCTCGATCAACAATGGTACGGCAGGCAGCGCTTCGGCTGTCACTACCGGTACGACCGCCACGATTCATGGTGTTTATGGCACGCTGACCCTGGATGCCAATGGTCGTTATACCTACATGCTGGACCCGGATCGCCCGACCACGCGGGCACTCCTTGGCGGAGGCAAGGCCAGCGACAATTTCAGTTACACCATCAGCGATGGAAAGGGCGGTACGTCAACGGCCACTCTGACCGTCAGTGTCACGGGGGCAACTTTCAATCAGCAGCCCACGGCTCAAGGGTTTACGGTCGGACTTACCAACCGAAGTATTGCCAACGACACGGTCTATATCGACTTCAACAATAATGCCCGGTTCAACGACCGTGAAAGCGGCTCTGCGTTGAGCATCCAGATCACCTCCCTGCCGACCAACGGCATTCTCTATGCCAGCGGTGTCGCCATTACCCACCAGGATGTGCTCAAGGGCACCGTGTTTGATTCCAATACCATCACCTACAACCCCAACGATCAGTCGCGCGTTGAGAGAACCGGTAACTGGTATTCCGGCTATTCCAACACCACGGTTGAAGATAAGCCATTGGCCGACAGCTTTGGCTTTGCGCCGCTGGATGGGAGCCGGCAACCCGGCGAAAGCCGCACGGTGACGCTGGCCGCCGATGGCAGTGGGACATCCGTCAACGTGGTAACCGGTTCGAATGTATCGGGCACGTCCGGTGCTGATCTGGAGCTGGGCACCTCCGGTAATGACATCCTGACAGGGGGCGACGGCAACGATCTGTTATTCGGTTACGGCGGTGATGACGTTCTTTCAGGCGGCAGTGGCAATGATCGTCTGTTCGGCAGCAGCGGCAACGATCGTCTGGATGGCGGTACCGGCACTGACCGGCTGGTGGGTGGCAGCGGTAATGACATTCTGACCGGTGGGGAGGGCAGCGACACCTTTGCCTGGATGCGAGGCGATCAGGGCAGCGCTTCCAGTCCTGCCATTGATCGCGTCACTGACTTCACCCGCGGCAGCGGCGGTGACGTACTGGATCTTTCCGACCTGCTCGATATCGGCGGCAGCGGCAGCAACGCCCAGGATGCCAGCCTCGCCTCCCAGTATCTGCACTTCGTCAAGGGAGAGGGCAGCGGCGCACCGGGTGCGGCCTCCAGCAACAGCTCGACGCTCGAGATCAAGACCGACGGCCCGGGAGGCGGCGTCACCCAGAAGATCGTGTTCAGTGGTGTGGACTTCACCACCCTGGGCAATTCAGATACGGAGATCATCAAGACACTGCTGGACAACGGCAACCTCAAGACAAACCTCGACGGGTAGATGAACATCGCGTCGCTTGCCACGGCCATGAACCCGGAAATAGCCGTATAAATCATCGCTATTTCGGGCAAAAGCCGGCGGCGGCGCGTCTCACAATAAGACGCAGGCGTAGATCCATGCGCTCCGTCATGTGGCGTCTGCCACCAGTATCAGGTCTTTGTGAAACCGAAAGAGAAGGGGCAGCAGCTTGGTAGATGAACCGACACCACTTCGCCCGGACCCCGTTGGCGAGAAGGAGAGCGACCCGCTTTTGCAGTCGCTGGTCTTTCTGTCGCGCTATCACGGTGAACCCCGCTCGGGCGAGGTCATCAGTGCCGGTCTGCCGCTGGAAGATGGCCGGCTGACGCTGTCACTCCTGCCCCGCGCGGCCAACCGCGCCGGGCTGTCCGCCAAACTGGTCAGTCAGCGCCCCGACCGCGTGGCCGATATCCTGTTGCCCTGTATCGTGATCCTCAAGGGGCGTCGGGCCGCGATCATGCTTTCGCGTGACAGCGAGCGCAAAAACGCCACCATCTATCTGCCGGAAGCCGACGGCACCCAGGACATCCTCATGGATAGCCTGTGTGAGGAGGCCACCGGGCAGATTGTCTATATTCGCCGTGAACACCGCTTTGACGAGCGTGCCCCGGAGACCATGAAGCTGGCCGAAGGTCACTGGTTCTGGTCGACGCTCAAGCTCTCCACGCCCATCTACCGCGATGTCCTGATCGCTTCCCTTCTGATCAACCTGTTTGCGCTGGCCGCGCCGCTGTTCACCATGAACGTCTACGACAAGGTGGTGCCCAACATGGCCTTCAGCACGCTCTGGGTGCTGGCCAGCGGCATGGGCATCATCGTGGCATTTGATCTTCTGGTGCGTCAGGTACGGGCCTTCTTTCTGGATACGGCCGGGCGCAAGTCGGAGGTGCTGCTCTCCTCGAAGATCTTTGCCAAGGTCATGAATCTGCGCATGGACGCCCGACCCGTATCGGTCGGGGCCTTTGTCAAGAATCTGCAGGAGTTCGACTCGGTTCGCGACTTTTTCACCTCCATGACCATGACCACCCTGGTCGACCTGCCCTTTGCCATCTTCTTTCTGGTGGTGGTCTGGGTCGTGGGCGGGCCGCTGGTGTGGGTGCCCATCATCGCGCTGGTGATTCTGCTGGGGTACAGCATCGTGATTCAGTGGCCCATGAAACGCTCGATCGAACTGGGCTCGCGGCTGGCGACCGAAAAGCATGCGCGACTGGTCGAAAGCGTCGCCGGGCTTGAAAGCCTGAAGCTTGCCAACGCCCAGGGCGACACCCAGCGCCGCTATGAGCGCGCCGTGGGCGAAATCTCCAAGTGGGGCGTCAAGAGCCGCAATCTGTCAACGTCCGTATCCTCGCTTACGATGAGCGTCAACCAGCTGGCCACCGTGGCGCTGGTGATTTACGGCGTCTATCTGATTGGCGATGCACAGCTTTCCATGGGGGCCCTGATCGCGGCCGTCATGCTGACCGGCCGGGCGCTGCAGCCGCTGGCGCAGATGGCGCTGCTCATCACACGGCTGGGCCAGACCCGCAGCGCGATGGCGGCCATCGATCAGATCATGCAGATGCCCGAGGAGGTCGAAGAGGGCAAGAACTACGTGCATCGCGACCGACTGAATATGCGCATCGAGTTCGACCGCGTCGGCTTTCGCTACTCGCCCGAATCTCCTGAAATCCTGCATGACGTGTCGCTGACCATCGAACCCGGCGAGCGGGTGGGCATTATCGGCCGCATGGGCGCCGGCAAGAGCACCCTGCAGCGCATGATGACCGGGCTCTATCGTGCCAGCAGCGGCAGCCTGCGCATCGACGGACTGGACATCAATCAGCTCCACCCGGCCGACGTGCGCCGCCATATCGGCCATGCCGGTCAGGACAGTGCGCTCTTTTTCGGCACCATTCGCGACAACATCACGCTGGGTCAGACTCACGCCAGCGATGAGGCCATCCAGCGCGCGGCGGACGTTGCCGGCGTGACCGAATTTACCCGTCATGATCCGGACGGGCTGGACCGCCAGGTCGGCGAGGGCGGTCGGCTGCTCTCCAGCGGTCAGCGCCAGTCGGTGCTGATGGCACGGGCGCTTCTAATCCGCGCGCCGCTGCTGCTGCTCGACGAGCCGGGTGCCCACCTGGACAACCGCGCCGAGGCCAGACTGCGGCGGGTACTCATGGACATGCCGCGCAGCCAGAGCGTGGTGCTGGTCACCCACAAGAGCTCGATGCTCGAGGTGGTGGACCGCCTGATCGTGCTTGATCAGGGCCGCATCATTGCCGATGGTCCCAAGGCCAGTGTGCTCAAGGCGCTCAACGAAGGTCGTGTCCACGCGCCGGGTAACGGACCGGGGCCGACAGCGACCAGTGCAGATCCGGAGGTGCGCCATGGCACTGCTGGCTAGAAAGGGACGCTGGCCGCGTCCGGGCGGCCACGAGCTGGAGCTGGCCGACGATGCCAGTGCCGCCATGCTGCTGGCCACCCCCTGGCGCTCGCGTATTCTCCTGTGGGTGCTGCTGGCAGTGCTGGGGGCCTTTATTGCCTGGGCGGCGCTGGCCCACGTCGAGATCGTGACCCGGGGGACCGGCCAGGTGGTGCCCTCGACCCGTCTGCAGACCATTCAGAACCTGGAAGGCGGGATCGTGCGCGAGCTCTACGTCCGTCAGGGCGATATCGTCGAGCCCGGCCAGCCGCTGGCGCGTATCGATCCGACCCGCGCCAGCTCCGATCTTGCCGAGCGGGAATCCACCCTGGCGGGGCTTCAGTCCATCCTCGCCCAGTATCAGGCCGAGCTGTCGTCGGTGGCCATCAATGCTGACGCCGGCAGCTGGCAGGAACAGGTTGTGATCACTTCACAGCCGCCCGAGTTCGATGACGCGTTTCGCTCGACCAATCCGGCGCTGGCCGACACGGCAGAAGAGGGTTATCGCGAGCGCATTGGCGGGCTGCGTACCCAGCTCGACCAGGCGCGCGACCAGATTTCACAGCGCAATCAGGAGCTCAGTGAGCTGCGCTCGCGCGTGGCCAGTCTGTCACGCAGCTATCAGCTGGCCAGTCAGCAGCTGGCGATTACCACGCCGCTGGTGCAGGAGGGGGTCGTCTCCCGGGTCGATCTGCTCGAGCAGCAGCGCCAGGTCAATGACCTGCGCGGGGAGCTGGAATCGGCGCGACTGTCGATTCCTTCCAAGCAGTCCGAGCTGCAGGAGGCCATCAGCCGGCGCCGCGACGTGGCGGCCCAGTTCCGGGTGCGCAGCGCCGATGCCCTGAGCGAGGCCCGCAGCCGGCTGGAGAGCCAGCAGCAGGGGCGGGCCAGCCTGCAGGACCGGCTCGACAGGACGCTGGTGACCTCGCCGGTGCAGGGCAGTGTGCGCACCATCAACGTCAATACCGTGGGCGGCGTCATCGAGCCGGGCGCGAGTCTGATGGAGATCGTGCCCATCGAGGATCAGCTGCAGATCGATGTGCGCATCCCGCCGCGCGATATCGGCTTCATTCATCCGGGGCTGCCGGCCACGGTCAAGCTGTCGGCCTATGATTTCACCATTTATGGCGGGCTCAAGGGTGTGGTGCAGCGCATCAGCCCGGATACGGTGCAGGATGAAAAGGGCAACAGCTTCTATGAGGTCACCGTGGTGACCGATCAGAGCCATCTGGGCAGCGATCGTAATCCGATGACCATCATTCCCGGCATGCAGGCCAGCGTCGATGTGATCACGGGCGATCAGACCATTTTGCAGTATCTGCTCAAGCCGATCTTGAGAGCACAGCAGGGCGCCCTGCGTGAGCGTTGAGGTGGTAACACCCAAAAATGAAAAAAGGGATCAGGGGGTCATGATGAAAAAGTGGTGGGCCGGGCTCTATGCGCTCTCACTGGCAGGAGCGGCGCAGGCACAGTCGCTTGATGACGCCGTGACGCAGGCCATCATGGAAAACCCCATAACGCGCACGGAAGTCGCCCGTTATGCCCAGTTCAGGGATGACGCCCGCGCGCAGCGGGGCGCCTGGCTACCGTCGGTGGATCTCGAAGCACGCGCCGGGCGTGGCCGCAATGAAAGCGAGGTCAACGGCCTGGACCGCTCCAGCGACGCGCACAACTATCGCCGCGGCTCCATCACGCTCTCCCAGCTGATCTGGGACAACAATCGCACGCTGGAGCGGGTGCGAAACGCCGACAGTCAGATCGACTATCAGCGCTGGGAGGTAGCGGCAGCGGCCAATCGGGTCGGACTGGCCACCATCGAGAGCTATCTCGATGTGCTACAGACCCAGCGGCTCGTGGAGCTGGCCGAGCGCAATGTCGATACCCACCAGAACATTGCCGCCGACATTCGTCGTCGCAGTGAGCTGGGCGCTGGTACGGCCACCGATGCCAGTCAGGTGGACGGACGTCTGGCACGGGCGCAGTCCAGCCTGATTGCGGCCTATAACAATCGTGAGGACGCCATCTCCTCTTTTGTGCGCCTGGTCGGTACGCCGCCTCGCGATCTGATGCTGCCGGGGGAGGTCGATCTGACCCCCGTGCCTGATGACCTCGAGCAGGCGCTGGCCATGGCCAACGAAAATAATCCCATTCTGCTGGCTGCTCGTCACTCGGTGACGGCCGCCGGTCATGAGGTCGGCGTCGAGCGCAGTGATTTTCTGCCCGAGCTGCGCTTTCAGGCCAGCCGAATGACCAGTCGGGATTATGACTTCGAGGGCAGTCGGGCCAATGACTGGAACGCCGAGCTGGTCATGTCGTGGAATCTCTATCGCGGCGGCAGCGACATGGCGCAGCTGCATGCCCGCCAGCACTCGCTGGAGGCCGTGCAGTACGACAGCGACCGCGCCCTGCGTGAGGTGCGCGACGAGCTGCGTCTGGCCTGGAACGCTCGCGATTATGTGAGCAGTCAGCTCCCTTATCTGGCACGGCACATGAGCGCCAGCGAGGAGACCCGGGTCAACTACCGTAAACAGTTCGATATCGGTCGTCGCACCCTGCTGGACGTACTGGACAGTGAGACCGAGCTCTATAGCGCCCAGCAGGACCAGCTGCAGGCACGTTTTGCCCTGATCCGCGCACAGTATCGACTGCTGGCCGTGACCGGCAATCTTCTCGATACCCTCCAGATCAACGTCGATCAGGGCAACGTTGATGGAGATCAGCTGCTTGGAACAAGCAGCAGTACCCCGGGGGATGCCACATGAGTCTCTTTCACCGCCTGGTGGCCGGCGTTGCCGTTTTGCTGCTGATCTTTTCGATCGGCATCTTTGCCATCAATGTACATTATGCGCGGCAGTCGCTGCTCGACAGCCAGCGCATGGAAACGTCCAACATGACGCAGGGACTGAGCCTGGCGCTGGTACAGTTCATCGAAAAGGGGGACTGGACCAGTGTGCGCACGCTGATGCAGGCCACCTCGGATGGCAGCTTCATCGATACGCTCAAACTCGAGGCAGTGGGTCTCGAAAAGCCGCTGGTGGTGCAAAATCCCGGCACCACGCTGGCGCCGGACTGGTTTCAGGCACTGATCTCACTGCCCCGGCTCTCCAATCAGCGTGAAATCTCCGGTGGCTGGTCGCCGCTGGGGACCATCATGCTCGAGGCCGACAACAGCCTGCCCTATAACCAGCTCTGGAAGCTTGGCCTGAGCCTGTTGCTCTGGCTGGTCATCGGCATGGCACTGACGCTGGTCGTCTGTGCACTGGGGTTCCGGCGGCTTTTGTCCCCGCTGCATCGCCTGTCCCACTATCTGGAAACCCTGCAGATCGAGGGCTACGCACAGCCGGTGGCGTCGACCCGCGTTCAGGAGCTTCAGGGCATCACTCTGGCCGTCAACCGACTCAGCGCCCGACTCAACGATCAGTTCGAGGCCCAGACGGCTCAGGTCATCCGGCTGCAGCGCATGGCCGAGCAGGATGCGGTCTCGAAACTGGGCAACCGTGCCTATCTGACCCGCATTCTGGACGAGTGGCTGGCAGCACCCGAGGGCGGTGCGCTGGTGATTCTGCGCATCGATCATCTTGCCGAAATCTATCGCCGCGACGGCTTCGTGGCGCGCGATGACACCATTCGCGCCATCGGGACATATCTGACGAGCATGAACGTGCAGGCGCTGCCCATCCAGTCGGCCCGACTCTCGGCCGAGGAGTTTGCCCTGATCCTGCCTGACGTCAGCGACGCCCGTCGCGAGGAGCTGCTGGTCACGCTGCTGGATCGCATCGACGACATTGTCGATGCCAACCCGCTTCACGACGAGCGGGTGCATCATGTGCGGGCCGGGGTCATGATCCGCGAGCCGGGACTTCAGCGGATCACGATACTGTCAAAGGCCGACAGCGCCCTGCGCGAGGCCGTCGAGACCGATCAGCGCTGGTATGTGGCGCCGCGCGAATCCCGCCACAACGAGCGCAGTCGTGGCGACTGGCGCATGGTCATCGAACAGGCGCTTTCCGAGCATCGGGCGATCTTTGTGGCCCAGCCCGTCATCCTCAATAACGGCGAGGAGCTGCATCGCGAGCTCTTCATGCGTCTGAAGGAGGGCGACGAGACCCATCTGGCCTCGAGCTTTTTGCCCATTGCCCGACACTTCGGCATCGGCTCGCAGCTGGATCGCTACGTGCTGCAGTGGCTGAGTCAGCACGGTCACGATCTTGATTGCCGCCTGGCCGTGAATCTGACCACGGACCTTGTCGGCAGCAATGACGAGGTCGATGCCCTGATCGAATGGCTGAGGGCACATCCGGCACTGGCGGCGCGGCTGGATATCGAGGTCACCGAAGAGAGTGTTCTGCGCTACACCGATAATGTACAGCGCCTGTTCCGGGTGGCCTGGCATCTTGAAGGGCGCGGCGGCATCGACCGCTTTGCCCGCGACCTGAACTCCCTGCCGATTCTGGGTCGTCTGCGACCGGATTACGTCAAGATCGATCAGACCTTCTTCGTGCGTGATGACGTCGACAACGAGTTTCTACACAGCCTGTGCATGGCGGCTCATCAGATCGAGGCCCTGGTAATCGTCACGCGCGTCGAGTCCGAGGCGCAGCGGGCGCTGGTCACCGATATTGGCGCCGACGGCTATCAGGGCTATCTGGCCCCGGCGGTGACGCTGGCACCCGAGGTTCATTGATGGGTGCGCCTGCCGATAGAGTGACATGAGCCTTTGACGGGGAACGTCTACTGATGATGTGGCGATGGTGGCGGTGGGGCGCGACAGCGCTGCTGGTGATGGCCCTGCCGGCTTCGGCCGGCATGCTCTCCGGCGCCGCCATTCCTGCCACCGCTGCCATCGAGAGTCGCTATGGCGCCATCGGTCTGGCCCGGGTCCAGCAGTGGCAGGCGCTGATCACACGGCTGCGCGGCCGGCCGGTGGCGGCGCAGCTGGCCGGGGTCAACGATTTCTTCAATCGTCTCGATTTCGTCGATGATCTCGACATCTGGCGTGTCGAGGACTACTGGGCAACGCCGATCGAGTTTCTGGGCATCGGGCGCGGTGACTGCGAGGAGTTCGCGCTGGCCAAGTATCTGACCCTGCGCGAGCTGGGGGTGCCCGATGATCAGATGCGCCTTCACTACGTCAAATACGTGCCCTATGACCAGTTTCACATGGTGCTCTCCTGGGCCGCCAGTCCTCAGCAGATGCCGGTCATTCTCGACAATATCGACAAACGCATTGCCCCCGCTGTCTCCCGCCGGGATCTGATCCCCATCTACAGTTTCAACGGCAGCAGTCTCTGGACCTCGACCGCCTCCGGCGAGGAGGCTCCGGCGGGAGGCGCCAATCGTCTGAGTCGCTGGGAAAACTGGCAGGTGCGCGTGCGCGACGGCGTCATGCGGTCGCCCTGAGAGGGCAGCGTACCGGCCACCCCCTTCGATCATGGTCTGCCCCCTGCCTTTTGACGCGCTCCTCTGCGTATACTGAGGGGTCTGTCAGCGACGTCCTGTCGCTTGATGTGTTCGTCAATGGAGACCTGTCATGAGCTGGACCCCCACCCGCGAAGCCTTTGATCAGTATATGCTGCCCAACTATTCACCCCAGAAGGTGATACCGGTGCGCGGCGAGGGTAGCCGCCTGTGGGACCAGGAGGGTCGCGAGTATATCGATTTTGCCGGCGGTATCGCCGTCAACGGTCTGGGCCACTGTCATCCGGCGCTGATGGCAGCCCTGAAGGCCCAGAGTGAAAAGGTCTGGCACCTGTCCAATGTCTACACCAACGAACCCGCCCTGAAGCTGGCCCGCACGCTGGTCGAGAAGACCTTTGCCGACAAGGTGTTTCTATGCTCCTCGGGGCTAGAGGCCAACGAGGCAGCGCTGAAGCTGGCGCGTCGCTACGCCCACGACACGGCCGGCGAACAAAAGCATCGTATTGTCTCCTTTCGCCAGTCCTTTCACGGCCGCTCCTTTTTCACTGTCAGCGTCGGCGGCCAGCCCAGGTACTCCCAGGGGTTCGGGCCGGTGCCCGGGGGCATCGTGCACGGTACCTACAATGATCTCGACAGCGCCCGCGAGCTGATCAACGACGAGACCTGCGCGGTCATCGTCGAGCCGATGCAGGGCGAGGGCGGCGTGACGCCGGGAACACCCGAGTTCCTTGAAGGCCTGCGCAAGCTCTGTGACGACCACAAGGCCCTGCTGATCTTTGATGAGGTCCAGTGCGGTGTCGGTCGCAGCGGTCATCTGTACGCCTATATGCACTACGGCATCACTCCCGACATCCTGACCTCGGCCAAGGCGCTGGGCGGCGGTTTCCCGATGGGCGCGATGATGACCACCGATGAGGTCGCCCGCGTGTTTGTGGTCGGCACCCACGGCTCGACCTACGGCGGCAATCCGCTGGGATCGGCAGTGGCGCTGGCGGCGGTGGACACCATCAGCTCGCCTGAAGTCCTTCTGGGGGTCGAGGCGCGCTCGCAGCGCTTCCGCGAGCATCTGCAAAAGCTCAATGAGAAGTACGACTGTTTCAGCGACATTCGCGGTATGGGGCTGCTGCTGGGCGCCGAGTTCAAGCCCTCCTTTGGCGAGCGCGGCCGCGAGGTACTGGCAGCCGCCACCGAAGAGGGGCTGATGCTGCTGGTGGCCGGCCCCAATGTGTTGCGCTTTGCGCCGTCACTGGTCATTGAGATGGAGGTCATCGACGAAGGCATGGCGCGTCTTGATCGTGCGCTGGCGAAGGTCGTGTCCAACGACTGACGGGAGCACGGTCATGTCATTGATTGCACGCAGCGCCACACCCGATGACGTGGAGGCCATTCTGGCCATGGCGAAGGCGGCTCGACCGGCGCTGACCAATCTGCCGGCCGACCGTGAGCGTCTGTCAGCGCGTCTGGCCTCGAGCCGGAAGGCGCTGGCCGACGCCATTGAGCGTCCCGGCGACGAGCAGTATGTGCTGGTCGCCGAGACCGACGCGGGCGAGGTGATCGCTACGGCCACGGTCAAGGCGCTGGCAGGTGCCCGCGAGGCCTATTACACCTATCGCCGCGAGACGCTGATCCACGCCTCGCAGCAGCTCGATGTGCGTCGCGAAGTGGACATTCTGTCCATCTCGCACGAGATGTCGAACGCCTCGCTGCTGTGTGCGCTGGCCACCACCGATCATGCCCACGCCGACCACGCCCGGGCGCTCCTGCGGGCGGCAAGACTGGCGCTGATCGCCCGGTTTCCCGAGCGCTTTGCCCCGACGGTGTTCGTGGCACTGTCCGGCTATCGAGACGCCGGGCGTACGCCGTTCTGGGATGGCGTGGGCCGGCATTTCTTCTCGCGGGATTTCGACGATATCCACCGGGCCGCCAGCCTGGGGTCGAGAAGCTTCATCGGTGAGGTCATGCCGCCGTTTCCGCTCTATCTGCCGCTGCTGGACGATCAGGTGCGTCAGGCCATCGGCCGCGTCGGGGACAACCACTCCAATGCGTTCGAGGTGTGGCAGCGGCAGGGCTTTATGCTGTCGCGCCATGTCGATCTGCTCGATGGCGGGCCGCTGCTGAAAGCCTCGCGTAACCATCTGCCACCCGGTCAGTGGCTGACCGTTCAGATCGGCGAGACGGCCGAGGACGGCGTCTGTACCGAAGCGCTTTTGATCGCCAGTCAGCGTACGGGTGATTTCAGGGCGCGGGTGGTGGCGAAAACCATCAACGAGCGCGGGCAGTGCGTGCTGGATGCCGCAAGTGCTAGGGCGCTCGCGGTGGCGGCAGATGAGCCCGTGCTGGCGCTTCCCATGGGGCAGGCGGGCAACAGGGAGAGGCTGTCATGCTGATTCGTCCCATCGAGGCCGGCGATATCGATGCCCTGCAGGCGATTGCCGTCGAGACCGGTCCCGGCTTTACCTCCCTGCCGGACAACCGTGACTTTCTGATCGACAAGATTGCCCATGCCCGCGAGAGCTTCGAGCGCTCGCACGACGCCTCACAAGAGGCGCTTGATGCGGCGCTCTATTTTTTCGTGCTCGAGGATGACAGCCAGCCGGCCGACAGCGCCGAGCGGCTGGCCGGCTGCTGCGCGATCGAGGCGCGTGTCGGGCTCGAGGCACCGTTTTATCACTATCGCATCGGTCAGCTGGCGCATTCGTCGAACCATCTGGAGCTGCATCGAACGCTGGATACGCTCTTTCTATGCTCGGATCACACCGGCTCTGCCGAGGTGTGCTCGCTCTACCTGCGGCAGCGCTGGCGCGGTGAGGCGCCGCGTCCGATGCGCAACGGCACCCTGCTGTCGCGAGCGCGCTGGCTGTTCATGGCCGGTTTTCGCGAGCGCTTTCCGGACCGGGTGCTGGCCGAAATGCGCGGTCACTTTGATGACGAGGGCAAAAGCCCGTTCTGGGAGGCGCTGGGCCAGAAGTTTCTGCCCATCGAGTTTCAGCGCGCCGATCATCTGACCGGCATGGGCGAGAAGGGCTTTATTGGCGAGATGATGCCGCGCCATCCGATCTGTACCTCCTTTCTGCCGGCGGCGGCGCGGGCATGCATCGGTCAGGTGCACACCCAGACGCGGCCGGCGCTGGCGATGCTCAACCGCGACGGACTGCGATTCGAGGGCTACATCGACATCTTTGACGGCGGCCCGACCGTGGAGGCCTACATTGATGATGTGCGCTCGATCCGCGACAGTCACACGGCCCGGGTGGTCGTTCACGCCGGACTCGAATGTGACGAGCGACCTGGCTGGCTGGCGGCCACGACCGGCGCAGCCGTCGACTTTCGCGCCGGCTGGGTCGGGCGCGGGCCGCAGAAGGATGTGATCGCCCTGACGCCGGAGGAGGCGCAGCGGCTGAACGTTGCAGAAGGGGACACGCTCAGGCTGCTGGCGACCTGAGCACGCCATGTTCACGGAGGATGAGATGAGTATCGAGATCACGCAGCAGCTTCTGGTGGGCGGGCAATGGGCGCCGGGGGAAGGCGAAGTGTTCGACAAGCATGACCCGGTCAGCGGCGAGCGACTCTGGCAGGGGCATGGCGCCACTGCCGAACAGGTGGATCACGCCATCAAGGCGGCGCGTCGGGCTTTCCCCGACTGGGCGCGACAGCCGCTTGAGGCGCGCATTGCGCTGCTGGAAGCCTTTCGCGAGCGTCTGGAGCATCACCGCAGCACGCTGGCCGATACCATCGCCCGGGAAACCGGCAAGCCACGCTGGGAGGCCGGCACCGAAGTGCAGGCCATGATCGGCAAGATCGCCATCTCCATTGCGGCCTGGCATGAGCGCACGCCCACGCGCGTGCGGGACAACGCCGGCGTGCGCGCCGTGGTGCGCCACCGCCCGCACGGTGTAATGGCGGTCTTTGGCCCCTACAACTTTCCCGGGCATCTCCCCAACGGCCATATCGTGCCGGCACTGCTGGCCGGCAATACAGTGGTGTTCAAGCCCAGCGAGCTGACGCCGGCCACGGCCGATCTGGTGCTCACCTGCTGGCAGGAAGCCGGGCTGCCCGACGGCGTGATCAATCTGGTTCAGGGGGGCATCGAAACCGGTCAGGCACTGGCCGGTCACGCCGGTATTGATGGACTGCTCTTTACCGGCAGCGAGGGCACCGGCCGGCACCTGCACGAGGGCATGGGCGGTCGGCCGGAGACGATGCTGGCGCTTGAGCTGGGGGGCAATAACCCGCTGCTGGTGCACGACGTACCGGAGGCGCTCGAGGCGACGGTGCTGACCATCATTCAGTCGGCCTACCTGTCGGGTGGCCAGCGCTGTACCTGTGCGCGGCGCCTGCTGGTGCCGGAAGGCGAGCCTGGCGATCGCCTGATCGAGGCCCTGCGCCGCAGCCTTGCCACGCTGGTGGTAGGGCCGCAGTTTGACGGTCTCGACGGCCACGGTGAGCAGGAGCCTTTCTACAGCGGCCTGGTGTCCTCTGCGGCGGCGCAGAAAATGCTTGATGCCCAGCATCAGCTTGAATTGATGGGCGCGAGGGTGCTGTCGCGCATGGCGCTCGTGAAGGAAGGCACCAGCCTGGTCTCGCCGGGGCTGATCGATGTCACCGGCATCGAGGTACCGGATGAGGAGTACTTCGGGCCGCTGCTGAAAGTCACCCGTTATCATGACTGGGAGAGCGCCATTACCGAAGCGAACAATACCCGCTTTGGACTGGCAGCCGGTCTTATCGGCGGTACGTCCGGGGTCTGGGAAGACTTTGTGCTGCGCATCCGCGCCGGCATCGTCAACTGGAACCGCCAGACTACCGGGGCCGCCAGCGATGCGCCCTTTGGCGGCGTGGGTGCCAGTGGCAACCATCGCCCCGGCGCCTGGTATGCCGCGGACTACTGCGCCTGGCCGGTGGCCTCCATGGAAAGCGACACTCTGGTGCTACCGGATCAGTTGCCGCCGGGCATCACGCTGGGCGGTTTCGACGGCGAGCAGGCTACATGAGGTAAAGGCGACATGGATAAAACGCTCGAGATCAATTTCGATGGCCTGGTCGGGCCGACGCACAATTACGGCGGGCTGGCCCGTGGCAACCTGGCCTCACAGCGTCATGCCGGACTGATCTCCAACCCGCGCGAAGCGGCGCTGCAGGGGCTCGAAAAAATGAAGGCATCCGTCGATGCCGGCTTTGCCCAGGCGGTGCTGCCGCCGCAGCAGCGTCCCGACATGAGGTTGTTGCATCGTCTCGGCTACCGCGGCGCCCCGGAGGACGTTCTGCCCCGGGTGGGCAGCGAGTCGCCGGAGCTCTTGTACGCGGCCTGTTCAGCGGCAGCGATGTGGACCGCCAACGCCGCCACCATCACACCGTCACGCGATACGCTGGATTCCCGCGTCCACCTGACGCCTGCCAACATGCAGTCAGCGCTGCATCGCTCGATCGAGGCCGAGCAGACCGCGCGAACGCTTCAAGCAATTTTTCGTGATGAGCGATACTTTGCCCATCACCCGGCACTGCCCGCCACGCCCTGGTTTTCCGATGAGGGTGCGGCCAACCATACCCGGTTGTGCGCTCACCACGGCGGACCTGGCGTGCACCTGTTCGTGCATGGTGACCCGGCGCCGGACACCGTGGCCGCCCCGCAGCGTCATCGCCCGCGTCAGACGCTCAGAGCCTGTCGGGCGCTGGCGCGTCAGCACGGCCTGAGCGATCAGCAGACTGTCTTTGCCCAGCAGCACCCGGCGGCCATCGATGCGGGCGTGTTTCACAACGATGTGATCTGCGTCGGCAACGGCCCGGTACTGCTTTATCACGAGCGGGCCTTTTTTGATGAGCGTGCGGTGCTGGAGGCGCTGCGTGACCGTCTGGCGGCGCGCGCCGACGGCCAGCCGTTGATTCCCATCCGGGTGCCCGAGGAGGCCGTCACGCTCGAGGCTGCAGTGGCAAGCTATCTCTTCAATTCCCAGCTTCTGAGTGCCGAGGACGGCAGCATGACGCTGGTCGTGCCAGGAGAGTGCGAAAGCGATGAATCGGTCTGGATGACGATCCAGAGCCTGCTGCTGGGCGGTAACAACCCGATCAGCGAGGTAGTGGTACGTGACGTCAAGCAGAGCATGCGCAACGGCGGCGGTCCGGCCTGCCTGCGTCTGCGCGTGGTGCTCAACGAGGCCGAACGACAGGCCATGAGCGGCCGGGTCATGCTGGATGACGAGCTGTACCAGGTGCTCACCCGATGGGTCGAGCGCCACTATCGCGATCGTCTGGCACTGGAGGATCTGGCCGACCCGCAGTTGGCGCATGAGTCGCTTATGGCGCTGGACGAACTCACGGGGCTTTTGAAGCTGGGGTCGATCTATCCCTTCCAGCTGGAAGGCGCCGCAGAGTAGGCCCTGCGGTTCATAAGACCATGGTGGTAAAGCGCTAGCGCCCGCTGGCACTGACACTGCAGGACAGTCCATTACAAGGGCAGCTCATCAACGCGGCAGGGAAGTCACGACATGAAGGCAAGGGCACTGGTACTGGAGCGTCAGAACGAGCTGGCGCTGCGCGAGATCGAACTGCCAGGCGAGGTCGGCCCGGACGAGGTCCGCATCAGTATGCACACCGTCGGCATCTGCGGCAGCGACGTCCACTTCTATACCCACGGACGCATCGGTCCCTTTGTGGTAGAGGAACCGATGGTGCTGGGCCACGAGGGCTCGGGGACCGTCACCGAGGTTGGCGCCAATGTGACCACGCTCGCTGCCGGGGATCGGGTCTGCATGGAGCCGGGCATTCCCGAGGCGACTTCGCGTGCTTCGAAGCTTGGCATGTACAACGTCGATCCGGCGGTACGCTTCTGGGCGACGCCGCCAGTACATGGCTGCCTGACGCCCGAGGTCATCCACCCGGCGGCGTTCACCTTCAAGCTGCCGGACAACGTCTCTTTTGCCGAAGGGGCGATGGTCGAGCCGTTTGCGGTGGGCATGCAGGCCGTGGTCAAGGCCCAACTGCAGCCGGGCGATACCTGCGTGGTCACCGGCTGCGGGCCGATCGGCCTGATGGTGGCGCTGGCGGCGCTCGCCTCGGGCGCCAGCCGGGTGGTGATCTCCGATGTGGTCGATGACAAGCTTGAGATCGCGGCAGGCTACGAGGGGCTGATTCCCGTCAACGTCGCCCGTGAATCGCTGACCGAGCGTGTGGCTGAGCTGGCCGGCGAAGGCTGGGGTGCCGATGTGGTGTTCGAGGCCAGCGGCAGCCCGCGGGTGTATGACGATGCGCTGGCGTGTGTCCGCCCGGGCGGTGCTCTGGTGCTGGTCGGCATGCCGGTCGAGAAGGTCAGCCTGGATGTGGTCGTTGCCCAGACGAAGGAAGTGCGCATCGAGACGGTCTTTCGATACGCCAACGTCTATGACCGCGCCATCGAGCTGATCGCGTCGGGCAAGGTCGATCTCAAACCGCTGATTATCGAAACCTTCGATTTCGAGCAGAGCGTTGAAGCCTTTGATCGCGCGACCGAGGGCCGGCCCTCGGACGTCAAACTGCAGATCCGCGTTGCCGACAACGGTCAGCGCTAGCCGGCGGGCCCGGCAGGCCGCCATGGTCTGCCGGACCACGACGTCAGGGCCCGGGTGCGTTAAGCTTGGCGCTTTTGCGAACTGTTGTGGAGAAGCCCGATGTTTCTGGTCTGCGGTGAAGCCCTTTTTGACTTCTTTTCCGACGAGGGGCAAGTCGCCCCGAATGCTTCATCGCTGTCGTTCACGGCCGTGGCGGGCGGCTCGCCCATGAATGTGGCCATTGGACTGGCACGCCTTGAGCGTCAGTCTGCCTTTTTTACCGGACTGGCCGGCGATGCGCTGGGCGAGCGGCTGCGTGCGGTGCTCTCCAGCGAGTCGGTCGATACCGATTACATGGTCGAAATTCCCGGCAGTGTCACCACCCTTGCCATGGTCACCCTTGATGACAGTGGGTCGCCTCGCTACGTGTTCTACAACCAGAGCGGCGCCGATCGCATGCTGGAGACGACGCACCTGCCGGCCAGTCTCGAAACCGTGCATGCCATCCATGTCGGCTCCTATGCGCTGGCCGTGTCACCGACCAGTGAAACGCTGGAGGCGCTGGTGGCTCGTGAGCGCGACCGCTGCCTGATCTCGCTGGACCCCAATATTCGTCTCAAGGTCGAGCCCGACGTGGCGCGCTGGCGCGAGCGCATCGATACCTTCGCCGGCCATGCCCATCTGATCAAGATCAGCGATGAAGACCTTGCGGCCCTCTATCCGGAGCAGGCGCCCGAGAACGTGATCCGCGGCTGGCTGGGTGAGCGCTGCCCGATGGTCATCATGACCCGCGGTGGCGACGGCGTGACGCTGTTCACGAAGGACGATACCGAGTCGTTCACGCCCGAAAAAATCCGGGTAGTAGACGCCGTCGGCGCCGGCGATAGCTTCATGGCGGCCCTGCTGGCCTGGCTCGACGAGCAGAAGCTTGCCACGCCCGAAGGTCCCGGACAGCTGACGCAGGATCAGCGTCGTGACATGATCGAGTTTGCCATGCGTGCGGCGGCGCATACCTGTCAGCAGCGCGGCCCTGACCTGCCGCGTCGTCATGACATTGTCAACTGACACTCCGTACCGCTCTGATCCGGCAAGGGGGCATGTCTCATCGCATCATCGTCATGCTGGCAGGCGTCATGCTTTCGACCGTGGCACTCGCGCCTTGCACGACGACGCTTGGGCGTCTTACAAGGCACCGTAGGCCCATGAGGCGACTTGCCTCTCGCCGGATTCGCCTGAGCAGGGCATGATGACAGAAGGTCCGGTTCAACCCTGAGTCGTATCCGGAAATAGAGTCGTCTGCGGGCGGCTCACACAGTGTGATCAATAACAGCAGACCAATAACAACAATCGCGAGGTGTCGTCATGACACAGGATACGAAGCACGACAGCGGCGTTCGTCACGACGCCGTGGCAGACGATTACCTGCAAAAGCGCCAGCTTAAAAGGGGCGCCGCCGGCTGGGTGCTGCTGGCAACGCTTGGGGTCTCGTACGTGATCTCCGGTGACTTTGCTGGCTGGAATCTGGGCATCGGCGTGGGCGGCTTTGGCGGCATGCTGATCGCCACCGTGCTGATGGCCATCATGTATACCGCCATGGTGCTGTCGCTGGCGGAACTTTCCTCATCGCTGCCGACCGCCGGCGGCGGCTACAGCTTTGCCCGTCGCGCCATGGGGCCCTGGGGTGGCTATATCACCGGCACGGCCATTTTACTTGAATACGCCATTGCCCCCGCCGCAATCGCCATTTTCATCGGGGGCTACGTCAATTCCCTGATCGGGCTCGACGGGCCGCTGGTTTATGCCGCCTTTTACATCGTCTTTGTGGGGCTGCACCTGTGGGGGGCGGGTGAGGCGCTGCGGATCATGATGGGCGTGACGGCGCTGGCCGTGATCGCGATCATCGTGTTCATTGTCGGCATGCTGCCGCACTTTGACAGCACGCGTCTTTTCGATATCGCTCCCGGTGATGCCGCAGGTGCCTCTGCCTTTTTACCCAACGGCTATCTGGGCATCTGGGGGGCGATCCCCTTTGCCATGTGGCTCTTTCTGGCGGTCGAGGGCGTTCCGCTGGCCGCCGAGGAGTCTCGGCATCCCGGTCGCGACATGCCGCGCGGCATCATTGCGGCCATGGCCGTGTTGCTGGTCTTTGCCTTTTGCATGCTGCTGCTGGCGCCGGGGGGTGCCGGTGCTCTTGCCATGAGCACCTCGGCAGCACCGCTGGTGGATGCGCTCAACGCCGTATATGGACTGGGCAACTGGGCGGCGAGTTTCGTAAACCTGATCGGCCTGTTCGGACTGATCGCCTCGTTTTTCTCGATCATCTTCGGCTATTCCCGCCAGGTCTTTGCCCTGTCGAGAGCGGGTTATATTCCCCGGATACTGTCGATTACCAGTCGCCGTGGGGCGCCGATACTGGCATTGGTGGTGCCTGGCGTGATCGGCTTTTTGCTGTCCCTGACCGGTCAGGGCGATCTCATGATCACCATGGCCGTGTTCGGCGCCACTATCTCATATGCCATGATGACCCTGTCGCACTGGCTGCTGCGTACCCGTGAGCCGGAGCTTGAGCGGCCCTACCGAACCCCCGGCGGACGCTGGACCTCCGGGTTGGCGCTGGGACTTTCCATCATCGCCTTTATCTCGACCTTTGTGGTCAGCCTGCAGGCCGCACTCTGGGCGGGGCTTTTCTACGCCATCATGCTGGCCTGGTTTGGTTTCTATAGCCGCAAGCGGCTGGTCGCGCAGGCTCCGGAAGAGGAGTTCGACGCCATTGCCAGCGCCGAGGCGACGCTGAAATGATGTTCAATAACTGCATTGGATAAAAAGGGTTCGATCAGAGAGCCTGATGATATGAAAAGGATGCAAGAGCGCATGAAAGTCGGTCTGCTGCAGTGTGATGATCTGGCCCCCCATGTGGCCCGCGTGCATGGCAATTATCCGGCCCTGTACGCGGGCCTTTTGCAGGCGGTGGACCCTGCCATCGAATTCGTGACCTGGCGCATCCATGATGGCGAGCTACCCACTGATCTCGATGTGGTGGATGCCTGGTTGATTTCCGGCAGCAAGGCTGGCGTCTATGAGGATCATGGCTGGATCGAGACGCTGCTGACGCTGATTCGTCGTCTCTACGCCGACAATCGAACGCTGGTGGGGATCTGTTTTGGCCATCAGGCAATGGCGCAGGCGCTGGGCGGGCGTGCTGGTAAAAGCGACCGCGGCTGGGGCGTGGGGGTGTCGTTCAATACCGTGACAGGACACAAATCCTGGATGATGCCCTGGCAGGGAGGGCTGGATCTGATCGTCAGCCATCAGGATCAGGTGCTGACCCTGCCGGAGGGCGCCGAGGTTCTGGCCGAAAGCCCGTTCTGTCCCTTTTATCTGTTGCAGTACGGTCCTCGTTTCATGAGCGTTCAGGGGCATCCCGAATTCTCGAAGGCGTGCAGCGCCGATCTGATGGCAGACAAGAGTGAGAAACTGCCGGACCGTCGCCGCCGTGAGGGCATGGCCTCGCATCATGCCCCGGTCGACGACCATGTCATGGCGCGATGGATCGTCAATTTCATGCGCGAGGGTGCGGGGCTGGCGTCTTCGTAAGAGCGTTCGTCACGGCGTCTTCATTCAATTCGAAACGTCGTTTTCGGGCACCGGTATCAGTCCATAGCGGCGCATGATCGCTTCCATATCTTCAGGGGCGGGGGCACCCGTTTCAATCAGCACTGCCAGCTCACGAAAGTAGTCCGGCCCCAGAGCACCAGGGGTGAGCATGCACAAGCAGCGCGCCGGTTCATCGCCGACATTGTGAAAGCTGTGTACTGCCCCGCGAGGGATAAACAGGGAGTCATCGGGGCCAATATCGATATCTTCGCCTGCCACGTGCAGGGTAAGTCTGCCCTCCAGGCCCAGTATGGTCTCGTCCCAGCGATCGTGATAGTGGGCGACCGGCATGCGTCCGCCGGGCAATACCGTCATGCGAAAAAGATCAAGTTTCTCCTCCGTTGTTGCGTGACTTTCGTAAAATTCGAGAGTCATTCCGCCGATCGTGATGGTCTCCAGCATGAGATGTGTTCTCCGGATGAGGTGGTCCCGACAATAACGGGAGAGGCTAACTCTCCCGTCATGACCATTGAGCCACATCAGGATGGGCAAGAGAGTGCGGTGTTCAGGTCGGCATTGGCCAGTCGCTGCTGTCGGTGAGCCTGAAAGGGCTATAGATGCCTGATCACCCAATATTCCCATTGCCTGAGCCCCGCCGGGCAGTGCGGCGATGTCGCCCATCAGCGAGGCCATGATGGCGGCAGGGTTGAGTGCCGGCGGCAACAGGCTGAACGCTTCGTCAAATGACGGCGCGGCAGAAGAACACTGCTCGAGTATTGGCGCGCCTCATGACAGTGCGATGGCGATCCGGTATCGCCGGGTAACGTGATGCTGCGTTGCGTTACCCGGGATAGACGCAGGCGTATTCTATTTCAGCGTTAACCGATCCGTCTCGCTGAGTGCTTTCGTACGGCTATCGGTGAAGTCTTTCTCTCCGCGGCGTTCGATGAGATAGACCGGTAGCCCCTCCCGGTCGGCCACTTCGGTGCCCTGTTCACGCCCCAGGCAGAGCATGGTAGTGGCCCAGGCGTCACTGACGGCGGCTTCATGGCCAAAGACGGTGGCCGAGACCAGATCGTGGGTGACGGGGGTGCCGCTGCGCGGGTCAATGATATGTCCATAGGCATGGCCGCTGTCATCGAAGTAACGACGGTAGGTGCCGGAGGTGTTGAGCGACAGCCCCTGACGGTCGTTGACGGTGACGACATTGCCGGTACGACGCTCACCCGGTGTGGGGGTTTCGATCCCGACTCGCCAGGGCTCGTCGTCGGGCTTGGCACCGCGGATGCGCATGTCGCCGCCCAGTTCGGCCAGGTAATCGTGAATGCCGTGAGATTCCAGCATCGCGGCGATCTGATCGACACTGTACCCCTCGCCCATCGAGGAGAGATCGATGGAAAGCTCCGGGATCGTCTTGCGAATTTTCCCGGCATCGGCATCGATCTCAAGATGTTCGAGGCCGACATGGGTCATCGCCTCGCGGATGGCCGCATCAGTGGGTACCTGGAAGTTCTCGTTTTGAAAGCCCCAAAGATCGAATAGCGGTGCCACCGTTGGGTCGTAGCAGCCCTGCGAGCGTTCATTCACCATACGTGCGATCTGCAGCAGATGGATCACCTCGGGCGGCGCCGCCTGCCAGTCGGTTGTACGGCTGTCGTTGAATCGTGAAATCCAGGAGTCATCCCGATAGGTTGAAATGTCCTGATCGATCTTCCGGAGTACCCGGGTCAGGTCGGCGTCGATGTCGCCACGGTCGGGAGCATCCTCGCTCCACCACTTGATGTGATAGGTGGTGCCCTGCGCTTCCCCCTGGGCCAGCTCGATTTCGGGTATGCGATCGCAGCCAGCCAGCAGCAGGGCAGCGATGACGGCGGAGGTGACAGAGGCAGGTGCGCGTATGTTCATGAGCAACCATTGACAGAAATGAGGCCGTGTTTACGACCGGGACGGTGGTGAACGGGCCATCCATTGTGCGTGATCGCGACGCACAGCTCCATTCGGGTTACGCTGAGGGCTTGTCGCCACCTCGGAGGAGGGAAGATATGCCATTGGATTCGCAGTTTGGACGCTGGCTGCAGGACGCGGCCGATAACGCACCGGATGTCAGCGCCATGAGCGCTGCCGAGCGTCGCGTTGTTGCCGATCAGGCCAACATGAAACTTCAGCGCCCGCCACTGGCGTATCCCGTGGCCGAAATCCGCAATCTCGATATTCCCGGCCCGAACGGGACCATGCGGCTACGACTCTATTATCCCATCGTGCACGGTTCGAGCACTTCACGGCCGATGACGCTCTTTTTCCACGGTGGCGGTTTCGTGACCGGGTCTCTGGCCAGCTATGACGTGATCTGCCGCGCCCTGTGCCGGGCGTCGAAAACCATCATCGTCGCAGTGGACTACCGCCTGGCACCGGAGCACCCCTTTCCGGCTGCGCCAGAGGATGCGCTTGCCGCGGTGCTCTACATTGCTACGCATGCCGCAGGTCTTGGCGGCGACGCCGAGCGGCTGGCGCTGGCCGGTGACAGCGCCGGTGCTCAACTGGCGGCGCTGACCGCCATGCGCCTTCGTGACGAGGGCGGGCCGGCGCTGCGCGGTCAGTGCCTGCTCTATCCCATGCTGGACTTTCAGCAGGAGGGCATGGCCTCGCTGACGCAAAATGCCAGCGGCTACGGCTTCACACGAGAGGCCCGTGACTGGTATATCGCGCAATACCTGCCGGATGAGGCGGCGCGTCATCATCCCTTCAACACGCTGCTTGAGCATCAGAATCTGGAAGGGCTGCCCCCGGCGCTGGTCGTGACCGCCGAGTTTGATCCGGTTCGCGACGAGGGCGCGCGTTATGCCGAGCTGCTGGCCGGGCAGGGCGTGCTGACGCGTCACAGCCACTATTACGGCATGATCCACGCCTTTATTCGCCGGCTCGGCCAGCACGTGCAGGCTGACCAGGCGATCGACGAGTGCGGCGTCTGGCTCAGGCGCGTGCTGACCGCTGCCGATTGAAGCCTCTCCTGACATCGGTCCATGTGTCCTCGAATGATTACGACCTTGGTCTATAAAACCAAGGTCCATCTGTTGACGGTCCCGGCGTGTGAATAAGCTCTGCAGGTTACAAAAACCTCACAGATAACCGTGGCTGCGCAGACCGGATCATCACGATCCGGGATATGGCGTGCGCAGGGGTCAAGGAGAGTATTGCAATGATGACCTTTCTGGCAGGGATCGTGCTGCTGGTGGTGGGGTATTTCACCTACGGCAAATTCGTTGAGCGCGTCTTTGAATCCAACCATCGTCGTCCCACGCCGGCACACACCCTGCGCGACGATGTCGACTATCTCCCCATGGGGACCAAGCGCAACGCGCTGATCCAGCTTTTGAATATTGCCGGTGTCGGACCCATTTTCGGGCCGGTTCTCGGCGCGCTCTACGGTCCGGTGGCCTTTATCTGGATCGTGGTGGGCTGCATCTTTGCCGGCGCCGTACATGACTACCTCACCGGCATGATCTCGATTCGTAACCATGGCGCCCACCTGCCGCAGCTGGCCGGCAAGTTTCTGGGCCGGATCATGAAGCACGTGGTCAACTTCTTTGCGCTGCTGTTGCTGTTGCTGGTGGCGACCGTCTTCGTGACGGCGCCGGCGACCCTGCTGGCCAACATGCTGCCGGTATCGCTGACCATCATTACGCTGGCGATCTTTGCCTACTATCTGCTGGCCACACTTCTGCCGATCGACAAGATCATCGGCCGTATCTATCCGTGGTTTGGCGCGCTGCTGCTCTTCAGCGCCGCCGGCATCGGCATCATGATGATCATTCGCGGCGCGCCGATTCCGGAGCTCAGTTTCTCCAACATGCATCCGGATGGCGCGCCGATCTTCCCGCTGCTGTTTCTGACCATTTCCTGCGGCGCGCTGTCGGGTTTTCACGCCACCCAGACGCCGATCATTTCGCGCACGACCGGCAACGAGAACAACGGGCGCAAGATCTTTTACGGCATGATGATCACCGAAGGTGTGATCGCCATGATCTGGGCAGCGGCGGCCATGAGCCTGTTCCACGGTGACACCAGCCTCTCGCAGGTGCTGGCGCAGGGTGGCCCGGCGGCCGTGGTCCAGAGCGTCTCGGTCAATCTGCTGGGCGCCGTGGGCGGTACGCTGGCGGTGCTGGGTGTCATCGTGCTGCCGATCACCTCGGGCGACACTGCGTTTCGCAGTGCGCGCATGATCATTGCCGACTATCTCCACATCGGTCAGCGGCCCATGGCAAAACGCATCATGGTGGCAGCGCCCCTGTTCGTGATCTCCTACGGTCTAACCCACATGGACTTTACGCTGTTGTGGCGTTACTTCTCCTGGGCCAACCAGACCACTGCCGTCATCGCGCTCTGGGTCGCTACCATGTATCTGATCCTGGCCAAAAAGGCTTACTGGATGACGCTGCTGCCGGCGCTATTCATGACCATGGCCACCTTTACCTACATTGCCTGGGCGCCGATCGGCTTTGGTCTGCCGCTGACCGTGGCCTATGTGGTGGCCGCACTGGGCACTGCCGCGGCGCTGGCGCTGTTCATCAAACGGGTGCGTCGCCTGTCGGGCGGCATCTTCGCGGTGGACGAGCCGGCAGAACCGGGTGCCAGAGGCCTCGAGCTTAACGGCGTACCGGCCTGATCCCTTTCGTATCTGATCGCTGGACAGTAAAAAGCCCCGTCATGGACGGGGCTTTTTTCATGCAGCTTATTGCGAGGGGTGCTGGCTCGTGGCTCAGTCGTCGCTGGCCTGCGGGGCGCTGGTGCCATCCTCATTGAAGTATTTGTCGTGAATCTCATCGTAGGTGCCGTTGGACTTCAGCGTCGCCAGTGCCTGGTTGAATTTGTCGGCAAGCGCCTTGTCGCGCTGGCGGAAGGCGATACCAAAGCCATCACCAAAGTACTTTTTCGGCTCGGTCATCATCTTGCCCAGTGTCTTGTACTCGCCGTCCTTGAGCAGCGCGGCCTGACCAGTGGGGTAGTCAAGGAAGGCAATGTCCAGACGCCCGGTTTCCATGTCGACGGCCACATCATCCGCGCTGGCATAGCGCTGGATGTTGGCGACATCGCCAAATTTGTCGGTCACGTAGTTGTCCTGCACCGTACCGCGCTGAACGCCGATGTTCCTGCCTTTCAGGTCATCGGATTCAACACCTTTCATGCTGGTGTCGGTGGGCGCAAACCAGGCAGATGGCGGCACCAGGTACGGGTCAGAGAACAGCACCTGCTGACGGCGCTCGTCGTTGATGGTCATCGAGGACATGATGGCGTCGAACTTGCGTGACATGAGCCCCGGAATGATACCGTCCCAGCCCTGTTCGACCCAGTTGCACTGAATTTCGGCCTGCTTGCACAGGGCGTTGCCCAGTTCGATATCAAAGCCTGCCAGCTCGCCGGAGGGCGTACGATACTCCATGGGCACGTAGGGGATATCCACGCCGATGCGTACCGTGTCGTAATCACGCGCCTGTGCCGAACCGGCAGCGATGGCTGCCCCCAGCAGTGAAACCGTCAGTAGTCTTTTCATCATTGTCTCTCTTTTATGGGACTGCCCGGTGCACCGGGTCAACGCTGGATTATCACCATGATCACCCCATTGGATGCAAGCGCTGTAACAGCGTGTAAGAGATGGTCATGATGACAGAATAGGCGCTCAGCGCGGCTTTAAATGGGCCAGCATGCGCTTTTCCAGCAGCCTGAAAACGCCCTGAATGGCAAAGCTCAGCACCATATAGCACAGTGCCACGAAGATGAACGCCGAAAAGGGTGCGTAATAGCGCGAATAGATGTTGTAGGCCACGCCGGTCAGATCGGCAATGGTCACAACGCTTGCAATCGCGCTGGCGTGCAGCATGAAGATGACCTCGTTACCGTAGGCCGGCAGAGCGCGGCGCAGGGCGCTGGGCAGAATGATGCGGCGATAGGCCAGCAGTGGCGACATGCCGTAGGCGCGTGCGGCCTCGAGCTCGCCGCGGGGCGTGGCCTTGATCGCCCCGTAAAAGATCTCGGTGGTATAGGCCGCGGTGTTGAGCGTGAATGCCAGCAGGGCCGGGTAGAGCGGGTCCCTGATCAGCGGCCAGACCACGCTCTCCTGAATGCCGGGAATAAAGGCCAGCCCGTAATAGGCAATATAGAGCTGGATCAGCAGCGGCGTGCCGCGAAAAATCCACGTATAGACCCAGATGCTCTTGCTGAGCAGCCGGCTCGGGCTGGCACGGCCGATCGCCAGCGGCACGGCCAGAAACAGTCCGATCACCAGCGAAATGAAAACCAGCTGGACGGTGTTGACGAAGCCGCCCCAGTACTGGGCCAACGTTGAAGGGGTAAAGATGGCGTTGTCACTCAGCCAGGGGGCGAGGGACTGCAGCAGTTCCTGCATTACGGCGTCTCCTCGAATCCGGCGTTATAGCGCTTTCGAAGCCACTGCATGACGATTTCCGACAGCGACGTGATGACCAGATAGCCCAGCGCGACCGGGATCATGAACAAAAAGGTCTGGTGGGTGGCTCGGGTGGCCTCGGCCGCCACGCGGACCATGTCGGACAGCCCGATGATTGAGACCAGCGCGGTGGTTTTCAAAAGCACCATCCAGTTGTTGCCCAGCCCTGGCAGGGCGTGGCGCATCATCAGCGGAAAGCGGATGCGTCGGAACAGCAGCCAGCTGCTCATGCCAAAGGATTCGGCGGCCTCGACCTGGCCCTGATCGACGGCCAGAAAGGCGCCGCGAAAGGTTTCGGCCATGTAGGCACCAAAGATCAGCCCGATGGTAATCACGCCGGCCACGAAGGGGTCGACGTTGATAAAGATATCCAGCCCCCAGCGGTCATAGATCATGTCAGTGATCTGATTGATGCCGATCTGGGCGCCGTAAAACAGCATCATCATCAGCACCAGGTCGGGCACGCCACGGATGATGACGGTGTAGAGCACAGCTGGAAGCCGTAGAACAGCATGTCTCGAGAGTCGGGCGCTGGCGGTAGCAAGTCCCAGCACGACGGAGACCAGCAGCGACAGGACGGCCAGCTCCAGGGTCAGCAGGGCGCCCTCCAGAAGACGGGGGCCATAGCCCTGAAAATCGATCATGGCAGTCTCCCAGGGTTAGCGCCCGCGCGGGGCGAGAAATTGTTGCAGGCGCGGCGAGCGTGGGTTGGTCAGTATGTCAGACGGGTGCCCCTGCTCCTCGACCATACCCTGATGCAGATAGACCACCTGATTGGACACGTCACGGGCGAAGTCCATCTCGTGGGTCACCACGATCATGGTGCGGCCCTCATCGGCCAGCTCACGCATGACTCTGAGCACATCGCCGACCAGCTCCGGGTCGAGCGCCGAGGTCGGCTCGTCAAAGAGCATGACCTCGGGTTCCATCGCCAGTGCCCGGGCGATGGCGCCGCGCTGCTGCTGGCCGCCTGAAAGCTGGGCCGGGTAGTAGTGGGCTCGCTCGGCCAGTCCGACGCGTTCCAGCAGCGCCATGCCCTGTTCCATCGCGTGGGCCTTCGGGATACCGCGCACGTGGACGGGCGCTTCGATGACGTTGGCAATCAGCGTCATGTGGGCCCACAGGTTGAAGTTCTGAAAGACCATCGACAGCCGCGTGCGAATGCGCTCGAGCTGGCTGCGATCGGCGGGTTCGCGTCCATGGCGGGTCCGGCGAAAGCGGATCGGTTCGCCGTGCACGGTGATGTCGCCGCTGTCGGGACGCTCGAGCAGGTTCATGCAGCGCAAAAAGGTGCTCTTGCCGGAACCCGAGGCGCCGATCAGGGTAATGACATCGCCTTTTCTGGCTTCCAGCGAAATGCCCTTGAGCACTTCGTTGTCGCCAAAGCGTTTGTGAATATCGCTGACGATCAGCGGAATGGAGGCGTCGGCCAAGGCACTCTCCTGAAATATTGTCATTTATGGTGTGAAATCATGCGACAGGCCGCCATTGATGGGCTGGCCCGAGGTGTTTGGCGGCGCATGTTAACAGGCCCGGTCGGCGTGCGCCCGTCTGATGGGATCATCAGGGCCTGACCGGCCGCTGCGCTACGGGCCGGGCCAGCAGCAAGGCGCGCGCGCCGCGCTCGACGTGAGCGTTGGGAAACACCACGTGAACCGGGGCCTGTGTCACGCACCTTTCTCCGCAGGCGCCATCACGTACCAGCGGACTGCCCGGAGCAAATTCGGTAAAGTTGGCGATGTCATCAGCAAAACACAGGCGAAAGTCCTCGCTTTCGCGCATGATTTCATCGACCACCTCAAAGCGGACAAGCGGTGCACCTCTTGATGCGGTGGGGGTGACGCCGGCAATTCGCGCGCGCAGCAGATCCAGCATTGGCGCCAGCGGTTCGAGATCGTTGCCGCCAAAGGGCGCCACGCGCCCCAGCTCCAGCGTAAAGCCCTGCGCGCCATGATAGTGGCGCGTGTAGTGTGAAAAGGTCCAGCTGTGGCGGTGCTGGGAGAGTCCGGCCTGCATGCCGGCGTCAGCCAGCCGCTGCCAGAGAAACTCGGGCGTTGCGGTGTCGCTGAAGGGCTCGACGGCAAAGCGCGGGTAGCGGCTGTCACGAATGGCGGTGTGCATGTCCAGATGCAGCACCGGCCCGGAGACGTCGGCCATGAAGCGGTCGACGGCCTGCATCAGCTCGCAGGCGCGCTGACACTCGAAGCGGCTGTCATCGCGCGTGAGCGTGTCGCGCTGGAAGAGCCGATTGAGGTTGGTATCAATATAGCGCCGGCCGGCGGCGATGGCCCGGCGGTTGCCCAGAATCAGTAACACCGGGGCGCCGACGCGCAGCTGACCGGCATCGAGCGCTGCCAGCAGTTCGCCCAGCAGCTCGATCGGGGCGGTCTCGTTGCCGTGAATGCCGGCCGAGATGATGGTGGCTTCGGCTTCGGCTTCGGCTTCGGCATCGGGCGCCGGGGTGTCCGGCATGAGCGCCAGCGCCCCCTGGGCGTGTTCAATGACGGACACGTTCGGCAGGGTGCTGCTGTCCGGCCAGGCGGTCGGCTCGACAGTGGCAATGAAATCTGCAAAGTAGTCGCTCAGCGACATGTCCACCTCCATCCCGGGTTGTCGGCAGCTATAGTGTACGCCAAAGCCATCGTAAGGCTCGATCCCGGCGACAAAGATGATTTCGGAGAAGGCTCATGGAGGCCCGGCTGGAGCAGCAGACCCTGATACGCTCGATCGTGGCGACACTGTGCGTGTCGCTGCTGGGTATTGTCTTTGGCCTGCTGTCGGGCTCGGAATCCATTCTGTTTGACGGCATGTTCTCGGCCATCGACTCGGTGATGTCGGCGCTGTCGCTTCTGGTAGCGCGCCTTGCCGTTCGTGAGGCCAGCGACCGGTTTCAGCACGGCTTCTGGCATCTTGAGCCGCTGGTGGCGGCCCTCAACGGCGCCATTCTGACGCTGCTGTGTCTTTATGCCTTTCTCAACGCGGTTCAGGGCATCCTCAAGGGCGGCCATGCGCTGGCCTTTGGTCCGGCACTGGGCTATGCACTGCTGGTGGCCGCGATCTGTCTGGGCATGTATCGCATGGAGCGACGCGTCAACGCCCGGATCGACTCGGTCTTTATCCGTATCGATGCCCAGAGCTGGCTGATGGCGGGGCTGATCACCCTGGCGCTGATCGTCGCCTTTGCGCTGTCGCTGATCATTGAGCGAACGACCTGGGCCGTCTATACGCCCTATGTGGATGTGGTGCTGCTGGCGGTGCTGACCCTGTGCCTTTTGCCGGTGCCCATTGCCATCGTGGTTCGGGCCATGAAGGAGATTCTTTTGATCGCCCCGCGCGGGCTGGACCGGCAGGTGCATGAGGTCATGGCGGAGGTCATGCAGCGCGAGGGGCTCAGGCACTACTACAGTCATGTGGCACGCACCGGACGCGGCCACTTTATCGAGATCCACATCATGACCACACCGGCCTTTGCCGCGCAGCAGGGCGTGGCGGCGCTGGATGACATCCGAATACAGATCGGTGAGGCGCTGGACATCGATCCGCACCACCGCTGGTTCACGGTCTGTTTCACCGCCGATGAGCGCTGGATGTGACCCCGACCTGCAGGTCTGATGGAATCTTGACATCATGAACGTCTGAAAGGAATCACGTAAATGAGAGAGCGAGGCAGAACGCGGCGAATGCTGGGAATGGGGGCACGCACCGGTGGCGCCCTGTTGCGCTCGCGCATGGGACGCGATGCGGGCTGGGAGGCGCTCGGCGAGCAGCTTTTCAACGAGCTTTCCGAGCTCAAGGGGCCGGCCATGAAGCTGGCCCAGATCATGGCGCAGTGGGATGACCTGCTGCCGCCCGCGCTGGCCGAGCAGCTGGCCCGGCTGCAGCGCCAGGCCCGTCCCATGCCATGGGCAGACATTCGCCGCACGCTGGTGGATCAGTATGGCGATCTCGAGGCTGTCTTTGCCGATATCGAGACCACACCCTTTGCCAGTGCTTCCATGGGGCAGGTGCATCGCGCCACCACTCATGACGGCGAAACGCTGGTGCTCAAGGTGCAGTATCCGGGCCTTGAGCGCGTGCTCGAGCAGGATCTGGTGCAGGTGCGGCGCATGATGCGGCTGATGCGATGGATGAAGGTCCCTCAGGCCCGGCTGGACGCCATGTTCGACGAGTTCGCCGACAGTCTGCGCAAAGAGCTCGACTATCGCGCCGAGCTCGAGGCGCTGGCGCGCTATCGCTTGCGCTACGCCGACAACGACGGCCTGCGTTTTCCCGAGCCGCTGGCGGCCTATTCCGGCGACCGGGTACTGGCGATGCGTTATCTGCCGGGCATTTCCATGCGCGACGCCGAGGCGATGGCCGATGAGGTGCGCCAGCGCCTTGCCGCCAATCTGGGCGACTGGCTGACCGAGGAGATGTTCACCCATCGTGAACTGCATGCCGACCCGCACGCCGGCAATTTCGCCACCGATGACGAGGGTCGGCTGATCGTCTATGACCTTGGTGCGGTGATCAGCGTGCCCGAGGCGCGGCTTCGCTCGATGATGCGGCTGCTGGGTGCGGCGATCGATGACGATCCGATGGGCATGGACGAGGCGCTGCGCTCGATGGGCGGACGTCAGGGCGAGGGTGCGCCGCTGGCGCTCTATCGCGAATCCGCCGCGGCCATGCGACCGCTGTTCGAGCCCGGCGAGCAGGACTTCAGCGATGCGCGCATCCACTACCGGTTGCGCGAGATCAGCCCGCGGGTCTGGTCCGCCATGGACCGCCTGCAGCCGCCGGCCGATACCATGCTGCTGTCGCGCACGCTCAACGGCCACTACTGGAACATGGTGCGTTTAAAGGCGCGACTGGACATGCACGCACGCACCCGGCCGCTGCTGGCCTGGGCGCGAGAGGAAAAGTGACGCCCGGGCGGCGTCACTGAGTGCCTGAGACCAGCTTGAGCCCGACCACCGAGGCAATGATCAGGGTCATGAAACCAAGGCGTACCGGGCTTTTCGACTCGCCCCAGAAGAGCATGCCCAAAAGGGCACTGGCGACGGTGCCGATGGCGGTAAAGACGGCGTAGGCAACCCCCAGGCTGATGTCGCGCATGGCAAACGAGATGAACGCCAGTGAGAGTCCGAAGCCGACCACCAGCATGGCAAGGCCTGCCCGCCGCGAACCGCGGTTGAACTTTTCGATGCCGGTGACGCCGACCACTTCCATAAGCCCTGACATGATCAGTGCGAGCCAGTACATGAGGCCTCCTCGTCGTTGGAAGAGCCGCTGGATGAATTGCTGGACGAATTGCTGGATGAGTAGAGCTTGAGACCGACCACGCCGGTCAAAAGGGCAGCCATCAATATTAGCGTCAGGACGTTGAACGGCGCGCCCAGAAAGGCGATATCCACCAGCACGGTGCCTGTGGCGCCGAGGCCGACGAACACGGTATAGACAGTGGTCGTCGGCAGGGTGCGTGCCATCCATGTCGCCAGTCCCAGACTCAGTGTCACCAGCACCAGAGTGGCCAGCCATTCGACGGGCCCCTGGGCGTATTTGGCACCCAGCGCCCAGCCGATTTCACACAGCGTGGCTGGCAGCATCAGCCACCATTTTGAGGCCATGATTCTCTCCTTGTCCGTGTCTTGGACACGGGCGGGATTGTTGTGCTAACGATTGTTAGTTAGTCTAGGGCCGTTCATGTACTACTGCAAGTCCGATCACTGCCTCGACAAGGAACAGGGCCATGAGTACCGAGACACGCATCAGGGAGGTGGGCCTCAGGCTGTTTGCCGAGCAGGGCTATGAAGCCACGCCGCTGTCAGCCATTGCGCGGGAGGTGGGTATTCGCACCCCCTCGCTGTATAACCACTTTGTCAGCAAGGAGGCGCTCTTTCTGGGCCTGGTCGAGGAGGTCGAGGCCGAGATGCTGGAGGTGGTCGAGCACAGCCTTACCGGTGGGGCAGGCGTCGAACAGCGCCTTCAGAATCTCTTGCAGGCCTGCAGCGATTTCATCTTTGATTCGGGTCGGGGGGTGTTTTACAAGCGTTTTCTGCTGTTTCCGCCGCCTTCGCTGTCACAGCCGCTCAGACAGATCAGTCGCGACAGCGAGACGGCCATTGATGCGCTACTCGAAAGCGCCTTTCAGGAAGGTATTGCGCAGGGCGTACTGCGCAATGATCTGGAAAAAAACGACTTTATCAGCATGACCTACTGCGTCATCGACGGCCTTTTCAGCGAAAGCTTTCTCTACGATCGAGTGACGTTCAATCAGCGACTGGCCAGCATCCGGCGGGTCTATTGGGCCGGTATCGTTGCGCGCTGAGTCGGCATCGGTTCAAACCTCGGGTGCGTCGTGTGAAACGCGAATCAGGGCGTCGGTATCAAAGCCGTTCTGGCGGGCCAGCATGACCATGTGCTCGTACATGTCGGGCGCCACGTCCGGCGAGCGCGCCAGCAGCCAGAGAAAGCCATGGTTGGGGCCGGCCACAATGGCGTGTTCGTAGTCGTCATCGAGCCAGAGAATGTTGTAGCCGGCGTAGAAGGGTCCGAAAAAGGAGACACGAAAGCGCCCGGTGCGGCGATCCTCTTCAAAATACGCCTTGCCCCTGGCCTCGTCCCATTCGCTGTCATCCGGGTTGAAACCACGGTTGGTGACCGCCACGCCTTCATCATCGCGCAGCCCGTAGTGCGCCGTGACCTTCCTGAGCCCCCGCTCGAAGCTGTGATCCAGTCGCGCGATCTCGTACCACAGGCCCAGATAACGCTCGAGCTCGAAGCCCTCCACGGCCTGGCACCCCGTCGGGATGCCCGTTTCGCCGCCCATGGCACTCGCCAGACTGCCCAGTAATCCCTTTAAATCCGCCATGTCAGGCATGCCATGCTCCCGTCGGTGCCGTCGGCTCGGAGTGATTCATCGCGTTCATGTCGCCTCAAGTCTAGCCCCTGTCAGCCGATGATGTGTATCAGTAACGCCATAATGGCGCTGGATACAACATCCTTGGAGAGACAGGCATGACGTCGCAGGTTGGGTGGGCGGAGATGACAGCGGGGGAACCTACGGCCCCTTATCATGGCTCGAAAGCAATGTCGCGCCGTCGTGCCGGATTCAGCCTGGGCCAGTGGACGCTGAAAAAGAAAATGTTCGCCATTCTGGCCCTGATGTGGGTCGGCATGCTGATTCTGGTGACCAGCATGGCATGGAATGCGCGTGGCATGATGTTTGAAGAGCGCGAGCGCAGTCTCAAGGCCACCGTGGGTGTGGCCCACACGCTGTTCGAGCGTTATTACGAGCGCGCCGGTGCCGGCGAGTTCACCATGGATGAAGCGCGTCGTCGAGCAGTGGATGCACTGAGCGGACTGCATTTCGGCGATGACCGCCAAAACTATATCTTTGCCTTTGATGACAGCGCGCGCGTGCTGTATCACCCGCGTCGCGAGCAGGGTGCAGATATGTCGACCTATACGGACCCCAATGGCGTGGCCGTGTACGCAGAGCTTTTGAAAAAGGCGCTGGCTACTGGCAGCGGATTCGTCGATTACGACTCTCGCAATGCCACCGGTGAAGAGCTATTGCCCAAGCTGGGCTACGTCGAGCGCTTTGCGCCCTGGCAGATCAACCTGGCCGCCGGGGTGTATACCGACGATATTCAGCATGCCTTCATGGCCAAGCTGTTGCAGTACGTTGGACTGCTGGCGCTGGTGGGCGCTGCGCTGACCGTGGCGTTTGTGCTGTTGACCCGCAACATCTATCGCGGTCTGGGCGGTGAGCCTGCCTATGCCATCGAGCGTGTACGCGAAATCGCCGACGGTCGCCTGGGCACATCCCTGGCGCTGAAAGAGGGCGACCGGACCAGTCTTTTGTATCACATCGAACACATGCGCGCGGAGCTTGCCGGCACCATTGCCAGCATTCGTCAGGCCAGCGAGTCCATCGATGTAGGCGCCCGTGAAATTGCCGCCGGCAACAATGATCTGTCATCACGCACCGAGCAGCAGGCTGCCTCGCTGGAAGAAACTGCCGCCAGCATGGAAGAGCTGACCGCTACCGTGCGCCAGAATGCTGACAACGCCGCCCAGGCGACCCGGCTGTCACAGAGCGCCTCCAGCGAGATGGATAACGGTCGCGAGGTTATCCAGCGGGTCGTGGCGACCATGGGCGAGATTCGCGAAAGTTCGAGCAAGATCAGTGAAATCATCACCATGATCGACAGCATCGCCTTTCAGACCAACCTGCTCGCCCTCAACGCCGCCGTCGAGGCAGCCCGGGCCGGTGAGCAGGGTCGCGGCTTTGCAGTGGTCGCCGGTGAGGTGCGCCAGCTGGCCAGCCGCTCGGCTACCGCGGCCAGCGACATCAAGGCGCTGATCGAACGTTCGGTGTCTCAGGTGGCCAGCGGTACCACGCTGGTGGACGAGGCCGATACCACCATGGCGACCATCACGCAGAGCTCGCGTCGGGTCAATGATCTAATGGCCGAGATTGCGGCCGCCTCGAAGGAGCAGACCAGCGGTATCGAGCAGGTCAATCAGGCCGTCAGCCAGATGGATCAGGTGACTCAGCAGAACGCCGCTCTGGTCGAGGAGGCCGCGGCCGCGGCGTCTTCGCTGGAAGAGCAGTCCGGTCGCCTGTATCAATCGGTGGACCGCTTCAGGATCTGAACCAGAGCCTGTGCCTGATGGAAAAGGGGCCGTATCACTGTCGTGATGCGGCCCTTTTTTAATGGCGACCATGATGGTTGTCGCAGTTTTGATGGCGACCATGATGGCCGTCGCGGTCATGGCTGTAATGAATGGCGGTCAGCCGTTTTTGATTGCCTCGGCGATGGTCTCGCCCAGCTCGCCGGTAGATCCCCTGCCGCCCAGATCCGGCGTCAGCGGCGCATCCCCCGGGCCTGCGGCCAGCACGCGCTCGATGGCGTCCACCACCGCCTTGCCGGCGTCAGCGTGCCCCAGATGCTCCAGCATCATCGCCGCCGACCAGATCTGGCCGATCGGATTGGCAATCCCCTTGCCAAAGATGTCCGGGGCGCTGCCGTGGACCGGTTCGAAAAGACTCGGGAAGTGACCTTCAGGATTGATGTTGGCCGACGGTGCCACGCCGATGGTACCGGTACAGGCCGGGCCCAGATCGGAGAGAATGTCACCGAAGAGGTTACTGGCCACAACCACGTCGAACCAGTCCGGGTGCAGCACAAAGTTGGCGGTCAGGATATCGATATGGAACTTGTCGACGCTGATGTCCGGGTAGCTTTTGGCCATTTCTGCCACGCGTTCATCCCAGTAGGGCATGGTGATCGAGATGCCGTTGGATTTGGTCGCAGAGGTCAGCTTTTTACGGGGGCGGGTTCCGGCCAGCTCAAAGGCGAACTTCAATACGCGATCAATGCCGGTACGGGTCATGACCGTGTCCTGAATCACGACCTCGCGGTCGGTGCCTTCAAACATTTTGCCGCCGACGCTGGAATATTCGCCTTCGGTATTTTCACGTACTACGTAGAAATCGATATCGCCGGGGGCGCGGCCAGCCAGCGGGCTCTTGATGCCGGGCATCAGTTTGCAGGGGCGCAGATTGACGTATTGATCAAAGGCGCGGCGAAACTGCAGCAGCGAGCCCCACAGGGAGATGTGATCCGGCACGCGCTCGGGCATGCCAACGGCCCCAAAGAAGATGGCGTCCATACTGCCAAGCTGGTCACGCCAATCATCTGGCATCATTTTGCCGTGGCGCTCATGGTAGTCGCAGCTGGCAAAATCGAACTCGGTAAAGTTCAGATCCAGATTGAAGCGGTGTGCCGCCGCTTCCAGTGCGCGCACGCCTTCGGGCATGACCTCGATCCCGATACCGTCGCCGGGAATGACCGCAATGTTGTGGCTCATGAATCTCTCCTTGCAAGCATTGGATAGAGAAGGATCAGGCAGCGCCCCCGGAAGCGTTAAAACCAGAAGCATTAAAACCAGAGGCGTTAAAAAAGCTCAGCGCCTCGTCGATGACCTCGTCGGGACACTCTTCGGGCAGATAGTGACCGCAGGGCAGGGCTCGCCCGCTGGCCTCAAGAGCACAGGTCTGCCACAGCGCCATGGGATCAAACAGCTTTTCGATCACGCCGTGCTCACCCCACAGCACTCTGAGCGGGCACTGGATGTGCCGGTTCTGATGACGATCGAGCCGGTCATGTTCCAGGTCGATGGTGCTGGCGGCGCGGTAGTCTTCGCACATGGCGTGCGCCGTGCCCGGCAGCGCCATCGCCTCTCGATAGGCCTTGAGCGCCTCGTCGGAAAACGGTGCGAGTCCGGCGTGGCGGTTGCCCATCACGCCGTCGATCCAGGCACGCGGGTCGGCCTCGATCAGCCTTTCGGGCAGCGGAGCGGGCTGAATCAGCATGAACCAGTGGAAATAGGCGCTGGCGAAGGCGCGATCGGTGCGCTCGTACATATCAAGCGTCGGGGCAATGTCGAGAAACATGGCGCGCTCGACGCATCGGGGATGATCCAGACAGAGTCGATGTGCCACGCGGGCACCGCGATCGTGGGCCAGTATCGAAAAGCGTTCAAACCCGTGTACAGACATCAGCGCGACCAGATCCTGTGCCATGACACGCTTGCTGTAGGTCACGTGTTCGGCATCGCCCGGTGGTTTCGATGAGTGACCGTAGCCGCGCAGATCCACCATGACGATATGAAAGTACGCCTTCAGCGCGGGCGCGATCCGATGCCAGATGACGTGCGTCTGCGGATGGCCGTGCAGCAACAGAAGGGGTGGCCCCTCGCCTCCGGCACGGCCGTGCAGGGTGACGCCGTTCACGTTCAGATCAAAGGTCTTGAACATCTCTAGCATGACAGGTACCTGCGGTGGTGAACGCCTGTCAGTACTCTAGAGGATTTGTCGGCGTTTATAATCAGATCATCAGGCAATTGATTATTGAATCTGGTTCAACAGTCGATGGGGAGCCGCCATGAAGGCCATCAGCGATCTGCACTTTTTTCAGGTGCTGGCCCGACACGAGTCGATGACGCAGGCGGCGCAGGCACTGGGGCTGTCGCTGTCGGCGGTCAGCAAGCGGTTGAGCCAGCTGGAAAAGCGTCTGGGGGTACAGCTGATGCGACGAACCACTCGGCGCCTGGCGCTGACCGGTGAGGGTGAGCAGTATCTGCAGCGCGGCGCTTCACTGCTTCAGGAACTCGATGAACTGGAAAGCTCGCTGGGGGACCAGCACCGTGCACTGTCCGGGCCGCTGCGAGTCAACGCGACCTTCGGGTTCGGTCGTGCTCATGTGGCGCCGTTGATCGAGCAGTTCACCTGCGAGCATCCAGGTGTCGAGGTGCTGCTGGATTTGAGTGACTATCCGCGTGACCTGCTGGCGCATGATCTGGATATCGGCATCATTGTGGGCCCCGCACCGGATTCCCGGCTACGGGCCCGGCGGCTGTTGGCCAGTCGCCGCATCGCCTGTGCCTCACCTGACTATCTGGCGCGCGCTGGTCGCCCGGTCACGCCGGAGGCGCTTGCCCGTCACAACTGTCTGCTGGTGCGCGAGCGTGATGCAGGCTTTGATGACTGGCGCTTTATAAAGGACGGGCAGGAAAGAAGAGTGCGGGTCAGCGGGACGATGAGCAGCAACGACGGGGAGAGTGTGACCCGCTGGGCCATGGCCGGACACGGTATTATTTATCGCTCATGGTGGCAGGTACAACAACCGCTGGCGCTGGGCCGGCTCGTCCCGCTGTTGTCTGATTTCGAGACGCCGCGGATGGATTTCATGGCGGTACATCGTCAGCAGCGTTTTGTTCCGGAACGGATTGCCCGGTTCATCGATGCCATGACAGAAGGTCTTGCCGAGCGGCTGCTGCCGCTACCGTGACATTCGACCGGGCGTTGAAACGGGTGCCAACGGTTGCGGGCACCCAACGAAATCAGTTGTTCAGACGCTCCATCTCGCTGCGATATTCCTGCCCCAGACGCGTTTTCTCATCGTCTTCAAATTTCTGGCCGGCCGAGATGAAAAACTGCTGCTCCTCATCCTCGAAATGGTGCAGTGCCATGTCCTGTAGCTTTTTGGCGTAGCCAAGCCAGGCAGGTGAGCTGAAATCCGTGCTTTCCATCTGCTCGATGACTTCATCCATCTCATGATGTTCGGCGATACCGTGACGGGATTTACCGACCCCGTTGTCATAGGCCATCAGCGGGCGATAGAAATAACGTTCCTCGGCGGTTTCATGGGTCTTGAGGGCCGCCTTGACGCGTTGAAAAAGCTCTTCGCGTCCGTCACTGTCACCGTGGGTCTTGACCAGCAGGTCCAGGAGCGTGCGCTGGGTGTCATGGTCCTTGCGGATCTCTTCAAAAATGGTACTCATGGGCGTACTCCTTCATCGAGCGGTCGGCTTTCATGGTCGATATTGTGGCCGTCAGGTGGCCGGGCATCCTGTCTCGGAGACAAAGCGTTATTCATATATTGTGATGCCGCCTGCAGTGTAGTTCCCGTGGCATCGGAATGCCTGGTACCGCGCAGCTCTGATAGACTTCGTCGGCTATAATGCGCGCATGGTGTCGAGGCCTTCGACATGTTTGCGCAATCAGGTTTGTCAGGTGCTGTCATCAGCCCATGAGGCCAGCATCAGGAGGAATGGCTTGAACATTTTGATGTTCACCAACACCTATAGCCCCATCGTGGGGGGGGTCAGCGAATCCGTGCAGCGATTCGTCGAATGTTTCAGGGCCGCCGGTCACCGCGTGCTGGTGGTGGCGCCCACGCTGGACGGTCAGCCCGAAACGGAGACCGATGTCATCCGCGTGCCTGCCATGCAGCGTTTCAACGGCAGCGACTTTTCCCTGCCGGTCACCATGCCCGGCTCGCTTGACGAGGCCATCCGGGCCTTTGCCCCCGATATCGTGCACTCCAATCATCCCTTTCTGCTGGGAGATACGGCGGTGCGCGTGGCACAGGGGCGCGGCCTGCCGCTGGTGTTCACCCATCACACGCTCTATGAGCACTATACCCATTACGTGCCGGGCAACTCGCCGGTCATGCAGCGCTTTGCGCTGGCGCTGTCCAACGGCTACTCCGAACTCTGCGACACCGTAATCGCGCCCAGCGAGAGCATCCGCACCATTTTGCGCGAGCGCGGCGTGCGTGCCGAGCTGGAAGTGGTGCCCAGCGGTGTGGACATCGAGCGCTTCGCCGAAGGCAACCGCGAGTACTGGCGCGCGCATTTCGGCATCGATGAGCAGGCTCACGTGGTCGGTCATGTTGGACGGCTGGCGCAGGAGAAAAACCTGCCGTTTCTGACCCGCAGCGTCTGCCGGGCACTGAGCGAGCATCCGGAGATGCACTTCATGGTGGTCGGTGACGGCGATGAGCGTGATGCCATCCTGACGCAGGCGCATCAGATGGGCGTGGGGGAGCGGGTGCACCTGACCGGCGTGCTCAAGGCACAGGCACTGATCGATGCGTACCACGCGATGGACAGCTTCGCCTTTGCCTCTTTCAGCGAAACCCAGGGTATGGTGGTGGTCGAGGCGATGGCTGCCGGGCTGCCGGTGGTGGCGCTGGACGCCACCGGCGTGCGCGAGGTGCTCTCTCATGAGCGCAACGGCCTTTTACTACCGGAGCAGGACGAGCAGGCCTTTGCCAGAGCCCTGGGCAGCCTGTCAGATCCGCAGCGCTGTCAGAGCCTGCGCGAAGGCGCGATGGCCACGGCGGCGGGTTTTGATACCTGCAAATGTGCCGATCAGTGTCTGGCCGTCTATGAACGGCTTTTGACGGCCCATCGGAACAAGGCGTCATCGCTGGGCAACAATCAGACCACCTGGGAGCAGGCGCGGGCGCGCCTGGAGGCGGAGTGGAATCTGCTGTGTCACCGCGGCACGGTGCTGCGCCGTGTGTTTGGCGGCTCGAAACGCGTCGCGCCGCGGATGCGGCCGGCGCCGCCCACCGGGCAGCGGGTGCCGCTGGTCGAGGGTAGCCTGACGCCGCTGACCCAGGGCCATCATCTTCACCCCGGCAACAACACCTCGATTACCCCGGGCGAGGTAACCCTGATGCAGCTCCAGGACGACCTTGAGGGCGGCGTCTCTTCCAAGAGCGCCGACAAGTCCTGACCTCATGCCATCGCCGGCGTCAGATCTGCTGGCGGTGGCGTGAAATCCAGCGAAAGACCAGCCCCAGGACGATCACGCCAACCACCGCGGCAATCAGCCAGGCCAGGTTATCCAGACTGCGTGAGCGAATCAGCTCGCCCAGTCGGCTGCCGGCGACCGTCACGGCTGCCAGCCCCGGCACGATGCCGATGACTGAACCGACCATGTAGACCCCGTAGGGCATCCGGCAGGCGCCGGCGATCATGTTGGTAAAGGTAAACGGTGCCAGCGGCAGGAGATTGAACACGATCATGGTGCGGATGCCGTGGCGCGACACGCTGTTGGCCAGGCGATGGATACGGTCGCCGCCGTAACGGGTCAGTATCTCTCGTCCCAGTATGCGGCCCAGCAACCAGGTGGCGCTGCTGGCCACCATGGTCCCCGATAGCGCCCAGGCAAGCCCCCACCAGGGGCCGAAAATCAGTCCTGTGGCCCCGACCAGAATGGTCAGCGGGAACATGATCAGGCTGCCGATCATATAGGTCAGCATCAGTGCCGGTGGCGCCCACCAGGACTCCCGCAGGCTCATGGTTTCGCCCAGCCAGCGCTCGAGCTTTTCGGGCGTAATCGCATCACCCATGGCAAGCCACTGCCAGAAGCCCGCCAGTGCGCCCATGAGCGCGATCATGAAAATGACAAGCCACACACGCCTGGTCATGACAATGTCGTCCGTAGCCAATGAGGGCCACGAGTCTAGTCAGGCCGTACGGCGTCAGCAACCAGTGCCGTCATTATAATGTCGGCTTTCTGTCATGGGCTGGTCCTGCAATGAGCCAATCGGCATGGTCATGGATATCCATGGGCGCATCCTGCTGGTGCACTGCTACCATGGGTGCCCCTGATCATGGGGACTTGATCGATGCATGGAGCCTGTCATGACCCGTCTACCTCCGCTGGCCTGGATGCAGGCTTTTGAAGCCTCGGCCCGCCACCTGAGCTTTACCGCGGCCGGAGCCGAACTTGGCGTATCGCAATCGGCGATCAGCCAGCGCATTCGACTGCTTGAGGACCGCCTCGGACAGCCCCTGTTTATTCGTCATTCGCAACGCATTTCATTGACCGATGCCGCCCGGGCCTGGCTGCCCGGCCTGCATGATGCCTTTTCGCAGTTATCCATGAGCACCGCGGAAGTTTTCGGACCGATCAGCAGTACGCCCGTCATTCTCAGGGCCACCCCTGGCGTTCAGCAGTACTGGCTTGCTCCACGGCTGGCGGCCTTTCATCGCCAACATCCAGAGATCGAGCTGCAGGTGGTCACGGCGGTCTGGTCACAGCAGTTCGGCATCCGCGATGCCGACATTGAAATCCGCTACGGTCAGGGAGACTGGCAGGACGTTCAGATGCAGTCGCTGGGACATGAGGTAATGACGCCGGTCTGTGCACCGCCGATGGCCGCCCGGCTGACCAGACCGGAAGACCTGGCAGGGCATACCCTGCTGCATGCCACCGGATTTTCCGCAGGTTGGGCCAGCTGGCTCGAGGCGGCCGGCGTTGGCCATTTAAGTGCTGATGTTCGTCGGCTGGTGTGTGATACGCAGGTCATGACGCTGCGTCTGGCCGCCTGCGGCTGCGGGGTAGCACTGGCGCATCGTCGCCTGCTGGAGGCAGATGATCCCGCCCTGGTCATGCCTTTCGAGATTTCTCTGCCCACTCGGGAAGGGTTCTGGCTGGTGCGCCCCGAGGGGCGCACGCTGCACAAGAACGCGGGGCTTTTATGGCAGTGGCTGGCTCGGCAGGCAGTTGAGCCGGCGTGATGCCGGCTCGACAAGTCTAGCGGCCCACGCTGACCAGCGAGCGCGTCGGGCGCGACAGCTCGGGAGCATGGTCCAGAGTGGCGCGCTCGAACAGATAGGCATCCATGGCCAGTGCCTGGTGAGAAACGACGGCATTGAAGCGTTGCGGGGCACGGGTATCGCCGGCGCCCAGCGCCACAAACAGGGGCAGCAGATGCTCGTCGGTGGGATGAGCGCGAACCGCGGCGGGTGCCTGGCGGCGATAATCCAGCAGTGCGGCATCGTTGCGCTGGGCCATCTGCTGACTGATCCAGGTCTGGAAAGCATCGACATAGCCCGAGACTTCCGCACTATCACCGCGTGTGTCGCCCAGGTTATGGGTAATACTGCCCGAGCAGATCAAGAGGGTATCGTCATCCAGTGCCTGCGCCAGCTGACGCCCCAGGTAGTAGTGCCAATCGGCATCGTGGCGGGCACTAATGGAGATGCCCACCACGGGGATGTCGGCGTCGGGATACAGATGGCGCAGCGGCACCCACATGCCGTGGTCCAGCCCGCGCTCGGGGTCGATCCACGACTGAAGCCCGGCAGCGCTCAGCCGACAGGCCACGTCGCGAGCCAGCCGCGGCTCCCCGGGTGCCGGATACTGAAGGTCATAAAGGGGCGCGGGGAAGCCCTCAAAATCGTGAATCGTTCTCGGTGTCTGGCTGCCTGTCAGGCGGGTGGGAAAGCCTGACCAGTGCGCCGAGGCCACGACGATACGCGCCGGGCGCTTGATCTGGTTGGCCAGCGCACGCCACGCGCTGGCACTGTCGCCCTGATCCAGAGCTTCCATGGGTGAGCCGTGAGAAATGAACAGAACCTGTGCCATGTCATGAACTCCAGTCAATGGAAGAATCAGCGCCGCTGGATAAACCGGGGCAGGGTCAGTCTGCCGCCATCGAGAACGCTCAGTGCCAGAGCCGTTACGGCCAGAAACACCGGGTACTCCCAGCCGCCGCCGGATGAGGTGAACATCCAGCCGTTGGCCAGGTGTGGCATGCTGGCACCGGCCAGTTCGGCGGCGAGAATCAGGGCGACCCAGCGCACGCGAACGCCCAGGATCAACAGTGCGCCACCAATCAGTTCAAGACCGGTGATGGGCCACGCCACCCAGGCCGGCAGTCCGATGGACTCGAAAAACTGACCCGTGCCGGCCAGGGTCCAGACCAGCAGTTTGGTCAGGCCGTGAGCGATGAACATGGTCCCCAGTGCCAGGCGCAGCAGCAGGGCAGCGATGTCATGACCGGCGACATGAGAACGATCGACGCTGGCCGGTTGAGAGGTGGTCTGCATGAAGGCATTCCCTTCCAGTCATTGAATGCCCGCAGTGTGATGGTTTCCCTGTACAGGATAAACATGCTAATCAGGGAGTATTGGTTTTCAATCCGGAAACAATCATGGATACCGTTGCGGCCCTCAGGGTCTTTATGGAAGTGGCGCAGCAGGGCGCCTTTATCGGTGCTGCCGAGCGGCTGTCGATGTCACGCTCGTCGGTCAGCAAGCATGTGGCCTTTCTGGAGCAGCGCTTCGGGGCGAGATTGATCAATCGCACCACGCGGCGCCTGAGCCTGACCGATGCCGGACGGGAAGTGCTGGCGCGCGGTGAGACCATCGTGCGGGAGCTGGCAACGCTTGAAGGCGCGCTACACGACGATCAGGCCCTGCTGGATGGCCGACTGCGAATCAGTGCTCCTCATGCCTTCGGCATCCGCTATCTGGGGCCCATTCTGGCCCGCTATCGTCAGAGGTACCCTTCAGTAACACTGGAGCTGGTACTCAGCGATCGTCAGGTGGATCTGGTCGAGGAGGGCTTTGACATGGCCCTTCGTATCGGGAAGCTTGAAGATTCCACCCTGGTCGCGCGGCGTATCGGCAGTATCGGCCTGACGCTGTGTGCTTCGCCCGATTACCTGTCACGCGCCGGCACGCCACAGCATCCCTGGGAGCTGTCGTCACACCAGGGATTGCATTATCGCTATGCTCGTCACGGTCAGCGCCTGCACTTTACGCGCGGTGCCAATCACCACAGCGGCACCACCCAGGCCGGCGTGACCGCCAACAGCGGTGAGGTGCTGCGTGATATGGCCATTGCCGGCATGGGCATCACGCTGCAACCCGATTTTCTGCTTGATGAGGCGCTGGATAGCGGGCAGCTGGTGCGTGTTCTGCCGGAATATGATCCTGATGTGCTGGGGCTTTACTGCGTGTATGCCCATCGTGATCAGGTGACGCCCAGACTGCGCAGCATGATTGATCACCTGCACGAGTGGTTTGCGCAGCACCCGCTGAGGCAGGTTGATGCTGCGGATCACTCCGGGGCTGGCGTTGCGCGCTCGAAGGTGGCGGCAAAGGGGCGATAGCGCTCCAGCGGGTTCTGGTTGAAATAGCGCACCAGCAGGGCATAAAGCTCGGGCCAGACGCCTTCGAGCAGATCCGGCGCGCTGAAAAAATATTCGCAGCACACGGCGAAAAACTCACTGGGGTGTGTAGCGGCATAGTCGTCGATGGGCGTTTCCTCACCGCGCTCAAGCGTCCCCTGAAAGGCTTGCCAAGCGCGCATGAAGGTATCGTACCAGGTTTTCGGGTCAATGTCGGCAGGCAGGGCGGGCTGGCCATCCACGGCCATGTTGCCGGTCATGTCTAGCTTGTGGGCGAACTCGTGAATGATGACATTGAAACCGTGCCACTCACCCGAGCACTTGATATCCTCCAGCGACAGCACGACCGGCCCGCCCCATGAGGTTTCTCCGGCCCGTTCGTCGTCGAATTCGTGCATGACGCCAAAGTCATCCATTTCCTGCACGTGTCGTCGGAAGGCACCCGGCACCACGATGATCTCGCGGGTATCTCCCAGAGCGTCGCGCGCCCGGCGGTCGGACCAGCCCAGCCCCATCAGAGCGATCTGGGCGGCCAGCGTCAGATGAGCCTCGACCGACCACTCGACCTCCCCGGGCAGCGACAGGCGCAGCTCAAACAGCACGCGCCAGCTGCGCTCGCCCAGACGCGCCAGCAGCGGTTTCGATAGACCGGCCAGCAGCGGCAGCGTGGTACAGACGTCCTGCCACGTCGCTTCAGGCAGCGGGTGACGGGCCTGCCATCGCTGCCATTTCTGCTCCTGCCACCAGCCCATGACACCCCCGTCAGCTACTTGTCGATCATCAGTGCGTCAATGATAGAAGACGGATAGAGGCCGGCGCACGGCTCGTTGAGCTGATGTCGTTTGCGGATACAAAAAAGGCCTCCCGACAGGGAGGCCCGAGACAGACGCAGAGTGATGCGAAATCAGGTCGGTGTCCAGCCACGACCCTTCATGCAGTCGTCATAGGTCTGATCGTTATCGGCCTTGTTTTCCATGACCTGGCAGTCGGCCTGGTCGGAGTGCAGCTGCTGCGAAGTGCCGTCCGGCTTCTGCCAGTCCGGACCGCCGGCGCAGCCGCCAAGCCACAGGGTAGTGAGCGCCAGAGTGGCTGTCGTCATCAATGTCTTTTTCATCGTTACCTCCTGCTGTTGAGGAATCGGCAGGTATGCCTACCGATTCTCGTCAAAGCTTAGAACAGCGTTTCGTAAAGGCAATGATGGCGCTATAGCGATTCGTATCATCATGAATCCGTAGCGCCGGATTTCCACGACCAGTCACGCCAGCGCAGATCAAAGAGATCCTTGCGTCGATCCTTCAGATTGGTCACCGAGCCCTCGCTTCTGACCACGCGCAGGCGGGTCAGATCGAGATCGGAGAACATGACCATCTCGGTATTGGGCGTGGTTTCCGACATGACCGCATCGTGCGGGAAGGCAAAGTCCGACGGGGAAAATACCGACGACTGCGCGTACTGTATGTCCAGATTCTCGATCGAGGGCACGTTGCCCACGCTGCCGCAGGCGACCACGTAGCACTCGTTTTCGATCGCGCGGGCCTGGCTGCAGTGGCGCACGCGCAGATAGCTGTTTTTGGTGTCGGTCCAGAACGGCACGAACAGAATGTCCATGTCCTGCTCGGCCAGAAGCCGTGGCAGTTCGGGGAATTCAACGTCATAGCAGATCAGGATGCCGATGCGACCGGCATCGGTTTCAAAAACCTGCAGCTCGTCGCCGCCCTCGACCACCCAGTCGCGTCGCTCCTGTGGCGTTATGTGCAGCTTGGCCTGACGCTCGATCTCGCCGTCACGATGACAGAGGTAGGAAACGTTATAGAGCTTGCCCTCGCTGTCCTCCTCCATCATGGAGCCGGCAATGATATTGATGTTATAGGAGACCGCCATGCGCGAGATTTCGGTCCTGAATCGCTCGGTAAAGCCGGCCAGAAAATGAATGGCATCCACCTGGTTGGACTGATCGGTCAACCCCATCAACGGTGTGTTGAAAAGCTCGGGGAAGACGGCAAAGTCACTCTGGTAATCGGCGATGGCATCCACGTAGAACTCGACCTGCTGTAATACCTGCTCTACCGAGGCGAATTCGCGCATCTGCCACTGCACGGCACCAACCCGTACCTGGGTCTTGCGTGATTCAAGCACGCGCTCGACCGGTTCGAAGAGAATGTTGTTCCACTCAAGCAGGGTGGCGTAGCCCTGCGAGCGCTCATCCTCGGGCAGGTACTTCTTCAAAAGGCGCTTGACCAGAAAGTCATTGGCCAATTGAAAGGAGAGGATCGGGTCGTGGATTTCCTTGCGCGAGACCTGATCGATGTATTGCGTTGGCGACAGTTCGGCGGCGTGCTCGAAATAGTTGGGAATGCGCCCGCCGGCGAGGATGGCGCGCAGGTTCATGGAGCGGCACAGGTCCTTGCGCGCTTCATACAGGCGCCGCCCCAGACGATAGCCGCGGTAGGCCGGGTCGATCAAAACGTCCAGACCGTACAGGGCATCACCCTCGGCGTTGTTGAGGATGATTTCCCGGTTGCCGATCAGGTCGTCGTATTTGTGCGGATTGGAGAAGGTTTCGTAATCGACCAGTACGGTCAGGGCGACGCCGACGATGCGGTCTTCATCCTCGATGACGATCTGACCATCCGGAAACTCGGCGATCAGACGATCGATGGTGTGCTTTTCCCAGGCGCCGCCAATGTCATTGTAAACAACATCCATCAGCACCTTGAGTTTGGCGTAATCCTCGACTTCAAGATTGCGCAGATTAAGGTGTAGGTCTTCGATCGACATGGCGATCCTTGCTCCAGAAAACGTCGGTCACGGTAGCGCCCAGTCTAGCATGAGGCGATGCAGGTGCCTGAAAGCGATGTATAGAGTCGTGATGCGCATGTCGGAGCCGCCCGCATGCAGGCGTTTGTGATAGAGTTCGCGCGCTCTTTTTCAAGGGGCCAACGCCATCCCGGTCCGCTGCGGTCGGGTTTCACTCTCTGCCTGCGGTTGCTGCGTCAATGAATGCCATTGTCATCTCCATTCTTGTCATGGTCGGTCTGAGCCTTGCGCGCGTACCGGTCGTGGCGGCCCTGATTGTGGCCGCGCTGTGCGGCGGCCTCTACAGCGGTCTATCCATTCACGAAGTGCTTGAGGCCTTCAATGACGGTATCGGTGACGGGGCCGGTATCGCACTGTCCTATGCCGCGCTCGGCGCCTTTGCCGTGGCGCTGGCGCGCTCGGGGATTACCGAAGGCGTGGCGCGGCGCTTCATCAACGCACTGGAAGGCGAACGCATGCGCCCTCAAGCGCTGAAGACACTTCTGATCGTGGCCCTTCTGGCTGCGGCGGTCTGCTCGCAGAATCTGGTGCCGGTCCATATCGCCTTCATTCCCATCGTGGTCATCCCGCTGCTGCCGGTGTTCAACCGATTGAAGCTGGACCGTCGACTGGTGGCCTGTGTGATTACCTTCGGCATTACCGCGCCCTACATGCTGCTGCCGGTGGGCTTTGGCGCCATCTTTCTCAACGACATTCTACTGGCCAACATCAACTCGGCCGGCGAGGCCGTAGGGCTTGAGATCACGGCCGCCCAGGTGCCCACGGCGATGGCGCTGCCCATCTCCGGCATGCTGGTGGGGCTGCTGGTTGCCGTCTTTATCAGCTATCGCCGTCCGCGTATCTACGAGGATCGCGCCGTGGCGGGTCAGGCCGATGCCGCTGCGCCTGAAAGCAGCACCGATAGAAGCGATCAACGCGCCCGGCTCAGGCCGTGGCAGTGGGGCGCGCTGGTGGTATCGATCGGTGCGACGCTTGCCGTGCAACTGTGGCTGGACTCCATGGTGCTGGGGGCACTGGCAGGCTTTGTGGTGCTTTCGCTGGGCGGCGTGTTTCGCTGGCGCGAGCAGGATGGCGTCTTTACCGAGGGCATGCGGTTGATGGCGACCATTGGTTTTATCATGATCACCGCGGCCGGCTTTGCCAGCGTCATGCAGGCGACCGGGCAGATCGATGAACTGGTCCAGAGCGCGCACGCCTTTGGCAGCAGCCAGGCGCTGGCAGCGCTGATCATGCTGCTGGTCGGGCTTTTTATCACCATGGGCATCGGCTCATCGTTTTCGACCATTCCCATCATCGCCTCGCTCTACGTGCCGCTGGCGCTGAGTTTCGGCTTCTCACCGCTGGCAACGGTCGCACTGGTGGGCACGGCGGCGGCACTCGGCGATGCCGGTTCCCCGGCGTCCGATTCAACGCTGGGGCCGACCTCGGGGCTGGCTGCCGATGGGCAGCACGATCACATCCGCGATTCGGTCATCCCGACCTTTGTGCACTACAACCTGCCGCTGCTGGCCTTTGGCTGGCTCGCTGCCATGATCCTCTGATGTCGCTCGACATGCGCTGACCTGCGCGGTGCGCCCCGACTGCTATAGTGGGGTGTAGCGCGACAGCGCTGCTGCCGATGACATCAAGGAAGGGGAGGAAGCATGGCACGCATCATGTATGACCTTTGTGGTGAGGACACGGCCCTTAGGTTTTCGCCATTTTGCTGGCGCGCGGCGCTGGCCATGCGCCACAAGGGGCTGACGCTGGAAACCCGCCCCTGGCATTTCAGCGACAAGCAGGACATTGCCTTTTCCAACCAGGAAAAGGTGCCGGTCATCGTCGATGAGGACGACGAGGTCGTGACCGACAGCTTCGATATCATGACCTGGCTGGATCAAAAATATCCGGGGCCGGCGCTGTTCGGTGATGACATGGCCCGCTCGCGGGCGCGCTTTATCAAGCACTGGGCCGAGACCACGCTGGCGCCGGCGCTGATGAAGATTGCCATTCTGGATGTGTTCTCGATCATCGACCCGAAGGATCAGCCGTACTTTCGTGAAAGCCGTGAAGCGCGCTTTGGCATGACCCTTGAGGCCTTCCAGAATACCGAGCAGGGTCTTGAGATGCTGGACAAGGCGCTGCCGCCGCTGCGGGCCCAGCTCGAGGGCAGCGACTTCATTGATGGCGACCACCCGGGCGGCGCTGACTATCTGGTGTTTGGCATGTTCATGCTGGCATACGTGGTGCGTGAGCAGCCGCTTTTGAAGGCAGAGGATCCGGTGGCGCAGTGGCACGAGCGCATGCTGGACCTGTTCGGCGCGATGGCCCGCAACGCGCCGCGCGTCGGTACACGTTGATTCGAAAGCTGTTGGAGCCATGAAAAGGGCCCCATGGTGGGGCCCTTTTCATGGCTTGTCGGCAGGTGTGGTCAGGGCGCGCAGTGCCCCCTGCAAAAGCGAGAGTTCCTTTCGAGTGGGTGCGGCGCGCTGATAGAAGTTCTGCAGTCGCTCCAGCGTCTGGGCGTGAGGCTGGTTCAAAAAGCCGGCCTCCTGAAGCGCAGTGGCCAGTGACTGCTGAAAGTGCTGCATCTGCTCGCGACTCGGCGGCAGGTCCTTCGCGCGCTGAGAAGTCGTCTCCTGACCGGGTGCTGCACCGGCTGCCTGACGGTGGCGCCAGGCCCGATACAGTTCGTGAGCGCAGACCTGCACGGCCTGGGAAAGATTGAGCACCGGGTAGTCGGGATTGGCGGGCAGGCTCAGCTGATGGGTGCAGCAGGCAATTTCATCGTTGGTCAGACCCGAGCGCTCACGACCGAACACCAGCGCGACCGGCATGTTTTCTGCCAGCGACACCAGCTCGCGCGCCATCTCGTCACCTTCCTCGAATTGCGGTAGAGGAAGGTTGCGCAGGCGCGCAGAGAGACCGACCACGGCGCCGCAGTCGGCCACCGCTTCTTCAAGACTGTCTACCACGCGGGCGTTGTCCATCAGTGACTCGCCGCCGGCCGCCATGCGGGTGGCATCTTCATCCGGAAACTGGCGTGGGTTGACCAGCACCAGCTGTTCGAGCCCCATGGTTTTCATCGCTCGCGCCGCGGCGCCGATATTGCCCGGGTGCCAGGTCTGTACCAGCACGATACGGATGTTGTCGAGCGTCGATCGCTGGCCGGTCATGAGGCGTCTCCCGAGTCGGCAAACTGCTTGAGCGCTTCACCTTCGAGGCGGTAGGAGAGCCACTCTTTGCGGGGAAGAGCGCCGATGGCATCGTAGAAGTCGATAGCGGGCTGATTCCAGTCCAGCACCTGCCAGTCAAAACGCGGGCAATTGTTGTCCACGGCGATGCGGGCCAGTGCCTGCATCAGGGCAAGTCCCGCGCCCTGGCCTCTGGCGCTGGCGGTGACAAACACATCCTCGACATAAAGGCCGCGATGGCCCAGCCAGGTCGAGTAATTGAAAAAATAGACGGCCAGACCGATCGGCTGATCGTCTTTCCGGGCGATCAGGGCATGAGCATGCGGGCGATCGCCGAACAGGGTGTCTCGAATCATCGACTCGTCGGCCTTCATCTCGTGCTCGGCACGCTCATAAATGGCCAGTTCGGTGATGAAACGCACGATGGTGGCAGCGTCATCGGGGAGGGCGGCGCGAATGGAAAGCGTCATGGTAGCGGGCACATACAGGAGTCATGGGTAATGGTGCATAGCATACCATGGACATGAAAAGGCCCCGCATAAAGCGGGGCCCTTGAAGTGACCTCGAGGGGTCGGGCTTCGGGGGATGATTACATCATGCCGCCCATACCACCCATGCCGCCCATGTCACCGCCGCCGGCGGAAGCATCCTTCTCTTCCGGATCGTCAGCCACCATGGCTTCGGTGGTGATGATCAGACCGCCAACGGAGCCGGCCGACTGCAGCGCAGAGCGCGAGACCTTGGCCGGGTCGAGAACGCCCATCTCAAACAGGTCGCCGTACTCGCCGGTCTGGGCGTTGTAGCCGAAGTTGCCTTCGCCGTCACGAACGCGGTTGAGGATCACGGAAGCCTCTTCACCAGCGTTGGTGACGATCTGGCGCAGCGGTGCTTCCAGGGCGCGGATGGTCAGCTGGATGCCGTGCGTCTGGTCTTCGTTTTCGCCCTTCATGTCGGCCAGGCGTGCCGAGGCGCGAACCAGTGCTGTACCGCCACCGGGCACCACGCCTTCTTCAACGGCAGCACGAGTCGAGTGCAGCGCGTCTTCAACGCGAGCCTTCTTCTCTTTCATTTCCACTTCGGTGGCAGCACCGACGCGGATAACAGCAACACCGCCGGCCAGCTTGGCAACACGCTCCTGGAGCTTCTCGCGATCGTAATCGGAGGAGGTGTCCTCGATCTGGGTGCGGATCTGGCCAACGCGCGCTTCGATGTCGGCTTCTACACCGTTGCCGTCGATGACGGTGGTGTTTTCCTTGGACATGGTGATGCGACGAGCGCTGCCTAGGTGATCCAGCGTGGTCTGCTCAAGCGTCAGGCCGACTTCTTCAGAGATCACGGTACCGCCGGTCAGGATCGCGATGTCCTGCAGCATGGCCTTGCGACGATCACCAAAGCCCGGCGCCTTGGCCGCGGCGACCTTGACGATACCGCGCATGTTGTTGACGACCAGGGTCGCCAGCGCTTCGCCTTCGATGTCTTCAGCGATGATCACCAGCGGCTTGCCGGCCTTGGCAACGCTTTCCAGCGTCGGCAGCAGCTCACGAATGTTGGAGATCTTCTTGTCGACCAGCAGGATGTAGGGGTCTTCCAGCTCGACCGACATGGTTTCGTTGTTGGTCACGAAGTAGGGCGACAGGTAGCCGCGATCAAACTGCATGCCTTCAACAACTTCGAGCTCGTCTTCAAAACCGCGACCTTCGTCAACGGTGATGACGCCTTCCTTGCCGACCTTGGCCATGGCATCGGCAATGATCTGACCGATGGTGTTGTCACCGTTGGCAGAGATGGTGCCGACCTGCGCGATGGCGCGGGAATCGGTGCACGGAACGGCCATGCTGCGGATCTCTTCGACGGCCTTGGCAATGGCCAGATCGATGCCGCGCTTGAGGTCCATCGGGTTCATGCCGGCGGTAACGCCCTTGAGACCCTCATTGACGATGGCCTGAGCCAGAACGGTGGCGGTTGTGGTGCCGTCACCGGCGACATCAGAAGTCTTGGAAGCGACTTCCTTGACCATCTGCGCGCCCATGTTCTCGAACTTGTCCTTCAGCTCGATTTCCTTGGCGACGGAGACGCCATCCTTGGTGACGGTCGGTGCACCGAAGGATTTTTCCAGAACAACGTTGCGGCCCTTCGGCCCCAGCGTGGTCTTGACGGTATCGGCGAGAACGTTGACGCCTCGCGCCATGCGCTTGCGAGCATCATCGGAGAACTTGATCTGCTTGGCGGACATTACGGTAATTCCTCGATTCTATGTTCGTTAAAAAAATGACGTAGACGTAAAAGAGGTATCAGCCTTCGAGCACGCCGAGAATGTCGGACTCGCTCATGATCAGAACTTCTTCACCGTTGATCTTTTGTTTCTCAACGCCAAAGCCATCCTTGAAGATCACCTTGTCACCGACCTGAACGTCGAGCGGGCGGGTTTCACCACTTTCAAGGATGCGGCCCTTGCCAACGGCGAGGATTTCACCGCGGGTCGGCTTTTCCTGCGCGTTGCCGGGCAGAACGATGCCACCGGAGGTCTTTTGTTCTTCTTCCACGCGACGAACGACAACTCGGTCGTGCAAAGGACGGATGTTCATTTCTCACGTTCTCCCTGATTGGTTACATGAACTGCGCGGGGGCGATCAGGCCGTGGCGCTGGCGCCCCCCGGGGTCCGGCGTGACCGGAGTATTTGGGTCGATATCACGACGTGCCAGATTAATGAGGTCGCATTGAAGTGTTTCAAGGGGGGCACGCAATTTTTTTACTTGCGCGGCGCCCTGTCATTATCGACGATTTCGCCTTCTATCACGCGGGTTTGGGAGGATTGATCCGTTGAGGTATCGCTTCCAGTCTGGGTGTAGGTATCACCGCTTTTGTCGTGGTTGGGATGGTAGCGATGCACGTTGATGTTGCTGCGCATGAAGCGGCCGAGAATCGCGGTTCGCGAAAAGGGCATCAGACAGAACAGGGCAATGACGTCGGTGAGAATGCCGGGCATGATCAGCAAAACGCCAGCCATGATCATGCCCGCGCCGCGCTTGAGCTCAAGACTTGCCACGCCGCCGGTGGCCATTTTTTGCTGGGCCTGGCGAAACGAATCGAGCCCTTCGCGGCGGATCAGATGCATCCCGAGTGCCGCCGCCAGAACGATGACCAGCAACACCCAGGCACCGATCAGTTTGCCCAGTACGAAAATCGAGATCAGATCCAGCAACAAAAAAAAGCCGATGGGGAGGAGCAGGGGCATGATGTGGTCGCACTCTCGCAGTCGTTGTGTTGACGGGGAGGCCGTGGTCGCTCTGTTGCTCTCATGGAAAGTTTCTTTCTCATGAAAGGATGAGCACGGCAGCCGGGAAAGACAGGAATACTGGCATGTCAGGTGCGAGAGGTATATGCCCGGACGATGACAGGAGACAAAAGTCGAGCCGTCAGGACAGGCGGGAAAGGGCAGCAGGATCAGGCAGGAAGGCCGGGCGGCAGCATCGGTGCCGCCGCCCGTCGAGCGATCAGAGCTCGACGCCGTCGCGCAGTTGATCAACGGTGGCGCTGCCGATACCGCTGACGCGGCTCAGATCATCGGCGCTTTCATAGGCGCCGTTCTCTTCACGATCGGCAACGATGGCATCTGCCTTTTTCTCTCCGATGCCGGGCAGGGCTGTCAGCTCGGCCGCGGTGGCGGTATTGATGTTGACCGCCAGCTCATCGGCCATCAGCGGGGCAGAAAGGGACAGTGCAGCAGTGGTGAGGATCATGGCGAGCAGTTTGCGGGACATGCGGGTTCCTTGAATGATGTGAATACATTCAAGGGTATCGGCGGGAGTCTGCCCTTATTTAGATAATATTTATATATCGGGTTGTGCCGCGTGATGGCCGTCAGCTATCCCGCCGGCAGGGCACAATCTCTATACTGATCGCGCCAACTACAGGAGCCCGCATGTCTTCCCCTCTGATTATTGCTCTCGATCATGCCAGTCTGGACGCGGCGCTGCCGCTGGTGGACCAGCTCGACCCGCAACGCTGTCGCCTCAAGGTGGGCAAGGAGCTTTTTGTGCGCAGCGGTCCGCAGGTGCTGGATGCCCTGCATCGGCGCGGCTTTGAAGTCTTTTTGGATCTCAAGTTCCATGATATCCCCAATACGGTGGCCGCTGCCGTGCACGCTGCCGCAGATCATGGTGTATGGATGGTCAATGTGCACGCCTCGGGCGGGCGCCACATGATGCAGGCCGCGCGTGATGTGCTTGTTCGAAATTCGCTGCCCACGCACCTGATTGCGGTCACCGTGCTGACCAGCATGGATGACGAGACGCTTGCCGAGACCGGCGTCACGCGTAGTGCCGGCAAGCAGGCGCTGGCTCTGGCAGGACTGGCCCGGGAGAGCGGGATGGCGGGCGTTGTCTGCTCGGCGCGCGAGGCTGGCGCGGTAGCTGCGCAGTGTGGCCAGGATTTCCTGCGGGTGACGCCGGGGATTCGGCCGGCGTTTGCCCGACGCGATGATCAGCACCGCGTCATGACGCCGGGTGAAGCCATGCAGGCCGGCAGCACGCACTTGGTGATCGGTCGACCGGTCACGCGCGCCGACGATCCGATGGCGGCGCTGGTAGCCATCGAGCAGGAGCTCCTTGAATGATGTAACGGGGCGCAGGGGCGCAGGGGCGCTACTCGCCTTCCAGCCCCGTGATCGGCTTGATGGTGCCCCACTGGCGACAGCTGGGGCAGTGCCAGTAGAGCTGCTCGCCCTGAAAGCCGCAGCTCTTGCAGCGATAGCGGGCTCGCTGGGCCATGAGCTGCTCGGTATGACGCTTGAGCAGGCGCAGGTGCTCAAGCTCGTGCTCGGGGACGGCCTTGAGATAAAGGTCCATCAGATAGTCGATCCCGCGCAGACTTGGGTGGCGCTGCAGCTGTTCGCTGACCAGACGGGTGGCCTGTTCGATGCCATCACGCATGTGCAGTCGCTCGGCCAGCAGCAGCACAAAAGAGACATAGGGCGCTTTCTCGAGCTGGTCGTGGAGAAAGTTGATCAAACCTTCCTCATCATCGAGCAGATCAAAGGCACGCTGTATGGGGGCCAGCGTGACGGGCACCATGTCGCTGTCCTGATCGCGAATGCGGCATAGGGCGCGAATTTCGTTGCGGTAGTTGCCGGCGCGGTGCTCGATATCAGCATACACCCAGTTGGCACGAACGCAGGCGCCATCGATGGAGAGCGCCTGTTTGAGATGCTTGCGCGCAGGGCCGGGACTGCCTTCCTCGATGGCCTGTTCGGCCAGCTCGCAGTGCCAGTGGGCCGCGGCGCGGCGAAGTGATTCGTCCTGACGGACCAGCTGAGGCAGGGCCACCTCCAGCGCTGCCTGCCAGTCCTTCTCACGCTCATAGAGATCCACCATCAATCGCTTGGACGCCGTAGCTGTTTCCTCGTTTTCGCACTGACGGATCAGCCCGGCGAGTAGGCGTTCAGCGCGATCAAGCACGCCAAGGCGCATGAAGTCGCGGGCCAGCTCGAGCTGCACCTGCTCGCTCTGGGCGGTGGTCAAAACGGGGCGGGCCAGAAGATTCTGGTGAATTCTGACGGCGCGGTCGGTCTCACCGCGCATACGAAAGAGATTGCCCAGCGCAATGTGGGTATCGATGGTGTCGCCGTTGACTTCGAGCGCCTGAACAAAGGTTTCAATGGCGCGGTCGGGCTGCTCGTTGAGCAGAAAGTTCAATCCGACGAAATAGTCGCGCGACAGGCGCTGACCGGAGAGTGTCCTGTCGCGATAGCGATAGTGCCTTCGCTCCATGCGGCCCAGCCACCAGCCGATGCCGATTGCCGCAATGAGAATAAGGAGCAGCACGGGATCCAGCATTCAGGGCGCTTCCTTGAACTCCTGAACGCGCAGGCGATCAAGCTCCTTGCGCTGCTGCTGATTATCGTGACGGGCGCGCATGAGGGTGGTGCGCAGGCGCAGATAGAGGCCCGACATGGCCACCATGCCCAGCAGCACCCCGACGACCAGCGCCGACAGCAGCCACAGGGAAAGTGAGGCAGGCGGCAGTTCCGCCCAGATGACGTCCAGCGGCACGGTCTGCTGGTTGCGTACGGCAAACAGCATGCCCAGAAGCAGAACGATCAATGTGACAACAGCAAGTACCACGCCCTTAAGCCAGCGCATAGCAGATCCCTGATTTTCCCTGTCCAATTGCCAGCAGTGTAACACCGGCGAGGGCACGCAGCGATGGCTACGGCACTCGCCCAATGGCGTTGAGGCGCTGGAATCGTCGTGACGGGAGACGGTTGAAGGAGAGGTTCAAAGGCCCTGTTCGCGGCTGGCATTGACCTGCTCGCGCAGCTCCTTGCCGGGCTTGAAGTGGGGCACATGCTTGCCGTTGAGGCTGACCGGATCGCCGGTCTTGGGATTGCGCCCGGTGCGCGGTTCGCGATAGTGCAGGGAGAAGCTGCCAAAACCACGGATTTCCACGCGGCCGCCGCCGGCCAGTGCCTCGGTAATGTCGTCAAGAATCAGTCGCACGGCCGATTCCACTTCCTTGACGGACAGCTCTGACTGTTGTGCGGCAATCTGTTCGATCAATTCGGACTTCGTCATCAGTGGGTCTCCATCCGTCCTGTCGGGCGCCTTCAGGATTTTTATTTGTTTCCAGCATAGCCGCTAATGTGAGATAAAACAACGCACTACATATCCGTCAAAATTCATGTCCGACCGGCTTTCAGGGGGCACGATCATCACGGGCGTGGCATGGCGCGCGCGTCTCGTGATGCAATGACTGCTGCCCTCTGACAGGAGATCAATGTGAGCGAACAACAAGCCTTTGATGCCACGGCGCGCAAGCGTCTTTACTGGCATTCCCGTCGTGGCATGTGGGAACTGGATCTGATGCTGGTGCCTTTTTTCGAGAACTGCTTCGACGGGCTCAGCAATGAGGACCAGACTGCCTATCAGACGCTGATCGCCCGGGAGGATCAGGATCTGTTTTTATGGCTGATGCGCCGCGGCGAACCCGATGACCCGGCACTGGTGCCCATCATTACAAGCATCATCGATTATGCCGAAAGTACCCGTACAGGCGACGTTCGTCCGCTCTAGGGCGGCGCTCGCTCTCTATTGTCTGATTGCCGGCGCCATGGCACTGGCTTGTGCGCTCTGGGTTTCGCTGATCTGGGCGGGCGTGGTGCTGGTGGTGCTTGTCGCGCTGGGATGGCAGCAGGCAGGGCGGGTGCCGCCGCCGCTTCGCATTGGCGATGGCGGGCATTGGGAGCAGTATTGCCGTGGTCAGTGGCAGAGTGTGACGATCAGGGCGTCCCGGGTGGGGCCTCTGCTGTGCGAGGTCATCATCGAGGGCCGGCGCTACGCACTCTGGTACGACATGCTGCCGCCCGGGCATTTTCGTCGGCTGCGCCGGGCGCTGTTGAACACCTCATCAAAAGAGGCGGCCCTCGAAGAGACCGTTTAGATCCTAGGGCTGTCGGGACGTTCGTCGCTCAGGCGTCGGCCGCCCACCAGATGATGACGACTGGCGCGCTTTCTCAGGCGCGAGCTGGGCAGACGTTGAATATTGCCCAGATAGCCCACCAGGGCGCGGGCCTGACGCGCCAGCTCGCGGTTGAGCCATAGATAGCCGCTCGGGCTGAACAGGGCGCGCCCCGAGGCGGAGCGTCCGGAAAAGGCGCGGTTGACATAGCGTTGCAGATCCAGCGCCGCGATGTCGAGATCGATCTCCTGACCGGTGCGCACCTGATGCGCCAGCATCGACAGCGAGCGGGCCAGCTGCTGCTGATCCGTGCGCAGCCCTTCCAGACTTTCGATGATGTCGTGACCGTTGCGGGTATCCCAGTGGGTCTCCAGCAGTAGTTCGACGGTCGAGATCATGCGTCGCTCCAGCGACAGCAGGCTGTTGAGCTCCCCCCGGCGCAGTCTGCCTTCCTTGTGCACGGCATCCACCAGAGCGCGCTGCTTGATCAGCTGTGAGGTGGTTTTTTTCATCTCCTCGAGCGTCTGGTCATGATCGGCTTCGGTGGCCAGAGTGTGGGCGTAATAGAGGCTCGCCAGACGGTCGAGATTGTCGGCCAGCATGAAGCGAAACAGATCCGTGGCTTTCTGGGGCAGCATGATGATCGTGATGACGATACCGACGCTGGTGCCCAGCAGCACATCAAAGGCGCGCCACAGCGCGATGGTCATGTCCTGATTACCGTCGCCGGTTACCATCAGGATCGTGATGCCGAACATCAAAACGCTATAGCCATAGCGCGAGGTAAAGGTGGCGTGCAGCGCCACGGCAATGGCCACCAGTGTCAGTATCTGCACGGTGCCCGATGGCGCCGGAATCAGCAGCAGCACGATGCCGAGCGCGCCCCCCAGAGCGGTGCCGATCAGACGCTGGCCGCCCTTGTCGAGCACACCGCCGACATGGGGCAGATTGCCCATCACCATCAGTGTGCTGACCGGCGCCCAGATGCTGTGGGGAATATTGAACAGCGAAATGATGGTGAAGGTGATGCCAAGCGCGATGGTGGCGCGCAGCGTGTAGAGATAGTGACGGTAACGGTAATTGAAGTAGGGATCGCGAAAGCGTATGCGTGCCATGGGGCGCCGGGATGAAAAGTGAGTGTGCCTATTTTATCGTCCGCGACGCCAGAAATTCGAGGGGCAATCCTCGTTCATGAATCATCGGGCGCAGCGATGCGCCCGGTGATTATCATGCTGCTCCGGTCAGGGGCCTTGCCATGATCTCCTCGGCGAAATGGCAGGCCACCCTGGCGCCCTCGATCTCGCGCAGCTCGGGGCGCTTGTCGGCACACTCGGGGCGGGCGTGCGGGCAGCGGCGATGGAAGGCACAGCCCGGCGGCGGCGACAGCGGCGAGGGCAGCTCGCCGCTGAGCGCGATCCGGTCACGGCGCTCGTCGGGGTTGACCGAGGGCGTGGCCGAGAGCAGCGCCTGGGTATAGGGATGGCGCGGTGTTGTAAACAGTGCCTCGCGTGAGCCCACCTCCACCGGCCGCCCCAGATACATCACCATGACGTTGTCGGCAACGTGGCGCACCACGCTCAGATCATGGGAGATGAACAGATAGGCCAGCCCGAATTCCTGCTGCAGATCGTTGAGCAGGTTGAGCACCTGGGCCTGTACGGAGACATCCAGCGCCGAAACGGGCTCATCCAGCACCAGCACCCGGGGACGCAGCATCAGCGCACGCGCCACGGCGATGCGCTGGCGTTGACCGCCGGAGAACATGTGCGGATAGCGGTCGTAGTGCTCCGGGCGCAGCCCGACGCGAGCGAGCATATCGCGCGCCATGCGCCGGCGCTCGTCGGCCGGGGTCGAGGTGTTGATGACCAGCGGCTCTTCCAGGATCGTGCCGATGCGTTTGCGAGGATTGAGTGAGCCGTAGGGGTTTTGAAACACCATCTGCACGTCGCGACGCAGTGCGGTGAGTGTCTGGCGATCCGGTGACGCCGCGTCACGCCCGTCGACCGACAACTCGCCCGAGGAGGGCGGTTCCACGAGGGTCAGCATACGGGCCAGCGTTGACTTGCCACAGCCGGACTCGCCGACCACCGCCAGGGTCTCGCCGGCATGGAGCGTAAAGCTGACGCCGCGCACGGCGTGGAGTTCGGCGCGGCGCAGAAAGCCCTGGCGCACCTGATAGGTCTGAACGAGATCGCGCGCTTCCATCAGGGGCGCGTCAAGCGGGGAGACATCAAGAAGGTCGGGTCGGCTCATGACATGATCTCCAGATCTTCTTCGTTCAGCGGGTGATAGCAGCGGACATGGCGCGTGCCGAGCCCGGTTTCGGCATGTCGGGCCTCAAGTGACGGGCGGCTGGCGCGACAGTCCTTTTGCGCGTGGGCGCAGCGCGGATGAAACAGGCAGCCCTGCGGTCGGTCTCCGATGCCAGGCACCACGCCGGGGATGGTCGGCAGGCGCGTCGTCCCCGGGTGGCGCTCGGGCAGGGCGTTGAGCAGCGCGCCGGTATAGGGATGAGCCGGCTCGCGGAAAACATCGTGGCTGGCGCCGGTTTCCATCAGCTGGCCGGCGTACATCACGGCCACACGTCTGGCAGCACCGGCCACCACGCCCATGTCATGGGTGATCAGAATCATGCCCATGCCGCGCTCCTCCTGCAGCCGCATCAGCAGATCCAGAATCTGCGCCTGAATGGTCACATCCAGTGCCGTGGTCGGCTCATCGGCAATCAGCAGACGCGGATTGCAGGCAATCGCCATGGCAATCATCACGCGCTGGTTCATACCGCCCGAGAGCTGGTGCGGGTAGTCGCTCAGGCGTTTGGCGGGCGCTGGAATGCCCACCTGATCGAGCAGCTCGATGGCGCGTTCGCGCCGCTGCCGGCGGCTGCCGCCTTCATGCGCCCTGATGGCCTCCAGCAGCTGGAAGCCGATGGTAAAGCTCGGGTTGAGGCTGGTGCTGGGTTCCTGAAAGATCATCGCAATATCGTTGCCGGTCAGGCGCCGCCGAGCACGGTCACTCAGGGTCTGCATGTTCTGACCGGCGAAATGAAAGCGGCTGGCCTCGACCCGGGCATTGAAGGGCAAAAGCCCCATCATCGCCAGCATGGTCACGCTCTTGCCGGACCCCGATTCTCCGACGATGCCGAGAACTTCACCTTCATTCAGCGTCAGGCTCAGATCCGACACGGCAGGGAAGGTGCCTTCATCGGTATCGAAGGCCACGCTGAGCTGTTCGATTTCCAGAAGCGCCATGGCGCTCTCCTGTTGTGCAGTGGTCGATGTTTGTTGTTGTCGTGTCTATCGGCTCGTCAGCGCTTGAGGCGCGGGTCAAGGGCGTCGCGCAGGCCATCTCCCATGATGTTGAACGCCAGCACCGTGATCAGGACCGCAAGCCCGGGGAAGGTCACGACCCACCAGGCCTGCAGCACGTACTGACGAGCGTCGGCCAGCATGCTGCCCCATTCCGGCGTTGGCGGCTGGGCGCCCAGACCGAGAAAGCCCAGCGCGGCGGCATCCAGCACGGCGTTGGAAAAGCTGAGCGTGGCCTGCACGATCAGCGGGGCGAGACAGTTGGGCAGGATGGTGATAAACATCAGCCGGAACATGCCGGCACCAGCCAGGCGCGAGGCCATGACGTATTCACGCTCGCGCTCGGTGATCACCGAACTGCGCGTCAGGCGCACGTAGTGGGGCAGATAGACCACCGCGATCGCCAGCATGGCGTTGAAAAGCCCCGGCCCGAGCACGGCAACCACGACCACGGCCAGCAACAGGCTCGGGATCGACAGCATGATGTCCATCAGTCGCATGATGACGGTGTCGATCCAGCCGCGTAGAAAGCCGGCCAGCAGACCCAGCAACACGCCAATGCCCAGCGACAGCGATACGACGATGACGCCAATGGTCATCGACAGTCGCGCCCCGTGAATCAGGCGGCTGAGAATGTCGCGGCCGAGATCGTCGGTGCCTAGCACGAAGCGCAGCGAGCCGCCGTCCTGCCAGAAGGGCGGGGTCAGCACGCTGTCACGAAACTGCGCGACAGGTGAGTAGGGTGCGACCACGTCGGCCAGACAGGCGATGACGACGATCAGTGCGATGATGACCATGCCGACCAGCGCCGCACGGTTGCGGCGAAAGCTGCGCCAGACGTCGCGCAGTGGCGACGGGCGTTTTGCCGTCTGCTCGGCCGGAGCACCGTCGTCGATCCCGGGTGTAGCGGCCGGGGGCTGAGGGGTAACCTGTGTCATGTGTGGCCTCCGGGCTCAGCGACTGTTGCGAATGCGGGGATTGATCAGCCCGTAGAGCAGATCAACGATCAGATTGACCACCATGACGATCAGGGCAATCAGCAGGATGCCGCCCTGCAGCGAGGGGTAGTCACGCCGTCCGACGGCATCGATCAGCCATTTGCCGATGCCGGGCCAGGAGAAGATGGTTTCGGTGAGAATGGCACCGGAAAAGAGCAGTCCGATCTGGAGCCCGATGACGGTGGTGACCGGAATCATGGCATTGCGCAGGGCGTGGATGGCGATGATGCGCCAGGGCGAGAGCCCCTTGGCCCTGGCGGTGCGGATATAGTCCTCGCCGAGCACTTCAAGAATCGATGAGCGGGTCATGCGCGCAATGACGGCCAGCGGAATGGTCGCCAGCACAATCGTGGGCAGGATCAGGTGCCTGAGCGCATCAACAAATGCGCCGGGCTCGCCGGAGAGCAGGGTGTCGATCAGCATGAAGCCGGTCGGGGTCTCGATCCAGTAGCTCGAGGAGAGCCGCCCGGAGACCGGCGTCCAGCCCAGAATGCCGGAAAACAAAATGATCAGGAGCAGGCCCCACCAGAAGATCGGCATCGAATAGCCGGTCAGCGAGGTGCCCATGACGGTATGGTCAATGATCGAGCCGCGCTTGATACCGGCAATGACACCCAGCGGGATGCCGACACAAACGGCCAGTAGCATGGCGCAGAAGCCAAGCTCCAGCGTGGCCGGGAACAGCGACAGAAATTCATCCAGCACCGGGTTGCTGCTGATCAGGGAATGTCCCAGATCGCCCTGGGCCAGATCGCCCAGAAAGCTCAGATACTGTTGCCAGAGTGGGCGATCAAGTCCCAGTTCGGCCATGACCTGAGCATGACGCTCGGCCGAAATGCCGCGCTCGCCGGCCATGATGGCGACCGGGTCCCCGGGGATCAGATGCACCAGCGTGAAGGTCACCAGCGTGATGCCGATCAGCGTCGGAATCAGCATTAAAAGTTTGCGAATGACAAAGCTCAGCATAGGGGATTTCCGCCACCTCGAACGTGTGATCCGTGCCTGCCAACAGCACGCTGAGGGCGTCTTGCAGCCCGGGCGTGTTGATCAGCAGGAATGAGCAGGCAGTGAATCGAACGGTGCGACTTGCGCGCCGTCCTGCCTGGAAACCGGATGTCGGGCTAGCCTGGATCGGAGCGGCACGGGCCGGCCGCGGAGGCGGCGTGCAGGACAAGACGGGCCTTGTAGAGACGGCGAGTCGAGAGGGTATTGGTCATGGTCGTATATCCGTACTTGTTATTGTTGCTGCAGCGAAATGCCTTGTAGGCGGCGATGCAGTGAGTAATAGACCCTAGGGGATTGCGTTGACCCTGTCCATGCCCGTAAGGGCGCATGGACAGGCCTTGATTCCTGTCAGTCGGATGCTCTTCAACGGGCGCGCCACTCAAGCCCGTCGCTGCTCAGCCTGGCCATGCTGCCCACCGGCCACGCCTGATTGTGCGCGCCGTGGCCGAAGGGCAGCCGGTGATAAAGCGCAATGTCATGGGGCGCCAGCCACTCCTGCATCATCGCCTCGACACTGCTGTCACCGGTATCACAGTCGGTGAAGCTGCCCAGACAGACGGCATTCAGCCTGCCTGGCTCAAGGCTGTCCAGCAGCTGACACAGGCTGCGCTCCAGGCGGTAGAGACGCTCGCCGACGTCCTCCAGCATCACAATGGCGTCTTCAGGTACGTGCAGTGCACCGGATGTGCCGGCGACGCTGGCCAGCGTAGTGAGGTTGCCGCCGATGAGTGGGCCTGACAGATCGACTGCAGGACCTGCCACATGCGTTGCATTCATATGGCCGCCATCGCCACGTAGCGCCGGAGCAATGCTGGCCATGGCGGCGGATCGCGCTTCGGCCTCGGCGCCATTGGCTTGCTCGAGCAGGGCGAGTTCGGTCGCCACCGGGGCATGGATGGTGCGGCGATCATGGGCGTGGAAGGCGCTCAGCAGCACACTGATATCGGAATAGCCGATCAGCGGGACATTCGGAAGCCTGGCCCAGTCGATATGATCGATCAGCTGGGCGCAGCCGTAGCCGCCGCGCAGGCACCATACGGCCGCCACGTCGGGCAAATGAAAGGCGGCATGAAAATCCGCCAGGCGCTGCTCGACCGTACCGGCCAGATAGCGATGGCGTGCTCGGGCATTGTCCATGAGGCGCGGGATATAGCCCATCTGCTCGAGCAGGACACAGGTGGCTTCAATGCGCTCGGGCAGGACGGCGCCAGCCGGGGCAATGAGCGCCACGGTGTGCGGGCCTTCGCCCAGCGGTCGAAGTGCGGAGAGTTCGGTGAGGGATAGCGTCATGGTGGCGGTCCGAAAGGCATGAAAAACCCCGCTCGTCAGAGCGGGGTAACATCCTACGTCAGGGGCCTACTCCTTGATATCCACTCCGTAAAAGGTATGCACCCCGGTGGGCTGTACCTGGTAGCCGGTCACGCTGCTGCGTACCGGTTCATGGACGATCGAGTGGGCGATCGGCAGCCAGGGCATCTGGTCGCGGAAGATCTCCTGCGCCTGCACGTAGAGTTTTGTGCGTTCTTCCTGGTCGGTCGCGGTGGCCGCCTGACGAATGATGTCGTCGTACTCCGGATTGCACCACTTGGCGTAGTTGGAGCCATCACGTGCGGCGTTACACGACAGCAGCGTATTGAGGAAGTTGTCCGGATCGCCGTTGTCACCGGTCCAGCCAAACAGGCCGGTCATCGCTTCGCCCTCAGAGGCGCGGCGCAGATACTCGCCCCACTCGTAGGAGACGATTTCGGCGTTAACGCCCACCTTGCGCCAGTCGGACTGGATGATCTCTGCCATGCGCCGCGCGTTGGGGTTATAGGGGCGTTGCACCGGCATGGCCCACAGCTCGGTGCTCAGATTTTCAACGCCGGCTTCCTGCAACAGTTTTTTGGCCTGCTCGGGATCATAAGGGATTTCCTCGACGTTCTCGTCATAACCCCATAGCGTCGGCGGGATCGGATTTTTGGCCTTCTGGCCTGCCCCCTGATACACCGATTCGATGATCGCGTCGCGGTCGACCGCCATCGACAGGGCGCGGCGTACCTTCGGATTATCGAAGGGCGGCTTTTCGGTCTGGAAGGAGAGATAGCCCACGTTCAGCCCTTCAGCCGATTCAAGATTGATGTTGGGATCGTTGCGCATCGCTTCCAGGTCGGCCGGATTGGGGAAAACCATGACCTGGCATTCGTTGGCCTGAAGCTTCTGGAAGCGCACCGAGGCGTCGGGGGTGATCGAAAAGACCAGCCGGTCCAGCGGCGATTTGCCTTCCCAGTAATCCGGATGTGCCTGATAGCGGATATAGGCATCGCGCTGAAAGCCCGCGAACTGGAACGGGCCGGTGCCCAGCGGCTGCTGGTTCATGCGCTCGGGATGGCCTTCTTCCATCAGTTGATTGGCGTACTCGGCTGACAGGATCGAGGCAAAATCCATCGCCATGTCGGACAGGAACGGCGCCGAGGCGCGGCTCAGATGAAAACGCACGGTATGGTCATCGACCTTCTCGACACTTTCGATCAGGTCGGGCATGCCCATGCCCTCGAAATATTCGTAGCCGCTGCCGACCCCGTGCCACGGATGATCGTCCTCGAGCTGGCGATTGAACGAGTAGAGCACGTCATCGGCGTTGAAGTCGCGTGACGGCGTGAAGTAGTCGGTGGTCTGGAATGTCACGCCCTGGCGCAGATGAAAGGTGTAGGTCCTACCATCATCGGAGACCTCCCACGACTCGGCCAGCGCCGGCTTGAGCTCGGTGGTCCCCGATTTGAACTCTACCAGCCGATTGTAGATGGTACGCGAGGAGGCATCGAAGGTGGTCCCGGCGGTGTAATGCTGTGGGTTGAAGCCTTCGGGGCTGGCTTCCGAGCAAAAAACGAGAGTCTTGGCATGGGCGGTACCGGTGGCGGCGAGCAGCAGGCCACCTGCCAGCATCAGCCGGCGGGAAGTTGTCTGGGTCATGAGCACGTCTTTTGTATATTGTTGGTGTGACCGGCCGGATAAGCCGGCTGTCGCCACGGACGCGATGATGCATCGACTCCGTGGGTGCAACGTCATGACACAACGTTACGCCTTGAAACTATGCCGGGGGCGGGCAGGCTGTCAATGATCACCAACACACTCGAGAGCTGGGCCTGTGTCTAATAGCGACATCGAGCAGCCTGAAAGAGACGTTTGAGGCGACTACATGCCCATCAGTTCACCGCCGTCGGATCTGGGCAGATCATCAGCGACATCCAGCACGCGGTCGCGATAAAACAGATGAAGGGTCGGGGCGAGTTCAGCCGGCAGTTCGCCGCCGTTGGCCTTGCGAAACAGCGAATGCGGGATGACCGGCATCCCCGGGCGATGGCGTCCGTAGAGGGTGACACCGCACTCCCTGCAGACGAAGCGGCGCATGTCGCGATCGCTCATTTTATAATCGATGACCCGGTCAGCTTCCGGTAACTCGACCCTGTCATCGCGCCAGGCGGTGCCTGCCAGCATGACCGTTCCATACAGGGCGCGACAACTGCCGCAGTGGCAGTAAAGCGATACCTCGGGAGCACCGCGCGCGGTCAGTATGGCATTGCCGCAGTCGCAGCTCAGCCGATAGGTGTGAGTACTCATTGGACACTCTCCGGGACGTGAAAGGTAGTGTCAGTCAAGCACACTGCACCCTGTTATGCCCCACGCCTATCTGTATCATAGAGATAGATGCTGCTCATTGATCCCTGTCCACTACCTGTTGCAGGCAGTACTGATGGTCAAAAGCGGACCTGAGCCATCAAGGCATACAGACGTGCGTCATTGGCGCCGTGTTTCAGGGCATCGAGATCGGACAAAGGAATGAAAATACATCGGGTATCAAGAGAGAACAGCAGGGAGGAAGGTGGCTGCTGATTGGTGCCCGGAGCCGGGATCGAACCGGCACGACCTTGCGGTCGAGGGATTTTAAGTCCCTTGCGTCTACCTGTTCCGCCATCCGGGCGAGGAGTCGACGGCGTATCTGCTTGAGGCCATCTGAAAACGGCTGGAGGTCAGGCAGAAGGGAGATGGAGGCTGGAGTCGGAATCGAACCGGCGTACACGGAGTTGCAGTCCGCTGCATAACCACTCTGCCATCCAGCCTCAAAACGGTGCGGAAAACGAGATGGCGTTACTCATTGACCTGTCCGTTGATCCCGTAAGGGATGGAGCGGGAAAGGAGATTCGAACTCCCGACCCTCGCCTTGGCAAGGCGATGCTCTACCACTGAGCTATTCCCGCTCAACGGGTGCGAAATATACCGATGTGACAGGGGAGTGTCAAACACCCGGCGGTAAAAATCGCACCCGAACCGCACGTTACGCTCACATCGAGCGGGTCAGTTCCGGCCAGGCGGCGCGCAGGTACTTGTACATCGACCACAGCGTCAGGATGGCGGCCAGGTACAGCAGCAGAAAGCCCGTCTGCGCCAGCAGGGTGCCGGGGGCAAAGCCCAGCAGCAGAATGATCGAGATCATCTGGAAAGCGGTCTTGTACTTGCCGATGCTGGAGACCGAGACGCTGGCGCGCTTGCCAAGCTCGGCCATCCATTCGCGCAGCGCCGAAATCACGATTTCACGACCGATGATCACCAGCGCCGGCAGCGTCAAAATCACATCGCTGTAGAATTCGATCAGTACGCCAAGGGCGACGGCCACCATCAGCTTGTCGGCGACCGGGTCCAGAAAGGCACCAAAGGGGGTGCTCTGGTTCCAGCGGCGCGCCAGATAGCCATCGAACCAGTCGGTCACCGAGGCCACGGTGAACAAAAGGGCCGCCAGCGGATTGCTCCAGCCGGTCGTCAGGTAGAACACGATGACCAGAAGCGGTATGAGTACGATTCTTGTCAGCGTCAAGATATTGGGGATGCTCATGGCACTATCGGTCCTGACCGGGGGTGAAACATACCTGCAAGAGGACTGGATTCTAACGCCTGAGCGCGCCTTCAGCCATGCAGTGCCTGATGAATCTGCGTTGCCAGCTGAGCGTTGATACCGGGCACGCGGGCAAGATCATCACGGGAGGCGTTGCGGATACCCTGCAGACCACCGAAATGGCGCAGCAGTTCGCGGCGTCTTTTGGGCCCGACACCGGGAATCTCCTGAAGGGTAGACGAGCGTCGCGCCTTGTCACGCTGCTGACGGTGTCCGGTAATGGCAAAGCGGTGTGCCTCATCCCGGATATGCTGAATCAGGTGCAGGGCCCCGGAAGCACTTTCCAGTGTCAGGCTGCGCTCGACGGTGTCGAGAAAGAGTGTCTCGAGCCCGGGCTTGCGCGTGGTGCCCTTGGCCACGCCCAGCAGCACGATATCGTAAACTCCCTGCTCCTCGAAGACCTCGCGGGCCATGTTGAGCTGGCCCTTGCCGCCATCGACGATCAGGATATCGGGCCTTGGCACGTCGCCGCTCTGGATGCGCTTGTAACGTCGCGTCAGGGCCTGACGCATGGCGGCATAGTCGTCACCGGCGGCCACGCCCTCGATGTTGAAGCGTCGATAGTCGGACTTGACCGGGCCGTTCTGGTCGAACACCACGCAGGAGGCCACCGTGGCTTCGCCGCTGCTGTGGCTGATATCGAAACACTCCAGGCGCTGGGGCGTTTCTTCCAGTGAGAGCGCCTCGGCCAGCGCCTTGAAGCGCGTGTTGAGCTGCTGGCGGCTGGCCAGCTTGGTGGCCAGGTGCTGATCGGCATTGGTGCGGGCCAGTTCCAGCCATTGGGCGCGATGGCCGCGCACCTGATGGGCGACGCGTACCTGACGCTGCGCATGTTCCGACAGCGCCGTCTGCAGAATCTCCTGATCCTCCACGGCGTGTGAGGTCAGCACCTCGGTGGGCAGCTCGTTGCTCTGACCCAGATAGTACTGGCTGAAAAAGCTGCTCAGCAGCGCCTCGGGGCTCAGGTCCAGACCATTGTCGGGCATGTGATGGCGCGAACCGAGCACTCGCCCCTGGCGGATGATCAGCACGCTGACGCATAGCCCACCCGGGCGCTCGGCCAGGGCGAAGACATCGGCATCGCCGCCGGCGGTATCCACCGACTGCTGGCTCTGCAGGCGGCGCAGCTGCTGCACCTGATCCCGTAAAAAGGCGGCCTGCTCGAACTGAAGTTCCTTTGCCGCGGCTTCCATATCGGCATAGAGCTTCTGAGTGACCTGATCGCTCTTGCCCTCCATGCACATCAGCGCGTGATTGAGATCGCGCTGATAGTCCTCCTTGCTGATATAGCCGACGCAGGGCGCCGTGCAGCGATCAATCTGGTACTGCAGGCAGGGGCGGCTGCGGTGGGCAAACACCGAGTCTTCGCAGTTGCGAATACGAAAGATCTTCTGCATCAGTGACAGGCTTTCCCGTACGGCTCCGGAGCTGGTGAACGGGCCGAAGTAGCGGCCGTCACCGCGCTTCTGGCGCACGCGGCGAAGCTCCAGCGCCGGATAGGGATGGTGGTCGCTGGCGAAGATATAGGGATAGGACTTGTCGTCGCGCAGGAGGATGTTATAAGGCGGGCGCTGCTGCTTGATCAGCGTCTGCTCCAGCAGCAGGGCCTCGGTTTCGCTGCGCGTCACGGTCACCTGAATGTCGCGAATGCGGCTGACCAGTGCCTGGGTCTTGGCGTTGAGCCCCGTATTGCGGAAATAGCTCGACAGTCGCGCCTTGAGCCGCTTGGCCTTGCCGACATAGAGGACATTCTCGTGCTCATCGAGCATGCGATAGACACCCGGTGATTCGGTGACCGTTTTCAGAAACTGGCGTGAATCGAACGCCCTGATCACCTCATCGTTCATGATGATCTCCACAAGTGATAGTGCCTTCATTTTAACAGATAACGCGGCAGGGGCCGGCTTCATTGCCGCGCCAACCGCTGTGCGTGGTGTCCGCCAGCGCGCTCTGAATGTAGCTCTCGGGCGATAACCTGCCAGAAAGGGTTGACGCCTGGTCTTTGTTATCGTAAAGTATGCACCGATTCGGGGCCTTAGCTCAGCTGGGAGAGCGCAACACTGGCAGTGTTGAGGTCAGCGGTTCGATCCCGCTAGGCTCCACCAGATATTGAAAAAAGCCGCTTCAGTTTTCTGAAGCGGCTTTTTTCATGTCCGAGGGTTCTGGTCGGATGCCGCGCGGCGTCGCTGTCCTCCCCACGCATGATGATCTCCGGCACTTCCCGCTGCCGTTCTGAACGACCGACAGACCGTCGTCCATTTCTTTTGTCTGATTAATCGTGGCCATGCCCCTGTAATATCTGCGTTTGCGGCCGATAGAAAAGGGAGGGACAGGATGCCGAAGCATGGCACCTGATATAGAACATGGATGCAGGATAAACAGACATGACCAGTCGCAAACAGGCTTCGATCGCCGACATCATGAGTCGGAATCTCGTGACATTGCGTCTTGAACAAACGCTTCATGATGGCAATGAACTCATGCGGGAACACCATATACGCCATCTCCCGGTGCTGGATGAGCTGGGGCGTCTGGCGGGGATGTTGAATCAAAAGGTAGTGCTGAAGGAAGCGTTGCGCATTACCGATCACTTCGGTGCCAAGCGTCTGGGGCATCATCTGGGGCGGATTCCGCTGAGCGATGTGATTTCAAGAGACGTACAGACGTTGTCTATTACCACACCACTTGCCGAAGCCGGACAACAGCTGCTGGCGAACCGTCAGGGGGCCATGCCGGTGCTGGACGGTGAAGGCCATCTGGTCGGCATTCTCTCATCGGTGGATTTTGTGCGTCTGGCGGTGAACCTGCTTGAAGACGTTTCGGATTGATCACGGCCCGGGTGTCCTGAATGGCGGGTATCCTGAATGGATAAAGGCGCCATCCATGACGGATGGCGCCTTTTTTTGACCACAGGGTGACCAGAAGTCGTCGCGATCAGGCCGTGGTATTGATCCGGGTGCCCACCATGCCTTCGGTGGCCAGCTTCGGCATCGAGTCTACCGACGACATCAGCTGCGACATCTGTTCGGCCTGACCATCCAGCGACTTCTTCAGGACACTGGTCTGAACGTCACTGGTAAGCTGATGCTGCTGCAGCGCCATTGACGCATTGACCATGCCATTAACGCTCATATCCATGGGCGTTCTCCTGCATCGAGTGGATCACCGCTGCGCGGGCAGCGGGTGGCGCCTTAGCCGGCCAGGGCTTCGGCGGCCTCGGGCGACAGCGTTTCAATGACTTCGCATTCTGCCGCCTCGGGCGCAAGACCGGTAATTCTGACCCGGTAATAATCGTGAACCTCTTTGCCGCTGGCCGTCGTGCGTGTCACAACGCTCGACATTACGTGGCATTCATCGCCGGGCTGAAGATCCGGCGGCATCAGTTCGATGGGAATCCATGCACGGGTTCCGGTAGTAAGCATCGCTCGCTCCTGGAAAGCCTTTTGATCGGCCGGCACGGCCTGACCATATGGCTCTCTTATCGGCACCGGTTCCAGCGTCTTTAATGAATTGTGAAGCTCTGCAGGGCGACCATCAGTCTCGCGCCCCGGTGCCGTCAGCGCCCTGAACGGCCAGCACCTCACACAGGGCTTCCAGCGGTCCCATCTCTCTGATCAGCAGGGCGCAGATCAAGGGTTCTCCGCTGTCGCCTGCCAGACGCAAATGAAACAGTGTGCCCACATCAGCACTGTCCGGCAGCGCCTCTTGAGCCACGACCAGTTCATCTCCCGCGGTCATTTCCTGCTCCTGTTCACGATATTCAGTAACATTTTTCTCGGCATGAGTGCTGTTTATTTATACAGTTTTGGCTTGCCCGAGCTTTGCTTTATCGAGATAATTATCCATGTAGGATAATTATTGTCCGAAATGGTGGTGTTTTAGCAATGAGCTCAAAAAGGAGATGTCCATGTGGAACCTGCTTTTGGGGAGTTTTGGCCGGATTCCCGTTCGACTGCTGATCGCGCTGGCCGTGCTGGCGCTGCTGGCAGGCGGTCTATGGGGATTTACCCAGCGGCTGGATCAGTGGCGTGAAGCGCTGGCTGATGCTCAGGGAGAGGCTCGCAGTGCGCATGAACTCGCACAGCGCCAGCAGCTGGTTGCGCGTGCCTGGCAGCAACATGCCGAACATCTGGCAGAGGTCAACGCCAGCCGCGACCAGCAGCTTGAAGCGAGCCAGCAGGCACTGGCCGGCAAACGACAACAACTTGAGAGGATAATCAATGATCACCAGACATCAAAGGAATGGGCTGATCACGCTGTGCCTGACGGGGTGCATCAATGGCTGCGCCAGCTCGCCGCAACAGACGACGCCGGTGATGGTGCCACCACCACCCATGCCGCGATATCTGACGCAACCGCTGCCGGCCCCGGAGGGGATCGACAATATCCGTACCAACCAGGACCTGCTGACACTGCTGACGGACTACGAACAGCTTCGACGGCGCATGAACACTGACCGTGACGCTGTCAAAAGGCTCTGGGAGAGCATGACGCCATCGATGACCAGCGAGCTCGCCCCGGACGACAGGGACATCGATGAATGAGGGATTGTCGAACGACGTCATCGCGGGCGCGATGACGTCGCACAGGGTTACTGGCCGACTCGACCGATCATCAGAAATTCCAGCAGGGCCTTCTGGGCATGCAGCCGATTGCCGGCTTCCTGCCAGACCAGGGCGCGCGGGTCGTCCAGCAGGGTCTCGCTGACCTCTTCGCCGCGATGCGCCGGCAGACAGTGCAGAAATACGACCTCGTCATCGGCCGAATCCAGCATGGCTTCGTTGACCTGAAAGCCGGCAAACGAGGCCATGCGAGCGGTCTGCTCCTCCTCCTGACCCATGGACGCCCACACGTCAGTAGTGATCAGGTGTGCCCCTTCCACGGCAGCCTGCGGATCGCGGAAGATTTCGACGCGCGACCCGGCAGCGTCAAGGATCTCCTGATCGGGCTCGAAGCCTTCAGGACAGGCGATGCGCAGGTTGAAATCAAACTGGCGCGCGGCATTGATCCAGGAATGGCACATGTTGTTGCCATCGCCTACCCAGACGGCGGTCTTGCCCCTGACCTGGCCGCGGGCCTCGGTCCAGGTCTGCACGTCGGCCAGCAGCTGACACGGGTGGTAGTCATCGGAAAGCGCATTGATGACCGGAATGGAGCTGGCATCGGCAAAGGATTCGATACTGTCATGCGAGAAGGTGCGGATCATCACCGCATCAACCATCTCGGAGAGCACGCGGGCGGTATCACCCACCGGCTCGCCACGACCCAGCTGGCTGTCACGCGGTGACAGAAACAGCGCATGACCACCGAACTGGGTCATGCCCGTTTCAAAGGAGACGCGGGTGCGGGTAGAGGATTTCTCGAAAATCATGGCCAGCGTTCGATTTTTGAGCGGCGTATAGATCGGCCCGTTGTCGGCCAGTTCGCGCTTGATGGTGATCGAACGATCGATGAGATAGGCCAGTTCCTGTGGTGACAGATCCATCAGGGTAAGAAAGTGGCGAAGGGCCATGTCTCGATGCTCCTGTATGTGCATAACGTTACGGTGACAAAAACGTTGCCGGGCGCCATGCCAGGCGTGACGCTCGATAAGGGGGCGTGCCCCGTGATGCTGCACCTGCGCGGTAAAACCAACGAAAAAGCGCCGCACGAGAGCTGGCGGCGCTTTGAAATGTGGCCATTGTCGATGGCGGCGGACGAGACCTGCTGTCAGGCATCGACCTCGGTCATCCTAACCAGAGCCTCCAGGGCGCGCAACTTCATATCGATCTCATGTGCTCATGACGCCTTGAACCGGGCTGATTTAACCCCCATATCGTCGTACAGTGAGGCCAGACATTCATGGGCTTTCAAGGCCCCTCCCTTCTGGAGACCGGACATGAGCGAGACACTCGATACCATCAAGCAGCAGATCAGCGAAAACAGCATTCTGCTTTACATGAAGGGGTCACCGCAGATGCCGCAGTGCGGCTTCTCTGCCCAGGCCGTTCAGGCGCTGATGGGCTGCGGCGAGCGCTTTGCCTTCGTCAACATTCTGGATAACCCGGATATCCGCGCCGAGCTGCCCAAATATGCCAACTGGCCCACCTTCCCGCAGCTGTGGCTCAACGGCGAGCTGGTCGGCGGCTGCGACATCATCGTCGAGATGTATCAAAACGGTGAGCTGGCGCCGATGGTCAAGCAGGCTGCAGCCAACGCGGCCCCGCAGGAAGGCGACAACGCCTGATCATGCTGCTGGCTGACATGAAAAACCCGCCTCGATCGAGGCGGGTTTTTTAATGCCGCATGACGACAACGCTAGAGCGGTTCGTCACCGTCCATGCTCTGCTCGCGCAGGGCCAGGTCCCAGCCGCCCAGATCCTTGAAACGGTTGACGATGGCACAGAAAAGCTCGGCCGTGCGCTCGGTATCGTAGCGCGCCGAGTGGGCTTCCTGACTGTCAAAGGGAATGCCCGCCGCGCGACATGCGCGTGCCAGTACCGTCTGGCCGTAGACCAGCCCCGAAAGCGTTGCGGTATCAAAGCTCGAAAAGGGGTGGAAGGGGTTGCGCTTGATGCCGGCGCGCTCGACGGCAGCATTGAGAAAGCCGTGATCGAAGGCGGCGTTGTGACCGACCAGAATGGCGCGATTGCACTGATGGGACTTGAGCGCCTTGCGCACTGGTTTGAAGATCTCCTCCAGCGCGGCCTTCTCCTTGAGCGCCGCGCTCTGGCGCAGCGGGCTGTCCAGGCGAATACCGGTAAAATCCAGCGCCGACTGTTCGACGTTAGCACCCTCGAACGGCTCGATATGAAACGAGAAGGTCTCATCCGGAAGCAGATGGCCCTGTTCGTCCATGGTCAGCGTCACCGCAGCAATTTCAAGCAGCGCATCAGTGCGGGCGTTGAAACCACCGGTTTCCAGATCGACCACGACGGGCAGGAAACCGCGAAAACGACCGGACATGAGTTTCGGGACAACATCTTTCATCGTCGTGTTCTCCTGTCGCAGACAGCAGAAGACGCCATGGGAATCGAGAACGCGTATAGCCGGGCAGGGCCCGAGGATATGGTGACCGGCACAGGAAGCCTTCTGGTCGAGAGATGGATTCGGTTTGCAGGGTTGCAGTGTAGCATTGTGCCTGCAGTCAATCCCATCCATCACGCGTGACGCGGTGTTCGCCGCGGACAGGTGACGATATACTCACGCGACACACAACGCATGACTACGCCTCAAGGAGCCGGTATGTCCGATGTAAAAAAGGTTGTCCTGGCCTATTCGGGAGGGCTCGATACCTCCGTGATCGTCAAGTGGCTCAAGGAAACCTACGACTGTGAGGTCGTGACCTTCACGGCTGACCTGGGTCAGGGGGAAGAGGTCGAGCCTGCACGTGCCAAGGCACAGGCGCTGGGTGTGAAGGAAATTTACATCGAAGACCTGCGTGAAACCTTTGTGCGTGACTACGTCTTCCCGATGTTTCGTGCCAATACCATCTATGAAGGCGAGTATCTGCTGGGTACCTCGATCGCGCGTCCGCTGATCGCCCGTCGCCTGATCGAGATCGCCAACGAGACCGGCGCGGATGCCATCGCACACGGTGCGACCGGCAAGGGCAATGACCAGGTGCGCTTCGAGCTGGGGGCCTATGCGCTCAAGCCCGGCGTCAGAGTCATCGCGCCGTGGCGCGAGTGGGATCTGAACTCGCGCGAAAAGCTGATGAACTACTGCGAAGAGCACAATATCCCGGTCGACTACGCCAAAAACAAGAAAAAGTCTCCCTATTCGATGGACGCCAACCTTCTGCACATCTCCTATGAAGGCGGTGTACTGGAAGACCCCTGGAGCGAAGCCGAAGAAGAGATGTGGCGCTGGAGCGTGAGCCCTGAAGCGGCGCCGGATCAGGCCACCTATATCGATCTGACCTTCGAGCGTGGCGACATTGTGGCCATCGACGGCCAGGCCATGAAGCCGCATGACGTGCTTTCGTATCTCAACAGGATCGGCGGCGAGAACGGCATCGGCCGTCTGGACATCGTCGAAAACCGCTACGTGGGCATGAAGTCCCGCGGCTGCTACGAAACCCCCGGCGGCACCATCATGCTGCGTGCTCATCGCGCGATCGAGTCGATCACGCTGGATCGCGAATCGGCGCATCTCAAGGATGAGCTGATGCCCAAGTACGCCGAGCTGATCTACAACGGCTACTGGTGGAGCCCGGAGCGCAAGATGCTGCAGGCTGCGATCGACCAGTCACAGGGCAGCGTCAACGGCGTGGTACGCCTCAAGCTCTACAAGGGCAACGTCATCGTGGTCGGCCGTGAGTCGGAAGACTCGCTGTTCGACGCCTCGATCGCCACCTTTGAAGATGACGCTGGCGCCTACGACCAGAAGGACGCCGAGGGCTTTATCAAGCTCAACGCGCTGCGTCTGCGCATCGCGGCCAAAAAGGGTCGTCTCGACGACTAGGCAACTGATGTCGTGTCATTGAAGGGGCCGCTTTTCAGCGGCCCTTTTTGTGTCAGACTAAAATATCCCGTGTGCGCGGGTGGCGCACCGAACCACAGACATCAGGAGCCGGCCATGCTGAAAAAACTGTTCGATGCGCTCAAGGGCACCGGCACGACCACAACCGCTGACGACACGTCGCGTCAGGTGGCCGATTCCGTGGAGTACAAGGGCTGCGAGATTGTCATGACACCGGCACCGGCCGGCGGTCAGTATCGCGTCAGCGGCCTTATCCGCAGGATGCGCGAAGACGGCGAGATGGAGGAGCTGAGCTTTGAGCGCTCCGATGTTCTGCCCGATCGCGACAGCTGTATCGACATGACCCGCACCAAGGCCGAGCGCTACATCGACGAGCAGGGCGATCATCTCTTCGACAATACGCACCGACCGAACTGAAACGGGGCAGACGCCGTATTGCCTGTGGCCAGGGAGTATCCGAACGCATGCCCGATACCAGTAGACCCGTGCTGCTGCCCGCCGTTTCCCGCTGGCGGCAGCTTTCGACAGGGGATCGTTTCAGCGACCTGATCGCCGGGTTGATCACGGCCGCGCTGCTGGTCCCGCAGGGTATGGCCTATGCCACGCTCGCTGGACTGCCGGCGCAGGCGGGGCTCTATACGGCGCTGGCACCGCTGATGCTGTACGCGCTGTTCGGCACCAGTCGCGTGATCGCGATGGGGCCCATGGCGCTGACCTCGCTGCTGGTCGGTGAGACACTGCGCGATGCCAATATACCGTTATCTTCCATTGCTGGTGATGCGGCACTGCTGGCAGCGCTGGTGGGGGGATGGCTGCTGTTGATCCATGTCTGCCGGCTCGGGCGTTTGATCGATTTCGTCAGCCCCAGCGTCATGCAGGGCTTTACCACGGCCTCGGCACTGATGATCGTGCTCTCCCAGACCAGTGACCTGCTCGGCATCGGTGATGCCGCCGGCAACGCCATCGAACGGTTGCTGACGCTGGCCTGGTCACTGGGGGATATCACCCCGGGCGCGGCGCTTTTTGGCGGGACGGCCATGGTGCTCCTGCTGCTGATGCGCTGGCTGCTCTCACCGCTGCTCGAGCGCCTTGGGCTACCGAAAACCGCCGCTGCCGTGCTGGGCAAGACCGGCCCGCTGATCGTGCTGATTCTGGCGCTTTTGCTGGCGCCGCTGTGGCCCGGCACGCTCGATCAGGTCGGACAGATCCCTGCCGGGCTGCCGTTGCCGGCGCTGCCCACGCTGTCTCTGGAGGCCATGAACGCCCTGTGGCTGCCGGCGCTCGGGATTGCGCTGATCAACTACGTCAGCGCCATTTCAGTGGCGCAGACGCTGGCGGCAAAACATCGTGAGCGTCTCTATCCGCAGCGTGAACTCTGGGTGCTGGGTGCGGCCAATCTGCTGGCGGCACTGACGCGCGGCTTTCCGGTCACCAGCGGGCTGGGGCGCGCCGTGGTCAACGAACAGGCAGGCTCGAAGACGCCGCTGTCGTCGCTGTTTGCCGCGCTGGCGCTCATGGCGGTGCTGCTGTTGGCGACATCGCTCTTTGCGCCGCTGCCGCAGGCGGTGCTGGCCGCCATTGTCATCCAGGCGGCCATTCCGCTGGTCGACCCCGGCCCTCTGTGGCGCGCATGGCGCTATTCGCGCGCCGACGGTCTCGCCTGGCTGGCCGCCTTCGCCGGCGTTTTGCTGCTGGGGGTCATGCAGGGACTGCTGGCCGGAGTGGGCATTGCGCTGGCACTGCTGCTGGCGCGGGCGAGTCGGCCTCATATCGCCGAGATCGGTCAGCTTCCCGACGGTGGCTTTCGCAACTGCGAGCGCTTTGACGTCGAGCGAATGCCGCATCTGATGATGGTGCGACCGGATGCCAACCTGCACTTTGCCAACATGGGCGCGCTGGAGCGCTGGATCAACGAGCATCTCTCTGAGCACGATCAGGTGACCGACATGGTGCTGGTGCTCAGCAGCGTCACTCATATCGATGGCGCTGCCCTTCACGCACTTGAAACGCTCGACGAGCGCCTGGCCGAGCAGGGCATCGCCCTGCATCTGGCCGAGCTGCGCGGGCCGGTACGCGATCAGCTGCGTCACACGGCCTTCATGAGTGACCACCGCCCGCGGGTCTTTTTTACCTGCGCTGCGGCCTGGCAGGCGCTCTCTGACGACGGCATCGAGTTCAACATCTAGGTCGCCCCTGTATAGTCGCCCCTGTGTGGCACTCACCGTGTCTCGGGCGTACCGGACAGAAAACTCCGCGATACATGGCCGATGCCGCATTGACCTCTCTACAATGGCCGCCTTCACACTGAAAGAGGCCATTGTCATGTCCGCTTCGTTACACGAGCCTGTGTCGTGAAGGCGCTTTTGCTTTCAGCCTACGCCGCCGACAGCCATCGCTACTGGGCGCGAGGCCTGATGGCGCATCTGGAAACGATCGACTGGACCCTGCTCGAGCTGGCCCCGCGTCATTTTCAATGGCGCGTGCGCGGCAATCCCCTGAGCTTCATGAGCGAGCATGACGCTACGCTGTCGCAGTCCTTTGACCTGGTCGTGGCCACCTCGCTGGTGGATCTGGCCACGCTGATCGGGCTGTATCCGCATCTGGGCCGGGCCCGGCGGGTGGTCTATTTTCATGAAAACCAGTTCGCCTATCCGCTGGGTCAGGACCAAAGGACGCGCATCGAACCTCTGATGGTCAATCTTTACAGCGCGCTGGCCGCCGATCGGGTGCTGTTCAACAGCCGGTGGAACCGGGACAGCTTTTTCGACGGCGTGGCGGGTTTCTTGAAGAAGATGCCCGAGCGGGTCATGCCCACTCGCCTGGAGGCGTTGAAAACGCGCTCGGAGATCCTGCCCGTGCCGCTGTGGTCGCTGCCGTCGTCTGTCTCGATCAGGCGGGATGCTCCAAATCGTATTATCTGGAATCACCGCTGGGAGTACGACAAGAATCCGGAGGATTTCTTTGCCGCACTCGAGATGCTGTCCGATTCAGGCCATGAATTCGAGCTGGTCGTGATGGGGCAGGTCTTTCGCAACGCCCCCGACGTGTTTGAGCAGGCCCGGTCGCGGCTGGCCCGGCACATTACCTGCTGGGGCCACCAGACGCGCGAGCGCTATCTCGAAGCGCTGGGGAAGGGCGGCATCGTGGTGTCTACCGCCTGGCACGAGTTTCAGGGATTGGCCGTCATGGAGGCCGTCCAGCAGGGCTGCGTGCCGCTGGTGCCGGAGCGGCTGTGTTTCCCCGAGTACTATGCGCCGCAGTATCGCTACGATGGTGGCCGTGACGCACTGATCGAGCGTCTCAAGCGTTGGCTGGACTCGCCCGAATCGCGACCGGGGCCGCCCGATATTGGCGCCTGGACATGGCCGCAGATGACGGCGCGCTATCGGGCGCAGTTACAGCCGCTGGCGTGAGTCAGGTTCAGGCCGGTTCGGTTTTTTCCCTGTATTCACACAGATCCTCGATCACGCAGCTGCCGCAGCGCGGCTTGCGCGCCACGCAGGTATAGCGCCCGTGCAGGATCAGCCAGTGATGGGCGTCTCGCTTGTAGTCGCGCGGCACCACTTTCAAAAGTTTCTGCTCGACCTGATCGACGTTCTTGCCCGGGGCCAGGTGGGTGCGATTGGAAACACGGAAGATATGGGTGTCTACCGCGATGGTCGGCTCGCCGAAGGCGGTATTGAGGATCACGTTGGCCGTCTTGCGACCCACGCCAGGTAGCGCCTCAAGCCCGGCGCGGGTGCGGGGCACCTCACCGTCGTGATCGCGCAGCAAAAGCTCGCACATCGCCACCAGGTTTCTGGCCTTGTTGTTATAAAGCCCGAGGGTCTTGATGACCTCCTTCACGCCCTCGAGTCCCAGATCCACGATCCCTTGTGGCGTACTGGCAACGGGAAAGAGCCGGGCGGTGGCCTTGTTGACGCCGACATCGGTGGACTGGGCCGACAGGGCAACCGCGACCAGCAGCTCAAAGGGTGTGGACCAGGCAAGCTCCGTGGTGGGCTCGGGGTTGGCCGCCTGCAGGCGACGAAAGATTTCGCGGCGCTTGTCATTGTTCATCGGTGCGGGTCCAGGAAGAGAGTCACGGGGCGGTCGCGCATTCAGTGTCGCTCGGCGTTGTCCAGCGCCCGGCAGGCATCCTGCCAGGTGTTTTCGGCGCGCTCGACCAGGGCCTGCGCGGTCGCAATGTCTTCCGGACCGCCCTGGCGTCTGGCATGGGCCAGCTGGCGGTTGGCAAGCGCCAGCCGCTGTCTGGCCGCCGAGCGGGCGATACGCAGGGAGTTGAGCGTGCTTGAGGCGGGGATAGCCTGCTTGTTGTCATCCGTTCGGGTATCGGCCTCACTCTGCGCCTGAAGATCGGCCAGCTGCTGGCGGGCGTGCTCGAGCGCGCTCTGATCTGCCTGGTTGTCGGGGGCAGTGCTCAGGCGTTTTTCCAATCGGCGCACGGTGGCGCTGATGGCCGCCTTTCTGGCCCGCAGGTTACCGGCCGGCTTTGACGTGGCAGGCGTCGCGGTAGAGGGCACATGTTCGCCGGGCGCTTTGGTTTCGCTGCGCTGCTGCTGACGTGCGCGCATGCGCTCACGGCGCCGGGCGTCCTTCTCCTCGCGCTGGCGCTCAAGACGGGCGTTGCGATTTTCAAAGCGTCGACGGCCCAGCTCGGCGCGTCGCGCCAGCCAGTCGTTTTGTTCGCGCTCGGTGCTGGCGGCCTGCCAGCCCGGGTGCGCGACGATGTCGATACAGTCGACCGGACAGGGCGCCACGCAGAGCTCACAGCCGGTGCATTCTGCCTCGATAACGGTGTGCATCTGTTTGGACGCACCCAGAATGGCGTCCACCGGGCAGGCCTGAATGCACTTGGTGCAGCCGATGCACTCTGCCTCGCGAATCACGGCGGCCTTCGGCGATTCGGCATCCACTTCCAGTGGCACGGCGGGGCGGTCCATCAGCTCGGCAAGCTGCACTACGGTAGCCTCGCCGCCTGGCGGGCAGCGGTTAATGGCTTCGCCTTCGGCAATGGCCTCGGCATAGGGACGACAGCCGGGATGGCCGCACTTGCCGCACTGGGTCTGGGGCAGCAGGCGATCGATATCGGTAACGGTAATACTGGCAGAGGCACTCATGCAGGTTGTTAACAGACCCGGGCGTTGTGATCAGGGAAATCGGAGCGATTATACGCGCAATGGTGCAGCGCTTCGAACCCTGTGGTCTCTGACCGGGTGCTGCTGATTCAGAGAGTGTCGGATTCAGAGAGTGTCAGGATGGTACTGAGGGTCCCTGGCGCGGGCGCCGACCTGGTTGCGTCCGGCCTGCTTGGCACGATAAAGACTTTCATCGGCCAGGCGGATCAGTTCGGCGGGCTGGCAGGGAGCCTCGGGAATACTCATGGCCATGCCCAGACTGATGGTGATGTGCGGGGCGACCCGCGAGCATTCATGCAGCAGGGAAAGGTCGGCTACTGCTCCGCGCAGCCTTTCGGCGGTGCGCCAGAGATGTTCTCGCGTCACGCCGGGTAGTACGGCGATAAACTCTTCACCGCCAACACGGGCCATGATGCCCTGATCATCCAGTGCGCGTTGCAGGCTCTGCGCCACTCGGACCAGGCAGTGGTCTCCTTCCAGGTGACCGTAGTGATCGTTATAGGCCTTGAAATAGTCGATATCGATGATGAGCAGACCTGAGGAGGTTTTGGTCCTGTGGCCTTCCAGCAGCGTTTGCATCAGATAATCGTCAAGGTAGCGACGGTTATAGAGACCGGTCAGATGATCGCGCTGGCTGAGCTGCTGCAGTGAATCGGTGCGCTGTTTTTGATGCATCAAAAGATGCTGGAACTCACGCGCTAGACTGCCGAGCTCGTCACGTCGGGCAATGAGACTGACCGGTAGAATTTCCGAGAAATGCTCCTCCTGACGCTGCTCTCGGGTAAATCGAGCCAGACGCCGGGTGGGGGCCAGAATAATGCGTTCAAGCAGCCCCAGAATGACCACTACCACGGTCAGCAAAACGCCGACCGTCCAGAACATGGCGAAGTTGAACGAGGCCGCGTTGGCCATGAAATCATGTCGCGCCAGTGTGGCCTGCAGGGAGAGAACGTCATCGTTGGGCTCGGCCTTGAGCCAGCGGGTGGCCAGTAGTTGGTCATCGCTGATGCGAATGATGGGGGGCGGCTTGATGATCAGATCGGGATGCAGAATCGGCTCGATGGAAACATCGACACCGGTCTGGTGGCGGATGGATTCAAACCAGCTGCGGTCCATGCTGCGTACAATGGCCAGCCAGCCCAGCGGCGGCGCCTTGTCACGCTCGGTCGGGAAAATGGGGCTGGTGGCAATCATGGTCGGTGCCGGTACGCTTAGAAGCCATTTATCCAGCTCGGGCGTCTGCTGCTGCACATGCGCTTGTATGACGTTGAAAAAGGGCGACATCCAGCGACACTCATTGGTGGCCGAGGTGCAGGTACTGTAGGTATCCGTATCGGGATTGTAGCCGGCCATCCAGACCGGTGTGCCGTCCATGCGCATGAAGACCATCATCAGGTGCGCCATGTCCTCGAACATCTCCTGACTGAAGTTGCTCTCGGCAAAATCGGGGCTCCTGCCCTGTATAAAGGCATAGGCATCATCCCAGCTGGCCCAGTCGCGTGTCTCTGCCCCCAGCTTGTTCAGGTCACTCTGCCAGGCGCTTTCCACTCGCCCCATTTCCCGGGCAACGTAATCATCTTCACGTGTCAGCAGGTCGGGATAGATCACGAAATGCGCCATACTCCAGAGCGCCAGCAGGGCCAGACACGCCACCAGCACAATGGACAATAAAAAACGAAATCGTAATGAATGCATGCCGTCGGCGTTCCATGGCGACCTGACTTCGCCCGTAGCTTTCAAGTGGCAGATTCGTCAGCGTAAGGATATATCGGCGCCGCGTTTGATTTATGAAGGCGTGAGATGTGTCAGGGAGGGAAGGAATGACGGGGGTGACAGAGACAGAAAAACGCCAGCCTTCAGGAGGCTGGCGTTGGGAGAAACGCAGTAAACGTCGCGATCAGCTCACGCGGCTTCCCGGCGTCGCCCCGCTGTCGGGCGAGAGAAGGTAAATACCGTCGTTGTCGCCAGCAGCAAGCACCATGCCTTCAGAAACGCCAAAGCGCATCTTGCGCGGGGCCAGATTGGCGATCATCACGGTCAGGCGGTTTTCCAGCGCTTCCGGCGCGTATTGCGCCCGGATACCGGAGAAGACCGTTCGCGTCTCGCTGCCGATATCCAGCGTCAGCTTCAAAAGCTTGTCGGCGCCCTCGACATACTCGGCCTGCGTAATGCGAGCGATGCGCAGATCAACCTTCGCAAAGTCATCAATGGCGATTTCAGGCGCGATCGGCTCGATATCGGCAGCCGGCGTATTCTCCTCGCCATCGCCCGGTGCCGAGACCGCGTTGTTCTGAGCGGCCTTCGCGTCATCCTTGAGCTTTTTCTCCACCGCCAGATCCTCCTTTGAGGCCTCGATCATCTGATCGATCCTGTCGCTTTCGACGCGGGTCATCAGCGGCTTGAACTTCTCGATTGGGTGGTCAGTCAGCACGGTGGTACGGCTGGCCCAGTCGAGCGTCTCGAGATTGAGGAAGGTGCGTGCACCCTCGGCCAGGGTCGGCACAATGGGCGCCAGATAGACCACCAGCTGGCGGAAGAGATTGATGCCCACCGAGCAGATGTCCAGCACTTCCTGCTCACGGCCTTCCTCCTTTGCCAGTGCCCAGGGGGCCTTCTCGGCGATATAGCCGTTGGCATCATCGGCCAGCGCCATGATGCGACGTACCGCGCGGGCAAATTCACGCGCTTCGAAATCGGCCGCGATCGCTTCGCCTTCATCGATGAAGCGCTGTACCAGCTCTGGTTCAGCGCAGGTGCCGGACAGGCGACCGCCGGATTTTTTCACAAAGCCGGCACAGCGACTGGCGATGTTCACCACCTTGCCGACCAGATCCGCATTCACGCGCGCGGCGAAGTCCTCGAGGTTCAAATCGAGATCATCGACGCCGGCGGTCAGCTTGGCCGCAAAGTAATAGCGCAGGTACTCGGGGTTCAAGAACTGCTCATAGGTCTCGGCCTTGATGAAGGTGCCGCGGGACTTTGACATCTTCGCGCCGTTGACCGTCACGAAGCCGTGACAGTTGACCCCGGTGGGCGTGCGAAGGTTGGCGCCTTCCAGCATCGCCGGCCAGAACAGAGCGTGGAAATAGACGATGTCCTTGCCGATGAAGTGATACAGCTCGGCCGTGCTGTCCTTTTGCCAGTACTGGTCAAAGTCGAGGCCTTCACGCTCGCAGAGCTGCTGAAAGCTGGCCATGTAGCCAATCGGCGCATCGACCCACACGTAGAAGTACTTGCCCGGCGCATCAGGGATCTCGAAACCGAAGTAGGGCGCATCGCGGGAGATATCCCAGTCGTTGAGACCAGCCTCGAACCACTCCTGCAGCTTGTTGGAAATCTGCGGCTGCAGACGATCGGATCGCGTCCACTCTTTCAAAAACGGCTCGAACTTGGGCAGCTCGAAGAAGTAGTGAGTCGAGCTCTTGACCACCGGTGTGGCGCCGGAAACCGCCGAGACCGGATTGAGCAGCTCGGCCGGCGTATAGGTGGCGCCGCAGGCTTCGCAGTTGTCGCCGTACTGGTCGTCGGTATGGCACTTGGGACAGGTGCCCTTGACGAAGCGGTCGGCCAGAAACATGCCGCGCTCGGGATCATACATCTGCTCGACGTCGCGGGTAGCGATAAAGCCGCCGTCGCGCAGGGCACGGTAAATGCGCTCGCTGTGGACGCGGTTCTCTTCCGAGTGGGTCGAGTAGTAGTTGTCAAAAGCCACGCCAAAGCGGGCGAAGTCGGCCTGATGCTCGGCGTTGACCCGGTCGATCAGCTGCTGGGAGGTGATGCCTTCCTGCTCGGCGCGCAGCATGATGGCAGTGCCATGGGCGTCATCGGCGCAGACGTAGTGACACTCATGGCCGCGGCTTTTCTGAAAGCGCACCCAGATGTCGGTCTGGATGTATTCCAGCAGATGACCCAGATGGATCGAGCCGTTGGCATAGGGCAGGGCACTGGTGACCAGAATCTGGCGCCTGGCGTTGTCTGACGTGGTAGGACTCGACATGAAAAGGCTGTTCCCGTGACGAAACCCGAGGCCGGGCCGTGCAGGGCCGGACGGGGTGAAGAGGGTGAAATCGATGGCCGATTGTAGCATCGTTGTCCGGCAACATGCCCATATACGCATTGCACGCAGCGACACGGAAGTGCCATGGCGACCGATGTTCCCCTGATTGAAAAAGTGTCGGTTTCCAGCTTGCCGAAACAGCTTCTGCTCGAGGCCGACCCGGATGAGACTTCTATCGAGACTTATCCCAAAGATGGCATCGCCTTGAGAGCGGCACTGGATGGCGTGATAGCTGGTATTTGTGTACTGGCTTTCCGTACTCCGGGCGAGTTGGAGCTTTTAAACATTGCTGTCATGCCGGCGCTGCAGCAAAGAGGTATCGGTTCTCTATTGTTGAACGCCGCCATTGATACGGCTCATGATCATTCATGTCAGCGTCTGACGCTGGGCACCGGCGCCTTTGGTCACCAGTTGAGCTTTTATCAGCGACACGGCCTCAGGGTGGTCAGTGTTCAAAAGGACTATTTCACTGAATATTACGACAGGCCATTGTTTGAAAACGGCATTCAACACCAGGATCGCCTGTGGCTGGTTCTTGATCTTTCAATGAGGGCGGGGAAATAAGTGGGTACTGGAAGCGTCACATCCCGTAGTCAACGCCTCGGCCTTGCCGTTGTCTTTCTCTGGTTCTTGCTGGGTGGCATCGCCCACTTTTTCTGGCCGGCGGCGTTTGCTTCGATTATTCCCCCCTCTCTGCCTTTCAAAATGCCGGCGGTCTTCATTACCGGGGCGTTTGAGCTGCTCGGGGCCATCGGTATTTTTATGCCGCGCTATCGCCGTGCCGCGGGCATTGGTTTGATCGCGCTGACACTGTGCGTGACGCCGGCCAATGTCTATATGTGGTGGCATGCCGAAAAATTCCCGCATGTGCCCGAAACAGCGTTGCTGTTGCGCCTGCCTCTGCAGGTGCTGCTGATCATCTGCATTGCGTGGAGTACAAACCTGATGGGTGCTCGGCGTCACGGCGTGTCGTAAACAGGACCGCGCCCTGGCTGACGGTGTGTACAATGGCCGGCCCATAGTGATCGATGATGGCTGCGTGCATGTCCGGTGATATCCCCCTTGAATCCATCGAGACGCCTGATGGCGTCAGCTGCTTCAATTGCGAGGCGTGCTGCTGTCGGCTGCTGGTCATGCTGGATGACGACGATCTGGCCCGCGGTGTGCCTCATGGTTTGATCGATGAGGACGAGTGGGGGGGTGTGGTGATGCGTCAGGATGAAGAGGGCTGGTGCGCGGCGGTGGATCGCAACACCATGCTGTGCAGTATCCATCCGCGCCGCCCACAGGTCTGTCGTGACTTCGAGGAGGCCAGCTTTGAGTGTCGCGAGGAGCGGGCACTTTATGGTCTTGTCGATGAGCCTGCACTGGCGGATGCCGGTGTCCTGTAGAAGACACGGACCGGCATCATTTTTTAATTTTTTTGACAGGTAGGCCATGGCCAAGCTGTGTGAAATCGATACCGCCGATATCCCCGGCGGTGGTCAGCTGCGGCTGTTGCAGCGCAATGACGAGTTCTCCATCCGCATTGCCGGCAAGCCCGGTGAGCTGATGAACACGCGACTGCACGGTTCCGAGGATGCGCTGGCGGAACTGGCTTGTGAGCGCGTGTATGCTCATCCGAATGTGCGTGTTCTGGTCGGGGGGCTGGGCATGGGCTTTACTCTGGCCGCGGCTTTGGCCACGCTCGGCGCTGAAGCAGAAGTGGTGGTGGCCGAGCTGGTGCCCGGGGTGGTCGAGTGGAATCGCGGCCCGTTGGGCGCGGCAGCCGGCTACCCGATTCGTGATTCACGCTGCCACATTCTTGTCGAGGATGTGGCAGAGGTCATCGCGCGCAGCGAAGAAGGCTTCGATGCCATCATGCTGGATGTGGACAACGGCCCGGAAGGGTTGACCCAGCGCGACAATGACCGGCTTTACAGTGCGCGCGGGCTTGAAAGTATTCAGCGCGCGCTACGGCCCGACGGTGTGCTGGCGGTCTGGTCAGCAGGGATGGACCCCGGTTTCAGCGAGCGGCTCAAGCGGGCGGGGCTTTGTGTCGAGGAGCACATGGTGCGTGCACATCGCCCGGGCAAGGGGGCGCGTCATACCATCTGGCTTGCGTGGTAATGCATGTCTGAGCCTCCATTCGGTGAGGCATGACGTTATCAATGTCGTAGACCTGGCCCACTGTCACGCTCTGGACTAATCTGATGCCAACGCAGGAACGCGTTAACGGTCGGCCTCGCTACAGGGTGGCCCGCATTCATAACGAAGCAAGGGGCAAGACATGCGCAATATCATTTATCTCATCGGTCTGGTGGTCGTGGTGCTTTTCATCCTGTCCTTTCTGGGGCTGCGCTAAACGTCGATCGATAGATCATTGCAGGCAGGCCACGCTGCATGAAAATGCCCCGGGAGTCACTCTCCCGGGGCATTTGTTTTACCTTCTCGCTCATGGCTCAGCGTCGGTTTGACCCATTACCGCAGGCGGCAGGATAGAGCCACGATCACGACATCATGACTGAGCAATCATCAGCGACTTGCTGTTAACGAACTCAAGCATGCCATAACCGCCGTGTTCACGGCCGTAACCGCTCTCCTTCACGCCGCCAAAGGGCAGATTGGGCTGCGCAATGTAGTAGCCGTTGACGCAGACCATACCGGTATCGAAATGATCGCGTGCCAGGCGTACGGCGCGCGCTTCGTCTCTGGAGAAGATACCGCCGCCTAGACCGTATACCGAGTCATTGGCAATACGCAGCGCGTCTTCTTCATCTTTTGCACGAATCAGCGAGGCGACCGGGCCAAACAGCTCGCCGTCGTAGGCGGGCATGCCGGGCGTGACGTTGTCCAGCACCGTAGAGGGATAGAAAAAGCCATCCACGTCGGGGACTTCGCCGCCGGTCAGGCAGACGGCACCCTTGTCGACGGATGCCTGTACCTGCTTATGGAGCTCGTCACGCAGATCCCTGCGCGCCAGCGGGCCCAGCTGAGTGTTTTCATCGGTCGGATCGCCGAATTCGACCTGCTTCATTCGTTTAACGAAGGCGTCGCGGAACTGCTCATAGACGGCGTCCACCACCACGAAACGCTTGGCGGCAACACAGGTCTGGCCGTTGTTGGTAATGCGGCCGGTGACACAGGTTTCGACTGCCTTGTCGATGTCGGCATCCTCGAGCACCAGGTAGGCGTCGTTGCTGCCCAGTTCCAGCACGGTCTTCTTGAGCTGTTCGCTGGCAGCCGCGGCCACCTTGCGGCCCGTAGCGGCGCTACCGGTAAAGGTGACGCCGCGCACCAGACGGTGCTCGGTGACCTGGCTTGCCTGCTCATCGCGAATGTAGAGCACGGTAAAGACATTGTCGGGCATGCCGGCTTCACGAAAGATCTCTTCCAGCGCCTCGGCGCAGCCCCAGACATTGGGTGCGTGCTTGAGCAGCACAGCGTTGCCGGCCATCAGGTTGGCAATCGTGTAGCGAATGACCTGGTAGAAGGGGAAGTTCCACGGTTGAATGCCGAAGATAATGCCGATCGGCTGGTGAGTGACCAGCGCACGACCGCCGGGCAGATCACGTTCTTCTTCGGCCAGAACGCGTGCAGCGTTGTCGGCGCTGTAATCGCAAATGCTTTTGCATAGATCGATCTCGGGCGGGGCCTGGCTGATCGGTTTGCCCATCTCCTGAGTCATGAGACTCGAAAGGCGCTCCTTGTCCCTGACCAGAAGCTCGCCGACCCGACGTACCAGCCTGCCACGCTCTTCAAGAGAGCGCTGCTTCCAGTCGAGAAAGGCCTGATGCGTCTGTTCGATCTTTTGATGCAGCTGCTCATCGGAGATCGTCTCGAATTCCCGGATGGTCTGGCCGGTAGCCGGATTCACGGTTTTAATGGTGTTCGACACGGTAACCTCCTTTGGTATGACGGAACGACCCGGAGTGTAGTGCTTATGCCGTGCATATGCCGTGGTGATTACTGTCTGTGCCTTGCCTGATCCTCCAGTATTGAATTACGTAACGCGTGCGCTTGCCCCTGTCGCTGTACCTTATCTATCGCCCTGTGGCATAACGATGAGCGCCAATCCTTTGGAGACAACAGCATGCTGGATACCATCAACGAGTTTTTCGAGCGTATGAGCGGCCGCTCACCGAGCGACCAGGATCACAGGATGACGCTGGAGCTGGCCGTGGCGGCGCTGATGTGTGAGGTCATGCGCGCTGACGGCGAGATGAAGGATGTTGAGCAACAGACGCTGCGGGACATGCTGCGCCGCCGGTTTGATCTGGACGACAGCGCCGTGGAAACGCTGGTTGATATGGCACGTCAGCAGGTCGAGGATTCGGTGGATCACTATCAGTTCGTACGACTGATCCGGGATGAATATGACTACCCGCAGCGGGTGGCGCTGATCGGGCGGCTCTGGCGTATGGCCTACGCCGATGGCGCGCTGGACCCGCAGGAGGAGGCGCGGGTGCGCAAGCTGGCCGAGCTTCTCTATGTCGATCATGCCGATTTCATCACGCAAAAGCTCGAGGTACAGCAGGCGCTGGGCCTGGCGTAGTATTGTCACGCCTGCGTTGTTCACTGCTTCCCTGTCACCGGCCATCAGGACATGTCGTGTCTGCACTCCCTCTCTTTCGCTCGGGCGTACTGTCATTTCTGTCCATGATCATGGCCGCATTGGTGTCTTCGGCCGTCGCCGGGGACGATGTTCCCCATACGCAGCAGCTACCGCCGCAGGCCTATAATGGCTATCTGGAACAGCATACGGTGCCGCTTTGGGAGGGTGACGTGCCGGATGCGCGCGGCGAGGGCTTTCGTGATCAGCCCACCCTGACCATCTATCCGCCCGGGCAAAAGCCCAACAGCACGGCAGTCATCATTGCCCCCGGTGGCGCCTATCAGGTGCTGTCCGACAATACCGAAGGTCGCCAGATCGCCAACTGGTTCAATACCCGCGGCGTGGTGGCCTTTGTGCTCAAGTACCGGCTGGGGCCGGAATACCCGATGCCGGTGCCGCTGGAAGACGCCCAGCGCGCCATGCGCTGGGTACGTGCACACGCCGGGGACTTCAGTATCGACCCCGACCGGGTCGGTATGGCCGGTTTCTCGGCTGGCGGGCATCTGGCAGCGCTGGCCGGGACACGCTTTGATCAGGGGGATGCAAGCGCCGATGATCCGGTCGACCGCCAGCGCAGCCAGCCCGACTTTCTGGTGCTGGGATATCCGGCACTGGTGATGTTCAGCGACCCGAGCAGCCGCATCGATTACTGCCAGCTGATGAAAATCGATCAGTGCGATCGGACCTGGCGGGACCGCTATCGCCCCGAAAGACAGGTCAGTGCTGACACGCCGCCGACTTTCATCTATCAAACCACCAATGATGAGCTGGTGCCGCCGCAGGGCAGCATCGATTTCTATACAGCGCTGGTGAATGCCCGAGTTCCGGCCGAGCTGCATATCTTCGGCAACGGGCCGCATGGTTCGGGACTGGGCATGGGCGACGCCGCACTGGACAGCTGGACCACACTGCTGGATCACTGGCTGCGAGCCCGGGGGCTCTATACGCCTGCCGAAGACGCCGAACACTGATAGCGGTCAGGAGGCTGTCCAGATATTACTGTCTACGCCACATCCCGGGCATACCAGAAACAGTCGGCCGGTCTGGTGGCACATTCGGCCCTGAGCATCAGGCACCAAAACGGTTCGAGAAATGTAACGCATGCATATATCCCGTCACATTGCCATCGACGACAGCGAGTTCGAGATGCATGCCATCCGTTCTCAGGGCTCCGGTGGCCAGAACGTCAACAAGGTGGCTTCAGCCATCCATCTGCGCATGGACATACAAGCCAGCAGCCTGGCGCAGGAGTACAAGGACCGGCTGCTCTCGCTCAATGATCATCGCATTACCGCCAGCGGCATGATCATCATCAAGGCACAGTCCCAGCGCACTCAGGAGCTCAATCGCCAGGAGGCCCAGGCGCGTCTGCGAGCGCTGATCAAGTCGGTGATCCATACCGACAGGCCTCGCAAGGCGACAAGGCCGACCCTGGGGTCCAAAAAGCGCCGGCTGGAAGGCAAGAAGCAGCGTGGTCAGAAAAAGGCGCTGCGTGGGCGTGTGGATCATTGATTCAGTGGAAAACCGAGACGAAAGATGAAGGCCTGAACGGGTCAGACACGGCTATATCCGAGTGTTTCACCTGGGATTGTCGCCGGGTGAGGGTTTATACTGTCGCTCGATCATGACATCGCAGGCGTAATCCGGGGTGTCGGCAGGAAACGGACAGGAGACAGGTAGTGCTCGAAACAGTCAAACATGTGGTGGCCGTCGCTTCCGGCAAGGGTGGCGTGGGCAAGTCCACCGTCACCGTCAATCTGGCGCTGGCCATGGCCGCGCAGGGGCATCGCGTCGGTGTGCTGGACGCCGACATCTATGGCCCCAGCCAGGCGCAGATGCTGGGTATCAAGCCCGGCACTCGGCCGACCATGGTCGATGACAAGACCATGAAGCCGATCGAGGCGCACGGTTTGAAAATGATGTCGATGGCGGTGCTGGTCGATACTGAAACCGCCATGGTCTGGCGCGGACCGATGGTCGCCGGCGCCTTCCAGCAGCTTTTGACCCAGACCGGCTGGGGCGAGCTGGATTATCTGTTCATCGATATGCCGCCGGGCACCGGTGACATTCAGCTGACCCTGTCACAGCAGGTGCCGGTGTCGGGCTCGGTGATCGTCACCACGCCACAGGACATTGCGCTGCTGGATGCGCGCAAGGGCATCGAAATGTTTCGCAAGGTCAACGTGCCGGTGCTGGGCGTGGTCGAGAACATGAGCACCCACGTGTGCTCGAACTGCGGTCATGAAGAGGCGGTTTTCGGGGAAGGTGGCGGTGCCCGCATTGCCGCTCAGTACGATACCGAAGTGCTGGGCCGCCTGCCGCTGACCATGAGCATTCGCGAGCAGGTCGACGGCGGTCATCCTACTGTGGTGGCCGACCCGGAAAGCGCGGCCGCGCGCGCCTTCATGGAAATTGCCGCCCGCGTGGATGAGCAGCTCGGCGCCAGAACGCGCGAAAGCGGCCCGTCGATCAGCTTCGGCGAATAACGCCGTGCAGCCGTCTCGCTTCCCGGGGTGGCGCATCCCGGGCTTTGGTTCGGCGGGGCACGCCGGTATCATGGCCGATATCACCCGCCAGGGCGGTGTGCAACGCGATGGCAGCATGCGTTGACGCCGCTCTGGCGCTTCAGCTTTACCCCCATCTTTCAGGCATTGCGACAGGACACCCCTCGTGAGCATCAAGGCAGACAAATGGATTCGCCGCATGGCGCAGGAACACGGCATGATCGAGCCGTTCGAGTACGATCAGGTCCGCCATGCCGGTGATCAGCGTGTCATCTCCTACGGGACGTCAAGCTATGGCTACGACGTGCGCTGCTCCGATGAGTTCAAGGTGTTCACCAACATCCATTCTGCCACCGTCGACCCCAAGCACTTCGATGAGAAGAGCTTTGTAGATGTGAAAGGGGATGCCTGCGTGATTCCGCCCAACTCCTTCGCGCTGGCGCGCACGGTGGAATACTTCCGCATTCCGCGTAACGTGCTGACCATCTGTCTGGGCAAGTCGACCTATGCGCGCTGCGGCATCATCGTCAACGTCACGCCTCTGGAGCCGGAGTGGGAAGGGCACGTGACGCTCGAATTTTCCAATACCACCAACCTGCCGGCGCGGATCTACGCCAACGAAGGCGTGGCACAGATGCTCTTTTTCGAGTCTGACGAAGTGTGTGACACCTCCTACAAGGACCGCGGCGGCAAGTACATGGGCCAGCGCGGCGTCACCCTGCCGCGTACCTGAGCTCGTTTGTCTGGCCCGGCTAGCCCAGATGGGTGCTGCTGCCGGGCTCCTCCTCCCGCGCCATCTCTTCCAGACCGTGCACGATGCCGCAGTCGCCCACCGAACGGGCGTGCTCGCATTTCTCTCGCAGGTGCCTGAGCTGGCCGTGCAGCTGGGAAAGCTCTTTCAGACGTACCTCGACATGATCGATATGCTCATCGAGCAGGGCGTTGATGGCCTGACAATCGCCCCGCGGGTCGTCCATCAGCGCCAGTAGCGCATGGATCTCGGCATGACTCATCGCCAGCGCCCGGCAGTTGCGGATAAAGCTCAGCCGCTTGAGATGCATCGAACCGTAATGGCGATAGTTGCTCTCGCTGCGCTCTGGCGCCGGTAAAAGCCCCTCGCGCTCGTAAAAGCGGATGGTCTGGCTACTGCAGCCGGCTTCCTTCGCCAGTTCTCCAATCTTCATGATCTGCTCCCCGTTCAGCGCGCGTTGACCACATTCCTTCGTTTGACATTCAACGGTGCATAAAGCCTGTCTGATCCTTTGACCACCATGACGCTGCAGGGTCACAAGACTCCAGTGTCACAAGACTACGGGGTCATGAAGATTATGCCTTCAGATGCGCAGATCATATACGTTCATGAAATGCGTTCGTATCCAGTAGCGTGCTACCACGACCAAGGTCTCTGTAGGGGGAAATGCCTGAGTGTGACATTTTGATGACAGCGCCGTGGCAGGGATCTTCCCCGCTTATGGGATACACAATAATCTGCGGCGCGTCATGTCACAGACATCGAGGCATTCATGTACGGAATCTTCAAGGCCGGGCGCCCTGGCAAGCCGCTTCCCGAGGCGGATATCGACGGCACCTACAAGCGACTGCGCTGGCAGATCTTTGCCGGTATCTTTATCGGCTACGCCGGTTACTATCTGGTACGCAAGAACTTTACTCTGGCCATCCCCAGTCTGGTGGAGCAGGGGTATTCCCGCGGCGATCTGGGGCTGGCGCTGGCGGGTGTTTCGATTGCCTATGGCATATCCAAGTTTTTGATGGGCGCGGTGTCGGATCGCTCCAACCCACGCTACTTCCTGCCGGCCGGCCTTCTGTGTTCGGCACTGATCATGTTTCTGTTCGGCTTTACGCAGTGGGCGACCTCCAGCATTGCCATCATGTTTGTGCTGCTCTTTCTCAACGGCTGGGTGCAGGGCATGGGGTGGCCCCCATGCGGACGTACCATGGTGCACTGGTGGTCGAAAAGCGAGCGCGGCGGCATTGTCTCCGTATGGAATGTGGCCCATAACGTTGGCGGAGGTCTGATCGGTCCGCTTTTCATTCTGGGGATGGCCTGGTTCAACGACTGGCGTTCGGCCTTTTATGTGCCGGCAGCGGTGGCAGTTGGTGTTGCCGTTTTTGCACTTCTGACCATGCGTGATACACCACAGACCTGCGGTTTGCCGCCGATCGAGAAGTACCGGAACGATTATCCGGAAGGCTACAATGAAAACCACGAACGCGAGTTCTCGGCCCGTGAAATTTTTGTCGAGCATGTGCTCAAAAACCGCTTGCTGTGGTGTATCGCCCTTGCCAACGTCTTTGTCTATCTGCTGCGCTATGGCGTGCTCGACTGGGCACCGACCTATTTACAGGAAGTCAAACACTTTACGGTCGACAAATCCTCCTGGGCCTATTTCCTTTATGAATGGGCGGGCATTCCCGGCACGCTTTTGTGCGGCTGGCTCTCCGACAAGCTGTTTCGCGGCAATCGCGGTGCGACCGGCATTTGTTTCATGGCACTGGTCACGGTCTTCACCGTGCTTTACTGGCTCAATCCGCCCGGTAACCCGACCATCGACATGCTGTGTCTGATCGCCATCGGCTTTTTGATCTATGGACCGGTCATGCTGATCGGGCTGCATGCGCTGGAGCTGGTACCCAAAAAGGCCGCTGGCACCGCCGCCGGCTTTACCGGGCTTTTCGGCTACTTGGGTGGTTCGGTCGCGGCCAGTGCGATGGTCGGCTATACCGTGGACCATTACGGTTGGGATGGCGGTTTTGCGCTGCTGGTGGGCTCATGCATTCTCGCCATTTTGCTGCTGGCACTGACGCTTCGTCAGGCGCCGACCCAACGCGCCGCTTGAGACAGGCATTCTCTATCCATCAGACAGGATCGCCAATAGCCAGGGCCGGCTCGCCAGACGAGCCGGCCCTGGCTGTCAGATCGGTCACATCAGGCCGGTGATGTCAGGGTCGCACCGCTGATGTCCGAGAGCGTCAGCTTGAGCGAGCGCGCCAGCGCGGCGCCATGCCCCATCCCTTCAAGCACTTCAAAGCGTGCCTCAAAGCCGGATAACCGGTCCATCTGTTGTGCCAGACCTCGTAGCTGGTCGTTGATTTCCTTGTCGCTGCCGCCGTTGGAGTAGGGGCCACGGTTTTGGAGTTCGGCGTCGCCGCGCATCAAAAGTGCGCTGCCTGGCTGATCCGACGGCCATTGAAACCGACCCGCTTCGGCAACGACCTGATAGCCGTTCCAGCTGAGCGAGGGGCTGGCCGCATACCAGTGATCGAACAGCGAAGGGCGGGTAAAAAGCGTGTGCAGAACAAACAGCCCGCCAAAGGAGTGACCCCAGATGGCGCGCCGGGACGTGTTGATGGGCAGGTCGCGCTCGGCCTCCGCCATGATGGTGTCATCGAGCAGCTTGATGAAATCGTCGGCACCGCCGCCGCGGCGTTCGGGATGGCGGTCGTTGACGATGGGCGGCTGGTCCGTGCGTTTCGGGGTGTAGTCCCACTGGCGCGCCTCGACATCAAAACGGGCATCCGTATCGTAGCCCAGCGCCACCAGCACCGGCGGAGTGGCGGTGTCCATCGCCTTGAGGTGCTGTTCGTCCAGCGTTGCCAGAGCGGCGTTGCCGTCAAGCAGATAGATCGGCGTATAGCCGGCCTCGGGCGGCGTCTTTTTGGGGATGGCCACGGTGATGCGGTAGTGACGCTGTCCATCGGTACTGGCCAGGCGGTGCACCCGGAAATCGTAGACGTTTGACCCCTCTTCGACGATGCCCGGCGGCAGCGGCTGATTGAAGTCGGGGCCCGGGCGCGCGGCAGCGGGAAAGGAGAGAAACGTGCCGGGCATCAGGCTCATGAGGGCCGTTGTGGTGGCGCCCTTGAGCAATCGGCGTCTGGTGCCATCGCAGGGGTGATGCTGTGTCATGGGGGCTCTTGGCGATGTGTGTTATCCCTATGACCACGCCGCCGGGCATTTGCTCCGACGGCGCGATCTTCCTTCAGTCGTCAGGACATCAGAACGAGGCGGTCAGCGATGAATAGATCGCGCGCCCCGGCTCGTTGTAGGTCGCAGCCCCGGCGTTGCTGCTGTTGCCTTCGCGGTAAAGACGCTTGTCGAACAGGTTGTTGACGCCAAAGCTGCCGCGCAGATGGTCATTGAAGGTGTAGCCCACGTTGAAGCCTACGATGCTATAGGGCGAGAGGCTATCATCATTGACGCCGGTTCTCTCCCCCAGACGATTGATCGGCTGTGAGGGGCCTTCCTGTTTGCCGTAGGCCGTCCAGTAGAGCTGCGTGTTGAGCCGGTCATTGATGGTCCAGTCCAGCGTGGAGTTGAGCGTGAACTCCGGAATGATGGAGAGTGGGTCGCCGGTTTCGCGATCTTCGGACTCGATCATGTACGTGACGTTATTGCTCCACAAAAGGCTGTCGGTCAACGGAATCTGCAGGTTGCCCTCCAGCCCCTGAACCACGGCGCGTTCGGCATTGCGCCATTGCAGCACATCCGTGCCGCCACCGGTCACCGCAACAGGGTCGAGTCCGGAGACGATCTTGTCCTTGTAGTCGTTACGGAAGTACGTCAGTCCCGCGACCAGATCATCGTTTCGGTACTCGATCCCGATCTCCTTGTTGATGCTGGTCTCGGCGTCGAGGTCTTCGTTACCGACCAGATAACAGGAGTTCTGTGAGCCGATGGCACAGCCGTTGCCGCGCGAATAGAGCAGATAGTTGGGGTTGGTCTGATAGAGGTTGGGCGCCTTGAAGGCGCGTGCTACACCCGCCTTGAGCGTGACGTGATCGCTGAGCTCCTGAGAGGCATTCAGGCTTGGGCTCCAGTTGCTGCCGGCTTCGCTGTGATGATCAAAGCGTAACCCCGGTGTGACAATGGTGCCCGGACGCAGCTCGATGTTGTCTTCAACATAAACGCCGCCGAGTTCGGCACTGGTCTTGTCATCACCATTGGGGGCAAAACCGGCCAGGCTACCGGTCTCTCCGAAGCTCTGATTGGTATTGCTGGGGTCTTCCAGCGTATCGCGATTCCATTCGCTGCCGAAGGTAATGACCTGATCGAAAAAGCGGTCTGTATAGTAGTCTGCTTCGGCACTGAGTCGATAACTGTTCAGCTCGTTGCTGACAAAATTATCGGGATCGTTGATGCGTCCCTCTCCTGAGCCTGCAGTGCCTTCCTGCAGGCGCGTATTGCGGGTGCGCTCATACTGCGCTGTGACACGCGTATCCATATCCTGCCAATGGCCGGTATGGGTGAGCGCCACATTTTGTCGATAGAGGCGGTTGGTTTCAGCACCGTCCTCTGCGAGGCCTTCGGTCAGCTCGTTGCGATTGTTGTTTTGCGAGTCGCCGGTATAGATGTTGCCCTGACGCGAATAGCCCATCTCAAGGTCCAGCAGCTGGTCTTCGGTCGCCTGCCAGGAGAGCAATGCATTGATATCACGATTACGAACGCCCTCACGGCCGGCCGATGGATTCAACGTGCCGTCATCAAGGACATCCGCGTTGATATCGGTATCGTCGGCGTCGGTCTTGTTGGCACTGCCGTACAGTCGAAGGCTCAGATCATTGGTCAGCGGTCCGGCCAGGTTGAAATTGGCACGTCTGGTTGCCCCTTCCTCGCTATTGGTGGGCGTACTGGTGAAGGTGGTGACAGACCCCATCCACTGTTCGGTAGCGCGTTTGGTGATGATGTTGACTACTCCGCCGGCGGCACCAGAGCCATATCGCGCTGCGGCCGGACCGCGCAGCACCTCGATGCGCTCGACCATTTCCGGTGGCACCCAGTTGGTATCGCCTCTGGAATCTCGCTCACCGCGCCAGCCGTAACGGACCGAATTGCGCGAGCTGACCGGCTTGCCATCAATCAGGATCAGAGTGTTTTCCGGCCCCATGCCGCGAATGTCGATCTGGCGGTTGTTGCCACGCTGACCTGAGGCGCTGTTGCCGGTGAGGTTGACGCCCGGCATGCGACGGATGATCTCGGAGAGGTCATTGGCTGGCGGTCGTTTTTCGATATCTTCGCTGGTGATGATCGAGACCCCCGGTGCCTGCTTGAGCGTCTGCTCGGCAGTGCCCAGTACCACCATCTCTCCCAGATCGTCAGTGTCTTCAACAGTGACGGCCGGTGCAGGGGCATCGGCCGTGGTGGCCGCGCTTTCAAGCTGCTGATGCGAGTTGACTGCAGGTTGAGCAGCCGCCAGAACCGGGCTTGCATAAAACATGGGCGTAGAAACCGCCAGCGCAATGGCAAGCGTCGTGGTGTGACCTGACGTTGAACGTGGCATCCCTGATTGTTCCCTTTAATGTCGTGTCGATCGTGAACGGCTCATCAAGCCGATCTCGTTTATGGCATGTTGAAAGTTTTTGTTATCGGTGCATTGTTACGAAGCGCAATGTTAATTATTATCATTTTCAAGTAAAGCGATTTTAACTTTACTTAAGAAACATGCGGTTAAGCCTGATAACAGTCAAAAGCACGGCATCGTTTTATGCGGACAGCCGACTCCACCATCTCAAGGGAATAGACAACATCATGCGCAAGCGAGGGGGTTCGCGGCAGGGGGCTGCCATGGTTGCAGCAGGAGCAATGGTTGTCCTGCTGGGCACCAGCGTTTTCAATCCGGCAGTAGCACAGTCTGATCAGGGCGGCAGTGCCCAGACACAGTCAGGCGTTCATATCAGCAAGAATGTCCAGCTTGGCGGCAGCCTCTACGAGCTGGTGTTTGATCCTGATACCCGCCAGGTGCTGGTGGCTGACGCCGGCGGGCGGGATCAGGGCGCGCAAAGTTATCTTTACCGTCTGGATGCCGCCACGCTGGAAGTGGTCGAACGCATCGCGCTGAATCAGCAGGTTCACGGTCTGGCGCTCGATCAGCAGCGCGACGTGCTGTATATGGTCGATACCCGCGGCGGGACACTGACTGCGCTGGATGCCAAAAGCGGCAAGACTCTCAAGACCCTGACGCTGGTGAGCGACGCTGACCGTGAGGGTGACCAGCGTCCACCGCAGCCGCGTCTGGCCGCCGTGGATGAAGACAGCAATCTGATTTATGTGACGGGTGTGGCAGATCAGGGAGTGGTCTGGGTCGTCAATGGTGACGACATGACGCTTGCCAACACCTTCAAAAACGTCGGGTCGCGGCCTGCCGGACTGGCGCTGGATACCGAGCATCAGCGTATCTATGTCACGCTTTTGGGAGAGAATCGGGTCGCGGCGATCGACACCGACAGCGGCGAAGTTGTCAAAACCTTTGATCTGGAAATAGAGGGAGCGATCAATGTCGTTTTCGATTCGCGCCATCAACACCTGCTGGTGACCGGTCAGAAAAGCGGCGAGCTGGAAGTGCTCGACGCAGAAACCGGCAAGTCCCTTCACCGGGTGAGCACCGGCGAGGGGGCCCTGGATGTCGGTCTTGATGAAGACGCCGGACGTCTCTATGTCACCAATCGTGGTGCCGGAACGGTCAGTGTGCTGGATGCTGAAAGCCTCGAGGTCATTGCAACGTTTGAAACGGGGCCGCGCCCCAACAGCATTGCCATCGATCCCGGCAGTCACGATGTTTTCGTGACCAATCGCGCTTCACGGGAAGCTCCCGACGATGAGCGCGGCAATTCGGTCACACTGATAAAGCCCTGATATGGCTGACCGGTTCGCGACGCTGAACCGGTATCATAAGTCGGATCAAGGTTCGGCGCCGGCGTATCGTCACATGAGTCATTCCTGAGAATCGTTTGCATTCATGTGCTAGTCTCCGGGGCACATTCCATACCCTGTTCAATGCTGGAAAGTCATCATGTCAAAAACACCCTTTCGTACCGTTAAAGCCCTGCAGGGCGCCCTCATTGCGCTCGGCATCGTGACCCTGTCGGCCCCCTGGGCAGTCGCCGGCGAGCAGCCGTCCCAACAGCAGGGTGCCGAGCAGCAGGGTGCCAGGCAGCAGAGCGTTTCCGATCACATCGTGGCTCAGAAAGAGGTGGGAGAGGGTCTTTATGAGCTGGTCTTCAGTCCGTCGCAGCAGGCCATTTATGTGGCTGCCGCACAGGGCTTCGGCGAGGGCGCCAGCGATAATTACGGTGAGGCCGACGGCGGTAGCATTTTCAAGCTTGATCCGCAGACGCTGGAAATCCAGAAGACCATCAAGCTGGATCAAAAGCCCTTCGGTCTGGCGCTCAACGAGAAAACGCATACGCTGTTTGTCGGCCATACGCTGGATCAGAGCGTGACCGCCATTAATCTGGATGACAACAGTACTCGTCATCTGGCACTTGCCACCGATGCTGAAAAGGCCGAAGCGAAAAAGAATGACGTCTTTGGTCCCAACCCGCGCCAGCTTCATATCGATGAGCAGAGCAACACGCTCTATGTGACCGGTGTGGGCGACAAGAGCGTATTGTGGGTCATTAACGGCGAAGATCTGACCCTGACCGATACCATCGAAGGGTTTGGGGTCTGGGCCACCGGTCTTGCCGTGGATCACGACAACAAGCGTCTTTATGTCTCGACCATGAAGGATAACGCCGTTCGCGTGGTCGACATGGACAGCCACAAAATCATCGCTCAGTGGCCTACCGGCGGTGACGGCCCGCTGAATCTGGCGCTTGATGGCGAGAAGCATCAGCTCTACGTTACCAATTCCAACAGCGGCGACGTCACGGTGCTGGACACTGAAAATGGCGAGGTTGTGGACACGCTGAAAAGCGGTGACGGCACGCTGGCGCTGATGCTGGAAGGTGATCGTCTGTATGTGACCAATCGCAAGGCAAAAACGGTGACCCTCTTTGATCGAGACAGCCACGAGTTGATCGATACCATCAAGACGCCGCTGATGCCCAACAGCCTGGCCGCGATCTCGGATGCTTCCGGTGCCTACGTTTCCCTGAAACAGGAACTGGATGAGAACCATCAGACTGACAAGCTTGACAGCGTGATCCGTATCAAGCCCTGATGCCGACGGCGTCAAGCGCCTCGCCTGTCATGAAACGGCCTCCCGATCGGGAGGCTGTTTTCTTTATCCAGGGGTAAACGGACGGCGATGTCCGAGACCGCTTAAGTGTTGCTGTCAGTGCCTTCGGCATCGGCGGTTCTGGAAGGGCCGAAGTCATCCGTATGCTGCTGGTTCTCACGTCGATAGAGCGTAGCACGGGAGCTGCGCTCCGTATGGATCAGGTATCGGTGTCGTTGTCCTTTTCCAGGCGCATGTCGCTGTCTCTTTGCGTTCCCTGCTCCAGACTGGCGTCGTCGGTATCCATGTCACCGTCGGCGTCCATGCGGTCGTTCTGATCCGTCATCTGGCCGTCGTGATCGGAGGTGTCACTGTTCATGCCCGAGTGCGTGCTATCAGAGCTGGTGCTCTGCTGCATCTGACTGTCCTGCATTTGACCGTCGTCGGTATCGGTATCCATGTCGCTGGCCAACGCGGGGGTGGCGGCCAGTGCCAGTACAAAGGGGGCAAGCCATGTTGCTTTCATCGTGTTTCTCCTGTCCCAGGAAGATGTCTCGACAGATCCTGTGACCTGCCGACAAAAAGTTTGGTTGGCACCGCGTTGGAATACAAATCGTGAAAGGGAAATAACGGCGAAACAAAATTGCGAAATGGAAGTAACTGCATGAAAACAAGGTGTAATATTTTTTTAATGTGATAATTTATTAATGTAATTTTTAATGAATAGAGTGCTTTATTTCCCGGTCCATCGCTCTGTCATGCAGCCATGCAAGAGTGCGTGATATAACAATGGCTTTGTTATTCCCGAGGAGATGGAGGCGTCATGACCATCGACATGTCCCGTCCGCAAACGAAGCTGCGTCTGGTGTTTGACGGCGGTCTGGTGCTGGGCCCGGGCAAGATCGATCTGCTGGAAGCCATCCATGACACCGGATCCATTTCGGCGGCGTCCAGGCGCACCGGTATCAGCTATCGCAAGACGCGTCATCTGATCGATGCGCTCAATGCGGCCTTCCAGCAGCCTCTCGTGTGCTCCAGCAAGGGCGGTGCCTCTCATGGTGGCGCGCATCTGACACCGCTCGGTCAGGAGCTGGTGGCGCGCTATCGCCGTGTCGAGCATCAGACCCGCTGTTCCGTCGCCGTTCACTTTGAGGATTTCGAGCGCTGCATGGCGGATGCAAGCCCTCAGGCCGAATAACGCCGGCTGCAGGACACGATGATCCGATTGTCGTACCGGCATTGAGCCGGATCGGGCGGTGTGCAAACATAAGCACATCGGGACGATGTGCCCGGTATGAACAACCAATATTTTCAAGGAAGAACCCCTCCCATGATCAGATCCCTGGCCGTATTGTCCACTGCCACGCTTTTGCTCTGTAATGCCGCCAGCGCTGCAGAGCGCGTCGACGTTCAGGCCGCTGCCTCGCTGACGGATGTCATGAATACCCTGATCGAGCAGTACGAGAAGAATCACGACGTCGACATCGTGCCGGTCTATGCCTCCTCTTCGACACTGGCGCGACAGATCTCCCAGGGGGCACCGGCAGATGTCTATCTGTCTGCCAACGAGAAGTGGATGGACTGGCTGGAAGAGCAGGGGGAACCGGTCAGGGCGCGACGTGACCTGCTGAATAATCGTCTGGCCCTGATTACTGCAGAGGACAGCAGCATCAAGGACTTCACGCCGGACAAGGATCACCCGCTGGCGCAGTATCTGGGCGAGAACGATCGTATTGCTGTCGGTGACCCGGCCCACGTGCCGGCCGGCATCTATGCCCGGCAGGCCTTCGAGCATCTGGGCGAGTGGCAGGCGCTGGAGCCACGGCTGGCGCGTGCCAGTGACGTACGCGGTGCGCTGGCGCTGGTCGAGCGTGGCGAGACACCGCTGGGTGTGGTCTATGCCACCGATGCCATGGCTGGCGAGCATGTTCACCAGCTGGGGCTGTTTCCGTCCGACAGCCATGATCCCATCACCTATCCGGCCGCGCTGATCGGTGAGGATCCGAGCCCGCAGGCACAGGCCTTTCTGCAGTGGCTGGAAAGCGACCAGGCATCCGGAACGTTTGAACAATATGGTTTCGAGGTCAACGATTCGGATGCTGCCAACTGATCCATTGCCGGTGGGGGCCAGCACGAGGATGTCGATGTGCTGACACCGCTTGAAATCGAGGCCCTGCGCATCAGCCTGCAGGTCTCCGGTACGGCGCTTTTGATCATTCTGGTCCCCGGCATTCTCATGGCGTGGCTGCTGGCGCGTCATGAATTTGTCGGCAAGTCGTTGCTTGATGGCGTCGTTCATCTGCCGCTGGTGCTCCCCCCTGTGGTGGTGGGTTATCTGTTGCTGGTGGTGATGGGGCGGCGTGGAGCTGTGGGCGGCTGGTTTTATGATCATCTCGGACTGTCGCTGCCCTTTACCTGGCAGGGGGCAGCGCTGGCGGGCGGCGTCATGGCCTTTCCGCTGCTGGTGCGCGCTGTTCGACTGTCGCTGGAAGCGGTGGACCCGCGACTCGAGGCGGCCGCGCGCACGCTGGGCGCCTCAAGACTACGGGTCTTTTTCACCATTACCCTGCCGCTGGCCGTGCCCGGGCTGGTGACCGGTGCGGTGCTGGCCTTCGCCCGGGCGCTCTCCGAATTCGGCGCCACCATTACCTTTGCTTCCAATATTCCCGGCGAGACCCGCACGCTGCCGCTGGCGCTGTACTCCCTGATCCAGACGCCCGGCATGGAAGACGCCGCAGCGCGGCTGTGCGTGATTTCGGTAGTCGTGGCGATGGTCTCGCTGGTTGCCTCGGAATGGCTGGCGCGTCGCACCCGTCGCCGCATGGCCGGTCGCGACAGGGGGACACCATGACCTTGCCCCTGTACATGACATCGACTCTGTGGGAGCGCCGCCATGCTTGAACTGTGTATCAAGCATCGGCAGGGCGATTTTGACGTTGATGTCGATATCACAACGCCCGGGTCGGGCGTGACGGCGCTTTTCGGTCATTCCGGTAGCGGCAAGACCACGCTGCTGCGCATGCTGGCCGGCCTTGACTGCCCCGATCAGGGGCGTATTGCCCTCAATGGTCGAACGTTTGTAGACATCGGGCAGAAGATATTCGTGCCGCCGCATCAGCGCCGACTGGGCGTGGTCTTTCAGGAGGCCCGCCTGTTTCCCCACTATCGGGTGCGCAGCAACCTGACCTACGCGCGACGGATCACGCACGGCGAGGCGTTTGATCGCGTGGTCGATCTGCTGGGCATTGAAGCGCTGCTGGAGCGTATGCCAGGGGCGCTGTCGGGCGGTGAGGCACGCCGGGTAGCGATCGGCCGGGCGCTGCTGGCCGAGCCCGACATGCTGCTGATGGATGAACCCCTGACCGGCTTGGACGGGGCGCGCAAGCAGGAGCTTCTGGACTATATCGTGCGGCTGACCCGCGAGATTGACCTGCCGATCCTGTTTGTCAGTCATGATCCCGAAGAGCTGATGGCGATCGCCGAACAGCTCGTGGTGCTGGACCGGGGGCACGTCATGGCCAGCGACCGGCTGGAGACATTGCTCTCCCGTGGGGATATGTCGCCCTGGCTGGGCGGCTTCGAGGCCAGCTCGCTTTTGCAGGGGCAGGTGCTTTCCCACGATCATCACTACCATGCCAGTCGGGTGGCGCTGGCCGATGGACAGTACCTGACGCTGCCGCTGCTGTCACAGCCCGAGGCGAGTCCGCTGCGGGTGCGTATCCGTCGGCGCGATGTGGCCATTGCGCTGTCCCATCACAGCGACAGCAGCTTTCGCAATCAGCTTGAGGCGGTCATTACGACTCTGACGCCGGGTGCGCCGGGCACGCTTGAAGTCACGCTGTCCCTGGGGGGGCAGTCGCTTCAATCGCGTATTGCTCTGGAGGCTGCCGAAGCGCTTGAACTGGTGCCGGGCATGACGGTCGTGGCACTGATTCGAAGCGTCAGCCTGGCCGGCTGAGACTCGAAACGTCGCCACCAGCGCGGCTACCCTGTGATCAATGCCGGGCGTTTCAAAGGCTATTGACCCCCGCACGGGCCAGCCTCAGGATGCGCTCTTTCGTCATCGCCCTTTGCGTTTCAAACGCCGCAAGAGAGGTATTGCATGTCGGGTCTGCCGTATCAGGGTATCGCCACCTTTTTGAAAGCGCCGCAGGATAGCGCGCGTCCCTTTGGCTTTCTGGGGCTGCCCTATGACTGCTCGGTCACCTTCCGCCCCGGGGCGCGCATGGCGCCCAACGCCCTGCGCCGGGCCAGCATGATGCTGACCGATGGCCGCCATCCCGAGTTTGAAACCGATCCCTGCGCACTGGTCAGCGACCTGGGCGATCTTGACATCATGCAGGTCGGCCAGCATGACGCCCTGCGGCGTATCGAGGCCGGCGTGAGCGCAGCGCTTGAGCAGGCACCAGCGCAGACGCTGCTGTGTGCCGGGGGCGATCATCTCACCACGCTGGGCGTGCTGCGAGCGCAGCGCCGTCGTGTTGATCAGCCGCTGTCGCTGATTCATTTTGACGCGCACTGCGATACCTGGGCCAGCCACTTTGGAGATGACATTGGCCATGGCACCTTTCTGCGCAACGCCATCGACGAGGGGCTGGTGGCGCCGGAGCGGACCCTGAGTCTGGGGCTTCGCTCGCCGGTCGAGCCCACTACGCGGGACTGGTTGGCCGAACAGGGCGGCGAGTGGCTGAATTCTCGCGAGCTGATGACCCTCAATGGGGAAGCGCTGGCGCAAAAGGTGCGTGAGCGCATGGGGAACACGCCGATCTATGTGACCTTTGATATCGATGTGCTGGACCCGGCCCATGCCCCCGGTACCGGCACGCCCGAGATCGGCGGTATCACGACCATGAAGGCGCTGGAACTTCTGGAAGCCTTGAGAGAGTTCAATCTGATCGGCATGGATGTGGTGGAAGTATCACCGCCCTATGATCCGCAGGAGATTACCTCACTGGCGGCGGCCACGCTGCTGTGGACGTTTATTGCCATGCGCGGCTGATTCAGTCGCAAGTAGTGCACCCCACGGCGTTGCGGCTGCTTTTCTTGATCTGATAAAGCGCCTGGTCGGCCTGCTTGATCAGCGCCTCGCCCGACAGCGGATGATCGGGCGAGGAGATGGCCACGCCGGCACTGATGGTGACGTACTTGTGGGTGGGCGAGGGGACATGGGGAATGCACTGGGCTTCCATGGCGGTGCAGACCCCGCGGGCGATATCCATGGCGCGTTCGAGATCAAAGTCGGGCAGCACAATCACGAACTCCTCACCGCCGACCCGGGTGACCAGATCCGATTCGCGCTGGAAGATATCGCTCAGGGTTTCAGCGATGGTCTTCAGACACTGATCGCCCTCCGGGTGGCCGTAAAAGTCGTTATAGAGCTTGAAGTGATCCACATCGATCATGATCAGCGCTACCGGGCGCTCAAGCCGATGCGTCAGTGACAGGGTGCGCGGCAGCTGACGATCCAGCAGGCGGCGATTGCCCAGTCCCGTCAGCGCATCACGATTGGTCAGTGCCTTCAGATGCGCGTTGCGCTCGTTGAGTTCCTTGATCAGCGTCTGAAATTCGCGCGCCATGTTGCCCAGTTCATCACTACGTGCCTGCAGCCAGGGAGGCGGCGCCTCCAGGTGCTCCCCGGGGGATTGGCGCAGGGCGCTGGCATAGCGTGAAAGCTCGGTAATCGGGCGCAGCACGATGGCACGAAATACCCACAGCATGGCCATCATCAATGCGATCAGTAGCAGCAGCGAGCCGAGCATGGTCATGTTGAAGCGTGCAATGCCGGCATGCAGGCCATCGCGTTTCAGGCGCGTCGTCATCAGGACCTGATACTCCGGAGTCGCACTCGGGCGTGTCAGGGTCAAGCGAAGGGTGTCATCGTCGATCGGCTCGATACTGATGGCTGGCTTGTCGTCATGCCGATCCCCCTTTTTCAGGCGAATGGAGGAGAGCGTCAGGGTTGAAAGCCCGGCTTCCGGTTGCCATTGGCCAGGTAAAAGGCGCATGAGCGTGATTTTTCCTGCCGCGAAGCTGCTATCCCGGCGTGTGATGGGCCATGTGCTGATCATGGCGAAGTCGGGTCGGACGCCGATTCTGGGCATGGTATCGGTGGAAGACAGTTGCCTCTGCATCTCGCGGACAAGATCGAGTGACCACTGACAGTCTCCGGCAGGCTGGGCGCACGAAGTGAAGCTGCCATTCACCGGGTTGCGGCCGGCAATCCAGCTGATGGCGTCATTCGGATTGGTAATGATCATCAGATCAGCTGCATGATCATCAAAGACTGCCGGCGTAATATGCGTTTGAGGAAAGTCCGGCCGACGCCCGTTCATGAACTCCCAGGTACCGGCCCAGGTCGCCCATTGATAAACCATGGTATTGAGATTGCGTGCATCCCTGTCGATGCTTTCCTGCAGGACGTTGGCGTAAACGTGGGCCCCCTGGCGCTCTTCGCTGAGGAGGTTGGGGATCATGAGCTGATGCAGGATAAACATCAGAATGCCCATGACCAGCACCAGCATGATCGCCAGAGTAATGATGAACCGGTTACGCAGCGAGTTCAGGTAGGGCATCGAGTGTTCCGAATGATGCGTTTAAATGACGCGTTAAAGCAGGGATCCGTGCCTGATAATCCCGGTTTTTAACGGCATTTCGCTTATAAACTTTATGGTATGTCTCTCACCTGACATGCGCTTGCCGGTGGGTCGGTCTGATGTAGCAGGCTATTTAGTTAAATATTCTAATTTAATCAATATTAAGTAAATTTTGCTGGACTGTCGCTAAAAACGAGCGCCCGCCAGGGTTCTGCCGCGACAGCATGTGCTCGTGCAAGCGGATGTGAGATGATCACGGGCATCCCGATGAAACAGCAGGTTACGTCATGAGTTATTCCCGTTTGCTGGCAGCCACCCTGTTGACCCTGCCGCTGTCATTGCCGGTACTGGCCGATACCGAAAGCGTCGAACACGAACAGGCGACCACCGATGCGACGCCGGAAACCGAATCGCAATCTGAAGCTCAAGTGAGTCACAGTGATGGCGATGCTACCGGCACGACTTCTCGTGAAGAGGGCGATGGCAATGATGCTGAAAAAGCTGAAAAAACGCCGCGTCACGTCAAGGCCATGGTCATCACCACTTTTGGCCCCGAGCGCAAGGTCTGGGCCGAGAAGCTGGCGCCGACCCAGGACATCAAGGTGCCCGGGCTGCACGGCTCTTTTGGCAGCGTCAGCTGTAACGATGATGATGTGTGCCTGATGACGACCGGCAAGGGCTACGCCAATGCCGCGACCTCCATCTCAACGCTGGCGTTCTCACCGGAATTCGATCTCTCCGACAGCTGGTTTCTGGTCTCGGGCGTGGCCAGTATCGATCCGCATCAGGGCACCCTGGGGTCGCCCACCTGGCCGCGCTATCTGGTCGATTTCGGCATCCAGTGGGAACTGGATGCCCGCGATGTTCCCGAGGGCTGGACCACGGGATATCTGAGCATCAACACCCATACCCCCACCCAGGACCCGCATCAGGAATACGGTACCGAGTTCTATCATCTCGATGATGCGCTCGTGGACCGGGCCGTCGAGCTTTCCAGGGGCGTCGAGCTGGCCGACAGCGACAACGCAGCGGCCTATCGCAAGCACTATGACCATGCACCTGCCAATGAGGCGCCTGCGGTCGTGCAATGTGACAGCGTCTCCAGCGATACCTGGTGGTATGGCAACCGACTGGCCGATCGCGCCGGGCAGCTCGGCAAGCAGGTGGCCGGCGACAAGGCCAGCATCTGCACCGGACAGCAGGAAGACAATGCCATTCTGACAGCTTTGAAGCGTGCCGATGAGGCCGGGCGCCTCCAGCGCGAACGTACTGTGGTGGTCCGTGCCGGTGCCAGCTTTAACCGGCCATATGAAGGACTCTCCGATGCTGATGGCCTGACCGGCTATGCCAAGCAGGGCGGCTATACGCCGGCGCTGACCAATATGGTGCGTGCCGGCTATCCGCTGATCGAATCGATCGTGACGGACTGGGAGGACTGGCAGGAAGGCGTGCCGGAAGAGACGTCAGAGGAGGCCGGGGATCAGCCAGCGTCTGATGATATGCCTGACGATAAGGCGGCCCCTGGCGAACAGAGTGGCTCGTCAGAGGATGAGGGCACGCAAGAGGGCGAGGCGACCACCGATGGTGACGAGGATCATGCCTCGAGCTGAGCCCCCTGGCAGTGACATTCCATTCGATAACGCCCGGCACCTGCCGGGCGTTGTGTTGTCAGGGCAGAGGATGGCCGAAAGTCTATGGGTCATCGCGCTCAAAGCGCACGTCCTGATCATCACCGCCCAGTTGAATGATGTCCCGGGGTCGCCCCTGGTCATCCAGATACAGCAGACCGATACCGGCCTTGTTGACCAGTCTCTCGCCCGGGGAGCGGTTATCGGGCTGGCGGGGTCTGATGACCATGTAACGACGCTTGGTCAGCCAGTTGACGGGGGACCAGGGGGCAAAAAGCCAGCGATTGATGCGGTCAAAGATATCCAGTAGCCGATCAGGAAACTGGTTACGAATACCGCTGCTGGTCACCTGCCAGATGTCGGGGCTGCGGTGCTGCCCGCGCAATTGCACGTCATAGGCAAAGCTGTAATGCACATCTCCCGACAGTACGACGAAATTCTGCGGGGTGTTGCGGTGCCTGAAAATATTGAGCATGACGTATGCCGCGCCACGATGTGACATCCAGTTCTCGGCATCTACCAGCAGGGGGCGGTTGAACCAGACAAAGACCCGCTGCACGATCTCGATCAGCTTGACGCCAAATACCGGCGCGGCTGACACCATGATGACGGCGTCATGCCCCATAAGCTCCTGCTGGAGTTCTGTCAGGGCCTCCCAATCCATCAGTCCGGAAGGCTTGTGCAGGCCATTTTCGCTACGCCAGCGCCGGGTCCGTGTATCCAGAACGACCATGGCAGGATGAGTGGGCAGCGAATAATGCCAGTGCTCAAAGCGAAACAGGGCCTCGATCATGGCGCTGTGATGCGCCTCTTCGGGGGCCCGGCAGTAGGTCTCAAGCCGCGTCATCATCGGGCCGTCAAAGTGTTCCGGGGCATTGCCCCAGCCCTGACAGATCAGATAGCCCATCAGGGCATTGCCCATGATGCGCCGGGAAAAGGGATGCTCGAGCGCCGTACGTTCCCATTGGGCGGTCAGATTCCAGTCGTCGGTGACGTCATGATCATCAAAGATCATGTAAACAGGCAGGTGCGCCATGACCCGACGAACGGCAGGTAACTCCTCGACAAAATGCGCCAGCGCCGCCTGTTCCCTTTTGAAAAGGGCTGCCTTGTCCTCCTCCAGCGCGGGAGGCGTGACGTTGATGAGCTGCCAGGGCACCTCAGACCAGACCAGCAGATACATGGCCAGGATTTCCCCAAGACTGATGAGGTGGTTATCGGCGCCAGCGGCAGTAAAGATCGGCTTTTGCTTGCCGCGAAAGAAATAGCGCTGAAGAAGACGATTGTCGGAGGTGGCGGGCAGCAGACGATGGCGCCTATAAAGCCAGGGATCTTCCATGAGTGCCTGGCTGTCGTCGATCTCGGCCTGATCAAAACGCTCGTGATAAAGCCCCAGCCGCGACACGAGGGCATTGATGGCCAGCAGCATGGGGCCTGCGACATCATCGGCATAAATCTGATCGCCGGTCATCATCAACAGTGAGGGCCACTGCTCGGGCGTGCTGCGTTGAGCATTCAGCTGACGATCCAGGCGTGCCAGCCCATCGGGGGCATCAAAGTGAGGCCGGCGGCAGGAGCCATGGGCGATGGAGACAAGTGTCATGGAGTGGCGAACGCGCGGACGGCGCTCTCCTTCAAGACACAGCTGCGGAGCCCACTCTGCCATGCCTGTCGATGCCCCCTGTGCTTCGATCAACAGGTCATAACTCAGCACCTCGCCTTCATCGAAGGCGGGCCGGATTGCGACATCGATCATGTGGACGACGGCGTGCGTGCCGATGGACAGCCGTCGGCATTGCTGCTCGTCAAGGGGCAGATGCGCGGACCGTTCGCCCTGCCGCTCAAGGACAAGTGTGAGTGTCAGCGCTTTTGAAGCCACCAGCCAGAGTGTCATCCGCTCGGGCAGCAGACGGCGGAGCATGGGGCCTGCCAGAATGTCGGGCAGAGCTTCCCCGGTGCATTGGTTCACTTTCCCTGAAACGTCTTCTGACATGGTCACCACGCTAACAGCACGATTTGAAAGAGGGTCAGGCACAATACCATTGGAGATTGTCATGACTGGCATCGGATCGCGATGATTTTGATTGAGCCTGAACAGGACTGGTGGAGTGCATGCTCCGCTGACTAGAATTGATCTCAATCAATTATTATCTGGAGCAGCGGCGGCATGAAGATCATCCTGATGCGGCATGGGGCGCCGCAGGTACGTTTTGACGAAAGGATGGCCGCTGCGGATTTCAGGGACTGGGTGGCTCGCTATCAGCTGGCGGGCCTTGACGAACTGACCCGGTGCGAGCAGGCGTTCTCCGTGGCACGCGAGTGTGCAGCGGTCGCCTGCAGCGATCTGCCACGCTCGCTCGAGTCGGCGCTGCGGCTGGAAGCGGGCAACATTGTCTACAGCGATCCCCTGATGCGAGAGATCGATCTACCGCACGGCAGCGGGCGCTGGCCAACCCCGTCATTGCCGACCACCTTCTGGCTGGTTGCCTTTCGAGTCCTGTGGCTCATGGGCTATCACGGCAATGCTGAAGGGCGCCGGGCGGTGTTCAGTCGCGCCGATGCCGCCGCCAGCAAGCTGGTCGAGCTGGCGCGTGAGCACTGTTCGGTGCTGTTTGTCGGCCATGGCATGATCAACCACCTGCTGGCGCGCGAGCTGATTTCCCGCGGCTGGCAGGGCCCCAGGCAACCCGGCCGTGCCCACTGGCAGTACGGCGTTTATGAGTACCAGGGTCAGGCCATCGCCTGACCTGTTCAATGTCTGAGCGGGCCTGTCCCTTTCCATCAGATCAGTTCCGACGAATCAGGGTGCGCTCGATTTCGATCGTACCGGGGCTGAAATGGCCGTTGATGGCATCCATGACACTGGACAGCGCCAGCGTCGCGATACGCTCGAGATTTTGCTGCATTGAATTGACCTTCAGGGGCAGAAAGTCCAACAGCCGGTCGTTGCCGAAGGTTGCCATTTGAAGCCCCCGCTCGCGCAGCGCCTCCAGAGAGTAGTGCGACAGCAGCACGTCCAGTGCGCCTTCCAGCAGCGTATAGGATGCCGTCACCAGGGCTCCTGGCATGTCATGATCTTCCAGATGCTCCTGAATCAGCGCCATACCGGTCTTCCGGTCGTAGCGCTCGCCCGAATAAAAATGCGCCCGGGGCGCCTGCTTTCCCTGAGCATCCACTGCGGCCCGGAACCCTTCCCGACGCTCAACGGTATTGGCAAGCCCGGGCAGGGCATCAAGCCAGACAATCTCCTGTACCGGTAATGACTGATTCGGGGGTGAGAGCACCGAAGTAGTCAACGCCATGGCAGTGCGGCGGTTTTCACTGACGATACAGGGCATCAGCGTCTCGTCCAGAGCGCGGTCAACGGCCACCACCGGGATGCCGGCGCTGATCAGGCGCTGATAGCACGCCTCGCCGGGTGGCAGGCTCGAGGCCACGATCAAGGCGTCGCAGCGCCGCGCCTGCAGAGCGCTGAGCAGCTCGCGCTCGGTCTCCGGGTCATCATTGGAGCTGACCATCAGCAGCTGATAGCCGGCACGACGCGCTCCCTGTTCAAGCAGTTTGGCCAGCCGGGCGTAGCTGGTGTTTTCAAGGTCCGGCAGCACAAAACCCAGCGTACGGCTGACACCGCGACGCAGGGCCGCGGCCTGGGCATCCACCCGGTAGCCGTGCTCCTCGATCACCGCCATGACGCGCTTGACCGTCGCCTCACTGATGCGGTGCTGGCGTGACTTGCCGTTGATGACATAGCTTGCGGTGGTCCGTGATACGCCGGCCAGGCGTGCGATCTCTGCAAGCGTCATGATGTTGTTTCCCGATATGAAAGACCGGCCTCTGTCAATACGACGTGGGTCCATGTCAATGGTGCTTGATTCAACGCTCGTTCTCTTTCAGCATTACGGCAAGGAAAAGGTGACACGATTCAGCCATGCTGTCATGACCTGTTTCATGCCGTTTTGCGCCAGGCTGCATGAATGGATGCCACTGTCTGCGCAGATTTGCCACTCACAAGGATCAATACGCCATGCTCACGCTGAAAAGTGATGCCGTTTTGCTCGATCAGCACGCCAGCGACTGGCGTGATGCGCTCAATCAGGCCGGTCAGGCGCTCATGGAAGGCGGGCTTGCCCGGGAAGGCTATCGCGATGCGCTGTTCGAGCGCGAACAGCAGTCCTCGACCTGGCTGGGCAACGGCATCGTCATCCCGCACGGCACCCAGAAAAGCCGTGAGCATGTGCTGGCCACCGGCGTGCGTCTTCTGCAGTTTCCTGACGGGGTCGAGTGGCATGACGGCAATCGGGTCCATTTGATCATCACCATTGCCGCGCAAAGCGATGAGCACCTCGATATTCTGCGTCAGCTTACTCATGTGCTCGACCGTGAGGGCGTATCTGAAAAACTGGCCCGTGCTGAAGAAGCCGATGAGGTGGTCGGCCTGCTCTCGAAAGCGCCGGTCACCGCGCGCCTGGATGGTGACACCATTGTCCAGGGTGTGCCGGCACGCTCGGCGCTGGAACTGACGGCGGCGGCAGCGGCGCGTCTCGAGCAGCTGGGCTGCGTGGACCGCCGTTTCGTGGCCGACATTCTGGCCCAGCAGGCCATTTCACTGGGGCAGCAGCTGTGGCTGGTGCGCAGCGCTACGGGCGTTACCCAGCCGGCGCTGGGACTGGCCCTGCCGCAGGCCCACATTGACGGCGTAGCGGGGATTTTCTGTCTGGCCGAAAGCGGCAACGCCCACGATGTGCTGCTCGACCGACTGGTCAGCGTACTGGAAGAGGGCAAGGGCGAGGAGCTGGCTCGGCTGGGCCGTGATGCGCTGCTCTCGCGTCTGTCCGGTGAATCGGCCAGCGCCGAAACCGTGCGAGTCCGTGTACGCAATGCTCACGGGCTGCACGCCCGTCCGGCCAAGCAGCTGGTACAGGTGGCGCGCGCCCAGAGCGTTCCGGTGCGCGTGCGGCTGGCGGAGGGCGGCAACGAAGCCGTTTCGGCAGCCAGTCTGACCAAGGTGATCGGTCTGGGGGCACGCCGCGGTCAGATGCTGATCTTTTCGGCCGAGGGCGAGGGCGCCCGTGAAGCGGTCGAGGCCATGGCCGAGGCGCTGCGCGGCGGGCTGGGTGAAGAGGTCACACCGCTGGGGGATACCAGCGATGCCCGTCCGTCACGCAATCGTCAGACCCCGCGCGAGCCTGTGGTGGCGCCAGCTGCCGATACGCTGCTGACGGCCGTGCCGGCCTCGCCCGGCATGGCGATCGCGCCGGTGTTCGTGATGCGTCCGCCGGAGTTTCACTACGAGGAAACCGCCTCGGACCGTGAGGCGCAGAAGGCGCGCCTGGGGGCAGCGATCCAGGAGGCCGAGCAGCAGCTCGAGGAGATGATTCGTGCCGCTGGTGGCGAGGTGGCCGAGATTCTCTCCATGCATGAAGAGATGCTGGGCGACCCCGAGCTTCGTGAAGCCGCCTATGAGGCGATCAACGAAGGCAAAAGCGCCGAAGGAGGCTGGTGGCGGGCCATTGATGTCGCTGCCCGTGCCCAGGAGGCGCTGGCCGATCGGCTGCTGGCCGAGCGCGCCGCCGATTTGCGTGATGTCGGTCGACGTGTGCTGGGCAACCTTTGTGGCGTGAAGATGCCCGATCCGCCAGCGCATCCCTATATTCTGGTCACCGACGATGTCGGGCCGTCTGATGTGGCACGGCTGGATACCTCGCGCGTGCGTGGCATTCTGACCGCTCGCGGCGGCGCCACCTCCCACAGCGCCATCCTGGCACGTGCACTGGGCATTCCAGCGGTCGTCGGGGCCGGTGAAACCATCATGGCGCTGGACAACGGCATCGACATGATTCTCGACGGCGAGCGCGGCCGCGTGATTCCCGAGCCCGATCCAGAGCGCCGGGCCCGTACCGAACTTTCCATCCGCGAGCGCGAGATTCGTGAGCGCGAAGCCTTCGAGGTGCGTTTTGATCCGGCGGTCACCCGGGACGGCCACCGCGTCGAGGTCGCTGCCAATCTGGGCAATACCGCGCATGCTGCGGACGCCGTCGAACGCGGTGCCGAGGCCGTGGGTCTGCTGCGCACCGAATTCGTGTTCATGGCCCACCCCCAGGCGCCGGATATGGACACCCAGGTGGCCGAATACACCCAGGCCTTTGACGCGCTGGGCAGTCATCGGGCACTGGTCGCGCGCACGCTGGACGTTGGAGGGGACAAGCCACTGGATTACTGGCCGGTACCGGCCGAAGACAATCCCTTCCTGGGTCTGCGCGGCATTCGCCTGGCATTGACGCGCCCGGACGTGCTTGAAACCCAGATTCGGGCGCTTCTGACGGCGGCAGGTGATCGACCGCTGCGCATCATGTTCCCGATGGTCAAGGATGTGGAGGAGTTTCACGCCGGCAAGGCCATCTTTGATCGTGTTCAGGCCGAGATAAATGCCCCTGACGTACAGCTGGGCGTGATGATCGAGGTGCCTTCCTGTGCACTGCTGGCGCCAAGTTTGGCCGAACATGTCGACTTTTTCTCGATCGGCACCAACGATCTGACCCAGTACACCCTGGCGATCGACCGCGGCCATTCGCGTCTGTCCGCCCAGGCCGATGGCCTGCATCCAGCAGTGCTGCGCCTGATACAGCTGACCGTTGACGCCGCTCATGCCAGGGGACGCTGGGTTGGCGTGTGCGGCGAGCTGGGCAGCGACCCGCAGGCGATCGCCGTACTGATGGGGCTGGGGGTCGATGAGCTGTCGGTGTCCAGCCGGCAGATCCCGCTGGTCAAGCAGCGCATCCGCAGCCTGAGTCTGGAAGAGAGCCGGGCACTGGCATTGCGGGCGCTGGACTGCCCGACGGCGGCCGAGGTGCGCGCCATGCTGGAGTCGCTGACATGAGCCGGGTACTGACGCTGACGCCCAACCCGGCGCTGGATCTTTCTGTTCGCCTGACAACGCTCATGCCGGGCAGCGTCAACCGCTCACAGGAGAGCTCGCTGACGGCAGCAGGCAAGGGCAATAACGTGGCGCGCGTGCTGGCGCGTCATGACCACCAGGTCGCGGTCAGTGGCTTTCTTGGCCGTGATAACCAGGGAACGTTCGAACGCGCCTTTGCACAGTGGGGCGTTGAAGATCGCTTCATTCGGGTGGCAGGCGATACCCGGGTCAATGCCAAACTCTCCGAGGCCGACGGCCGCGTGACCGACATCAATGGGCCGGGGGCGCTGGTGGACGAGGCCGCCATGGTGCAGCTGCTTGAAGATATCGACGCCCGCTGTGATGCGTTCGAGGCGGTGGTCATCTCCGGCAGCCTGCCACCGGGCGTCACACCCGAGTGGCTCTCGGCGCTGATCGCACGACTCGGTACGCAGGACCTCCCGGTATGGCTGGACAGCAGCGGCGAGGCGCTGGTGCAGGGCGTTCGTGCGCTGCCTGCGTTGATCAAGCCCAATGAGCACGAGCTGGCCGAGTGTGTAGGCCGGCCGCTGCCGGATGAGTCATCGCTGCTGGCGGCGGCTCGCGAGCTGCAGCAGGGCGGCATCGAGAACGTACTGCTGTCGCTGGGCGCTGAAGGCGTGGTGTGGCTCTTTGACGGCGGCGCGTTGCGTGCCCGTCCACCGAAAGTGGAGATTGTCAGCACCGTGTGTGCCGGCGACACGCTGCTGGCCGGGGCGCTGCATGGCGTGCTCAAAGGCTGGCCGCGGGAGAAGACGCTGCGTTTTGCCACGGCCCTGTCGGCCGACGCCGTGCGTCGCATCGGCGTAGGGCGCTCGGATATTGAGGACTTTACCGCGTTATGCGATGCGGTCTGCGTGGAGGCGCTGGCAACATGATCACGCCCCCGATTTCTTTTGAGCTGCCTGCTGATGACAGGCGCGGTCAGCATGGCGACCAGTGGTTGGCACTGGCACAGGAGTGGTTTGCATGAACATTGTTATCGTCACGGCCTGCCCCAGCGGTACGGCGACGACCTATCTGGCGGCGCGCCGGCTCGAGCAGGCTGCTCATCGGCTGGGCTGGCAGACAGCGGTCGAGATGCAGGGCCAGTTTGACTCGGCAACGCTTGATGACGAGCAGATTGCCGCGGCCGATCTGGTCGTGGTGGCGGCCAGTCGTCCGGTGACGCTGTCCCGTTTTACCGGTAAGCCGCTCTATCGCGAGCGCCTTGAAGCGGCACTGCCGGACCCGGATGGTTTTTTGAGCCGTGCCCGCGAACAGGCCAGCCCCTGGCAGGGCGACGATGACGTTCCGGAGGCATCCGGTGCAGCCCCGGCAGCGCCCGAGGCCGGTACTTCGAAAAACATTGTCGCCGTCACGGCCTGCCCGACCGGCGTGGCGCATACCTTCATGGCCGCCGAGGCGCTGGCCGAAGCCGGGCGCGCACTGGGTCATCGGATCAAGGTCGAGACGCAGGGCTCGGTCGGGGCGCAGAATCAACTGACCGATGACGATATCGCCAGCGCCGACATCGTCCTGCTGGCCTGCGATATCGAGGTCGACGACGAGCGTTTTGCCGGCAAGCCGATCTATCGCACCTCTACCGGCACGGCGCTCAAAAAGTCTCGGCAGACGATCAATGACGCGCTGGCGGGCGCCGCGGTGGAAAGCGCGGGCAGCGCGCCGGCCGGTGGCAGCGAACGCAAGAAGAGCATCAAGGAGCGGGGCGTCTACAAGCACCTGCTGACCGGGGTTTCCTTCATGCTGCCGATGGTGGTCGCCGGCGGTCTGTGCATCGCGCTGTCGTTCGTGTTCGGCATCGAGGCCTTCAAGGAAGAGGGAACGCTGGCCGCCGCGCTGATGCAGATCGGCGGTGACACCGCCTTTGCGTTAATGGTGCCGGTGCTGGCGGGCTATATCGCCTATTCGATTGCGGATCGACCGGGGATCGCGCCAGGAATGATCGGTGGCATGCTGGCCAGCACTCTGGGTGCCGGTTTTATTGGCGGCATCATCGCCGGTTTTCTGGCCGGCTACACCGCGAAACTGATCGCGCACCGGCTGAAGCTGCCGGCCAGCATCGAATCGCTCAAGCCGATTCTGATCATTCCACTGCTGGCGAGTCTGGTGACCGGTCTGGTCATGATCTATCTGGTCGGCACGCCGGTTGCGGGCATGCTGTCGGCGCTGACCGATTTCCTCAACAACATGGGATCGACCAACGCTGTGCTGCTCGGCCTGCTGCTGGGGGCAATGATGTGCGTTGACCTGGGCGGACCGATCAACAAGGCGGCCTACACCTTCGGGGTCGGGCTTCTGTCGACCCAGACCTACGCACCAATGGCTGCCATCATGGCTGCCGGGATGGTACCGGCGATCGGCATGGGCATTGCCAGTTTTCTGGCGCGCTCCAAGTTTGCCGACACCGAGCGTGACGGGGGCAAGGCGGCTTTCGTACTGGGACTCTGCTTTATCAGCGAAGGCGCCATTCCCTTTGCCGCCAAGGACCCGCTGCGCGTCATTCCGATCTCGATCGTGGGCGGGGCGATTACCGGTGCCCTGTCGATGTATTTCCAGATCAAACTGATGGCGCCGCACGGCGGGCTGTTCGTACTGCTGATTCCGGGCGCGGTCAATCAGGCGCTGCTCTATCTGCTCTCGATCGCCGTGGGCTCGCTCTTTGTTGGCGGTGTCTATGCACTGCTCAAGCCGGCCCAGCAGAAGCTCGAGGTGCCGGAAGGCGTCACCAACTAAGCTGATCGTGGCGATCAAATGCGCCGGTTGCATGATTCAGGGGCCTCTCGGGGCCCCTTTTTCAATGGCCTGAACAGGAAAATGGCGAGCGTTTCGGGCCAAAAGGGGGGCGAGACCATTACAATGCGCTTCTGATCGACAAGAGGGCCGGAAAAGGCCGACAACAGACAGGGAACACGCATGACCACAAACAATGACACCGGCGGTGTGCTCTGGGCCGGACGCTGGGGATTCGTGCTGGCGGCCACCGGCTCTGCGGTGGGGCTTGGCAATATCTGGAAATTTCCCTACATGACCGGCGAATACGGCGGCGCCGCCTTTGTGCTGGTCTATCTGCTGTGCATTGCCGCCATCGGGGTACCCCTGATGATGACCGAGATCGCCTTTGGCCGACGCGGCCGTGGCAGCCCGGTCGAAGCGGTCAGGCGCGTGGTGGCCGAATCTGGTGGTGGTTCCGGGTGGAGCATTCTGGGCTGGATGTCGATGATCTGCGGTTTCATGATCCTGAGCTTTTACGTAGTGGTTGCCGGCTGGTCGCTGTCGTATCTCTGGAAGGCCGTTACCGGCGGACTTTCCGCCGACAGCGTCGAGGGCATGGCGGCAATCTTTGAAGATAACAACGCCAATCCGTTCAATCTGGGCTTCTGGAGCACGCTGGTCACGCTGATCACCATGCTGATCGTGGGCAAGGGTGTGCAGGAAGGCATTGAGCGCAGCGTGCGCTGGATGATGCCCGGCATGGTGATCATGCTGGCGATTCTGATCGGCTTTGGCGTGTTCTCCGGTGGCTTTGAGCAGGCCGTCCACTTCTTGTTTGCCTTCGAGTTCGGCCAGCTCTCCGGTGAAGGGCTGCTGGCGGCGATGGGGCACGCCTTTTTTACCCTGTCACTGGCAGCAGGGGCGATCATGGCGTACGGCGCCTATCTGCCGGCCGGCACTTCCATCGTCCGTACAACCTTTACCGTCGCGATCTGTGACACGCTGGTGGCGCTGATGGCGGGGCTTGCCATCTTTCCGGTCATCTTTGCCAACGGCATGGACCCCGCCAGCGGTCCGGGGTTGATCTTCATGAGCCTGCCGCTGGCCTTTGCCCAGATGCCCATGGGCACGCTGCTGGAGGTCATCTTTTTTGTGATGCTGACGATGGCGGCGCTGACGTCGGCCATTTCGATGATCGAGGCCACCATCGCCTGGCTGGTGGAAAGTCATGGTATCGCTCGCAATCGCGCTGCCTGGGGCACGGGCATCGTGCTGTGGCTGGTGAGCACGCTGGCGATGCTGTCCTTTAATCTGGGTGCTGACTGGACGCTTGGCGGTCGAACCTTTTTTGACTGGCTGGACTATCTCACTTCGCGCTTTCTGATGCCGCTGGGTGGGCTCGGACTGGCGCTGCTGGCAGGCTTTGTGCTCAAGGACCGGATACTGCGCGATGAGCTGGGGCTCAATGGCATTGGCCACGCGCTGTGGCTGTTCATGATTCGCTATGTCTGTCCGCTGGCGATCGTGGTGATCTTTATCGATGCGCTTGGCTTCATGACGCTGGACGTCTCGACCCAGTGGGTCTGGGGTGTGGCGGCACTGGCGTTTTTCGTGGTGATCGGCGAGTGGCTTAGTCCGCGACTGCGTCGCCGGCCTGTGCACTGAATAGCACTGTGATTGGATCGATGCATGTTTCAGAAATGGGCATCAATGACGTGCTCAAAAAATGATGTCCTCAAAAAATGACGTTTTCGAAAAAAGGGCCGCCCGATGAGGGCGGCCCTTTTGTGTCGAAGCCTCTGGTTACGGTGCCGGCGGCAAGGTCGGGTCGTCCGGGATATTGGCGCTGTTGCCGGGCGCTTCACGACTCATGTGCAGAAACTGCAGGTGACGTTCGTACTGATCGAGGATGTCGTCGATCAGTTGATCGCGGCTGAAGCCGATCAGGTTGTAGCCCTGGCTGCCTTCCAGCAGATAGGCCTCGAGACGGTAGTAGCAGGACTGCGTCTTGTTGGCGCGACGAGCGAAGGAAGGTACCGGGAAGGCGCGCGGCCAGATCTGATAGGTAAAATTCTGCTCGCTGCCCAGCGCCACGTTGAGTTCCAGATGCAGCTCTTCGCCTTCGGCCCTGATGACCTCGGCCTCGAGCCCCTGCTCGGTCAGCTCCTGCGCCACGGCCTCCATGGCCGGGCGTGCGGTCATATTGATAAAGCCGCGAGCCTGACGCTGGCCGGGAAAATACATGGAACGTTTGAGACGCTTGCGCCAGTGGCGCGTGCCGCGTTCGCTGCCAGTGTGTGTTCGGCCCGAGAGACGCCCGGCAAGGCTGGCGCGGTGGCTGTCTTCCTTGAAGGCCTCGCTCTTGAAGGAGCGATAAAGCCCCGCCATGACAAAAAAGATCACGAACGAGAAGGGCAGGCCCATGATCACCACCATCCCCTGCAGTGCCGAAACGCCGCCGGCCATCAGAAGGGCCAGAGTGAGTAGACCGATCACGACCGACCAGAAGATGCGCAGCCAGATCGGGGCGTCGTGATGCACGCTGGACAGGCGCGAGGTGAAGTTACCCAGCACCAGCGCGCCGGAGTCTGCCGAGGTGACATAGAACAGCATGCCCAGAATCGTTGCCAGTGATGCTGTCCATATCACGCCCGGATACTGCTCAAGCAGGCCGTAGATGGAGCGCTCGGGGCTTTCCATGGCGATCTGTCCGAACGCGGTAGCGCCATCCAGAATGCTCTGGATAGCGCTGTTGCCAAAAATCGAGATCCACATCAGGGTAAAGATGAACGGAATGGTCAGGGTGCCGATCACGAACTCGCGGATGGTGCGCCCGCGCGAGATGCGCGCCAGGAAAAGCCCTACGAAAGGCGCCCAGGCCACCCACCAGGCCCAGAAGAACAGCGTCCAGGTATTGAGCCAGTCGGCGGGGCGGTCAAAGGCGAAAGTATTCAGCGTCATGCCCATGAAGCGGTTGGCGTAGTCACCGATATTGAGCACCAGCGCGTTGAGCAGAAAGACGGTATCGCTGGCAAACAGCACGTAGAGCAAAAGCACCACCGCCAGAAGCACGTTGAATTCGGAGATGCGTCGGATGCCCTTGTCGACACCGGAAACCACTGAAATGGTGGCCAGAATGACCGACAGGGCAATCAGGGCGCCCTGAATAAAGAGATTCTGGGGCAGGTCGAACAGATAGCTCAGCCCGTAATTGAGCTGAACCACGCCGATGCCCAGGCTGGTAGCGATCCCGAACACCGTGCCGATGACCGCGGCGATATCCACTGTATGGCCAATGGCACCTTCTACGCGTCGACCAAACAGCGGATAGAGTGCGCTGCGAATGGTCAGCGGCAGATTATAGCGGTAGCTGAAGTAGGCCAGCGCCATGCCCATCAGGGCGTACATGCCCCAGCCGGTGACACCGTAGTGGAACATGCCCCAGACCGTGGCCTGTCTGGCCGCTTCAAGCGTGCCGCCATCACCCACCGGTGGCGCCAGAAACTGGGTCACGGGTTCGGCCACGCAGAAAAACAGCAGATCGATGCCGATACCGGCGGCAAACAGCATTGCTGCCCACGAGCCCAGGCTGAATTCCGGACGCGAATGCTCCGGCCCCAGTCGAATGCTGCCAAAGCGGGAGGCGGCGACGAAGATGACAAAGCCCAGATAGAGGGTGGCGGCCAGAAAGTAGTACCAGCCAAAGGTGTTACTGATCCATTCAAGGACGGCAAAGATGATGGTGTTGGCGGTTTCGGTAAACAGCATGCCCCAGAGAGAAAAGGCCACGATACACAGGGCAGAGCCGTAGAACACGACCGGATTGAGACCGTCGCAAGGCTGTTCGGCCGTGTCAGTGTGATTGACGCCCATTGAAGGAGTTTCCTCGTTGCCGATGCAGTGATGAGTGATTCCTGAACGTCGCCCTCGTGACCCCGGGAACTCGAGATCACGAGGGCGTTTATCCGGACTTTATTGATTGGTCATTCAATCAACGTATAGCCTTTATTACAGGGCTTCAAGCAGAGGGAAGGGAAAATCCTCCGGTCCTGGACCATGGCAGGGGGTAGGGAGGATTCGGGGGAAGGGGTTGATCGCCCATAATGACAGCGTGATCACCCGGGGCTTCAGGAGAGACGTCATGACAGCGACCATGAGCTGGATGAGCGGTAAACTCAGGGCAATACAGGGCGACATTACGACCCTGGAAATGGATGCCATCGTCAATGCGGCCAATCATTCGCTGATGGGCGGTGGTGGTGTGGATGGTGCAATTCACCGCGCAGCAGGCCCTGAACTCAAAAAGGCCTGTGAAGTGCTGCGCCGCGAGCAATGGCCCGAAGGGCTGCCGGATGGAGAGGTGGCCATGACGCCTGGATTCAATCTTCCGGCGCGCCATGTCATTCACACCGTCGGGCCGGTATATGCCAAAACGGTCGACAGATCGGCACTGCTGGCCAGCTGCTATCAGAACTCGCTGGCGCTGGCACGCGATCATGGTATGCACACCATCGCCTTTCCGGCGATCTCGACCGGCGTTTACGGCTACCCGTTCGAGCAGGCCTGTGAGGTGGTCATCGGGGTCATGGCCGAAAGGCTGCCACACGGGGAACTGACGGCAACACTGTGCTTTTTCGGGCAAAAGGATCTGGAGGCCTTTCGCAATGTGGCCAGCCGTCTGGGATATCAGCGCGATCGCGGATAACGGCCAAATGCCCTGCCCGAGGCAATTTCCCGGCGCTCTGTCGCATCGCCGCTCGAGGTGATATTAGACCAAGGTCTTGTGTGCGAAAGTCGCCCCGGAGTACGGGGTCGGTTGTAACCCCATGATGCCTTTGCAAGAATGTTGCCAACATTTCACGGTAATGCCCCTTTTCCCGACAAGAGAGCCCCGGCATGGTAAAACAGTTCGATCAGCGTCATCGGCAATCACGACGCATTCTGATCATGGGGGTCTCCGGATCCGGCAAGTCGACCATCGGTGAAGCGGTGGCAGAGCGCACAGGGTGCGAGTACATCGACGGTGACAAGTACCATCCGCCGGAAAACATCGAAAAGATGACTCATGGTGAGGCACTGACGGATGAGGATCGTCAGGGCTGGCTTGAGGCACTGGCAGAGATTTTTGACCGTCATCGCAAGGACAACAGGAGCGTCATGATCGGCTGCTCGGGTTTGAAGCGGGCCTATCGCGATATCCTGCGCCAGGGGGATCCCGACCTGATCATTCTTTTCCTGGATGGCGATTACAACACCATTTTGCAGCGCATGGAGGAGCGTCAGCACTTCTTCTCACCGCAAATGCTGCGCACCCAGTTTGATACGCTGCAAACGCCGGGTCCCGATGAGGCCATCAGCATCGATATCTCGAAATCCTTTGATAACGTCATCGATCAATGCGTCGACAAGCTCGAAGCGCTGGACTGACCCTCCAGCCTGATTACCGCAGTCGGTGATCGCAGGAGGTGACAAGGCCCCGGGGAGTGATCTCCCCGGGGTTTTTGTCGTCAAGGCCCTGCTCGATAAAGGTCCTGCTCGATAAAAGCCCTACTCGATAAAGGCCTCGACGTTCTGACGCCGACCCAGCAGGAAAGCATCTGCCACGTGGCGAAACGGTGCCACGTCCACGTCACTGCGACCGTCGCGAATCAGCTGGGCAAAGCGCCGATAAAGGCCTGCGTATTCGACATCCTCACCGTCGACGATGCGCTCGCCGTTGATGTCCAGCTGGCTGCCGCCGCTGTCGAGGAGCAGCGTGCCGTCCTCGGTCTCGATCGTGATCCGCCAAGTCTGTGGGCCGGTCTGGCGCCAGTCGAAATCCGCATGAATAGGCGTGTCATGAATGTCGGTGAACTCAAGCGTGGCACCGATCGGTGACTGGCAGTTCTCTGGCACCTCAAGGGTTGCCTCACGCAGGAAAAAGGCCTCGGGCAGCACATGCGTGGCGATCGACAGCGCGTTGATGCCCGGATCGAACACGCCCAGACCGCCCGGTTCCCACACCCACTGCTGGCCCGGGTGCCATTGACGTACGTCCTCGCGCCACTGGATGTCAACGCCGGTCACACGGCGCGTCGACAGCCACTCGCGCGCTTTCTCGACGCCGGCGGCCTCCCGGGCGTGCCAGGTCGCATAAAGCGTGACGCCCTTTTGATCGGCGCGACGCACCAGGTCCTCGACCTCGCTGAGGCTCACACCCGGGGGCTTTTCCAGCAGCACATGCTTGCCGGCCTCGATGGCGGCCACGGCCTGGCCGTAGCGCACCTGCGGCGGCGTACACAGCGCCACGGCCTCAAGATCGGGGCTGGCCGACAGCAGCGTCTCCAGGTCCTGATGGTTATCAACGCCTTCAAGGGTGGCATGGCGACTGGCGATGGCGGTCAGCTCGAAATCGCGGTTGTCATTCAGGGCCGGCAGGTGCTGATCCTTTGCGATCTTGCCGAAGCCGGCAATGGCGATGGTGGTCATGAATCGATCTCTTGTCCTGGTGAGGGCGAACGGCGTTTTCGGCCATTCGATCCGGAGTTAAAACGTCAGTCGATAGCAGGTGTGCTGGCGGTAGTACTCGCCCGGCTCGAGCCGGGTCGAGGGGAAGTGCGCGTGGTTGGGCGCATCGGGAAACTGCTGCGCCTCCAGTGCCAGTCCACCAAAGGCCTTGATCGGGCGGCCCTCATGATCGCTCAGAGTGCCATCCAGACCGATGCCGGTATAGAGCTGCAGCGAGGGCTGGTCGGTAAAGACCGTCAGCTGCCGACCGCTCTCTGGTTCGACAAGCGTTGCCAGCGGCTGATCCCGGGCCACCCGGTCCAGTACCAGGGCGACGTCATGACCGCCGGCATGCCAAAGCTGCTCGCACTCGATCTGCTCGCGCGCCCGCGGAGTGGCCGGCGCTCGAAAGTCATAGGGCGTGTCGTCCACCGGGGCGATCGTGCCGGTCGGAATCGATTCATCGTCGAGCACCAGGTAGTGACTGGCCGCGCACTCGAGCCTGTGATCACGAACATCGCCATGGCCGTGCAGATTGAAATAGGCGTGATTGGTCAGGCTGACAACGGTCGGTTTCGAGCTTTGCGCCTCGTAGTCGATGGCAAGGCGATTATCCTCATCAAGGCTGTAATGCACCGTGACGGTCAACTCGCCCGGAAAGCCCATGTCGCCATCGGAAGAACGGCAGGTCAGGGTCACGCCGACCCGGTTGCTGTCCTCGAACAGAGCCCCCTCAAAGCGCTGGAAGCTCAGGCCTTTTGGCCCGCCATGCAGGGCGTTACGGCCCTCGTTGGGCACAATCTGAAAGGTCTGCCCATCGAGTTCGAAACGCGCCCCACAAAGACGGTTGGCGAAGCGTCCGACCAGGGCGCCGAAATAGGGATGCCCCTTGAGATACTGCGCCGGATCAGCAAACCCGAGCACCAGATCGATCGGCTTGCCGCTTGCCCGATCCGGAACGCGCAGGGCCTGAAGCGTGGCACCGTAATCAAGGATATCCACCTCCATGCCGGCACTGTTGCGCAGTCTGAAGCGCGTGAAGGGGGTGCCGTCATTGTACTGACCAGGGTGGTCACTTTCACAGTGCAAGGGCATGGGTCACTCCGCGGTCGATAAAGGGTCAAGGGCGTGTGTCGCTGCTGCTGCCGGGCAGTATAGAAGCCATGCCCGGCGCAGGGCGGACCAGCCCCTATCCTCGTACTGGCCGGCCGATGTGGCGAAGCCTTTTTCCCGCCATCAGCGCCTGCTCGATGCGCTCGAGCGCCACGCCGCGGGTTTCGGGCACCAGCATCAGCGTGATTCCAATGAAGGCAAAATTGAGCGCGGCATAGAGCCAGAACGTCATGGCGTTGCCCAGCACGTTGATCAGCGTCAGGAAGGTGGCCCCGATAATCATGTTGGCGACCCAGTTGGTGACCGTCGAGCAGGCCACGCCAAAGTCGCGACCCTTGAGCGGCTGAATTTCCGAGCACAGAATCCACACCATCGGTGCCGCCGACATGGCGTAGCTGATCACGAACATCCCGAGCAGCCCCAGTGCCAGATACTGGGTGGTGGCCCCTTCAAGGCCGTATTCAAACAGGGCGCCGAGCGCCAGCATGCACAGGCCCATGATGGTAAAGCCGGTGTAGAGCAGCGGCTTGCGCCCGGCCCGGTCGACCAGACCCACGGCAATCAGGGTGGCCAGCGTCATGACCAGACCGATGACAACCGTGCCCCAGAGCTGCTCGCTGGCGCTGTCAAAGCCTGCCATTTCCAGAATACGCGGGGCGTAATAGAGGATCACGTTGGCGCCGGTGAACTGCTGCATGAACTGCAGCGTCATGCCCAGACCGGTCGAGCGGCGAAAGTTGGCGTTGCGCTTGAAAAGCGCCCAGCCTGACTCGCCTATTTTGAGATTGCTGCGAATCTGCGCCATCTCTTCATCCACGCCTTTGCTGTCGTTGCCGCGCAGGCGCATCAGGATGCTGCGTGCCTCGTCAAAGCGCCCGCTGCTTGCCAGCCAGCGCGGGCTGCGGGGCAGAAAGATCATGCCCAGAAGCAACAGAACCCCGGGAACGGCAATGATGCCCAGCATGCCGCGCCAGTTGCCGCTGTAGCTGAACAGGGTATTGGTCAGATAGGCGAGCAGAATGCCGCCCATGATCATCAGCTGATAAAAGGAAATCAGCCGACCGCGAATGTGTTCCGGAGCGATCTCGGAGAGATAGATGGGCGCCACATAGGAGGAAATGCCCACGGCCACGCCCAGCACCAGTCTCGCCACAATCAGCATTTCGGGGGATACGGCCAGCGCCGAAAGCAGGGCACCTGCCACGAAGACCACACCGCTGACGGTCAGGGTCAGCTTGCGCCCCATTTTGCGTGACAGGGTGCCGCTGGCGCAGGCACCAAACGCCGCCCCCAGCATCATGACGCTGACGATGATTTCCTGCTGGCGATCGCTGACGCCAAAATCCTGTTCGATAAAGGGCAGGGCACCGGAGATGACGCCGATGTCCATACCAAAGAGAAGACCGGCCAGTGCGGCAACACCGCCGATCATGTATACGGTCGACATCGACGGGCGCGCAGCGTGGCCGGGCGCGTGGGATGTCGCGGTCATGGATGATTTCATAAGCTGCCCCGAAAGAGGTCACTGCATGGGTGAAAACAGGATCAACAACAGGGGGTGTATGTTGGACATTTAAGCCAAATGCTCAACATAGACTTTGGCCGCTTCGACCTTGGTCGAGTCTTGAGAAGTGGCCGGTGAGGCGATTGGCGTTACAGGGCACCTGTTCGGGCGGGAAAGACCTGCGCGAATCTGCACAGTCAGTGGTTTTTTGCCCAGGGGGGATTTTGGCTCTGCGGCAAACCTGGAGCGTGCGCTGGCCAGAACGAGCGTGCCGGCAAAGTGGCTCAGTCTGTCGGCGCGGCGTTCAGTGGCAGATGGTGGGGCACCGGTGCCGGCGTGACGGTCATGTTCAGCGTGGTAGCGGTGTCTTCCAGTACCGCGATGGCGGCGTGATAGGCCTCATTGGCCTGGCGCATGCGGATGGCCTCCATGAGACGACGGTGACTCTCGAGACTGTGCGTTGGGTCCAGCGTGCGGGTATTGCTGTGGGACACCAGCAGGTGGATGGAGGGGCGCAGCACGTGGGAGAGCTGGGACCAGACGATGTTGTGGGTGGCGTAGTAGATGGCGACATGAAAGGAGACATCGCAGTGGTCGTGCTGGGTGGTGTCCTCATCCAGATGATGACGCTGCATGCCCTCGAAGGCTTCCTCGATGGCGACCAGATCCCGAGCCGTGGCGCAGCCGGCAGCCATCATCGCCACCCAGGGCTCGACCGTCAGGCGAAAGCTCAGGATCTCGCGCTGAATCTCCAGATGAGGCCCGGCGAAGCGGGTGATCCAGTCCGTTACCGCTGGATCGAGAATATGCCACTGCGAGAATTCGCGTACGCGGGAGCCGTAACCGGAAATGCGCTCGATGACGCCCCCCTTGACCAGCGCCCCCAGGTGACGACGGACCACGTTGCGGCTCAGGCCGGACTGCCGGCAGATCTCCAGCTCCTTCGGGATGAAATCGCCCGGCTGATAGCGTCCCTCAAGGATTTCCCTGATCAGTTGATCGGCCACATGGTGGGGCTCATGGGCGGCGGTCTCGGTCATGCGATTCTCGGTAGTCATGGCGTCAGGATGGCAATCACCGGCTCGACATCACGGGCAGGCCCCGAGCCGCGGGTGGCGGAACGAGGCTCGGCGGCTCAGGCGCTGACGTGATCGGCGTCTCGATAGCGATGACCGGGCAGGCCCGGGGTCTCTACACGCATGGAAAAGAGCGAGCCGGCATCAGGATATTGATCCAGCGTGGCCTGCTCGAGCTCCTGACGCGCACAGGTGACATAGAGCGTGCGCAGATCGCTGTCACCAAAGACCACCTTGGTCGGGTTGGGGGCCAGCAGCGGCTGGGTTTCGATCACGTTACCGTGCTCGTCAAAATGCACCACGACACCGCCACCGTACATGGCCACCCAGTAGTGACCGGCCTCATCGATGGCCGCGCCGTCCGGCGACCCGGGTAGAGCCAGCGCCCGGGTGTCGGCAAAGAGCTCGGGTTTGCCCAGTGTCCCCGCCTCGATATCCAGCGGATAGCGATAAATCCTGTGGGTGGGCGTGTCGCTGAAATAAAGCCAGTCATTGTTCGGGCTGATGGCGATGCCGTTGGCAATGGTCACGCCATCAAAATGCGGCGTCAGCTCGCCGTGATAGCTGAAAAAGGCCCCGGTGGGATGGGTTTCCTCGGCATTTTTGGTGCCGAACCACAGTCGGCCATGGGCATCGCAGTGGGCGTCGTTGCACCAGCTGATGGACGGATTCTGCGGCCCCTCGACCAGCTGCTGCTGTTTCTGGCCCTGCGCGTCCAGGCGCCAGAGCCCGGAGCGAAAGGCAGCCAGATAGCCACCCTGCTCACTGGGCACGGCGTAGGCCAGCGGCTCGTCAAAGCGGTAGACCAGATGCTGGCTGGTCTCCGGGTCCAGCTGGTGCAGCTCTCCGCCCAGGATGTCCACCCAGTGAAGGCGCTGCTGGTGGCTGTCCCAGTGCGGGCCTTCTCCCAGTGCCATGGTCAGTGTCAGATGGGGTTCCAGCATGTTCCCTCCGTGGTATCAGTATTGGATGTTATCGCCCGGCGCGCATCGCGCCTGTGACGTGTTCTGGCCTACGGCGTCTCCAGCCCGGTCAGCTGCAGTCGTGCACTCAGTTTGCCATCGCGAAAATAGTCCGTCTGCACGAGAAGGCCCGGATAGCGCGACGTGAAGTAGAAGTGCAGGCGCCGATCAGGCTTGTCTTCATCCCAGGCTTCCACATGGCGCGTCTTCCAGTGGCCCTGGGGGACGGTCATTTCAGGATCATCGATGACCCGCCAGGCCATGTCGTGCTTGCGCGTCTTGTGATCGACGTAGGCAAACGTGCAGGGCGTCGTCTGGCGACCGCGGCAGGAGGGGGCGTCAAACGCCTGGCGGCTGAGTGCAAACAGCGCTGCCTGGCGGTCGGGCAGATTCGAGAGCTGCTGTTGGTCAAGCCGATAGGTGTCGCCAAAGCCGAACAGCCGGTAGCGGCTGTAAAAACTCCAGGGGACAGCGGTGGTGTCATCGCGCAGGTGAAAACGGCTGTATTCATAGCCGGTGGCGATCCTGATCGAGGCGTGCATGGTGGTACGCCAGCCGTCCTTGTCCTGCTCGAGTTGATGGGTCATGTCGGCGTTGGGCCAGCCGTCGATCACGAGATGATATTCGGCCTTGAAGGGATGAACCTCCTGAGCCTGGATCGGAGCGGACAGCAGCAGGGCCGTCACCAGCAGAAATACATGACGCATGACGTCTCCTGTCGGTAGAAGCGGGGGCTCGGCATCAGTACCCGATTGCAGGGTCCACGGTATCGAGAGGCTCGCCGCGTGTCAGTGCCAGAATATCGGCCGCAAACTGGCGGGCGCCTTCACTCACGTCGGTGGGCGCTGCCACGTGGGGTGTCACGATGACACGAGGGTCGTGCCAGAGCGGGTGATGCGCCGGCAGGGGCTCGTCGGGAAACACGTCCAGCAGCGCGCCGCGCAGGTGGCCGCGCCCGATGAGGGTGAGCAGGGCATCCGGGTCCAGCGTGGTGCCGCGCCCGGCATTGATCACCACGGCGCCTTCGGGCAGGCAGGCCAGACGCTGTTCGTTCAGCAGGCCGCGGGTTTCGGGCGTGTCCGGCAGCAGGCTGACAATGACCCGGGAGGTGTTCAAAAGCCCGGTCAGACCGGCCTCACCGTGATGGGTGTCGATGCCCTCACAGTGTTTCGGTGAGCGGCTCCAGCCCTGCACCTCGAATCCCTGAGCGCGTATACGATGAGCACACGACTGACCGAGCGTGCCCAGCCCGATGATGCCCACGCGCCAGTCACTGCGATCGGCCAGCGGTTGCGCCTGCCAGTGCGCTTTTTCCTGCTGACGACGGTAGCGATCCATGTCGCGATGGAAATGCAGAATGCCGTAGAGCGCATAGTCGGCCATCAGCGCGCCCATGCCGGCATCGCGCAGGCGAACGATGGGGACATCCGGCAGGTCGGGAAGACTCAGCAGAGCATCCACGCCGGCGCCGGCGTTGAAGATTGCCCTGAGAGACATATCCTGACATGCCAGCAGCGAGGCCGGCGGCTTCCACACCACCAGAATATCGGCTGGGCCTTCGCCGGCCTCTTCGGTGGTCACGATCTCGACCCCGGGCAGCACCGGCTGGAGTTCGCGCGTCAATACCTCCTGCCAGCGCGTCGCTTCCGGGGCATGAATCAGAATGCGCATGTCGTCTCTCCTGGCATGTGCGGGGCAGCAGGGGCCGACCGGGCCGGCTTAGAGCCAGCCGCGGTGCTTGAAGTACAAAAAAGGCGTCAGACCCGACAGGAACATGATGAAAATGGCAAAGGGATACCCCAGCGGCCAGTGCAGCTCCGGCATGACGTCAAAGTTCATGCCGTAGATGCTGGCAATCATGGTGGGCGGGAGAAACACGACCGAGGCGATCGAGAAGATCTTGATGATCTGGTTCTGCTGGATGTTGATAAAGCCCTGGGTCGTGTCCATCAGGAAGTTGACCTTGTCGGACAGGAACGTGTTGTGCGACATCAGCGCATCCACGTCCTGAAGCACTTCACGGGCCTGTTCCTGCAGCTCCGGATGGCGACGCAGATGACGCAGCAGAAAGTGCAATGACCGCTGGGTATCCATCAGGCACAGACGGATCTTGCCGACGCTGTCCTCGACCTTGGCCAGACGGTCGATGGCGTCCTCGAGATCGGAGTCCTCGACTTCAAGCACCTGATGACTGACCTGTTCGAGATCGCGGTGCATGTCCTCGACGCTGTCAGCCAGGTTTTCCACCTTCTGCTCGAAGATGGTGACCATCAGCTCCTGGGGAGAGCCGGCCTCGATCTGGCCGCGGCGGGCGCGCAGACGCAGCAGTCTGAAGTCGGCCAGATCCTCCTCGCGCAGACTCAGAAGCCGCTGGGACTGAAGAATGAAGGCCACCGTCGTGTTCTGGTGCTTGCCTTCGTTGCGGGTCAGGAACAGCGAGTGAACGTGAAGGCCATCGGCGTCCGAGAAGTAGCGCGCCGATGATTCGATCTCTTCGACATCGGTGCTGCCGGGCAGCTCCTCGGCAAGAAAGGGGGCCAACGCTTCACGTTCGCTGTCGCTGGGTTCCTGAGCATCGATCCAGGTGGCCTGCGACAGACGCGCGTTGAGTTCGTCGTCGGCCAGTTCATGAATGGTGTGCTGCTCGAGGCTGTAGGTCCTGATCATGATGACATTCCGACACGATATGAATGCCTGTCATGATCCCAGAGCGCAGAGACATTGCCAAAGACTTTCCATTCAGCGCGCTTCGGCCTCCCGCGCCGGACAGCGGATATGGATCAGCCAGGAAAACCGAGCGTCACGGTATCGATGCCGCTGCAATGGCACTCGGCATCCCTGTCAATCAAAAGCGCTGCCAGCGTTTCAAGACAGAGCACGGACATGATTCTTTTCTGGGCTCCTGTCCCGATCACGATCAGGCGCTTGCATTGCTCGATGGGGGGCGTCTCTCTTTCCTGTTCGCCGCGCCAGCGCACCATCAGGCTGTCTGCCGGTGCGTCGATATATTCGATATGACGCGCATTATCGATCATGAAACCGACCAGATAGTCACCGCTGGCTACCAGCAACACATCTGTGGCCGGTATGTTGTGAGGGGCGCCCAGTAACGCGCGAAGGTCGACAAGAGAGACGGAGCGACCGCGGTGCGCGATGGTGCCTGTCCAGCCCTCATCGGCATGTGAGCTGGTCGTGAATTTGCCGGGCATGGCGATCACTTCGCTGATCTGCTCCAGTGGCGTGACGAACTGCCCGGCAGCATCAAAGTGCACATAGGCAAAGCGATGATAGGGGACTTCCCCTGTGGTTTTTTGACCTTCCCGGGATGCATACATCGCCGCCAGCGTCAGGACATCGGTGTTCCCGGCAAAACGTGCGGCATCCACCAGCAGGGATTCGCCCAGCTCCGGATGATGGATCATGCCGGAGAGAGCCGCGCCATGATGATCATGGGTGTTGGCCAGTGTCATGACATCCTCTCGGTGGTACGTCATCATGCGAATCACCTGATCCACACAAAGGGCCAAAGGCTGTTCCCGTACGGTCACGACCACCATCAGCTGACCCTGCGGCTGCCCCTGATCAGCAAGACCTGCCAATGCAAGAGGGTCAAAGACCGCCAGCGTCTGGCGCCGCAGCATTGTCGTTCCCATGAAGCCGGAAACGTCCATGACGGGCTCTGCCAGTGTCCCCATGGTCTGAATTTCGCGCACCATATCTGCCGGCAGGCTCAGCTGAGTGTCACCACAGCCGATAAGCAGGGCGCGTTCAGCACTGCTTTTGCGGGTTGACTTCTCACGAGAATCTGTACCGTCGGCCTCGTCGTGATGGGTTTGGCGGGCCAGCATCATGCCGGGCAGTTCAAACAGGGCGTTGATATCGAGCACATATACCAGTCTGTCGCCATCGGTAAAGGCCGCCGGCGTCAGGGGCGGGTGTTCTGGGGTCGCGCTGTCCAGTGGCTGCAACTGGTCGTTGGAAACGTGCGCAATGCTGTGAATCGTATCCACGCGCAGGCCGAAGTGGCCATTGTGCCAGCGCACGATGGCCACCTGATCTTCACGCTCACGCGTGCCCTGACTGTCATCAAGCTGCAGCAGGCGCGCCAGATCGATGACCGGGATCAGCTCATCTCGAAGTCTGAATGCGCCCAGGGCGTAGGCCGGCGCCATGGGCGCCGGTGTCAATGCATGAGGCAGGGATACGACTTCTCGTATCACGGTGGTGCTCAGGGCCACGTTGCTCTGACCGATGCCAAATACGCCATAGGCATCCGATGATGATGTTGGCGACCGGGACATGATTAATGACCCTGATCAGTGGCGGAATGGCTCTTGTGGGCCGTGGCAGCATTCAGCCTTTGAATGGCCTGGGCCACATGGTCGGCGTTGTTGAGCTGCCCCTGAGTGGTTCGGGTAATTTCATCCACGGCGCTGCTGGTTTTCTCGATCCCTTCAACAATCTTGTCAAACGAGGTTCGGGCATCGCGCGTGACAATGTTGCCTTCCTCGATACGGCGTGAGGACTCGCCCAGCAGACGATTGATCTGGCGAGTGGCATCGGAGGATTTTTCGGCCAGCTTTCTGACCTCATCGGCGACCACCGAGAAGCCAAGGCCATGTTCACCGGCACGAGCCGCTTCGATGGCGGCATTGAACGCCAGCAGATTGGTCTGGTTGGCAATCTCGCCGATCACCTTGACGATGGCGTCGACATCCTCGGAGCCCTTGCGAATGGCGTCCATGACATCCACCGATCGTGCCAGCGTGCTGCTGCCGTGGCGCGCCTCTTCCTGGGTGGTATGGGCCAGCTGCTGAGTCAGCTGGGCATTTTCAGCGATGGCATTGATGGAGGTGTTCAGATCGACAATGCTGCCGCCCATGGAGGCTGCCTGGTCTCTGATGCTGTCTTCCAGCGTGACCTGCTCGGTGATGTCGGTGGCAAACTTGATGATCTTGTAGACCTGGCCGCTGGGATCAAAGATCGGGTTGTAAGTGCCCTGAATCCAGACGCGGCGGCCAAACTTGCCCTGACGGCAGAACCGGCCGCTGATGAACTCACCAAGGCTGAGCTTTTGCCAGAAGTCGCGATAATCGGTGCTGGTAACGTAGTCATCATCGCAGAAAATACGATGATGCTGGTTCTGCACCTCTTCCAGGGTATAGCCCATGGTATGCAGAAAGTTACGGTTGGCGGTCAGGATATTGCCCTTGAGATCAAACTCGATGACGGCCTGAGAGCGGTCGATGGCCTTGAGCCGGCTTTCTCGTTCGGTACCTTCGCGTTTCTGAGCAGTAATGTCGGTGGCAAACTTGACGATCTTGAAAGGACGGCCATCCATGTCAAGGATCGGGTTGTAGGTGGCCTGTAGCCACACTTCCCGCCCATTGCGTCCTACGCGACGAAATTCGCCGCTCATGGGTTTGCCGCGGTTGAGTTCATCCCAGAAGTGGCGATATTCATCGCTGCTGACATGGGATGGGTCACAGAACATGCGGTGGTGCTGGCCACGGATGTCATCGAAGCGATAGCCGATGGTACTCAGGAAATTCGCATTGGCGTTGAGCACATGCCCTTCGAGATCAAACTCGATGACGGCCTGCGCCCGGCTGATGGCATTGACCTTGCCTTCAAACTCGGCGTTGATCAGCTTGCGCTGGGTAATGTCGGTAGCGAACTTGACCACCTTGTAGGGGCGGCCCACGGCATCCAGAATCGGGTTGTAGGTCGCCTGCAGCCAGATTTCGCTGCCGTCCTTGCGAAAGCGCCGGTATTCGCCATGGGTAAATTCGCCCCTGGCCAGTTCGTTCCAGAAATCACGATATTCGGCGGTCTTGGCATAGGCTTCATCACAGAACATGCGGTGATGCTCTCCGATGATCTCACTGGCGCGATACCCGGTGGCCATCAGAAAGTTTTCATTGGCCGACAGGATCTTGCCCTTCAGATCGAATTCGATGACGGCCTGTGCCCGGCTGATGGCATCCACCTTGCCCTCGAACTCGGCGTCATGCTGTTTCTGCTGGGTAATATCGGAGGCGAGCTTGATGACGCGGACAGGCTTGCCGTTGTCATCGCAGACAGGGCTATAGGTGGCCTGAAGCCAGATTTCGCGACCATTATTGGCGATGCGTCGATATTCGCCGGCATCAAATTCGCCGCGGCCAAGCTTTTGCCAGAAAGCGCGATACTCGGGCTGTGAGGTTTCCTCGGGATCACAGAACATACGGTGATGTTTGCCCTTGATGTCCTGCAGGGTGTATCCCATCGTCTTCAGGAAGTTGTCATTGGCATCGACGACAATCCCTTCTGTCGTGAACTCGATGACGGCATGGGAACGATCGATGGAGGCCCTGAGGAAATCATGCTGGGAATTCAGGCTTTTGAGGGCATCACTCATGTGACTGGTATCACTCATTTTGGTATCCCGGCGCGCTCGGGGTGGCGCCATTTCAAAAAGACAGGGTAAAGGGGCGATAGGACACCGCGCCCTGGTTGACGCTATAACGACGATATTGAACGGGCACTTTAATCAAATCCGACAATGTGACTGACAGTTTTCTGTCATGAGTCGGCAGGCCGGATCGCGGCCGGGAAGGCCGGGCTCGTTCAGAATCATGTTCTGCCCCATGAAAGCTTTTGACCCTGACAATCGGGCAGGGGCAGACTGACCAGAAGCAGGGACGAGTGCATGGCAACCATTGCTCTTGTGCATCATGCTTGTTAGCGGGATGTCGTTGAACACAACAAATGCCCGGTTTCCGGACCGGGAAAAGCGAGCGCCAATGACCGACATTGCACTTCCCTTTACGCGCGAGGAGTACGCTCAGCGTCTGGCCCGGGTGAGGGCGGCGATGGCGCGTGCCGAGCTGGATCTTCTGATCGTTTATGATCCCTCCAACATGGCGTGGCTGACCGGCTATGACGGCTGGTCGTTCTACGTTCACCAGTGTGTTCTCATCAGCCTCGATCAGGAGCCTGTCTGGTATGGGCGCCGACAGGACAGCAACGGCGCGATACGTACCTGCTACATGAATCCGGATACCCATGTGACCTGGTATCCGGACTACTACGTCCAGAATCCCGATATGCACCCGATGGAGTACCTGTGTCAGTCAATCCTGCCTCATTGGCAGTGGCACAGAGGGCGTATCGGCGTCGAGATGGACAACTATTATTTCTCGGCAAAGGCCTATACCAGCCTGCTGGCCAATCTGCCCGAAGCGACGCTGGTGGATGCCAATGGACTGGTCAACTGGTGCCGGGCGATCAAGTCGCCCACCGAAATCGAGTACATGCGCGTGGCCGGGCGTATCGTGGATGAAATGCATGCCCGCATTCTGGACATGGTCGAGCCCGGCCTGCCCAAGAGCCGGCTGGTGGCCGAGATCTATCGGGCCGGGGTGGAAGGGGTCGAGGGGCATGGTGGTGACTATCCGGCCATCGTGCCGCTGCTGCCCACCGGCAAGGACGCCGCGGCGCCGCATCTGACGTGGGACGATGCACCGTTCAGAACGGGTGAGGGCACCTTCTTCGAGATTGCCGGTGTCTACAAGCGCTACCACGCGCCGCTGTCACGTACCGTCTTTCTGGGCCGGCCGACCCGAGACTTTCTGCGCGGTGAGTCGGCACTGCTTGAAGGCATCGAAAACGGTCTCGAGGTTGCCAGACCCGGTAACCGCTGCTGCGATCTGGCCATGGCGCTGGGCGCGGCCATGGACAAGTGGGGATTTGACCGCGGTGGCGCTCGATGCGGCTATCCCATCGGGCTGAGCTATCCGCCCGACTGGGGCGAGCGCACCATGAGTCTGCGTCCGAGTGACAACACTATCCTCGAACCCGGCATGACCTTTCATTTCATGCCGGGCATGTGGATGGATGACTGGGGGCTCGAGATTACCGAATCGATCCTGATTACCGAGACCGGCGTGGAGACCTTCAGTAATTTTCCGCGTCAGCTCTTCGTCAAATAACGCGTCGCGGGTCAACCAGTACGCCACTGGTCATCAATACGCCACTGGTCATCAATACGCCACTGGTCATCAATACGCCACTGGTCATCAATACGACACTATTCAGGGGAGCAGCACGGCTTATGCGTCCAAGTCCCATTTCCGCTACCGTCGATTTCGAGGCCGATGGCGTCCAGCACGGCTTTCTCAAGCTGCCGGTCTCCCATGACGAGTCCGCCTGGGGGGCAGTCATGATTCCGGTCACCGTGGTCAAGAATGGTGAAGGTCCCACGGCACTGCTGACCGGTGGCAATCACGGCGATGAGTACGAGGGCATCACGGCCCTTTTGAAGCTGGCCCGGCGTCTGAAGGCAGAAGAGGTGCAGGGGCGGGTCATCATTGTGCCGATGATGAATCAGCCGGCCGCGCAGGCAGGACGTCGCACCTCGCCAATGGATCGCGGCAACCTCAATCGCAGCTTCCCGGGCGACCCGGATGGCGGGCCGACAAAGCAGATTGCTGACTATTTTACCCGCTATCTGGTGCCGATGTGCGACTACGCGCTGGATCTGCACTCGGGGGGACGCACGCTGGATATCCTGCCCTTTGCCGCTGCCCATCGGCTGGAAGATCTGGATCTCGAACGAAAGAGTCTTGAAGGCGCCATGGCGTTCGGGGCCGGCACCGCCATCATGATGTATGAACTTGATGCCGCCGCGCTTTATGACACCGTGGTCGAGCAGCAGGGCAAGGTACTGGTGACCACCGAGCTGGGCGGCGGCGGCACGTCAACGCCGGCAAGCATCGAGATCAGCGAACGCGGCGTACACAACTTTCTGGTCTTTACCGGGATCGTGGCCGGCGACCTGCAGCGCCCGGCGCGTCAGCAGTATGTCGAAATGCCGGACGCCTCGTGCTACGTGCAAAGCGAGCACACGGGGCTTCTGGAGATGACCTGCGCGCTTGGCGGGCTGGTTCGCCAGGGCGAGGTGGTCGCCCGGATCTGGGACATCACGCGCACCGGTGCAGAACCTGTCGAGTATCGCGCCGGGCGTGACGGGCTGGTGCTGGCCCGGCGCTTTCCGGCGCGCGTCGAGATGGGCGATACCCTGATCGTCATTGGTGAGGTGGTCGAAACGCTTGAGCGCTAAACGCGCCGCATCGGGCGGCAGTAAGCACCTGCCGCCTGACATCCGGTATCCCTGCGACAGGAGGTCATGATGAAGCTCGATCAGTACGATTTTCGTATTCTCGAGATCCTGTCGCGTGACGGGCGCATCACCAAGTCCCGGCTGGCCGAGGCGATCAATCTGTCGGTCAGCCCCTGCTGGGAGCGGGTTCGAAGACTTGAGCGTGCCGGCATCATCGAGGGCTACAGCGCCCGCATCAGTGACCGGGTTCGGGTGGCACTGACCGCCGTGTGGGTACAGATCGAGCTGGAAAATCACAGCGTGAGCGTATCCGAGCGTTTCGAGCGCACCGTGCGCGAGACGCCACAGGTCAGCGAGTGCGTGGCCGTGGGTGGCGGGGTGGACTATCTACTGTTGATCGAGGCCGAAAGCATCGACCAGTATCAGCGTCTGATTGATCACTGGCTGATGGAGGGACTCGCCATCCGTCGTTACTTCACCTATATCGTGACCAAATCCATCAAAAGGGCGTCATCACCGCTGATCCGGCTTCGGGCCGACAATGCAAATTGAGCGCGCCGACGCTTTCGCGTAAACTGATCTCCCATCCTGGCTCGCCCTTCTGGCCGGCCTTCGCCCAGCATTAACAGGTTCCCCATGACGACGCGATATATTTTCGTGACCGGTGGCGTTGTGTCTTCTCTTGGTAAAGGCATCGCTGCAGCTTCTCTGGCCGCTATTCTGGAAGCCCGTGGCCTGAAGGTCACGATTCTCAAGCTCGACCCCTATATCAACGTCGATCCGGGCACCATGAGCCCCTTCCAGCATGGTGAGGTCTTTGTCACCGAAGATGGTGCCGAGACCGATCTTGATCTGGGCCACTACGAGCGTTTTATTCGCTCGCGCATGACCCAGGCCAATAACTTCACCACCGGTCGGGTCTACGAGCACGTACTCAGAAAAGAGCGCCGCGGTGACTACCTGGGCGGTACCGTTCAGGTCATTCCGCACATTACCGATGAAATCAAGCGTCGCGTGAAGGCCGGTGCCGAAGGCTATGACGTAGCGCTGGTCGAGATCGGTGGCACCGTCGGCGACATCGAGTCGCTGCCGTTTCTGGAAGCCATCCGTCAGCTGCGCAGCGAAGTCGGCTCCACCCGCGCGCTGTACATGCACCTGACGCTGGTGCCCTACATCAAGACGGCCGGCGAGACCAAGACCAAGCCTACCCAGCACAGCGTCAAGGAGCTGCGCTCCATCGGCATTCAGCCGGATATCCTGCTGTGTCGCAGCGAAGTCGAGCTTGAGGCCAGCGAGCGTCGCAAGATCGCGCTCTTTACCAACGTGGACGAGCGTGCCGTCATCCCGATGCAGGATGCCGATACGATCTATCGAATCCCGCTGATGCTGCACGATCACGAGCTTGACGACATCGTCTGCGACAAGCTGCGTCTTGATCCGCCGCCCGCGGATCTGAGCGAGTGGGTCAGAGTGCTCGACGCCAAGCTCAACCCGCTCAAGACCATCAACATCGCGATGGTCGGCAAGTACATGGAGCTGCTGGACGCCTACAAGTCGCTCAATGAATCGCTGATGCACGCCGGTATCCAGACCCGTGTAAAGGTCAATATCGACTATATCGATTCTGAAACCATCGAACGCGAAGGCGTCGAGCGGCTTGAAGGCAAGGATGCGATTCTGGTGCCTGGCGGTTTTGGCTCGCGCGGCGTGGAAGGCAAGATCGCCACGGCCCGCTACGCCCGCGAAAACGGCATCCCCTATCTGGGCATCTGTCTGGGCATGCAGGTCGCGGTCATCGAGTTTGCCCGTCACGTGGCCGGCTGGCGCGATGCCAACTCCACCGAGTTCACCCACGACACGCGTCATCCCGTGGTGGGTTTGATTACCGAGTGGATCACGCCGGAAGGGCGGATCGAAACCCGCGACGAGTCCTCCGATCTGGGCGGCACCATGCGTCTGGGCGGGCAGAGCTGCATGCTGGCAGAAGGCTCGAAGGCCCGCGAGATCTACGGCAGCGACACCATTGTCGAGCGTCATCGCCACCGCTACGAGATCAACGATCAGTTCGTCTCCGAACTGGAGGGCGCCGGCATGGTCTTCTCCGGTCGCAGTGTGGACCAGTCGCTGGTCGAAATGGTCGAACTGCCGGATCATCCCTGGTATGTTGCCTGCCAGTTCCATCCGGAATTTACCTCGACCCCGCGCGATGGGCATCCGCTCTTCACCGGTTTTGTGAACGCTGCGCTGACGCATCGCGCCGCGCGTTCCCACAAGGCCGGCACGCGCGACCAGCAGGAGCGTGAAGATGACAGGCACTGAGACGACCGCACAGAAAAGTGTCGCCATTGGCGATATCACTAACGGCAACCAGCAGCCGCTGACGCTCTTTGGCGGCATGAACGTGCTGGAGTCGCGGGAACTGGCCATCGAAGTGGCCGATGCCTGGGTTGAGGCAACGAAGGCGCTGGGCATTCCCTACGTGTTCAAGGCCAGCTTTGACAAGGCCAATCGCAGCTCGATCCACTCCTACCGCGGGCCGGGTCTGGACGAAGGACTGAAGATCCTTGACGAGATCAAACGCCGCTTCAACGTGCCGGTGCTGACCGACGTTCACGAGCCGGATCAGGCGCGCGCCGTGGCCGAGGTCTGCGATGTCATCCAGCTGCCGGCCTTTCTGGCCCGCCAGACCGATCTGGTGGTGGCGATGGCAAAAACCGGTGCGGTGGTCAATATCAAGAAGCCGCAGTTCATCGCCCCGCACGAAATGCGCCATATCATCACCAAGTTTGAAGAAGCCGGTAACGATCGGTTGATTCTGTGCGAGCGCGGCTCGAGCTTTGGCTATAACAATCTTGTGGTCGACATGCTCGGTTTCGGCGAGATGAAAAAAACCGGCTATCCGGTGCTTTTCGATGTCACCCACTCGCTGCAGCAGCCGGGCGGTCGTGCCGACAGCGCCGGCGGACGCCGTCAGCAGGTGGTGGAGCTGGCCCGTGCCGGTGTGGCCACCGGCATTGCCGGGCTGTTTGTCGAGGCGCACCCTGACCCGGACAATGCGCGTTGCGATGGTCCCTGTGCATTGCCGCTGGACCGACTGATGCCCTTTCTGGAGCAGATCAAAATGCTCGATGGGGTGGTCAAGCATTTCGACCCGATCGACATTCGCTAGTCCTGAAACGCCGGTCATGATGACCGGCGTTTTTATTGGCGTGTGTGTCCTGAGGTGAACAAATCGTTCGACTTTGGTCTAAAGAGTGTCATGAAAACGCTGGCATGGCAGGCAGGCGGATCGCTTTCTATGCTTTCATGACGCGTTCATTCGAGTCCGGTCCAAAGGCGTGGGCCGGAAGTTTAACCAGTGAGGATGCTTTTGATGGCCGAGATTGTTGATATACATGGACTCGAAGTGCTCGATTCGCGCGGCAACCCTACTGTCATGGCCACGGTCACGCTGGCCGGCGGCATCCGCGAGCAGGCCTATGCACCGTCGGGTGCCTCGACCGGCTCGCGTGAAGCACTGGAGCTGCGCGACGGCGACAAGTCACGCTATCTGGGCAAGGGCGTCAAGAAGGCTGTTGAAGCGGTCAACACGGTAATCCGCGAGCGCCTCAAGGGCATGGATGCCAGCGATCAACGCGCGCTGGATCAGGCCATGCTCGAGCTGGATGGTACCGATAACAAGGGCAGTCTGGGCGCCAACGCCATTCTGGCCGTATCGCTGGCAGCGGCGCGTGCAGCGGCCACGGAGAAGGGGCAGCCGCTTTACGCCCACATCGCCGAGCTCTATGGCACGCCGGGTCAGTACAGCATGCCGCTGCCGATGATGAACATCATGAATGGCGGTGAGCACGCCGACAACAACATCGATATTCAGGAGTTCATGGTTCAGCCGGTCGGCGCGAAGAGCTTCGCCGAAGGCCTGCGCATGGGCGCTGAAATCTTCCATGCCCTCAAGAAGGTGCTTTCCGGTCGCGGCCAGTCCACGGCCGTGGGCGATGAGGGCGGCTTTGCGCCGAACCTGGAATCCAATGCCGATGCGCTGGGTGCGATCAAGCAGGCGGTCAGCGATGCCGGCTATCAGCTCGGCACGGATGTGACGCTGGCGCTCGACTGCGCGGCGTCCGAATTCTACAAGGATGGCCAGTACACGCTCTCCGGTGAAAACAAGAGCTTCACCAGCGAGAGCTTTGCCGACTACCTGGCCGACCTGGTGGATCAATACCCGATCGTGTCCATCGAGGACGGGCTGGACGAGTCCGACTGGGATGGCTGGAAGGCCCTGACCGACAAGCTCGGCGATCGCGTCCAGCTGGTGGGTGATGATCTGTTCGTGACCAACACGCGTATCTTCCGTGAAGGTATCGACAAGGGTATCGGCAACTCTATCCTGATCAAGTTCAACCAGATCGGCTCGCTGACCGAGACACTGGATGCCATCAAGATGGCGCGTGATGCCGGCTATACTGCCGTCATCTCTCACCGCAGCGGTGAAACGGAAGATACCACCATTGCGGATCTGGCCGTGGGAACCTGCGCCGGTCAGATCAAGACCGGCTCGCTGTCACGCAGTGACCGTGTGGCCAAGTACAACCGTCTGCTGGTGATCGAGGATCAGCTTGCCGGCAAGGCACCCTACAGGGGTCTGGCCGAGGTGAAGGGGCAGTCCTAAGCTGCGCCGATTTTTGATCTGAATCATTAAAATTAATCCGACTGCCATGGGTAGTCGGATTTTTTATGCCCGGACTCTATATTCGACGAATCCTGGACGATTGGCTTGACCCGCAAGGGGTGCAGCACCCACCATAAGTGTATTCGAAGCGGTCCATGTATGGGCACAAAGCTACCTTCCTCTCGTAACCAGCTGATATTATTGATATTTTTATTCTAAAAAAGCAATCTGATCGACATTTTTTTCGATTAAATATTTTTTAAAAAGTTTTGCACTGATCAGAAAATCTGATTGTGCAATTTCCTGACGGCGGCAAATGGATGGCGCCACTCAGGAATCCCCCAACCACAACACGGGTTTTGGCGCGCTGGGTATCGGACGGATTCGATTTCTTCGCATGGATGACGCCAATGGATTCGGGCCAACGGACAGGCTCAAGGACGCAGGATGCAAGGGCGGCCCCACGGGGCCGCCTTTTTTATGCCCGAACATCTTTTATGCCCAAACGTCGGGTCCAGTCATCGAAGAAACCGGGGCGGGAGTGTCAGGGCAGCAAAGGCTGTATCGGGTCAATAAAAGGCAGGAGGGGCGGGGCGCCAGCGGCCCCGGTTCAGGTATCAGCGCGTGAGTTTTTCAATCTTGCCGGGAACGCCATTCCACTCATCGGCGTCGGCCGGCGGGTCCATGCGCTCGTTGATATTGGGCCACTGCTCGGCCAGATCGGCGTTGATCTCGATAAACTTCTCCTGACCCTCCGGCAGCTCATCCTCCGAGAAAATGGCTTCGGCCGGGCACTCAGGCTCGCACAGGGCGCAGTCAATGCATTCGTCGGGATGAATGACCAGAAAGTTGGGGCCTTCATAGAAACAGTCGACCGGGCAGACTTCCACACAGTCCGTGTATTTGCATTGAATGCAGTTCTCGGTGACGACAAAGGTCATGTCACGAACTCCAGGGTAGCAGGCGGTCACTGCCCATCCGGGAACGGGCAGCACTGAAAAGAGGGTGTGGGGCGGCCCACGAAAGGGGCCTTATTCTAGAAGGCCCGCCCGCCCGGGGACAAGCGGCTTGTAGGCTAAAGCGGCTTCAGGGGGCGGGCGAGCGCAGGGTCAGCGTAGTTTATCGCGCCACTGATACAGCCACTCCTGTGCCTGGCGCGGTGACAGGCTGTCCAGATCAAGCTGTTCAAGCGCCTCGACCAGTGGATGCGGGGAGCTTGCAAACAGATCCTCCTGACGGGGGGAGGCTGTGTCCCGATTCGAAAATGTCGTGTCGGGCCGTTCGATTTCCTGGGCTTCGAGCACCATAAGCTTTTCACGGGCGCGGGTGATAACCGAGCGTGGAACGCCTGCCAGCTGGGCCACCTGCAGGCCGTAGCTCTGACTGGCGGGGCCCGGCTCTACCCGGTGCATGAACACGATGCCGTCATTGTGCTCGGTGGCATTGAGATGCACGTTGGCCACTCCCTCGGCCTGCTCGGGCAGACTGGTCATTTCGAAATAGTGGGTGGCAAACAGCGTGAAGGCGCGTGTACCGGTCAGGTGTTCGGCCGCCGCCCACGCCAGCGACAGTCCGTCGAAGGTGCTGGTGCCGCGGCCAATCTCGTCCATCAGCACCAGGCTTTGGTCAGTAGCGTTATGCAGGATGCTGGCGGTTTCGGTCATTTCGACCATGAAGGTCGAGCGTCCGCCGGCCAGATCGTCGGATGATCCGATACGGGTGAAGATGCGATCGATCGGGCCGATCTCGGCGCTGGTCGCCGGCACGAAGCAGCCGGTATGCGCCAGCAGGGCAATCAATGCGTTCTGGCGCATGAAGGTCGATTTACCGCCCATGTTGGGTCCGGTAATGACCAGCATGCGCGTGTCGTCATCAAAGTAGAGATCGTTGGGCACGAAGGGGTGCGTCGAGACATGTTCGACCACCGGGTGGCGTCCGTCACGGATGGTCATGCCCGGCGCTTCGCGCAGCACCGGACAGACCAGTGAGAGCGTGTGCGCTCGCTCGGCAAAGGCATGCAGCACATCCAGCGTTGCCAGCGCGCGGGCCATCCGGGTCAGCGCTGACAGCTCGGCATTGAGGGTCTCCAGCAGACCGTCATACAGCAGTTTTTCGCGTGCCAAAGCCCGGCTGCGCGCCGAGAGCGCCTTGTCCTCGAAGGTCTTGAGCTCGGGGATGATAAAACGTTCGGCATTCTTGAGGGTCTGGCGGCGAATATAGTCTGCCGGTACATCACGTGCCTGTGCTCTCGGGATTTCAATGTAATAACCGTGCACTCGGTTATAGCCCACCTTGAGTCCGGCAAGGCCGGTGCGTTCACGCTCGCGCGCTTCCAGCTGGACCAGGTAGTCACCGGCGTTTTCGTGCAGCGCCCGATATTCGTCGAGTTCCTCGTCAAAGCCTTCACGAATGACGCCGCCATCGCGAATGACCACCGGCGGGCTGTCGATCAGCGCACGAGTCAGGGTGTCGGCAAGCGTCGGCCAGGGCACGATGTCGCGGGCGAGAGCGTCGAGGGCGCTGCCTTCCGGGATCTTCTGCAGGCGTTCGGCCAGTGCCGGCAGGGCATTGAGGGCATCGCGCAGACGGGCGAGATCGCGCGGCCGGGCGCTGAGCAGCGCCACGCGGGCCAGAATACGCTCGATATCGCCGATGCCGCGCAGGATATCGTTGAAAAATTCGACGTGATCCTCATCACCCAGCAGCCGCACGCTGTGTTGCCTGGCGTTGACCTGTTCCCGATCCCGCAGGGGACGGTTGAGCCAGCGGCGCAGCAGGCGGGCGCCCATGGCGGTGGCCGTGGTATCGAGCACCGAGGCCAGCGTATTGTCCTGCCCGCCGGCCATGTTCTGATCGATTTCCAGATTGCGTCGGCTGGCGGCATCGATGACGACCGACTCGTCACGGCTTTCCACGCCAATGGCCGTGATATGCGGCAGCGCCGTGCGCTGGGTATCGCGAACATAGTCGATCAATACGCCAGCGGCGGTCAGCGCCCGGTTCAGATGGTCACAGCCAAAGCCTGACAGATTCTGGACCTGAAGCTGGTCGCAGAGCAGACGCCGTGAGGTTTCAAGATCAAAGTGCCAGTCACTCTGGCGTCGCAGCCCGGGGCGCTCTTCCAGACGTTCGGGAAGGGGCAGGCTTTCCATGACCAGCAGCTCGGCCGGATCGAGCCGGTGCAGCTCGGCCAGCATGTCACCTTCGCCCTCGACTTCCAGCACGCTGAAGCGCCCGCTGGAGAGCTCGAGCCAGGCCAGTCCCCAGTGATCATTATCACCGTGCAGGGCGGCGACCAGGTTGTCACGGCGCTCATCAAGCAGGGCTTCATCGTGAAGCGTGCCCGGGGTGACGATGCGCACGACGCGACGCTCCACCGGCCCCTTGGCAGTGGCCGGATCGCCGATCTGCTCACAGATGGCGACCGATTCGCCCATGCGAACCAGCCGGGCCAGATAGCTTTCGGCGCTGTGATAGGGCACGCCCGCCATCGGGATGGGGGCGCCGTTGGAGGTGCCCCGGGCGGTCAGCGTGATGTCCAGCAGTGAGGCAGCGCGTCTGGCGTCGTCATGGAAAAGCTCGTAGAAGTCTCCCATGCGATAGAAAAGCAGCACGTCGGGGTGCTCGCGCTTGATACGAAAATACTGCGCCATCATGGGCGTCGGTTGGGACTCGGTCTTGCCTGCCACGTGAAATTGACCCTGTCCAATGACATATGAGGTGAAAGGGGCCCGAGACTATCATGATCCGCTGTCTCTTCTGTATTGCTATAGTGCAGACAGTGGATGTTCCAGGCAGATTCCGTGCTGGTGGTCGATGCCGGACGGTGCCCCTCGGCGCCGGGGATCGAGTACCATGGGGCCGTCTCAATTCGATGTCATCGGCGGGAGTGGTCATGGCAACAGCATCGAGCATACAGGCGCTGGCCAGTCGGCTGTGCCTGCTCTGCGAGCAGCAGCGGGTGGTGCTGACCACCGCTGAATCCTGTACCGGCGGCGGCGTGGCAAAAGCCATCACCGATGTGGCCGGCAGTTCGGCCTGTTTCGAGACCGGCTATGTCACCTACGCCAACAGTGCCAAGCAGCGGCTTCTGGGCGTGTCGTCGGTGTCGCTGGAGCTTTTTGGCGCGGTCAGCGAGACGGTGGTGCACGAAATGGTGCGTGGCGCCTGTCGCGATAGCGGCGCGGCTCTGGGCGTGGCCATCAGCGGGGTGGCCGGGCCCGGCGGCGGCACGCCGGACAAGCCGGTCGGCACGGTATGGTTTGCCTGGGGTAATGCCACCCAGAGTCAGGCCCGGTGCTATCACCTCAACGGCGAGCGCTCGGACGTGCGCCGCGAAGCGGTGGCGCTGGCGCTCAAGGGATTGATCGAACGGCTCGAGGAAAATTCTTTTGACTGATGCGCTGTGGCGCGGCCTCATGAAGCAGACCGTAAAATAAGTCACCGAAAGGATGTGACAGCGCCTCTTTTTGGTTTAAAATACTGGACAAGCATACAGTTTATTGGCGCTTAAGCGTCAGGCTGACCCGACAGGAGGGCCAACATGGCACAAGATGACAACCGCTCCAAGGCGCTTAATGCCGCTCTTTCCCAGATCGAGCGCCAGTTCGGCAAGGGGGCGGTCATGCGGATGGGTGATGCGCCCCGCGTGGCCATTCCCGCCGTATCGACCGGTTCGCTCGGACTGGACATTGCCCTTGGCGTCGGCGGTCTGCCCTTTGGGCGTATCGTCGAGATTTTTGGACCGGAAGCCTCGGGCAAGACCACCATCACCCTGTCGGTCATCGCCCAGGCACAGAAGCAGGGCAAGACCTGCGCCTTCATCGACGCCGAGCACGCCCTTGACCCGAGCTACGCCGAAAAGCTGGGCGTCAATCTTGATGACATGCTGGTCTCGCAGCCCGATACCGGCGAGCAAGCGCTCGAGATTTGCGACATGCTGGTGCGCTCCGGTGGTGTGGACGTCATCGTGGTCGACTCGGTGGCGGCACTGACGCCGCGCGCCGAGATCGAGGGCGAAATGGGCGACTCCCACGTCGGTCTGCAGGCACGTCTCATGTCGCAGGCGCTGCGCAAGGTGACCGGACACATCAAGAATGCCAACTGCATGGTGATGTTCGTCAACCAGATCCGCATGAAGATCGGCGTCATGTTCGGTAATCCCGAAACGACCACCGGCGGTAACGCGCTCAAGTTCTATTCAAGCGTTCGTCTGGACATCCGCCGTACCGGCTCGGTCAAGCAGGGCGATGAGGCTGTGGGCAATGAGACCCGCGTCAAGGTTGTCAAGAACAAGGTGGCGCCGCCGTTTCGTCAGGCCGAATTCCAGATCCTGTACGGCAAGGGCATTTACCATGCCGGTGAAGTGGTTGATCTTGGCGTCCAGTGCAACCTGGTCAACAAGGCAGGCGCCTGGTACAGCTACAAGGGCAACAAGATCGGGCAGGGCAAGGCCAATGCCGCCCAGTATCTCGAGGACAATCCCGAGGTCATGAAAGAGATCGAGGACGCGATCCGCGGTCAGCTTCTGACCACGCCGCAGACGAAAGAAGAGGAAAAGGCCACCGCTGATGCTGAAGCGCCGGCCGATGCCGGTGACGATGAGCTGCTGTAAGCCGTCACTTTTTCGCTGTGGCCTTTTTTACTGTGGCCACAAGTGGCGATAGTCGGATCAGGTAAGTAATGAAAGGGGCACGCTTTATCGAGCGTGCCCCTTTTGCATTGCTGCAGAGTTGCTGGATCAGAACATGCATGGAAAAGGAGAGGGCGATGACACAGAGAACGCCTTACGAGGAAGCCATCGCGCTGCTGGCCCGGCGTGAATACACCCGCAGCGAGCTCGAGGAGCGACTGCTGCGTCATGAGCATCCGCCAGAGGCGGTTACGGCCCTGCTGGATCGACTCGCCGAGGACAATCTTCAGTCCGATGCCCGCTTTGTCGAACACTTCGTGCGCTCACGCATCACGCGTCTGCAGGGGCCGCGCAAGATCAGTGCGGAGCTGGCGGGTCGCGGTATCGAGCGCGAGATGATTGCACAGGCGCTGGAAGAGAGTGATGCTGACTGGACGGCACTGGCTGCCGAAGCGCTCAGCCGGCGTTTCGACGGGCCGGGCGATGACATGAAGGCGCGCGCCAGACGCCAGCGCTTTCTGGCATCGCGTGGGTTTGACGGCCAGCAGTGCAGCAGTGCCATGCGACTGGCCTGGCCCTCATGAGCGCATGTGCTGGCACGTTGTGGCCGGCATGAGACAAAATGGAGCGTGGCGGGGATGTCGCGCCAGGAGGCGACATGCTGATACATTAAGCCGCCAAAATTCGTCTCATTGTGAGCATGCGTCCTGACGACTGCGCACAATAGAGGCCGGAACATCGTGAGGGTCACACCTCGAGGCGCATGTTGACGACCGACAACGCCGCCCAGGGCGTTGCCCGAGGCATCGCTCGTTGCCTCATTCAAAAGATCTGACCCATTGTTTACGGGAAGCCCATGAAAAGCGCCGACATACGACAAGCATTTCTGAATTTTTTTGAACAGCACGGGCATACCCAGGTGCCTTCCAGTTCACTGGTGCCTGACAACGACCCTACGCTGCTTTTCACCAATGCCGGTATGGTGCCTTTCAAGGATGTCTTTCTGGGACGCGATCCCAGGCCCTACGTTCGGGCAACCTCGGCGCAGCGCTGTGTCAGGGCCGGCGGCAAGCATAACGATCTCGACAATGTCGGCTATACGGCGCGCCATCACACCCTGTTCGAGATGCTGGGCAACTTCAGCTTTGGCGACTATTTCAAGCGCGAGGCGATTCAGTACGCCTGGCAGTTTCTGACCGTCAATCTGGGGCTGCCGGCAGAAAGACTGTGGGTCACGGTGCATGTCAGCGACGACGAAGCGGCCGATATCTGGCTCAACGAGCTGGGCGTCAGCGGCGAGCGCTTCTCGCGTCTGGATGAAGACAACTTCTGGCAGATGGGCGAAACCGGCCCCTGTGGCCCGTGTTCGGAAATCTTTTATGACCATGGTCCCGACGTTGCCGGTGGCCCGCCGGGCAGCCCGGACGAGGACGGCGATCGCTACATCGAAGTCTGGAATCTGGTCTTCATGCAGTATGATCGCGATGCCCAGGGCAACATGACGCCGCTGCCCAGCCCCTCCATCGATACCGGTATGGGCCTTGAACGTATCGCCGCCGTCATGCAGGGCGTGCACTCCAACTACGAGATTGATCTCTTCAAGCGTCTGCTGGCCTCTGCCGCCGAGATTACCGGACAAAACGATATTCACCAGCCGTCGCTGCGCGTCATCGCCGATCACATTCGCTCGTGTGCCTTTTTGATCGTGGATGGCGTCATGCCTTCCAACGAAGGCCGCGGCTACGTTCTGCGTCGCATCATCCGTCGCGCAGTGCGTCACGGTCACAAGCTGGGCGTGCGTGAACCCTTCTTCAACCGGCTGGTGGCAGCGCTGGATGAAGAGATGGGTGAGGCCTATCCCGAGCTGCATGCCCGCCGTGCACAGATCGAGAAGGTGCTGCTGCGCGAGGAAGAGCAGTTTGCCCGCACGCTGGATCACGGCATGCGTCTGCTCGACGAGGCACTGGCCGGCCTGTCCTCCAGCGAGCTGGACGGCGAGACCATCTTCAAGCTGTATGACACCTACGGCTTTCCCTACGACCTGACGGCCGATATTGCCCGCGAGCGCAATATTGCCCTTGATGAGGCCGGTTTTCAGCGCGAGCTCGAAGCGCAGCGCGAACGTGCGCGTGCCGCCAGCCAGTTCGGCGCGAGACTTGAAGCGGATCTCGATCTGGAAGGTGCCACCGACTTTGTCGGGCGTGAGCGTCTGATCGCAACCGGACAGGTGCTGACGCTGCTCAACGATCAGGGCGAACAGGTCGAGCAGCTCGAGGTCGGGCAGAGCGGTGCCATCGTGCTGGATGAAACCCCCTTTTACGCCGAATCCGGCGGTCAGATCGGCGATCGCGGCACCCTGACGCTGCCGGGTGTTGTCTTCACCGTGCGCGATACCCAGAAACGCGGTCAGCACTTCGTCCATCTGGGCGAAGTGAGCGAAGGTGTCATGCCGGCGCAGGCCGCGGTCGAGGCCCGCGTTGAGGTGCCGACCCGTCATGCCATCATGCGCAATCATTCGGCCACGCACCTGTTGCATGAAGCCTTGCGTCGCATTCTCGGCACGCATGTGCAGCAAAAGGGCTCACAGGTGGGTGACGAGCGGCTACGCTTTGACTTCAGCCACAACGAAGCCGTGACGCCTGAAGAGCTCGAGCGGGTCGAGGCTATGATCAACGAACAGGTCATGGCCAACACGCCTGTGACCACGCAGTTGATGACGCTGGACGAGGCACGCAGGCTGGGCGCCCAGGCGCTTTTTGAGGCCAAGTACGGTGAAAGCGTTCGCGTGCTGACCATGGGGAGCGATGATTTCTCCATCGAGCTGTGTGGCGGTACCCATGTCCTGCGCACCGGCGATATCGGCCCGGTGAAGCTGGTCAGCGAGTCGGGCGTTGCTGCCGGTGTGCGCCGTATCGAGGCCATCTCGGGGGGGGCGACGCTGCGCTGGTTCCGCGATCAGCAGTCACTGGTCACGCGTCTTGCCGATCAGGTGCGCGCACGCCCCGACCAGCTCGAATCGCGCGTGGGCACGCTTCTGGAGCGCAACCGCGAACTCGAGCGTGAGCTGGAGCGCAACCGCGCCAGACTGGCCAGCCAGGCCGGCAATGATCTGCTGGACGCTGCCGAAGACATTGGCGGCGTGCGTGTCCTGACCCGTCAGCTCGAGGGCGTGGGGGCGAAAGAGCTGCGCGGCGTCATGGATCAGATGAAAAACCGTCTGGGGTCCGGTGTGATCGTTCTGGCGGTGGCCGGTGATGGCAAGGTCAACCTGATTGCCGGCGTCACGAAGGATCTGGTGGATCGACTCAGCGCCGGCAGCCTCGTCAGCGCCATCGCGCCCATGGTCGGCGGCCGCGGCGGCGGTCGCCCCGACATGGCCCAGGCCGGCGGCAGTGACGTCAGTGGCGTGGACAACGCCCTGCAGGCCGCGCGCCAGTGGGTTGCCGAAACACTCGAAAACTGATTGTCCAACACACCATCAACGACAGGGACATCCATGGCGCTTTATGTACAAAAATTCGGCGGTACCTCGGTAGGTAGCGTCGAGCGGATCAAGGCGGTCGCTGAAAAGGTCAAGGGCGTTCGTGATCAGGGCCATCAGGTCGTGGTCGTGGTATCGGCCATGAGCGGTGAAACCAATCGCCTTATCGAGCTTGCCGCGCAGATCAACGAAGAGCCCACACCGCGTGAAATGGACATGCTGGTGTCGACCGGCGAGCAGGTCACCATCTCACTATTGGCCATGGCCCTGCACCAGCTGGGCGTCAAGGCAACCTCCTATACCGGCGCCCAGATCGGCATTCGTACCGATAGCGCCCATACCCGCGCCCGCATCCAGCGGATCGAAACCGATGAGTTGCGCGCCGATCTTGACGAAGGGCAGGTCGTGGTCGTGGCGGGCTTTCAGGGCGTTGACGACGAGGGCAACATCACCACGCTGGGCCGCGGCGGCTCCGATACGACCGGTGTGGCGCTGGCAGCAGCCCTCAAGGCTGATGAGTGTCAGATCTACACTGATGTCGACGGCGTCTATACCACTGACCCGCGGGTATGTGCCAAGGCGCGTCGTCTTGAAAGCATCACGGTCGAGGAAATGCTGGAAATGGCCAGTCTGGGCTCCAAGGTGCTTCAGATTCGTGCCGTGGAGTTTGCCGGCAAATACAACGTCCCGCTGCGCGTCCTCTCTTCCTTCGAGGACGGCCCGGGCACCCTGATTACTGCAGATGAAGAGATTTCCAACATGGAAGAGCCGCTGATCTCGGGTATCGCCTTCAACAACAACGAAGCCAAGCTGACGCTGGTTAATACTCCGGACGTGCCGGGCGTAGCATCACGTATTCTGGGGCCGATCTCCGATGCGAATATCGAAGTCGACATGATCGTCCAGAACGTTGCCCCTGCCGGTGGCTACACCGATTTCACCTTCACGGTGGCCAAAAACGATTTTCGCCAGACTCAGCGCATTCTCCAGGACCAGGTCATTCCGTCGCTGGGCGGTGGTGAACTGCGCGGTGATGACAAGATTGCCAAGGTCTCGCTGGTGGGTGTGGGCATGCGCTCTCACGCAGGCGTTGCTACCCGGATGTTCAAGGTGCTGGCCGATGAAGGCATCAATATCCGCATGGTATCGACTTCAGAGATCAAGATTTCTGTCGTTATCGATGAAAAGTTTCTCGAGCTGGCCGTACGTTCACTGCACACCGCCTTTGGCCTCGACAGGGCCGATGTGAGCGAAGAACAGTAAAAAAAACGGTAATACCCGGTATCAGGGTGGTGCTTGCGGGGCTTTCTGCCACACTGAACCAGTGATCGTGTACCAGGAAAGAAAGGCGAGCTATATAACACAGGTTGGCTCATGGGTCGGCTTGACGCATAATGCTCCGCTTAATTCAATCCGGTGCACGATCTATATGAAGATTTGTATAGGGAAGCAGCAATGAAAAGGAGGTCGCAATGCTCATCCTGACTCGCCGCGTGGGTGAGACACTCATGGTTGGCGATGAAATTACCGTGACCGTGCTCGGCGTCAAGGGCAACCAGGTCCGTCTGGGAGTGAATGCCCCCAGAAATGTCTCCGTGCATCGTGAAGAGATTTATCAGCGTATCCAGCATGAGAAGGTCGATAGCGACAACGATAATGGCCCCGCCTGAGGCCGCATACCTGCGCGGATATCCAGTCGAATATATTGAATCATAAGATTTTTTCACTCGGGTCTGGACAGGGAATAGTAAACCAGGTAATATGCGCGCCGTACCGATCGAGGAGAGATGGCCGAGTGGCTGAAGGCGCTCCCCTGCTAAGGGAGTATAGGGTTTATAGCCCTATCGAGGGTTCGAATCCCTCTCTCTCCGCCACCTTCGGTATCGAATGTCGACAAGCCCGCCCTCAAGGCGAACAAGACATTCAATCTGCAGTACTTTTGTTGCGCCCGTAGCTCAGCTGGATAGAGTACCTGACTACGAATCAGGTGGTCGGAGGTTCGAATCCTCCCGGGCGCGCCATCAGACAAAGATGTAAAAACTGTTATCTGCGCCCGTAGCTCAGCTGGATAGAGTACCTGACTACGAATCAGGTGGTCGGAGGTTCGAATCCTCCCGGGCGCGCCAGATCTCAAAACCCCGTCCTTCTGGACGGGGTTTTCTGTTTTATACCCCTTGTGGATGCTGTCTCCAGCCTTTCCAGCCGACAGGCATGCCATGGGCAGGCCTCACGCCATCTCATGTCTCGCCTTATCATGCAGAAAAGGGCAGTACCGCCTGATGCCTCAGTCCGGTACTGAAATGTCCTCCCGCAGCGCCATCATGAAGTCCTCAAGCACCGTAATGCGGCGCAGTCGCTGAAAATGTTCGCCGGCCTCGCTGTCGTGCTGACGCATGATGTTGAGCCACTGCTTCAAAAGCGACACCACGACCTTCGAGGGCAGGCACGGATCAATGCGCTCGGCGTAGCCGATCAGAAAGGCGCTGCGATCCTCCCAGCGCGTGGCCGGTAGACGCTCCCCCGTGTGCTGCCAGTGGCGGATACGACGTGCCAGCCATGGGTCAGCCAGCGCCGCTCGCCCCAGCATGACATCCCGACAACCGCTCACCTCCCGGGCGCGCCAGTAGTCTTCCAGCGTCCAGATGTCGCCGTTGACCACCACCGGCACATCGGCGCGCTCGCGAATGCGGCCGACCCACGCCCAGTGCGCCGGCGGACGATAGCCTTCGCGGCGGGTACGGGCGTGCACTACCAGTCGCTGCGCGCCACCATCTTCTGCGGCGCGGGCGCACTCCAGCGCCAGCGTCTTGTCCTCGAACCCAAGGCGCAGCTTGGCCGTGACCGGGATGCCGGTGCCCTTCAACGCCTCATGGACGCCCTTTACGGCGCGGTAGACCCGTTCGGGAGACTGCAGCAGCGCGGCGCCGCCGTCGTGGCGATTGACCGTCTTTGCCGGGCAGCCGAAGTTCATGTCGACCACCGGTGCGCCCAGAGCGGCCGCGACCCGCGCGTTTTCCCCGAGCGTGTCAGGCTGCGAGCCCAGCAGCTGTAGATGTACCGGCGTGCCGGCCGGAGTCTGGCTGCCGTGATCAAGCTCCGGACAGAGGCGTTGGAAAACCCTTGGTGGCAGACGAGCGTCGGTGACGCGCACGAATTCGGTCACGCTCCAGTCAAAGCCGCCTGATTCGGTCAGAAGGGCGCGTGTCAGGGCGTCGATAACGCCCTCCATGGGCGCAAGGCCGATCAGACCGGAGCGGGGTGATGCATCGTCCGTGGCGGTAGAAAGGGAAGTGACTGACATGGCGACATCCGCAGGGTTCGTGATTGGCGCCGCCATCATAGGCATGTGGGGCGCAATGGCAAGCGTCGCACTCGATCGTGGGCATGTCAGCCCATCGGGTCACAGGTTGCCCGGGTCGTGTCGCGAGACGGCAGGCGCCCGTGTGATGCCTCGCAGCGCCTAGAGCACGGCAATCGCTGAATCGGTGCGCGGTTCTGTACCGCCGCACAGTACGCCGGTGTCCGGGTCGCGAAGAATGATCTGACCGCGTCCGAAACCGGTCAGATCAAAGGCGTAGTCAACCTCGTGGCCGCGCCGGGTCATTTCGCGCAGCAGGTGGAGCGGATAGCCGTGCTCTACGCTGATGCGCCGCCCGCCGATCCATTGCCAGCGTGGGGCGTCCAGCGCCGCCTGTGGGTTGAGACCGAAATCGAGCAGGTTCATGACGACCTGCATGTGGCCCTGAGGCTGCATGAAGCCGCCCATGACGCCGAAGGGGCCAAGCGCCCGGCCGTCGCGGGTCAAAAAGCCGGGAATGATGGTATGAAAGGTCTTCTTGCCCGGGGCAACCACATTGACATGATCGGCCTGCAGACTGAAGCCGTGACCGCGGTTGTGCAGCGCGATGCCGGTGTCAGGGATCACGACGCCCGAGCCGAAATTGTGATAGTTGCTCTGAATGAACGACACCATGTTGCCGTTTTCGTCGGCCGTGGCCAGATAGACCGTGCCGCCGGCATGCGGGGTTCCCGGCGTCGGGTCGAGGGCGGACCCGGTGATCTCGCGGCGACGATGCGCGGCGTATTGCTGGCTCAATAGATCCTCGACGCGGGTGGTCATGTGCTCGGCGTGAGTCACAAAAGCGTGGCCGTCGGCGTAGGCCAGCTTGATCGCCTCGCACTGGCGATGCAGCACCGTAATGTCATCGCGAGCGTGCAGATCCTCGAAGCCCTGCATGATGTTGAGGCCCATCAGGGCCACGATGCCCTGACCGTTGGGCGGAATCTCCCACACATCCACGCCGCGATAGGTCACGCTGATCGGATCGACCCACTCGACCTGATGAGCCGCCAGATCCGTCGCGCGCAGATAGCCGCCCGTGGCGCGCGAGAAGGCGTCGATTTTCTCGGCCAGCGCGCCGCGGTAAAAGCTCTCGCAGCGACTTTGCGCCAGCGACTCCAGCGTGATGGCGTGGCGTTCGCTTTTGAACAGGTCGCCAGGCTGTGGGGCATGACCCTCCGGCGTGAACAGCGAAAACCAGGCCTGCGTGGCGGGGTCGGTAAATACCGGGCGAAAGCGTTTTTCGGCGCGCTGCCACTGCTCGCTGATCGCCGGTGAGACCGGAAAGCCCTCTCGAGCCAGCAAAATGGCCGGTGCCAGCAGATCCTCGAAGGGCAGTTGGCCGAAGCGCTCGGACAGCGCTGCCCAGGCCGACGGCGTCCCCGGTACCGTCACCGGCGTCCAGCCATAAAGCGGCATGTGGTCATGTCCGTCACGTGTGACTGCCTCGCGGGTCAGCGCCTGCGGGGATACTCCGCTGGCATTGAGCCCGTGCAGCCGACCGCTGCCGTCATCATCCTGCATCCACACCAGTGCAAAGGCATCACCACCAATCCCGTTGCCGGTCGGCTCGACCACGGTCAGCGCCGCAGCCGTGGCAATGGCAGCGTCCACCGCGTTGCCACCGGCGGCCAGAATATCGCGCCCGACCTGAGCAGCCTGCGGCTGGGAGGCCGCAATCATGCCCCGGCGAGCATAGGTGGCGCTGCGACAGGAAGGGTAGGGGTTCTGGTGTGAAAAGGCGTGGTGCATGAAGGCCCTCCTTGTCGGGAGCGACGGGGCAGTGATCATCACTGAAGCACCGGGCCGCTGTTAAAAAGGCTCAGACCCGCGCTTCAGGCGGTTCGTCGTGACGGGTCAAGCGTCCCTTGAGGCGTGAGTGCAGGCCTTCAAGATCGGGCGTTCGATCCATCGGCCAGGCAAGGCGCAGGGTGACACCGCCGGCATCGTGCAGCGCCTGATCGACAGTCGCCTCGTTGAGCTCTGCCCAGCGGCGCAGCTCATGCTCGAAAGCGAAGTCCGTCGTCAGCCACAGCGGACGGCGGGTGATGTATGCCCGGGTGGGAAGCGTTTCAAGCGCCTGCAGCAATGCTTTCGAGTAGGCGCGCACCAGCCCGCCGGTGCCCAGTTTAGTGCCGCCAAAGTAGCGGATGATGACGGCGGCGATCTGTCCCGTGCCGCTGCCTTCCAGCGCCTGATACATGGGCCGGCCGGCGGTGCCGCCGGGTTCGCCATCGTCGGAAAAGCCGATGGCGTTCTGCTCGTTCGGTGCCCCGGCAATGAAGGCCGAGCAGTGGTGTGACGCATCGGGATGATCAAGACGTGCTCGGTCGATCAACTGCTGGGCCTGCTCGGGGGTGGTGACATGCGCCACGCGTGCAATGAAGCGACTCTTTTGTACCTCGAGGCTCTCTTCGTGATAGTACGCAGGTTCGAGGTCAGGAACGGGATAGCGCATGCTCAGGAGGCGTTGAAGGTCGAGTTGGCCGGACGACGAGCCACGCCCATCACCAGCCCCAGCACCTGGATATCGTCATTTTTGAGATAGATGGGCGGCATGGTGGCGTTGGCCGGCTGCAGGCGAACACCGGCCTTGTCGATGTAGACCTTCTTGAGGGTCACTTCCTGATTATTGATCAGCACCACGGCGGTCTCGCCGTTTTCGGCGGATTCGAGCTTTTCGATAATGATGATGTCGCCGTCATGGATGTTGCAGTCGATCATCGAGTCACCGCGTACCCGAAGCGCATAGGTGTTGCGGCGCACCATGCGCGAGGGGATGCGCACCGTTTCATCGTCGGCGCAGGCTTCCATCGGCATGCCGGCCGAGACGGTCCCCAGCAGTGGAACCTCCACCAGCTCGCTGGCGTCGATCTCCTCCCAGGCATCCTCGACCAGCGGGATGTTGGGGGTGCGGTGCAGGAAACGTGGCTCGGTGTGGGCTGACATGAGAACTCCCTGAAGAGGCATCCGATGGGCTGGCACATGACCGGCGACACGTCATGCGTCGTCGCAAGGATAGTGTGACACGAATGTTACCCTGAAGGGGAAGGTGTCGGGCGTGTCACAAACAACCTTTCAAAGGTAACCGAAACCATGGCGTGGCGGTAGTCGTTGACATGGAGAAAGGGCGCCAATCGTAGTAGAGTGGCGCGCTTTGCCGCGGCGCTGACCGGGGGCACGACAGCCTGTGGGCTGCTGCCCTGTGAGCGCCGATTGTCCTGTTTCCGGAGCTGTCCACTGGAATGCGCCTGACATCGATCAAACTGGTCGGCTTCAAATCCTTTGTCGACCCGGTGACAGTCCCCTTTGATACCGACATGACTGCCATTGTCGGGCCCAACGGCTGTGGCAAGTCCAACGTCATCGATGCCGTACGCTGGGTCATGGGCGAATCCTCGGCCAAATACCTGCGCGGCGAATCGATGGCCGATGTCATCTTCAACGGTTCGACCGGGCGCAAGCCGGTCGGTCAGGCCTCGATCGAACTCACCTTTGACAACCGTGAAGGCAAGCTGGGCGGGGCCTGGGCACAGTACGCCGAGATCGCCGTGCGCCGGCTGGTTACCCGTGATGGGCAGTCCCAGTATTTCTTCAACGGCCAGAAATGCCGTCGCCGCGATATCGCCGATCTGTTTCTGGGGACCGGCCTTGGTCCGCGCTCCTACGCCATCATCGGTCAGGGCATGATCTCCCGGCTGGTCGAGGCGCGCCCGGAAGAACTGCGCGCTACCCTGGAGGAGGCTGCCGGCATCTCGCGCTACAAGGAGCGCCGCCGTGAGACTGAAAACCGTATGCGGCGCACCACCGAGAACCTCGAGCGACTCGATGATCTGCGCGAGGAACTCGACAAGCAACTCGAGCGCCTCAAACGCCAGGCCGACGCCGCCAGACGCTACCGTGAGCTGAAAGGGCGTGAGCATCGTCTCAAGGGCGAGCTGGCCCTGATTCGCGCCCGCGCCCTGCGCGAGCAGCAGAACACGCGCGAGACCCGGGTGCGCGAGCTTGAAAACAGCGTCGAGCGCAATGTGCTCGGCATGCGCGAGAGCGAAAACCGTCTCGAACAGTCCCGCAGCCAGCATGACGCACTGGCGGAGACGCTTGATGAGCGTCAGCGTGCCTTCTACGACACCGGCGCCGCCATTGCCCGACTGGAGCAGCAGCTCGAAAGCGCCCGGGCGCGCGAACAGCAGAGCCAGGCCGATATTGCCGCCATCGATCGCGACCTGAGCGACCTGGAGCGTCTGGCCGGTGAAGACAACGAGCGCTATCAGGAGATCACTACCCGGCTGGCGTCGCTGGCACCGAAGCTTGCGGCCGCTCGCGAAAACCTTGAAATGATCGAGGCCGGGCTCGAAGAGGCCGGTGCGCGTGAGCAGGAAGCGCTGGAGGCCTGGGAGCGCTTCAGTGAGCAGCATCAAAATGATACTCGCAGCGCCGAGCGCGCCCAGAGCGAGGTGCAGCGTCTTGATGGCGTGATCAACGATCTGGGCGCGCGCATCGCCCAGCGCCAGCGCCAGCGCGACGAGCTGCCCGAACAGACAGCGCTGCTCGAGGCGCGCGAAATGGCTGCCGAACAGCTGGCCGAGCTGGATCTCGAGATCGAGACGGACGAGTCACGCCGCCTTGAGCTCAAGCAGGGGCTGGAGGATGTCGAGACCCGGCTGCAGACGCTGGGCGCCTCACGCGACGAGCACAACGCCCGGCGCAGCGCCCTTCAGGGCGAGCGGGCCTCGCTGGAAGCGCTCATTCGCGCTGCGCTGGACAGCGGTGACGAGGCGCTGGAGGCGCACCTGGCAGCGTTTGATCTGGGGGATGCGCCGCAGCTTGCTGAACGTCTTCAGGTCGACAGCGGCTGGGAAACGGCCGTTGATGTCGTCCTGCGCCCCTGGCTGGCGGCCCGGATCGGCGATATGGGCCGTACCGGCGCCGCGCTCGAGGCGTTGACGGCGGGCACCCTGACGCTGCTCGATAATGCTTCGCCGAGCGTGTCGTCCCCCGAAGGGACACTGGCCGCTCGCGTGAGTGGCGGCGATGCGCTGGCGGATGTGCTGGCGCGGGTTGGAACAGCCGAGGACGATGCTGACGCCTGGCGCCTGCGTGAGCGGCTGTCGCCGGGTGAGAGCGTTATTGCCCCTTCCGGGCTCTGGCTGGGCCGTCACTGGGCGCACCGTCAGACCCATGATGAACAGACCGGTAGCGTGATGGCCAACCGTCAGCGCCGTGACCGCATCGATCTGGAGCTTGCCGGGCTGGATGAGCGCATGGCCTTTGATGAGGCGCAGATCGAGCAGCTTCGCGAGCAGCGCGGTCGTGACAGTGATGCGCTCGAGACCCTCTACGCCCGGCAGCGCGAGCAGCAGCAGCGCCGTCAGCAGCTGGCGCTGGAGGAGTCGCGTCTTGGCACCCGGCTTGATCATCTGCGCAGTCGTGACAGCGAGCTTGAAGAAGAGCTGGCGCTCATGCGCGAGCAGCTCGAGGAGCAGCGGCTCACGCATGAGCAGGCGCGCGAGCAGTGGGACCAGGCGCAGGAGGCGGTCGAGGACAACGAGGCGCAGCGTCAGCAGCTGGAGCGTCAGCGCCGTGAAACCCGCGAGGCGCGCGAGGCCGTCAACGCGCGGATGTCGCCGGCGCGTGAGGCCATCAACGCGCTGGAGCTGGAGCACCAGCGCCTGAGCACCGAGCTTCAGGGTATCGAAGGGCAGCATGCCCGGGCCGGGGATCAACGCGCGCGGCTTGAAGAGAAGCGCGACATGCTGCGCCAGCAGCGCGAGGAGGCGCTCGAGCCGCTCGAAACGCTGCGTGAGTCCCTGGAGGCATCCCTGCATCAGCGCACCCGCGAGGAGCAGCTGCTCAACGAGTGCCGCGATGAGGCCAGCGCTATCGGCACGACCATGCGGGAACTCGAGCAGAAGCGTCAGGGCCACGAGCGCGAGCTGGAGACCCTGCGCGAGCAGCTGGAGTCCGAACGCATGGATGTCCAGGCGCTGCGACTCAAGGCGGAAGCCCAGGAGCAGCAGATCACCGAGCTGGGGCATGATCGTACGGCACTGGAAGAGGGGCTGGCCGCCGATGCCAGTGATCAGGTCTGGCAGGGCGAGCTTGAATCGGTAAGCGAGAAAATTCGTCGGCTGGGCGCGATCAATCTGGCCGCCATCGAAGAGTACGACCAGCAGCTCGAGCGGCGTGACTATCTTCAGGGCCAGCATGACGAGCTGACCGAAGCTCTGGATACCCTGAGTCAGGCGATCAAAAAGATCGATCAGGAGACGCGCACCCGCTTCAAGCAGGTCTTTGAGGAGGTCAATCGACGCCTTGGCGAGCTGTTCCCGCGCGTGTTCGGCGGCGGTTCGGCGTGGCTGACCCTGACCGGCGAAGATCTGCTGGAAACCGGCGTGGCCATCATGGCCACACCGCCTGGCAAGAAAAACAGCACCATCCATCTGCTTTCCGGCGGAGAAAAGACGCTCACGGCGCTGTCTCTGGTATTTGCGATCTTCCAGCTCAATCCGGCACCCTTTTGCATGCTCGATGAGGTGGATGCGCCGCTGGATGACGCCAACGTAGGACGTTATGCAAAACTTGTTCGCGAGATGTCGCAAAACGTGCAGTTTATCTACATTACCCATAACAAGATTGCCATGGAGGCAGCAGACCGCCTGATGGGGGTCACCATGCAGGAGCCGGGCGTGTCGCGCCTGGTATCGGTGGGCGTGGAGGAGGCCGCCGAGCTTGCAGAGGTGTAACGCACGGGCCAACGCTGCACGGCGGCTGAAGGCCGCCACCTGGCAGCGAGGACTCTCGCAGGGATATAATCGAAGGGCGATTGCGCAATATGTCTCTTTGACGTCATATTGCTGTCATCGGACGACAGTTTTCACGTGGTGAGAGGCATTCGTCCATTTATTCGAAAGGCGATCGCGCCATGTCCGGGGCTGGCATGGTGCCAACAACAGGCATGATTACATGGAATTGAGAGAGTGGCTCATTATTCTGGGTCTGGTTCTCGTCGCCATCATTCTGGTGGATGGTGTACGGCGTCTGCAGCGGCAGCGACGGGGCCTGCGCATGGATCTTTCACGCGATATCGATCCGAATGCGCCGGCACGTGACCAGGAGGATATCGAGCGTGAAGAGCGCATGAACTGGGAGCTGCCCAACGGTGGCGCTCGCGTGGTCTCTCGAGAGGGGCACGACATTGATGATCGTTTTGACGAACGCTTCGATGACCCCGACATGGAGGCGCCCTACGGGCCGGAGCCTGACCGCGATCATGATGAGCCGTTTGATGATGGGCGTGACCTGCCGGACGAGCGCCCGCAGGAGCGCTATTTCTCATCACACCGATCGGATGAGCCTTCAGAGCCCGAATTCGATGATGACGTGATGGAAGAAGCTCCGGTGCGTCGTCGCGACGAGTTTGCGCGTCGTCTGAAATCGGTCTTTCCTTCCCGGGAAGGCAAGGGCGATACGTCGCGCAAGAGGGACACGTCGCAAAAGACTCGATCGTCGGACGTGCGCGCTGCCCGGACACCGACGGTGCCGGAGCGTCCCGGGTCCTACGATGATCGCTTCAATGACGATCGCTTCGATGACGACGATCCGCTTTTTGCCCGCAGCGAGCGCCGCGCCCCGCCATTTGATGAGTTCGACCCCGATCGCGAGGAGCCGCTCGCGCCGGCCTTTGAGCCCGAGCCGACACCTGAATTTGATGAGGGCACGCCCGCCCGCTCGTCGTTTGACAGTGCGCGCTGGGCGTCGCGCCATCCGGCGCTGGAGCGTGCCGCGCGCGGCATGATCGACGGCGAAAAACCGCGTACCGTGCTCTCCGATGCTGAAGAGATCGTGGTGATCAGCGTCATGTCGCGCGATGAGGATGGCTTCAACGGGCCCGATCTGCTGCAGCTGGTGCTGGCCTGTGGGCTGCGACTTGATGACCGTGGCGTGTTTCACCGCTTCGAGACCGAATCGAGCGACAGCCCGCTGCAGTTTTCGATGGTCAACGTCGTCAAGCCCGGCACCTTCGATCTGGAGGTCATGGACGAGGACACCACGCCCGGCGTGACCTTTTTGATGCCGATGCCCAGCGCCGAATCCTCGCGCGAGGCGTTTGAAGCGATGTTTGAAACGGCCATGGTGCTGGTGCGTAACCTGGGCGGCGAGCTCAAGGATGAAAACCACAGCGTCATGACTGCCCAGACCGTCGAGTTTGCCCGTCAACGGGTGCATGAGTTTGAACGTCGCTGGCGGCTGCATCACCACCAGGCGCACTAGGCGTCGGTTAACGCGTTGTACGTTATGGGGGCCTTCGGGCCCCCTGATTATTTCAGGGCTGCCTGCCGCGTTTGTATCACGCTCGAGGCGGGCTGACCCATGTTGCGACCGTCGGTTCTGGCGGTCATGTCAAACGGAACGAATCACTGCCATGTGTGCCAGAAAAAGCGCTGACACGATTGCCGAGGAAATCGGCGCCCTGCGGGCCCGGCTTGAAGACGCCAACTACCGCTATTACGTCGAGGACGCGCCGGCCATTCCCGACGCCGAATACGACCGCCTGCTGCGCCGACTGCAGGAGATCGAGGCCGAACATCCCGAGCAGATAACGGCAGATTCACCCACCCAGCGCGTGGGTGCCCCGCCCGCCGAGGGCTTTCCCGAGGTGCAGCACGCCGTGGCCATGCTGTCACTGGATAACGCCTTTGATGAGCAGGAGGTGCGCGCCTTCGCCCGTCGGGTGGCCGAGCGACTGGAAACCGACGAGCAGGCGGTCCGATTCTGCTGCGAGCCCAAGCTGGACGGGCTGGCCGTCTCGCTGGTGTATGAAAACGGTCTGCTGGTGCAGGGCGCGACCCGCGGCGATGGACGCACCGGCGAGGGCATCACGGCCAACCTGCGTACGCTCAAATCCATTCCGCTGAGGCTGCGTGGCGATAACCTGCCGGCACTGCTTGAGGTGCGCGGCGAGGTCTACATGAGCCACTCCGGTTTCGAGGCGCTCAATGAGGATGCCCGTGCCCGGGGCAGCAAGGTCTTTGCCAACCCGCGCAATGCTGCCGCCGGCAGCCTGCGCCAGCTTGATCCCGGCATTGCCGCCGCCCGACCACTCGAGTTCTGCGCCTATCAGGTGGCCCGGATCGACGACGAGCAGCTGCAGCCGAGCCATTCGGCGCTAATGCACAAACTGCGCGAGCTGGGCTTTCGCACCAGCCCCGAGATCGATGTGGTCACGGGCGCCGATGGGCTGGTCGATTTCTGCGACCGGATGGGGAGCCGCCGTGACAAGCTGGACTATGACATCGATGGCGCAGTGCTCAAGGTCGATGATCTGCGCGCCCAGCGCGAACTGGGCTTTGTGTCGCGCGCGCCGCGCTGGGCGATGGCCTTCAAGTTTCCTGCCCAGGAGCAGACCACCGTCATTCGTGATGTTGCCTTTCAGGTCGGGCGCACCGGTCGCCTGACACCGGTGGCACGGCTGGAACCCGTTCAGGTCGCCGGGGTGACGGTCTCCAACGCCACGTTGCACAACATGGACGAAATCGAGCGCCTTGACGCCCGCATCAATGACACCGTGATCATTCGCCGGGCCGGGGATGTGATTCCCCAGATTGTCAGCGTCATCCTTGATGAGCGTCCGGAAGACGCTCGCGTCATCGTGATGCCGGAGCAGTGCCCGGTCTGTGACTCGCGGGTGGAACGCATCGGTGACGAGGTCGACGCACGCTGCTCCGGCGGGCTTTTCTGTCCCGCCCAGCGCAAGGAGGCGCTCAAGCACTTTTCCAGCCGCCGGGCGCTGGATATCGACGGGCTGGGCACCAAACTGATTGACGCGCTGGTCGAGCGCGAATGGGTGAAAACCCCGGCCGATCTGTTTCGTCTTGAAGCCTCGAGGCTTGCCGAGCTACCGCGCATGGCGCAAAAATCCGCCGACAATCTGGTCGCGTCGCTGGCGCGCTCGCGCCACACCACGCTGGCGCGCTTTATCTACGCGCTCGGCATCACCGAAGTCGGCGAGGCGACGGCCAATGCGCTGGTGCTGCACTTTGGCGAGCTGCAGCGGGTCATGGATGCATCACACGAGGCGCTGGAGGCGGTGGCCGATATCGGCCCGATCGTGGCCGGCCACATTCACAGCTTCTTTGCCGAGGCGCACAACCGAGAGACGATCGAGGATCTGATTCGCGTCGGGGTGGACTGGGAGGAAGTCGAAATCGGCGAGCGCGAGCAGCCGCTGACCGGTCAGACCTGGGTGCTGACCGGCACGCTGGACACGCTCACCCGCGATGAGGCGAAGGCGCGGCTGGTGGCGCTGGGGGCGAAGGTCAGCGGCAGTGTGTCGAAGAAAACGCACGCGGTCGTGGCCGGCGATGCTGCCGGCAGCAAGCTGGAAAAGGCCCGGCAACTGGGCGTGGCGGTCATGGAGGAGCAGGCCCTGCTGACCCTGCTGCGCCAGCACGAAAACACGACGCCATCGACAACGTCATCGGAGAGCGACTCATGAGCAGTGAACGATTCGTGGAGGTGCCCTCGCGCATGCTGCCGGCAGATACGCTGGAGCGACTGCTGGCGGAGTTTGTCACCCGCCAGGGCTATGATACGACCGATACCGGTACGGGCGAGCGCGGCTGGATCGATCAGGTGCGTGGCCAGCTCGAGCGCGGAGAGCTTCTGATCGTGCATGACCTGCAGACCGAGCTGACCGAGGTCATGACGCTGGAGCAGTGGCGCGCCTTCGGCCGTCAGGTGGCCGACGATGAAGAAGAGGGCGAGTGGTAGCCATCCGGTGACGCCTCTTCGATAAAAAAACGCCGCTCTTTCGGGAGCGGCGTTTTTATGGCCGAACATGGCCCTGCGCGCAGGGCCATTGTCGATCAGGCGAACAGCAGCGGCACCAGCAGGCTCGAGAGCAGCAGAATCAGCGCGCCGCCCAGGCGTGAAGAGATCTGGGCAAAGGGCATCAGCTGCATGCGGTTGGCCGCCGACAGCACCGCGACATCACCGGTACCGCCCATGTTGGCCATGCACAGTCCGGCCGTAATGGCAGACTCGATCGGGTAGAAGCCTACCAGACGGCCCACCAGCCCGGCGCCGAAGGCGGCGCCGGCGACCACGGCAAACACGATCAGCACGTAGGTGATGGAGATGGCGTCAATGACCTGGCCCAGGTCGGTGTAGGCAATGCCGATGCCGAACAGCAGGGCAAAGGTCCAGTTGCGGGCCACGAAGCGGAACCACTGCGCCGCGGCGTCGCTGACGTTTTCCGGCATCAGGCCGCTGATCTTGACCAGCGCGACCAGAATGATCATCAGCGCGTAGGGATGCAGCGGAATAAGCGTGCCCAGAATCTCGCCGGCGACATAGAAGCTCAGCGCCGCCACGATACCGACGCCCAGCTTGCCAAGCTCCGGGGTGGTCTCGCTGTCGCTGATCTCGACGCCCGGCATCATCTGACCGTTGCCGGTCAGCGACGGAGCGCGCTTGCCCAGACCGTTGAGCAGTCCGGCAATGATGATGGCAAAGACATTGCCCAGCGCCAGCGCCGGCACCAGAATCGAGATGTAGTAGCTTGCCGGCTGGCCCAGCAGCTGCTCATAGATCTGGCTCAGCGGTACGGCGCCGGCGCCCATGCCGCCGCCCATGATGGGCAGGGTAATCACGACCACGGCGTCCTGCGGCGAGAAGCCCAGCAGCAGGCCAACGCCCATCGCGAAAAGCGCGGCAAAGAGCACCGAACACAGCAGCGGCAGGGCAAAACGCGTGCCGACCTTGACCAGCACCTTCGAGTCCATGCCCAGAATGCTGCCGGTAATCAGAGCGGCAATGTAGAAATTGAGAAAGCCGCCGCCCTTCATGAAATCGGTCACGTTGTCGCTGACGCTTTCGGGCAGCCATTGCAGATAGACCAGGGTGGCGGCGCCGAAAATGGCCAGAATGGCGCCACCGCCCAGATAGCTTTTCACAATGGGCAGACGATCGCCGATGAAGCCCATCAGCTCCCCCAGCACCATCATGGTGGCCAGAGCGCCGATCATGCCGGCAGGCAGGGCGTCCAGCATCATGGCAGCGACCAGTATGGCCAGCACGATGGCAAACATTGGCAGGGATAGGCCGAAAATACGCCAGGAACCAGGGGATGTTCCGGCGGAGGCGGGAGTGCTTGCCCTCGCAGTGTCAGGCTGTGACATGGCAATGACCTGTTGTCTTTGGATCAAAAAAACGGATGGGATGGTAAACACCCTGCGTCAGGACAGCACCACGATGGTGGATACAGGCCTCTGACGGGCTGACGCGAGGATTACGGAGACGCCGGCTCTGACCAAGTTTTATGAATTAAAGAAACGTTTTTGTAACTAATGAAAACAAAACTCTGGGTCCTTCCTGGATGTGGTGCCCTGTAAATAACACCAAGGTTGAATTCTTCCTCTGGAGCAGGCCGGCAGCGCAACGCCATCACGAGACCGCCTCGGATTCTGGCACAATAGGAAGGCAAGGATCGAATCTGCACTGGCCGCGACCACGACAGGACATACCCGCCACGTGAATGAACATCCCTGGCCGCGTAAATCGCCGGTACGTTTGAATACTCTGGCGGCCCTGCTGGCCTTTATCACCATCATGGCCTCGTTGATCGTGGCCTATGCTGTTTTCGGCGATCAACTGTGGCGCGGGATTACCCGCGTCCAGCAGGATCGCGTGGTCAATGTCGCCACCACGCTTGCCAACAGCCGTGAGGTGATCGAGGCGCTCGAGCAAAACGTGCCTCCCATGCCGGACTCGGACATCGAGCAGCGCATGGAGTCGCTACGTGCGCTGCTCAATGTCAACTTCATCGTCATCATTAACCCGCAGAGCATTCGGCTGACCCACCCCAACCGGCAGTGGATCGGCCATCACTTTCGCGGCGGCGATGAAGGCCCGGCGCTGGAAGGCAAGCGTTATGCGTCGCTGGCGCTGGGCACGCTGGGCACCAGCATTCGCGGGTTTGCGCCGGTGCGTGACAGTAAGGGCCACATCATCGGTGCCGTATCGGTGGGGGTAACGCTGTCGCATCTGGCGCCGCTGCGAGCGGCGTCCCTCAAGCGTCTGCTGTTTCTCTTTCTGGCCATTCTGCTGATCGGCGGCCTGGGATCGGCATGGCTGGCGCGCACCATTCGCCGACGCCTGATGGGGATGGAGCCGGATGATATCGCACGCCTTGTCGCCGAGCGGCGGGTGACGCTTGACGCCATTCACGAGGGCGTGATCGCCGTGGACGCCGGCGCCAGGGTGACGCTGATCAATCCCGCGGCCCGGCTGCTGCTGGGTGATCCTGAAGCGCACGATATTGTGCCGGGCAAGCGTCTCGAGGTTCTGCTGCCCGGCGGTGGCAGTGCCGGGCAGGCACTGGGGGATCGAGCGATGATCAACCGTCGCATGCAGGTGGGCGGGCGCGCCTTTCTGGGCAACTATCAGCCGATGATGGCCGATGGCCAGCTGGTTGGGGCGGTCGTGACCTTTCGTGACAGTCGCGAGATGCAGGCGCTGGCAGAGGAACTGACCGGCGTGAGGCGCTACGCCGAAGCCCTGCGGGCCACCACGCATGAGTTCAAGAACAAGCTGCATGTCATTCTGGGGCTGGCCCAGCTCGAGGACCTGCCGGCGCTGCGCCGGTATCTGCGCGAGCTGGTCGACTATCGTCACGCGGTATCGGCGTCGATCGTCGAGCGCGTGCGTGAGCCGGTGCTGGCGGGCTTTCTGATCGGCAAGCAGAGCGAGGCCCGCGAAAAGGGCATTACGCTGAGCATCGAGGCCGAGACCGCCATTCCCGCCGCCTGCGACGGCGCCACGGTGCACGCGCTGGTCAGTATCATCGGCAATCTGCTGGAGAACGCCTTTGAGGCACTCGATGGGCGCGATGATCCTCACGTGGCGATTCACATGGCGCTGGAGTCCCGCATGCTGTCGCTGCAGATTCAGGACAACGGCACCGGTATCGAGCCCGATCGTCAGGACCACATCTTCGAACACGGCATCTCCAGCAAGGGCGAGCAGCGCGGACTGGGACTCTATCTGGTCCGGGAGCAGATAGACGCCGTGGAAGGTACTCTGTCGCTTTACTCCTCGCCCGGGCAGGGCACGCTGATCGAGATCAGCTATCCCTATCGACCCGCGAATACTCGCGGGCACGATAACGCCACTGTCGGGCAGTCTCCTGATGAGTGAGCGTGGCGAAAATGAACATGGCGTGACGCCGCAACGCTTCAACGTATTTCAGGTGCACAGGTCATCAATCAGAAGCGCGGTGAGACCAGTCGCGCCGAGATATGATCGTGCCAATATGTGAGGTTACCGATCATGAAAGCGCTGGTGTGTGAGCGTGGTGGTGTTTGAGTGCAGTGATGTTTGAGCGCAGTGATATTCAAGAGCAGTAATATTTGAGAGCAGTGATGCTTGAGAGTACCGATGTATGGGAATGCCGATGTATGACAGTGCGAATATGAGCACAGCGCCATGAGAGTGCTGATCGTGGAAGATGACCCGATGGTCATGAAGCTCAATGTCGATTATCTCAACCGGATCGGCGACATGGAGCTGGTGGCGCGCTGCAGCGACGTCACCACCGCGCTGGTGGTGCTGGAGCGCGAGAGTGTCGATGTGGTTTTGCTGGATGTCTACCTGGGCAAGCGCAGCGGCCTCGAGGTTGCCGGCTGGCTGCGCGAGCGCGATATTGATACCGACATTATCCTGATTACCGCGGCTTCAGAGAGCGACACTGTACGTGAGGCACGGCGACTGGGTGTGAACGACTTTCTGGTCAAGCCCTTCGAGTTCAAGCGCTTTCGCGAAGCACTCGACGCCTGTCGACAGCGTCGCGAAGCGCTCGATGTGCTCAGTGATCAGGTAGATCAGCAGACGCTGGATACGCTGTTTCGCGCCGACAGCAGTGCCCCCAGACGCCTCGGCGGGCTGCCCAAGGGGCTGACCGCCCACAGTCTTGCACAGGTCTGCGAGGCGATTCTGGCACTGGCGCAGGATGAATTTTCCACTGAGGGGCTGGCTGAAATGGCCGGCATGTCGCGGGTCTCGATCCGAAAGTATCTCAAGTATCTGGCCACCCTGGGCCTTCTCACCGAGTCCTTCACCTACGGCCAGGTCGGTCGGCCCTCCTTTTCCTATCGCTGTCTCGACCGGGAAGCGCTGGAGCGCATCGTCAATCAGTAGGGCACTCCAGCGTCTCGCGACGAATGATGGCACGAATCAGGCGCCGTCCCGGGTTGAGATGATCCACCAGGGTATCGGGCAGCGGCAGGGGCTCTTCGCAGATGCGCGAAGCCAGCAGTTCGGCGATCAGCGGCGCGCTGACCAGCCCGCGCGAGCCGTGCGCCAGTGAGGCCCATACCCCCGGCTGATAGCGCCCCGGTGCGTCCGGCACGCGGGTGGCATCAAACCCCATGGGGGCATAGACCTGCTGCCAGTGCGCGGCCTGCGGCAGGCCGCCGCCATAGGGCGACTTGTCGGGGCTGGCGCAGCGAATGCCGCTGCGCGAGGTCAGCGGTGGCGCTGTCTCAAGGGCCTTCGCCAGCGCCGGCAGAGTGCGGGAAAGCTCGATCAGATTAAAGGCGTCATCCTCGGCGCGCAGCGCCGGATCGCGATCGTTGGGGGTAAACGACGCTCCGATGCTCTGGATGCCGTCCCACGCCGGCGGGGCATAGCCCCCGGCGCAGACGACGCAGTTCGGCGACAGGGCGTTCGCGGTCTCATCAAGCGGATAATGGCTGACCTGACCCCGCACCGCCTGAAGCCCGAGATGACAGGACACCGACAGCGCCTCGACCCCGTTGGCACAGGCCAGCACGACGTGGTCTGCCTCCAGGCAGGTACCGTCATCCAGCGTCAGGCGCTGACCCGTCTCGCTCGATGCCATCGACTCGAGTGTGGCCCGGCGCTGTGTAATGCCGAGCGTTTCGGCCAGCCGCTGACAGAGTCGGTCCGGGCTTACCCAGCCGGCCCCGGGATAGTAGAGGCCGTGACGGACGCTGTCGGCCAGCACCTGGCCGGCCAGTGCCTGAGCCTCTTCACGGTCGACACCGCGCGCCACGTCGTCAGGCAACTGCCAGTGCTCGAGACAGCGACGCTGGCGCTCGGCCTCGCGATCGCTGGTGGCCAGCTGCAGCACGCCGGTCGGATGCCAGAGATTACCTTCCGGGTCGAGCCGGCTCAAAAAGCGCTGCGTATGCTGTAGCGCCGCCAGATAGAAACGGCTCTGGTCGTTGACCTCGGCGGCAGGGCGAATGTAGAGCGCCCCCTGACGGTTGCCTGAAGCGCCGCTGCCGGGCGGAGCCGGATCGATCAGCGTCACGCGCCGACCGCGCCGCGCCAGCGCGTGAGCGACGCTGGTGCCGGCAATGCCGGCCCCGATCACGGCAATGTGCTCATCGTGCCGTGCCGGGCGCGGGCAGGCATCAATATGCCAGGGCGTCAGCCGGCGGCGCGTCTGACGACGCTCGGTTTCCGGCGGTAGTGCGGGCATGTGCCCGCCGAGCATCTCGCGCTTGCGGCCAAACCCGGGCAGCTTTTGAATCTCGAAACCGGCCTGGCGCAGCCCGCGCTTGACGATCCCGGCACAGGTGAAGGTGGCCAGCGTTGTGCCCTCGCGACTGGCACCGGCGAGCGCGGCGAAGAGCCTTTCCGACCACATGTCCGGGTTTCTGGACGGGGCAAAACCGTCCAGAAACCAGGCATCCACCCGGCCTTCCAGTGCCTCGAGGCTGTCGGCCGCATCGCCGAAATGCAGATCCAGCGTCACGCGCTCATGCAGTGCGAGGCGGTGAATGCCGCGCAGGGCCGGCGGCCACTGTTCGATCAGGGCGCCAACCAGATCGGTGAAGTCCTCATGATGGCCGAGTGCCCGCGTCAGATCCTCGCGGGTAAACGGATGCTGTTCGGTAGAGACGACGTGAAGGCGGGCGTGATCGGGCGCCTGAATCAGAAAGTCATGCGCGGCGCACAGCACGTTGAGCCCGCTGCCGAAGCCGGTCTCGCCGATGACAAAGGGGCGAGGGTGATGCCAGTCGGTCCAGCGCTCTGCAAGCTGATTGCCGGCGAGAAACACATGCTCGGTTTCGCGGCGGCCGTTCTCGCGCGAGAAATAGACATCGCCGTAGTCGATGGCTTCAGGGGCGTTGTCGTCGCGCCAGTGAAGCCGTGCCGGGGAGAGGGCGAAAGGCGCCGCAATGGAATTGGAGGACAAGAGAGAATACCGGAGAGACGTGAGAGGTGATCAATTTTTAAACGATTTCGGGCAGGCCTGTCACCATCGCGGCTGGCGCAATGTGTTCGCGGGGATCGCACAATGTTGTCACAGCCTTATCCACCCGGAGTGTGCATAACAAAAATGCTGTGGATAACCCTGTTCGATCCCCGCAGAAGCGGGCTCCTTGCTGGTCAGGGCAGAACCTTTTTAAACGGCCGAACGCTGACCTGTGAATAAACGCCTGCGGCCACGTAGGGATCGTCATCGGCCCAGGCGCGTGCCTGTTCCAGAGAGTCGAACTCGGCCACGATCAGGCTGCCGCTGAAGCCGGCATCGCCCGGGTCCGACCCATCCACCGCCGGAAACGGGCCGGCCAGCACCAGGCGGCCCTCGTCGCGCAGGACCTCGATACGCGCCAGGTGCTCGGGGCGCACGCTCTGGCGCGCCTTGAGGCTTTCATCCACATCTTCTCCGATGATGGCGTACAGCATGTTACTTCTCCTCTTTGCGAGAGCCGGTGCCCTGAATGGTGTTCTCGTCACGTGGCAGGTGACGCGCCAGATAGACGCCCTGAACGAGAATGAACAGGATCGTCAGCCCCATCATGCCAAAGAGCTTGAAGTTGACCCAGACTTCCTCGCTGAAATGGGTGAACACCACGATGTTGACCGCGCCCATGGCCAGAAAGAAGACCACCCAGGCCAGATTCAGACGGGTCCAGACCGGCGAGGGCAGGGTCATGTTCTTCTCCATCATCCGCTCGATCAGCGACTTGCCGCCAAGCAGCGGCGAGAGCAGAAAGGCCACGGCAAACAGCCAGTTGACCACGGTCGGCTTCCACTTGATGAACTCGCCGTCGCCCAGAATCACGGTGGCCCCGCCCAGCAGCACGACCAGCGCCAGCGTGACCAGATGCATCTTTTCGACCTTTCGCCAGCGCCACCAGGTAAAAAGCACCTGTGCAATGGTGGCCGGAATCAGTACGGCCGTGGCCAGCACGATATCCTTGGTCAGCTGATAGACCAGAACGAAGATGGCGATCGGCAGAAAGTCGATCAGCATTTTCATACACAACACTCCTGAAAAAATGCCAGCGGGCAGGACCCTGCGAAATACGCGTGTTCATTGATTCTTCGCAGCACCCGGCGCAACATGGCCCGCACCTGAGGTCGCCCCCTGTTTTCGGGCGGCCACGCCGAGTTTGCTGCCACCGAGAGGCCAATGAGCGAGCAGGATACTACATCGTCACCTTCTGACCCCGCAGCGTCATTCTTTGATCCCGGCATGACGCTGGAACAGGCCGGCCATATTGATCTTCATCTACACTCCACGGCCTCCGATGGCCGGCTGTCGCCACAGGCCCTCATGCAGCTGTGTCATCAGCGCGGCCTGTCCTGCGCGGCGCTGACCGATCACGATACCATCGATGGTGTCGAGGCGGCAGCACACGAGGCCCGGGCGCTGGGGATGACGCTGGTGCCGGGCGTTGAGCTCTCCACCCGCTGGCAGGGCGTGGGTATTCATGTGGTGGCGCTGTGGCACGGCAGCCCCGACGCTGCCATGACTGCGCTGCTCGAGCGTCTGTCCCGCGCCCGTCATGATCGGGCGCTGGAAATTGCGGCGCGGCTCGAGAAGGCCGGGCTGGACAATGCGCTCGAGCGGGCGCGGGAGCAGAACCCGGGCAGCCGACTGCTGGGGCGGCCCGACTTTGCCCGGGCACTGGTCGAGGCCGGGCTGGTGCCGGACATGGCGCGTGCCTTCAAACGCTATCTCGGCGCGGGAAAGACTGGCGATGTGAAGGTGCACTGGCCCACACTGGAAGAGACGCTTGAAAGCACTCGCCAGGCAGGCGCCGTGGCGGTTGTGGCGCATCCGCTGCGCTACAGGCTGACCCGGCGCAGGCTGGGCCTTTTGCTGGATGAGTTTGCCGCCCTGGGCGGAGAGGGCGCCGAGCTGATCAGCGGCTACCAGAACGATGATCGCAGCCGTGATCTGGCCTCGATGCTGGTCAAAAGAGGGCTTTATGCCTCGCTGGGCAGTGACTTTCATTATCAGGGCGGGGCGCTTGCCCCGGGCACCCTGAGCCGCGTGCCACGCAGTCAGCTGGTGCCCATCTGGCAGCATCCGCGGCTGAAACCCGCCTTCGAAGGGCCGTGAGCGCCACTTCTTGTCAGAGTCAGGAGATATTCCATGAGCCAGTTCTTTTCCCTGCATCCGGAAACCCCGCAAAAGCGTCTTCTGACGCAGACGCGCGAGATTCTCGAGCGCGATGGGGTCATTGCCTATCCCACCGACTCCGGCTATGCGCTGGGCTGTCTGCCGGGCAACAAGAAGGGCGTGGAGCGGATCAAGCGGCTGCGCAATCTTGATGACAAGCACAACTTCACTCTGATGTTTCCCGATCTCAACGCGATCGGCACCTATGCCCGCATGGACAGCGCGGTCTTCCGGGTACTCAAGGCGCATACGCCGGGGGCCTATACCTTCATTCTCGACGCGACCAGCGAAGTGCCACGGCTGTTGCTGCACCCCAAACGACGCACCATTGGCATTCGCGTGCCGGATCATCGCATTACCCGCGATATCCTTGAGACAGCTGGCGCGCCATTGATGAGCGTGACCCTCATCGCGCCCGATGACACGCTACCGATGACGGACGCCGAAGAGATTCGCGACCGCTTCGGCGCACAGCTGGATGCCATCATTGACGGCGGCGCCTGCCCCATGGAACCGACCACAGTGCTTGACATGCGAACGCTGCCGCCGGAAGTGCTGCGTCAGGGGCGTGGCGACACCAGCGCCTTTGGCTGATGCATGCTCTGCCCATTGATCGGGTGAATCAAAAAAACCTGCAGGTCATCCTGCAGGTTTTTTTTGATCACAATGCGGCCAGGGCTATCGCTGATCCGGCGGAAGGTGATTTGAATCCGGGTCATCGCGCTTGTTTGGGTCATCGTTGTCATCCGGGGCCTTGCGTTGATCCGTCTCATCACAGCCATCATGGGAGGCCGCGGTGCCGTCGCGCTCCTGCTCCAGCAGCTTCATCTTTTCTTCGAGCGCTTCGCGGTCCTGCTGCAGCTCCTCGATTTCATCATCGATCTCCTTGCGCCTGGGGTCCTCGGCTTCTTCATCGAGCCAGCTGCCGCAGAGTCGACAGTAATGGGCATCGCGCTCGTGGCCTTCGTGGCCACAGCCCGGGCAGGCCTCGTCGGAGTAATGATTGCGCCGTATCGAGCGCATCACCTCGGCGGAGAAAACGCCGGTGGGCACCGCCAGAATCGAGTAGCCCAGAATCATCATCAGCGCCGAGATGAACTGCCCCAGCGGCGTGATCGGTGCGATATCGCCATAGCCCACCGTGGTCAGGGTCACCACGGCCCAGTAGACGGCGCGAGGAATGCTGGTAAAGCCGGCTTCCACCGGCTCGATCAGATACACCAGCGACCCGAAAACGATCACCAGAGAGATGACCGTCATCAAGAACATCAATATTTTCTGACGGCTTCGATCCAGCGCCTCAAGCAGCAGATGCCCCTCGCCGACAAATTCCATCAGGCGCAGCACCCGGAAAAGGCGCATGACACGCAGCACCCTGACAACCAGCATCGCCTGAGAGCCCGGGATCAGAAGGCTGAGCCAGGAGGGCAGGATACTGAGCAGATCGATGATGCCGTAGGTGCTGCGGGCATAGCGCAACGGCCGGTCGAGACAGTAAAGGCGCAGCAGATACTCGATGGTAAAGATGCCTGTAAAAGTCCACTCGGCAATCAGGAATATTTCGCCATAGCGGGCTTTCAGGCTGGCGACGCTGTCGAGCATGATAATGATGACGCTCACCACGATCATGATGATCAGGGCAATATCAAAGCTCTTGGCGGCCGGCGTATCCGATTCGAAAATGATCTGAAAGATACGATCTCGAAGCGTTAAATGTTTTTTGTGGGATTCACTGCTCACCGGGGCTCCGAAATTCCTTGAGAAAAAATGACGTCCATCTCCAGGGTCATGCGTCGAAAAATCATGCCATGACGCTTCAGCAAACACAGCCCCCGCCGTTAAAGACAGCAACAGGGTAGATGGCGTTTGCCCGGCATGCTCCGCCCCGTCATGACGGAGGCAGGGGGATCGTCAGGTTTGATGATCAGTAGAGAACAACGTTTACGGAGTGCGCCATGCGTCATTCGGTGCAGACACTATGTCATGATATTCGCCATCTGGCCGACGAGCTGGTGGCCGAGGCGACGCCGCTTGACGAGCAGAAGCTTGCGCATCTATCAGCGTGCTGCAACGCTCTGCTGGCCATGCTTCAGACAGCGCCCCCTGACGAGCCGGCGCAGGACATTCCGCTGTCGCAATACGAGCGCATGCTGCTGTGTGATCACGACGTGATCTGGCACTGGCAGCCCCGCAATGATGCCCTGACGCTCTCCCCGCGCTGGCAGACGCTCTATCACGACGAGGCCGAGTCCTCCCTGGCGCAGTGGTGTGAAAAGCTGCATCCCGATGACCGTGATCGGGTTCATTCACTGTGTCATCAGGGCGCCGCAGCGCCCGGTGTATCGCGTATCGAGTGCCGTCTGCGTGATGGCCGGGGGCAGTGGCGCTTCGTTCGGCTGCGCACCGTGGGCGCCGGCCCCGAAGGTACGCCCGGGCTGACCGGCGTGCTCAGCGATATTACCCACGAACGCTACCGCGACCCGGTCACTGGCCTTGGCAATTCCGATCTGCTCGATCAGCAACTGGAGGACGCTCTGGATAACGTGCCAGGGACGCCTCATGCCCTGATCAAGATCACCATGGTCAACGCCACGCTGTTGAGCGAGTCCGAGCATTTCAACAACACCCGTGAGCTGGAAGCGCGCATTGCCGATCTGCTGGCGGATCTACTGCCGGAGGGCAGTCTGATTGCGCTGCCCGGCTTCAGCTATGCGCTGGTAACCCCCTTTGAGGAGAAAGCAGCGCTGGCGCGTTTTCTCGAGCCGCTTCAGCGAATGCTGGCCACACCGATGGAAACGCCGGTGGGTCGCATCTGGCTGTCCTATGTCGTGGGCGTGGTGCCCTTTGACGCCGGCAGCAATGCCGGAGTGGACATTCTCAGAAAGCAGGCGCGTCTGACCATCAATAACGCCTCCAGCGCCGGCGTCGGGGGCATCCATTACTACAGTGACGATCTGGGCGCGCGTGCCAGTCGGGCCAGCCACGGTGAGCAGCTGATCCGGTCGGCGCTGGCCAGCGATGGCGTGCTCTGTTTTCTTCAGCCCATCGTCAGCGTCCGAGAGGGTGGCCGGGTCACTGCCTTTGAAGCATTGATGCGTCTCAAGGATGGCGACGATATCGCCATGCCGGGGGCCTTTATCGAGGCGGCCGAGTCGACCGGACTGATCCATCAGCTCAGTCAGCGATTGATTGACAAGGCCCTGCAGATTCTGGTGGATCCGGCCTTCACCCACCGCTTCGGGCGGGATTTCGTGATCAACATCAATCTGTCCCGCCATCAGCTCAAGGATGTCATGCTGGTCGATGAGATGATGGCGCTGATTCACCGGCACGGTGCCGATCCTCGCCGGGTCAATCTGGAAATTACCGAGTCGGCCATACTGGCCGAGCCGGCCATCGCACTGAGAAATCTGGTGCGGCTGCGCGAGCACGGCATTTCCATTGCTCTGGACGACTTTGGCAGCGGGTATTCGTCACTGTCACAGCTCTGCGAGCTGCCGCTGGACTGCATCAAGATCGATCGCCGCTTCGTGATGGATCTGGAGCGCGAGCCGCGCAAGCGCCATGTCATGACCTCGATGATCGATCTGTGTCGGCGTCTGGAGTTTCGCGTGGTGGTCGAGGGCGTGGAGGAGAGCGCCACTCTCAAAACGGTATGTGACATGGGGGCCGAGCAGATCCAGGGCTTTATCTATGCCCGGCCCATGCCTTTTCTGGATGTGCTTGATCGCCTGGGCGCCACGCTGTCGCCGATCTTGCCGCCGCCGCGGGCTGCCGGGGCGGTATCACATTGATATCGCGACCGGTTATTGACGATAAAGGTGCTGCATCAGGAGCAGCCACTGCTGTCCGAAGCGGCAGTCAAGCCAGTCCGGACGTGACAGCGCGTCGCCAAGCCGCCCGGCCAGGGTCGAAACGCCGGGGTCGTCATGACGCGTCAGGTTGAGCAGCGCCTGACGTGAGGCGTACAAGAACGCCTGCTGCTGACTGTCCTGCCAGGCATCAAGCGCCAGAATCGCGCGCTCAAGGCACTGATCCGGTCTGCCCAGTGCGCAGGCAGGTAATGCCCAATGCTGCTCGCGCAGCGACGCGGCGCGTGCCGCCTTGCTGGCATTGGCCGGTCGCAGGGCGCAGTGCAGCGCCAGCTGATCGGCCAGCGACCAGAGCGCGTCCTCCTGCCCATCCTTGAGCTCGAGCTCGATTTCGTGAATATCGACGCGGCGTTCGCCAACGACAATCTCGCCGATATCCAGCGCCAGCTCGATGCGACTGCCGTTGTGTTCCACAAGCCACTGGGTGCGCTCGAAATCCGTGCGATAGACGCCCTGCAGCGCCTTCAGGGTGTCACTGTCGTCAAAGGGCGGCACCTCCAGCGATGCGAGCCAGTCCGTGTCCAGACGCTCTTCTTCGCGTGCTGTTTCCCATTCACCGCGGGTGTGCAGCCCACCCTGGCCGCTGCCGGCCGTCTTGACCGTCTGAACAAACCGCGTGCCATCACCGCGCAGGCGTAGCGCGACCCGGTGCGCCTCGAGGGCAAGCTCCGGCGTGTCGTAATAGACATTGGCCAGCCGATGCACTTCCGGGGGCGTCTTTTCAAGCAGCGGGTGGTGCTTCAGAGCGTCGACACTGTCGCGACCCAGCGCCAGCTTGAGTTCGATTTCCTGCGGTGTCCGGGGAGAGTTATTGACGCAGGCGTCGTCGTGCGTGCTCGCAGTCATGTGTTGATTCGCTTTATCCGGGGCCAAACATTAAATTTCCATGACGCAGGGAGGTCATGTAAATATACTGGTCACGCCATTTTTCATTGCAGTGAAATCATCATGGTGTCATCCAATCCCTTTTCAGCACTGTTCGGCCGGTCGCCGTTCCAGCCACTGCTTGAGCACATCGACAAGACCGTCGAGTGTGCCGACCTGTTGCCGCAGTTCTTTCAGGCAACCCTTGAGCAGGACTGGGATCGTGCCGGCGAGATTCGCAATCGCATCAGCGCAGGCGAGCACGACGCCGATGAGCTGAAAACCCATATCCGCATGAATCTGCCCAACAGCATCTTCCTGCCGGTGTCCCGCTCCGATCTGCTCGAGCTGATCAGTGTACAGGACAAGATAGCCAACAAGGTCAAGGATATCGCCGGCATCATGCTCGGGCGTCGCATGCGCGTGCCCGAAGCCATGGAGGATATCTTCCAGGAGTACATGCGCATTGCGGTGGCCACGGTACATCAGGCGCGCCAGGCGCTGGCCGAGCTGGACGATCTGCTCGAGTCGGGCTTTGGCCGCAACGTCTCCGATCTTCTGGGCGATCAGATCCGCAAGCTTCACGAGCTCGAACATCAGGCCGACGATCAGCAGGTCATGATCCGGCGCCGCCTTTTTGAGCTGGAAAAGGACCTCCCGCCGGTCGATGTCATGTTTCTCTACAAGATCATCGACTGGATCGGCGAGGTGTCCGACCGCTCTGAACGCGTGGGCAGCCGCCTGCAAATCCTCCTGGCCCGATAGGTGCTCGTCACCGTCGGGTTGACGTTCGAATAACGATACTTTCCTATGACCATCATCGCACAGCATGGCGAGCTCTTTATTCTTCTTGCCTGCGTTTTCGGCTTTTTCATGGCCTGGGGGGTTGGTGCCAACGACGTTGCCAACGCCATGGGTACCTCGGTCGGCTCCAAGGCCATTACCATCCGCCAGGCGATCGCTATCGCCATCATCTTCGAGTTTCTGGGGGCGTGGCTTGCCGGCGGTGAGGTCACCTCGACCATTCGCAACGGCATCATCGACCCGACACTGCTCAATGAGACGCCCCAGTATCTGGTCTATGGCATGCTCTCGTCGCTGCTGTCCGCGGCCATCTGGCTGATGATCGCCTCGAAAAAGGGCTGGCCGGTTTCCACCACGCACTCGATCGTGGGTGCTATTGTCGGCTTTGCCGTGGCCGGGCTGGGCCCGGCGTCAGTGCAGTGGAGTGCCGTCGGCCAGATCGTGTCGAGCTGGGTGACTTCGCCGTTCATTGCCGGGGTGCTCGCCTTTTTGCTGTTCCGCTCGATCCAGACCCTGATCTTTGAAAACAAGGATCCGCTGGCGGCGGCGCGGCGCTATGTGCCGGGCTACATGTTTCTGGTCGGTTTTATCGTGGCGATGGTGACCCTGCTCAAGGGGTTGAGCCACGTCGGTCTTGAGCTGTCCTTTACCGATGCGCTGCTCTGGGCCATGGGCGTGGGCGCTGTCATCACGCTGCTGGGCATTCTGCTCGAACGGCGCATCGGCCACGAGCCGCGCCAGAACGACCGTTTCAGCTTTACGGGCGTGGAGCGCATCTTCGGGCTTTTGATGATGTTTACCGCCTGTGCCATGGCGTTTGCTCACGGCTCCAACGACGTGGCCAATGCCGTGGGGCCGCTGGCGGCCGTGGTCAGCGTTGTGCAGACCCACGGCCAGATCGGCGGTAACGCGGCGCTGCCCTGGTGGATTCTCATCCTTGGCGGCGGCGGCATCGTCTTTGGCCTTCTGACCTATGGTCATCGCGTCATTGCCACCGTCGGCACCGGCATCACCGAGCTGACGCCCTCGCGCGGCTTTGCCGCAACGCTTGCCGCCGCCACGACCGTGGTCATCGCCTCGGGCACGGGACTGCCGATCTCGACCACCCACACACTGGTGGGGGCGGTACTGGGCGTGGGTCTGGCACGCGGCATGCGCGCCCTGAACCTGCGCGTGCTGGGTACCATCGTGATCTCGTGGCTGGTCACTCTCCCGGCCGGCGCGGCGCTGTCCATCATGTTCTTTTTCATGCTCAAGGGCATGTTCGGCTAGGCGTCGAGTACGCCCGCCGGATAAGGGTCGCCGTCACTGACGGCGACCCTTTTTCGTGTCCGGCTCTGTGTCCGGTCCTGTATCTGGTCTCATGCGCCATCACCCGGAACTGCGTCCCGGCGTTCGCTGTTTTAAGATAAGAGAGCCTTGCCCCGGCAAGACCCCATCGATGCCTGCCTGACCCTGGAGCCGCCTTGGACATCTCATTTCCTTTTGCCGACTGGTTTCGAAACTCCTCGACCTATATCGATGCCCATCGGGGACGTACCTTTGTGGTGCTGATCGAAGGAGAGGGGCTGACGCCCGAGCGTCGTGCCCCGCTGATCCAGGACCTGGCGCTTTTGCACGTGCTGGGCGTGCGTCTGGTGCTGGTGTTTGGCGTTCGCGCTCAGGTGCGCGAGGCGCTGACCGACGCAGGATTGACGCCACAGCGTCATCAGGGCCGCTTCGTGGTAGACGATGCCTGCATGTCGCTGATCGAACGGGAAGCTTCGACCCTGCGTCTGGCCATTGAGGCGCGCCTCTCGCCCGGGCTTTCCAACACGCCACTGCACGGCGTGGAGATCAATGCCATCAGCGGCAATCTGGTCATGGCCAAGCCCCTGGGCATTCGGGAGGGCGTGGATTTTCTGCGAGCTGGTGAGGTACGCCGCGTGCGCCGCGATGCCATTCGCACGTTGCTGGATCAGCGCTCGCTGGTCGTGCTGCCGCCGCTGGGCTATTCGAGTACCGGCGAGGTGTTCGATCTGGATGCTGCCGATATTGCCCGTCATACCGCCATTGCACTCGAGGCCGACAAGCTGATCATCGTGGGGCGTGCTCGCGGGCTTCACAACCTGCAGGGTCGTCTCATGCGCCAGCCGAGCCTGAAGGAAGCGCAGTCGATGGTGCGCGAGTACGACGATACCGAGCTTGCCGAGCATGTTCACATTGCCTGCGATGCGGCGCGACAGGGCGTTGGCCGCACGCATCTGATCTCCTGGCAGGACCGTGACGCGCTGCTGGCGGAGCTCTTCACTCGTGACGGGGTCGGTACCATGATTACCCGCGAGCGCTACGAGCAGCTCAGGGGTGCCCGTCTTGACGACATTGGCGGGCTTCTGGAGCTGCTGCGGCCGCTGGAAGAGCGCGGCATGCTGGTGGCGCGCTCCCGCGAGCGGCTGGAGCAGGAGATCGATGACTATGTCGTTATCGAGCGTGACGGCATGGTCATCGGCTGTGCGGCGCTGCATTCCTATCCGGAGGCGCGTAGCGCGGAACTGGCCTGCGTGGCGGTGCACACCAGCTACCGCGGCGGCGAGCGCGGTGATCTACTGCTCGAAGGCGTCGAGCAGCGCGCCCGCGACCAGGGGCTGGAGGCGCTTTTTGCCCTGACGACCCACACCCTGCACTGGTTTCTCGAACGTGGCTTCGTGCAGGCCGGCCTGGACGCGCTACCTGAACGGCGACGCCAGCACTACAACCCGCAGCGTAACTCCAGAGTACTGCTCAAGACCCTCTCGACCTCTGGCGCGCTGAAGACCGGTGTCTGATCGACAGTCCGGCAGCTGTCGCGGTTTTGAGACAATAGCCGGGTGGATTGTCGTCCATTGGAGACATCGAAATATTTATAAAAAACAGATATTTACTAATTTTTCGGTGATCCGGTGTCGCCATTTGGCGACGTTCGTGGCGCAGAAGATGGCTCGGGACCAAACGGCTGATGACTGTATTCCTCTCAGGTAATTGTTTTTAATGGGTTAATGGGGGAGTGGCACGCTGCTGGCTATATGATTGGCATGGCAGAGCAGACGCTCATGACGAGTTTTTTCGAAGGGATTCGTGACAGGCTGCTCTGTCCAGGGCTCCAGCAGGGAGGCAGCCGGCAGTAACTGCCATGGCATGGATGCCATCCCGGAGCAGTATTTCGAGGGCAGCGTTGAACGCTGGCCTTGATCATGAAGAAGCCGATGGCGCTATTGAAAGCCTGAATGTCAATCTCGATAGCGCGGCTTCGGGCCCCTCCAGGCCCAAAATGGTATGGCGCCGCATGGTCAGGCGGGTGGGGCGATACCATGAATGACCCTTTAGTTCCCTGCGTATGTTGAGAGCCGGCTCTGCCGGCTCTTTTTTTTACCTGCAGGGGCAAATGATACTGAATGAATGAAAAATGTGTACGGACGTTATCGAACGGTGAGATTATCGGTTATTCTCTCCTTCGATCTGGATTACCCTATTTCAACAGTTCGCCTGTCGGAGACTGTCAACTCATGGCTTCTCGAATAAAGCGTCGGTGGCGTCCTAGATCCCTTCTTCAACAGGTATTGACGGCCTTTTTACTGGTCATGCTGCCGATCGGTGTGCTGATTCACCTCGCCGGTCAAAGCTTTTCCCAGCTCTCCGAGCTGGCCGACGTCAGTGCCCGTGAAGCAGTGGATGAAACCCGCCGTGCCCGTCAGTTGACCAATCTGTCAACGGATATGGAGCGCAGCGCCCGGCAATATGCAGTGCTTGATGACCAGAGCCTGCTTGAAATCTACGGTGAGCGTCGCGCGCGCTACAGCGACCTGCTCAATGAACATGCCACCTTCATGGGCAACACCCCCCTGATACAGTCGCTGCGCCAGCAGCTGGCGGTGCTGGAAACCCTGCCTGCGCCCGGAGAGGAGAGCCTGAGCGCTCAGCTGTCCGAGTTCAGCCGCTTTACCTCCTCCACGGAGGCGCTCGCCGAGGCGACCCGCCGGCAGGTCGATGCGCGCATCGACGAGATCCGCGATCAGGCCGGCCGGGTCACCACCCGGCTATGGCAGGCCACGCTGGCGCTGGTATCGTTCAGTCTGATGCTGATCCTCTTTTTCACCTGGCGTATCATCCGCCCGATTCGCCAGCTCGAACAGCGCATTCTCGGCATCGGCGGCAGCGGCGACAGTGAAGACGCCCGGCCGATTCAGGGGCCGCTGGAGCTGGTCAATCTGGAAGAGCGGCTCGAATGGCTGTCGGCACGGCTCAAGGAACTCGAGGAACAAAAGCAGCAGTTTCTGCGTCACATGTCTCATGAACTCAAGACACCGCTGGCCAGTATCCGTGAAGGCTCGGGCCTGCTGGCCGATGGCGTGGCCGGGGAGATGAGCCAGCGTCAGCGCGAGATCGTGATGCTGATCGATGACAGCGGCCAGGAGCTGCAGACGCTGATCGAGCAGTTGCTTGATTACAATCTGCTGCAGCAGAATCGCCGTCTCAACGTGACACGCTTTGATGTGGCAAGCGTCATTCATGAGGTGCTCTCGAAACATCGTCTTGCCCTGCAGCAAAAGGGCATGGTGGTCGAGGAGCGTCGTGCACCGCTGTACTGGCAGGCTGATCGCGCCCGTACCGCACGGATTCTGGACAATCTGATCTCCAACGCCATTGCCTACGGTGCCGATGAAGGGCGACTCTATATTTCGGCCAGTGCCGATCAGCATCACCTGACCCTTGATGTGGCCAACAGCGGGCAGGCGATCAATGAACGTGACCGCGATCATCTGTTCGAACCCTTCTATCAGGGCAGCTCGCTGCGCAAGGGGCCGCTCAAGGGCTCCGGTATCGGGCTGTCGGTCGCGGCAGAAAGTGCCCGTGCCCAGCATGGTACGCTGAGTCTGGTCGAGGATACGATCAACGACTGTGAAGTCTGTTTTGAGCTGGTGCTTCCCTGGATTGTGGAAGAGCCTTCACAGGACACTCCCTCTTTACCCCGTGCCGCAAGGAAAAAGCCGGCACTGGCAAGGACATGACAATGAAGCACACTCTGATGGCAGGCAGCGCGCTGCTGGCGACCATGCTGATGGGCGGTTGCGCCATGCTGGGCGATCGCGTGCCCGGCGCCGCCGAAAACGGATGTATCACGCGCGGCATTCCCACCATGGTGGATGATGAGTGTCTGCTGCCGACCTGGGTCGCGTTTGGCCGAACTGCGCAGACCGGCACACAGCAGTGGCGTGATGAAGTGCTTCAATACATGGATGACGATACGCCACGGGGCGGGCTGGCACGCGCCGTGGTCTTCTCCCAGGAGGACGCCACGAACTGGCCGGAAGGCATTGCGCTGTTCAAGCGTTACACGCCCCAGGCGCCCGAAAGCATTCAGCCTCTGCTTCAGCAGTGGCAAAGGAATCTTGAGCGTCGAGCAGAGCTGCAGTCCAGACTTCAAACCAGACTCGATGCTCAGCATAATCGCAGCACTCAGGGTAATAGCCGGCAGCGCCAGCAGATTCAGTCGCTGGAGCAGGAAAACGCCGAGCTGAAAAAGAAACTGGACGCCCTGACCGCGATCGAGGAGAGCATGAACGCCAGGCAGAGCCCCTGAGCGCTCCTCGCGCGGCGGGGGTGCAAGGAGACATACGTGAAAACTGCCCATCTGCTATTGGTGGACGATGACCCGAGCCTTTTAAAGCTTCTGGGCATGCGTCTTGAAAGCCGTGGCTACCGGGTCAGTACCGTTGAAAGTGGCGATCAGGCGCTTTCGATGGTCGAACAGCAGCGTCCCGATCTGGTGCTGTCGGATCTGCGCATGGATGGCATGGACGGCATGGCGCTGTTCGGCGAAATCCAGTCCCGTCATCCGGGCCTGCCGGTCATCATCCTGACCGCTCACGGCTCCATTCCCGAAGCCGTCAATGCCACCCGTCAGGGGGTATACGGCTTTCTGACCAAGCCGATCGATCGTGGTGAACTGTTTGCGCTGGTGGATGAAGCGCTCATGCAGGCCTCACCTGCCAGCGACGAGGCCGATCCGGCCTGGCGTCGCGATATCATTACCCGCAGTACGGTGATGGAGCAGGTGCTCGAGCAGGCGGGCAAGGTCGCCGGCAGCGATGTCAGCGTCTTGCTCTCCGGGCCTTCCGGCTCCGGCAAGGAGCTGCTGGCTCGCGCCCTGCACCGTGCCAGTGCCCGTGCCGAACATCCCTTTATCGCCATCAACTGCGGCGCGCTGCCCGAGCAGCTTCTGGAAAGCGAGCTGTTCGGCCATGCCCGCGGTGCCTTTACCGGCGCGGTCAGTGCGCATGAAGGGCTCTTTCAGGCCGCCCATGGCGGTACGCTCTTTCTCGACGAGATCGGCGATATGCCGCTGTCGCTGCAGGTCAAGCTGCTGCGCGTTTTGCAGGAGCGCCAGGTCCGCCCGCTGGGCAGTACGCAGAGCGTCGATGTTGATGTCCGTGTAATCTCGGCCACCCATCGCGATCTCAATGTCGCGATGAATGAAGGCACCTTCCGCGAGGATCTCTTCTACCGGCTCAACGTGGTCAACCTGCGCCTGCCGGCGCTGCACGAGCGCCCCGAGGATATCCCGCTGCTGGCTCGTTACTACCTGGAGCTGGCCGCCGATCGTCACAAGCCTTCGGTCAAGGGGTTCTCGAAGGAGGCCATCAACCTGCTGGCCTCGCACGCCTGGCCGGGCAACGTACGCCAGCTTGTCAACGTGGTCGAGCAGTGCGTGGCGCTCTCCAGCGCGCCGATCATCGCCCATGCGCTGGTGGCTCAGGCACTGGCCTCCGAGGACAACGCGCTGCCGTCATTCAACGCCGCGCGAGCGGGCTTTGAACATGGCTATCTGGTCAAGGTGCTCAAGATCACCGAGGGCAACGTCACTCAGGCCGCGCGCATTGCCGGGCGCAACCGCACCGACTTCTACAAGCTGCTTTCCCGCCACGAGCTTGATCCCAACAGCTTCAAGCCGGTCTACGCTGCCGATCAGACCTGATCAACGCGTCAGCCACCGCTTCACTTCTACCTTCACACGGCCGTCGCCCGGACGGGTCGTCAGAACCTCGCCGGGCGTGGTGTCGCTTGAGCGGCGCACCATGCTCGACGGGGATTCCAGGAGCGCGTAGCCGTGCCCCAACACCGCCAGCGCGTTGAGCGCGTGGACGAAGCCTTTGAGCTGGAGCACATTCAGCGCCGGCGTGCCAGCCGCGGCGAAGGCGAAATGCAAGTGTGTGGTAACGAGATTTTATAGGCAGATGGCGCGAGGTCACCTTGACCATCGTGCCTGCATTTGGCGGGCCTGACGCGAAATATGCCTTGTCAATCGTTCCAGCAATGTCTGTTCGGGGCCCGGGTTCAGGGCCGCTTGCATTTCCTCGCCCAGTGCCTTCGATGCTTCGGGCAGGGCGGCGGCAAGATTCAGTCCTTGTTGACGGAAATAGCGTGGTTGCAGGTCAAGCGCCCGGGCACAAGCATCAAGCTGCTCGCTGCCGATGTGTCCGGGCTGATCTTCCCCGCCGATTTTGAAAGCAAACCGACGCGCGAGGCCGGGATACAGATTGGTGCTCATCAGGTCATAAAACGGTGCCAGTCGAGGGCCGTCACGGGTGAATAAAATCGACAGATTCTTGGCGTGGCTATCGTGATTGCCGATCAGCAGGTTGAAGAAAATCCAGCGGATAAAACGCTGGTGATCGACAAGAGGAGCGTTCGCTTTTCTGATCAGATTGCGACAGGCCACGAGATCGGGGCCGCCGTCACTTTCATACTTGACGCCCGAGCGGACGCCGGACAACTGGCAAAAATCCAGTTGATGTAGTCGACGCAGTTCACCGCGAGCGCTATCCCATTCGCGGTCGTAGCGAAGAATCAGGCTGGCGCGCGTGTCGGGCTGATAGGTCGCCTCCGCCGCACCCAGGTCCAGCTTCGCCGCCAGGCGCTGACAAAATGTCTCGTTGAATGCCGAGGCCCATACGCCTTCAAAGGCGCGGATATCCGGTTTCAGGATATGGCTCGACGGTGACGATCCCAACGGCAGACAGGGGGTGCCGTCCCGGACCATCAGCAGTGACTTTGACTGCGCGCCGGCCAGCGAAAGGCGTGCATCCTTTATCTCCGTGGCGACAGTATCGGCCCTGTTGCCTGCAAGGTTGTCCGCGATCTCTCGCCATGTCGTTTTTTGATAGTGGTGTGGCTCGGGAGGTTGGCCGGCGGGTTGCAGCGAGAAACCGCTGGCCGTATCGCCACCGACCGCGTCAAGCAATCCGAACAGGGTCGTTGTCTGCCGCTGTGTCTCCAGCAGTTGGCGTAGATGCCCCTCAGGGAGTAGATTTTCGAAGAAGCTTTCGACACTTTCGCCCTGATGAGTCTGGCAGTCTGTGGGAAGACCGGGCGCCAGTTCACGCCCATGACTGTCGATCCAGGAGCGTGAATAGCAAAAGCGCAGGGGATGTTCATCGAACAGCGTGCCTACCTGCTGATCAAGGGCATAAAGATCAAGGCAGCGTGAGCTCATTGCGGCTTGCTCCTGGGGCTGATCGTGACCTCCAAGCCCATCAGATCCAGCACATCGAGTACCTTTTGCATTTGAAGCGTCGGTTTGCCGCGCTCAAGGTCAACAATGAAGCGATTGCCCGTGCCCGCCAGCCCGGCAAGGTCCATCTGTAGCAGGCTCTGCTGTTGCCTCATTTGCCTGATGACGTCGCCTATGTCCGCAGTGGAGCGAATGCTGCGAGGCCAGTGGTGCGATGAGACGTCTTTGCTGGTCATGAGACCTCCTCGGATTACCGTTCGGTAATAATATAGCAGCAAGAAACTTTTCCCACTCGATAATTACCGATCGGTAATTATTGGACTGGTGTCCCGGTCGATATCGTGACCGATTACCGATCGGTAACCAGAGTCTCGGCAGATGAGGGAGCAGCGCTTCAACCGCCGCTTCACTTCCACCTTCAGACGGCCGTCGCCCGGACGGCCGTCAGACCCTCGCCGCCGGGCGTGGTGTCCTGTGAGCGGCGCACCACGCCCGACGAGGATGCCAGAATTGCCTGGTCCGGCACCGCCAGCCGGCTGACCGCGTTGAGATCGCGCGCGCGGCCTTCAAGCTGAGCACATTCGGTGCCAGCGTCTCTTTTCGCCTCACTTTCTACGTCTCTACATCTGGCCCAGCCGACGTGGCGGGCTGTCCCGAGTCTGCCTGAACCAGCACTGTGAGGCGCTGACGTAGCCAGCGCTGCATCGGGTGGGTGGTGGTGCGCTCATGCCACAGCAGGGCCATGTCGAAGCCGGGCACGATCAGCGGTGGCACCAGCTGCTGTAGCTGTTCGTCTCGCCCGGCGACGACTCGCGAGGGCACCAGGGCGAGCAGCTCACTGCGCGCCACGATCTCCGGCACGACCAGAAACCCTGGCGCCGAGAGCGCCACACGGCGGCGCCGGCCGATCGCTGCCAGAGCCTCGTCCACCGGTCCGTGAAAGCCGCCGCCCTGGGGCGAGACGATGACGTGCTCCAGCGTGCAGAAAATGTCGAGATCGAGCGGGTCGCACACCCCGGGATGCCCGGCGCGGGCGATGGCCACGTAGTGCTCATGGTAGAGCTTTCGCATGCGCAGGGCCTCCGGCGCCATCTCCGGCATCGTCAGCGCCAGGTCAATTTCACCACGGGCCATCTGCGCCGCCAGCGTGGCGTGGTCCAGCGTGCGCCAGGCGATCGTCAGCCCGGGCGCCTCGCGGGTCAGGGCCAAAGCCAGCGGCAGCAGCACCGCGTACTGCACATAGTCGCTGGCGGCGAGGGTCACCGTGCCGCGGGCGGTGGTCGGGTCGAAGGGGCGGGTGTCGGCCACCACCTGGCGCACGTTCTCGAGCGCGGCGTGCAGCGGGGCCTGCAGCTCCAGCGCGCGCTGGGTCGGGATCATGCCGCGCGGGGCGGGCAGCAGCAGCGGGTCACCCAGCAGCTCACGCAGCCGGGTCAGACGAGTGGAGATCGCCGGCTGGCTCAGGTGCAGGCGTTGGGCGGTGCGGCTGACGTTACGCTCCGCCAGCAGGGTGTCCAGGGTCACCAGCAGATTGAAGTCCAGCCGCTCGATATCCATTCATTTTATACCTGAGCATAAAATATCCGATTTCAAAGATACCAGAACTAGCGTCAGGATCGTGGCCGATCCCGCCATTGGCGGGGCACCACCCACAAGGAGCCGACCATGTCTCATATCCTGATCGTCCACGCTCACCCCGAACCGCAGTCGCTGACCAGTGCGCTGAAGGATCTGGCAGTGACCACCCTCGAGGCCCGGGGGCACGAAGTGCAGGTCTCCGACCTCTACGCCATGCGCTGGAAGACACTCGCTGACCGCCAGGATTTCACCGATACGTGTGATGCCGAGCGGCTGCGCTATATCGCCGAGTCTCGTCACGCCTACGCCACCGACACGCAGACGATGGATATTGCCGCCGAGCAGCAGAAGCTCCTGTGGGCCGATGCGGTGCTGTTCAGCTTTCCGCTGTGGTGGTTCGGCATGCCGGCGATCCTCAAGGGCTGGGTCGATCGAGTGTTTGCCTTTGGCTTCGCCTATGGCGTGGGGGAGCATGGCGGCGAGCGCTGGGGCGACCGCTACGGCGAAGGCATGCTGGCCGGGCGCCGCGCCATGCTGATGGTGCCGATCGGCGGGCGCGCACCGTACTATAGCGAGCGCGGGGTCAACGGCAGCCTGGAGGAGATTCTGTGGCCGATTCATCACGGCACGCTGTTCTATCCCGGGCTGACGGTCATGCCGCCGTTTCCGGTCTATTCGAGCGACCGCCTGGACGAGGCCGGCTGGCAGCAGGTGGCGGCGGACCTTGAGCAGCGCCTGGCGGGACTGTTCAGCGACGCGCCGATCGCCTACCGGCGCCAGAACGGCGGCCACTACGACGGCGAGCAGCGGCTCAAGCCGGGGCTCGGAGAGGGCGAAGGGGGCACGCGAATCCATCTGGTGCAGCCGAGTGATCCGGAGCAGCGCCCGGCGCGTGTCTGAAACGTCAGAATAAGTGCGGGTCGGGGACGAGGCAGGCGTCGACGAAGACGCCCGCCTTCAGCGTTTCAACCGTCGCTTCACTTCCACCTTCAAGCGGCCCTCGCCCAGGCGGGCCGTGAGCACTTCCCCGGGTGTGGTGTCGCTTGAGCGGCGCACCACGCCCGACGGGGATTCCAGAATCGCGTAGCCGCGGCTCAGTACGGCCAGCGGGCTTACCGCGTTGAGCTCACGCATCAATCCTTCCAGCCTTTGGCGCTGGGCGCTGAGCTGACGCTCGGGGGCGGCCCTCAGGCGCTGTTCAAGGGTGTCCAGCCGTGCACGGCGATCGCGCAGCGTCCGCTGGGGGGAGGCCTGCTGCAGTCGGGCCTGGTCGCTGGTCAGGCGCTGGCGGGCGTGCTCCAGTCGATAGCGCATGACGCGGGTCAGGCGCGCTTCCAGATCGCCGAGGCGTTGACGCTGCACTTTCAAGCGCTCACCGGGATGGCGCAGGCGTGAGGCGGCGTGATCCAGACACTGTTCGAGCTGTTCAAGCTGACGCTGCTGGGCGCTGGTCAGCCGCTGCGTCAGGGTGGTCAGGCGTTCCAGGATATCGCGGCGATCCGGCACCAGCCGCTCGGCGGCCGCCGAGGGCGTGGGGGCGCGCACGTCGGCCGCCAGATCGGCCAGGGTCGTGTCGATCTCGTGCCCCACGGCACTCATGACCGGAATCGGACTGGCCTGAATGGCGCGCGCCAGACGCTCATCATTGAAACACCACAGGTCCTCCAGACTGCCGCCACCGCGGGTGATCAACAGGGCATCAAAGCGGCCGTCACGCGCTGCCGCGGCCAGTGCGCGGATCATGGCTTCGGCGGCCTGATCGCCCTGTACCGGTACGGGCAGGATACTCACCTTGATCATGGGCCAGCGCGCCTGCAGCACGGCCAGCACATCCTGAAGGGCCGCCCCGCTGGCGGAGGTAATAATGCCAAGCTGCTGGGGCGGGCAGGGCAGTTCGCGAGCGTTGGCAAACACGCCTTCACCCTCGAGCGTTACCTTCAACCGCTCCAGCGCGGCCAGCAGAGCGCCGCGACCGGCTTCCTGCACGGCCTCCACGATCAGCTGATAGTCCCCGCGTGGCTCGAAGATCGAGACCTTGGCGCGCACGCGCACGCTGTCGCCTTCGTGCATGGGCGCGGCCACAAATCGGGCGCGATTGCGAAACAGCGCACAGCTGACCTGGGCGCGGTCATCCTTGAGGGTAAAATAAATGTGTCCGGACGATGGACGAGACACGCGTGACAGCTCGCCCTCGACCCAGACCTCGCCCAGGGTATTCTCAAGCGAGGTGCGGGCTCGCCGATTGAGATCGGAAACGCTCAGGGCGTCGCCCGATGAAGAAGGGGCCATGGCAGCTCCGGGCAGGGTGGTTCCATTGGATGGCAACAGTCTGGCATGCGCTCGCGCCGGTGTCTGCCGATCCTGTCGCCCGGGCAACGGTTCGAGCCTTGAAAAAGCCGGACGTTATGACGGCGATAGGGCGCCTGCGGCGGGATGTCCGTTGTATGGGCGGGCGGCAGGCGTTAAAATGTGCGATTAATTATTTCCCGCCGCCTGTACAACCCGCTCAGTGGACGCCAGTTATGCTGCGTATAGCTCAAGAAGCGCTTACGTTTGACGACGTATTACTTGTTCCCGGTTATTCCGATGTCCTGCCGAAGAACGTCTCTCTGAAATCCCGCCTGACCCGCAAGCTTGTCCTCAACATCCCGCTCGTCTCCTCCGCCATGGATACCGTCACCGAAGCTCGCCTGGCCATCGCCATGGCGCAGGAAGGTGGCATCGGTATCGTGCACAAGAGCATGTCGATCGCCGCTCAGGCCGCTGAAGTGCGCAAGGTCAAAAAGCATGAAAGCGTGATCGTGAAGGACCCGGTCACCGTCTCGCCGGATGCCAAGCTCACCGATCTGCGCACCATGGCCGAAGAGTACGGCTACTCCGGCTTCCCCGTCGTCAAGGGCGAGGAGCTGGTCGGCATCGTGACCGGTCGCGACATGCGCTTCCAGCCCAACTACAGCGACAGCGTCGAGGCGATCATGACCCCGCGCGAAAAGCTGATTACGGCGAAGGAAGGCACGCCGCTGGAAGAGATCAAGCGTCAGCTTCAGGAACACCGCATCGAGAAGATCCTGATCGTCAGCGATGACTTCCGCCTGCGCGGCCTGGTCACCGTGCGTGACATCGAAAAATCCCGCACCTACCCGAATGCAGCGAAGGACGAGGATGGTCGTCTGCTGGTCGGCGCGGCCGTCGGCACCGGCGAAGACACCAGCGAGCGCATCCAGGCCCTTCATGAGGCCGGCGTGGATGTCATCGTCGTCGATACCGCGCACGGTCACAGCGCCGGCGTCATCGATCGCGTTCGCTGGGTGAAGGAGCACTTCCCTGCGCTGCAGGTGATCGGCGGCAACATCGCCACCGCCGCCGCCGCGAAGGCGCTGGCCGAGGCCGGTGCGGATGCGGTCAAGGTCGGTATCGGCCCGGGCTCGATCTGCACCACGCGCATTGTCGCCGGTGTTGGCGTGCCGCAGATCACCGCGGTCGCAGACGTCGCCGAAGCGCTTGAGCCGTTTGATATTCCGTTGATCGCCGATGGCGGCATTCGCTTCTCCGGTGATATCGCCAAGGCGATCGTCGCCGGCGCCCACTGCGTGATGGTTGGCGGCCTGCTGGCTGGCACCGAGGAAGCCCCGGGCGAGATCGAGCTTTACCAGGGCCGGACCTACAAGGCCTACCGCGGCATGGGCTCGATGGGCGCCATGTCGCAGACCCAGGGCTCCTCGGACCGCTACTTCCAGGACAAGAACGAAGGCGTCGAGAAGCTCGTGCCGGAAGGCATCGAAGGCCGCGTGCCCTACAAGGGCCTGATGAGCGCCATTGTTCACCAGCTGATGGGCGGTCTGCGCGCGTCAATGGGCTACACCGGGTCGCACGATATTCTCACCATGCGCACCGTGCCGCAGTTTGTCCGCATCACCGGTGCCGGCTTTGCCGAGTCGCATGTGCACGACGTGCAGATCACCAAGGAAGCACCGAACTATCGGAGCTGATGCCATGCCCTGCCTGTTCCTGATCAATGGCATCAATCTGGCGCCGCGGCGCGGGCAGGGCATGTGCCCCGATATTATGGGGTCATCCAGTTTGAAGAGCGGGAGGCGAAAGCTTCCCGCTTGTTATTTATATCCTCGCTGCACCAGAGAGATACCATGACCGATATCCACGCCCACAAGATCCTGATTCTTGATTTTGGCTCCCAGTACACCCAGCTGATCGCCCGCCGCGTGCGTGAGATCGGGGTCTACTCGGAAGTGCGCGCCTTCGACATCACCGAAGAAGAGATCCGCGAGTACAACCCCAACGGCATCATCCTCTCCGGCGGGCCGGAATCGGTGGCCGAACTGGACTCTCCGCGTGCGCCCGAGTGCGTGTTCGACATGGGTCTGCCGGTATTGGGTATCTGCTACGGCATGCAGACTATGGCCGCCCAGCTGGGGGGCGCCACCGAAGGCTCCGACAAGCGCGAGTTCGGCTACGCCCAGATCAGTGTCTCGGCAGAAGATGACCTGCTCGGCGGCATCAAGGACCACATCGGCGAACGCGGCGATGCCCTGCTGGATGTCTGGATGAGCCACGGCGACAAGGTCGCCCGGGTGCCGGAAGCCTTCGAGATCACCGCCTCAACGCCGAGCTGCCCGATCGCCGCCATGAGCTGGGCCGAAAAGCGTCTCTACGCGGTGCAGTTCCATCCGGAAGTGACCCATACCACCCAGGGCCTGCGCATTCTCGAGCGCTTCGTGCTGGACATCTGCCAGTGTGAACGCCTCTGGACCCCGGCCAAGATCATCGAGGACCTCGCCGAGCGTGTCCGCGCCCAGGTCGGCGACCGTCATGTGCTGCTCGGCCTCTCCGGCGGGGTGGATTCCTCCGTGGTCGCCGCGCTGTTGCACAAGGCCATTGGCGATCAGCTCACCTGCGTATTCGTCGACAACGGTCTGCTGCGCAAGGACGAAGGCGCCCAGGTCATGGACACCTTCTCCCAGCACATGGGCGTGCGCGTCATCCGCGTCGATGCCGAAGACGAGTTCCTCGATCGGCTCAAGGGCATCGATGATCCGGAGCAGAAGCGCAAGCTGATCGGCAACACCTTCATTGACGTGTTCGACCGTGAAGCCGCCAAAATCGACGGCGTCGATTTCCTCGCCCAGGGCACCATCTACCCGGACGTGATCGAATCCGCGGCCAGCAAAACCGGCAAGGCACATGTGATCAAGTCGCACCACAACGTTGGCGGCCTGCCGGAAACCATGAAGCTCAAGCTGGTCGAACCGCTGCGCGAACTGTTCAAGGACGAAGTGCGCAAGCTCGGTCTCGAACTCGGCCTGCCGTATGACATGGTCTACCGTCACCCGTTCCCCGGGCCGGGCCTGGGCGTGCGCATTCTCGGTGAAGTCAAAAAGGAATACGCTGATATCCTGCGAGAAGCCGACGCCATCTTCATCGAAGAGCTGCACAACGCGGACTGGTATCACAAGACCAGCCAGGCCTTCGCCGTGTTCCTGCCGGTCAAGTCCGTCGGGGTAGTGGGGGATGGCCGCCGCTATGAGTGGGTCATTGCCCTGCGCGCGGTCGAAACCATCGACTTCATGACCGCCCGCTGGGCGCACCTGCCCTATGAGCTGCTGGAGAAGGTCTCCGGTCGCATCATCAACGAGATCAGCGGCGTGTCGCGCGTGACCTATGACGTCAGCAGCAAGCCGCCCGCGACGATCGAGTGGGAGTGATGTTGTAGACGTCTGATTGAACGACAAAGCCCGCCAATTGGCGGGCTTTTTATTGTCAACCTGAACGGTGGAATAACTGGAAAGATGTCAGTGATAAAAGTAGACATAATTAATATTTAATATAAAATCTTCTGAATTAATTATAAGGTTTTTTTTAAAATGCTTAAAGGTAGGAGGGGAAATTGGTAGCGTCAAAGTCTAACCTCGTTAATTTAGATGCAATGATCAAAAGAGCAGATTTTGCTTCCGAAGGAAATGATTCAGCATCGTTTGAAACTTTTAATACAATCCCTGCTAGAGAGCTTTCGTCAGGTAGCCCTATTGCTGCTTTGCTTAGGAAGCCTGACTTTCAAAGAGAGACCAATCACTGGACTCCTGACCAAGTCGCCTCCTTATTAGAATGTTACGTAAATGGAGATCTTATTCCTTCAGTTATTTTGTGGAAATCTTCTTCTTATCTTTTTGTCATAGATGGCGGCCACAGGCTAAGCGTTATAAAAGCATGGATGGAAGATGACTATGGTGATGGCTCAATTTCACATAGACTTTTTGGACACAATGTTTCTAATGAACAAAGAAAAGCTGCTGAACAAGCAAGGAAGACAATAAATAGAAGGGTGGGCTCATGGAGTTATTATAAAGGGCTTTTGGAAGATGATGACAATATTACATCCGAACAAAGGCAACGATTATCTACTATAACTACTAGAGGACTTCCTGTTCAATGGGTTAAAGGAGATGTTGATAAAGCCGAAACATCTTTTTTTAATATAAATATGAAAGGTACTCCTTTAGACGATATAGAAGAGTTGCTTTTAAAGAATCGGAAAAAGCCTATAGCTATAGCAGCTAGAGCTATAATAAGAGCTGGTAAAGGGCATCGCTATTGGTCGAAATTCGACAGCCAACAAGCTGACATTATAGAAGATGAGGCTTTCAAACTTCATAAATTACTTTTTAATCCTGAATTTCAAAGGCCAATTAAGACTTTAGACCTTCCTTTGGGTGGTTCTAAAGGAGTAAGAAATGCTGCGCAGATTCTAATAGATTTTTTGCTTATATCCAGTAGGAGACAACAAGAAGCTATACCTGCTATAGCTAGCTTTAGCCAAGATGAGGATGGCAATTCAACCATCGAAATCCTTAGAAAAGCTAAAAAACTTATAGGCCGTATTACTGGCAATGATGGCGGAAGTTTAGGTTTACATCCTGCAATATACTTTTATGGGCCTTCCGGTAGACACTCCATACCAATGTTTCTGGGCACTATATCGTTAATAAGCTATAAAATAATAAATAATAATTCTAGATTTTTTGTAAAGTTAACTGAGGTTAGGGAAAAGCTTGAAAAGGTTTTGATTGAAAATAAAGAGCTAATAGCGGCTATTGTGCAAAGGCATCGAAGTAAAGATAGAGCTAGTCGCTACCATACTTTTCTTGAGCGTATAATCGAAAGTATACATAAAGGCAAAGAATTAGAGGCTGAAGATTTGGTTCTAATATCTGAGCTAGATGGGAAAATTATTGCTGGAGATTTTAAAAGAAAAGAGTCATCTATTTCTGATGAAGTAAAGAGTAAAGTTTTTATAGGTGCTGCACTAGCTAACGCTATGAAGTGTCCAATATGTAGAGGCTATTTGGATGTAGAAAAATCGGTATCTTATGACCATATTGTTAGAGTGCGTGATGGGGGATTGGGAAACTTTGAAAATTTTCAGTTGACGCATCCATATTGTAATCAATCAGTTAAAAATTAAGTTAGCTATTCAAAAAATATTTAAAGCTGCTTTTTTTGCTATGGTTTTTGATTAATGCTTGCAAGTGATAAAAAGCGCTTTTGGATCGGGTAGTTGTTTTTTAAATTTTTCAGATTGAAAGGAGTTGCAGTTGGATCGTTCACGTATAGAAATTTCAGAGTCTCCATATGAAAACCCTTTCTGTAAGGAGTCTATTTTCTTTAATGGTGGAGAAGAAAGCATAGCGATAATCGATCAGTATAATGGCCGACGTCCTTTCTTAATTAATAAAAGCTTTTTGGATAAAGGAAGATTGGATGTTAAGTTATTGCAAACAATAATTTTAGATTCGCATTTAGTCGATTATCTACATAGCTATACAGCTTGTCCTGAAAAATTAAAGCCTAGTAGATTTAAAGCGGTTCATTTGTTTTTAACTTACTTGTCTAAAGCTAGATGCGATTATAATCCAGTGTTTTATTTGGCAGAAAACTGCTTTAAAACTGAAAAAGCTTTCTTTATTGAGAAAGCAGGAGAAAAACTATTTTCACTTTTGAAGTTACATTGCATGGATGAAGATGTTTTCTGTAGCAGAGGTGTAATAGAGCTAAAAGAAGAAGTGGTTGAGATTTATAAGTATCAGTACAATGAAGGTGATTTGAGGGGGTGCGCTTTAAGATGGGCAGAAAATTATTATAATAACAACAAAGAAAATGATTATGAAAATATTATGCTTATCTATGTTTGCCTGATGAAAATGGTTTTAATTCACAATTATAACGCTAGTTTAAGCATGAGGAATATTGTTGAAAAAGTAGAAGAGTTTTCTGTTTTTTTGCTTGACGAACTAGGTATATCGATGGCGAGGGAGTTAGAGTTGTCGGTATACTATTTTTCAGGCTTGGCAGGCAGTTTTTTAGGAGTTCAAAAAAATACAAAATTTTTGAAAGCAATAAAGAATTTGAAATCAACAGCTTGGGATTTGTTTTTGATGCGTTTGCCTGAAATGCTTCTATACACAAAGCCATATGATGAAGTTAACATCTCTTATATCGCTACAACTGAAAAAAAGCTAATTGAGTTTTCAAATATTTTTGAGCTTAAAAAAATATTTATATCAGAAAATAATGGCCAAATACTGCCGATACTTGACACTAAAAACTTTATATTTGAGGGGGTCTTTTCAAATAAAGAAATGGATGAAATAAAAAGCGTAAAAGAAGGTTTTTATGAGAAAAGGGTTATGTCTAACCGAAAAGTGGCGGCGTCGAAACAAGAATTACAAAGATTGGTAAATTTATATGAGACGCAGATTTCATTTCTATGCAAAAAATAGGTTGGTAAGAGAAAATCGCAACGCAAATGTCGACATCGTCAATGATGTAATGACGAAGGAAGACGGCAAATGGATCGCTGTTTTTCACAAGCCATGACACTTGCTGGCTCACCATACATACGGATGAGCCAGCGATGATCGAAGAAAAAAATCTTAAGCCTCACTAACCGTCGCCACCAGCAGCGCCGCGTGCTGCAACAGCATAATGGTCTTGCCATCGACAATCTCCCCGGTGCGAATCATCTCCAGTGCCTCACTCAGCGGCAGTTCCAGTACTTCAATATCCTCGCCTTCATTTTCAAACCCGCCGCTCTTGCCGGTGTTCAGGCGGTCATCGGCAATGACGAAGTAAGGCCTCTCCGTGACCGAGCGTCGATGCGTTGTCGCACCGCGCGGGCAGTATCCAGTGGTGGCAGGGCGATGGTGCGGTAGTCGTCCATGAAAGCGGTGTCCCTCCCTGCGTGCGAAATACGCCATCAGGATCTGCCGACGTATTGCCTGACGAGTCACTCGTCATCGCTCCGGCGCTTGAGCCTCAGGAGTAATGCGAATATTCTATTTTAAGGAATAAATTTTAATTTTATTCTGACTTTGAAAATATCATGCATGGATCCGGAGGGGAGGAGATATTCATGGTGGATGTTCCGACAGCCTTTGCGAGCGAGCCGGCCCTGGCCGAGCGTGCGGCCGAAATTCTCAGGCACAATCTTTACGCCAATATCGCGACCTCACGAGATGACGTGCCGTGGAATACCCCGGTGACGGCGTTGCCGGATGCCCATCTCAACTTCTACTGGTCCTCGTGGACTGCGGCGGAGCACTCGCAAAATATCGCGGCCAACGGGGCCGTGTTTCTCACCTTCTATGATTCGACGCGGGCGCGTGGCACCAACAATCTGATGTGTCTTTATCTACAGGGCGTGGCAAGAGAGGTGACGGCGCCACAAGAGGCCCGTCGCGCTTTCGAGCGGCTCTACCCCGGAGAGAGCGTCGATCTGACGGATTTTCTGGGGGAGGGGATCAAGCGCTTTTACTGTGCAGAACCGCAGCAGGCCTGGTTGAACTGCCTTTCCGAGAAAGAGCTTGAACCGACCACGCTGAAGATGCGCACGGCCGTCTCGCTCGATGCCCTCAGAAAGGCGCTGGCCTGACGCCATGGAAGATTTTGAATCCCTGCGGGTCTTCGTCTGCGTGGCGAAGGAACTGAGCGTTACTGGTGCGGCCAGGCGGCTGGGCAAGAGTCCCTCCAACGTGACCACGCGGCTGCAGAAACTCGAAGAGAGCGTCGGTGCGGCACTGTTGGTGAGAACGGGCAAGCGTTTTGCACTCTCCGAGACGGGCGAGGTGTTTCTCGGCTATGCCGAGCGGTTGCTCAGCCTGCGAGAGGAATCACTGCACGTCGTCTCTGGCGGAAGGGCGCCCGGTACGATCCGGCTTGGCAGCATGGAAGCCACCGCCGCGAGCCGGCTGCCGGCATTTCTGGCGTCGTTTCATGCCGACTTCCCCGACGTCAGGCTCGAGCTGCGTACCAGCCCCTCCCTGCAACTGATCGATGACGTTCGTGCGGGCAGGCTTGATGCTGCGTTTCTGGCGTTTCCGCCGTCGTCCATGGATGGCACGTTCCCGGAGAACAAAGAGCGTCTGGGGCTGGAAACTCTCGATGTCTGGGAGGAGTCGCTGCTGCTGTTGCATCCCGCAGTCAACCAGGGGGCTCCGGGGCTGGATGACGTCTCGGTGCGCACGCTTGCCGCATTTCCTCAGGGATGTACCTACCGGCGGCTGGCAGAAGAGGCGCTGCAGATTCCCGGGTCGGCGGACTGGCACATCCAGGAATCTCCGTCGTATCACGTGATGGTCGCGCTCGCCTGTACCGGTCGCTGTGCCACGGTATTACCGGAGAGCGTTTACCGGACACTGGCGCCTGTCGAATCGCTGCAGCCGATCCCGCTTGGCCGGGTGATGACGACGCTGGTCTGGCGCGCGGGCTACGATACACCAACCTTCCGGAACTTTTGCGCGACACTGCAGCGCCAGACCGGCGCCGATTAGCAGGGCCTGGACCCTGAACGTCGGGGACGCATCGGTGACGATTTCGAACGTCTGCTCTCCATTGCCGATTTCTCTCCCTGCGACCCCGATAGGCGTAGCGTCACGCCGAAACTCCCCGCTCAGATCGGCCACATGCGCCAAAATCGATAGCCCGCGCTATGTGGGAAGGAGTGTCGAGACCAGGGCTCGGCGCTCTTTGGCATCAAAAACATGCCAAAGAGGTAAGACCAGTTGTGATGACTAAAGTCCAATTGTGGCCATAAACGAATCGCCCTAGTTTTATTTCATGGTCGAAAGGGGGCGATTTTTGTTTAAAGCTTTTATCTATAGCCCTTTTAAAAGTAATTTTTTGATTAAAGAAGCATGTTAACTGGTAATACCAGTGGAGAATAGAATGACTGAGCGGGCAGGCGAAGAAGGCAGCGAAATACCACGCGGTGCTGAAAAGGTGTTTGGTTATTTCCGAGATCAGATTCTGTCAGGTGCTCTGGCCCCCGGTGATCGATTGCCCAGTGAGCGGGAGCTGGCACTGTCGCTGGGGGTAGGGCGGCCGCTGCTGCGCGAAGTGATGCGTTCGCTGGACATGCTGGGCGTGCTGGATATTCGCCACGGCAAGGGCGCCTTCGTGGCGCGTGCCAATTTCGGAATGTTGTCGGACTTTTTCACCCTGTACCTGACTCAGGAAAAAAGCGCGCTGGATGACGTGATGCAGGCGCGTATCGCCATTGAATGTCAGGCCATTCGGCTGGCCTGTGACAGAGCCACGGATGCCGATATTTCCCGCATCGAGACATGTTTTACACAATTGACGCAGACCGTGGATGACCCGGAGCGTGGCGGTCTTTCGGACTACGAGTTTCATATCGCCATTGTGGAGGCGAGTCACAGCAAAACGTTGATCGCGCTCTATCACGCTATCTCCACGATGCTTTTAAAAAGCCACGTTGAGCGGCGCAGAACAACGGCCAATGCGCCCGAGATCGTCGAAAGCCATATCGACTCCCACCGCCAGGTCTTTCTCGCCATCGTTGAAGGCGATGGCGAGATGGCGCATCAACGGCTCCGCGAACACTTCGCCATCGGTGATGAACTGCGTCGGCGAAGCATCATTGCCGCTCATCGAAAGAGTGGCTCCAGCACTTGCTCAATCGATAATGAAAAGTGAGGCGCGCATGTTCACGAAAATCGGCATGGGATTGGCAACGGCAGTACTGGCGCTTGGGCTGAGTACCCCGGCCTCGGCTGAAACCCTGCGTTACGCCCACGTGGGGGCAGAAGGCGATCTACAGACCCGTTACGCCTCGGAGGCGGCACAGGCCATTCAGGACGCCACCGATGGCAACATCAACGTCCAGGTGTTTCCTGCGAGCCAGTTGGGCGGCGTGGCAGAAATGGTGGATGGCGTCCGCATGGGCTCCATTGATATGGGGCATCACGATTTCGCCTCGCTGGCGCGAATCGTGCCGGAAGCCGCGGTGTTCAATGCGCCTTATATCTACCGTGATGCGGAGCATGCTCTGCACGCGACCGCGCCGGATTCGCCGGCGGTACAAAAAATCAACCAGCAGCTCATCGACAAGGGCGGCGTAAGAATCATCGGCAGAATTTATCGCGGCAAGCGCCATATCTCCTCGAATTTTGCAGTCAAGTCTCCGGATGATCTCTCCAAAAAGCCCTTCCGCGCCGTGCCGCTGGATCTCTGGGTCTCCATGGTCAAGGGGTTTGGGGCCACCCCGACACCGGTCGCCGTCTCGGAACTGCCCACGGCCCTGATGACCGGGCTGGTGGTCGGCCAGGAAAACCCGCTGACCATGATCAATGCCAATCAGCTCTACGAAGTCCAGTCGCATGTGTCGCTTACCGGCCACATGGATTCGGTGCTGGCGGTCTTTGTGAACGAGCGCAAGTGGCAGTCGCTGGAGGAATCGGACCGACAGGCCATCGAAGCAGTGCTTGATGACAAGGCCGAGCAGTCGCTGCAGTGGGCGCAGGCATCAGAGAGCGAGCTGATCCAGACCTTGCAGGACAAGGGCATGACCGTTTTTGGCGAAGAAGATGGCCTGGATGTGGCTGCCTTCCGTGACCAGGTGCGGGCGCAGATCGACAAGGACTTCCCGAACTTCAAGCCCTATATCGAGATGATCGCCGAGGTCGAGTAATCGATCGCCGTGAGCCGCCATATCCGTGGCTCACGGCTGACGATGAAAGCGTCGCCAACAAATTAGTGGCGCACGGCAGGCGGTGAAATCGTCTCTAAAGGAGAAGCGGACATGCCTCTGATCAGGCGGCTGCTGGAAGGAATATGTGCCCTGTTGCTGGCGGGCATCGTGCTGGTGCCACTACTCCAGGTCGTTTTACGGGAAGTCTTCGTCAGCCCGATGGTGGGGGCGGAAGAGTTGACCCGCTTTCTGCTGGTCTGCCTGGTGTTCATGGCCTATCCGCTGGTGGTCGACAACGGCGAGAACATTGTCATGACCGAGCTGCGCGAATCACTGCCGACGGCCCTACGCAAACCGTTGAAACTGTTGATTGTGGTCTGCGCGATCCTGACCAGCGGTTTTATCGCCTATGCCACATTCATGACGGTGCAGACCAATCTTGGCAATACCACACCGACGCTCAAGATTCCCTTCTGGCTGTTTCTGGGGTCGACCCTGCTGGGATTTGGTGGCGCGTGCCTGCTGCACCTGGTTCACGGTGTTCACCCGCCTGCCTCGGAAGTCGGACCCAACCAATAAGGGGGAGTCATGGGTATTGCCTTGATCATTGGCTTTCTGGCCCTGTTCGTTCTCGGTTTTCCGGTCGTTTATTCCATTCTGATTCCCTCCATTGGCTATGTCCTGATCGAAGGCTTTCCCAGTGGGTTATTGGCTCAGCGCATCACCTACGCGCTCGACAGCTTTCCGCTGGTCGCCGTGCCGATTTTCATCTTTGTGGGCAACATCATGAATCTGGCCGGCGTCACGGAGCGTATCTTCCGGTTTGCTGACACGCTGGTCGGACGCGTACCGGGCGGGCTGGCTCAGGTGAATATCTTCTCCAGCCTGATCTTTTCAGGCATGTCCGGGGCGGCGCTGGCCGATGTCGGCGGGCTGGGCAAGATCGAGATCGAGGCCATGCGCAAGCGCGGATTTTCAGCGCCATTTGCCGGTGCCATCACGGCTTCTTCGGCGGTGGTGGGCCCCATCTTTCCGCCCAGCATTCCGTTGATCGTCTATGGCTCGGTGACCAGCGTCTCCATCGTGCAGCTGTTGATTGCGGGCATCGTTCCGGCCCTGATCTGTATTGCGCTGCTGATGATCACGGCGGCCATTCTGGCGCTGCGTCATAATATGCCGCGGGCGCCACGCCGACCCACTCTGGGCGAGATCACTGCGTCGCTGATGCCGGCACTGCCGGCACTTCTGGCACCGGTCCTCATGATCGCCGGGATGATGAGTGGCCTGTTTACGCCGACAGAAGCCGCAGCGGTGACGGCAGGCTACGTCCTGTTGATCAGTGGACTGGTGTATCGGGAATTGACCTGGGCGCACCTCTGGAGCGCCATGATGGTTACCCTGCGCAGCACTAGCGCTATCCTGATCATTGTGGCCGCCGCCTCGCTGTTTGGCTGGATTCTGGCCGTTGAACAGATTCCGCAGGCCTTCGCCGGCTGGATACTTCAGGTCTCGAAGGACCCGTTGATGCTGCTGTTGATCGCCAATCTGATTTTCTTTGTGGTCGGCATGTTTCTGGATTCCACGACGGCCACGCTGCTGGTCGTTCCCGTGATCGCACCGCCCATGGTGCTGGCGGGGGTGGACCCCGTGCATCTGGGCATCGTGGCGATCTTCAATCTGATGATCGGCCTTTTGACACCGCCCATGGGGCTTTCCCTGTACTTGATTGCCTCCATTGCCAGAATTTCCCTGCGTCAGCTGCTTTGGGCACTGCTTCCTTTCTATATACCGCTGCTGACCACCCTGGCGATCATCACGTTTGCCTCGGATCTGGTGCTCTGGCTGCCCGGTATGCTTCGCTAAACAAACCCCAGGAGTAAACCAATGAAGATAGTGATTGGCTCGGACCACGCAGGCCATCGGCTCAAGGCGTCAGTGGTGGCCTTTGTGGAATCGCTTGGGCATGAGGTGATCGACGTGGGCTCGTATGACGACGTCCCGGTGGATTTTCCCGACATTGCGAAAGCACTGACGAGCAAAGTGACGAGTGGCGATGCCTCCCGAGGGCTGATGGTGTGTGGCACCGGCGTGGGGGCTGCCATTGCCGCCAACAAGGTCAGGGGCATTCGCGCAGCGGTGTGCCACGATATCCACTCGGCCCATCAATGTGTCGAACATGACGACGTCAACGTGATGTGCATCGGGGCACAGATCGTCGGCCCCTGGCTGGCCAACGATCTGATCAAAGCCTACCTGGATGCCGAGTTTTCCACGGACGAAGAATTTCGTCGGCGCGTGGAAAAGCTGTACGCCATGGAAAACGACGGGTAGGGGCATCACGTGGAAAGGATGGGGCATTCCTGAATGGCAAGGCCCGCCCATGGGCGGGCTTTTTTTTGATAATACAAAAGAAAACTTTAGTGTTTATTCATGCTTTGAAAACCTCCAGAGAATGCAGCTTTCGAGATAGGCTCGGTTTTCCGCTGAAAGTCGCGAAATGCCTGCATGACGAGCAAGCTCCAGAGCCTGGTCTTGACTACTCAGAAGTGAAGCCTCATGACGATCATAGAGCTCGGCAATTTCAGCTCGAGAGATATCCCGAATTGAGCGATTCAGTTTCGATCGGAACGTGACCCTGTTCGAGTAGCTTCCTGCTGACCAGAGAAAATCGATATCGTCTTCGCGGTGTATTTCGACGTGTCCCAGCGCGTTGGCTACCTGTTCGGAGATGCGCCGACCGGTTCGTTGCCAGCCGTGTATGTTCGCGATGCGCTTACCAAGCAGACCCAAAGGTATGGGGCCCTCGTGCTCAACGATATTGGCCACAAGAAGTTCCAGGGTCGGAATGTAGTCCTGATGATAGAACTGGACGGGATCAGGTACAGGTTGGTCGAGGCCCGTGGCTGCTGATTTTGCGAAGTGCTCAGAAGACACTGACTTCGCGAATACAGGCGTCTCGCTCGTGGGTGAGCCTTCCTTCTTCATTACTTCAGAAGCCTGATCGTTTGCGAGGCTATGCGGCGTAACGCCACTCTCCGGTTCGGTATGTGTGGTGCAGTCAGTGGTACTCTCTTCCTGATCGGTCAGTTCAGGGGTGGTTTTTTCTGCTGCCCTCCTGCTGCGGTCTGTTTCCAGATGCTCTACAAGCATCTTGTGGATGCGGTCGGCAACCATACCCGGGTTTCGAAACCAGTCAGTGGACCAGATGCGCAGGATGGTCCAACCAAGATTCTCAAGAACCGCCTGTCGAATCTTGTCCCTGTCCCGCGCCGTAGCAGAGCCATGATACGTTGCGCCATCGCATTCGATACCAGCCATATACACGCCAGCATGATCCGGATGGACCACGCCCAGATCGATGCGAAAGCCTGAAACGCCGATCTGTGGGCGAAGTTCCCATCCTTTTGCCTCGATTGCCGCCTTGATTGCGCCTTCAAAGACATTCTCGACCGAACCCAGTGAGCCTTCGTCCTGCGCCGGCAAGGCTATCGGGCCACGCGCGGCGAAGTCGAGAAACGCCTTGAGATGCTTCACCCCAGTGGCTTTGGTACGAGTGAGATCGATCTGGTCGGCGCGTATGGAGGCAAAAATGTGTAGCTCCTGCCGAGCGCGGGTCACGGCGACATTCAGACGCTTTTCGCCACCATCACTGTTCAAGGCGCCGAAGGCCATCGAAAGTCGGCCTGCATGATCCGGTCCAAAGGTGATCGAAAAAAGCATCACATCGCGTTCATCGCCCTGGATGTTTTCCAGGTTCTTGACGATCACGGGTTCTTCCCGGGCATCTTCGAAGAACCATTCCAGATCAGGATTTTGCCGCCGCTCTTCGTCGAGCAGATCGAGGATGAGGCTCTGCTGCTGAATGTTGAAGGTGATGATGCCCAGCGTCAGGCGATCTTCCTCGGGCCATGTCAGCCATTCGCTCAAGCGACGCACTGTCTTGTGCACGATCGCACGCGCCTCTGCATCATTCGTGCGTCCCTGACCACGCCCGTAAACACCATCTACCTGGTGTAACGTTACCGCCTCGGAGGCAGTCGTGGGAGACGGGAAGGTCACTAGGCGACCGTCGTAATAGTGCCAGTTGGAGAAGGCAATGAGCGATTCATCCCGGCTGCGATAATGCCAGTCGAGCTGTTGAGTCGGAATACCGGCCGAAGCCACTTCGTCGAGGATGGACGCCAGATCGCGTTCTGCTTCGGGCATGTCCTCATCGCCATCATCACTGCGGCCAAAGAAATTGGTAGGGGGTAGCTGCTTGGGATCACCCACAATGATGGCCTGACGCCCGCGGGCGATCGCGCCGATGGCGTCCCATGTCGTGATCTGAGAAGCCTCGTCGAAAATCACGACGTCGAAGGCGGCCTGTCCAGCAGGCAGGTACTGTGCCACCGACAGGGGGGACATCAGTACGCAGGGTGCCAGCCTGGTAAAGCTGTCCGGCATTTCCGAAATCAAGGTTCGAATCGGCATACTTGGCCGTTGAAGAGTCAGCTGGTGCCGAAGCGTGCCGAGTTCGGATCGTCGTGGCACAGCGTCCTGAGCCGGCAGGCCATGCTGAATACGGTTTAGAACCTGGTTTGCAGCCATCTCCGTTGCTCGATCATCAAGCTCCTTGAAGCGTTTGATCGTGTCCTCGTGCGCCCAGTGCGAAAAACCGCGTAACGGTGGCTGTGCATCTATCGCCAGTGGCAGCCACCAGGCAGCATAAGCGGACACGAAGGCCACCTCGACATCACCTTTAAGGCGACCCTCTTCGATGGCCTCTACCAGTGGCGCCAGGCCAGCGGCATCGGCCTGAAGCCGAACACTGATCCATCGTGTCCAGTCTGAAAGATGGTCCTTGTATTCCAGAATCCTGTCGAGACCCTCGGAAAGTTCGGATAGCGACAGTTTTTCAGGATCTGATTGTGAAGCCTGGGCAAAAGCGTTCGCGCAGCTATCCCATTTAGAGTGCTTCTGTGAAAAGTGGATCACTGCGCGCCGCAGATCGCCTTGCGCGCGCTGGGCCAGACTCAGCCTGGCCGTTTCCCAGCGAGTCTGATCCGATACGGTTGGTGCAAGGGCATCCAGAATCGCTTTCAGGCTGCCTGCTTGCGCCACCCAGTTCATCAGTCGGTCTATATCAGTGTTCACACCGTCAGCAGCAGGACACTGCTGCAGGACGTTGTCCATGATCTCTGACTGTAAGCGCCTAGCGTCTCTCATGGCGGCAATATCTCTGTCAGGGTCAGCCTGACCGCTCTCAACATAGGTCTGAAGGAGTTTGCGCACCGAAGATTTCGCGAAGAAGGCAAGCGGCCAAATCTTCGCCTGGGCGAGTCGCCAGCTCTCGTCCAGTTTATCTAGAGGAATATCTTCAAGCCGTTCCATTGGATAGCGTGCCGAAGCACGGCCTATGGCGCTGTGATATTGGTCAAGCAGATCGCGCAACTCCTGTGCCTGATGTTGTATTTCTGCCATATCGCGCGATAGGCACCAGCTTACGTCTTCGCCGGTAGCGGATATTTCAGCAAGCTGCTGAAGGATATCGATCTGTTCAGGAGCACCGGTGCCACTCCAGCCCAACCCGGACTGGTGAGCAAGTCCCTCGGCGGCATCGGATAGCTCATGTGTCGCAGAAGCCATTACAGCAGTCTGCTCAAGAAGTTCGGCCTGCCAGGCGAAGGACCAGTCATCCGCTTGAATAAGCGGCAATGGTTGTCGCTCCTCGATGATTTCATGACATCGGCCCAGCGACTCGGCTATACCTCTTAGCCGCGCATAGCTGTTTGAATCGTGAGCATCCTTGTTCGGAAAGGAAAGTCTGAACGGCGGCATCTCCCCGCGGTTTCTCCAATGGCCTGAAAGATGCTGAAGCCCTGAGTTCCTCTTTCATGCAGCGCAGCGACATAAGCATTCAATTGGTCGCGGGTGACAGAAAGATCGTCGGTCACCTTTATCCACTCTGCTTCGGAATTTTGCGCCGCACGCTTCCAGCTGCGTCCGAGCTGCGATAGTACTGATTTGCGATCAGCCTTGTTGGAATGCAATTCCAATACCGCATCTCCCAGCCCATGTGCTGCTAGACGACGATGAACCACATCCAGCGCCGCGGATTTTTCAGCAACAAAGAGAACGGTTTTTTGCACCGCGAGGCATTGCGAGATGATGTTCGCGATCGTCTGGCTCTTGCCTGTCCCCGGCGGGCCGATGAGAACGAAGTCATATCCTTCCTCGGCCGCTAGAACGGCTGCAAGCTGAGAAGAGTCCGCAGGCAGAGGGGTGAAAAGATCACGTGGTGCAAGGCGTCGATCTACATCCGTAGCATCAGGGAGCCCCGGGTTTCCTGCGGCAATAAAAGGCTCGGACGGATTGTCGACCAGATGCTTCACAAGCGCGCTTTTTCGCAGGCTGTCGGTACGCTCGACCAGATCCTTCCACATCAGGAACTTGGAAAAGGAAAAGGTCGACAGAGCAATATCTTCAACTACTTCGAAGCCTGCCACCTCTCGTACTCTGCGTCTCATGACTTCAAAGATTCGTGGCAGATCAAAGCCGCTCTCGTCGCGGGGCAGCTCGCCTTCCAGCTCAGGCACCCCAAGTTCGAAGTCTCTTTTCAAAAACTCAAGGAGCGTTGTATTGAAGCGAACCTCATCTTCATGATGCTCGATGAAAAATTCGGACTGTGCAGATTGCCGGGTAATCTTTACCGGAATAAGTAGAAGTGGCGCACGATAGCTTTGAGTATCTCCTTCCGATTTCTTCCAACGCAGAAAGCCGGCGGCAAGGAAAAGCGTATTGGTGCCCCCTTCCTGCATGTCACTTTTGGCACGTCGGTATAGCTCCAGAAGCCGTGAGCCGGCCTCCTTGCGAGTCAGAATCGTTGCAATCTGTCCCCTGGAAAAAGCGTCCATGGCCACTTCTTCGAGGAGTTTCGGCTCCTCCTTGACCAGCATATCTCGCGTTCCAACTGGGTCTTCATCTTTTAGCGCCAGCACGCGGAATTTTTTGCCACCGGCAAGCTGATCTTCAAGTGATGAAACATCCGGACAGAAAAATGAAAGCGTCTGCTTGCTGTCCTTGAAATTCAGCAACCGGTTGCGCAACGAGAGGTCCAGCAGCTTTCTCTGCCACCGTAAGATTCGATCTGCAGGCGTTGAAGGCTCTTCTTCGATCAGCTCACCCGGCAGCATTCCCAGAGACAGTGGTTTTGGAAGTGCTGCGGGACTTGCCGGTATATCTGCTATTTCAGTAGCGGGTTCACTACGGTGGCTTGCAAGAGGGCGCACTCGCGCCGCACGGCCCCGACGAATGTCGATGGCCATGATGAAATCATGTTCATTGCGCTCTGAGGTAAGCTCGCGCGCACGCTCAATGGCTTCTTCGAATCCAACGCTGGGACGTTTTGTGAGCAGGGTGGTTTCCAGACTGACGAATTCTTTGGCATCAAGCGCCTTGCGGACGGTCATGACGTCCGGTTCGCCGATGGTTCCAAAATCTCTGTCGGTCAGCCATACGCCGGTCCAGGCATGTCCTTCACAAAACAGAACGGCAGGATTGAGTCCAGCTGCCTCAAAACAGGCCGCCAGAAACAGTGCACTGTCCAGACAGGTCGCGAGCCCTTCAGAGCGGATACGGCCAGGGTCACGAATTTTTTGTCCCTGCCGTTCGAAGCTGGCAGGGGGAACGGCATAGGTCAGTCCCAGCCCGGTAGCAGCAGACCAGATGGCTCCTGCCAGCATCCATGCACGTGATGGGTCTCTGGACTGGTAGCCATCCATGCTGCCGCTTTGTCCTGTTGCCTCAAGAAGTCGTCCTGCTTCCTTTAGTACTCCGGCCACGACCGTATCGTTGGGAGAGACGAAGGCTGCCAAAAGATGTGCCATCTCGCCAACGCCGCCCCATTCATCGCGTGCCAGCATCTCGATAGGGCGAGTCTCGGACAATAATTCAACATCGTCCTGCCACACTTGTAGCGTAAGTCTTCCTGTTTCAGCTTCGTTAAGCCCACCAAGAAGCACTGTGTCCAGTGGGGTTTCCAGATCGTGCAAGGCTTGCTGTTTTCCGGGTGCCAAGCGATCCAGTTTCCAGACCTTGGGGCGCAACAGACCCGGTTGACAGGTCAGCTCGACAGTAAGGTTCTCAAGTGGTACATCCGATTGATTCTCCAAGACGAGCTTCTTGAGCACTGAAACTCCATTTTGGGATGATGCAAAGTTTACTTTTTCCGTCGTGACAAAAGTCAGCAAGGGCGAATGGTTGGTATCCTCATCGATTGTTTTGCAGAGCATCCCTGAATCCTGATTAGATAATTTTAAATTAATAATGATTTTAATTGCTCAGCTGTCAATGCTTGGGTAGACAACATTTCAGGAAACTCTGAAAACAATCGCAGCAATTTTTCCTGTTTAGCGGGCAGGGGGGATAGGAGAGCATTACCTTGCATCAGTTTTTGTTACTGACCTGTCCTTGGTATCCACATACGCATGGTTTACCCAAGGCATTGTTATGCGCTATCTCGAAAGCCTGATGTGATCATCGGCATGTGGGTGGACGATATATAGAAATCTGTTAAAAAAATTCTGCTTTAGGTCCAAGGGCAGAAAAGCAGCCTGTACTGTGTATTTTCTTCTTTTGATCGAGCAGGTATCGAACGCTGTGGCATCAGCATGATGTGCACGCGCCCTGTCAGGGCCGGCGCTGGTTGAATATCGACGGTATCGGACCACTGGAGTTCGAGCACACCGCTCTGATCATTGATGAATCCCGCCATCTGCGGCTGGTCTATTACGCCGCGCTCGGTGGCCAGCCAGGCGTGCCGTGTCTGCTGGAGATGCTGTCAGAGCGCGCTGCGGGTATGGTCTAACCGTTTCTCCATCCAGAAATTCCTCAGCACCTGCCCCCGCCGCTCGATCGCCTGCGCCTTCATGACCTCAAACCCCTGAGCCTCAAAGAAGGGCCGGGCGGTAAGGCTCGCCTCGGTCGTTAATTGATGCATGCCGCGTTGGCGAACAGCCTGTTCGGCGGTCATCAGCAGCGCACTCGCCACGCCGCAGCGCTGATGGTCCGGGCTGACAAACAGCATATCGAGATGGCCGTGATCGTTGAGGCTGGCAAAACCTGCCGGAGTATCGTCCAGCATCGCCAGCCAGGTGAATTGGCGTTCAAGGCTGTTGGCCCAGACGCCTGGATCAATGTGGCCGGCCCACGCTTCGATGTCAGCTGGCGTGTAGTCCCGTGAGGCCACCTCGCGTACGGCGCGCTGAAACAGCGCAAGCGTGGTGTCGGCGTCACCGGCGTGGTAGTCGCGTATGACAAATAAGCGGTCAGGCATGGCGCTTTCCTTGCAGCGTTATTCTTCGCGACCCGTTCGGGCCCATGATGACTGACATCATCAGCGGGCACTTGTCGTGAGAGCGGGCTACACCGCCTGGCGAAACCGCATGTAGTGCCGTTGATCCTGCGCGTTGGCCAGCACATCGGCATGCACCCCGAAGGTCCGGCGCAGTCGATGGGGCGTGAGCACCTCCTCGGGCGGGCCGATATCGACCAGTCTGCCATCCTCCAGCACGCCGACCCGATCGCAGTCCATGGCCTGATTGAGATCGTGCAGGGCAATCACCACCGTGATGGGCAGTGCCCGCACCAGCCCAAGAATCGAGAGCTGATGGCGAATGTCCAGATGGTTGGTCGGCTCATCAAGCAGCAGGATATCGGGCTGCTGGGCCAGTGCCCGGGCAATCTGTACCCGCTGGCCTTCGCCGCCGGAAAGGGTGTGCCATGGTCGCGTTTTCAGAGGCTCGATGCCAACATCGTAAAGCGCGCGCGAGACGATTGCTTCGTCCTGAGGCGACCAGCCGCGCATCGGCGAGAGATACGGCGTGCGACCCAGCGATACCGCCTGATGCACGCTGATGCGATCGCTGGCCATGGCCTGCTGTTCAACCAGGGCGATGGAACGGGCAATATGGCGCTGGCGCATCCGGTACATTGATTGATCCCCCAGCCATACGTCGCCGGTATGCGGCTTCTGCAGTCCGGCCAGAATGCGCAGTAGCGTCGTCTTGCCGGAGCCGTTCGGACCGATCAGGCCAAGATTCTCGCCGGGAACGGTCTCAAGGCGAATGTTATCGAGCAGCTGGCGGCCGTTGACCTGCCAGCTGATATTCCGTGCGCTCAGTTTCATGTCAGGCGTGCTCCGCGTATCAGAATCAGCGCAAAGGCCGGCGCACCGATCAGGGAGGTGATGACCCCGATCGGCAGCACCTGACCGGCAATCAGCGTTCGTGAGACCACATCCGATCCGATCATGAAGATCGCACCGGCAAGAGCGCAGGCCGGCACCAGTCGGGTATGACGGCTGCCCACCAGAAAGCGCATGGCATGGGGAATCACCAGACCGACAAAGCCGATCGCACCGACCATGGAGACCATGACCGCGGTCACCAGCGCCATGGTCGCAATCAGAATGCCGCGTACCGGCCGAACGGCAATGCCCATGGAGGCGGCGCTGTCGGTGCCGAAGGTAAAGGCGTCGAGCGCCCGGCGATACCACAGACAGATCGCCAGGCCTGCCAGTACCGCGGGAATGGCTAGGCGTACATCGTCCCAGCGCACGCCGGAAAGACTCCCCAGCAACCAGAACATGATGCCGCGCGCCTGCTCGGCACTGGCCGAGCGTGCGATGATAAATGCGGTCAGTGCATTGAAGAGCTGCGCGCCGGCAATGCCGGCAAGAATGATGGCGCCCGAAGCCTGCAGGGCGCCACCGCGCCCGCCGGGCCCGGCAAGATGGGCCAGAACGACCACCATGGCAAAGGCCAGCATGGCGCCGCCAAATGCACCGCCGGAAAGCGTCAGAGCACCGGCGCCCAGGCCCGCCACGGTGACGGACACTGCCCCGGTCGAGGCACCGGCGGAAATGCCCATCAGGAAGGGGTCGGCCAGCGGATTGCGCAAAAGCGCCTGAAGCACCACGCCTGACAGTGCCAGTCCGGCGCCGACACAGGCCGCGACGATCGAGCGACTGAACCGATAGTTCCAGATGATGCCGGCATCGATGCGATCCACCGGGTAGCCGGCATCCCAGAAGTGATTGGCCATTACCTTCAGGATGGTCTCTACCGGAATCATGGTTTCACCGATGGCGGTGCCGGCCATCAGGGTCATGGCCAGCAGCACGGTGGCCAGCAGGCACCAGCGCCACGGCAGCGACCATCGCGAGTGTGCCGTGATCGCCATGCTCATGAGTCAAACGACATGTTCGAGAGGGCATCCGCCAGAGTCTCGAGCCCGTAAATGGTGCGCATGGTCGCGCTCATGGCATGGGCATCCATCTCGATGATGTGACCCTCTTTAACAGCGGTCATCTCCCGCGCCACCGGATCGTTTTCGAGAAACGCTCGTTTGACGGCGATGGCATCTGCCGGATAGCGACGACGATCCATGCGTGCCAGCACGATGATGTCGGGATCGGCACGCACCACGGTCTCCCAGTCCACAGTAGGCCACTCTTCATCGGATTCGATCACATTGTGAATCCCGAGCGCCTTCATCATGTAGCCCGGCGCGCCCAGCCTGCCGGCCATGTAGGGAGCCGCGCCGCTGGCCGGGGACGAGAACCAGAACACGGCGGAAAGATCCGCGGGCAGATCAAGGCTTCGGGCCCTGGCGACGGCCTTTTGCTCGCGCGTCCTGAGGTCATCGACCAGTGCGGCGCCGGCCGCCTGCACATCAAAAATGGTGGCAAGTTCGGTGATGCCCTTGTAGATCGAGTCCGGCGTAAAGGCGCCGGTGCGGGTACCGTCACCGCCGGTACTGTTGTCCTTGGTATCGCAGTCGGCCGGCATGATGTAGGTATTGATACCCAGCTCGCTGAACTGTTCGCGCGTGGCCACGCTGCCGGCTGGCCCCACGTGCCATTCGTACTGCACGGCCACCAGGTCGGGGCGCCTGCTCACGACCGATTCAAAACCGGGATCGTTGTCGGCCAGACGTTCGATGTGCTCGTTGTCTTCCCGAAACTGCGGCAGTACCGGCGTGAACCATACCGATGTGCCCTTGACCCGGTCTGACAGCCCCAGGGCGTAGAGAATTTCCGTGGCGGACTGACCGATGGTGATGACGCGCTCGGGGGCCGATTCAAAGCGCATGTCCATGCCGCAGTTATCCACGGTCAACGGGTAGTCGGTGGTATCGGCCATGGCGCACGACGCCGGCAGGAGCAACAGGGCCGCCAGTGAATGGCGTAGAAAAGTCATGGAGAGGAGTTCCGGATGTCATGAATGATTGGAAGTACCAGCGGATCAGAGTTTCAACAGGGCCTCTGGTCTTCAATTGATACGTTATAACATAATTTTTATGGCCTGAAATAGAACGCTGAATAGATCGAATTGCTCGCGATGGCTGCTGGCGCTCGAGCTGATGTGCTTTCCCTTGCTGGTATTCACGATGCGATAGACGCGTATGATGCATGGGCAGGTAAGCATGACGCTATCCTTGAGCAAGGCTTTCGTTATGGCCGTGCCGGGAGGCTGTCATGCAAACGCTATGGATGGACTGGCTGTTCATTGCCGGGCTGATTCTGCTGCCGGTTGGTGCCGGCATGGTGATCATGGGGATTTACGTTCGCACCTTTCGCGCCGTGCTGGTGGGCGTGGGGCTGCTGCTGGTGGCCGCCGTCATCCTGCTGGCCGGCCCGTAGCGCCATGCGCGTGCCCCCGGCAAGGGCGTCAACTGCCCTTACCGATACACCATATCCAGCTGCGTGAACGCGCCCCGGGCGTGGTCTTCCCGGAACATCTCGTGGTCGCGGCGCACGCGCTCAGCGGCCTCTTCGGCAAAGGCCACCATGTCTTCGGTAAAGAGTTCCGGGGGACCGATGGCCTCGATGATCGCCGGTTCGATGTCGTAGTCCACCCGGCCGGCTTCGTCGGAGAGGGCGTGCACACCGGCCAGGACCCCGCCGCAGATCCGGGCATATTGTCGCCACTGCTTTTTGGACAGCTCGTCCAGATCGATGCTGTCGCGAAAGGGCGCGCGCTCGCGGGACATATAGCTGCGTCCGTCAAACTCGATATGGCCGTAAAAGCGATCGCCGCGAATGAGATGCACCGCCTGCGCGTGGGTGATGCGCTCGGCGCGGGTGTCCATCTCATGGCCATTGTGCGGCACCAGACCGGTCAGCGCCGAGCGCCGGGCCTGCTTGTATTCGATGATCAGATCATCCGTGCCGTTGCCCTGTGGGCCTTCGATCAGCACGTAGTAGCGGTCCAGCCCCAGCGAGGCGGTGCCCTGACCGCGCCGAATCGCCACGTCCCTGACGCGCATGGCGGTGCCATCAGAGGCCATGGCGCGCGGCGGCACCTCGATATGATTGCTCTTGATCAGCCGGTCGGTGATCTTCTGGAACTCATCAATTCGTGAGGAGATCGGCACCAGCTTGTCGGTCGAGCGAAAGCGCCGGCCGCTGTCGTCAAGATAGTCCTCCTTCAGCCAGTCAGCGCGGGCCTCATGGGCATCCTCGAACAGTTTACGGATCAGCTTCGGGGCGTTATCCAGGCGCATCTCCTCGTCCTGCTCGGTGCCGTCGCGGGCCAGCCGCGTCATGGCGTCGATATAGCCTTCGATAAAGCAGCGCACGATCCTGCTCTGATGCTTTGACTTGAGCTCGCCCTCGGTCCCGGCGGCAATCATGAAGCCGGTGGCGCCGCGCCTGAGGTCCCAGGTGAAGGGGGCGTAACAGGCCTCGTCGAAATCGTTGACCGAGAAGATCGGCACGTTGTTGACGTTGGGCATGATGCCAAAGTTCTCGGGATGCACATCACCAAGCGCCAGTACGGTGGGCATCCAGCCGTCATCGCCGGCCATGTCGCGATAGAACAACAGCGCCGTGCCGCGAAAAAACGAGAATAGCGAGTCGGAGAGCTGGTTGAACTTGAGCGCGGTCTCTTCGTTACCGTCGGCGATGCGGGTCTGGTGATCCTCGCGCAGGGTCTGGCGCACGTGTCGGCGTCGCTCGAACCCGGTCAGCACCCGCGGGCGCAGGATGAACTCGCCGTCGGCGACTGCATTGGCCAGCCGGCGAAAGGTCTCCAGCCGTGTCCCCACCGTCTGATGTGGGCCCTGTGGGGCATCACGCTCGAGAGCGGCTGCAAGCTCTGCCTTGCTCATCGAGGCGCGTCCTTCGATGCCGCGCTGCTGCGCCAGCTCGTAGAGGGCCTTGCGTGTCTGTCCCGTCACTTCGGTCATGATGATCTCCTGAAGTTCCCGTTCCCTGTCCCGTTCACCAACCCTGTTACCATCCTGGTCGGGCAGGGTGCCGATAGCTTCCAGCCTGGCCGATTTGTGCGTGATACGCCCGGTCATCGCACGCATCCTGATATGCGATGGCGCAGTGAAGGGCAAGTCGCGTTAAGCTGGGCCTCCCCGGCGCGCGGCACACCGGCAGAGACCTTCATGGATGATTCACGAACCCGGTAACGCAAGCATGACGATAAAAGGGTGGCGGTTGTGGCGGGTAGCGATGGCAGTGCTGTTGCTGGCGGGGCTGATGCTGACAGGGGTGTGTCAGGCGCAGGAAGACAGCCGTGGTGGTGAGCCGGGCTGGTATGAACTTGACGCGCTCAACGTCGGACTTGAAGGCAGCCTCGATGACACCAGCCTTCGATCCCCCCGCGAAGCGATGCGACAGTTCATGAAGTTGACCGGCAAGGAGGATTTCAGGAGCGCTGCACATATTCTCAACCTGGAAGATCTATCGCCGGAAGAGCAGCGCATCCAGGGACCGGAGCTGGCCCGACAGCTGATTGAGGTGTTTCGACGGGGCAAGTGGATCAATATCTCCCGGCTCTCGGCGCGTCCGGATGCCGTGATCGAGGATATCTCCGGCAAGGACCCGCGCGCGGGTGAAGTGCGTCGCGATATCGAGCTGGCCTCTCTCGAGGTTGGAAACGATGCTTATGATATTCGTCTGGGGCGGTATCAGGTGGGGGATGATGAGCCGGTCTGGCTGATCACACCGGAGAGCGTGTCATCAATTCCGGCGCTTTATCAGCGCTACGGCCCGTCGCGTTTCGAGGCCTATATCCCGGCACCTCTGAAGCAGAATTTCGGGCTCCTGAGAATCTGGGAATGGATTGCCATTCCGCTGGTGCTGCTGGCGATCGGTCTGATCGGCCGGGCCGTGCACTGGCTGATGACGGCTTTGACACGGCTTGTGCCGTCCGGCTCACCGAGCATCTTCATGACCCAGATCCGAAGCCCCACGGCGCTGATCGTGATGGCACTGGTCATGCAGACGCTGATCGAGTTTGTGGTGTCCTTCTCTGCCGTTGTGGCCACAACGCTCAGGGTGACGCTGACCATTGTCATGGCCTGGGGCATCGGTGTTATCGCGCTAAGGCTGATCGATACCTTCATGCTGCACATGACCCGGCAGATGGCCGGAGAGATCGATGATTCCAAGCCGCGCGACGAGCGCAAGCTCCTGACCACGCTCTATGCCGTGCGCCGGGTGATCATCCTGATCATGGTCATGCTGGTGATGGTCTATGTACTCGGTCAGGTGCGCCTTTTCGAGACGCTGGGCATGTCGATTCTGGCCTCGGCCAGTGTGCTGGCGGTGCTGGTCGGTATTGCCGGGCAGGCGGTGCTGAGCAACATCCTGTCGTCGTTTCAGCTGTCGCTGGCCAAGCCCCTGCGCATCGGCGATCTGGTGATGTTCGAGGGCCAGTGGTGCTACGTCGAGAGCATCTTTTATACCTACATTCTGCTGCGGGTCTGGAACGAGCGCCGCCTGATCGTGCCGGTGACCTACTTTGCCTCCCGACCCTTCGAGAACCTGTCGGCCAAAAGCACCATGGAGTATCGAAGCCTGGAGTTGACGCTGCATCTCAACGCCGATGTGGCCTGCCTGCGCGAGAAGTTTCTCGAATTTGCAAAACAGGAGAAGAACGTCATCGAGCACGAGAAGCTGCTGTGCTGCGTCACCGCGCAGACCGCTGCGGCGCAGACCATCACGTGTTTCTTGATGACGGTCGATCCGCTCTCCGGCTGGGCGGCCGAGGCCAGTATCCGTGAGAAGCTCATGACGTTCATTCGCGATCATCACCCCGACTGGTGGCCGCGTCAGGTAGTGGTGCTCAGTGAGCAGGACATTGCCCGTGGCGAGCATGCGGTAGAGCGCTCGTAACCGCGCCCTCAGGGGCGGCAGTGATAAAAAATCCCCCGGGGCGCTCGCTCCGGGGGATGAGGATGACGCCTGATCAGAACCGTGTGGTCAGGTGGCCGTGGTGGCAGGGTCTTCCCGGTCTTCGCTGGACGGGTCAGCAGGTGTGTCAGAAGGGGCCTCGGGCATCACGGCCTCGTCCTCGGGAGTGGCCTCGGGAGTAGCTGGTTCGGTCCCAGGCGTAGCGGTGCTGTCGTCAGGCGTAGCCGCGTCGTTTTCCGGCGTCAGGGCGTTGTCATCGGGCGTGGCCGGAGCCGTTCCGGGGGCAGTGGTACTGTCACTGCTGGTGGCCGCCGGCGCTGTCGAACCTGCATCATCCCGCGTTACGCGCCAGACGGCGTTGGTCAGGTCATCGGCAACGATTACCGAGCCGTCCGGGGCAACGGTCACGCCCACCGGGCGGCCTCGAGCGCGGCCTTCATCGCTGAGAAAGCCGGAGACGAATTCCTTCGGATCGCCGGCCGGCCGGCCGTTTTGAAACGGAATGAAGACGACGTTGTAGCCTACCGGATCGGCGCGGTTCCAGCTGCCGTGCTGACCGACAAATACCCCGTCGCTGTACTCGCCACCCACCTGCGGTGTCGAGAAGGCGATGCCCAGCGGAGCGCGGTGCGAGGCCAGACTGTAATCCGGTGCAATGGCCGACTCGACCTTGTCAGGATTTTCCGGCTTGACGCGCGGATCAACGTGCTGGCCCCAGTAGCTGTATGGCCAGCCGTAAAAGCCACCGTCCTGAATCGAGGTCAGATAGTCCGGTACCAGATCCGGGCCGAGTTCGTCGCGCTCGTTGGCCACCGCCCACAGCGTATCGGTACCGGGCTGAAAGGTCAGTGCCGTCGGGTTGCGCACGCCGGTGGCATAGGCACGGTGGGCGCCGGTCTCGGCATCGATCTCCCAGATTTCGGCGCGATCAACCTCGGCCTCCATGCCGCGCTCGGTGATGTTGCTGTTGGAACCAATGCCGACATAGAGATACCGGCCGTCGGGGCTCGCCGTCAGCGCCTTGGTCCAGTGGTGATTGATCTCGGAGGGCAGTGGTGTGACCACCTCGGGCGGACCATCGGCGGTCGTCTGGCCTTCCTCGTAATCAAATCGCACCAGCGCGTCCTGATTGGCGACATAAAGGCCGTTGTCGGTCAGCGCCAGGCCGTAGGGCGCGTTCAGATTCTCGGCAAAGACCGACTGCTCGTAGCTGCCGTCGCCGTTGGGGCGCAGCAGTGTCAGGCGATCGCCACCCTTGAACGAGCTCTTGCCTTTCGCCTTGATGATGCCGGCCACGAAATCCTTGGGCTTGAGCTTCGGGGCGTTCCCGCCACTGCCCTCGGCCACCAGGATATCGCCGTTGGGCAGCACCAGTGTCTGGCGCGGAATCTTCAGATCGGAGGCGATCTCCGTGATCGAATAGCCCTCGGGCACGATGGGTTTGCGATCTCCCCAGTCGGCCGGCTCCGGGACCGTCATGCTGGGCAGCAGCCCGCGCTGCGGCTCGGGCAGGTCCGGGTTGGCACCGTACTGCGGCGTGTCTGCCAGGGCACTGGCGCTGGCGGTCATCAGCGCAATGACCAGAGGCGTGGTGAGGGTGATTCTGGACAGGGTCATTGTGCTTTCCTTGTGACGGTGGCGGTAAAGCCGATCCAGGCAGCAACCAGTGCCAGAATGGTCACGATGATCGACAGGATCAGGCCGGTGGGCATCATCGCCCAGGCGTCCATGGCGTGGATCAGCGCGTTGACAAAGCCCAGCAGAAAACTCACCAGAAGAAGAAGCATCTGGATCAGCCCGCGGCGGCGGTTGCCGGCGGTAAACAGGCCGAAAAGGGCACACACAAAGGCGAGGCCGTTACACACCAGAGCGCTGGCGATCAGCCAGGACGCAAAGGTGGCCCACTGGATCTCATAGCTTGCCATATAGGCATAGTCACTCAGCGCGGCGCCCAGAAAGAGCACGAAGGTGCCGGCAAGCACCACCCCGTGCAGCGGATTCAACCCGCGTCGATGGGTATATTCGACAGCAGCATTCACGGCAGACCCCCTGAAATCATTGAAGGAAAACTGGTGCCACGGCGGCACGTTATTGTCATGAGCGTTCAATGACAGCGTAGCCGGTTTGCGGCGCCACGAAAGAAGCACTTTCGGCCTGGACCGAACCTTACGGCGTTGTGAATAAAAGGCATGACGCGCCATGGCGTTAGCGTGACGAGCGTCATCCACTCCGGCCGGGTCGGGAGTCAGGCCCGGGTCAGGAGTCAGGCCCGGGTCAGGGCGAGGGAGGCTGTGCCAGCAGATCGACGAAGGCGCGCACCCGGGCAGGGCGATAGCGCGCCGGCGGAAACACGGCATGGATATCGCCACGCGGCAGGTGCCAGTCGGGCAGAACCTCGATCAGCCGGCCGGCAGCGATGTCGGGATCGGCGACAAAATCCGGCAGCACTGCCAGACCCGCGCCGGCCAGAGTGGCCTCACGGACGGCCAGCGTCGTGTCGAGCATGATCGGTGCCGTCATGGTCACGCTCTGGCGGGTCAGTGCGTCGTGGTGAAAATGCCAGCGGGTCGGATCGCGCAGGGCGGTATTGGCCACGATCGGCAATGCTGACAGTGCCTCCGGCGCTGCCAGACCCTGCGTGCGCGACTGCCACTGTAGACCGGCCACAAGGCGCTGCTCGAAGTGGCCGATCAGGCGTGCCGGCAGGTGCTGCTCGGTCAGCCAGCCCACGCGGATGGCCAGATCCAGCCGGCCATCACCCAGATCCAGCGTCTGATCGCTGAAGTGCGCCTCCACCTGACACTGCGGATAGCGCTCGGCAAAGGTCGTAATGGCCGGTACGACCACGCCGGTGCCGTAATCAAACGGTGCGGTCAGACGCAGAGTGCCGGAAGGCTCCCGAGCGGTTTCGGCCAGCTCGCCGAAGGCGTCCTCGGCCTCCTTGAGGATCAGCGCGCAGCGGTAATAAAACGCCTGGCCCGCCTCGGTGGTTCGCACCCGCCGCGTGCTGCGAATCAACAGCGTGGTGCGATGGTCGCGCTCAAGGCGGGCGATCTGCTGGCTGACCACCGCACGGGTAATGCCCAGACGGTCCGCCGCGCCGGTAAACGAGCCGGTTTCCACCACGGCCACGAAATAGGTCAGGCGATTGAGATTGGCTTGGCCGTTGGACACGTCACCGCTCCATTGTCAGTTTATGGCATACAGTCGGTTTGTATTGTATGTATTTATCTGATTCAAAGGCGAGGGGATGATGGCGCCATTCCAACGGGAGGCCATTATGCCGACGACACTGACCTATCTTTTCGACCCGCTGTGTGGCTGGTGCTACGGCGCCAGCGGCGTCCTGCCAATGCTTTTGAACGCTACCGAGCTGACGCTGACCCTGCAGCCGACCGGGCTTTTCTCGGAAACCGGGGCGCGTGCCATGGATGACGCGCTGGCCGACCACGCCTGGCAAAACGATCAGCGCATCGCGCGCCTGACCGGGCAGGTCTTCAGCGAGCGCTATCGCCAGCAGGTGCTCAAGGATCGCACGCAGGCCTTTGACAGCGGCCCGGTAACCGTGGCGCTGACCGCCGTGCACCTGACCACACCCGAGCGTGAGTTCGAAGTGCTCAAGGCCATTCAGCATGCGCGCTATGTGAAGGGCGATGACATTACCCGCATGGAGACGCTGGCCCACCTGCTGGAAACCCTGGGACTTGATGAGGCCGCCGCCATGCTGGCCTCACCGCAGGAGTTTCTGCTCAGGGCCAACCGGGAGCGCACTCGCCACGGCCAGGCACTGATGAATCAGGTCGGTGCCCGGGGCGTGCCGACGCTGCTGTTGGCGCAGGAAGGCCGGGGTATACGTCTGCTTGATACCAGTGCGCTGTTCTCGAGTCCCGACGCGCTGGCGCGCGAGCTGGCCGCAGTGGCCTGATCTCATCACCTGTCACCCTTGAACCCGGCATCATTACAGGGCAACCCTCATGACCTTTCCAGAACTGGCACTTTCCCTTTCCGCTGTGGCGCTGGCGGGCGCACTGAGCGCCTGTCACTCTGACAGTGCCGGCAACGTCGATGCCTCCAGCGCCGATTCGCAGGCGGCGCTGATCACCCGGGTCTTCAATCCGGGCGAGGAGGCCATCTTTGCCGTTTCATCAGTACTGGTAGAAGGCGAGCACGAGGCTGTGCTCATCGATGCGCAGTTCTCCGCCGAGCAGGCGCGCCAGCTGGCCGAGCAGATCAAAAACAGCGGCCGCAAGCTGACCACGATCTACATCAGCCACGGCGATCCGGACTATTACTTTGGGCTGGACACGCTGCATGAGGCCTTCCCGAACGCGAAGATTGTGGCCACGCCGCAGACCATCGCCCATATCCGCGACACGAAGGATGACAAGCTCAGGGTCTGGGGGCCGCAGCTGGGTGACAATGCGCCGAAAGAGATCATCATGCCGCAGCCGCTCGAGGGCGACACGATCATGCTCGAAGGTCGAGAGCTCGAGATCGAAGGGCTCGATGGCCCGACGCCGGATCGCAGCTATGTCTGGATTCCCTCGATCAGGACCGTCGCCGGTGGTATTCCGGTACTGTGGGGCGAGCACGTCTGGATGGCCGATACCCGGACCGCGCAGTCACACGCCGACTGGCTGACCACGCTGGACAACATCCGCGCGCTGTCACCACAGACCGTCATTCCGGGTCACTTTGCCGGTCACTATCCCGAAGGCCTGCAGGCGGTGGACTTTACTGACGACTATATCCGCGCCTTCGATGAGGTGACCGACAGGGCCGCCGACGCCGATGATCTGATCGAGGCGATGAAGGCCCGCTACCCGGACCTGGCCGGGGAGGGGGCACTGGACTTGAGCGCGAAGGTCGCCAAAGGCGAGATGGAATGGCACTGAGGGACTCATGCCTCCAGGTGCTTGGAAACCGAAGCCCCTGGAAACCGAAGCACTGACGCCACTGCACTGATGGAGATCAGGGGCGGCCCCGCTGGGCCGCCTTTGTTGTTGACGGCTGGCCTGCAAACACGTCATGACGCCTGAGTGGGCAGGGTCACCACAACCCGCAGGCCGCCACTCTCCCGATTGGCCAGCGTCAGCCGGCCCTGATGCGCCATCACGATACTGCGCGCAATGCTCAGTCCCAGCCCGTAGCCGAGCGCGCCGGCATCCGCGGGCGTATCGCCACGGCGCCAGGGTTGCATGATGTCGGAGAGAGCAGTCTCGTCGACGCCGGGACCATCGTCCTGGATGGCCATCTCGATCCGGTCATCGAAGGTCTGCAGACTCAAACGCGCGTTGCCGGCATGTCGCAGCGCATTATCAATCAGGTTGTGCAGCACCCGGCGCAGGCCCGGCGCGTGACCGGTGATGACGGCCGTTGACACGCCCTCACGGCGAACGTCGCTGCCGGTATCGACAAATTCGCTGACCACCTCATCCATCAGCCCGGCCAGATCGAAAGGCGCGTGGCCCCGGGCCACGGCACTGTGGCTGGCGGAATCCAGCAGCGAGGCGATCAGGGTCTCCATCTGATCGATATTGGCAATCAGCCGGTCTCTCGACGTGGCCTCCGTGATGCCCTCCGCTCGCAGGCGCATGCGGGTCAGCGGCGTTCTCAGATCATGAGAGACCGCCGACAGCAGCTGGGTACGTTCATCCATGAGATCGATCAGCTGTTGCTGCATGAGATTGAACGTCTCGGCGGCCTGGCGCATCTCCCGGGGGCCTTCGATCGGCAGGGGCGGCTGGCGGATATCCCGCCCCAGCGCCGCTGCCGCCCGCACCAGGCGCCTCAGTGGGCGAGTGCTCAACCGGGCCACGAGCAGGGCCACGACAATCAGCGCCAGCGCACGCAGCAGATAAACGCGCATGGCGTAGTCGCCCAGCACCTGCCAGGCAGGCCGACCATTCCAGCCCTGTGCCTGAACGGCCCGGATATGCAGCCACTGCCCGGTGGGGAGGCGCAACTGATAATTGAACCGCCCGACCACCCGGGAGAGGCCGAACAGGCTGGACCAGGTATTGGCATGGCCGTCGTCGTCTTCAAGTGTCACATCGATCAGCGACAGCTGCAGGGCATCGCCCATTTCACGCTGCAGGGCATCCTGCAGCAGGCGTTCCACATTTTGATGGGCGGTATCCATCCTCGCCGCCATGGGCAGTGGTGAGGTGCGCAGCTCGACGTGAAAGGTATCGGAGTTCAACGCCTCGATCGGTCGGTCGCGCTCGAGATGTCGCATGGCATCAAGCGTGCGAAAGATTACCAGCCGCGCTGGTTCTTCCAGCACCTGTCCAAAGCGCACGTCATACCAGATGCTGCTGAACATCAACTGTATTGAAAGCCCACCGATCACCAGGATCAGGCTCAACTGAGCAAACAGTGAGTCGGGCCACAATCGGCGAACTGCTCGACGTGCGCGCATTATTCGGCAGTGTCGGGCAGCTCAAGCAGATACCCCTCATTGCGAATGGTGCGAATAAAGCGGGGGCGGCGGGGGTCATCCTCGAGCACCTGGCGCAGCCGGCTGATGCAGACATCAATGGCGCGGTCGTCAGGATAGTATTCCCGCCCGAAAGCGCTGTGACTGAGATGGTTGCGACTGACGATCCGGTTGGGTTGCTCGCTCAGCGCCTGGAGTACCATGAAATCGGAGCGGGGCAGATCAATGACGCGTCCATCGCCGGCGCGCAGCCGACGGGTCTGAAGGTCCAGACGCCAGTCGGCGATCTGCCGCTCATGGATTGCGGTCTCATTGGTCGATGCCGTCGTGGCGGGTCGGCAATCCGCTGATTGGCGGCGCAGCACGGCGCGAATGCGGGCCAGCAGCTCGCGCGGATCAAAGGGCTTGCACAGATAGTCATCCGCGCCGATTTCCAGGCCGATGATACGTTCGGCGCAGGCGCCCCGAGCGCTGATCATGATCACCGGCAGATCGCCCCGGTGGCGCAGGGCGCGACACAGGGTCAGGCCATCGTCGCCCGGCAGCATCAGATCGAGAATCACCAGATCCACACTGTCATCGAGTTGATTCCACATCTGGCGACCGTTGGCGGCGGAGCGGGTGCGATATCCCATACCGGTGAGATAGTCGCAGACCAGCTCACGAATCTCGTCATCGTCATCCACCACCAGCACCAGCGGGCATTCGTCGTGTTGTTCGGCGCCCACGGCCAGGTCTGTCACGTCACCAATACAGTCCATTACATATGCCCCACAGAGCCAAAGGTTCCCAGCCAGAGGCGCCAATATAATTGCGGCCCCCGGAATGGTAAATGCTAATCATTATTATTTTATTAAAGGGTCATTCATGAATTATTGCGCCTCGCAGACTTTCGTCCGTCCGATCGGATGGCCGGTGACGTCTCTCACCGCCGCCGTCGCTCTGGCCAGTGGCCTGATCAGTACGGCCGCATTTGCCCAGCCTGCTGATGACGTTGATGGTGCGCCTTCGGCTGTCGAGCTGGCCCCCATGACGATCGAGGCCTCGGGCTATCAAAGCGGCTTTGCCAACAGCTATACGGTCCCTGATACCCGCAGCGCCACCGGGCTTGATCTATCCCCACGTGAGACACCGCAGTCGGTAACCACCATTACCCGCCAGCAGATGGATGACCGTCGGGTGGTTGATCTGGAAGACGCGCTGGCGCTGACGCCCGGCATCAGCACCAGCAAATCCGATGTCGGCGTGCGTACCGACTATCGTGCCCGTGGCTACAGCATCAACAACTGGCGGGTGGATGGCCTGCAGTTTCCCGGCGATTCGGGCTTTGGCGGCAGCGGCAATGCCCTGAGCATGGATCTTTATGAACGCGTCAATATCGTACGTGGGGCCAACGGCCTGCTGGGCGGCACCGGCGATCCGTCAGCGACCGTGGATCTGGTACGCAAGCGCCCGCAAAAGGAGTTCGGCGGCAGCGCCTATGCCTCCTATGGCCGCTGGGACAAGGCCCGCATCGGCGCCGATCTCAATCTGCCGCTCAACGAGGATGGCAGCATCCGTTCGCGCTTTGTGGTGACCCAGCAGGAAGGCGATTCGTTTCGCGATAACGAATCCAATCGCAATCGGGCAGCGCTTGCCAGCTTCGAGTTCGATGCCAGCGAGGACACCACGCTGGGGCTGGGCTATCAGTACGAATACCGCAGGACTCGCGGGGCCGGCTGGGGCGCCAACGTACCGATCTGGTTTGCCGACGGCGAAGTGACCGACCTGCCGCGCAGTACCAATGTGGCCCCGCACTGGAGCGTCGCACAGTCCAGAATCAATACCGAATTTGCGTCGCTGTCGCACTCGTTCAACGACGACTGGCAGCTCAATGTCGAAATCGCCCAGAGCGATATCGGCGCCCTGAATCACCTGGCAGTGGCCAAGGTCAACCGTAGTCCGGCGCGCGACTATATCGGCTATTGGGATCAGGATGGCAGTGGCGCCATCCTCAACGGGATACAACAGGACAGAGAGACCCGCCAGCGCGCCGTTCGGTTCGATTTAAGCGGCAAGTATGATCTGCTGGGGCGTGAGCATGATGTGATGTTCGGCTATAGCGAAAGCCGCACGCGTGATCGCAGCCTTGAATCGGACTGTGTGATGACCAGCAACACGACCACCGTCGAGTCGCCGGGCTGCATGTTCCGCACCAATGGTCTGGCGATTACCGACTGGCGTGACGGGGTCGATGGCGACGTCAACATGAACGCCACCAGAACCGGTCGCTCGCAGGTCACCAAAACGCGTCTGCGCGGTGTGTACGCGGCGACGCGCTTGAACGTCACCGAACCGCTGTCGGTCATCCTGGGCGCACGTGCCAGCTACTACAAGACCGAAAGCCGCGATTATGAGGGCGAGCGCACCAGCAGCCAGCAGGAAAACGGCGTCTTCACGCCCTATGCCGGACTGGTGTATGACCTCTCGAACAATTACTCGCTGTATGCCAGCTATACCAATATCTTTACCCCGCAGACCCGCGAAACCAGCAGCGGTGATCGGGTCAAGCCGCTGGAAGGAGACAGCTACGAAGCGGGCGTGAAGGGTGAGTGGTTTGACGGTCGTCTGAACGCGTCCGCCGCCTACTTCCGCACCCGGCAGGAAAACGCCGCCGTGCTGGATGGTGGCAATCTCACCCCGAGCGGTGGCCAGGCCTACAAGGCTGGCACCGGCAATGAAACGGAAGGGGTCGACCTGGAAGTGGCCGGTGCCATTACGCCGAACTGGAACGTCTACGGCGGCTATACCTATCTGCATTTTCGTCGGGTAGATGCCGACGGTCGCAGCGACCCGTCACATCTGTTCAAGCTGTCAACGACGTATCAGCCTGCTGGATGGCTTGATCGCTGGACCTTCGGGGGCGGTGTCTATGCCCAGAGCCATATCGATGCTCTTTCCAGTCCGGCCGGCCGTCCCACCAACGGTGTCAGCACCGAGTCCACGGCGGTCAAGTGGCCGGGATATGCCATCTGGAATGCCATGGCAAGCTATGACATCACCGATGCCACCAGCGTGACACTCAATCTCGATAACCTGTTCGACAAGCACTACTACGAGCGCTATGGCTTCTATGCCGGCTCCATCTATGGTCAGCCGCGCAGTGCCACGGTAACGCTGAGCACCACGTTCTAACGCTTGAGTACCTTCGAGCAGCCCCCGATACCCTGCCGGCCCGGATCAGCCCCGGAGCAGCAGGGTGTCGCAGATTCTGGCGTTACGCCGGTCGCGGCGTTTCGTTACCGCTGATCGAATCACACTGGGCGGTGGCCACATCAGGCACGACCTGCGAGAGATCCTCATGGTGTTCGTGCTCGATGGCGCCCTGCACCAGAGCGGCGGTCACGATCAGCTCGGCACCGACCACCGACTGCGGCGGATTGGACGTGAAGGGCGCCACTGGCATGGGCGCCGGACGCTGGCTGCGCCGCCATAGCAGAAAGACCGCCAATACCGCGCCCAGTGCGCCCATCGCCATGAACAGCCCGCCATTACCCAGCCGCGACATGACCGGGGTGATCAACGGCGGGCTGAAAGTGGCCCCCAGCTCGTTGATCAGCAAAAGCCCTTGACTCATGCGCACCAGCGCGCCTGCCGGCGCCCGGTCAGAGGCGTGACTGATCGAAACCGGGTAGAGCACGAACACGCTGCCGCCGATCAAAAAGAGCACGCCAGCCATCAGCAGGGGACCATCACCGATCAATAACAGCCCGAAACACAGCACGGACAGCGCCACGCTGGTCAGAATCAGCACCATCTGTCGGTCGTGACGATCCGACCAGCGCCCGATGGGATACTGCAACAGCATGCCGCCGAGAATCACGATGGCCATCATGCGGCCGACCTCGGAAAGCTCGAGGCCGCTGCGCTGCAAGTACAGCGGCACCAGGCTATAGACGGCCGATATCAACAGTCCGGCCACGAAACAGCCGACCACACCGGTCGGTGTCACCGTGATCAGCCGCCAGGGGGAGAGCGGCTCGGCGTGTTCGATCAGGGGCGAGACGCGCGGAATCAGTCCCAGCGGCAGAATGGACAGGGCCGCCAGTATGGCAATGACCATGAAGGCGGCCGAATCGTCGCCGATATCGGCCACGCCCAGAAGCAGCTGCCCGATCACACCGGCCCCATACAGCGCGATCATGTAAAGCGCCAGCAGACGACCACGGACCTTCGGGTCCGCGGCACTCAAAAGCCAGCTCTCGATCACCAGATAGACGCCGAGCGTGGCCCAGCCGCATAAAAAGCGCATGACGAACCAGAATTCGGCGTTCACCCACAGGCCCTGAGCCAGCACGGTCACCGCCACGAGCGCACCGAAACAGGCATAGGCGCGGATATGACCGATGCGCAGCAGGATCCGGTCACTAAAGAGCGCGCCGATGACCAGACCGGCATGAAAGGCGGCCGATATCCAGCCGATGGTGGTGGCGGATTCGCCGGCGGCGTCCAGACGCACCGTCACCAGTGACATCAGAAAACCGTTGCCGATTCCAAAGATAAAAAGTCCGAGCAGTGGCGCAAGGGCCATCGAGAACAGTTGGCGTGACATGAGGCGTGTGGGTCCTGATCAGCGTCGGCAGGAGGGAGGCGCCGACGGGTCTTTCGAAAGCAGGGCCTTCGACCGGGCGGCCGAAAGCGAGCGCACTATACGCCTGAACTTCCCGGAAAAGAAGTGAAATAACGCTTTGAATAAGCAGCCCGCGCGCTAGTCGCTGGCGACGGCGTTGGCAGCGGTCCCGGAAGCCGTGCGCCGACGTTCCAGCGCTCTGGCCCTCAGGGCGACCAGTGCGGCCAGAAGCCCGGCGGCGGCCCCGACCAGCATCGCCCAGCGCGGGCCGGCGTGGTCGGCGATTGCCCCCACAATGGGCGCACCGATCGGCGTGCCGCCCATGGTGACCGCAATGCGCAGCGCCATCACGCGACCGCGCATGGCAGGCGTGGTCGTGAGCTGCATGGTGGCGTTGGAGGCAGTCATGAAGGTCAGCGCCGAAAGCCCCGTCAGCACCAGGGCGATGGCAAAGAGCCAGACGCTGGGGGCCAGCGCGGCCAGCAGGCAGAACACGCCAAACGACAGCGACGACACCAGCAAAAGCGCCATGCGGGGCTGCTCGCGTCGGGCGGCCAGCAGCGCGCCGGTCACCGAGCCGATGGCCAGACAGGTGGTCAAAAGTCCGTACTGGTGCGCATCGCCGTGAAAGACGCTCACCGACATGGTTGAAATAAAAACCGAAAAGTTGAACCCGAAGGTGCCGATCAAAAAGAGCATGATCAACAGCGCACTCAGATCCGGGCGGTGGCGCACGTAGCGAAAGCCTTCGGTCAGACTGCCGCGGCGCTGCGTGGCCCGCTCGATGATGTGCAGCTCATTGACGCGCAAAAGACACAGGGCACCCAGTACGGCGGCAAAGGAGACCGCGTTGATGATAAAGAGCCAGCCGGTGCCGGCAGCGGCAATCAGAATGCCGGCCACGGCCGGGCCCACCATGCGTGCGGCGTTGAACGAGGTGGAGTTGAGCGCCACGGCGTTGGCCAGAAACTTCTCGCCGACCAGATCATTGACAAACACCTGACGCGCCGGGGCATCAAAGGCCGTCACGCAGCCCAGGGCGAACGCAAAGAGATAGACCTGCCACAGCGTGACCGCCCCGGTCAGGGTCAAAAGGCCAAGTCCCAGTGCCAGCAGGCCCTGCAGCGCCTGGGAAAGCATGATCAGACGGCGGCGATCGAAATAGTCCACGGCAAAGCCGGACAGCGGCAGCAGCAGGAGCTGCGGGCCGAACTGCAGCGCCATGGTAATGCCCATGGCGCTGGCATCATGGGCTGTCAGAACCGTCAGCACCAGCCAGTCCTGGGCGATACGCTGCATCCAGGTGCCGATGTTGGACACCATGGCCCCGCCAAACCAGAGCCGATAGTTGTAGACACTCAGCGAGCGGAAAAGCCGGCGGTCACGCATGAGGTGTCATGCGTGCATCGGGACATGCCATTGAAAAGCGATCCATCATGAAAGGACGTCAGCATCCGTGCAAAAACGAAGGGGTGCCAGCGCGCTCTGACGGTGTCATGTGAGCGCTGGCAGGACCATCAGTGTAGCGGGTTTTCAAGCGTCGGCATGATCGGACACCGGGAGGATGCCCCGACAGGCACTGCTATCTGACCGGAAAATCGGGGGCTTCCCTGACCACGATGTCGACATCTTCCGGCAGCATCAGGCGTGTCTCGACCAGCTGTTCGCCAGCCTGCCGCACTGCCTCGCGATAGGCCTTCTCGTCGGCGTAGCGGGCGCTGATCGGCGCCCGACTGTCATTGGCGGCAGAGGAGGTCGGAAAGGGCAGATAGCTGCCCTCAAGACTGCACAGATCGCCCTCGGCGAAGCCCTTTGCGCGCAGGTTCCAGCCCCGGTAGGTGCCCAGCGACGCCACTACATAGGGAAGACGCACGCCGCCTTCGGGGATGCCGTCGGCATCGACGCGGGGCACGCGCACCGGGTAGGCCGCGCCCATCGTGGGCGGCTGGGTGTCGTGATGCATGACATGCAGCGTGTTGACGACCGGTGACGGTATGGTGTCGTTGATGCGCGGCAGGGCCAGCGCGTCCGGTGCCACCAGCGTATCGGGTTCAAGACCCGGATAGCGGCTGGGCGGGGGCGCGGTACCATCATTGATCCAGGCCTGCATGTCGCGTGCCAGCGCGCGCATGACGGGCGCCGGGCTCAGCGGATTGGTCGGGTACTGGCACATGGCCTTGTGCGCCGACGCCGCGCCCCAGGCATTGAGATGGGGTAGCCCTGCGAGGAAATACAGCCGGACGTTGCCGGGCATCTTCAGCGGTGACCCGTCAGGGGTGGAAGAGACCAGTGAGGCCCGGCCCTGCCAGAACTCGGTGGACGTATCGCTGTGCATCAGGCGAGGGCAGGTGTTCGAGGCCGTGCAGGCCGCCAGAATGCTGTCAGTCCGGCCGGTCAACGGGTCCGTGTATGAGGTATAGGTAAAGGGAAACTGATCGCCCGGATAGTCGTGGTCTTCGTGCTGGCGCGAGAAGCGTCCGGGCTGAGCGAACAGGGCGTTGGTGAATGTCTTGCGCGAGCCTGCAATATGCACCATGGCGCCATCGAATACGCGCTGGCCCTGCTCATCGGCGTTGAACCCTTGATAGATGAGATCGCGCAGAAAGCGCCCCGACTGCGAGATGCCAAGCCCGAGGGTGTGATCGATGTTGTGGATAGGGGGTGTCACATCGTGCCCCGGGCGGCCGCGCAGAAATGACACCAGATCACTGGTGGCCACAAGGGCCAGCCCGGAAGGCAACGCATTTCTGGCCGGATGAATGAACTCGTAAATGGCACCAGCATCGAAGCCGTCAGGGCGTGTGATCTCGATGGTCCTGTCATCGATATAGCGAAATGACAGCCCTTTCGGCGTTTGACGGGGGGCCAGTGGGCTGGCGCGCACCGTGAGGGTGGCGGCGTCGTGATCGGTGCTGGCGGCGGGATAGCTCAGCGTCTCGCGCTGCACACGATCGGTATTGTCGAAGATGAACTGCTCGCGCGAGGGGCCGGTGACGCCTTCAAGCACCGGCAGGGTCATGGTCAAAAGGTTATCGGCCAGTCCGGTCTGCCAGCCGCCCCAGACCAGAGTATCCCCTCGCTGCATCAGAAAACCATCACCGGCATCGTCGACGCTGAATCGATCGCTGATGCCCGATCGGTTCAGCAGTGCAAAGCTCAGATTGCGTCCCCGGTTCGGCACATCGTAAAACAGCGTTCCCGACTGCTTGCCGGTGGGCTGTAAAATGACCACCTCGGCGCTGAGCTCAACCTCGCCTTTATGGTTGAGAGGAGCCCTGTCGATCCCCGCGATGTGAGCGACGCGCTCGGCGTCAGGGTCGACGGAAAAATGCGCCACGCCCTCGATTTTCTGATATCTGCCGGCCTGGCCGAAGCGACGGCCCTCATACATGGGCGCTGTTGACGTCACCTCAAAGCCGGTGACTCTGGCCTCGGCCGGTGAGATCAACAGCATGAGCGATATGGCGGCCGCGCTCATGGGCAGGCAGGACAGGCGTTTCATTAAAAATGCTCTGGTCGATAAACGGTGATGATCGCCAGCGGGTCGGTGCCTGCCGGCGCAACGATCTCCGAGAATTGGTCATTGCCAGAAAAAATACCATACCCCTTTGGGCGAGGCGCTCCGAGGGCTAGAGCAGAGAAACACGCTGTACCGTACCGTCCTGCAACCCGCTCAGAGCGACCTTACCCTGCCACTGTCATAAAGCGCTGGAGAGCCATTGGGTCTGTCATGGCTGCCCCGGCCCGAGACCGTGCTGTCATACGCTTGATAGGCCACCTGGTCGCGGCCATTCGATTTCGCTTGATAGAGCGCTTCATCTGCACATTTCAACAGGTGAACGACCCCATGTTCATCGGCGTCAAACGCCATATTTTCGAGGCTCGACACGCCAACGCTGATGGTCACACAGGCCTTTTTACCCAATGATTCATTGGGCAGCTTCAGGTCTGCCACAGCGCTGCGTAAACGCTCGCCCATCAGCCGGGCCCCGGCTTCATCGGTGCCCGGCAGGACAACGGCGAATTCTTCCCCGCCATAGCGCGCCAGAAGATCGGAGGGCCTCAGGGTTACCTTTTTCGACGCCGTCGCAATCTGTTGCAGGCAGCGATCCCCTCCGGCGTGGCCATAGCGGTCATTGAAAAGCTTGAAATGATCCACATCGAACATGATGACGGACAGCGCCTGCTGGCGTCGCAGGAGTCGCGACCATTCTCGTTCGAGTTTGGCATCCAGCACTCGCCGGTTGGCAAGTCCCGTTAACGGGTCAGTGTTGCTGAGGGTTTCCAGATCTCGATTGATCAGGGTCAACTCATCCTCTGCATCATCGATCTGCTGGCGAAAGAGGTAGAGAAAAACACCGGATAGCGTCAACGCACCTGACACGCTGACAACATACATGATGTCGATCCAGGGGGAGGGCACCGGTGTCAGCGCGGTGTCGGGCGTAAACCAGACATACGATACAACATACAGCGCGCCAAACGACGTCATGATGGTGGCATACACCCGGATGCGAAGACGTTGGTAAAGAAATGCCAGTATGGAGGCGAGGGTGAAATAGAACAGATTGACGCCGGCTTCGGCGCCGATAAAGCAGGTCACGACGAACAGTTGGCAGCAGGCGTTGATCAGCAACACGTTGCTGGCCGTGTTGTGTCGTCCCGCGTGATTCAGCAGCAGTACCAGCAGATAAGCCGCCATGAACAGCAGGTTGGCGATGAATACGCCGCGATAAAAGACAAGGTCATGGAAGTAATAAAACAGCTGGTAAGGCACCGTCGCTGCAGTACCCAGCAGGCCGACCTGATTGCATAGTGCAATCTGGCGTCGCATCCTGAGTGGATTGCCTGAAGTGCCGGGCGACCAGAGCTTTTTTACCGTATCGATCATCGGCGCGCCTTATGCAGCCTGTGAGCAGAGCAGTGGCGTATTCTCGGTGACGCCCAGGGGGGCGTCGTGTTATGCCAGCAGGCGCCATGTGCGCCGAGAAGGCCTTCCTGGCCCCCGATAGACACCAATGAGGGCTGCCTTCTCATCAAAAGTTTTAGGAGTCATGGGGCAACAAGTTTAATACCTGGCGCGAGACATGCCAGCGGCCATGTCAGTCCCCATTGAAGACTCATGGCCGTCAGGCCACTTCGTGGAGGCAGGGTGTTCGATATCAGTCAGACCGGACTTTTCGTCTCGGCCCTCGTGTCAGCCACGCTCCTGCCGATGGGGTCAGAAGCCGTGCTGGCTGCCTTGCTGCTCAAGGGCGGTTCTCCTGTCACGCTGGTGCTGATCGCCACGGTGGCCAATGTGCTTGGCTCCCTGGTGAACTACGTCATGGGATACTGGGCCAATCAGGGCTGGCTGGCCCGCCAGAAACCCGATGTCATGCGTCGCGCCGAACAGCAGTTTCGTCGCTACGGATGCTGGTCACTGCTGCTGGCCTGGGTGCCGATCATCGGGGATCCGCTGACACTGATCGCAGGTATGCTGCGGGTCAACCTGCTCTGGTTTGTGGGTTTGGTGACCCTTGGAAAGGCGCTGCGTTATATCGTCCTGACGCTTCTGATTCTTTAGCCCCTCTGTTGTCGGTACACCCTTGCCGGCCCCGGGTCGGGGCGGCAGGGGACCCGTCAGGTCTGACGCTCGAGAGACAATGCCCTACAGCATACTGTCGCGGGTTTCGCGCACGCTCAGCATGGCCAGAAGACTCAGAATCGCCATGCCGACAATGTAATACCCTACCCATGACAGCCCGCCGTGTCCGACCAGCCACTGAGCGGCATAGGGGGCCAGCGACGCGCCGAGAATACCGGCGAGACTATAGGCAACGCCGGCACCCGAGTAGCGCACTCGCGTGGGCAAAAGCTCCGGCAGCAGGGCCCCCATCGGTGCGTAGATCCAGCCCATCGCCGTCAGACCGAGACACAGAAATACCAGTGTCAGGGGAATGGAGGCGCTGCTGATCAACGGCGCCAGCATCAGCCCGACCAGCATGGTAAAGATCAGCCCGCTGAGAATGACCGGCTTGCGACCAAAGCGGTCACAGGCCAGCGCCGACAGCGGCGTGGCCACGGCCATGAAAATAATGGCGAAGCACAGCATGCCCAGAAAGGTGCCACGATCGATGCCCTGGGTCTGGGTGGCGTAGTTGAGCGTAAAGACGGTCGTGATATAAAAGATGGCGTAGCAGGCCACCATGGCCAGCGTCCCCTGCAAGAGCGGTTCGCGATGATCGCGCAGCAGCTCGACCAGCGGAGCCCGGCCGGGCGGTTTTTGCTGCTCGCGGGTGAAGACCTCGGACTCCACCAGAGTGGTGCGTACATAGAGCCCGATGACCACCAGCACGGCGCTCAGCAGAAACGGAATGCGCCAGCCCCACGCCATGAAGGCCTCATCGCTGATCGACAGCAGAATCACCAGAAAGACACCGTTGGCCAGCAGAAACCCCAGCGACGGCCCCAGCTGCGGGAACATGCCGAAAAAGGCCCGTCGTCCGCGTGGGGCGTTTTCGGTAGCCAGAAGCGCCGCACCGCCCCATTCCCCACCGATACCGAGCCCCTGACACAGACGAAATACGCACAGAAGAATCGGCGCGGCAATGCCGATGCTCTGATAGCCCGGCAACAGCCCGATGCCCACCGTGGCGCCGCCCATCAGCACGAGACTGGCCACCAGTGTCGACTTGCGCCCGATACGATCACCGAAGTGACCAAAGAGAAACGAGCCCACCGGGCGGGCCACGAACGCCAGCCCGAAGCTCATGAAAGCGGCCAGCACCTGCATCTGTGAGGATTCGCCCGGAAAGAAGGTCGGGCCGATCACCAACGCCGCAGCGGTGGCAAAGATATAGAAGTCATAAAACTCGATGGTGGTGCCGGCAAGGCTTGCGATCATCACTCGGCGCGGCGTGTTGGCCGGCGCCGCGTGCACTGTGGCCTCACCGGCAACGGATGAGACAGTATCGGTGGTCATGCGGTCATGCTCCCGGAATGGCAGTGGTTCTTCGGCTTGAAGGGGCGTCGCAGTGCCCCGGGATAACGGGGAGAGAGGTGCGCCCTGGTCCATGTTCGGGTGCCAAACACGAATGATGGCCCGGCCGTGACCGGACCGGGCGTTACGCTTTCGGTTTGAAAGGGGGCAGCATTTTACCGGCCGCCAGGCGAGACGGCCCTGAGACTTTTGTGGGGTATCGCATCATGGAATAACTGGTCAACGCCCGGCGCGGCACCGGGCTCACTGGTGTCAGACGCCATGGCCCGTCCAGGGACGATCGCCTTCTTCACTCCGATAGATCCGGTCCAGCACGGCCAGTTCCGAGTGCGGCAGTACCAGATTGGCGGCATCGAGATTTTCCTCAAGATGCGAAAGCGTCGAGGTGCCCGGGATCAGCAGGATATTGGGCGAGCGCTGCAACAGCCAGGCCAGCGCCACCTGCATCGGCGTCGCTTCGATGCGTGCGGCCACTTCATCCAGCGCATCCGACTGAAGTGGTGTGAACCCGCCAAGCGGGAAGAAGGGCACATAGGGAATGTTCTGGCCGGCCAGTGCATCAATCAGCGCGTCATCCTGGCGCTGGGCCAGATTGTACTGGTTCTGCACACAGGCAACGTCGCCACTTTTCTGGGCCTCGCGCACCTGAGTGGCGGTGACGTTGCTCAGTCCCAGATGACGAATCAGGCCCCGCTCCTTCAATTCGAGCAGCGTCGTCCAGGGGGCTTCAAGCGATCCTTCCGCCGGGCCGTGGGGATCGATCATGCTGCGCAGATTGACCACCTCCAGTGTCTCGAGCCCCAGATGTCTCAGATTGTCCTCTACCGCACGGGTCAGCTCTTCGGGGGAGAGCGCCGGCAGCCAGGCCCCTTTTTCATCGCGACGGGCGCTGACCTTGGTCACGATGTGCAGCTGATCCGGATAAGGGTGCAACGCCTCGCGGATCAATTGATTGGTGATATGCGGGCCGTAGAAATCGGAGGTGTCGATATGATCGACGCCCGCCTCAATGGCGCCCTCGAGGACGCGGCGCGCCATGGCCGGGTCCTTCGGGGGGCCAAAGACACCGGGGCCGGCCAGCTGCATGGCGCCGTAACCCATGCGACACACCGGCCACTCGCCCAGCGTATAGTGCCCTGCACCGCTGATATTGATCATGCGTCTTCTCCTCGACATGGGTGACCGGAAGGCCCATCAGGGCAGGATGAACGAAAAGGGCTATGGTCAGTGTAGTCCCGGGCGTGGCCCCTGAAGATGTGGCAATGTCGCTCAAGGGAAGTTCAACCCCGAAACGGAGTAGCGTTCATGAACAAATAGGTCGAGCGGGTAGCCATGGTCACCGGCGCCTCGCGTGGTATCGGCCGGGCCATCGCCCTGAAACTGGCAGACGATGGCTTCGCCGTGGTCGTCAACTACGCCGGCAGTGCCGAGCGTGCGGCATCGGTCGTGACCGACATTGAAGCCGCCGGCGGGCGGGCACTGGCCGTCCAGGCCGATATCAGCGATGCCGCAGCGGTCGAACGTCTGTTTGCCACGGCCCTTGAAGCCTTCGGGCGGCTCGATGTGGTCGTCAATAACGCCGGCATCATGACGATGGCCCATATCAAGAGTGATGAGCTGGACGTGCTCGATCAGACGCTTGCGATCAATCTGCGTGGCAGCTGGCTGGTCATGGCCAGAGCCGGTGAAGTGCTGACCCGGGGTGGTCGTATCATTGCGCTGTCGTCGAGTGTGCTGGCGAAATCCTTTCCCGGCTATGGCGCCTATATCGCCAGCAAGGCCGGCGTCGAGGGGCTGGTCAAAGTGCTTGCCAACGAGCTGCGCGGTCGCGAGATTACGGTCAACGCCGTGGCCCCCGGCCCGGTCGCCACCGAGCTTTTTTTCGAGGGCAAGAGTGACGACACCGTGCAGCGCATTGCGGACATGGCACCACTTGAACGTCTGGGCCAGCCCGAAGAGATTGCCGCCACGGTCGCGTTTCTGACCGGCCCCGACGGCGGCTGGATCAACGCGCAGATACTGCGTGCCAACGGCGGCTTTGCCTGAAGCTGGCGGTCGGTATTCATCGAGTATGAGATTCAGGGTCGCTGTCACTTCATTAACCCGCTATCTTTTTCGTGACGTCGGGTGCCGGGCACCCCAAAGCAGGTTAACAGGGACATGTCTCATGAGTGATCAGGAATACACACCGCCCCGGGTCTGGGAGCCAAAAGAGAGCGGTGGCAAGTTTGCCAGCATCAATAGCCCCGAAGCCGGCGCCAGACATGACAGGGCGCTATCGGTCGGCAGGCATCCGTTTCAGCTTTACTCGCTGGCCACGCCCAACGGCGTGAAGGCCTCGATCATGCTCGAGGAGCTGCTGGCGCTGGGGCATGACGGCGCGGAATACGATGCCTGGCTGGTGGAGATCGGCGAGGGCGATCAGTTCGGCAGCGGCTTTGTCGCGGTCAACCCGAACTCCAAGATTCCGGCGCTGGTCGATCACACCACCGAGCCGCCCACGCGGGTGTTCGAATCCGGCTCGATCCTGCTCTATCTGGCCGAAAAGTTCGGGGCATTTTTGCCCGATGAACACGGGGCGCGTACCGAAACCATGAACTGGCTGTTCTGGCAGATGGGCAGCGCGCCGTTTCTGGGCGGTGGTTTCGGCCACTTCTATGCCTATGCGCCGGTGAAGCTCGAGTATCCGATTGATCGCTACGCCATGGAAACCAAGCGTCAGCTTGACGTGCTCAACCGCCATCTGGCCGAGAACACGTATATGGCAGGCGATGAGTACACCATTGCCGATATCGCCATCTGGTCCTGGTACGGTCAGCTGGCGCTGGGCCGGCTATATAACGCAGCGCAGTTTTTGCAGGTGGAAGACTACGAGCACGTCATGCGCTGGGCGCGCGACATCGATGCTCGCCCGGCAGTGAAGCGCGGTCGCATGGTCAATCGCACCTTCGGCGAGCCGGAAACCCAGCTCCACGAACGCCATGACGCCAGCGATTTCGAGACAAGAACGCAGGATAAAATCGGCCAAAACGACTGATAACGCCTGCATCGAGCGTTGAAGGGCCCGGCCACGCGCCGGGCTTTTTGATGTCAACGTCATACCAGAAGCACTGGCGGCGATGTGTCACGTGTCCTCAAACGTGGCGCTGCGTATGCTGGTCTGCAAGGCAACGATAATCGAACGCCCGCAGGGGGGAAGCGATGGATGAGGGCAGTATGAACGGCGATATCCATGACGTGCTCGTGGTGGGCGGTGGGGCCACGGGCCTTGCCTGCGCGCGCACCCTGGCCCGGTGCGGCAAACGGGTGGCGCTGATGGAGCGTGAAGCGCGCGTAGGCGGCAATATCAGCAGTCGGCGCGATGGCGAGTGGCAGACCGAGATCGGCCCCAACACGCTGATCATGAAGCCGCCGCTTTATCGTCTGCTCGAAGAGATGAATCTGCTGGACGAGGCGCAGTCGGCCAATCCGACGGCCAAAAAGCGTTTCGTGGCGATGGATGGCCACCCTGTGGCACTGCCAACCCATCCGCTGCGCGCGCTGAACAATCCGTTGATCGGGCGTGAAGGCTGGTCGCAGATCATTCGCGAGCCCTTCGTCAAAAAGAGCCGGGCCGAGGAGGAGAGTCTGGCCGGCTTTGTCGAGCGCCGTCTCGGTCGGCGGGTGCTGGAGCGCATGGTCGACCCCTTTGTGTCGGGCGTGTATGCCGGCGACCCGCACCGGCTCTCGGCGCAGGCCGCCATGCCGCGGCTGGTCGCCATCGAGCGAGAATACGGTTCGCTGATCCGTGGTGGCCTGACGAAGCTCTGGCAGTCGCGTCGGGCAACGCCCGAGATGCCGGCCGAGTGGCGCGGCAGGCTGGTGAGCTTCCCTTCGGGCCTTGGGCGGCTGGCCGAGCGGCTTGGCGAGGAGATCACGGCGAATGGCGGCGAGATTCAGTGCCAGTGTGAGGTTGCTGCTATCGAGAAAGGCGAACAGGGCTGGCAGATCACTGACAGCACCGGGCGTGTCTTTCGCGCGCGCGAGCTGGTGCTGGCGGTATCGGCGCCGGTGGCGATCAAACTGCTAATGGGGCTGGATGAAGCGCTGACCGCGCCGCTGGCTGAAATCGCCTACCCGTCGGTCAACGCCGTCGCTTTGGGCTTTCGACGCGAGGACATCACGCACGCCCTGGACGGCTTTGGCGTGCTGATACCGAGCGTTGAAAGGCGCCGGACGCTGGGCGCGCTTTTCTCCTCGACCATTTTCGAAGGCCGGGCGCCCGCGGGACACTGCCTGATCAACGCCTTCATCGGCGGCCGGCGTCAGCCCGAGGCCGCTGAAGGCAGTGACGCCGAGCAGGTTCAGCAGGTGCTCTACGACCTGCGTGATCTGCTCGGCATTCGCGGCGATCCGGTCTGGCAGCAGGTCAACCGCTGGCCGCAGGCCATCCCCCAGTATGAGCTGGGCCATCAGGCGCGCATTGCCCGTCTGGATCGCGCGCTTGAATATCACAACGGACTGTCGCTGGCAGGCAACTGGCGCGACGGCATCGCGGTCGGAGACTGTCTGGAAAACGGTCGGCTTCTTGGTGAACGGCTGGCCGGGCGTCTCTAGTCCGCTTTTTTGCCAGGCTCGGCCAGGTGATGGTCGCGCTGGCCTGCCAACTGGCTCAGCGATGATTTACCAGTGTGGAGAGTTCGATGATGCAGCCTGCCATTGTTCGCCGCCCCTTGCCTGGCTGGGGCACCACTTATGGACCGGCCGGCGAAGGACCGTTTCCTGCTGTCATGATTCTGCACGGTTCCGAAGGGGCCTGGTCGGGCTGGAGTCATCGCCATGCCGTGATGCTGGCGGCCCATGGTTTTCTGGCCTTTCCACTGGGCTACTCCGTTGGCGGCAATGCGTGGAATGCCGGCCAGATCATTGAGGTGCCGCTTGATCGCACCATTGAGGCCCTGCGCGCGCTTCGACATTTTGCCTTTAGCGGACCGAACTTGGGACTTCATGGCGCCTCGCGAGGCGCGGAGCATGCGCTACTGGTGACTGCCCTGATGGCACAGGAAGGGATGGAAGGCCTTCCCGAATGTGTTGCGGCGCACGCGCCGCCGGACGTCATCTGCGGCGGGTTTGACGGTCGTGTTTTCCGGGACAGTGGCGATCCGGGCTGGCAGGCGTGGGATGGCGCGCAGCGCGCCTGGTCATGGCGAGGCAGTAGCGAAGGACTTCTGCCGACCACGCCGATCGGGATCGAGCGCTATGACGGGCCGCTGTTTTTAAGCCACGGCACGGCGGATACCCTGTGGTCGGTCAATATGACGCGCCGTCTTGAAGCGCGTCTCAAACAATACGGACGCACGCCCGAAGTGGTTTATCTGGAAGGCGAAGGGCATATCCTGAATGATGAGGCCGAAAATGACTGGCACGGCCGGTTACTGCACTTTTTTGCCCGCACGTTAATGGCATAATCCCCGCCCGAAGCAGAGCGGCCGTATTTCGGGCCGCGCCAGGCGTGCCATAGCGCCCTGGTCAAGCTTGTTTCTCGTCTTCAAGGATGTCTGATGAAAACCCTGTTTCGCGCCTATTTAAAGGCCTCCCTGATCCTGCGCATCACGCTGGCACTGGTGCTGGGGGTACTGGCCGGTCTGTTCGGCGGTGAGTATGTGACCTGGCTTTCGCCACTGGGCGATCTGCTGCTGCGTCTTTTGCAGTTTCTGATCGTGCCCATCGTGCTCTTTACCCTGATGGTCGGTATCAACCAGGCCGATGCCGGCAGGATGGGGCGCATCGGGCGCAAGGTGCTGCTCTATTACGTGGTGACCACAGCGTTGGCGATCGTGGTGGGACTGGCGGTGGCCACGCTCTTTAATCCGGGGCAGGGCCTGACGCTGGATACCAATGCCAGTGTCAGCGTGCCGGACAATCCCGGGCTGGTACAGGTGCTGTTGAACATTGTGCCCAGCAACATCGTCTCGGCATTTGCCGAGCCCAATCTACTGGGGATTATCTTCACCGCGGTGGTGTTTGGCCTGGCGCTGCTGTTCATGCGTTCCAGTGATGCCCAGCGCGAGATGGGGGATCACCTCTATCGCCTGCTGGAAGGGTTCAACGCCGTGACCATGACGGTGATGGCCGGTGTTCTGCACGTTGTACCCATCGGTGTGTTTGCCATCGTGGCCAATACCGTCAGCCAGCAGGGGCTTGAGACCCTCCTGTCGCTGGGCGACATGGTGATGGTGCTCTATATCGCGCTGGGTGTGCACCTGCTGGTCTACTGCGTGTTGATGAAACTCTTTGGCGTGAGACTCCGGGACTTTTTCCGTGAGGCGCGCACGCCCATGGCGACAGCCTTTGCGACCCAGAGCAGCACCGGGGTGCTGCCGCTGAGTCTCAACGCTGCCCATCGCATGAGATTGCCCCAGCCACTGTATGGCTTCAGTCTGCCGCTGGGGGCCACCATCAACATGGATGGCGCGGCGATCCGTATCGCCATTTCGGCGGTGTTTGCCGCCAACGTGATGGGCACACCGCTGGACATCGCCACCATGTTGCAGATCGTGCTGATCGGCACGCTGATCTCGATCGGCACCGCCGGCGTGCCGGGCGCGGGCATCGTGATGATCGCCACCGTGTTTTCACAGGTCGGGTTGCCGATTGAGACCGTCGCGCTTTTGACCTCGATCGATGCGCTGGTGGGCATGGGCTGTACGGCCCTCAATGTCACCGGTGATCTGGCCGGCACGGCGCTGATCGCGCGCAGCGAGCGCAAGGGGCGCCGTCGCTCCGGTCAGCCGGCAAGCGCCCTTGTTGAATCCGCCAAAAAGGAGCCGCGGCTGTGACGGCCTTGAGTAACGACTATCCGGACACCGACTATCTGATCATCGGCGCCGGCAGCATGGGACTGGCGACCGCCGACTGGCTCGCCCGACACAGTGATGCCAGCGTGCAGCTGCTTGATGCCTTTAGTCCACCTCATGAGCACGGGGCGCATCACGGTGAAACGCGTCTGCTGCGTCAGGCCTACGGCGAGGGCAGCAGCTATGTGCCGCTGGCCCGACGCGCGCTCAAGCTCTGGAGAGAGCTGGAACAAGAGAGCGGCGAGACGCTGTTTCTGCCCACCGGCGTAGTCAACGTCGGCCCGCCCGGGGCACCCTTTATCGACCAGGTCGAGGCCAGCGCCCGACAGCACGGCCTGGCGCTCGACAGCCTGCCCGGTGATCAGGTGTCAAGCCGCTGGCCCGGCTGGGCGCTGGATGAAGCCATGCATGGCTGTTTCGAGCCTGAGGCCGGGGTGCTGTATGTCGAGCGGATTCTGGCCTGCTGGCGTGAACGCGTTGAGCAAAACCCGCAGATAGCGCTTGCCACCGGCGCGCAGGTGATCCGGCTCGAGGCCGGCGAGCAGGGCGGCTGGGTGGCCGTCTGTGCCGATGGTCGGCGCTTTGGCGCCGGGCGTGTGCTGCTCTCCAGCGGTCAGCATGTGGCACCGCTGATGGCAGGGCTTGGGGTTGATCTGCCACTCACGCGAGTGCGCAAGACCTTTGCCTGGTATGCATGTGATGCCCGCTACGCGCAGGATCACTTTCCGGGCTTCAGCCTGACCACGCCGTCAGGCGCTATTTATTACGGTTTTCCCGACATTGACGGCGCCGGTTTCAAGATCGGCCGCCATGACAGCGGTCAGCCGCTGGTGCCGGGCGAGGCGATGGCGCCCTTTGGTGAGCACGAGGATGATGTTCGCGAGCTCCAGCAGGTGGTGGACCGCTACTTTCCGGGCGTTGGCGCACTGCGCTCTGGTGCGGTGTGCCAGTACATTCGCACGTCTGATGAGCATTTTCTGATCGATGAACCGCTGCCGGGGTTGATTGTGGCCGGCGGCTTTTCCGGTCACGGCTTCAAGTTCGCCAGTGCGCTGGGCGAGGCGCTGGGGCTCTGGCTGGACCAGGGACGCCGCCTGCCGGAGCTTGCCCTGTTCGCCCTGGCGCGCCTGTCCGATCAGGGCGTGGCGTTATGAGCGTTGTGCCCTTCAAAGCGCTGCGCTGCCCGCTGGACGGTGCGCCACTGTCGCGTGTGGACGGTGGCTGGCGCTGTCCGCAGGGCCACAGCTTTGATGTGTCGCGTCAGGGCCACGTCAATCTGCTGCCGGTTCAGAACAAGCGCTCCCGCGACCCGGGCGACAGCAAATTGATGATTGCTGCACGGCGGCGGTTTCTCGAAGCCGGTCACTATCAGGCCATCGCCGGGGCCGTCAGCCGCCGCATACTGGCCCATGCGCCCGAGCGCACGCCGCTGGCCGTACTGGATGCCGGCTGCGGTGAGGGCTATTACCTGCGCGCGCTGGCCGGGGTGAACGACGGCGGGCGTGAACTTGCGGTGCTGGGGCTGGATATCTCCCGCTGGGCAGTGCAGGCGGCGGCCGGGCAGGACAAGCGCATGGCCTGGGTCGTGGGCAGTAACGCCGCACTTCCGGTGCCGGATCAGTCTCTGGATGTGGTGCTGTGCATGTTCGGATTCCCGACGCCGGCCGAGTTCGCCCGCGTGCTCAAACCCGGCGGGCTGCTGCTGGAAATCGAGGCCGGGCCCGATCATTTGCGTGAACTGCGCGAGATCATCTACCCGACGCTCAAGGCGCCACGTGACATGAGCAGTGCGCCAGCAGATGGCTTTCATGCCGGCGGCAGCGAGACTGTGCGGGAGACCTGCCGGCTCGGACAACGTGACGAGATCGAGGACCTGCTGGTGATGACACCGCACCTTTATCGCGCCAGCGCCGAGGGGCGCGAGCGGGCGCTGGCGCTCGAGCAGCTCGACATCACCCTGGATGTTCACCTCAAGGCCAGCCTCCGCAACGGATAGCGCGTAACTGAACCATCCATTAAAAAACCCCGGCCAGGCCGGGTTTTTTTTAATGCGTCAGATGCCGTGACGACTCAGGGCATCATGTCGGGCAGCATGCGCTGGTAGAGATCAAACAGAATCCACAGCGTACCGCCGCATAGAATGATCAGAATCAGCACCGTGAACAGGATCAGCAGCAGGTCCTCGCGCTTGCTGCGATCCAGCGTGATATGCAGGAAAAAGCGCAGATGCACGACAACCTGAATCAGCGCGCAGGCGCCGATGGTCAGCCACAGCGTCATGCGCTCGACGGCCGTGAAGGCCAGCATGGCAAAGGGGATCAGCGTCAACACCAGCGCCAGACCAAACCCCCACAGGTAGCTGCGCTGTTCGCGGGCCTTTTTCTGCGCCCTTTGCGCGGCGCTGTCCTGCTCGACACCGGATGCACTCATGACAGCCCTCCCAGATAGACCAGCGAGAAAATACCGATCCAGACGATGTCCAGAAAGTGCCACAGGATGCCAAGGCGCAGAATGCCGGTCTTGACCGGCGCATCGAGACCGTGGACGGCCATCTGACCCAGAAGTGCCACCAGCCAGACGCTCGCGCCGGCAACGTGCAGGCCGTGCAGCGGCACCAGCGAGAAAAACGCTGACAGATAGCCGCTGCGCGAGGGCACGCCGCCCTTTTCGAACATGGTGTGAAAGTCCCTGAGCTCGAAAAAGAGAAACGCAAAGCCCAGTGCCAGAGTGATCAGAAGCCACATTACCAGGCGCCTTTTTTCCTGATACTTGAGCGCGATCGATGCCATGCCGAAGGTGGCGCTGCTGACCAGCAACAACATGGTCTGAATCAGGACGCTTTTCAGCTCGAAAAGCGCCTTTGGGCCGGGGCCGCCAGCGGTGCCGCCGAGCATGGTGACATAGGTCGCCATCAGCAGGCCGAAGATGATCAGATCGCTCATCATGAAGACCCAGAAGCCGAAGACCATCTCTTCGCGGCTGTCGGCCTCGTGAGCGTGATCGGCACCCAGGTTGAGCCCGGGATGACGGGCCTGTGGCCGGGGCAGGGCAAGGGGGCGCTGGCTCATTGCACGGCTCCTTCAACGGGGGGCATGGCCCGGCCATGATTGTCCGTGGACTGCTCCCGGGAGCGGTCGATCGGTGCGGTCTGGCGCAGGCGTTCAAGCCAGCGCTCGTGGGTGGTTCTGACCTCATCGGCGCTGATGATGCGATGGGTATGGCGCACGAAACCACGCCCCACGATAGCGGCCAGGGTGATCACGCCGGCGGCAATCACCAGCCACCACATGTACCACACCAGACCGAACGCCATGGCCAGGCTGGTGAGGCCGATGACAACGCCCATAACGCTGTTGGCCGGCATCTCGATATCACCGTAGTGATCCGGAACGCGCCAGGCGCGGCCACCTTCCTTCTCGGTCATGAAGGCATCCAGACTGTGGACTTCGGGAATCACCGGGAAGTTGTACTCCGGCGGCGGCGAGGCGGTTGACCACTCCAGTGTACGGCCGTCCCACGGGTCGCCGGCGAACACGTTGTTGGTGTGGCGGTCGCGAATGCTCACCCACAGCTGAATCAGAAGGCACAGCAGCGCACACAGGATCGCCAGCGCGCCGATGCCGGCCACGATCATCCACGGCACATACTGCGGCTCGAAATACGCCACCGACCGGCGTGGCATGCCCATCATGCCCAGCACGTAGAGCGGGAAGAAGGCGAGCATGAAACCGATGATCCAGCAAAAGGCCGCCCGATAGCCCCAGCGCTCTTCCAGACGAAAGCCGGTGGCCTTGGGGAACCAGAAGTTGGTGGCGCTCAACATGCCGAACAAGAGCCCGGGGATCAGCATGTTGTGAAAGTGAGCGACCAGGAACAGCGAGTTGTGCACCTGATAGTCCACGCTGGGCGTGGCCAGAATGATGCCGGTCATGCCGCCGAGCACGAACAGCATGATAAAGCCGATCGCATAGACCATCGGCACCGACAGGCGAATGCGGCCGCGATACATGGTCAGCATCCAGTCATAGACCTTCACGCCGGTCGGGATGCCGATCAGCATGGTGGCAATGCCGAAGGCGGCATTGATGTGGGCACTCTGTCCCATGGTGAAAAAGTGATGCAGCCAGACGGTGAACGACAGCACCGCGATGCACATGGTGGCGATGACCAGAATTTTATAGCCGTAGATGCGCTTGCCAGAGAAAGTGGCAAAGACTTCGGAGAAGATGCCAAAGGGTGGCAGGATCAGGATATAGACCTCGGGGTGTCCGAAGGCCCAGAACAGGTTGACGTAGTTCATCATGTTGCCACCCAGGTCGGTGGTGAACATATGAAAATCGAGATAGCGGTCCAGCGCCAGAAGCCCGGTGGCGACCGTCAGCGGCGGCATGCCGAAAATCATCAGGATCGCGGTGCAAAGTGCCGTCCAGGTAAAGAGCGGCATGCGCATGAGTGTCATGCCCGGGGCGCGCTTTTTGAAGATGGTGACGGCGAAATTGACCCCGGTCAGGGTCGAGGACAGGGTCGACAGCGTCACCGCCCAGATCCAGTAATCCACCCCCGCACCCGGATTGCGTGCCAGCTCGGTAAAGGGCGGATAGCCGGTCCAGCCTCCGATCGAAAAGGGGGCCAGCACCAGCGAGATCATCACCAGCGCCGCACCGGCCGCCGTCAGCCCCAGGCTGACCTGATTGAGCACCGGAAAGGAGAGATCCCGCGCGCCGATCTGAAGCGGCATCACATAGTTGATGATGCCGGTGAGAAACGGCATGGCCATGAAAAAGACCATGATGGTGCCGTGGGTGGTGAACAGCTGGCCGAAGTGCTCGGCGGTCAGAAAGCCGCTGTCGAGCCCGACCGCCTGCTGGGCACGCATGAAAACGGCCTCGACGATGGCGCGCGCCAGCATGACCAGCGCAATCACGATGAACATGATGCCGATCTTCTTGTGATCGGGGCTGGTCAGCCACTCGGACCACAGATACCTCCACTTGCCCAGCCACGTCACCAGTATGACGGCCGCCAGTGCCCCGAGGACCACCATGCCGGCGGCGCCGGTGGCGATCACGCCGTTGATGATGCTTAGCCAGGAGTGGTCGGTGAGCATGCTCCAGAAGGGCAGGGCGTCCCAGCCGAGACGCCCGAAGATCAGGCTTGTAGTATCGCTCACGGCTGCGCCTCCTTGCGCTCATGAGAGGGCGACGATGATTCGGCAGACTCAGGTTCTGAAGACTCGGGGGCGGCAGACGTCGACTCGGAAGATGAAGACTGGTCACTTTCGGATGTCTGAACCACGCTGGTGCGCGTCGTGCCGAGCTGGGGCGGGGCGACATTCAGCGCCGACCAGTCAATCGGCGAGCCGCCCATGATGGTGTGAAAGAGCCCCTCCGGCACCTGCGAGAAGCGGATCACCGCATCGGTGTCACTGGTGTCAAGGCCAAGGGCGCGCGCGGTCTCACGATTGTCACCCTTGTCGGCAATAATGGCGTAGGTGTCCTGATCCAGCGGCCGGCCCTGACGGCGCGTGCGCGCCACAAACGCATCAAAGGCGTTATCCTCCACGGCGCGGGTGATAAAGCGCTGGTGGTGGAAGCCCTCACCGTTGTACTGCATGTTCTTGCCCTCGAAGCGGCCCGGATGGTCGGCCTCGAGATGCAGCTTCGTCACCATGCGGTTCATGACGTCAATCTGGCTGCCCAGCGCCGGGATGAAAAAGGACTGCAGGACCGTGGCCGAGGTCAGCTCAAGGGCAATCGGTCGATCCGCCGGAATGACCAGCTGGCCCATCGTGGCGATGCCCTGATCGGGATAGATGAACAGCCACTTCCAGTCATAGCCCACCACCTGAATCTCGAGCGGTGGCTTGTCACTGGCGATGGAACGATAAGGATCAAGCTCATGGGTCTGGCGCCAGATATACACGCCCAGAATGGCCACGATCAAAAGGGGCACCGCCCACATGATGATATCCAGCCAGCGTGACATGTCCCATTTGGGACGATAGACCGCGTGGCCACGATAGCGGTAGCGCCAGAGAATCAGCGGCGTCTGGATGATCACCGGAATCACCACGACCATTACCAGCGCAATGACGACCCAGAAGTGGTGGCGCTGGGCCTGGGCGATCGGCCCCTGCGGATTCATGAACCCCGGCATGTCCGAGCCACAGCCTGACAGCAACAGCATGGGGATAAGCAGAACGTATCGGCTACCCTGCCGGAGAAAATGTTCTATACGTCCCGACACGGACATATCTCCTCGATCCTTGATGAGCGTCCTGAGCCTCGACGGGTTTCGAGGCGGCCTCACTATAGCCAGGGATTGTCACTTAAGCATTGCTGAAATTTACAATCGAGATATTTTTCGTGCTCGATTAATACGTTCCAACTCTTACGCTCCAATTCCGAAGGATGCGCAGTCAATGATCAATGAACAGGCCCGGGTCCATCTTGAGCGCTGTATAGCACTGGCACGCGAGGCGCTTGAAGCGGGAGATGACCCCTTCGGCAGCGTGCTGGTCGATGGCAATGGCGAAATGCTGTGCGAGGCGCGCAATCGGGTGGTTACTGGAGAGGCGACCGAACATCCCGAGCTGACGCTGGCACGCTGGGCAGCGGCCAACATGGCGCCTGAGGCGCGGACGCAGGCGACAGTCTATACCTCCGGGGAGCACTGTCCGATGTGCGCCGCTGCGCATGCGTGGGCGGGGCTGGGTCGCATCGTCTTTATCAGCTCCTCCGAGCAGCTGGGAGAATGGCTGGCCCGCCTGGGGGCACCGGCCTCTCCGGTGAGAATGCTTTCGATCCGGGAGGTGGCGCCTGACGTGGCGGTCGAAGGGCCGGTACCGGCGCTGGTGGATGAGGTTCGGGCGCTGCATGAGCACCGTCACGGTGGTGGGCACCGAACCGTTTTGCCGATCACCGGCTCGTTCGAGCGTTAGGCATACTGGGCAAGGCATTGTGGATCGGGCCGGTTGGCGAGCTTTTCTGGATCGATTGAAACGTGATCCCGGGGCTTGATGGCAGCGAACCGCCGGATCATCGAGACGTCAACGGGGCGCATCAGGAGATGGGATCTCACGATGGCTTGAATAGGCTTTTATTATCGATAAATCGTTTCAATCAATTGTTTGATGTCCGATAGGCCGCGTCAACGCTGGCTTCCGGGAGAGGAGCGGCTATCGGTGCCCGTTCGGCCGAGGGTTGCAGAGGCGCCAAAAGGCCCGACAGTCACTGGCAGGGCGTTGGACAGCTCCCCCTGACATTATTTATAACCTTGCTTCTCTGCCTTGATGACCGCCAGCAGGATGCGTGGTTCGGGCAGGCCATGGCGGTGACGTTGCGAACACTATCGTGATGGCCATGAGCACGACGTGTGGCGGTCAAGCGTCACATTGATGAACAGGGAGAGACCACCGTGACTAATGATAATCGCAAGCCAACCACCACCGATGCCGGGATTCCGGTCTCCAGCGATGAACACTCGCTTTCTGTCGGGCCCGACGGCCCGATCGTGCTCCACGATCACTACCTGATGGAGCAGATGGCGGCCTTCAATCGGGAAATGATCCCCGACCGCCAGCCGCATGCCAAGGGGGGGGGCGCCTTCGGCCACTTCGAGGTGACACACGACGTCAGCCGCTACACGAAGGCGGCGTTCCTGCAGCCCGGCAAGAAGACCGACATGGTGGCACGCTTTTCCACTGTGGCAGGGGAGTCCGGAAGCCCGGATACCTGGCGCGACCCGCGCGGTTTTGCCCTGAAGTTCTACACCGAGGAAGGCAACTTCGACATGGTGGGGAATAATACCCCCGTGTTCTTCGTGCGCGACCCGCTCAAGTTTCAGCACTTTATCCATTCGCAGAAGCGTCGTGCCGACAATGGTCTGCGCGATCACGACATGCAGTGGGATTTCTGGACGCTGTCGCCGGAATCTGCCCATCAGGTCACCTGGCTGATGGGCGATCGCGGTGTACCGGCCACCTGGCGCCATATGAACGGCTACTCCAGCCATACCTACATGTGGGTCAACGAAGAAGGCGAGCGTTTCTGGGTCAAGTATCATTTCAAGACCGATCAGGGCATCAAGTGCATGACTCAGGAACAGGCGGATCAGATGGCGGGGTCGGATGCTGACTACCACCGTCGCGACCTGTTCAACGCCATCGATCGCGGCGATCATCCGACCTGGACGCTGCATGTGCAGATCATGCCGTTCGAGGATGCCAAAACCTATCGCATCAACCCGTTCGATCTGACCAAGATCTGGCCGCACGAGGACTACCCGCTGATCGAGGTGGGTAAAATGACGCTGGATCGCAACCCGATCGATTTCCATACCGAGATCGAGCAGGCCGCATTTCAGCCCAACAACTCGGTACCGGGAACCGGTTTTTCACCGGACAAGATGCTGCTGGCACGTACCATCTCCTACGCTGATGCGCACCGCGCACGTCTGGGGGTGAACTATCAGCAGATTCCGGTCAACTCGCCAAAGTGCGCTCCTGTCAACAGCTACAGCAAGGGCGGCCGCATGCGCATCTCCAACGTCAGCGATCCGGTCTATGCGCCCAACAGCAAGGGCGGTTCCCATGCTGATGCGCAGCGCTATCCGGAAACCTCGACCTGGCAGGCCGACGGTGAGTTCGTGCGTGCCGCCTACACGCTGCGCAAGGACGATGGCGACTTCAATCAGGCCAATGACCTGGTCAACAAGGTCATGGATCAGGAGGCGCGCGATCGTCTGGTCAACAACATCGTCGGGCACGTCAGTGCCGGCGTTGAAGAGCCGGTGCTCTCGCGGGTCTTCGAGTACTGGAAAAACGTCGATGAAACCATCGGTCGGCGCGTGGAAGAGGGCGTGATGGCCAACCGCCAGCAGCAGTAAGGCCTGACGGATCGCCTGAACCAGAAACGGCTCGCCTGTGGCGAGCCGTTTTTTTGTGCCTTCAGGTCCTGTGCCATCAAAGGCTCGGGGTCAGCCGCGCTGATCGAGCAGCTGCGCCTTGAGCTTGTCCGGGACCTTTTTGATGATCAGCCGATCCTGAGACTCGTTGTACTCGATGCTGTCGCCGAGCAGGTGCGAGTCAAAGCTGATCGACATGCCTCCGGCGCGTCCGGCATAGCGGCGAAACTGCTGCAGGGTGCGCTTGTCCGGCGGAATTTCCGGTGAGAGACCGTAGTCCTTGTTGCGGATGTAGTCATAAAAGGCGTCCGGACGCTCGTCGTCCACCAGGCTCGAGAACTCCTCCAGCGTGATGGCCTCGCCGCGTCTGGACTGGTCACTGGCGTAGTCGATCACGGCGTCGGTCTTTTCGCGACTTTGTGACTCGTCCATCGATTCGCTTTCGACATAGTCACTGAAGGCCTTGAGCAGCGTGCGGGTTTCTCCCGGCGCGTCGACACCCTCGGCACAGCCCAGAAGACTCTGGAAATCCTCGACCAGCTTCTTGCCGCCGCGGTCGCGGGTAAAGGCGATGTACTGCTTCGACTGGCCGGCCTGCCACTGGGTCAGGTCGATACGCACGGCCAGCGTCATCTGGCTCAGGTTGAGCTGGCGGCTGGCGGCAACGTTGAACTGCTCATCCAGCGTAAAGCCTTCGCGGTAGTGCAAAAGCGCCGCGGTCAGAAACTCGGCCTCGCCCTGGCGGGCATGAACAAACAGCAGTGGCCCGCCGGTGGGCAGATGCTCATCGATCAGTGAGCGAAAGCCCTCACTGCTTTGCCGGGTAAACTCGACAAAATCGAGGTTGCCGGCCAGGTACTCGCCAAGGCCGTGAGCAAACGCACCGTCGCCGCTGAAATGTCCCCAGCCCTTGCTCTTGCCGTTGAAGGTCGCGTTGAAGTGGTTGAGCAGGGTTTCCATCGCGCCCGATTCGGCCATGGGCGCCGAGGCAGCGTTCAGCGTGGTGTTCTGATCGTCGGCGGACTTGTCGAGATGATGGACGATGCTTTGAAGAATCGGCATGACAATGATCCGGCAAAAAATGTGGCGCGATGATAACGCGCCAGAGGGTGTAAAGGCAGCGCCACGGCTTGTGCCCGATATTGGGAGAGGCCATCATCTGCCCATGAGAATGTCTGATATGCGTGATTATTGTCCTGAAGATTTCGATGCCCTGAACGCGCTTTATCAGCGCAGCAAGGGAGACGAGTTTCGCTTCGAAAAAGGCTGGCCTGATCGATTTCCAATTATACCGTTATCTCAAGACAGTGATCGTTTAGACATGTTCAACGATTCCACAGCGCTGGTGGTAGACGTGGATACAACCGGTCTGGCCGGTGTCATTTACTGGCAGCACAGCCATATTGTCGGGCTGATGGTGAGGCCTGAATTTCGAGGCCGGGGCATCGGACGAGCTTTGATGACGGCGGCGTTTGCTCGAATGGCCGGGACCGTCACCCTTGATGTAGTGGCGTCGAATGTGGCGGCCATCCGTCTGTATGAGTCTCTGGGATTTCAGCGCGTGGATCAGCGAGAGGGGAGGTATCAGGGTGTGCCTGTCACGATGTCCATGATGCGACGCGGCCCGCGTGAGCGTGTACAGGGGCTGTCGCCTGTCTGATCATTTCAGGGCATATCGTTCATCGTCTGATAACACCTTGGAAAAAAAGTTATGCCTTCATCGGTATGGGAAACATTGCCGGTGAATGCCATGAATCATCGGGAGGGCGGTGGCCGCCGCCAGGCACTTGTCAGTCAGTGTCAACGTCATGGTGATAAAAATCCCGAAGCCGGTAGGTCATCATGCAAGCCCTGCTTGAGTTGTCAGGTCAGCATGACGCTTTGATGAAGGTTCGGTCGGATAAAAGACGCTGTCATGGCCGGTATTTTTGGGCCGTGGAGGTCGAAGGGTCGTTTCTGGTCTATACCTCAACATGAGCGTTACCATCCTTAATGCCGTCATAAGCTTTGGGGACGACGCCATCTTTCATGGCAAGGAGGCCTGACATGTCACGTTTTTCCCGTTTCTACCGCGCCGGTGCGCTGGCACTTGCCGCGGTTCTGGGCGCCACCACGCTGTCTGCCTGCACCACCACCACACCGTCCGATCGTCAGAGCCGGATGCAACAGCGTGACGAACTGGATCAGAGCGTGCAGGAAACACTGAATCGGCTATACCGCACGGCGCCGCAGTCGCGTGAGCTGGTGCAGCAGGCCAGGGGAGTGCTGGTGTTCCCGGGAGTGCTTGGCGCGAGTTTTGTCTTCGGGGCCAGCCACGGCGATGGGCAGCTTCTGATCAACGGCGCTGATGCGGGCTATTACACCACCACCAGCGGCTCGATCGGCTTTCAGGCCGGTGCCCAGTCCCAGGCCGTGGTCTATCTGCTGATGACCGAACGAGCACTGAACCGCGTGCGCAGCGACAACGGCTGGTCGGTCGGCGCCAACGCCGGCGTCGCCGTGGCCGATATCGGTGCCAATGGTCAGATCACCAACAATACCGCCAATCAGGAAGTGGTTGCCTTTGTCATGAACAACCAGGGCATTCAGGGTGGGGTGTCGCTGAAAGGGGCGAAGATTTCCAAATCCAGTCCGTAATTTTTCAAATCAAGCCTGTAAGGGCGCCTTGATCCGATATGAAAAAACCCACCGATTGGTGGGTTTTTTGTGAACACTCCTGCGACCGGGTCAGTCGGTCTCGGCAAACTCGGCGTTGTGGTAGATGTTTTGCACATCGTCCAGATCGTTGAGCATGCCCAGAAACTTCTCCAGCTGTGCCACATCTTCGCCCTCGACCGGGGTGGCGGTCTGCGGCACGAACTGGATGTCATCGGTCTCGAAATCCAGTTCAGCGAAGGCGTCCAGCAGGGCCTGCCGAGCTTTCGCGTATTCGGTATGCGGCGCAAAGACCGTGAGCTGGCCGTTTTCGTTTTCGATGTCGGTGACGTCGACATCGGCTTCCATCAGCGCCTCGAGTACGGCGTCCTCATCCTCGCCCTTGAAGGCAAAAATGGCGCTGTGATCGAACATGTGACTGACGCTGCCGGGGGTGCCGATCTTCGATTTTGTCTTGGTAAATACGCCCCGTACATCGCCGAAAGTGCGGTTGGGATTGTCGGTCAGACACTCGACGATCACCATACAGTTGCCGGGGCCAAAACCTTCATAGCGCGCCGGGGAGAAGTCTTCGCCGCCTGCACCGCTGGCCTTGTCGAGCGCCTTTTCGATGACGTGCGAGGGCACCTGGTCCTTCTTGGCCCGCTCGATCAGCGCGCGCAGGGAAAGATTGCCTGATGGGTCGGTGCCGCCGGACTTGGCGCACACATAAATTTCGCGCCCGTACTTGCTGTAGACCTTGGTCTTGGCGTCGGCCGTTTTGGCCATGGATTCCTTGCGGTTCTGGAAAGCCCTGCCCATATCGATTTCCGATCCTTGATGACTGTTATGGCTCGATTTTACTGTAAGGCTACCGGGGACGAATAGCGTTATTTGCCTCGGGACGGGGTTGATCCCGGCCATCGCCAACGATATTGACCGGTGGCTCTGTTATGCTGCGCGGTTCAATTCGTATTGCCCCCCATCATGGGCAGTCCATCCGTTTCATGCCAGGGAGCTGCCTCATGTCTGATGATACCGCCACCGACTTTGCCTCGTTGGGGCTTGCCCCCGAGCTTAAGGACAACCTGACCACGCTGGGCTATCACACCATGACGCCCATCCAGGCCGAAAGCCTGCCGCTGATGCTGGCCGGCAAGGATGTCATCGGTCGTGGACGCACCGGCTCCGGCAAGACGGCGGCCTTCGGGCTGGGTCTGTTGTCGCGTCTGGAAGTTGCCCGCTTTTGCGTGCAGACGCTGGTGCTGTGCCCCACCCGCGAACTGGCCGATCAGGTCGGCGAGGAGATCCGCCGTCTCGCTCGCGGGCTTCATAACGTCAAGGTGCTGACGCTGTGCGGCGGCGTGCCGATCGGGCCGCAGCGGGAGTCGCTGGCCCACGGGGCTCATATCATCGTGGGCACGCCCGGTCGGGTGGAGGATCATCTGAAACGCGGCTCATTGAACCTCGATCATTTAAAGGTGCTGGTGCTGGATGAAGCCGATCGCATGCTCGACATGGGCTTTCAGGAAGCGCTGGAGGCCATCATCGGCGTCGCGCCGCGCAGGCGTCAGACGCTGTTGTTCAGCGCCACCTGGAGCGAGGCGCTGGCCCCGATTGCGGGCGGCGTCATGACGGCACCGGTCACCATTGAGGTGGATACGGATCACGACGAACAGAGCATTCGACAGCACTTTTATGCCATTGAAAGCGAAAGTGCCCGATTCGAGGCGCTGAAGCGGCTGCTGCTCAAGTACCGTCCGGCGTCGAGCGTAGTGTTCTGTAATACCCGACGCGAGGTGCAATCGGTCACCGATGCGCTCAATGCCGACGGTTTCGACGCTGCGGCACTGCACGGCGACATGGAGCAGCGTGATCGTGATCGGACGCTGATTCTGCTGGCCAACGGCAGTATCTCGATGCTGGTGGCCACCGACGTTGCCGCCCGCGGGCTGGATATCGACGCGCTGGATGCGGTGTTCAACTATCAGCTCTCGCATGACATGGAAACCCACGTGCACCGCATCGGAAGGACCGGGCGCGCCGGCGGGCAGGGCTCCGCCCATAGCCTGGTCGGCGAGCGCGAGCGGGCGCGGCTGTCGCTTTATGAGGCCCAGCAGACCGGGCCGATCACGCTGGCGCCGCTGCCGGAGGCGAGCGTGCTGGGTCGCAGTCCCTTCAGACCGGCGATGGCCACGCTGATGATCGATGCCGGCAAGAAGCAGAAGATCCGCCCGGGCGATATCGTTGGAGCGCTGACCGGTGAGGCCGGTATCGACGGTGCCCTGCTGGGCAAAATCAGGGTGCTGGAACGAAGTGCCTTTGTGGCCGTTCATCGTGAAGTGGCTGACGCCGCGCTGTCGCATCTGAACAATGGACGCCTGAAAGGGCGCAGTTTCCGGGCCCGACGAATCTCGCGCTGAGCTCATCAGCCAAAAGTCATGCAGGTTCATGCCGATATGGGCATCATGAGCTTTGTGCCAGGCTTGTCATGAAAAAGGCGGACAAAGAGGTCGCATGAAAATCCCCAAACGATTGCAGCCGCTGGTAGAAGACGGTCTGATCGATGACATCGTGTTTCAGCTTCAAAGCGGCAAGGAAGCTCAGGTTTACGTGGTGCGCTGCGGCGATGAGCTGCGCTGTGCCAAGATTTTCAAGGAGGCCAGCAAGCGCAGTTTCAAGCAGGCCGTGCAGTATCAGGAAGGGCGCCAGGTGCGCAACAGTCGCCGGGCCCGCGCCATGTCCAAAAAGACCCGCTACGGCCAGCGCGAGCAGGAATCGGCCTGGCTCAACGCCGAGGTCGATGCCCTGTATCGACTCTCGAGCGCCGGTGTCCGCGTGCCCGAGCCGCACGGCTTTGTGGACGGCGTGCTGCTCATGGAAATGATCGTGGACGAGGAGGGTGATCCGGCCCCGCGTCTGGATGACGTCAAACTCGATGAGGCACAGGCGATCGAGTATCACCACCGCATCGTGGTGGATGTGGCCCGCATGCTGTGCGCCGGTCTGGTGCATGGAGACCTGTCGGAATTCAACGTGCTGGTCGGGCGCGAAGGGCCGGTGATTATCGATCTGCCTCAGGCGGTTGACGCGGCCGGTAACAACAACGCGTCCCGTATGCTGCTGCGCGATGTCGACAACATGCGTCGCAGCTTCGGACGCTATGCGCCGTCACTTCTGGATACCGACTACGGGCTCGAGATCTGGTCGCTGTATGAGGCCGGTGAGCTTTATCCCGACTATCCGCTGACCGGCGTCTTCAACCGCGACAGTACCAGCGTGGACGTCAGCGATCTGCTCGAGGTCATCGAGGACGTGCGCGAAGAGGAAGAGGAGCGTCGCCGCCGCGAACAGGAGCAGGACGAAGAGGATCGGGACCTCAGCCAGTAAGGAATTCCCCGGACGCCGTGACCGAGTGCAGCAGGGCGGTCATGGCGCTCTCGCTCAGGGGGCGGCTGAAATGATAGCCCTGCAGGCAGTGCGCGCCGAGCTCACGCATGACGCGGGCGACCTCGGCCGACTCCACGCCCTCGGCGGTGACCGAAAGCCCGCAGGCTCTGGCGATCTGAATGATGGCGCGCACGATCGTGATATCCCGTTCACAGCCCTGTTCGAGCTTGAGCACGAAGCTCTTGTCGATCTTGAGAATATCCAGCGGCATCCACTGCAGATAGCTCAGCGCGCTGTAGCCGGTGCCAAAGTCATCCAGCGCCAGCTTCACGCCCATGTCACGCAGTCGGGACAGACGGTCAAGAACGACCTGTTCGGCCTGTATATAGAGACTTTCAGTAATTTCGAGAATCAGGCAGCCTGCCGGCAGACCGCTCTTCTCGAGCGCGCTGCTGACATGACTCACGAAAGCCTCTTCACGCAGTTGAACCGGGGAAACGTTGACGGAAATGCTCTGAAAGGCGGGCTGTTCCTGACGCCATCGGGCGGCTTTGTGAATGACGTCGTAAAGGATCTGTCGACCTACCTCACGTATGAGCCCCTGTTCCTCGAGAAAGGGGACAAACTCGGCAGGCCCGGGCGCATCGGCGGTCTGCCAGCGCAGCAGCGCCTCGGCACCCACAATATGATGCTCGTGCGAGACCACGGGCTGAAAGAACGCCTCGAATTCCTGGCGGGCAACGGCCTGGCGCACGCGCAGCCCGAGCTGCTTGCGTCGCTCGACCTTCTCGGCAATTTCGGCATCAAAACGGCGCAGACCGGTGTTGCCCTTCTCACGGGCATGCCCCAGGGCAATATCGGCGGCATAGAACAGGCTATAGCCTTCCTGAGCATCATCGGGATAGACGGCAAGACCGGCATGAAACGCCGGTTCGATATGCTGGTGATCCAGTATCATCGGTCTGGCCAGATTGGCCAGCAGGTCCTGAACGACCGGTACCGCATGGCTGGCATCCATCAGGAGCAGCAGCAGCACGAACTCATCGCTGCCCAGACGGGCCACGCTGCGGCTTAACGGTTCACTTTCAAGCCGGCGCGCAATCTCGAACAGATAGCGATCGGCGATCTCGTGACCGCATTCATCGTTGATTTCCCCGAACCCGGCCAGATCGATATATAAAAGCGCCAGCGGACGCGTGTCGATGGCGATGGTTTCAAGATCACGAAAGAAGGCCGCGCGATTGAGCGCGCCGGTCAGCACGTCGCGCCAGGCCATGCGCTCGATGGCCTGACGGTCACGTTCGTTCTTGTAGACATGGGCCAGCTCGCGTGCCAGCGCCAGCACCATCTCGCGGCTGAAGGCCTCGTCGTTGTCTTCCAGATAGGAAAAAAGCTCCAGAGTGCCCATGTGCTGCTCGCCAATGCCGATACTGCAAAGCAGGCGCCGGTGCATTCGCTCCGGCCAGCGCTTTTCGGACTCAACGCGCTCCTCGATGACCATGTCGAGCGGCATGGCCTGCTCGATCCATGCTCCGGCCGAGGCGGTCAGGCTGTCACCCGGGCGGGTCAGCGGGTTTTCTCCTTCGCACAGGGCGGAGACGCGTACCGGCGGGCTGATATTGTCAAAGGGCAGATAGACGGCCCGACAGTAGCGCCAGGCGGTGTGGGTCAAAAGCGCCTTGAGCGCCTCCTGGGTCGCGCGGCGCAGCCGCATGACGTCGTGGGCATGCGTGGCGACCTGCGAGATGGCCTTGAGCTTGACCTGCTCACGATAGAGACGATGTGTGCTGGTCTCGGCCACCTGCTCGGCGTCGTGGCGTGCCTGGCGTTCGCGCGCAAGCTGTCTCTGCAGCCGCTCGATGGCTCGGGAGGCGTTATCGGGGGGCGATTTTTTCATCGGATCACGATACGAAAAAGGCAGTGTTCATCACCGCGGTGGCGACACTGAAAATGGTCGATCTCCGCGGCTTCATTGTAATAATCGCTACAGCCCAGCATGAGTCCGTGCGCAAAACTGCAGATACCGCGCGCCGAACGATACTCCATCACCATACTGTTGTCGGACACCTCATGATAATGAAAGACCGGCACGATGGCATCGGGGTGATATCTGACCACTTCCGGGTGAATGACGTTGTTGAGTGCCTTGAGCGTGGAGAACGTGCTCTGGTAATGCTCCAGCATTCCCGGATAGAGCCTGCCCAGCTGCGGCAGCATCTCCCGCCCCAGCCATTGAAGGCATTCCTGAGGTGTCATTTCAAGATGTTCGCAGGCAGCATTTACCAGTGCAAACATGTCCTGATCGGCGTAGTTGCCAACCGATGAATAAGCGCCGCTGACCCGAGCGTGGTCGAGGATATCCTCCCAGGTCTGCTCATCGAAGCGGCTGACCACAATGTCATTGAACATGTTAAAGATGATGCCCTTCACGCCCTGACTCCTTTCACGCCCTGGCTCCTTTCACGATCAGTCCTGCCTGAACCTGCGCTGTCTGCATCACCATATCGGCCAGGCGATGACGCTCTGAAGCCAAACCGTCTCGATGCAGAACAACGCTATCACGGCATTGCCACGATAGCGCTTGTGTCATCCCTTCAGGGCATTCGGCGGCCTCGGAACCTGTCGCCTGCGTTAAAGTCTGCTTCAGTGGCGCTGGCGCAAGTCGGCAATCACCTGAAGGTGGCGTCATGGTGAGGGTCGATCTCTGGACCATAAAAGATGGTAAAAGGCGTTCGTCCTGAGCATCAGGGGCGGGAATCAAAACGCAGGAATATCCGACGATATGCCCGAACCACCGGTAGCTGCCACTTCTGCCACTTCTGCCACTTCAGGGGGACGCCCGGTAGGCGGGGGCTGTCTTTATTCGGTCCTGCGCATATAGTGGGAGCGATATCGCTGATAAAACGCTACCGGAAAGGAGCCGACATGTTTTCTCACCCGATCGACGAGACGCTCTCTCTCTCGCTGCTTCACCCCCACATGGCGCCTGAACTCTTTCGGCTGGTGGATGAGAACCGGGCCCATCTGAGCCAGTGGCTGGGCTGGGTGGTACACACGACGTCTCCGGCTGACAGTGACGGTTTCATTCGGCAGTCGCTGATTGATCACGCCGAGGGTCGGCGCCTGATCTGCGGAATTCAATATCATCAGCAGGGGCGACCGCGGCTGGTGGGCACCGTGAGTTTCAACGAGATCATGCCGGCCACCGGCCGGGTCAGTCTGGGATACTGGCTGGGAGAGCGATGGCAGGGGCAGGGTCTGATGACGCGCGCCTGTCAGGCAATGACGCGGCTGGCCTTTGACCACTACGGGCTTGAAAAGGTGCAGATCTCGGCGGCCACCGGCAACCTTCGAAGCCGGGCCGTCTGCGAGCGACTGGGCGCCACGCTTGAAGGAGTGATTACTCGCGCCGAGAGTGTCAACGGTGTCGTTCATGATCACGCTGTCTATGCGCTGTGTCGTGATGATGCGCGAACAGATGGTGTCGAGCTGTGATGCCGGGCCTCCGGTAGCAATCCCGGCTGGCGCCGCAGCCCTGTCGTTCATTACAGTAACGCCACGATGTCAAAGTAGCGCCACGATGTCGTTTTAACGTTTACTGATGAAAGAGAGCTGCCATTGAATACCCCCGAGCTGATCCATACCCGAATGAAACGACTGCGGCTGGTGTCGATTCTGGAAGGCACCACGCTGTTACTGCTGATCGTGGTGGCCGTGCCGCTCAAGCATGTGGCGGGGATTGCGCTGGCGGTCTCCATCATGGGGCCCATTCACGGCGTGGCCTTTCTGCTCTATCTGTCGGTGGTCTTTCGAGTGGTGTCCATGGGCGGCTGGAGCGGGTCTGATATTGCCCGCATGATTCTGGCAGCCTTTCTGCCCTTCGGCGCCTTCATCAATGCGCCCTTCATGCGTTGCAAGGAGGCCGAGCTGGTGCGCATGGCCGGTTGATCGCCGCGTCAGTTGATGTGCTGGTGCGCCGGATATTGATCGCCTGCCGGCTGATGGCCGAAGTAGCGCTTGTACTCGCGGCTGAACTGCGACGGGCTCTGATAGCCCACGGCGCTGGCCGCACTGCTGACGTTGTGGGTCCGGGCCGCAATCAGGGCGCGTGCCTTTAAAAGGCGAATGCGCTTTTGATACTGCAGGGGAGACAGGTGCGTCAGGCGCTTGAAGTGATGATGAAAGGCCGAGGCGCTCATGTTGACCTTGTCGGCCAGCGTCTCGACGGACAGCGGCTGTGCGTAGTCGCGATGCAGCGTCTCGAGGGCATGGCCGATGCGACCATACTGATTCTGCTGCAGAAGCTGTCGCAGTGATTCCCCCTGCGGCCCCCGGAGTGCCTCGAACAGTACTTCCCGAATGCGCTGGTGGCCCAGCGCGCGACACATGGTCTCATCGTACAGACACTCCAGCAGATGCATGACGCTGTGCCCCATGGCGGCGGTCAGGGTCTCTGCGGCCATGAGTTCCGGTGCCTCCTGCGGGTTCAACGCTCCCGGCACGACCTGAGCCAGCTCGCCCAGCATGATCATGTCGATACTGATGAATACCCCCAGCAGGGGCGCCTCAGGCGTGGCCTGCGTTTCGCACTCAAAGGGCACCGGCATGGCCTGTACCAGATAGTGGCCGGCGCCGTAGTGGATGGTACGCGTGCCCAGATAGCCCGTTTTCCCCCCCTGGGCAATGATGATCAGGCCGGGCTCATAGACCAGCGGCGTGCGCTGGTGGCTGCCGTGAAGCGCCATCAGTTTGACGCCTTCAAGGGCAGTAGGAAGATAGCCGTCCCGATCGACCAGTGGCGTGATCAGATCACACAGGCGCCGATGAAGAAGATCAGGGGCGACATCACTGGGGAATTGAAGCATGGCATCAGACATGGGGCAGGGAAGTCCGTCATGGGTGGCGACGCTCAGGGGCAGTCGTTGATTCTGGTGAATTGTGCATGGAATGAGGGCTTATTGATACCCTGTAACGTTTTGTCGTGCAGGAATAGGCAAGCATGGAACAGAACCGTGTATGGCGCGATGGTGCGTTTGACATCAGACTGAGTGCACTTCAGGGAACCCGCCACAGTGGCGGATTCCTGTCTTGACGCATTACGCACAGGAGACGTCTGCATGTCGACACCCGCCAGGGGCTACGCTGCCCATAGCGCCGAAACACCCCTTGAGCCCTGGAACTTTGAACGTCGCGCGCCACGCCCCGACGATGTTGCCATCGAAATCCTCTATTGCGGCGTATGCCACAGCGATCTGCATTTCGCGCGCAATGACTGGGGCATGACGACCTTTCCTGTCGTACCGGGCCATGAGATTGTGGGGCGTGTCACTGGTGTCGGGAGTGATGTCTCGCAATACCAGGTTGGCGATCTTGTCGGTGTCGGCTGCATGGTCGATTCCTGCCACCACTGTGCCGCCTGCGATGATGGGCTGGAACAGTACTGTCTGGAAGGATTTACACCGACCTATGGCGCGCCGGATCGTCAGGATGGCTCAATGACCTATGGGGGCTATTCCGATTCCATCGTGGTCAGCGAGCGTTTTGTGGTCCGCATGCCGGACGGCATCGACCTCAAATCTGCGGCGCCCATTCTGTGTGCCGGCATCACGACTTTTTCTCCGCTGAAGCATTACGGCGTCAAGGCAGGTCACAAGGTTGGCGTGATCGGCATGGGCGGTCTGGGCCACATGGGCGTCAAGCTGGCCAAGGCACTGGGTGCTGAAGTCACCATCTTCACGCGTTCCGAGTCCAAGGTTGCGGAAGCGAAAAAGCAGGGCGCGGATCATGTCGTGATTTCAACGGATGAGTCGCAGATGGAAGCCGTGGCCGGGCAGTTCGATTTCATGCTTGATACCGTACCGGTTCAACATGATATCAACCCGTATCTCAATGCATTGACCTATGACGGCACCCATATCATGGTGGGACTGCTCGATCCGATCGAGCCGCCGGTGGCAGCCTTCAACCTTGTTTTCAAGCGTCGTGTTCTGGCCGGTTCCCTGATCGGGGGCATTCCGGAAACTCAGGAGCTGCTGGATTTCTGTGCCGAGCATGGCATTACCTGTGACGTTGAAATGATCAACATTGATCAGATCAACGAAGCCTACGAGCGGATGGAAAAGGGTGACGTCAAGTATCGTTTCGTCATCGACATGGCCTCGCTCAAGGAAGGCCGTGCTGCCTGATCAAACGGCTCGCCGTTGACCCGGCTGATCACCAACCGGCGCCACGAGGCGCCGGTTTTTTTATATCATTGCGCAGGGCCATTCGGGCGTCACGGATCCTCACCTGATGGAAGCAAGTCATGCACAGCGACGAATTCTACATGCACCGGGCGCTGGATCAGGCGCATCTGGCGATGGCCGCCGGAGAGGTGCCGGTCGGGGCAGTGGTGGTCAACGCCGAAGGCGAGATTGTCGGCGAAGGGTTCAATACGCCGGTCGGACGACACGATCCGACGGCGCATGCCGAGGTGCAGGCGCTGCGCAACGCCGGCGAGCGCACCGGCAACTACCGCCTGACCGGCTGCACGCTGTACGTCACCGTTGAGCCCTGTCTGATGTGCACCGGCGCCATCATTCACGCCCGGATCGCGCGGGTCGTCTACGGTGCGCCGGAGCCTCGAACCGGCATGGCGGAGTCGAAGGCCAACCTGTTTGCCCAGCCCTGGCACAATCATGACGTGGTGGTCACATCGGGGGTGCTGGCAGCGCCGGCTAGGCGGCTTTTGAAGCGTTTTTTCGAGCAGCGGCGTCAGTCGTCCTGACGCCCGCTGGTGCCGGTATCCATGGCGCCGGCCACCTCGACACGATTGCGCCCGGCCAGCTTGGCGCGATAGAGCGCCTGATCGGCGATTTCGATCAGCGCCATCAGGGTATCGCTGGCGCGGCGGGTGCTGATCAGACCGGCGCTGATGGTCACCGTAGTGTTTGAGTCATGTCTTGGCAGGGCCAGACCTTCAATGCCGCGGCGTAGCTGTTCGCCGATATCGGCCGCCCTTTCGGGGGGCATCTCCGGCAGACAGGCGATGAACTCCTCACCACCAAAGCGGGCCAGCAGTCCGCCGCCAGCGGTCACGATCTCCTGCAGGCGGTGGGCCACGCGCTGCAGATATTCATCGCCCGTGGGGTGACCCATTCTGTCGTTGATCTGCTTGAAGTGATCGATGTCCAGCAGAATGACCGTTCTGAACCCTGAGGCATCCAGACGTCCGAACCACTGGCTGAAATAGCGTCGATTGGGCAGGCCGGTGAGTTCGTCATGCTGCGCCAGCCACTCCACTTCCTGCTGCAGGGCGATGCGCTTTTCCACCTCGCCGCGCAGGCGATAGTTGGCATCCTTGATGCCATTGTGGCGACGGCGCAGGCGGTGATGGAAATACATCAGCAGATACAGCATCCAGGTAAAGATCAGCCCGGTGAGCAACACGATGGCCGGCAGCTTGGAGCGGTCGTCAAAGAGTCGGGCGTAGCTGGCCTCGGCGCAGAGCGTGAAATTGCTCTGGCCCAGCTGCAGGATATTGCAGTGCTCCAGCATGCTCAGATTCTTAGGGGTCTTGGAGCTGTAGATCGTGTCGCCGTCCTGCATGACCCGCACCCGGAAGTTGCCGCCGTCGCGCGTGTTGTCGAGCGTGGCAAAAAGGCGTGCCGGATCGATCACAAAGGCGGCGGCGCCCCGAACGGCGGCGCTATCGAGATCGCGAACGGGCTGATAGAAGATGACCCCACGTCCGCCGTTGGTCAGGTTGACCATGCCGGTCGCGCTGGCGCGGCCCTGCAGGACGCCGGGCAGTGCCTGATCATCCTCGCTCGAGAGTACATGATGCCCCAGCAGCGGCTGATTGCTCTGCAGAGGAAAGGCATGGCGAATACGGGGGCCCTGACGATCGATGTAGGCGATGGTCTCCATGTAGCCGAAATGTTCGGCAAGCCGCCGGGCGCGGTGCGTCCAGGCTCGGCTGGAAGGCAGGCCGCCGGCCGAATCCCAGCTCAGGGCAAAGCGCTGCATGGCTTGGTCACTGACGTTGATTTCCTGGCCCAGTCGTTCGCTCAGGGCATCGACGCGGGTGCGGGCGACCTTGTTGACCTCGCGGATGTTCTGGTCGTTGTGGTAATGCCAGAGTATCAGCAGCACCACCATGACGGTCATCGAGGCGGCCAGTGCCACGCCAACGGCCTCCATGCGCCGCTGCGGCCACTGCGCTATGGCCTCGGAGGCCAGCAGCAGGAAGATGATCAGTATGGTCGGCGTTGACAGCGATACCTCATGCAGCGAGCGAAACCAGTGCTGCTCGATCAGATGCATCACGGTCAGCGTGGCGGCCATGGCAAGGGCAATGGGCGCGACACCGCCCGAGCGCGAGGGGAGAAGTGAAAGCAGCAGCAGAAACAGCAGCGCCAGAATGATCAGAATGGACGGGCGCAGGGAGTAAAAGGGCACCCGGTCGAGCCAGTGATTGAACAGCGCCGACCACTGCCCGTAATCCACAAGGGTGTCGGGCAGGATGAACGAGCCCAGCAGTGACAGCAGGGGGATCAGGGCGATAGTGGCCATGGCCATGGCCACGGGCTTGAGAAAATGAGGATGCCACTTGTCGGCCACGTGCATGGCCAGGCGTGGCAGAACCACCATGGCGGTCATGGCCAGCAGCAGGTGCTCCTGCGGGCGCGTCAGCCACCACCCCGCCACGACACAGGGCAGGGCAAGCAGGGTCAGCAGCAGGTCACCATGGCGGGCGAAAAGGGCTCTCATGGAACGGGCGGTACGGTCTCGAATACAGGAGTGGGCGTATTGCTGGCGGTGGCACGAGCAAGCGATGAAAACTGGTACTGGCTGCGCTCGACCCAGTCAAGAATCTCTTCATAGCGCTTGATATTGCGCACATAAAGCGCCGCTACATTACCACGTGCGAAGCCGTGTTCCACCCGGGTGTACCAACTGCTTTCCTGCAAAAGCGGCAGCACCTTTCTGATCGAGGACCACTGGTCCGGATCATGACCCTGCAGTTTTGCCAGTCGGCGTGCATCATAGAGATGGCCCAGCCCCAGGTTGTAGGCCGCCAGCGTCATCCAGGTTCTGTCCGGCTCGGCGACACCGTCAGGGATGCGCTCATGAAGATAGCGCAGATAGCGGGCGCCGCCGTCGATGCTCTGCAGGGGATCCTCGCGGTCGGCCACATCCATGTGACGTGCGGTGTTACGGGTCATCATCATCAGCCCCTTGACGCCCGTGGGCGAGACGGCGTCCGGCTGCCAGTGGGACTCCTGATAGCCCACCGCCGCCAGCAGTTTCCAGTCCAGCCCGGTCTGTGCGGCCGCGCGCTTGAAGTGAGGCAGCCACTGGTTCAGATGCGTCTGTGCCTGCGCGATAAAGCGCCGTGCTCCCACATACTCGAGGTAGTCCTCATGCCCGAAGTACTGCTGGGTCAATAGTGTCAGATCGCCGGAGTGTCGCATATCATCGATAAAGGCATTGGCACGCTCCACCAGGGTGGGGTCGGTCCCGGCAGGGAAGGCCCATGCCAGAGTGACGGGGTCACCGATGGTCAGTGCGCTGGCCACACCGGGAAAGAACAGACGGTTCAGCTTGAACTCGTGAGCATAGACCACCGCGGCATCAAGTTCCCCATCGTTGACCATTTTCAGCAGGTCCGTGGTTTCAATGTCGGGGCTTTCGCGCCAGGTCAGTGACGGATGGGTCTTTTGCAGGTCGTGCAGCACCTGACTGGTGCCGGCGCCGGCGACCGTGCCGATATCCAGCCCGTCGAGATCCTCGATGGTCTCGGGTCTAGCTGCGCCGCGCCGATACGCCACCATGGGCTGCATCGACATGATCGGCCTTGAGTAGGTGACCCCGGGCCGCTTTTGGTCCAGCACCAGTCCGGCGGCGCCAAGATCGGAGCGGCCTTTGGCCACCTGGTCGAGTACACCGTTGATGTGGTGATCATCTTCCACGGCAATACTGACCCCCAGCTCATCGGCAAAACGGCGGAAAAGCTCGAATTCGAAGCCGGTCGGCCCCTGACGGCCTTCGTAAAAGGTGGCCGGCGTATTACGTGTGGCAATGGTCAGGAAATCACGCTGCTGGATATCGGCAAGCGTTGTGTGGGAAGTCATGGCATCCGGCATCAGCGCATCCGACCACGTCGAGATCGCGCGGGCAGGCGTCAGCAGCAGCAAAAGCGCTGCCACCAGCCCCGCAACTCTTCGGGTTGTGCGTAGAAAATGCCTGCGCATGGAAAAAAACGACCGTTTGAAAGGAGGGCACAAGATACCGATGGCAGCCCGCCCCGGCTAGTCGATGGCCCTTAACTGCACGATAGCCTCAGCCTTTTGACTGATGGCGCGCCCATGGTTCTGTGCAACGACCAGCCTTCGCCACGCGAGTCGCTTTCCAGTATGATGACGCCCTCGCCGCCTGGCGCTGTTTCCACCCGGGGGCTGCGACATCCCGACGATGGCGTTCCCGCATACCACCTTATTTCCTGTCAGTCAGTAGAGGCTTCATTCGTCATGCTCGAACTGCACGGCCAGAGTGCCCTTTCTTCCTTCCGTCATGCCCGTCTGCTGGCTCGTCTGCGCGAGGCGATGCCGGGCGTGACAGGCGTGCATGCGATGCATCGCTATTTTGTAGACATCGAGCAGACCCCGGCGCCCGGCGTCACCGAGCGCCTTTGCGCGCTGCTTGAAGCCGACGAGAAGGCAGCCTCGGCACCGGCAGGTGCGCTCTATCTGGTCGTGCCGCGCTTTGGTACCGTCTCGCCCTGGTCCTCCAAGGCCACCGATATTGCCCATAACTGCGGGCTTGATCAGGTGCGCCGCATCGAGGCGGGTGTGGCCTGGTTTGTTGAGACCGATTCACTGCCGAGCAGAGACGAGGCCGAAGCGATTCGACAGGTTCTGGCCGATCGCATGACGCAAACGGTACTGTTTGATTCAAGCGACGCCGCAAAGCTCTTCGAGCAGCATACGGCGGCGCCGGAAAGCCACGTGGATATTCTGGGAGGTGGACGTGCGGCGCTGGTAGAGGCCAACGCCACACTCGGACTGGCGCTGGCCGAGGACGAAATCGATTATCTGGTCGAGTCCTTCACCGGCCTTGGCCGAAATCCCAGCGATGTCGAACTGATGATGTTCGCCCAGGCCAATTCCGAGCACTGCCGCCACAAGATCTTCAATGCCGACTGGCGCATCGACGGCCAGGCGCAGACGCACTCGCTGTTCGGCATGATTCGCAATACCCATCAGTGCTCGCCGGACAACGTGCTGTCCGCCTATAGCGATAACGCCGCCATCATTCGTGGCCACGAGGCCGGGCGCTTTCTGGCCGACAGTCGCGATTTTCGCTTTGTGTCCCATCAGGAGCCGATTCACATCCTGATGAAGGTCGAAACGCACAATCACCCGACCGCCATTGCGCCCTACCCCGGGGCTGCCACCGGCGCCGGTGGCGAGATTCGTGATGAAGGCGCGACCGGCCGCGGGGGCAAGCCCAAGGCCGGCCTGACCGGCTTTACCGTCTCCAACCTGCGCATCCCGGAGCTTTTGCAGCCGTGGGAAGCGTTCGATTACGGCAAGCCAGAGCGTATCAAGAGCGCGCTCGACATCATGATCGAGGCGCCGATCGGCGCGGCGGCGTTCAACAACGAGTTTGGCCGTCCGGCGCTCAACGGCTATTTCCGGACCTATGAGCACGATGTGGTCGGCCCGGCGGGCGTCGAGCGCCGCGGCTACCACAAGCCGATCATGCTCGCCGGTGGCTACGGTAACGTGCGCGATGAGCACGTGCTCAAGGGTGAGATTGCCGTCGGGGCGAAGCTGATCGTCATGGGCGGACCGGCCATGCTGATCGGGCTGGGTGGTGGCGCTGCCTCCTCAGTGGCCTCCGGCAGCACCAGCGACGCACTGGATTTTGCCTCGGTACAGCGCGACAACGCCGAAATGGAGCGCCGTGCCCAGGAAGTCATCGATCGCTGTATCGCGCTGGGAGAAGACAACCCGATCAGCTTCATCCACGACGTCGGTGCCGGTGGTCTCTCCAACGCGCTGCCGGAGCTGGTCAAGGATGGCGGTCGCGGCGGGCGGTTCAGCCTGCGCGACGTGCCCAGCGCCGAGCCGGGCATGACGCCGCTGGAAATCTGGTGCAACGAGGCGCAGGAGCGCTATGTGCTGGCGGTGGCGCCGGAGGCGATCGAACAGTTTGAATCGCTTTGCGCCCGAGAGCGCTGTCCGTTTGCCGTGGTAGGTGAGGCGACCGAGGCGCACGAGATCACGGTGGTCGACGAGCACTTTGAAAGCCGTCCCATCGATCTGCCCATGAGCGTGTTGTTTGGCAAGCCGCCGAAGATGCAGCGCAGTTTCGAGCGTCGCGAGATTACCCAGCCGCTTCTGATGCTCGACAATCTGGATCTCAACGAGGCCATGGACCGGGTACTGCAGCTGCCGGCGGTGGCGTCCAAGAGCTTTCTGATCACCATCGGCGATCGCACCGTGGGCGGCATGAGCGTGCGTGATCAGATGGTCGGCCCCTGGCAGGTGCCGGTGGCGGACTGCGCCGTCACCACGGCGGCTTTTGACACCCATGTCGGTGAGGCCATGTCGATGGGCGAGCGTACGCCCACCGCCCTGATTTCGTCGGCCGCTTCGGCGCGTCTGGCCGTCACCGAGGCGATTACCAATATCGCTGCGTCGCCCATCGAGGCGCTGGGCGATATCAAGCTCTCCGCCAACTGGATGAGCGCTGCCGATCACGAAGGTGAAAACCAGGCCCTGTTTGATGCGGTGCACGCGGTCGGTATGGAACTGTGCCCGGCGCTGGGTATCGCCATTCCGGTGGGCAAGGACTCGATGTCGATGCGCACCGCCTGGCACGACGGCGAGCGCGACAAGGCTGTTACGGCGCCGCTGTCGATGATCGTGTCGGCCTTTGCCCCGGTCAGCGATACCCTGAAGACCCTGACACCGCAGCTGGATCCGAATGAGGCCTCCGAGCTCGTGCTGATCGATCTTGGCCGTGGCAAAAACCGCCTGGGCGGCTCGGCGCTGGCGCAGGTCTACGGGCAGCTGGGCGCTCACGCGCCGGATCTGGACGCGCCGGAAGATCTGGTCAACTTTTTTAACGCCATTCAGCGTCTCAATCGTGACGGCCGGCTGCTGGCCTATCACGACCGCAGTGACGGCGGGCTTTTGACCACGGTGGCTGAAATGGCCTTCGCCGGCCACTGCGGCCTGGCGCTCACCCTCGATGAGCTGGTGCGCGACGCGCATGAGGCGACTGCCGCGCTCTTTGCCGAAGAGCCGGGGGCGGTCATTCAGGTGGCTCAAAACGACATCGATACCGTACTGGTCGTGCTCGCGGAGAGCGGGCTGGGCGATTGCGTTCATCGCATCGGGTCACCGACGCGGGATGATCGCTTCTCGGCAACGCTTTACGACAGTACGCTGATCGAGACCACGCGCGTTCACGCCATCCGCACCTGGGCGGAGACCAGCTATCGACTGCAGGCGCGCCGGGACAATCCGGACTGCGCCCGCCAGGAGTTCGACGCGCTCGACGAGACCCGTAATCCCGGACTGCACGCCAGCCTGAGCTATGACGTCGATGACGATGTCGCCGCCCCCTTTATCAACAAGGGCACGGCTCCGCGAGTGGCGATTCTGCGAGAGCAGGGCGTCAACGGCCAGCTCGAGATGGCGTGGAATTTCACCAACGCCGGTTTTGAGGCGATCGACGTTCACATGTCGGACATTCTGGAAGGGCGCGTGGAGCTGGCCGACTTCCAGGGTGCAGCGGCCTGCGGCGGCTTCTCCTATGGCGACGTACTGGGCGCCGGCGGTGGCTGGGCGAAATCTATTCTTTTCAGCGAGCGCGGCCGCGAGCAGTTTGCCCGCTTCTTCGAGCGCGAGGATACCTTCGCCCTTGGCGTGTGCAACGGTTGTCAGATGCTCTCCCGGCTCAAATCGCTGATTCCGGGGGCCGATCACTGGCCGCGGTTTGTGCGCAACCTCTCCGAACAGTACGAGGCGCGCGTCTCGATGGTACGCGTGGAGTCCACGCCATCGCTGTTTCTGGGCGACATGGCCGGCTCGCGCATGCCGATTGCGGTGGCGCACGGGGAAGGGCAGGCGCAGTTTGGTGATGCCAGCCACCTGCGCCAGGCGCAGGCCAGCGGTACGGTCGCGCTGCGCTACGTTGATAACTTCGGCGAGGTGACCACCGGCTATCCGGCCAACCCCAATGGGTCGCCCTCCGGCATCACCGGTCTGACCAGCAGTGACGGCCGCGTGACCATCATGATGCCGCATCCCGAGCGCGTGGCGCGAGCGGTCACCAACTCCTGGCAGCCGCAGGAGTGGCGCGAGGCCGGCGGCTGGATGCGCATGTTCCGCAATGCCAGAAAGTGGGTGGGCTGAGGTCAAACGCCGCCACAGGTGTCCGTCATTCGTCAGCCATAAAAAAGGGGCTTCCATGGGAGGCCCCTTTCAGTGTTGTGACAGCCAGTATGGCGACGACCGGGATGGCCGCAGTGCGATCAGTTCTGCGGGCGCGCGGCCGGATGGAAAAAGCGTACTTTGGGGGCCTCTTCCAGCAGCGGCGCTGTGCCGTCCTTGAAGGGCTGGTAGTGCGGCATGGTCGTGTGCTTTTCAAAGGCGGCGCGGTCGGTGTAGACCTCGTGAAACACGACGGTGTTGCCGTTCTCTTCGGGGACCAGCACATCAAACTGATGGCAGCCGCTTTCATTGGCCAGCGACTCGTTGGCGTCATTGTAGGCCAGCGCCAGAAACGCATCGCGCTGGCCTTCCCTGACCTTGAATTCGGCCAGAACGACGAAGCCTTTATCGATCGCACTCATTGTGACTCTCCTGCAGCGTTGAATATTTCAAAATGGCACCGGCGCCTGCGGCGTCAGTGCACTCGGGGCGCCGGACCCATGCCCATGCGCTCGTGAAACTCTGCAACCGCGCTTCGCAGCAATTCCAGAAGTCCCGGTACCAGTGCGGCGCCCTGGTCGGGGCCTTCTACAAACTGCTCCACACTGACATGAACGGCTTCACCATGAATGACGACCTTGGCCGCCTTGATAGCGTTCATGACGTCATTGCCAATATCGAGCAGCTGGGCACGGTCGGTGGCAGCATCCGCCTGCCAGACACCGGGCAGCATCAGCTGAAAAAAGGCCGGCTCATCCTCGGCCACGACCAGTATGAACTCCAGATTGTCGAGCGTGATGCGCGCCGCATGGGTATCGATCGCTTCGATCTGGAACTCCATGGCGCCCAGGCTTTCAATGTAGTGCTCGATCTGTGTGTTGGCCTGCATTGTGCGCCTCTTCTGTCACCATGGGTGACGGGTTTTAAATGTCCAGCCGGTTCAGGCACTCAAGGATCAGTATAAGGTCATGTCCGCGTCTTTAACGACACCCCCGCAGCTGCGCCCCTATCAGCAGGAAGCCGTCGAGCGCGTCGTCGGCCATTTCCGCCAGAGCCATGATCCGGCGGTGGTGGTACTGCCCACCGGCAGCGGCAAGAGTCTGGTGATTGCCGAGCTGGCACGCATCGCCCGTGGCCGGGTGCTCGTGCTGGCCCACGTGCGTGAGCTGGTGGCACAAAACCACGCCAAGTACGAGGCCTATGGGCTTCGCGCCGATATTTTCAGTGCCGGGCTCGGGCGACGCGATGCGCAGCGTCAGGTGGTCTTTGGCTCGGTACAGTCCGTGATCAATGCGCTTGACGCGTTTGATGACGGTCAGTTCACGCTGCTGGTCATCGACGAATGTCATCGCGTAGCGCCCATGGTGGATGACAGCACGTCGGACAAACGTCGGCAGCCGCCTGGCAGCTATCAGCGTGTCATTGATCATCTGCGGGCGGCCCGGCCGGATCTCAAGGTGCTGGGACTGACGGCCACCCCTTACCGGCTGGGGCAGGGGTTCATCTACCATCGTCACTATCACGGCATGGTGCGCGGCGCGGAGACCGCCTTTTTCCGTGACTGCGTGTTCGAGCAGCCCCTGCGGGTCATGGTCAGGCAGGGCTATCTGGCCGAGCCCCGACGCATCGATGCTGCGGTGGCGCGCTATGACTTTTCACAGCTGACCCCGCGCGCCGGCGGTCAGTACGCCGAGTCCGATATCAACCGCGTGGTCAGCGGCCACCGGGCGACACCCGTGATCATCGAGGACGTCATGATGCACGCCCGTGACCGTCAGGGCGTGATGATCTTTGCCGCCACCGTGGCGCACGCCGAGGAGATCATGGGCTATCTGCCCGGGGATCAGGCCGCACTGGTGACCGGCACGACCGCCGGGCAGGAGCGCGAGCGCCTGATCGAGGCCTTCAAGGCGCGCCAGCTCAAATACCTGGTTAACGTGGCGGTGCTGACGACCGGCTTTGACGCGCCGCATGTCGATCTGATCGCGATTCTGCGCCCGACCGAGTCGGTGGGACTCTACCAGCAGATCGTCGGGCGAGGGCTGCGCCTGTCGCCCGGCAAGACCGAATGTCTGGTACTGGATTACGCCGGCAACCCCTGGGAGCTTTATGGGCCCGAAATCGATGCGCCGCGCCCTGATAGCGACAGTGAGCCGGTACAGGTCGAATGCCCCGAGTGCGGCTTTGCCAACATCTTCTGGGGCAAGCGTGACGGCGAGCTGGTGATCGAGCACTTCGGCCGGCGCTGTCAGGGGCTGGTCGACAGCGAGGGCGGCGAGCAGGCGCAGTGTGACTTTCGCTTTCGCTACAAGGTCTGCGAGCAGTGCGGCGCGCAGAATGACATCGCGGCCCGACGCTGTCGCCACTGTCAGGCGCAGCTGATCGATGCCGATGACAAGCTGCGCGATGCGTTAAAGCTCAAGGATGCCCGGGTACTGCGGGTCAGCGGCATGATGCTGGAGGAAAGCGCCAACGGACGCGGTCTGGCCCGTTTGAAGGTCACCTATGTGGATGAGGACGGCGCGACGCTCTCGGAGTGGTATGCGCTGGAAACGCCTGCTCAGCGAAAGGCTTTTTATCAGACCTGGCTCAAGGCGCATCTGCGCGCGCCGGGCAGCGACTGGCAGCCGACCACGATCGAGGACGTGATCGCCTCACGCCAGCGGCTGCGTCATCCGGATTTCGTGGTCGGTCGCAAGGTGGGGCGCTACTGGCAGGTGCGCGAGCGCCTTTTCGACTACGAAGGGCGCTATCGACGTGCCGACAGCGCCGAGGGAACCTGAAGAGGCCGTGTGACCCGTGGCTATTCTGTTAGAATAAGTATCGTTGTCGTTTGACAGCGCCATCCCCCGACATGATCCACCCGTGATCAAGGAGTCTTTCATGAGCTGGTCTGCACCCGAAGTCAAGGAAATCAGCGCTGGTATGGAAGCCAGTGTCTATCTGCCTGCCGATATCGAAATCGACATTGAAGAGTGATGCATCAGGTGCGCGACGCCTGCGCGTTCGCGTACTGGGGTCGGCCGCCGGTGGCGGCCTGCCTCAATGGAACTGCCGCTGTCGCGTCTGCCGGCTGGCCCGCACCGAACCTCAGCGCGTTGTACCGCGCACCCAGTCCTCGATCGCCGTCTCCATCGACGGTGAACGCTGGGCACTGATCAACTGTGCCCCTGAAGTATTGCACCAGCTGCAGCGTGAGCCGGCGCTTCAGCCCGGTCGCGATGACCGTCATACCCCGATTCAGTCGATTCTGGTCACCAACGGTGATGTGGACCACGTGGCGGGCCTTCTGAGCCTGCGCGAACGCTCACCGTTTCGACTTCATGCCACGCCGGAGATTCATGGCGTGCTGCGCGACAACCCGATTTTCAACGTCCTCGCGCCTGACTGCGTCGAGCGATGCGACGTGGCGCTCGACAGCCGCATCGAGCTGCTGCCGGGCCTTGCTGCCACGGTCTTTGCCGTGCCCGGCAAGACCGCGCTCTATCTGGAAGGCGATCAGGTAGATATCGGCGCCGAGGGTGAGTCCACTGTAGGCATCGAGTTCGACGTCGATGGCCGACGGCTTTATTACATTCCCGGCTGCGCTACCGTGACACCGCGCCTGGCGGCCCGGTTGGAAGGCGCCGCGGCGCTGCTGTTTGACGGCACTCTGTGGCGCGATGACGAAATGGTCCGGGCTGGCGTCGGTCAAAAAACCGGCCGGCGCATGGGGCACATGTCGATGTCCGGGGTTGATGGCAGCATGGCGGCGCTGGCAGAGGTCGGCATCAAGCGGCGCATTTTCATTCACATCAACAACACCAACCCCGTACTGATCGAGGACAGCGCCGAGCGGCGCGAGGCCGACAGTGCCGGTTGGGAGATTGCCTTTGACGGCATGGAGATCACGCCTTGAGTTCTCTGGATGCGCCCCTGAGCAACGTGACTGAACCGATGAGTGCCGAGGCGCTGGAAGCGCGCCTGCGCGAGATCGGCGAGGCGCGCTATCACCATCGCCATCCGTTCCAGCTGGCGCTGCAGGGCGGCGAGCTCGATCGCTGTCAGGTACGGGCCTGGGCGCTCAACCGCTATTACTATCAGGCAATGATTCCCATCAAGGATGCCACCCTGATGGCGCGTCTTGATGATCCGGACTGGCGGCGCGAATGGCGAAGCCGACTGGTGGATCATGACGGCGAGGCCCCCGGTGACGGCGGCATCGAGCGCTGGTTGAAGCTGACCGATGGGCTGGGCCTTGAGCGCGACATGGTGCGCTCGACCCGCTTCATCCTGCCGGCCACCCGCTTTGCGGTCGAGGCCTATACCCATTTCGTGCGCGATCGCACCCTGCTTGAGGCGGTAGCGTCCTCTCTGACCGAGCTGTTCTCGCCAAAGGTCATCGGCACCCGGGTATCGGGCATGCTTGAGCACTATGACTTCGTCGCCGAGGAAACGCTGGCGTATTTCCGTCCGCGTCTGACCCAGGCGCCCCACGACGCCGAGCGGGCGCTGGCCTATGTGCGCGAGCACGCTCGGCGCGCCGATCAGCAGCAGGCTGTACTGGAAGCACTGGTGTTCAAGTGCGATGTGCTCTGGACGATGCTGGACGCGCTGCAGCACGCCTACATCGAGGGCCATCGCCCGCCGGGCGCCTGGGACGGCGAATATGGTCTGATCGAGGGGGCCGCGCCTTGAGTGAGGGTCTCAACGATCATGCCGTAGTGCGTCTGCCCCGGGGTGTGCGCATGCGTCATGACGCCGCACGCGGCGGCTGGGTACTGCTGGCACCGGAGCGTATCTTTCAGCTCGATGAGATCGCGCATGCGATCATGAGCCGCGTGGATGGTGAGCGATCCGTGTCGCGGATCGTCGATGCGCTGGCCGCCGATTTCGACGCCGAGCGAGGCCGGATTCGTCATGATGTGCTGGCGCTTTTTCACGCCCTGATCGATCGGGGCGTACTGGAGGTCACCTCGTGAATGACATGACCACGGCCGGAGCCGGTATCGCGCCGCCCATGGGGCTTCTGGCCGAGCTGACCCATCGCTGTCCGCTGCAGTGTCCCTACTGCTCCAACCCTGTCGAGCTGGAGCGTCGCAGTGACGAGCTTGATACCGTCGGCTGGCAGCGTGTGCTGCGCGAGGCTGCCGAGGTGGGCGTATTGCAGGTGCATCTTTCCGGGGGCGAGCCGGCAGCTCGGCCGGATCTGGTGGAACTGGTCGAGACCTGCGCCCGGGAAGGGCTCTATTCCAATCTGATTACCGCTGGGGTCAGCATCACGCCCGAGCGATTGGCGGCACTGGATGACGCCGGGCTTGATCATGTGCAGCTCTCCTTTCAGGGGGCCGATGCTGCGGTTACCGAGCACGTGTCGGCCCTGCGAGGTGCCTTCGAGAAAAAGTGTGCCTTTGCCGGAGAGGTTCGAAAACGAGGGCTGCCGCTGACCATCAACGTTGTCATTCATCGCGCCAATATTCATCAGATCGAGGCCTTCATCGATCTGGCGCTGGAACTGGGTGCCGAACGTCTGGAGCTGGCGCATGCCCAGTACTACGGCTGGGCGCTGCATAACCGTGGGGCGCTGATGCCGAAGCGGGCCGAGGTAATGACGGCGCTGAGAACGGTCGAGGCCGCTCAACAACGGCTCAAGGGACGGCTGGCCATCGACTCGGTGGTGCCGGATTACTACGCGCGCGGCCCCAAGCCCTGCATGAACGGCTGGGGACGCCAGACGATCAACATTACCCCCTCCGGGCTGGGGCTGCCGTGTCATGCGGCACAGACCATCCCGGGGCTTGAATTCTGGAGCGTGCGAGAGCACGGGCTCGCCGACATCTGGTATCACTCGCCGGCCTTCAACGCCTTTCGCGGCACCGATTTTCTGCCCGAGACGTGCCAGAGCTGTGAGCGTCTCGACATCGATCACGGCGGCTGTCGCTGTCAGGCGCTGATGATGACCGGCGATGCGCGCCAGATGGACCCGGTCTGTCAGCACTCGCCCTGGCATGAGGAGATCCAGACGCTGACGCTGGAAGAGGCCGGGCGTGATGAACCCTTTGCCTATCGCCGCTTTGCCCGCACCCGCAGGCAGGCGCATCCGAATGCCGCAACACATCAGGACGCGGATGCCTGAAGCGGGCCACCCTGATAAACTGGCGCGATATCCCGTTTTGCCTGAGCCTTCGCGTCGCCTTCCATGACCCAATCCGGTGATTTTGACAGCCCGAACCCCGAGGTTGCTTCGGCCGTCATGGTCGGCGGCGAGCCGCTGCATGACATGCCGGAGGATCTCTACATTCCTCCGGAGGCGCTGCGTGTCTTTCTGGAGACCTTCGAGGGTCCGCTGGATCTGCTGCTGTATCTGATCCGACGTCAGAATCTCGATATTCTGGGCATCAATGTGGCGGCCGTGACCCATCAGTACATCGAGTACGTGGAGCTCATGAAGGCCAGCGGAATCGACCTGGCCGCCGAGTATCTGCTGATGGCCGCGATGCTGGCCGAAATCAAGTCCCGCACGCTGCTGCCTCGTCCGCCCCGCTCGGAGGACGATGACGACGAGGAGGACCCGACGGCGGCGCTGGTGCGGCGCCTGCAGGAGTACGAGCAGATCAAGCTGGCGGCACAGAATATCGATGAACTGCCGCGCCAGGGACGGGACTGGTATCAGGCCGAGGCAGGGCTGCCGGTGCTCGAGCCGCGCGTGCAGCACCCGGACGTTGAACTCTCGGAGCTGCTGGGGGCGCTGTCCGCTTTGATGCAGCGGGTCGATTTCAAAAAGGAGCACCAGATTACCCGCGAGGTGCTTTCGACCCGGGAACGAATGATGGCCATTCTCGAGCGCATCAGTGATGCGCAGTTCACTCCCTTTGAAGACCTGTTTGAACCAGAGGAGGGCCGTGCAGGGGTGGTGGTCACCTTTATGGCCATTCTGGAACTGAGCAAGGAGCGATTGATCGAAATCGTACAGAACGCGCCGCTATCGCCCATTCATGTTCGTGGTAAATCACCGTCGCAGGATGATGAGGAAGACACCCTCGAGCAGCCCTTTGAAGTGGATGACTCGGCAGGTGGTGCATGACGCTGCCGCTGGATCGTATTCTCGAGGGCGTGCTGCTGGCCGCCGGTGAGCCGCTGACGCTTGAACGGCTGGAAGCGGTATTTGATGACCACGAGCACCCCGGGCGCCGAATATTGCGGGACGCGCTGACCACGCTCGAGGCGCGACTGGAGCACAGTGCCCTGATGCTTGAGGAGACCGCCTCGGGGTTTCGTCTGCGCGTGCGCGATGAGCTCTCGCCCTGGGTGTCGCGATTGTGGGACGAGCGCCCGCAGCGCTATTCAAGGGCGCTGCTGGAGACGCTGGCCCTGATCGCCTATCGTCAACCCGTGACCCGGCCCGACATCGAAGAGGTGCGCGGGGTCTCGGTCAGCGCCTCGATCATGCGTACCCTGATCGAGCGCGGCTGGGTGCGGGTGGCCGGCCATCGTGATGTGCCCGGCCGGCCAGCGGTCTATGCCACCACTCGAGGCTTTCTGGATGATTTCGGCCTGCGCACGCTGGACGAGCTGCCGCCGATCAGCGCCGTGAAGGAGGGTGAGACCGTCGACTGGCTCGAACAGCTCACGCCAGCGCCTCATTCAGCAACGCCTGATGCCCTCGTAGCGTCGGAAGGCGATGGCGGAAACGCTGAAGATGTGCGCCCTGATGAGGGCAGCATGCCCAATGAAGACGCTGTCGATGACGGCAGCGGTAATACGGAGGAGGCGGTGAGCGATTCGCCCGCGGGTGAACGCCTGCTGTCCCAACACTCGTCGATCGAGGCACCGACGCCTTCCCGTCAGAGTCCGAGTCTTGATGAGATCGGCCAGCGACTGGCCGAGCGGCTGCGCGATAAAACCGATCGTGATCGCCCGGATACTGGGCTCGATGAGAGATCGACACACACCAGTGACCCTGAAGATTGAGACTTCGCTGATGAATACCGAAAAGCTGCAAAAAGTACTGGCCCGTGCCGGGCTGGGATCGCGACGCGAAATGGAGGCCGCCATCGGCGCCGGACGCGTGACCGTCAACAATGCGCCGGCAGGACTGGGGGATCGCGTCTCGGAAGAGGATCGCGTCACCTTCGATGGCCGTCCCGTCACCCTGACCTCGAGTCAGGCCTCGTCGCGTCGCGTCATCATGTATAACAAGCCGGAAGGCGAGCTCTGCACGCGCCGGGATCCGGAAGGTCGACGCACGGTATTCGAGCATTTGCCGCGTCTGTCCGGCGAGCGCTGGATTGCCATCGGCCGACTGGACATCAACACCAGCGGCCTGCTGCTATTCACCACCGATGGCGAGCTGGCCAATCGCCTGATGCACCCGTCGATGCAGATCGAGCGCGAATACGCCGTGCGAGTGATGGGCGAGGTGACCATGGCGCATGTGCGCGCCATGGTTGACGGCGTGATGCTGGAAGACGGTCCGGCGCGCTTTACCGATGTGCAGGAATTTGGCGGCGAGGGAATCAACACCTGGTTCCACGTCGTCATCATGGAAGGGCGCAACCGGGAAGTGCGCAGGCTGTGGGAATCCCAGGGCCTGACGGTCAGCCGGCTCAAGCGCGTACGCTACGGCAGCGTGTTTCTGGACAAGCGCGCGCGTGCCGGTGAATGGACCGAGCTGACCCAGCAGGAAGTGGACGATCTCTCCGAGCTGGCCGGGCTTGAAAAGCGCAAGGTGCCGGCGCTGACACCCGACGAGAAAAACCGCTGGAATCGCGACAAGAACAAGCGTCGCCCGGTACGCGGCGTCAGAACGCCGGAATCAGCTCGCCATGCCACGCAGGAGGGTGGCCAGCAGCGCTCGGAGCGCGACAGTGAAGAGGCGCGCCCCCTGACTGCCCATGAGCGTCGCAATGAAAAGCGTCGCGACCGCGACAGCTGGAGCTCCACGGCGCCGAATGGCAACCGCCGCTCGTCCGGCAAGGGGGGAAAGGGGCAGGAGCGTCGTGGTGATCATCAGAAGGGAAAAGCAGGCACGCCTCAGGGGCGAAAGGGCAGCGGGCGTCGTTAACGCCCTGAGTGTGCAATGGATGCTTGCATCGCAAATGCTTTCAAAGTAGTATTTGCGCCCGTCGAGCGGGTCGTTAGCTCAGTGGTAGAGCAGTTGGCTTTTAACCAATTGGTCGTAGGTTCGAATCCTACACGACCCACCATCTCGACAGACAATACGGCAGGTTTTTGATTGCCGGCAGAATTGTCGGGTCGTTAGCTCAGTGGTAGAGCAGTTGGCTTTTAACCAATTGGTCGTAGGTTCGAATCCTACACGACCCACCATCTGCTGCCGTTTTTGTCTCCGGCCTTTATCAAGTGCCCTGTTTTCGGGTCGTTAGCTCAGTGGTAGAGCAGTTGGCTTTTAACCAATTGGTCGTAGGTTCGAATCCTACACGACCCACCAGTTCTGAAAACGCCTCATCCTTATCCGGGATGAGGCGTTTTTGCGTGGGGCTGTCCCGAAAAATGGCCTGTCCTGAAAGGTGGCCGGTCTAGCGAAACTTCTCCAGCGTCTGCTGGTACTGACTGAAATCCTGGCGGCGCTCCCGGATGCGACTGGTCAGGGCATAGTCGCCGCTTCGCTGTGACGCTTTTTCGGCCATGTCGAGCTGCTGCAGGCCGCCCTCGATGTCTCCCTTGAGCTGAAGCTGTTCGGCCAGCGCCAGATGGCCCCAGTCCTCGCGATTGCTGCGTCCGGCAGCCTCGCTGAGCAGATTCCAGAGGTCCGGATCCTCGGCGTGCGTTTCGCTCAGGGTCCTGAGGCTTCTAAACGCCGTGCTCGGATTGATGCCCAGCTGCGCCTCGGCCTGGATAATCCGAGCCGGATAGTAGTCGGGCGTCAGGCGTAGAATACGCTCACAGCGACGAACGGCCTCCTCGCGGCGGCCGGCATCCAGCGCGGCATCGGCGGCGCTGGCCGGCAGCATCAGGATGTCGGGAGCCTCGCGGGCGAGCTGATCAAACGTCGCCAGCGCCTGATCGGTACGCTGATTGATGCTGTCGTTGAGCGCGTCCAGATAGCGCAGGGCGATCGGATGGGCGTGATCCTGCTCAAGGCGAATACGCACGGAGGCGGGATCGCTCATGTTCATGGCCAGCATGGCACGGGCCCGGGTCAGATCGTACTCGGGACCCGAGTCGCCATGGTTGCCGGTCTGATACTGCTGGGCCAGGCTGGTGGTGTTGCTCAGTCGCGACTGGGTCATGGGGTGGGTCAGCAAAAACTCGGGCGGCGTATTGCCCTGCATGCTCGAGAGTCGCTGCATGGTCGCAAACATGCGCGGCATGGCCATCGGATCCATGCCGGAGCGCGCCATGGCCTGCAGGCCCACCCGGTCGGCTTCCTGTTCATAGCGTCTTGAATAGCTCAACTGGCTCTGCATGGCGGCGGCCTGCGTGCCGGCCATGGTCGCCACGCCCAGATTGCCGCCACCGCCGGCGGCGACCAGCAGTCCGGCCAGCATGGCCGCCATGGTGGGCAGCTGGGCACGCTCGCTGCGTGCCATTTCGCGGGCGAAGTGGTGCTGTGACAGATGGCCCATTTCGTGTGCCAGTACCGAGGCGAAAGCGTCCTCATCGGGGGCCCACAGGAAAAGACCTGTATTCAGACCGATCACGCCGCCCGGTACGGCAAAGGCGTTGAGTGTGCGACTCGATACCAGCGTGACGATGGGGGAGACATCGCTCAGCTGGCTGTTGGGTACCAGCCGCGCCACCAGCGATTCGACGTAATTCTGGGTGATGGGGTCGCGCCACTGACCGACGTGGCCGCGAAATTCGCGCAGCCAGGCCCTGCCAAGTCGAAACTCTTCCTGGCTGCTGTAGCTTGCGCCGGCATCACCCAGTGCCGGAAGCTGGCTGGCCTGGGCTGTCAGCGGAGGGGGCAGCGTGCCAAGCAGCAGCGTCGCTGTAACGATGCATCGAAAACGCATATGCCTTGACATGACGTGCTTACCGGATGGCCGTTGAGACTTGAAAGGGCAAGGGTACTGCTGCCTGACAGGCATGGGCAGCAGGGTTGCCGGTAACATCAAGTTGCCTTTAAATCGTGTCGATTACAACCAGCAGGGGAGTCAGTGGCGTTGGAACATCCTGACGACATCAGACAGTGGGAACAAGCCGCAGATCAGACACTGGATGTGACCGGTCTGGCCTGTCCGATGCCGCTATTGAAGGCGCGCCAGGCGTTGGCCGCACTGGAGGCCGGACAGCGGTTGCATGTGATCTGCACCGACCCGGGCTCATGGCGTGACTTTGAAAGCCTTGCCGCACAGGGAGCGCATGAACTGGCAGGGCGCCGCGAAGAAGCAGGCGTCTATCATTACGTATTGATCAAGGGGCGCCATCAGTAGCGCCGGCCGGTTTCACTCTCATGGTGTCAATAATTCGATGACCTTCCGAAATCTCTGGAATCATTTTATCGAGCGCTACCTCTCCGATGAGGAGGCGGTCACGCTGGGTGCGCTGCTGGTGCTGGGGTTTGCCATCATCATCTTTTTTGGCGGCATGCTGGCGCCGTTTCTAACGGCGCTTGTCTTTGCCTTTTTGCTGCAGGGCGTGGTGCGCTGGCTTGAGCGTCTGGGGCTCTCACGGTTGCCGGCCGTGTGTCTGGTGCTTTTGATGTTCGTCGGGGCGATGCTGTTTTTTGCCCTGATCATCTTTCCGATGGTCTGGGATCAGTTCGCGCGTCTGGTACAGGGACTGCCGGCCGTTTTATATCGCAGTCAGGAGCTTTTGACTGACCTGCAGGCACGCTACCCCAGCATCGTCACGCCCGATCAGGTGCAGCATCTGATCAATACCGCCAGTCAGGAGGCCACCCAGCTGGGGCGGCGCGTGGTCAGTCTGTCCCTGAGTTCGCTGGCCGGTGTGTTGAGTGTGATCATCTATCTGGTACTGGTGCCGATTCTGGTCTTTTTCATGCTCAAGGACCGCGAGCGACTGATCGGTTTTTTCCTGTCGCTGCTGCCCAAAAAGCGCCTGCTGATGACACGTGTCTGGTGCGAGATGGACACGCAGATTGCCAACTTTATTCGCGGCAAGTTTATCGAGATCATGATTGTCGGTGTGGTGTCCTTTTTCACCTTCTGGGCGCTTGGATTGCCCTATGCGGTGCTGCTGGGGATCGTGGTGGGGCTTTCCGTGCTGGTGCCCTACATCGGCGCGGCGGCGGCCACGCTGCCGGTGGCGGCCTCTGCCGGCCTGCATTTCGGCTTTGATGCCCAGTTTGTCTATGTTCTGCTGGCCTACGCCATCATTCAGGCGCTGGATGGCAATGTGCTGGTGACCCTTCTGTTTTCGGAGGTGGTCAACCTGCATCCGGTCGCGATTATTCTGGCCGTGCTGTTTTTCGGCGGCATCTGGGGCTTCTGGGGCATCTTTTTTGCCATCCCGCTGGCCACGCTGATCAAGTCACTGATGTTTGCCTGGCCGCGCGGAGCCAGTGCGCTGAGAAAGGAGGGCAGCGCCGTCGCTGAATAAAGTGATGCGGCCCTGTTGAGTCAGGGCCGCCATGGCCTATCGGCCGGCATTGAGCGCCCGAGCGGCGCTCAGCACCTCATCGACATGTCCTGCCACCTTCACGGCCCGCCACTGCGCGGCAATATTGCCCTCTCGGTCAATCAGGAACGTGCTGCGCTCGATGCCTTCATGCGCCTTGCCATAGAGCTTCTTGAGCTTGATGACGTCAAAGGCCCGGCACAGGGTCTCCTCCGGGTCGCTGACCAGTTCAAACGTGAACCCCTGCTTGTGTTTGAAGTTTTCATGCTTGCGCAGTGAGTCACGTGAAACGCCAAAAACGCGCGTTCCAGCCTGTTCAAAGGCGTCCATGCGATCGCGGAAGTCCTGCCCCTCGGTGGTACAGCCAGGCGTTGCATCCTTTGGGTAGAAATACAGCACGACCTGCTCGCCCTTGAAGGCAGCAGGGTTGAAGCTTGTGCCACTGGTGGCCTCAAGCGTGATATCCGGGGCGGGGGTGCCGAGGGCAATGCTCATGAAAGGTCTCCCAGAAAGAGGAAAAGGCGTTGTCGACGCTTGATCAAAAGGATGCGAGGCGACGCTTGATCGGACGTGTCAGGCGACAATAACCGAGTCGGACAGTGAAATCAGCCGGCACGGCGTCCTGCTTTTCCTTTCATGGTCGGCGGTTTCCTGGCCGACGGTGTCTGTACAGCATGGGGTGCGCCGAGTACCATCGTCAGCGTAAAGAACGACCTGCAGGCGTTGTGCCCGGTGCCGGATGCCATTGGTGCAGGTCTATTCCGGCGGTTTCGATACGGCCGCTTTCAAATGAATTCAAAGGATGAGGTTGGCGGGATGATCACTGGCAGCATGGTCGCTCTGGCGACACCCATGAAAGCTGATGGGGCCATCGACTGGGACGCCCTGAAACATCTTGTAGGCTGGCATCTCGAGCATGGTACCGATGCCATCGTTGCGGCCGGTACCACCGGTGAGCCCACCACCATGAGCTTTGCCGAGCATTTCGATGTGATTCGCGCGGTAGTGGAAACGGTCAACGGTCGCGTGCCGGTGATCGCCGGCACCGGTGCCAATGCCACGGCAGAAGCCGTGGAGCTGGCGCGCTATGCAAAGGAGGTGGGGGCCGATTACTGCCTGTCTGTGACGCCCTACTACAACCGTCCGACGCAGGAAGGGCTTTTTCAGCATTTCAAGGCCGTGGCCAGCGCCTGTGATCTGCCCGTGATCCTGTACAACGTGCCCAGCCGCACCGGCGTGGATCTCTACAACGAGACCGCGCAGCGCCTGGCCGCCATCGACAACATCGTCGGCCTCAAGGATGCCACGGGCAATCTTGAGCGTGCCGAGGATCTGATCGAGCGTCTCAAGGGTCAGGACTTCGCCCTCTACTCCGGAGATGATCCTACCGCCTGTGAATTCATGCTGGCAGGCGGCCATGGTGCCATCTCCGTCTCGGCCAACGTGGCGCCGCGCGCCATGCACGAGCTCTGCACCGCTGCGACCGGCGGCGACTATGACCGCGCCCACCAGATCAACACACGTTTGATGCCGCTGCATTCGGTGCTGGGCATCGAGGCCAATCCGATTCCGGTGAAGTGGGCGCTTCACGAGCTTGGTCTGATGGACAAGGGCATTCGTCTGCCGCTGACCTGGCTTTCCGAAAAATATCAATCCACCGTAGCCGAGGCGCTGCAGCTGGCCGGAGTAATGGATCAATGAGCAGGACACGCTGGATGATGGTCACGCCGCTGCTGCTCGCACTGGGTGGCTGTGGGGGTGGCTATTACCATGATCGCAACAGCGAGTATGCCGATGCGGAAATGACGCGGCCGCTGGAGCTGCCGGCCACGCGCGATCAGGCTCGCTATCAGGATGCGATGCCCGTGCCGCAGGCCACCAATGACTTCATCAGAAGTCGCGATGGCTATGAGCCGCCTCGTCCGCAGACCCTGTCGACCAGTGACCGTGAGACGCGCTATGTCGAGCCGCGCGAGGCCGATGGCAATCGCTGGCTGGTGGTCAGTGCCGCCCCGGGCACGGTGTGGCCGCGCCTGCAGGAATTCGTGCGTGCCAATGGCTATCAGGTACACAACATCGATGGCAATACGGGGCAGATCACGACCGATCGCGGCGTGCTGTCAGTGCGTCAGGGCATTCGCAACAACACCACGGATGTCTACTGCCAGCAGGGCGGCAGCAGTGCGGAAGCCTGTCTGAACCAGATCAGCCAGTATCTTTCCTCCAGTGCGCCGCAGGGTGGGGTGTCACTGGTTGCCCAGAACCTGTCGCGCAATGATCGGGTGCGTCTGGAAAGCCGCGGCGACAACTGGCGTCTCGCGCTGGCACTTGATTTTCCGCGGGCATGGTCGGAGCTTGCCTGGCAGCTGGAGAACAACTACCAGACGGATCAGCGTCGCCTGATCGATCAAAACCGCAGCGAGCGGGTCTTTGCCATCGAGTACACGGTCAAGGGCGAGGGCAGCTGGATTCCCTTCCGTGGCAGCAGTGACGAAACGCAGCAGTATCTCCTGCACGTTGCGCCCGGCGATAACGGCACGCTGGTCACCGTGACCGACAGCGCCGGTGAGCCGGTCGATCAGCAAAGGACACATGACCTGCTGGACGGTGTGGCCTCGATCCTGCGCTGATGCGATTCGCATCGCTGGGTAGCGGCAGTCGGGGCAATGCCACGCTGGTCAGCAGTGGCGCCACCACCGTGCTGGTGGATTGCGGCTTCGGCATTCGCGAGGCCGTAAAGCGCATGCAGACCCTTCACATGGATCCGGCCACACTGGCCGGTATCCTTGTGACCCATGAACACATTGATCATGTGCGTGGGGTGCCGGCGCTGGCGCGCCGGTTTGGGCTGACGGTCTACATGACGGTCGGCAGCTGGCTGGCACTCCAGCCCGACCCTGCCATCAGCGTCGTGCTGATCACGCCGGAAGAGACCCGCAGTATCGGCGAGCTCGACATTACACCGGTGACGGTGCCTCATGATGCGCGCGAGCCGGTACAGTACCTGATCGAAGCCGGCGCCCGACGACTGGGGCTTCTGACGGATCTGGGCATGGTGACGCCACATGTGCTCAAGCGCTATCGCCAGTGCGATGCTCTCTTTATCGAATGCAATCACGACCCGCGGATGCTGGCCAACGGCCCCTATCCGCCGAGTCTCAAGCGTCGCGTCAGCGGCCGACTGGGGCATCTGTCCAATCGTCAGGCCGTGGAGCTTTTACAGGCGCTGGGCACCGATCGCCTGCAGCGACTGGTTGCGTCCCACCTGTCGGAGAAGAATAATCTGCCCGAGCTTGCCTTTGATGCATTGAGGCCGCTGCTGGACAACGACGAATCTCGCCTGGTCATTGCACGCCAGGGACGCACCGTTGACTGGCAGTCGGTCAGTTGAGGTGTGGTCACGCCGGATATGGCCCGAGTAACACGTCAAACCATTGATTTCCTATCACCCTCTGATTCCCTGCCGGAGACTTTCGTGGAAAAACGCCAGGAACTTTATGCGGGCAAGGCCAAGTCCGTTTTCGAGACCGACGATCCGGATCGGCTGATCCTTGAGTTTCGTGACGATACCAGTGCCTTTGACGGCAAGAAGGTCGAGCAGCTCGACCGCAAGGGCCGCGTCAACAACCGCTTCAACGCCTTTATCATGAATGCCCTGAAGGATGCCGGCATTCCGGTGCATTTCGAGCGCCTGCGCTCGGATACCGAATGTGAGGTCAAGCGCCTGACCATGATGCCGGTGGAGTGCGTGGTACGTAATATCGCCGCCGGCGGTCTTTGTCGTCGTCTGGGCGTGGAAGAGGGCATTGCGCTCGAGCCGCCGACCTTTGAGCTCTTTCTCAAAAACGACGAGAAGGGCGATCCGATGATCAACGAGTCGCTGGCCGAGACCTTCGGCTGGGCCCGACGCGAGCATCTGGTACGCGCCCGCGAGCTGACCTTTCAGATCAACGAGATCCTCCAGAAGCTCTTTCTGGCAGGCGATCTGCTGCTGGTGGACTACAAGCTCGAGTTTGGTCTGTTTCACGGCGAGGTGACGCTGGGTGACGAGTTCTCACCCGATGGCTGCCGCCTGTGGGACGCCAGCACCCGCGAGAAAATGGACAAGGACCGTTTCCGTCAGGGGCTGGGGGGAGTCATCGAGGCCTATGAAGAAGTCGGGCGTCGCATCGGTATCGACTTCGATCAGCCGATCGACTGATCATCTCCGAGCGGTCGGTAGTCTGTGGCTGCCGGCTGCCCTTCAGGCCATGGGTACCAGAGCGTCGACCACGACAATGCTTTCGCAGCGGTCACCCGATCCCCGTGTGTCGGTCTCGATATGAAATCGCACATCAAGATCATGAAGACGCACGCCATAACTGCGATCATCGCGCCTGTTTCGGCGATAGGCCGGTCGCGGGTCCTGCGACAGCACTTCACGGATCAGTGCGCCGAGGCTTTCTCCGTCGTGGCGCGCTTCGAGTGCCTGTCGGCATTCATTGCTCATGCGGACGTCAAGACGTGGCGGCGGCTCGGGGGCAAAGCCTGCCCGGGCATTGTCTGCACTGTCGGCCCAGGGCAGATAGGGCTTGATATCCACGACCGGCGTGCCATCGACCAGATCATGCCCGCGCAGTATCAATACGGGGGCGGGGTCGTATTCAATGCCGGCAAGTTCGACCAGCGACAGGCCCAGCCGGTTGGGCCGATGGGTCGAGCGTGAGGCAAAAACGCCGATCCGGTGGTTGCCTCCCAGCCGCGGCGGTCGTATCAGGGGTGTCCAGCGCTCGGGGCTCTGATGAAAGATAAACGTGATCCAGAGATGGCTGAAATGCTCGAGCCCTCGCACGCAGTCACGGTGGCCAAAGGGGGCGTCGAGCCGGAGTCTGGCCGTGGCCTGCGGGGCCAGTCCGGGCTGACGCGGGATGCCGAACTTGTCCGGATAGCAGCTTTCGACGGTGCCGATGATGTCCAGGGCGATCGAGGCACTGGCAGGGGAAGGCGTATCATGTGTGTTCATGGCCTGATTATGCCATCTGCCCGTGGCGCCGGCATCCTGGCGAAAACGCTCGTCAGGTGTGATCCATTGACGTCGCTCTGGAATCAATGGCGCTTTCGTGATGTCCAACCCCGGAGAGTGCTGCCGCGATGTTGCGAGTGGGTACAGGCGTTGATGCAAGGATAAACCATCATGACAAGTCACAACGGCGCAGCTTCCAGTGCGCCGATGCTCTTTACCGAGAAGAAGATCAATACCACGTTTCTAGGGGTGGCCTTTGCCTTCTCGGTGGCCGGCGGCATTACCCTGCTGGTGCATGCCTGGCAGACCGGACGTCTCTGGCCGGTAGCGGCCATCGGCGTTGCGCTGATGGTCTGGGGGCTGGTGGTCGGTAACAATCTGGCCGTGCGCCGACGTCTGTCTCCGGTACTGAGGCTGGAAGCGCAAAGCCTGCGCTACATCGGCGGTCCTGCCTGGAAGCCGCGGATGGTCACGCTGAATTTTCGCGATATCGCCAAGGTTGAAAAGGTACGTACCGGCGGTATGACACTGTATCTGCATCAGGAGCGCCGGGCGCGCCTTGTGCCGATCGGGCTGCTGTCGAAACAGGATCGGGCGCAGTTTCTCGACGCCTTTTACGCCCGCTGCGATGCCGCCCGTGCCATGCAGACCGCATCCCGGAGTCTTTAACGGTCGGCCATGACATTTGAAAAGCGATCCGATGACATGATTGTGGATCACTGCCTGTCCGATGCCCGACAGGTGCGCTCTCCCAACGCGGATGTACGCCCACTGGGTGAAATCTCGCTGGTGGTCCTGCATTCCATCAGCCTGCCGCCGGGCCATTTCGGCGGCGATGACATCGAGGCGCTGTTTACCAATCGCCTGGATTGGGAAGCGCATCCCTTCTTTCGATCCATTAGAGGGCTTCGTGTCTCGGCGCATCTGCTGATTCGTCGTGATGGCAGCTGTATCCAGTTTGTGCCGTTTGATCAGAGGGCCTGGCATGCCGGCCGCTCCCTGTGGCGGGGGCGGCGAGCGCTCAACGATTTCACCATTGGCATCGAACTTGAAGGAGATGGTCGCGCCTTCACTCATGCTCAGTATCAGTATCTGGCCGGCGTGTTGACGACGCTCGAGCGCCATTATCCCGGCATTGATGCCCGCGACACGGTGACTCACGAGCAGGTGGCACCGCTTCGCAAGGTGGATCCAGGGCCGAGCTTTGATCATCAGTACCTTTCCGGACTCATGGCAGAATCACGCGCACACGCCGGCATTTGATGCGGTGCTGGCCCGGCTCTTCAGGCATGACTATTCTGGCGGCAGGCCCGATGCCTGGCTGTCATGACGGCGGTAAATCACCGGGGGTAACCCTCTTGCGGGGGCGGCTCAACGCGTGCCGCGGCGGTGGCGTCGGGAGACGTGAATTGGCATGACTTCATGTTTGCGGTATCTTCGTCGTCCAATCAGAGCGCCCATGTTCGAGTGTTGCCTGTTTCGTTGATGGCCAATGAGTCGGAATCCGCTGCAGTGCCCTTATGGCTATCCGCGCCAATGACTGCACGTCCGATGCCATCGCCTGACGTATCCGGAAACCGTGGCCCCTGTAAATATCGGGTGCCTATCCCGCCTTGAAAGCGCCAGAGGCTCCAAAAGGGCCCGCTGACAACTTATCTTCATTCGGAGAGACGTCTATGAGTCTGGAGGCAAAAGAAGATCACGATCCGATCGAGACAAGGGAGTGGTTGGAAGCCCTGACATCGGTAGTGGATCGTGAGGGTGAGGAGCGTGCTCAGTATATTCTGAGCCGTCTGGCTGATCGCTTGCGCCGTGATGGCAAGCTGCCGCCGTTCTCCGTCAACACGCCTCATCGCAATACCATCCCCGTACATCGTGAGGCAAAGCTGCCCGGCGACATGTTCATGGAGCGCAAGATTCGCTCCGCGATTCGCTGGAACAGCGTGGCGCAGGTTATCCGCGCTAACAAGAAGCACAAGGGACTCGGCGGCCACCTGGCCAGCTACATGTCCTGTTCCGTGCTTTATGAAGTGGGCTTCAACCATTTCTTTCGCGCCGACAGCGATGAGCAAAAGGGCGATCTGGTTTACATACAGGGCCACGTCACGCCCGGTATCTATGCCCGCTCCTTTCTCGAAGGGCGCCTGACCGAGGAGCAACTGGATACCTTCCGCCAGGAAGCCGTTGCCGAAGGTCTCTCCTCCTATCCTCACCCCTATCTGATGCCGGATTACTGGCAGTTCCCGACCGTATCGATGGGTCTGGGACCGATCCAGGCGATCTATCAGGCGCACGTCATGAAGTACATGCACGCGCGTGGTCTGTCGGATATGGGCGACCGCAAGGTCTGGGCCTTCCTGGGTGATGGCGAGTGCGACGAGCCGGAATCTCTCGGCGCACTGCATCTGGCCAGTCGTGAAAAGCTCAACAACCTGATCTTTGTCATCAACTGCAACCTGCAGCGTCTGGACGGCCCGGTACGTGGCAACGGTCGTATCATGGACGAGCTTGAAGGCATGTTCCGCGGCGCCGGATGGAACGTCATCAAGGTGGTCTGGGGCGGTCTGTGGGACCCGCTGTTCGAACAGGACAGCAAGGGCATCATGCAAAAACGCATGGATGAAGCGGTCGACGGCGAGTACCAGAACTTCAAGGCACGTGGCGGTGCCTATACCCGCGAGAACTTTTTCGGCAAGTACCCAGAGACCGCCGAAATGGTCAAGGACTACTCCGATGAGGACATCTATCGCCTCAATCGTGGTGGTCACGATCCGCAGAAGATGTATGCGGCCTACCATGAAGCCGTGAACAACGCCGGTGACCGTCCGACCGTGGTTCTGGCGCACACCGTCAAGGGCTACGGCATGGGCGGTGGCAGCGGCGAAGCCGACATGGAAGCCCACCAGATCAAGTCGATGGAAAACGATGCCTTGAAGGTCATGCGTGATCGTTTTGGCATTCCGGTATCCGACAAGCAGCTTGAAGAAGGCATGCCCTACTACAAGCCTGATGACGATAGCCCCGAAATGCGCTATCTCCATCAGCGGCGCAAGCAGCTGGGCGGTTATCTGCCGGCACGCAAGAACGATTTCGAGCCTATCGAGATTCCGGGTCTGGACGACAAGATGTTCGCCAGCCAGACAAAGGGCTCCGGCGATCGTGAAGTCTCCACGACCATGTCATTTGTTCGTGTGCTCAACGGACTGGTGAAAAACAAGCAGCTCGGTCAGCAGGTGGTGCCCATCATTCCTGATGAAGCACGCACCTTTGGCATGGAAGGCATGTTCCGCCAGATCGGTATCTATGCGGCTGAAGGTCAGAAGTATGAGCCGATGGATACCGGTCAGATCATGTACTACCGCGAGGATCAGAAAGGGCAGATTCTCGAGGAAGGCATCAACGAAGCCGGCTCCATGGCCGCCTGGATCGCGGCGGCGACCTCCTATGCCAACCATCACGTACCGCTGTTGCCGTTCTACATCTATTACTCGATGTTCGGCTATCAGCGTATCGGTGACCTGGTCTGGGCTGCTGGGGACCTGCAGGCGCGTGGTTTCATGGTCGGCGGCACGGCCGGACGGACCACCATCAACGGTGAGGGGCTGCAGCACCAGGATGGTCACAGCCACATTCTGATGTCCACGGTGCCCAACTGCCGTGCCTATGATCCCTGCTATGGCCATGAGCTTGCCGTCATCATGCAGGACGGTCTCAAGCGCATGTATCAGGACCGTGAAAGCTGCTTCTACTACCTGACGGTCATGAACGAAAACTATGTCCATCCCGAAATGCCGGAAGGCAGCGAGGAAGGCATCATCCGTGGCATGTATCTGCTTCAGGAAGGCAAGAGCGACAAGAAGCAGCCGCGTGTTCAGCTGCTGGGCGGTGGCACCATCCTGCGTGAAGTGGAAGCGGCCGCCGAGCTGCTGCGCGATGACTTCAACGTGGTCGCTGATGTCTGGAGCGTGACCAGCTTCAACGAGCTGCGTCGTGAAGCGCTGGAATACGATCGTCAGCAGTTCCTCAACCCGGAAGGCGAGCAGGAAAAGCCCTGGGTCACGAGCTGTCTGGAAGGTCGCGAAGGACCGGTCGTTGCCTCCACGGACTACATGAAGCTCTATGCTGATCAGGTGCGTGCATGGGTGCCGTCTGACTACCATGTTCTGGGCACCGATGGCTTCGGACGCTCGGACACGCGCGAGCATCTGCGTCGCTTCTTCGAAGTCGATCGCTATTTTGTCACCGTACTGGCGCTGCGCGCGCTGGCCAATCGTGGCGAGATCGAGTCCAGAGTCGTCAGTGACGCGATGAAAAAATACGACATCGACCCCAGCAAACCCAATCCGCTGGTGAGCTGAGGCGCCGGTCTCACAACAGTGCCGCCGGGTGAGTGATACGCTCGCCCGGTCCAGGCAGCGGCCAGGTGATAAGGAGCGCGACCTTGAGTAGTGAAATTATTAAGGTACCCGACATCGGGGGCAGCGAGGGCGTCGAGATCATCGAGATCTCCGTCCAGGCCGGCGATACGATTGAAGCCGAAGACACCATGATCGTGCTGGAGTCCGACAAGGCCAGCATGGATATTCCCGCACCGAAGGCCGGCAAGGTCAGGAAGGTACTGGTCAGCGAAGGGGACAAGGTGTCTGAAGGCGATGACATTCTCGAGCTTGAAGCCGAGGGTGGCGGCGATGCTGATGAAGACGACGGCGAGTCAGACGAGGGCGGTGATGACAGTTCATCGATCCAGGACAGCCGCGACGCCGAGCATCTCGAAGAAGAGGCTGAAGCCGACGAATCCGACGTTGAAGACGACAAGCCGAAAAAGTCGTCCGGCGGCAAGCGCACGGTAGAAGTGCGTGTCCCTGACATCGGCGGTAGCGAAAATGTCGAAATCATCGAGATCGCAGTCAGTGAAGGTGACGAGATCAGTGAAGAAGATGCGCTGATCACGCTGGAATCCGACAAGGCGTCGATGGACGTACCCAGCCCCTACAGCGGCAAGCTGGTCTCGCTTGAACTCAAGGAAGGCGATACCGTCTCCGAGGGTGATCTGATCGGTACCATGGAGATCGCCGGTGAAGGCGATGATGACGCCGACAGCGACGCTGACGATGATGACAGCGGCGATGATGCTGATCATGAAGAAGAAGCCGAGGCTGTCGGTGACAGCGAGGATGACGTCGAGGAAAGCGACGGCGAAGGCGGTCGTCAGGAACTGCGTGTTCCTGATATCGGCGGCAGCGAAAACGTCGAGATCATCGAGGTATCCGTCAGCGAAGGCGACGAGATCAACGAGGAAGACGCGCTGATCACGCTGGAGTCCGACAAGGCCTCCATGGACATCCCCAGTCCCTTCAAGGGCAGGGTAGTGGAAGTCAGCGTCAAGGAAGGCGACACCGTCTCCGAAGGTGATCTGATCGGCTACATCGAAGTGGCCGGCAGCAAGCCGAAGAGCGCGTCCAGAACGTCTTCCGGTGACAAATCGGATTCGAAGAAAAAGTCCGACGACTCGGCCAAAAAATCATCTGATTCAAAGGGCAAATCCAGCAGCTCGAAAAAAGAGAGCGGCAAGCAGGATGGGCCTGGCAGCAAGGCGAAGAAGGACGAAGGCAGCTACGGCGGTGAACCCGGTCCCGAGGCCCGTCACAAACAGGGAGAAAACGCTTCCGGCAGCAGCGTTCATGCCGGCCCCGCCGTGCGTCTGATGGCGCGTGAGCTGGGCGTGGATCTGGCCGAGGTCAGGGCCAGCGGTCCGAAGGGACGCGTACTGAAGGAAGACGTCGACGCCTTCGTCAAGCAGGTCATGAGCGATCGCAAAAAGGGAAGCGGTGCTTCTGCTCAGCCGTCCTCGCAGGCCCAGGGCGGTGCCGGCATTCCGCCGATCCCGGCAATCGATTTCAGCCAGTTTGGCGAGATCGAAGAAAAGCCGATGGGTCGTCTGATGAAGGCCGGTGCCACCAACCTGCATCGCAGCTGGCTCAACGTGCCGCACGTGACCCAGTTCGACGAAGCGGACATCACCGAGCTCGAGGCCTTCCGCAAGGCGATGAAGGACGAGGCTGCCCAGCAGGGTGCGAAGCTGACGCCGCTGCCGTTCATGATCAAGGCGGCCGCGCACGCGCTGGCGAAGTTCCCGCAGTTCAACGTCTCGCTGCATCCGGATGGCGATAAGCTGATCCAGAAGAAATACTTCCATATTGGCGTGGCGGTCGACACGCCCAATGGCCTGATGGTGCCGGTGATCCGCAATGTGGATCAAAAGGGCATCGTTGAGCTGGCGAAGGAAGTGATCGATCTGGCTGGTCGCGCTCAGGAAGGCAAACTCAAGCGTGACGAGATGCAGGGCGGCTGCTTCACCATTTCGAGTCTCGGCTCGATCGGTGGTACGGCGTTTACGCCCATCGTCAACGCACCGGAAGTGGCCATTCTGGGCGTGTCGAAATCGCAGATGAAACCGGTGTGGAATGGCAGCGAATTCAAGCCGCGGCTGATGTGTCCGCTGTCGCTGTCCTATGACCACCGCGCCGTCAACGGTGCCGACGCGGCAAGGTTTACAGCCTACCTGGCAGCGATTCTGACCGATATTCGTCGACTGACGATGTAATCACGACAAGTGAGACAGGGCGGCCCTTCGGGGCCGCCTTTTTGTTTGATGCTGCTGGTTTGATGCTGCAAATGAGGTCGTCAATATGTCGCAGAGTCGTTGACTTCACTTGTGCCCGAACAGTGCCTGTCGTTATTGTTGCGTTTTATTTTCAGACGGCTCACCGATCATCATTGTCCGGTCGGGTCGGTCTTGATCACGAGTCATTTATTGAGGAGCGGTTTTTCATGCGTTTGATCCTGTTGGGAGCCCCTGGGGCGGGTAAGGGGACGCAGGCCCGATTCATCTGTGAACGCTTTGATATCGTTCAGATTTCGACCGGCGATATGCTGCGGGCGGCCGTCAAGGAAGGCAACGAGCTGGGCCTGAGGGTCAAGGAAATCATGTCTGCCGGCCAGCTTGTCTCCGATGATCTGATCATCGAGCTGGTCAGGGAGCGCATCGCGCAACCCGACTGTGCCAACGGTTTCCTGTTCGACGGCTTCCCCCGCACCATCGTGCAGGCGGATGCGCTGAAGGATGCCGGTATCGATCTGGATCATGTGCTTGAAATCCATGTCGCCGATGAAGAGATCATCAGCCGCCTTTCCGGGCGTCGCGTTCACCCGGGGTCAGGGCGTGTCTATCATATCGACAACCATCCGCCGCTCAAGGTCGACATTGACAATGAAACGGGGGAGCCGCTGATCCAGCGTGAAGACGATCGCGAAGAGACCGTTCGTCATCGTCTGGAGGTCTACCATGACCAGACAGAGCCGCTGATCGCCTACTATCAGCAGTTGCAGGAACAGGATCCCCAGAGAGCACCTGCCTTCCATAGGGTAGAAGGCGTCGGCAGCGTCGAGGACATTCGTTCACGTGTCGTCGAAGCGCTCACTTCCTGATCCCTCTCGTAGTGATGAAAAGCCGCATGCCCCAGGGCATGCGGCTTTTTCGTGTTCGACTTTTTCCTGTCACTATGCCGTTGCGTCCATTTTGCTTCGATACAGGGGAATGTTCGGCTGCGCATGGTGTCTCTTTCACGGCAGTGTCATGATGCGCTGCTTCCATGGGCCGCGGTCACGTGCGTTGCCATGTATTGCTCCGGAAACGCTGATTTACAAGCGGTTTTAAACGGGGGGTAATACCCACGTATAATGCCGATCCATTTTCCGACTCAGACGTAACGAGACCATGACTAGCCTTCTGGCCCTTGATGCCTCCTCTTCTGCCTGCTCCGTGGCCCTCTGGATGGACGGTAATGTGATCAGCAGGGTGGAGCATGCCCCCCGGGGTCATACTCGCCGTCTCATGCCCATGATCGATACGCTGCTGGATGACGCCGGGATAGCCCGCACGTCACTGGATGCGATCGCCTATGGGCATGGACCGGGCGCCTTTACCGGCATTCGTATCGCGGCAGGCGTGGCTCAGGGCATTGCCTACGCTCTGGAGCGTCCGCTGCTGGGCATCTCCACGCTGCGAGCGCTGGCGCAGGGTGCCTGGCAGCGTGATGGTGCCGAACTTGTCATGCCGGCACTGGATGCCCGTCTGGGAGAGCTTTATGTCGGTCTGTACCGGGCCGGGCCGGATCAGCTTGAAACGGTCATGCCTGATGCGGTGGTAGCACCCGAGGCGCTTGAGCTGCCGGCATGTGAGCCTGGTTCGATCACCGTGGTTGGCAGCGGTGTGGCCCTGCTGGACAGGCTTTCACCCGAGGCTCGTCAATACGTGGGGACAACGCAGGATCGCGAGCCTGAAGCCCGCGATATCGTGCAGCTGGCTGCCATGGACCTTGCCTCGGGGGTGTCGACCAGCCCCCAACAGGCCCTTCCCATTTATCTGCGTGATCAGGTTGTTTCCAGCAAGCGTTAAGGATCTTTTCTATGGATTGGTTTCATGTGGTGGTGCTCTCCCTCATTCAGGGGGTCTCCGAATTCCTGCCGGTGTCGTCATCGGCGCATCTGATTCTGCCATCACAGCTGTTTGGCTGGCCCGATCAGGGTCTGGCATTTGATGTTGCCGTTCATGTCGGCACGCTTCTGGCCGTTTTAATGGCGTTTCGCAAGGACGTCATTGCCATTCTGGGAGGCTGGTTTGCACATGTATTCAAGCGCCGACCGAGCGAAGAGGCTCGTATCGGCTGGGCGGTCATTGTCGCTACTTTGCCTGCCGGCATTCTGGGATTTCTCGCCGATGATCTGATCAGCAGCTATGCCCGGTCAGGTCTTGTCATTGCAACCACCACCATCGTCTTTGGTCTGCTGCTGTGGTGGGCGGACGTCAAGGGCATCAGAAAGCTGGTCATGTCGCAGATGACGCTGAAAAATGCGCTGCTGATCGGCTTCGCCCAGGCACTGGCCCTGATTCCCGGCACCTCGCGTTCGGGCATTACCATTACGGCGGCACTGCTTCTGGGCTATACCCGCCAGACGGCAGCACGTTTTTCGTTTCTGATGTCGATTCCACTGATTCTGGCGGCCGGCACCTTCAAGGGGATCGAGCTTGCCGAGACCGGCGCTGATGCGCACTGGCTGCCTATCCTGGGGGGTGTTGTATTGTCCTTCCTCTCGGCGCTGGCCTGCATCAAGCTCTTTCTGGCCGCACTGGATCGTATCGGCATGCTGCCCTTTGTCATCTATCGTCTGATTCTGGGCGTCTTTTTGTTCATCTTTCTGGCATGACCGGTACAGATGCCGACACGCAGCCCGTGGTGGTGGGTGATGACGCTCCCAGCCGGGCCCTGGCGCAGCGGCTGGGGCTTGCTCTGGTGCAGACACCGGGCAGTCATGCGCTATGGCTGCACTATGGTGAGCAGGGACTGGAGCTGGGGGGCGACAGGCAACGTTTCGGCGCGCCGATACGCGCCGATCTGGTCAGCGGTGGCGTGGCGCATCGACGTCAGTTCGGTGGTGGGCGTGGACAGCTGATTGCGCGCGCCTGCGGTATGAAACAGGGCGTGTCGCCGGACATCATTGATGCTACGGCAGGCCTTGGGCGTGATAGTGCGGTACTGGCCTCGCTGGGGGCGCGGGTGCTGATGATCGAGCGGCATCCGGTGGTGGCCGCGCTGCTTTTCGATGCGTTGATGCGCGCCGGTGAGGTTGGTGAGCTGGCGTCTCTGACGCAGCGGCTTCATTTTGCTGAAGGCGACAGCAGCCAGACGCTGTCAGCGCTGGTGGCTGTCTCCGGGATCACGCCTCAGGTCATACATCTTGATCCCATGTATCCCCATCAGGACAAGTCCGCGCTGGTCAAAAAGGAGATGCGCATTTTCCGCCATCTGGTCGGTGATGACGCCGACGCGGCGCAGCTTCTCGATCAGGCGCTTGATGTCGCCACGCACCGGGTTGTGGTCAAGCGTCCGAAGGGGGCGCCGCCAATTGACGGGCCGGCGCCCAGCCATGAGATCGTGTCCAGAAACAGCCGCTACGACCTTTATGTCCATCGCTCCCTGAAGCCATCACGCTGACGCCTCCGTATGCGGCCGCCCGGCGGTCAGCTCCGTCAGGCGATGACGCAGGGCCGGATCAAACAGTGCACGGCTTTTCATCAGCGCCTCCGGCAGGCGGGCGTCAAAATTGAGTCGCTCCTGCGACTGCCAGAGCCAGCCGTCACGCTCGAGGGTATCCAGCAGCCCGGCAAACAGACGACGGTCAAAGAATTCCGGTGCGTTGAGCCCCTGCAGCCGCGTCAGGCGCTCTGCCAGCAGCTGACTCTGGGCTTCCAGCACCTCTCGGCTGATGGTGCCGCTGGGATAGTGCATCAGCGTCGAGAAAAGAATAAACCCGCGCTCGAGTGTGGGCTGAATGGCCCGACCCAGCAGATAAAGCCGTTCACGCGCTTCATTACCTGTTTCAGGGCGATGCCAGTGCTCTCCCTGTCGTTTCAAGAGCCCCAGCGCCACGAAGACATCCAGCACATCGTTCAGGTGCTCGGCAAACGGCGTGTCGTCGTCCTCGATAAAATACTCCTGCTGCAGGGCCGGCCAGATCGGCGCCAGCAGGGTGTCCAGCGTTTCGAAGTCAAGGCTTGCGTTGTTGCGAAAGGCAAACGCCACCAACGCATGCAGGGCGAAAAGATGCAGGATGTTGTTGCGATACCAGGTCAACAGTGTGGCCCGTTCGTCGCTCACGGTGATCATATCGCCCAGCGAGTGCTCGATACGACTGACCATGCCCAGATATTCGCTGCGCTCGATCCACTCCCGGGGGCCTTGCTCCGGCAGGCGAACACGCTTGCCGCCCGGTAGCTGAGCCTGCAGGGCATAAAGGGTCTTGAGCTGGCGCAGCAGCAGATCGATTTCGATGGTGCGGTGCGGCGTGGCCAGAAGGGTCAGGGCCACCATGGCAATGGGCGTGAGTGCGGCCGCGTGGTTGATGCGAGTGGCAATCTCCTGGCTCAGGTCCGGCACGGCTTCACGCAGCCAGTCGGCATCGGCCCCGGGTGGTTGCGAGCGCCAGTCGGGGAAGCGCTGATCCAGATAGCTGCCCAGTGCCAGCGGCTCTCCAACGCTGACCTGAACGCGTCCGAAGGGTTGACGCAGGTGGCGCAGCACGCGCAACAGTCCCAGCGGCGTCTCCTTGCGCTTTTTGCCGGTGCGCAGCTCACGAATGTAGGCATTGGACTCGAGTACCTTCTCGTAGCCGATATAGATCGGCACAAAGGCCAGTTCACGGCTGGGCGCTCGCGCGTGGGAGCGCAGCGTCATCGACAGCATGCCGGGGCGCGGCGAGAGCATTCGACCGGTACGCGAACGCCCTCCTTCAATGAAGTATTCCACCGGATGGCCCTGCGACAGGAGCTGATGCAGGTATTCGTTGAATACGGCGCTATAGAGTCGGTTGCCGCGAAAGCTGCGGCGCATGAAAAAGGCACCGGCCCGGCGCAGCAGCGGGCCGATCAGGGGCATGTCGAGATTGCGGCCGGCGGCGATATGCGGTGGCATCAGCCCCTGCTGATAGAGCACGTAGGAGAGCAGCAGATAGTCGATGTGGCTGCGATGGCAGGGGACATAAACCAGCTCATGGGTACCGGCCAGAGCCTCGATATCCTCGATGCCGTGCACGTCGACACCATCATAGAGCCGGTTCCACAGGCGCCCCAGTACCTGATAGAGAAAGCGCAGCACGGGCGCCGACATGTTGGCGGCGATTTCGAAGCCGTAGCGCTCGGCACGCTGCAGGGCACGCGCGTCCTGTTCGCCGCGCTCCAGCGCGATGTGATGAGCGGCCTCCTGTACGGCAGGCTGACGCAATACGCGCCGGATCAGGGTGCGTCGATGAGACAGGTCCGGGCCAATGGCCTGCAGGCGAATGCGCCGGAAATAGCGCCGCAGGAAGCGGGTAATACGGATGCGATTGAACTGCTGATCGACATCGCCGTGGCTCATCAGCGCACGCAGCGATACCGGCTCTCCCAGGCGGATTTCGAGCGAGCGGCCGTTGATGATGACGCCGGCCAGACGCTGAAGCCGGCCCACCAGCGACCAGCCATCGGAGGTCAGCAGATGACGAAGCCCCACGCGCTCGCGCTGCGGTGCACGACCCCAGAACAGGGTGACCGGTACGATGTCCACATCGCTGTCGGAATGCTGCTCCAGGGTGGTGATCAGGTGATCAAGCGACGTGGAGCGATCGACATGACCACGATGGCGGCGATAGTGGGCGGCATCGAAGAGGGCCAGATGTGCCGGGAAATGCTGTCCCGACGCCAGACAGACGTCCCCATCGGGAGAGGGCAGGCGATGGCGCTGACAGAATATGGACAGGGCCAGGCGATCGGAGAGCGCCGATACCGGCAGCAAATAGATCACTGGCCGAGTGTCTGATGTGATGACGGACTCGGGGCGTTCGGGATCCACGCTTCGAAAGCGCAGCCAGGCGCCGAGTATCCGACAGCCGAGCCGCTGCCAGAATCCCTGTGGTGAGGACTTTTCAAACATGGGCATGGCTGCTCGCTGAATCAGGAAAGCGGACGGACCGAATGATCTGACAGGAAGGTCTGCAACGATCCGATGACATGGCACTATAGTATAGCGCTGGCTGAATCGACATGGCCCCGGGGGCAAGGCAGGGAGAAGGCAGCATGAGAGAGCAGTGGCACGACGGCAATCATTTTTCCCTGCTGCCCAGGGCAGAGCGGTTTGTGCCGGCACTGTTGAATGCCATCGATCAGGCCGAAGCGTCGATTCTGATCGAGCTCTATATCGTCGAGGACGGCGAGATGGCCGAGCGCTTTTTCACGGCGCTCGAGAGCGCCGTCGCCCGCGGCGTTGACGTGCGTCTGCTGATCGATGCCTGCGGTTCATGGTCGCTCTCTGGTGAAAGCAAGCAGCGGCTGGCCGATGCCGGCGTGTCGCTTCGTGAGTTCAATGTACTGTCGCTCCGGCATCTGGGGCGTTTTATCTCGCGCGACCATCGCAAGCTGATCGTCATCGACGGTCACACCGCCTTTACCGGTGGGTTCGGCATCAGCGATCAGTTTTTGAGATCATGGTTCGAAGTGGCCGTGCGCATTACCGGCCCCTGTGTTGATGACTGGATCAGGCTGTTCAACCGGGCATGGCGCTCACGCAAGGCGCAGGATTTTGTCACCGGTGCGCGAAAGACCAACAGCGTCCCGGTCATTACGCCGCATTCGATGCGCTGCGAGGGCAGCATGGTCGGGCGTTTGGTCTGGGGACAGGGCTACCGCTATCAGGCCATACGCCGCTCGCTGCAGCACCAGGTTGGCACTGCCCGTGAGCGCATATGGATCTGTACCCCCTATTTTGTGCCTACCCGCACCCTGAGACGGCAGCTGCGTCGCGCGGCGCGGCGTGGGGTGGATGTCAGGCTGCTGCTGGCCGCCCGCGATCATGATCACCCCAGCGTGCGCTACGCCGGCCAGCGCTTTTTCACTCGGCTTTTGCGCGCTGGTGTGCGTATCTTCGAATTTCAGCCGCGCTTTATTCACGCCAAGTTCAGCCTGTGCGACGGCTGGTCGACCATTGGCTCGTGCAACTTCGATCACTGGAGTCTGCAGTGGAATCTGGAAGCCAATCAGGAGATCGATGACGACGACTTTGCCACCGAGCTGGGAACGCTGTTCGAGCACTGCTTTGAACAGTGCCACGAGATCAGCGCCGCGCGCTGGGCGTCACGATCGCGACGCCAGCGCCTGCGCGAATGGGGATATGGCGTCATGGATGCGCTCATCACGCGATTGCGCTGAGCGTGTTTCTGAAGGTTTGAGAGACGTTACCGTTGCGAACGTTTTCCCGGGCCCTTGCTGCCGGATTTGCCCTTGCCGCCCTTGGTGGGGCCGCCCTTCGGGGCCGGTTTTTCGGCCGGGGCGCGCTGCAGCAGATAAAGATCCAGCGTCAGTTCGGCGAGCTGGCCCGCCAGGCGAGTGGCCTCGGCCGGCTGCTGTCCCAGTGCGGCAAGCTCCGGGTCTTCTTCATCAAAAAGCCCGGACAGGGTCATGAAAGGCAGCAGTAGTTCGGCGGCCGTCTCCTCCTGCGCGCCGAACCAGGCCTCTTCATCAAGGAAAACGCCCTCCATGAAGCCGGCACACCAGAGCCTTGCGGGATGCTCTTCGTTGTCCTCATCACTGCCCTCGAACTCGAGATCAAAGGGCAGGTCCGGGACGTTGCCGCCTTCAAACACATCAACGGCGTTGTCGATCAGAGCATCCAGTGCTTCGAGAACGCTCTGGCGCTGCTGGTCGTCGTCGAATTCGGGCGTGGTATCAAAGATCAGGGCATGTCGTTCATCGCGGTCATGTGCCACGGTCGAGATGGCCAGTGCGGTCAGAAGACCGTGAGCGCCGAAAAGGTCCAGCGCTTCTTCGCTGACCCGTTCGGAGTCCATGAACTCGAACAGCGCGTCAAGACGGTCATCTTCCAGCAGCGGTACCGGTTGCGGCGTATCGGCCGTGATATCATTCATTGAGCAATGTCCATCCAGTAAGCAGCGCGTGGTGCGGCAATCAAGCCGCCGGGTCGAGAGCCAACAGTTTATCATCCATGACCAGATCTCTTTCCAATCACGGTGACGACTTTCCTGTCGGTGACAGCTTTCCTGCCGGTGATGCCAGTCAGGCGCGGCTTCTGACCTGCGTGACACGGTGTCTGCGCATCGCACAGCGTCATTACCCAATGCTGCCCGCACCCGGAATCTGGTGCGATCTGCGCGGGCGCAGCGCGGGTCAGGCCCATTACGGTCGTGGCGGGCTACGCTTTAACATGACGCTCTACGCCGAGCAGCCCGATACCTTTTTAAACGAGGTGGTGCCCCATGAAATGGCCCACTGGGTGGTGCATCACGTGTATCCGGGGCGCGTTCGCCCTCATGGCGTTGAGTGGCAGCGGGTAATGGTCAGGGTGTTTGATCGCTCACCCAGCGTCACCCACCGCTTTGATACCTCGCGTGCCAGCCCGGCACCCTATCGCTACGTTTGTGATTGTCGCCATCACTACTTTACCCGCCGGCGCTATAACAACGAGCGGCGCGGCAGCCGATACCGCTGTCGTCACTGCGGCGTGGTGCTTCGCCTTGAGGGAAAGGTTTCGGATCATGGCGCCAAGAGATTGGTCGAACAGTGACCATGGTCTAATGGTCAGTCTGCCCCTGCCCGGCGCTAATCTAGGCATCACACTATTCATGATGGGGGCCGTGACCCTGTCAGACTGAGGAGATGCGACATGAGCCAGACTGCCCATGCCATGGCAGGTGCCGCACAAAAGCTGCCTGGTCCGATGAGCGAGCAGGACTATCGTGAGCGCTATCGCTATTCGATCGAATCTCCTGAAGCCTTCTGGCGCGAAGAGATGCAGCGTCTTGACTGGATGCGCACGCCCGAAAAAATACTCGACGGTCATTTCGGCGACAACCATTCTCGAATCAAGTGGTTTGCGGACGGCGAGCTCAATGCCTCGGTCAACTGTCTTGATCGACATCTGGAAAGCCGCGGCGACAAGCCCGCCATCGTCTGGGAGGGTGACAACCCCGACCACCAGCGAACCATTACCTATCGCGAGCTGCATCGGCAGACCTGTCAGTTTGCCAACATGCTCAAGGCGCTTGGCGTCAAGCGTGGGGATACCGTCACGCTTTATATGCCGATGATCCCGGAAGCTGGCGTTGCCATGCTGGCATGTGCCCGCATCGGCGTGGTGCATTCGGTGGTGTTCGGTGGTTTCTCCCCCGAGGCGCTGGCCGGTCGCATCTCGGACTGCCAATCGCGGGTGGTCATTACCTCGAATGTCTCGCGTCGTGGTGGCAAGCAGGTACCGCTGAAGAAAAACGTTGATGAAGCGCTGTCCATCAAGGGCACTGACTGCGTCGAGCATGTGCTGGTCGTACCCTGTGGCGATGGGTCGATCGACTGGCAATCACGCGACATCGATGCCTGCGCAATGATGAAGGAGCAGTCCGAAGTCTGCGAGCCTGAAGCCATGAACGCCGAGGATCCGCTGTTCATCCTCTATACTTCCGGATCGACCGGCACGCCCAAGGGGCTGATGCATACCACCGGCGGCTATCTGCTGTTTGCAGCCATGACCCATCAGCAGATCTTTGATCTGCGTGAGGATGATGTCTACTGGTGTGCTGCCGACGTGGGCTGGGTGACCGGCCACTCCTATGTGGTATATGGACCCCTGGCCAATGGGGCGACCACGGTCATGTTCGAGGGGGTGCCGAGCTATCCGGATTATGGTCGCGTGGGGGAAGTTATCGATCGGCACAACATCACGATTTTCTACACCTCCCCGACGGCCATTCGCGCCATGATGGGGCACGGCGATCATGTACTGGACAGCAGTCAGCGCGATTCACTGCGCCTTATCGGTACAGTCGGCGAGCCCATCAACCCGCAGGCATGGCACTTCAGCCATCAGATCATCGGCAAGGGACGCTGCCCGATCATGGACACCTGGTGGCAGACCGAAACCGGTGGCCACATGATGGCACCGCTGACCGATGTTGATAACGTCAAGCCCGGCGCGGCCATGCGTCCCTTCTTCGGCATTCGCCCGGCACTGATGGATGCCGAGGGCAGGCGTATTGAAGGTGAAGGGGATGGTAGTCTGGTCATCGAGGGCAGCTGGCCGGGACAGGCGCGTACCATCTGGGGCAACCACGAGCGCTTTGAGGAAACCTATTTCAGCACCCATCCCGGCACCTACTTTACCGGTGACGGGGCGCATCGCGATGCCGACGGGGACTACTGGATCACCGGACGCATCGATGACGTGCTTAACGTGTCCGGACACCGCATGGGAACGGCCGAAATCGAATCGGCGCTGGTGGCTCACCCTGCGGTGGCCGAGGCCGCCGTGGTCGGCTTCCCTCATGACATGAAGGGGCAGGGTATCTATGCCTATATCACCCTGATGCAGGGCGTGGAGCCTTCCGAGGATCTGAGCCGGGAACTCAATGATGTCGTGCGCCGCGATATCGGAGCGATTGCCAGGCTCGATGCCATTCAGTGGGCGCCGGGTCTGCCCAAGACGCGTTCGGGCAAGATCATGCGTCGTATTCTTCGCAAGATTGCGGCCAACGAAGTGGATGGGCTGGGGGATATCAGCACGCTCTCCGATCCTGACGTGGTAGCGGCCCTGATCAGGGAGCGTGTGCACCATTAGGAATATGCTCATCTGCTTCTGAGTCACGACAAGCGTGTCATCTTGTCGCATAATGAACGTTGGTGCCGGGAAACCGGTTGCCAACGTTTTATTTTGGAAATAAAAAAATCATGGGATAACATGCTGAGATTGCTGGTTACATAAACATGATCGGCAGATGGCATGATGACGCTCGGCCTTGCACTGCTGATGACGTGGCTGACCGCGTTTTGACCGGGGCTGGGCCGTCCTGAATGATACGGGGAATCCTGGAGGAAACCGCATGGCCTTTGCCCAGAAGTTTATCGTGGCAGATGATCACCCCTTGTTTCGTGCGGCACTGACGCAGTCGCTGCGTCAGGTAGCGGCCAATGCCGAGATTGTTGAAGCCGACACCATGGAAGCCACCATCGAGGTCGTCACGCGTCACCCCGATGCCGACCTGATTCTTCTGGACCTGCGTATGCCCGGAGCACACGGCTTTTCGGGCCTGATACAGCTGCGCGGGCAGATGCCCGATATTCCGGTGGCAGTGATCTCCGGCAGTGAAGAGCCGCAGGTGGTGCGCCGCTCACTGGACTACGGTGCATCCGGGTTCATTCCCAAGTCGGCATCGCTGGATACCATCGCTGGTGGCATCAGCGCCATTCTGGATGGCGAAATATGGCTACCGCCCGAAATGGCGGACTATCTGGGGGATGGTGACGAAGAAGAAGCCCGGTTCGCCGCGGCGATCGCCTCGCTGACGCCGCAGCAGTTTCGCGTTCTCAACATGTTGACCGAAGGCCTGCTCAACAAGCAGATTGCCTACGACCTTAACGTCTCCGAGGCGACCATCAAGGCGCATGTGACGGCCATCCTGCGCAAGCTGGGCGTTCATTCCCGCACCCAGGCCGTGATCGCCGCGCAGAAGCTTGAAGTGGAGCCTTCACGCGTCGAAGAGTAAGCCGCTACCAGGCATGAAAAATCCCGGCAGGTACCGGGATTTTCTGTGTCGGTCGACAGCAGCGCGAGCTATTCGGGGCGGCGATTGGCCTGAAGGGTTCGGGTCAACAGCGCGCGCAGGGCCGCCGGGCGGACCGGCTTGCTGAGCTGATGATAGCCGGCGCGTCGGATCTGATCGGCAACTTCTTCGGTCCGATCAGCCGTGATCACGATGCCCGGCACGTCCCTGCTGAAACGCTCGGCAAGCGACTCCAGCGCCATCAGGCCGGTGACTTCATTGTCCAGATGGTAGTCGGCCAGAATGATGTCAGGCTCGCCGGTCATGTTGCGAACAACCGAGCGGGCGCCGCCGATCGAGGTGGCGGTGAACACCTCGCACTCCCAGCCTTCCAGCATGGCCTTCATACCCTCAAGCGTCATGGTCTCGTTATCGATACAGATGATGCGGGCACCGCGAATGCGGTTGCCGGCACTTTTCTGTGCGGCCTGCGTTTCCTGAGGCGTCAGCGTGGCACCCTGTTTGCGGGGCACGGTCAGGGCAAACATGGTGCCATGGCCTTCCCGTGAGCGAATCGTAATCGGATGGTCCAGCACGCGTGCCATGCGATCGGCGATGGATAGCCCCAGCCCCAGCCCCTTTTCACTCTCGCGGTGGCGCGATTTCTGATCCAGACGGCGAAACTCCTGAAAGATTTCCGCCTGGCGTGATTCCGGAATGCCGGGGCCGGTGTCCCAGACTTCGATCGACAGCTGCTCTCCTCGACGACGACAGCCCAGCAGCACGCGGCCGTGCTGGGTGTAACGCAGGGCGTTGGAGAGAAAATTCTGGATGATGCGTCTGAGCATCTGCGGGTCGCTGTCGATCACGGCACCTGTTTCAATCATGTCCAGATCCAGGCCGCGGTCCTGCGCCATGACCGAGAATTCGGCGTAAAGAGGGCGCAGAATCTCGTTGAGGGCCACGACCTGACGTCGGGGTGTCAGGGCACCGGCATCCAGTTTGGAGATGTCCAGCAGCGTGCCCAGCAGTTCCTCGGCGGCCTGAAGCGAATTGTCGATATGGACCAGTGTGTCATGATGTTCGCTCTCCTCGAGACGCTGGGTCAGCGCTGAGGTGAACAGCCGCGCTGCGTTGAGCGGCTGGAGGAGGTCATGACTGGCAGCGGCCAGAAAGCGGGTCTTGGAGGCATTGGCGGTTTCAGCAACCTGTTTGGCCTGTCGCAGCGCCAGTTCGGCTTCCGAGCGGACCCGGTTTTCCTGACGTAGTGCAATGTTGACCTCGGAAAGTTCTCGGGTTCGCTCGCGCACCCGCTCTTCCAGATGCTCGTTGGTTTCTTGCAAGGCGATCTCGGCCAGGCGGCGCTCGGTAATATCCTGGTAAAGCGCAAAGAAACCCAGTACGCGGCCGTCTTCACCAAAGTGCGGCGTATAGGTGGCCAGCATGTAGCGTGTGCCGCCATCACGGTCGAGCAGGGAGAGCTCCCACGACACGCGCTCGCCACCGAGCGCCCGCTGCATCCAGGGCGCACGCAGCTTCCATGTACTGGCGCTCATGACCTCTTCGGCACGCTTGCCAATGGCCTGAAGGCGGTCCACTTCCATGGCGGTTTCGTAGGCGCGGTTGGTGAAGAGGTAGTGACAGTCGCGGTCGAAATAGGCGATCAGCGCCGGCACGTTGTCGGTATAGATGCGAATGTTGTTTTCCGAGCGAATCAGGGCTTCTTCGGTACGCTTCTGATCAGTGATGTCCTGATAGGTATAGACAAAGCCGCCGCCCACCATGGGGTTGCCCTGAATGTCGAGCACGCTGTCATCCTGCCGGTAACGCTGGTAGTGATGTGCGTGGCCGCTGCGAATGTTGTCCATCAGCAGCCGCACGTGCTCCTGCGGGTCCCCGGGGCCGTATTCACCGTGCTCGGCGTTGTATAAAAAGATGCGCTCGATGGGTTCGCCGACATGAACCAGATGATCGGGAAAGCGGAAAAGCTCCAGATAGCGCTGGTTCCAGACTACGATGCGCAACTTGTGATCCACCACCATGACGCCCTGGTTGATGTTCTCGATGGTGGCCTGCAGAAGGGATCGGTTGAACTCGAGCACCTGTGAGGCTTCATCGACGATGGAGACGACATCCGAGATGGAGACGTCCCGTCCCGACAGAGCCGAGTTGACCACGATGCGGGCCGAAGAGGCGCCGATTGCCGAGGCCAGCAGGCGTTCGGTAAAGCCGATCAGATCAATCGAGGCGCGCATGCCCGGGTCGAGTCGCTGCTGATTGCGCCAGCCATAATCGCTGAAGGCGCGCTCGACCTGATCCTCGTTGAGAAAACGGCGGGAAAGGGATTTGAGATCGCCAATCGAGGTGGTGCCGCCCCAGGGTCGATTGCTCAGGGTCTGATGAGAGGCCACGCTGTCCACGAACAGCGAGGCCTGAATGCGCTCGACCACGCGCTGCCGGGTAATCTGGGAGAAAAAGATATAGCAGAACAGGTTTACGCCCAGCGACAGCAGTACGCCTTGCGTGATGGGGTCGTTCAGTGACAGACCCAGCAGATTGGAGGGGCTGAGCAGCTCGATGCCCATCGGGCCCGCATCAACGGGGAAGGAGAGCAGGCCGGCGCGTACCAGTGTCGGCAGCAGCAGGGTATAGGCCCAGATCAGAAAGCCCAGTCCCAGGCCCAGGCTGACGCCGAAGCGGTTGCCGCGCTTCCAGTAAAGGCCCCCGATCAGCGCCGGGGCGAGCTGCGCCAGCGCCGCCAGTGACAGGATGCCAAGACTTGCCAGTGAGCTTGAGGTGGCCGTCAGCTTGTAGAATCCATAGGCCAGCGCCAGAGTCAGCACGATAATCAGACGGCGAATACGCAGAACCCAGCGGGCGTAGTCGCCGTTGCGGGCGTCAAATCCCTTCAGGCGCAGCAGCAGCGGAATAACGACCTCGTTGGAGATCATGATGGAGAGCGTGACCGCTGCCATGATGACCATGCCGCTGGCGGCCGCGAAGCCGCCAATGAAGGTAACCATGACCAGCCAGGGCTGATCGACGGCCATGGCGAGATGCAGGACCCAGGTGTCCGGATCAAGATTCTGACCTTCGAACAGCGTCATGGCGGCCGCGGCCAGCGGCAATACGAAAAAGCCGGCGGCGATCAGATACAGCGGAAAGAGCCAGCGTGCCCGGGCGGTATCATCGGTGCTGGTGTTTTCGACCACGGTGACATGGAACTGACGCGGAATGCAGAACACGGCCAGCATGGCCAGCAGGGTCTGGGTCCAGAACCCCTGACCGAAGCTGGCGCTGCTGAAATGGGTGCCGGCGGAAAGGTCCCGGACCGCGCGGCTTGAAAGCTCGCTCAGGCCGTCAAACGCGCCCCATGTGATCAGCGCGCCCAGCAGCACAAAAGCGCCGAGCTTGACCACCGACTCGAAGGCGATGGCCTGAATCAGACCCTCGTGATGCTCGGTGGCATCGGTGTGGCGCGTGCCGAACAGGATTGCAAACAGCGCCATGAGTGCGGCGACGTAGAACGCCGTATCGCCAAGGATGGGAGAGCGTACGATGTCATTGTTGGCCGTCAGCACCGTGAAACTGGCCGCCATGGCCTTGAGCTGCAGGGCCAGGTAAGGGAGGGTGCCCAGCAGCGCCACCAGACTGGCCAGTGCCGCCAGCGCCTGGGTCTTGCCATAGCGTGAGGCAATAAAGTCGGCGATCGAGGTAATATTTTGTCCCTTGGCGACCCGGATCATCTTGGTCAGAATCGGCCAGAACAGCAAAAAGGCGAGAATGGGTCCCAAAAAAACGCTGAGATACTGCAGTCCCGAGCCTGCGACCTGACCGACGCTGCCGTAGAAGGTCCAGGAGGTGCAGTAGACGGCCAGCGCAAGGCTGTACACCAGCGGTCGACGTTTTGCCGGTCCGAGCCGCCGTGCGCGTTGGTCGCCACGCCAGGCGATGCCAAACAGCGTGACGATGTATAAAAGCGAGATGGTGAGCAGTAACCAGCCCTGAAACATCGTGGGAATCCTTGCCTGACCAACGTAATGGCTGCTTCATGATGGCAGCCTTGAAACACGGATAACGTCGCGTATGGCGCGTCGACGTCATCGCCCCCTCAACCCCCGCATTCACTACTCGATCTTCGCCTGCCTCCGACGGCGATGATAAAGTAGCGCCAATGTCGCATTAATCTGAAGTCATCTCCATGCAAGAACTTGATCAGTCTGTGAGTACCCGTGACAAGCGGGAATTCGACAAGCTTCAAAAACGCCTGCGCCGCAACGTCGGCAACGCCATTATCGACTACGCCATGATCAATGATGGCGACAGGGTGATGGTGTGCCTCTCCGGTGGCAAGGACTCCTATACCATGCTCGAGATTCTGCGCAATCTGCAGCGCAACGCGCCGGTGAGTTTCGAGCTGGTGGCCGTCAACATGGATCAGAAGCAGCCGGGCTTTCCCGAGCATGTGCTGCCGGAGTATCTGTCGAAGCAGGGTATCGAATATCACATCGTGGAACGTGATACCTATTCGATCGTGAAAGAGAAGGTGCCCGAGGGCAAGACGACCTGTGGGCTGTGCTCGCGGCTGAGACGGGGCACGCTTTACGGTTTTGCCGAGGAGATCGGCGCCAACAAGATCGCGCTGGGCCACCATCGTGATGACATGCTGGAAACGCTCTTTCTCAACATGTTCTTTGGGGGCTCGCTCAAGTCGATGCCGCCCAAGCTGCTCTCCGATGATGGCAAGAATATCGTGATCCGGCCGATGGCCTACTGCTCGGAGGCCGATATCGCCCGGTTTGCCGAGGCCATGGCTTTTCCGATCATTCCATGCAACCTGTGCGGCAGCCAGGAAAATCTGCAGCGACAGGTGGTCAAGGAGATGCTTGCCGACTGGGAGAAAAAGCATCCCGGGCGTATCGACACCATGTTCAAGGCGCTGACCAACGTGGCACCGTCACAGCTGGCGGACCGCGACCTGTTTGATTTTCACGGGCTCGAAGAGAAGCAGCGCCTGATGAAGCGCGATCGCATCGATACGATCAACCTGATGGCACAGGACGACGACGCGTCGCTGTCATGAAATTGTCTTTTCCGTTCAGGAAGTGTTTGACTTTCCAGTAATGATCGGTAGAATGCAGCGCCACATGACCCGGGTGGTTAGCTCAGTTGGAAGAGCACCAGCCTTACAAGCTGGGGGTCACTGGTTCGAGCCCAGTACCACCCACCATCATTACTGATAAGGTCATGTTGCTGTTTTCAGAGTTGCGGACTGGTAGTTCAGTTGGTTAGAATGCCGGCCTGTCACGCCGGAGGTCGCGGGTTCAAGTCCCGTCCAGTCCGCCAAATCTCTGGTTGCAGCAAAATTTCGATACAGTGGACTGGTAGTTCAGTTGGTTAGAATGCCGGCCTGTCACGCCGGAGGTCGCGGGTTCAAGTCCCGTCCAGTCCGCCATCGAAATTACAATATCGTCATGCTGGCAATGTTTTTCAGCATCAGCGATAGCCGGGTGGTTAGCTCAGTTGGAAGAGCACCAGCCTTACAAGCTGGGGGTCACTGGTTCGAGCCCAGTACCACCCACCATCATCTTTAAATGATGATACGACATTGCAAGCTTATGCGGACTGGTAGTTCAGTTGGTTAGAATGCCGGCCTGTCACGCCGGAGGTCGCGGGTTCAAGTCCCGTCCAGTCCGCCATCTGCTTGAATGTTTCCTACCTGTCGGTAATCCTCTCTGGTTCTAGACCTTCTCGAATTCTTTTCGGTCAGTATTCTATTTATCTGGTTCGTACGCTGTTGTACGGCTATCAGGTTTTCCTGTGCCTGCTTGCCAGCCATCCCTGCGCGCTTCATGCTTGATAAGCCATGCCAGTGATCGAGTGATCCTCGATCGGCAAGCCAATAACAAGCTGCAGGATAATCAAAACATGACTACCCCCGGTTTCAGCAATACGATCGCCAACAGCGATATTGCCACTGCTTCGCCGCGTTTTCTGGCCAGCGACAACACCTCGGGCATCTGTCCCGAAGCCATGCAGTATCTGCTAAGAGCCAACGAGCTGGACGATCTGGCCTACGGCAATGATGTCTGGACCGAGCGCGCCGCTGCACGGTTCAGAACGCTTTTCGAAACGGACTGCGAAATCTTTTTTGTTTTCAACGGCACCGCCGCTAATTCGCTGGCGCTGGCGTCGATGTGTCAGTCCTATCACGGCGTGATCTGCCATCAGCTGGCTCATATTGAAACCGACGAGTGTGGCGGCCCGGAGTTCTTTTCCAACGGCTCAAAGCTGCTGCCGGTCGATTCGCCCATGGGCAAGCTCACTCCCGAAGGCATTGCCGGCGTCGTGACCCGACGCAACGATATTCACTACCCGCGCCCCAGAGTGGTGTCCATTACCCAGGCCACCGAGGTGGGCACGCTTTATTCGCTCGAAGAGCTGCAGGCCATCCGTGCCGTCGCCGATCAGTATGATCTCAGAATTCATATGGATGGCGCTCGCTTTGCCAACGCCTGTGCATCACTGGATGTGACGCCTGCCGAGATGACCTGGAAGGCGGGCGTGGATGTATTGTGTTTTTCCGGCACCAAGAACGGGCTGGCCTTTGGCGAGGCCATTATCTTCTTTGATCGCGACATGGCGCGTGATTTCGAGTATCGCTGCAAGCAGGCGGGTCAGCTGGCCTCAAAGATGCGCTTTGTCAGCGCCCCCTGGCTGGGGCTTCTGGAAAACAATACCTGGCTTGCCAACGCCTCCCACGCCAACGCCATGGCGCAGCGTCTTATGAAGGGCGTAAGTGATGTGGAAGGCATTGATGTCATGTTTCCAGTGCAGGCCAACAGTGTCTTTCTGGAAATTCCTCCCGCAGCACAACAGTACTTGCGCGAATGCGGATGGACGTTTTATACCTTCATAGGAGAGGGCGGCGTTCGTTTTGTGTGTAGCTGGAATACCTCTGAAGCATTGATCGATTCATTGGTTGCCGACCTTCGTCGGGCACTGGCACAACGCTGCCAACAGTGATATTGATGGGATATCTTCCCTGACATCGACGCGGCAGTCTTCATGCCGCGTCTTCTGACCTGACCGGGGTGTCATCCGGCGTGCTCCGGACCGACACGACCAATCCTTCTTTAAAAGCAATAAAGCCTTCGATGAGCGGGAGTGCCGCAGTGGCCGATTGATTTTCACGGAAATGACGAGCGTGCGTACGGCAGGGCACACCGTCGCAACTCAAGGAGAAGTTCATGAGCATTTTTGATCATGTGCAGCACCGCTTTGAGCGCACCCTTCAGGAAGAAATGAGCCTTCAGGAATATCTTGAGCTCTGCCGTCGGGACCCTACCGCCTATGCCAGTGCCTCCGAGCGCATGCTCAAAGCGATTGGTGAGCCGGAAGTCATCGACACTGCCAAAAATCCTCGCCTTTCCCGTATTTTTTCCAACAAGCTGATCCGTCGCTACCCCGCCTTTGCCGAGTTTCACGGCATGGAAGATGCCATCGAGCAGATTGTGGCCTATTTCCGCCATGCCGCTCAGGGGCTCGAAGAGCGCAAGCAGATCCTCTATCTGCTCGGACCGGTCGGTGGTGGCAAGTCCTCGATCGCCGAGCGCCTCAAGGTGCTGATGGAGCAGATCCCCTTTTATGCCATCAAGGATTCGCCGGTACACGAATCTCCGCTGGGCCTTTTCAGCCCCGAGGAGGATGGCGAGACGCTGGAAAACGAATACAACATTCCCAGGCGCTACATGCGCAGCGTCATGTCCCCCTGGGCGGCCAAGCGCCTGCGTGAATACGGCGGCGATATTTCCCGTTTCCGGGTGGTCAAGGTCTACCCCTCGCGGCTCAATCAGATCGCGATCTCCAAGACCGAGCCGGGTGATGAGAACAATCAGGATATCTCGTCGCTGGTGGGCAAGGTCGATATTCGCAAGCTTGAGCTCTACTCCCAGGACGATCCGGACGCCTACAGTTTTTCCGGCGGGCTCTGCCGCGCCAATCAGGGGCTGATGGAGTTCGTGGAGATGTTCAAGGCGCCCATCAAGGTGCTGCATCCGCTGCTCACTGCCACCCAGGAGGGCAACTACAACCCTACCGAGGGCATGGGCGCCATCCCCTTTGATGGCGTGATTCTGGCGCACTCCAACGAGTCCGAATGGCAGCAGTTTCGCAACAATCGCAATAATGAGGCCTTTCTGGACCGTGTCTACATCGTCAAGGTGCCTTATTCGCTGCGCGTCTCGGAAGAGATGAAGATCTACGAAAAGCTGCTGCAGCACTCCTCGCTCTCCCATGCTCCCTGCGCCCCCGATACGCTGCGGATGCTGGCGCAGTTCTCGGTGCTGTCACGACTCAAGGAGCCGGAAAATTCCAGCATCTACTCCAAAATGCGCATCTACGACGGTCAGAACCTGAAGGATACTGATCCGCGCGCCCGTTCGATCCAGGAGTATCGGGACGCTGCCGGGGTCGATGAGGGGATGGAGGGGCTGTCGACCCGCTTCGCCTTCAAGATTCTCTCCAAGGTGTTCAACTTCGATTCCAGTGAAGTGGCCGCCAACCCGGTGCATCTGTTGTACGTGCTGGAGCAGCGTCTCGAGCAGGAGCAGCTGCCGCGGGAAATGCATGATCGCTACCTGCGCTTTATCAAGGAGTATCTGGCCCCGCGATATGTCGACTTCATCGGCAAGGAGATCCAGACCGCCTATCTGGAGTCCTACAGTGAATACGGCCAGAACATCTTTGATCGCTATGTGACCTACGCCGATTTCTGGATTCAGGATCAGGAATTCCGCGATCCGGAAACGGGTGAGCTGCTGGACCGGCAGGCGCTCAACGAAGAGCTCGAGAAGATCGAAAAGCCGGCGGGTATCTCCAACCCGAAGGACTTTCGTCACGAGGTTGTCAACTTTGTGCTGCGCGCGCGGGCACAAAACGACGGCCACAATCCCGGCTGGCAGTCCTATGAAAAGCTCAAGGGCGTGATCGAACACAAGATGTTTGCCAATACCGAAGAGCTTCTGCCGGTTATCTCGTTCAATGCCAAGGCCTCCAACGAGGACCGCCGAAAACACGATGATTTCGTCGATCGCATGGTGGCAAGGGGCTACACCGAAAAGCAGGTCCGCCTGCTCTCGGAGTGGTATCTGCGCGTGCGCAAGTCCCAGTAAGCGGCTGGCGCCGGCATGCCCGGCGCCCATTCCCACCCTGACACGGGGCAGCCGGTGTGATTGGTCTGCAGGAGGTGGTGACGTGAGCTATTTCATCGATCGGCGCAGCAATGCCCGTCACAAGAGCGCGGTCAATCGACAGCGCTTTCTAAAACGCTATCAAAAGCACATCAAGCGTGCGGTAGAGGAGTCGGTCAACCGACGCTCGATTACCGACATGGAGCGCGGCGAGAAGATCAGCATCCCGGGACGGGACATTTCCGAACCTGTATTTCGCCACGGGCAGGGTGGACGACGTAGCGTGGTCAGCCCCGGCAACCGCGAGTTCGCCGAAGGCGATCGGCTGCGTCGCCCTCAGGGGGGCAGCGGTGGTGGCGGCAGCGGTGAGGGTTCGGCCTCCAACCAGGGGGAGGGCATGGACGAATTTGCCTTCACGCTGTCCCGGGACGAATTTTTGAGCTTTATCTTTGACGGGCTGGAGTTGCCGCATCTGGAGCGCAAGCAGCTCTCCGATATGGAGGAGTGTCGCCCCATGCGCGCCGGTGTGTCACGCCAGGGGGTGCCTGCCCGCATGAACATCGTGCGCTCGATGCGCGAGGCACATGCCCGCCGCATCGCCATGCGTGCACCCATTCGGCGCGCTCTGTGTGATGCACAAAAGGCGCTGGAGGAGGAAGAGCGCAAGGACCCGGTGCTGCGCCACCCTGGTCGGATACGCGAGTTGAAGGATGAGATCGAGCGTCTGAAAAAGCGTCTGGAAGCGGTCCCCTTCATCGATACCTATGATCTGCGCTACAACCATCTGACCGATCAGCCGCAACCTTCCAACAAGGCGGTCATGTTCTGCGTGATGGACGTCTCGGGGTCCATGACCCAGAACCACAAGGACATTGCCAAGCGCTTCTTCCTGCTGCTGTATCTCTTTCTTGAGCGCGACTACGAGCGAGTCGAGCTGGTGTTCATTCGCCACCACACGTCGGCGCGGGAGGTCGACGAAGAGGCCTTTTTCTATTCGCGCGAGACAGGCGGCACGATCGTTTCCAGTGCCCTGACGCTGCTCGATGAGATTATCGAGGCCCGCTACCCGCCCAATCAGTGGAATCTCTATGTCGCGCAGGCCAGCGACGGCGATAACTGGGATGATGACTCCGTGCAGTGCCGTCAGATCCTGATGGATGCCCTGATGCCGCGGCTTCAGTATTACGCCTATGTCGAAATCACGCCGCATGCCCACCAGGCACTCTGGGAGGAGTACACGCGGGTGCAGGAAGGCTATCCCGAGCGTTTTGCCATGCGCCAGATTGTTCAGGCCGGTGACATCTATCCGGTCTTTCGTGAGCTATTCAAAAGCCGTCAGGGCGGCCAGGAGGGGCGGTCATGAGCAATGTCTACAAGCCGACCCAGGACGAGGACTTTCTGGGGCAGGGGTCGGACTGGTCCTTCGACGATCTGGAATACTATGAGCGTGAGATCGCGCGTATTGCCGGTGAGTATCGACTGGACACCTATCCCAATCAGATCGAGATCATTACTTCCGAGCAGATGATGGATGCCTATTCCAGCATCGGTATGCCGGTCGGCTACAGCCACTGGTCGTTCGGCAAGCAGTTCCTGTCGGTCGAGCAGGCCTATCGACGCGGGCAGATGGGGCTGGCCTATGAGCTGGTGATCAACTCCGATCCCTGCATTGCCTATCTGATGGAAGAAAACACCCTGATGATGCAGATTCTGGTCATGGCGCACGCCTGTCATGGCCATAACTCCTTTTTCAAGGGCAACTACCTCTTTCGCGCCTGGACCGATGCCTCTGCCATTGTCGACTACCTGGTCTTTGCCCGGCGCTACGTCAGCGAGTGTGAAGAGCGCCACGGTGTCGAGGCTGTCGAGCAGCTGCTGGATGCCTGTCATGCGCTGCAGAGCCAGGGGGTAGACCGCTACAAGCGGCCCTCACCCATCTCGGCCGAGGAAGAGGCGCGTCGCCAGCAGGAACGCGAAGGCTATCTGCAACAGCAGATCAACACGCTCTGGAGCACCATTCCACAGCTGCGTGCCGCTGATGCCGACCAGGCCGGCGATGCGTCGGATGGGCATCATCGCCCGCGTTATCCCTCGGAGCCGCAGGAGAATCTGCTCTACTTCATCGAGAAGAACGCGCCGCTTCTGGAGCCCTGGCAGCGCGAGATCGTGCGCATCGTGCGCAAGCTGGCGCAGTATTTCTATCCGCAGCGCCAGACGCAGGTCATGAACGAAGGGTGGGCCACCTTCTGGCACTACAACATCATGCATCGTCTCTACGATGAAGAGCTTATTAACGAAGGCGTGATGCTGGAGTTTCTCCAGTCGCATACGGCGGTAGTGGCGCAGCCGGGTTTTGACAGTCCCTGGTATAACGGCATTAACCCCTACGCGCTGGGGTTTGCCATGTTCAGTGATATCAGGCGGATCTGTACCGAGCCGACCGAGGAGGACCGTGCCTGGTTTCCGGACATGGCCGGCAGCGACTGGCTCGATACCGCGCATTTCGCCATGCGCAATTTCAAGGATGAGTCCTTTATTCAGCAGTTTTTGTCGCCGAAGGTGATCCGGGACATGAAGCTCTTTGCGCTGCTTGATGACGATCACGATGACATGATCGAGATATCGGCCATTCACGACGAGCGTGGGTACCGGCGGATCCGGGAGGCGCTGTCGCTGCAGTACTCGCTGGGGCATCGGGAGCCCGATATTCAGGTCTTTGCGGCCAATATCCACGGTGACCGCTCGCTGATACTGCGTCATGAGCGCACGCAGCGTCGCGGTCTGGATGCGTCGATGCCGCCGGTACTGCACTATCTGCACCGGCTCTGGGGGTTTCCCATCGTACTGGAGGTGGTCGAAAACGGCGAAGTGGTGGATACCCATCACTGGCCGCAGATCACCGAGTAGACGCCAGTGCGGCAAGCCATGCGCTATTGAAATGACGGGCCTGATGGCCCGTTTTTTGAACACGATCAGCAACCTGATACTGACCAGGGTATACTCGCCGCCGCCTGAAAGAGTGGCTTTCGAGAATACAGCGGTTATAAATAAAACAGTGTCAGGGGATGGATATGGCGCGGCGACGCCCCGGTCTTTTAAAGCGGTTCAGGCGCATGAGCGGTGTTGGACTCATGGCAACAGCGGTGCTCTACGGACTGTGGTACTACCAGGAGCGCACGTATTGGGAGCAGATGAGCTGGATGGGCACGCCCCGGGCCGAAGTCTGGTACGACTGGAAAACGATCAATCGTACCCTGCGCAACGACGGGTTTCTGACCGGGTGGTCGGATCTGCGCGCCAATCCACTATGGACCGTCTATCGGCTGGATCGGGTCAACCACCCCGCCATTGGTGATCGCCCGGGGCATTTCAGTGATGACTGGCGAACGCTCTGGCCGGTGACCTCGGATGACTATACCGGCAGTGGCTATGACCGCGGTCATCAGGCGCCCAATTACGCCATTGCCGCTGTCTACGGGCGTCAGGCTCAGCTTGATACCTTTCAGATGAGCAATATCTCGCCGCAGAGCCCCGATCTCAATCGACGCGTATGGCAGCGGCTGGAGGAGGTCGTGATCGATCAGTTTGCGGCCCGGTTCGGCACGGTCTGGGTCACGACCGGCCCTATCTTCGATGATCCCATCAAGCGCATGTCATCGTTTATTGAAATTCCGGATGCGTTTTACAAGATCGTCGTGGCGCCCGGCAGTGGCGATGCGCCACCCCGAATGATTGCCTTTATCGTGCCGCAGGATGTTCATGGCGATGAGCCGCTGGATCGGTTTCTGGTCAGCGTTGACGACATCGAGGCGCGCACGGGATTCAATTTCTTCAGCGAGCTGTCGGATGATATGGCCGAGCAGCTGGAGTCCGGCGTCGATACCCGAGGCTGGGGCCTTGAAAAGGTAGCGCGTCAGCCGGCCCGCTTTTGAATCAGATACTATCGTGACGCTGCAGGGTCGGTGTTACGGTCGCGAAGTGCCTGCAGGCGCGCGATGTCCTGTCGCGCGCGATCACCGGTCGCGTCTCGAGCGATGGCAGATCCCGGAAATCAGGGCGTCATGCAGGGGAGCGTGGTGATCCGCTATAAAACCGGGATCGAATGCCGATAGAAAAAGAAAACAGGAGAGGGAGCAAAACATGGTGCCCGGGAAAGGACTTGAACCTTCACGACCATACGGTCACTAGCACCTGAAGCTAGCGCGTCTACCAATTCCGCCACCCGGGCAGGGTGTCATCAGCCTGAGGCTGTGATAAAGCGAGGGTGATCAACTGGTGCCCGGAAGAGGACTTGAACCTCCACGACCATACGGTCACTAGCACCTGAAGCTAGCGCGTCTACCAATTCCGCCATCCGGGCGTTGATCCTTCACTACTGTAATGACCTGATATTGAAAGACAGTCTTGTCTTTTCTGATTCACCTTCTCGATAACAGCACGTTCGAGATGGTGCCCGGAAGAGGACTTGAACCTCCACGACCATACGGTCACTAGCACCTGAAGCTAGCGCGTCTACCAATTCCGCCATCCGGGCAGGTGGGCCGAAATAATACGCAATTTTTTCAGTGATGCAAGGGGTTAAAGTCGCTGGAGGTCGGTTTTTTTACACCCTGCAACGTTTTCCGGGCAATAAAGGGTTTTGGGTCGTTCTGCCGAGACCGCTATAATCGCTGACATGAAGACAAGACATCACATCACCCCGCGCCCGCTGCTCGCCATCTTGCCCGGTATCACAAGACAACCATTTCAGGGAAGCAATCTATGAGTCAATGGACGCCAGCCGACGATCCGCAAGCGGAACGTGAGGCCAGTCAATATGACAACCCGGTCCCCAGTCGTGAATACCTGCTGCAGATTCTGACCGAGCACGGCAAGCCGATCACGCATGAAGATGTCAGCCAACTGCTGGGCATCAAGGATGAGGATCGTCTGGAAGCCGTTCGCAGACGCCTGTCCGCCATGGAGCGCGACGGGCAGATCCTGCGCCAGAAAAGCGGGGCCTTTGAAATCATTGATCCCGAGCTGTTGCTGGATGGCCGCGTTGTCGGTCATCGCGACGGCATCGGCTTTTTTGTACGCGATGACAAGCAAAAGCCGGATCTGGTCATCCCGCCGCGTCAGATGCGGCGTCTTTTCGATGGTGATCGCGTTCGTGTACGCGTCAGTGGCAAGGATCGACGCGGCCGGGAAGAGGCCAGTGTCAACGAAATCCTCGAGCGCAATACGCCAAGTCTGATCGGACTGTACCGCAAGCGCGGCACCGATATCGCCGTGGTGGTGCCCGAAAACAGCCGTATCGCCCACGAGATCATCATCGAGGACGGCGCGGCCAACGGCGCCGAGGATGGTCAGGTCGTCGAGGTGCGTATCACCACCCAGCCCGGCCTGCGCCAGCAGCCCATCGGGGAAGTCACCGAGGTTCTGGGCGAGCGCATGGACCCTGGAATGGAAATCGACATCGCCATTCGCGAGCATGACATTCCAGCCGAGTTTCCCGTTGAGGTGCTCGATCAGATTCGCGACATGAGCGAAGAGGTCCGCGAGGAGGACAAGCATCACCGCGTTGATCTGCGTGACTGGCCGCTGGTCACCATCGACGGTGAAGACGCCAGGGATTTTGACGACGCCGTTTACGCGTGGAAGACCAAATCCGGCGGCTGGAAGCTGATCGTGGCCATCGCTGACGTCTCGCACTATGTCGAAGTCGACTCGCCGCTTGATCAGGAAGGCTGGAAACGAGGGAACTCGGTCTATTTCCCGGGGCAGGTCGTGCCCATGTTGCCCGAGCTTCTGTCCAACGGGCTGTGCTCGATCAACCCGGACGTTGACCGGCTCTGCATGGTCTGCGAGATGAATATTTCGCAGCGTGGCGAGATCAGCCGCTACAAGTTTTATGAGGGCGTGATGCGCTCGCATGCGCGGCTGACCTACAACAAGGTCGGCTCCATGCTGGAGGATGCCGATAGCGAGGAAGGTCAGGCCCTGCGGCGTGAATACGCCCACGTGGTCAAGCCGCTGGAGGCACTGCACGGGCTGTATCGGACGCTGCGTCAGGCGCGCAGTGTTCGCGGCGCCATCGATTTCGAAACCACCGAAACCCAGATCATCTTCAACGAGCAGCGCAAGATCGAGCGTATCGTGCCGCGTACCCGCAACGATGCGCACAAGCTGATCGAGGAGTGCATGCTGGCCGCCAACGTGGCGACAGCGCGTTTTCTGGAAAAGCACAAGCTGCCGGCGCTGTATCGCGTACACGCCTCGCCCTCGGATGAAAAGCTGGCCACGCTGCGCGCCTTCCTCGGTGAGCTGGGCCTGACGCTGGGGGCCAGCGGTGAAAAGGGCAAGTCTACCCCGCAGGATTTCCAGAATCTGCGTGAGGTGATCAACGACCGCCCGGATGCCGACATCATCCAGACGGTCATGTTGCGTAGCATGAACCAGGCCGTTTATTCGCCCCACAATGAGGGTCATTTTGGTCTGGCTTATGCCGCCTATGCTCACTTCACATCTCCCATCCGGCGCTATCCCGATCTGCTGGTGCATCGCGCCATCCGCTCGGTCATCCGCAGTCAGCGTGAATCAACGCATGTTCAGCGTTTGGAAGGGGCCCCGGACAACGAGCCGCAGCGCTGGTGTCCGTACAACTTCGAGCAGATGGTGGCCATGGGTGAACACTGCTCGATGACTGAGCGTCGCGCCGATGAGGCTACCCGAGACGTCGAGGACTGGCTCAAGTGCGAGTTCATGGCCGACAAGGTGGGGGATGTCTTTGAGGGCGCTATTGCGTCGGTGACCCAGTTCGGCCTGTTTGTACGGCTCAACGAGCACTTCGTTGAAGGCCTGGTGCATATTTCCAACCTGCCTTCCGACTATTACCAGTACGAGGCCGAGCGTCACCAGCTCAAGGGCGAGCGCTCCGGCGTAACCTATCGCCTGGGTGATGGCGTCACCATTCAGGTGGCGCGCGTCGATCTGGACGATCGCAAGATCGACTTCATGCTGACCGATGCGCAGCCTCAGTCGCGTCGTCGTATTCGCAAGCCCGGCTCGAACGCCTCGGGCAATGAGAGTCAGGTACAGGCGCCTTCTGACGCGGATGCACCGAACAAGAAGCGTCGCAAATCCCGACCGGGCAAGAAGGAACGTCTGCGCCGACGTGAAGAAAAAACGGCTGAAAACGGCGCTGCAAAGACCACCGATACACTAAGGGCAGAAGAAGACGCCGAGGCGCGAAAGCCCCGCAAGCGAAGTGACAAACCCGCCAATACCGGTATCAGTGAGTCTGACAAGCAAAAGAGCGGCGCTTCAAAGGGCAAGGGAAAGAGCAAAAGCGGCAACAAGGGTGGCAGCAGCAAGAGCAAGGATCGTCGGAAATCATGAAACATGATGGTCAGCGCGGCGGCAAGCGGGGCGACAGTCCATCGCGACAGTCGCGTCGGCAGAGCGACGACGGGCAAGGCAAGCGCCGCAGCGGTTCAAATGTCAAAAGCGCTGCGCCCAGGGGGCTGGACGCCGTCCATGGCGTTCATGCGGTCGAGACCCTGCTGGCACGCCAGCAGGTGCCGTCGGAGCTCTGGATACAGGAAGGGCAGGCGGAAAAGCGTCTGGCTGATATCCAGCACCAGGCGGTCTCGCTCGGGTCGCGGCTGGTCGTTCAGCCGCGTGACGTACTCGATCAGGTGGCCGAGGGCGCGCATCAGGGGGTCATTGCCTTTTGCGAGCCGCTGGTCGCCGATAACGAGGCCGCCCTGTTCTGGCAGATCGAGGCCCGGCTGGATCAGTCGCCGCTGCTGCTGGTACTGGATGGCGTCACCGATGTGCACAACTTTGGCGCCTGTCTGCGTTCGGCCGATGCGGCCGGCGTCATGGGCGTCATGGTGGCGCGGGACCGCTCGGCACCGCTCAACGCCACGGTGCGAAAGATTGCCTGTGGCGGTGCCGAAAGCGTTCCGGTGTATCAGGTCACCAATCTGGCCCGGGCGCTGGCGCGACTGAGAGAGGCCGGCGTACTGGTGCTGGGTGCTGCCGGTGAGGCCAGTGCCTTCGTGGATGACATCGATATGCGCGGGCCGACGGCGCTGGTCATGGGTGCCGAGGGCAAGGGGTTGCGACGTCTGACCCGCGAGCACTGTGATCAGCTGGTCAAGCTGCCCATGGCCGGTCAGGTCTCGAGTCTCAATGTCTCGGTGGCCACCGGCATCTGTCTTTTTGAAGCGGTGCGCCAGCGGCGTCTTCGCTGATCCTTTTGCTTGCAAGCAAAAGGTCTGATCCCTACAATTGTGCGGTTTCGCGGCGGCTACGGCCGCCGAATGCATTTGCAGGAGAGCGGGGGCAGCCCTGTTTTTCTGTGCTTGTAACGAAAAATACCCTTCTATCAACTCCTTGCTTCCCATGACGGAGACCTGTCATCGAGAAGCTGTTAAACCGAAAGGAGACACCATGCGTCATTATGAAATCGTGGTCATGGTCCACCCGGACCAGAGCGAGCAGGTGCCTGCCATGATCGAGCGCTATACCGGGCTTGTGACTGAAAACGGCGGTACCGTTCATCGTCTTGAAGACTGGGGCCGCCGTCATCTGGCCTACCCGATCAACAAGATCCACAAGGCTCATTACGTTCTGATGAACGTTGAATGCAGCGGCGAAACGCTGGCTGAACTGGAAAACATCTTCCGCTTCAACGATGCCATCATTCGCAACATGGTCGTGCGTTGCACCGAAGCTGTCACCGAAGCATCTCCGATGATGAAGGCGGCAGACGAAAAGGGACGCCGTCGCGAGCGCTCCGATGACGAACGTCCGCGTGAACGTTCCGATTCCGAAGAGTCGACCGAAGCTGCTTCCTGAGCGTTTGCTCTGGCCTGAATCCACCCATTGGAGAGACCGACATGGCCCGTTTTTTCCGTCGTCGCAAGTTTTGCCGCTTCACCGCTGAAGGCGTGAAGTACATTGATTACAAGGACCTCGACACGCTGAAGGCCTACGTGACCGAGACTGGCAAGATCGTTCCGAGCCGCATCACCGGTACTCGTGCACGTTATCAGCGTCAGCTGGCTACCGCGATCAAGCGCGCTCGCTATCTGGCCCTGCTGCCCTATACCGACAGCCACCAGTAAGCTGCACGCATGCAGGGATTCGCTCGCTGGGTAATGCAGAACACGCCGCGCGCCATTGGCGTGGCACTGCTGGGCTCACTGATCCCATGGCTTTTCTGGGTTTCCGCTGCCATCAGCGCACTGGTGACCCTGCGTCGTGGTCTGGGGCCCGCATCACCGGTGGTACTGGCAGCCGCGCTGCCGGCCGGCTGGTGGTGGATGCAGGGCGATGCCATTCCGCTGGCCAGTATTCTACTGGTCACGGTCATGGCCATTATCCTTAGAGAGCGATTCCGATGGGGCGAAACCCTGCTGGCAGGGGCGGTCGTGGTGGCCGTTTTGATCCATCTAGGGATATTTGCGCCGCCCGACGCCACGCAGCTGGTTGAGGAAGTCCGCGCTCAGGCGCCGGAAATCGATGAAATGCTTCGCCAGTATGCGAGTCAGGGCGTGCCGGTTGAACGACTGGCACTGCTGATGATCTCGGCCATCACCGGCCTGATGGTGATGCTGGCGGCGACTGCCTGTCTTGCGCTGGCGCGCAGCTGGCAGGCGGCGCTGTATAACCCTGGCGGTTTTCGCGAAGAGTTTCATCGCTTTCGCCTGTCGAAACTGGAGCTTGTCGGCGTGGTCATGATGACTGCCGTCGGCATGCTGGGCGCGTTTCCCGGCGCCGTGCTGATGGCCTGGGTGCCTCTGCTGGTGGCCGGTATTGCCCTTGTGCACGGTGTGGTAGGTGTAAAGTCAATGAGAGGGTTCTGGCTGGTCGGTTTTTATGCATTGCTGCTGACCACCTGGCCCACGTTAGTGATAGTGCTGCTGCTGGCGCTGATAGATACCTTTGCGGATTTCCGCACGCGTCTGATCGGCAGTCAACGTTAAGAGGTCCACGAGATGGAAGTCATTCTGCTCGACAAGCTCGGCAAGCTGGGTGACCTGGGTGACCAGGTCAGCGTCAAGCCGGGTTACGGTCGTAACTACCTGGTACCCTACGGCCTGGCTGTTCCGGCTACCAAAGCCAACGTCGATGCCTTCGAAACCCGTCGCGCCGAACTTGAAGCCAACGCCGCCGCGCGTCAGGCTGAAGCCGAGCGCCGCGCCGAAGAGCTCTCCGAGATCGAGCTGTCGCTCGTTGCTCGTGCCGGCGATGAAGGCAAGCTGTTCGGTTCCATCGGTCCGCGCGACCTGGCCGATGCCATCGCTCAGGCAGGCATCGAAGTGGCACGCAGCGAAGTGCGCATGCCCGAAGGCCCGATCCGTCAGACCGGCGAATACGACATCGAACTGCGTCTGCATTCCGATGTGACCGCCAGCGTTCGCGTCGTGGTTGTTGCTGAATAACCCGGATCGAACGGCAATGGCATATTCCTGATATGCCACTGTAAAAGGGGCACCCTGTGTGCCCCTTTTTTTAATGGCTTCACGCACGGGCGGAGTCATGACATGTTTCTCCCGTGGGCGTAGGCTATGGCCCTGCGCCGAATCACTCTTCAGGTAAGTCGTTACATGGTTGATCATCGTCATGAGTGAAGTGATCGAGTTTGATCAGGAAACCGCTGCGCTCAAGGTGCCGCCATACTCGCTTGAAGCCGAGCAGTCCGTGCTGGGCGGGCTGATGCTGGATAATCAGGCCTGGGACGAGATTGCCGACCGCCTGGTCAGCGATGACTTCTATCGCATCGAACACCGGGACGTCTTCAAGGCCATGGGACGTCTGGCCGAAGAGGGTCGCCCTCTGGATGTGGTCACGCTGTCCGAAGAGCTTGAGTCCCACGACCGACTGGAGCGTGTGGGCGGGCTCTCTTATCTGGCCGAACTGGCCCGCAATACGCCTTCCGCCAGCAATATTCGCGCCTATGCCGATATCGTGCGCGAGCGCGCTACGCTTCGAAAGCTGATCACCGCTGCCAATCAGATTGCCGAAGGCGCCTTCAACCCTCAGGGACGCACGGCCGATGAGCTGGTCAATGAGGCCGAGCGGCTGGTCTTCCAGATTTCAGAGTCTCGCCCCAAAAGCGGTGGCGCCATTGGCATGAGTGATCTGCTCAGCAAGGCGGTGGATCGCATCGATGAGCTTTTCAATCTCAAAGGACAGATGACCGGTCTGTCGACCGGCTTTCGCGATCTCGATGACATGACGTCCGGCCTTCAGCCTTCCGATCTGGTGATCGTGGCGGGGCGCCCATCGATGGGCAAGACCACCTTTGCCATGAATCTGGTCGAGCATGCCGTGGTCAGCAGCGACAAGGCCGTGGTGGTCTTCTCGATGGAGATGCCGGCCGAGTCGCTGATGCTGCGTATGATCTCCTCGCTGGGACGCATCGATCAGACCCGGGTGCGTAATGGTCAGCTCGAGGACGAGGACTGGCCGCGACTGACCTCGGCGGTCAATCTGCTCAAGGACAAAAAACTCTACGTGGATGATACCGCGGCGCTATCGCCCAACGAGATGCGCTCGCGCAGCCGTCGTATTGCCCGCGATGCGGGTGGTATCGGCATGATCATGATCGACTATCTGCAGCTGATGCAGGTGCCGGGGCTGTCGGAAAACCGTACCGCAGAGATTTCGGAAATCTCGCGCTCGCTCAAGGGGCTGGCCAAGGAATTCAACTGCCCGGTTGTGGCACTGTCGCAGCTCAACCGCTCGCTCGAGCAGCGTCCCAACAAGCGACCGGTGATGTCGGATCTGCGTGAATCCGGCGCCATCGAGCAGGATGCCGATGTCATCGCTTTCGTCTATCGCGACGAGGTCTATAACAAGGATAACCCGGATAACAAGGGGCTGGCCGAGCTGATCATCGGCAAGCAGCGTAACGGGCCCATCGGCACCGTCCACATGGCCTTTATCGGCAAGTACACCCGGTTCGAGGATCTTGCCCCGGGCAGTTACGGCCAGTACGAAGAATAGCCGCGCGTCATGCGCGTCCCTGATCAAAAAAATATGGCGCCCCGAGCGTCATTTCCCTTTTTTCTGACAAGCCAGAACAGGAGTCAACATGCCGGCTGGATACCGTCGCGGCGGACGTCGTCAACCCAAACTCGAAGCACGCGGGACGCTTGAAAGCGTGGAAACCGAAGGCCCTTTCAAGGAGTGGCTGGGCATGCCGGATCTCTATCGCCATACCCTGACCGTCAATGGCGAGGTCTACTCCTATCAGGTGGAAGAGGCCGAGCTGGATGTGTCAGTCGGTGACTACGTGGTCTTTCGCTACAAGGAGACCAAGGCCGGACGCTGGATCGACAAGCGTTCGCTGGGTGTAGCCATCGACCCCTCGACCTTCAATCGCGATCAGGGCTGAGCCTCGAAGCATTGCCTGATACACGATGAGCGGGACCGGATGCCAGCATCCGGTCCCGTTCTGCATTCAGGAGCAGCAGGGATACAAATATCGCAGCTTCATTTGAAATGAGAACCATTATTATTTAAATTCAACCACCTATTTGTTCAGAGGGCGTCTATCGTCGGCCAGTGACTGTCTTGCGATGGGCGCCCCTTTAATCAGGATTTGCACCTTGATGGTATTGCACAGGATGGTGATCTCATGAGTCAGGCCGATTTCCTTCCCGTCAGCGGCGCTCAGGCCGGTATCTGGTACGGCCAGCAGAGCAGTGCCGCTCAGGGGGGATACTCTACCGCGCAGTGTCTCGAGTTCACGGGTGCCATCGACGTTGAAAGGCTGGCGCAGGCTGCTGCCATGGCCGTCAGCGAGGCCGAGGGCCTGTTTGAAGCGTTTGTCGCCACCGATAGTGGCCCGGCCAGACATGCGGGGAAGGCTGCAGCGCGAGCCGACATTCCCGGGATCATCGATCTGTGCGATCACCCGCACGCCCGTGAACTGGCCTGGCAGCAGATGGCGGCTCGTCGTGAGGTTCCCTTTGTGCTGCAAAAGGGGCCGCTGTATCGCCAGGCCATCTGGCGGCTCTCGAACAATCACGTGCTCTGGTGGCTCAACATGCATCACGTGGCGGCCGATGCCTGGGCCTACGGACTGATTCAGCAGCGCGCTACCGAACACTATATTGCGCTGGGCAAGGGGGAGGCGGCCAGGCCCTGCTGGTATGGCAGTATTGATCGGGTCATCGAGGAGGAGCAGCGCTATCAGACAGGCCCGGCACTCGAGCAGGATCGTCATCACTGGACGTCCCTGTTTGCCGATGATCCTGAGCCGGTTTCTCCTGCCGGGCGGTTCGCGCAAGCACAGCCGCGTGCCCTGCGCCGTGAAATGACGCTGGATCCTGAGCAGTCGCAGCGGTTTCAGGATCAGTGCCGAGCTCAGCAGCAGGGCCTTGCCGAGGCCATTCTGGCCGCGAGCGGTGCCTGGTATGCGCGCATGTGTCAGCACAGTGATGTCACGCTCGGGGTTCCCATGATGGGGCGCATGCAGGGCGCTGCGCTGCGTGCGCCCATGACCCAGGTCAACATGCTGCCGCTGCGGCTGCAAAACGGTTTTGACGCAACGCCGCTTCAGTGGTGTCAGTCTGCGGCGCAGTCGCTGGGCACGCTGCGCCGCCACCAGCGCTATCGCCATGAATGGCTGCTGCGCGATCTGGGCCGTCGTCCCGGCAGGCGTCCGCTTCTGGGCATGCACGTCAACGTGTTGCCTTTCGACTCAAGCGGTCAATGGCCGCAGAGCCACGTGGTCAAGCATCATCTGGTGGCCGGCCCGGTCGATGATCTGGTCTTCTCGGTCTATCTCGGCGGTGACAGCGAGTCGATGCGTCTGGCGCTTGATGGCAACCCGGCACTTTATGACGAAACCGAGCTGGAGTGGCATCTCGCACGGCTGTCGCAGTGGCTCATGACCTTCATGACCGAGGTCGAGACACCGGTGGGCGAGCTGGCACTGGTGACACCCGAAGATCATCAGGCGCTGGCGCATTTCAATGCCACCGAGCATCCGGTGGAAACAACGCACATGGCGACGCTGTTCGAGCGCCAGGTCCACGAGACGCCCCACGCGACGGCGCTGGTCGCGGAAGGGGCGGCGCTGGACTATCAGACGCTGGGACGTCAGGTGCAGGCGCTGGCCGATACCCTCATCGAGGAGGGTGTATGCCCCGGCGACACCGTGGGCGTGGCACTGCCGCGCTCTCTGGAAATGCAGGTGGCGCTGCTGGCCATTCATCACGTAGGCGCGGCCTGGCTGCCGCTGCCGCTGGAATACCCCGACGCGCGTCTGGACGATATCGTCACGCGCGCCGCACCGCGTCTGATTCTGGGCAGTGATGAGCAGCGCAGCCGCTTTGATCAGGTGCTTGTGCAGGGGCTGTCGCTGGCGGATGCCGACGAGCGCCATGAACTGATTCCCGGCAGTCCCGCACAGCGTGATGCCGCCCTCGGCGCCTATGTGCTGTTCACTTCCGGCTCAACGGGCAGGCCCAAGGGCGTTCTGGTCGAGCACCACGCGATCGTCAACCGTATTCTCTGGATGCAGGGTCGCTATGCGCTGGGAGGCGGGGATCGGGTGCTGCAGAAAACACCCAACGGTTTTGACGTCTCCGTATGGGAGTTTCTCTGGCCCATGATCAGCGGGGCGACACTGGTCATGGCGCGTGAGGGCGGTCACCGCGACCCGCGCTATCTGATCGATACCCTCATCAGTGAGTCGATCACCACGCTGCATTTTGTCCCCTCGATGCTCGATATTCTGCTCGACGAACTGACGCCTGAAGATGTCGAGCGCCTGCAGGCGCTGCGCCAGGTCTTTGTCAGCGGCGAGGCGCTGTCGCGTGAGCTGGAAAAGCGCTTTCTGAGTCTTCTGCCCGGCGTGGCACTGCACAATCTTTACGGCCCGACTGAAGCGGCGGTCGATGTCAGCGCCTGGCAGTGCCGCCACAACGATGGCCAGGGCAGCGTGCCCATTGGCGCCCCGATCTGGAATACCCACCTGCACGTACTGGATGGCGCCTTCCAGCCGGTGCCGGTGGGCATGCCCGGCGAGCTCTATATCGCCGGACGCAACCTGGCGCGGGGCTATCTGGGCCAGCCCGAGCTGACCGCCGAGCGTTTCATTGATTGCCCGGCACTGGAGAGCGATTCGAAACTTTATCGAACCGGGGATCTGGCGCGCTGGCGCTTTGATGGCGTGCTCGAGTATCTGGGACGCATTGATCATCAGGTCAAGCTGCGCGGACAGCGTCTGGAGCTGGGTGAGATCGAGTCGGTCATGCTGGCACTTGAGGGGGTGGCGCATGCCGTGGTCAGTGTTCATGGCAGCGGCAGCAGTGCGCGACTGGTTGGCTATGTGGTGCCCGACGCCAGCGCTACGCTGGTCATCGAATCGCTCAAGCGCCATCTGGCCCGGGCGTTGCCGGATTACATGGTGCCCGGTGTCATCATGACGCTTGATGCGCTACCGCTGAGTCCCAACGGCAAGCTGGACCGCCGGGCGCTGCCGGCGCCCGAAAGCGGCGATGAAGGCATGGCACCGACCTCACCGCGTCAGCAGATCATGGCCGATCTGTTTGCTGAGGTGCTCGACCTCGAGCGGGTCGGCATTCGGGACAACTTCTTTGACCTGGGCGGTAACTCATTGAACGCCCTGCAGCTGATTCGCCGGCTCAACGACGCGCTGGGGGCGAATCTGACCATCGCCACGCTGTTCGAGGCCCCCACCATCGAGGCGCTGGATGCCCTTGACGGACAGGATGCGGCGATCAGCGGCCTGGATGTGGTATTGCCGCTGCGCAATGGGGCCGACGCACCGCCCGTGTTCTGTGTGCATCCGGCGGGCGGGCTTGCCTGGTGCTATGCCGGACTGGCGCGCACGCTGCCCTCGCGCTATCCCCTGTATGGCCTGCAGGCGCGCGGAATGTTGCCTGGTAGTCACCCGCCAGAGACCATGGAAGAGATGGCGCGCGACTACATTGAGCAGATACGTCGACTCAAGCCCCGGGGGCCCTATCATCTGCTGGGATGGTCGGTTGGCGGCATGATCGCCCACACCATGGCGGCGCTGCTGGAAGCCGAGGGAGAAAAGGTCGGTATGCTGGCGCTGCTGGATGCCTACCCGGCGGATCTCTGGCGTGACATGACGCCGCCGGATGAGGGCATGGCGCTCGAGGCGCTGCTGCGCATCGCGGGCCTTGCCGACAGGGAGCTTGCCGAGGAGGGCGGCTCGCGCCGGGAGCAGGTGATTGCCCTGTTGAGACACGAAGGCAGCGCGCTGGGGCAGTTGTCATCACAAACGCTGGATAGTCTGGTGGATGTGGTCATCAATAACAGCCGTCTGGTGCGAGAGACCCATCATCCGGTCTACGGAGGTGACATACACTTTTTCACGGCGGCTACTCCCAGAGAAGAAGACTGGCTGGACCGCCGTGCCTGGCAGCCTTACGTGGGCGGACGCATCATCAACCTTGATCTTCCGGCCACGCATCCCGAGTTGATGCATCAGACGCATCTGGCAACGATCGCGCAGCATCTGATGGCGGTACTCGAGCCACGGGCCGCCTGCGCCGACAGTCTGTCATGACAGCCCATCAGCCCGAAGCGCTCATCGCCAGTATTCTCGAGCGCTGCCCGCTGGTCGGGCTCGGGGAAATTCACTGGTGCCCGCAGGTGATGATGGCGATCACCACGCTGCTGGAAAGCCCGGTTCTGGAAGAAATTTTTGACGATATCGTTGTCGAGTTCGGTAGCGCTCGCCATCAGGCGTGGCTCGACTGCTATATCCGCGGTGATGAGGTGGGTGAAGCAGGTCTGGATGCCGTCTGGCAGGACACGCTCTATTTCCTGCTGTGGAGCCCGCCCGTTTACGCCGAGTTTTTCAGGCGAATCCGGGCTGTCAACCTGAAACGTGCTCCCCAGCAACGTGTTCGCGTTGTACTGGCCGAACCGGCCATTGACTGGGAGACGCTGGATGGCAAAGGCTTTGGGCGGTGGCACGAAGCACGAGAGCAGGCTTACGTCGAGCTTATCGAGCGGGAGGTGCTCGACCGCGGGCGCCGCGCTATTCTGATCTTCGGGCTGCGTCATTTGACGCATGACTCGCTGCCGGGGGCACCCCATGCGCCTCTGGCCGAGCGTCTGGGCCGTCGTCATCCGGGCATGATCGAGCTGATTCATCCCTATCATGCGCAAAAGGGCGTCTTTTCAGGCGATTACCCTCTACCGGATGTACGCCATAATGGCCTGATCGTCGCTGCCGCTTTCGATGCGTCAAACGGCCCTGCCATGATTGACCATATCTGGTGTCTCGGTGTGCTCGAGCGCCGAATTGTACTGCCCGATGTTCTCTTTACCGACACGGCCCGGCTTGCCACGGTTGTGGCCCGGTTGCAGCAACTCGGTGAAGAACACCTCATGCGTGCCCGCAACATGATGACGGCGTCACAGCAGGCCCTGTTCGATGCCTGTCTGATGCGTCATGTTGATGGCACCCCCAAAGGGCCGAGCGCGTAACCCTTGAAGGCAGTCCTGAAAGATTGAGCCAAAAAAAGATTTGAACCAGGAAAAGATTGACGCAAGAAAAGAGGCCGGCACTGACACGGAATCGTCATCCGGCACTGTTACGCTTTACGCGACTGATAGAAACGACAAAGAGATAGCCATCGCCACGCGAGCGGTGAGAACAGAATACCCCAGGGAGGGTGAAATGGAATTACAGCAACTCAAGCATGCCGTATCACATCAACATGAAATGGAAGTGCGCGTTGTTCGCAACACGCTGAGTCATATCTACCAGATTGAATGCGAAACCAACGGTGGTCATCGCCAGAGGCTCAGCCGTCGTGGCAAGCCCTGCCTGTTTCGTTCGATCGATGAAGCCATCGATCAACTGCTGGGCGCGGGCATCAGCCACGCCTGGATCGTGCGTCAAAGTGATGAAGACGGCAGTGACAGCTCTCGCCGTCTGGTACGGCTCGACGCCATGCCGCCGCTGGCCATGGCGGTCTGATCTCCACTATCTGCAGGGCGTGCACGCCGCTAAAAATACCAAATCGATTTGATGATTCTGCGCCGGCGATTGCCGGCGCTTTTCGTGGGGATCGCATCAGGATCTGCTTTTGCCCTTGTTGTGATTGCCGGTCTCGTATCCTGCCCGATGATCTCCCCGTCCGTAGGCCGGTTCATAATCCAGCTGATCCAGAAAATGGATGGCCTGCTCCCGCAGTGCCTGACGCTTGTCGCTTTTCATTTTGTTGAGCGAGCCATAGATAAGCTTCATGCGCTGATTGCCGGCCAGCTGTTGCTCGTGGCGCTCCAGAAAATACCAGTACAGGCTGTTGAAAGGGCAGGCGTCTTCCCCGACGTTCTTTTTGACGTCGTAGCGACAGTGCTGGCAGTGATTCGACATGCGATCAATATATTTGCCCGAGGCGCAATAGGGCTTGGACCCCAGATAACCGCCATCGGCGTACAGCACCATACCCAGCGTATTGGGCAGCTCTACCCATTCATAGGCATCGATGTACACGGACAGGTACCAGTCGCACAGCGCTTCCGGGCGCACGCCGCACAGCAGGGCAAAATTGCCGGTCACCATCAGCCGCTGAATGTGGTGAGCGTAGGCGTTGTCCCTGGTCATCTCGATGGCGCGCCTCATGCAGCGCATATCGGTCTCGCCACTCCAGTAGAAGGCAGGCAGATCCCGGTCGGCCTTTAGAGCGTTGCGCTGCTTGTATTCGGGCATGTTCAGCCAGTAGATGCCTCGCACATACTCACGCCAGCCCAGAATCTGGCGAATGAAACCCTCGGCACAGTTGAGCGGCACCCTGCCGTCACGCCAGGCCTTTTCCGCGGCCTGACAGACTTCCAGCGGCCTGAGCAGGCCGGCATTGAGCGCGCCTGACAGGCGAGCGTGGTACAAAAAGGGATGCTGGTCGCTGATGGCGTCCTGATAGTCGCCAAAAAAGGGCAGAGCATGCTTGATGAAATGCTCAAGATCATTGAGAGCCTGACGTCGCGTGACCGGCCAGTTGAACCCTTCGAGCGTGCCGAAATGCTGCTTGAAATGGGTATCGACCAGGGTCAGCACGTCACGGGTGATGTCGTCCGGCTTGTGCTTTGGCGCCTCCGGCGGATCGAGACGGTCGGGCAGGGGCTTGCGATTGTCGTGATCGAAGTTCCACTGATCGCCCTCCGGCTGATTATGCTCGTCCATCAAAAGACCGGTCTCACGGCGCATCCAGCGATAGAAATGCTCCATGCGAAAGCGCTGGCGACCCTGCGCCCACTGATTGAACTCCTCCAGCGTGCACAGAAAGCGGTCATCGTGAACCCGATACCAGGGCAGAGGAGTGTGGGGCCGTTTACGAATGCGCGCCAGCAGCCGCCATTCCCCCGGCGAGGTCACCCGAATCTCGTCGCAGCCATAGAGCTTTGCCACCCGTTCGGCCTCGCCGATCAGATCCTGAGTGTTGTCGTTATCGTCGAGGCAGGTGTAGTGCACCTGTCGGCCCTGCTGGCGCAGCTCGCGGGCAAAGTGACGCATGGCCGAAAACAGAAAGGCGATCTTTTGCGGGTGATGCGGGACATAGCGTCCCTCTTCCTCAACCTCGAACAGGGCCACTACGGCATTTTCCGGCGCGCCTTCGAGAATGGGAAGATCAGGGGTCAATTGATCACCCAGGATTACGATCAGGGGGCAGGGCATTTACACTTCCTGAATATGGCGAATAGGGACATTTCATCAACACCGACAAGCCGGTGTTGATAGAATAATTTCATTAAAATCGTTCTCTTTTGAGGGTTTGCGTAATAAATGCCCTCTGACCACAGCAAGGAGTATAGACATGGCGCAGGCCCCTTTCGGCGTACTGCTGGCCAATCTTGGCACCCCGGATGAACCGACGCCCGCCGCTGTGCGGCGTTATCTGGGCGAGTTTTTGTGGGACAAGCGCGTGATCGACGTGTCCCGCCCGCTCTGGTGGTTCATCCTTAACGCCATCGTGTTGAGAACGCGTCCCAAAAGGGTAGCTGAAGCCTATGCCAGCGTCTGGGAAGAGGAAGGCTCGCCCCTGCTGGCTATCGGCAGGCGTCAGCAGCGTGCGCTCAAGGCGCAGCTGGATGCGCGCTACGGCTGTGACATTCCGGTCGAGCTCGGCATGACCTATGGCAGGCCCACCATGGAAAGTGCCGGGCTGAGCTTTCGCCGTGCCGGGGTCGACCGCATTGTGGTGCTGCCGCTCTATCCGCAGTATTCACGTACCACCACGGCGGCTGTCTTTGACCGGCTGGCGGATGCGCTCAAGCCGTGTCCGGACATTCCCGAAATGCACTTTATCCGCGACTACCACGACGACAGTGGCTATATCTCGGCACTTGCCGAAAGCGTTCGTGAGCACTGGGCGATGCGTGGCAAGCAGAATCACCTGCTGATCTCATGGCACGGGATTCCCAAACGTTACGCCAATGAAGGCGATCCGTACCCGAAGCACTGTCGCGCCACCAGCGAGGCGCTGGCCCGCGAGCTTGGGCTTGAAGACAGCGAGTGGACCATGACCTTTCAGTCCCGCTTCGGACGGGAAGAATGGCTCAAGCCCTACACCGACGAGACGCTCAAGAACTGGGACGTGAAGTCAACGCCCGGTATCGATGTCATCTGCCCTGGATTTGCTGCCGACTGTCTGGAAACACTGGAAGAGATTCAGGAAGAAAACCGCGGCTATTTCATGGAAGCCGGCGGTGAAGACTATAGCTACGTGCCGGCGCTCAACGATCGTGACAGCCACATTGACGCGCTGGCGGGGCTGGTGGAGAGAAACACGCGCAACTGGTGCTGATGCTGATGGTCAGCGCCTCAGGGGCGCTGACTGCTGCCGGGATCTTCCGGATGCGGTGTGTCCGGTTCCTGGCCTACATCCTCTTCGCGAAGCTCGCTGGGCGCTCCGGTGGTGGAAGTATCGCTTGGCAGCTTCTGATGCAGGGCCACCTTGGCCAGCAGATGCGCGCTGATGGGGGCTGTGATCAGCAAAAAGATGGTGACCAGTAGCAGCTGAATGTGAAAGGTACGCTCGATCAGCACGAAATAGAGCATGCAGGCGACCAGGATCAGCCCGACGCCCAGGGTCGTGGCCTTGGCCGGCCCATGCATGCGCAGATAAAAGTCGCGCAGGTGTACCATCCCGAACGAGCTGATGAAGGTAATCAGCGCGCCGGCGATCAGGAAGAAGGCCGTCAGCGCCTCGAGCACCGTATCGACCCAGGCTTTATCCAACCACGCCATGATGATCTCCTATTCGATGATGTCGCCGCGCAGCAGATACTTGCATACGGCCACGGTACTGATGAATCCCAGCATGGCAATCAGCAGAGCGCCCTCGAAATAGACCCGTGTGCTGAGCCAGATCGTATACAGGATGATCAGGGCGATGCTGTTCACATACATCGTATCCAGTGCAATGATGCGATCCGGCAGGGAAGGCCCCACCAGCAGTCGGTAGGCATTGAGCACGATGGCCATGGCGACTAGAAAGAAGCTGATCCACAGCGCAATCCCGATCATTCGTAAATCTCCATGAGCGGTCGCTCGTAACGGTGGTATATCTCGTCGATGACGGCCTGTTCGTCGTCGGTATCCAGTACGTGAATCAGCAGGCTGCGTCCGTCGAGTCTCAGGTTGGCCGAAATGGTGCCCGGCGTCAGGCTGATGGTGCTGGCCAGCAGCGTAATGCTGAAATCACGCTGGAGCGTCAGTGGGTACTCCACGAAGGCAGGCCGGGGCCTGCGCCAGGGCCGGGCAATCAGCCAGGCCACTTCTAGGTTGGCGATCAGAATGTCCAGCATGACGCGCAGGGTATAGCGAATCAGCAGCAATGGCTTCTTGACCACCGGCTGGGCATCCCAGAACCGCTGGGTCAGCAGTGGGATGGCAATCCCCAGTATGGCGCCCATGATCACGGAGCCATAGCTGATGACATCGGAGAGCATGATCCAGACCAGCATCAGGATCAGCGACAGAATGGGGCGGGGGAGACAGCGTTTAATCAGCATGGGTGGATGCTCCCGGCGTGACTGAAGTGACCTCGCCCAGAACGGCGCTGCGATACTCGACGGTGTTGGCGATTTGCTCGGCCGTGGCCTGAGTGTAATTGCCAACGGGTCCGGCGAGCACGACCAGCAGCGGCGCCGCCGAGAGCAGCACGACCGTACCGATGAGTTTGGCGCGGGAGAGATGTTCGCCGACACGCTCACCATTGCTGTGACGCCAGAAGATGGTGGACCCGGCGCGCGAAGCGGCGACCACGCCCGCCAGTCCGGACAGCAGCAGCAACGGCCACAGCCACAGCCCCTCCGACAGGGTGGCCGTCGACATCAGCCACGCCTTGGCCACGGCGCCCGAGAGCGGCGGCAGCCCGGCCGAGGCCATGGCGCCGAGCATGTAGAGGGCGCTGAGCAGGGTGGCATATTTGAACTTTCGGCTGCGCACAATGCGTGTGCCCACCTTGCCACGCTGATCGGCGATCAGATCGGCCAGCAGGAACAGGCCACCGTTGATCAGGGTGGTATGCAGCATGTAAAACAGCATGGCCCCGCGGGAGGCGGTGCCTTCCATACCCAGTCCGCACAGCAGCGTGCCGATCGAGATCAGCATGAAATAGGAAATCTGCATGCGCAGATCGCGTGCGGCCAGAATGGCTACCATCGCCAGCGCCAGCGTGGCCAGGCCGCCCCACCAGAGCCAGGGCTGTGCCAGCAGCGACAGTCCGGCGGCCTGCTCTCCGAAAATCAGGGTAAAAACGCGGAAGATGGCGTAGATACCCACCTTGGTCATGATGGCGAAAAGCGCGGCAATCGGGGCTGGCGCCGAGCTGTAGGCGCGCGGCAGCCAGAAATAGAGCGGCAGGATGGCGGACTTGAGACCGAACACCACCAGCAGCAGCAGGGCACCGGCACGTACCAGCCCCTGTCTGTCGGCCGGTAACTGGCTGACGCGCTCGGCCATGTCGGCCATGTTGAGCGTGCCGATGCTGCCGTACAGAACGCCCAGCGCGATCAGAAACAGTGACGAGCCGGCAAGATTGAGCACCACATAGTGCAGGCCTGACTGAACGCGAGCCTTGCCACCCCCGTGCATCAACAGCGCATAGGAGGCCAGCAGCAGCACCTCGAAAAACACGAACAGGTTGAATAGGTCACCGGTCAGAAAGGCACCGTTGATGCCCATCAGCTGCAGATTGAAGAGCCCGTGAAAGTTGGACCCCTGGTTGTCCTCGCCGCCACTGGCATGAATCACGCTGCCCAGCGCCAGCAGGGCGGTCAGGAGAACCATCATGGCGGACAGGCGATCGGCGACCAGCACGATCCCGTAGGGCGCCTGCCAGTTGCCCAGGCGATAGACCAGGGTGTCACCGCCGGCGACCTGACCGACCAGTAGCGCGCTGACAATCACCAGCACAGAGGTGGCCGTGATGGAAATGGTACGCCTGACCGGATCAACGCCTTCACGCTTTCGCAGCAGGACAATAGCGACTACCAGCGGCAGCAGAACCGGGAGAATGGGCAGATGCTGCATCACGCCTTGTTCTCCCGCGGGTCTTCACGATCGGTACGGCTGCCATCGACGCTGTCACTGCCCAGATCACCTCTGGAGCGCATCGCCAGGATAATGGCAAACGCGGTCATGGCAAAGCCGATCACGATGGCGGTCAGCACCAATGCCTGGGGCAACGGGTCGGCATAGTGTTCGCTGGTGCCGACCAGCGCTGCACCGTGAGTGGTCAGCCCGCCCATGGAGAACAGAAACAGATTGACGGCATAGGAGAGCAGCGTCAGCCCGACGACGACCGGGAAGGTGCGCCCGCGCAGGGTCAGATAGACGCCACTGGCCGTCAGGATACCGGTGGTGATGGCGTAAAGCGCTTCCATCAGGGCATCTCCTTGTTGGGTCGATGTGCGGTGGTGAGCTTGCCCAGATTGGCCAGAATCATGAGGGTGGCGCCCACGACCGCCAGATAAATGCCGCCATCAAAGATCAGGGCGCTGGCCAGCTCGATATCACCGATCAGCGGCAGATGGAAATGATCAAAGGTCGACGTCAAAAACGGATAGCCGAACAGCCAGCTGCAGAGCCCGGTCATGGTGGAGAGCGCAACGCCTGCAATGGCGATGGGCTGGAACTGGAAGTCCAGTCGCTGCTGCGCCCATTCGACGCCGCGCGACATATATAGAAGGATCAGCGCCACGGCCGTGATCAGACCGGCGATGAAACCGCCGCCGGGCTGGTTATGGCCGCGCAGGAAGATAAAGAACGATACCAGCAGTGCCAGAGGCAGCAGGGTCTGGGAGACCACCATCAAAAGGGTCGGATGACGATCATCGGACCACAGACGACCTTCCATGTCGGTAGCCGGCATGAAAAGACGTAGCCGGTTCAAAAGCTTGAAGATGGCAAGACCGGCAATGGCCAGCACCGTGATTTCCCCCAGCGTATCGAAGCCGCGGAAATCTACCAGGATGACGTTGACCACGTTATGGCCGCCGCCGCCCGGCACGCTCTGATTGATGAAAAACTCCGAAATGCTGTTCAGATCGCGTGTCAGTACGGCGAAGTTGAGACTGGCCACCGCGCCGCCAAAGCCGGTTGCGATCAGAACATCACGCACCACGCGGGCGCCACCGGACTCCTTGGGGGTTTTCTGCGGCAGGAAGAAGAGTGCCAGCATCAGAAGGATCATGGTCACGACCTCGACCGACAGCTGCGTCAGCGCCAGATCGGGCGCCGAGAAGCGGGCAAAGGTCAGCGACACCACAAGCCCTACCACCGAGAGCATCAAAAGCGAAATCAGGCGATAGCGATGCAGCGCAGCGGTCAGTACGCCGCCCATGATCAAAAGTGCTGCGCCCAGTGCCACGACCGGGTCCAGTGTCTGCTGCCCCAGACTGCCGGTCAGCGTGTCCAGATCGGCCAGACCGAGACCCATGGCCAGAACGGAGACCACCATCAGGAAAAACATGTAACGCTGCAGTGAACCGTTCTCAAGCCGGTCGATCATGCGCTGACAGAATCCGACTGTGCGCTGTATGAAGGCCTCGAAGATATAACGAGCGTCCTGCGGTCGGAACTGGCGATTGAAGTGCATCATGTGACGATGCAGCTGATGCAGCACGATACCACCGATGATCGCGGCCATACTCAGCAGCAGGGCCGGGTTGATGCCGTGCCAGAGAGCCAGATGGAAATCGGGCATCTCACCGGACACCGTGGCGCGCACGGCGCCTTCGAGAATCGGCGACTGAGGCAGGGTGGGCACCAGCCCCACGATGATACAAAGCGCCACCAGCAGCTCGATCGGGAAGCGCATCGGCCAGGGCGGCTCGTGAGGCGCTTTGGGCGGCTCCTGACGCGGCCGACGAAAAAAGGTGGCGTAGGCCAGGCGCAGGGAATAGGCCACCGACAGCAGCCCGCCCAGACCGGCGAGCAACGGAACGATCCAGGCCAGACCGCCGAACTGCTGTGAGGCCAGTACTTCGGTAAAGAACATCTCTTTCGAGATGAAGCCGTTGAGCGGCGGCAGTCCGGCCATTGATATGGTCGCAATGCAGGTGAGTACCGTAGTGATCGGCATCAGGCGATAAAGACCGCCGAGCTTTCGAACGTCACGCGTGCCGGTTTCATGATCAACAATGCCGGCGGCCATGAACAGCGAGGCCTTGAACAGGGCATGGTTGATGATATGGAAAAGGGCAGCAATCAGCGCCTGGGCGTTGCCAAGCCCGAGCAGGGCAGTGATCAGCCCCAGATGGCTGATGGTCGAAAAGGCCAGAATGCCCTTGAGATCGGTTTTCAAAAAGGCAAACCAGGCACCGTACACCAGCGTGACCAGACCGGTCAGGGTTACCATGACCGTCCAGAGTTCGGTCTGCGATAGCGTCGGATGCAGTCTGAGCATCAAAAAGATGCCGGCCTTGACCATGGTCGCCGAATGTAGATAAGCCGAGACCGGGGTCGGCGCGGCCATGGCATGCGGCAGCCAGAAGTGAAACGGGAACTGGGCCGATTTGGTGAAGGCGCCCAGCAGTACCAGCACCAGGATGACCGGATAAAGCGGGCTTGCCGTAATGAGGTCGTGGCTATCCAGCACCACGCCCATATCGTAGGTGCCCGTGACCTTGCCGATCAGAACAATGCCGGCCAGCAGCGCCAGACCGCCGGCGCCGGTTACTGTCATGGCCATGCGCGCGCCCTTGCGCGCCGTCGTTTCATGCGACCAGAAGCTGATCAGCAGAAAGGACGAAATGCTGGTCAGCTCCCAGAATCCCCACAGCAGCAGCAGGTTGTCCGACATGACAATGCCGACCATGGCAGTCATGAACAGCATCAAAAACGCGTAAAACCGCGGCATTGAATCCTGTTCGGACAGGTAATAGCGGGTGTAGAGGATGATCAGAAGCCCGATGCCGAGAATCAGCAGCAAAAAGAGCAACGACAGGCCATCCAGTCGAAAGGCCAGCGCCAGACCCATGGTCGGGAGCCACTGCATCGAGGTGCGCAGGACTGTATCGCCGCCATGGCCCAGATAGAAAAACAGGACCAGACCCAGCACAATGGCCGGGGCGATAGCGGTGGCCAGGGCGCAGACGGATCTACCGCCGCGAATGGCAAGCGCCGGGACGAAAACGCCCAGAAAGGTCAGCAGGGGTATCCAGGGCAGGGTCATGAATGCTTGTTTCCTGATGAATGGCTTCCGGTGTACTGACTATTCGACATGCCACGGCTCCGGTGACCGGTGGCGAAAATGCCAGGCGGACCAGACGGCGAGCATCAATGAATAGACGACACAGCGAGCATATTCCGCAGTGCAGCGTGTGTTATTGATTTCTTGCTGGAGCCGGTCAAAGGTCTCAGGCAGAAACCCGCCACAAGGCGGCAGCCGTTTCCCTCGTTGGGGGTCGGCCCTTGTTATTGATCATTTGCAGAATGTTGCGCTATGCAATGACATCAAGCAGTTAGGTGATTCTCCCCTGCCGATGGCGTGCTGGCAATACCCGTCCATCACGTGCAGTGACGCTTTTTATTGTCAAACCTTAATCTTAAGGTTAAATGATTGAAAAAGGGATGCCATTGCGTCTGTAATGCAAGCCTACCATAGCATACCAGGTCCGATTTGCTGCTTTCTTCCATGAAAAGGCAGAGATGTTGGGCCGTCGCCATGATGCCACGCGAAGCGATCAGGCTGTGACAGCAGGTAACGCGAGGAGAGAAGCGCACCATGCAGATTGCCGTGTTGACCGGATTTGTTCTGGCCATTCTGGTTCCTTTCCTGTCCCGCTGGTGTGGCAGCCGTACCGGCATGGTACTGGCGCTCTATCCTGCCGCCGTTGCGCTCTGGCTGGTGTCGCTGGCACCTGCAGTGCTGCAGTCGGGGGGGATCTACTTTGAGCAGGCCTGGGCGCCGAGTCTTGGATTGAGCCTGAGTTTCTGGCTGGATGGCCTGTCACTGCTGTTCGGTCTTTTGATCAGCGGCATCGGAACGCTGATCATTCTCTACGCCAGTGGCTACCTGCATGGCCATCCGCAGATTGCCCGTTTCTATGTACTGATCCTGTCCTTTATGTCCTCCATGCTCGGCGTGGTCATGGCGGATGGCCTGATGACGCTGTTTGTCTTCTGGGAACTGACCAGCATTACCTCCTACATGCTGATCGGGTTCAATCACGAGGACGCTGCGGCCCGCAAGTCTGCACTGCAGGGGCTACTGGTGACCTTTACCGGTGGCCTGGCACTTCTCAGCGGATTGATTCTCTTGAACGTGGTGGGCGGCAGCTGGTCGCTTCAGACACTGCTCGATGATGGCGAGGCGCTTCGCGAGCATGCGCTCTATCTGCCAATGCTGCTGTGCCTTCTGGGAGGTGCCTTTACCAAGTCGGCCCAGTTTCCGTTCCATTTCTGGTTGCCCAATGCGATGGCCGCGCCCACCCCGGTCTCGGCCTATCTGCACTCGGCGACCATGGTCAAGGCCGGCATCTATCTGATGGCGCGGCTTCAGCCCGGGCTGGGCGGTACCGAGGTCTGGATGACCCTTCTGTGTATCGTCGGGGCGATCACCATGGTAGTGGGTGCCTTTCTGGCGATCCGGTTTACGGGCATCAAGAAGGTGCTGGCCTATTCCACGGTTATGGCACTGGGCACGCTGACCATGCTGCTGGGTATCGGCGGTGAGGCCGCAATGATCGCATTTGTGTCCTTTCTGACCGCCCATTCGCTCTATAAGGGCGCACTGTTCATGGTGGCGGGGGCGCTCGATCACGAGACGGGCACCAAGGATATCGATGAAATGGGCGGGCTGCGTCGCGCCATGCCGGTCACAGCCCTGTGTGCGTTTGTGGCGGCCCTGTCGCTGGGCGGTGTGATTCCGCTGTTTGGCTTTGTGGCCAAGGAGCTGATGTTCGAGGCAGTGCTTGATGCCCCCCGCTTTACCGGCTTTTTGATCGGCATGAGTCTGCTGGCGTCCGTGCTGGTGGTGGCGGCTGCCGGCATCGTGGCGCTGCGGCCCTTTTTCGGCGCGTTAAAGACCACACCGAAAACGCCGCACGAGGCGCCGCTGTCCATGCTGGCCGGGCCCTGTGTGCTGGCCGGGCTGTCACTGTTGCTGGGATTCATGCCCTGGCTTGCCGGCGATGGCCTTCTGAGTGCCGCGGCCAGTGCCGTTGCCGGTAGTGAGGTGGTCACGGACCTGTATCTCTGGCACGGCATCAACACGGCGCTGATGATGTCGATGTTCAGCCTCTGCATCGGGCTTCTGGTGTGCTGGCGCTGGCCGGACGTACGCGGTGTGATCCACCGATTCAGTCCGGTGCTCGATCGCGGTCCGGAGGCCGGGTACTGGAAGCTGATGGATCTTTTGGTGCGCGTGTCCGAGTGGCAGACCCGTCTGCTGCAGAGCGGCTATATGCGCAACTATCTGATTCTGACCCTGCTCAGCTTTGTGGGGTTGACCGGCTATACGCTACTGGCGCGCCATGGTCCGGTGCTGGAGTTTGAACTGGATGTTCGCCTGCAGGAAGTGGTCGTGGCGCTGGTCACCGCCGCCAGCGCAGTGGTGGCCTGCATGATGCGCTCGCGTCTGGCGGCCGTGGCCGCGGCCGGCGTCATGGGGTTTGGTATTGCCCTGATCTTTCTGCTCTTCAGCGCGCCGGATCTGGCGATCACACAGCTTCTGATCGAGACCCTGACGGTGATCCTGCTCATTCTGGTGCTCTTTCGGATGCCGCAGTTTTCAAGTCTGTCGACGCCCATGGAACGAGTGCGCGACATGCTGGTGGCGGTCGGTACAGGCGTGCTCATGACGCTTTTGATTCTGACGATACTGGGACAGGGGCATCTATTTACCTCCATCTCCGAGTACATGATCGACAACAGCGAGCCGCTGGGGCATGGCCACAACATCGTCAATGTCATCCTGGTCGACTTCCGTGCGCTGGATACGCTGGGTGAGATTTTCGTACTGTCGCTGGCGGCCATCGGCGTGCTGGCCATGCTCAGACTGCAGGCAAAAGAGAAGAAGGCACCATGAAAACGGGCACTCTGATCCTGACGGTAGCCGCACAGACGCTGGTGCCGCTACAGATTCTGTTCTCTCTTTTTCTGCTGCTGCGCGGTCACGATGAGCCCGGCGGTGGCTTCATCGCCGGGCTGGTCGTGGCCGGCGCCTTCGCGCTGCATCAGTTTGTCAACGGCCCACAGGCAACCCGGCGCCTGCTGCGGGTTGATCCGCGTGACTGCATCGGTATCGGTCTGCTTCTGGGCGTGGGCTCGGCCTTTCCGGCCTGGTGGCAGGGTGAGCCATTTTTGACCGCCCAGTGGTGGGACGTGATGGGTCTGAAGCTCTCGACGCCGCTGATTTTCGATATCGGTGTCTACCTGGTCGTGCTGGGGTCGGTATTGACAGCCGTGATCACGCTGACGGAGGTCGACAAGGATGAGACATGATGCGCGCATATCGTCGAAGGAGGGCGCTCCATGGAACCCGTAATGGCAGTGGTTATCGGCGTGATCTACGCCACGGCCATCTACATGATGCTGCGGCGCTCGATCGTCAAGCTGGTCATCGGGCTGATTTTGATTTCCAACGCGGCCAATCTCCTGATCTTTACCGTAGCGGGCATGACGCGTGATGCGCCCCCGTTGATTCCCATGAACGGTGATCCACTGGGAGACGTTATCGCCGACCCGTTGCCGCAGGCGCTGGTACTGACGGCGATTGTGATCGCCTTTGGCGTCCTGTCATTTGCCGTGGTACTGATTCGCCGTGCCTATCAGGTCGTCGGGGTCGATGATCTGGACCAGATGAAGGATACCGACACGTGAGCCCGGAAGTCGCACTCCCCATACTGATCCCCCTCACGGCAGGCGCGCTGTCGATGGCGTTCTGGCGCTCGCGTCTGATGCAGCGTCTGATCGGCATTGCCGGTACGGCAGCGCTGCTGGGCGTTGGTATCTGGCTTTTTGTCAGCGTTCAGTCTCAGGGATATGTGATCATGAATGCCGGCGGCTGGGCCGCGCCCTTTGGCATCACGCTGGTGGCGGATCTTCTGAGTGCCATCATGGTGGTCCTGACCGGCATTATCGGATTCGCCGTGGCGCTCTTTTCACTACCGACCATCGGGCGTGGTCATGAAACCTTCGGCTACTATCCGCTGCTGCACCTGCTGCTGGCCGGTGTGGCAGGGGCCTTCCTGACCGGTGATATCTTCAATCTGTACGTCTGGTTTGAGGTGATGCTGCTGGCCTCCTTCGCGTTGCTGATTCTGGGCGGCGAGCGTGCCCAGATGGAAGGGGCCATCAAATATGTGACACTGAATCTGCTGTCATCGGTGATTTTCCTCAGCGCCATCGGACTGCTTTACGGCCTGCTGGGGACACTCAACATGGCCGACATTGCCCGTCGCATTGCCCTGGTCGAGGACAATACGCTGATCGATGTGATCGCGGTCATGTTCATGATTTCGTTTGGCATCAAGGCGGCGGCCTTTCCGCTGTTCTTCTGGCTGCCGGCGGCCTTTCCGCTGTTCTTCTGGCTGCCGGCGGCCTATCACACGCCTCCAGTGGCCGTCTCGGCACTGTTTGCAGGCCTTCTGACCAAGGTCGGCGTTTATGCGCTGTTCCGTGTCTTTACCCTGATGTTCAATCAGTCGGTGGATTTCACCCACGAGATTCTGCTGTGGGGGGCCGGCCTGACCATGATTACAGGCGTACTGGGGGCAGCAGCGCAGTTCGAATTTCGCCGTATCCTTTCCTTTCACATCGTCAGCCAGATCGGCTACATGATGATGGGGCTGGCCCTTTTTACACCGCTGGCGCTGGTTGGCGGGGTGTTTTATATCCTTCACCACATCATCGTGAAGACCAATCTGTTCTTGATCAGTGGCGTGGTCTATCGATTGAAGGGGACGCATGATCTCAAGCGACTGGGCGGTGTCTACAAGGCGTGGCCGCTTCTGGGGGTGCTTTTTCTGATCCCGGCGCTGTCGCTGGCCGGCGTGCCACCGCTGTCAGGTTTTTTTGCCAAGTTCGTGCTGATTCGCGCCAGCATCGAGGCCGGCCACTTCACCATCACGGTGGTTGCTCTGCTGGTCGGGCTTTTGACGCTCTACTCGATGACCAAGATCTGGGCCGAGGTGTTCTGGAAAAAAGCGCCCGAAGAAGAGGACGCCTCGAAAGCGATGGCGCCGGTCGCCACGCGTCACCTGTGGCTGATGCTGCTGCCGGTCGTGGGGCTGGCAGCCTGTACGGTGTTCATCGGACTCAATGGTCAGTTGCTTTACGATGTGGCAGAGGCGTCTGCAGCGCAGCTTCTTGATCCGCAGGCCTACATCGATGCCGTTCTGGGAGAGCAGCCATGACGGGGCTTTTATCCAATCTGCTGCTGGCGGTGGCATGGATCGCGCTAAGCGGTGATTTCAGCATGGGCGGGATGCTGACCGGCCTGGCTTTCGGCTATCTGGTCATATTGCTGTTGCAGAATCAATTACCCGGTTTAAAGGGGTATGGCACCCGTCTGCCACGGATCGTGTCCTTTGTCTTTTATTTTCTGCGTGAACTGTTCATGGCCAATTTCAAGGTCGCCTTTGACGTCGTTACGCCGCCATGGCACATGACGCCAGGCGTGATCGCGTTCGAACTGGAGGCGAAGACAGATCTCGAGATTGCGTTTGTGGCCAATCTGATCTCATTGACGCCGGGCACGCTGAGTCTGGACATCTCCGATGACCGTCGGGTGCTGTTCATTCATGCCATGTTCCTGGATGACGAGCAGTCACTGAGAGGCGATCTGCGCGAAATGGAGCGACGGGCACTGGCGGTGTTGCGATGATCGTGACCACCGTGAACACGATGAGGAACGCATGCAGATACTGACCCATCTGAGTTTTGCCATTCTGTCCGTCTCCATGGTGCTCTGCTTTGTGCGCATGGTGATCGGCCCCAGCCTGCCGGACCGGGTCGTGGCGCTGGAGCTTTTGTCGATGATCATTGTCGGCATTATCGGCATCCATGCGCTGCAAAGCGACGAGACCAGCTTTCTGGATGTCGCCATTGTCGTGGCATTGATGTCCTTTCTGGCCACCATCGGATTTGCCCGTTTTCTGGAGCGAGGAGGGCGTCGGGATGATTGAACTGCTTCAGGGCCTGTTGCTGCTGGCCGGCTCCCTTTTCATGTTTGTTGCCGCGCTCGGCATTGTCCGGCTGCCGGATCTCTTGACCCGTATGCATGCCTCTACCAAGGGCGCCTCTCTGGGCGTCATGCTGCTGATGGCAGGCGTGGCGCTGCACTTTCTTGAAGAGGTCGTGTTTGCTCGTACGATTGCCATCACCTTCTTTGTGCTGATGACCGCGCCCGTGGCGGCGCACGCCATCGGCCGCGCCGGCTATTTTGTCGGCATCGAGCTCTGGAAAGGAACCTCCAAGGATGAGCTGCGGCCCAATTACAATCCTTTGAGCCATCGTCTGCACAGCGGTCTGAAAAAGACGGCAAGGGGCGCGGAGACTGACGCGCCGAACGACGGTGGCAGTGAAAGCGGGAAGGGGGGCTCCGACACCAGAGCCTGACATATCGTCAGACGCCGGGCATTGCTATTCTGTTGCTACCACTTTTTGGATATTGATCCCACCATGCTGTCTGGAAAAAAGGTTGCAACACTACCCTGGCTCTTGGGTATCGCGGGGCTGATCCCCTTTGTAGGTCTTGCCGGGGTTGTCGTGCTGTCACTCCCCGGCTGGCAGGGGATCGCGCTGCAGGCATTTCTCTATTACAGCGCCGTGATCCTGTCATTTCTGGGCGGCATACACTGGGGGGTGGCCATGAGTCTCGATCATGAGAGCAGCCATCACTTCAGCTCTCGCATGGTGGTGGCCATGGCGCCGTCACTGCTGGCCTGGCCGGCGCTGATGCTCAGTCCGCAGTTCTCCCTGCTGGCACTGATGACCGGTTTTCTGTTGATTCGGCTCTATGAAGCGCAGAGTGATAGCGTGGAGCGCCTGCCCGCCTGGTATACCTCGCTTCGTACGCTGCTGACCGTGGTCGTGGTTGTCTCGCATCTGTCCATTCTGTTGTTACTCATGCTGGCATAGTTACTTTAAAACAGTGATCAATTAACGTTTGTTCGGTTCTGGTGGATATAAACTGTTTTAAACGATTCTGAACCTGCGTTGACTTATATATAGCACTTAAACATTGTTGAATGATAAAGCCTCCAAAAAAGCGCGCCCTTGATGTCAACGGGCGCGCTTTTTTTATGAGAAACTCCTGGGAATCGTCATTCTTTTATGATTATCAAGTGCAAGAGTCTGTCAGTCTGCCGAAAGCCTGGTAATTCACGATTGTTTCAGCACAATCAATAAGCGTTTTATTTGTCTATTCTCGGTTTTATAACGCAATAAATGCTGTCTGAACTTTCAGTGGTTAATATTATGTCGTGTTAATAATACGCGACATCGGACAGACTGCCACGGATGACCATTCTCTCGATTCATGATCCCTGAAGGGCGGATCGATGGGATGGGATCAAGGGATCGAGAATCATGCAGACAGTTATGGTTACCGGGGGCGCCGGATTTATCGGCTCGGCGCTGATACGTCATCTGATCGCCCATGATACGTGTCGTATCATCAACGTTGACTGTCTGACCTATGCCGGACACACCGCCACCCTGCAGGATATTGATCAGAATCCTCGTTATCGACTGGAGCAGGTCGACATTCGTGATCGCCCGGCGCTGGATCGGCTGTTCTCGACCTGGCAGCCGGATATCGTGGTGCATCTGGCGGCCGAGTCACATGTGGATCGTTCCATCGACGGCCCGGCTGTCTTTATCGATACCAATATCGTGGGTGTCTTTAACCTGCTGGAAGCCGCGCGCAACTGGTATGAAGGCCTCGAAGGCGGACGCCGCGAGCGTTTTCGCTTTCATCATGTGTCAACCGATGAGGTATTCGGCGATCTTGCATCGGACGCCGCCCCCTTCAGTGAAACCTCCCCCTATGCGCCCAGCTCGCCCTATGCCGCCAGCAAGGCCAGTGCCGATCATCTGGTGCGCGCCTGGCAGCGTACCTACGGGCTGCCGACCCTGATCACGAACTGCTCGAACAACTATGGGCCGTGGCATTTTCCGGAAAAGCTGATTCCACTGGTCATTCTCAATGCCATTCAGGGGCGTGCAATTCCGGTTTACGGAGAGGGGCATCAGATCCGCGACTGGCTGTTCGTCGAGGATCATGCCCGCGCGCTTCATCGGGTCATGCATCAGGGCGCCATCGGCAGCAGCTACAACATCGGTGGTCACGAGGAGCGCCGCAATATCGATGTGGTGACCACCATCTGCGATGTGCTCGAACGTCTGGAAGTGCCGCATCCGGAAGGCGTCGGTCGCTTTCATGACCTGATTACACACGTCGCAGACCGCCCCGGGCACGACCGTCGCTATGCCATCGATGCTTCGCATATCGAGCGCGAGCTTGGCTGGCGCCCCCGGGAAAGCTTTGAAAGCGGCATCGAAAAGACCGTGCGGTGGTTTCTGAGTCACGGTGACTGGTGTCAGGGCGTCGAGAATGCGGATACCCGCCAGCGTCATGGACTGGGAGCGACGATATGAAAGGCATCATTCTGGCCGGCGGCAGCGGCACGCGCCTGTATCCGCTGACGCTTGGCGTCTCGAAGCAGCTTCTGCCCATTCACGACAAACCGATGATCTACTACCCGCTGTCGATACTGATGCTGGCGGGTATCCGGGAGGTGCTGATCATCACCACCCCGGTTGAACAGCCCCTGTTCAGGCGTCTGCTGGGGGATGGCGAGCGCTTCGGCCTGTCGATCGAATACGCCGCTCAGCCAAGCCCGGACGGGCTGGCACAGGCGTTTCTGATCGGCGAGTCGTTTATCGGCAATGACAATGTCTGTCTGATTCTGGGCGACAACATCTTCTATGGACACGGCTTCGTGCCGCGTCTCAGACGTGCGGCCAGGCGCAGCAGCGGCGCCACCATATTCGGTTATCAGGTGCGTGATCCGGAGCGCTTCGGTGTCGTCGAATTTGACAGCGATCAGCGTGTGCTGTCGCTGGAGGAGAAGCCGAAACAGCCCAAGTCACGTTACGCCGTCACTGGGCTCTACTTCTATGACAACGATGTCGTCGACATCGCTCGTGAAGTGACACCCTCCGACCGCGGCGAGCTCGAGATTACCAGCGTCAATCAGGCTTACATGGCGCGCGGGGATCTCAACGTCGAGCTGCTGGGGCGCGGGTTTGCCTGGCTTGATACCGGCACCCACGAAAGCCTGCTGGAAGCTGCACAGTTCGTTGAAACCATCGAGAAGCGTCAGGGCTACAAGGTGGCCTGTCTCGAAGAGATCGCCTGGCGCAACGGCTGGATCGATGGCGATGCCCTGATGAGGCAGGGGCGTGCACTGGAGAAAAACGGCTATGGGCAGTATCTGATCTCGCTGCTGGAGTCAGCATGATTCCCTTTACGCGTCCCTTCCTGCCCCCGGAAGCGGACTATCAGCGCTATATCAACGACATGTTTGCACGTCAGTGGCTGACCAACCACGGGCCGCTGGTGCAGTCCTTCGAACGGCATCTACAGACGTGGCTGGATATTGAGCATTGCCATTTTGTGGCCAACGGCACGCTGGCCCTGCAGCTGGCGTTCAAGGCGCTGGCGCTGGAAGGCGAGGTCATCACGACGCCGTTTTCCTTTGTAGCAACGCTCAATGCGCTGTTGTGGGAAGACCTGTCGCCGGTGTTTGTCGATATCGATCCGCAGACGCTGACGCTTGATCCGGCCCGCATCGAGGCGGCGATTACGCCGGCCACCTCCGCCATTCTGGCCACGCATATCTATGGTCATCCCTGTGACGTCGAGTCCATCGAGGCCGTTGCTCGCCGGTACGGTCTGAAAGTCATCTACGATGGCGCGCACGCCTTTGGATCACATCATCTTGGCCGCAGCCTGCTGGATTATGGTGATATCAGTATCACCAGCTTCCATGCAACCAAGCTCTTTCACACCATCGAGGGCGGGGCGCTCTTTACCCGCAGCGCCGAGATTGGCGAGCGCATTGCGTCACTGCGGGCCTTCGGACAGACGGGCGGGGCAGGCATCAACGCCAAGGGCTCCGAGGCGCACGCGGCAATGGGTCTGGCCCTCTGGCCCTGGCTTGATCATATTCTCGCCAGCCGGGCCGACATTGCCGCTATCTATGATCAGTGGATTGACGACAGGGGCCTTGAGGTTGTGCGACCGGGGCTGGTGCCGGGAGCTGACATCAATCACGCCTATTACCCCATACTGCTGCGTAGCGAAGCGCAGCTTGAAAACGTGATGCACCATCTGGCCGAGCGCGATATCCACCCGCGGCGCTATTTTTATCCGGCGCTCAACCGGGTCGAGGCCGTGAGCGGAGTCGCGCCCGCCATGCCCGTGGCGGAAGATGTCGCCTCGCGCGTGCTCTGTCTGCCCAATTTTGTGGCCATGACCGGTGAGGATGCCGAGCAGGTCATGCGCCACCTTGAAGATGCCCTGCTACTGGAGACCGCATGAGCCACGATGCCCCCGAACTTGCCTTTCATCGTCATCGCGACCGTGCCCTGTCACCCGAGGCCTTCCTGCGCTTTATCGAGCAGGTCGAAAAGGAGTTCACGCCGCCCATTTCGGAGCAGCATCACCTGCCTGACTATGTCGACAAGCTGCTGCGTCTGGCCGAGGTAGACTACGTGCTGGACGGTGAGGAAGTGGTGGGTGCCATCGCCTGCTACGCCAATGACCGGGCGCACCATCAGGCCTATGCCACCTTTATCGGCGTACTGCCGGAGTATCGGGGCAGCGGCATTGCGCGACCGCTGCTGACGATGGGTATCGAATCCTGTCGGCAGGCCGGCATGCATGATCTGCGCGCCAGAACATGGCATCGGGGCAAAATTCTGGCCTTCTATGAAGAGATGGGGTTTGTGGTCGAGCGGGTGGAAACCAACGAGTGGGGCGTTGAGTCGCTGCAGCTGACCATGCCGCTCATGGATCGATCCGATCATGCCCGCTAGCGCTTTATACCGTCACGGCGGCTCGCCCAGGGAGGGCTCATGAACGTACTGTTGTCCTGCGTCGGTCGACGCGGTTACCTCGTGGACTACTTTCGCGAGGCGCTTGCCGGACAGGGGCGTGTCATCGCGGCCAACAGCGACCCCATGACCGATGGCATGTGGCGTGCCGACCGTGCCCATGAAGTGCCTGCGGTCAATGACCCCGGCTACATCGAGGCGCTGCTGGAGATCGCCATCAAGGAGGATGTCGGGCTGGTGGTCTCGCTGTTTGATATCGATCTGCCGTTTCTCAGTGCCGCCCGGGCGCGATTTGCCGAGCATGACATCAGGGTCGCCGTCTCCAACGAGGCGGTGGTCGATATTGCCAATGACAAGTGGCGCACCCAGATCTTTTTGCAGGAGCACGGTTTCGACGGGCCGCGTACCTGGGCCACGCTGTCATCGGCGCTGAAGGCTGTCGAGGCCGGCGAGGTGCGCTGGCCGCTGTTTGTGAAACCCCGCTGGGGCATGGGGTCCATCGGGGTGCAGACAGCCCGTGACGCCCATGAGCTGACTTTCTTTTACGAACATACCCGTCGCGCCATTGCCCGCAGTTATCTCACGATGATGGAAGATCGCGTCCTCGAGAAGGACGGTCATGGAGAGGTACTGATCCAAGAAGGCGTGCCGGGGCAGGAGTACGGTCTCGATGTCTTCAATGACCTTGAAGGCCATCATGTGGTGACCACCGTCAAGCGCAAGGTACGCATGCGCTCCGGAGAGACAGATGTGGCCGAGGTCGTCGACATGCCGGCCCTGATGCGACTGGGCGAGCGTCTGGGCCGTCAACTGGGCCATGTGGGCAATCTGGATGTTGACGTCATGGTCAGTGGCGATCGCCTGGCCGTGATCGAATTCAACGCCCGCTTCGGCGGCGGCTATCCCTTCTCGCATCTGGCCGGCGCGAACTATCCTGATATGCTGGTGCGTCTTGCACTCGGGCTGCCAGCGGCGCCTGCCGTAGCTCGCGTCGGGACCTTTGGACTCAAGGCGCTGACCCCCATGCAGGCACCGGATCCGGTTCGAAACGTTCGAGCTACATGACCCACGGTTTCGTTTGACAGGAGTATGACGTGTCGGTCAAGGCCAACGCGCTTGCCAACTATGCCGGTCAGCTTTACACCACGCTGATCGGTATCGTGGTTTATCCTTTTTATCTGGCCTGGATGGGTGAAGAAGCCTACGGGCTGGTCGGATTCTTTATCGTTTTACAGGCATGGCTTGGTCTGTTTGATATGGGCATGTCGCCCACGCTTTCCCGCGAGACGGCCAGGGCGGCGACCCATCAGGGCGAGCAGTGGCAGCAGCTTCGAGGGCTGGTGAGAAGTCTCGAGATCGTGTTTCTGGGTCTGGCGGTCGTGATAATGGTATCGATCACGCTGGGCAGTGACTGGCTCGCCGCGCACTGGCTCAAGGTCGAGACGCTATCTCACGATGAGGTGACCTGGTGCATCGTGCTCATGGGGCTCATGGTCGGCATGCGCTGGGTGGCATCACTATATCGAAGCGGCATCCAGGGGCTGGAGCGTCAGGTGTCGCTGAATGTGGTCAATGTCGTGATCGCGACCTGCAAATTTGTGGGCGTTTTGCTGATCCTGCAGTTTGTCAGCACGCAACCCAGTGCCTATTTCGAATATCAGATCGTGATTGCGCTGCTGGAACTGGTGGTGCTGGGCGTGATGTTCTATCGCCTGCTGGGCGGGCACGAGCAGTGGCAGGGGTTTTCATGGGCGGTGCTGCGCCCGGTGCTGCCCTTTGCCGGCGGTGTAGCCTATACGGCCGGTATCTGGGTACTGATGACGCAGCTCGACAAGTTGCTGCTGTCGTCGTTTCTGCCGCTGTCGGAGTATGGCTATTTCACTCTCGTGGTGGTGGTGGCCAATGCCATCATGACGCTGACCATGCCGATCAGTCGCGCCCTGATGCCGCGGATGACGGGGCTTCTGGCCAGCCAGGAAGAGGCGCAGATGCTGCGGCTTTACCGGCATGCATCCCAGTTCATTGCCGCCACGCTGCTGCCGGTGGCCGGCATGGTGGCGCTCTACGGCGGGCAGCTGCTGTATGCCTGGACCGGCAACATGGAGGCCGCCCAATGGGGGGCGCCCATTCTGCTCTGGTATGCGCTGGGCAATGGTCTGCTTGCCATCGGCGCCTTTCAGTATTATCTCCAGTACGCCCACGGCCGGCTGCGCCTGCATGTCATCTACAATACGGTCTCCGTTCTGATCGTGGTACCGGTGGTCGTGGTGGCCGCCTGGCAGTGGCAGGCCATCGGTGTGGCTGTCGCCTGGTGTGCTTTTCGCCTGCTCTCGTTTCTGCTCTGGACGCCCTTCGTGCACGCAAGATTTGCCCCGGGCATTCATTGTGACTGGATGACCCGCGATGTGCTGCCCTGTGCGGTTACCACGGCGCTGATGCTGCTGCTCTATCAGGGGCTGGGGATTTCCCTGTGGTCACTGTCCAGACCCTGGATATTTGTCAGCCTGATGGGCATGGGTATTGCCATTTTACTGGTCAATGCCGTCGTTTCCCCGGTAGGCAGGGACATGATCATTCGCCGAGTGCAGGAGAGAAAGCATGCCCGAGCTACCCACTGAAGAGGCGATTATCGGTCACTGGCCGACCGGCGTGGAGACGCCTGAAGTCAGCGTCATCTGCACGACCTTCAATCAGGCCGGCTATATCCGGGAGGCCATTGAGGGGTTTCTGCGCCAGAAAACGGATTTCTGTTTTGAAATCATCGTTCACGATGATGCCTCCACCGACGGTACGGCCGATATCGTCGATGAGTACGCCCAACGCTACCCTCGTATACTTCGAGCGATATTGCGTGAAGAGAACCAGTACCAGAAGGGGCGCAGGATCATGCCGCTGGCGGCAGGCTTTGCCAGGGCGGAATATCTGGCGCTATGTGAGGGGGATGACTTCTGGAACGATGATCAAAAACTGGCTCGACAGTATCGCGCCATGCAGGCCAGACCCGACATCGAGATCAGCTATCACAACGTGATCCGGCGCGGTCCCGAGCAGGAGCGTCTGCATATCGATCAGCAGGACAGTCGCAATCGTGAGCGTGTGGTGGACCTTGACGAGCTGCTGGTTCATACCGGGGACTATTGTCCGTCGCCTTCGCTGATGCTGCATCGAAACGTGCTGGAACGCCTGCCCGAATGGTTCCATACCACAGCCCCCGTCGGAGACTTTTATCTCCAGGTGCTGGCGGCCCAATCGGGGGGAGCGCTCTATCTGCCTGAAGTCATGGCGGTCTATCGCACGCAGGCGCAGGGCTCGTGGTCGCAGCAGCAGCGTCAGCTGGAGGATGACCGTCGCTACGAGCGTCATCAGGCGCTCATGGCGCGCCATGCCGAGTGCATGATCCATCTCGCTGCCATGCTGGATGCTTCCCATACGCCAGCCATTACGCTCGCCATGGCCCGGCGCTGGTACTACGCCTCGGTGGAGTATCTTCAGGCCGGCCGCTATCGCGGTTTTCGCGAGGCGATCACCACCAGCATGCATCATCAGGCCATTTCAGCGCCGCAGCGGCTGCTGTTTCTGCTGCGCCGGACGCCTCGACTGGCCGGGCGCGTGGTGGCGCTGCGTCAGCAGTATCAGCGGCGTCGCTCGGCCGATCGCGCCTGACAAAAAGCCCCTGCCGGGCAGGGGGCGTGCAAACGAACTCAGGCTGTTGCCATCTGCGTTTTCTGATGCTCGCGCAGGGCATATTTTTGAAGCTTGCCGGTCGAAGTTCTTGGGAGCGACGTCTGGAACGTGACGTGCCGTGGCACCTTGAAGTGTGCCATGTGCGCTCGACACCAGCTCAGGAGTTCGGTCTCGTCCAGAGCGTCCGCGCCGGTGACGAGTACCACGAAGGCGTGCGGTGTCTCGCCCCAGAACTCGTGGGGTCTGGCGATGACGGCCACCTCCCGGATGGCAGGATGGTTCATCATGATCTCCTCGATTTCGATCGATGAGATCGATTCGCCGCCCGAGATGATGATGTCCTTGGCGCGATCGCGAATCTCGATATAACCATCCTCATGCATGACGGCAATATCGCCGGTATCGAGCCAGCCTCTTCCCATGGCCTCACGGGTCGCGTCAGGATTCTTGTTGTAGCCCTGCATGATCGTGTTACCGCGCAGCATGAGATGGCCCAGTGACCGGCCGTCGGCGGGCACGTCCTCATGAGTGACCGGATCCTTCAGCGCGACGCGCTCGATCGAGAAGGTGCCCACGCCCTGGCGGATCTGGAGGCGCGCCCGTGCCTCATGGGTCATGGCGGCCCACTCCGGCTGAAACTGACAGACCAGCGAAGGACCATAGGTTTCGGTCATGCCGTAAAGATGGAGCACGTCAAAACCCAGCGCACTCATGCGGGCAATGGTGGCGGAGTTGGGTGGTGCACCGCCCGTGGCCAGCGTCACGGCGTGTGGGAGAGGGGTAGCAGCCTCCGGTTGATCCAGCAGCATGGTCATGATGATGGGCGCCGCGGCCATGTGGGTAATGCCCCGGGTATGAATCATGTCCAGCACCCGGGCCGGCTCTACCCGACGCATGCAGACGTGAGTACCTCCGGCCGCCGTCACCGCCCAGGTATGGGTCCAGCCGTTGCAGTGGAACATGGGCAGCGTCCAAAGATAGACCGTGCGGTCGTCCATCTTCAGCGTCAGCGTGTTGGACAGTGCATTGAGATAGGCGCCGCGATGGCTGTAGATCACGCCCTTGGGATTGCCCGTGGTCCCCGAGGTGTAGTTGAGCGCGATGCAGTCATGCTCATTACCGGGCAGCTTCGAAACCCATGATGTTGCCCCTGCCAGCAGCGCTTCGTAGTCATGCGATGCCGGTAGTGCCTGCAGGGAGGCTTCCCCGCTGCCATCTTCGATCTCGATCAATAGCGGCGCAGGTGACGTCAGTTGCGAAAGCGCTGCGGCCACCGTGCTGCGCAGGCTGCGGTCAAAGATCAGTATCCGTGTTTCGGCATGCGCCATGATGAAGGCAATCGAGGCACCATCCAGCCTTGCGTTGATGGCATTGAGAACGCCGCCCGCCATTGGTACGCCGTAGTGGGCCTCCAGCGTGGCCCTTGAGTTCATGCCCAGCGTCGAGACGACTTCTCCAGAAGCAATCCCCAGAGCCTGCAGGGCGCCGGTGAGCCGGCAGCAGCGCTGATAAAACGCTCGATAGGTGAGCGTGACCTCTTCATCGATAACGGCAACACGCTCCGGATGAATCCGAACGGCTCGTTCCAGAAAGCTGATAGGCGAAAGGGGAACATGATTACTTTCACCCTGTGGGGGGGATGACGACGTTTGTAATCTAAAGGAGTTATCCAAGGCCATATCTCCACGCGATGATTGGTTTATCTTTTTTATTATTTAAATGAAAAAAGATTTAAATAAATAAAGCCCAAGAGTGATGATTTAAAAAAGATCATGAGGTATCAGGGGGCAGGTCAACATTAATCAGTGCTGATTTAATCAAGTGTCAGAAAGGTTAAAGGCTTTTTTTACAGTTTAATATAAACGTGTGTTGGCGGTTGTGGCTTTTATATGAACAACATGATCAGTCCGGCACATTTGAAGTGAACTATACGTCGTAGTTTGAAAGTTATTATTAATATTGACGTCCACGATGGCATTAATCGTTTATGTTTAATGTTGCATGTAATCGAGGGCGGTCATGGACAGGTGTTTATTGAGACCAGGGCTGGAGTTGTCATGACAGCGGATATCGAAACGCGCCTGCGGCTTGAAGGGCAGGTGGCACTGATTACAGGCGCTGCCAGCGGTCTGGGAGCGCATTTCAGTCAGGTGCTTGGCAGCGCCGGGGCATCGCTGATGCTGACCGGGCGTCGTCGAGCGCCTCTGGAGGCTCGAGCCGAAGAGCTGCGGCATCAGGGCATCCGGGCGTGGGTGTGTGACATGGACATTCGTGATGACGAGGACGTTCAGCGCGCGCTCGAGACGCTGATCGCCGAGGCAGGGCAGGGGCCGGATATCGTCATCAATAACGCCGGCATTACCGATACGACGTCGGCGATGTCACGCGACATGAACGCCTGGGATGACATTGTCGATACCAATCTCAACGGTGCCATGCGCGTATCCCGGGCGGTTGCCAGCGACATGCAGGCACAGGGACGGGGCGGTGCGATCGTCAACGTGGCCTCGATTCTCGGGCTGCGCTCGGCAGGTCACGTGGCAGCCTACAGCGCCAGCAAGGCCGGACTGATCCAGCTCACCAAAAATCTGGCGCTGGAATGGGCGCGTTACGGCATTCGGGTCAACGCCTTGGCGCCGGGCTATATCGATACGCCGCTGAATCATGATTTTTTTCAGAGCGAGCAGGGGCAGAAGCTGATTCGACGCATTCCCCAGCGGCGCCTGGGCACGCCTGACACCCTGGATGGTCCTTTGCTGCTGCTGTGCAGCGACGCCGGCAGCTACATGACCGGCAGCGTGCTTACCGTTGATGGCGGCCACATGGTCAGCTCGCTCTGACGCCCATTTTCCTACCTGTCTGGACACCACATGGACTTTTCACTCCCCCGGGATATCGAGCAGTACCGTCAGCGCATCAGTGCCTTCGTGGAGGAGCGTATCCTGCCGCTGGAGCAGGATCGGGCCAATTTTGATGAGCATGAAAACATCGTGGATCACCACCTGAAGCGGCTGCGCGGCGAGGTGAAGGACGCCGGACTCTGGTCACCTCAGATGCCGCGCTATCGCGGTGGCATGGGGCTTTCCATGGTGGGCATGGCGGCCTGCTACGAGGCGATGAACCGCTCCATTTTCGGGCCGGTCTGCTTCAATGCCGTGGCGCCTGACGATGGCAACATGATGGTGCTTGAAAAGGTAGCCACCGAGGCGCAGAAAACGCGCTGGCTGCAGCCGATCGTTGACGGGCGTGTTCGCAGTGCCTTTGCCCTGACCGAGCCGCATCCCGGTGCCGGTTCCGATATGGCCGGCATGATGCAGACCCGTGCCGAGCGCCGCGGCGACCGCTGGGTCATCAACGGTCACAAGTGGTTCATTACCGGTGCCGGGCTTGCCGAGCATTTCATGCTGGTGGCCCGCACCAGCGATGACGCTCGCAAGGGGCTGACCGTCTTTCTATTCCACCGCGACCAGCCGGGCTGGGAGATCAAACGCCGTATTCCGATCATGGGTCCCGAGGAACACGGCGGCCACTGTGAGCTGATTTTCGACGGGCTCGAGATTCCCGATGATCAGGTGCTGCTGGGTGTGGGTGAGGGCATGAAGGTGGCCCAGACCCGGCTGGCCCCGGCGCGGCTGACCCACTGCATGCGCTGGCTGGGGCTGGCGCGGCGTGCGATGGAAGAAGCGCTTGGACATGTCGAGACCCGTCAGGCTTTTGGAAGCGTGCTGGCGGACAACCAGAGCATCCAGACCTCGCTGGGTGAGGTGGCCATGGAGATCGAGATCGGTCGAACGCTGGTGATGAAGGCGGCCTGGGCGCTCGATCAGGGCAGTTTTGCCCGCAAGGAGATCAGCATGGCCAAGGTTGCGGTCTCCAACGTGCTCAACAAGGCGGTGGATGTGGCCATTCAGGTGCACGGTGCCAGGGGGTACTCGCAGGACACGGTGCTCGAGTGGATCTATCGCTACGCGCGGCAGGCCCGCATCGTCGATGGCGCCACCGAGGTCCACCAGATGCTGATGGCGCGCATGCTGCGCAGCGAAGGCAACGACTTCTGGCGCTGGGAGGTGGCAGGTGAGTGATACCGATCCGGATTCAGCCCTGAACGCCTGGCTGGCGCAGCAGGCCGGAGCCGAGTGGGTCACGATCAACTCGCAGCGACCCCTGGGCGGCGGTGCCGTCCAGGACAACCGTCTGCTTCAGGTGAGCGTGATCGGCGGCCCCATGAAAGGGGAGCAGCGCTGGGTGCTGCGCAGCGACGCCCGGGCGCCGCTGGCGATCAGCGCCAGCCGCGAAGAGGAGTTCGCGCTGCTCAAGCGCGCCTGGCGCTACGGCATTTGCGTGCCCGAGCCGCTGTGGATGTGTCAGGACAACGCCATTCTGGGGCGTCCCTTCATGATCATGCGACACGTGGCAGGCGTTGCCTCGCCCCGGTCGCTGGTCGCCCGGGCTGGTGACGGCGGCCTTGAACCATTGGTCGAGGCGCTCGGGGCAGAGCTGGCGCGCATTCACGCCCTGCCGTTGTCTGATGACGAGCGACAGTCATGTGATGGTGTCAATGTGGTCTCAAGGCAGCTGGCTGACTATCAGAACCGCCTGGCGCAGATCCCCGAACCACAGCCGACGCTGGCATGGGCGCTGCGCTGGCTAAAACGCCATCCCCCCACACCGTCAAAAACCGTACTGGCGCACAACGATTTTCGCACCGGCAATTTTCTGGTCAATGACGACCGGCTCGAGGCCGTGCTGGACTGGGAGTTTGCCGGGCCCAATGATGCGCTGGCCGATATTGGCTGGTTCTGTGCGCCGTGCTGGCGCTTTGCAAGTGCGCTCGAGGCCGGCGGGCTGGGTTCGATCGAGGCCCTGGTCAGAGGCTATGAGGGCGCCGGAGGTGAACGTTTCGAGCGTGACCAGCTTGATCGATGGATCATCCTGGCGACGCTGCGCTGGGCCGTGATCGCGCTGGAACAGGGAGCACGTCATGACAGCGGAATGCAGCCCGACCTGGAACTGGCGCTGACGACACATCTTTTACCGGGGCTCGAACTTGATCTGCTGCGCCTGATCCCGCTTGAAGCCGGTGTTGACCCGGCACTTTTGCCCGAGTCCGGCAACGAAGCCGGATCGCCAACACTTTCCGGGGCCTGGGGGGCGCTGTCGGCACTCAACGACGATGCCTGCGATCTGATGGCGATCACGCGAGAGACGCTCAAGTCAGAGGTCATTCCGGCACTGAATGGTGATGCCCGCCACTCGGCCCTGATGGTGGCCAATGCGCTGTCGATCATTGCTCGCCAGCAGCATCGCGGTATCTCCATCTGGGATCAGGTCCGGGAGACGCTGTCACAGCAGTTCTCGCTGGCGTTGGACGGCAGCGACTCCCACGCCGGGGCGCGGGCGCTGGTCGAGGAAATTCATGACGGCAGGCGTGATGCCCCGGAGCTTTTTGAAGCGCTGCGTCATCTACTGCGGGAGGATGCGCTGGCACGTGCGCGCATCAGTCAGCCCAGGGCGGCGCAGTAGCACTGGCGGCGTGAAGGCCAGCGCGAATCGTGTCACGAAGCAGGGATCAGAAAAGTCTTGAAAGCAGCGAAACTACTGCCGTTTCCACGCGCAGGATGCGCGGTCCCAGATGGATACCCTCAAACCCCAGCGCCTGAAACTGCTGCACTTCATAGGGAATAAACCCGCCTTCGGGGCCGATGGCCAGGGTCACGGGGCTGTCCATGGGCAGCCCGCGCGGGCAGCTTTCCCCGACACCCGGGTGTGCCAGCAGGGCCCTGTGGCCGGCAATTGTCCCGGGCAATCTGTCCTCGATAAAGGGTTTGAAGCGCGGCTGGAAATCCACCGTCGGAAGTATCGTGTCGCGGGCCTGCTCAAGGCCCAGGCGCAAATGTGCCTCGATGCGCTCGGGCTGAAGTTCGGGCGACTGCCAGTAACTTTTCTCGACCCTTGCCGTGTGCAGAAGGGTCAGTCGCTTGACCCCCATGGTGGCAATGTTTTCAAGCGAGCGTGCCAGCATGCGAGGGCGCGGCAGTGCCAGCAGTAGATGCAGCGGCAGCGGCGGCGGCGGGGGAGTATCAAGATGCAGGATCTCGAAAACGGCGCAGTCCTTTTCCAGTTCGAGCAGCCGGGCACGACCGATGCCCTTGTCGGTCATCCCGACCGTCAATTCCTCGCCGGCGGAGGCCCGATGGATCTCGTGAAGATGACGCAGGCGTCGACTATCGTGGATACAGGCTCGATCAGGTGGCACAAGATCGTCACGGGTGAGCAGCAGGAGATTCATGGTGGCATGTCCAGACGGTACGGGCGGATCGACAGGGGCGGCGATGATAGCGCAGCTTGCCCGGGCGGACGACCCGTGCGCTTTCTGACATAATGCGCCCGACACGCGCCCGGACAGACGGGCAACCGGCTTGAACCATGACGCAGGAAAGCTTCGGCATGAAGGTACTGATGATCGGCGGCGGTGGCCGCGAACATGCGCTGGCATGGAAACTGGCACAATCGCCGCGGGTGGATGAGGTGCTGCTGGCGCCCGGCAATGCCGGCACCGCGCGCGAGCCCGGCCTTCGCAACGTCGATGTTGCCAGCGGCGACATCGAAGGATTGCTGGCGGTAGCCCGCCGCGAGGCAGTCGAGCTGACCGTGGTCGGCCCCGAAGCGCCACTGGTGGCCGGCGTGGTGGATCGTTTTCAGGCCGAGGGCCTGCGCATCTTCGGGCCGAGTGCGGCGGCGGCGCAGCTCGAGGGTTCCAAGGCCTTCAGCAAGGACTTTCTGGCCCGTCACAACATTCCTACTGCCCGCTATCAGAGCTTTACGGATGTGGCCCCGGCGCTGGCGTATCTTGAGTCGCAGGGTGCGCCGATCGTGATCAAGGCCGACGGTCTGGCCGCCGGCAAGGGCGTGATCGTGGCCATGGACATGGGGCAGGCCCGCGCCGCCGTTCAGGACATGCTGGAAGACAACGCCTTTGGCGATGCTGGCGCCCGGGTGGTCATCGAGGAGTATCTTGACGGTGAAGAGGCCAGCTTTATCGTCATGGCCGATGGCGATCACGTGCTCGAGATGGCCACCAGCCAGGACCACAAGCGGGTCGGCGACAACGACAGCGGTGCCAATACCGGCGGCATGGGGGCCTATTCGCCGGCACCGGTGGTGACCGAAAGCGTCCGCAAGCGGGTCATGCGCGAGATCATCATGCCGACCATCCAGGGCATGAAGGCTGATGGTCACGCCTATACAGGCTTTCTCTACGCGGGCCTGATGATCGATGATCAGGGCGCCCCCAGAGTGATCGAGTACAACTGCCGCTTCGGAGACCCTGAAACCCAGCCGATCATGCTGCGCCTCAAATCCGATCTGCTCGAGCTTTGTGAGGCGGGCCTTGATGGCCGGCTGAACCAGTATCAGTGCCAGTGGGATGAGCGGGCCGCGGTCGGCGTGGTCATGGCGGCGAAGGGTTACCCGGAAGGCTATCGCAAGGGCGATGTCATTACCGGTTTCGAAGCGGCCCATCGCCTTGGATGCCATGTCTTTCATGCCGGTACCCGCGAAAGCGAACGTGGTGCCATCGAGACGGCCGGCGGGCGCGTGCTATGCGTGACCGCACTCGGGGATGACGTGAAAGCCGCGCGCGATCTCGCCTACGAGGGCGTGGCTGCCATGCAGTTCGAGGGCGGTTTCTATCGTCATGACATTGCAGCGCGTGCCATTGATCGATAGTGCTGCACACCGGCCCGTGTGACGCGGGCCGGTATCAATAATAATATCTTGATCCGATCTGCAGCTCAGGAGGCGCCATGTCACGCGAGCATCCCGTGATTGCCATCACCGGCTCGTCCGGCGCAGGAACCACTACCGTTCGGCGTGCCTTCGAGCGCATGTTCTCCCGCAAGGGGATCAAGGCGGCCTTTGTCGACGGGGACGCCTTTCACCGCTACAGCCGCGAGGACCTGGCGCGTATCTTTCGTGACGAGCCCGAGCGCAAGAATGAGCTCTCTCACTTCGCGGTCGAGGCCAACCTGCTGGATCGCCTTGAGCGTCTGTTTGCCGAATACGGCGAACACGGTACCGGCACCTACCGTCACTACATTCATGCCGAAGACAAGCGCATGCTGGAGGCCGGCTATCGGGTCGGCACCTTTACCGAATGGCATTCGCTGCCAACCGGCACGGATCTTCTGTTTTACGAGGGTCTGCATGGCGGGCTGGTGTCCAGTCAGCACGATCTGGCCCAGCATGTCGATCTGCTGATCGGGGTAACGCCGACGGTCAATCTCGAGTGGATTCAAAAGATCGACCGCGATATCAACATGCGCGGCCACTCTCATGAAGCGGTTGTGGACACGATTCTGGGGCGCATGCAGGACTACGTGCGCTACATCGTGCCGCAGTTCTCTCGCACGCATATCAATTTTCAGCGCGTGCCCACGGTGGATACCTCCAATCCCTTCGAGCCGCAGGCGATCCCCTCCGATGCCGAATCCCTGGTGGTAATCCGCTTTCGTGACCGCGACAGCGCCGATTTTCCCTACCTTCTGACCATGCTGTCGGGGGCCTTCATGACCCGTCCCAGTACGCTGGTGGTGCCCGGGGCGCAAATGCCACTGGCCATCGAGCTGATTCTGGAGCCGCAGATCGAGGCGCTGCTGGCACAGCGGCGCTTTCGCTAGACTTTCCGGCGCCGATAACGATCCATTCCTGATCAGGGAGTTTGTATGTCCACCATTTTTTCCAGAATCATCAATCGCGAGATCAAGGCAGACATCGTCTATGAAGACGATGACATACTGGCGTTCAACGACGTCAATCCGCAGGCGCCGGTGCATGTGCTGATCATCCCCAAAAAGGAGATCGCCACGCTCAACGACCTGACCGAAGTCGATGCCGAAGTGGTGGGCAAACTGCACCTGGCTGCGGCAAAAATCGCACGTGACAAGGGCTTTGCAGAAGAGGGTTATCGGGTGGTCATGAACTGCAACGAGAAGGGCGGCCAGAGCGTCTACCACATTCATCTCCACCTGATGGGCGGACGTCAGATGAGCTGGCCTGCCGGCTGAAACCCTGCTGATATGGCAAAAGCGCCTGAAGGCCATGTCTGCAGGCGCTTTTTTGCGTCCGGGCGGCCCTCAGGTGCTGTTCAGCCTGTTCGTGCAGATGGCCAAGGGGCTACCCATGACGCGGTGCCCTTTATCAATCGCCGCGCGCTGAGTGCGGTCGCCTGGATCGTTGGCGCCGGCGGCGCAGTCAAACACTGCATCTTTTTGATTGGAGATCGCAGGCCGCGGAGATGGTCACTATAGTCAGGACAGCCGCTGCCTTTTTCAGCGTGAGCGATTTTTCAGGAGACGTGCCATGTCCCGTCAATTTACGCGTAGCGATCGACTTGTTGATCAGTTCGATACCATGCTGCGCACCCTGGTGCCGGGCGCTACGCGTGTCAGCCGCGCCAGACCCGGTCTACGGGAGAAAAACAAGCCGATGACCACCGATGAAGCCCGGCACTCGATTGCGGTACTGCGCCATCATCATCGCGGTCGGGTTATCGGTCAGGGCATTTATCAGGGCCAGCGTTTTGCCACGGGCCTGAGCAGCCGGTATCAGCCGGTGGATGACCTGTCGGTTCGCGGCGTTGACCATCTGGACTGGTGTGACTCGCGACTGCGGGAGCTGGGCGGGCGACCCTCGAGGCTGACGCCCTTTTATTATATGGCCTCGCTCGGCGCAGGCATGCTGCTGAGCCGGCGCAGCGAGGCCCGCGGACTGGGGCTGGTCAATATGGGGGAAAGTCTGCAGGCCGAGTCGCTGGAGCGCCAGCTGGCGGCACTGCCAGCAGGAGATGAAACGTCACGTGCGATCGTTCGTCAGATGCTTGATGACAGCACACGCCATGCGCGTGGTGCGCTCGAAGCCGGTGGTCAGCGCTGGTCCGGCCCCCGACGCCTTGTGGCATCGCTGGGGGCGCGGGTCTGCGAGTGGCGACGTCTTCGCCACCACTCATCCGGCATGATGAACTGAGGATCATTCCCCGGGCTGTTTGATGTTTCGGGGTGTCAGCGGTGTTGTGTCGCTGGTTTCCGAAGAAGTGGGTGACAGCTCGGTAACCGTATCGACTTCGTCTTCTTCCTTTTCGTGCGAGAAGAGATCCCAGGCCGCGATGAACAGTGCTGCGATCAGTGGGCCGATCACAAAGCCATTGATGCCGAAAAGCGCCATGCCGCCCAGTGTCGAGATCAGGACAACGTAGTCGGGCAGCTTGGTGTCCTTGCCGACCAGAATCGGACGCAGGAAGTTGTCGGCAAGGCCGATGACCACAACCCCGACAAAGACCAGAATGACCCCGTCGAGAATGTTGCCGGTCATCAGGTAATAGAGCGCCACCGGTGCCCAGACCAGCGCTGCGCCAATCGCCGGCAGCAGAGAGAGAAAGGCCATGATGACGCCCCAGAGCAGAGGCGCTTCAATGCCCAGTCCCCAGAAGGCCAGGCCGCCAATGGCGCCCTGGGTGGCGGCCACGATGATGTTGCCCTTGACCGTAGCGCGCGTGACCGTAATGAACTTGTTGAGCAGCTGATACTTGTAGCGTGCGCTCAGGGGAATGGCCTGGCGAATGCGTCGCCCCAGCGGGATGCCGTCCCGAAACAAAAAGAACAGCAGATAGAGCATGATGCCAAGGCTGACAAAAAACTGCAGGGTGTTCTGTCCGATACTCAAGGCTCGGGATGCCAGCATCTGACTGCCCTGCGCAGCGCCCTCGGAGACCCGGTCGCGCAGCTGGGAAAGATCACCCATGCCGGTGCTTTCGAGCCAGCCATCGACCGTTGGCGGCAGTGCCTGTCTTGCCTGTTCCACGTAGGCGCCAATATCCAGATCACCCGAGCGAATGCGCTGATAGACACTGGTGCCTTCCTGAACCAGCGAGCCGGCGATCAGGGTGACCGGAATGATGACGATAAAGACACAGATCAGGACGTTGGTGATGGCCGCCAGATTGCGTCGACCACCAAAGAGGCTCAACAGGCGTCGCTGCAGGGGCATAAAGACCAGGGCCAGAATCACACCCCAGAAGATGGCGCTGAAAAAGGGCAGCAGTATCCAGACAAATGCGATGGAGACGCCTGCCAGCAGCAGCTCGAACGCCCTTTTTTCGATCGGTTTTCCCATACCTTCTCCTGCCTTGCTGTCATGTCAGCGGCGCTGACCGGTCAGGCCTGTAACAGTCGTAAAAAACCCGGCATCCTGCCGGGTGTGTCGTCACCAGTGTAGTCTGACTGCGCCAAACAATAGTGGTTCGTCGGTGATTGGTGACGTCATGTCGTTCAGGCCTCAACGATTTCCCATGAGTGGGTAATCTCGACGCCGCCGTTGGCAAGCATCAGCGAGGCGCTGCAGTATTTCTCGGCCGAAAGCTCCACGGCCCGCTTGACCTGGGCTTCCTTGAGCGCAACGCCTGTGACCACGAAGTGCAGATGAATGCTGGTAAACACGGCCGGTGTGGTGTCAGCGCGCTCGGCCTTGAGCCGGGTAACGCAGTCGGTGACCTTCGCGCGCGCCTTCTCAAGAATGTTGATGACGTCATAGGCACTGCATCCGCCAAGGCCCATGAGGACCATTTCCATCGGCCGAGGGCCGGTGTTGCGACCGCCGTTGTCCGGGTTGCCGTCGAGAATGATGGCGTGGCCGCTGCCCGATTCGGCCACAAATTGTCGACCATCGGTCCATTTGATGCTGGCTTCCATGAGTCCTGCTCCGTACAAATACAGGGGATAACCCCTGTCATGGGTGATAAACTGGGGTGACGACGTCAGCCCCGGGAGGAAAGCTGCTGCTCGAGAAGTGCCAGTCGCTCGGGCGTGCCAATATCCGACCACTCGCCCCGATGGTGGTAACCGCCAAGACGTTGCTGCTGCATGGCCCTGCGCAGGCATGGTAAAAGCGGACAGGGCGTGTTGTCGGCAAGCTCCGCCACCAGCGCCGGCTGCATCAGCGCGATGCCGGCATAGACCAGGCACGGTACACCCTGCTCATGCAGGCGGCCGGCCTCGTCGAGATGAAAGTCTCCCCGCGGATGGTGCTCGGGGGTGTCGACCATGACCAGCCGCGCCAGATCATCATTGAGAGGGCCCAGGCTGTCGGGAGAAATGTCGCACCAGACATCGGCATTGACCAGCCAGAAGGGCGCATTCCCCAGCAGGGGCAGGGCGTGACGAATGCCGCCGGCCGTTTCGAGTGCGACGGGCTCGACGCTGTAGCGCAGTCGAACGCCGTAGCGGGTGCCATCCCCCAGCGCCGTCATGATCTGCTCGCCCAGATAGCTGACATTGATAACGATGTCGGTAATGCCCGCTGTACGCAGACGTTCGATGTGGTATTCGATCAGGGCGCGGCCGCCCACCCTGAGCAGGGGTTTGGGGCAGTCATCGGTCAGCTCGCGCATGCGCGAACCGCGTCCGGCGGCCAGAATCATCGCTTTCATGTCAGCACTCCTGACCGGCAGTGCGATGCTCGATCAGTCGGGCATCAAGTGCCGGCACAAAGCAGGTATCAAACCACTGCATGAACGCTTCAAACCCTGGCTGCCCTGTCAGCCCCTGTCGCACATGTTCGACAAACAGCGGCAGCAGCATGAGATAGCGCGGCTTGTCATCGCGCAGTGCCAGACGACAGAAAAGCCCCAGCACCTTGAGGCTGCGCTGGGCGCCGGTCAGATCGACCATGCGTCGAAACGCCTCGGGGGCCACGGTCGCCATGACACCGGCCTTTTGGGCCCGCTGTCGCCATGTCTCGATCCAGCGCGTCTGATCGCTTTCCGGCCAGGCGTTGTTGCGATCGCGCAGCAGCGAGACCAGATCGTAGGCCAGTGGCCCGCATACGGCGCCCTGAAAATCGATGACCCAGAGCTGGCTGTCGTGGCACATGAGATTTTGTGCGTGAAAGTCGCGATGCACGCACACCTGAGGCTGGGTCGTTAGGGCGACGACAAGCTGCTCGCGTACCTGTGGCCAGCTGTCGGGGGGCGCGATATCGAGCCACTGTGTGAGGCACCACTGCGGGAAAAGGTCGAGCTCATCGCCCAGCCAGCGGGCGTCATAGGGGGGCAGGTCATCGGGTGGCAGCGCCGCGATGGCCACCGAGACCGAGATGGCCTGTTCCATGAGGGCTTCACGCTGGTCCGGACACGCCAGATGCTGGCGCAGCATGTCATCGCCCAGGTCCTGCATCTCGATGAAGCCCTGCGCCAGATCGACGTGGTAAAGCTCGGGAACGCGGATGTCGTGTGCGCGCCACTGACGAGCGATCTCCACGAAAGGATGACTGTTTTCGCGCTCCGGCGGGGCATCCATCAGAATGCGTGACTGTCCACCGTCGAGGGGCAGGCGAAAATAGCGCCGAAAGCTGGCATCATCTGTCACGATCTCGAGTTCGGGTGGCGTGGCCTCAAGGCCGTGGTGAGATGCCGCCCAGCGGCGCAGGGCGTCAAGGCGCGCTGTCATGGGAACTCCTGGTTGACGGTACGGTTACGGCACCGCATGCTGAGCGCTCAATGGCCGCAACAGTAAACTTTTATCGCTGTTTTCAGGCTGCTGCGGTGTCTGTTGCCGCGTACCATACCGATTTTTAAAAGCAATCACATCGCCTCATTGCAAGGAAGAACAAGGATCATGGGCCAGCGTATCTTCTGGACCGCCGCCTCGCTGACCGGTCTTCTCTCGACCATGGCTCAGGCGGCGCCCCAGCCACTGCCTGCCAGCGAACTCGACTGGCAGGCCTGGGGAGATGACCGCCCCGCCAATGCGCTGTGTCGGGGTCGCTACATCATGCCGGACTATCGTATCGATGCCGGCAGCACTCCGTCACAGGTGCGTACCGAATCCGATGACGCCGGCTACGGCAGCAACGGGGAAACCCTGCTTGATGGCGAGGTAGTGCTGCGTCGCGGTGACCAGCAGCTTGAAGCGCAGCGCGCCACACTCAATCAGGATCGTACCAACGTATCGCTGCAGGGCCCGGTGGCCTACCGCCAGCCCGGCTTTCTGGTGCGCGGCGACAAGGGGCAGGTTGCACTCAACAGCGATGCCGCCGAGATCGATCAGGCCCATTACGTGGCTCATCAGCAGCGTCTGCGTGGCGATGCCGGCCAGCTGGCAAGACTGGAGGATGGCCGCTACCGCCTGCAGGACGCCTCCTTTACCACCTGCGAGCCGCAGTCGAGTCTCTGGAAGCTGGTCAGCAGTGATATCACCCTTGATCGCGAAAACGGCTACGGTACGGCCACTCATGCGCGCATGGAAGTCGAGAATGTCCCGGTCTTCTACTGGCCCTGGGTGCGCTTTCCGATCGATGACCGCCGTCTGACCGGCTTTTTATGGCCATCCGTCAGCTACGGCAGTGAATCCGGACTCGATTATGCCCAGCCGTTTTATCTGAACCTGGCGCCCAATTACGATGCCACTGTTACGCCACGCGTTATTTCCGGAAGAGGCGAGGCGATCGGTGGGCAGCTGCGATACCTCTTTGATGAGGACGCCGGTACGCTGGAAGGCAACTATCTCGGCCATGATGACGGTGGCGAGGACAAGGATTACGAAGGCGAGGATCGCTGGTTCGTGCGCTATGCCCACGACGGACGTTTTTCGCCGCGCACCACCTATAACCTCCGCTATGGCGCCGCCAGCGATGGCGATTATTTCGACGATTTCGGCCAGACCTTCGAAGAGCAGGACACCGATAATCTCGAGCGTCTGGCGCGGCTGAACTATCAGGGCACGACCTGGAATCTCCAGGCGCGAGCCCGCGGCTACCAGAAGCTCGACGAGCCGCTGCGCGACGATGACAAACCGTTCTATGAGCTGCCGGCATTACTGGCGAGCGCGCGCTGGGATCAGGCCGGCGGCCTTTATGAAGAGTTCAACTCCAGCGCTACCTATTTCTGGCGTGACGTCAATTATAGTGATCCTTCGATCATCCCGCAGGAATCCGCGACCGGTGCGCGCGTTCATGTCGCTCCGGCCATCGGCTTTCGCCGTTCTCCGTCCTGGGGTTTTTTTGAGCCCCGTGCCGAACTCATGGCGACCCAGTATGATCTGGACTGGCATGGACGTGACGACACCTCGGACTTTGATCGTTCGCCCAATCGGGTGCTGCCGGTGCTGTCAGTGGATTCAGGGCTGATATTCGAGCGTGATACCAGTATTTTTGGACGCGACTGGCGCCAGACGCTGGAGCCACGTTTGTACTATGCCTACGCGCCATACCGGGATCAGTCCGAGCTGCCACAGTTCGATAGCCGCGAGCAGCCGCTGTCCTATTCACAGCTGTGGTCACCCTACCGGTTCAGCGGTTCCGATCGAATTGGCGATACCAACAAGGTGTCCTACGGCGTCAGTACGCGCTTCCTTGAAGACGATACCGGGCGTGAACGTCTGGGACTGTCGGTCGGGCAAAGCCGTTATTTCGAGGATCGTCGTGTTGTAGATGCGCGCTTCGAAGATCGAACCATCAACGAGCAAAGCGATCTTTTTTACCGCAATACTCGTGACCGTTCTCCAATCGTTGCCGAAGCGGACTGGCAGATTACCGATCGCTGGTCGGCGCGCCAGTCGTTTTTCTATGACGATCACCGCGATCGCACCGAGAAGACCTCTTCTTATCTGACCTATCAGGATACCGACAATCTGATCCTCAATCTGGGCTATCGCTGGACCGTTCAGGATTTCGATCCCTTTGGAGATCAGGATGATCGCCTGACCTATAACCGTGAAGAGTACGATATTTCGGCGGCTTACCGTATTACTCCGGCAATTTCACTGCTCGGTCGCTATCTGTATGATCAGACCAACAATCGGACACTCGAGACGCTGGCGGGAGTGCGCTTCAACGACTGCTGCTACGGTGTTCAGCTTGCCTGGCGTGAGTATATTGACGACGACGAGACGGCTCGCATCGACGATGATGAACGCAAGCATGGCCTCTTTTTGTCCTTTATCTTCAAGGGGCTTGGCGGTGTCGGTCAGGGCAGCAGCGATGGTTATTTCTCCGAGGCCATTCCCGGCGTTCGGGAAGATGACTTCGGTGCCTACACCGGCATCAGCCAATAGGCGTTCTGATCGCCCATGATCGGGCCATAACCCGTAGCGAAGGTATCTCCTTGCTGCACTACTGACGACACGTCGGTTTTATGAATGAAAAGAGAGAGTTCATGAAAGCACGCAACGCAAACACGCTGGCCGCTCTGGGCCTTGCGCTGAGTCTTTCCATTTCGCCGCTGGCATCGGCTGCCGTGCAGCCTCTGGATGGCATCGTTGCCGTGGTCAACGATGATGCGATCATGTCCAGCGATCTGGATCAGCGTGTCGCGCAGGTGCGTCAGCAGATGCAGTCACGCGATATCGGTCTGCCGGACCAGAATGAGCTGCGTGAGCAGGTGCTGTCGCGCATGATCACCGAGCGGATCGAACTGCAGATGGCCCAGCGTGCCAATCTCAGCATCAGCAACAGCGATCTCAACCAGGCCATGCGCGGTGTTGCCCAGCGCAACAACATGACGCTTGAGCAGTTTGCCGACCGTGTCGAGCAGGAGGGCATGAGCTATGCCCAGGTCAGAGAGCAGGTGCGTCGTGAGCTTCTGATCACCCAGGTACAGCAGCGCAGTGTGGCCGGGCAGATCAACATTTCCGACCGCGAAGTGGATCAGTACCTGAAGCAGGCCGGCAGCAATGCCGGCGTGCAGTATCATCTGGCGCATATCCTCATCGCCGTGCCTCAGGCGCCCACCCCGCAGCAGGCTGAAGCTGCGCGCCAAAAGGCTGAACAGTTGCGCCAGAGCATTGTGTCCGGGCAGGCCCGGTTTCAGGAGGTCGCCGCGGCGCAGTCCGACGGTCCCCAGGCGCTGGACGGTGGCGATCTGGGCTGGCGAAGCGGCGCCGAGATGCCCAGCATCTTTGACGATGTCGTTCCCGGCATGAGCGTGGGGGATGTCAGCGAACCCATCCGCAGCCCCAGCGGCTACCATCTGATCACCCTGCTGGAAAAACGCGGCGGCGGCAATGCCGAGCAGCAGCGTGAACAGATCCGTCGCACGCTTTTCCAGCGCAAGGTCAACGAGGAACTCGAGGCGTGGACGCAGGAAATTCGCGCTTCGGCCTACATTGATAATCGACTGGAGAAAGGCAGCGGCGCCACGCCGTAACCGCCCACATCTTCATTCGATGCCGACGGTGATGACGGGCCGCGAGTACTCCTCGCGGCCTTTCGTCGATGAAGGCTGTCATTTTTTACGCAAGGAATTTTCATGTCACGACAACCGGCCCCCATGCGCGCCCGCAAGCGCTTCGGGCAGAACTTCCTCCAGGACCACGGCGTCATCGAGCGTATCGTGGCCTCGATACATCCGCAAAAGGATGACCGTCTGGTCGAAATCGGGCCCGGGCAGGGGGCGCTGACCGAGGTGCTGCTGGAAGCGCATGGGGCGCTGGAGGCCGTCGAGCTGGATCGCGACCTGATTCCCGGCCTGCGAACGCGTTTTTTCAACTATCCCGACTTTCATATCATCGAAGGTGACGCGCTGGCGCTGGATTTCAGTGCCTTGCGCGGTGATGGTCCGCCGCTTCGCGTGGTGGGCAATCTGCCCTATAACATCTCCACGCCGCTGATTTTTCATCTGCTCGGTGCAGGTAATGCGGTGCGCGACATGCATTTCATGCTGCAAAAGGAAGTCGTGGCCCGTCTGGCGGCAGAACCCGGCACCGGGCAGTGGGGCAGGCTGTCGATCATGACCCGTTACTATTGCCAGGTCGAGGCGCTTTTTGATGTGCCCCCTGAAGCCTTCATTCCCCAGCCGAAGGTGGATTCCAGCATCGTTCGGCTGATCCCCTGGCAGACGCGCCCGCACGTGGCACACGATGAGGCGTTGCTGTCCGATCTGGTACGCCGTGCCTTTTCCCAGCGTCGCAAGACGCTTCGCAACAATCTGCGCGACATCATGAGCGCCGAGGCGCTGACATCGCTTGATATTGCACCGTCGCGTCGTCCGGAGACGCTGAGCGTCGGTGAATTCGTCACCATCGCCAATCATCTGTCCGAGAGCGCCCCATGAGCGAGCCTGTCCGGAACATCGTGGTCGATGTAGAGAGTTTCTATCTCCCCCAGGAGTCTGATCCCGCCCGGCAGCGTTTTGTGTTTGGCTATCGGGTCGCCATTCGCAATCAATGGGACTATTCCATTCAGCTTCTGGCACGCTACTGGCGCATCTCCCAGGGCAGCGGCGATGTGCGTGAAATAGGCGGCGAAGGGGTCGTGGGCAAACAGCCCATGATTGCACCGGGACTGCCGTTCAATTACAGCAGCCGTGCCATTCTCGACAGCGAGGTCGGGGTGATGGAGGGCAGCTATACCGTCATGGCGCCAGCGCTGGGCAGGACATTTGATGTGGCGATTGCCCCTTTCAGGCTGGCTTGCCCGCTGCATCTGCACTGATGTGTCAGGTGCTGCTTTCTGGGCAGGGTAGAGCTCATCCTCATAACAACGGTTTCGGAGTAGATAATGACGATCTGGGCCATCGGTGATTTACATGGCTGTGGCCATGAGTTTGAGGCGCTGCTCGAGGCCATTGATTTTGTTCCCGGGCGCGATCATTTATGGATGACCGGCGATCTGATCAATCGTGGTCCACAGTCGCTTGAAACGCTGCGCCGCGTTTACGAGCTGCGCGAGCACGCAAGCGTTGTGCTGGGCAATCACGATTTACACCTGCTGGCGGTCGCCTTCGGTCATGCGCGCCTCAAGCCTTCCGATACGCTGACCGACATTCTCGAAGCGCCCGACCGTGAGGTGCTGCTCGAGTGGCTGCGCTGTCAGCCGCTGATGGTCGAATCCCGCACGCATCAATGCGTCATGACCCATGCCGGTCTTTTGCCGCAGTGGTCCATCGAGCGTGCCAGGCAGTATGCGCGTGAGGGTGAGGCCATGCTCTCCTCAAGGCAGTTCTTCGAATTTCTGCCGCATATGTACGGCAATGAGCCGGCGTGCTTTGAGCCGACGCTGCGCGGTAATGACCGTCTGCGTGCCATCATCAACGTGTTTACCCGCATGCGCTTTATCGATGAGAACGGCCGGCTTGACTTCAGTGCCAAGGAAGGGCTGGACAGTGCCCCTGATGGTTTCAAGCCCTGGTTCCGCTTTGAGCGTGGGGATACCGAGCGCCTTGTCTTCGGGCACTGGGCGGCGCTGGAAGGGCGGGCACCGGGGGCACTGGCCAACGTTCGGTCGCTGGATGCCGGCTGCGTCTGGGGTGGGGCGCTGATGGCCATGAATCTTGAAACCGACCAGATCGTTACGGTCGCGGCGCGTCCGCGCGAATAAATACCGGCAACGACGTGACATACACGTCCCGAGAGGTCCCATGTCCTTTAATCATCTCGATCATGACACTCTGGAGCAGTGGCGGGAAAGCGGCACCGTGCATGAAGTGGTGGATATCCGCGATCCCATGAGTTTCAGTCAGGGCCATATTCCGGGCAGCCGGCATCTGGACAATACAAGCGTAGGCAGCTTTATCGAGCAGACACCGCAGAAGCGTACCGTGGTGGTGGTCTGCTACCACGGTCATTCCAGTCAGCAGGCGGCCGCATGGCTGGCTGGGCAGGGCTATGACAGGGTTTATAGCCTTGATGGTGGCTTCACTCACTGGCAGCACCATCATCCCGAGCAGGTGGTGCGTGATGAGGGGCAGGCGCCGCAGTGATCCGCTTTGAACTCGATCAGGCGCTGAAGGGGCTTGAGGTCTACTGCGTTGGCGGTGCCGTGCGCGATGACCTGTTGGGAATTGGTCACGATGACCGCGACTGGGTGATCGTGGGGACCACCAGCCAGGAGATGCGCCGGCGCGGGTTTCGCCCGGTCGGGCGCGATTTTCCGGTCTTTCTCCACCCCCGGACTCACGAGGAATACGCGCTGGCACGCACCGAGCGCAAGTCCGGCCACGGCTATACCGGTTTTGAAGTGCATGCCGCGCCGGAAGTGACGCTGGAGGAGGATCTGGCGCGCCGCGACCTGACCATCAATGCCATGGCGCAGGACAGCACGGGCCGGCGGGTGGATCCCTTTCGAGGTGTCGAGGATTGTCGCAGCGGTACGCTGCGACACGTTTCCGATGCCTTTGTGGAGGATCCGCTGCGTATCCTGCGGACCGGGCGCTTTCTGGCGCGTCTGCGTCCACGCGGTTTCACGGTGGCCGATGACACCATGACGCTGATGACGCGCATGGTGGCGGCAGGCGAAGTTGCGTATCTGGTGGCCGAGCGGGTCTGGCAGGAGATCGAACGGACGCTGGGAGAACCCGATCCGGCAGCCTTTTTCGAGCTGTTGCAACAGTGCGGGGCGCTGGGCGTTCTGATGCCGGCGATCGATGAGGTGCTGGCGGCCGGTCTGGCGCGGATGAACGTCGCTACGGATCCCATGACCCGCTGGGCGCTATTGACAGCCGATCTGTCACAGGAGGCGCTGACCGCGCTGTGTGAGCGCTACCGGGTGCCCGGTGAATGGCGTGATCGGGCGCTGATGGTCGTGCGCAGCCAGGCAATGCTGCCATCCTCCCCGAATGCTGATCAGGTATTGGCCTGGGCGCAGGGCATGGATGCCTGGCGGCGCCAGTCGCGCATTGATGAGGTGCTCGATATGCTCGCCATCGGTGACTTTAATCTGCCGGTATCGGCGCTGGCGAAGGCCCTTGACCAGGCGCGGCAGGTATCTCCTCGGTCGCTCATGGCGCAGGGATATCAGGGGGCAGAACTGGGCCGCATGATCGATGTCGAACGTCGTCGCGCTATCGAATGCGCGCTGGCGTCAGCGTAGCGGTCTGAAAAGGCGCGTTGGTCGAAATTCGCTGGCCCTGCCAGTCAAAGGTGACCGGCCAGAGCGTCTGCGAGTCGACATCGAAGGTCTCCCAGAGCTCCCGGTAGCTCTTGTTTGTCCCGGGGTGGCGATAATCACCGAAACTCTCGGCCAGCGGGCGCAGCACGAAGGCGTTATAGGCGATCTCCTCGCGCGGCAGGCTGACGCCGTCAACACAGCCGGTAAGATCATCGACACACAGGATGTCGATATCCAGCGCCCGTGAGCTGAACTTCGGAGCGCTGTGATCACGGCCGTTGTCGCGCTCGACCTGCTTGCACCATTGATTGAGACGGGCCACCGGCCAGGGGCATGATGCGCCCACCACCAGGTTATAGAAGTTGCACGGGCTGTCAAAGCCGACCGGGTGGCTTTCAAAGACCCGCGAGATCAGCAGCTCCCCAAAGGCGTCATGCAGAGCCGTCAGAGCCGCCTCGATGCGTTGATGGCGATGGGCGTTGCTGCCCAGACTGAACAGTACGAAAGCCATGTCAGCTGCGGTACTCGCCGCGCTCGATTCTTACCCCCACGAAGGCGGCGTCTGCCACTGCGCCGGGCTTTTTCAGCGTGAGCCGCAGCCAGGCGATGCCGAACTCCTCACGAAGCAGGGCAGCGATGCGCTCGGCGAAAGTCTCCACCAGCTCGAATTGATGCTCGAGGCAATAGGCCTGAAGGCGCTGGCTGATGGCGGCATAATCCAGCGTGGCGCCCAGATCGTCGTCCTGTGCGGCGCGTGCGATGTCACAGCCCAGCTCCAGGGTCAGCAAAAGACGCTGGTGAATGCGCTTTTCCCATTCATACACGCCGATGACGGCTTCCAGCGCCAGCTCTTCGATCAGCACCATGTCCATGGCGTTACTCCTGTCATGGGTTGTCGGGGTCAATCCTGCCGCCGGGCGGGCGGTGTCAGCTCCGAGAGGGGCCAGCGCGGCGTGGCCAGCATGGCCTGTCCGTCGCGCTCACCGGCCATCAGGCGCTGGGTACCGACATAGGCGATCATGGCGCCGTTGTCGGTGCAAAAGCGTCCTCTGGGATAGAAGGCGCGCGCGCCTCTTTTTTCAAGCGCGGCATCCAGACGCTGGCGAAGGCGCTGATTGGCACTGACGCCGCCGGCCACCACCAGGCGCTTGAGTCCGGTCTGATCCAGCGCGCGTCGGCACTTGATGACCAGCGTATCGGCAACGGCGTCCTCGAAGGCGCGAGCCACATCAGCCCGCGTCTGGTCATCAAGCGCGTTTTGAGCTTCAAGCGCCCTGATGGTAGTCAGTGTGTGGGTTTTCAGACCGGAAAAGCTGAAATCCAGCCCGGGTCGGTCCGTCATGGGTCTTGGAAAGCGAAAGCGATCGGGATTGCCCTGCTCGGCCAGACGGGCAATGTGAGGGCCGCCGGGGTAGGGCAGCGAGAGCATGCGGGCGGCCTTGTCAAAGGCCTCGCCGGCCGCGTCGTCCACGGATTCGCCCAGCAGCTCGTAGTGCCCCAGCGCGTGCACGGCCACCAGCTGGGTGTGACCACCGGAGACCAGCAGCGCCGCAAAGGGAAATTCGGGACGTTCCTCTTCCAGCATGGGCGCCAGCAGGTGACCTTCCATGTGATGCACGCCCAGTACCGGGACCTGCCAGGCCCAGGCCAGCCCATGCGCGGTGGCCGCGCCGACCATCAGCGCGCCGACCAGCCCTGGGCCGGCCGTATAGGCAATGGCATCGACATCCCGGGCGCTCAGGTCCGCCTCTGCCAGCACCTGATCGACAAGCGGCAGCAGGCGGCGGACGTGATCGCGCGAGGCCAGCTCCGGCACCACGCCGCCGTGTTCGATATGCATCTCGACCTGGCTGAACAGGGCGTCGGCCAAAAGCCCCTGTTCGCTGTCAAACAGGGCGATTCCCGTTTCATCACAGGACGTTTCGATCCCCAGTACGCGCATGATGTGTCCTGATTCCAGTAAGGGCGTCGATCAAGGTGGGTATGACTGTGCAACACGTTATGACTTTGCGACACGTCATCGTTGCCGCCAGGGCGGCAAGTTTACCCGTTTGTGCCTCTCGCGTCAGGCGCTTTGCAAACCGGCGTTGCGACGTTTATAATGCGTGACCCTGTAATACCGGGCTGTGCTTCTGGCCGCTGATCGCGGCGCCTTCCGTTGATCCGTGATAATCGGGTCATGACCGGTCAAGTGCCGCATCGACGGCATTGAGCACATTCAAACCTCATTGATCTCCTTAAGGTGGTGATTGCTTAATGCCTTCCGTCAAAGTACGTGACAACGAACCGTTCGACGTCGCTCTGCGTCGTTTCAAGCGCTCCTGTGAAAAGGCTGGCGTGCTCTCCGAAGTCCGTCGTCGTGAGAATTACGAAAAGCCCACGGCCGAGCGCAAGCGCAAGGCAGCAGCAGCTGTCAAGCGTCATGCCAAGAAACTGCAGCGCGAGCGCAAGCGCTTCGAACGGTTGTATTGATCCGTACCTGAGCGTATGCCCAACGCTTCAGCGGGATGCCGAACGGCCGCCAATGGCGGCCGTTCGTTTTTATGCAGGGTGATGGATCGGGCGCTGCTGACAGCATGGCAGTTGCTGATATCATTACCGACGAGGCAACACGAGCACCTGATACATCAGGCCTTCCCGTAACGAAGTGGCCGCACTGTAGCAGGCGTGACCCCTGACTCTTGAGGTGGTGCAGGACATCATGGCCGGCAGAATTCCTCAACGATTTATCGATGATCTACTGGCGCGAACGGATATCGTCGATGTCATTGGTTCTCGTGTGCAGCTCAAGAAGACCGGGCGCAACCACTCTGCGCTTTGTCCATTTCATCAGGAAAAGTCTCCTTCCTTTACCGTCAGTGCCGATAAGCAGTTTTATCACTGCTTCGGATGTGGTGCGAGCGGCAACGCCCTGCGCTTTATCATGGAGTTTGATCGTCTGAACTTTCCCGAGGCGATCGAGGCGCTCGCCGGTCGTGCCGGCATGGAAGTACCGCGGGAAGGAGAGAGCGACGAGCAGCGTCAACAGGCGCGCGTGGAGGCGAAACGTCAGGAAGAGGGCGTCAATCTGCTGGAGATGGGAACGCGTTTCTATCAGCAGCAGCTGGCGTCTTCGGCGGCGCAGCAGGCGCACGAGTATCTGGCGCGTCGTGGTTTGAGTGAGGACATCGTCAGTCGCTATGCCATTGGCTATGCGCCCGCGGGTTGGGACGCACTCAAGCGTCATCTGAGCGACAGGGGCGTGGATGAAAACGTTCAGGTTGAATACGGCCTGCTGGTGCGCAAGGAGGAGACGGGGCGGAGCTGGGACCGCTTTCGTGACCGCGTCATTTTTCCTATCCGCGACTGGAAGGGGCGAACCATTGGTTTCGGGGGCCGAGTGCTGGGGGATGAAAAACCCAAGTATCTCAACTCGCCGGAATCGCCGGTCTTTCACAAGGGTCGAGAGCTCTACGGTCTTTACGAGACCCGAACGCAGTCCCGCCGGCCCGAGCGCATGCTCATCGTGGAAGGGTACATGGACGTGGTGGCGCTGGCCCAGCATGGTGTCGACTACGCCGTGGCAACGCTGGGTACGGCCACTACGGATGAGCACCTCAGACGACTGTTTCGACTGGTTGATGAGGTCGTGTTCTGTTTCGACGGCGACAATGCCGGCCGCCAGGCCGCTCATCGCGCCCTGAACACGGTACTACCGTTGATGATTGACGGGCGACAGGCGCGGTTCCTGTTTCTGCCGGAAGGTGAGGATCCGGATTCGCTGATTCGTCAGGAGGGTCGTGAGGCCTTTGAGCAGCGCATCGTGCGTGCCGGTTCGCTGACCGAGTATCTTTTTGATCATGCCGGTGAAGGGCGTGATCTGCGTCGTATCGAGGATCGCGAGCGCTTTGCCAGTGCCGTTCTTGAGGGCATCAGGCGTTTGCCGCAGGGGCTTTTGAAATCGCTTTTGATGCGTGAGCTCAGCGAGCGCACGGGGCTTGAGCGCGGTACGCTCGAAGAGCTTGCCGAACGCGGTACGTCCCCGGCTGCAGCAACCTCGCAGGCGGTGTCGCAACAAGATTCGGTTAATGAGGTCGGACAGCAGGACAGGCCGGCCACGCAGACGTCATCCTATCGCCGGCAGGGATCGACGACTCTGAGCATCAGCGGTCGCATCCTGCATCTGGTGGTGCATTCCCCGTCACTGGTGGAAGCACTGCCGCAGGGCGAGGCGTGGTGCCCCGATGACGAGGATGGCCAGCTTCTTGGGGAGGTGGTCAGGCTGATTCGTGCCGGTGGTTATCGCTCTTCGCAGGTGCTGCTGGCGCATTTTCACGGCAGCAGTCACGGCAATCGGTTGCTGGCCCTGCTGCAGCGTGAGCCCCTGATCCCCGGGCCGTTGCGCCATCGGGAGATCGAAGTACTGGTGGCGCATTTCGAGCAGCAGCGCCAGCGCTCGAGCCCCGAGCGCGAGCTCAAGGCGCTGCAGGACAGAGAGCGCAGCGGTGAAAAGCTCACTCGCGAGGAAGCAGGGCGGCTGTGGCAGCTGATCTGTGAGCTCAAGCGCTGAGCCCTCGTAACGGGGTTGAAACAGGCGTTTGCCCCCCTTATCTAAGGGGATAATCAACAGATGCCATGCGCATTGGGTATCTGAATCAACTTACAGGATTGGTGAGAAGCGTCAGTCTTCTGCTGTCGGCTCCCTGCTGGTCTATACTGGATTGTCTGGCGTGCCTTGCGGCACGATCCAGGCGCTTCATTCTTCTTCGAGATAGGTTTCTATGGCTGGAAATACACCGCAGTCACGTCTGAAGGAGTTGATCGCGCGAGGCAAGGAACAGGGGTTTCTTACCTACGCCGAGGTCAACGACCATCTGCCTGAGGATATTGCAGATCCCGATCAGGTAGAAGACATCATCGGCATGATCAACGACATGGGCATCAATGTCGTTGAAGAAGCACCCGATGAAGACACGCTGATGATGTCGGATCAGTCTGCTGACGAATCGGCCGCCGAAGAAGCTGTTGCAGCGCTGGCGGCTGTCGAAAGTGACGTTGGCCGCACGACTGATCCGGTGCGCATGTACATGCGTGAAATGGGAACCGTCGAGCTTCTGACGCGTGAAGGCGAGATCGAGATCGCCAAGCGTATCGAAGAGGGTACCCGCGAAGTCATGTCGGCGCTGGCAAGCCTGCCGGGCGCTGTCGATTCGATCCTTGAAGCCTACGATGGCACTCAGGATGAAGAGGCACCGGGTCGCCTGTCTGATCTGTTCTCCGGCTTCATTGACCCTGATGAAGGCGTTCCGGGTGTGGCCGAGGTCGAAGAGCCCATGCCCGAAATCGCTGCTGATGACGCCGATGACAGCGACAGCGATGACGACAGCGACGATGACGACAGCGATGACGAGGACGATACGGCCTCCGAAGGCGGTCCTGATCCGGAGCTGGCCCGCGTACGCTTTGAGCAGATTCGCGAGCAGAATGAAAAAGCGAAGGCGGCCATCGAAGCACACGGTCTGACGTCTTCCGAGGCGCGTGCCGAGCAGGCGCGTCTGGCAGAGCTGTTCTCGCCGATCAAGCTGGTACCGCGCCATTTCGAGCGACTGGTCGGTCAGCTGCGCCTGAGCGTGGGGCAGATCCGCGAGCAGGAAAAGACCATCATGCAGCTGTGCGTCAAGCGCGGCAAGGTGCCTCGCAAGACCTTCATCGCTTCTTTTCCGGGGCGTGAATCCGACACGACCTGGATCGATGATTTCATCGAGCGCAACAGCAAGCATGCCGGCAATGTCGAGCCGCTGCGCTCCGATATCGAGCGCGCCCAGCGCAAGATTGCCTTTGAGGAAGAGCTGGCCATGCTTCCGGTGTCCGAGCTCAAGGACATCAACCGTCGCCTGTCGATCGGTGAAGCGAAGGCGCGTCGTGCCAAGAAGGAGATGGTGGAAGCCAACCTTCGACTGGTCATCTCGATTGCCAAGAAGTACACCAACCGTGGCCTGCAGTTCCTTGACCTGATTCAGGAAGGCAACATCGGCCTGATGAAGGCGGTCGACAAGTTCGAGTATCGTCGCGGCTACAAGTTCTCGACCTATGCCACTTGGTGGATTCGTCAGGCCATTACCCGTTCGATTGCCGACCAGGCACGCACCATTCGTATCCCGGTCCACATGATCGAGACGATCAACAAGCTCAACCGCGTATCGCGCCAGATGCTTCAGGAGATGGGCCGCGAGCCAACGCCTGAAGAGCTGGGTGAGCGTCTCGAAATGCCGGAAGACAAGGTTCGCAAGGTGCTCAAGATCGCCAAGGAGCCGATCTCGATGGAAACGCCCATCGGTGATGACGACGACTCGCATCTGGGTGATTTCATCGAAGATTCCACCATGGTATCCCCGATCGATTCTGCGACCGGCGAAGGGCTTATCGAAGCCACACGCAACGTGCTGGGCGGTCTGACGGCCCGCGAGGCGAAAGTGCTGCGCATGCGTTTCGGCATCGACATGAATACGGACCACACGCTCGAGGAAGTGGGTAAACAGTTTGATGTGACCCGCGAGCGTATCCGTCAGATCGAGGCCAAGGCGCTGCGCAAGCTGCGTCACCCCTCGCGCTCCGAGTCGCTGCGCTCTTTTATCGACGAATAAAGGATTGCCGTTGTTCGTATCAGCGCCCGCTCCGGTCACGGAGCGGGCGTTTTTTATGCGTGGATTACCGCCTCAAGGCTCAGGGAAGGGGAGCGCGTCTGGCCTCGGCACAGATCCAGTCATGAACGGCACGAATTCGTGGATCATCCAGCGCACCGAAGGCATGCACGATCGCGTAATGACGCCCCGTATTGACCCGCTGGGCGAGAGGGGCAACCAGTTCACCGCTGCTGAGTTCGTCGCGCAGCAGCGTCTGGCGCGCGATGGCGATGCCCATCCCGGCACGGGCGGCCTCCATGGTCAGGTCATGGCGGTTGAAGCTGTAGCCGCGCTGGATGCCATCGGTGTCAGCGCTGATGGCCGACAGATAGTGATGCCACTCGCCATGCGGGCTGCTGCCGCGCCATGCTGTCACATCATGTAAAAGCGGATAGTGGGCGAGCCGGTCGGGGTGATTCAGCGCCGGGCGATGGCTGAAAAGGGACGGTGCGCACACCGGAAAGATCACCTCTTCCATGAGCAGCGTGGAGGCCATGCCCGGATAGTGGTCATCGCCCAGATCAATGGCCAGATCGAAGTTCTCCTCCGTCAGGGCGCGGTCGCTGTCTTCGGCGTGAAGATAGATGTCCAGCGCCGGCAGCTGCGCCTGCAGACGCGGCAGGCGAGGCATCAGCCAGCGGGTCAGAAACGACGGCACGCAGCGCAGTACCAGCTCGCCGCTCATCAAGCCACGCGAGAGGCGCTTGAGTTCCTGGTCGATGCGCCCATGGGCAGACAGAACTGCCTCGGCCAGTCGTTCCCCTTCTGCCGTCAGTGATAGCCTGCGTGGATGGCGATGGAAGAGTCGAAAGCCGAGGCGCTCCTCGAGCATGCGAATCTGCTGGCTGACCGCGCCGGTGGTGACATTGAGCTCGCCTGCGGCACGCGTAAAGGAAAGGTTACGCGCCGCGCAGGCAAAGACATGCAGGCCGGCGTGCATGGAAGTGGTGGCTGAAGGCATGAATAACCCAACATCAGCGATAGCCCGATCATCGGGCAATACATGTAATGGTTTAGCTCTACTAAACCCTGGTTGCCTATTTATGCTTTGAAAGGCGGTCTCATGCAATACATGCTGAGCGCATCGCGCATAAAGCCACTGACGGTTTAGCGCTCCTTACACCGATCTTGAGGTGACAGCATGCCTATCAGCGTCTTCGAATTGTTCAATATCGGCATTGGCCCTTCCAGCTCTCACACGGTAGGACCCATGCGCGCGGCCAGATTCTTTCTGGATGCGCTGGATAGCCGACAGGATACCTCGCGGGTGACCGGTATCGAGATTCACCTTCACGGCTCTCTGTCGGCCACCGGTGTTGGCCACGGTACCGACCGTGCCGTCATCATGGGGTTAATGGGAGAGCTGCCGGCCACGATCGACCCCGACATCATTGCGCCGGCCATCGATGAGCTGCTGGAGTCACAGGTGTTGCGTCTGGGTGGGCGAGTCAGCGTCCCGTTTCTGTGGGAGCGGGATTTCTACTGGTCCAACGAGCCGCTGCCGCGTCACCCCAACGCCATGACGCTGGTCGCTACCCTCAGGGACGGCACCAACATGACGCAGACCTGGTATTCGGTCGGCGGTGGTTTTGTCATCAACGGCGCTGATGAGGAAAACGACGACGCCGAACCGAGCGTCACGCTGCCATATGATTTTGATAGCGCCGATGCGCTGCTTGCGATCTGCAAGCGCGAAAACATGAGCATCCCTGAGGTCATGATGGCCAATGAGCTGTCCTGGCGCAGTGAGGAAGAGGTGCGCCAGGAACTCTTCAATATCTGGCAGGCCATGCAGGCCTGTATCTCCAAGGGGCTTGAGCAGAACGGCGTACTGCCCGGCGGCTTGAACGTGAAACGCCGCGCTGCAGGGCTACTGGCGCGTCTGGAACGTGCTGAACAGAATCTGATTGCCACCACCTTCTCGGCGATGGACTGGGTCAACCTGTTCGCGCTGGCGGTGAACGAGGAGAACGCTGCCGGTGGGCGTATGGTCACTGCGCCGACCAACGGCGCTGCTGGCATCATTCCGGCCGTACTGGGCTACTGGATGAAGTTCGAGGAGACGGCCTGTGAGCGCGGCGTGGTGGATTTTTTGCTGACGGCAGGCGCCATCGGCATCCTGTGCAAGAAAAACGCCTCGATTTCAGGGGCCGAAGTAGGGTGTCAGGGGGAAGTAGGTTCGGCCTGCGCCATGGCTGCTGCCGGTCTGTGTCAGGTTATGGGCGGTACGCCCGAGCAGGTGGAAAATGCCGCCGAAATCGGTCTGGAGCACAACCTGGGGCTGACCTGTGATCCGGTCGGAGGCCTGGTGCAGGTGCCCTGCATCGAGCGCAATGCCATCGCTTCGGTCAAGGCGATCAACGCAGCGCAGTTTGCACTTAACGGCGACGGCACTCACTTTATCTCGCTGGATCATGCCATCCGTACCATGCGTGATACCGGTCGTGATATGCAGAGCAAGTACAAGGAAACCTCGCTGGGCGGTCTGGCCGTCAACTACGGTCTGGCTGTTAACGCCATCGAATGCTGAGCCATGGGCGGGTCACGATAAAGACGTCATGACCCGCCCATCCGCACCAGAGCGTAGGCCGCGACACCGAAAGCGACCGGTAGGCCGAGCGTTCGCGTTCTGTGCCAGATCAAAAGCGTCACGAGACTTCCCATCATCGTGGCGCTCCAACCCTCTGTACCAGTATTCTGCGGCACCATCGATATGCCCAGCAGCGCTGCAATCATCAGTGGCGCCAGTACTCCGGGCCATGACGGCATTATCGTTTCTTTTCCTTCCGCACGCTGCCATCGCCGCTGTATCCAGTAAAGCGGCAGCATTCGAATCAGCAGCGTTCCTACGGCCGCTGCACCGGCCGCCAGCCAGATGTCGCTCTTCATGATCGCCTTTCTCCCGTGGTTTCAGGCAGCAGATAGAAGCACAGCGCACCGATAGCCGCCGCCAGGGGAACTGCGATGCTGCTCATGTCCGCAAGAGCAAGTATCAGGGCGGCAAGAGTGCTTGCTACTATTGCCGCGCCGCGACGAACGGAAGTACACCCCGGGGCCAGCAGTACCAGAAACAGCGCCGGCAGGGCAAAAGAGAGGGCATCGGCCAGCAGCGGCCATCGATCAATGATCTGCTCACCTACAAGACTGCCGATCAGCGTGCCGCCTGCCCAGCCGAGCCAGGCGATCAGGGCGGTACTGGTAAACCAGCTCATGCGGTCCTGTTCGGCAAGCAGGGGCAGGCGGTAATGCGCCAGGGCGAAGACCTGATCTGTCAGACCGTGCATCAACCATGGCCAGCGTCGACTCCCTGACAGCCAAGGGGCCAGCGAGGCGGAATAAACTACATGGCGGGCATTGATCAAAAGCGTCATGAGCACGGTCAGCCATGGCGGCGCCCCGCCTGCCACCATGCCTACAAACAGAAACTGCGAGGCGCCGGCGTAAATCAGCAGCGACAGCGCCGTGGCCTCAAAGGCGCTGAATCCGGCCTGACCGGCAATCAGCCCGAAAGAGAGGGCGACCGGGAGATAACCGCTCAATAGCGGCAAGGCTTCGCGAGCGCCCAGGCGCCAGACCGGACCGTTCACGACATCGTCTCATCGGGGTAGAAGATGGTAATCAACGCCGTGGCGCCCTGTGCTCCGGCCAGATAGGCATGCGGCTGATCGGCCGGGAATCGGTGCACGTCCTGCACTTCAAGCGTGGCGAGATCGTTTTCCGTGCCGGCTCGGAGATTGCCGGCAATGACCTGAAGCGTTTCACGCGTGCCGGCGGCATGGGCCGTGGCGCGTCGCTGTGCCTTCGGTGCCAGCGTCATCAGATAAATATCCACGGGCTGTGGGGTGTGATGACGATCGAGCAGGGCTACCGAAATATCGGCCTCCGTGACGGTGCTCTGGGTGGACGCCATCAGAGCGCTGAAGGGAATTTCCAGCTGCAGGGCCAGACGCCAGAGCGTATCCAGCGTTGGATTGCCCATTCCCTGCTCAATACGTGACAGGCTCGACTTGGCGATGCCTGCCTGCTCGGCCAGAAAGCTTAGCGACCATGCCCTGTGCCGGCGCAACAGGGCGATACGCTCTCCGAGTCGTCTGGTGGATGCGTCATTCATTTAATCTGCTCAATTGTTCCATATATGAAACGTTCTATATATGGAACATCTGATTGTCAACCGGTCTGGTTTTTGGCCGTTGTCACGACAGGTATGTGGCCAACGAAGAGAGACTCATGAAGGGATTGTCACGTCAGTGACATAGTGGTGTAGGATCGTGGGTATCGTCTCGACTCGTGGGGAGTTTCGTGTTATGCGCCAACCCATGGTGTTACGCCTTCATGCTTCCGGTATTCCGATCGACTGGTTGACGCTCGAAGAGGCTGCGGTATTGATGTCACGTGCCAGTGAGGGCGGTGTGGTCTGGTCGGATGGCGAGGCGGCCTATCGGCTGCATGGGGGCACCAGCTCGCTGACCGGGCAGCAGTCCTTTATCGACATTCCCGAAGTGATCGGTGTGTCGCCTCCCGTCAACGCCATGCTGGCGTTTGAGCATACCGGCTTTAACCGCGTGCTGTGCAAGTATCGCGAGGGCCTGTGCTGCGCCTACTGCGGTGTACCGGTAACGCGTCAGGCTCTGACGATCGATCATATCCTGCCTCGCTCGCGCGGTGGACAGCTCTCGATGCTCAATGCTGTCGCCTGCTGTCAGCGCTGCAACAGTCTCAAGGGCAATCGGACGCCGGAAGAGGCCGGCATGGCCCTGCTGTTGAAGCCCTTTGTCCCCACTATGGCGGAAGTGCTCTACATGATGCGACCGAAGGCCATGACCAGCCGACAGCTCTGGTATCTGAAGTGTCAGTTCAAGAATGCGTCCCTTCGCCACTATCTGACGGAGGCATTGGCGGCCTGAAGGGCGCGGTAATCAGTAGTGCATCAGATTCGACATGCGCTCGCTTAAAAGCTTGCCTCCCAGCGTGACCCTGGAAGGATCAACCGGTACGAAGCGATGATTCTTCCATAGCGCGCTGTGTTGTTCATCGAAAGTGACGATCGGCGTGAGATCCGTGCGCTGGGTTTCGGGCAGGATCAGGGGCGTCAGATTGTCGAGTACCAGATGGCTGCCGTCATCCCGCTGATAGCGTAAAACGGCGTGATAGGTCGGTGTCAGCGTGTCCCTTGCGGCCAGAAAATCCAGCCTGTCTGCCGATACGCCGGCCGCTCGCAGTATCTGGTATTTGGCGATGGCAAAGTCCTCGCAGTCGCCGTATCCATCTCGCGTCAGGCGGTCAAATCCTTTCCAGATGTCGGTCTTTTCTTCCCGCTGGCGCGCCGCGTTGTTGATGATCCGATTGACATATTGAAGCTGCGCCATGCCCGTACGCTGACGAACTTCTTTAACCAGCTCGGCGCTTGACTGGGTAACGGCCATCTCGCGAGCGTCGTCCCACCAGGTGAAGGTTTGCGCCGAGGTCGGACCGGCAAACGCCAGACAGCAGATCACCAGTGGGGCAGCAAGTGCGCGACGCAGTGCAGGCATGGGCGGATACCAAGAGGTTCATGGGCTGGCGCCGGAGCGACATTCTCATGATGTCGCCATATCAGCGCCGACCATGGCCCGATCAGAGCCCCTGAGGCAGGCCATTTTCGGATTATCGACCGGGCACGCCCTCGACGCCCTCCAGTGCCGAATCGTGTTCGCCGGCCTGGCCGATAACGCTAAAGGCGCCGTCGGTTTCCAGGACAACGGCATGAACCTGCTCGATGTCCACCATGCCCTTTTCACGGGCAGCGGCAAGAACTTCCGCCCTGACCACGCGTTCGCGCGTCATGGCGTCATGGCAATACTCGCCCTTGTAAAGCAGCAGCGTAGGTTGCGACTTGATCAGCTTGAGCACCCCCCGCGAGCGCACCGAGGTAAAGGTGATCACGAACTGCAGAGCAATGATGACCACAAAAGCTGTCACGCTCTGGGCAAGGGTGACCTCGGTGGAGGTCAGCGACGTGGCCAGAATCGATCCCAGCGCAATGGTAACCACGAAATCAAATGCATTCCATTTCGACAGGGTACGCTTGCCTGAAATACGAAGGACAATGATCAGGGTCAGATAGCTGAGGATGCCGACCACAATCGTGTGCATGATGGGCGTCATGGGCTGTACCTTTTGGGCGAGTAATAAAGCGAACCTTCAAGGTAGGGACATAACGGCGCCCGTGTCAGGTGATTGGCGGCAGATAGCGCGAAATATCCATATGTTGGCCTGGAGATGATTCATGACGAACGCCGTGTCGCCGATTCGTTGCCAGTGGGCGCAGGGGCATGTGCTGCTGGCGCACTATCATGATCATGAATGGGGCGTGCCGGAACCGGACGGGCAGGCGCTCTGGGAGAAGCTGATGCTTGACGGGTTTCAGGCTGGTCTATCCTGGTTGACCGTACTGAAAAAGCGTGACGCCTTTCGCGAGGCCTTCGAGGGATTTGACCCCGAGCGGGTGGCCCGTTTCACCGAGCGGGATATCGAGCGGCTGCTCGGCAATGCCGGCATCATTCGCTCGCGGGCCAAGATCGAGGCGACCATCGGTAACGCCCGGGCCTTTTTGCGTATGCACGAACGTGGGGAGGAATTTGCCGGATTCTGCTGGTCGATGGTGGATTCCCGACCGATTCAGAATGCTCCGCCGGTGCCGACGCAAACGCCACTGTCGGCTGCGTTTTCAAAAGCGCTCAAGGCAAGAGGGTTCAGGTTTGCAGGCCCCACCATCGTCCATGCCTGGATGCAGGCAACGGGCATGGTCAATGATCACGCGCCTGATTGCCACAGGCGTCAGGTGATAGCGGCGATGGGGGAGAACGCCATCATCTGTCGGTCATGATCCTCTGGAGACACTTTTATGATCAGGTGCCGGCCGACATGTGTCGGCCGGCGGCTCCCTCATGATTGAAGATGAATGATTGAAGACACAGAGCTGCCTGACATATCAGGCAATGTGTTCGTGAATGACGGCTTCCGGGAAATAGCGACGCAGCATGCGATTTTGAAAACCATCCACAAAGCTTGCGTTGATGATAATGATGAATCGCTCGTAGGGCTGGTTGGCATCTTCCTGACGCAGCGGCTTCGCGCCGTGAAAGAGGCGGTCGTCACGCAGGTGAAGCACATCGCCCGGCTCCATGACCTGATCAGCCACCTGTTCCTGCCCCGCGCGGTCGGCGTAGAGAACGCTTTCGGCGCCACTGACGTTGTTACGGTCCAGCACCATGATGCTCAGATAGCGGCAGCCATCGGCATGGATACCCTGACCCTGTAGCGGGTCCAGTTCACCCGAGCCGCGGACACCGGTAATCTGCATCAGGATCGGCTCGTTGGCATCGAGCCCCCAGAGGCCGGCCCAGGATTCCACAAAGGCGCGTACGTCGGGACGGTCGAGAAAGTCCTGCTCCAGTGCCGGATACCAGCGCAACTTGTCTGCCATGCTGTCGGCATCGTTGTACTGACCGCCCTGCGCCATGGGGCATTCGCCCAGACTCTTCATCTTTCCCTGTTCGTCCAGCGCGAGCCAGGACATGCGTTTCCAGCGGCGCTCGACGTAAGGGTCGCGCGGCACATTGCGGGTAAAGGCCTGCCATGCTGCCAGATCGATACGATCGCGAACATGGGTAAAGCACCAGTCCTTTTCGGCAAGCGCGGTGGGGACGTTGTGCTGCCACCAGGATTGAGCGTTGGTCGTGGTCATCTTTTGACTCCTGAAAGGATAAGGATTTTTGTCGGGTGTCGGCATTTGCCGACACCCGACACATAAATGTTATGGGCTTTCAGAAGGGGAAGAATGACCGGGGGACGCTTGCGTGCGTGAAACTGCGACAATTTCTGCACGCTGGTAATAGCTGAATTGTTCCTTGTGACATGGCGTAAGCTGTTATGCTGACGACAGACACCAGCATTTTTGACCAGCCGACCGTCTGACCGGTCAGATCAGGATTAATTGGAGATGCGCATTTCTCACAGGTCCCCGCGCTACGGCTCTGCCCTGGGCATGGCTCTGATACTGGCGCTGGCTATCATGGCTTTTATGAGTGCCCATCATCTGATCGTTCTATTTTTATCCGTGGCGCTGGTGATGGTGCTGCTGGCCTGGCATCGCTGCCGTCAGCGCAATCGCCAGCTCTATCGGCGGCTTCATCATCCGGCCAACCATCTCGGCAGCCACGAACGTCTGCGTTACGACCGAAGCGAGCAGCGTTTTCGGGCGCTGCTCGAGAGTCTGCCGCGAGTGGCCGTGCAGGGCTATGATCGACAAAGGCGTGTCATTTACTGGAATGCCGCAAGCACACAGCTTTATGGCTATATGCCCGGCGAAGTGATGGGCTGCCGGTTTGAAGAGCTGATCATTCCCAAAGACATGCGTGAGTCGGTCGTGCGCGCTCATCAGGCGTGGATCAACGAAGGCGTTGAAATCCCGGCCAGCGAGATAGAGTTGTTGCACAAGTCCGGGCGCCACGTCGCAGTGTTTTCTCACCATGTCATGCTCGGGCAGCACACTGACAATCCGCTGATGTTCTGCGTCGATGTTGATCTGTCGGTTCAAAAACAGGCCCATCGCGATCTGGAGTTTATCCAGCGCTATGATCCGCTGACGCTTTTGCCCAATCGCGATGCCTTCATTGCCGAGCTTGACCGCCTGCTTGAAGATCGCCAGTCGGCGCCGCTGGCGGTCTTTTTCATCGATATCGAGAAGTTTTCCGACATCAATGACACCCTGGGTTACGAGCAGGGTAATCATTTGCTGACCCTGGTGGCCGAGCGGCTGTCGCAGTACTGCTATACCTCTGATCTTCTGGCACGCTTTGGTAATGATGAATTTGTCATGGCGTGTACGCAGCTGGATTCGCGGCGCCATGCCCTGCAATTGATCGATCGCATTAACAGCATGTTTGAAATGCCTTTCACGCTGGCAGGCAAACCTCATCGCATCAGGATCAGTCAGGGCATCAGCCTCTTTCCCGACAACGGTGAGGATGCCCGGTCACTCGTTCATGCCGCCAATGTGGCGCGCAACCGCGCCAGAACGCCGGGTGAAAGCCGGTTTCAGATCTTCAGCCATGAATTTCATCGCGATCTGATCCATCAGCATGAGCTGCTCAAGCGACTGGAAAACGCCATCGATCAGGATGAGCTTGCCCTTCATTTCCAGCCTCAGATCTCGCGCAGCGGCCGAATTGAAAGCATGGAAGCACTGCTGCGCTGGTTTCCGGCTGGAGGCGGCATGGTCTCGCCGGCCGAGTTTATTCCGCTGGCCGAGCGCTTTGGACTGATGGAGCGTCTGGGAAGCTGGTCCATTGACGCCCTGTGCACTCAGCAGGCGGTGTGGAAGACGCAGGGACTTACGGGATATCGCGTGGATCTCAATCTGTCGGGAGAACACCTTCGCTCTACTGCCATGCTCGAGAAGCTCGAGAAAGCCATACAGCGTCATCAGCTTTCCATGCGCGATGTCGGCATCGAAATTACCGAAAACGTGCTGGTGCGCGCCGATGAGACAGTGAAAGCCTATCTGCAGACGCTTTACCATCGCGGCATGAAGATCGCCATCGATGATTTCGGGACCGGTTACTCGTCACTGGCCTATCTCAAGCAGTTTCCCGTTACCTCACTCAAGATTGATCGCACCTTTGTGGTGGATGCGCCCGACAATCTGCAGGATCGCGCCATTCTCGCGGGTATCGTGTTTATTGGCCATCGACTGGGCCTTGAAGTCATTGCTGAAGGCGTAGAAACCAGTGAGCAGCTTGAGCTGGTCAACGAGCTCAATGTCGATCTGGTGCAGGGGTTTTATTACTTCCGTTCCATGCCTGCTGAACGTATTACTCCCCTGCTTGAAACGCAGCCCCTGTTCAAGGGGCACAAGGGACCTTCCTCGAGCCGGTAAGCGGGAGCACGACACGCCGGTGACCATAGTGAAACTGCGATCCCCTGTCATGTGATCCGGCGGTCGGCACCCACTCTAAATGATTGATTTTTTGCTCTTTGCATAATCCAGGTTAGCGGCATTCCTTCCCGATTCGTCCAACAATAGTGACTATCTTTGGACGGTAATGCATCAATTCTTACTATAATACTGAATGGCTTTCTCAACGCGATTCAGGGTGCATGCCATGTTGGACAGGGATAGCTGCCTGGTGCGTAACTTCAAACATTATTGTGCGCTTGACGAGACGGAAGCCGAGCTTCTGGCAGCGCTGGAAAAGACGCCTCAGACCATGTCGAATGCCCAGATGCTATGGGAGGAGAACCATCCTGCGGACACTTTGTGTGTGCTCAGCGAAGGATGGGCCTATTCCTATCGGTCGATGGATGATGGAACCCGACAGATTCTGAACATTTTTTTGCCGGGCGACATTATCGGACTGAGCGACTTTTCACCCCGGCGTCATCTGACGTCGGTGGCCATGCTGACAGAAGGGGTTGTCTGTCGTTTTCCACTCAATAACCTGACAAATATCTTTGCAACATCTTCAAGGCTGACCACGGTGCTTTTTTCGCTGGCGGGTCAGCAACAGGCCATCATGGCCGAGCGACTGGTCAACATGGGTCGACGTAACGCGCGCGAAAAGGTGGCCCACTTTATCTGTGAAATGCACCTTCGTCTGAGCAAGACCTGCCCGAACACTTCGCATCAATTTCACCTGCCACTGTCACAGCAGGTATTGGCCGATGTCCTGGGGCTTTCAGCGGTGCATGTCAGCCGCACCTTTTCCGAGCTTCGTGAAGAGGGGCTTTTGTATCGCGAGCGCAACCGTATCGATATTCCGGATCTGAAAGCCTTCCATGAGGTGGCCGGATTTTCGGATATCTACCTCAGTGACAGCGTCGATGAGCTGCTGGAACGCTCCGACCGGGACAGTCACAGTGGAGGTGGTCTGCGCTGAACCGGTGGAACTGACAGAGCGTCATCCGGTCCTGTCAAAGGCCATGGCGAAGGTATTCGGGTGCCCCGGGCAGGTTAACCAAAGCTGTCCGGGGCATTTGCCCTTGTTCGTGATGTGAGCCTTCCTCGATACGATAGTCTTTTTCAGACATGTCCAGCCGGATCTTGTCTGTTTACGACCCATTTCCAGCTCTGTGCCCCTTGCGGTTGCTGTCGTCAGCCGTGTGTCTCACTATATTGCAGCAACAGATTGATGATTGACGCTTTCCGGTGCTCCAGTCGGTGATGCCATGCGTCTCATCAGTCTGTATGGATCAGCATTGAACCCATCTTTGCGCCAGAGATACACCCACAAGTGGAGACAGACATGACGCAGGGCATTGAACAGTTGAGCGCCACCAAAAGCCATGGTGGATGGGTCAAGCGCTTTAGCCATCGCTCGCAGGTGCTTGATTGCGACATGACCTTTGGCATCTTTCTGCCTCCTCAGGCAGAAGAGGGCAATGTGCCGGTACTGTGGTGGCTTTCCGGTCTGACCTGTACCGATGAAAACTTCATGCAAAAGGCCGGCGCTCAGAAAATGGCGGCCAGACTGGGCATTGCCATTGTCTGCCCGGATACCAGTCCGCGCGGCACCGATTTGCCCGGCGAGCATGACAGCTACGATTTTGGCTCTGGGGCCGGCTTCTATATCAACGCCCAAAAAGAGCCCTGGAGCCGCCACTATCACATGTATGACTATGTGACGAGCGAGCTGCCCGCTCTGGTGCGCGAACACTTTCCCATCAGCGAGCGCGAGGCCATCAGTGGCCACTCCATGGGAGGCCACGGCGCCCTGATCTGTGCTTTGAAACAGCCCGGGCGCTATGCCAGCGTGTCTGCCTTTGCCCCCATCGTGAATCCCGTGGCCTGCCCCTGGGGAGAAAAGGCCTTCAGCAACTATCTCGGGAATGAGCGCGGTGAATGGGCCGACTGGGACGCCTGCGAACTGGTACTGGCCAAAAGCTCCGGACAGCCCATGTTTGTCGATCAGGGCGAGGATGATCAGTTCCTCAATGAACAGCTCAAGCCCGAGAACCTTGAAAAGGCCTGCCATATTCAGGGCGTTTCGCTGAAACTGCGCCGTCATGAAGGCTATGACCACAGCTATTTCTTTGTGGCAAGCTTTATCGACGATCACCTTGAATATCATGCGCATCATCTCTTCGCCGATCAGGCATGATCTTTCAGAGTGTTAACGATTGAATGTCGTCCGGGGCTTCCATGGGAGCCCCGGAGGCGTTTGAAGCGTCACATATTGGAAAGGCATCCGGTTATCACTGCGTGTAACCTGTTGCCCTTGACACGATTTCAGTGGTGCCGCTCGATACGACAACAAGTGTTGCGGCCGGAACAAGGAGAGATGGGCGTTGATCGGACAGCTGTTGCGATGGTTCGGGAAGGTAGTTCTGGGAGCCGTCGTGCTTTCGATACTGCTGGTCACGCTGTTTCGTTTTGTGCCGCTGCCCGGGTCGATGGTAATGCTGGAGCGCAAGGTGGGCTCCATGGTGGATGGCGAGCCCATGACGCTTGAATATCGCTGGACGCCGTGGCGCTCCTTGTCGGATCAGGCAAAGCTGGCCGTGATTGCTGCCGAGGATCAGAAATTTCCCTACCACTATGGGTTCGATCTTGATCAGGTTCACGACGCCATTCAGGCATGGCAGGAAGGCAAAAGCCTGCGCGGTGCCAGTACCATCAGTCAGCAGACCGCCAAGAATGTTTTCCTGTGGTCTGATCGTAGCTGGCTGCGCAAGGGCATGGAGGTCTGGTTCACCCTGTTGATCGAATTGATCTGGCCCAAGGAGCGTATCCTTGAGGTCTATCTCAATGTGGTGGAGTGGGACCGGGGCGTCTTCGGACTGGAAGCCGCGGCCCGTCATTACTATGGCATCGGCGCCAGTCAGGTCACGGCGGATCAGGCCGCACGACTTGCTGCCGTTCTGCCCAATCCGCGTGGCTGGAATCCGGTCACGCCCAGTGCCCGGGTGGCGCAGCGTAGCACCTGGGTCAGACAGCAGATGAGACAGTTGGGCGGCACTCGCTATCTACAGCGTCTACAGTAGATGATGCTGCATGGAACAAGGCCATAAAGCCTTTAAAATTAATTACATGCAGTAACAAAATCGGTTGAACTTAATGCCGCGCACAGCGTCATAATGTCAGTACGCATGCATTGAAAAGCAAAGGTAAGTCAGGAGGATGTTCATGAAACGTTTCGCCGCAGTTGTTTCCGCATCGCTGGTCGCGACCGGCCTCGCTGCCACGCCAGCGCTTGCCGCTCAGGAGCAACCGACTCAGCAGGCTCAGGGCCAGCAGCAGTCACAGAACTTCAGCGATGAGCAGCTGCAGAACTTTGCCTCTGCTTCCCAGGAAATTGCAGGCATTTCTCAGGATTACACACAGCAGCTGCAGGGCGCCGATGGCGCTGACGCACAGCAGAGCATCCGTGAAGAGGCCAACCAGAAGATGGTTCAGGCCGTTCAGGATAACGATCTGCAGGTCGAGCAGTTCAATCAGATCGGTCAGGCTGTCCAGAACGATCCTCAGATGATGCAAAAGGTTCAACAGATGGCGCAGCAAAAGCAGTAAGCCATCGATCACCCTGAAAGGGCCGCTTCTCTGGAAGCGGCCCTTTTTTATGGCTGATCCTCAGAGTCCGTAAAACCCGGCCTTCAATCCAGGTTCGAGAAAGTCGTCGTCTTCTACTAAAGTCTTTCGCTGAAAGCTTAAGGCCAGCTAAAGGCTGGCAACACTCAGGGACGAACACGGACGTACATGACGAATCAAAAGGATTCCAGCGGGATAGGCTACATACTTTCCATCTGCCTTGTAGCGGCACTTGGCGGCATCCTGTTTGGCTATGACACGGCAGTCATTTCAGGTGCCATCGACTCGATCACCACCTACTTTGATCTTTCCTCCACCATGAAGGGGTGGGCAGTGTCCAGCGTTGTCATTGGCAGTATCGTGGGCGCACTGGGCGCCGGTTACCTTGCCAACATCCTCGGACGTCGCATGACCATGATGACGGCAGCAGCGCTGTTTCTGGTGTCGGCGCTGGGGTCGGCACTGGCGCCTTCATTCTGGTTTTACATCATTTTGCGCCTGGTGGGCGGCGTGGCCGTTGGCATTGCAAGCGTGGTCTCTCCCATGTACATGGGAGAGCTGGCACCGCAGCACTGGCGCGGCAGAACGCTGAGCATGTTTCAGCAATCGCTGGTAGTCGGTCAAACGATTGTCTTTTTCGTTAACTATTTTATTGCCCGCGATGTGGCCCAGACCTGGCTGGACAACTACGGCTGGCGTTGGATGCTGGGCTCCGAGGCCATTCCGGCCGTGCTTTTTGCAGTGCTGCTGCTGCTGGTTCCCGAATCGCCGCGCTGGTGCATCATGCACGGGCAGCATGATCGGGCTCGACGCATTCTGGCACGCTTTACCCCTCAAAAGGATATCGAGCCGATGGTCGAGGAAGTGCGTCACTCCCTGGATGGCGGCCAATCTGCCGGGCGTCGCGCCATGAATCGCCAGCTGCGTCAGGAAAAGCGCAGTTCGCGTAGCGCGCTTAAAAAGCCCGTGATGATGGGCATCGCGCTGGTCGGTATCTTTCTCTCGGCGGCGCAGCAGCTCTCCGGCATCAATGTGGTGATGTATTACGCGCCTACTGTACTTTCCGGCGTAACCGACAGCACGGGGAGCGCGCTTTTACAGACAGGCTATATCGGCCTGATCTTCATCGTGGGCAACCTGGCGGGCATGTATCTGATTGACCGCGTTGGACGCGTGCGTCTTCTTACCCTCGGTTCACTGGCCTGTATTCTGAGCATGGCCGTGTTGGGGACGGTGTTCTGGTTTGATGTCCAGGGTTACACCGCCATGATCGCCATCATGGTCTATGTGACCGGTTATGCCATTTCATGGGGGTGCTGCAGCTGGGCGCTGCTGTCGGAAATCTTCCCCAATGCCATTCGTGAATCTGGCATGGCAATGGCCATGGGGGCCCAATGGACGGCCGGTTTTATCGTGGCGCAGACCTTCCCGATGATGCGCGGCAGCGAATGGCTCAACAATGTTTTCAACGGCGCCTTCCCGTTCTGGCTCTTTGGCGCCATCACACTGGTCAGCCTGTTCGTCGTCTGGCGCTTCGTTCCGGAAACAAAAGGCGTACCGCTGGAGTCGATGGAGACCCTGATGAGTGAAAAATTCCGTCGTGGCCGGGTCGAAAATTTTTCGCAGTATCGTGAAGGTCAGGCACAGCCGGCCTGATCGTGGCGATGGATCAACAGGATGATGCAATAAAAAGGCTCCGCTTCGCCGGGGCCTTTTCATGGGCAGATGCTGGTAGGCCCCGCTAGATGATCCACATCAGCATCAGCGGCAGATAGATAAAGGAGGTGAGGGTGGAGCACATGACCAGGCTTGCCACAAACTCGGGTGAACGCCCGGCCTTCTGCGCGAACAGATAGTTATAGACGGCAATCGGCATACACATCATGACCATCAGGATACCGCGTGCTTCATCACTCAGCCCCAGCACAAGTCCGGCGCCCTGAGCGATCAAACCGGCAATCACCACCCGGCCAAGTGCAAAAGCAAGTCCTGCTGACAGATTGCGGGCCCGAATGCTGGCCAGCGCCACGCCCAGCGTGATCAGCATGATGGGAATGGTCATCCCGGCCAGCAGTTCGATGCTGTTGGCCATCCACGCGGGCAGCGTAATCTGATACGCCATCAGCACAATGGCGATGATGCTGGCATAAATAGTGGGATTGGTCAGCATGCTCTTCAGCGGACGTGAGCTACTGGTAATACTGCCAACCACAAACTGGGCAATGGAGACGATGACGAATACCGCAATGGCCAGCGAAAATCCCTGACCCTTGCCAAAGGCATACATGGCCAGCGGTAGCCCCATGTTGCCGGTGTTTGGGAACAGCACCGGCGGAATGATAACCTTCCAGTGAATATTTGAGACACGGGCCACGATCATGCCCACGACCAGCAGGGCCAGCAGACACAGCAGGGTCGCTCCCGCCATGCGAGAGAAGGCCGCGAGTTCAACGTGCGCGTCTGACAGAGCATTAATGATCAGACACGGCGTACCGACGTTGAATACCAGCTTGGTAACGAAGCCTGTCGGATAGGGCTGTCGAAAGCGCACCCAGAAATAACCGACACCGGCGCCGATCATGATGGGCATCATGACCGCCAGAAGTTGAGTAAACATGAGAGACCTTGAAGGCAGGAAGATCATTAGACGATAGTCTATATATTCTCCCGGGATTTTACCGTCGCTTGCAAGTCATCCTGAAAGAAGCAGCCGCTAGTGTCGAGATTTTCCATTTGATGCAATGGTTCGACCGCGACGGGTCGCGAGTCGACTGTCCTGTCCAAGGCGCTGTGCCCCATGGCGAGCATGGCTGATCAAGCCGGTAATCAGCACGCGTTCTGGCATATGCTGCCAGAAGCGCGATGGCATGCTGCGCACCATTGTTTTTTCATTGAGCCGGGCCGGGTTGAAGGTGCTGGCGTAATAGGCCAGCCATAGATCCTCGGCATCGTCCTCCATCTCTGCCAGGGCCTGATAATCCTTCACCGTGAAGGCGCCGGTCTCGGGGCGTTCAATGTGCCACTGGCGACCGTCACAGATGATGGCGCCTCCCGGGGTCATGATCAGCCAGCGATGCTGTCCCATGCGGTCAATAAAGTGTTGTGCTGCGGCTTCAAGAACATCATGGCGGGGTTCAAACCAGGCGATAAACTCAGGCGCATGCTGATGCTCGTCATCCACGGGCTGCGGATGAAATCGCAGGAAGGCGTGGATGTGGTGCACTTCGTGACTAACGGCCTTGACCCGCTGTTCGATGATTGCACCGTCAGAATCACCTGCCAGCAGGGCTTCGCCTTCTCCCATCGCCAGTCGCCAGACCACCCGATAAAGTAGCGCCCAGCGACACTCCTGATGATGGGTGTGCCAGTAGTGCGAGGCGCACTCAAGCCGGCGCAGTTCATGTCTGGAAAGCCTCAATGCCAGCGGTGCTTCGGCGGGTGGCGGTAAATCGGTACCACCGCTGGCAAAGAGATCTCCCGCCGAGTCCTCGCTCTGCCACAGCACGTTTCCGGGCGGCACGCGCGCGGCCAGCAACCGGCGGGCATCATCGCGCCAGCAGGTAAAATTGGCTCGTGTCATGTGCAGGGTGTACATCGTCATGGCAGCTCCCGAAAGACTAAAGCAGGGCCATCTGCGCCGGTGTTGATGTCTGCAACTGTGCCAGCAGTGCGTGTCGTTCCAGACCGGCCTGTCGGGGTCGGTAATCCTGGGTAGTAATGAAGGGCGCCAGTTTTTTCATGGAGCAGCCCAGTCGGGTCAGATCGCTGTAGCGAATGCGACGTTCACGGCGAAGAGTGTCGATACGATGCGCGCTGGTCACTCCGATGCCGGGTACGCGGGCAATCATGTACATGTCGGCGCTGTCGAGATCGATGGGAAAGAGCTCGCGATGATTAAGCGCCCAGGCCAGCTTGGGGTCGATATCCAGTGACAGGTTGCCGGGGCCCGTCAGAAGCTCGTCGGCATGGAAACCATAGCCCCGGATCAGGAAGTCGGCTTGATAGAGGCGGTGTTCACGCAATAACGGCGGCGCGATCAGCGGTACCGATGAGGGGCTTTCGGGAATGGGTGAAAAGGCCGAGTAATACACTCGCTTGAGATGATATTGGCTGTAGAGCGATTGGACGTTGCCCAGAATGGTGTGGTCATCGGTCTCATCAGCGCCCACGATCATCTGGGTGCTCTGGCCACCGGGCGAAAAACGGGGCGCTTTCGGCTCGGCCGTGGCTTCTTCCAGCCCGTCACGTATGGTCGACATGGCGTGGCGAATAGTGGTGTCGCTTTTCTCGGGCGCCAGACGTTCCAGACTCTGACTGGTGGGCAGTTCGACGTTGACGCTGAGACGGTCAGCGTACAGCCCGGCCTGGCGGATCAGGTCAGGAGAGGCATCCGGAATCGTCTTGAGATGGATATAGCCACGAAACTGGTGCTCAATGCGCAGTGTTCTGGCGACCCGAACCAGCGCCTCCATGGTGTAGTCGTTGGATCGGATAATGCCCGAGCTGAGAAACAGGCCGCTGATCAGATTGCGACGGTAGAAATCGAGCGTCAGCCGCACGATCTCATCCACGCTGAAGCGTGCCCGGGGCACGTTGCTGGAGCGTCGGTTGATGCAGTACTGGCAGTCGTACAGGCAGAAGTTGGTCATCAGGATCTTGAGCAGCGCCACGCAGCGGCCATCCGGAGTGAAGCTGTGACAGATGCCGTTGCCATTGGTCGCGCCCAGGCCTTTCTGACCCTTTGAGGAACGTTTGGGGGCACCGCTGCTGGCGCAGGATGCATCGTATTTTGCGGCGTCGGCCAGAACGATCAGCTTGTCAGTGAGCTGCATAAAGGCGCCTCTTTACTGTATTTGTATACAGTAAATGCGTTGCAGCAAAACAACAACTGAATTGCATTCATCTCCTGCGCGGGATTACCGAGCCCATTTCGCGGCTCATGCCGCGCCGGGGATGGCACCGGTCATGACGGCGGTCAGCGCGTGTGCTCCCATATTGGCGAAGTCACCGGTCAGGCGCGTGCCGGGCTGCCATGATGCGCTGAGCGCACGCGCCAGTACCAGGGTGCATTGACCTGCTGGTGCTGTGGCGTCGAACGTATCGACCCAGGCGTCGTGGAAATAAAAGCGTGTCCCGGTCAGCGGATAGAGCGCCTTGAAAAGGCTCTCCTTGAGCGAGAAGGTCAGGGTGATGGCGCGCGCGCGCTGCTCGGGCGTGAAAGCGTCGATGATGTCCTGTTCGCGTGGCGTCAGAATCGAGCTGGCAAGATAGTCGGCGCGCTCGGGTGTCAGCCAGCGTTCGGCATCAATGCCCAGCCCCTGATGATCGGGTGCTGTACCGACCAGTGCAGCGGCCAGATCATGCGCGTGGGTGATGGCGCCCCGGGACGGTGTCGGCCAGTCGACCTGACGGTCGGGCAGGCTGCCCAGCGCATTGACTTGAATGTCCAGGGCGGCAAGGGCGTGTCTGGCACATAGCCTGCCGGCCAGATACTCGGCACGGCGCTTGGTCACAGCGCGAGAAAGACTGTCGGGCAGCGCCATACCGTGAAAGGGGAAGGCGCTGTCATCAAAGCGTTGAACGTCGAAAGTGGTCAGGCTCAATCGCGCCCCACGAGCCGGGGAAATAAAGGGCCAGCATGGTTGCGGGGTCGCGATCGCGTCAGACATGGCGAAGGGGTATTAAAGCGACAGTAGACCGACGATGATGCCGCCGAAGATTAACCATTTGACGACGTAATACAGCGTCTTGTTCTTCTTTTTAAGGCGCTTGCCGGCTTCGCGAACCTTATAGATGTACTTGAAGGCGCGGTTGAGACCGCCGGTGTGGTCGCTGTCGTCATTGGGAGAGGCCGCCGCGGCCATGACGTTACGGCTGAACCAGCGGTTGACTGCCGCGGCCCAGCGATACTTCATGGGGCGCTCGATATCGCAGAACAGAATCAGACGATTCTGCTCGGTATCGTTCTGGGCATAGTGAATGAAGGTCTCGTCGAAGAACACCGCTTCACCATCGCGCCAGCTGTAGTCAATGCCATCGACATTGATGCGGCAGCGATCATCATTGGGCGTACGTAGCCCCAGGTGATAGCGGATCGAGCCTGCATACGGGTCGCGGTGTTTCATCAGTTTGCTGCCGGCGGGCAGCTCGGCAAACATCGCCGCCTTGACGCCCGGAATGCCGGCGAGAATCTCGGTGGTGCGCGGGCAGAGCTGGCGAGCCGATTCGTGGCTGTCGCCATACCACTTGAGATAAAAACGCTTCCAGCCACGGCGGAAAAACGAATTGAACCCGGCATCATCCTTTTTGGCTGATCCCTTGATGTGGCTTTCAAGCGTCAGGGCTTCGTCACGAATTTCTTCCCAGTGCGATGTCAGGGTCGCAATTTCAGGAAAATCCTCGGCGCGATGATAGGGACGATCCGGAACCTTTGAAAATAGATACATGAACCCGTTGATGGGCGCCATGAAACTGGAGTGATCCGAGAGCTGGCGAAAGGGCTTGTGACGAACACGGCCACGAAAATGCACATAAAGAATGCTGGCCACGATCAGGGCCACGATTGTCCATTTGATCATAGCGATCTCTTTTCCGGGATGATCGCCGGTGGTGACGGCGATGATGTTGGCTTCCAGACTGGCGACGCAGTCTCGCATGTCCAGGTGAGGGTGTCATTACGAAAGTCTGATGACACCTGTCACAAGATGCCCATCATGGGCTTGATGAATTTTACTGTCGACATGATTTGCAGGCTAATGACTTGAAAATATCTGTACCGGGCCTCACGTCATTGATGGGCCATCAACGGTCTGCGGCCAACGGCCGGCAAGTGGTTACAGGGCGTCTGCGGACGCCATCCGACAGGAGGTCACATGATTCCCGATATTGGACTGGGTACCTATCGCCTCAAGGGGCAGGATGTCATCGATTCGGTCACCACGGCGCTTGAGCTCGGGTATCGCCACATCGATACCGCTCAGGTGTACGGCAACGAGGCTGAAGTAGGGCAAGCCATTGCCGACAGCGGCGTGGCGCGTGAAGAGGTTTTTCTGACCACCAAGATCTGGACGGATCGCTTTCACCATGACGATCTGATCAAAAGCCTTGAAGAGAGTCTGGAGCGACTGGGTACCGACTACGTGGACCTGGTGCTGCTGCACTGGCCGTCTCCCGACAACGAGGTCCCGGTTGCCGAATCCATCAGTGCACTGGTCGAGGCAAAACATCGCGGTCTGACGCGTGATATTGGTGTTTCCAACTTCACCATCGCCCAGATTGACGAGGCGCTTGGTGTTGAAGGGGGTGATCAGCTCATTACCAACCAGATCGAGGTACATCCTTTCCTGGCCAATAGAGCGCTGGTTGATCACTGCAGGGAAAAGGGGCTCCGGGTGACCGGCTACATGCCGCTGGCAGTTGGCAAGGTCATGGAAGATGACACGCTCAAACAGATTGCCGAAAGCCATGAGGCGACGTCTGCACAGGTGGCGCTGGCCTGGGTAGCGGCGCGCGATATCGTGGTGATTCCTTCCTCCACGAAACGGGCGCATCAGCAGTCCAATCTGGACGCCATGGCCCTGTCGCTGAGTGAGAATGAGATCGAACGCATCAATGCACTCGATCGCGGCGAGCGTATTGCCAACCCTTCCTTCGCACCGGTATGGGATGAGTAGGGTTATTGCACTCGACGCGACTTCACTCTGATCAAGCGTTGGGTGAAACGTAAAAGGGGCGCCCGACAGGCGCCCCTTCTGTTGTGTATCAAACAATATCTTGCATAGTGTCAGGAAGAGAGCAAAGACGGATTGAGCGTCAGCATCTGCATCGAAAAGGCCGTTGGCGTTTTCGGCTTGCCATCGGTATCGACAAAGTACAGCTCAAAGCCCTTGCACTGACGGCGATTTTTGCTGTTATTGATATAACTTTCCAAATGCTTGAGCCCATCAAAGCGGATACCACGATCCTCTACCGTGATCTGGATCAAAGGGTTATCCAGCAGATACTCGGTGACCAGCTTGATGGTGCCCTCACTTGTCACTTCGTTGGTTGTGAAACATCCAAGGCCTCGGCTGAGCTTGTCCTGTCGCCACAGGAAATGCTGCGGTATGCCTGTCGTCAGCTTGACCTTTTCTCCCTTGATCATCATTTCGCTGACACCTGTCATGCCTATGGTCGGCTGACCACCGGCATTGCGGGTCAAACTGTAATGTTCAAAGAGTCCGTCGCCCTTGGCAATGGAGATTGTGCCCGAAAAAGGAGCGCCTTCATTATCTTCAATCGTCATCGGCCCGCCACTGGTGCGCATCGAGATGCCCTTGGGAGACCCTGCGCTATTTTTACAGGCTCCGATTACCAGTGGCGGCAGATATGCCCATTTATCGGCCTGCTGGACGATGCTGTCAGAGGTGATGCGCACGGCGCGACCCGAAGAGCTTCGAACCACCATGGCGCCGCCGTGTGCTGAAACGCCCCCCATTCGAGTGTCATGCAGTAACGAGCTGAACACGTTACGCCAGCCCCAGGTGACCTTATTGCCCGCAGCGAAGCAGTTCATGATCTGCTGATAGCTGCTGCTACGAATGGCAGGATAGCCACTTTCATCGTCTTTCTCATCGCCAGGGGCCACCAGTGGAACGTTTGCGGCTGTCCCCGAATTGCGACGCCTTTCCCACCAGTTGCCGATAAAGTTGCAGTCATAGATATGTGAAGCGACCAGTGCATCGCCGCTCATGAATTCGAAAATATTGTCCTGAAAGGTAGAGCCATTGATTTGACGGCGGAAAACGAATGCGTTGCCGCAGTTGTTGAACTCATTGCGCAGAAAGCGGGCAGTAGTCGAATAGCTGTTTTTGCTGTCATGACAATAGAGGCCATAACCTACCTGGATGAAAGTGCAATCCCTGAGTGTGAAATTCACCAAAATCTCATCAACATAGATGGCGCGGCCAATATTGCTGAAGTGAATGTTATTGAAGTTACTGTTGTATCCAGAAGCGTCGAAGACGGTTTTGTTATCACTCTCTCCCTGACCCGAAATGTACATGTTTTCGACAATGGCACCCTGATTGCGAAACATGGGGCCATCGATCCTGCTGCCTGACCTGACATAAGAGATGCCACCGTGTTGATTCTCTCTAAAACGGCCAGCACCGCACATGTTTTTACGATTCAAATCTACCGTTTTGGAAATGACGTATATGCCAGGAGGAATGATAACTGTAGCGACTTCCTTTGATGCCGCTGCATCGATAAAGGCTTGAGAGCTATCATTCTTGCCGGTAGCGTCGGCGCCAAAATCCAGAACGGTTTTTTCAGTCGTCGTGGTCATGCGTATTCTCCAAAATAACCATGTTGGTGTCGTGCGGTTACCCTTTTTGGATAACGTGTAATCATGGTTAATTATTTGGTTAATACCGTCAACCCCTAAATTGGCTTTTATGGTTAATTATTTTGGCGCGGAAAATTAATCCTTTTTGAACAGTAATTTGCTGAAAGATTAATATGGGTCACCGGCGCAGCATCATCTGAGCCATGACCACACCAATGATTCGGCAATGAGGACCAAGTGCCATGTACTGTTGTGCCCAGGCACGGTTTAATGCCTTGAGCATGGGCGGCTGGCCTGGTTCCTCGATATAGCGTTTGAAGGTGGCCTCGGCGCTGCCATGCTCTTCGCATTGCACGATCACATCGTCCCCCGACATGGCCTGAACGTCTGGATCCACGAAAATCAGCGTTCCCGGCGGGTAGACCTCCATCATGGATTCTCCGCGAACGCGAAGCACGAAACAGCCGGGACCACAGTTGGGTGGGCGTGGAAAGGACTCCTGATCTCCGTGGTCGATAACGCTGGCTGACGTCTCGGTCCAGGCACCAGCCTGCACCCAGCTGAGCAGAGGGGCCATCCCGTTCATGACAGGCGCCTGGTCGATACTGTTGTCACTACGAGCAGGCATGGCGACCACATTGTCTTGCCGAACTCCAGGCGTTTCGTGAACGCTGTCCAGCCAGCCATCCTCCTTGTCGAAGGCTGCTTCGATACGGCGTGCGAAATCATCACCGATATTGCGTGTTGCCCTGTTGCTCAATACCCGGCTGGCCGCCGGTGGCTCAACGCCAACGCACTCGGCAAACGCCTTGTTGCTCCCTGCCTGATCGCGCAGCGCGCGCGCGTTGTCCCGTCGTATTTCACTCACTCTCTGCATGACCGGCTCTCGCTGGAAGTATTAAAACTTTTTAAAAATATCCTTGATGGTTAATTAAAACCTGCGCATACTCGCAGTTGTTAACCAAATATGTGCATATTGTGCATCCGGTGACTGGATATTGCCATGTGAAAAGCGCGAGTTCCTGTTTGCGGATGGTTTTTAACCTTACCCATACGTACGGAGAGTCTCATGAACGAATCACAGCGCAGTCAGATTATTGTCGCCCTCATGAAACGTGAGGGCGGTTTCGTTGACCACCCCGATGACCGTGGTGGTGCAACCAACTATGGCATTACGCAGCGTGTGGCTGCAGAACATGGTTATCGCGGCAGCATGCGCGACCTGCCACAGATGCTGGCTGAAAAAATCTATCTGAAAACCTACTGGCATGCGATGAAACTCGATGAGGTCAGTGCGCGTGCGCCCGCACTGGCGATTGCCATGCTCGATTACGGCGTACATAGCGGAACTGGACGTGCTGCACGCCAGCTACAGGAGGTGATCAATGTATTGAGCAACAACGGGCGACGCTGGAGCGTCGTTGAAGTGGACGGTTGCATTGGAACGCAGACGCTAAGGGCAGTGGACGCCATGCTCAAGCTTCGCGGTGTGAATAGTGGCAATACACTCGCGAGTACCGTTAATGCGCTGCGTCTGGCGTGGCTGGTCGATCTTGCAAGGCGCGATGTCTCTCAACAGGCATTCGCTCAGGGCTGGATAGATCGTGTCGTCAGGCTCGAAGAGGCTATGTATGACATCAAACCTGGCACTGGTCGAAACGCAGAGTCCAGAGAACGACGAGGATCTCGTCATGGAATGGCGTGACGTCAGACGACGTCTCGCCGATGAAGCACCTGAAGTGGCAAGGCTGTTTGATAGCCCTGTGACCTGTGAGGCTGCAGGGGCCATCGTGGCAGCCACGCTGGGATGCTGGAAGGATGCTTCTTCACGTGCCGTACTATCGGCACTGGAAGAGCAACCGGAGCTTATGGAGAGAATCCGGATGCTGGATGTCGAGAGAATTCGGCTACAGCTTGGAGAGATCGATCAAAAGGCTTCCACATCTCAGCCGGTAGAGATTGCCGTAAAGGGGCTTTTCAAAAATGACTGGCGGGCAGGGGTCGGCTGGACACTTTGCGGCATGCTGACGCTCATGTCTCTGGCCGTCTGCCTGACCGTCATCAGGGATCCGGATCGCATTCAGGACTGTGTGGATATCATGACCTGGTTAATCTTTTCAGCCAGTGGAATACTGGGTATCAACCTTCATGGCAATAGTGTCGAACGTCGTGCCATGATGGAGGAAAATCATATGGGGATGCATAATCGTGGTTCGGAAGCCGCACCGCCACGACCGCGAGAGATGCAGGAGTGAGGGATGGTTTTCTGCATCGAGCGCCCGGCTGTGCCGGGCGCTTTTATATGTATTGCATTACTGCCTGATCAGGCGCGCGTCAAGTTCGATCGGAATGCTGTTATTCAGACGCTTGTAGCCCAATAGAGACAGTACAGTTTGTGCGTTATCCAGCTTCATTAACTGCTGGGTATCCACGCTGATTGGCTCGGCGAATGCCAGGTGATAATACCGCTGGTCGAGACGTTCAAGCGTCAGGGGTATCTCTTCACTGCGCTCAAAATGGTGGCCGCTGGCGGTCAGCGTCACGTTACGGGTGGTCGAATCTCCCGGCTGAAGATTGCTCAACCAGTCCGGGTTGACCTTTGTCGAAAGCGTCACCATGGCAGAATCGGAGGAAAGCCCTGACAGGAGGCCGCTCAGACCGCCCTGTTTGCCCAGAAGATCCGTCTGCTCAAGGCGCAACGGCATTTCGAATTGCCCGTCATCATTGATCGTGCCTGCCAGATCAGAAACATGATAGGTGCGCTCCATCGGGCCACGCTGCCCTTCACCTGCTACATGAGCCTTGATCTCGCTGTTGGCGGGAACAAGCTGCCAGGCTGCGTGTGCCTGTGTCGTCATTGCAAGCGTTACGCCTGCTACTCCCAGCATCTTCCAGAAACGATCACGCATGCGCCCACTCCTTGTTGATTAACAGCACTGGTCTCACGGCAATGCTTTGGTTATCATACGCAACCGCAATATCAGGGCCTATAGCTCAGTTGGTTAGAGCAGGGGACTCATAATCCCTTGGTCGCAGGTTCGAGTCCTGCTGGGCCCACCATTTAAATCAAATGGTTACGGGATTATTAGACAGCCTGTTCAATGTTTGGTTGCGGTTTGGTTGCTGATGCGCGGCAACCTGTATGTAGCGCCGCGCCGGATTTGGCATTTCTTGGCAAGGTAATTGGCACCCGAGTTGCGCGGTTAGTGAGCGTGTTATCGCAATGTATTTGGCAATAACCAAGCTCTTTGTCCAATTTACTTAATAGTTCAGTGAACCGTACTGCCTTTCTATGAGCTGGCCCTTTTCTGCCTTTGTATGCTTTGGCACTGAATTAAACATCGTGTCGCGCTGCGAGCCGCGCCATGTCGCGCTTTGTCCCATATCCGCCCACCAAATCCTTCAGTGCCATATCTCCTGCTAACTCACACTTGGGCCAAATTTAACTGCTTCCAGCAGATGTTCTGACGACAGGTGCGCATAGCGCATGGTCATCTGAACGGTTTGATGGCCAAGTATCCGTTGCAGCGTCCGTAGATCATTGTCTTTCATGACGGCGTGACTGACGAATGTTTGCCTTAAGGCGTGGATTCTTTGACCCTTTGGCAAAAAGATCGTTGTCCGGTTCAATGCCTGAATGGATGCCGCGTAGGCGTCTGTCGGAAACATACGGCCGATACGGGGACCGTGTTCCTTGCGATCCCATGAGTCTGGCTTGAAAAGCTCTGTAATGAAGGCAGACAAAACAGCATATGTTTGTGCTTTGTCTGGGCTACGGTTGTCAGAGCACCCGGTGCTGCACTCGATGCTATCTGGGCCTGTCCTATCGGTCACTTCATTGGATGAGTAAAGCATCATTTTTATGAGTACAGACTAGGGCATGAATGTCTGAAAAAGGTTTTGATCGCCAGCCGAGAGCAGGTGGTCACAGCGGATGACGGCGTCCGGGAGCCGTCATCCGCCTGGCCATGGCAACTCAGCCGTTACTGCAGCGAATAGGCAAACTCGCCCTGATCATCAAGGGTGACATCGAGACGCTCGATCGCTTCGCCTCGTGCCATGCGGTCAAGCACCTGTGCGGCGAGCGAGGGCATAAGGGATCCGGAGAGAATGTTGTCGATGCTGCGAGCGCCGCTGTCGGTGTCGGTGCAGCGCTCGGCAATTGCTTCGATAATGGCCGGATCATAGGCCAGCGTTGCACGGTGGTTGTATTCGAAACGGCTTTTGATGCGCTCAAGCTTGAGACGCACGATGTTGGCCAGAATCTCCTTTTGTACCGGGTAGTAGGGGATGATGTTGAGTCGGCCCAGAAAGGCCGGTTTGAAGACCGTGTTGAGCTGATCGCGCAGGCCGTCAACGATATCATCCGGCGCCGGCAGGGTCTCGGCGCCGAGACAGCGCCGCATGATCTCTTCGGTGCCAACATTGGAGGTCAACAAAATGACGGTATTGCGGAAGTTGATCTCGCGGCCTTCTCCATCATCGAGTACACCCTTGTCGAAGACCTGAAAGAAGAGCTCCAGAACATCCGGGTGTGCCTTTTCAACCTCATCAAGCAGCACCACGCTATAGGGCTTGCGCCGTACGGCTTCGGTCAGCACACCACCTTCTCCGTAGCCCACATACCCCGGGGGAGAGCCCTTGAGGCTCGAGACGGTATGGGCTTCCTGGTATTCCGACATGTTGATGGTGATGACATTGCGCTCGCCGCCATAGAGCGTATCAGCCAGCGACAGGGCAGTTTCGGTCTTGCCTACGCCGCTGGGTCCGAGCAGTAGAAAGACACCGATCGGCTTGTTGGGGTCTTCCATGCGGGCGCGTGAAATGGCGATACGCTTGCCGATTTCTGCAAGGGCATGATCCTGCCCCAGCACACGCTCGCCCAGCAGGTCGGGCAGTTGCTGAACAGTGGTAATCTCGTCGCGCACCATCTTGCCCAGTGGAATACCGGTCCAGCCGGAAATGACTTCCCCGATGACATTGCCATCAACGTGGCCATGCACCAGCGACTGCGCTTCCTGAACCTGTGAAAGTTCGCGGCGAGTATCGCCGATCTGTCGACCAAGTGCTTCAAGATCCTGTGTGGCGCTGTTTTCGTCACTTTCTGCTGTGGATTCCGTCTTGCTCAGCAGCTCGTTGCGTTGGTTTTCCAGTGCCTTGAGACGCTCGACGATCTCCATCTCGCGCTTCCAGCGCATCTCGAGTACATCGATTTCGTCGCGTGTCGATTCCAGCGTCTGATGCAGTGCCGCGAGCGCTTCAGTGTGATCGCTGCCTTCGAACTGCTCGCGTTCGAGCACTTCAATCTCGGTTTGAAGGTTGTCCACGCGGCGATAAGCATCTTCCAGCGCGGCGGGCTGTGAGGATTGCGCGAGTGCTACTCGAGCGCAGGCGGTATCCAGCACGCTGACGGCCTTGTCGGGCAGCTGGCGACCGGTAATGTAGCGATGAGACAGCCGGACGGCCTGAACGATGGCGTCATCCATGATGGTCACGCCATGATGATCCTGCATGCGGCTGGCCAGACCGCGCAGCATGTTGATGGCCACTGGTTCTTCGGGCTCCTCGACCTTGACCACCTGAAAGCGGCGGGCGAGGGCGGCGTCCTTTTCAAAGTACTTCTTGTATTCCGCCCAGGTTGTGGCGGCGATGGTGCGCAGCTCGCCTCGGGCCAGCGCCGGCTTGAGCAGATTGGCGGCATCGCCCTGACCGGCCTGGCCACCGGTGCCGATCAGCGTATGGGCTTCATCAATGAAAAGGATGATCGGCTGTAGGCTTTTACGCGTCTCTTCGATCACGTTTTTAAGACGGTTTTCGAACTCACCCTTGACGCCGGCACCAGCCTGCAAAAGACCGAGATCGAGTGTGCGCAGTTCGACGTTTCTCAGGGGGGGCGGTACATCACCGTTGACAATGCGAAGGGCCAGGCCTTCAACCACGGCAGTCTTTCCTACCCCGGCTTCGCCGGTAAGGATCGGATTGTTCTGACGCCGGCGGGTCAGAATATCAACCATCTGACGTACTTCCTGCTCTCTTCCCAGTACCGGGTCGATGCGTCCGGCCCGGGCATTGCCGGTGAGATCAATGGTGTATTGATCCAGTGCCGAGGTCTTTTGACTGCGAGTACCCGCGGTAGCCTCTGAAGCACTGCCCTGATCGGGTGCGCCCTCGTAGGCGGGGCGAGCATGATGATCTTCGCTGCTGCCGGCCACCAGATCGTTGAAATGGGCCTGTAGATCATCGACATTGATGCGCTCGAGCGCTCGGGCACCCTCGATCACGACGCGGCGCAGTTCGTCATCCTTTAATAGCGCCAGCAGCATATGGCCGCTGCGAATCAGAGTGTCGCCCTGATCGATGGAGGCAATGACCCAGGCGCGCTCGATCAGCTTTGTAATACGCGGTGACAGGGCTGGTGTGCGGGTGTTGCCGGTCTTGAAGGTGGCAATGGTCTCTTCCAGCTGACCGGCCAGGCGATCAAGCGCTACGTCATAGTGACGCGCGATGCGCAGTATATCGTTGTCGTCGCTGTCGAGCAGCTTGAGCAGCAGATGCTCGATATCGACGTCGTACTGACGCTCGGCAAGACAGAGCGCTGCCGCCCCTTCAGTGGCGGTTCGGGTGGGGTCATTGAGCTTGTCGAACAGGGATTTGAGACTCACGCCGTGGCTCCATCGTAGAAAATATCAAAGATTGCATGCCCGTGTGCCCGTGGCTGGCAATCGTCGGATTTAAGCCAGCCCAGATGCCCCGGGCGAACATTGCCGGTTGCACCGAGCCGTGGCCCTGGAATGGCGTCGCGATCAAGAATCAGCTCGACCTGGAAATCCAGTTCGATGCCAACATAAAAACGTGCCATGCGTATCAACTTGCGATACTGCTCGGTACCGGGCAGCAGCGCCTCATAGGCTTCAAGCGATAGCGGTCCAAAAGTAATGCGAAAGGTGGACTGATAGTCCCTTACCCGGGTCCCGGCGACGGCACTTTCTCCCAGCTTCGCATTGGACTGGCCCAGGCAGGTGTACTGATCACGTTCCAGCGTGATCCAGCGTCCGGCAAAGGAGCTGACCCGGCAGGGCTGTCGGAAGGTGTATTCCAGCATTGACTGCAGGTTGCCGGCGTTACGCGGCCGCTGCGTCCAGAGCCCGGCAAACCAGTCAAAAAGTTCACGGCGCAGCGTCGCCGGGTCATCATTGGCAAATGTTCTTGCCATGGTGTTCCGGGTCAGCCCGGTCAGATGCAGCAGGGCATCCTCAAAGGCGGCGCTGCCCTTGCGCTCGTACTCGATGTGAAAACGATACTTCTGCCATGCCTCATAGAAGAGCGCTGTCATTCGATGAGAGAAAAAGTCCATGAAGGCGTGAGCCGCATCATCACGCTTTTCCATGTGGCGATTGATCAGCAGCTCGGTATAGGGTCGAGGCAGTACGCCGGAAGGGCCGACCAGTCCCATGAAGGTGACCTGAACCTCACTGAGCGGGGCATCTCCTGCCGGACCCGACGGCACGCTCTCAAAACGCAGATCGCTGATCTCGCTGGGTGGAAAGTTCAGCGAGAGCAGGCTGCGAAATCTCAATGGGTCCTGATGCGGGCGGTTTTCAGGATCAATGCGCCCGTTACGGCTGTAGTGCAGCCGCAGCAGTCGCACCAGCTGAAAAAAGCCGAAACGCCAGGGCTCCGCGCGCGCCTGATCGATCAGACCAGGGGCTGAGTACCGGTTCTTGGAGGCCATTGGGCAACTCGCTGTTCGCGCTGGGGCGAGCGCAGGGTCAATTGGGTGAAACTGTTCAGGGAGCAGTACATGCCGAAAAAGTGGTCCAGCACCATGGCAAAGAGATAGATGCCGCTACCGGTGAACTGACTTTCATCGAGTGTCAGCGTAATACCGGTGCCACGTACGAAAGAGGGTTTGGGATGACCGATACGGGTCATGACCGGCGCACTCTCGACAGCAGTGATACCGTTGATCTGTTTGCGGGTCGCCGACGTTTCGCGGTAGTTGTAAAGCGTCAAAAGCTCCATCAGGGCCTCGCGCCCGTCGTTGACCAGCGACATGTGATTGAGAGACAGGTGTGAGACCAGACGCCAGATTCGACCCTTGCCCAGCGGTGGACGTACTGGCGCCGTCGGTTTTCTCAAGGCTCGAATACGCTGTACGACCTGTTCCTGCTCCATGGTGAAATCACCCTGCGGATGGCCAATGGTCATCAGCCGCGGAAGATCGCGGTTACTGCAGGTCAAACGCAGGCTCAGGGTGTCACTGCTGCTTTCGAGAAGCTCCAGTTCACGATCGACGATCCTCAATCTCATGTCCGTTCCCGGGTCACGCCCGCTGGCCGCGGCCACGCGCCGGCTGATCCAGTAGCTCTGCTGCTTGCCATGATCACTGTCGCGGGGTTCGAAAAAGGGCAGGCAGGGCGTGACCTCATCGCGTGTCGTGCTGCGCACGACGCGGGTCACTTCGTCGATGGACACGATTTCCGTCGAATGGGCATGGCGCACGTCGGGGACCACGGGATACTCGTGACGGGTATGGGTCAGGCGAATGGGCTCGGCCTGCTGGGTGAAGAGATTGACGACCGGTGTGCAGCCCAGACGAAAATTGTGCCGGCCAAGGGTCTGCTCCAGACGGGCCAGTTGATCCATCTGATCATATTGATGAAACGAGATGTTGATCTGAAGGGCGGTAACCGGTCGACCGCCAAGCCGGCGGGATAGACCGTTGAGATCGAAAAACAGAAACTTTTCAGGAAAGACAAAGTATTCATGCAGCAGTCGGTAGCCCATGAAGGAGCGTGATGAGTAATCGATCAGCCCTTCTTCGGCACCAAAACCAACGGGGGTAATGGCGTCATGATCGAGCGCCATTTCCCGGCGCTGACCATTGTCGGTAAAGCTTAGACTGACACGTGCCACGTTGTTGAACAGCAGCTCGTGCAGTGTGTGCATCAGGCTGCCTTCACCATCCAAGAAAAAACGCAGGCGATCGACGTCCATTTGGGCGAAATCGGTGTTGCCAAGACTTTCCAGAGAGAGGCTCAGACGTGCGACATGTTCATTACCATGGGCATTGAAGGCCGAGCGCTCCAGTCGCTTCATGCCGGCGTTTGTCACGGCAATGGGCCAGACATCGACCGGATAGCAGGTGCGAAAACGACAGAAGGCATCGCCCACCGGACGCGAATGCAGAAGTCTGTGACGCGGGACATGATAGCGCCCGGTCAGCGAGGTCTGTCTGCCCGGCTCGAATTCGACGATCGACATCGATGGTGTGGGCCGCAGATAGTGGGGATACAGCACGTCCAGAAAGGACTCCACAATCTCGGGAAAATCGTCATCAAGTTTTTTGTGGACGCGCGCGCTCAGAAAAGCGAAGGATTCGATCATGCGTTCGGCATGTGGATCCTCGCAATGGTCACCCTCCAGGAGCAGGCGAGAGGCGATCTTGGGATAACGTCCAGCGAACTCCTGCCCCAGAAAGCGCAGGTGCGAGAGTTCCTTTTCGTAGTAGGGAAGCAGGTCGTCGAGCATCAGGTCAGATTCGAAACCTTGTATTGACGGGTAGTTACCTGAAGCACGGCATCGAAGGCGACTCGCTGGGAGGCTTCGCTTAGTGACAGGACGGCTTCAACGCGAAACTGCAGCACCCGGTCGTGATTTTCCTGGTTGAGCAGACGCACCCTGACACTGCTGAAACGTCGATCACCATGCTCAATGGTGCGCTCAAGCTGGCGCTGAATCAGGCGTCGATCCTCGCTGCTGTGCAGCCCCCGGCTGATAAAGTCGGGCAGGCCATAGTCAAGCAGGGTGCCCTGAAGGGCCGGCCAGTCGTCCAGCTCACGGGCAACGAGTTCGCGACGAGTGTTGACCAGTAGCTCAAGGTCGCGCACAACGCTTGCCTTGTACTCGGTCAGTGAGCAAAGGTGCCCCGGCCGCGACTCGCTCGATCTGGCGGGGTCATCGTCAAGCAGCCGATCCAGCAGGGTCGGCACCATTTGCAAGTGGTCACTCATCGGCGTTGCGCTCCTTCAACACGGAAAAGATCCTGAACCGGCAGGCATCGGGAGACGCGCCCGATGCCTGTTGACCCGTTTTCGATCAGGAACCGCGCGTGGATTGCGGCAGCTCGGACACCAGTCGCAGCGACGCGGTCAGCTCATCGAGCTGATAGTGCGGGCGCAGGAAGGTGACGGCCTTGTAGGCGCCAGGCTTGCCAGGAACTTCGGCAACCTCGACGCGGGCTTCACGCAGCGGATACTGCGCCTTGGCTTCCTGACCGGCGTTGTCGTCAAGCAGAACGTACTGCGACAGCCATTCATTGAGGTAATCCTCGACACCCTGCCGGGAGGCAAAGCTGCCTACCTTGTCGCGCATGATGGCCTTCATGAAGTGGGCAATGCGCGATGTGGCGAAGATGTACTGCAGCTGCGAAGAGAGTCGAGCGTTGGCGTTGGCAACGTCAGTATTGTAGTGCTTGGGCAACTGCGCCGACTGGGTACCGAAAAAGGCGGCGTAATCGGTGCCCTTGCAATGAACCAGCGGGATAAAGCCCAGGTCCGAAAGCTCCTTCTCGCGACGGTCGGTGATCGAGATCTCTGTCGGGCACTTGAGGGCGACTTCACCATCGTCGGTCTGGAAATTGTGGGTGGGAAGATCCTCAACCAGACCACCACCCTCGACACCACGAATGGCGACACACCAGCCATATTTCGAAAAGGCATCGTTGACGCGTGCGCCCATGGTGTAGGCCGCGTTCATCCATAGATAGCGGTTGTGATCCCGTCCATCGACGTTTTCGGTGAAGTTGAACTCTTCCACCGGTGTGGTTTCCTCGCCATAGGGCAACCGGCCCAGAACGTGCGGCAGGGTCAGACCCACATAGCGGGCATCTTCGGAGTTACGGAAGGATTTCCACTTGGCGTATTCGACGGTATCGAAGATTTTCGACAGGTCGCGAGGACCGGACATGTCCGTGAAGGAGTCCCAGCCAAAGAGTTCGGGAGAGGCCGATGAGATAAACGGTGCATGTGCGGCGGCAGCCACATGGGACACCTGCTCAAGCAGATACATGTCCTGGGGATGGCGGCCAAATTCGTAGTCGCCGATCAGCATGCCATAAGGCGCGCCACCGAAGGTGCCGTATTCTTCTTCATAGACCTTCTTGAACAGCGCACTCTGGTCGAATTCAGATGCCGACTTGAGGTCCCTGACCAGATCCTTTTTTGGCGCGTTCAGCACATGAATCTTCATGTTGGTGCTGGTTTCGGTCTGATCGGTCAGGTACTTGAGCCCGCGCCAGGAGGATTCAAGCTGCTGGAATTCGCTGGCATGCATGATTTCGTTAAGCTGCTCGGACAGCAGCGAGTCGATCTCGGCAATGCGCGAATCGAGCACAGCGATCAGATCCTTGCTGGGAGTCACTTCACCATCAAGTACCTGATGAACCAGCTCATCGATCAAATCGCGTGTGCGGCTGCGTTCTGATTCCGAGCGGGCCACGCGGCTTTCGGAAATGATGTTGTCAAGCAGTGAGGCTTCCGGTGCAAAAACATCCCGGGTCTCGCTCTGCGCCTGCTGATCTGTCTGATTCTCGGCCATGGTGTCTCCTGTTATTCCTTGTTGTCCTGTGGGCTGGCGGCAGCCTGGCGGCCCAGTTCTTCTCCCAGAGTCTTGAGCTTGTCGGTATTTTGCAGAACGTCCATCAGGAGCTCTTCAAGCCGATCATTGCCTCCCATCTTGTTGCGCAGGTCTGCCAGCTTGCTGCGTACTTCCAGTAGCTTGCGCAGCGGTTCGACCTGGCGCACCACTTCCTGCGGCTCGAAATCTTCCATCCGGTTGAAGTTGAGCTCTACCGGCAGCTGAGTGCCATCATTGGCCAGCGTGTTGTCGACCCGGTAGCTCAGACGCGGCTTGATGCCCTTCATGACGCTATCGAAGTTGTCACGATCAACATTGACGAACTTGCGATCCTTGAGGCGCGGCAATGGCTCAAGCGGATTGCCTGAATAGTCGCCCATGACACCGACTACGAACGGCAGCTCCTTCTTTTCAATGCTGTCGCCGATTTCGACGTCATAGGTCAGATGAACACGGGGCGCACGAACGCGTGAAAGCTTGTGCTGGGTACTATCATTTCTGGCCATGAAAGGTTTCCTCTCTCGTTATGGCAGGCTTGTTGGCGGATGATCGAAGCTCAGAACGGCAAAGGATCATGTCCTGGTCGGCATGTCGCGTATGGCCGCAAGAAGCTGCTCACGCAGATCGTCCTGCATGGTGTCGATGGCAGTGTCATCGATCAGCTCTTCGAAGCTGTGGCTACCGGATATCTCGGTACTCTGACGAATAATGCCTTCATCGGGCAGGGTGGCATCAATGGGCGAGCCCATGACACAGAAGGGGAGATCACCAAAGCCCTTCAAACGTTGAAAGCTGATGGGAAAACGCAGATCCCGCAGCAGTCTGCCCAGGCCATCTGCCTTGCTGAAACAATGAAACAGCATCAGGTAGTGCACCACAAAACGCTGTAGTTCGGAGCTGCTGCGATTGGGATCGTTGATCACCTCTCGAAAGCGACTCAGGTCAAAGGAGGAGTATCCCACGACCCAGCGCACAGGGCTGATGACACTTATCCGTTCCTCGGGTGTCAGGTCAATGTCGTATTCCAGCGCAAAAAGGACCGGTGTTGAACTGATGACATTCAGTGGGATATCGAGCTCATTCATCAGATTGAAGGGGGCTGCGCCAGCATGCTTGTCAAACAGGGCGCGAAAAGCCTTGAAGTGATGCTGGCTTTCCCGCCCGCTGCCTCGTGGGGCACCCTGCAGATATTCACCGAACAAGGGCTGTGGTCTGACCAGCGGCGCCAGTGTGGACAGATGATCACTGGCCCGCGTTCTGAGCAGATCCGAGATTACCCGTGTGCGCTTTCTCGCCTGAATGAACGTTTCAACATCGAAGGGCTGAGTCATCACGTTTTCCTGACCATGGTTGCAGATGCCTTGCATGTGAGCCGCGTCATTCAGAGGCTGACAGGCGCTACCGTATATCGGTATTTATCAATATAGCTAATGAATGTACCACTACATTAAAGCTTCTGTTATCTTCACGGCTAATTTTGACATGCCTTTAAGCTGATATTCCATTGCCATTTGCGCTTCACTCGCCCGCATTCCGAACTGGCTTCTCTTGTGAAGAAGGCGTTGTGGTCATGGAAAGGTCAGGTGTCATGGGCTTTAAAAGGGCCGGGTCACTCTTGTCGTCGGTGAGGGGGCGCCCTTCACTGCCAACGGGTTGAAGCGCGCCATCCGAGCGAATCAGCATAAGGCGTTCGTCACCAATTTCCGGTGTTAGCCGATAACGGTGGTTGTGTTCGTCAAAAAGGTCATGTTCGATGCGCCACTGTCCCCAGCTGGTATTGACGCGTTGACCGCCCGGTGCATCGATTCTGACTTCATGAAGATAGAAGTTGTCAGGAGCACCAGTAATGGGATCGCGACGGATGACAAGATCGGTGGCAACGCCTCTACAGTCCGGACAGGGCAGGGTCCCTTCAAATCGCTCCAGGGCCCTGACGGCATGAACTTCGGTAGGGGGCGTTGAAGTACAGCCTGTCACTCCCATCAGGACTGTCATCATTGCGAGCAGTGGGGTTAATACCTTCATGGTCCTTCCGTGTATCAAAAAGTGTGTTTTGGTAATTAACAGTGAATCTTTGGGCGGATTATAGCGAATTAATCTGATAAAGTACGTCATGATATTTTACAGAGGTTATGGCAGCCATGTCTTTTCCTCGATCAAGGGTCCATTCAATCGAGGCATCGATGATGTCGCTAATGCGTTTAGTATTAATGCTTTGCATGGTTTTTCTGGTTGGCGGCTGTGGCGTTGCCGATCGGGTCGGTAACCGAATGAGCGATTCATGGGCAGGCGATCTGTTCGGTAATCAGGAGCGTGTGAGAGTCGTGATCGCAAGCGATGCCTCGCTTAACCCGGATACTCAGGGAGAGCCTCTGTCGGTGGTGGTGCGTCTTTATCAGCTTGGGGAGTTGCCACCCTTTGCAACGGCAGCACCTGATCAGCTCTGGGATAATCCGGATGATGTGCTGGGTGAGGCGCTACTTTCCCAGCGCGAGCTCACGGTATTGCCTGGCGATGAAAAAATTGACGTGGCAGCTCTTGATGAAAAGACACGGTATGTGGGCATCGCGGCTTTCTTTCGTCACACGCAGCGCAACGTATGGCATGTGGCGCTGGATGCCGACGAGCTGCGTCGTGACGGTCTGCTAAGCGCTTCCGAAGGCATTCGGGTGCGCCTTGTGGATGATCGGATCGAGCTCGAGAGGGGCGATGACCTGATCAACCGTCAGGTGACGGCCGGCAGCGGGCATTGATGGGACATCTTATGAGGGCGCTGATGCTCTGGTATCAGTGTGCTGACAGTTTAAAGGTAAACGCGGCGGCGTTCGGGATGGATTCAAGTGAGCAAGCGTAATCGCATCATGTGGTCAGAAGGCATGTTTCTTCTGCCCCAGCACTTCCAGTATCAGGACGAATTTCATCAACGCCAGCAGGTAGCGGCACGTCAGTCCCAGACGCCGTTTCACTGGGGCGTTCAGCAACTGGCCTTTGATGAGGGAGCGCTTGAGCAGGGTACTCTTCGACTGACGCGTCTCAAGCTGGTATTTCCCGACGGTACGCTGGTGGATGCCCCCCAGCATGATCCTTTGCCGCTGGGGCGTGACCTCAATGAGTTGTCTCGCAATGCCGAGGTGCGAATATACGCAGCGTTGAAAGTCGTGGAACCCTGGGCGCCCAGCTATCTGAACGAGCATGGGCCGCGCAGCGGCAACCGTCGTTTTATCCAGCGTTTTGACTCGATGGTTGATCTCAACGAAGGTTCGCTTGAAAACGAACTGGGGACGCTGGAACTCAACGTTACCCTTTTGATGGAGGGGGATAGTCTGGATGGTTATACCAGCTGTCCGATCGCCCTGCTCAAGCGCAATGCAGCAGGAGGGTTCAGTCTCGAAACGCGTGAGTTCATGCCGCCCTCGCTTCATCTCTTTTCTTCATCACTGCCGCTCGAGATCGGCAATCGTCTGATCGGAATGCTTCAGGCCCGCAGCGAAGCCCTGTCAGGTCGTCGACGCGAGCGCGCCGACCAGGTGGCTGAATTCGGCTCCAGCGATGTGACGCTTTTCTGGCTGCTCTATACCATTAATCGAGCCTATCCCCAGCTTTCCCATCTTCTCGCCCATACAGGATGTCATCCGGAAAGGCTCTATCACTTTCTGGCGGAACTTGCCGCCAGTCTGATGACATTTTCAATGTCGCACGCATTGGCCGATATTCCCGAATACGACCACCGCGATCCGGCCCCTTCACTGTTGGCACTCGAGCAGGTCGTACGGGAACTGCTGGATGTCGTGGTTCCCAATCAGTATATCCCCATTCCGCTCGAACAGACCCGACCCTCGTATTACGTCGGCCGACTCAACGATGCCCGCCTCAAGGACGCCGATTTCTATATCAGCGTTCATGCCGACATGCCCGGCGCGCGCATTCTCGAACTGGTGCCCCGGGCCTTCAAAGTGGGCTCACCGGAAGATATCGAGGTCGTGGTCAACACGGCGATGCCCGGCGGCACATTAACGCATGCCTCTCGTCTGCCCAGTGCCATACCGGTAAGGCTGGACAACCATTATTTTGCTCTTGAGCCCCAGGGAAGCGTTTACGAACGCATGATGCAGGCCCAGGCCATTGCCTTCTACGTGCCCAGCGGGTTCACAAACCTCAGCATTGAACTGATGGCGGTAATGAAATGAACGAAGCCCTTGCCCGGCCGGTAGATGAGGCCGCTCCACGAACCCTGAAATATCTTTCGCGCGATTTCATCTCCATGGTCCTCATGGTGCGACGCGGTCAGCAGGCCGAAAGCGTCGAGAGATTTCTGGAAAGCGTTGATCGATGGCTCAAGGATTTTGAAGAGCGTGCCAGGGGCGAAAATTACAGCGCTGATGCCGTGCAGGATGCTCAGTATGCACTCTGTGCCTTCCTTGATGAGAGCGTACTCAAGGGGGGGGTGGGCAACATTCGCGAGCATGTCGAGCTTCATCCGTTTCAATATCGCTATTTTGGCGTACATCTGGCCGGCGAAGGGTTCTATGACCGTCTGGACGCGCTGCGCGCCGATGTGCGAGGCAATCTCGATGTGCTGGAGGTCTACCATCTTTGCCTGGCACTGGGTTTCGAGGGGAAATACAGCCTGGAAAACCGGGAGCAGCTTCGCTATATCGCCAATACGCTGGGGCAGGACATTGCCCGCTATCGCCATCACGATGCCGGCATCAGCGAGAGCTGGAAACTGCCCGACCAGGTCGGGCAGCTATTACGCTATGAAATTCCGTTCTGGGTCTATCTGCTGGCCATTGTGGTGTTATGTCTGGCGGTATATGGCGGGCTGCACTGGTGGTTGGGCAGTGCGACGGATGCCCTGATCGAACAGATACAGCAACTGTTCAATACCCCCGGGCAAGAGTGAGTCGGACATGATGCGTTTTCTACGATTTCTGCGCTCGCTCAAGGGGTTCTGGTCACTGGCCATCGTGCTATGGCTGGCAGGTCTTGTCATGTGCGTGTTGTTGCTGCCGCTGGTGACCCGGGAGCGCGAGCAGATTTTTATCGCCATGGCGCTCGTGACAGCCGTCTGGCTGCTGGCTGTGGTACTTCGCCAGTACCATCGCATTCGAGCCGAGCGCAACATCGAAAATCTGGTCGAGCTCGAAGTACATCGTGAAGCGGCTGACAGCGAGCCGGGTGACTATCAGGTTCTAAGTGAACGTCTCAAGCATGCCATGGCCATGCAGCGTGCCTCGCGTTCGGTTGAAGGTGGCAAGGCATCGCTTTATGCACTGCCATGGTATCTGGTCGTGGGCATGTCTTCGGCCGGCAAGACCTCATTGCTGACCCGTTCTTCACTGTCGGCGACCATGGCAGGTGGCAGTCAGCTTTCAGCCGTCAGCGGTACCCAGCACTGTGACTGGTACTTCAGTCGTGAGGCGGTCATGATCGATACGGCCGGTCGGTATCTCACCGATGACCGTCCTGCCAGTGAATTTGCCGACTTTTTGAAAACGCTTCGCAAACAGCGCAGTCGCCCGGCAATCAACGGTCTGGTGCTGGTCGTCAGTCTGCCGGACCTGCTGAACGATTCCCGGCAGCAGGCCCATGCACTGGCAGAGCAGCTGGTGAGTCGGGTTGGTGAGTATCGTGATTGTCTGGGGCTCAATCCGCCCGTTTATCTCTTTTTCAGCAAGGCGGATCTGCTGCCCGGTTTTACGCGTACCTTTGAATCACTTGATGCCACCGAGCGCCAGCGTCCCTGGGGCATTACCTTCTCTCTTGAAGAGCTGCGCCAGCAGGGCGTGATTGCCGCCTTTCAGCAGCGTTTTCCGCATCTTGTCGACCAGCTTCGCACCACGGTGGATCGGCGCGTGATGGAAGAAGGCGTCGGGGCGGACAGCGAGCTTCTGCGCTTTAGCGACTACTTTGCCGAACTCTCGGGCGTGCTCAGCGACTTTCTTGAACAGTTCGACAGCCAGTTTCACGGCGAGCGGGCCCCCGTACTGCGCGGTCTCTACTTTACCAGTGCCCTGCAAAGTGGCCCGACCCTGCCAGCCCTGCTGGATGAAAAAACGCGACATGATTTTGCTCTGGAGCAGAGCGCGGATGTGGCCAATAGTCGTGTGTCGCAGGGCGAGAAAAGCTATTTCATCACCGATACCTTCCGTGAGGTCATTTTTGCCGATCGCAATCTGAGCCTCTACTACTCAAGACATGGCAATCGTCGCTCGCTTCCGCCATTTCTGATCGGCACTGCCGGGCTGCTGGGCGTGGCCGTGATTGCAGCGCAGGGCTGGTCTGCCTGGCATAATCACCAGTGGGTTGACGAGATTTCACAGACGCTCGAGCAGGAGGGCGCCGGGCCGGTCATGAGCATGAGCCGGGACCAGCGTCTTTCCCTGCTGGCAGACATGCAACGCCAGCTGACTGGCATTGAACAGTATCGCCAGCAGGGGATACCACTGCGGCTGGACATGGGGCTTTATCAGGGTGATGCCATGCGTGATGCCCTGATGCAGGCCTGGGGGGCGCTGTTGAAGGCCGAGGCCCTGACGCCCCTGCAGATGCGTCTGGCGCGTCAGTTGCGTGAGCTGGGGGCTCTGGCCGGCCGTCATGATGGTATCGATACCAGTGACGAGGCGGCTCAGAATGCACTTTCGGATAATGAAACCACGCCGGAAGCGTCGGCCGGTGATAACAGCCGGACACAGGCATTGAGCGATCGGGGTCAGGCCATCGGCAACTCTGCCGTGTCCCGCATGAAAGAGCGCTCTACCGAGCGCCCAGCGCTGGGCAGCGCGCCGACCAGCCTGTCCGAGGTGGGTAGCCGTGTGCGTAGCGAGGCTCGTTCACGTACCACCGACAGTGCTCGGGATGCATGGTATTCGGCGCGTAGCGATCTGCGCACTGACGTGGAAGAGGGCATGCGCCAGGGCGAAGATGCTCTGGGAGATCTGAACGGAGACGAAGCTGACGCACAGGGTGTCGCATCAACACCGGGTGAGTCGCGTGGACCATCGCTTTCCGAAGAAATGCTGACTCGACTTGATCAGGCGGACATCGAACGTCTGATCGAGGGCTACTCCTCGCTGCAGCTCTATCTGATTCTGACGGATCCAGGCGCTCATGAGGATCAGGCAGACTTCGTGGCCACGGCGCTGCCGCGTCTGCTGACCGACATGTCTCGCACTCGGGACATCGCGCTGTCTCAGGAAGGCATCGTGGACAGTGCAGCGCTGTATGTTCACTTCCTTCAGCAGGGTGAGGCGCCGGCGCTTGAGCGCAATGACCGACTGGTGGCCGATACGCGCAACAACCTCAATGCCTTCCTGATCGATAGCAGCCTGGTGGATCGAGAGTACCTGCGCTATCAGCTTGAAGTTGAAAAACGCTTTGATCCGCTCACGCTTTCGCGCATGGCGCCTGACATGCCCGGTCGGCTCTTGTACGCCAGCCGCGCCGTGCCGGCCTTTTATACTCGTGAAGTCTGGGAGCAATATCTACGCCCGGAGATCATCAAAACCGTTTCCGGAGATCTCGCCCGCGAGTCCGACTGGGTACTTGATGATGAAACTACCGACGATGCCGTGCAGTCAAAGGCCCGCTTCGTCAGTCAATTAATGGCCCGTTACAAGCGCGACTATGCCAGAGCCTGGGAGCGCTTTCTGACCAGCACTCATGTTTCGCAGTTCGACACGCTGGATCAGTCCAGTACCCGACTGGCTCAATACAGCGACCTCCAGACCTCACCGCTGCGCCAGGTTCTGGCGGCCGTGGACGACAACACTCGCTGGGATTCACCGCGTGCCCACGATGAGCAAAGTGATCAGAGTGGCCGCGAGCAGGATCAAAGCTTCTGGACGCGCGTGACCCGAGTGTTTGGCGATGACAGTGCTGATGGCCCCTCGATTGATCTGGCATCGCTGCCGCGCATCAACGACGGCATGCTGGCGCGTCATTTCCGTCCGGTTTCACGACTGCTGGCAGCCGATGAAGCCACCGGCAGTGATGACTCCGTGGTCAACCAGTACCTGCTGGATCTGCGCCAGCTCAAGAGCCGCATCGACAACATCCGTGGCGCTCAGGATACGGGACGCAGCAGTAAGTCGCTGATCATGGAAACCCTGGCGGGGCAGTCTTCCGAGATCAACACGCTGCGTAATTTTATTGCTGCACGTGTAGACACTTCTCGAACGCCACTGGTGGCCTCACTTCAGCCCCTGTTTCACACACCTGTGGAGAATACCTGGAAAGCGCTTAACGGACCGGCCCGCACTCAACTCAACGGTGCCTGGAATGATCAGGTGCATACGCCCTGGCAACAGATGGTCGCCGGTCGTTATCCGGTGGCTGATTCGACCAATGAGGCTTCAGTACGCGATCTCTCACATTTCATCGATCCCGATGACGGCGTGCTGTCGAAGTTTCGCCGTGACGAAATCGGCGATCTGGCCGGCTCCGGCAGTGGCCAGCGTTCGAACATGGTCGATCCTCGCATGCTTGAAAGCATCGACAATGCCACCGAACTCGGGCGTGTGATCGACAGTCTTTCCGATCTGCAAAACGGTTTCGAATTGCAGATGAATCCGACCGCGGGCCTGACGGAAATTGTGCTGACCATTGATGGCCAGACCATTCGCTATCGCAACAACAGTCAGCACTGGGAGCGGCTGGTCTGGCCCGGTGACGGCAAATCCTTCGGTGCCCGCATGGACATCATCAATCGCAATGGTGAACGTCATACGGTCTTTGACTATCCCGGGCGATGGGGCTTTTTGCGCATGATCGACAGTGCGCATATTACCCCTCTTGATCAGGCCCGACAGCGCTTTGGATGGCAGACCTGGATGGGCGCGGTCAGCTTTGATGTCCGCAACTTTGGTGGCGTCAAGGTTTCGGATCTCAAGCGTATCAAGTCACTCAGCATTCCCGGTATGGGGCAGTGAGTAACAGGGAAGAGCATCATGATTGGCTGCTTTGGCAAGATCCCCGGCAGAGCTGACTTTGTGGGTGTAAATGCCTCCGGAGAGGCCATCAGGGAACTGGATCAGTGGCTTCAGCAGGCGCTGTTACGCTTTCTGGATCACGCGGACTGGCAGCAGCGTTTCGATGCGCTGCCTATCTGCTATTACAGCTATCACGCTCGTGCCGGTGGGAATGTGATGGGCGCGATGATCAGCTCTTCGGATGCCTCCCAACGGCGCTATCCCTTTTTTATTTATCAAACGCTCAACGGGGAGCGCGCCCGTACGTTGCCCTGCCAGCATATCCTGGCCGAAATTTTCGCCGGCCAGGCCAGACAGATCCTGACCGATGCTGTCCACGGCGATGCGCTGATCGACCCGACGCTGGCACTGCCCGAGCTCCGTAGCTGGAACGATCAGGATCTGGCGCTCTATCAGCGTGTCCATGAGCGCTTTCTGGAGCATTACAGCCTGGCTGATGTCACGGCGGCAATGATGTGGAATCGGCCCGAGTTCGTTTTGTCGGCGTGTCTGCACCGGCTTTACTACATCATGCAGCGCTGGCAGGCCGGAAGCCCGGTAACAGCGCTTTTGCCGCTACCGGCAGAGCGTGGGCTCAAGCGTCCGGTCGCAGATCTCTGGCAGCAGTGGCTGGGTCGTGCCTGCCCCGGCGGCCAGCCGGCAATGAGCCTTTTGATCGATGATTTCATGCTGCCGCGTCTTCTATTGATGCCGTCCTGGGCAAGTGCCGAGCAGTTTTATGAAGTGCTGTCGGATCCGGGTGATCACCATCACTGTATCGATGTGATGGCACCGTTCCATCCGGATGAAGCGCATCCCGGAACACTCGCACTACCTGATATGCATCTAAGCCTGGCGCAGGCCATGGCACGTTTTCCAAGTCACGCCTGACGGCGGTGAGCATTGAGCGGATGACAGCAATGAAACGTTTTAAGCCGGCTTATCTGAAGTACATATTTTTCAAGTATCAGCCTTATATTCTGGGCGTATTGTTCTTTATCGCCATTTTCCTTGTATGGCGTCTGGGCGTGGCGCTGGGGCTGTCTTCGTTGACCAGCCTGCTCACCGGCATTCTGGTGTTTTTGCTGGCCTCGGCGCTCTACGTATTGCTGCTTTATCGCGGTGTGGGGCAAAAGCGCAACCTTGAGCGGTTGCTGATGGATGATGCCGATGCGGCTGTGCTGGACGCCAGCCCACAGGATCGTGAAGAGATCAGCCTGCTGCGCGAGCGACTTCTCAAGTCGATCGAACGTCTGAAGAGCACTGGCAAGGGGCGTGGCAAACGTTCACGCGACGCATTGTATGTACTGCCCTGGTACATGGTCGTGGGGCAGCCGGCAGCCGGCAAAAGCACCATGGTCTATCAGTCCGGCCTCAATTTTCCCTTTGCCGAGCGCGAGAACGCACGAGTGGCCGGTATGGGGGGGACGCGTCACTGCGACTGGTTCTTCAGTGCCGATGCCATCCTGCTGGATACCGCCGGGCGCTATATGGACAGCGAAGAGGAGGCCGGCAAATGGAAGGCCTTCATGGGCATGCTGCGCGAACAGCGAAGGCGCTGCCCGCTCAATGGTCTGATTGTGGCCGTCAACATCAGCGATGTTATCCGCGCAGATGATCACCAGCGCAGTATTCTGGCGCGGCGTCTCCGTGAGCGGGTTCAGGAGGCCCGCGAGCAGTTGCAGTCACGGGTGCCGATCTATCTGGTCTTTACCAAATGCGATCTCATCGAGGGGTTCGCCCCCTTTTTCGAGCGACTGGATCCGGCTCGACGCAGTGAGGTGCTGGGGCACACCTTTCCCCATCAACAGCCGCATAACGTCAACTGGGGAGAGCAATTCGACAAGGCGCTTGGCGATCTCTGTCGCCACTGGCAGCGGGTCGGGGATGACGAAATCGTGCAGCGTGATATTACCGATACACGACGAGAGGTTGCGGCGTTTCAGTTCCCGCTGGAATTTGAAGCCCTTCGCGGGCCTTTAAGCGATTTCGTCACCGCATTGACCAATGCCAACCCCTATCAGAGTGCGCCGCTTTTACGCGGATTCTATTTCGTCAGTGCCCTGCAGGAGGGAGAGGCGATCGAGGGAGAACACGCTCACCGCGTCAGTCGCCACTTCGCCCTGAATCGAGCCCCGGTCACCTCGGCCGAGCGGGCACATCGACCCTATTTCATCGCCAATCTGTTTCGCGATGTCATCATCGCCGATCAGCATCTGGCCGGGCGCCACGTCAATAATACCCGTGGCCGACGCCAGCGTCTGGGCGGGCTGATGGCACTGGCGCTGGCGGGGCTTTTGATTTGTGGATTATGGATCCACTCTGCGCTACGCAACCACGATGAAATCGATTCGCTGTCGCAGTCTCTGGTTGAAGCCGGTCATCAGGATGACCGGCAGCCGGAGCAGTATGCCCGCTGGCAAAGCCTTGATGTGCTCAGAAAATGGAGTCAGCACTATTACGATCGTCGCCATGATGATGGGGTACCGCTTGCCATGCAGTGGGGACTTTATCAAGGCGATGAGATCGAGCCGGCCCTGCGTCAGAGCTATTTCGAGGCGTTAAAGCCCATTATGCTTGAGCCGGTGGAGCACAATCTGACCCGCTCGCTCTACACATTGACCACCATCGACGTCTATCGGCGCAGCAGTGACGAGCTGCGCAAACTGGATGGCCCCGAGACGGTGGCACCGTTTGCGCGTCCTGACAACAACAGTGCCCAGTCACTGGCCAAATTTGGACGAGCGACGCTGGATACCTATCTGATGCTCTCCGAGACGGATCGTGAGGAAATCGATCCAAAACTCCTGAAAGAGCAGCTACCAGCCTTCTGGTACCCCGACATCGCCTACCGGGCAGATGATGATTCTCGTGCCGGCGAGGATTATCAGGAAGCCGGTCGCCAGATCGATTTTTACGCAAGCCAGTTAGGCGAAGTCGATACCCCAAGGATCTCTTCCAATGCGTTTCTAATCTCGAGCAGCCGCAACTATATCGACAGCCTGCTGGAACAGACGCTCTCCAGTGCTGAAACCATCGTGCTGGAGTCGGATACCCTCTTTGCTTTTGGGCGCGGAGATTATGCCGGGCTGCAGAAGGCCGGCCAACAGGAGCTCGATGCGCTGGCCCAGAGATTACTCAATACGCGTGATCTGGGCGAAATCAAGATTACCGGGTACGCCGACCCTATTGGCAATGCTGAAACCAATCGACAGCTCTCCCTGCAGCGGGCTCGTACCGTCCGTCAGTATCTGGTGGGCAAGGGCGTTCCTTCCGAGCTGGTTGAAGCGATCGGCGCTGGTAGTGATCGCCCGCTGGTGAGCTGTGACCGGGATCAGCCGCGAGCTGCATTGATCGAGTGCATGGCACCCAACCGGCGCGTCGAAATCGAGGTGCGCAAGCAGTCGTGAACATTAAAAATGTTTGTGTAAGTGTGAATCGATCAAGTTTTTTGCTTGGAAAAGGGTATGTTCACATTCCCTATAAAAGATATCGCGGATATAATTTGAGTTAACCGGTGTCGCGCTGGCCATCGGTTAGCCACGGGCAGGCGGCCCTGGTGCCGAAGCCTTTCGGACAGGTAATAGGGTGCGCAGCGTCTCCCTGTCGTAGTCAAGGCATCGGCGGGGAGAGAAAAAGGCACCGGCACGATGGTCTGGTGCGCTTTTTCAAACACTGAAAACACAGGAGAGCTGGATAACATGGCATTTGATACCTACCTCAAGATCGACGGTATTCCCGGTGAGGCACTGGACGACAAGCACAAGGACTGGATCGAGCTTCTGAGCTTCGATTTCGGTGCCAGCCAGTCCACGTCTGCGACTGCAAGCTCTGCAGGCGGTGCCTCTGCCGAACGCGTCAACCTGAGCGAGTTCCGCGTTCAGAAGTTCATCGACAAGGCGTCTGCCAAGCTTTTTGAAGCCTGCTGCAAGGGCCAGCACATCAAGGAAATCACCATGCACGTCAACCGTGCCGGTGGTGACAAGGTGCGCTATATGGAAGTGAAAATGGAAGAGGTCATCGTTTCCTCGACCAACATGGAAGGCACTTCTGTATCCACCGGCTTTGAGCAGGATCAGAGCGAAGACCGCCATGATCTGCCGCATGAAACCATCAAGTTCAACTATGCGCGCATCAAGATCACTTACACCCAGCAGAAACGCGCCGATGGTCAGGGCGGCGGTAACGTTGCTGGCGGCTGGGATCGCACTCGTAACAAGGTTTATTCCTGAGTTCGAACGCTGCTCATTGAGAGTGGCAGGGTAGCGCTCGACATGAGGGTTACCTGATCGTTCCTTTTACGCCCGTCAGTTGGCATTAATAATGTCTCTGGTGGGCGTATTGCGTTTTTTCAGCCTGTATAATGCATTGTTTTAGTAAAGTGCGACCTGAAAGGCGAGAGTCATCAGGTACAAGGGATCAGGAGAGGGGCAATGAACGAACTCGGTGAGCTTTCCGTCGAAACGCTGCTGGCGCCAATCAATGGCGGCAGCGGCGAAGACCTCACCTTTTCCCTGCTTTTTGATGAGATCAAGGAAGCACGCCGTGCCGACCCGGACTACCTCCCACAGGGGGAGTGGCAGACCGAACTCAAACAGGCTGATTGGGGTCTGGTCATTCGTCTTGCCGGTCAGGCACTGGCCGAGCAAAGCAAGGATATCCAGCTGGCCGGCTGGCTGTGTGAAGGGCTTGCCCATCGTGAAGGGTTCGCCGGCATTCGTTTTGGCCTGCATCTAACAGGGCGGTTGCTCGACGAGTACTGGGAAAGCCTTTACCCCGAGTTTGATGAGGATGACCTCGAGGAGCGCTCTGCTCGATTGAGCTGGTTGAGTGACACGCTGACAAGCGTGGTTCGAACACTGCCTCTGGTGGCCGGCGAGGGATACGGCCTTGCCGATTATGAGGAGTCTCGTCAGGTCGAAAACCAGGCGCGCAATGATCCTGATGCCATGGGCACCGCCCTGAGAGAAGGCAAGATCAACGACGAGATTTTCCAGCGCTCCGTTGTACTCAGCAGTACCGAGTTCCTGAAAGACCGTCATGCCAATATCGTCGAAGCACTGACCGGTTTACACCAGCTGGAAAGCATCTGTGATCAAAAGCTCGGGCACGATGCCCCCAGCTATGGTGCGCTGCAAAAGGTCATGGAACAGTGTCGTGACCTCACCGAACGCTTGCTGCGTGATCGCGGCGCGAGTTTTACCAGCGAAAGCGCTGAGACGCCGCTCGACGCCCCCATCGCCATGTCGGAAGCGGGCGTCGCTGCACCAGTAAATGAAGCGATATCAACGTCTGTCGGCCATGGGCCTGCCGACAGCCTTCGCAAGCATCCCCAAAGCCGTGACGAAGCCTTTGAAATGCTTAATGGCGTGGCCCGCTACTTCAAGGAGCGCGAGCCGCACAGCCCGGTTCCCTATCTGGTCGAACGTGCCATCAAATGGGGGCGTATGCCGCTCGAAGAGTGGCTCAAGGATGTCATCAAGGATGACGGTGTAATCGACAATATCCGCGATACTCTTGGCACCCAGCAACGGGATGACGACTGACCATGTCCCGCGCTTCGATCTTTGATCTGCTTCATCAGCGCCATCAGGAGGCTGCACCTGTTGTCGAAAAGACGACTGTGCGCAGCGATTACCTGACCGATCGTCTGCATCTGGTCGATGCCGTGGCGCTGACCCCGGCCGGTTTCATGGCGCGCGGCGTGATGCCCGAGGCTGTCCCGCCGGTGCTTTCCGAATCTCTCCATGGACCGGATGGTTATCGCCTGCTGGTGCATCCCATTGTCGATGTCATGCCTTTGGAAGACAGTCGATTGAAGCGGCTGGAGCGCAAGGCGCATCGGCTGAATGCACTGGTCCAGACCCTGATGGTCGAGGCCTTGATCATGCTGGAAGCCCTGCCGGAAGAGGCAGGGTTTGATCTGATACTGACGCTGCCGCTCAGGTCACCCCAGGCTGGCGAGATCGTACTGGCGCAGGCTCGAGAGGCCATCATGGAGACTCAGTATGGTGATCGTCTCGAAAGTGCTCGCCTGGTGCCCTGCCAGGGGGGACTGCATGATCAAATGGCAGTGCCGGAGGAAGGTGGCATGGCCTGGGTGCTCTGGCTAAGCGCCGACAGCCTGATCAATGACGAAGATGTGGCGCGCCTCGATGCACAGGGTGTACTGGGACGATCATCAAAAGGACCGGGTCTGCATCCCGGGGAGGCCGTGAATGCACTGCTGATTCAGCGTGTTCTGCCGGAAGATGAATCCCTTGACCAAGGCTGGCTGATCGAGCCAGCAACGACCTTTACGCATGAGAAGCGATCTGGTCAGCGTGACTATCATCGTCGCGAGCAGCTTCTCGCTCTACTGAATGATGCCTGGCCAGACAAGGCCGACTTGCCCGATTCCTCTGTTGCCGTGTCGAACGCGCCAGCGCGGCTTGTCGTAGACAGCCTGACATTGCCGGGACGCGCGGTAGAAGCTGGTGGTGCACTGATGACGCGATGGGAGGCATTTGACCTGATCGATGATGGTATCGGAGTGGATATCCACGGTGGCTGGCCCGGAGAAGCCATGATGTGCCTGCAGTTGGTGCTTGCAACGGCAGCGCTCGAGGAGGGCGAGGATGCGCTGGTGCTGGAGATTGCCGGTGAGAAACAGAGCAGCGCGATGGTGCTGCGGGCCTGTGGCGGCCCGTCAGCCCCAGGGGATCAGCTGTGACCATGGTCACCATTATGCGAGGAGATCAGCGTGGCGCCGCACGCTGTTTTATGGCCGTGCATGGCTACGGGTTTGCCGTTTACAGTCATGGTCGGATGGCCTTCCACAATGGCGTTGGTGCTGTGGCCGCTTTTCGGACAGGTCACCTTGTCGCCAACACAGGCCACCGGTTTGCCATTGACCAGATAGTTGCTCTGCGCGGTGATGACCTTGCCACCATGGCTGGTGGCGTCACCCAGTACAACGATACCTTTCATGTTGTCGGAATTCTCCGAAAAGAGTGAATGAAGGCGCCCCCTGTTCGGGTGCGTGAATAAACGTTAATTTAGCCACTGCCAGAGGTGGGGCACAAGCGATCAATGTCGAGGAGAGAAAGATGGCGGAAACCTCATTTCTGAACAGTGTGCTGGAACAGTTCGACATAACACTTTCGCAGTCACAGCGCCTGCTGCGGCTGGAACTGCCCGGCGCCGCGCTGCTGCCCCACCG
>NZ_FOLY01000003.1 GCF_900112585.1 Kushneria avicenniae | reverse complement strand
CTGCGCACCGACGCCTATGGCGCCATCCGCGCCAACGAAGGGCTCTACCTCTCCAGCTGGGGCCAGCTCGGGGCCAGTGGTGATCAGCTCGATCTGCGCCCCGCCTTTCAGCAGCTCAGCACCGCACACGAGATGGCAGAATCGCTAAGCCAGAGTGCCGCCGGCCACAACGCCGAGCCGCTGGAGAGCAATGAATCGCTTAAAAAGGCGGGAGAGGATACCCGGTCACCCTACGGCAACAGTGAAGTCGCCGGCGGCGATCAAAGCACCGCCCGCGGCGCCGTCGACAGCGGCGGGCGTGGCCAGAGCCCCGGGTTAAAGGCCCCCTGGCTGCATGCCGCCGCCCCGGCCGGCATGACCCTGAGCACCCCGGAATCCACCCACCTGGCCCAGGGGCACTCGCTGGGCGTGACCTCGGGCGAGGACGTGAGCCTCGCCACCGGGCGCCACCTGATCGCCTCGGTCTCGGAGAAACTCTCCTTCTTTGTGCAACAGGCCGGCATCAAGCTCTTCGCCGCCCGCGGCAGGGTTGATCTCCAGGCTCAGTCCGACAACCTGGAAGCCACCGCCCGCCATAGCGTCGACGTCACCTCCAGCGATCAGAAGATCGACCTGGCCGCCGCCGAAGAGATCCTGCTCGTCAGCGGCGGCGCCTATGTACGCCTCAAGGGCGGCAATATCGAGATCCATGCACCGGGCAAGGTGGATATCAAGGGCGCCAGCAAGAGCTTTACGGGGGGGACAAATTTGATGCGTAGCATGTCAGATATGCCTGATGCTCAAGGGCCATTTGAAGAGTTTTTCATTTTGAAGGATAAATCATCGGGGGACCTCATCGAATATGCAAGATACCGAGTTGAAACTGCCGAAGGCAATGTCATTACGGGACGAAGTGACGGTGAAGGTAAAACTCAAAAAATACTTACAAGCCAGCCCGAAAAAATGAAGATAACGATACTTGATCGGTTTGATGATGCCGAAGGGGAATTATCTTGAGTCAGAGCGCACCCACAAACGGAGAAACCCAAACTAGGCTAAATGCCAAGGGCGAAGACGCTTATCATCAGCCAGCAGATCAGCTTTTTTATATGGTTGGCAAGGACACGATTCTTGCCGTGCCCAGCGACGATATGCCGAAACTTCTAAAAGAGATGCGTCTTCTAGAGAGTGTCATCGAAGCTCAACAGAATGCTATCGATCACCTCAAGAGCTGCCAAGATAAATATATAAAAATTAAGCAGGCCAATTACTTCAGGCCCGATAAGCAAATTATGTTGTCGGAGTCCGATAGTGCCGAATCACTTGAAAATAAAATTATCATCGCACAGGAAACGCTGGACAAAACCAATAAAGCGCTAATCCATGAAATAGAACCGTTAACCAAGCTTAGCGACAACACCAACCACATCAATGAATTGATTCCGATTCAGCGTCGTGGTGCAAATAGTTCTGTGGCTGGATTCAGAATGACCTATGTCCGGTCGGAAAAAATAAAAAACCATTGGCGCAAATATCAGCTCACTTCCAAAAAAGATACAGTTGGCGCTGATAATAGTGTGCTTACTAATGGACAGGTTGATTGGAAAAAACTCAAAAACCAACTTAGTGATATTAGTGGGCAAACCTCAATAAAAACTGATATCCCCTGGTTCGATGACTGGATGAAACTAGAGGATCAAAACAAAGAGCTTTTCCAATGGAGCAAAAATATTAATCAAGATCTTGAAACTGCTCGCTCTTATCAGAGTGGTAAGGATCATGATGTAGATAGTATCAAGGTAGATCTTGGCGCAGAAGCACAATTGATGCGTTGGTCCTATGGTGCGAGTGGCGTTAGTGGCGAAGCTAACCCCTTTAAGAAAAAGGCAGCTATCAAGGCCAGTGGTCATGCAGAGCTTATGCTGGCAGAAGCAAAGGCTTCTATTGACTGCTATGAGCCACCAGGTGGCTATATGATGGCTTTTGGTGATGTAAATCTTGGCATGCTGCGCTCTCACTCTATTTTAAGCGTGGCAGGGGGAGTGGGCGCCAGTATTGCGGCAGAACTTAACATTGATGCAGAGTTCAGCGGCAGTGGGGCCAAAGCGAGAGGTGCGAGGGGAACGTCTCGAAATCGAGGCATCCCCGGAAATAAAACAGTTGATATGGCTGTACCCGATAATAGCCAAGGGGGTGACCTCGGTGCTTTCATTGGTGGTCAACTCGAAGCGACTATCGCAGGTCAGGTTGAATGGAAAAGTCCTGAAAGCAAGAAATTTGAACCCTTTGCTAAAATAGCTCCCGCAGTAGCTTTACAAGGTGGCTTGGGAGGCGAGGCAACGCTGAAGATATCCTATCTTGGAGGAAAATTTAGAATATTTGCAAAAGCAGCTCTTTGTTATGGTGTTGGTGCTAAAGGAAAGTTGACATTAGAGGTTGATGCCAGCTTGATCTACGAGTTCATCAAATGGATAGCTTATCAATTAAAAAACATAAATTATGCTCGCTTGGATTTTATCGAAGATAGTGCATATGAAGTTCTTTCAGACATAATTGTGATGGCTATACAGTATGGCAAGAACGTCCAAAATTTTATGCTGGAAACATCAGGCCAAGTTCGCGAGGCAGCTTTCAGCGCCATTAATGATTTACAAGATAACCTTGAGGCCGCCGGAGAGCGTGGAGAGTTAGTTCAACGCATAAACTCTGACCCAGATATTCTACGCCATACAACACCAGATGCCAAAGGAGCAATATTGTATAGACTAATGCAGAAAAACGCTTTTGATGATTTCGATACTGCTAATCGCACCACAGACGTAAGCGACTTAAACTTTTGGCGCTTCGGTTATATGACCAATCGAAAAAGGGCTATAATCAACGTATTCACTTGGGTTCAATCAAAAGAAGAATATCACAATTTGATGCAGCGCATTACGCAAATGACAGGGGAAAAAACAAGCTTCGAAGAAGGAGAAAAAAAGCTTCTAAACTTTCTTGGTCGTGGAGAGCTTCCTGTTTTCTCAAGCAATTATCCCGAAAACTTGAAAAAATTTTATATGCAACTGCGCGATGTGGCTAACAAAGGTGATCCTATCTATCGTAACGACATGACTGAATATTTAACTCAAAATGACATTAGCACCGATTTTGAAAAGCCTTGTTTTAACGCAACCCAGTGCTTACCGCAAAATAACTCTAGGATTGTATAGATTGAAAGATAATTCAAGGCAGGCATAACATAATTCTCAGCCTGCCTTTTTAAAATTAGTTAATGGCACATCTAAAAGTAGTTTCAAATGCAGAGCGCTTGGACAGAAGCTTTTGTAATTGAGGGCTATCGGACAAGTTTGAAACATCTCTTTTCAAGTCAGGATTTGCTTTACTGCGCCTCATCGTTAACATTTCTTGCTGGCTAGAACCAAACCCACCTCCACGAAGAACTTTTTCTGTGCCATCCTGAGGCCCCATAGGATTTTTTTCTGGGGAGTTTGTGTAGTAGTCCTCGTTATACCAATCATTGACCCATTCCAGCCCATTAAGTCCCATTTGATAAATATCCAGTGAATTTGGTTGTATAGACGCAATTTCAAAAGCCTCGGGATCCTTTCCTTCAACTATAGTTTGTCTAATTTCATCTTCGCTAGGTACATTCTTTCCTCTTTGAAAAGTACCATCGTTGGTTGAAAACGGGGTAAATTTGCCACGGCCTCTGGCTGCATATTCCCATTGGGCCTCAGTAGGCAAAGAATAAGAAAGACCTGTCTGAGCACCTAGCCACTGACAATAGTCATGAGCTTGCTCCCAGTTGACACCAGCAGGCGTATCTGGAGCATAAAATCTTGAGCCAAAATCAGTGATGGTCAACTTAGGCTGGCCAGTAGAATTTGCATATATTTCAAAATCTGAATATGAAACCTGTTCACTACTAATATAGTAATCATCTAAAATTACTTTATGAATATTTTTATCGTCCTTATTAACACTGTAAGGCAGGTTTCCTACCGCCGGATCAATTTGCCCAAAGTCTCCCATTTGAAAGGAGCCGCCTTCAACAAGCACCATGTTGTCTTTCGTCTTCTGGATCAGCTTCTTAACAGCCTCTGTATTTTCTTTACTATCAGCCTGGCTGCCATTACAAGCAGTCATAGTCAGTGCCAGCAGTGAAATAAAAGTAGTTTTATAACGCAACATCAGAGTTTCCTCGCATCCTCTTAGAAACGACAATCCTGCCACAAAAATTTTCATTTAGTGATTGCTTCACTATCAGAATTTTACCAAGTAAGAGCGGTTGGCCCTCTACCGTAGTGCCGGTGGCGGCTGGGGCGGTGTCTTCGTGCCCCGTGTCGGTCAGGAAGTGCTGGTCGACTTCCTCGAGGATGATGCCGACCGCCCCCTGATCACCGGACGCATCTACAACGGCGAACAGAGCCCCGACTGGCACAGCAACGGCCTGCTCTCCGGCTTCGGCAGTCAGTACAACGAACTGGTGTTCGACGACGCCACCGACCAGGAGCGGGTACGGCTCAACTCCGAGCACTCCAAGAGCCAGCTCAACCTCGGCTATCTGATCCACCAGACCGGCAACCACCGCGGCGCCTTCCGCGGCACCGGCTTCGAGCTGCGCACCGACGCCTATGGCGCCATCCGTGCCAACGAGGGGCTCTACCTCTCCAGCTGGGGCCAGCTCGGGGCCAGCGGCGATCAGCTCGATCTGCGTCCTGCCTTTCAGCAGCTCAGCTCCGCCCACGAGCTGGCCGATGCCCTGAGTCAGAGTGCCGCCGGACACAACGCCGAGCCGCTGGAGAGCAATGAATCGCTTAAAAAGGCGGGAGAGGATAGCCAGTCACCCTACGGCAACAGTGAAGTCGCCGGCGGTGATCAAAGCACCGCCCGCGGCGCCGTCGACAGCGGCGGGCGTGGCCAGAGCCCCGGGTTAAAGGCCCCCTGGCTGCACGCCGCTGCCCCGGCCGGCATGACCCTGAGCACCCCGGAATCCACCCATCTGGCCCAGGGCCACTCGCTGGGCGTGACCTCGGGCGAGGACGTGAGCCTCGCCACCGGACGCAACCTGATCGCCTCGGTCTCGGAGAAACTCTCCTTCTTTGTGCAACAGGCCGGCATCAAGCTCTTCGCCGCCCGCGGCAAAGTCGACCTGCAGGCCCAGTCCGACAACCTGGAAGCCACCGCCCGCCACAACGTCGACGTCACCTCCAGCTATCAGAAGATTGATCTGGCTGCTGCCGAGGAGATTCTGCTGGTCAGCGGTGGGGCCTATGTGCGCCTCAAGGGCGGCAATATCGAGATCCATGCACCGGGCAAGGTGGATATCAAGGGCGCCAGCAAGAGCTTTACGGGCGCAGCAGAAATGACGCGCACCTTCCCAGAAATGCCTGAAGGCATTTGCGTGGAGTGCCTCCTTAAAAATCTGTCATCCGGCTCGCCTTTGGTCAGCGTGTCCTGACAGGAGAAATACCATGTGGCTGATAGATCGATATTCACAGGATTGGGCAGAAGAGACGCTGGACTGGATGGATCAATTGTCTCGGCGGCATCCTGAAGCGACTCCGTATTTTCTGATGGATGCTGCTTTTAACAAGGATGCCGTGCTGCCCTTTTTGCGTACCCACGTGGCGCAGGAACACTGGTATGCCCTGTATGCCGACGCACCCAATGCCAGTGACAGGGTGCTGGCTGTTTCCCCTATCCTGATGACGCTGCGCAACCTACCACGCGATCTCCTGATCGAGCTTTTCAGACTGACAGACGGCATGCCCATGCTCAGCCTGATTATCACGCCTGAACCGATGACGGCGCTGATCGAGCGCCTATCTGCCTTTCAGGTGGTCACGGTGCAGGAAATGCGATTTGTATTGCGTCTGAGCGATACCCGTCGGCTCCCACAACTTGTCGGGATGCTGAATGCGCAGCAGCATGCAGAACTTATGGGGCCGACCCTGACATGGTACTACGTGGATCGCGCGACACGCTGGCAAAGCCTGGCCCTGCCGGACTTTGTGGCTGAGCCACCGAGGCGGGTCGCGTTTGATGATGAGCAGACCGCTGATCTGCTGGAAATGAACACCATTGATGCCCTGATGGACACCATGCGGCGCGAGCAGACGGCCTGCTGTCTTGATTGCTTATCGCTTTAGCCGAACCAATGACGCAAGGAAAGATCGCATGACCTTTAAATCTCTGATGACGCTACTACTGATGCTGTTACCGCTTGCTGCCTGTAGTGAAAGCAGTGATAGAAACCGTGTCGGCGTCGGAGTCAGTGGCGTGAACTATACGGACCAGTCATTTGGAGGCTATGCCGTCCGTGAGCCAGGCGCAGAGAAAAGCAGTGCGGGGGGCGAACCGTTGGGGCCCTACAGTGCCGGTGGCGTCATGTGCTGTTACAACCTGCCGAAAGAGTGGCATGAAGGGCTTCAGGTTGAACTGGTGATTCGAATAGGCCTCAAAAGCACCACTTCCGAAGGTCGCTCTCGCGAATTTGCCGAGCGCAAGAAGAATGGCACGGTGAATGACTACATCAAGGTTGACGTACCGCGCTATGACAATGCCGATAACGCCATGCTCTGGGTCGAGATGTTACCCAAGGATCAATACAAGGTCGTGGTCAGTGACGTCGACCCGAATCATGACGACTGGCCGGGGGATATAAAGGGGTGGCCCGTGCCTTCGGATGAGTATCGGAACAAATTGATATTAGAGAAAATTGAGTCGAATGAAGGAGTCATTCGAAGTTTTGAGAAAGGCATTAAGGATCAAAAAGGAACTCCTGACCAAATAGAAGATTACAAACGTCATGTTAAGAATATAAACGAAGAAAATGATAATTTGAGGGAGCTGCTTAAATGAGCGCAAGAATTGCAGATGTTCTCGAAAATTCTTTTGCAGCCCCCTCAAATAGAGGCTCTTTTTTTAGTGTCGATGAACAAAACGTCATACAAAATAAGTATGAGCAGAGAGAAAAAGGTGATAATCCTCTTGCACCCTGCAACACCAATCTCTTTCTGGGCTTCTTCTTTGACGGCACCAACAATAATTTCGCAGACAGTCTGGAGCGAGGCGATAACAGTCAATCCAACGTAGCGCGCCTCTATGGTGCGTTTCCTGGCGTAAGTGTGCCCGGCGTACTGCCGGCGGAGACCGATTGGCAGACCAATGTTGCCGACTATGATAACTACTTCCGGATTTATCTGCCGGGCATCGGTACGCGTTTCGAGCAGGTCGATGATTCAGGAGAAGGCTTCTGGGATGCCATGCTGGGCGGCGGCACCGGTCGGCTGGGACAGGTCCGCATTACTTGGGCCCTGGCGCAAGCGATTAATACAATCAGTCGATATTTTACGGGGTCTCCATTTCTGATCAGCCATCAGCAGGCTGAAAATTTTGGGCAGATGGCGCAGCTGGGCAGCGCTTCATTAAGCAGCCACACCCGGCACGTGGAATACACCTTTCTGCATAGATGGCTCTCTACCCTGCACCAGGCGATTGCGCCACATATGCCGGACAAGGACAACTCCGGGCTGCCGCAGAACAAGGATCCGGGCATTGTCAAAAACATCTATATCTCGACCTTCGGATTTTCACGCGGCTCCGCTCTGGCACGGGTGTTTACCAACTGGCTGATTCAGCTTTGCGAGCTGGATGCCCGCATGACCGGTAACTCGGGACTAACGCTGGGCGGCTTCAGAGTCACGTTCGATTTTCTGGGACTGTTTGACACCGTGGCCTCGGTGGGGATTCCCAGCCTGATTTCCTTTGCCAGCGGTCACTTTTCATGGGCTGATGCAGAAAGAACCCTGAGTATCGACTCACGCGCAGGGCGCTGCCTGCATCTGGTCGCCGCGCATGAAAATCGCCGTTCCTTTCCGCTGGATTCCATCTACAACGACCACTCCATTCCTGCCAATGGCGAAGAGATCGTGTATCCGGGTGTGCATTCTGATATCGGTGGTGGATATGCTCCCCTCTGTCAGGGCAAGGGCGTTGACCCTCTAGGCAAGGACATGCTGTCCCGTATTCCGCTGGCCGAAATGTACCGTCAGGCACGCCTTTCAGGTGTGCCTTTCAAGCTTGAGCAGGCTGAATCCACAGTTATGGATAGTTTTAAGATTGATGCCGCCATGATAGGAGACTTCAATCGGTATATTGAAAAATGCGAAGTCGTTTCGGGTGAAACCGGCGGGATCGTACGTGAACATTGGAAGAAAACCATCGAATGGCGTTTTGATAACTATAGAAAGGGTGGTTTTTCTGTCCTTGATAGTTTTCAAAGAGCCTCTCAGTTTGAAAAGAATATGCTTCGAAGCGCTTACGAAGAATTTAAGCTGGAAGTTGAAAGACTCAACGAGTGGGAGAGATTGAGGGATAGAGGATGGTGGGAGCGAGCCAGAGATATCGTCAGGGATTATATGGTGATGTCTCCAGCATGGTCGTTGTATTCATATGTCGTTGATCGTGGCATCGATCCTTCCGTAGAAGATGACTGGGAAAGGGTATCCGAACTTAAAAAGGAAATGGATGTGCCCGATGCTTCCGTTTCCAGAATGATGGATGAATACGTTCACGATTCCATCGCTGGATTTCTTCCAGAGTGGGAAAGTCGTGATGAGGTCGTTACCTATCTCCAATCACTTATTGTGAGAAGAAATATTGTCGATTCTGATGATTTTGAAAGTCAACGAGGTGTCCATATCAGTGATCAGTGATCAGTGATCAGGAAAGGCAGTATGCCAATCTTTATGAAACAACAGGCAGAATTCCTGACATGGAGGATGTGGGTGGCCGTGAGTCCAATATCTTCGGTGGGGGCTATTTACGTTTCAGACGCATTTACGCAGGCGCGGATGATCAACTTCTGGCGATTCTCGCGCCTGAACACCAGCCAGGATATCGTGAGTCACTTTATGCCGCTAATAGCAATGGAAAGAATATTCAAAACGAAGCGGTATGACTATACCGCTCGTCATATTAGCAATGGTTAACTCAGCTCTGTTATGACTGATTGATCCGTCTAGCGGTCATCAACTTTATTGCCCTTACCCGCCTCCTCTGACGGGCAGAAGGTTCTAAAAGATATGAGCCTTTGCTTCCATGAGGCCCATCTGAGCTTCAACCATCAAAAATCAAAAAACACCGTTTCGCCCTCGCCCTGCAGGCGAATATCAAAACGATAGCGGGGGCCGTTATCTCCCTCTTCACGTCGGGCCAGCAGGGTCTGACGCCGGGTCGGGGATTCGATGGCATTGAAGATCGGACAGCCGGCGTTGGCATCATCTTCGTCTTCAAAGTAGAGCCGGGTGTTGAGGTGAATGTTGATGCCGCGTGCAAATACCATCAGGCTGATGTGCGGGGCCATCTGCCGGCCGTTGGCAAGTGCCACGGCGCCGGGCTTGACGGTCAGAAACTGCCATTCACCGTCGTTTTCCACCGTGGCCGCCGTGCGGCCAAAGCTGTTGAACGGTGCGTCGAGATCGAATCGGGGCTGATATTCGCCGTTGGCATCCGCCTGCCAGGCTTCCAACAATGCATCCCGTACGGTATCGCCGTTCCCATCGATGACCCGACCGACGACCTCGATGCGTTCGCCCTGCGCCTCGTCTCCGGCCATCCGGTTCCAGACTTCCTGCTCCCGCGGCGGCAGGCCGGCGATATCCAGCGCCAACCCGATATGAACGTAAGGGCCGGCCGTCTGTGAGGCGGTCTCCCTCAGCACGCCGTCTGCCATCGGTTGCGCGTTGGGCTGTTGCATGGCTGCTCTCCTGTTCACTTAGCGCTGGTTTTCAAACCAGGTTTGCAATTCACCGCGTACGACCAGATCGAAGCGCCAGGTCAGACAGTCCATGGTGCGGCTGTGCGCCATATCCAGCCGGCCGACCATGGTGGCCACGGCTTCGGGGTCACGCAGTGTCTGAACGATGGGGCACAGCGGGATCAGCGGATCCCCTTCGAAATACATCTGCGTGATCAGGCGGGTCGAGATGGCGGGCCCCATGACCGAGACGTGGATGTGGGCCGGTCGCCAGCTGTTGACGTCATTGGGCCAGGGGTAGGGGCCGGGCTTGATGGTACGAAATCGATACCACCCCTGCTCATCGGTCAGACAGCGCCCCACGCCGCCAAACCCCGGGTCCAGCGGCGCCAGATACTGATCCTTTTTATGCCGGTAGCGCCCGCCGGCATTGGCCTGCCACATCTCTACCAGCGTATGGGGAACCGGCTTGCCAAACTGATCGATCACCCGCCCATGCATGATGATGCGCTCACCGATCGGCAGCCCCGAGCGTTGTGGGTCCTCCCGAAAATTGAGCAGCAGATCGTTGTCATGCGGCCCCATGTGCAGGTGACGAAAATCCGGTCCTGAAAGTTCGGAAAGGGTCGGGGTCTGCAGACTGACCAGTGACTGACGCGGGGAGCGCGCCGCCGAAGTCTTGTAACCGGGCGTATGCGCCGCGGGATGCCAGTTGCGATCGCGCGGTACAAAGCGCCTGTTCTCTATATCCGACATGGCTTGATATCCGACATGGCTTGCGTCTCTTGAATGGATGGAGCGCTCGGCAGGTGGGCAGCGGTACGAAGACATGCCCAACAACAATTTGTTCGCGATATGAACACTTCTTTGTCATACGAACCAAACTATGGAGCCGGTCTGCAAAAGACAATCACCACTTTGGTCGCAGATCGGAGGCAGAGCAGGTCGCCTGCCGTGTCGGAGAACAGCGCGCCCACAAGCACCATTACTGCATGTGGCGCGATAATTGATCCCGCTTTTCAAGCAGTAGCGGCAGAAACGCCTCTCTCAAGCGCTGCTCGGAGACGCGCATGGCATTGGTACTGATATTGATGGCCCCGAGCAGCCGACCGGTCCCGGCATACAGCGGTACAGCCAGGGAGCGCAGACCGGAATCAAGCTCCTGATCCACCACGCAATAGCCATCACGGCGCACCCGGGCAATCTCGTCCCGAAAGGCGGTCATGTCGGTCAGGGTGTATTCGGTATGGGCTTCAAGCGTCACCCCTTCAAGCAGCGCATCAAGCGCGCTTTCTTCCAGCTGCGCCAGCAGGATTCGCCCCATCGAGGTATACAGCGCCGGCAGGCGGGTGCCCACGGATAACGTAATGGCCATCAGGCGATGGCGGGCCGCCGAGCGGGCGGCATAGACCACGTCGAGACCATCAAGCACGCCGAGTGAGGCCGATTCCCCGGTGTGCTCTGTCAGTTCTTCCAGCCCCTGCTGGACCACCGAGTGATAGTTGTTGGCCGACAGAAACGAATAGCCCAGCGACAGCACCCGCGGCGAGAGCTCGAACTGGCGCTTGCGACGCGTCACATAGCCCAGCGAATGCAGGGTCAGCAGAAATCGGCGCGCCCGGGCCCGATTCATGCCGGTGCGGGTCGCCACTTCACTGAGCGTCATGCTGCGATGTTCCTGATCGAAGGCCGAAATGACTTCCAGACCGCTGGCCAGCGCGGTCACAAAATCTCGATCGTCCGGCGTGATCGCGGCATCGTCGTCGCCGTCGGTCGGCTTCACCATCCAGGGGTTCTCCTGAAAGAAGGGGGTCAAGGGCAATCCAAAACGGCCGGCACCAGCACTCGCCAGCCGTCAGAGCGCATGCCAGGATAGGGCTGTTCGCTCAACGTACAAAAGGTCGCAGAGTATCTGGACCAACGCAATAGTGGGGAGACATCATGGCCGTGGCCTTTCTACACCACCCCTTCATGAGCCAGGCAGCACGCCAGCATTTTGACAGCGCGGCCCTGATTGACGCCATGCTCCGCTTTGAGCTGGCGCTGGCCGACAGCGAAGAGCACCACGGCGTCCTGCCCGCCGGTACCAGTGACGCGCTGCGCCGGCATCTGAGCGATCACGCCTTTGATCTTGAGGATCTTGAGGCCGGTACGACCCTGGGCGGCAACGTCGCCATACCCTTTGTGCGCCAAGCCAAGGCGGCGCTGCCAGAAGCGCTGCGCGGCCATTTCCATTTCGCCGCCACCAGCCAGGACGTGCTCGACAGCGCCCTGATGCTGCTGAGCCAGACCCGGCTGCCCACCCTGCTATCGCTCACACGGCGCTGCCTGACCGCACTCGCGGTGCTGATGGATCAACACCGCGATACGCCGATGATCGGGCGCACCCTGATGCAACAGGCGCTGCCCACCACCTTTGGCGTCCGCGCAGCTCAGTGGGCATGGCAGCTCGACGAGGCCAGAGCGCGTCTGGATGACCTTGTCACGGCACGGTTGCCGGTGCAGTTCGGTGGCCCGGTGGGCATCCATAACGGCCTGGAAGACGGGCTAACCATCATGGAAACGCTGGCCGCCTCACTCGGGCTGCGCGCGCCACTGCTGCCCTGGCATACCGATCGTCAGCCAATCCACGCCCTGATCACGGCACTGGATGCACTGGCCGTCGCGACGGACAAGATCGCCTCGGATGTGGCCCTGCTGGCCCAGAGCGAGATCGGCGAGCTCAGCGAACCTGCAGGCGACGGCGTGGGCGGATCGTCGTCAATGGCCCACAAGCGCAACCCGGTACGCTGTGCGCTGATTCGCACCGCGGCCCACCACATCCACGGCCATACCGCCACCGTCATTAATGCCGCCAGTCAGCCGCTGGAGCGCGGCCTGGGCGACTGGCACAGCGAGTGGACGCCGCTCATCGAGAGCCAGCAGCTGCTGGAAGGCGCGCTGACCCAGCTTGCCGTTCTGCTGGAAGGGCTGGAAGTCCACGACGACGTCATGGCGGCAAGACTCGACGCGCCTGGCGTGGCAAGCCGGCAAGACGCCGACAGCCATCATGCGCAGATCGACCGAATACTGGCACACCTGGCCCGTTAGCCGATCTCGACGCTTCCTCATTTGATATGACCTTGTTATAGACCTTGGTCGCACGATCGCTGCCGCCGGCTTTGCTCGCCGGCGGTTTTTTATCTTTTTAAAACAATAATCTGCTGATCAACGCTTGATGTCACTGCGCAGCCGTCGGTCTGGCACCTCCTATTGACGCCCTGTTGAACGCCGCCCTAACCTTGTTCGCAAGGCAAAATTAAAGTTCACATAGCGAACAAAGAGGGCCGTCTCATGGCTGAATTTCTCTCGCTTCACGAGGCCATCGCCCGCCACGTTCACGATGGCGATATCGTAGCGCTGGAAGGATTTACCCACCTCATCCCGTTTGCTGCCGGCCATGAGATCATCCGTCAGAAGCGCCAGAACCTGACGCTGATTCGCATGACACCCGATCTGCTTTATGACCAGATGATCGGTATGGGCTGCGCCTCGAAGCTGATCTTCTCCTGGGGTGGCAATCCGGGCGTCGGCTCCCTGCACCGTCTGCGCGACGCGGTCGAAAAGCACTACCCCGCGAAGCTCGAGATCCTTGAGCACAGCCACGCGGCCATGGCGTGCGCCTGGGAAGCCGGCGCGGCCGGGCTGCCACTGGCCGTACTGCGTGGCTATCTGGGCAGTGACCTGCCGCGGGTCAACCAGGACATTCGCCACATCGACTGCCCCTTTACCGGCGAGCGCCTCGCGGCCATTCCGGCCAACCGGCCCGACGTGACCGTCGTTCATGCCCAGAAGGCGGACCGGGCGGGCAACGTGCTGATCGAGGGCATCATCGGCGTGCAGAAGGAGGCCGTGCTGGCCGCCCGCCGCAGCGTGGTCACCGTCGAGGAAGTCGTGGACAGCCTTGAGGCCACGCCCAATGCCTGCGTATTGCCCGCCTGGGCCATCAGCGCCATTGCGGTGGCTCCCGGCGGCGCGGCGCCCTCCTACACCCACGGCTATTACGCTCGCCGCAACGATGTCTACAAGCAGTGGGACGCCATCGCCCGGGACCGCGATACCTTCCGCCAGTGGATGGAAGACAACGTCATGACCGTCGAAGAAGGAGTGTCTGCATGAGTGATGGATCCCCTGGCCATGACAACACGACGGCCCACGACTACACCGCCACCGAGATGATGACGGTAACCGCCTCGCGCGCACTGACCAATGGCACTACCTGCTTTGTCGGCATCGGCCTGCCCAGTGAAGCCGCCAATCTGGCCCGACTGACCCACGCACCCGATACGGTATTGATCTACGAATCCGGTACCCTGCAGACCCGCCCCGATGTGCTGCCGCTCTCCATCGGCGATGGCGAGTTGTGCGATACGGCGCTGTCGACCGTATCGGTACCGGAGATGTTTCGCTACTGGCTGCAGGGCGGCCGGGTGGATGTCGGCTTTCTCGGCACCGCCCAGATCGACCGCTATGCCAATCTCAACACGACCCTGATCGGCGACTACCGCGAACCGAAGGTACGCCTGCCCGGCGGCGGTGGTGCGCCGGAAATCGCCACCAACTCGCGCGAAGTGTTCGTGATGATCAAGCACTCCGCGCGGGCCTTCGTTGAAGAGGTCGATTTCATCACCAGCCTCGGTTTCGGCCGCGACGGCCGCGCTCGTGACGATCTGCACCCGGAGACCGCCCGCCACACCGGCCGCGGCCCCACGCTGGTGATCACCGATCTGTGCCTGATGCGACCTGACCCAGACACGCACGAGCTGGTGGTCACCTCGATCCACCCGGGCGTCACCCGCGAGCAGATCATCGAGGCCACCGGCTGGTCCGTGCGGTTTGTCAACGCGCCCGAAGCCACGCCCGAGCCGAGCGCGCATGAGGTCCAAGTGCTGCGCGAGCTCAAGGCCCGTACCGAGCGCCATCATGCCGGCCACCACGAGGAGGCAAGCGCATGACGGATGTCTATCTCTGCCATCCCCGACGCACCGCCGTGGGCAAATTCGGCGGCGCGCTTTCAAGCGTGCGCCCCGATGACATGGCCGCCCGCATGTTTGAGGCCGTACTGCGTCAGGCCCCCGGACTCGACCCGGCCGCCATCGATGACGTCATCATGGGCTGCGCCAATCAGGCCGGCGAGGACAACCGCAATGTGGCACGCATGGCGGCGCTGCTGGCCGGCCTGCCGGACAGCGTGCCGGGCACCACCATCAACCGGCTGTGCGGCTCCAGCATGGACGCCATCGGCACCGCGGCGCGGGCGATTCGCGCGGGTGAGGCCGAGCTGATGCTGGCTGGCGGGGTCGAGTCGATGTCGCGCGCGCCCTACGTGATGGGCAAGGCGGACAGCGCCTTCTCCCGCGGCCAGACGATGGAGGACACCACCATCGGCTGGCGCTTCGTCAATCGCTTGATGAAAGCGCGCTTCGGCACGCATTCGATGCCCGAGACGGCCGAGAATGTCGCCGAGCAGTTCAATATTTCGCGCGGGGATCAGGACCGCTTTGCCCTGGCCTCCCAGCAGCGCACCCGACAGGCGCAGGACAGCGGCCGGCTGGCACTCGAGATCGAACCGTTTGAAGTGGCCCGGCGCAAGCAGCCACCGCTGACGTTTGATACCGACGAACACCCGCGCGAGACCACGCTTGAAAAGCTCGCCGGTCTGCCCACGCCCTTTCGTGAGGGCGGCAGCATCACCGCCGGCAACGCCTCCGGCGTCAATGACGGCGCGGTCGCCATGCTGGTGGCCAGTGAGGCCGCGGTGAAGCGCTTCAATCTCACGCCGATGGCCCGCCTGCACGGTATGGCCATCGCCGGGGTCGAGCCGCGCATCATGGGCATGGGACCGGTGCCGGCGACGCAAAAACTGTTACAACGGCTGGGCATGACGCTGGATCAGCTCGACCACATCGAGCTGAACGAAGCCTTTGCCGCCCAGTCACTGGCCTGTCTGCGTGAGCTGGGGATTGCCGACGATGATCCGCGGGTCAATCCCAACGGCGGGGCCATCGCCCTCGGCCATCCGCTGGGCATGTCGGGCGGTCGCCTCATTGCCAGCGCCATGCACGAACTCGATCAGCGCGGCGGCCGATTTGCCCTGTGCACCATGTGCATTGGTGTGGGTCAGGGCATTGCCACGGTGCTGGAGCGGGTCTAGCACCGGCTGACCCCTTCAGTGCCATCGGGAGGTGCCGGCTCTGGTGCCTCCATCCCGGCAACAAGACGATCAGGAGCGCCATATGGCATTCATACAATTTCAGGGCCGTACCATCGCCTGGCGTTTGCTGGGGCCGGAAGCAGCGCCACTGGTCGTGCTGGCCCATCCCCTGGGCATGAGCCAGAGCGTGTGGGATGACGTGCTGCCCACCCTGTTACGCCGCTATCGCGTTCTCACCTGGGATCTGCCGGGCCACGGCGGCAGTGCCCCTACCACCGACACCCCGACCCTCGAGGCACTGGCAGAAGAACTGCTGGCGCTGGTGGCCGAGACTGGCGCCGAGCGCTTTCATTTTGTCGGTACTTCGATCGGCGGTGCGCTGGGCCAGCATCTGCTGGTGCACCACGCCGAGCGTCTGGGCGCCGTGATGCTGACCAATACCGGCGCGACCATCGGCACGCCGGAGAACTGGCACGACCGCGCCACGCGGGTGCGCAGTGAAGGACTGGCCACGATGGCCGGCGAACTGGCGCCACGCTGGTTCAGCACTGCCACGAAAAACAACACCGCGCTGGTCGAGGGTTGGCGTGCCCAGCTGGCCCGCACGGATGATGAAAGCTACGCACGGCTGTGCGACATGCTGGCAAGTGTCGACATGCGCGAGGCGCTCAAGGGTCGCCCCGAGCATGACGATCTCTACCTGCTCGGCGGCAGTGACGATCTCTCCACGCCCCCGGAAACGCTCAGGGCACTGGCCGAAGCGCTGGGTGAGCCCCCGCTGGAGATTGTCGATGAGGTCGGCCACGTTCCATCGGTTGAACAGCCTGAGCTCGTCGCTCAGCGGCTCATGACGTGGCTGGCCCCGCGCCGCGATCATGTCGGCCTGCACGGTATCTCCTTTGACGAAGGGCTCGAGACCCGCAGGCGGGTACTTGGCGCCGAGCATGTCGAGCGCGCCTCGCAAAACGCCACGACGCTCGATTCCCCCTTTCAGCAGATGATCACCCGCTTTGCCTGGGGCGAGCTGTGGGGCAGTCAGGAGCTTTCCGTGACCGAGCGCAGCCTGATCACGCTGGCGATTCTGGCGTCGCTCGGGCGCGACGGCGAGCTGGTGCTGCACCTGAAAACGGCCCATCGCACCGGCGTCACCGAGGCAGAATTGCGTCAGGTCCTGATGCATGTGGCCACCTATGCCGGCGTGCCGGCGGCCAATCACGCCTTTGGGCTGGCGAAACAACACGGCTGGGGCGATCAAAAAGCCGCTCCCTGAGGCGCCTCGCCCTCTGTCCCAAACCTTCGTCTCCGATCCTGTGATCACACACCGGCCGAACCGGGCCGGTGTGTCCTGTCAGTCCCTGCCGCTCTTTTTTAAATCAGCCTCCATATCGCCTGCCCTGATGGATGGGCCATTTTGAAATGATTTGACGTGCGTCAATAAATGAACAGCGTTCGCCTGGCACAATGGGCTCAGGCACTTACAGGGGTCGGGTCAGGCGCATCATGCCTTGAGGGGAGCCCGAACCACTTCAGAAAAACTGTTCAGGGGAACCAGACACATGCGCGCGCTGCCGCTTATTTCCATTGCCGCTCTGGCACTCGGGGCCACCATGGGCACCGCCCAGGCCGCTGAATCCACCTACGGCCAGGGTGACTTTTTCACTCGTGCCGGCCTTGCCAAGGTGTCACCGAAGGATGACAACGGCGATTACGATTCACTGGGTGTGGACAAGGTCGATGTCAAGGACGGCCGGGGCTTCGCCATCACCTTTGGTTATCGCTTTCTCGACAAATGGGGTGTAGAGCTGCTGGCGGCGCAGCGCTTCAAGCATGACTTCGATCTCGACGGGGAACATGGCGGTTCGGTCAAGCACCTGCCCCCGACCCTGACCCTGCAGTATTACCCGCTGGGCGGGACCGATGCGCGCGTGCAGCCTTATGTGGGTGCCGGTATCAACTACACCCGCTTCTCGGCTGAAGACGTCAATATCGAGGGCGCCAGCATGGACATGGACAATTCATGGGGCTGGGCCGGCCAGGTGGGTGTCGACTTGCTGATCAATGATCACTGGGCCATCAATGCCGCCGCCTGGTATCTGGACATTGACTCCAACGTCACGGCCAATGCCGGCGGCGAGACCTACAAGACGCATCTGGATATTGATCCGGTCGTCATCATGAGCGGCATCAGCTACCGCTTCTAATCCACCGACGTTGTAACGATCGACCCTTTTTGCACCGCTCTCGACCGGTGCTGACCCGACGGTTTCGGCCTGCCGTCGGGTTTTTTTATTGTTTCTGCTCCCCCCTCCTTTTCTGCCCCCCCTCTTTATTGTCTTGCATCTCTCACCGCTGTCCTCCCGGGAGGGTGACTGCCGTGCAGAACCCCATCAGTGTTCTTTCATCAAGGCAGGGCTCGAAAACGCAGGACGCTCGCGGTTAATATCGAGACATTGCTTGCCCATCGGAATCTGCTCATGCCCTTGTCCGCCGCCTTTTGCCGTCCCCTGCACCCGATCAAGCGCCTGCGTGATGCGTCACTGCTGATCGCCGTTCTATGGCTGGCCGGTTGCGCCGGCACTCCCGAGATGCAGACCAGTGACATGATGGGCTCCATCTCGGAGCATCAGGATCTCTCGATCGAGCGGGTACTGGTGATGAATTACGCGCGCGATGCGCTGGGGATACCCTATCGCTACGGCGGCACGACGCCTTCTGGGATGGATTGCAGCGGCCTGACCCAGGCCAGCTTTCTGGCTGCCGGCATCGAGATTCCACGCACCTCACAACAGCAGTTTGACGGCCTGGAGCGCATTGATCGCGCCCGTCCCGGCGACCTGATGTTTTTTGGCTCCGGGGGGAGCGTTGGTCACGTCGGGATCTACATGGGCAACAATCAAATGATTCATGCCCCCGGCAGCGGGCGCGAGGTCAGCATCGCGAACCTGGGCAATCGCTATTGGCGTAGCCACTATCGCGGCGCCGCGGCGCCGGCCCCCTGAACGAACGCGCATTACAAGCCAACATCTGTCACGCAAGAGACCTCACATGACATCTTCAACATGCTATCGATGGCTGGCGGTACCCGCTCTGTTACTGACCCTGACCGCCTGTGACCAGAACGGCGATGACCCGAGCGTTGATCAGTCCGATACCACACAGCAGCCCACGGCAGAGACCGCCGGCACGCAACAGACAGATCTGTCGCCGACGTTCGTCAATCGCACGATCACGGCACCGGATTGTCATGGCGATGAGTGCACCAGCGTCGAAGTGCACATGATTCGATTCGACAGCGACCCGCAGCTTTCCAGCGAGATCGAGCGTCGTCTGGTCCATATGGGCAGCCCGATCAGTGACACGGCGGTGGATGAAGACAGCCTGCCCTCGACGATAGACGCCTACGCCGATAGCTTCTTCAATCTGAGCGCCCAGGCAAGCGAAGGGACAGGCCAGCCGAGTCGCTACGATGCCGTCCTTGAAGCCAGGGAGATCGGCCATCACGACGGCCTGCGAATCCTCGAGCTTCAGAGTTATGTCATGACCGGCGGCGCCCACGGTATGCCGCTGGCAGCGTATATGGTCATCGATGAGAAGAGTCGTCAGGTCCTGACGCTGGATGACATGCTGCAGCAGGGTCAGCACCCCGCCTTCGAAGCGGCACTAAAAAACGCCTGGCAGGACTGGATTGAAAACAGTGACCAGGCGCAGGGCCTCGAGCCGCAGGACTGGCCGTTCTCCCCGAGCGACAACGCCGCACCGATGGAAGATGGCATGGCCGTCACCTACGGCGTCTACACGCTCGGGCCCTATGCCATCGGCATGCCGACGCTGACCATTCCCTACAGCGACCTTGAAAACGTGCTCAAGCCGAGGTTTCTGCCCGAATCACCGACCTCCTAGCCTCGTCGGCTCCGGGACCTGTCCCGGGGCCGGCTCATCCGACGTGCCTGCCTGACGGCGCTCAAAACCCATACTTCACGGGATCGCGCCTGCCATCTTTCTCGCCGATGGCTGAGGGGTCTTAAAACTTTCCGATCCCGCTCTGGCGCAACAATCGTCTAACGTCACGCGCTTTGGTGCCATCAGGCACACTTCGGCACACTTGCCCCCGCACGTCCCTACCAGGATTCATGAAGACCCGTCTCTTTTGTCGCCGTCATCGGTTGTTGTCGCTCGTTGTCGTCACCTTGACCTGTGAAGCGGCGCCGCGGCCTCTCGATAACAATATTGCCAGGGAGTAGTGAAGATGCGAGCCATTGCGACCGTCTCTCTCAGCGGTGATCTGGGCGCCAAGCTCGAGGCCGCGGCCCGGGCCGGCTACGATGGCATTGAAATCTTTGAAAACGACCTGCTCTCCTGGGGTGGCACCCCGGAAGACGTACGAGCACTGGCGGCGTCGCTGGGCCTTTCCATCATCGCCCTGCAACCCTTTCGGGATTTCGAGGCCATGCCCGAGCCGCAGCGCCGCCGCAATCTTGCCCGCGCCGAACGCAAGTTCGCCCTGATGAAAGCGCTGGGCACCGACTTCATGCTGGTCTGCAGCAATACGTCACCATCAAGCGTGAACGACGATGCCCGCGCCGCCGAGGATCTGCGCGAACTGGCCCAACGCGCGGCTGCGCATGGTCTGCGTATCGGCTTCGAGGCGCTGGCATGGGGGCGTCATGTCAATGACTACCGCCACGCCTGGGCAATCGTCGAGCGTGCCAATCACCCAGCGCTGGGTCTGGTGCTGGACAGCTTTCATGTGCTGGCACCCGGACTGCCCATCGCACCGATTGCTGATATTCCGGGCGAGCGCATTTTTCTGGTGCATCTGGCCGATGCGCCCCTCATGCAGATGGACCTGCTCAACTGGAGCCGCCACTATCGCTGTTTTCCCGGTCAGGGTGGACTGGACATGGCGGGATTCATGGCGGCGCTGGAACGCACCGGCTACGCCGGGCCGCTGTCGCACGAGATATTCAATACCGATTTTCGTATGGCCTGCGCGCGCGACACGGCCCTTGATGGCATGCGCTCGATGATTCTGGCCGAGCACCTGCGAAACCGGGCGCGGATCTGTGACGCACTCGCGACGCCGCCAGGCTTTCAGGGCATCCATTTTCTGGAGTTCACGCTGGAGGAGGCGCAGGCCAGAGCACTGGGACAGATGCTGTCCATGCTCGGCTTTTGCCATGTCGGCCACCACCGCTCCAAGAACATCGAGCTCTGGCGCCAGGGGAACATCCATATGGTGCTCAACATGGAGTCCCATACCTTTGCGCATACCTATCGACTCATGCACGGCCTTTCGGTGTGTGCCATCGGCTTTCGTGACCACCATCCCGAGCAGACCATGGCGCGTGCACACGCCTATCGGGCCTGCGCCTTTGAAGGCCCCACAGGCCCCGGTGAGCTGCGTCTTCCGGCCATTCGCGGCATCAATGACAGCCTGATTTATCTGGTCGACCCCGATACAGCCCACGACCGACAGTGGCGTACCGACTTCACCCTGCTTGAGACATCTGGCCACCCTGATGCCGGCATCACCGGCATCGATCATCTCTCGACGGCCGTGGCCCCCACGCAGCGACTGCGCTGGCAGCTCTTCTTTCGCACCGTGTTCGATCTCACGGCCAGCACCGAGCACGAAATGGCCGACCCCAATGGTCTGGTCTTCAGTCAGGCGCTGGTCAGCCAGGATCACACCATTCGTCTGGTATTGAATACGTCACCGGCCGGTGAAACGCTGCCGGGACGTTTCATGAGCGAGGGTCGGGGCGGTATTCAGCAGATCGCGCTGGCGACCGACGATATCTTCGCCACGCTTGATCGTCTGAGCGCCAAAGGCCTGAAAATGGTGCCAATACCGGATAACTACTACGACGATCTGGCGGCCCGCCTCGAACTGGACGACGCCCTGCTGGAAGCCATGCGCGTGCGACACATCCTTTATGATCACAGTGAACACGGCGAATTCTTTCACGCCTATACCGATCGGTTTGCCGGACGCTTTCATTTCGAGATCATCGAGCGTCGCGGTAGTTACACCCAGTTTGGTGCGGTCAACGCGTCAATCCGGCTGGCAGCTCAGTCGCGCCTGCACGCAGCGACGGCCCCTTCCTCTTTCGGCACCGATCACTCGTTCGTGCAGTGAGGCGTGGTGCAACCGCATGGATAGCGTGGCACGATGGCATTTTGACCCGGCCTGCGCCGCGTCACGCCCCACCTGCCCGGAGTCACGATGAACGTTTTGATCCTCAACGGCCCCAACCTGAACCTGCTGGGCAAGCGCGAGCCGGATATTTATGGCTCCGAGACGCTTGCCGACATTGAAAACGCCATTCGCCACCGCGCCTTCGACAAGGGCATGGCCACCGATTTTCTACAGACCAATCACGAAGGGGTGATGCTTGATCGTATCCATGAGGGGCGTGAGCAGTTCGATGCCATCATCATCAACCCGGCGGCCTGGTCGCACACCTCGGTGGCGCTGCTGGACGCGCTCAAGGCGTTTGAAGGGCGCGTGATCGAAGTGCATCTGTCCAACATCCACACGCGTGAAGCGTTTCGCCACCACTCCTGGATTTCGGCGCGCGCCGAGGCGGTCATTGCCGGCATGGGGAGCTTTGGCTATCTGGCGGCGATCGATTTTCTGGCGCGCTGACGATTTCAAAAGAGCGTTGAGCGGTCCTGTCATCGTCTCCAGACAAGGATAATTCATGAGCAGCATCGTCGAGGCGCTGGCGCCGCTCTTTGCCCTGATCGCACTGGGTGCGGTGCTGGGCCGGGCGGGCTTTCCCGGTGGTGACTTCTGGCCACGCCTCGAACGCTTTATCTACTACCTGCTGTTTCCGGCGATGCTGGTGGCCACGCTCGCCACAGCTGATGTCAGCCAGGTGTCGGTGCTGCCGCTGGCCATCACGCTGATCGGCACCATGGTCGTGCTGGGTGGGGCGCTGTGGCTGGCGCGTGCTCGTCTTGCGCTGTCGCCGCCGGTATTCACCTCGGCCTTTCAGGGCGTGGTGCGTTTCAACACCTATGTCGGCGTGGCCGGTGCCGCAGCACTATACGGCGAGGCGGGTCTGACGGTGGCAGCCGTTGCTATTGCACTGATGGTGCCCACGGCCAACATCCTGTGTGTGATGGCCTTTATCGTCTCCGGGACGCAGGGGCCGGCCAGCGTCGGCAGGAGTGCGCTGGCACTGGTGCGCAACCCGTTGATTCTGGCCTGTCTGGCAGGCATTTTGCTCAATGTCAGCGGCATCGGTCTGCCCGGTATCAGCCAACCGGCGCTGGAGCTGCTGGGGCAGGCGGCCCTGCCGATGGGTCTGGTGGCGGTGGGCGTGGCGCTGCGCCCTCAGGCGCTGTGGCGCGGGGGTCGAGCGTTCTGGCTGTCGAGCGGACTCAAGCTGGTCATCACCCCGCTGCTGGTGCTGGGCCTGGCATGGCTGGTCGACCTGCACGGCGTGGATCGCCATGTCGCGCTGCTCTTTGCCGCGCTGCCCACCGCAACTTCGGCCTATATCCTGGCCCGACAGCTCGGCGGGGATGCCGAGCTGATGGCCGCCATCATTACCGGGCAAACCCTGCTGGCGATGCTGGTCATGCCCATCATGCTTCAACTGCCTGGCGCCCCCTGATCCACTATGCTTGTGGAAAGACGCTATTTTTCGGGAGGCCGCCCATGGCTGAACTGACGCTTTTCTATGACGGCAACTGTCCGCTCTGCGTCAACGAAATCAATCATTTGAAAAGACTCGACCGTGCGCAGCGTATCGTGTTTGAAAACATTCACGCCGAGGATTTCACGAAGCGCTATCCTGACGTGGATCGCGAGGAAGCCAGTGCTCTCCTGCTGGGCGACGTCCACGGCCAGCGCATTCGTGGGCTGGATGTGACGCATCGCGCCTGGTCACTGGTCGGCCGCGGCTGGCTGACGGCACCGCTGCGCTGGCCACTGATTCGGCCCATCGCTGATCGGGTCTATCTCTGGTTTGCCCCCAGGCGCTATCGCATCTCGGGCTGGCTGACCGGTCGGCAGCGCTGTCAAAGCTGCGAAACCGGCCAGTGCGATATTTCCAAAAAACCCTGACGCCCGCCCCCTTCAAAACCTGCCAGCCAGCATGGCGCCCTGTCTGTTGAACGATTCGAAGACAGGGCGCCAAAGAATGGACCAACGCCGGTTCATCCGCGCCGACGCCGCCAGATTGACCAGGCGATGAGGATCACCAGCGCAACACCTGCACCGACCATGCCCACCCGCGCCAGCATCAGCAGCGGCGAGGTTGCCCCGCCCTGTCGAAGCTCGGCCACCCGGGCCGCATCGGTATGCACATCGCTTCGGCCAAAGGCGTGCATCACGTAGTTGGTAACCTCGGCAATCTCGGTATCAGAGAGTTCCTCGTCAAAGCCGATCATCGCCTGCCCCTGATGCGGCCAGACACCTTCCAGAATCGCCATGCTGACGTTATCGGCCGTGGGCTTTTTCAGCACCGGATGCCCTTTCAGGGCCGGCAGGCCGTTGAGCCCCTCGCCCTGCATACCGTGACAGGTGGCGCAGCTGTCGCGGTAGACCCGCTCGCCCGGGCCGATCTTCTCAAGCGCTGCCGGCGTGTCATTGTCGCGAATCGGGCGCAGACCGGGCGCCGGGGTCGGGGCGCTCGTGTCGGGACTGTCCGGCAGCAGATAGGTCGCGATGGCCTTGATGTCTTCGGGCGTCATGCGCGAGAAGCTCTTGTCGATCGCTTCCAGCATCGGCCCTCCAGCCGTAGCGCCATTGTCGGCATGGCCGGTGGTCAGATATTCGATCAGCTGCTGCTGACTCCACTGGCCGATGCCGGTGTTCGGGTTGGCCGTAATGTCGGGCGCGTACCAGGTCCCCAGCGATGCGCCTTTGAGCGCCTGATCCTGCTTTTCGGCCATCAGCATGTTGCGCGGCGTGTGACAGGTGCTGCAGTGGGTCAGCCCTTCGACCAGGTAGGCCCCGCGATTGAACTGCTCGGATTTGTCCGGGTCGGGCGTAAAGGGCGTCTGGTCCAGAAAGAGCCCGTTCCAGGCCGCCATCGAGAACCGCAGGTTGAACGGGAATGGCAGATCCGTTTTTTCGGGGGCGTCGTCGACGGGCGCCACGCCGTGCATGAAATAGGCATAAAGCGCTGCGATGTCCTCATCGCGCATTCTGGCGTAGGCCGTATAGGGCATGGCCGGATAGAGCTGGCGCCCATCGGCGCGCACGCCATGACGCAGCGCCTGATCAAACTGCTCGAGGCTGTAGCTCCCGATACCTGCCGAGTCGGACGGCGTGATGTTGGTGCTGTAGATCACGCCCAGCGGGCTTGAAATCGCATGCCCGCCGCTGAAGGCCGGTCGCCCCTCCTCGGTATGACAGGCCGCGCAGTCCCCGGCAATGGCCAGGTACTCGCCGCGCTGAATCAGCGCCTGCTGATCATCGGCGCGGGCCACTCCCGCACCCAGTGACAGCGCCAGCATCCCCAGCGACAGCACTATCCTGCCGGCATCAGTCATGTCGGGTCTCCTCGACAATGCGGTCTGCCGTGCGCAGTGCCAGCGCCATGGCGGTCAGGGTCACGTTGCAGGTTCCGACGGTCGGCATGACACCCGTGCCGACCATGAAGAGATTGTCATGGCCATGGGCGCGCCCCCAGGCATCGGTGACGCTGGTGGCCGGATCATGGCCCATGGAGAGCGTGCCGGTGATGTGCTGGCGGTTGGAAAACGCGCCCGGCTTGCTGTGCTGAACGTTGGTGGCGCCCAGCTTTTCGGCAATGCGGTCATAGTACTGCCGCACTTGCTCGGTGCCCTTCTGCTCGTACGCTCCGACGCTCCAGTGCAGGCGCGGCGTGGGCAGGCCCATGTCATCCCTTTTATCGCTCAGGGTGACGCGGTTTTCCGGGTCGGGGAGCTGCTCGAGCGCATTCTTGATGCTCAGGCGACGGGCCGAGCGAAACCGCACCTGCTCTTCAAGTTCGCGGCCAAAGTAGCCCTCCTTGAGCAGCTCTTTCGTGACCGAGGCCACCTTGGAGCCGTTGGAGATATCGATGCGAAAGGGGGCATGCTCGCTGCGAAACTCGCCATCACGGAACTGACCGATCGAGCAGGGGCTTACCGGCCCACGGCCGGGCCAGAGCGGCTCGTCGGCATCGAAGGTCACACCGATGGCCGGGTGATCACAGAGATGGCGCCCGACCATGTCATGGCGGTTGGCGAGGCCCTCCGGAAACTGCTCACTGGCCGACATGAGCAGCAGTCGCGGCGTCTCGATGGCGTTGGCGGCCAGCACGAAGGTCCTGCCGGTCACCCGGTGACGGTTCTTGTCCCAGTCGTAGTAATTCGCCGCCGTGATACGGCCGTCGCGGTCATGCTCAAGCTGATAGACCACCGCTTCGGTGATCACCTCAACGCCGCTGTCCTCGGCCTGCTGCGCGGCGATGCCGCCATGATACTGGGCATCGATCGGGCAGATCGGCATGCAGTTGTTGTTGCCACAGCAGGCGGGCCGGCCATCGTAGCTGCGGCTGTTACGCCCTGTCGCATCATCGATGACCCGAAATTCAGGGGCCAGCCGCTCGGTCACACGCTGCTGCAGCCAGGACGCCGGCACACGTTCCATCGGGAAGGGTTGCTTGCGCGGCGAGCCGTTGTCAGGTTCACCACCAACGCCGGCGATGACTTCAGCCTGGTAGTAATAGTCTTCCAGATCGTCATAGCTGATCGGCCAGTCACGCCCTACGCCGTAAAGGCTTTGAGTGCGAAAGTCATTGGGCACGTTGCGCCACAGCTGCGCCGCCCAGTGCCAGGTGGTGCCGCCGAAGATTCGAATGTACTGCGCCTTGAACGGATGCGGCCCGGCCTGATCCAGATAGTCATTGGGGGTCGGGGTATAGCGCGGCTGCGGGGCCTGCGGTGAGTACGGGTACGGCGACATGAAATCGGATTTGAAGGCTGATTCACGATAGCGTCGAACCAGATCACTGCGCCGGATCTTCGGACCGGATTCCAGCAGCAGCACCGAACGGCCGGTACGGGCCAGGCGCGTCGCCAGCAGCGAGCCGCAGACACCGGCCCCGATGACGACCACGTCAGCGGAAATATCCTTGTTCATTCAGGGCATTACTCTTGAAGGGGGCGAGGCGGTGCCTGCCAGCTGCCACAGGGGCCATAGGAGAAGCTGGGCGGCACCAGCACATCACTCACGGCAACATTGGCCAGGGTATTGACGAAGGAGACGTAGAGCGCCTGATCGCCCTCCCCGACCACGCCCGTATACCATCCCGAAAGCATGGCGCGGGCGGTCGCTTCCTGAGCCGATTGATCCTCGGCAAAGGCCAGACGCGATGACGACAGCAGCGCCGGCTGCGCCTTCAAAAGCGCCTCGAGACGTGACAGTGCCTCGGGAAAATCCTGATCGGTGAGAAGGTGAGCATGCAGCAGTGCCCGGGCAAGATCGCCATCGAGATCCTCCCTGGCCGTCAGCGCGCTGGACACACCCATGAACCTGTCGAGCGTGTTTTGTGTTGCCTCGGAGGATGCCCGGGCACTGCTCAGAAAAAGCGTCTGACCGGCCACACCGGTCAGCGCAAACGCCCCTGCCACCTTGAGGACACGGCGACGTGAAAACTGGGTCATACCTGGGCCTGTTCTACAAAATAAATCGCCAGAGATGGGGGGCTCTGGCGATGGCAGGACAAGTCATGATCGCCGCTGCGATGCCTTGTCACGCCATGTGCACAATGGAAGGCGCGCAAGATACCTTAAATTAACCTTTAGACCAGCCCTCTCATGCGACTTTTTGGCACAGTACCTCCTGTTGTGGCATGACACCTGCCCGTTTTGAGGCCAGACCCGCCACAAGCATGGTCTGATGCGCCCGGATACCGGCGCCATTCTGGCCGTTTCAGGGCCGGGGCCGATACTACTCGGTCGAGAATCGATACACCGTGTGGCTTTCAAGTGTCTCGCCGGGCTGGAGGATGGTTGAGGGAAAATCCGACTGGTTGGGCGAATCCGGAAAATGCTGGGTTTCCAGTGCCAGCCCCGAACGATGACCGTAGGCTCGACCGCTTTTGCCGGTCACACTGCCATCCAGGAAGTTGCCCGAGTAGACCTGTAATCCCGGCTCGGTCGTCAGGACTTCCAGCACCCGCCCGCTTTCAGGCGAAGTAACGCGTGCCGCTCGCTCGGGGGTGGCGGCGGGTTCGCGTCTGAGCACGAAGTTATGATCATAGCCACCCGCTCGGGTCAGCTGTTCGTTATCCGTCTCGATACGTGCCCCGACTGGCGTGGGCGACGTGAAATCAAATGGCGTGCCGGCCACCGGGGCGATCTCGCCGGTCGGGATCAGCGTCTCGTTGACCGGCGTGTATTCGGCAGCCTCAATAGTCATGACATGATCGAGAATGCTGCCACTGCCCTCGCCGTTCAGGTTGAAGTAGCTGTGCTGGGTCAGATTGACCGGCGTGGCCTTCGTGGTGCGGGCGCTGTAATCGATGGCAAGTGCATCGTCATGGGTCAGGGTATATCGGACTTCGACCGACAGCTCGCCCGGATAGCCCTCTTCGCCATCGGCGCTGGTATAGCGCATCACGACACCGCTGCCCTCGCTCGAAGAAAACGGCGTGGCCTGCCAGAGCTTCTGGTTGAAGCCTTCATCGCCCCCGTGCAGATGGTTGGGCCCATCGTTGGTCGCCAGCTGATACGTCTGGCCGTCCAGCGAGAAACGCCCGTCGGCAATGCGGTTGCCATAGCGTCCGATCAGCGCGCCGAAGTAGGGATTGAGCGTTTTGTAGGCCGGCGACAGATAGCCTTCCAGCGAGTCGAAGCCGAGCACGATATCGGCCGTTTTGCCGTCACGGTCCGGCGTCTCGAGCGAGGTGATAATGCCGCCGTACTCGATCACCTCCATGCGCATGTGATGATCGTTGGTGATGCGATAGCCGTGCACGGTGCGCCCGTCGGGCAGCGTACCGAACACGAACTGCTCAACATTCGGCGGCATCGGCGCGGATGCTGCCATCGACTGACCGGTACCGGCGCAGAGCAGACCGGCGCTCAACCCCAGTGCAAACCGCAGGGACTGTCCTTTCATGGCACGCTCCTTTCAAAAAATGACAATGATGACGGCTCAGGCCCGCTGACGCCGCTGCTGCTTCCAGCGGTCGAACAGCACGGCCAGCAGCAGGATGGCGCCGCGCACCAGGTACTGATAGAAGGTCGGGACATTCAAAAGCCCCATGGCATTTTGCACGCACCCCATGATCAGAACGCCCACCAGTACACCGGTGATCGAGGCCACACCGCCGGAGAGCGCCACGCCGCCCAGTACACAGGCCGAAATGACCGCAAGCTCCAGCCCCATCGAGGTGTTCGGATCGCCAAGGCCCATGCGCGAGGTCAGAAGCACCCCGGCGATGCCGGCCACCAGCCCCTGCAGGCCGAATACGATGATCTTGAGCCGACGCACGTTGACCCCGGCCAGCGCCGCGGCCTCCGGATTGCCGCCGGTGGCCAGCACGTTGCGCCCGAAAGCGGTCAGGTTAAGCACCAGCCCGAAGATCACGAAACACAGGATCATGGTCCATACCGGCAGGGTTAGCCCCAGAAAGGAAGCGCTGCCCAGCTCGAAAAAGCCCGGCACGGTGATCATCACCGCATCGCCGCCGGAAGTGATGTAGGCCAGCCCGCGCACGAACTCCATGGCCGCCAGCGTGGCAATCAGCGAGTTGATGCCAAAACGGGCCACCACGAAGCCGTTGAAAACGCCCACCAGCGCGCCGGCGGCGACCCCGCCGAGAGCCCCGATCAGCACGCTTCCCGAGGCGCTGGTAATGACCGCCGCGCTGACGCCGGCAAAGGCGACAGTCGAGGCGACCGACAGATCCACTTCCCCCAGCGCCAGCACCAGCATCATGGTGGTGGCAATGGTGCCGATGATGGTCACCGACAGCAGCAGGCCGACCATGTTGCGCCCGGTCAGAAAGTCGGGGATCGCCACCGCCAGACCGATAAAGAGCACGATGAAGATGGCGATCAGCCCGGAGGTATCCAGCAGGGTACGCAGCGGCTTGATGAGCCCCTGGCGACCGGCGGGACGCGTCGTCTCCGTCTGGCCGCCCTCGGCAGCATGAACACTTTTGTGGCTACTCATGATTTGGTGTCTCCAGACATCGTATTGTTATTGCGCCGGTGGTGGTCGGGACAATCGTGGTCAGGACAGTCCTGCTCAGGAGGGCAGCGCCAGCCCCAGCAGCCGCTCGGGCGTGGCAGTGTCGCGATCAACGATGTCGACCAGCGCCCCATCGCGCATCACGCCAATGCGATCACAGATCGCGCTGACCTCGGTCAGATCGCTCGAGATGACCACCACGGCCTTGCCCTGATCGGCCAGGTCATACAGCAGGTTATAGATATCGCGCCGGGCGCCGACATCGATACCGCGGGTGGGCTCGTCCATCACGAACAGCTCGATCTGCTCCGAAAGCCAGCGCGCCAGAATGACCTTTTGCTGGTTGCCACCGGAGAGCGTGCTGATGCGAGTACGTGGCCCGGGCGTGCGGATGCTCAGCTTTTCGATGTAGTCGCGGGTGTTGTCCAGCTCGCGCTTCGGGTGGCGCCACAGCCCCATGCGCTTGAAGAAACGCCGGCAGCTGATGTTGAGGTTGTCGGTGACGCTGGCGACCGGAAAAATGCCCTGGGACTTGCGATCCTCCGGACACATGGCAATGCCGGCATGGATGGCCTGACCCGGCGAGTTGAACCGCCCGGTGCGACCGTTGAAGTGAATCTCACCGCCCTTCGGGGCTTCCACGCCGCATACCAGCCGCATCAGCTCACTGCGACCGGCACCGACCAGGCCAAACAGGCCGAACACCTCGCCGCGATGCACCTCGAAGCTGACCGGTGCCGTCAGACCGCGCCCTTCGAGACTTTCCACCGTCAGGATGACCTCGCCGATATCGCGGCGGCGATAGCCGTAGACGTCCTCGATATCGCGCCCGACCATTTCGCTGACCAGCTGGTCCTGGGTGAGCCCTGCCATGGTGTCGTGGGTGCAGATATGACGACCGTCACGAAAGACCGTGACGGCGTCGCACATCTCGAACACCTCTTCCATGCGATGAGTGACGTAGAGCACCACCCGGCCCTCATCGCGCAGGCGTTTGACGATGCGCTTGAGCTGGCGTGTCTCCTGCACCGACAGCGAACTGGTCGGCTCGTCAAAGGCAATGATGCGGGCATCACGCAGCAGCGCTCGACCGATCTCGATCATCTGCTGCTGGCCGATCGAGAGATCACGCACCTTCGTGGCCGGATGGACGCTGCCCTCGCCCAGCTCTTCGAGAATGGCCAGCGCCCGCTCGCGCAGCTGCCGGCGATTCACGATGCCGTAGTGCTGGGGCAGTTGCCCCAGCAGCAGGTTCTCCGCGACCGACAGGTTGGGCGAGAGCGTCAGCTCCTGGTAGATGATCGCGATGCCCTGGCGCAGCGCCTCGCGGGCGTTGGCAAACACATGGCGCTCACCGCCGATCCAGAGGGCGCCATCAGTGACCCGATTCACGCCGCTCAATACCTTGAGCAGGGTCGACTTGCCGGCGCCGTTTTCGCCCATCAGGGCGTGAACTTCCCCGGCACGGGCACTGAAGCTCACCCCATCAAGCGCCCGCACGCCGGGAAACTCCACGGTGACGTTTTCAACGGCCAGCCAGGGATCGTGCTCGACGGCCGTGGCAGAGGCACTGCTCATAGCTGCAGTTCCTCGCGGACGTCCTGCCAGTTGTCACGGGTCATCAGCGTCCCGGTCGTTTCAGTATTGGCCGGCGGCTCCTTGCCCTGGGCGATCCACTGATAGAGGTTTTCGGCGCTCTGGCGACCGTGCATGGTCGAGCTGACAGCGACGGTGCCATAGAAGCCGGTGGGCTTTTCACGCGAGAACTCGGCAAAGGCCGCGCCCGAGCCGTTGATGCCCACGCCGATGACCTGATCCGGCGACAGGCCGTACTGTTCGCTGGCGCGCACGCCCCCCAGCACGCTCTCCTCGTTGAGGGCATAAATCACCCAGTGATCGAATTTGCTGTAGCGGGCAAAGATGGGTGAGGCTGCAGAAAAGGCGCTGGTGGTATCGGTATTCTGCTGCGGGGCGTCGATCACGTTGTCCTTGTTGAACCCGGCATCAAGCAGTGCCTGGGTGGCGCCATCGGTGCGCTCACGCGCGGTGGGCAGCTCGTTGTTGGAGATGCGCAGGGCGCCGGTTGTCTCCATGTCCCAGCCTCGGCGCTTCATCTCCTCGGCGATGGCGTTGCCGACCTGCTGACCGATCTTGTAGCCCGACATGCCCAGGTGCGGCACCTCGGTCATGGGCTCGCCGTCGCTGCCGACAAACTGATCGTCCACCGTCACGACCTTCATGTTGTACTGCTTCGCCCGATTGGCGATCGCCATGCCAAGGCGCACGTCCGGCGGACAGATCACGAAACCCTGCGCCCCCTGGGCGTTGAGGTTATCGATGGCGCTGAGCACCTGCTGGCCGTCTTCACCGGCCAGACGCACCACGGTAAAGCCCTGCTCCTGCCCCAGCTCGGTGGCCGCGCGCTGCTCGTTGATAAACCAGGCCTGCTCGGGTTTTTTGACGATAAAGCCGATCTTGACGTTGTCATCGCTGGCATGCGCCATCCCCAGAGGCACGAGGGCCATGAGCGTGGTGGCAATGACGCGGTTCAGGGCGGGTAACAGGGGCATCGTGGACTCCGGGCCCTCGTGGGGCAGTTTGTTGTTCGTGAGTGGCCGGCCGCCGCAACAGACGAGGCATCGACACACAGGGCCAACATACGGTTTGACTCAATTGACGACTAATACGCCATGTAGTGAAAAGCGATACCCGGATTGCTATGAATCAGACGCTGACTCAGCAGACATGGCCCCTGTCACCCGCTCGCCTGCCACGGGCGCTGAGACTAAAGTTACGCTCGACTTAAGCCGCATGCTGCCGGTGCCGGAGTCGGCCGGAATCCCGGTTTCCACAACCATTCCGATATCAAAAAAAAGCCCGGCACCATGGCCGGGCAACATGACAGATTTCTTGAACCGGATGGGATTACTCCCAGGCCATCTCTTCGAGCTCACGCCCGCGCGTTTCCCGCACCATCCTGATGACGAAAAACACCGACAGCAGGGCAAAGAAGGCGTAGATGCCATAGGCCCCGGCCAGACCGATGCCGGCCAGCATGATCGGGAAGGTCATGGTGATGCCGAAGTTGGCCAGCCACTGGAAAAGCCCCGCCACCGCCAGCCCCGAACCGCGCATCTGGTTGGGGAACATTTCGCCGAGCATGACCCACATGACCGGCCCCCAGGAGGCGTTGAAGAACATGACGTAAATGTTGGCCGCCAGCAGCGCCACAATGCCCATGCTGTCGGACAGACGAAGCGAGCCGTCCACGATCGAGGCGGTCGAGAAGGCATAGGCCACGGTCGCCAGGGTCACCGTCATGCCGACCGAGCCGATCCACAGAATCGGCTTGCGGCCGACCTTGTCGATCAGGGCGATCGTGACCAGACACGCCGCAATGCTGACCGCGCCGCTGATGATGTTGATCATCAGCGCGTCGCTTTCGGTAAAGCCGACCGACTGCCACAGCACCGCGCCGTAGTAGAACACCACGTTGATGCCGACCAGCTGCTGGAACACCGCAAGGCCGATCCCCACCCAGACAATGCGATGGACACGCCCGGTCGCACCGTTGATCAGATCGGACAGCCCCGGCGTGCGCTCGCGGTTCAGGGAGGTGCGAATGTCGTCCGCCTTCTGGTCCGCCTCACGCTCGGCCATCAGCGCCTTGAGCACCTTGAGGGCCTTCTTGCCTTCGCCCTTGCTGATCAGAAAGCGCGGACTCTCCGGGATACCCAGCAGTGCCAGAAAGAAGATGGTGGCCGGAATCAGCTCCATCCAGAACATCCAGCGCCAGGCCTCGAAACCGCCCAGAAACTCGGCAGTGGAAGCCCCGGCAACCCGCGCCAGCACGTAGTTGCTGACAAAGGCCATGAAAAGACCGGTAATGATGGCAATCTGCTGGATGGTCGCCAGCCGGCCGCGAATGGCGGCCGGGGCCACCTCGCTGATGTAGGCCGGGGTCATGACGCTGGCCGCCCCGACCGCGATCCCGCCGAGAATGCGGTAGATGACGAACTCGAAGGAGCCCTGAGACACACCGGAGCCCCAGGCGCTGACGATAAAGAAGACAGCCGCCACGATCAGCAGCATCCGCCGCCCGAAGCGATCCGCCAGACGGCCGGCAAAGAAGGCCCCGCCGGCGCAGCCCAGCAGCATCGAGGCCACGTTAAAGCCGGTACCGGCGGCTTCGGAGTTGAAGGCCGCCTGCAGACCATCGACGGTGCCGTTGATGACCCCGCTGTCAAAGCCGAATAGAAAGCCGCCAAGCGCGGCAACACAGCAGATCACGAACACATAGAACTGCTGTTTACGACTGTCTTCATCCTGAACCGAAGTCTCTGACTGCATGGCAAAAGTCTCCTGGGGATTTGTTCTGTCAGAATCGTTGTTATTGAAGATCAAGGGCCGATCCACATTCGGCCTGACCCGAAGTTGCTACAACCAGCCGGCATCGACCCAGTAGTTGTGAGCCGTGCAGCCGCCAGCGGCATCTGAAGCCAGAAAGAGCACCATGGCCGCCACGTGATGCGGATGCAGGCGCACCTTGAGCTTCTGTTCCGCCACGATCTGCGCTTCACCCTCCGGGGTAAACCAGCGTGACTGACGCGGCGTTTTCACATTGCCGGGAATCACACAGTTGACGCGAATACCGTCACTGCCCAGCTCGCTGGCCAGCGCTCGAGTCAGACCTTCAATGGCCGCCTTGGCCGTCTCGTACAGCACCAGGCCGGGCTCGCCCAGATGCCAGCTGATCGAGCCCATGTTGATGATCGAGCCACGCCCCTGCGCCCGCATGCCGGCCGCAACGCCGCGTGCGGCCAGAGCCTGATGGCGTAGATTGACGGCCATGCGATCGTCCCAGTACTCGGGGGTCACATCCTCAAGCGTGTGTCGATCATCATTGGCCGCGTTGTTGACCAGCACCTCTACCGTGCCGATATCAGCCAGCGCCTGCTCGAGCGCCGCCGGATCGGTAAGATCGCAGCGATGAAAATGGACGTGCTCACCCAGCGATTCAGCCAGCAACCCGGCCTCATCAATGATGTCCAGAAAATGCACCTCGGCGCCCTGCTCGGCAAAGGCGCGGACAATACCTTCGCCAATGCCGGAACCGCCGCCGGTCACGACGACGCGGCGCTTTTTCAGATCGGGATAGATCGGGCATGTCATGGCGCTTTTTCCCATCAGGGTCGATTTAATTAAGAGTTCTTACCGGGCAGTGTCTACCGGCCTTCGGGATGCAGCCATTGGACATAGGTCGACGCACGACCATGGTCCAGGATCGGCTTGTCAGGCCCTGGAAGGCGCTCAATATAGATATGATGACCGGCGCCTTGCGGCGCCGTGATCGCAGAGGGCAGTCGCCTGCCTGTTCGTTATCGCCACCCGGGGCCCTGCCGCCATGACCCGACCCGCCAACCCACGCCCTGCCGGCGATCTCCACTCGCTGAAACAGCGCAATCGTCTGGCCATTCTGGACGCACTGCGCTGTCGACCCGACATGACCCGCACCGAGCTGGCCAGAGACACAGGACTGACCAAGGTGACCGTGGGCAGCGCCGTCATGAGCCTGCTGGAGAGCGGCTGGCTCGAGGAGGGCGAGCTGCAGCGCCGACGCGGCGGCCGCCCGGGGCGCTCGCTGTCCCTGAGTGAGCATCACCACCTGCTGCTGGGCGCAGAGATCGGCGTTCACGAGCTGCGGCTTGTGGCCTGTACGCTGTCAGGAGAGACGCTGTTACAGCGCTGTATTGCCCGGGCCGGCACTACGCCTGACGAAGCGGCCGCTCAGCTGGCCGGTGAAATCACCGCGCTGCTGGTCATGGAAGGGCTCAAGGCGCGTCAACTGCTGGGGCTGGGGGTTGCCCTGCCGGGGCCGGTCATGCCCAACGAGCCGCTGCTGGGGCTGGCCCCCAACCTGGGGTGGCACCGGGTGCGCTTTCTGGATCTGCTGGCAGGCCATCTTCCCGAGCTTCCCGGCATCCAGCTAATGGACAACGAGTCCTCGCTGGCCGCCTTTGGCGAGCTCTATTTCGCCCGCGATCATGCACCGGCCTCGCTTTTATTTGTCAGCGCCGATATCGGTATCGGCAGCGGCCTGGTGGAAAATGGCGCACCGCCACGCATCATTCGCGGCGTGCACGGCCTGGCCGGTGAAATCGGCCACACCCTGCTCGACCCGAACGGCGCGCGCTGCCACTGCGGCAATGACGGCTGCGCCGAGACGCTGGTCAGCGGCTGGCGCCTGCGTCAGCAGCTCGATATCGACGAGAGTGACGACCTGATCTCGGCCGTGACGGCGCTGCCGGCATCACGGACCGGCCCTGTGCTCGAACGCGCCGGTCAGGCCCTGGGCATGCTGCTGCACAATCTGCACCACACGCTCAATCCGGCCGCCATCGTGATCGGTGGAACGCTGACCGAACTGGGCCCCGCCTTCATGGCCCCGGCCCTGGCCCGCTTTGCCGCTACCCAGCGTCGGCTGCTGCCCGAAGCGGGGCTCATCACACCGCGGGTGCTTGCCAACAGCCGTCTGGCACCAGCCCGCGGCGCTGCGGCGATGGTCATGGCCAGCGCCCTGGCCGCTCTGGAACTCTCGCCCTGAGCTGACGTCCTTTGCCGACTTTTCCCCAGCATCGCTGTCTTCCCCAGCCCTGGTCAGGTCGACGCATCGTGACGCGGGCTTTACCATTAAAAACTGATATATCCTTTGACCGCCTCCCAGGAAGCCCTCATGTCATTGCTGAAGACGCTCAGACCCGGATTCATTGCGAGAGAGTTCATCACCATGTTTTGCACTTACTTCACCATCGCGGTCGTCGGTTCTCATTACGGGCTGTTAAGCGAAAACAGCATTGAGCACGAACTGTTTATGAGCGCATGGATCGCCACCAGCGTTCAGATCATGAATATTCTTGGATATTACAAAAAGCAGCGGGCAAAAAAATGCCGGGAGAATGGCCATGAGTCGGGGCAGGCCTGACATTCGGATGCTCGCCGCCCCGCCCAAGAGCATCAATCCGATATGTGCATGCGGCCAACGATTTGATAATCCCCGCCTTGATCTCCCTGTTCTCGTGTATGCGAGGCTTTCATGCCAGAGACCCTGCTCGGCAGCAGCCCTTTCACCGCCCGAACGTAAAAAAACCGCTCGACCCTGGCGGGCCGAGCGGTTCTGGTGACTGATCAGTCTCTGGTTTCCCATCATCACACCGGATGATGGGAGACGAGGCACGTTACTTGTTGGCCAGCGACGCCGAAGCGCCATTGCCCTGAGCGGCACCCTTGTCGGACTGCTCGCCCAGCGAGAGCCAGGTGTTGATCACGGTATCCGGGTTGAGCGACAGGCTGTCGATGCCCTCGCTCATCAGCCAGGCGGCAAAGTCCGGGTGGTCCGACGGACCCTGACCGCAGATGCCCACGTACTTGCCCTGACGCTTCGCGGCGCGGATGGCCATCGACAGCAGCGACAGGACCGCATCGTTGCGCTCGTCGAACTGCTCGGAGACCGTACCGGAGTCACGATCCAGTCCCAGGGTGAGCTGGGTCATGTCGTTGGAGCCGATCGAGAAGCCGTCGAAGTACTCGAGGAACTGATCCGCCAGCAGCGCATTGGAGGGCAGCTCGCACATCATGATGACCTTGAGGCCGTTTTCGCCGCGCTTGAGGCCCTGGGCTTCCAGCGTCTCGATGACGTTGCTGGCATCCTTGAGCGTGCGCACGAACGGAATCATGATCTCGACGTTTTCAAGCCCCATGACCTCACGCACCCGCTTGACCGCCTGACACTCGAGCGCGAAGCAGTCGCGGAAATCCGGCGACACGTAGCGACCCGCGCCGCGGAAGCCCAGCATCGGGTTCTCTTCATGCGGCTCGTACTGCTCGCCGCCCACCAGGTTGGCGTACTCGTTGGTCTTGAAGTCCGACAGGCGCACGATGACACGCTTGGGCCAGAACGCCGAGGCCAGCGTTGCTATGCCTTCGGCCAGACGCGCCACGTAGAACTCGACCGGATCGCTGTAGCCGGCAATGCGGCTCTTGATTTCGGCCTGCAGCGCCGGGGTCTGACGATCAAACTCCAGCAGGGCACGCGGGTGGATACCGATCATGCGGTTGATGATGAACTCCAGTCGCGCCAGACCCACGCCCTCGTTAGGGAGCGTTGCAAAGTCGAAGGCGCGGTCGGGGTTGCCGACGTTCATCATCAGCTTGAGCGGCAGCTCCGGCAGATCATCGATGGCAGCGCTCGTGACCTCGAACTCCAGCTCACCCTCGTAGATGTAGCCGGTATCCCCCTCGGCACAGGAGACGGTGACGTGCTGATTGGAGGACAGACGCTCGGTCGCATCGCCACAGCCGACCACCGCCGGAATGCCCAGCTCACGAGCGATGATCGCCGCGTGGCAGGTACGCCCGCCACGGTTGGTCACGATCGCCGCGGCACGTTTCATGATCGGTTCCCAGTCGGGGTCGGTCATGTCGGTGACCAGCACGTCGCCCGGGGCCACATCATGCATCTGGCTGATGTCGGCAATGATCTTCACCGCACCGGCGCCGATGCGCTGACCGATGGCACGGCCCTCGGCCAGAATCGGCCCGCGGGAGCTGAGCTGGTAGCGCTCCATGACCTGCTTGCGCGAGCGTACGGTTTCCGGACGCGCCTGAACGATCAGAAGCTCACCGGTATGGCCATCCTTCGCCCACTCGATGTCCATCGGACGCCCGTAGTGTTTTTCGATCAGCATGGCCTGACGGGCCAGTGCCTCGATCTCGTCATCGCTCAGGCAGAAACGGTCCTGATCGGCGGCATCTACCGGCTCGATGCGCACCTGCTTGCCGTGGGCGCGATCATCGGCGTAGACCATGCGCTCGGCCTTGGTACCCATGCTGCGGCGCACCACCGAGGGACGGTCGGCGGCCAGTGTGGGCTTGTGAACGTAGTACTCGTCCGGGTTGACGGCGCCCTGTACCACCATCTCGCCCAGCCCCCAGGCGGCCGTGATGAACACGACCTGATCAAAGCCGGATTCGGTATCAATGGTGAACATGACGCCCGAAGTGGCCAGGTCCGAACGCACCATGCGCTGAACGCCGGCAGAGAGCGCCACGCCCTTGTGATCGTAGCCCTGGTGGACGCGGTAGGAGATCGCGCGGTCGTTGAACAGCGAGGCAAACACGTGGTGGATCGCCTCGCGTACGGCATCCAGCCCCTGCACGTTGAGGAAGGTCTCCTGCTGTCCGGCGAAGGAGGCATCCGGCATGTCCTCGGCCGTGGCAGAGGAGCGCACCGCAAAGGAGGCGTTCGGGTTGTCGCCGGCCAGCTTCTCGTAGGCCGTGGCGATGGCGTCATCGAGTTCGGCCGTGAAGGGCGTATCGATCACCCACTGACGAATGCGCGTGCCGGCATCGGCCAGCGCCCGGGTATCGTCAATGTCGGTCTCGTCGAGCAGGGCGTGAATGCGCGCATCCAGCCCGCTCTGTTCCAGAAAGCGCCGCCATGCGCCGGCGGTGGTCGCAAACCCGTTGGGCACCTGAACCCCGAGGCTGGCCAGATGGCTGATCATCTCGCCCAGCGAGGCGTTCTTGCCCCCGACACGATTGACATCGTGCATGCCGACCTGGTCGTACCAGAGTACGTCCTCGTCTGCGTCATTCAGGCGATTTTCATCTGTCACCATGCGATCACTCATTTCTCGTCTCTCCCGACAAGCCTTGATGCCAATGTGCCAGTCACCTGCAAGGGTGCCGGCAGTGCCATTTCTGAAATCAACAACGTAAAAAAACGCCGCCCGGTGCGTGCATGGAGTGCCATCGCACGACCGAATAGAAACGACGTTTTTCAAATCCTGCCTGTCATTGGACAGTCGAGCAGAGCGTAATCATTTTCCGCGGCCTGCCATAGCCTTTGAGACAATTTTTAAGGCCAGGAACATTTTGAAAGACTACGACACGTCATTAACACAAAGTATTAAATTGTCGACTTATGTCTTTGAAATTTTTAATTAAACCGACAAGGATTTCAGCGCAAAAATTTACTACATGCTTTGTAGTGCGTGCGCAAATTTGACAAATAAGGTCGCATTGGCGTGGCCACATTTCAGCCCTGACCGTGGTTTAATGCTGGGTAAATCGTGCCTTTTATGCCGGGTAGAGAGGCTCTTATGCCAAAAACAGTGTTTTATATTTCCGATGGCACGGCCATTACCATGGAAGTTCTGGGCCACGCCGTTCTCTCCCAGTTTGATACGGAATTTACCCAGCGTACCTGGCCCTTTGTGGACACCCGGGAACGCGCTATCGAGATTCGCGAGCGCATCGACCGGATCTTTGCCGACACCGGTGAGCGCCCCATCGTCTTTTATTCGATCGTCAGTGATGAAGTCCGCCAGATCATCCTGTCGAGTCACGGCTTTTGCCATGACGTCATCGAATCCGTCATCGCCCCGCTCAGCGAAGAGCTCAACATGGCACCGCATCCGACGCTCCACCGCACCCACGGGCTCAATCAGCGCAATGTGGCACGCTATGACGAGCGTATCGCGGCCATCGACTACGCGCTGGCCCACGATGACGGCCTGTCATTGCGCCATCTCGAGCAGGCCCAGGTGATCCTGATCGGCGTCTCCCGCTGCGGCAAGACGCCCACGAGCCTGTATCTGGCCATGCAGTTCGGTCTGCGGGTCGCCAACTACCCCTTCATCGCCGACGACATGGACCGTCTGGCGCTGCCGCCGGCACTTAAAGAGCAGCGCGGCAAGCTGTTCGGGCTGACCATCAACGCCGACCGGCTCGCCGCCATTCGCAATGAACGGCGCACCGCCAGTACCTATGCATCGCTCAGGCAATGCCGGCTGGAGCTTTCCGAAGTCGAGGCGCTTTATCGTCGGCTGCGCATCCCCTATCTGGATACCACCAACTACTCGGTCGAGGAGATCGCCACACGCCTGATGGATACCCTCGGCATTGATCGGCGTATTTTCTAGCCGAGGAAAAGGACAACGACGGACGGCCCACGATGGCGGGCCGTCGAAAGGGACTGTGGCAAAGAAAGGGAACGCGGCAAAGGATCAGGACGTCAGCAGTTCGGCAAATCGCGCCATGTCGACATTGCCACCACTGACAATCACCCCCACACGCTTGCCCCTGAACTCGGCGGCCATCTGCCGCGCCGCAGCGAAACCGAGACAGCCGGTCGGCTCGGCCACCAGCTTCATGCGCTCGGCCATGAATGACATGCATGCCACCAGCTCGTTATCCGAGGCGGTCAGGATGTCATCGACATCGCGCTGAATGATCGGAAAGGTGATCCGGCCCAGATGCTGAGTCTGGGCTCCATCGGCAATGGTCCGGGGCGTGTCGATATGGACAATCCGACCCGAGCGAAACGATTGCTGCCCATCGTTACCGGCCTCGGGCTCGACCCCATAGACCCGGCAGTCCGGCGACATCGCCCGGGCGACCAGCGCAGAGCCCGACAGCAAACCACCGCCCCCCAGGCAAACGAACAGCGCATCCAGCGAGCCGACCTCTTCGAAGAGCTCCATGGCGGCCGTGCCCTGCCCGCAAATGACATCGGGATGATCATACGGCGGCACCAGTGTCAGACCGTGCTGCTCGGCCAGCGCCCGGCCGATCCCTTCACGATCTTCCGTGTAGCGGTCATACATCACCACGTGGGCACCGTACGCTCTGGTCGCGGTCACCTTGGCACCGGGTGCATCCTCGGGCATGACGATGGTCGCCGGGATCCCCAGAAGCCTGGCGGACAGGGCTATGGCCTGGGCATGGTTGCCGGAAGAGAACGCCACCACGCCGGCGTTTTTCTGCTCGGGACTGAACCTCGATAGCGTATTGAAGGCGCCACGAAACTTGAAAGCGCCCGTGCGCTGCAGGTTCTCGCATTTGAAAAATATCTGCGTCTCCAGCGCCTCATCGACGGTACGCGAGGTCATCACCGGTGTGCGGCGGGCGTGGCCCTCAAGTCGTTTTGATGCCGCCACTACATCGTCAAAGGTGGGAAGATGGTTCATGGGACTCCTCTCTCAGCGCGACTGTCATCTCACGCTTATCGTGGATAATATCGACGCCGCCCGCGGCGCCCCAACGAAGCCAGACAAGACATGATGCCACATCCAGGGTCTGGCTCGAGGTCGACGTTCAGGGTCAGCCCGGCAGCATCAGGTCCGGATGCAGGCCATCGCCGCCCGGCAGCATCAATACCCGGCTACGTTTTACAGCTGGTCATCATGGAGCAAAGATCATGACCCCTTCCCCCTCCGACAAGGCAAAACGCATTGTCGTGCTCGGCACCGGCGGCACCATTGCCGGCTCCTCCTCGAACGCCGGTGCCAATCTTGGCTATACCGCCGGAACGGTATCGGTCAATGACCTGCTGGGGGGCATCGCGGCACCGGATGGTTTTGTCCTGCACGCCGAGCAGGTCGCCCAGCTCGACAGCAAGGACATGGATGCCGCGACCTGGTGCGCCCTGCGTGAACGCTGCGAATACTGGCTGAACCAGGAGGATGTCGCGGGCCTGGTCATCACCCACGGTACCGACACTGTCGAGGAAACGGCGTTTTTCCTGCACTCGACGCTCTCCTCCTCCAGGCCTGTCGTGCTGGCCTGCGCGATGCGTCCTTCTACTGCGTTGATGCCGGACGGTCCACAGAATCTACGCGACGCACTGGCCGTGGCGGCCACCCCTGATGCCGCCGGCGTCACGGTGGTCTGTGCCGGCGAGATACACGGCGCGCTCGACGTGCGCAAGGATCACCCTTACCGCCTGAAGGCGTTCTCCTCCGGTGACAGCGGGCCCATCGGCTACGTGGAGGAAAGCACTGTACGACAGGTACGTGCCTGGCCACGATCGGAAGACCACGATCAGAAAGCCCTGCCGCGTCCCGAGCACTGGCCGCGCGTCGAGATCGTGTTGACCCACGCCGGCGTCAGCGGTGCCCTGATCGATCTGCTGGTGCAGGAACGAGAAAGCGGTGCGTCCGAGCCGGTGGCAGGCATCGTGCTGGGCGCTACCGGCAACGCCAGTCTGCATCAGGCACTTGAACAGGCTGCCCGGCGCGCCATTGAGCGCGGTATCGAGGTGAGGGTCGCTGCACGCTGCAACGAAGGTCAACTGCTGCCCACGCCGGAGGCTCCCTTCACGATCATGGCGGCGCTCTCGCCGGTGAAGGCCAGAATCGCCCTGATGCTCGAGCTGTGCCGCGGTCAAGACCGATGAGCGCTGCTGACCGCCGCGGCGCCCTTGAGCCTTGATCCGTCATTGACCCTTGATCAGCCGCCGGCGGCATTGAAGGCAAAATCGACCGGCACCGGTGAATCGATCGTGTGCACAGGGCCTTTCAGCGCGCCGCTTTGCGGGTCGATGTTGAACACCTTGATGGTGTCGCTGTTCTGGTTGCCGACATAAAGAAATCGCCCGGTGGGGTCCAGGTTCATGCCGCGCGGGATCTCGCCGCCGCTGGAAACCCAGCCGGTGTTGATCAGCTGCCCGCTGTCATCGTCTACCCGGAACACCGCAATGCTGTTCATGCCGCGATTGGTGGCGTAGAGAAAACGCCCCTGCGGATGGATGCGAAGCTCGGCAGTGGTATTGCTGCCGGTGGGCACTTCTCCCGGGTTGTCAGGATTGAACATTGGCCGTCCGAATTCACTGTCGACCGGCAGGGTCGATACCGAAGATGTGATGGCCCCCCGCCCCGTGATCATCATGTGCGCGTGCGCGCCTTCCTGACGGACCCCATCCGGCCCCTGCCCGTTGGGCGGCGATTCGACCAGGTCGCTCATCTCGAGAATCTCGCCGTTATCTCCCAGCGGAAAGACCGAGAAGCTGCCGGTGCCGTAGTTGGCCGCGAACAGGTAGCGCCCGGAGGGATGCACCGAGCAGTGACAGGTCCATGTCCCCCCGGTAAGCCGGGTATTGATAAAGGTCAGTTCACCACTGTCCGGGGCGATGCGATAGGCACTCACCCGTCCCAGGGGGTTGCCGTCGGCATCCGGGCCAAGCTCATTGACGCTGTAGAGATAACGACGATCCGGTGACAGAGCCAGAAAGGAGGGGTTTTCCGCCGCCATGGTCTGTACTGGCGTCAGCCCGCCCTGCACCGGGTCCATGCGAAAGACATAAATCCCGCGAGCCCGGCTCGGGGCCACACCCCCCGGTGCGGTATTGGGGCCGGTATAGGTGCCGACATAGACGTATTGCGCGCCACTGCCACTGGAAGCGGCCATCGCGCCGGTGGCTGACAACATCGGATACAGCGCCATGGCACCGGCGGCCATTCCCATCCCCTTGAGAAGTCGACGACGAATCTCGTCGATCAGTACGTGGTCGGTATCGCCTGACTGCCCGTTCATGTCATGTCCTGCCCGGTCGAGGAAAGCCTCAAGCATTGGCCCTCCCTCCCGAACCGACAATCCAGACCTTGGTGTACCTTCCGACATGGCGCGGTGAACGATCGGCATCAACGGCCCGCGCAATATTGTTCAATACGTCGCCTCCGGGACCCGGCAGGCTCTGCGCCTCAACAATGTCGGAGGTTGTACCGTGTCCCCTGCCCTGCTGCTCTCCATGGCCGCCTTCGCGCTGGCCGCCTCGCTGACACCCGGCCCCGTCAACCTCGTGGCGCTGAATGCCGGACTCAATCACGGTTTCAGATCGAGCCTGCGCCACGTCACGGGGGCAAGCCTCGGTTTTACCCTGCTGCTGGTGTTGATCGGACTGGGGCTTCAGTCGCTGTTTGAGACGCTGCCGCTGGCCGGTGTGGTGCTGCGCTGGGTCGGCGTGGCCTTTCTACTCTACATGGCCGCAATGCTTGCGCTTTCCAAAGACCGTGAAGCGAATGCCGTACCGTCAGCGGCGCCCTCATTCTGGCAGGGCGCGCTGATGCAGTGGCTCAACCCCGAGGCGTGGGTAGCCTCCGCCGCGGCCGTCAGCGCCTATACCCGGGAGGTCATCCATCTGGCGGTGCTGGCCGTCATCTTTTTGATCCTGTGTCAGGCCAGCGTCAGCATCTGGGCGGCGATGGGACACTGGCTGGGCGCACGCCTGACCCGGGCACACCATCTGCGACGGCTCAATCAAGCGATGGCGGCGCTGCTGGTGGCCAGTGCACTGGCCATGGCCCTGATGTCGCCCGGCGATACTGCCGGGGCGTCGCCGCCGTCACTTTTTTGAAGGTGCGTTGAAAGTGGGCCTGATCGGCAAAGCGACAGGCGAGCGCAGTCTCGGCAATGTCCGCACCGCGCCTGAGCGCACGCTGGCCCCAGCGAATGCGACAGTCGATCAAAAAGGCGTGGGGCGTGATGCCGTAGTCACGGCGAAAGCCGCGAATGAGGGTAAAGCGTGAGCATCCCACTGCATGGGCCACCTGCTCGAGACTCAGGGAGGAGAGACAGTGCTGTCGAATGAACGCCGCCGCGCGGGCCGTGATGTCGCGCTCGCGCGAATCGGTGTGGGGTGAGATGCCCAGCACCTCGAGCGCCTGATCGATCACGGCTTCGATCTCGCCAGCCTGCGGCGACTGACCTGAATCGAACAACCTTTCGGCCAGTTCAACAAGCGCCTGATAAAGCACCGGATCGCGACTGACACGCTGGACCAGCGGCTGAAAGGCTTTCTGACAGCCCGGCTGACGTGCCGCCAGCCACTGCGGATCGATATAGAGCATGAGATAGGACCAGGGGGCGGCGTCGCTCGGATTGCAGGCGTGTATCTCGCCCGGGTTCATCGCCACGATGCTTCCCCGTGACACCGCCGCCACGTGCTCGCGCCCGTCATGACGGTACTCGTAGTGGCTGTGTCCGCCCAGCACCGCGCCCAGCGACAGGGTGTCGTGGCTGTGGCGGGCATAGCGCACCGCGCGGGCGTCACGGGTCAGGCGCGCCTCCAGCCATGGCACATCCGGGTGGCGCCAGAACCGCATGTCATGAACGTGTCGCGCCATTGATGGGTGTCCGTTTTGCTGATCCCGTATCGGTTATACCCGAATATCCGCCGGTCCGCGTATTTCAACTTCGATACGCACGCCGGTATCGCGCTCTTCATTGGAGAAGCCATCAAACGTGCTCAGATCGCCGAAATCCAGCCCGGTCAGCGCCTCGATGCGTGCCACGCTGCGCTGATAGGTGCGGTACTGTCCGAACACGAACCCCAGCTGGTCCAGCCCGTCGCCCTGTTCGATCATGTAGGCCGTGGCCGAGGGGCGACCGTCATCGCCCATGAAGGCCACCACCTTCCAGTAGGCCTCGGGAATCCGGATGCCGCGATAGAGACGATCATCCGGGTCGAAAATCGGACCGGAGAACACCGTGATGCGCTGGCGATCAGCGCGGGCATTGTCGAGCAGATAGTCCTCAAGGCCCAGCCAGGTCTGCTGGTTAAAGCCCGCGAGCTGTGGTGTGGCATTGGTGAAATAAAAGGTGTCGTCATTGGCCTGCTCGGCCTCGTCACCCCAGTTGGGCGCGGTGCGGCGGACCAGATGACCGCGATCGAGCGGATTGCGGCTGTAAAGATCCGGCCCGGCCTGTAGCGATGGATCAATACGCGGATCAAAGCGCCAGTGATCACTGCCGCGGGGGACGCTGACCAGCGCGCTGCTGTCGATATTCACTGCCGTAAACAAAGCCAGCCGTCGGCTTCGAGACATGACCAGCGAAAAATGGGTGTAATCGAGCCGCCCGTCCTCTCGCCCGAGGACCGGGGTGACATCTTCGGCCAGCGCCTCGTAGGGTAACGGCAGGGGTACCGGCATGTCCTTGAGAAAGTCCGGGGCATAGCCCTGGCGCGTGGATAGTTCTTCCACGGTGGCGGTACGTGCCGTGGGTGGCTCGGCCAGCACCATGGCGGTGGGGTCGATCAAACGGCGCATGTCACGAAGAACGGGGCGGTGCTCGGCATGGGTCATGGGGCGCTCCCTGGCAGGTGATGTTTCAAGCCTGGCAGAGATGGCGCTCAGGGTTGAGCCGTTTCAAGAGATCGCCGGGTGAGATGGTCATACAGCGCGTCGGCCGGCATGGGGCGGCCGAAGAGATAGCCCTGACCGAAGTGACAACCCTGCTGCGTCAGATTTTCGGCCAGACGCGCTTCCTCGATGCCCTCGGCCACCACCGCCATGCCCAGTGACCGGCCCATGGCGATTATCAGGCGCACGAGATTGTCCTGACGAATCTCTTCGGCCTCGAAAAAGGAGCGATCAATCTTGATCTTGTCGACATCCAGCCGGGCGAGATGATAAAGCCCGGAATAGCCGGTACCGAAGTCATCCAGCGACACGCGCACGCCCATCTCGTGCAGCCGGTTGAGGTTCTGCTGCACCACGCCCAGCCGCTCGATGAGCACGTTTTCGGTGATTTCGACCTCAAGGCGCTCGGCCGGAAATCCGTGTGACTCGAGCAGTGCCGCCATCTGCGCCGTGAAGTCCTCGTTTTCCAGATAGGAAGCGGTGATATTGACCGCCAGAAAGCAGGTGCCGGGCCACTGCCGGACGTCACGCATTGCGCGATCCAGCAGCTGACGGGTCATCGCCGGCATCAGCCCCAGCGTTTCAATCAATGGGATGAACTCATCGGGCGGTACCAGACCGCGCTCGGGATGCTGCCAGCGGGCCAGGATTTCAACGCCTACCGTGTCACGGCTTTCAAGCGCCACCACCGGCTGATAGAACGGTACGATCTCGCCATGGTCCAGCGCCTGACGCAGACGCTGGGCGCGTTTGGCCTCCTCCTGCTGTGCCTCGTTCAGACAGTCGCTTTGCATCCGTATTGTCTCGCCGGCCCGTCTGGCGTCATGCATGGCACCGTAGGCCGTCGCCAGCAGCTGATCTGCCGTCAAAGCGTGCTGGGGGGCAACAGCAATACCGATGGTCGTATCCAGCGCAACCCGCCGGTGGCCGCAGACCAGCGGTTGCCTGACCTGTCGCTGCAGCGCCCGGGCCTGATCGAGCAGCTCGCTCGCACTCAGTGCGCCGGTCAGGGCAATCACGAACTCATCGCCTCCCGGGCGCCCCAGAAGCGGATCCCCCACGGTGCGGATACTGTTGAGCCGACCGGCAATGCGTCGAAGGGCATAGTCCCCTGCGGTGTTGCCGTGGGTATCGTTGATGGTCTGAAAGTCCTGAATATCGATGACCAGCAGGGCCGTCTGCTCCAGCTGCGGATGCAACCGGGCGTGCAGCCGGGTCATGAAATATCGCCGGTTCATCAGCCCGGTCAGGGCATCGTAGCGGGTCAGATGATTATTGCGCGCGCGCGCGGCCAGAAGCTCGCGATAGCGCCGCCGCAGCCGCCAGATCAGGCGCAGGGACAAAAGTCCCGGCAGCGCCATGGCAATGCCGGCAAATCCGGTACAGGTCAGAATGAAGCGCCAGCGAGCAGCGGTATCAAGATCCGGTGGCTCGCCCCAGCCCATGAAATGAAAGACCAGTGTCTCCAGCCAGAACTCCCAGATCAGGGCAATCAGAAAGAGTGTGGCGAGCGTGGCAGCAAAGAGCGCAAGCCACTGGCGCAGAAGATAACCTTTGGTTCGCATGAGCAGAAGTACCGAAGCGGCGTGGCGAGACTGACAGTATTTTTAAGAAAAAACTAATACCGAGACAGACCTATCGGCCGCTACTGTAGTCTTCTAAACCCCGCGTTCATACCTTTGTAGGACAGGCGTTTCCCCACCGAAAAGAACTGGCTGAAAACCCGCGCCTGTCGATGCCGGCGCCGGTTGAGTCAGGGCGGGGTTGAAAGAGTCGAGCGAGAATCGACGGGGTCAGGCCCGCGAGTGCCGATTGATCCGGCCGCGCATGCGCTCGCGCAGGGAGGGCGCCGCCAGGCGATGCAGATCGTGAGGCGTACAACGCACGACCCGGCCGTGCATCCTGATCAGGCAGTCACTGCCCTCAATGCGCACCGGATGTATATCGCGCTGCACCAGTCTTTCCATTTCCTGCGACGTCAGACCCAGCATGAGCGTTGCTCCGTAACCGTGGATGGCATCTGTCAGGCGCAGCATGGCCAGTACGGATGTCACGGTGATGACGTCTTGATAACAGTGTCATGACTTCGAACGCCGACAGCGCTCGGAGCAGTAGATCACGCTGTCCCAGTTGCGGGCCCACTTCCTGCGCCAGGTGAAGGGGCGACCGCACACCGGGCAGGTCTTGGTCGGCAGGTCGGATTTTTTCTGCATCAATGTGCTCGTGCCGGGTCTGGCGTGGATGTCATGGCAGGCGTGCCGATCCAGTTCAGGATGCCGAGCTGCTCGGGAATATCCTCACTGAGCAGGTGCGTGAGCGACAGCGCACTGGCCGAGCGGCAGCCGCCGTCGTGTAGAAGCTGTGCCTGACGGCCATTACGCCCGGTCCAGGTCACGGTGTAGTGCGACATGTCGGTAATGCGTACCCCGCAGCCGCTGGAGTCGCGCTGCTGATCCATCACCGGCTGCCAGGGGGCGAGGGTACGCTGAAGCTGCGTGAACGCCTGCGCGCCGTTTTGTCGGGCCTGCTTGCCGTAGACCTGTGTATGCTGCCGACCAATAAACGTGGTAGTGCCATCGGCGCGCACCTCAACGGAATAGACCGGGCAGAAGCCGTGACACGGACCGACCTCATAGCGAATGCTTTCCAGATCACCGGCGCGCGATTGAGCGCTGTCGCGCAGATCCGTCGGGCGAACCTGACCGCTACCACCGGCGCATCCCGCCAGCAGGACAGCACTCGCCACAAGCGCGGACAGACAAAGGGTGTTCATGGATATCTCCCGAAAACAGGCCGCATCGAACGAGGCGGCATCTTTCAAGCGTAGACCGACACGCTCAGGCCTTGCCCGGCGGGTGCAGGTTTTCGCCCCAGCGCGGCATGCCGTCGATCTCGATATCGAACAGGTCGAGCGCGCGCGCCACGCTGTGATCGACCATCTCCTCGAGGGTGGCCGGCCGGGCATAGAAGGCCGGCACCGGGGGAAACAGAATGGCGCCCATTTCGGTCAGGGTGGTCATGGTACGCAGATGCCCCAGATGCAGCGGCGTCTCCCGCAGCATCAGCACCAGCCGGCGGCGCTCCTTGAGCACCACGTCGGCGGCGCGCGAGACCAGGTTGGTCGTGGTGCCGGCGGCGATCTCCGACATGGTCTTGACCGAGCAGGGCGCGACCAGCATGCCCAGCGTGCGAAAGGAGCCGGAGGCAAGTGAGGCGCCGATATCGCCGACCGGGTGCACTTCATCGGCCAGCGCGAACAGCTGCTCACGGGTGATGCCGGTCTCGTAACGACGGGTCAGCTCGGCGGATTTTGATACCACCAGATGCGTTTCAATCTCCAGCGGCCTGAGCAGCTCCAGGGCGCGCGCGCCGTAAACAAAACCGGTCGCACCGGTAATGGCGATGATCAGGCGACGGCGAGTCATCAGGGCTCCCTGAGGTCGTATAAAAGGACGTCAGCCCATTGTAGCCGGGCGCGGCGTCATTCACATTGATGCAGCGTGTGGTCCCTTGATAGATCAAACACGGCGAGATCCTCGGCCAGCATCAGCGTGGCGCCAAAGTGCGCGCGTGCTTCCTGCTCGATCTCGTCGATGCAGTACGCCCCTCCCGGACGGCTGGCGTAGCGCGGACTGAAATGGGTCAGGATCAGTCCCGCAAGCCCGGCCCCTTCAGCAAAGGCGGCAATGCGTGCGGCACTGCTGTGGCCGTGATCCGTGCCCTGACGCTCGATCACTGCCTCGGTATAGGTGGCCTCGTGCACCAGAACATCCGCTTCCCGACAGATCGATGCCAGCAGATCGGGCGTATCGTTATCGCCGGCCACTACCAGCCGCCGCGGCGTGCGCGAGGGCAGACGATAGTCTGCGCCGTCAAGATGGCGCCCATGATCATCGACCGCCGTCTCGCCGCGCTGAAGCTGACCCCAGATCAGCCCCGGCGCAATCCCTTCCGCCATGAGCAGCGCCGTATCCAGCGACGCCTCGATATGGCGCTCCTCAAAGGCATAGGCGTAGCACTCCACCACATGAGAAAGCGGCGTGGCGCGTACGGTGACATCGGCAAGGCTCAAGGGCGCCTCGACCAGCGTCGAGGCCTCGACGTGGATCAGCTCGAAGTCGAAAAACAGCCCGGTGGTGGCCTTCATTGCCTCGATATACTCCCGCACGGCCGGCGGCCCTACCAGGGTCAGCGGGGCCCGGCGCCCGGCCATCGAGGCGCTGGCCAGCAGTCCCGGCAGGCCGTAGCAGTGATCGGCGTGAATATGGGTGATCAGCACCGCCTCGAGCCGGGCCAGGCTCAGAGGCGTGCGCATCAGCTGATACTGGGTGCCCTCGCCGCAGTCGATAAGCGTCCAACGCCGCTGGCCTTCGGCCTGAAGGGCCAGGGCACTGACATGGCGGGTTCGGGTGGGCATGCCGGCAGAGGTGCCCAGAAAGCGCAGTTGCATGACAGGACCTTGTGGTATCAAACGAGTGCGGTATTGAACGAGACAGGGTGATGATCATCATGCCGGACGCTATGCTGGAAAGCACTCATGTCAACGCCTGAACGAGGAGCAGATGATGAAACAGTGGTTCATGCCGGCCCTTCTGGCCGCGGCACTGACGGGAGGTGGCGCGCAGGCGGGCGAGATCAACCCGGCCGCCAACCCGCTGCTGGCCGACAAGTGGCAGTCGCGCCCGCTGATCATGGTGCCCCCGAGCGCTGACAACAGCGACTACGAGCGCATGCGCGGCATTATCGAAACGCAGCGTGACGCCTTCAATGATCGTGAAATGGTGCTCTACACGGTCGAAAACGGCGACGGCATGAAAAATGGCCAGGCGCTGACCGAGGCCGAAACCGATGCGCTGCTTCACTCGCTGGATCTTTCATCGCAGGGACCGCTGACCACGGTGCTGGTCGGCAAGGACGGCGGCAAGAAGGTCGAGCAGCAGGGCTTTGTCGACCCGCGCCAGCTGTTCGACACGATCGACAACATGCCGATGCGCCGCGCGCGTCAGTAGGCCGCCACCAGGCAGGCCATCAACAGATAACAACCGCCGGGAGAGCCATGATGCGCTGCGCGATTCTCGATGACTATCAGCATGCGGCACTTGCCATGGCTGACTGGACACGGCTTGAAGGCCGCGTGGCCATCACGGTCTTTCACGACCATGTTGGTGATGAAGAGGCGCTGGTCGAACGGCTCTCGCCTTTCGAGGCCATCGTCATCATGCGCGAGCGCACGCCTTTTCCGGCCTCCCTGCTGGCGCGCCTGCCGGAGCTTGAGCTGCTCATCACTTCAGGGATGCGCAACGCCGCCGTCGATCTCGAGGCGGCGCGCGCGCGGGGCATCACGGTGTGCGGCACCGACAGCCATCCGGCGCCGCCGACGGAGCTTGCCTGGGCGCTGATACTGGGGCTTGCACGTCATCTCCCTGCCGAGCATCACCACTTCACCACCGGTGGCCCCTGGCAGAGCACGGTGGGCATGACGCTGGCCGGCCGTACGCTGGGCCTTCTGGGGCTCGGCAGGATCGGTACGCGCATGGCGATCATTGCTCAAGCCTTTGGCATGAACGTGCTGGCCTGGAGCGAGCATCTGACGGCGGCGCGCTGCGATGAGGTGGGCGTCAGGCTTGCCGAATCCAAACGGGCGCTGTTGAGCGCCAGCGATATCGTGTCGATTCATCTGGTGCTGAGCGAGCGCACCCGTCACCTGATCGACCGCCAGGCGCTTGCGTGGATGTCGCCTTCGGCGCTTTTGATCAACACCTCACGCGCGGCAATCGTCGATCAGAGCGCGCTGATCGAGGCGCTCGAGGAAGGCCGGATTGCCGGCGCGGGGCTGGATGTCTTCGAGCAGGAGCCGCTGTCGCTCGATCATCCCCTGCGCCGACTGCCCGGTGTGCTGGCCACGCCGCATCTGGGCTACGTCAGCGACACCAGCTATCGCACCTGGTTTGGCCAGACGGTTGAAAATCTTGAGGCCTGGCTTGCCGGCACGCCAATCAGGCGCCTCTGACCGGGTCTGACTACATCTGGCGCGGGACCGGGTCGCTGTCCACGTCCTGTGAATAGCGCCGTGTCTCGTTGGCAAAGTCATAAAAACCCGGCTTTTCCGTCATGTAGATCTCTTCGGTCATCACCATGCAGGACTGGTCATCGAAGGTGCCGGCCGTAAATGCGTAGGCGTTGTCCGAAGTGTGGCGAAAATAGAGCTGGCTGCCGCAGCGCAGGCAGAAACCGCGCTCGCCCTGATCGGAGGAGTGATGGATCCCGACCGGCGAGGCCTCGTCAAAGACCGGCTCACCCTCACAGACCACGCCCAGCATGGGGCCACCCGTGGCCTTGCGACACAGCGAACAGTGACAGACATGCACCTCGCCGCCATGGCGCACCGTAAACCGCACCTGACCACACAGACAGCCACCTGCCCTTTCCGTAATCTCGGTCATGCTCCCTCCCTGAATGCATTGTCCTGCAATGATGATTACCGTTGGTGCCTGATGTCCGAACTCGAACCTCCGATGTGGCACCCTTCAGCACGCTCAGCACCCGGCTATCATGCCTGACGCACGAGCCATCACCATATGCTTTAAAGCTGATAAAAGCATTACGGGATGACGGATCATCACCGCACTCGGAGCCGGTGGCCTGCTACGCTCAAGAAGATATTTCAACCTGATCTCCGGAGTCGCGCATGACCATGGAACTCTACCTGCTGGGCTGGACGCTGGTGCTTGCCATCGTTCAGATCATGCTGCCTGCAATGTATCGCAACCGTGAAACCGGCATTGATTACAATGCCGGTCCACGCGACAAGGAAGGCCCACCGATGGGTGTGGTAACCGGGCGGCTCTTTCGCGCGCAGAAAAACCTGTTTGAAACCCTGCCGCTGTTTATCGGTGCCATCCTGATTGCTCATGTCGGCCAGCAGGAAGGGGCGATGACAGCCTGGGGTGCCTGGCTCTATTTTCTCGCCCGCATCGCCTACGTACCGCTTTACGCCATGGGCATCCCCTACATCCGCTCGATGGTCTGGGGCATCAGCCTGCTCGGGCTCGTGCTGGTGATCCTGCCCGTAATCTTCTAGGGGGATTCTTCAGGCCTCGCAGCGCCAGCATCACAACGCCCGGTGTGACCGGGCGTTGTAACGGGACAGCCCCTGTGTCAGGACGCCTCGTATAACAGACATAAAAATGCCGCCTTGAAGGGCGGCATTTCGGAATGACTTGTATGGCTCGCCGCGTATCAGGCGGAGACGCGCTGGCCCATCTGCTGATCGTTGATGGGGCGGCTCTCGCGGGCCATCATGAGCGTCAGCGTTCTGGACTTGTTGAGCGTCTGCATGGCGAAAGACGGTGAGTTCAGGTCGTTCCAGTGACCCACGGTGTCCAGAAACTCGCCGCACTCGGAGCAGGTGATCTCGTCCCACTCGTTGCAGGTATCCATCGGAGTGTGTTGATCGTGACCACAGCGTGTGCAGGAGATGTAATGTGTCATGATTCAATTCCTTCCCTGGTGGTGTCACCGGCCTTCCTGGCCGGTATCAGTGGCAATCCTTGCCGTGGCCATCCTGGCCCGATTCTGCGGCAGTCCCTGCCGTGGCGCTCCTCGCCATTCGGATCAACGTCCCTGTTGATCCCGGGTCAGCGTCCCTGCTGACCGTGTAGACACACTCTGGCATAGTGCCGGGCAATGTACAAGCCTTGTACACTATAATTTTTTGTAACCGTTAAACTCAGGCCAGGAAAGGATTTTCATCACGTCATGCATGACATTTTGACGACGATCTGCTGACACGCCTGCCGTTTTTTTTCATGTCTTGTACAACACTGTTTTCTTATTCCGCCATCGCCGCTATCCGCGCCATGACGACCCTGCAGGCAGAAGCTGCCGTGCCCTACGCCATTGATGACGGTTGATCCAGATTTTCGGGTCCGAAGGAATCCGGCAGCAGGGCTTCCATGTCGTAACGCTTGAGCGGTCGGCCGTCACCATCCACCACCACAATCTCGGTGCCGGGGGTAGCGAACTCGCGAATCCGCTGACGACAATCCCCGCAGGGCGTGCACAGCGCCTCGCCGGGGCCGATGATGTAGATCGCCCTGATCCGGCGCTCGCCGGAGGCGACCAGCGAGGCTATGGCACCGGCCTCGGCACAAAGGCCCTTGTAGTTGGCACTTTCCACGTTACAGCCGGTATGGATCACATCACCTTCGCTGACCAGAAGCGCGCCTACCGGATGGCGGGAATAGGGGGCGTAGGCGTTGTCACGTACGGCAATGAGCTGCTGGCGCAGCTTTTCGGGAAGCGGAGCAAGGGCGGGCTCGGTCATGAGACTCTCCTGACAGTCGAAAGTCGCCATTGTCGCAGCCCCTTTGAGCGGGGAACAGTCACGCCATATGGCGTTCGGATCGGTCAATGACCGATACCGGCGTCGCCCATGCTCTGCCCGGCGGCGCAACGAGAACAGGATTTTCAATAGCGACGGTTAGGATGAAAGGGTCGGACCATTTGATCCATTGCCCGCGGACGACCGGCCTGCTCAAGTGAGCGTTTCGACCGCGATCCGGCACTGATGCGCTCAAGGAGATTTGACATGGCAGCCCATGACGCGACCGCCCGGCACTCACGCGGTCTGACGCTTGCAACCCTCGGTATTGTGGTTCTGAGCTTTGACAGCCTGCTGGTAAGACTGGCCGCCACCGACGGCTGGAACATTGCCTTCTGGCGCGGCGCGCTGATGGCGCTCATCATGGGCGCGCTCTACTGCCAGCCCCGGCGGCTGGCCACCCTCAACGCCCAACGCGGGGCATCGCTGATCTCCGCCGGGCTGCTGGCCGCGATCTCGCTGCTGTTCGTGATGGCAGTAATGCATACCCGGGTGGCCAATGTCGTGGTCATCCTGAGTACGGCACCACTGTTTGCAGCGATCTTTACCCGCCTGTTCCTGCAGGAACGGGTCGCGACGAGAACCTGGGTGGCAATCGGTCTGGCCATGCTGGGACTGGTGATCGTCTTTGCCGGCTCGCTGACCGGGGAGGGTCTGCTCGGCGATCTCTACGCGCTCGGCGCCGCCATGGCGGTCGGCGCCAATCTGACGCTGCTGCGACGCTATCCGGTGCTGGATCGGCTGCCGCTGATCGCCGGCGGCGGCGTGATCACGGCCGTGATCGCCTGGCCGATGGCCACGCCGCTGGCACTCGAACCCCGCAGCTATCTCGTGCTCGCCCTCATGGGACTGGTGCAGATGCCGCTGGCCACGGCGCTGATCAACAACGCCACCCGCTATCTGCCCTCCGCTGAGGTGGCGCTTTTTTACCTGGTCGAGGCCATTCTCGGCACGCTCTGGGTCTGGTGGCTGCTCGGTGAAAACCCGCCCGAGGCCACGCTCTATGGCGGCCTGCTGACGCTGGTAACGCTGCTGGTCAACGGCTGGCTGGGACTGCGCCGCGCCCGCGGCCGCCGGATTGCGGCCGCATCCTATACCGGGTGATTTACCCGGATACGGCCGCGAAGGTTACCGACTCGCCAGCGCCCCGGCCATTGTTGAATTCGTGCCGGGCTCAGGGGGTTCCTGCGTGCGACGCCCCTGGAACTGTTCGGGCCGGATAACGGCCTCCAGCAGCTGTCGCGCCTCCGGCTGCCAGAGCACGATATCGGCCGGACCGCGCGGGACAAACTTCAGCGACTTGCGCTTTTGCACCAGCGCCATCACCGGCACATCGAGTGCCGCGCCGATATGCAGCGGCCCGGAATCCGGACTGATCATATAGCGGGCATGGTGCAGCATGGCGGCGAAGGTACGTAGCGGCCGGGGCCGGCAGAGCGCGCCATACTGCCCCGCGCTGACCCTTTGCTCGAGCGTGTCGGCATGGCGCAGCTCCTCGGGGCCGACAAACACCACGTAGCGCTGCCCGGCGGATTCAAGGGCATCGATGCTCTCCTGCCAGAAGCTCAGGGGCAGTCGCTTGTCGAGATGCCCGCCGACAAACAGGGCCACAAAGGGGGTCGCGCGGCCGGTGTCATCGAAGTCGATCCCCAGCTCTTCAAGTTCGCCGCGGCCGATGCTGCGCTCGCCGTTGCTCAGGGTCATCAGCGGGCGATCGCGACAGGGCGTGCCCAGGGCCCGGGCAAACATCTGCGGAATGTCATAGGCGTGCGCCTGCTCACCGTTGACCTCGATATCGAACCAGTGCTGGCCGCGCTTGCCCTTGCCCATGGTATAGCGGCTCTTGATGCAGCGGGCGAAGATCAGACCGGTCAGCGAGCTGGGCCCGGCCTGCACGGCCAGATCGTATTTTTCCTTTCTCAGGCGCCGGAGCATGGCGGGAAAGCGCCAGGGACGGGTAATGGCATCGCGTGACAGGGTCAGAAGATGGTCCACGCGCTGATGGCGAAAGAGCGTTTGCGTGTTGTCGGTGGTGAGCAGATCAATCTGCGCCTCGGGAAAGCGCTGTCGAAACGTTTCAATAATGGGCGACATGATCAGGGCGTTGCCGATGCGATAGTTGGGCCGTACCAGCAGTATCTTGATCGGTCCGTTGAGGCTATCGATCTCCACCGTGTCATTTTTTTGCAAGCATTTTGTCACAAGGGCGGTCATGCCTCGCCGCGCGCCCTTCTCGATACCCTGCGCCATTTTCTTTAAAAAAGTGTTGGTCCGAATCGCTGTTTTCAAAGACATCGAATCACCTGATCAGGGCATGTCAGGCAGGAAAACCCCACCTTAATTAACGGTTTATTAAAAACTTTCGCGCCACATTACCGACGTTAAAAGACCACAATGTCAGCAAGACGTTCCAGGTTTCAAGAAACTCTTCCTGAAAAAACAGGCTTTAAAATGAAGAAATTATTAAAACAAGTATTCTGATATTTTCTAAATCAAGAGCGCCTTTTATATTGCCGATTAACGTCCTTTAATCAAACAATGTTTTTAAATATCCGGGCGATTCACCCGGTGCTTTTTCGCTGAAGGACCGGCGTTGCCATACCCGGTCTGCTTTTGTCACACCGGCACCTGCCGAGACCCGCAAAAGACAGGGCCGCCTGTCCGGGTCTATGCTGAACATCATCACCAATACGGGGGGAACGACTCTTGACTACAGGCAAGAAGGTAGAGCGTGACGTCGATTGCTGGCTGACCGACATGGATGGCGTGCTGGTGCACGAGAACAAGGCCATTCCCGGAGCGGCGGAGCTGATCCATCAGTGGCGGGAGAAGCAAAAGCCGTTTCTGGTACTGACCAACAACTCGATCTATACCCCGCGCGATCTCAGCGCCCGGCTGGCACGCAGCGGCATCGATGTGCCCGAAGAGCAGCTCTGGACCTCGGCGCTGGCAACCGCCGCCTTTTTAAAGGATCAGTCTCCCAATGGGTCGGCCTTTGTCATCGGCGAGGCCGGGATTACCACCGCCATGCATGAAGCGGGCTTTGTCATGACCGACACCGACCCGGACTACGTGGTGCTGGGTGAAACCCGGACCTATTCGTTTGAAGCGATCACGCGCGCCATTCGCCTGATCAATGAAGGGGCCCGCTTTATTGTCACCAATCCGGACGTGACCAGCCCCAGCCAAGAAGGCCCGCTACCGGCTACCGGTGCCGTGGCCGCACTGATCACCAGCGCCACCAAGCGCGAGCCCTATGTGGTCGGCAAGCCCAACCCGATGATGTTTCGCTCGGCGCTTAACAAGCTGGGCGCGCACTCCATGCGTACCGGCATGATCGGCGATCGCATGGATACTGACGTGGTCGCCGGTATCGAGGCCGGGCTTCATACCGTGCTGGTACTGACCGGCATCGCCGACCGCTCCGAGGTCGAACGCTACCCGTTCAGACCCAAGGAGATTCTCGATTCGGTGGCCGATCTGCTGGAAAATGACAGACCCCGAAAGGGCGCACAAAAGTCTGAAAACAACGCGCCGGGCTCTGATACCGTGGAATGACGCAACGCCCGGGCAGCGCTTTGCAGGACAGGCTCCCTGCCCGGGCGCATTCTGTTTTATCGACGCCCAACGCTCATTTTCTGCCATTGCCATGCAGGAATCCGAAAGCGATGCTGTCAGGCACGTCATCTCCTTCGGAGTCCTGTCATGCTGACCCTGCGCCCCGGCCATGAACGTGGTCATGCCGATCACGGCTGGCTCGAAAGCCATCACTCCTTTTCCTTTGCCGGTTATGTCGATCCGGATCATGTACACTTCGGCCCCCTGCGGGTGATCAATGAAGACCGCGTGGCCCCCGGTGGCGGCTTTAGCCAGCACGGTCATCGTGACATGGAGATCTTTTCCTGGGTGCTTTCCGGCGAGCTGGCCCATCGCGACACGCTGGGCAACAGCGCCAGCATTGGCCCGGGACGCGTGCAGCTGATGACCACCGGTACCGGCGTGGAGCACAGCGAGTTCAATCACAGCGATCACGAGCCGGTGCATTTTCTGCAGACCTGGCTCTTCCCACGCGAAACAGGGCTGGCACCGCGCTACAGCGAGGCGGACTTTCCCGCCGCATCCAGACACAACCAGCTGCGCCTGATCCTCTCACCCGATGGCCGCGACGGGTCACTGCGCATCGAGCAGGACGCCTTCATTTATGCCACGCTTCTGAACGGTGATACCGCGCTGACCCACCCGCTGGCGCCCGGCCGACGCGGCTATCTCCATCTCATTCGGGGCCAGCTTGAGGTCAACGGTCAGCCTCTCGAGGGCGGTGATGCGCTGATGCTGGAGGAAGAAACGCAGATCACGCTGGCCCGCGGCCGCGACGCCGAAGCGCTGGTCTTCGATCTGCCCTGAATCGACAATCTGCCCTGAATCGTCAGTCTGCCCTGAATCGACAAAGGACCTCGTTGTGTTCGATGATCACGTCAGATCATGGTTATTACTGCGAGGGCATCATGGCAGCATCGAATCAACCGGCATCCCGCCTGGCCACCGTCTACAACTACGGCTCGATCAACATCGATCACGTCTATCGCGTACCGCATCTGGTGCGACCGGGTGAAACGCTCTCCAGCACCGACTATCAGATCGTGCTGGGGGGCAAGGGCGCCAATCAGACCATCGCCCTGGCACGCGCCGGTGGGCAGGCAAGCCACTGGGGGCAGCTCGGCCGGGCTGATGACTGGGCGCTGGAGACGCTAAAGGACGCCGGCGCCAACATCGACAACGTGGCGCTGCTTGAAAGCGCCAGCGGCCACACCGTCATTCAGGTCGACGACGACGGAGAAAACGCCATCGTGCTGTTTGGCGGCACCAATCAGCGCTTCACGCCCGAGCGGATCGGCGAGCTGATCAACGGCGCCGACAGCGACGGCTGGCTGCTGCTGCAAAACGAGTGCAACGCCATCGAGGACGTCATTCGTCAGGCGCTGGCGCGCGGGCTGAAGGTCGCCTTCAATCCGGCGCCGATGACACCGGCCATTCGTGAACTGCCCCTGAGTGAGCTGTCACTGCTGTTCGTCAATCGCGGCGAAGCGGCCGCGCTGGTCGAGCTGGAAGAGGACAGCGATGCCGATACCCTGATCGAAGCGTTGCAAACGGCGCTGCCGGGCGTCAATATCGTGCTGACGCTGGGCTCGGAAGGGGCGTGGCGCCTCGATGGCGAACGCGGTGACACCCTTTATCAGCCGGCGCGGCCGGTCCAGGCCGTCGACACCACCGGTGCCGGCGACACCTTCATCGGCTATTATATGGCCGCCCTGCAGGCGGGCTTTGACGACACCACCTGCCTGGAGCGGGCCACCGCAGCCGCCGCGCTGGCCGTGCAGCGTGCCGGCGCGGCCACCGGCATTCCCACCGTCGAGGAGGTCGAGACCTTTCTGCAGGTGGCCGCTCGCCAGCCGTAGTGGCCGCTCCCGGGAGACTCATGGCAGCAAGAATGCGCCTGACCATAAAAAAGCCCCGCCGATGGCGGGGCCTTTTGCATGCAGACCGGGCGATGTGACTACTGACCGGTCATCTCCGTGAGCATGGTTTCGATCAGGTCAAGGCCTTCGTTGAGGACCTCGTCACTGATGGTAACCGGCATCAAAAAGCGGATCGTGTTGCCGAAAATACCGCAGGAGAGCAGGATCAGGCCGCGTTCACGCGCCGTTTTGCAGAGTTTGCCGGCAAGCTCGGCATCCGGCTCGCCGTCGGGGCGGACCAGGTCGATGGCCGCCATGGCCCCCAGATGACGCGAATTGCGCACGACATCAAAGCTGCGCTCCCACTGCTGGAACCGCTCGCCGAGCTTCTCGCCCAGTGCCAGGCTCTTCTCGAGGATGTTCTCCTCTTCGAACACCTCCAGTACGGCCAGCACGGCAGCGCAGGACACCGGGCTACCGGTGTAGGTACCGCCGAGCGAATTACCGCCCGAAGCATCCATCACGCGGTCGGTGCCGACCACGGCAGAAATCGGCATACCATCGCCCATGCTCTTGGCCATGGTCATGATGTCAGGCTCGACGCCGGTGTGCTCGATGGCGAACAGCTTGCCGGTACGGCCAAAGCCGGACTGAACCTCGTCAACGATCAGCAAAATGCCGTGCTCGTCGCAGATCTCGCGCAGCGCCTTCATGAAGCTCGGCGACGCGGCATGGAAACCGCCTTCGCCCAGCACCGGCTCGATGACGATCGCGGCGGTGTCCTTCGGATTGGCATCGGTCTTGAAGGTCATTTTCAGCCCGCGCAGCGCCTCTTCCTCGCTGACACCGATTGATTCGACCGGATAGGGCGCGCGATAGACCTGTCCCGGCATCGGGCCAAAGTCGGTACGATAGGGCGCGACCTTGCCGTTCATGGCCATGGTCATGAAGGTACGACCGTGATAACCGCCGGTGAAGCAGATCACACCCGAACGACCGGTCGCCGCACGCGCCACCTTCACGGCGTTTTCCAGCGCCTCGGCACCGGAGTTGGCCAGCATGACCTTGGCATGCCCACGTACCGGCGTGAGGTGGCTGAGCTTCTCGGCCACCTTCACGTAACCTTCATAAGGCATGACCGTCTGGCAGGTGTGCATGACTCGATCGAGCTGCGCCTTGACCGCCTCGACCACCTTCGGGTGGCGATGGCCGATGTTGAGCACGCCGATACCGCCGGCAAAGTCGATAAAGCGCTTGCCATCGACGTCCCACAGCTCGGCGTTTTCGGCGCGGTCGGCGAAATGGCCGTCCATGCTTGCCGCGCCGTTGGCGACATAGCGTTTTTTCAGCTCATTGAGTTCACTATTATTCATGCGCGATCTCCTTTGATGTGCAGCGATTAAAGGCCGCCAAGACAGACATACTTGAGCTCGGTAAACTCCTCCAGTCCATGGTGCGAACCTTCCCGACCCAGCCCTGACTCCTTGATTCCGCCAAAGGGTGCCAGCTCGGTCGACAACAACCCTTCGTTGACGGCCACCATGCCGTACTCCAGCGCTTCCATCACATGCCAGATGCGCTTGTAGTCGCGGGCATAGAAGTAGGCCGCCAGGCCAAAGGGCGTATCGTTGGCCATCGCGATGGCCTGATCATCCTGGTCAAAGCGAAAGACGGCTGCCAACGGCCCGAAGGTCTCCTCATGGGCGACGGCCATATCGGGCGTCACATCGGCCAGCACGGTCGGGGCGTAGAACGAGTGTCCCAGCGCGTGCTTCTCTCCGCCCTCCACCAGTCGAGCGCCCTTGCCAAGCGCATCGCTGACGTGATCACTGATCTTGTCAACGGCGCCCTGATTGATCAGCGGCCCGATCGTGGTGCCTTCCTCGAGACCGTTGCCGACCCTGAGTTCACGAACACGGGCGGCCAGTTTCTCGACGAAGGCGTCGTACACGCCGGACTGCACCAGAAAGCGATTGGTGCAGACGCAGGTCTGACCGGCGTTGCGGTATTTCGACGCGATGGCGCCCTCGACAGCAGCATCGAGATCGGCATCGTCAAAAACGATAAAGGGCGCGTTGCCGCCCAGCTCCATGGCGGTCTTCTTGACCGTGGAGGCACACTGCGCCAGCAGCGTCTTGCCCACCGGGGTCGAGCCTGTGAAGGAGACCTTGCGCACCCGCGGGTCCGTGGTCAGCACCTCGCCCACGGCGGCGGGACTCTGGGCGGTGACCACATTGATGGCGCCTTGCGGGATACCGGCTTCCAGCGCCAGCGCGGCCAGCGCCAGGGCGGTCAGCGGCGTGGCCTCGGCCGGTTTGATCACCACCGTGCAGCCGGCGGCCAGCGCCGGGGCACACTTGCGGGTGATCATCGCCAGCGGAAAGTTCCAGGGCGTAATGGCCGCGACCACGCCGATCGGCTCGCGCACCACCAGAATCCGCTTGTCCGCGCCGTGACCCGGCAGGGTTTCGCCGGCGATGCGCTTGGCCTCTTCAGCGTAGAATTCGATGAACGAGGCGCCATAGCCGACTTCCCCGCGGGACTCTGCCAGCGGCTTGCCCTGCTCAAGCGTCATCAGGCGCGCCAGTCTGTCGGTGTTTTCAACTACCAGATCGAACCAGCGACGCAGCAGCCGAGAGCGCTCCTTTGCCGGCGTTTTTCGCCAGTCCGCCAGTGCCGTCTCGGCCGCGCCGACCGCCTCACGGGTCTCCTCGGCACCCAGGTCGGCCACATTGGCGATCAGTTCGCCGGTGGCCGGGTTGTTGACCGCAAACTGTCGAGCGCCTTCCTTCCAGTGCCCGCCGATCAGCGCGGCGGCCCGCTGGCTTTTGAATTCAATGTCCTGCATGTGGACCAACCTCACTTTTCAAGGATTCAGCGCTGATAAACGTCCTGCATGACCCGGTCACTGAACGCCCGCCCGTAGCGATTGAGCGCGAAGAAATACATTGCAAACCCGAAGACCATCCAGCCGCCGAACACCCCCCACTCGATGCCGGTCAGCGCCGACGGACTGCCCGGCAGGTACAAAAAGACCATGCCCAGCGAGAGCACGACCGCCAGCACGCCGACCACCTGACCGTTGCCCACCTTGAAGGGACGTTCCATTTCGGGCTCGCGCTTTCGAAGCACCAGAAAGGAGAGCGCCACGACCAGATAGGCGATCACGATGCCCAGACCGCCGGCATCCACCAGCCACACCATGGCCGGACGGCCCAGAAAGGGCGCGATCGCCGACAACAGCCCCATCATGATGATGGCGTTGGTGGGCGTCTTGTACTTCGGATGCAGCCTGCCGAGAAAGGCCGGTAGCATGCCGGAGTGCGCCAGCGCATAGATCGCCCGCGACCCGCCGATATAGAATGCGTTCCAGCTGGTGATGATGCCGGCGATGCCCGCCAGTACCATCAGCTTGCTGCCCCAGACGCTGCCCATGACAGCCGCCATGGCATCCGGCACCGACAGCGACGTGCCCTGCAGCGCGTCGTGATCGAGCATCAGACTGGTCCCCAGCACGATCAGCGCATACCAGACCACTGCCATCAGCACCGAGGCGATCAGCACCTTGCCGATATCACGAAACGGCAGATCGATCTCCTCGGCGGCCTGCGGGATGACGTCAAAGCCCACAAACAGGAAGGGCACCATGATCAGCACCGCCATGATGCCGCCGACAAATCCGCCGTTGGCCTCATGGTTAAACAGCGGCGTCATGTTGGCCGCCTCGCCGGTAAAGAGCGCGCCGGTGATGAACAGCACGCCCACGACCAGAATCAGCCCGGTCACCAGCTTCTGGATCAGCGCCGCGGTGGTGATGCCGACATAGTTGATCGCCATCATGATCAGTGAGCCGATGACGCCGACCGCGACCCAGCTGGCCTTGACGTCCCAGCCGGCCACCGTCCAGAGATGGCCCACGTCATAGCCGGGGAAAAGCTGCTCGACCACGGTGGGCAGGGCCACCGCTTCAAAGGACACGACGCTCATGTAGCCCAGCACGATACTCCAGGTACAGACGAAGGAGGCGAAGTGCCCCAGGGCGCGATAGCTGTAGACGTGTTCACCGCCCACCTTGGGCATGGCGGCTGCCAGTTCAGCGTAGGTCAGTCCCACCAGCAGCACGGCAATGCCGCCGATGATGAAGGCGATGATCGCGCCGAGGCTGCCGGCATCGAGAATCGCTCCGCCGGTCAGAACGATCCAGCCCCAGCCGATCATGGCGCCAAAGGCCAGGGCCAGTACGTCCGCGCGGGCCAGAACGCGTACCAGTTCGCGTGATGTTGTGGTGCTCTGCATAGTGTTATCCGTAATTGTTATGGACAGTCAGGGCAGTCGGAGTCTCTGTTGGGCATCGGGCCTTGTTGTTGCTCCTGAACACACGCTACCACTGTCCGGCGCTTGAGAGGTGGACCACTCGGGCGTTTGACTGGACCACTGCGCGGCCCGCCGACCATAATGACGCTCCACGCCCTGCCGGAAGGGATTTTGACCATGCTGCGATCCGTTGAAGAGGCGCTGGGCGACATCGATGACGCCTGGCAGCGCCAGCCCGCCCGGCTGAGCAAGCAGGTACGTCTGGAGCAGGCGCTGATCGAGCTGATCGAATCCCTCTGGGAGGACGGCCAGCGTCTGCCGGCCCATCGCCATATCTGTCAGCGACTGGGACTGGCCCGCAGCACGCTGGCCGGCGTCATGGAAAACCTGCAGAGCCGCGGACTGCTGGTGACCCAGCACGGGCGCGGCAGCTGGACCCAGCGAAGTGTCACTGCCACCGAACACGCGACCACACCGGAGGCCGGACTTTCGCAGCGCGCCCGGGCGCTTTTGCATACGGCTGCCGTCAGCCCGGTGCAAAGCGGTGCCTTCGTGCCCGGCATTCCCGACATTGCCCGCTTTCCGATGCGGCGCTGGCGCGCGCTCTACGCCACCCTGACCGTGCCGCACAACGCGCTGCTGCTCTCCTACTCCAGCGGCGGCTACGGCCCGCTGAAACGCGCCATTGCCGATTTTCTGCGCCGCTGGCGCGGCATCGAGTGTGCGCTCGAGCAGATCATTATCACCGATGGCACCCACCACGGCCTCGAGCTGTGCGCGCTGGCCCTTGCCGATCACGGCGACCGGGTGGTGATGGATTCCCCCTGCTATTGGGGCGCACGCAACGTCTTTCAGGCCGCCGGGCTGGCCATCTCGCGGTGTCGCTGGCAGCCCGGCGTCGGCTATCGGGATCTGCCGAAGGCTGCGCATGCCCCGCGTCTGCTGTATCTGACCGGCGCGCGCCACTACCCCTTGAGCGTTTACATGCCGGTGGAGGACAAGCGCGCACTGGTCGAGCGCCTCGCCCCCGAAGTGATCATCGAGGACGACTACGAGTTCTTTGACCGCCGCCACCGCGATCTGCTCTTCTCTCCCGACAATGGCCGCTGCCTGCTGGCCGGCTCGTTTTCCAAGCTGATGTTTCCGGGGCTGCGACTCGGGTATCTGGTCGTGCCGCGCACGCTGAGCGGCGCCATCAACCGGGTCAGAAGTGAAGTGTTTCGTGAAGGCCGCATGCTGGATCAGGCCGTGCTGGCACAGTTCATGGCCGATGGCGACCTGGACCGCTGGTGTCGGCGCATCAACCGCGATTACCTTCAGCGCCAGCAGACCCTGCATGACCTTCTGGTCGATCTGCCGGGCGTGGTCGATGTCTCGCCGCCGGCCGGCACCATCACGCTGTGCGTCATGCTCGCCGAGCAGATCGATGACGTGCGCCTGAGCCGCTATCTGCTCAATCAATACCGGCTGGTGGTCAGACCGTTGAGCCTGGTCTGCAGCGACGATGATCCGCGCCGCGGCCTGGTGCTGGGGGTCGGCATGGTAGAGGGCGAGACGCTGGAGCGGCTGGGCCGCCAGCTCGCCGAGGGCATTCGCCGATTTGTCGAGCGCCCCTGAGCGCCACGCCCCACGGGAAGCCATCCCGGATCATGATCACGCGTTCTGACCGAGGATATTTCCTGTCGAATCTGCATTTCCTGTCGAATCTGCATGGCCTGTCGACGCCTCATCGGGCGTGGCCGGCACCTCATCGCGGATACGCGCTTCCGTCTCGGGGTCGAACGCCACCATGCGCGAGACATCAAAGGCAAAACGGGTCGACTGGCCCGGGCTCAACGGCGCACCGGGACGCATACGCGCGTTGATGCTGCGCCCGCCCAGTTGGGTCACCACGTAGAGATCGGCACCGGTGGGCTCGACCAGCGCGATCTCAAGTGTGGCCTCATGGATGTCGCCATCCTCGCGGTTGGCGCTGGCCGGATCTGTGATCGCCTCCGGACGCAGGCCAAGCATCACGTCGCGGTCACACCACGCCTCGAGCGCGGCGCGATCCCGCACGATCGGCAGCGTGACATCGCCCGCAGGGGCGGCGATGCGGGCCACCAGCCTTCCCTCGTGGCGTGTGATGCGGGCGGTGACCAGATTCATCGACGGCGAGCCCATGAACCCCGCCACGAAAAGGTTATTGGGATCGTCGTAGACCGCCTGCGGCGTGCCCAGCTGCTGCAGCTCACCGCCGCGCATCACGGCGATGCGCGTGGCCAGCGTCATCGCCTCGATCTGATCGTGGGTCACATAGACGATGGTGGTGCCCAGGCGCTGATGGAGCTGCTTGATCTCGGTGCGCATGTCGACGCGCAGTTTGGCATCCAGATTCGACAGTGGCTCGTCGAACAGAAAGAGCTGCGGTTCGCGCACCAGCGCGCGCCCCATCGCCACGCGCTGACGCTGCCCACCGGAGAGCTGGGCCGGCTTGCGATCCAGCAGGTTCTCGATCTGCAAGAGCTCGGCGGCGCGCTGGATCGCCTCGCGGCGTCTGGCCTTCGCAACCTTGCGCATCTCGAGCCCGAAGCCGATGTTGCCGGCCACCGTCATGCTGGGATAAAGCGCATAGGACTGAAACACCATGGCGATATCGCGCCGTGACGGATGCACATCGTTGATCCGCTCGCCGTTGAGCAAAAGCTCGCCTTCGCTGATGGCATCAAGCCCCGCGATCATGTTCAAAAGGGTCGACTTGCCACAGCCGGACGGTCCGACCAGCACCAGAAAATCGCCCTTCTCGATGGCAATGTCGATGCCCTTGAGCACGTGGGTGTCGCCAAAGCGCTTGTGGACGTTGTGAATATGTAAAAAGCTCATGAGTGCCTCAGCCCTTGACCGATCCCGACATCAGACCGCGCAGAAAGTATTTGCCCGCCAGGATATAGACGATCAGCGTCGGCACCGCCGCCACCATCGCCGCCGCCATGTTGACGTTGTACGCCTTCACCCCGGTGGAGCTGTTGACCAGGTTGTTGAGCGCCACCGTGATCGGCGCGCTGTCGCCGGAGGTAAAGGAGACGCCGAACAGGAAGTCGTTCCAGACGTTGGTAAACTGCCAGATGATCGTCACCACGATGATCGGCACCGAAGCCGGCAGCAGAATGCGAAAGAAGATGGTGAAAAAACCGGCGCCATCGAGCTTGGCAGCGCGCACCAGCTCGTCGGGGAAGCTCTCGTAGAAGTTGCGGAAAAAAAGCGTCGTGAAGCCGATCCCGTAGACGATGTGCACCAGCACCAGCCCCGTGGTGCTGTTGGCGATGTGCAGGATGCCGAGCACCCGCGCCATCGGCAGCAAAATGATCTGAAACGGAATGAAGCAGCTGAATAGGATCAATCCGAAGACGATCTTGTGGCCGCGAAAGCGCCATTTGGTCAGCACGTAGCCGTTGAACGCACCCAGAAGCCCCGAGATCAGCACCGCCGGCACCACGATTTTGATGCTGTTGAAGAAATAGCCGTGCACGCCGCTGCACTCGAGCCCGATGCAGGCACTGCCCCACGCTTCGCGCCACGGCGCAAACGTCCATGTGTCGGGCAGCGCCAGCATATTGCCCTGATGGATCTCTTCAAGCGGCTTGAACGAGGTCACCAGCATCACGTAAAGCGGCATCAGATAGAGGATCGCAAAGACCGCGAGCACGGCGTAGAGCAGCGCCCGACCCAGCGTGTTGCGACGCGCAACGGTAGCTCCGGCACTCATGATCGCGACTCCCGCAGCTCGCTGTAGAGATAGGGGATGATCAGCGCGGCGATCACCGCCAGCATGAATACGGCACTGGCCGCAGCGATGCCCATTTCGTTGCGCGAAAACGCATAGGAGTACATGAAGGTCGCCGGCACCGCGGTCGCATTGCCCGGCCCGCCGCCGGTCATGGCGACGATCAGGTCAAAGCTCTTGATCGCCAGATGCGCCAGCACCACGATCGCGCTCAAAAACACCGGGCGCAGCTGGGGAATGATGATGCGGCCGTAGATTTTCCAGGTCGGCGCGCCATCGATCTGAGCGGCCTTGATCATTTCGCCGTCGATGCCCCGAAGCCCGGCCAGAAACATCGCCATGATGAAGCCGGTCGCCTGCCAGACCGCCGCGATCACCACGGTGTAGATCGCCATATTGGCGTCGATCAGCCAGTTGAAGCTGAAACTTTCCCAGCCCAGCGAATGCATGGTGCGCTCAAGCCCCAGCCCCGGGTTGAGAAACCACTGCCACGCCGTGCCGGTAACAATGAACGACAGCGCCATCGGATAGAGATAGATGGTGCGCAGCGCTCCTTCGGCGCGGATGCGCTGATCCAGCAGGATCGCCAGCAACAGGCCCAGCGCCGTACAGGTGACGATATAGAGCAGTCCGAACACCCAGATGTTGTGCAGCGCGATGCCCCAGGTCCATGAGGACCACAGCCGCGACCACTGCCGGGTGCCCGCCCAGGTATAGTCCGGCAGCATTCCCGAGTTGCTGAACGAGATGTATGTCGTCCAGAGAATGAAGCCGTAAACGAAAAAAAGCACCAGCACGAACGAAGGCGACAGCACGAGTCTGGGCAGCCAGTGCTGCAGGCGCTCGCGCGCGCCGCCTCGCAGGGAGGGGGGGGTCGACATCGATCACCTCGGATTCAGGATCATGGCCCCGCCGGAGCTGGCGGGGCCGGACGGATCAAATCAGGCTGATCAGGAGCGCGCGCCCTGTACGACCATTGCCAGCTGCTCGGCGGCCACATCACTGGGCATGTCGCTGTTGACGAACGAGGAGACGATGTCAAAGACCGCGTTCTTGACGCTGGCCGGCGCGGCGTAGCCGTGCGCCATGCTGCCCATCAGCGTGTCGCTCTCGGCGGCCGCCTTCGCCTGCTCATAGCCGCGCTGGGCACAGGCATCGAGCTTGTCGGCCAAGAGGTCGGTACGCGCTGGCACCGAGCCCTTGAGCTGGCTGAAGGTCATCTGGAATTCCGGCGAGCCGATGATTTCGGCCATGGTGCGCTGCATCGCCTGCTGCTGATCGTTGTCATTCTTGAACATGATCATCAGGTCGCTGTTAAAGGTCACCGCGTCCTGCGTGCCCGGCGTGCGAAAGCACATGAAGTCCTGCTCCGGCTCGAGACCGGCATTGAGGAACTCGCCCTTGGCCCAGTCGCCCATGATCTGATAAAGCGCATCGCCGTTGATGACCATCGCCGTGGCCAGATTCCAGTCACGGCCCGGAGAGTTGTCGTCCTTGTACTGCAAAAGCTCCCGGAAGCGATCAAACGACCTGATCATGGTGTCGGAATCGAGCGCTTCGGGGTCGAGATCGATCATGGCGCGGCGATAGAAGTCGGCACCGCCGGTCGCCAGCACCACGTTCTCGAACACGGTCGCGTCCTGCCAGGGCTGTCCGCCATAGGCCAGACCGGTATGACCGGCGTCCTGGGCCTTCTTCATCGAGGCCATGAATTCTTCCCAGCTACCGGGCTGCTGGATGCCGAGCTCATCCATCATCGACTTGTTGGCCCACACCCAGTTGGTCGAGTGAATTTCAAACGGTGCGGCGATCCAGTGACCGTCGCTTTTGGCAAAGTGCTGGATCGGCTGCGGGAAGACCTCGTCCCAATTGCCGGCGCTGGCCACATCATCCAGCGAGCTCAGCGCATCGCGGTCTGCCCAGTCCTGGGCGTCATAGCCCAGCACCTGCGCCGCCGTTGGCGGGTTGTTGGAGGTGATGCGCGAGCGCAGCACGGCCATGGCATTGGTGCCGGCACCGCCGGCGACCGGCATGTTCTGCCAGCCGATACCGTCGTCGGCCAGCTGGTCCTTGAGCGCGCCCAGCGCCTTGGCCTCTCCGCCGGAGGTCCACCAGTTGAGCACTTCGACCTCGCCCTTACCGGTGCTCTCCTGAGCGAAAGCCGTCGACGACAGCGCAATGGCCAGCGGTATGACACCGGCCATCAGGCACTTGTTGAACATGATTGTCATGGCGTGCGTCCCTTGTGTTGTTGTTAAGCAGGGTTTCAGTCAAGGTGGGTCGGTGTTGTTGTGTCGGGGCTCTACGGTGACTGCCGCGGACCCGGTCTGTCACAAACTATTACTCAGGCATTAGCGCCTCACAATACAACCATTGACCAAGGGCCCTCGCCTTGAGCCGCTCACCCCCTGCGCGCGCTCTTGCATGAGACGCACTGCTATGATGGCGGTTTCTGACGGGCAGAATGATCTGCCGCTCACCTTTTGATACTGGAGGCACCATGGCGCAGCAGCCCGCTGTCACCGCTCCCCCACCGCTGATCTGCTTTCAGGGCAACTGTGCCGGTCGCAACGCACTGGGCATGACTGGTGCGCTCGCGCTGGGCCGGCAGCTCGCGACGACGCTCGACATTCCCCTGCAGACACTGGGCGCCGCGGGCCAGGCGCTGCCGGGTGACTGGCAGCAGGTGCTCAGGGCCATTACGCCCGACTTCCTGTCGATCGCTCGCTATCTTGAGAAAACGCTGGCCGCCGGCAAGCGTCCGGTCCTGACCATGAGCCGCTGCGCCGGGGGGCTGGCGACCCTGCCGGTGGTCGCCCGTCAGTACCCCGAGGCCTGCATCGTCTGGTTCGATGCCCATGGCGATCTCAACACGCCGGAAACCTCGGCGTCGGGCTATCTCGGTGGCATGGTGATTGCCGGCGCCGCAGGACTCTGGGACAGCGGGCTGGGCAGCCATCTGGCGCTGGATCAGGTCATTCTGGCCGGCGCCCATCAGCTCGACCCCGGCGAGCAGGCGCTGATCGATGACGGGCGTCTTCGCCACCTGACGCCGGCCGAGCTGAGCGTCGAGTCGCTCAAGCGCGCCATCAACGGCCGCCCGGTCTATATCCATATCGATTGCGACGTGCTCGAACCCGGCGTCGTGCCCACCGATTACCAGGTCAAAGGAGGGCTTGCGTCCGAGACCCTGACCGCGCTGATGACGGCGCTGGCCGAGGAGAATGTGGTCGGCCTGGAAGTGGCCGAGCTTCAGTCCCACTGGCCGGACAGCGAGACGCCGGCGGATCTGACGACGCTGGTCGAGATATTGAAACCCGTGGCGCAGAAGCTGCTGGTTGAAGCACCGCCATGCGCGCGCTGATCCACGATTTCGAGACCGCGGGCGGCAGCGCCCGTCACTGCGGTGTCGTGCAGCTGGCGGTGCTGGGCGGCGTATTGCATACCGACGGCCGGTTTGAATCGCAGTGGCAGCACAGCGCCCACTACCACCCGGGCGGGTCGATTGACCCGGCCACCACCCGAGTGCACGGCATTCATGACGAGGATGTCGCTCAATGTCCCGACTATCGCCATGGCATCCCGCCGGTCTACCGGGAGGCCACCCGTCAGGGATTTGATGCGCTGGTAATGGGCTACAGCAATACCGGCTTTGACAACGTGATCGCCCGCCGGCTGGGCTGTCGCCCGAGGCGCAGCCTGGATCTGTTCATTCCCGCCTATCGACTCAAAAAGCGCGACGGTCTGGAAAGTGCCTCGCTGGGCCACATGTATCGCGAGCTGACCGGCGGTGAGCCGACCCATGCTCACGAGGCGCTTTTCGATGTCACCATGACCGCAGCGCTGGTCACGCCGCTGATGGCGCGTTTCGGCTTTGAGGACTTCGCCAGCTTTCTCGACTGGGCCACCGTCGGGCAACCGGTGCCCGGCCTGCGCCTGCGCTTCGGGCCATCACGGGGCAAAACGATCGAGTCACTCGATGACGATGCCCTGACCGCTGCGCTGAACGGCTGGCGCGGCGGTAATATCGATGTGCATGCCTCACTGGACGCTGAATACACCCGGCGCGGCCTGACCCTGCGACCCGAGCAGGGCCGTCTTTTTTGAATTGCCTTCCGAAAGGATCACGTCATGACGCCCGTCATTCAGGAAGAACCCACCGGCTGCGGCATCGCCGCCTGCGCAGCGCTGGCCGGGCTTGACTACGACACGGCCCGAACCCGCGCCGCCGCGCTGGGCATTCATGCCAACGATCGCACGCTCTGGTCACAGACGTCGCATGTCAGGGCACTGCTGGCACACCTGGGCATCGAGGTGCTTGAAGGGGAACAGCCCTTTATCGGCTGGGACGCACTACCGGGCCGGGCGCTGCTGGCCATCAAGTGGCGCCTCATCGACGGGGTGCCCTTCTGGCACTGGGTAGTGTTCGTGCGCGAGGCGGGAGAGAGTGTGGTGCTGGATTCGAAGGCAGCGCTCAGACACAACGTGCGCCGTGACTTCGGCCGCATGAAACCGAAATGGTTTATAACCATCGGTCCGAACTGAAAAAACCGGAGCCCAGGGGCTCCGGTTTTATCCGCAACGGCATGGTCGAATCAGATGTCCAGATTCGCGACCAGGGCGTTTTGCTCGATGAAGTCACGACGCGGCTCGACTTCATCACCCATCAGGGTATTGAACATCATGTCGGCGCCGATGGCGTCCTCGATGGACACCCTGAGCATGCGACGGCTGTCCGGGTCCATGGTGGTTTCCCACAGCTGATCCGGATTCATCTCGCCCAGGCCCTTGTAGCGCTGGATGCTGAAGCCGCGGCTGGCCTCGGCCATCAGCCAGGTGAGAATGTCGTGGAAATTCTCGACCGATTTCGAACGCTCGCCGCGGGCGACGTAGGCGCCCTCTTCCAGCAGGCCATCCAATGCCTGATTGAGCGCCACCATGGCGGCATAATCGGCTGACTGGAAAAAGCCCAGCCCCAGAGGATAGTCGGTTTCCACGCCGTGGGCGTTGAGCGTAGCCGCCGGCAAAAAGAGCCCCCGCTCCTCGTTGTATACCAGGCGGAAGGTATAGCGCGGGCCGCCTTCATAGGCGATGCGTTCGTCCAGATCGGCCTGCAGCGTCTCGATCCAGCCCTGCATGGCGTTTTGATCCGCCAGCATCTCCTCGCTGACCGGCGCGGCATAGATCAGACGCTTGAGCACGTCGGCCGGGTAGACGCGGGCCAGACGATCGAGACGATCCATCACGTCGCGGTACTGATGCACCAGCTTCTCGAGATGCTCACCGCCGATGCCGGGGGCGTCGGCGTTGACGTGCAGCTGCGCACCGTCAAGGGCGGTGGTGGTCAGGTGCTGGATCAGCGCGGCCTCGTCCTTGAGATACATCTCGTTCTTGCCGCGCTTGATCTTGTACAGCGGCGGCTGGGCGATGAAGACGTGGCCGCGCTCGATCAGTTCCGGCATCTGACGGAAGAAGAAGGTCAAGAGCAGGGTGCGGATATGCGAGCCGTCGACATCGGCGTCGGTCATGATGATGATCGAGTGATAGCGCAGCTTGTCGGCGTTGAACTCCTCGCGGCCGATACCACAGCCCAGCGCGGTGATCAGGGTGCCCACCTCGGCGGAGGAGAGCATCTTGTCAAAGCGCGCCTTCTCGACGTTGAGGATCTTGCCCTTGAGCGGCAGGATCGCCTGGGTGCGGCGATCGCGGCCCTGCTTGGCGCTGCCGCCGGCAGAGTCACCCTCGACCAGGTAGAGCTCCGAGCGGGTCGGGTCCTTCTCCTGACAGTCGGCCAGCTTGCCGGGCAGGCCGGCAATGTCGAGCGCGCCCTTGCGGCGGGTCATCTCGCGCGCCTTGCGGGCGGCGTCACGGGCACGGGCGGCGTCGAGCATCTTGTTGACGATCGCCTTCGCCTCGTTCGGGTTTTCCAGCAGATAATCGGACAGCTGACGACTCATCTCCTGCTCGACGGCCGTCTTGACCTCGGAGGAGACCAGCTTGTCCTTGGTCTGCGAGGAGAACTTGGGATCGGGCACCTTGACCGAGATGATCGCGGTCAGACCTTCACGGGCATCGTCGCCGGAGGTGGTCACCTTGGACTTCTTCTGCAGCTCCTCGGCCTCGATGTAGCTGTTGAGGCTGCGGGTCAGCGCGCCGCGAAAACCCGCCATGTGCGTGCCGCCGTCGCGCTGGGGAATGTTGTTGGTGTAGCAGAAGATGTTTTCGCTGTAGCTGTCGTTCCACTGCATCGCCACTTCCACCGCGATGCCGTCCTCACGCTCGGCATTGAAGTGGAACACCGGATTGATGATGGTGCGATTGGTGTTGAGGTGATCAACGAAAGCGCGCAGACCACCCTCGTAGTGGAACAGCTCCTCGCGGCCGTCGCGCTCGTCGAGCAGACGGATCGCCACACCGGAGTTCAAAAACGACAGCTCCCTGAGGCGCTTGGCCAGAATGTCGTAGTGAAACTCGATGTTGGCAAACGTCTCCGCCGAGGGCTTGAAGTGAATCTGGGTGCCGGAGCGCTCGGTGTCGCCGACAACCGCCAGCGGCGACTGTGGCACGCCATGTTGATAGACCTGCTCGTGCACCTGGTTCTTGCGCCAGATGGTCAGCTTGAGCTGCTCGGAAAGCGCGTTGACCACCGATACGCCCACGCCGTGCAGGCCACCGGACACCTTATAGGAGTTGTCATCGAACTTGCCGCCGGCGTGAAGCACGGTCATGATCACTTCCGCCGCCGAGACCCCTTCGGAGTGGATATCGGTCGGGATACCACGGCCGTCATCGGAGACGGTGATCGACTCATCGGGGTGGATGGCGACCCGGATTTCGCTGCAGTGTCCGGCCAGCGCTTCGTCGATCGAGTTATCGACGATCTCGAACACCATGTGGTGCAGACCGGTGCCGTCATCGGTATCGCCGATATACATGCCCGGGCGCTTGCGTACCGCGTCCAGCCCCTTAAGAACCTTGATACTCGATGAGTCGTAAGCCTGTGGTTCGCTCATTGATGCTCCCGGGTCATCGTGCCGTCGGCAGGTGTGCCAGACGACCGTGTTTCACGTGAAACCTTCTGACGTCAGTGGCATCGCTCCAGTGCCCCTCGAGCGAGGCGGGTTCGATACCGGTCAGAAAGGTCTGACAATTCATCTGTTCCAGCAGCCGGCAAAAGGCGCGACGGTGCTGCATATCGAGTTCGGCGGCCAGATCATCGATCAGGTAAAGGCAGCGGTGGCGCCCTTCCTGCTCCAGAAGCCGACCCTGCGCCAGTTTCATGGCGCTGACCACCAGCTTCTGCTGGCCTCTGGACAGCACCTCGGCGGCCGGATAGCGCCCCATGCGCAGACGCAGATCGGCGCGCTGGGCGCCCTGCTGGGTAAACTTCATCTGCCGATCAGTCGCTACGCTCTCGAGCAGTATCTCCTCGAGCGCACGGTTTTTATCCCAGCCGCGATGGTAGCGCAGGCTCAATTCCGGCAGCTCGATCAGCTCGGCAAGCGTTGCGTTGAACACATCGCTAAAGCGCGCCATCCAGTCACTGCGCATGCTGTCGAGCCGATCGCTCCAGCGCGCCAGTTCGCGGCTCCAGAGCGCCAGCGACTGCTCATCAATTCTATCATGTCTGAGCAGCGCATTCCGATGTTTGAGCGCCCGTCTTGCGCGGCGCCAGACCTCAAAAAAATCGGGATGAACGTAGAACACGCCCCAGTCGAGAAATTCCCGTCGCGCCGCCGGTGCGCCCTCGATCAGGCGAAAGGCGTCCGGGTTGATCAGCTGCATGGGCAGATGGCGCGCCAGCTCGGCGATGCGTTCCACCCTTTCGCCGGCCACTCGCACGCTGAGGCCGTCACCGTCGCGACGACGCTCCACACCCAGCGGCAGCACCGGATCGCCGCTCAGGCGGCCAAAGAGCGTCAGCGTGTCCTGATCGTGGGTGATGGCGTGCTTGAGCTGACGGGTGCGAAACGAGCGCCCCATGCCCAGAATGTGCAGGCCCTCGAGCAGACTGGTCTTGCCGCTGCCGTTGTCGCCGAAAATCAGATTGACGTGCGCCCCGGGCTGCCATGTGACCGCCGGCAGGTTGCGCAGGCCCTGAAAGTGCAGATGTTCAAGCGGCATGGCGATCCGAAGGGGACGCGCGCCCGGCCGGAGCCGGGCGCTGTTGTGACAGACGATTGCGACAGACGATCTGGCAGGAGGATCAGAGCCGCATCGGCATGACGACGTACATGGCGTCGCCGCCACCGGGGGCTTCCAGCAGCGCACTGCTGTTGGGATCGGACAGCGTCAGCTGAACCTGATCGGTGTCCAGTACGCTGAGCACGTCGATCAGATAGCCGACATTGAAGCCGATCTCCAGCGCGCTGCCGCTGTAATCGATCGCCACGTTCTCTTCGGCCTCTTCCTGCTCGGGGTTATTGGCCAGCACCCGCAGGTTGCCCGCCTCCAGATTAAGGCGCACGCCGCGGTACTTCTCATTGGAGAGAATGGCGGTTCGCGAGAGCACCTGACGCAGCTCGCTGCGCTCGGCCAGAATCTGCTTGTCGCCGCCTTTCGGGATGACCCGCTCGTAGTCCGGGAACTTGCCGTCCACCAGCCGCGAGGTGAAGGTGTAGGCACCGGTGCGCACGCGCAGGTGGCTGGCGCCCAGCATCAGCGTGACCGGCTCGTCACTGTCGTCGAGCAGACGCGAGAGCTCGACCACGCCCTTGCGCGGCAGGATCAGACGCTGCGGCTCTTCGAGGGCAATCTCGGCGCTGCGCGAGCAGACCGCCAGACGGTGACCGTCGGTGGCCACGGTGCGCACCAGATGGTCACGCAGCTCAAAGAGCATGCCGTTGAGGTAGTAGCGTACGTCCTGCTGGGCCATCGCAAAGCCGGTGGCGTCGATGAGCTGCTTGAGCGTGCGACGCGGCAGCGTCAGCTCGGCGTTGACCTGACCTTCATCGATGCTCGGGAACTCGGCGGCCGGCAGGGTCGACAGCGTAAAGCGCGAGCGCCCCGAGCGCAGCAGCGCCCGGTTTTCCTCAATGGTCAGGGTAATCTCGGACTGATCGGGCAGCGACTTGCAGATGTCCATCAGCTTGCGCGCCGGAACGGTCACCGAGCCGCTCTCCTCGATGCTCGAGGGCGCTACGCGGCCGATCAGCTCGACCTCGAGGTCGGTGCCGGTCAGCGACAGCTCCTCGTTGTCTGCGCTCAGCAGGACGTTGGAGAGCACCGGCAGGGTCTGACGGCGCTCGACCACCCCGGCCACCAGCGTCAGCGGGCGCAGCAGGGCTTCACGCGAAATGGAAAATTTCATGGGGCTCCACTCTTTTCAGGCTCTTGTTCCGGCCACGGTGTTGTCGTGTCGGTCACGGCGGATGACGTTGCGGCGGGCTCGCTCACCGGAACAGCCATCAGCTGGTCAAAAGACGCAGCAGGTTCTTGTAGTCCTCGCGGATGTCGGAGCTCTCTTCGCGCAGCTCCACCACCTTGCGACAGGCGTGCAGTACCGTGGTGTGATCGCGCCCGCCAAAGGCGTCGCCGATCTCGGGCAGACTGTGGTTGGTCAGTTCCTTGGCCAGCGCCATGGCGACCTGCCGCGGCCGGGCCACCGAGCGCGAACGGCGCTTGGAGTGCAGATCGGCCACCTTGATCTTGTAGTACTCGGCCACGGTGCGCTGGATGTTGTCCACGCCGACCTGCTTGTCCTGCAGCGCCAGCAGGTCCTTGAGCGACTCGCGGATGAACTCCTGGTTGATTGGCTGCCCCATGAAGTGGGAGTCGGCGATCACCTTCTTGAGGGCGCCTTCCAGTTCGCGCACGTTGGAGCGGATCTTCTGGGCGATGAAAAACGCCGCATCGTGCGGCAGATCGGCCTTCGCCTGCTCGGCCTTTTTCATCAGAATCGCCACGCGTGTTTCCAGCTCCGGTGGCTCGATCGCCACCGTCAGCCCCCAGCCAAAGCGCGATTTCAGGCGCTCCTCGACGCCACTGATCTCCTTGGGGTAGCGGTCCGAGGTCAGAATCATCTGCTGACCACCTTCCAGCAGCGCATTGAAGGTGTGGAAGAACTCCTCCTGGGAGCGCTCCTTGCCGGCAAAGAACTGGATATCATCGATAAGAAGCGCATCGACACTGCGATAAAAACGCTTGAAGTCGTTGATGGCGTTGAGCTGCAGCGCCTTGACCATGTCGGCCACGAAACGCTCGGAGTGCAGATAGACCACCCGGGCGTTGTCGCGCAGGCCGGCCAGATGGTTGCCCACCGCGTGCATCAGGTGCGTTTTACCCAGCCCCACGCCACCGTACAGAAACAGCGGGTTGTAGGCACCGCCGGGGTTTTCGGCCACCTGACGCGAGGCGGCCCGCGCCAGCTGGTTGGACTTGCCCTCGACAAAGGTTTCAAAGGTGAAGCCGGGGTTGAGACCGCTCTGGTGGCGAATGCTGCCCTCGACCTGCACCTGACGCTCGCCGCTGTCGCTGCGCCGCCCGCCGGTCGTGTTGCCGGAGGGCGGCGCGGCCGGAATCTCACGCTCATCCTGATAGTCACCGCGCGGGGAGGTCGGCGGCGAGGGCGGCATGGGGGCCGAAGCAGTGCGGGTCACGCCTGCCGACCAGGTTTCCGGTGCCGGCTGACCGGCGCTGCCCTGCGGCGCGGCGCTGCTCTGCTCACCGGAGGCGGCAGGCTTCGGCGCGGGATTGGACACTGTCCGGCGGCTGCCGATATCCAGTGACACCTTTGGCGGGCGACCCTGCGCCAGCTCGCGCATCAGCTCGTTGATACGTTTTAAATACTTGTCATTGACCCAGTCGCGCACGAAGCGGTTGGGGGCCAACAGGGAGAGTTCGTGGTCACTGGAACCGCTTTCGGCCTGCAGGGGACGGATCCAGGTATTGAACTGCTGTGAGCTCAACTCATCCTGTAAATTGTCAAGACATTGCTGCCAGAGAGCGATGGACACACGCGACCTCTTGATGGTGAGTCGTGCAAATGGGGCGGTAGTGTAACGCTCGACGCCGGGGTTATCCACACCGGATTGGGTGGCGAAAAGGGTTGTGGATAACCTTATCCTCGCTGTTTGGGCCTTCCCTGATGCCGCTACCGCCCTCCTGGAAGAAGAGCCCTGAGCTTGTGCACAAAGTTATACACAGCCGGATCATTTTTGTGCGTGGATAAAAATTGCACGTGATCGTTGAATTCTCTAGAATCCCGGCTCTTGACCCCCGTGCGCCTCGATTTTGAGGGCATCGGTGTCACCGGTCACTCAAGTCTCAATTCGGGAATCACCATCATGAAACGTACTTTTCAGCCCAGCGTGCTCAAGCGCAAGCGTAACCATGGCTTCCGCGCCCGCATGGCCACCAAAAACGGCCGTCAGGTCATCTCGCGTCGTCGCGCCAAGGGCCGCAAGCGCCTGAGCGCCTGATCCCCTTCAAGGATCAGCTCATGACCAATCAGGGATTTCCCCGCGGTCTCAGAATCCTGACCGCAGGGGAATACCGTCATGTTTTTGAACATGCCAGTTTCAGGATTCACGGCAAGGGACTTCTGGCACTCGCCACCCCCAACGATCTCGGTCACGTTCGTGTGGGACTGGTGTTCAGCAAGAAGAACGTGCGCCGAGCCGTGGATCGCAACCGTCTCAAACGCTTGACTCGAGAATCGGTGCGACTGCGCCAGCAGTGGTTGCCGGCGGTGGATATCGTTGTGCTGTCGCGCAAGGGCGTCCACGAGATCGACTCGGAAACACTGGCCAGACAGCTTCACGGTATGTGGCGACGCCTTGAAAAGGACGTCAAACGTCAGCTGGAGCATCAGCAATAATACGAGGCGCGACGAACCGTCGAGTGCGACCCGTCGTTTTCTTGCGCCGCGTCGACATTTTCCCACCGGGCAATCCCAATGGATCTGAAACGACTTCTTTTTGTCATCCCGCTGGCCGTACTTGCCTACCTGATGATCATTCAATGGAGTAATGATTACGGGCACGACGACCGACCGGATGAAGCGCCTCCTGCCCTCTCCCAGCAGAACAGTGACGTTGCCCCCGGTGAGCAGTCACTTGATGCCCCCGATACCGCCAGCACGCCAGCGTCCGTCGACATGTCGGACAATGCTGCCGGCGGCGACGATAACGCCAATGCCCAGAACACCCGTCTGATCAGCGTCCGCACCGATGCACTCGATCTTCGCATCGACCCGCGCGGTGGCGATGTTGTCTATGCCGCCCTGCCCAAACATCTGCAGCGCCTTGGCAGCGATGCCCCCTTCATTCTGCTTTCCGACGATCAGCGACGCAGCTATATCGCCCGTTCCGGACTGCAGATGGAGGGCCACCAGGGCCGGATTACCTTTACGCCCGAGCAGACCCGCTATCAGCTGGGCGATGATCAGCAGTCGCTTCAGGTCGACATGAGCGCGACCGTCAATGGCGTGGACATCATCAAGCGCTTCACCTTCGAGCGCGACAGCTATGCGATAAAGGTCGACTACCTGATCGACAACACCTCGCAGACGCCCGTCAGTGCCCGCTTTATCGGCCAGCTGGCGCGTGACAACAGCGACGATCCGACCAGCGGTGCCGGTGTCGGCATGCACGCCTATCTGGGGGCGGCCTTCTCCTCGCCGGATGATCACTACCAGAAGGTCAGCTTCGAGGACATCCAGAACGGCAGCTTCAACAATACCGACGTGCGCGGTGGCTGGGTCGCGATGATTCAGCACTACTTCACCGCGGCCTGGGCGCCCAATCAGGATCAGCAGAACCTGTACTACGCCGATGTCGACCAGCGCGGACGCAACGTGGCGGCCTTTGCCAGCCCCAGCCAGACCGTCGCTCCGGGTCAGAATGGTGACCTTTCCGCCACGCTCTATGTGGGTCCCAAGGAGCACGAGCGGCTCGAAGCCGTGGCACCGCATTTACAGCTGACGGTCGATTTCGGCTGGCTGTGGTTCCTCGCCAATCCGCTGTTCTGGCTGCTCACGCATATTCATGCGCTGATCGGCAACTGGGGCTTCTCCATCATCCTGCTGACCGTGCTGGTCAAGGCCGTCCTCTTCCCGCTCTCCGCCACCGCCTACAAGTCGATGGCCAAGATGCGCAAGATGGGCCCCGAGATGCAGCGCATCAAGGAGCAGCACGGCGACGATCGCCAGAAGATGTCGCAGGAGATGATGAAGTTCTACCAGAAGGAGAAGATCAATCCTCTGGGGGGCTGTCTGCCCATCGTGATCCAGATGCCGGTGTTCATCGCGCTCTACTGGATGCTGATGGAGTCCATCGAGCTGCGCCATGCGCCGTTCATGCTGTGGATTCATGACCTGTCGGCTCAGGACCCCTACTTTATCCTGCCGATCATCATGGGTCTGACCATGTTCCTGCAGCAGCAGCTCAACCCGACACCGCCGGACCCCACCCAGGCGAAGATCATGAAGATGCTGCCGATCGTCTTCACCTTCTTCTTCCTGTGGTTCCCGGCAGGCCTGGTAGTTTACTGGATCACCAACAACCTGCTGTCGATCGCGCAGCAGTACTTCATTACCAAACGCATCGAGCGTCAGGGCAATGAGAAGGAAAAGACGGCCTAGACCGGGCGCCGTCCTCTCCTGAAAACCCCTGCCCAGGCAGGGGTTTTTCTTTATCCGCCACCGATGACCATGTTGTGACACAATGACGCCCAGCCGCATCTCCTGCTGATTACGAAACGCCCCGGGCCGTCATACCATGTCAGACAGCGCTGTCATTGCCATCGAACTCTCTGCCGTCGTCATTGCCATGGAGTCGGCAACTCCCACCGTATTGCTCACCTGCCCTGATGATCGCTGCCGCGCGCCGATGCTGCCGGCCGGCGACTTCGATCCCTGTCACCATCGAACCTTTGAACTGGGCCTGCGGGAGCGAGTGGCTCGCCAGACCGGCCTGGCACTCGACTACGTCGAGCAGCTCTACACCTTTGGCGATCAGGACCGGCTCGAGGAGGATTTTCAGACACAGGAGATCACCCGGCATATCTCCATCGGCCACCTGGGACTGGTCTCCAGCCAGCAGACCCTGCTCGACAGTCGGGCCGTCTGGGCCAGCTGGTACGATCATTTTCCGTGGGAGGACTATCGCCACGGCCGTCCGGCGATCATCGACATGATCATCGCCCCGGCGCTGAAACGCTGGATGACAGCAAGCGATGACGACACCCAGCGCGAAAGGCGACACCAGCGCGCGCAGCTGGCCTTCGGCCTTGACGGTGCCCGCTGGGTCGATACCCGGGTGCTGGAACGTTTTGAGCTCTTGTATGAGGCGGGACTGGTGCCTGAATCACAGCGTCACGGGACGGCCGAAGTGGTCACCGCCCTGCCGGGCGAGCCATTGATGTCCGATCATCGCCGCATTCTGGCCACCGCCATGGACCGCCTGCGCGGCAAGCTGCGCTATCGCCCGGTCATCTTTGATCTGCTGCCCGAGCATTTCACCCTCTCCCAGCTGCAGCTGACCATTGAGGCGATCATCGGCTGTCGGCTGCACAAGCAGAACTTTCGTCGAGCGCTGGACCGCACAGGTCTGGTGGTGCCGACCGGCGCGGTGGATACCACCACCGGCGGCCGCCCGGCCGAGCGCTTTCGCTTTTGTCGCGAGCAGTGGCGCCAGCAGATGGCGCCGGGCGTGCAGACCCCACTGACCCATAGTGAATACTGACGCTTCAAGCATTATCGGGAGACTCTGACGTCGGCCAGAACGTCGCGATCAATATGATCAACACCCCGGCAGCAGGGACGATCAGCGGCCACCAGAGCTTTAGTGCCCAGAGCACCAGTACGCTGAAGCCACACCATAGCAGTGGAATCATCAGAAGCCCCCATCGCCAGCGGCGGGGCCACGCCATCAGCAGCACCGCCGTGGTAACCGCCGTCATGTCCGGTGTCACACCGGGCAGCGCCAGCGCCTGCCAGGTACCGGCCTCGAGTGCCGTCATCAAGGACAGCGCCAGCAGGACTGCAACCCAGCAGATCAGCACGACAGGACCGATACCGACCGGTGGCACACGAAGGGCCAGCAGCACAAGCAACAGGGCCTCCAGCGCAAAGAGCCAGGCAAAAGGGCCCACCGGCCAGTTGATGGGCGCATAAAACTGCAGCATGAAAATCGCCGCTGTCAGTCCCCATCCGGCCGCCATGGCTACAGGCACCAGTCGCCGGGCTCGGGGCGGCGCTCGCCACAGCAGCAGGGCCATGACCAGCCAAGCGACGGGCACGGCCCAAAACCACGGTTCGAGTGCCAGGTGTGTGCGTTCGAAAAGGCGCAGATAGACCTCGGGCGTGAACATCAGAAAATCGTTCAACGCATAGTCCATCCGTCATATCTCCTGAAAGTCATTGATCATGCGCTGACGCTGCGTCTCGTCGGGCAGTTGGCCGTAAAGCGCGTCCATGTTCTCGCGCATGTGTGCCAGCTGTGTGGTGGCCGGGATAGCGCAAGTCATGGCCGGGTGTGACACGATGAATCTGAGAAAAAAGTCGGCCCACCCCGAGACACCGGCGTCCCCGGCCCACCCCGGCAGGGGTTGCGACCGGACGCGATCAAACAGGCGTCCGCCCTGAAACGGCCGGTTGGCGATCACGGCAATCCCCTTTTCACGCGCCAGGGGCAGCAGTCGCGCTTCCGCCTCGCGATCAGCAATGTTGTAAGTCAGCTGAACGAAATCCAGCGGTTCCCGCGTCATGATCCGCTCGAGTTCTTCATGTCGCCGACCGTGGGAGGTGGTCACACCGATATAGCGCAGCCGGCCCTCTGCCTTCATTGCCTGAAGTGTTTCCAGATGCCCTTCCCAGCCAAGCAGATTGTGTACCTGCATCAGATCAAAGCGCCCCACGCCCCACAGCGCCTCGGATTCGGCGACGGCGGCCCGGGTATCGCGCTCGTCACGCGTCCATACCTTGGTGGCGGCGAACAGGTCATCACTGCGATCCAGTCGCTCGACCAGCTCTCCCACCACCGATTCGGCGGAGCCGTACATGGGAGAAGCATCCACCAGCCTGCCGCCGCTGTGAAAAAAAAGCTCGAGAACCCTGGCGCGCTCATCGAGCAGCACCGGATCGTTGCCGACGTTGAAGGTGCGCCAGGTGCCCATACCGATGACAGGCAACCTCTCACCGGTCGAGGGAATGGCCCGGGTGATCGGTGACTCGTGTTGCCCTGCCAGGGTCCGGGGCCAACGCACCGCTACCCCCGTGGCTGCCAGCCCGAGAAGAAAATGGCGTCGCCGTATCGGTAACCGCATGAGGCTCTCCCGAAAGGGGTCAGATCTCCTTTATAGGTCATGGCGCCCGATCAAGGCGAACCGCGCCGCCGGAAGCATCAGCCTCAGCCAGGCCTTTTCCGCTTTTGTTCACATTGTTCAAAAGGGCTGAAAACGATAGGCTATTAAATACTCATATTGAGTATATACAAAGGAGCCTGCTCATGACCGTGACGCTCGCCCAACCGAAAGTGACCGCCAACCCGGCGATTGAATCGCTGCTGCCTTCTTATGACGCCGAAGTGGCCCGGCGCACCGATGCCCTTTATGGTCGAGTGGAAGATCATGTCAGCGCCAGTGACTGGCCGGAAATCGCCCGCCGCGTTGATGTCATCAAATGGCTTCAACGAGAACAGGATGCCGTGATTCTGGCGCACAACTACATGCCGCCGGAGGTCTATTCGCTGGTCGGTGATATCCGTGGCGACTCGCTGGCACTGGCGCGCGAGGCGGCCAAAAGCAGGGCGCGCACCATCGTTCAGGCCGGGGTGCACTTCATGGCCGAAACATCAAAGATTCTCTGCCCTGACAAGCACGTACTGATCCCTGATACGCACGCTGGCTGCTCGCTGGCTTCCTCGATCAGTGGCGCGCAGGTGCGAGCGTTGAAGGCACGCCACCCGGGCATACCGATCGTGACCTACGTCAACACCAGCGCCGAAGTGAAGGCCGAATGTGATATCTGCTGCACCTCCTCCAACGCTCTCAACGTGGTAGAGGCCATCGCCAACGAATGGGGCGTGGATCAGGTCATCATGCTGCCCGATGAACATCTGGCACGAAACGTGGCCGCACGCACCCATGTATCGATTCTGGTCTGGCAGGGCAGCTGCGAGGTACACGAACAGTTTACGCCTGCACAGGTGGGCGCCGTCCGCCGCCGCCATCCCGGTGTGCGTGTGCTGGCGCATCCGGAGTGCCCTGCCGGCGTCCTGGAAACCGCCGACTTCTCGGGGTCTACGGCCGCGCTGGAGCGCTGGGTCGATGACCACCACCCGGAACAGGTGCTGCTGCTCACCGAGTGCTCGATGAGCGATAACCTGATCAGCCGCCACCCGGAGATCGAGTTTGTCCGCAGCTGCAACCTCTGCCCGCATATGCAGCGCATTACGCTGGACGGCATTCTGGCTTCACTCGCCTTTGGCCAGCATGAAGTGACGGTCGATGAGGCCATCGCCGCCCGCGCCCGGCGCGCCATCGAGGCAATGCTGGCGCTGCCGGACCCCGCCACGCCGGCCGACTTCACCCGACCGACCCGCACGGCTCATGTCGAGGTGGTGTCATGACCAACCGGCCACATGCCATTGCGCCGCTGCCGAACGTCCTTCTGGACCCCATCGTGACCGCCGCGCTGCTGGAAGATCTGGGGCGCGGGGGCGATATCACCAGCGATGCCCTGATGGATGCCGATCACACCAGCCGCCTGCAGCTGCGCCCCCGCCGCTCCGGCGTACTGGCCGGCATGGACGTGCTGGCCCGCGTGCTCCATCACGTCGATACCGATATTCACCTTGAGGTCCATCGCCATGACGGCGAAAGGCTCGAGGCTCTTGAGCCGATCGCCACCCTCGAAGGTCCGACCCGCGCGCTGTTGACCGCCGAGCGCACCGCGCTCAACTTCCTGACCCGACTGTCCGGCATCGCCACACTCACCCGCACCATGGTCGATCAGCTCGAAGGCTGCCGCGCGCGTCTGGCCTGCACGCGCAAGACCACACCCGGCCTGCGCGCACTGGAAAAGCGCGCCGTGCGGCTGGGGGGCGGCGTCAATCATCGTCTGGGACTGGATGACGCCATGCTGATCAAGGACAACCATATCGCCGCAGTCGGCAGCATTCGGGAAGCGCTGGCACGGGCCCACGCGCAGCTGGGGCACCTGCGCATGATCGAACTGGAAGTCGACACCCTAGAGCAGCTCGAAGAAGCGCTCGAGACGCCGCCTCATGCGATTCTGCTCGACAACATGTCTCTTGATGACCTGCGCCGGGCCGTCGCGATGACCCGTGGACGCTGCCTGCTGACCGCCTCAGGCGGCGTCGATGGCCAGCGTCTGCGCGAGATTGCCGACACCGGCGTGGACCTGATCGCCATGGGTGCGCTCACCCACTCCGCGCCGCAGCTGGACATCGGGCTGGATGCCGTCAGGTAGCCCGGGAAAAGTGACGCAGTAAATAGATGAGGAAAAGAGGAAATGAAGGCGAGCCACCGGGGAGGCTCGCCTGACAATCATGGCTCAAAGCTGATAGGCATTGGCCCCGGCGCCGGCCAGGTTCCCGGCATCGACGATGAGATACTCTTCACGCAGCGACTTGCCGGCGAGGAAATTCTGCAGGATTTCCAGCGTTCCGGCGGCATAGCGGGTCTGGGCCGACAGCGAGGTGCCGGAGATATGTGGCGTCATCGCATGATTGGGCATGCGCCGCCACGGATGATCCACCGGCGCGGGCTGCGGGTACCACACATCGCCCCCGTAACCTGCCAGCTGCCCGGACTCCAGCGCCCTGACCACTGCCTCACGGTCGCAAAGCCCGCCGCGCGCGGTGTTGACCAGATAGGCGCCACGCTTGAATTTCGACAGCAGCGCGTCGTTGATGAACCCTTCGGTCGAGGGGTAAAGCGGCGTCTGAACGTTGACGATGTCGCAGACGCTCACCAGCGATTCCGGCGAGTCGTGATAGGTCAGACCGAGCTCGCACTCGATATCCTCGGACAGACGGTGCGGATCGTAGTAATGCAGCGGTGTATCGAAGGGCTTCATGCGACGCAGGACCGCAAGGCCGATACGACCGGCACCGAGGGTACCAAACTGCATCCCTTCGATGTCGTAGCTGCGTGATACGCAGTCAGCGATGTTCCAGCCGCCGTTGATGGCAATCTGGTGCGACGGCACGAAATTGCGGACCAGCGTCAGCGCGGTCATGACCACGTGCTCGGCCACACTGATCGAGTTGGAGAAGGTCACCTCGGCCACCGTGATACCGTGCTCGGCCGCCGCCTTGAGATCGACGTGATCCGAGCCGATACCGGCCGTCAGCGCCAGCTTGAGCTTCGGTGCCCGGGCAATGCGTTCCGCGCTGAGGTAGGCCGGCCAGAACGGCTGAGAAATCACGACATCAGCGTCCGGCAGATGGCGCTCGAAGACCGAATCGACGCCCTCCTTGTCACTGGTCACGATAAGCTCATGACCGTTGGCCTGCGCCCACGAACGCAGCCCCAGCTCACCGGAGACGCAGCCGATCAATTCGCCGGGGGAAAACCCCGGATCTCCCTCCGGAGAAGGCGCTGTCTGGCCGTTGGGATAGCCCGTGATTTCGGGGATATCGTCACGCGCATAACGCGGTGGATAGCCGGTCACCGGATCGGGATAAAGAACACAGAGAATCTTGGCCATGTCATGGCTCCGGGTCGGTCAAAAAAAGGATGTCGCTTCACGACCCGAGCATCCCCGCCTGCCCGCCATGGGTTCAAATCGTTTGTTCGGATGTCATGATAAGTGCTGCTTATCTAACCGGTAAGCTACTGAAATAAAACTAATATAAAAGATCCAGCGTCTGCGTATGGTCCCAGATGGCACTGGCCACAGCCGGTGGGTTGTCCTGACTCAGACGAATGAGGCTGATGGTGGCGCAGGGCTGATCGGCGATCGGATTGAGCCGAACACCGCCGTCCATGAAGTAGTCCGGCAGGGCACTGGCAGGGGCGATGGCATAAATCTGTCCTTTTCTTACCTCCTCATGGATGATGCTCGGGGCATTGGTTTCCACCACCACACGCGGTGTGACGCCTGCCGCCTGAAAGCATCCATCCAGAATATGGCGATTGTGCATGCCCTTGTTGAACAGACATAAGGGCAGCTCGCCCAGCTCGTGCCATTGGAAATGACGCTCGGGAGGGATGGCACAGCTCTCGCCGGAAAGCAGCACGAACGTTTCCCGGTACAGGCCGAGCGTCTCGAACCCCTGCTGAAAGCCATGCTCGGTATAGGCGAGCGCCAGGTGCAACTCCCGCTCCTTCAGGCGTCGCGCAATCTCCTGAGTACTGAGCGATAGAATCTCCAGCGTCAGATCCGGCACCACGCGCCGATATTCAGCGGCCAGCGTCGAGATCGCACGCAGTGCTGACGGTACGGCGCCAATGGCCAGGTGACCGCCTGAAATGCGCTGTGCCAGCGCCGCCTCCTGACGCAATCCATCAAGCGAGTTCAGCGTTTGACGTGCCCACTTCAATACCCGCAACCCTTCATCGGTCAGGCCCTGAAAGCGCCGGTCGCGCTGAACGATGGTCACCTTGAGTTCCTCTTCCAGCTGGCGAATGCCCGCCGAAAGCGCCGGTTGCGACACACGACACGCCTCGGCCGCCCGCGCGAAATGACGATGCTCTGCCACCGCCACGAGATAGTGCAGTTGCCTGAGAAACATGATGGCCTCGTGGGTCCGGGTTTATGGACAGTCCGTGCTCTTGCGCTAAAACCACAGGATTCAAGGATACCCGGCCCCATGACAGATCATGATGATAAAAACGTCGATCACCGGTGCCGGTCGCGACGCCTTCATGGTCGGTTGATGGCATGAAGCAAAGGCGGCTCCGGCGGTAGACGTGTTGCGACAGGAGGCGGCCTGTATGACAAAAAGGCACAGAGGCACTGGCATGGAGCCTGCTAGAATGGCGCACAGATTCTGTCGTCACGCTTCTCAAAGGATGAAGAGATGAGCATCGATCCCAATGCAGGGCAGCTGCCCGACGAGCATCGCCTCGCCCATCTGCCGCGTCTGGTGTCGCGCTACTACAGCGAGCGACCCGATGTGTCGGATCCCGCTCAGCAGGTGGCCTTTGGTACTTCCGGCCATCGCGGCTCATCGCTGAAAACGAGCTTCAACGAGTGGCACATCCTGGCCACCACCCAGGCGATCTGTGACTACCGCCGCGATCAGGACATCACCGGGCCGCTGTTTATCGGCATGGACACCCACGCGCTGTCCGAGCCGGCCTTTGTTTCCGCCCTTGAAGTGCTGGCCGCCAACGGCGTCGACACCCGCATTGATGCCGGCTGCGAGGAAACCAATGGCGAACCGGGCTATACGCCCACCCCGGCGCTGTCCAATGCCATCCTCAACCACAATCGCGATCGCACGAGCGATCTGGCCGATGGCATCGTCATTACCCCATCGCACAACCCCCCGGTGGATGGCGGTTTCAAGTACAACCCCACCAACGGCGGCCCGGCCGACACCGGCATCACCAAATGGATTCAGGAGCGCGCCAACGCCCTGCTCGCCGCCGGGCTCGAGGGCGTCAAACGCGTCTCTTATGCCCAGGCGCTCGCCGCGCCGACCACGCAGCGATTCGATTTCATCGACAGCTACATCTCGGGCCTGGACCGGGTCATCGACATGGCGGCCATCCGTGATTCGGGACGCACCTTCGGGGTCGATCCGCTCGGTGGCGCCGGCGTGCACTACTGGACGCGCATCGCCGAGCGCTACCAGCTGCCGCTGGAAGTGATCTCCACCACCGTGGACCCGACCTTTCGTTTCATGCGGCTGGACTGGGACGGCAGGATCCGCATGGATTGCTCCTCGCCGCATGCCATGGCCGGTCTGATCGAAAACAAGGATCGCTTTGACGTCTCCTTTGCCTGCGACACTGACCATGACCGTCATGGCATCGTCGCGCGCTCGACCGGCCTTTTGAATCCCAATCACTACCTGGCAGTCGCGATCGAGTATCTCTTTACTCACCGCCCGCAGTGGGGTGAAGGCGCCGCCATCGGCAAGACGCTGGTATCGTCCTCCATGATCGACCGCGTCGCCAAAGGCATCGGCAGGACCGTGGTCGAGGTCCCCGTCGGCTTCAAGTGGTTCGTGGATGGCCTGATGGACGGCAGCCTGGGCTTTGGCGGTGAAGAGTCGGCCGGCGCCTCGTTTCTGACCTTCGACGGTCAGCCCTGGTCCACCGACAAGGACGGCATTATCCTCGGCCTGCTGGCGGCAGAAATGACCGCCGTGACCGGCAAGGACCCGGGCGAGCGTTATCAGGCGCTGACCGAGCGTTTCGGCGCACCGGTTTATGCCCGTGTGGATGCCCCGGCGGACCGCGACCAGAAGGCAAGGCTGGGCAAGCTCTCTCCCGAGCAGGTCACGGCTTCGGAACTGGCCGGCCATCCCATCACCCGCAAGCTGACCGAAGCCCCCGGCAACGGCGCCGCCATCGGTGGCCTCAAGGTAGAAACCGACGCTGGCTGGTTCGCGGCACGCCCCTCGGGCACCGAAGACGTTTACAAGATCTACGCCGAAAGCTTTGAAGGCGAAGACCATCTCAAGCGCATTCAGGAAGAAGCCAAGGCGCTGGTGGACGGCGTTCTCAAGGGCTGATCACCGCTCCAGCACCATGACAAGGGCCGGCCATTGCCGGCCCTTTTTACGTCACAACGGCTGAAGGGCGTGACGAGCCCTGCACGACGGACCTTGTGTATTACTGGCCGGAGTTGTCCGGACGCTCCATCTCAAAGCGTACGTCTTCATTGATGGTGTAGTAGGTGGCAGGCCCCCCGGCACGCAGAATGGGCTCGGCGGCGGCCGTCTGATAGATGCCGTCCGCCAGCAGGTGCTGATCGATGTGGACGCCCACGACCTCGCCCAGCACCAGCCAGTTATCGAGCTTTTCGCCGTCGGCGGATTCAAGCCGGATCAGCTGGCTCAGCCGGCACTCGAACGAGACCGGCGCTTCCAATACCCGCGGCACCTTCACCACACTGGATGCGGCCGGCGTCAGGCCGGACAGCGCAAATTCATCCACATCACTGTCCACGCTGGCGCTCGAGGTGTTCATCTTCTCCGCCAGCGCGCGCGTGGCCAGATGCCAGCAAAACTCACCGGTGGCCTCGATGTTGGCCACGCTGTCCTTCCAGCCGGCGCTGGCAAAGCCGATGATGGGCGGCGCAGCGCAGAAAGCGTTGAAAAAACTGTAGGGTGCGAGGTTGAGTCGGCCCTCGTCATTGTGCGAGGAGACCCAGCCGATCGGGCGCGGGGCAATGATCGCCTTGAAGGGATCGTGCGGCAGGCCGTGGCCCTTGCGCGGCTCGTAGAAATGGAACTGCTCGGTCATGAAACGCTCCGGTATGGTGGTTTCGATTAGTCTGCGAACCACTATAGCAACGACCGAAGCCCTCGGCAGGGGCGATGACCGGCGCTTGCAGCGTTGGGTCCCAGCGCTGACAATCGATGCCCTATCATTCATGCCGCCTCTGCCGGCTTTGACCCTTTCGGAATTCGCATGCTCGATCAGGACACCATCAGCGCGCTGGCCACCCCGCCCGGGCGCGGCGGCGTCGGCATTATCCGCCTGTCCGGCGCCAGAACCGCCGGGATCGCCCGCGCCATGCTCGGGTTTGACCCCGAACCCCGGCGCGCCCACTACGTCCCCTTCCTGGGCAATGAAGGTCAGGTGCTTGATGAAGGCATTGCCCTGTGGTTTCCCGGGCCGCACTCCTTTACCGGTGAAGATGTGCTGGAGCTGCAGGGCCACGGCGGCCCGGTCATCATGGACTGGCTGCTGGAGCGCACCGTACAACTCGGCGCGCGGCTGGCACGGCCCGGCGAGTTCTCCGAGCGCGCCTTCTTGAACGACAAGCTCGATCTGGCCCAGGCCGAGGCGATCGCCGATCTGATCGAGGCCAGCTCGCGCGCGGCGGCCGAAAACGCCCTGCACTCGCTGCAGGGCGAGTTCTCGAGTCGGGTGCAGGCACTGGTGCAGCAGCTCATTGAGCTGCGCATCTTCGTCGAGGCCGCCATCGACTTTCCCGAGGAGGAGATCGACTTTCTCGGCGATGGCCGCGTCGCCGAGATGCTGGCAAGCGTGCGGGCAAGTCTTGCCGAGGTGCGCGCCAGCGCCGCCCAGGGGGCGCTGATGCGCGAGGGCATGAGCGTGGTGATTGCCGGGCGCCCCAACGCGGGCAAGTCGAGCCTTTTGAACGCGCTGACCGAGCAGGAGACCGCGATCGTCACCGACATCGCCGGCACCACCCGCGACGTGCTGCGCGAGCATATTCACCTTGATGGCATGCCGCTGCACATCATCGACACTGCCGGCCTGCGCGACACGCCGGATGCGGTGGAGAAAATCGGCGTGCAGCGCGCCTGGGCGGAGATCGAGAAGGCCGACCGGGTGCTGTTGATGGTCGACAGCCGCGAAAGCGACACGCTCGACCCGATGGCGATCTGGCCCGAGTTCGTCGAGCGCCTGCCCGACCCGTCACGGCTGACGCTGGTGCGCAACAAGATCGACGAAAGCGGCGAGACCGGTGACCCCGATCTTGATACCACGCCGCCGGTGATTCGCCTGTCCGCTACCACCGGTACCGGCGTGGATCACCTCAAGACGCACCTGAAGGCGGTGATGGGCTTTCAGTCGACCAGCGAAGGGCGCTTCTCCGCGCGTCGACGCCATCTCGACGCCCTCGACCGTGCCGGTCAGGCGCTGACCCACGGAGCAGATCAGCTGTCCGGGGCCGGGGCCGGCGAGCTGCTGGCCGAAGATCTGCGCGCCGCTCAGGACGCACTCGGCGAGATTACCGGCGAGTTCACCGCCGATGCGCTGCTCGGCGAGATTTTTGGCAGCTTCTGTATCGGCAAGTAACACGCCAGGAAGGATCAACATGCAGGAACGCTCCACACGTAGGGGCGTTTTTACCAGTGGAAGAATGCTTCAATTTTCAGCTTCAGCGAAAGTAAATACGGCTTTACCAAGTTTTATTGGCTAAGCACAAACTGAGCTTTTAACTGGTTTAAAAGCTGAAAGGTAGTGATATACGGTACGCCGAAGGCATCGCAGATATTTGGAATTTTGACCTTGGTACTGTTCTCGGGAACAGGTATCTCATGAGTAACGATAGTACCGCCAATAACAGCCGCTGTTGCGATGAGCCAAGGGTCTGCCTTACTGAGGAACTCCGCCACAAATTCTTGCTTTTTCCCTTTCAGCTCAGCTACATGCTGAGCTACTTCTGCAAACTTCTGCTGAATATCATCATCTGAAACTGGGATGAAATGGTCTTTCCTGTCCTTCACCCAATCCGAAAGCTCGTCATCTCCATCAGAAAGTTCATCATAAACCGTGCGGATGCTCGCCAGCGCTGACAGTGCATACTGTTGGTCAAGCCACGCCCAATAAGCTGGACAAAATGACATCTGATAATAAAAATTTTTTGCCTGAATATAGGTGTTAGCATCCAGCAAATACATTAGACACCTAACTCTTTGGCATATTTGGTTATTCTGTGAGGCTTCATGTTTAGCAGGCTGCCTGCATCCCGAAGAAGCACACGTCCACTAAGGGCCTCACTGACTAGGGCCTTCGAAAAGGCTTCGCTGATTTGCCCTTTCTGAGTCCGATAGTAGGGAATTTTTCTTTCTGTTTTTTCTCGATTTTTATAGCGTTCCTGAAGCTCATCGACATATGCCTGATAATCGCTTCGAGAAATTTTCCCCAAAGTTAGGGCCCGCCTAGCAATAACCCATGTACTTACTCGAAAACGGGTTTCCAAGACTGGCAGGTTATCCTTCCAATTGCCTGCAGCTTTCCAGTGCACGTTAAACTCAATCTCAGGAACCAAAAATTCCGCTGCAACTGCATTGCAGAACACTTCTTCTCTTTGATGAGTATCCGGGCTGCCGTCAGAAACACCACTTTTACCGATCCATACATGCGCCAATTCATGGATTAAGGTGAACAAGCGTGCGGCTGGGGCATCGGCCTGGTTGACGAAGATCACCGGTGTCAGAGGATCGGAAATGGCAAAGCCGCGAAATTCTTGAACAGATAGCGGACGAGAGTGATGACGGATGAATCCCTGCCGCATAACTAGGATGCCCGCCTCTTCGATTTTGCGGATGAGTAAGCGCCAGTAATCTTCCCAATTACCTCGCTCGGGATAAGCTGGTATACCGAAAACTTGCCGCATGTCCTGGACCACATCATGGATATTAGAGCGAGTAGTGAACCGACCAACATATGGGTTGCGTTTCACGCCTTGGTCTCGGAGATACTCCGCATACCATTCCTGCCGTCTCAGAACAATCTGAGCCATTTCGATAAGCTCGGAAGAAGGTCGGTCATGATGATGCCCATCGACAGTCCGAAGATCTGGTAACGGTAACGTCTCTTCCGGAGGCTGCTTCAGATAGAGATAGCCAAACGGAATATGGGTTTTGGCGGCAAAATCCTGAGCTTGCTTGAAAGTCGGCGATTTCTCCGCTCGCTCCCAAGCATCGAGCTTGTCATCTGGCACTCCTAACTTGGATGCCAGAGCAGACACACTAAGTTGTGACCGCTTCCGGGCCCAGATTAGGATATCTGGGTTGATTCTGGCGTAAGTGGTGACCATGACTGCTGCTCGGAACAAGATTTGTCAGGGCGTAGTGTAAGCTTATACGGTTTAGGAGCCAACTGGTGCACTTGCCCACGAGAGCGCCGAACCATGGGTTAATGAAACTTGAAAAAGCTTAAAATTTGCGGTTTTCGGCTCATTCTATCTAGCGTCCCCTAGAAAGATGTTGTCCAAAGAACAACCAGATCGACTTTATAATTTATATTAGCAAATGTCCTTTATCACAAAAATGAGTGCGACATACATGAAACATTGCGTGTCCTTTCATCGGCTATGCTCGTGGAATAGTTATGCCGCTTGATCACGTATTCGATTCGGATGACGTCGTTTTCAATTACATCCTGCTCGATGTCTTCACCGAGACCTCCTTTCAGGGCAATCCACTAGCCGTGTTTCCCGAGGCCGGCGCCCTGAACCAACAGACCATGCAGCGCGTGGCCCGCGAACTCAATCTATCAGAGACCGTGTTCGTGACCGCCACCGCCATGCCGGGCGTGTTCGACCTGCGCCTCTTTACGCCGCTTCAGGAGCTGTCCTTTGCCGGGCATCCCACCATTGGCACGGCCTGGCTGTTACGTGAGATTGGCTGGCATGACGATCAGACACCGCTGGTTCTGCGCGAAAAGGCAGGCGATGTGCCCATCCGTTTTGACGGCGACAACGCCTGGCTCAGTACGCCTGAGCTGCCTGCCTTTCAAAAGGACAGGCTGTCAAAAGCTGACGCGGCACACCTTCTGGGGCTTTCGGAGACAACCATCGCGAGCGAGCCGGTTATAGGTTCCTGCGGCTCGCCCTTTCATCTCATTGAGCTGACCGATCTCGACGCGCTGGCCTGCGCACAGGTGGATACCACCGTACTGCGCGCCTGCTGTTCCGGAATGGAGACCAGCTCACTGTATCTTTACGTCCGCCTGGCGGATCGCCGGGTGCGCACGCGCATGCTGGCGCCTCTGACAGGAACACCGGAAGACCCCGCCACCGGCAGTGCCGCCGCACCGCTGGCCGGCTATCTGGCACAGCAGTCATCAGACGACGGTACGCTGGAATACACGATCATGCAGGGAATCGAGATGGGCCGACCCGGCCGCATCGCGGTACTGGTCGACCGGGCCGACCAGCAGATCACGGCCGTCCACGTCGGTGGAACGGCCGTGATCATCGGGGAAGGACGGCTGTATTTATAGAGTGCGGCGGTTTATGGAATACGGCCACGAGGCTTGAATCAAACCGCCCGGGCGCGTTTTTCCTGACGGCGCGCCAGCATCCAGATCGCAAAACCACCCAGCGCCAGCAAACAGCCCACCACACCGGTCGAGCGAAAACCAAAGCCCAGCGCCAGTGCCAGACCGGCCAGCCAGGGACCGAGGGCATTGGCCATGTTGAAGGCCACGTGGTTGAGCGCAGCGGCCATGTTCTGCGCCTCACCGGCCACATCCATCAGCCGGGTCTGCAAAATGGTACCCAGTGCCCCACCGATGCCGATGCAGAACACATCAATGGTGATCAGCCATGGGTTTCCCGCCACCAGCGGGAACGCGCCCAGCGCCAGTGCACTCCAGATCAGCAGACCACCGGCCGTCGGCATCAGTGAACGATCGGCAAAGCGCGGTATAACGACGTTGCCGATGGTCATGCCCAGGCCAAATACGGCCAGCACCAGCGGAATGCTGGCCGACGACATCTGCGTGACCAGATCCAGTGTCGAGGTCAGGTAGGTATAGACCGAGAACATGCCGCCAAAACCCACGGCGCCAATGGCCAGTGTCAGCAGTACGGCGCTGTTTTTCAGTGCCCGCAGCTCGCCCCTGGCACTGTGCTCACTGGCCACCCCGGTTCTGGGCGCAAACAGCGCAATCATGGAGACGGTCAGAAGGGCCAGCGCCGTCACCAGCCAGTACCCCCAGCGCCAGCCGACAGCGTTGCCCAGCCAGGTCGCCATGGGCACACCGACAATGGTCGCCACTGTCAGACCCAGCATCACCATACCCACAGCACGCGTGCGCTTGCCACTGGCGACAACCGACGCTGCCATCAGCGCTGCCAGCCCGAAATAGGCACCGTGCGGCAGACCGCTGAGAAAACGAAAGATCACCAGCGAGCCGTAATTCGGCGCCAGTGCGCTCAGGCCGTTACCCAGCGCAAACAGCGCCATGAGTATCAGCAGCAGCCATTTACGATCGATACGGGCCGCCAGTACCGTGATCACCGGCGCGCCAATCACCACCCCCAGCGCGTAGGCACTGATAACATGGCTGGCCGTGGAAGGATCAATGTGCATGTCATGCTGAATGAAGGGCAGCAGACTCATGGTGGCAAACTCGGTGGTCCCGATGGCAAAGCCACCGGTCGCCAGTGCCAGAAGAACAAGCAGTGGATGGGTGTGACGAACCATGATGCCTCGCACGTTGACAAACGATCCTCATCGCACCCGGTGACAGCACCGCGTGGGCAAGGGATCAATATATGGATCAGGGAATCGGACACAGCGACAGCGGCTCAGAACCGGCTACCGGTTATACTGCCCGGAATATCGAATCGAACCGGGATTTTAGACTATGGTCGCAGAGTCACGCCACGGCGAATACAAGGTCCCCGGCGGAAAACTGCTGGTGGTCGATCTTGTCCTCGATAAGGACCGGCTCTCCTCGGTGCGTCTGTCGGGGGATTTTTTTCTTGAACCCGATGAGGCACTTGATGCCATCGACCAGGCCCTGACAGGCGCCAGCGTTTCCCTGAGTGCCGGAGAACTGACCGAGCGAATTCAACGGGCGCTGCCGGAAGGCACCACCATGGTGGGCATCTCTGTGCCGGCCATCGCCACCGTTGTACGCCGGGCACTGGCCAGGGCGTCCTCCTGGACGGACCACACCTTTGGTCTGATCCATCGTGCCGCCGAATCACCCGCGCTGCACATGGCACTTGATGAAGTATTGACCCATGAAGTCGCTGCCGGCCGGCGCGGCCCGACCCTGCGCGTGTGGGAGTGGGATCGTCCGGCCATCATCATTGGCAGCTTCCAGTCGCTGTCCAATGAAGTCGACATGGGCGCTGCTCATGAACTCGGCGTTGATGTGGTCAGGCGCATCAGCGGTGGTGGCGCCATGTTCGTGGAGCCCGGCAACACCATCACCTGGTCGCTGATCGTGCCGGAGACGCTGGTCGAGGGCCTTTCTTTTGTCGAAAGCTACGCCTTTCTCGATGAGTGGGTCATTCAGGCCCTGGGCGACATGGGCATTCGAGCGTGGTACGTCCCGATCAACGACATCACCTCGGAAGGGGGCAAGATTGCCGGCGCGGCGCAAAAGCGTCTCAATGGCGCGGTGCTGCATCATGTCACCATGGCCTACGACATTGACGCCGAGCGCATGACGCAGGTATTGCGCATCGGCCGTGAAAAGCTCTCGGACAAGGGCACTGCCAGCGCCGGCAAGCGGGTCGATCCACTGCGCCGCCAGACCGGCCTGTCACGCGAGGCCATCATCGAACGCATGGCGGCCTCCTTTGGGGCGCGTTTTACCCTCACGCCTGACGATGTCCGTTCGGATGAGATGGTCGCGGCGCAGGCGCTGGCTGAATCAAGGTTTCAGGATGCAGCGTGGCTGCACCGGGTGCCGTAGACCGGTGGGCTGATAAAAAACGATGTCGGGTCAGTCAAAGACAATATCGGCGGCCTTGTGCTCGGCCTTGTGCTCGGGCTCTACATGGATGGTGATGCGCACCTCACCCAGTGCCTGACGAAGCCCGGCCTCGATACGGTCGCAGATTTCGTGGGCATGAAACACCGTGGTTTCACCGGGAACCACGAGATGAAAATCAACGAAGGTGGCGCGCCCGGCATGGCGGGTCCGCACGTCGTGCGCCTCGACGGCGCCCTCCCCGGTGATAGCGATGACGTGGTGGATCAGCTCCAGAGTATCGGGCGATACGGCTTCATCCATCAAACCGCTCAGGGATTCCTGAATCACTTTTGCGCCCGACCAGAGAATATTGACGGCCACGATAATCGCCACCAGCGGGTCGAGCAGCCACCAGCCAGTCGTCATGGCCAGCACCACCCCCACGACAACACCACCCGAAGTGACCACGTCGGTCAGGAGATGGCGCCCGTCAGCCACCAGTGCCGGTGAACGCTCGCGCCGGCCCACCCGGATCAGCACGCGCGACCAGACAGCATTGATCACGGTGGCCGCCAGACTGATGACGATCCCCAGGGCCGGCAGCTCGAGCGGCTGCGGATCCATGATGCCGGTGATGGCCTCGCGCAGGATCAACAGCGCGGCGATGATGATCATCACGCCTTCCAGCACGGCGCTGAAAAACTCTGCCTTGTGATGGCCATAGGGATGATTGTCATCGGCCGGCATGGCGGCCACCCGAATGGCGATCAGCGCGGCCACGGCCGTGACCACATTGACCATGCTTTCAAGCGCATCCGAGAGCAGGGCCACCGAACCGGTCAGCGCATAAGCCAGTGTCTTGAGCCCAAGGACCGAGAAGCCCACCAGCAGGCTGCCCCAGGCAAGTTTCATTGTGGTCGACAAGACCCCATCCTCAAGGTATCGAGCGCCATAGCGTAATGGTCGTCAGGAGTGTGAACAACGTGAATTCCACGTCTCAATGACCGGATAAACCGCCTGAAGGCGTGCCCCTTTGTTACACTGCCCGGGAAGTGCCTTCTCCCTTTCAACTTTCTGGTCCGATCCAACGTTCATGGCGCTGCGCCGACTACTGCTCGATTTTCTGAACACCCACCGTCGCGCCTACCTGCTGGCCATCACGGTGCTGCTGATGGTGGGGCTTCTCAACATGGCACTGCCCTGGTGGGCCGGTCGCATCATCGATGCCCTCAACGAAGGCCGTGTCGACATGCCCGGTCTGTGGCGCAGTACCGCAATACTGGTTGCGGTGGCACTGGCGATGTATGGGCTGCGCTATCTGTGGCGCATGCTGCTCTTTGGCGCGTCCTATCAGCTGGGCGTGGCCCTGCGCGATCGCTTCTATGAAAAGCTGACCCGGCTGGACCCGGGCTTTTTCCAGCAGCGCCGCAGTGGGGATCTGCTGGCGCGCTCGACACAGGACATCGATGCCGTTGAAGTCGCTGCCGGTGAAGGGGTGCTGGCAAGCGTGGATGGGGCGCTGACGATGATCCTGGTGCTGGCGATGATGGTGTTCGTGATCGATGCACCACTGGCGCTGATCGCACTGATTCCCTTTCCCTTCATGGCCTGGGGTTTCTATCGGGTCGCCAGCCGGGTGCAGGGCTATTTCGGTCAATCGCTGGAATGTTTTTCCGCGCTCAACGACCGCACCCAGGAAGCGATTGCCGGACTGCGACTGCTGCGCCAGCACTCGATGATCGAAGACGAGATCGAAGACTTTGATCGACGCGCCGAGGCCCACGCCCGCGCCAACTATCAGGTGCAGCGCATGGAGGCGCGCTACGACCCGGTGGTCTTTCTGGCGCTGGGCAGCGCGACGCTCGCGACCATCGTGGCCGGCAGTTGGCGCTTTTTGAGTGATGCCATCACGCTGGGAGAACTGACCAGTTTTACGCTGTATCTGGTCCAGTTGATATGGCCGATGTTTGCGCTGGGCTGGTGTCTCAATATTCTTCAGCGCGGTGAAGCCGCCGCGCGACGCCTGACCGAGTTCTTTCACGAGCGCGAGACCATCAGCGATGAGGGCACGCTGACCCGGGTATCCTCACCGGCGCTTCACATCCACATCGAGACCTTTACCTATCCACTGGCGAACACACCAGCACTTTTTGATCTGAGCCTCACCGTTGCTCCGGGCGCCAGCGTGGGCATTGTCGGCGCCATCGGCAGCGGCAAGTCGACCCTGATTCGCCTGCTGCTGCGCCAGTATCCGCTGACACACGGCAAACTGACGCTGGGTGAGCAATCCCTGAGCGATTATCAGCTCGGCACCCTGCGCTCGATGTATGCCTATGTCCCTCAGGACCCGTATCTCTTTGCCGCCACGCTGGGCGAGAACGTGGCGCTGGGGGTCCCGCACGCCAGTGAAGAAGACATCCGGGCGGCCCTGACGGCAGCGGCCTTCGGACCGGACCTGGAACGCCTGCCCGATGGCCTCGACACCCGCATCGGGGAACGCGGCGTCACCCTTTCCGGCGGCCAGCGCCAGCGGGTCGCCCTGGCACGCGCACTGCTCTCCCCGGCCCCCATCCTGCTGCTGGATGACACGCTCTCGGCTGTGGATCAAACCACCGAACAGGAGCTTTTGGCCACCCTAGAGGCCGAGCGCGACCGCTCCTGCCTGATCGTGAGCCATCGGCTGTCGGCCGTGCGCCACGCTGATCATATCGTGGTGCTGGATCAGGGGCACGCCGTCGAACAGGGACGGCATGAGTCGCTGCTGGCCCAGGGCGGCCATTACGCCCGACTGTGGCAGGAACAGCAGATTCGCAGCGAGGGGACGCGATCATGATCAACCGTCGCCTGCTTGCACTGATGCTGCAGCCACTGATGCGCGATCGTCGCCGTCTGCTGCTGGCCTTTATACTGCTGCTGACCGCCACCGCCATGGATGTGCTGGGCCCCTGGCTGATCAAGCACTACATCGATACCTATCTGGTGCCGCGGGATCTGCGCGTTGAACCGCTGGCCCTGCTGCTGGTGCTGTATGTCGTCAGTCAGGGACTGGCCGCGCTGGGACGCTATCTGCAAACGCTCTATTTTGCCCGCATTGCGCTGGACGCCGTGCATGCCCTGCGCCGGCGCGTCTTTCGCCACGTCATGCATTTACCCCAGCACGTCCATGACGCCACCCCTACCGGTGAAATGGTGGCAAGGGTGACCAATGACACCGATGACCTGCGCGAGCTCTACGTCGAGTTTCTGGCCACCGTCCTGCAAAACCTGATGCTGTTGATCGGCATCCTGATCGCCATGGCGCTGATGGATATAAAGCTGATGCTGATTGCTGCCACCCTGATTCCGGTGGCGGCCGTGATCATCTGGGGCTATCAGCGCGTCAGCGGCCCGGCCGCCATGGAGGTGCGCCGCCTGCGTGCGGGGCAGAATGCCCGCATCAACGAGGCGATCGGCGGCATGAGCGTGCTGCAGGCCTTCAATCAGACCGAGCGTTTTCGGATGCGATATCACGACCTCAACGTGGCGCAATATCATGCCCGGCTGCATACCATCCGTATTTCGGCGCTGTTATTGCGCTCGGCGCTGGATCTGGTGGGTGTGATCATTCTGGCCGCGCTATTGATCGGTTACGGCGCCGACAGTCTGGTGGACGGGGCGGAAATCGGCGTGCTCTACGCCTTCGTGACCTGGCTGGGGCGCGTGTCCGAACCACTGATCGAAATCACCCAGCGTTTTAACATCTTTCAGCAGGCGGGCGTGGCCGGTACACGGCTGCTGTCACTGCTGGACCGCCCCCGGGCCGCCAGCGGCAACGATCACCGGGCGATCGAATCGGCCGACTACCAACTCGAGTCGCTGACATTCCGCCATCACGGCGCCGAGCGTCATACGCTTGAGGACATCACGCTCGAGATTCCCGAAGGCCGCTTCATCGGACTGGTCGGCCCTACCGGCAGTGGTAAATCTACCCTGCTGGACCTGCTGGGCGGCCTGCAACCGGTGACCGGTGGTCGACTGCTGCTGGATGGTCGCCCCATCGAGACGCTGGCGCCATCGGTGATCAATACGGTGATGGCCAGCGTGCCGCAGGAGCCCTTCATTCGATCGACCACGCTTCGCGACAACCTGCTTATGGGGATCGAAGCGGATGAGTCCGCCATGGCCCGTGCCATCGATGAAGCCCAGCTGCGCGAGCTGATCGACCGCCTGCCCGATGGACTTGAAACCCCGCTGGGTGAGCGGGGACTAACGCTCTCCACCGGCGAGCGTCAGCTGCTGGCACTCGCCCGGGCGCTGTTGCGTCAGCCGCGCATTCTACTGCTGGATGAGGCCACCGCCAGCGTCGACAGCCTGACCGAGTCGCGCCTCAACCGGGCGCTGGCGGCTCTCAAGGGCCGGGTGACCATGGTGGTGGTGGCCCATCGACTCTCCACCGTCGCCGGCGCCGACGAGGTCGTGGTGATGCAGACCGGTCATATCACCGAACGCGGAGCTCCACGGCAGCTGCTCGAAAACCCGGGCGGTGACTATTATCGTCTCTGGCATCAGTCCCCGGCCGTCAATGGCTGATGCCACGATTTATCACCATTCGATGTCTTGCCGTGAGGGGCTGTCGATGCTATTTACATACCACGATGAATGTTTATCCGCCACGACCGGATCCGGGGAGCGTGACATATCCGGTCAGTCGTGACAGGGCCTGATCGTCGTGACAGGCTATGATTGACAGGTATTAATACTGTTGTGACCGGACGGTCACGACCGGCATCCGCCACCCCATCGCCCCGAACCGAATTCGGAGAGAATCATCGCCACGCCATCCGTGTCCTCACTGCCGCTGCGGGTCTGTCACGAGTGCGATCTGGTCAGTGCCGTACCGCCGCTGGCGTGTTCGGAAAGTGCCCGCTGCCCGCGCTGTCAGCACGAGCTGATGGCCCGCAAGCGCGCGCCGGCCCAGCAGTCGCTGGCACTCGCCATCGCAGCGGTTGTGGCGCTGGTGACCTCGCTGGCCTTTCCGTTCATCTCGTTTTCTGCACGCGGTATCGAGCGTGCCATCAGCCTGACGGATGCCGTGGCCATTCTCTCAACCGGCAACTACACCCTGCTGGCGGTAGTGCTGTGGATGGTATTGCTGCTGCTGCCAATGCTCTATCTGGGGATGGTGATCGTGATACACACGGCACTGTTACTGGATCGAAGACCGCCACGCGGTATGTTGATGCTGCGCACCCTGCGCCATATCGAGCACTGGATGATGGCCGATGTGTTTCTGATCGGCGTGCTGGTAAGCCTGGTCAAGATCCTGTCGCTGGCCAGCATCGGCTTTGGCGTCTCCTTCTGGGCCTTCTGTCTGTTTGTGGTGCTGATGCTTCTGATCACGCGCAGCGTGGATCGTGACTGGCTCTGGCAGGTCATGGCGCCGGAGCCAACGCCGCCGGCCCATGCCACCACGGGCCGTACCGCGGTGAGCCAGAAGCTGGCAGGCTGTCCGGTATGCGGCACGGTCAACGACTACCATCATCACGAGCCGTGCTACTGCCGGCGCTGCGGCGAGAAACTGCACATGCGCCGTCGCCACAGCGTCCAGAAGACCCTAGCGCTGCTGGTGGTTTCGGTACTGCTCTACATTCCGGCCATGGTGCTGCCGATCATGACCGTGTCGAGCCTCAACGAGACCACCACCCAAACCGTTATCGGCGGAGTACTGCTGCTGCTCGATCATGGCGACTACCCCATTGCCGCCATCATCTTTCTGGCCAGCGTGGTCATCCCGGTGGCCAAGCTGCTGGCGCTTTTCTGGTTGTGCATCAAGGTGGGGCGGCCACAGCCCTGGCGGCCCGAGGTGCGCATGACCCTGTATCGCATCACCGAATTCATCGGCCGCTGGTCGATGATCGATGTCTTCGTGGTCGCCCTGCTGGCCGCGCTGGTGCAGCTGGGCGTGCTGATGCACGTCTCTGCCGAGCCCGGCATCATTGCCTTCGGCGCCGTGGTGATTCTGACCATGATCGCGGCGATGAGCTTTGACCCGCGCCTGATCTGGGACGCCGCCGATCATGCCGACCTTGAATACGACGTTTCTGACAAAAACGACCCTGAACACGACAACATATCCACATTCTCCCTTCAGCCGGTGGTTGCAGGGAAAGCACAGGACATGGGGCAATGAGCGAGACCGGGACCACCGCGCAACGAAGGAAGCATCGTCACATCTCGCCGGTCTGGCTGATCCCGCTGATCGCGCTGATGATCGGCGGGTGGATGCTTTATCACACGCTGGCCTCGCGCGGGCCGGAGATCACGCTGATCATGAACAACGCCGAAGGCATCGATGCCGGCAACACCATGATCAAGGCGCGCAACGTCGACGTCGGCGAGGTCACCTCGGTATCGCTTTCCGAGGACACCTCACACGCCGTGATCAAGGCGCGCATGAACCCGGGCACCGGCCGGCTGCTTAATGACGACACTCGCTTCTGGGTGGTGAAGCCGCGTATCGGCCGTGAGGGCATCAGTGGCCTCAACACCGTACTGTCGGGCGCCTATATCCAGCTGCAGCCGGGCAATTCGGACCAGGAGCAGGACAGCTTCGAGATGCTCGAGCAGCCGCCGGTGGCCCCGCCGGATGCCAAGGGGCTGCGCCTGCATCTGACCAGCGCGGCCGCCGGCTCGCTCAACGTGGGCGACCCGGTCCTGTTTCAGGGGTTCACCGTGGGTCGGGTCGAGAACCTCGAGTTCGATACCGAAGATCGGGTGGTGCACTATCAGCTCTTCATTCAGGAGCCCTACGAGGATCTGGTCACCACCAACACCCGCTTCTGGCTGGCCTCCGGCATCAATTTCGATCTGAATTCGGAAGGATTCTCGCTGGGGCTGGGCTCGCTGGAGTCACTGGTCAGTGGCGGGGTCACCTTTGGCGTCCCGGAGGACATTCCACCGGGCGAGCCGATCGGCGCCAACAGCGATATGGTCTTCTCCCTGTACAGCGATGAAGAAAATGCTCTGCAGGGCAGCTTCAGCCACTATCTGCGCTATGTGGTGATGATCGATGACACCGTGCGCGGGCTCTCCCGCGGAGCACCGGTCGAATATCGCGGCGTGCGGATCGGCACCGTGGATACCGTGCCCTACCGCATCGATCTGCTGCAGGAAAACCAGGTCGAGGGCTTTCGCATTCCGGTACTGATCCGCATCGAGCCGCAGCGCCTGCAGGCGCAGGTCAACGAGGCGTCGATCAAGGAATGGCGCGCGCGCATCAAGGCCATGTTCGACAACGGCCTGCGCGCCTCGCTCAAGACCGGCAATCTCTTCACCGGGGCGCTCTTCGTGGATACCAACTTCGTTGACAATCCGCCCGAGCAGAAACTCACGGAGTACAACGGTGTGACCGTGTTCCCCAGCGAGCCCGGCAGCTTTGCCCAGATCGAGCAGAAAGTGACCGGCCTGCTCGACAAGCTCAATAATCTGCCGGTGGAGTCATCGCTGAACCGCCTGGATGCCACGCTTGCCAGCTCCGAATCGCTGCTCAACGAGCTCAACGACACCGCCAGCAGCCTCAATGAGGTGCTCGACGACGAGAGCACCCGTGGCCTGCCCAGCGACGTTCAGCGTACGCTGCGCAGCATCGAGCAGACGCTGTCGAGCTATTCAAGCGAGGCACCGGCCTATGGCGAGCTGACCTCGACACTGAGAAGTCTTGAACAGCTGATGCGCTCGCTGCAGCCGGCGGCGCGCACCATCAGCGAGAAACCCAATTCGCTGATTTTTAATCGCGGCGAGATTCAGGATCCGCAACCGAGGGCCCGCCAATGATGATGCAACTTCTCAACGCGTCCCGTCGCGGCACCGCACTGGTGACACTGACAGCGCTGGCCGGCTGTGCCGGTCAGGCCACCGAGTTTCACCGCTATACCCTGCCGGTAGCCGATCAGCGATCCGCCACATCCGGGGTGTCGCTGCCGGAGAGCGCGCCGACGGTGGCGGTCTCCTCGGTACGGCTGGCGGACTATCTCGACGGCCAGGGCGTGGTCTATCAGACCAGCGATATCGAGGTAAACGAGGCGCAGACCAACCTGTGGGCCGACAGCCTGAGCGCTCAGCTCACCCGCAGCCTGCAGCGCACGCTGAGCGAACGGCTGCGTAATCATCGCGTGCTGGGCGAAACGCTGGCCGGCGATCGCGCCGACACCGGTGTGCGAGTCACGCTGTCGCAGTTTCAGGGCCGCTATGACGGCATGGCGGTGCTGGCCGGCCAGTATCAGCTGCGCGATGCCGGCGGCAGCCTGCTGAGCCAGCGGCATTTCGAATTGCAGCGCCCGCTGGAAGACGATGGCTATCCGGCGCTGGTGCGCACCCTGTCACAGGGCTGGGAGCGCGTAGGCGAGCAGATCGCCACCGAAATTACCCGTCAGGAGCAGATGGCTTCCCGCAGCGACGCCGCGTCCGGTCGCACGTCAACGCGCACGGCGCCGACCGCCTCGCCCTGAACCGCTGCGGTGTCAGGCCGTATTTGAAATGACAGGTTTGACATGACAAGGGCCCGCCATTACCCATGGCGGGCCCTTTTTGTCTCGTTGACGCCGCAATCAGAGGGTTTCCGGCATCCACCAGTCGCTGACGTGCGAGGCGCCGTCACCGTACAGCGTGGCCAGCGCGTTGAAGGCCTCATCAAGCTGCGTCTCCAGCTGCCAGGGCGGATTGAGCATCAAAAGCCCCGATCCCTGAAGGCCGCGCTCATTGCCCTCCCCACGGCGGGTCAGCTCGCTGCGCCACACCTTGGCAATACCGCGCGAGCGAATGCCGTCCAGCAGACGCTGATGGCGATGATCACCCAGCAGCGGATACCAGATCAGCACGATGGCATGGCGCATCTGACGCACGACCTGTGAAAGCGTCGAGGCAACCATTTCGTATTCGTCCTTCACCTCGTAGGAGGGATCAATCAGCACGCACAGCCGCGGGGTGCGCACCGGCAGCTGGTGCACCAGTCCCTCCAGACCGTCGCGCCTGAGCCTTCGGACGTGGGGCGTTTCGAGAACGCTATCCTCAAGATGACGATGCTCGCCGGGATGCAGCTCATAGAGGGTCAGACGGTCGTTGGCGCGCATGGTGCGGGCAAACCACCAGGGCGAGCCCGGATAGCAGGACAGCGTAGTGGCGTCTTCCTGAAGCGTTGCCAGCGCGTTGCACCAGCGCCTGATCAGGCCCATCTGCTGCTCGCGGGCCTGCCACAGTGGTAAGACGCCGTCGCGGTACTCGCCAAGCCTTGCAGTCTCGGTGACCGAGAGCGGGTAGTACCCGCGTCCGGCATGGGTATCGATCAGGCTCAGCGCCGAGTTCTTTTCCGTGAGGCGCTCGATCAGCGCGAACTGGGCCAGATGCTTGTGCACGTCGGCAAAGTTGCCGGCATGCCATGCATGTTGATAGGAAAGCACGCTCGCTCCTTGAAGGAACATCGCCGCAGTCACGGGACTGCGGCGATGATATGGCCGGCAGCAGGGCCGGGCAGGGGATCAGCCGTTGCCGTTGGGTACCAGCGTGACGGTCACGCGACGGTTCTGCGCGCGCCCTTCGGGCGTATCGTTGCTGGCCACGTAGTTGCTGGCGCCGTAGCCCTGTATGATCAGGCGATTGAAATTGACCCCGCCGCGGGCGAGATAGTTGCCCACCGCCTGGGCGCGCAGCTCGGACAGGCGCTGATTATAGGCCGCGGCACCGGTCGAGTCGGTATAGCCGGCAATGTTGACCAGGGTATCAGGATACTCGCCGAGCACCTTGATGACGCCATCCAGCGGGGCATGAATCTGCGAGGACAGCTCGCTGGAATCGCTGCCGAAGGTGATGGCACTGGGCATGTTGAGCTGAATCTGATCACCCACGCGATTGACGCTGACACCCGTGCCCTGCATCTCACGACGCAGTTTGGCTTCCTGGGCATCCATGTAGTAGCCGACACCGCCACCGGCAGCCGCACCCACGGCAGCACCGATCAGGGTCTTGTCGAGACGGTGGTTGCCACTTTTGGTCGCACCGGCCACGCCGCCGACCAGTGCGCCAATGCCCGCGCCCTTGGCCAGACTCGAGGTCTGCTGCTCGTTGGTGTAGGGGTTGGTAGTGGTACAGCCCGTGGCGGCCATGACCACGGCCAGTGGTGCCGCCATCCAGATGCTTTTCTTCACGTCCTGCTCTCCTGTGAATACCGTGCGGGGCATGGCCCCGTAACTTCCTGAACCGGCGAAGCCGTGATGGCCGCGCCGCAAGGCCCGTCATGAACGAGCCAGAACCGAATCATCGCACAGCGCCAGCAAATCGTTGAGAAACAAGCGTCCCAGCGGCGTGGCCTGAATGCGCGAGCGTGTCTCAAACATCAGCTCGCGAGCGATGGGGGCTTCAGTGTGAGCGTCCAGACGCGTCTCGTCGAGCCCGGTGTGCTGCTGCCAGAGCGCACTGGGCACGCCGTCGCTCAGGCGCAGAGCGTTCATCAAAAACTCGAGCCCGCGCTCATCGCGCGACAGCAGGCGATGGCCGGCCAGAAATCCGCGCGGGTCATGATGGCGAGCCAGATAGGTGTCGGGCTGACGGGTTTTCCAGCGCCGCTCGATGTCGAGTCCCTGAGCCCCGGGTCGTGAGACCTTGCCATGGGCACCGGCGCCGATGCCCAGATAGTCACCAAAGCGCCAGTAGTTCAGGTTATGGCGCGCCTCGTTTCCCGGGCGTGACCACGCCGAGATCTCGTAGCACTGAAAGCCCGCCGCCTCCAGGCGCGCCTGCCCGGCGTCCTGAATGTCGGCGAGTACATCCTCTTCGGGCAGCGTCGGCGGCTGTGAATAAAAAGCCGTATTGGGCTCAAGCGTGAGCTGATACCAGGAAAGATGCGAGGGTGAAAGTGCCAGCGCCTGATCGATGTCAGCCAGCGCACTGGCCATGTTCTGACCCGGCAGGCCGTGCATCAGATCGATGTTGATGTCGTCGAAACCGACCTCGCGCGCCGTGGCAATGGCCCTGACGGCCTCGCTGGCGTCATGGATGCGTCCCAGCCGCTTCAGCGCGTCGTTGTCAAAGCTCTGCACCCCCACCGACAGGCGATTGATGCCGGCGCGACGAAAATCGGCAAAGCGCTCGCGCTCGAAGGTGCCCGGATTGGCTTCCAGGGTAACCTCGATATCCGGTGCCAGCGCCATGCGCTCGCCAATACCGGCCAGAAGCCTTTGATAGCCTTCGCCGCTGATCAGACTGGGCGTGCCGCCGCCGATAAAAATCGACGTCAGCGCCCGGTTCTGGACGTCGGGCAGCTCGGCGTCCAGATCGGCCAGCAGGGCATCGATATAGGCCGCTTCAGGCAGCGCCCGGGTCAGCGTGTGCGAGTTGAAATCGCAGTAGGGGCACTTGCGCACGCACCATGGGACATGGATATATAGTGCCAGAGGCGGCAGGGACAGCATCAGCGCTCCAGCTGCTCGAGCAGGGCTGCAAGCGCGCGACCGCGATGGCTGATCCGGTTCTTGAGCTCTGACGAGAGTTCAGCCACGCTGAGGCCCTGCTCGGGTACCCAGAACAGGGGGTCATAGCCAAAGCCGCCCTCGCCACGCGGGAGGGAGAGGATTTCTCCCGGCCAGCTGCCCTGAACGATAATGGGCACCGGATCCTCGGCATGGCGCATATAGACAAGCACGCAGTGATAATGCGCGCCACGCTGGCCCTCGGGGACGTCGGCCAGCGCCTTGAGCAGCTTGTCGTTGTTGGCTCTGTCGTTGCTGATCCGGTCATCGCCCTGCGCGCCGCTGTAGCGTGCCGAATAGATGCCCGGGGCACCGCCCAGCGCCGTGACGGCCAGTCCCGAATCATCGGCCAGTGCCGGCAGCCCGCTGCCCAGGCAGGCAGCACGTGCCTTGAGCAGGGCGTTTTCGACAAAGGTCAAGCCGGTCTCCTCAACGGCCGATATACCGTGCTCGGCCTGAGAGGTCACCTCCCATGCCAGCGGTTCCAGCAGCTCGCGGAACTCCCGTAGCTTGCCGGCGTTGTTGCTGGCGACAACGAGAGAGCGTGTAGCAGACATAAGGCATGATCCCTTGGTGTGATTGACGACGGTATTTTAAAGCGCCATGTCATCACACTGGAACAGATTGTTTCGGATTTACCGACCGAAGTAGACCTGGCGTGTTACAAATAGCGTGATGTTAACCAACGAAATGGCCGTCAAAACAGCGCCTGCCCGAGCGATGCTCCAGACGCCGTTTAAGGGTAAGCTTGAGCAAAGCCTCGTCGTTGGCTGTCACAACATGAGCTGATGAACGGGCATCAAGGGGGCACCGTGGAAAGTGACGTGGAAAGTGAAAAGCAGGTAGTCGTACTACTGGTGACCGAGATCAACCCGCAAAGCGAACTGTTCATGCAGTACGTGCGGGACAGGATCGGTTGTGAGGTGGAAACCCTGGCGCCGCGCGATCCGGTGCCGGAAGAGGATGACGTGCAGCGCGTCGTGCTGCTGGATGCCGATCATGTCAACGAAAAGGACATGTATCACTGGGAAGAGAGCGCCGCCAGCGACAGTGCCACGCTGACGCTGGCCGCCTTCAACCTTGCCGACGAGAATCAGGCCGTCAACCTGGCGACCACTTTCCGTCTGCAGGGCGTCTTTTATCGCCGCGACTCGCTGGCCCTGATCTGCAAGGGCATTGCCAAGCTGATCAACAATGAGCTGTGGATGTCGCGTAACCTGATGACGCGACTGATTCGCTTCTATCGTCGTCAGCAGATCAATGCCTTCCGTCCGGCCAACGGCCTGACGCATCGTGAGCTCGAGATCCTGCGGCTGCTGGGGACCGGCGCGTCCAATACCGAGATTGCGGGGCAGCTGTTTGTCAGCGAGCACACGGTCAAGTCGCACCTGTACAACATTTTTCGAAAGCTCAAGGTGCGCAACCGCATTCAGGCCATGAACTGGGTACGCCAGAATCTGGGCGGGGCCCCCCTGCCACCGGCGTCACGCAGCACGACGCCAAGCTCCTGAGCCCGCAACACAAGACGTTGTGACATGAAAGGGGCGCCCCCGGTATCCACTCCGGGGGCGCCCCTTTTGCTCGTCATGATCGCCTTGAATTCAAAAAGCGTCAGTCACGACCATCACGCCGCCTGCGGTGTCGGTCGCAGGGCAGGATAGCTGGCCGTCAAACCATTGACCTGTTTGAGTTCCACCACGATATCGCGCTCGTGTGAGGAATAGACGAAATTATCGATGTCCTCCTGAATATCCGGATCGATGAATCCCGCCTCTCGGGCGTCGATGATCAGATGGCTGCCATCCATGACCTGATCCAGATAGCTGCGCACCTTGTCCCGGTTGAGAAAGGAGATATCCGTATGGAAACGCAGCAGCGCGTTGCGATCATGGTACGTAAACGACACTGAAGAGTGATAGTTGGCATGCACCAGAAAATAGAGGCCGCACAAAAAGCCAACGATAACGCCCTCCAGAAGATTGGTGAACATGATCGCGATCACGGTCACGACAAACGGGATGAAACGCTGCCAGCCCTGTCGATAGTGCGTCAAAAGCGTGGCCGGACGCGCCAGCTTGTACCCGGTATGCACCAGCACGGCTGCCAGACAGGCCAGCGGAATCAATTCCAGTGCACTGGCCACAAAGGCCACACTGCAAAAAAGCAGAATGCCGTGTACAAAGCTTGAAAGACGCGTACGCCCGCCGGCCTGCACGTTGGCAGAACTGCGTACGATCACGGCCGTGATCGGCAGGCCACCGACCATGCCGCTGACGATATTGCCAATGCCCTGAGCCTTGAGCTCACGATGCGGGGGCGAGTGGCGCTTGAGCGGATCAATCTTGTCCACAGCCTCAAGACTCAACAGTGTTTCCAGACTGGCCACCAGCGCCAGCGTGACCGCCGTGATATAGACCTGAGGCGTCAATAGACCATCAAGACTCGGCAAATGAAGCTGTCCGATGAAATCAGCGGGTCCCCCCAGCCCGGGCAGCGAGATACGCTGCTCCTCGCCCAGGGCCCCGGGCAGCCCCATCCCGGCGGCGAGTCGATCCAGAACGATGGCCGTTACCACCGCCACCAGAGGTGCCGGAAAACGCTTGATCACTGCCGGCATGAAAGGTTGTTCCCAGCTCACCAGAATGATCAGGGAAATGATGGCAATGGCAAACGCGACCGGCGAGAACCCGGACATCAGGGCGCCCGCATCCAGCAGGGAAGCATCGTTGTCCTGCGCAAGTCCCAGTGCCAGCGGAATCTGATTCAGGATCAGAATCAATCCGATGGCCGCCAGCATGCCCTTGATCACCGCAGAAGGGACGAAAGCACCTATTTTCCCCAGCCTCAGAAATCCGAAGATGACCTGTAATATGCCGGCCATGACCGTGGCCAGAAACAGCCCCCCCAGTCCGATCTGCTCGACAGCACCCAGCACGATCACGGTCAGACCGGCAGCAGGACCGGAAACGCTCAATGAAGAACCGCTGAAAAGGGAAACAACCAGCCCGCCCACAATACCGGCGATCAGGCCGGAGAGCGGGGGCGCCCCCGAAGCCAGCGCAATACCCAGACACAGCGGAATGGCGACCAGAAAGACGACTATGCCGGCAGGTAAATCCTGCGGCAGCGTTTTCAATGAAAAACCCCTGGTCATATCATCGATCTCCTGTTGCAAAATACTGATGAAACCACCAGATGGTTAGCCTGCATCGCGCAGAAAAGTATGATTTTCATCACCATCCCACCGATGAATTTCCTGTAACCGACCGGTTTCCAAAGCGTAAATCATGCCGTGAATGGAAGGCCGACGACGCTCTGACCATTGATCCTTTATCAACGTCAGTTCACTGAGCATACGCACCTGCTCCATGACGTTGAGCGCCACCAGGTGATTGAGACGCTCGCCCTCATCACGGATGCTTTCCAGTGTTTCAGCGTTTTCCCGACGCACCTGCCGGATGGCTTCAAGGTGATGATCAAGATGCCCCAGACCGGTATTTTCGTCTGTCATTGCCGCCTTGACGCCGCCACAGCAGTGATGGCCGCACACCACAATGTGGTTGACCTTCAGTACGGCAACTGCGAACTCCAGAACACTCATGAACCCGTCTTCATGCGGGCAGACCCGATTGGCCACGTTACGATGGATGAACATTTCACCCGGCGCAGCGTTACAAAGCTGCTCGGCAGGCACTCGACTATCGGAACATCCGATCCACAGAACGTCGGGCGACTGTCCGGATTTCAAACGATCGAATATCTCCGGACTACGGTGACTTATTTCACTGGCCCAGGCCTGATTTTCCAGCAACAATCTCTCGACAAAACGCATCCGGCGCTCCTCTATTTTGTTACGAAACGGTAACAAGTACGTTTCAAATACATCTCCAAGCGCAATTTCCTGTGCACAATGCGCCATTTGGTGTAGATGCACGTTTTGACCGCTCTCATTCAAAAATCGATCGCTCTATAATCGGAACCATCTTCAGTGCCCGGTCACGTCGGCTATCGGTACGATCAAACGAACCACTATTGCGTTTCGTTTAATCGACCTTGAACGTTAGTCGCAAGAGCTTAATCAGCTCTGAACCTTAAGTGCTTTTAAGTAGTTGTTTTGTTTATTTTTTTACTTAATCTTACTTAGCGTGAAGGGTGCCCGATCCGGCGCGCCGGAATTTGGCACACCCCCCAGTTTTGATCGCTATCGGGTGTCTGAAGGCCTTAATACTTCTTACCAGTTACCAGGGCCACTTTCATGGATGTGACAAACACCGCACTGATCATGGTGACCAAAGGCAGCCCCCAGAATGAGCTGTTTCTGGATTATCTCCGTCAACAGCTGGGCTGCCACGTACAGCAGCTGCCGACCGATGAACCTCCAGAGCTGCCCGAGCATCTAAAGGGTTGCCGTGTCGTGGCGCTGCTTGATGATGACCATCTGGAAGAATCCGTACTGCGCGACTGGACCCAGCAGCTGGGTCAGTACGACGAGGCCATCTTCACCGCCTTCAACATGAGCGATGAGGACCGTGCCGTGTCACTGATGATGCGCATGCCGCTGCACGGCATCTTCTATCGGGGAGATTCGCTGGAGCTGATCAGCAAGGGCATTCGCAAGCTGTTCGAGGGGGAGATGTGGCTGTCGCGCCCGCTGATGGAGCGCCTGCTGTGCGCCTACTGGCACCGCCAGCATGACGAGCAGCTGCCATTGGCAAGCCTGACACCGCGCGAACAGGAGATTCTGGGACTTCTGGACAGCGGCGCCAGCAATCTGGATATCGCCGATCGCCTGTCCATCAGCGAACACACGGTCAAGTCACACCTGTATCACGTGTTCAGAAAGCTCAAGGTGAGAAACCGGGCCCAGGCGCTCAACCTGCTGCGCCAGCAGCCCACCGCCGTGGTGGCCGCGCCCCGGACGCGCCGGGACTCGGCCTGACCGACACCGCTTTCAGCGCCGGTCAGTTCAGACGCAGCCGCTCGCGAATCAGCGACACCAGCGTCAGATTGGCATCCTCGGCCGTGGTATCCAGATGAATCAGATAAGCCAGCTCATCCTCGCCAAAAGCGTCACGCGAGGCGAGCTGGTGATCCAGCACTTCAATACCGGCCTCCGACACTTCCCCTCGTCGATCCCGACGCCGTCGTAGCCGATCCCGCAGGGTGGCATCATCCGCCTCGAAACTGATCAGAAGCGCCGCCAGCCCCCGCTTTTCGGCCTCGTGTCGCAGCCGATCACGCTGTGAGCGCTTGAGCATGGTGGCATCAATACAGACCGGGTAGCCGGCCTCCATCAGCGTACCGCTCAGGGTAGCCAGACGCTCATAGGTCTGGCGGGTCATCTCCTCGCTGTAAATGCCGCCCGCCACGCTCGAGCCGGAATCGGCATCAAAGGAGAGTTGGCACAGGCGCTTGCGCTCGACATCGGAGCGCAGACGTATGGCGCCCAGCGAGCGCACCACCTGTTCGGTAAACCGGCTCTTGCCGCTGCCCGACACGCCCACGCTGATCAAAAGCCAGGGAATATCGATCTCGCTGTAGCGCTCGGCCAGCGCGATATAGCTGCGATAGTCCGACAGCGCCGCGTCCCGGTCCGCCGGATGCAGGTCCGGCTGCTGCTGGCGAAAGAGCGCGACCTTGGCCCGCACCATGGCCCGATAGGCCTTGTACCAGGGCAGCAGACGCACCAGCTCGTGATCGCCGCTGCCTTCCAGATAGCGATTGAGCACGTGACTCGACAGCGCATGCTCACCGCGCGCCTCGAGATCCATCAGCAAAAAGGCCAGCTCGCAGCAGACATCGTTGTAGCGCAGGTCGTCGTTGAACTCGATACAGTCAAAGATCAGCGCCCGCCCGTGGTGCTGTACCACGTTGGCCAGATGCACATCGCCATGCGTTTCCCGCACGAAGCCGTCACGCTGGCGCTGTGACAGCATCGGCGCCAGGCGCTGATAAAGCTCCTCGGCGCGCTGGGCCAGTTCGTCGAGACGGCGCAGATCCTGAGGATCATCCAGCAGCGGCCGGATCTGATCGAAGTTCTGTACTACCGGCGCGTTCACGGCCTCCGCCGAGCCAAAGGGGCTCTCCGGCGACACCCGCTCGGCGCGCTGATGAAAGGCGACCAGCTGATCGACCATGTCATCCATCATCGATCTCGTCAGCTCGCCGTTGGCCTGCAGCGTCGAGAACAGCCCGGCATTGTCGAACTGACGCATGCAGATGGCGTATTCAAACGGTTCGCCCTCGCCATCCAGCACCGGCGCCTCGGGGGTGCCGCTGATGGGCACGACCCGCTCATAAAGATCGCCGGCCAGCCGGCGATTGAGCCGTACCTCGTCATCACAGAAGCGACGACGCCGTGCCAGCGTTGAAAAGTCCAGAAAGCCGAAATCCAGCGGTTTCTTGATCTTGTAGGCGTAGTCACCGGTCACGATGACCCAGGAAATATGGGTCTCATAGACCTGCAGGCTCGACACCTCATGATTGAAAAACCGCCCGCTTCTCAGCGCGCTGATCAGTGACTGACTCAAGGGGATCACTCCGGCTCGATAAAGGGATTGCGCCCGCCGCAGTGACCGGTGGGCGTGACGAAGCGCCCCGGGGGGCGCCAGGATTCAGCTCATGGTGGCAAACACGGCCTCGGCCGCCTCGAGCGTGGCGTTGATGTCCTCGTCTTCGTGCACACTGGACATGAAGCCTGCTTCGAACGGTGACGGCGCCATGTAGATGCCACGATCCAGCATGGCGGTAAAGAACGCGCGGAAACGCTCGACGTCACAGCCGGTGGCGGCGGCGAAGTCGTTGACCTCGCTCTGCTCGGTAAAGAAGATGCCGAACATGCCGCCAGCGCGATGAGTGATCAGCGGCACACCGGCGGCAGCCGCCCGCGACTCGAGGCCATCACACAGGGTGTTGACCCGCTCGCTCAGACGCTGGTGGAAATCGGGCTGACGAATCTTTTTTAGAAGCGCAATGCCGGCGGCCATCGCCAGCGGATTGCCGGCAAGCGTTCCAGCCTGATAGACCGGCCCCAGCGGCGAAAGATGTTCCATGATGGCCCGCTTGCCGCCAAAGGCGCCGACCGGCATGCCGCCGCCGACAATCTTGCCCAAGCAGGTCAGATCCGGCGTGACGTTGTAAAACGCCTGCGCACCACCAAGCGCCACTCGAAAGCCGGTCATCACCTCATCAAAGATCAGGACCGCGCCGGCCTCGTCGCACACCTCGCGCAGACATTCCAGAAAACCCGGTACCGGCGGAATGCAGTTCATGTTACCGGCCACCGGTTCGACGATGACACAGGCGATCTGGTCGCCGATCTCGCGGAAGCACTCGCGCACGCCCTCGATATCGTTGTAGGAGAGCGTCACGGTGTGCTCGGCCAATGAGGCCGGCACGCCCGGCGAGCTGGGTTCGCCATGGGTCAGCGCGCCCGAACCTGCCTTGACCAGCAGGGAATCCACGTGGCCATGGTAGTTACCCTCGAACTTGACCACCTTGTCACGGCCGGTATAGCCGCGGGCCAGCCGGACCGCCGACATGGTCGCCTCGGTGCCGGAGTTGACCATGCGCACCATGTCGATCGACGGCATGATCTCGCAGATCAGCTCTGCCATGTCGGTCTCGACCGCCGTGGGAGTCCCGAACGAAAGACCGTCTTCAAGCCGGTCACGCACGGCACCCAGCACGTCCGGGTCGGCATGACCGGTAATCATCGGTCCCCACGATCCGACGTAGTCAACATAACGCCTGCCTTCGACATCAAACAGGTAGGGGCCGCGGGCGCGTGATACGAACATGGGCGCACGCCCCATGCCCTTGAAGGCACGCACCGGAGAGTTGACGCCGCCGGGAATGCGCTGCCCGGCACGGGCAAAAAGCGTCTCGGAAGTAACGGTATCCATCGTCGCGCTCCTGTGGAAAAAGAAAGGGTAGACCCGGCCCGGAGGGTGGTCTACAGGGTTCGGTTTATCCACACCCGGTGATTCAGGATCCGATCGAACCCGGTGTGGATAACCCTAACCATGAAAACTCTGATTGAGCCGATGAACCGCAGCACCGGGGTCCTCATGGCCGAAAATCCCGTGCACCAGTGCAATCAGATCGGCACCGCCACTGACCGTGGCATCGATATTGTCGGCATCAATACCGCCGATCGCCACTCGCGGCAGGCCGAACCTTGCCGCCTGCTCCAGAATCGACAGATCCGCCGGCGGCGCGTCGGGTTTGGTCTGTGAGGGATAGAAGCGACCAAAGGCCAGATAGCTGGCACCCTCGCCGGCGGCCTGCTCGGCAAATTCGAGGCTGCCCTGACAGGTGGCACCGATGATGGCATCGGGCCCCAGCACCTGTCGGGCCCGGGCAATCGAGCCGTCGCTGCGTCCCAGATGGACGCCAACACCCAGCCGCCAGGCCAGGGCGGCATCATCGTTGATGATCAAGGGCGTCTCATACTGATCGCACAGCGCCTTGAGGGCGCGCGCCTGACGTTCGCGACGGCCTTCATCGCCGGACTTGTCACGGTACTGCAACAGCGCAATACCGGCGTCCAGTGCGCCCTCGCACCGATAAATGAGTGTGGCGTCATCCGGCATCAGATGCGCATCGGTCAGCGCGTAGAGTCCTCGCTGCCACTGGGACATGTGGCGCTCTCCTGGTTGAATGAATGACATCGACCGATCAGGCGGTCGGGCAGGGCCTGGCCGCGACCGGGTCGCAGGGCGCTTTCAAGACTCTGCCAGGTAAACTGCTGTGCCTGCCGGCAGGCCTCTTCCAGCGCATCGCCCCGGGCCAGCGCCGCGGCCGCAGCGCTGGCCAGCGTGCATCCCGAGCCGTGATAGTGGCCCGGCAGACGCGGCCATGACCACGACTGCACGCCGTTGCGGGTATACAGCTGATGGGTCACGTGAGGCTGCTGGCGCGCTTCGGCCATGTCTGCACCCGTGGCCAGTACGGCCCTGGCACCGGAGTCCAGCACCCGCGCTGCCTGGTCGGCTACCGCCTGATCCTGCAGATCGCTTCCTGCAAGCACCGTGGCCAGCCGCGACAGCTCCTGCAGATTGGGCGTGACCAGATCGGCCAGCGGCAGCAGACGCTCGGCCATGGCGGCCATCAGGATCTGTCCGGACAGCTCGCGCCCACCGCCGGCTTTCAGGACCGGGTCGATGACGATGGGCAGGTGCGAATGCGCCGCACACAGGGTGGTCACCGCCTCGAGCGTCGAAAGATCCGCTATCAGGCCAACCTTGATGGCGTGAACATTACAGTCTTCAAGCAGCCCCCGGGCCGTGGCCAGAATTTCCTCGCCCGGGCGCGGCATGACAGCCTGCACATCGACAGTCGTCTGACGTGTCAGCGCCGTGGGAACGGTCAACGCCCAGCCGCCCATGGCGCGAACGGCCTCGGCATCGGCGATCAGCCCGGCCCCACCGGTCGGGTCGTGACCGGCCAGTACCAGCACGCAGGGCAAGGCCATCAGAACGGCTTGACCACGGACAGGATGACGATGGCCATCAGAAGGATCGCCGGGATGACGCCAAAGACGCGGTAGTAGCCGCCGCCGCGACGATTGGTCCCGGCCGCGAAGCGCTTCATGTGTGCCTTGCAGATATGATGAAAGCCGATCAGAAGCACGACCAGTACGGCCTTGACGTAAAACCAGCCCGCGGTCAGGTAGTACTGAAAATCAAGCGCCAGAAGCCAGATCCCGAAAATCAGCGTCAGGATCATGGCCGGCGTCATGATGGCGGCGTAAAGCTTGCGCTCCATCACCTGAAAGCGGGTCGAGCCCTGCCCGTCGTTCTGGCGCAGCGCATGAGCGTGATAGATAAACAGCCGCGGCAGATAAAAGAGCGCGGCAAACCAGCCGGTAAATGAAATGATGTGAAGGGCCAGCACCCAGGCATACATAGGCTCATCCTCGATCGCGTCGGTCAGGTCGTGTCTGATGGTGATGTCCATCAGTGATAGTAGTTTTCAATGGCTTCCCGGGTAATGATACCGGAAACCCGATGCATCATCGGCGCGGTAATGTGTCTGACGTACAGAGCATCCACCCTTTGATCATCAAGGCACGCAAAGGCCTCTGAAAGCGTCGCCTGCAGATCGATGGGCGCCAGTTCCAGCCGCTTGCCCGCAATTTCGAGCAGATTGACGCTGTCCTCCTGATCCACACCGGCCTCGCCCTTCTCCTCCATTGCACGCGCCATGTCTGCTGCCAGCAGAGCCAGTGGCGCCTTGCCCGGCTCGCGGTCAGCCTTTTGCTGATCGCTCTGACGGTGGATCAGAAGCCACGTCGGTCGAGCGTCCAGAATGCTGCGCGCCCGCTCCCGGCTGATCACGGCCGCGGTCACGGTGACGCTGCGATCCATGACGGCACCCACCCCGACCCGCGACAGGGCCTGCATCAGGGGCTGCTGCAGCGGATGCTGAGTGCTGCCCTGACGGGGCATGACATAAAATCCCTGAGTGCGCCAGAGAAGGCGTGCGGTCAGCGCCGCACTCAGTACGGTCAGCATGCCGTACAAAATGATATCAGGGCTGTGTGTCAGCTCCAGCAGAGCCATGATCGCCGCCAGCGGTGCCTGCAGCACGGCGCCCATCATGGCGGCCATGCCCATCATCACGTACAGGTTGGGTTCTCCTGCCATCGAGGGTAAAAGCGCCGAGGCCCCGAGACCAAAGAGTGCCCCCGCCGCCGCACCGATCACCAGTGTTGGCCCCACGATCCCCACCGGAATGCCGCAGGCCACGGTCACTGCGGTCAGCAAAAGCTTGCCGACCACAAGGACCAGCAGGATGTTCACGTCAGTCTGTCCGGCCAGAATCATGTCAACGCTGTCGTAGCCGATGCCCTGCACCTGCGGATAGACACCGGCCACCGCACCGGTCAGCGCGCCCGCGATCAGGATGCGAATGCCCCAGGGGATACGGGTCAATCTGTCGCCCATGCAGGCCAGCCGAATAAAGCCCCCGGCCATGACACCGATAACCAGCGCCATGAGCAAAAGCCAGGGGATATCGAGCAGACGCGGCTGAATGACAACGGGCAGCATGAAGGCCGGCGCCGAGCCAAAATGCAGCTGCGTGATGACGGCGCCTGTGGCCGAGGCCAGCATGACCGGCATGAAACCGGTCAGGGTGTACTCCATCATCACCACTTCCATGGCAAAGATCACCCCGGCGATGGGCGTATTGAAGGAGGCCGAAATACCGGCGGCCACGCCGCAGCCAACCAGCACGCGCAGACTATTGTGCGGCAGCTTGAGCAGCTGACCGATCCAGCCCGAGGCGCCAGCACCCAGATGGACCGATGGCCCCTCGCGCCCGGCGGACAGTCCGCCCAGCAGCGAGATGACGCCAACCCACCATTGGTTGAACCAGTTGTCACGAGCCATGACGCCCTGATGGTAGGAAAAGCGCTCGATCACGTGCGTAATGCCGATGCGACGCGCACTTTTTTTCTGCCAGCCCAGTCCCAGGCCAATCAGGATCACGGCCGCCATTGGCAGTCCCGTGCGAACGGCCACGGGCAGGGCTTCAAAGGCCTCGGCGTCCCCGCCCGGCATCAGCGCCAGTGCCCCCAGCTCGATCAACTCCCGAAAGGCGATCATGATCAGTCCGGTCAGCGCACCGGAAATGACCGCCAGCAGACACAGCTGTGGCAGGGCGTCGACACTGGCCAGCTGGCGTCGGAAATTTTCAAGATTCAGACGTGATGTATCCAGAAAACGGCGCGGCAAGCTTGCTCTCCCCAGCGGCAGAATGACGAGGTCATGAAACACCACGCGCATCAGCCTATCATTGTTTATGCCGCTGGCCCCCATGATCTCCCGAGCCCTGTCGGTTGACCATTGACAGAGGGGGTGCCGATAATGGTGATCATGACAGTCACAAGGCTGATCCATTCCTGACACATCTCATGTGTGTCATCTCAGAAGGAGGCCGCGATGAGCGGAGCAGAATCCTTTGTTCCGACCCCGCTTGTCTTTACCGATGCTGCTGCAGGCAGAGTCAGGACGCTGATCGAGGAAGAGCACAACCCGGCTCTGAAACTGCGCGTCTACGTAACGGGAGGCGGCTGTTCGGGCTTTCAGTATGGTTTCGATTTTGCAGAAACCGTCGGCGAAGACGATACCATCATCGAAAACGGCGATGTCGCCATGGTCATCGACCCGCTGAGCTATCAGTATCTGGTCGGTTCCACGGTGGACTTCGAAGCCGGTCTGGCCGGTGCCCGCTTTTTGATCAAAAATCCCAACGCCACCACGACCTGTGGCTGTGGGGCATCCTTTACAGTCTGACGTCCCGCGATGACGCCCAGGCGTCTGTCGGCTTTCGACAGACGCCTTTTTTATGCCCGATTGATTACCTCCTCCTGCACCAGGAACGCGCCTGCCCCTGTGGACAGTTTTTGACGCCCGGGCTGCCCCACTGCTTTGAAAGCCGCCTGTGACGGGCTTTTCAACGATCGAATCTACAATGACGCCTTTCTTGACGAGTATGGGGAGAATCCTCCCTGAGCCCGGTTGATCATGCGGGGATAAATTCAGCTGTGAACAAGTCGCAGGGTTATGCACACCCCGTACAGGGCCTGCCCCAGGGAAACCCGCAGTTTGCCCTGCGTTTCATTCACGTCCCAGAAAGCTGTTTTATTTACGGAAAAAATGCTTTTCCACAGAAAGGCTCAATACCAGTAATCACAACCACAACAGAACTTCTTATTTAAAAAAGATGTTTTATTAATTAAAGACCTTCTGTCGGGTGAAAATCCGTGCGTGGAAAACCCTGACGCTTGTTCACAGCCACGTTATAATGCGCGCCATTCAATACGCCTTATCCCCAGCCCCTCTTCGGGCATGTGGGTATCGACACGCGCTGATCAGTCGGGTGTCACGTTCATCTTCAACCCCTCGAGGTTTTTCACGTGGATTATCCGGACCGCTTTGACGTTATTGTCATCGGTGGTGGTCATGCGGGTACCGAAGCCGCACTGGCCGCCGCTCGCATGGGCTGTCAGACCCTGCTGCTCAGTCACAACATCGAAACGCTGGGACAGATGTCCTGTAATCCCGCCATCGGCGGCATCGGCAAGAGCCATCTGGTCAAGGAAATCGATGCGCTCGGCGGTGCCATGGCGCTGGCCACCGATCAGGGGGGCATCCAGTTTCGAACCCTCAACTCCCGCAAGGGTCCGGCGGTACGTGCCACCCGGGCACAGGCCGATCGCGTGCGCTACAAGGCGGCCATTCGCTATATCCTCGAAAATCAGCCCAACCTGTCGATCTTTGCCCAGTCCGCCGACGATCTGATCGTCGAGGGCGATACGGTTCGCGGCGTGCTGACCCAGGGCGGCATTCGCTTCATGGCGGAAACCGTGGTGCTGTGTACCGGCACCTTCCTGGGCGGTGTGATTCATATCGGCATGCAGCACCACAGCGGTGGTCGCTCGGGCGATCCGGCCGCCAACGCGCTGGCTGCGCGCCTGCGCGAACAACCCCTGCGGGTAGCACGTCTCAAGACCGGCACCCCGCCACGGCTGGATGCCCGAACGGTCGATTTCTCGAAGCTGGCCGAACAACCCGGCGATACGCCGCGGCCGGTGATGTCCTACATGGGGCGGCGTGAGATGCATCCCGATCAGGTGAGCTGCTTCATCGCGCACACCAACGAGCGTACCCACGACATCATCCGGGCCAATCTGGATCGCTCGCCGATGTACTCCGGCGTCATCGAGAGCACCGGCCCGCGCTACTGCCCCTCCATCGAGGACAAGATCCATCGCTTTGCCGACAAGCAAAGCCACCAGATCTTTATCGAACCGGAAGGGCTTGATACCCACGAGCTCTATCCCAACGGCATCTCGACGTCGCTGCCCTTTGACGTGCAGCTTGACGTGGTACGCTCGATCGAGGGACTTGAGCGCACCCACATCGTGCGCCCGGGCTACGCCATCGAATATGACTTCTTCGACCCGCGCGATCTGAAGCACTCGCTGGAAACGAAGGTGATTCACAATCTGTGGTTTGCCGGTCAGATCAACGGCACCACCGGCTATGAGGAAGCCGCCGCCCAGGGACTGCTGGCAGGGCTCAACGCCGCTCGGCGCGTCAAGGGGCAGGAGGCCTGGTGGCCGCGGCGTGACGAGGCCTACATCGGCGTAATGGTGGATGATCTGATCCGCATGGGTACCCAGGAGCCCTATCGCATGTTCACCTCGAGGGCGGAATATCGTCTGCTGCTGCGCGAGGACAACGCCGATCTGCGTCTGACTGAAACGGGTCGCCAGCTGGGGCTGGTGGATGACCAGCGCTATGACGCCTTCCAGCAAAAGCGTGACGCCATCGAGACCGAGCGCAAGCGCCTCGATCACGTCTGGATCCAGCCCGGTAGCGATGCGGCCAGAGGGCTTGCCGATCGAGTGGGGGCGCTGTCGCGTGAACATCGCCTGAGCGATCTGCTGCGCCGTCCCGAGCTGACCTATGACGACATCGCCCCGCTGGCCGAAGGCGCACCGGAAGATCCGCTGGTCCGCGAGCAGGTGCAGATCCAGGCCAAGTACCAGGGCTATATCGATCGCCAGAGCGAGGAGATCGAAAAGCTCCGGCGCCACGAGTCCACCCGGCTGCCTGAGGAGCTTGAATACGATCGCATCGACGGACTGTCCAGCGAGATTCGCCAGAAGCTCAAGGCAGCCCGCCCAGAAACGCTGGCCGAGGCCGGGCGCATTCCGGGCGTGACGCCGGCGGCCATCTCGATGCTTTTGATTCACCTCAAAAAGCGCAGTAATGCGTCCAGGGTCAGGACGGCCACCTCATGAAGGCCGGTGTCGAACGCCGTCTTGACGACGGCATGACCGCCCTCGGGCTGAGTGTTGAGCGCGAGGTTCGCGACCGGCTGCTGGCCTTTGTGGCGCTGTTGCACAAGTGGAATCGGGCCTATAACCTCACCGCCGTACGCGATATCGACGCGATGGTGACGCGCCATCTGCTGGACAGTCTGGCGATTCTGCCGCAGATCGAAGGCCCGAAGCTTCTGGATGTCGGCAGCGGTGCCGGCCTGCCCGGCATCGTGGTGGCCATTGCGCGCCCCGACATAGCCCTGACCTCGATCGACAGTAACGGCAAGAAGATCCGCTTTCAGCGCCAGGCCGCCTTCGAGCTGGGGCTTGGTAACGTCACACCGGTACACGATCGGGTGGAGGCGCTGGCCGGGGTTACCTTCGAGCAGATCACCAGCCGCGCCTTTGCGGCCCCGGCAGAGTTTGTCACCCTGACCCGGTCACTGCTGGCCGAAGGCGGGCACTGGCTGGCCATGGCAGGTCGCGTGGATGACATCACGCTGCCGGACGACGTCCGACTGGTGCAGACTTGGGCACTGCAGATTCCCCAGGAGCCTGCCCAGCGTCATCTCTTGAAAATGGACATTGCCTGACAGGGCCCTGCGATCAATACACAAGGAATTCTCTCTTGACCCGGATCATTGCGCTGACCAACCAGAAGGGTGGCGTTGGCAAGACCACAACTGCCGTCAACCTGGCCGCCGCACTGGCATCGCTGAAAAAACGGGTGCTGCTGGTGGACATGGACCCGCAGGGTCACGCCACCATGGGCAGCGGTATCGACAAGCATGCGCTCTCCAACGGCAGCTCGCTGGACGTGCTGCTGGGCGAGCTGTCGGCCGCCGAGGCCATCGTGGACTGCCCCAGTGCCGGTTACCAGCTGCTGCCGGCCAATGGGGATCTGACCGCCGCCGAGGTGGATCTTCTCGAGCGCGAGGGGCGCGAACGCTGTCTGGATCGCGCCATCGAAACCGTGGCCGACCGGTTCGATGTGGTATTGATCGACTGCCCGCCCTCGCTCAACATGCTGACCGTCAATGCTCTGACCTCGGCACATGGCGTACTGATTCCGCTGCAGTGCGAGTTCTATGCCCTGGAGGGGCTTTCGGCGCTTCTGGATACCGTCGAGCAGATTCGCGACAGCGTCAATCCGGCGCTGGCGCTCGACGGTATCGTCAGAACCATGTTCGACAATCGCAACAGCCTGACCCGGGATGTCAGCAAGCAGCTGTCGGACTACTTCGGTGACGATCTGCTCAAAACGGCCATTCCCCGCAATATCCGGCTTGCCGAAGCGCCCAGCCACGGGCTGCCGGTCAATCGCTATGCGCGCATGTCCCGGGGCGCCCATGCCTATCGGGTACTGGCCAAGGAACTGATTCGCAAGCTGTCGCTGTAATCCGGACAACACGGTCAAAACATCGATTCGTGAGCGCTGATGTCTTTGATGTCAGCATGTGTTGTTATTCCCGCATGGCCTGAACGAGGAACTGTTCATGACGCGTAAACGCGCACTCGGAAGAGGACTGGACGCACTGATTGGCGCCGGCGCCCGGCAGCGTTCACAGACCCAGAACCCCGACGGTGGTTCTGCCGAGGTGGCAGTGACCGCATCTCCCCTGATTGACAGCCGCGAACGTCTCGAGCGTCTTCCGCTGGCGGAGCTGACGCGTGGTCGCTACCAGCCGCGACGCGAAATGCAGCCCGAGCGGCTTGAAGAGCTTGCTGCCTCGATCAGAACCCGTGGTGTCATGCAGCCCATCGTGGTCCGCCCCCTGCCCGAGAGCAGCGAGGCCCGCTACGAGATCATTGCCGGTGAGCGTCGCTGGCGCGCCGCGCAGATGGCCGAGCTGGATGTCATCCCGGCGGTCGTACGCGAACTCGATGACGAGACTGCGCTGGCGCTGGCGCTGATCGAAAATATCCAGCGCGAGGACCTAAACCCCGTCGAGGAGACCGTTGCCCTCAAGCGGCTGATGGATGAATTCTCCCTGACCCAGCAGCAGACGGCGGACGCCGTCGGGCGTTCGCGCGCCCAGATCGCCAATATGCTGAGGCTGCTGTCGCTGGAAGACGAGGTGCAGACGCTTCTGGCACGCGGTGACATGAACGTTGGCCACGCCCGCGCCCTGCTGGCGCTCAAGGGCAAGCGTCAGCGCCAGGCAGCGCAGGAAGTGGTCGAACGCGAGCTGACCGTGCGTCAGACCGAAGCGCTGGTCAAAAAATATACTGATGTCTCAAACGAGAAGAAAAAGGTCGCGGACAAACCTTCGGGGGATGTGGGCAGTCTGGAAAATCAGCTGGCGGAGCTGTTGGGTGCGCGCGTCCAGATCAGCCACGGCAAGACCGGCAAGGGCAGTCTGACGATTCGTTACACAAGCCTTGACGAGCTTGATGGTATTCTCTCGCACATCCGCTGATACGTGGCGCTTAAACACGACTTAATCCTGTATTGTAAACTGCGGCGCTTTGACACAGGATCGGGTCGTTTTGGTGCAGATCAGCTTAAAGCCCGCGATTTTCGATGCCAGTGACGTTGATGCCATCGGGGGGCTTCCTTATAATCCGCCTGCCCGGCGCGATGAGTCGAATATCTCGGGAATGCATAAAACCAATGCAACAATCCAGACCCGCGATTCCGGCGGCGCCGAAGCGTCCAGGAATTTACAGACTGCTGGTGGTTCAACTGGGCGTTACGCTGGTAACTGCAGCACTTCTGACATTTGAAACGGATTCATCCCTGGCGCTGTCAGCGCTCAAGGGTGGCCTCGCAGGGCTTTTGCCCAACGTGTATTTTGCCTGGCGTGCGTTCTTGTACCGCGGGGCCCGTTTTCAACGTCAGATGATTCGCAGTTTCTATCGAGCCCAGGTGGGTAAACATCTGCTGGCCATTTTGCTGTTCACGGGCATCTTCGTGATGTCGCCACCGCAGTCTCCGCAGTGGTTTTTCGTGACGTTTGCACTGGTTCAGTGCGTCTACTGGCTGACCCCCTGGCTGATCGGCAGGCCCGGCTCCCATTAAAATCGATTCAAGGCAACGTTATGGCAGGCAACGCACCGACTTCGACCGAGTACATTACTCACCACCTGCAGAATCTGACCTTCGGTCTGCACCCCGATAATGGCTGGTCCTTTGCTCACGGCGCCGAAGAAGCCCGCGAAATGGGATTCTGGGCCATCAATGTGGATACCATGGGCTGGTCGATCGCTACCGGGCTGCTGTTTCTGTGGCTGTTTCGCTACCTTGCAAGGACCGTCACCAACGGTGTGCCGTCCGGTCTGCAGAACGCCCTTGAAATGGTATTCGAGTTCTCCAACGGCATCATTCGCACCAGCTTCAGCGGCCACAGCAAAATGGTCGGGCCGCTGGCTCTTACGCTGTTCTGCTGGATCTTTTTCATGAACAGCCTCAAGTGGCTGCCCATCGATCTGGTCCCGCAGATCGCCCACAAGCTGGGCATCGAGTACATGCGCATCGTTCCGACCAGTGATCCCAACGCAACGCTGGGCATGGGCTTTGCCATCTTCCTGCTGATCATTTACTACAGCATTCGCAACAAGGGCTTCAGTGGCTTTGCAAAGGAGCTCTCGTTTCGTCCCTTCAACCACTGGGCGCTGATTCCCTTCAATCTGGTACTTGAACTGGTCGTTCTGATCGTCAAACCCATCAGTCTGGGACTGCGTCTTTTCGGCAACATGTTTGCCGGCGAGGTCATCTTCATCATGATCTCCCTGCTGCCCTTCTGGGCCATGTGGGTGCTGGATGTGCCCTGGGCGATTTTCCACATTCTGGTCATCACCCTGCAGGCCTTCATCTTTGCCGTGCTGAGTGTGGTGTACCTGAGCGCTTGCTTTGAAGAGCACTGATCCAATAACAACACTAGCTTCAAAACCCTTTTACCCCTTGTCTGAAAAAACCTGAAACAGGAGCCATTCCATGGAACTCGTCTACATTGCTGCCGCCATCATGATCAGCGGTGCTGCCCTCGCAACCGGTATCGGTTTCGGTCTGCTTGGTGGCAAGCTGCTCGACTCCACCGCGCGTCAGCCGGAACTGGGCGACCAGCTGCAGACCAAAACCTTCATCATGGCCGGTCTGCTTGACGCCGTTCCCATGATCGGTGTGGGTATCGCGATGTACCTGATCTTCGTTGTTGCCGGTTAATCAAACGCTGAACGCCGGGCCGCTTGTGCTCGGTGTCGCCGTTTCCGGCCATCACGAACCCGCAGGAGGTATATCCGCGTGAATATCAACATGACGCTTATCGGACAGATGATCGCCTTCGCGATCTTCGTCTGGTTCTGCATGAAGTATGTGTGGCCTCCGATCACGCAGGCACTCAACGAGCGTCAGCAGCGCATTCAGGACGGTCTCGAAGAAGCCGACCGTGCCCGTGCGGAGCTGCACAAGGCCAACGAACAGGCCGAGGAAACGCTGCGTGAAAGCCGTGAGGAAGCCGCTCGTATTCTCGAGAAGACGCGCAGCCGTGCCAATCAGATGATCGAGGAAGCACGCAACGATGCCCGCGCTGAAGGCGAGCGCATGATTGCCAACGCCCGCAGCGAAATCGACAGCGAGATTCAGCAGGCCAAGGGTGAACTGCGTGCTCAGGTGGCCACGCTGGCCATTCAGGGCGCTGAACGCATTCTCGAGTCCTCCATCGATGAGAAGAAGCATCGCGAGATGGTGGATCGACTCGCCGAAGAGCTCTGAGGAAACGCCACATGTCAGACCACATCACGCAGGCACGTCCCTACGCAAGGGCCGCTTTCGAGCTGGCCAGAGAAGACAGCACCCTGGATGGCTGGTCGGCGATGCTGGCCGAAGCCGCTCGTCTGACGGCAGACGAGCGCGTTGACATGCTGCTCAAGGACCCGCGTCGCACCCCGAAGCAAAAGGGTGAAGCCTTCATCGAGCTGCTGGGCGATCTGCTGCCCGAACGGGGGGCCAATTTCCTGATGGTGCTGGCCCGACAGCAGCGTCTGCCTGCCCTGGCATCGATGAGCACGCTGTTCGAGACAGAGCGTGCTGCTTTCGAGCAGCGTGTCAGCGTGGAGATCATCTCGGCCTTTGAGCTGGACGAGGCGCAAAAAGACAAGCTCGCACAGGCGCTCACCAAGCGTCTGAATCGCGAAATCACGATCACCACTTCGGTGGATAAAACGCTTCTGGGTGGCGTCGTCATTCGCGCCGGCGATACCGTCATCGATGGATCGGCGCGTGGGCGACTGGCACGGCTTTCCAGCGTTCTGAACCACTGAAGTCGAGGGACATGGCATGCAGCAACTGAATCCTTCCGAAATCAGCGACATCATCAAGGGCCGGATCGAGAATCTCGACCTTGATGCACAGGCGCGTAATGAGGGCACCATCGTTGGCGTGGCCGACGGTATCGTTCGCATTCACGGGCTGACCGATGCAATGTTCGGGGAAATGATCGAATTCCCGAACGATATCTACGGCATGGTTCTCAACCTCGAGCGCGACAGCGTCGGCGTTGTGGTACTGGGCGACTATCAGCAGCTTCAGGAAGGCATGACCGGCAAGTGCACCGGCCGCATTCTGGAAGTGCCGGTAGGCCGCGAGCTCATCGGTCGTGTCGTCGATGCGCTCGGCAATGCCATCGATGGCAAGGGCGATCTCGACACAAGCGAAACCGACGCCGTTGAAAAGGTGGCACCGGGTGTTATCTCCCGTCAGGGCGTTGATCAGCCGGTACAGACCGGTCTCAAGTCGATCGATGCCATGGTGCCGATCGGTCGCGGTCAGCGTGAGCTGATCATCGGTGACCGTCAGATCGGCAAGTCGGCGATTGCCATCGATGCGATCATCAACCAGAAGGGCAAGGGCATTACCTGTGTCTACGTGGCAGTCGGTCAGAAGCAGTCGACCATTGCCAACGTGGTCAGAAAGCTCGAAGAGCACGGCGCGATGGAGCACACCATCATCGTGGCTGCCGGCGCGGCCGACCCCGCTGCCATGCAGTTTCTGGCGCCCTACTCCGGCTGCACCATGGGTGAATATTTTCGCGACCGCGGTGAAGACGCCCTGATCGTCTATGACGATCTCTCCAAGCAGGCCGTGGCCTACCGCCAGATCTCCCTGCTGCTGCGTCGTCCGCCGGGTCGTGAAGCCTATCCGGGTGACGTCTTCTATCTCCACTCGCGTCTGCTCGAGCGTGCCTCGCGCGTCAACGCCGACTATGTCGAGAAGTTCACCAACGGTGAAGTGACCGGCAGGACCGGCTCGCTGACGGCGCTGCCGATCATCGAGACCCAGGGGGGCGACGTTTCTGCCTTCGTTCCGACCAACGTGATCTCGATCACCGATGGCCAGATCTTTCTGGAAACCGGTCTGTTCAACTCCGGTATCCGCCCGGCCATCAACGCAGGCCTTTCGGTCTCGCGTGTCGGCGGCAGCGCCCAGACCAAGATCATCAAGAAGCTGGGCGGCGGTGTGCGTCTGGCGCTGGCACAGTATCGTGAGCTGGCGGCCTTCTCGCAGTTTGCCTCAGATCTCGACGAAGCCACGCGCAAGCAGCTCGAACACGGTCAGCGTGTCACCGAGCTCATGAAGCAGAAGCAGTATTCTCCGATGTCGATTGCCGACATGGCGGTCTCGCTCTACGCGGCCAACGAGGGCTACCTCTCCGACGTACCGGTCGACAAGGTGCTGGATTTCGAGCGCGGTCTGCTCGATCACATGCGCTCCGAGCACGGTGAACTGATGGAGAAGATCAACAACACCGGCGGCTACGACAACGACATTCAGCAGGGGCTGAAAAGCGGCGTTGAATCGTTCAAGTCAACGCAGAGCTATTGATGATCCGGACCCTTCGGGGTCCGGACGCCCTGCGCTGATTGCTTAGGAGAGTATCGCTATGGCAGCCGGAAAAGAGATCAAGTCCCAGATCGGGAGCATCAAGAATACCCAGAAGATCACCAGCGCCATGGAGATGGTGGCAGCATCGAAGATGCGCCGCGCCCAGGAGCGCATGGCAGCCAGTCAGCCCTACGCCAGTCAGATTCGTCGGGTTGTCAGCCATATCAGTCAGGCCAATCCGGAATATCGCCACGATTATCAGATCGAACGTGAGGTCAAGCGTATCGGCTATATCGTGGTGACCTCGGATCGCGGTCTGTGTGGTGGTCTTAACAGCAACCTGTTTCGACGTGTACTGCAGGACGTACGGCAGTGGCGCGACAAGGGTGTTGGCGTGGCCTTCTGCGCGCTGGGCACCAAGGGCAGCGTCTTCTTTCGCAAGTATGGCGGCGATCTGCTGGCGGCCAACCGCAATCTGGGCGATGCGCCCGAGGCCAACGAGCTGATCGGCAGCGTCAATGTCATGCTGGAAGCCTTCGACAACGGCGAGATCGATCGACTGGATCTGGTGTACAACGAATTCGTCAACACCATGAGTCAGAAGCCGATCGTGCGTCAGCTGCTGCCGCTGCCCGAAGAGGAAGCCGATTCGCAGGCGTCATCGTCGCAGGAAACGATGAACACTTCGAAGGGCGGCTGGGGTTACGTGTACGAGCCGGACGCTCAAAGCCTGCTCGACAAGCTGCTGGTGCGCTATGTCGAGTCGCAGGTCTACCAGGCGGTGGTGGAAAATATTGCCAGCGAGCAGGCCGCTCGCATGATCGCAATGAAAAACGCCTCTGATAACGCTGGTGACATCATTGATGACCTGCAGCTTCAGTACAACAAGGCGCGTCAGGCAGCCATCACCCAGGAAATTTCCGAAATCGTGGGTGGTGCCGCTGCGGTCTAGGTCGGCCCGTCGGACAGTTATTTACAGGTTCAAGAGGAATCAGGATGAGCGGACGTATCGTACAAATCATCGGTGCGGTGATTGACGTCGAGTTTGACCGCAGCGAGGTCCCCCACGTTTATGAAGCCATGAATGTGGAAGAGACCGGCACCGTACTCGAAGTACAGCAGCAGCTCGGTGATGGCATCGTGCGTGCCATCGCCATGGGCTCTACCGAAGGGCTCAAGCGCGGCATGAGCGTCGCCGGCACGGGCGCCCCCATTTCGGTCCCGGTGGGTGAAAAGACGCTGGGCCGTATCATGAACGTGCTGGGTGAGCCAATCGACGAAGCCGGCCCTATCGGTGAAGAAGAGCGCAGCCCGATTCACCGTGCCGCTCCGAGCTTTGCCGATCAGTCGGCCTCCAGCGAATTGCTGGAAACCGGCATCAAGGTCATTGACCTGATCTGCCCGTTTGCCAAGGGCGGCAAGGTCGGTCTGTTCGGCGGTGCCGGCGTCGGCAAGACCGTCAACATGATGGAGCTGATCCGTAACATCGCTACCGAGCACTCCGGTTATTCGGTCTTTACCGGTGTCGGCGAGCGTACCCGTGAAGGTAACGACTTCTACTACGAAATGAAGGAGTCCAACGTTCTCGACAAGGTATCGCTGGTCTACGGTCAGATGAACGAGCCGCCCGGCAACCGCCTGCGCGTGGCCCTGACCGGTCTGACGATCGCCGAGCAGTTCCGTGACGAAGGCCGTGACGTTCTGCTGTTTGTCGACAACATCTACCGTTATACGCTGGCAGGTACAGAGGTATCGGCACTGCTGGGTCGTATGCCGTCCGCCGTGGGCTATCAGCCGACGCTGGCCGAAGAGATGGGCATGCTGCAGGAGCGTATCACCTCGACCAAGACCGGCTCGATCACTTCCGTACAGGCCGTTTACGTGCCCGCGGATGACCTGACCGACCCGTCGCCGGCCACGACCTTCGCGCACCTGGATGCCACCGTGGTACTGGCGCGTTCGATCGCCGAACTGGGCATCTACCCGGCCATCGATCCGCTGGACTCCACCTCGCGTCAGCTCGATCCACTGGTCGTGGGCGATGAGCACTACACCGTGGCGCGCGGCGTTCAGAACGTTCTGCAGCGCTACAAGGAGCTCAAGGACATCATTGCCATTCTGGGCATGGATGAACTTTCTGATGAAGACAAGCAGACCGTGGCACGCGCGCGTAAAATCCAGCGCTTTTTGTCGCAGCCTTTCTTCGTGGCGGAAATCTTCACCGGCGCGCCAGGCAAGTACGTGTCGCTCAAGGAGACCATTCGCGCTTTCCAGGGCATCCTCAACGGCGACTACGACCATATGCCTGAACAGGCGTTCTACATGGTCGGTACGATCGACGAAGCGATCGAGAAAGCCGACAGCATGTAAGGAGGGGCGCTCATGGCGACCATGCAATGCAATATCGTCAGCGCGGAGCGCAACATTTTCGCCGGCGAAGTCGAACGCGTTGTAGCGATCAGCGTCCTTGGCGAGCTGGGCATTCTGCGCGGGCATGAGCCGACGCTGACGGAGCTGAAGCCGGGGCCGGTTCGGATCATCCATGACGGTGGCGAAGAAGAAATCTACTTTGTTTCCGGTGGTTTTCTGGAAGTGCAGCCGAACATGGTCATCGTACTGGCCGACAGCGCCGATCGTGCTCGTGATCTTGACGCCGCCGAAGCGGAAAAGGCGCGCGACGAAGCTCGCAGTGCCCTGCAGGGCAAGAACAGCGAGATGGATTACCAGCAGGCGCTGGCCGAGATCGAGGCGGCTACCGCCCGGCTGCGGACCCTGTCCCAGCTGCGCAATCGTCGCGGCAACAGCTGAGTTCACAAAGCATTATCGCAACATGGTCACAAGCCATGGATGCGTTTTCCGGCGGCCTTCGGGCCGCCTTTTTTGTTTCTGGCATGCGCACCCGGAGCAATGCGATCGCGGTATGCCCTGATACACTATCCGTCAAAGGAATGATCAGGCATGACAGAGCATGTCATCTGTTGGGTGCATGATCGGTGATCGTTTTTCATTCAGCGTGGGGAGAGTTGTCTTTCATGTCCATTGATGTCGTGATTCTGGCTGCCGGACAGGGCAGTCGCATGCGTTCGCAAAAGCCCAAGGTACTGCACGAACTGGCCGGCAAACCCATGGTGCGTCATGTCATCGAGTCAGCCATGAAGGCTTTCTCGTCACCGCGACTGCACGTCGTTGTGGGCCACGGTGCCGATCAGGTGCGCGAGGCGTTGTCCGATCTGCCCATCAGCTTTGCCCTCCAGTCCGAGCAGCGCGGCACCGGCCATGCCGTGGCGCAGACTCTTGAAGGGCTGGGCGACGGTCCGGTGGTGGTTCTTTACGGCGATGTCCCCATGATTCAGCCGCAGACGCTAAGCACCCTGGTGGAGCGGGTTGATGATCAGCGCATGGGGCTTTTGACCGTCACCATGACCAATCCGCACGGCTACGGGCGTATTGTGCGCAACGACCAGGGGCTGGCCGTGGCCATCGTGGAACAAAAGGATGCCACCCCGGAGCAGCTCGAGATCAGCGAGTGCAATACCGGCATTCTGGCCGCCACCGGCGATCAGCTGCGGCGCTGGCTGCCGGCGCTGTCCAGCGACAATGCCCAGGGTGAGTACTACCTGACCGATATCATCGCCATGGCGGCGAGCGAAGGGATTGAAGTGGCTACTGCCGAGCCGGGGACGGCTGCCGAGGTGCAGGGCGTCAATGATCGGGTGCAGCTGGCCGCACTGGAGCGTATTCACCAGTCTCGCGAGGCCGAGCGGCTCATGCGCGAAGGCGCCAGCCTGGCCGATCCGAAGCGCATTGATGTGCGCGGCGAGCTGAGCGTAGGTCAGGATGTCTTCATTGACGTCGGCTGCATCTTTGAAGGTCGGGTCCATCTGGGCGACGGCGTGCACGTAGGGCCCTATACCCTGATTCGTGATGCCAGCATCGGTGAGGCCACCCGAATCGAGGCGCACAGCATGATCGAAGGCAGTGACACGGCGGGCGACAACGCTATCGGCCCCTTCGCGCGTCTGCGTCCAGGCACACGTCTTGAAAGAAAGGCGCGTATCGGCAACTTCGTCGAAACCAAAAAGGCGCACGTGGGCGAAGGCAGCAAGATCAACCACCTGAGCTACATCGGTGATGCGACCCTGGGCCAGGGCGTCAACATCGGTGCCGGGACCATCACCTGCAACTACGATGGCGTCAACAAGCACCGCACCGAGATCGGCAGCAATGTCTTCATCGGCTCCAACTCGGCGCTGGTGGCCCCGGTGGCCATCGGTGATAGCGCCACCGTCGCGGCCGGTTCCACCGTGACCGATACGGTCGACGACCAGGCGCTGGCGATCGCCCGTGCCCGTCAGATCAACAAGCAGGGCTGGACGCCGCCGCACCGCAGATAACGACTGTCCGGTCGAATGGAAGGAAATCCCTGCCGGGTGTCACACTGTCGTGTGACACCCTTTTTTATGCCGGTGTGTGCCCCTTCGAACATCTTCGACTTTAGGCGTATGTTTTTTGTGCCAAAAGCGCCAACAGGGCTTGACCTCATCGCGGCTGTGAGTTTTTATCCGAAACATAAATTCTTTCGGTTCGAAAGATAATCTTTTCAACTGTTCGGATAGCCGCCTTCTCATGAGTCGACGCCAGACCCCGCAGCGCCGGGAGGCCATTCTTGATCTGCTGGCAGCGCGCGGCGAGGTCGCTGTCGAGACGCTGGCCCAGCATTTCGAGACCTCGAGTGTGACCATTCGCAAGGATCTGGCCATGCTGGAAAGCGCCGGCCATCTGATCCGGCGCCACGGTGGCGCCACGCTGGTGCCGCGCGAGGGCGATCAGGGGCGACACCGGGTCTCGCCGATCAAGCAGGCGCTGGCGCGGGCGGCCAGCGAGCGCATTGTCGATCATGCGCGGCTGATCATCGACAGCGGCAGCACAACCAGCGCGCTGATCCCGGCGCTGGCCCATCGCACCGGGCTGGTGGTCATGACCAACTCGCTGGGGGTGGCGGGCGCGCTGCAGGCGCTGGATACGCCCCCTGCCCTGTTGATGACCGGCGGGACCTGGGACCCGCATTCGGCCTCCTTTCAGGGGCGGGTGGCAGAAAACGTGCTGCGCGCCTACGACTTTGATCACCTGTTCATCGGCGCCGACGGCATCGACCTGGACCGGGGCACCACCACCTTCAACGAACTGACGGGGCTGTCGCAGGTCATGGCCGAGGTGGCGCGCGAGGTCGTGGTGATGGCGGAATCCGACAAGATCGGTCGGCGCATTCCCAATCTGGAGCTCGACTGGGCGCAGATCGACGTCTTGATTACCGACGACGGTCTGGAAGACTCCAGCCGTCAGCAGATCCGTGACCGGGGCGTCGTGCTGATCTGTGTCAGTGCACCGACGCCATGACACCGTCGCAGACCGAATCCGGTCCGAGGCGGCGGTAATATTCGACATTTTTGACATTTCAGGAGAGAGAATCCATGTGTGGCATTGTGGGCGCGGTCGCTGACCGTCAGGTGCAGAATATTCTGCTGGAAGGACTCAAGCGTCTTGAGTATCGCGGCTATGACAGCGCCGGCATGGCCGTACTGTCGGCTGACGCAAGGCTGTCGCGCCAGCGCGCGGTCGGCAAGGTCGCCGCCCTTGAAGAGAAGCTGCAGGCCAGCAGCCTGCGCGGTCATGTCGGCATCGCCCATACCCGCTGGGCCACGCACGGTCGGCCGAGCGAAAACAATGCCCACCCGCACCAGTCCGGTGATCGCCTGGCAGTAGTGCACAACGGCATCATCGAAAACTACGAGCTGCTCAAGGCCGAGCTTGAAGGCCAGGGCTACGTCTTTCTCTCCGAGACCGACACTGAGGTCATCGCGCACCTGATGTCGCGCGAAGTGTCGCGTCATGACGATCTGCTGTCTGCCTTCCAGCACGTGGTCGACATGCTGGACGGTGCCTATGCGCTGGCCGTGACCCATGCCGACTATCCCGACCAGATCGTGGGCGCACGCAAGGGCAGCCCGCTGGTCGTGGGTGTGGGTATTGATGAAGCCTTCCTGGCGTCCGACCCGCTGGCACTGCTGCAGGTCACCGACCGCTTTATCTATCTGCAGGAAGGCGATGTCACGCGTCTGACCGTGGGCGGCGGGATTGAAATCTTCAACGCCAGCCAGCGCGTCGAGCGTCCCAGCGCGATCTTCGAGCACGGCGACGGCGCTATCTCGCGCGGCGACTATCGCCACTTCATGCTCAAGGAGATCCACGAGCAGTCCCAGGTCATCGCCAATACCCTGGAAGGCCGTCTGGGCGATCAGCATGTGTTCACCCGCATTCTGGGCGCTGAAGCCGATGACCTGCTCGATCGCGTCAGGAACATCCAGATCATTGCCTGTGGCACCAGCTATCACGCCGGCATGGTCGCGCGCTACTGGCTGGAGAAGCTGGCGGGCATACCGACCCAGGTGGAAGTGGCCTCGGAATATCGCTATCGCGAAGTGGTTGTCCCCGACGGCACCCTGTTCGTGACGCTTTCCCAGTCCGGCGAGACGGCCGATACGCTGGCAGCGCTGCGCCATGCCTCGCAAAAGGGCGGCTATCTGGCAAGCCTTGCCATCTGCAACGTGCCGGGCAGCTCGCTGGTGCGTGAATCCGACCTGACCCTGATGACCCAGGCCGGCCCCGAGATCGGTGTGGCCTCCACCAAGGCCTTTACCACCCAGCTGGTGGCGCTGCTGCTGCTTACTCTGGCCCTGCGCCATGCCCGTCAGGGCGACGACGAGGTACAGGCTCGTCTGGTCACGGCCCTGCGCGAGCTGCCGCGTCTGATCACCCGCGGTCTGGCACTGGACAGCGCCATCGAAACCATGTCGGCCGCCTTTGCCGAGAAGCATCACTCCCTGTTTCTGGGTCGCGGCACCATGTTCCCGATCGCGCTGGAAGGCGCGCTCAAGCTCAAGGAAATTTCCTACATCCATGCCGAGGCCTATCCGGCCGGAGAGCTCAAGCACGGCCCGCTGGCGCTGGTCGACAGTGACATGCCGGTCATCGCAGTGGCGCCCAATGACGAACTGCTGGAGAAACTCAAATCCAACCTGCAGGAAGTCCGCGCCCGGGGCGGTGAGCTGTTCGTTTTTGCCGACGAGCATGTAGCAATCAACGAAAGCGAAGGCGTTCATGTGCTGCGCATGCCGGCCGTCGATGATGTGATTGCCCCGATCCTCTACACCCTGCCGCTACAGTTGCTTTCCTACCATGTGGCCGTGCTCAAGGGCACTGACGTGGACCAGCCGCGCAACCTGGCCAAGAGTGTCACGGTGGAATAAAGTCAGCGCTGGCAAAGTGTGTTACGCCTCGTTGATTCGGGCATCGACCGATATGGTCGATGCCCGTTTTTATTAAAAAACAGCTGATCGAGAGGCTACCGGGAAAATGCTCTTGAAAGCCCCGAGCGCTCACAACATTGGTTGTGATCGAGCGAATGGTACTTTTTCTGATTCCTTTACGGTTAATACAGTATATTTCTTTGTTATAAACGTTATCATTTGCGTTGGCTGATGCGCCCTTTTGAAAAGCCATCGCTCAGTGTCTGCCGATTCCCGCTTGCAATTTCCAATACCGCCTGTGCGGTATTCGTCCCCGTCATGTCGGGCGTTGGTACATAAAAAATCCGCCCAAGGGAAGGGAACTCCATGTCTTCCATGCGATCCTCAAATCCAGGCGCCATGGTCGTGCTTATCGCTTCAGCGGTGGGCATTGCCATTGCACTTTATGCCTATCTCACACCGTTGACCGGCGTCAACGGTACGCTCGGTGCACTGATTGTCATTCTGACCTGTGCCGCCCTTGTTGTTCTGGCCCTCGGGCTTGCCCTGTGCGGTAAACGTGCCCTGCACAATCTTCTTCGGGTCGTGATTGTCGTCGTCATTATTGGTACTGCCTTTGCTGCCCTGCTGCTTCATCTCTGGTGGCTAGCCGTCGCCATGGCTGTTGCTCTGGTGGGACTGATGATCGATATCTTCCGCCCCTCACCCGCTCACCGCACGACTTCATGAGGAGCCCCGACATGATGAGTCTTCGCACAGGATTCAAGCGCCTGAGCACGCTGACCGCGCTGTCGCTCGCCGCCTTTCCTACCCTGCTGCTGGCCGCACAGCAGTCGTCCGAGCCTGATCAGCAGCCGAGCGCGTCTGCCGAACAGCCTGCAGCGCCCGCCGATCAGTCCGACCGGCAGCAGAACCAGCGCGCCAACGTGCCGCTGGTGCCGGACTCGCCGACCTGGAGCAGCTTCCACGGCCAGCTCAATGCCCAGAAATACAGCCCGCTTGATCAGATCAACGTTGATAACGTCGGCCAGCTCGAGAAGGTCTGGGAAGTACACACTGGTGACGTCTCCGATGGTTCCGGTGATACGCCGGCGACCGTCTGGTCGGCCACGCCGGTGTTTGCCAACGACACGCTCTACATCGGCACGCCCTTTTACAAGCTGATTGCCTATGATCCCGCCACCGGTGAAGAAAAGTGGCGCTTCGACACTCAGTCTTCCAGAGAAGCGCTGACCCAGCCGGTACTCAAGAACCGCGGCGTGGCCTATTGGGAAGCTGATGACCCGGTCGAAGGCGAGTCGTGCCAGAAGATCGTCTACATGGGCACCATGGATGCCCAGCTGTTTGCACTTGATGCCGACACCGGCAAGCCCTGTCAGGACTTTGCCGACAACGGTGTGCTCAATGTCGATCAGTGGAACACCATCAATCCCAAGTATCCGCTGTCGCTGCTGCAGCCGCCGACCATCGTGGGAGACCACGTTATCTTCGGCTGGGCCGGCAAGGACTGGGCCTATCAGGAAGCACCTCCGGGCACCGTCTTTTCCATCAATGCCCGCACCGGCGAGCGCGAGTGGACCTTTGAAGCGCTGCCCGAGGATGTCCGTGAAAGAAGTGGCACCGCCAACGTCTGGACCCACATGTCAGCGGACGAGCAAAACGGTCTGATCTATCTGCCGGTTTCCTCGCCGTCACCCAACTACTGGGGTGGAAATCGCAAGGAAGAGGTTCCGCTGGGCACTTCCACCACTGCCCTGGATGTCGAAACCGGTGAAGTGGTCTGGTCGCGTCAGTGGGTTCACCATGATATCTGGGACTACGATATCAATGCCGCGCCGACGCTGATGGACATCACTGTCGATGGTGAAGAGATTCCGGCCCTGGTACAGGGTACCAAGATGGGCTTTCTGTTCGTGGTCAATCGCCTGACCGGCGAAGATGTCTGGCCGATCGAAGAGCGACCGGTACCTCAGGGGGATGGCAGTGTCGAGGGTGAAGTCTATGCACCGACCCAGCCCTTCCCGACCAAACCGGCCCCGCTGCTGGATCAGTCCAAAAAGCCCGCAATCTGGGGGCTGGCGGATGCCGTCGGCTTTGGACAGTGTACGCGCCTGTGGGACGAGCTGACCTATGAAGGCATGTATACGCCGCCGACCACTCGCGGTGAAGGTGTGCTGGCCTATCCTGACAGCGCCGGTGGCGTTCAATGGGGCGGTGTGGCGTTTGATCCCGTCAGTCAGACGGCGATCGTCAATACCTCGCATATCGTCCAGACCATCAAGCTTTACAATCGTGAAGATTATGAAAAGGCCGACACCGGGTCCGGCAACGAAAGTGGTTTCTCTCCTCAGGAAGGTGCGCCTTACGGCATGCGTCTGAACGTGGCGAGCAACTGGCTGGGTATGCCGTGCTGGGAACCGCCCTTCGGTGAAATCGTGGCGATCGACATGCATACCGGTGACATCAAGTGGCGCAAGCCGGTGGGTGCCTCGCAGCAGTTTGGCTTTTTCATGCCGGAACGCTGGGGCTCGCCCACGATCGGTGGCCCGGCCGTGACCGCAGGTGGCGTCATCTTCATTGGCGCCTCCATGGATGCCAAGGTACGTGCCTACTCGCTCGAGACCGGTGAAGAGCTCTGGGAAGATCAGACTCAGGCCCCGGTGGTAGCCAACCCGTCGGTGTATGAATACAAGGGCCGTCAATACGTCGCCTTTGTCGCCGGTGGCAACACCATTCTCAAGGATCAGGTGGGCGATCAGATCGCCGTCTACGCACTGCCGGAAGACAAGCAGTAAGTTTCGGCAAAAGGCGTTGATCACGGGGCGTTCCTTTTCAGGAGCGCCCCGTTTTTCATGGTTTGAATAAAAGCCCTCTTGATGGGTGGGACCAATGTCGGCACGACAGACATCGGACCAACCGACGTCAGGGGCAACCAAAAAACGCCGGCACTTGTGCCGGCGTTTTTATGGGCCACCTCCTGCAAGGATCAGTCGGTTTTCATGCGCTGGATCAGGGCACCGCACTGACTTTTCTCGCCGGCGCTTGGAGAAATCAGTGCGCCCAGCGCGGCTACCGGTGCTGCCAGCGTCCCCAGTGCTACGGCGGCCGCACCCCGCGCGATCAGGGGCGCGGCTTCCACGCCGGGCGATGGGTTCTTGAAGGTGCCGCTGACATAGAGCGGCGTGCGCAAGGTAAAGATGCGAAAGCCCTTGCTCTCAGGCTTGATGGTCAGATCCATCTGTTCGCTGGCCAGATTCACCGCCCCTTCCACATTGATGATGGCGTTGTCGGTATCGATGGTAAAAATCCGCGGGCGCACCAGACCATCATTAAACTCAAGATCCGCGGCGGCACAGTGGATGGCAACCTCCTCATCGCCGAACAGCTCGCCGATCAGATAGTTGCCCACGTTGAGCCCGGCCAGCTCCATTAGATTGCGACTGATGCGCCCCTGTTCGATCAAAAGCTGAAGCTCACCGTCGCTCGAGCCCAGAAGCGCGGCTACCGAATTGCCTCGCCCTGTCAGAGTGGCATCTCCATTGATCTCTCCCAGCCCTTCAGTGAGATTACTGTCATTGGGTAGAATTTCGCTCAGGTGAAGACCACGAGCATGCATGTCGATGCGTGCCCGCAGGGGCGACTCCTGGCCGCTCAGGCGCAGGGTGGTATTGAGATGACCGCCGGCCACGCCAAAGCTCAGCGGGTCCATCAGGATCTCGCCGTTGTCCATGACCAGATGGGTAGACAGATCGCTCAGGGGCAGCGATTCACCGTGCACAATGTTTTGCGCGCGAAAGCGCACGTCGGCGTCCATGGTGTCCCAGCGGTCGGTATTGAACTTCGACACCGGCAGAACCCTGTCTGCGGGTTGGTCAGGATTGACCGAATTACCGGTGTCCTTGTTGTCGGCGCCCACCAGCGGAGCAAGATCGGCAAAGCGAAGCTGTTTCGACACCAGCTCACCGGTCAGTGTCGGTCGTGGTGCCCCGTTGACGTAGCGCAGGCTGCCGTGAATATCGCTGTCGCCGATCGTGCCGTCAAAGTCGCGGTATTCGTAGGTGCCGCCGTCGGGGTGATCCAGATCGGCCGTCAGGTGGCCCCGGGTGGCATAGGGCGGCGTCTGGGGCAGCACGATGCCGGTCAGGGCGTAGAGATCGCCCAGATTGTCACCGGCGATGCCGACCTGCAGATCCAGACCGGCAAGCGCCATCGGGTCGTTGAGCGTACCCACCACATCAAGTCGCGCATTGCCGGAGTGAAGATGCACCTCCAGCGGGAAGCGCCCGCCCTCACGCAGGGCCGTTGGACCGCCCAACCGGCCCTTGCCGTCCAGCGCACTGCCGCGCCAGGTGCCCTTGAGCTGCCAGGCAAAGCGGAAGTCGCGTTCGCCGAGCGCTGTGCCGTCTTCTGACGGGGATTGGCTATTGTCTGCCTTTTGCTTGTTGCTGTTCTTTTCCTGATCGCTGCTGCTCGTTTTTTGATTTTCGCCGGCCACCTCTTCCCAGCGGACCGGCTCACCCAGTGTTTCAAGCGTGGCGGTGGCGTCGATATCAAGCACCTGATCGTTGAAGGCGACCTGTACCCGGTCGACATCGGTCTGATCAATGGCAAATTGCCAGCCGCTGCCCTTGTCGTTCTGGTCACTGTCGCTGTCAGCGCTGTTGCCACCGCCGAGCTGCCAGTTGTTGTGAGTCTCATCGAGACGGCGCAGGGTAGCACTGGCATCGCGCACGACCAGATCATGCAGTGCGATGCGCTTGTGCAGCAGGGCGAGCGGGCGCAGGCTCACCGCTACATGGCCAATATGGGCCGTGCGCGCTTCTTCGGTGCCGGCCGCCACGCTGCGCGCCTGATTCAGTTCGGGCGGGTCGCCCAGCATGATATCGTCAGCGCTCAAGCGCGGCGAGAGATGCCAACTGTCCCACTGCCATGAAAGCCCCAGGTCGCCCTGAATGGCAAAGGGCCGCCCCAGCGCATCGGAGACGCGGTCATTGATCGTGGGTCTGAGCCAGTTCCAGCTCATCAGGGTCATGACAAGGGCAAGCAGTACCAGCAGGGCCACCAGGGCCCCCAGCGTCCAGCCGATGATGCGCATTGCACGCGACATGAGCGGTCCACCTCAACGGAATGTTATCTTTCAAAGCATAGACACCCCGCGCCGTCGTGGGTATTTCCCGTGTTTTATCGAGTACTGTCATGACCCATATCATTTCCATTCAAAGCCACGTGGCCTATGGCTATGTCGGCAATCGCGCTGCTGTCCTGCCGCTGCAGCGGCTGGGCTGCGAGGTCACCGCCATCAACACGGTGCAGTTTTCCAACCACACCGGCTATGGCGCCTTTACCGGCGAGGTCTTCACGTCAGCACATCTTCGCGAGGTGCTCGATGGTGTCGAGGCGCTGACCGGACTTCGTGACGTGCAGGCGGTGCTGTCGGGCTATATGGGGGATCAGGGCACCGGTCGCGCGGTGCTGGAGAGCGTGACGCGCGTGCGCGCGGCCAGTCCGGGGGCGCTGTACTGCTGCGACCCGGTCATGGGCGATATCGGCCGCGGCTTTTTCGTGCGCGAGGACATTCCGGCCTGGATGCGTGACTTTGCCGTGCCGGCCGCCGATATCGTCACGCCCAATCAGTTCGAGCTGGCCTTTCTGAGTGATCAGTCCATTCACACACTGGACGATGTTCTGACCGCCACGGCGCGTCTGCGCGACAGGGGGCCGAGTGTGGTGCTGGTCACCTCGCTGGATATCGAAGACAGCGCGGCGGAAACCATCGAAATGCTGGTGGATACCGACGCCGGCAGCTGGCGGATCGCCACGCCCCGCTTTGATTTTCCGGTCGCGCCCAACGGCGCCGGCGATTTCACTGCGGCGGTGTTTCTGGCCTGCTGCCTGCGCGATGAGGACGGGATTGGCGGCGAAGGGCCAGCGCGAGCGCTGGAGCGCACGGCCGAAGCGGTGCATGCGCTCTTTACCCATACCTGGCAGGCCGGCACTCGTGAGCTTGCCATGATTCAGGCCCAGAATGAGATCGTCGCGCCCCGGCAGCGTTTTGACGCTGAGCGGGTGCGCTGAGCGTGGCCGGCACCCTGCATCTGGGGCTGGCGATGTGGGCCAACGCCGACTGGCGCGGCACGCTCTATGGCCGCTACGCCGAGCCGAGCGATTCGCTGCCGGACTATGGCCGGGTCTTTTCCTGCGTCGAGGGCAATACCACGTTTTATAGCGGTGCGCCGCGCGAGGACGTGGTGGCCACCTGGGCGCGTCAGGCCCCCGAGCACTTTCGCTTCTGCTTCAAGCTGCCCTCACGGCTCACCCATGACCAACGACTGGTGGGCATCGAAGACGAGATGGATCAGTTTTTCGAGCGACTGGCACCGCTGCATGATCGTCTGGGGCCGACCATGATCCAGCTGCCGCGGGATTTCGGTGCGGATGAACTGCCCATGCTCGAAGCTGTCCTGAAACGCTGGCCGACGTCACTGCCGTGCGCCGTGGAAGTGCGCCACAGTGAATTTTTCCACAAGGGGACGGCCGAGCAATCACTCAACCGGCTGTTGATAACTCATGGTGCCGATCGGGTCATGCTGGATGCCCGCGCGCTTTTCGCTACCCCGGCGGGTGACGATACCCGGCTACAGCAGGCACAGCGCGAAAAGCCGCGCAGACCGCTGCATGTGCTGAGCACAGCGACGCAGCCGGTGGTGCGCTTTATCGGGCACTTTGATGACGCCATTAATCATGAGCGCTTTACGCCCTGGATCGAGCAGATGGCGCTGTGGATGGAACAGGAGAAAAGTCCTGTACTGTTTGTGCATACGCCGGATAATCGCGCCGCCCCGATACTGGCACGCGCCTTTCATGCCCGCCTTGCCGAGCGCATTGCCCTGCCCGCACTGGCAGACTTTGCCGGTGAGCGCCAGGAATCCCTTTTTTAGGGATCACTCTTATAATGTTACAACACGTGATGTAGTCGCCCACGCCTGTACAATGAGCGTCATCAATCGCTTCAGACGGGCTTTGTTGACACAATGGCCCCGGAAAACATCAACAATGAAGCACGGGCGTCGGTGAGTCGCGGTTTGTGATGTCAAACCGGCCCAGTCTGCCGACTTACAGGGATACACAGGGTAGTCTCATGACCAACAAGCCCCATTCACATGCGCAGTGGTCCTCGCGCATTGCATTCATGCTCGCCGCGGTCGGCTCTTCCGTCGGGCTGGGCAATATCTGGAAATTCCCCTACATGACCGGCGAGAGCGGCGGCGGCGCCTTCGTTCTCGTCTATCTGGTCTGCATTCTGCTGATCGGCCTGCCCATTCTGATGAGTGAATGGCTGCTCGGGCGGCTGGGTCAGAAAAACCCCATTTCGACCATGAACCGTATCGCCGGGCGCCTGAAACGCTCGAAAGCCTGGGTGCTGATCGGCGTCGGCGGCATTCTGGCCGCCTGGCTGATTTTGTCGTTTTACAGCGTGATCGGTGGCTGGGCACTGGCCTATATCCGCTACAGTGCGACTGCGAGCTTTATCGGGCTCGACGGCGAAGGCGTTGGTGCGCTGTTTAACGGGCTTCTGGGCAGTCCCGGTCTGCTGCTGCTCTGGCATAGTCTGTTCATGATATTGACCATTGCCATTGTGGCCGGCGGCGTCTCCGGCGGACTTGAGCGGGCCTCCAAGATTCTCATGCCGGCGCTGGCCGTGCTGCTGCTGGTGATGGTGGGCTATGCCGCGACCACGGGCAGCTTTGAAGCCGGGCTGGATTATCTGTTCAGCCCCGATTTTTCAAAGCTCACCGGTGAGGTGGCGCTGGCGGCCATGGGGCACGCCTTTTTCACCCTGAGCCTGGGCATGGGCATCATGATGGCCTATGGCTCCTATCTCAGTGACGACGTCAATATCGGGCGTACGGCGCTGACCGTGGTGATTCTCGACACGGTCATCGCACTGGCGGCCGGCATGGCCATCTTCCCGGTCGTTTTCGCCAACGGCCTTGATCCGGCGGCCGGCCCCGGGCTGATTTTCCAGACCCTGCCACTGGCCTTTGGCAACATGTCCGGTGGCGTGCTCTTTGGCACGTTGTTCTTTGTGCTGCTGGTGTTTGCGGCCTGGACCTCAGCGATCTCGCTTCTCGAACCGATCGTGGAATGGCTCGAGGAGAAGTCTCCCCTGAATCGTCTGACATCGGCACTGGTGGCCGGTGTAGCGACCTGGATTCTGGGCATTGCGGCGCTGTTGTCGCTCAACGACTGGGCCACGCTGACGCTTTTTGGCATGCCGATCTTTGACCTGCTCGACTATGTCACCAGCAAGATCATGCTGCCGCTGACGGGTCTGGCCACCATCGTGTTTGTCGGCTGGTTCATGGGGCGCGACGAAGTACGGGCCCAGCTCAACATGAACGGTATGGCCTTTGCCTGGTGGCGTTTCTCGGCGCGTTTTATTGCTCCGATCGGTGTCGCCATCGTGTTTGTCTATAACCTGTTTCATTAACACAGGATTCCTGCATTCTGCGGGCTCCATCGGAGCCCGCTTTTTTATGCCCTGATGAAAAAAAGGACACGACACCTGGCCACAGGGTTATCCACTGTCAATGAAAAATGTGGATAACTCTGTGGGAAAGGTGCACAACTCCTGTTCAAGCCGATGAATGCGTGCCAAAAATGACGCTATTCGTGGCGTTTGACCGAAAAGTGCTCTGTCAGAATGGACCGGTCAATATCGGCAGCAGTGACGCTGGCTGAATGAAATCCATCGGCCGCCGGCATCACGCGCTGCATGCACATGGATGTCTTTTCATGACCAGCAGTCAATCCGGCACCACCGACAGCGCTACCAAAGAGTCCTCCACCGGTCGTTCAACCGGCGTTCCCGGCAACCCCTCGACGGTGATCGGCATTGTGGTCAGCATGTTGCTGCTTATCGTCGTGGTGCTGTTTACCGCCCAGTCGCCCCTGAGTTTTTTCAATCCGGCCGGTCTTTTGATCGTGCTGACCGGGACGCTGGCCGCCACCATGATCAGCTATCCGATGCGCGAGATCCGCCGCGTGGTCGCACTGGTGGGCAGCATCTTTCGCCGCGAGCCCGATTTTATCCGCGAGGACATCGACGAGCTGGTAGCTCTGGCGCGGGAATGGATGCATGGCGATGCTCGTGCGGTCGAGCGGGCGCTTGAAAATACCCGTAACCCGTTTCTGCGTACCGGCATCAGTCTGGTCATCGACAATGTCCGCGAAGAGGAGATTCTCGATCTCCTGCGCTGGCGCATCACGCGTCTGCGTGCCCGGGAGCTGGCCGAGGCGCAGATCTTTCGCACCATGGCCACCTACGCGCCGGCCTTCGGCATGCTGGGTACCCTGGTCGGGCTGATCAACATGCTTGAGGTGATCCAGAACGGTGATCTGGCCGTGATTGGCCCGCGCATGGGGGTGGCCCTGCTATCGACCTTCTATGGCATTTTGCTGGCCAACCTGCTGTTCAAACCGATCGCGGTCAAGCTGGAGCGGCGCACCGAGGATCGTCTCATTGCGATGAACATGGTACTGGAAGGCGTTTCCATGATCTCGCGTCGTCGCCTGCCTTCCTTTATCGAAGCCACGCTCAACTCCTTTATCGGCGAAGCCCATGACGAGCTGGGTGAGCGTCCCCTGGTACGTGAACCGGAAGGCAGTGGAGGCCGTTCGCCGTGATGGATCACCGATCGTCGGGTTCCTCCGGTCAGGCCCGCCAGGCCGCACGCGAGCTGGTGCTGACGGCCGATCGCAGTGAGGAAAGCGATGGCTGGATGCTCAGCTATCTGGATCTTTTGACCCTGTTGCTGGTGCTGTTCGTGCTGCTGCTGGCCATGCGCGGCGTGGTCCCACAGGAGGATCTGTCAGCCTCAACCATGGTGAACAGACCCGCGGCGGTGATGGTCTCGCCAATAACACTTGCCGCCACGCAACAGCTGTCACCGGTACAGGCTGTGCCGGTCAACGCTACTGGCGTGCTGCCGTGGCTGACGGCCTCTTCCGTGGTGCCCACGCCCTGGCAGATGCTGCCGCCGGCCACAACGTCAGACACCCCCCGAACGCCGACAAGCGTGGACGTTCAGGCGGCACTGGCGGTCATGATTCCATTGATGGATCGGGACAAACCGACGGATGAGGCATCGGCACCTTCGAGCGAAGCCATGGCCATGGATCAGCGCCTGGCCGGCATCGAGGGCGTACAGGTGACCCGCGAGCGCGAACGTACCATCCTGCGGATCGAGGATCGTCTGCTCTTTCCCAGCGCCGATATCGATATCAGCGGCCAGGGCAGCGTGCTGCTGGACCGCCTCCTGCCGGCGCTCAGGGATTTTGACGGTGAAATTTCGGTGGAAGGCCACACGGACAGCCGAACCATCTCGACGGATCGGTTTCCATCGAACTGGGAACTCTCCGTTGGACGGGCCACGGCCGTACTGCGCTACCTGAGCCGGGGCGGTGTCAGGGCCACGCAGCTGCGGGCGATCGGCTATGGACCGACCCGGCCACTGGCCGGCAATAACACCGAGGCGGGGCGAGCCCAGAACCGACGGGTCGAGCTGGTATTGAGCCCGGCCGGTCCGCGACCGACCAGCCCCTAGGCGCCCTTTTGCTCCCTGCAATAGCGGCCGGCATGGCCGGCTGCTGTCCTCATCTGGCGGATCGTTGCTAACCAAAGTGGTGCAGGCGTTCATCCTCTTCGCTGAGCTGCGTTGCCAGCCTTCGCGATTCGAAGTGATCCTCGATACCGCGGCGGGCCTTCAGGGCGCGCTGTGCAGCGTGCTGGCGGCGTTTCTCGTTTTCCTTCGCATCGATATGCAGGGCGATATCGAGAATTTCGTTGCGAACGGCATTGAGTCTGGATTGATCAGCAGTCTGTTTTTGCATGAACGATGCACCCTTCGACATTGAAATGGATCCGGGACATGACACTGTGTCGACGTGACCATGAACGTGATAGTCAGCGTCGATCAGTGCTCGCACTCAGCGTATGATAGTGCTGTTGACAATTTTATGACGTACCGCAACAAAGAGCGTGCGTCAACCAGCACAGAGGATGCACCTTGAGCGTCACGCTTTTCGATGACCTTCGCGCCCGGCTGCCGGCCTTTCGCCGATCCGAACAGAAGGTGGCCCGTTTTGTACTGCGCAATGCCGATGAAGTCATTCATTTGCCGCTGGCCGCGCTGGCGGCACGGGTCGGGGTCAGCGAACCCACGGTGATCCGGTTCTGTCGCGCCATCGACTGCACGGGCTATCAGGATTTCAAGCTCAAGCTGGCGCAGACACTGGCGACCGGCGAGCAGTTCTCGGAATTTTCGATGAACGAAACCGACAGCGTGGCAGAGTTTTCCCGCGGGATCTTTGACTCCACCGTGGGCACGCTGCTGGGCGTGCGCGATCGCATCGATGCCACCAGCATGACCCGCGCCATCAATGCGCTTTCAGATGCCAGCCGGGTTGAATTCTACGGCTATGGTGCCTCCGGCGCGGTGGCCATTGACGCCCAGCACAAGTTCTTTCGTCTGCGCATCTCCACTGCCGCCTACTCCGATCCGCACATGCAGCACATGTCGGCGGTGACCCTGGGAGAGCATGACGTGGTGGTGGCCATCTCCCAGACCGGACGTTCCAGCTCGCTGCTCTCGAGCGTGGATATCGCCCTGTCTCATGGCGCCACGGTCATTGGCTTGTGTCCGGCGGATTCACCGCTGGCCGAGAAGTGCACCATCGGGCTTTATATCGATGTGTTCGAGGACAGCGAAGTCTATCGGCCCATGAGCTCGCGCATCGCGCATCTGGTGGTGATCGATATTCTCGCCGTTGGCGTGGCCAAGACCCGTGGCCCACAGCTGGCCGAGCATCTGGTGGCGGTCAAGCGCAGCCTTGATCCACTGCGTACGGCACGCCCCGACCCCTTTGATCGTGCCCGTCAGGAAAGCGCTCGTCCCCGTGGCAAGACCGACGACCAATAGGCCCCGGACGATGCCGGGAGAGGGACCATTGGTGCCGGATATGCTAGGGTAGAGGCTCCTTTTTGATCTCTTCTTTCAGGCCCGTTCCGGCCGATTTCCAGGGTATCTGATTTCATGGACGCCTCTGCGCTACTCGATTCGCTCAACTCCGATCAGCGCGACGCGGTCGGCGCCCCCCAGGGCAACATGCTGGTGCTGGCGGGCGCCGGCTCCGGCAAGACCCGGGTGCTGGTGCACCGCATTGCCTGGCTGATGGAGGTCGATGGCCTGTCGCCCTGGTCGATCCTGGCCGTGACCTTTACCAACAAGGCCGCCCGCGAGATGCGCTCGCGACTGGAGACGCTTTTAAAGGTCTCGCCGCGCGGCATGTGGGTCGGCACTTTCCACTCCATCGCCCATCGGCTTTTGCGCACCCACTGGCAGGACGCCGGTCTTGCCGAGCACTTTCAGATCATCGACAGCGACGACCAGCTCCGGCTGGTCAAGCGGCTGCTGCGCGATCACAACATCGACGATGAGCGCTACCCGCCCAAACAGGTGCAGTACTTCATCGGCGGCTGCAAGGAGGAAGGCCTGCGCCCGGGCGATATGGATGCCCACGGTGACGCCTACATGCAGCAGATGATCGAGCTCTACGAGCTGTATCATCTCGCCTGCGAGCGCGGCGGGCTGGTGGATTTCGGCGAGCTGCTGCTGCGGGCACTGGAGCTGTTGCGCGACAACGAGCGCCTTCTGCAGCACTACCGCGAGCGCTTTCAGCACCTGCTGGTCGATGAGTTTCAGGATACCAACACGCTGCAGTATGCCTGGCTGAGGCTGCTGGCTGGTGATCGCGCCTGCCTGACCGCCGTGGGCGATGACGACCAATCGATCTACGGCTGGCGCGGGGCGAAGGTCGAGAACCTGGCCCGCTTCCGTGACGAGTTCCACGATACACGCGTGGTGCGTCTGGAGCGCAACTACCGCTCGACCAGCGCCATCCTGGAGGCCGCCAACGCCCTTATTCGCCACAACAGCGGGCGTATGGGCAAGGATTTGTGGACCGACGTTGATCAGGGCGAGAAGATTTCCCTTTACGGCGGCTTCAACGATCTGGATGAAGCGCGCTTTATCGTCGATAGCATCAGTGCTCAGGTACGCGAGAAGGATCGTGCCCGCCGTGACATCGCGATTCTCTATCGTTCCAATGCCCAGTCGCGGGTGCTGGAGGAGGCGCTGATCCGCCAGGGTGTGCCTTATCGCATCTATGGGGGGCAGCGCTTTTATGAACGCCTCGAGATCAAGAACGCGCTGGCCTATCTGAGGCTTCTGGTCTCGCGCGATGACGATGCCTCGCTGGAGCGCGTCATCAACGTGCCGGCGCGCGGCATTGGCACCCGCAGCGTTGAACTGCTGCGCGCCTGGGCCCGCGATCAGGGCGTATCGTTGTGGCAGGCCCTCAACGACGCGCCGTCGAAAGGGCTTTTGAAGGGGCGGGCCGCCTCCAGCGTGACCACCTTCAGCAACCTGATTGATCAGCTCGACAATGACACCGCCGGGATGGCGCTGCACGAAATGATTGATCATGTCATCGCTCGGACCGGGCTGATCGAGCATCACCGCGCCGAGAAGGGCGAAAAGGGCCAGGCGCGGGTCGAGAACCTGGAAGAGCTGGTCAGCGCGGCGAAGGCCTATACCCAGGGGGACCCCTTCAGCCCGGTCAACGATGGCGAGGATGACTCGCTGGGCACCTTCCTGGCAGAAGCGGCGCTCAATTCCGGCGAGCACGAAGCCGACGAGTTCGAGGATGCCGTCCAGATGATGACGCTGCATTCGGCCAAGGGGCTCGAGTTTCCGGTCGTATTCGTGGCCGGCATGGAGGAGGGGCTCTTTCCGCACAAGATGTCGCTGGAGGAGCCGGGGCGTCTCGAGGAAGAGCGCCGGCTCTGCTACGTCGGCGTCACACGTGCGATGGAGAAGCTCTATCTGACCCACGCCGAATCGCGCCGCCTGCACGGCAAGGAGACCTTCCAGCGGCCGTCGCGCTTTCTGCGCGAGCTGCCCGAGACGCTGGTCGAGGAGGTGCGACTGCGAGGTCAGATTTCGCGGCCGGTCACCTCGCGTGAATCGTCGCCGCGTCAGGAGCAGGTCGACGGGGGGGATGCGCTGCCGAGCCTGTCGCTGGGCCAGCGCGTCAGCCATCCGGTCTTCGGGGAAGGCGTGGTGATCAACGCCGAGGGTCAGGGCCAGCGCGCCCGGGTGCAGATCAGCTTCGAGGATGAGGGCGACAAGTGGCTGGTGCTGGGCTTTGCCAAACTGGTGCCGCTGGGGTAACGCCCGCTGACAGGGGCGCACTCGTAAGCGATGTTCCGAAGCCGGTGTCATCAAAGTGTCATGACTGCTGCGCGATCCTTGTGCCAACATGTCGCTGCCGCGCAGTGCCCCTGATCCGTGAACGGAGTTCACCATGGACATTACCAACGACCCTCATAGCCAGCATATCTCGCGTCAGTTCAACCAGGAGCTGGAGTCGCTCAAGACCCAGCTGCTGGCGATGGGGGGACTGGTAGAGCGTCAGCTCAATGAGGTCATCGCGGCCCTGATGGAGGGCGATTTCGACGCCGCCGAGCAGGTGCGCAACCGTGACCGGGAGATCAACGATTTCCAGCTCGAAATCGACGATGAGTGCACCCACATTCTGGCGCGTCGCCAGCCCACGGCCTCCGATCTGCGCCTGGTCATGGCGGTCACCCGCGCCACGTCCGATCTGGAGCGCATGGGCGACGAGGCCAACAAGATTGCCCGTCACGCCCTGAGTCTGATCGAGGAGGGCCAGACCAGCCGCGGCTTTACCGAGATCCGCCATATCAGCACCCGCGTGCGTGACATGGTCCGTCAGGCCCTGACCGCCTTTGCCCGCATGGACGTCAGCCTCGCGCGGGAAGTGCTGGGCGAGGACGAGATCGTCGATCAGGACTATCAGACCGCCATGCGCTCGCTGGTGACCTTCATGATGGAGGACCCGCGCTCGATCAGCTCGGTGCTCAACGTCATCTGGATTCTGCGCTCGCTCGAGCGGATCGGCGATCATGCCGACAACCTGGCCGAATCCGTGGTCTATCTGGTCGAAGGCGAGGATATTCGCCATTCAAACAGCGCTCAGCCGCAGCAGGACAGCACCCCGAACGCGTAAGCTCATGCCCCTTCCCTGCCTGCTGGCCGGCCCTCTCCGTGACGGCCGGCGGGTGTGGTAATCTGCCTGCCCACCTCCTTTTGACGACTGGATAATCCTTCAATGGTGTATGCCGTCTCTGCGCTGGGGCGCGGGTTCTCCATGGTGCTCTCGCCCGGGCTTCGACGTTATGTCGTGATACCGCTGCTGGCCAATCTGGCCATCTACGCGCTGCTGTTCACGCTGGTGATCCAGCGCTTTTCGGGCTGGGTCAATTACTGGATGGCCAGTATCCCCGGCTGGCTCGAGTGGCTTGAATGGTTGATCTGGCCGCTGGTGGTCCTGTGTCTGATCATCGTGCTGGCCTTTACCTTTACGGTGCTGGCCAATCTGATCGCCTCACCCTTTTACGGCTTTCTGGCCGAAAACGTTGAAAAGCGCCTGTCCGGTCAGCAGGAGAGTATCGATGATCGCTCCCTGTGGCGTCAGGGCGTGGACAGTCTCAAGCGCGAACTTCAAAAGCTGGCCTGGATGGCACCGCGGGTACTGCTGCTGCTGCTGATCGGATTCGTGCCGGTGCTGCATCTGGCCGCGCCGCTGTGCTGGGCGCTGTTTTCCATCTGGAGCATGTCGATCCAGTATCTGGACTATCCGATGGACAACAACGGGGTGAGCTTCCCCGACATGAAAAAGCGTCTGAGCGCGCGCTGGTGGCCGACCCTAACCTTCGGCGGCGTGGTCTCGGCCCTGATCTGGATTCCGATCGTCAATCTGCTGGTCATGCCGGCCGCCGTGGCCGCCGGCGTCATGATGTGGCGCCGGCACTACATGGCGCTGCCCCCAGCCGGACAGGCGGCGCGCTAGTCATTCTGGTCTCGAGTCGGTAACCGGATGGCGTTCGACGTCACCGTGCGGGCTTGTAACCCCGCGTAACTCATGATACGAAGCGTGTCTGCGCGTCCGTACGGTGACCCGTGTCGTATGGCGTCTCATGGACCCTGATCACCGTCACGATGGAACCCTGCATGTCAAAACTTCCCCTCGTCGGCGCGGTGCTGGCCCTGCTGCTGGCCGGCTGTGTCTCGACGCCCTCGCCGGCGCCGACACCGGTGGTTGATACCGATGCCATCGATCGCATCTTCAGCAATGTGCCGGTGATTGACGACACGACCCCACCCCGGCGCTACAGCGCGGCACAAGGGGCGGCACTCGAGCGCCGCAGCGGTTATCGGGTGGATCACTCGGTGTCCTCAAACGGTCAGAACCAGCGCATTCGCTATCTGATCCTGCACTATACCGGCGGGGACGATGCGGCCGCCTTCCGGGCCCTGACCGGCGGCAGCGTCAGCGCTCACTATCTGGTCACGGCCACGCCCGGCGAGTTCCAGAACCAGCCGGTGGTCATGCAGCTGGTGGATGAAAACAAAAGGGCCTGGCATGCCGGCGTGAGCGCCTGGGCCGATCGCGTCAATCTCAACGACACCTCGATCGGCATCGAGATCGTCAATCGAGGTTACTACTCCTCGCCCGACGGTCTGGTGTGGGACCCCTACTCTCGCGCTCAGATCGAGCTGGTCAGTGCCCTGACCCGTGACATCGTCAACCGCTACGACATCGCACCGGAAAACGTGCTGGGCCACAGCGATATCGCGCCGGGGCGAAAGGTCGATCCGGGCCCGTTCTTTCCCTGGCAGCGGCTTTACGAGGCCGGCGTGGGCGCCTGGCCCGAGCGCCATGTCGTTACGCGCTATCAGCGCGAGCTGAGCGCCTCACCGCTGTCCATGTCGCAGCTGCAGCGCGCGCTGGGCATCTGGGGCTATCCGGTGAGCGTCACCGGCACATTCGATGACCCCACCCGCAAGGCGCTGGGGGCCTTTCAGATGCATTTCCGCCCGGCTGATACCCGCGGCAACGTGGATATCGAGAGCCAGGCCATTCTGCTGGCGCTGATCGAGCGGTATCACGGTCTGGGCGACGTTCGCACCGTTCGTCAGTAACGGCTTTTCTCAGTAACCAGGGGCTTGAAGTGACGGGCGCCGGAGGCGACAGCGACCTGTGACATGAAGCGCCGACACGTCAGGCCGGCGCGCTTTCCATGCGGGCGGCGGGGAAGATGCAGCGAAAGCAGGCGCCCTCGCCGGGCCGGCTTTCGATATCGAGCCAGGCGTCATGGCGCAGCAGCACGTGCTTGACGATGGCCAGACCCAGCCCGGTGCCGCCGCTGGCCACCGAGCGGCTCTTGTCGACGCGGTAAAAGCGTTCGGTCAGCCGCGGCAGATGTTCGGGGGAAATCCCCTCGCCGTCGTCAATGACTTCGACGGCGGCGCCCTCCTTGTCCCAGCTGCGATAGACGATGGTGATGTGACAGCCCGCGGGGGTGTAGCGCACGGCGTTATAGATCAGATTGGACAGCGCGCTGCGAAGCTCCTCGACGTCACCGTAAAGGCGTCGCCCTTCCTCGAGCCGACAGGTGATCTCATGGCTGCCGGCGGAGAGCTCCTGACCGTCCTCGGCAATCTGCTCGCACAGCGCTGCCACATCGATCGAGCGCTCGTTATGCTGATGGCGCTCGCTGGTTTCCAAACGGGAGAGGGTCAGAAGATCCTCGACCAGATGCTGCATGCGCACGGTCTGCTCCTGCATGCGCTTCAGGCCGCGTCCGAACGAAGCCGGTAGCGCGTCGCTGTTGTCCTGCCAGGTCTCGACATAGCCGGTCAGCACCGTCAGCGGCGTGCGCAGTTCGTGGGAGACGTTGGCCACGAAATCACGGCGGGTCTGTTCCAGACGCTGCAGGCGGGTCACATCGCGGATGATCAGCAATCGCTCGTCATCACCAAATCGGGTGATCTGACACGACAGCGTGCGCGCCTCGTTGGTAGGCGCGCTGATCGTGATCGGCTCGCTGTAGTCCATGTGGCGAAAGTAGCGGATGAAGGCCGGGTCGCGCAGGTAATTGGTCAGGTGATGCCCGCGGTCCTGGCCGTTATCCAGTCCGGTCAGGCGTTCGGCGGCGCTGTTCCACCAGTCCAGACAGCCGCGCGAGTCGAGCATGATGACCCCCTCGCTCATCGATTCGGCCGACTCCTGAACGCGCTTCAATACCGAGCGCAGGCGGCTTTGCAGCTGCTGCTGGCCCTTCTGATAGCGATAGAGCCGATCGAAGAGATCACCCCAGACGCCTTCACCGTCGGGCGGGCGCTGCTCTACCGGCGCTTCCAGCCAGCGATAGAGCCGTCTGAGATGGCGAAGGGTGAAGGCGAGATGGATAGCCAGCCCCAGAGCCAGTCCCCAGCCCGGATACCCCAGCAGCATACCCAGAATGGTGAAACAGACAGACAGATAGGCCAGGCGCCAGAGTTCATTGAGCCAGTAATGCATGCCGATTACCGCGACGAAAAGCGATAGCCGGTACCCCGTACGGTCTGCACCAGATGCTGATGGGCATCGCCCAGCACCTTGCGCAGGCGACGAATGTGCACATCTACCGTGCGCTCCTCGACATAGACGTTACCGCCCCACACCTGATCAAGCAGCTGGGTGCGGGTGTAGGCGCGCTCCTGATGGGTCATGAAAAACTGCAGCAGGCGGTACTCGGTTGGCCCGATCTCGAGTGCCTGGCCGTCAACACTGACGCGATGGCTGACCGGGTCGAGCAGCAGCCCGTCGACCTCGACCGTCTCCTCGACACCGGCCGGCGTGGTGCGGCGCAGCACGGCCTTGAGCCGGGCGATCAGCTCACGCGGTGAAAACGGCTTGGTGATGTAGTCGTCGGCGCCGCTTTCCAGCCCCTGAACCTTGTTGTCTTCCTCGCCGCGCGCGGTCAAAAGCACGATCGGGATGTCGCGGGTGGTGGATTCCCGCTTGAGCCGGCGGGCGAGATCGATACCGCTGACGCCCGGCAGCATCCAGTCGAGCAAAATCAGATCGGGACGCTCGTCGACCACCAGCTCGTGGGCCGTTTTGGCCTCTTCGGCCTCGAGGATTCGAAAGTCGGCCATCTCGAGTGCCATGGCGATCATTTCGCGAATCGGCGCTTCGTCGTCGACGATCAGAACAGTTCTGGACATGAATGGCTTCCCCTGCCGGATAGCGATGGCGACTGCCGGGACGATCAACGCAGGCTTTCGTCGTCGGCTCCGTCATGTGATCGTCATTCAAACGTCTTCATATGACAACTTTATGACAGGGGTGGCGGGTATGACATCGTCTTTTCGGAGAGGTCTAGGCCTGCCAGGTGGCCAGCGCGATGCCGGCAAAGAGCAGTATGCCGACCCAGTGATTGTTCAAAAAGGCCTGAAAGCAGCCCTCGCGACTGCGTGTGCGACAAAGACGCTGCTGATGCACGAATATGATCGCGATGGCGGCCAGCGCCGCCCAGTAGAAGCCGTCCAGCCCGGCCAGCCGACCCACGACCGCCAGCAGCATCAGCATCAATACCTGCAGTGCCCCCTGAATGATCAGATCCATACGGCCGAACAGCACCGCCGTCGACTTGATGCCGATTTTCAGGTCGTCGTCACGATCGACCATCGCATACCAGGTGTCGTAGACCAGCGTCCAGACGATGTTGGCAACAAAGAGCCACCAGGCCACGGCCGGTACATGCCCCTGCTCGGCGCCAAAGGCCATCGGGATGCTCCAGCCAAATGCCGCGCCCAGCACCACCTGTGGCAGATGGGTATAGCGCTTCATGAACGGATAGCTGGCCGCCAGCGCCGCAGCGCCAAACGACAGCATGATGGTAAAGAGATTGGTCAGACACACCAGCACGAAGGCGATCGCCAGCAGCACGCCAAACAGCGTCAGTGCCTCGCGCTCGCTGATGCGCCCGGTAGCCAGCGGCCGGTCGTGGGTACGCTTGACGTGGGCATCGAAGTGTCGATCGGCGTAGTCGTTGATCACGCATCCCGCCGCCCGCATGATGTAGACCCCGACGATGAAGATGATCAGATTGTGCCGCGTGGGCAGGCCATCGCCGGCCAGCCACAGCGCGGCCAGCGTCGGCCACATCAAAAGCCAGGTGCCGATGGGACGATCGAGGCGGGTCAGCCGCAGGAAGTCGGGGAGTCGAGCGAGGGGCGACGGCATCGTCGGGGCTCCAGTCAGCGTAAAACGAGAATGTCAGCGTGAAAACCTGAGTCTACCCGAAATGATCGGCCGTCGAGGCATCCGAATCCGGTCAGTACCGGCCATTGGAAAAGGCCTCATGCACGAAATACTCCTGCACCAGCAGCGTCGGGTGCGTGGTGCCCAGCGCAAACAGGGAGCGCCGACCCCAGACCACCGGCAGCGATAGAAAACCGGGCGCGGCGTGGGTCATTTCGATCGGCGAACGCTTTACCCTCGATTTGCGCGGCGCTCGGGCGGCTCTGGCAAAGAGCTGATGGCCAAGCGCCTGGGTACCCAGTCGGCTCATCCAGGGCGGGCAGTGATTGATCGCCATGACCGAGCGGGCCGCCACCAGCACCTCGCCTTCGGCTTCCAGAGTGACCTCCCGACGCCAGATGCGCTGACCGGCCGGCAGACCAAGGGCTGACAGCTCATCCTGCCGACCGCGCTCAAAGCCCTGGGCATGTACGGTGACCGTGACCGGGGCGTCGAAAAGCCGGGCCAGACGCAGGGTGAGCGAGTCCCGTGAGATGATCAGGGTTCTGAGCGGGTCTTCAAGCCATATGCCGGCCAGCGCGACCGGCTGCCAGCGTGTCAGTGACGGGGAATACCGGGGAGATTCGGGCATGAATGCAACATCCGAAAAGGGGACCATCGAGTATCTTTTTGTACCCGAAGGGTAAAAATATCATCCATTAGGCCGGATAAACGCCACAAAGTGCCATTTTGTGCAGTTTTGGCTGGCGTGAAGCGGGGCGGCGTTGCTAGTCTAGGCCCGTCGAACAGTGTTCGCCCTGCAAGGCCGGCCTCATGGCGCTGGTGCAGGGCAGTGAGCGACCCTTCGCACACCCGCTTGCAGTGTGCGAATTCGATATAACAATGGGCGGCACCAAAAAATCGCCATGTTATTGCCCAACCAGGAGGCGTTATGCGCAAACCAGAACTCGCCGCGGCCATTGCCGAGCAGGCGGATCTTTCAAAGGACAAGGCAGGTCAGGTACTCAACGTCGTACTCGACGAGATTACCCGCAGTGTGGCCCGAGGCGAAGATGTCACTCTGATCGGATTTGGCACCTTCACCGTACGCGAGCGCGCTGCACGTACCGGCAAGAATCCGCAGACCGGCAAGGAAATCCAGATCCCTGCCAGCAAGAACGTTGCGTTCAAGGCCGGCAAGGGTCTCAAGGACGCCGTTTCCAAATAATTCCTGTCACGGAATGACGGCGTTGATATCACCGGCTGCCCCAGGGCAGCCGGTGTTGTTTTGTCAGGCCGTGGCCTTTCGCGCGTGCCTGACACCCTCGGAGAGTTCGCGCACCAGCGCGTGCACGGCCCGGGTGCCGGCATCGACACTGTCGGCATGTTCGATGCAACTGATCAGCGCTGATCCGACCACCACGGCATCGGCAAAACGGCCGATACTGGCTGCCTGCTCGGCGCTTCGAATGCCAAAGCCCACCGCAATCGGCAGTTCGGTATGGGCGCGGATGCGTGTGATCGAGCGCTCGACGCTCTCCGGCGTGGGCGCGGCAGCCCCCGTCACCCCGGCCACCGAGACGTAGTAGATAAAGCCCGAGGTGTTTTCCAGCACCCGCGGCAGGCGCTTGTCATCGGTGGTGGGCGTGGCCAGACGAATGAAATCGATACCAGCACGCGCCGCCGGCAGGCACAGCTCACCGTCATGCTCCGGCGGCAGGTCCACCACGATCAGCCCGTCGATGCCCGCCTCCGAGGCGTCCTTCAGAAACCGTTCGACACCGTAGCGATAGATGGGGTTGTAATACCCCATCAGCACGATGGGCGTGTCCTGATCCTCGCGACGAAACTCGCGCACCATCTCGAGCGTTTTCTGTTGGGTGTGCTGCCCCTTCAGCGCGCGCAGGGCGGCCTTCTGGATCGACGGGCCGTCGGCCATCGGGTCGGTGAACGGCATGCCCAGCTCGATGATGTCGGCACCGGCGCCCGGCAGCCCCTTGAGCGTATCGAGCGAGGCCTGATAGTTCGGGTCGCCGGCCATGGTAAAGGTGACCAGCGCCGCACGATCTTCAGCCTTGAGCGCTTCGAGGCGGCGCGTAATACGTGTGGCCATTATTCGGTCTCCCCGGTTTTCTTCGCCACATCGTGCGGCGGCTGCATGTCATCGATCCGGCCGGGCTCGGCGGCCTCTACCGTGGTGTTGGGCAGTTTGTCGGTATCACCGTGCTGCTCGAGCCAGTTGGCCACGCTGGCCATGTCCTTGTCGCCGCGCCCGCTCATGTTGAGCACGATCAGATGATCACTCGGCAGATCAGGAGCGATCTTTCTCAGATGCGCCAGTGAGTGCGCCGACTCCAGCGCCGGAATGATGCCTTCAAGTTCACAGCACAGCTTGAAGGCCTCGATCGCTTCACTGTCGGTGATCGAGACATACTCGACGCGCTTCTGGGTGTGCAGCCAGGCGTGCTCGGGGCCAATGCCGGGATAGTCCAGACCGGCCGAAACCGAGTGGGCATCGGTGATCTGGCCGTCAACGCTTTGCAGCAGGAAGGTGCGATTGCCGTGCAGCACGCCCGGCTCGCCGCCGTTGAGGCTCGCGGCGTGTTCGCCGGTCTCGATGCCGTGACCGGCGGCTTCGACGCCGATCATGTGGACGCTTTCATCATCCAGCATCGGGTGAAAAAGCCCCATGGCGTTGGAGCCACCACCGATGCAGGCCATCAGCGTGTCCGGCAGGCGCCCTTCCTTCTCCAGCATCTGTTCGCGGGTTTCGCGCCCGATCACCGACTGGAAATCACGGACCATGGCCGGATAGGGGTGCGGCCCCGCCACCGTGCCGATCAGATAGAAGGTGGAATCCACATTGGTAACCCAGTCGCGCAGCGCCTCGTTCATGGCGTCCTTGAGCGTGCCGGTGCCGGATTCGACCGGAATGACCTCGGCGCCCAGCAGCTTCATGCGAAAGACGTTGGGCTGCTGGCGCTCGATGTCGGTGGCGCCCATGTAGATCACGCATTCCATGCCGAAGCGCGCCGCCACGGTGGCGGTGGCCACGCCGTGCATGCCGGCGCCGGTCTCGGCGATGATGCGCTTCTTGCCCATCTTGCGGGCCAGCAGGATCTGGCCGATGCAGTTGTTGATCTTGTGCGCGCCGGTGTGATTGAGATCCTCGCGCTTGAAATAGATCTTTGCACCGCCCAGATGCTCGGTCAGGCGCTCGGCGTAATACAGCGGCGTAGCCCGGCCGATGTAGTCGCGCTGGTAGCCCTCCAGCTCGCGGCGAAAGGCCTCATCGGTACGTGACCACTCCCAGGCTTCCTCGAGTTCGAGAATCAGGGGCATCAGGGTTTCGGCCACGAAGCGGCCGCCGAAATCGCCGTAGAAACCGTCGGCGTTCGGTCCCTGCGAGAAGCGTTTGGTGGTATCAGTAGCAGACGACATGGTGATCTCCCTGTACGTCACAAGCATCGGTAACGGGTATCGATGGGGTGTCTCGATGATGTGTCTATCGTGCCAGCTCGATGCGTGGGTTAACATCGATAAATCTGCAATGACACTTGAGAAAAACTCACATTACCATGCCGGAATCGCTGCCACCGCTCAACGCCCTGAAAGCCTTTGAAGCCGCTGCACGCCTGGGCAGCGTCACACTGGCGGCTCAGGAGCTGAGTGTTACCCATGGCGCCGTCAGCCGCCAGATTCGTGCGCTGGAGGCACATTTCGAGACGTCACTGTTCGAGCGTGCCGGGCGCGGTCTGGTGCTGAGTCGTCACGGCCGCCAGCTCCAGGCCGGGGTCAGTGAAGCCTTCACCGTGCTGCGGGCGAGCTGTCGGGCCCTGAGTCGCGACATCGAGGATGCCCCCTTTACGCTGGCCTGTCCGGGCAGCCTGCTGGCGCGCTGGCTGATTCCGCGGCTGGACCGTCTGCACCGGGAGCTGCCGGCGCTGAGACTCAACGTGCTGGCCAGCGACGGCGAGCCCGACCCAGGGCGCAATGACATCAGCGCAGCGCTGGCCTTCATCGCGCCCCCCTGGCCTTCTGATCGGCAGGTCATCGAGATCGCCGCCGAGACCATCGGCGCGGTTGCCGCCCCTGATATCGCGGCCCGACTGACCGGGCGACCGGTCGAGGCGCTGCTGGAGGAGACGATTCTGGAAACCGCCTCACGCCCCCAGGCCTGGCCGCAGTGGGGTCAGGCCCGGGGGGTTGAGCGCGAGGCGCTGACACGGGCTCGACAGGCGGGTCAGAGTTTTGAGCATCTCTATTATCTGCTGGAGGCGGCGCTGGCGGGTTTGGGCGTGGCGATTGCGCCGCGTCTGGTGATCGAGGGCGATCTTAAAAGCGGTCGGCTGGTGGCCCCCTGGGGGTTTGTCGAGACCGATGCCCGGCTCTGTCTGCTGCTGGCCCGTGGTACGCCGCGCCACAGCGGCGAGGCGCTGGCGGCGTGGCTACGCCACGAGCTGACCGCGCCCGCGTGAGGCGTCGGTACAGGTGAGCAATAACGTTCAAGCTGCAGGACGGGCGATGCGTTTACGCTTTGAAGGTGACGCTTCGGGAGAGCCGCGATGAACAGCGCGTTCGAGTTTCAGTTTTCCAGCAGTCGGCATGTGCCGACGCTCAAGGTACTCAGTGCCTCGATCAGTGATTTTCGCTATGACCGCCACGCCCATACGGAGTATGCCTTCGGCGTGACGCTGGCCGGGCGGCAGGACTTCTTCAGTGCCGGCGCTTACCACCGCAACCCGCCGGGCAGCGTGATCTTTTTTAACCCCGAACAGCCCCATGACGGCGAGTCCGGCGGCGACCACCGCCTGGACTACGTCATGACCTATGTTTCCCCCGACACGCTGGCGCCGATGTTTGCCGCGGCCGCCGGCGACGAACAGGCCGGCAGCCTTTCAAGTCCGCAAACGCTGATCACGGACCCGGTCCTGCGCGATACCATCCTGGCGCTGTCGCGTCTGGTACAGGGCGGCATCGGCAGCCGGATCGATCAGGAGCATCTGCTCGGCCGGATCGCTACCCGGATGACGCAGCGCGCCGGGCGCTATCAGACCGTCTCACCGGCCGCCTCCCGGCCCGACCGGCTGCTGATGCGTGCCTGTGACTATATCCGGGCCCATCTCGATCAGGAGCTGTCGCTTGAGCGCATCAGTGCTGCCGCGAACCTGTCCCGCTATCACTTTCTGCGCCTTTTCCGGGCGCAGTTCGGCATGACCCCGCACCAGTACGTGATCAGTTGCCGCATCGATGCCGCAAGAGGCGCGCTGGAAGCAGGTGCCACGCCCGGTGACGTGGCCCTGCGTTATGGCTTTGCCGATCACAGCCACTTCAACCGCCGCTTCAAGCGCATCCACGGTGTCACGCCCTTTCAATATCAGCAAAGCCTTGCCCACTGATTCGGAACGTCCATCATGCTTGCCATCATCGTTTATGCCCTGGGCATCATGTATTCGCCCGGGCCCGTGAATCTGCTCGGCCTCAACATGGGTCTGCACGGTCAGGCCCGACGCGCCATCGGTTACTATCTGGGCGTGGGGCTGGCCATGCTGATCCTCTTTATGCTGTTCGGCCTCGCCGGCGCGGCCTGGGTCAAACCGGGTGTGCTGATCGTCTTCGGGGCGCTGGGGTGCGGCTATATCCTCTATCTCGCCGTTAAAATCGCGCGCGCCAGCATCGATCCAAACGCGCTTGCCAGCACGCCGCGCGTGATGACCTTCCGCGACGGGCTATTCATGCAGCTGGGCAATCCCAAGGGCGTGGTGGCCACGCTGCCGATTGCCACCCTGCAATTTCCGGCCGCCGGCATTCACGGCGCAGGGCTGATCATCTGGTCGCTCGGACTGGCGGCGCTGGCCGTGGGTGCCCCGGGCAGCTATGCCGTGCTTGGCGCGATCATGGGACGTCGGCTGGAGAGTGCTCGGGTGCTCAAGGGGATCAATCTGGTCATGGCAGCGCTGCTGGTCGGCGTGGCGCTGTCCATGGGCTGGGAGCATGTCTGGTTGCCTTTGATGACATCGTCCGGCCAGGCGTAAACCTGAATCGACGTAGAAAGCTCATTTTTTCGCGCTCTGCAGTCGTTCCAGCGCGCGGCGGTAGGCACCGCTGCGCACTGCCTTGCTGATCATCGGCATCGCGCTCTTGATACCGGTGCGCACCGCCTGCCGCTTGAGGCGTGACATGTTTAGTCCCAGCATCTCGCTGGCCCAGTCAGGAAGCAGATCGATCCCCGCCTGCATAAAGAGCGCCCCGGCCGGGCGCAGCACGAGATTGCGCGGCGGCGCATCAAGCAGCACCTGAATGACCTCCCGGGTGCGTGCATCACAGATCAGCTCAGGGCGCGTCCGCGCAAGATACTCCTCCACCGCCGCGCGACTGTCCGGCACGTTGCGTGCACCGAGTGCCTCGGCGATGCAGGCGGTCTCGAAGAAATAGCGGTCCTGGTCAGCGTGACTCATCTGTGGATTGCGATAGCGCAGATGCCCGGCCATGAAGCGGCTCATTTCGGCCACGTGCACCCATACCAGCAGGTCGGGATCATCGGCGGCGTAGGGGCGGCCGTCGGTGGCGTGACCCTTCACGTACTCATGCACCCGACGCACGCGTGCAATCGCCGTTTCGGCCTGCTCAAAGGTGCCAAAGCTTGTGGTGGCGATGAAATCGCTGGTGCGCCTGAGCCGCCCGATCATGTCCTCGCGAAAGCGCGAATGGTCCCAGATACCGGCCAGCGCCAGCGGATGCAGCATCTGTAAAAGCAGCGCGCTGATACCGCCGCACATCATCGGCGTGAAATCGCCGTGCAGGTTTCTGACCAGCCCGTCACGGGGAAAGGGCCCGGGATTCTGATCGGTACGCGCCTGGCCCAGGCGCTCGATCATGGCGTCACGCAGAAAGGTCGAGGTCATGGGTGTATGGTTCGCATCCCCGGCATTGGAAAAGGCGTCAGGACTGCTTTCAGTGTAGGCCAGCCGGTCGCGCATGGGCGCGCGATCCGTAACTGGAGCAACCGGCCTACACCTGCCCGTACTGGCCGGCGGCCTCGCCGAGCCAGCGGCGGATCAGGGGGTCGACCGACTCGGGCGTTTGATCCAGCATGGCGCGGGTGAGACCGCGCACCGGGTCGAGCAGGTCGCGGTCGCGAGTGAGATCGGCGATCTTCATGCCGACCAGACCGGTCTGGCGGGTGCCGAGCACCTCGCCGGGTCCGCGCAGTTCCAGATCGCGCTCGGCGATGCGAAAGCCGTCGCTGGAGTCGCGCAGTACCGCCAGGCGCTCGCGGGAGGTGTCCGACAGCGGCGGATGATAGAGCAGCACGCAGAAGCTCTCCACCGTACCGCGGCCGACCCGGCCCCGGAGCTGATGCAGCTGGGCCAGCCCGAGGCGCTCGGGGTTTTCGATAATCATCAGACTGGCATTGGGCACATCGACGCCCACCTCGATGACCGTGGTGGCGACCAGCAGATCCACCTCGCCGTCGCGAAAGGCGTTCATCACCTCGGCCTTTTCCTGGGCCTTCATGCGGCCGTGCACCAGCCCGACCTGAAACTCCGGCAGCGCCTCGGTCAGGGTATCGCGGGTGACCTCTGCGGCCTGGCAGGTGAGCGCCTCGGACTCCTCGATCAGGGTACAGACCCAGTAGACCTGACGCCCTTCGAGACAGGCATTGCGAATGCGCTCGGTCACCTCGCCACGCCGCTCGTCGGACACCGCAATCGTTTTGACCGGCGTGCGCCCGGGCGGCAGCTCGTCGATCACCGAGACGTCCAGATCGGCGTAGGCGCTCATCGCCAGCGTTCGCGGGATGGGGGTGGCGGTCATGATCAGCTGGTGCGGGGTGGTGCCGCTCACCTCCCCCTTCTGGCGCAGCGCCAGGCGCTGATGCACGCCAAAGCGGTGCTGCTCGTCGATGACGGCCAGACCCAGACGATGAAAATGGACATCTTCCTGAAAGAGCGCATGGGTGCCGGCCACGACCCGGGCATGCCCTTCGCTGATCCGGGTCTTGGCGTCCAGCCGCGCCTTGCCCTTGAGCTTGCCCGAGAGCCAGGCCACCTCGATGCCCAGCGGCTCGAACCAGCGCTTGAGGCTCTTGTAGTGCTGTTCGGCCAGCAGTTCAGTGGGCGCCATGAGCGCTGCCTGATAGCCGCCGCTGACGGCCTGCAGCATGGCCATGGCGGCCACGACCGTCTTGCCGGAGCCGACATCGCCCTGCACCAGGCGCAGCATGGGGATGGTCTGCGTGATGTCGGCGCTGATCTCGCTCAGCACGCGACGCTGGGCTCCGGTCAGCGAAAACGGCAGCTGGGTCAGAAACCGGGTCGCCAGACCGCCGCTGGCGGGCAGTGCGGGGGCAGCGTCTTCCTGAATGCGCAGGCGAATGCGGTAGAGACTGAGCTGATGGGCTAGAAGTTCCTCCAGCGCCAGCCGTCGCTGGGCCGGGTGGTGCCCCTCGGCAAGCGTTTCCAGCGGCGCATCCGGCGGCGGGAAGTGCAGATAGTCCAGCGACTCGCGCAGTGCGGGCAGGCGAAAGCGACTGCGCAGCGACTCGGGAATCAGCTCCTCGAGCGCGAGGCTGCCCTGGTCGAGATGCTCAAACGCCTGACGAATCAGGGCGCGCAGCCGCGGCTGGGCCAGCCCTTCCGTGGTCGGGTAGACGGGCGTGAGGGTCTCCTCGACCTCCTTGCCGGTATCGTCCTTTAAAAGCCGGTACTCGGGGTGGTACATCTCGAGCCCGGTACTGCCGGAGCGGGCCTCACCGAACAGGCGCAGGCGGGTGCCGCGGGCAAACTGGGTGGTCTGTGCCTGGGAAAAGTGAAAAAAGCGCAGCGACAGAATGCCCGAGCCGTCGCGCAGGCGGACCAGCAGGCTGCGCCGGCGCCCCTGAATCACATCGGCGGCCGTAACCTCACCTTCCACGACGGCTTCGTGACCGGCGCGCAGGCCTGCGATCGGTGTGACCCGGGTGCGGTCCTGATAGCGCAGCGGCAGATGAAAGAGCAGGTCTTCAGCCGCCTGCAGCCCAAGGCGCTCAAGGCGCTCGCGCATGGCCGGACCCACGCCCTTGAGCGTATCGAGATCCGTCGCGCCGCTGGCGGGCCGGGTCACGGCAGTGCTCATCGTGATTCGGTGGCCTGCTGACAGGCGCGAATGGCGCGGGTGATCGAATCGATCGCCTTGGGCCGCGGGAAGCTGGCCCGCCAGGCCAGCGCCACGGTGCGGCTTGGTACCGGGTCCTTGAAGGGGCGCGTCTCCAGCACGCCGCGGGCGTAGTGAGCGCTGTCGGTGGCCGAACGTGGTACCACGGTAATACCCAGCCCCGAGGCGACCATGTGGCGGATGGTTTCCAGCGAGCCGCCTTCGGCTATCAGGGTGTTGCCGGGCTGATGGACGTGATCCTTGATGGTCGGGCAGGCTTCGAGCACCTGATCGCGGAAGCAGTGGCCCTCGCCCAGCATCAGCATCTTCTCGTCATGGAGGACCTCGCGGTCGATCTCCTTGCGATCAAGCCAGGGATGACCGGTCGGCAGCAGCACTTCAAAGGGCTCATCATAGAGCGACTTGGTCAGGACATCGGGCTCGGCAAAGGGCAGCGCCACGATGATCACATCCAGCTCGCCGGAGCGCAGTTTGCGCCGAAGCTCACCGGTCAGGTTCTCCTCGATGTAGAGCGGCATCTGAGGGGCCTCCTCGGAGAGCCTTGGAATCAGATACGGGAAGAGATAGGGGCCGATGGTGTGAATGGCCCCGACGCGCAGGGGGCTTGAGAGCTGGTCCTTGCCCTCGTTGGCCAGCTCCTTGATGGCGCCGGCCTGTTCGAGCACGCGACTGGCCTGCTCGATGATCTTTTCACCCAGTGGGGTCACCTGGACGGTGGACTTGCTGCGCTCGAACAGCGCCACGCCCAGCTCTTCCTCCAGTTTCTTGACCGCCACCGACAGGGTCGGCTGGGAGACGAAGCAACGCTCGGCGGCGCGCCCGAAATGGCGCTCCTGGGCCAAGGTTACGATGTAGCGAAGTTCTGTTAGAGTCATGTAGCAGACCGAGCCAGCACGTGGAACAGGAAATTGTCGCAGGAAGCGACCGTTCAATTCAGGGCCTTATAGTCAAACCTTATCGGCCCTATCAAGCAAGGAGCTTAGCGGGTGAACAAGACAATTCTCATCCTTGGATGCGGTGATGTTGGTACCGCACTGGGGCAGCGCAAGCTCGCACAGGGATATCGCGTGGTCGGTGTTCGCCGCCATGCCGAGGGACTCGAGCGCAGCGGTATCGAAGCTTTATCGATGGATATCAATGACGTTTCCTCGCTCGAGGCGCTGCCGGATGCCGACATTGTAGTCTATGCACTCAGCGCTGACCGCTTCGAAGAGAGCGCCTATCAGGCGGCCTACGTCGATGGTCTCGATCGGGTGCTGAGCCACTATGAAGCGCGCGAGCGTGCACCGCAGCATGTGTTCTTTGTCTCCTCGACCTCGGTCTACGGTCAGCAGGAGGGAGAGACGGTCGACGAAGAAAGCGTGACCGAGCCCCAGAGTTTCTCCGGACGCCTGCTGGTCGAGGCCGAACAGCGTCTGGCCAAAAGCGTTCTGCCCGGCACGGCTGTACGCTTTTCGGGCATCTATGGCCCCGGCCGCGAGCGGCTGATCGGCCAGGTGCAGGAAGGTCGCATCGCGCCAAAGAGTCCGCCGATGTACTCCAACCGCATCCATCGCGACGACTGTGCCGGCGTGCTGGATTTTCTCATCGAGCGCGCCGTCAGCAATGAACCGCTGGCGCCGGTCTATCTGGGCAGCGATACCGAGTCCACGCCGCTGCATGACGTAATGATGTGGCTGGCGGCCCGGCTCAATGTCGAGCCCAGCAGCACCATCCAGTCGCCGCTGCGTCGTCGCGCCAGCAAGCGCTGCGACAGCGCTCGGCTGGTCGAGGCCGGCTACCACTTTGAGTACCCCACCTTTCGCGAAGGCTACGCTCAGGTGCTCAAGGCGGCCGGCGTTCAGGTCAGCGAGCAGGCCTGACGCTGCGCGAGGGTCCTGCCGGGCGTAGACCGGATATATGAAAGGGGGCGATGGCCTGTGCCATCGCCCCCTTTCATTGCGGTCACCGGTCAGTCGTGAGACGACTCAGTCGCCCAGCACCATGACCCCTTCGGCTTCAAACTGGCTGCCCTTGGGCAGCTCCTTTACGCCCACGGCGGCACGCGCCGGATAGGGCGGCTGGAACCACTCTTCCATGACCGCGTTGACGCGAGCAAAGTGCGACAGGTCGGTCAGGTAGAGGTTGAGTTTGACGATGTCAGCCAGCGTTCCGGCGGCTTCTTCACAGACGGCCTTCATGTTTTTGAAGACCTGATGGGCCTGCTGCTCGATGTCGTCGCTCACGATCTCCATGCTGACCGGGTCCAGCGGAATCTGACCCGACAGATAGATGGTGTTGCCGGCCTTGATGGCCTGCGAATAGGGCCCGATGGCCTTTGGCGCGTGATCGGTATGGATGGCGGCACGGTTACTCATGAACACTCCCTGCGTTGTTGTCGCAACGTGTTGTCGAGACGCTTTAAAAGGGGATGATGCGATATATCGTCAGCTGCCGGTACGCGAGATGCGACCCACATAGGCCAGGTTGCGAATACGCTTGATGATACGTGCCAGATGCACGCGGTTGCGCACGGCAAGGGTCAGGTTGACGATCGACAGACGCTCATCACGCTCCTCGATATTGATGCGCTCGATATTGGCTTCGGCGTCGTTGATCAGGCTGGCAAGCTCGGCCACCAGCCCGCGACGCGTTTCGATTTCAATGCGCAGCCCCACCGGGAAGTCATCCTCCACGGTGTCGGACCACTGCAGTGGGAAGCACTTTTCCGGGTCTTCACGGCAGTCTTCCAGATTACCGCATTCGCTGCGATGCACCACAATGCCGCGTCCGGCGCTGAGGCTGCCGACAATGGCATCCCCCGGCAATGGATAGCAGCAGCGGGCAAAGCTGATCACCATGTTGTGGGCGCCGCTGATCGCCATGGCGCCCTGATCGTCACTATGGGCCTCAATCTGTTCGGGCTCGCTGTCGGCCAGCCGCCGCGCCACGCTCCAGGCCACACGGCTGCCCAGCCCGATCTCCTCGAGCAGGTCATCCAGCGTGTCCAGTGACAGCGCCTTGAGCAGTTCGTCGACGTGGGCAGGCGCGAGGCTGTCCAGCGTCATGTTGAACGAAGAGAGCGCCTGGTTGAGCAGGCGTCGGCCCAGCGCTACCGAGTCGTTGCGCTGCTGATGCTTGAGGGCATGACGCACCGCCGAACGGGCCTTGGCCGTGATCGTGAACGACAGCCATGCCAGATTGGGCTGGGCGCCGGGGGCGGTGATGATTTCAACCGTCTGGCCGCTTTCAAGGCGCGATGACAGCGGCGCCAGATGCCGGTCGATGCGACAGGCGATGCAGCTGTTGCCGATGTCGGTGTGCACCGCGTAGGCAAAGTCGATTGCGGTAGCGCCGCGCGGCAGTTCCATGATGTCGCCCTTGGGGGTGAACACGTAGGCGTCATCGGGGAACAGGTCGTTTTTGACGTGTTCGATGAACTCCAGCGAATTGCCGGCGTGGCGCTGCATTTCCAGCAGGCCGCGTACCCATTCGCGAGCGCGGGCGTGGCTGCCCATGGCGATCGGGCGGTCGGTCTGCCCGGCCTTGTAGAGCCAGTGGGCGGCAATACCGTTGTTGGCCATCGCCTCCATCTCGCGGGTGCGAATCTGCACCTCGATGGGAATACCGTTGGGGCCAAAGAGCGTGGTATGCAGGCTCTGGTAGCCGTTGGCCTTGGGGATGGCGATGTAGTCCTTGAAGCGCCCCGGCACCGGCTTGTAGAGATTGTGCACCGCGCCCAGGATGCGATAGCAGGTATCGACCCGATCGGTGACGATGCGAAAGCCGAACACGTCCATCAGCTCGTTGAAGGGCTTGCGCTGATCGCGCATCTTGCGATAGATCGACAGCAGATGCTTCTGGCGGCCCATTACCGTGCCGGGCAGCTCGTCGCCATCCAGCGTGCTCTGCAGGGTGCTCTGAACGTGGCGCACCATCGAGCGGCGGTTGCCGCGCGCCTTGACCACCGCGCGCTGGATGCGCTCGGCGCGCATCGGGTGGATGGCCTGAAAGGAGAGGTCCTCCAGCTCCACCCGGATGGTGTTGATGCCCAGTCGCCCGGCGATGCGTGAATAGATCTCGAGCGTCTCGCGGGCGATACGCCGCTTCTTGTCCGGGCGCAGGGCACCCAGGGTGCGCATGTTGTGCAGCCGGTCGGCCAGCTTGACGATGATGACGCGAATATCACGCGACATCGCCAGCACCATCTTCTGGAAGTTTTCCGCCTGGGCGACGGCCTTGTCCTCGAAGGTGATCTGGGTCAGCTTCGAAACGCCATCGACCAGCTCGGCCACTTCCTCGCCGAACTGGCGCGACAGCGCCTCCTTGGTGATGCCGGTATCCTCGATCACATCATGGAGCATCGCCGCCATCAGGCTTTGATAGTCCATGTGCATGTTGGCCAGGATGTTGGCCACGGCCAGCGGGTGGGTCACATAGGGCTCGCCGGAGCGGCGATGCTGGCCGTCGTGGGCCTGTTCGGCGTAGTAGAAGGCGCGTCTGACCTGCGCGATCTCATCGACGGTCAGGTAGCCGTCCAGGCGGTCGGAGAGATCATCGATCGTGAACATGGCAGGTCAGTGTATGGGCAATGGGCTTATTCGCTTTCCGGTTCGTAACGGGGGCGCTGCGGGACCATGGCTTCCAGCGGCTCGTTGAGCACGGAGCGGTCGACCTTTTGCGCGGCGATTTCACGCAGGGCCATGACGGTAGCCTTGTCGTTTTCCCACGGGAGTTCGGCATTGCGCGAGCCGCGAGCCAGCTGGCGGGCGCGGTGGGTCGCGACCATGACCAGCTGAAAGCGGTTATCCATGTATTCGAGACAATCTTCAACCGTTACTCGTGCCATGATGCTGGCTCCTGAATGCGTGTGGTCTGAGTGAAGGCGTCCGGCGCGTCACCAGGCCGGGCGTTATCGTGTTCGGAAGGGGGAACCGAGTCTACCGGAGCCCTTCCACTTCTGACAAGAGCTCACCGATCAGCGCATGGTTTGCCGCCTTTACTCGCGTCATTCGAAGACGTTCGGCACCGATCAGTCCTTTCAATTCGTCGACGGCGGTGGCGAAATCATCGTTGATGACGAGATAGTCGTACTCATCAAAATGGGACATCTCGCTGATCGCATCGCGCATGCGCCGGTCAATGGTGACAGCGTCGTCCTGGCCGCGACCCGCCAGGCGTTCGCGCAGGGCCTCGCGCGAGGGCGGCAGGATGAAAATCGACACCGCCTCCTGCATCTGCTGACGAACCTGACGCGCGCCCTGCCAGTCGATCTCGAGAATCACATCTTCGCCATGAGACAGGCGCTTTTCCACTTCAATGCGTGAGGTGCCGTAATGGCGATCAAACACCCAGGCGTGTTCAAAGAACTCGTGACGCTGGATCATCGCTTCGAAGGTGGGCTCGTCCACGAAGTGATAGTTGATGCCATCGGTCTCGCCGGTGCGGCGATGGCGGGTCGTATGAGAGACCGACACACCGATGTTATCGGTGGCGGCTACGAGCTCGCGCACCAGACTGGTCTTGCCGGCGCCCGATGGGGCGGAAATGATGTAGAGCGTGCCCTGAGACATGAAAACGGTCCGAATGAATGGCTGCAAGGCGCACCATTATGGCACAGCCCTGCAGCCGCCCGTGAGGAGATTGCTCAGGCCGCGACGGCGATCTCGTCATGCAGGGGCACATCGGCCAGCTGCGCCATGGCCTGCCGATAGGCTTCAACGTTTTTCGGATACTTCACGCCTTCCACCAGCGAGAGCTGGCGCAGCACCGGGAAGAGCTCGATGTCATCCATGGAGAGCACCTCGTTGACGGCCTCCGGCGACTGGATCAGGGCATCCAGCTCGTTGAGCCAGCGCTCCACCTCCACCATGAGTTCCGGTGTCTGCTCGAGCAGCGTGTCGAAGCTGCCAAATGCGACCTCCTTGTTGGCCGTGAAATACTCGGCAGCCTCGACAGTGGCGAATTCGCCCAGCGGCGCCTTCGGCACGCGGGGGATGAAGAGTCTGGCCACGGTATCGGAGGCGGCGCTGACCCAGCGGGTGATTTCCGGATTGCGCGGGCCATCCATGACCTTCACGCCTTCCGCCTGGCTGTCGATGCCCTTCACGATGTCCATGCTCTCGCCCATGGTGTGTCCATCCTCGAATTCGAGGATCGGCACCTTCTTTTCACCGATCAATCGGGTGGGCGTTTCGGCGTCGTCGTTGAGCAGCGTCTGCAGCGTGATCGGTACATCCCGCAGGCCGAAAATCATGCGTGCCTTGACGCAAAAGGGGCAGTGGTCGTAGATGTAGAGGTTCATGCTTTTCCCTGTGCCATTCCCAATGGATTTCGCGTTTATCAAAGCCTGGGCCACGCACGCCGCTGCCGCCAGTCGAAAGTCATGCCTGATCGGTCAGAAGCTCAGGCTGGCACTCAGACTGACCTCCATGGGATCCCCCACCACGACCCGGGTATCGCCGCCACTGGAAGGGTAATAGGTCGTATCGAACAGGTTGTGAACGTTGAGCTGTACGTGGGTATTGTCGCCCAGCCAGCCGTTGTCCCAGGCGATAAAGGCGTCGGCCACGGTATAGTCGTCAAGGCTGAAGCTGTTCTCGGCATCTCCCTGGCGATGGCCGACATAGCGCAGGCCGCCGCCGACCCGCCAGCGACCGTTTTCGGGCGCAACATCAAGCTCTCGGGTCAGCAGCAGTGAGGCGGTGTGACGCGCCACATTGGGCAACTCGTTGCCTTCGGTACCGCCTTCGGCGTCCTTGCGTACCTCGGCATCGGTCCAGGTATAGCTCCCCAGCAGCGAGAGCCGGTCAGTCAATTGCCCCTGCAGGGCAAGTTCCACGCCCCTGGCGTCGCTTTTGCCCACGGCGTTGGAGACGCCATTGTCGGTGACGACCACGTTTTTCTTGGTGATCTCGAAATAGGCCAGCGACGCTTCAAGACGTTCTTCGAGCAGGCGTCGTTTCAGTCCGATTTCCCAGCCATGCCCCTCTTCCGGATCGAAGGTCTGGCCGGTGTCGCTGTCCGGGACGTTGGGAATAAAGGATTCGCTGTAACTCGCGTAGGCCGACGTCACGGGATCGATCCTGTAGAGCAAGCTGGCATGCGGCAGGAAGACGGTATCGTCGCTATCGGTATCCGTCACGAAGGGGCGCCCCTGTCCGCCCTTCTGCTCGGTGTACTGATAGCGTCCGCCCAGCCCTAGAGTCCAGCGCTCACCGAGGTGGATGGCATCGTCGACATAGGCGGCAGTGCTGTTGATTTCATCGAGACGGTTGCTGCGCGCGGTTTCGTAGGTCGCACCGTCAAGATCGAGATCACCGTAATCGGGATCATAAATCGAGATCGTATCGGTCGTGCCACGATAGCGGTCGGCCAGATAGTCACGGCGACGTTCGTGATCCGCGCCCAGGGTGATCTCATGGCGAATGCCGGCCAGGTCCACATTGCCGAGCAGCTCGGCAGCGCTATAGATGACCCGGCGATCGAAGCCGTGATTGGCATCGGCGCGGCGACGGGCGTTGCCCTGTTCGTCGACGCTCAGGACTCGTGGCTGACCATCATCATACTGGCGCCGATTCCAGCCCCAGGTGAGGCGGCTGGTCCAGTCGGCATCGAGATCCTGCTCCCAGCGAGCGGTCAATGACTGGTCGTGCCCGGTCACCCTTGACCAGTTTTCGTCGAGACGACGCTTGCGTGGAATATCGACCGGACGGCCATCGACGAAGGCGGTGCCGCGATCCAGAGTCAGGTCGTAGTCACGATATTCGTAGGCAAGCCACAATCGGGTATCGTCGTCTTCCCAGGCCAGCGAGGGGGCAATCACGGTCTGGCGGTTGTTGCCGAAGTTGCGCCAGTAATCCTTGTCCTGATGGCCGACAATGAATCGAAAGGCGGCGCCGCTGTCGCCCAGCGGGCCGGTCAGATCGATGCTGGCATTGCCGCCGCCAAACGAGCTGCCCTCCCCGCTGATCGTGCGCTGCCATTCATATTGCGGCTTTTTGGTGACGAGGTTGATGACCCCACCCGGCTCCTGGATGCCATATCGAAACGAGCCCGGTCCCTTGAGCACTTCGATGCGCTCGGTGGTAAACAGCGGGAAGGTGTTGCGCGGCTGTCGGATGCCGTCGCGCAGGACCGACCCGTCACTGTTGCTGCCAAACCCGCGTTTCATGAAGCCCGCTTCGGTACCGCCCATGGTATTGCCCTGGGTGACGCCAGGGACAAAGGCCATGGCGTCGGTCAGGGAATCGGCGCTGATATCCGCGATCATCTGCGGTGTGATCGCATTGACGGTCCGCGCCTGGTCGAGAAAGTCAGTCTGGCGGCCGGTCACCATGCTGGAAGTACCCGGTCGGTAGCCCTGAGCGGGTGATGCCCCGATTCGGGAGGCGGTCACTGTAAGTGAGTCAAGGGTATCGGTTTCGGCGGCGCTGGCGTTGGTAGAGATGAGCGAACCTGCCGATAGCAGGAGCAGTGTCGTGACAAGCGACATCGGCAGCCCGGAGTGGCGTTGTGACATGGTATGTGTTCCCTGAAATATGCCGCTTGTGCGGCGTGTCATGACCGTCATCAAAGGGCGGTCGTTATGGTTTTTGTCGAGATGCTTCTTGTTAAGCGTTTACCCGTTTACCCGTTTACCCGTGATTCCCGGGCAGGATGACCGGTTTCATCGGTCAGACGTTGCTGGCGGGTAGGTGGTCTGGAAGGTGCCGTCGGGTGCGATCGGCAGATAATCTCGAAACAGGGCTTCACGAGTGGCTTCCGGATCGAGCGCGGCGCACTGCTGCGGATGCAGCCATCCGGCAATTGCCTGAAGCGCCACGGCGCTGAAGGGCCCCTGATGATAGCCGTGCCACAGGGCATGAAACCTGCCCCCGTTGACAGCCGAGAGCACTCCCCAGCCGGGTCGCTCAGCCACGATGTCGGCCATGTCCTGCCGAGTGCTGGCGACATCAACGCCAAAGCCGGCCCGGATCGATTCCCCCCGGGCCCACTGGGCGGCGGTGGCGATGATGACGTCCGGGTCGCGGGCCAGAATGGCTTCCGGATTGAGGACATTCTCGCTGCCCGGGGTCAGACCGGCGGCGATATTGTCTCCGCCGGCACGCGCCACCAGATCCGCAAGACCGGTGTCGAAATTGCTGCGACAGCAATCCACCTTGAGCCCCGGCGCAATGTCAATCAGCACGCTGGGGCGGGTGGTGACGTTGTCGAGACAGTGATCCACGGCATCGATTGCGGTATCCAGGTCCCGGGTCAGCGCTCCGGCGCGGGGCTTTGCATCAAGCACCTCTCCAAGCAGCGCAAGAGATGGCACCGTATCGAGTAGCGGATGGCGCTGAAAATCGATGAACAGGACCGGGATACCCAGTGCTTCGAGCTGGCCCAGCATGGGTGAATCACGCATCTCGGGATAGCGGGCCAGGTTGGTCACCACGAGATCGGGCGAGAGTGCCAGCAGTGACTCGGTACTGAAGCCGGCGTTGTTGTGGCCCAGTGACGGTAGCGCCTTCAGAGCGGGGAATCGTGCGGTAAACCCGGCCTGTGCCTGTCGGTCAAAGCCTGCAAGCGATCCGCGCCAGCCGCTCAGGCGCGAGACCGGATCGGGGAGCAGTGCAGCAAGGGCGAACAGATGACGGGGGTCATCCAGAAAAATATGCTGAGGGGAACGTTCAATGGAGACCTGACGCCCGGCGATATCGGTGACGGTCATGGGGAAGTCTGCGGCATGGGCAGGCACAATCCCGCCAGCAAGCCACAGAAAAAGAGCAACGCAGCGCCAGCGCCACCCTGAAAAGGACATCATGAATATATTCTATACCGTGCATAAAGGAGAATAATTATCATTTATGCACGGTGCTGGCGTCAATTCTGCTGACGCTGTCGGCACAGTGAAAGCGTTTTATCCGCGATCAAGCATCGGATAGTGACGAAAGAGTCCCTGCTCGGAAAACGGCAGACGCCGTTCGGAGGCGAGATATTCGCTGATCAGGGGCAGTTCCAGTACGTGATCATGCAGGGCAATCACTTTCGGGATATCCGCTTCCAGCGCGGCCATGGCGTTCGGGAAGGCATAGCGCAGCCCCTGCACCATGTGAAAGAGCGATAGATCGACGTAGGAGAGCCGCTTGCCGACCAGATACACGTCGCTTTCGGGATTCCTGTCGAGAATCTGCTCGAAGTAGTGAAGAAACTTCGGCAGGCGATTGTCGAGAAAGTTGCCCGCCCGGCGAACGGCTTCCGTCTGCTGATCCTCGAAGTAAAGCTCCGGCCCCATGGGGTGATGGACATCGTGGGTCTCGGCGACAAGATCGGTAATGGTCAGCTGCAGGCTGTGGGCCCAGAACTGATAGACCTTGTCGTCGCTGACCAGCTTCAGCCGCGGCCCCAGGTACAGCAGGATATTGGCGACGTGGGAGATGACCTCCTTGCCCGCCTTTAAAAAGGGCGGCGCCAGGGGCGGGTAACGGGTCTCGCTGCCTTCAAGCCAGGCGTTGACCGCCTCGATGCCGTAGCCGGGCTCGGTGCTGTTGCCCACATCAATATAGTCGGCCCCGCCGGCCTCCAGCGCCAGCCGGATGAATTCGCCCCGGCCGGGAATGCTCGGCCAGTAATAGAGCTCGTAACGCATGGTCTTCTCTCCGTACTGACGACTTGGTTCGCGCCATGGTGGCAGGTGAAGGGCACTGCAATGAAGATGCCTGCCTCAGCGGGGATAAAACGGCACAGTACGCCGCAGGGGCTCGCCGCTCGTCATTAGACCGTCTGCCAGCGCGGTGGTGCCGGCTGTGCCAGTGCCTGCACGATGGCCGCCAGCGCCCGCGCCAGCGCCTCGCGATCCGGGGCGGCGCTCAGACAGATGCGAATCGCCTGCGGCGCGGCGGTGCTGCCGACACAGAAGGTCTCCGCCGCGGCCACCCGGACGTTGTCACGCTCAAGCGTCTCGACCAGCGTCTGGGCGCGATGATCACCGGGCAGGGTCAGCCAGGCGTAGAAACCGCCACGGCGCAGGGTCATCTCGAAATCGCCCAGCGCCTCGCGCACCATCGCCTGGCGCGCCTCGAGCTCCTCGAACTGCCACGACACCAGCCGGTCGGCCTCACCGCTGGCCAGCCAGCGTCCGGCAATGTCGGTCATCAGCGCCGGCGGCGCCCAGCACTGATTGCGCAGACTGGTGCGCAGCCGCTCCATCAGTACCTGCGGTGCGCGCACGACGCCCGAGCGCAGCCCGCCGCCCAGAATCTTGGCCACTGAAAAGACAAAAATCGTGCGCTCCGGCGCCAGCTGATACAGCGGCGTGCCACGTGCCTCCTCGGGCAGATGCATGACGCCGTCCTCGATCAGCCAGAAATCGCGCTGGCGTGCCAGTGCCACCAGCGCCTCGCGGCGCTTTTCAGACAGCTGCACCGTGGTGGGGTTATGGTGTTCGGGCATGAGATAGAGTGCCCTGAAGGGCGTGCGCTCATGGCGAGCGGCGAGCGCCGCCACGTCGATGCCCTCGTCATCAAAGGGGACGGCCACCATCTTCAAGAACTGCTGGCGCGCGGTGCTGATGACGCCCGGATAGCTCAGCGTCTCGGCCGCCAGGCGGTCATTGGGAGAGAGCAGCACCGACAGCGCCAGCGCAATGCCGTTTGTGCCGCCCTGGGTGATCAGGAGCTCGTCCGGGTCGACGGCCAGTCCCTGCGTCGTCAGCCAGTCGGCGTAGTGCCGGCGCGATGTGGCCAGGCTGTCATCGAGCGGATAGTTGATGGCCTGCTCAAGCGCTGCCGGGTCCGTACTGATGTCGGTCATGAAGCGCGCCAGCGTGGCCTGACGCGCCGGATGCGGTGGCGGCAGTGACATGCCCAGGTCCACCAGCCCCTCGTGTGGCGCCCCGATGACGCGTGAAAATCCTTCGATCTTCTCTTCAGCCCTGACCCAGGTCCCGCTGCCGACCTGGGCACTGACCCGGCCGCTCTGCTCCACCAGTGCATAGGCGCGGGTAATGGTGCCGACCGTGACGCCGAGCGCATCCGCCAGCCGGCGCTGGGGGGGCAGCCGGACACCGGGGGCCAGCTCACCGCTGTCGATGGCCTGCTCGATGGCATGTGCCAGCGCCCGATAGCGCGGGCCGCTCTCCGTGAGTTCGGGTATCCACATTGTCATGGTGACAATAAATCCGTTGACGGTGACATTGGAAAACGTAAGCTCTGATTGTCACCCATTGATGGGTCACACTTCCATAATTGTATTCATACAATGACAGCGAGGTTGCCACGATGTCCGTCAGCTGGTGGGTCTCCGTGACCCTGTTTGCCATCACCATGACCGGTACGCCGGGTCCCAACAACGTCATGCTGACGGCTTCTGGCGCGATGTACGGCTTTCGCCGCACCCTGCCCCACATCGCCGGTATTCTGCTCGGTGGCCTGACGCTGTTCACCCTGATTGCGCTGGGTCTGGGCACGCTGTTTCAGCGCTATCCGCTGATCCAGCAGATGCTGCAGGTTGTCGGCGCGCTCTACCTGCTCTATCTGGCCTGGCGCATCGCTTCGGCACCGCCGCCGCAGTTTGATATTACCGCTGATGCCCGGCCCCTGACACTGTGGCAGGCCGTCACGTTCCAGTTCGTCAATCCCAAGGTCTGGGTGATGGGCCTGGCCCTGATGGCCAGCTTTTTGCCCGCCGAAGGCCCGATCTGGCTCAATGCCTTTGGTCTGGCGCTGTTCATGGAAGTGATCGCCCTGCCCTGCATCTCGCTGTGGGCGGGATTCGGGATGGTCATCGCACGCTTTCTGACCACTCCGCGGGCGTGGCGCGTTTTCAACGTCACCATGGGGCTGATGACTGCCGCCTGCGTGGTGTTCATTGTAAAGTGAGGCCTACCTTCAACCATCCGCAGGGGCAGTATCTTCATGAGTGACCGGTCAGAACGCTCCGGGGTGAGCGTACGTGAGGTGATGGATCAGGACCTTGCAGCCATCCACGCCATCTACAGTCACCACGTGCGCCATGGCCTTGGCTCCTTCGAGGAAGTGCCCCCGACGCTCGAGGAGATGACGCGGCGCTGCGCCGGCACGCGCGAGGCGGGCCTGCCCTATCTGGTCGCCACGCTCGATGACGCCGTGGTGGGTTACGCCTACGCCGGGTTTTTCCGCCCGCGCAGCGCCTTTCGCTTTTGTCTGGAGGACTCCGTCTATGTCAGCCATGAGGCGCATGGGCGCGGCGTGGGCAGTGCGCTGCTGGGCGAGCTCCTCACGCGCTGCGAGGCCGGGCCGTGGCGCCAGATGACCGCGCTGATCGGCGACAGTGGTAATGCCGGCTCGATCGCCCTGCACCAGCGTTTCGGCTTTACCCATCAGGGCGTGATCGAGGCCTGTGGCTTCAAGTTCGGCCGCTGGGTCGATACGGTCATCATGCAGCGCGCGCTCAACGAGGGCAGTGACAGCCTGCCGGACGCCTGAAACGCACCGTTCTTCTCTGCCAGACCCGGTACCACAACGCCATCGACCAAAGGGTCGATGGCGTTGTGGTGTCAGGAATCAACGCAGCGAATGGCTGGAGTCTCGATACTTTATTTCCAACGGGATGGCAGGCATTCAGGTATCGGTTTTTCCTGTTGTCTTGAGCCATAAACCTGCCGTAACCAACAGCGCAATGACGGCACCCAGTATGAGCGCGACCATCGGATGACTACTGGCATCCAGCATATATCCGCTCCATGTGCCGACCAGCATGGCCAGCGATGCCATCGAAAAGGCGATGCCGACCATGTCGGGATAACGCTTGCCGGCATAACGTTTCTGTCGCGCAGTGAGGTTGGCGACATTGCAGTATGAGGCGGCGAGATAAAGCAGAAGGATCAAGGCCATGTAAGCGCAGAGCACCGGTATCGACAGGGCATTGCCATAACGCCATACCATGCCGATCAGCATTATCTCGTCGATGGCCACCACCAGTATGGCGATGGTGACATGGCGTCGATAGCGACAACGCTCCTTCAGGGCGAAAAACAAAAGCGGGCCGATCATCGAGCCCAATCCGCCAAAAACGCCGGCCATGGCGACAATTTCTCCCTTGCGATCGGACCCTTCTGCCAGCCACAACGGCAGGTAATAGAAAAACAGCCCCATGGAGAGATAAACCAGCGGCGTGGTGATGGGGGAACTGGCAGACAGACGAAAGATTTGTCCACCGAAATATCGAATACCTTCTACAAGGTTGAGCCGGGAGACATTGTTGTTGAGGGCATATTGATTCCGGCCTGTGGGAAACATCGTGTCACGCTTCATCGCTGCCCAGCGGAAAAAGAAGGAAGCCGCGGTCATGACAAGATTGACGATCAGAACAAGATAAATGGAATAGTTGACCAGAAGACTGCCCAGCGGTCGCCCGATCACCAGGGTTGCAAGCGTTAAAAGGCTGAGTGAAAACGCGTTGAAAGTCACGGCGGTCGATTCGGATTTCAGCGAAATTGCGCCGGCATAAGTGCCATTAGCGATATTGGTAATCACTGGAATGAAGGAGGCAAGGATGAAATAGGTCATTAACACGACCAGCGTTGAAAGCGATCCTTCATAAAGCAGCAAAATGACTAATACTGTAATCACCATATCGTAGACTTCACAGATCAAAAGTACTCGATAGGGCGAATAATGACCGATCAGTCTTGCAACGACATATGCAGAGGCATTAATGGCTCTGGAAAACGTGGTGTAAAGTGGAATCCATATCGGTGACAGCATGCCTACTGCGACCAGTGTTGGAATGGCCCCCTCAATGACGGATGAGCCGGAATAGGAAAGCATTAGTCCAAAAAACATTAATACATGAGGCTTTCCAAATATTTTTAATTTCAAAAACTTCATACTTTATCCTGAATAAAAAGCCACGACGGCTTTTCTCCTGCCTTTTTATCTCGTCATAAAAAAGACACTGATCGAGGTAATGGTTGCCTGCAGACCATACCGTCAACGGGATGTAATCGCGACCCGACCCGCAAAAGAATCGATAATCATCATGCAAGTATCTTGTAGATGATAATGGTTATCAATAATATATTAGATCGACCTTTTAGAATTTGGGGCGGGGATCTATAACAAGGGAATCTAATATATTATGTCTGCTTATTCATGCCTGGTTTTCATGAGGCGCAACGCTGCTCTGATCGCCCTATCAAGCGCGTTCGTGCCCCTGGATGCCCTGGCACAAACGCCGGATGCTCCGCCGGCAAATGGTCAGGCACAGGAACTGTCAACAGTGGTGGTCGAGGCGCAACGCCCGGTTGGACAGGCGGGCAACAATGAGGGCTACAAGACCTCACGCATGAATACCGCAACGGGGATGAACCTCAGTGCGAAGGACACGCCGCAATCGGTCACTTCAGTCACCGCGCAGCGCATGGCAGATCAGGGCAGCAATGACACCATCAGCGCGCTGGACAACGTGGTCGGGCTGCAGACCAAAACCGTCGATGCCGATCGCCTTCGCATCTATTCCCGAGGCTCGGTGGTGAATACCACTATTTTCAACGGTATGCCGATCACGGCGCCGGACTCCTCGGATCACCGCTTCGATTTCGGCGACACCTTCGTGGACAGTGCCCTGCTGGAACGTATCGAGGTGTTGCGGGGCGCCAACGGTTTAATGCAGGGCGCCGGTACGCCTTCGGCGGCCATCAATCTGGTTCAAAAACGGCCCACCTACGATTATCAGGGCAGCTTTGAGCTGGGGACGGGAAGCTGGGACAGGAAGCGTGGCGTCATGGATCTGTCCGGGCCGCTCACTGACGACAGGAGCGTGCGCGGTCGCTTTGTCTATGCCGGCACCGAGCAGGATGCCGAGATGAATCGATATTCACGCGAGCAGCACTCCCTTTACGGAGTGGTCGAAGCCGATCTTGATGATCAGACCACCTTTACCCTGCGTAATACCTATCAGTACCGCGATTCGGACTCCCCGATGGTGGGCGGCTTGCCCATTTTCTACTCCGATGGCTCACGCACCCGCTACAGCCGTTCCGCGAGTACCTCGCCGGAATGGGCCAGCAATACGACGCGCAATTACATCGGCCAGGCCGAACTCGAGCATTATCTCAACCCCGACTGGTCCGTTGACTTCAGCTTCATGTACAGCCGCGCGACCATGGATCAGCCTTCATTGTGGTCTTTCGGCGCGCCCGACCCGCAGACCAACGAAGGCCTGGTGCCGGGCAGCTTCTATGATATCGACAGTGAGCGCATTCAGAGAACCTTCAACGTTCGCGTCAATGGCCGCTTCAACTGGCTCGGGCGTGAACACGAGATGGTCATGGGGGCCACACACTGGCACCAGGAGTTTGAATTCCCTTATTACAGCCCTTCCAATTTTTCGCGGCCATATCCGCCGCTGGGTGATTTCACCCGTTCCGGTTTCGATTACGGTGATGAAAGACCGGACTGGGACAAGAGTACGGTCATTCGCAACCAGAACGGTGAACAAGAGCAGACCAGCGCCTATATCGCCACCAACTGGGCGCTGACCGATGATCTGCACCTGCTGCTCGGCAGTCGACTCGATCGATGGGAAACCGATCAGAACGCCTTCGGCACGCCCATCGACAAATCCGTGCATGAATGGACACCCTATACGGGGCTGACCTGGGCGCTTACCCCGGAGGTCAATCTCTACACCAGCTATACCCGTATCTTTACCCCGCAAAACAGGCTTGGTCGCAGTAGAGAGGTCATTGACCCGGTCACTGGCTCCAATTACGAGGCCGGCATCAAATCCAGCCTGTTCGAGGATCGACTGGATCTGTCTGCCGCTGTCTTCGAGTCCATTCAGGACAATTATGTCGATAGCACCAGCGCTCAGCTCGATGACGGTCTTTACACCTATGAGGCCTATGACAACGTCAAGACTCGCGGCTTTGAGTTCGAGGCCAATGGTGCCGTAACACCACAGTGGAACATTTATGGCGGATACTCCTATGCGCGCATCGAAAGCCCCGATGACGAGCGCATGAATACCGATATACCCACTTCACAGGTCAAGCTGTTTACCACCTATGATCTGGCCGGTCCGCTGGATGGCCTGACTGTGGGTGGCGGTGTCAAATGGCAGAGCAAAACGTTTGCTGACATCACCAACCCGGCGTCCGGAGAATCGGAACGCATCCAGCAGGACGATTTCTTCACGACCGATCTGATGGCGCGCTACAGGGTCAACCAGAACCTCAGCTTGACCGCCAACTTGTATAATGCGTTTGACGAGAAGTACTACTATCTCGAACCGGTGTCGTTCTCGCAGTATTTCTATGGCGCGCCGCGCAGCTTCTCTGTCGGGCTCAAATACGATCTCTGATGTTTGATGGCGTCACAAAATGCCACCGCCGAATCCATCACGGCGGTGGCATTTTCAGGCAGGGATGGCCGGGTCATCGCCCGGGCGGTCACTTCCGGGCCGTGCGGGTCGAGAAAGATCTCGCACTAACGATGGCAAAGATCCTGCTCATCGGCGTTTGAGGCGACCTCCTCGATGCGGTCGGCGTCATAACGCAGTATGTCGAGCGAGCGGATGCGGCTCACGCACGCCTTTTTAATGGCTGCCGGTCTGGAAGACCAGTCCGTCATCGGCGCGGTCGAGCGCCTCGCTGGTGCAGCCGGCCAGCGCGATCACCATAGCGAACGTAAAAGAGCAGCTTTCATGTAGAGGTACTCTTTGGCGGGTAAAAAGGGTTGCGACGCACGCTGTCGCCTTGAAAAGCATCGACAGGGATGGCGATGCCATCAATGACATGAAGGCCTGCGGCGTTCAGGGCGATTCAAAAACCTCTCGCATGACAAGAGCAACCGTTTTGAAGGGCACCGTGGCGTGATCAACCCCGGCAACGAGGGTAAAACTTGAACGCATGCCATAGGCCGATAGCGGCTGAAGCCGCTCGTTGAGGCTGCGTGCATCCCGAATCTGCTGTGGCATGTCGCCCTCGGCCAGAATCATCACCAGGCTGGGAGGATGCTTTGGGCGCTTCTGCATCGCTTTTTGAAACTCGGGCTCCAGCGGCAGTAGATACTGATCACGCCACCACAGCGACGGGCTCGCCGCGACCACGTGGTTAAACAGAGCGGGGCGCTTGAACATCGTGTAGATCGCGAACATGCCGCCGAAAGAGTGGCCGAACAGGCTCTGTTGACGCGAATCGATCGGTAGATCAGAAGCGACGCGCGGCATCAGGCGCTGCTCGAGAAAAGCCAGCAGTTCGTCCTGCCCGCCCTGGGGCGGCTCGTTCCGGTCGGCGGGCGCCGGTGGCGAAAAATCATAGGAACGTCGCCTGAAATTGAGCGCCTGTGCCTGCGGATAGCCGATCCCGACGATGACCGTGTCGTGATAGCGCGCGACGGTGTCGCGAGCCGCATGGAAGGCCGGAAAGTAGGCGTTGCCATCGAGCACATAGAGCACCGGATAACCGCCTTGCGGCGGGTCGCCGTCGGGCAGGCTGATCATGATGCGATACGCTCTGCCTTGTGCGTTATGCATCTCCCACTGCCGGGTATGGTCCAGCGTCACCGCGGTAGTCTCGGCCGTATCGGTATTCGCACTTGCTGCGTCACTTGAGAATGAACCGAGCAGCAGCAACATGAATAGCCCCATGCCTGTTAAAGCGATGCTCGCGCGTTCGCGAAAGCTGTGATTTACATGCATGTGTGTGGTTTTCCCTTACTGTTATTTTCACTGCCGGCTGATATTCAACCTGCGCTATACGTTTATTGGAAAATAGAATCCAGCAGCCAATGGTAATGATTGTCCGGCAGCGCCAAATTGGCGGAGCGCTTCATCAGTATTCGAATTTGAATCAAAAAAATGAGCACTTAGACATGTATTCATGTTGTTGGTTTATAAGAAACAGTTGTTTAAAGGTTTATTTTTATCGATCTATCATGACTCCCACACCTGTAACGATATAACCGAGCGAAGACTCTTTTATCATAATATCTGCAGATTGAGGACCATCAGACATGCGATCAAAATTCTCCTGATCAATACAAAACTCAAAAAATAGTGCATCTACAGAGTCCAGAGTTACTTGATAATTGCAGTTAATCCCCTCCTCTTTATGAATAATATCCGATCGGGCCATGGATGTACCAAAAACTTGTGTATATGCGTGTGGAAATGCAAGTGCAAGATTAAGCCAAAAAACAGAGAAAATTAAAAAAGGAAGGGCCAGTAGAGTGGCAAGTTTTTTCCATCGAGGTATGTTATGCCATTTTTTGTTTTGATTACTTTTACGGGCTAATCGAGAAATTATCCATGGAAAAGTGATTATTGTGAATGCGATGGATATGTAAGTTGCTATTTTGACAGTGTGTGGGTTGGCTACAAAATGATTAAAATATAGAGACAATGCTGCTGTTAGTAGAAAAGCAATAAAAAACCATGCTCCAACATTTCTTTTTACACTTGCGTTGCTGTCCCAAAAAATGCTCACTCTTTAATCTCCTGAATATGTGTTAGGCATATTTATTTATGTGGTTTTGGTTGATTTTTTTCTAAAATAACAGAGTCCAGAAAATATTGAAAATGGAGAGTCAGGATTTGTGGCATCACCCGATAATGGCTCTGCCGCACCTTTTTTCTGTCCAGTACGCCACTTTGCTTACTTAAGCAATGTACGATGCCTACCTATCGCCTTTGATGCTAATGCGTTAGGTTTTAATGAGTTTTTTGATGGCAAATCTGCTCAAGATATAGCGGATGTACAATGCAAGTTTTTATGGGTCTGTAAACTTAAAATGGGCGTGACGCGGCTATTTGATCTCTTTTTTGAAATCGGGTGTTAAGAAATTTTTGATACCCTCAACAAAAATATTAACCAGACACTGCCTGCAAAATACATGGATCAACCTCGATATTATCAAGCGTTGATATGTTCCTGCTGTTGGCAAATATCTTCATTTTTTTCGCGATAATTTTCTGAAAATAGGAAATTTCCCAGTGTGAAGTTCATAAAATTTACCGATCATAATCAATGATGGCCTGCCCCTGCTCGTCGCTTTCAATCTGCACGATAAAGGGGGCTCTGGTCGCGCCGAGCATGTTGGTATCCAGCGTCATGCCCTGATCATCATCGCCAAAGCGGGTCGACATCTGATCGCCGAAGTGTGAGTTGTTACTCACACTGTAGCTCTGAACGCTGCATTCAGAAGATGTCATGGTGCTTTCGATGGAAACATTGGTCAGGCCCTGTCGATAAAAATGTCCGGATTAAACCCGATAGCATCGGGGCTTGTAATATGCCCCTTGCTGGCGTATTTCCCGATCTTATGAGTTTCTGCCATGAATTTTTGGAGAAAAATGGTAGGGGTGACAGCGTTTAATCGATAGGGATGGATGCCAATTTTCCATTCTTTAAGCGTTTTCAAGGCGGTTAAATATACCCTTGGTGCCGAGTAATCCTTGCATACAATTTCAATCGACCTTCGGGGTGAGGCCATATCCAGAAGCGCTTTTGAATACAAAAAGTTTTCCAGCGTATTGCTTGCCTTGTGCTCACATTCGATTCGAGATGAAGGTACCCCCAGCGCCACGATAAGCGACTTTATGTTGCTGGATTCATCTGAATAGCCACTGATGACGATCGCCCTTTCGAAGGTCTTGAATCGCTCGGCAGTGACCCTGGCAATGTCGTCATGACTGTGCGCAGACCCCAGCACGAAGATGACGTCGCTGTGTTCGTTGACAGGCAGTGTTTCGATAATGTCAGTAGCGTGAGCATGTTGAACCTTGCTGTGCTGTTCCATAACAGTGTTTCCGGCGCTGAGGGCTTGCCGCGCTGGCCAATATCGCACCAGCGTGGCTCTCTCCTCTCCTTGTTTTTAAAACCCGACTTCCAGCCCGGCATAGAAGGTTCGCCCCGGGGCCGGCTCGAAGTAGCGATCGTTGCTGGCGTTGATGCGGGTATTGGCAAAGTGTTCGCGATCGAACAGGTTGCGAATGCCGGCGTAGATATTGAGGCTCGTATCGCCGCCGAGCTGCCAGCCCTCGCCCGCCCGCAGGTTGATCAGCCAGTAGCTGTCGACGTCCACGTCGTTGGCGTTATCGGCCACCATGTCGCCGATGTATTGCGTCTCCAGCGTGGCAAAGCGCTGGTCGCGCCCTTCCCAGGTCAGCCAGTTGACCCAGGTCTGTTCCGGCAGGCCGGGAATGCGGTTGCTGTCATAGCGCTCGCCGTTGGCTTCAAAATCGTCAAAGCGGTAGTGGGCCAGCGTCAGCGCGCTGTCGAGGCGCCAGGTCTCATCAAGCTGCCAGCCGAGTGCGACTTCCAGGCCGTCGCGGTCAGTGTTGCCGGCGTTCTGATAAAAGGTGCGATCGTCATCGCCCTCAAGGGTGTAGGGCACCAGCTCGTCGCGCACCCGCACCGAGAACAGCGCCACGTCATAGTTCAGGCCGTTGTTGAAGTGGCCGCGCAGGCCGATCTCGCGGTTCCACGCTTTCTGCGGTTCGACGCTCGAATTGAAGCCGCCGCCGCCGGCGGGGTTGGCAAACTCCGAGAAGGTCGGCGTCTCGAATGAGGTGGCGGTGTTCACATAGGCCTGATGGTCGGGCAGGTAGCGATAGCTCAGCCCCGCCGAGCCGCTCCACTCGTTGAATTCCCGATTCCCGCTGTTGTCGCCTTCAGTGGTCAGGTCATCGTCGATCCTGAGCCGAATGCGGTCGTAGCGCACGCCCAGCGAGGCGGTCCATTGATCGGTCAGATCGAGATCGCCCTGCACAAAGACGCCGGTCGAGGTGGCGGTCTGGGTCTCGTCTTCGCTCTTGTCGGTCACCTCGCCGCTGAAGGCGACATTGCGCCGCCAGCGGTCGTCGCGCTGGTGGGCGGCATCCACACCGACCGCGTAGCGCAGCGGCATGTTGGCCAGGCTCAGCGTTTGATGATACTCGGCACTACCGCCGAAGACGTCGCGGTCATAGCCCAGAAGACTGTCACCCGGATAGGGCAGCTGCTGCTCGAAGTTGCGCCAGGTGTAGAACCCCTTCACATAGAGCTCACCGGGGCCGGCGGAGAGATCCTCGTACTGCAGGCCCACCACCTGCTGATCGACGCTCTGGCCGGTGTCATATTCCCGGGTAAAGCGCCCGGCCTGATGGCGCTTCCGGGAGACCTGCTCACGGGTCAGCCCGCCGGGGTCTTCCGAGCGCGGGTTGTCGAGCAGATTGACGATGGCGGTCAGCGCCCGGTCATCGTCGAGCGCGCGACGCAGTTTGGCGTTGAGCAGGTACTTCTCCACCGAACTGTGGTCGCGGTAACCGTTCTGGTTCAGCGCCGACAGGCTGACGTGGTGCGACCAGTCGCCATTGACGCCGCCGGTCTGCAGGGAGGCTTTCCTGTAGTCGTCGCTGCCGCCTTCCACACGCAGCCGGGTGCCCGGGTCATCGCGCCCGTCGGCGGTCGTCACCGAGATCACCCCGCCGGCGGCATTGCCGTAGAGCACCGAGGCGGGACCGCGAATGACCTCGATGCTCTCGGCGCTGTCGAGATCAATGGCATCGATCTGGGCCTGTCCGTCGGGCAGCGTATAGGGGATGCCGTCCATCAGGATGGTAATGCCGCGCACGCCAAAGGGCGCTCGGGCGCCGAAGCCGCGAATGGCGATGCGCTGGCCCTGGGCGAAGTTGTCGCGGTTCTGGATAAAAACGCCCGGCACCTGGCCAAGTGATTCATCCAGCCGCACGCGCTGCTGGCCGCGCTGAAGGCTCTCGCGCTCGACGGTCGATACGGCTGCCGGGGTGTCATAGAGCTCGCGGGCCAGCCGCGGCGCGCTGACCACCATCGTCTCTACGGCATCAGCCGTTTCGACCTCCTCACCGTAGGCGTTCCCCGCCGTCATGGCGCCCGCCAGCGCCAGCAGCAGTGTTCTGCGTGATGTCATGTTGTTCCCTTGAAATCGGTTGTGTTCCTGAAACCGACAGTGGTGGTGTTGTCGTTATGTTGTTTGGTATGGCGCCGAGTCTAGCATCCGCCATGCCCGGACCAGCCTGTAATGGATCAAGGCGCGTCAATAAATCGTGTTTTACATTGACGATGTAAAATGATCGTTTTACTTTGAAGGTGTGGTTTCACTTTTGGGAGGTGTCAGCATGACCATCATGGACAGGCTCGTGACCGCATCAGAAGCTCTCTTCGACCGCCACGGCTTCACCGCCACCGGCATGGACAAGCTCACAAAGGGCACGGGCATCTCGAGTCGCACGCTCTACAAGCATGCCGGCAGCAAGAATGCCCTGATCGCCCGGGTGCTCGGTGAACGCGACAAGCGTTTTGCGCGGCGGCTGGAGGTAGAAAGCATCGATGCGCTGTTCAAGGCGCTGGAGGACTGGGTGCGGGTCGAGGGCCGGCGCGGCTGTCTCTTCCTGCGGGCCCTTGGTGAGACCGGTGGTGACACGCCGGAGATTAACGAGGCGGTACTGGCCCACAAGGCGCGGGTCGCAGAGCGTATTGCTGTGCTGGTCGAGCGCGACAACGGGCGTGAGGACCCGATGCTGGTCGAGCAGATCATCGTGCTCTTCGAGGGGGCCACGGCCGCGGCGGTCTATCGCGGTGAGCAGGCGGTGGTCGCTGCCCGGCAGTCGGCGGCCATCCTGATGGCGGGGGCGCGCTCATGAATCCTGCCCTGACGCTGGGGGCGACCGGCTTCGGTCTGATTGGCGTGTGTTACGGCTTTGCCCGCTTCGCCTTCGGACTCTTTTTGCCGCAGATCGATGCCGATCTTGCGCTCTCTTCCACTCTCAGCGGTCTGATTTCGGGCGGTGCCTTTCTGGGCTACTGCCTTGCCATCACCCTGTCGGCCTGGCTGACCGAACGGCTGAGCGCGCGCGTTGTTTCGGTAGGGGCGGCGCTGGTAGCCGCGGTGGGTATGGCCGGTATGGCGATCGCGCCCTCCGCGCCCTGGCTTGCTGCAGCCGTCATGTTGGCCGGCTCAAGTACGGGGCTGGCTTCGCCTCCGATGGCGGCGGCCGTGGCGGCCGCGGTTCGCCCCGAGCGGCAAAGTGCAACCAATACGGTCATCAATGCCGGCACCGGGGCCGGTGTGGTGATGTCTGGACCCGTGGCGCTGATGATGGGCGATCAGTGGCGTCTGGCGTTTGCAGGTTTTGCTGTGGCGGCCGTGGCGCTGGCGATTGCTGCAGCGCTTTGCGTGCCGAAGGCGTCCGGTCGTGACCGGCAGGCCGCAGGCGGCCTGCCCGTGTTCAATCGCGCGCTCAAACATCTGATCGTTGCTGCTTTTTTAATGGGCGCTGCCAGCACGGCGTTGTGGTCCTTCGGTGGGCAGCTGGTATCGCTGCGTCTTGACTGGGGCAGTACCGGCACCGGACTGCTCTGGATCGCCATCGGTGGGACAGGCATCGTGGGGGCGATGGCCGGTTCGCTGGTAAAACACCTTGGCATGGATTGCGTGCATCGAACGTTTCTCGCCACGATGGCGGCCGGTATCGTCATGGTCGGCATGACCGGCACCACGCCTGCGCTGGCGCTGGGCGGCGGGCTGCTGTTTGGCCTGGCCTATATCATGCTCACCGGGGTCTATCTGATCTGGGGCGTCGAGGCGCTATCGCAGCGCCCGGCCACCGGACTGATGATCGGCTTTCTGACCATCGCCATCGGTCAGACGGCCGGCGCACCAGTCTTCGGCGCACTGATGGAGATGCTCTCACCCCAGTACGCCGTCATCCTCTTTGCAGGCCTGGCGCTGACGGCCGGTTTGGCCCGGGCGGGTAAATAAGTCGCCAGCCGGGGCTCCAGTAAAAAAATGCCTGACGCTGGGTCAGGCACGAGATCAGATCGGCTTGAACAACGACCGCCTGGCGCCCGTCCCTGCCTTCATCAAGCCGGACAACGATTGGCATGACAGCGCCCTGTCTCCTGTAGGTGCTTGTGCAGCGTAGAAGCGCCGGACCGGGTCGGCTATCCCCTCTAGCGGGTGCGTTTCAGAAAATCCTTCAGCACCACGGCGTTGTTGTACTCCTCGTCGCGGGCGGCAAACAGCAGGGTCAGCCCTTCGTTCTGCGCGTGTTCGCGCAGCGTCTGCGCCAGCGTCGAATCCCGCTCGCGCAGCTCCTTGCGATAGGCTTCGTAAAAGTCATTCCAGCGGTCACGGTCACGGCTGAACCATTCGACCAGGTCCTTCGAGGGGGCGATGTCGCGATACCACTCGTCGATATAAGCGTCTTTTTTCGCCCCGCCCCGCGGCCACATGCCGTCAACCAGTACAATTGACACATTAGCGGTTACAGATTCGGTCTGCAGGGCTGCGTTTTGTCGCATCCGGGCATGTCGGCAGTTCCTCAAAGACACTTAAGGAAGGCACAATACACACTGACGATTGTTATGATATAACTTACCACAAAATGATCCATTCATATGACCGGGAGCGTGTGCAGAAGATGTCGGCGAATGCGGTGCTGAGGGTCAACGAGCTGTGCATTCGTGCCGGCGGGCAGACGGTGGTGAGCGATCTCTGCTTTCATGTCGCCGCCGGCGAGCGGGTCTGCCTGCTGGGGCCGTCAGGCTCCGGCAAGTCGCTGACGGCCGGGGCCATTCTGGGGCTGTCGCCGCAGTCGGTGCAGATCGATGGCAGCGTGTCCATCAACGGCGTGGAAGTGGCCGATATCCGCGCCACCCGCCGGCCACTGCCGTCGCGCTCGGGCATGGTCTTTCAGGACACGCACTCGGCGCTCAACCCACTGGTCAGCGTCGGCGCGCAGCTGCGCGAACCCTTCATGCGCTTTCACGGTCTCTCCCGCAAGGGGGCCCTAGAAGCTGCCGTGACCCTGCTGCGCGGCATGCAGATGCAACACCCCGAAGAGATATTGAAGCGCTCGCCGGCGGAGCTTTCCGGCGGTCAGCGCCAGCGTGTCTGCATGGCGCTGGCGCTGGCCTGCAAGCCGGCGCTGATCGTCGCCGACGAGCCCACTACCGCGCTGGACGTGCTCACTCAGGAAGAAGTGCTGACGCTGCTGCGCGAGTGCACCGGCACGGCGGATACCCCGGCGCTGCTGTTCATCTCCCACGATATCGGCGCCGCCTGTCGGCTGTGTGAGCGCGCGGTCATCATTGATGAGGGCCGGCTGGTCGAGAGCAACACGCTGACCCACATCATCGCGAATCCGCAGCACCGCTTTACCCGTCAGCTGGTGCACGCGCTGCGTGACAGTGCCGCCGGCGCGGTGCCCTGGGCGCCGGGCTTTGATGCGCGCGAGGGCCAGCTGTGCCCGGCCTGACCCCCGAGAACGCCGAGCCGCTGCTGCGGGCCGAAGGCCTCTACAAGCATCTTTACCAGCCGAGCCTGGCATTCTGGCGTGCGCGGCAGCCGCGCACGATCCTGCGCGACATCCATCTGTCGATTCAGCCCGGCGAGCGCATCGGGCTTGCCGGGGTGTCCGGCGCCGGCAAGACGACCCTTTTGAACCTGCTGCTGGCGCTCAACGGCGCCGATGCCGGGTCGATCACCTGTCAGGGTCGCCCCGTGCGCCCGGCGTCGACAAGGGCGCTGCGCTGGTATCGTCGGCTGGTGCAGTACATCCCTCAGGACCCGGCCTCATCACTCGATCCGCGCATGAGCGTGCGCGAACTGATCCGCGAGCCGCTGGTGCGCCTGAGTGTTGAAGGCCACCACGGTCGGCGCATCGACGAGGCGCTGGACCGGGTGGGTCTTGATCAAAAGTTTCTGGGGTACCGCCCCGGAGCGCTGTCCGGCGGCCAGGCCCAGCGCGTTGCCATTGCCCGCGCCGTGGCACTGCGGCCGCGCCTGTTGCTGGCCGATGAGCCGCTCAGCGGGCTGGACCTGCCGGTGCGGGCAAAGGTCATGCAGCTTTTCAATGACATGAGTCGCCTTGATGACACGGCCTTTTTGATCATCTCGCATGATCTCTCCGTCATGCCGCGCCTTTGTGAGCGCACGCTCATTTTGCATGACGGCGCGATCATCGAAGACCGTCCCACGGCGGCGCTGTTTGGCGCGCCCGAGCATGACCACACCCGGGCGCTGGTACGTGCCGCGCATCCGGATCTGGCGATCATGATGCCGGCGCCTGCCGCCAATGCTTCTTATCCCGTTGCTTGATACCCGACTGCCCAGGAGATTCGTCTTGACCCTTCGTCGCGCGTTTTATCGGTCCACCTTTTATTTGCCCGCCATGGCGCTGTCGCTGGCTGTGCTCACCGGCTGTCAGCAGGAAGACGCCACCGAGGAAGCGACCAGCGAGCAGGCCGGCAATGACCGCGTGCGCGTGGCGATGCTGCAGCCGCCGCGCTCCGGGCTGAACCCGCTCACCGATGATGCCTTCAAGCTCTCGCGCTGGCGCACCGCCGAGACGCTGATTCGCCTTGATGATGATGGTGATCCGCAGCCGTTTCTCGCCACCGAATGGGAGCAGGTCGACGATCGTACCTGGCGCTTCGAGATTCGCGACGATGTGACCTTCCATGACGGTACGCCGCTCACCGCCTCGCAGGTCGTCAGGGCACTGACGGCGGCCACCAGTGCCGTACCGCGCCCGCGCATCCTCGACGGCGTCAACATGACCATCGAGGCCGACGGTGACAATGCCGTACGGGTGCAGACCGAACACGCCGACCCACTGGTGCCCAACCGGCTCTCCAGTCCGCAGCTGGCCATCATGGCGGCGAAGGCCTACGGCGACGATGGCCGGGTCAATCCGCTCGAGGCCGGTACCGGCCCGTTCGTTCTAAAGGAGATCAACGGTACCCAGAGCGCGACGCTTGATCGCTATGACGACTACTGGGGCGAGCGCGCGGCGCTTGCCGGCATCGATGCCGACTATGTGCCCGATGGCACCGCGCGTGCCGCGGCGCTGCGCACCGGCACCGCCGATGTGGTCGAGGCCGTGCCGGTCTCGCAGGTGGCGCTGGTCGATCCGGAGCTGGTGCATGAGGTGCCAATGCCGCGCACCAATACGCTCTATCTCAATACCGAAAAGGGCCCCTTCCAGGACCCGGCCATGCGTGCGGCAGCGCGCGAGGCGCTTGATCGGGCGGCGATTGTCAGAACGGTCTATGAAGGGCGCGCCGATGAGGCGAACGGCCTGCTGGGGCCGGCGCTGGCCTGGGCCGACGGGCTGCGCTCACCGATCGAGGGGCGCCCGGATGCCGCCGACCCGAACGGCGCCAGTATCACGCTGGGCACCTTCACCGACCGGGCGGAGCTGCCGGAAGTGGCGGTGCTGCTGGAGCAGCAGCTCGAGGCGGCCGGCTTTGACGTCCACCAGGAAGTGCGCCAGTACGCTCACATCGAATCCGACATGCTCGCCGGTCAGTTCGACGCCTTTATCCTGTCGCGGGCGACCATGCTCGACTCCGGCGACCCGGTCGCCTACATGTACAGCGATTTTGCCTGCGAAGGCTCCTTCAATATCGCCCAGCTCTGCGACCCGGCGGTGGATGAAGCGCTCTCCCGCGCGGCAGACCTGCCCACCGGGCCCGCGCGTCGCCAGGCCATCATCGACGCCGAGGCCGCCATTCTGCAGACCGATGCCGCCGTGCCGATGCTGCATGAGCGCGTTATTCAGGGCGAGTCGCAGCGTGTGCACGAGGCCGTGCGGGACCCGCGCGAGCGCGAGCTGATTACCGAGCACACGCGCCTTGATGGCGCTTCTCGTTAAGGCCTTTCCCATGAGCACTGCAAGCGTCGGCGTCTCGCCTTCTCCTGCCTTGAGGCCCGCGCTGCGCGCGCTGGTGCCCACCCTTTCGCGGCTGGTGACGCTGGCCGCGGTGGTGGTGCTGGTCGGGCTTTTGCCCTGGCTCTCCGGGCGCGATCCGGCGCTGAGCATTCTGCGCGCCCGCGCCGGCGATCAGAATCCCACCGCGGAGGCGCTGGACTCGATTCGCGCCCAGCTCGGGCTCGACATGGGCCCGTGGGAGAAGCTGGGCCACTGGCTCTGGGGGCTGATGCACGGCGATGCCGGGGTCTCGTGGATCTCGGGCGGCCCGGTGCTGCCCGGCATGCTGCAGGCCACCGGTGTCTCGCTGGCATTGATGCTGGCGGCCATGCTGTTGGCGCTGGTCACCACCATGGCGCTATGCGTCACGGCCGTGCGTCGCGGATTGATGGGCGAGCCCGCGCCAACCTCCGGCGCGCTGGGCGCCACACTCACTGCGCTGCCGGAGTTTCTGCTCGCTGCTCTGCTGCTGGTGATCTTTGCCGCCGGGCTCAACTGGCTGCCGCCTTACGGCTGGGGCGAGGCGCGCCACATGATACTGCCGGCGCTGTCGCTTGGGCTGCCGGCCGGCGGGCTGATGGGGCGGCTGTTCAGTGACGGCCTGACGGCCAGCTTCTCCGAACGCTGGGTCGCGACCTGGCACGTGGCGGGCTTTGGCCGGCGGCGCATTGCGCTGGCCGTGCTCAAGCGCACCCTGCCCAGTCTGCTGCCCCAGGTCGGTCTGGTGATTGTCGGGCTGACCGGCGGCGCGATTGCCGTCGAGCAGGTGTTCTCGATTCCCGGCCTGGGCCGCGCCACGCTGGGGGCGGCCTCGGCGCAGGATCTACCCGCGCTTCAGACCGGCATTCTGCTGCTGCTGGCGATTGCCGTGGTGCTTGGCGGTGCCGCGGGGCTCGGGCGCACCCTGCTGCTGGGGCGTACCCTGCGCGCCGGCGCCGTGCCAGTCACCCGCCATGAGCCGCATCACGGGCGGTGGCAGTGGGTCGTACCGGTCGCGGTGGCGCTGCTGCTGGTGATCATCATCGTCGCCGGGATTGGCCGTGACCCGCTGGCCTCAAACTATCTGCGCCTGCAGCCGCCGAGTCTTGATCTGCCGCTGGGCGCCGACGGCACCGGGCGCGACATTCTCGCCCGCGTCAGCCACGGGGCGCTCTCCACCATGGGCATGGCACTGCTGGTGGTGTCGATCACCTTCGTTCTTGGCGTTTTGATCGGGCTGATGCCGCGACTGGCTGCCGGGCCGATCGAGGTGACCAACGCCACCCCCCCGGTAATCGCCGGGCTGTTGGTGGCCGGCCTCATGGGGCCGAGCGCCAGCGGGGCCATTCTGGCCGTCACGCTGGTAAGCTGGGCGCCGCTGGCGGCCCATACTGCGGCGCTGGTAACCGAGGTGCAGGGCCAGGCGCACGTGCGTATCACGCCCATGCTGGGGGTAGGTCGGTGGCGCCTTTTGAGCCGCTATATTCTGCCGTCGGTCATTGGTCCGGTCTTTCGTCACGCCATGCTGCGCCTGCCCGGCATCGCGCTGGCGCTGGCCGCGCTCGGTTTTCTGGGGCTCGGGCCGCGCCCGCCCGCGCCGGAGTGGGGGCTATTGCTCGCCGAAGGTATCCCCTATCTGGAGCGCGCTCCCTGGGCGGTGCTGGTGCCCGCGCTGGCGCTGGTGCTGATGTCGATTCTGGCGGTGTCGCTGTCGAGTCTCTGGCGGCGGGGGTGATGTGCAGGGACGAGACCACCGGGCCGCCTGTCAGGGATGAAAATGATCCGGAGAGCTGGTCAGACTTTCCGCGCCCGGCTAGTCTGGCGGGCCCACCGTATGACTGGAGCGCTTTTCATGCTGAAACCGTTACTGCGCGGGTGCCTGCTGGCGCTGCCGCTGCTCTCGCCCCTGGCACTGGCCGATGCCGATCATCCGCATGTCGAGATCCGGACCAGTCAGGGCAATATCGAGCTGGAACTTGATGCCACCGCCGCACCACGCACGGTGGAGAACTTCCTGCGCTATGCCGGGGAAGACTTCTATCAGGGCACCGTGTTCCACCGTGTGATCGACGGCTTCATGATTCAGGGCGGCGGCATGACGGCCGACATGACCCGCAAAAAGACCCACGACCCCATCGCGCTGGAAGAGAGTGAGCTCAAGAATACCCGCGGCACCATTGCCATGGCGCGCACCGGTCAGCCGGACTCGGCCACCAGCCAGTTCTTCATCAACCTGGTCGACAATCAGGCACTCGATTATCGCAATCTCTACGAGCCCGGTTACACCGTGTTTGGCCACGTGGTCTCCGGCATGGACGTGGTCGATGCCATTTCCGGCGCGCCGACCGGTCGTCGCGGCCCTTACGCCGATGTGCCCAGTGATCCGATCACCATTCTGGACGTCGAACGACTGGATTGATGTGCCCCTGACATGACGGCCCGGAATGCCTGTCCAGGGATTCCGGGCCGTTTTTTGTGGCTCATCACAAGGGCGTGTACGCCGTGCGCCCCGAAGCTGCGATGATGATCGCTCGAATCATCACGAGGGCAGTGCATGAGACTTCAGGGACAGCGGGCCGTGGTGACCGGTGCCGCCAGCGGCATCGGGCTTGCCACGGTAGAGCGTTTTCTCATTGAGGGGGCCAGCGTGGCACTGCTGGACCAGGACGCGCCTGCCCTGACTCGAGAGGGCACCCGGCTGGGGCGGGTGTATCCCGGCAGGGTTCATGTCGAGACGGTGGATGTGGCCGATCATGGGGCCGTCAGGGGCGTCATGGCCGCCTCGCTCAGCGCCCTGGGCGGTGTCGATATTTTGATCAACGCCGCCGGGGTCAACGTTTTCGCCGACCCGATGGCGGTGGATGCCGAGCTCTGGCAGCGCTGCCTGTCGATCAATCTGGAAGGCGCCTGGCACTGCATTCAGGCGCTTTTGCCGTCGATGCTTTCGCAGTCGCGCGGTCATGTGGTCAATATCGCCTCGGTCCATGGACATCGGATCATTCCCGGGGCCTTTCCCTATCCGGTGGCCAAACACGGCCTGATCGGGCTGACCCGTTCACTCGGTATCGAATACGCGGCCCGGGGTATTCGGATCAATTCGATTTCGCCGGGGCTGATTGCAACGCCCTCCGCGCAGGCCTGGCTTGACGGATTGAGCGAGGCAGAGCGGTTGCAACAGATCGAACTTTTGCCCTGCAAGCGCTTTGGCGACGCCGAAGAGGTGGCCGCCACAGCGCTGTTTCTGGCCGGTGACGAGGCGCGCTTTATCAATGCCACCGACATTCTCATCGACGGCGGGCGCAGCCAGGTCTATCACCTCTAGATCTCACACCCGCCGTCGGTCGGTCTTGCCTTCGGGCCGTCAGTGCAGCTCACCGGAGGGGCCGAAGTATTCGAAATGGCGATACGGCGTGTCGATGCCCAGCGCCGCCAGGGCGTTGTCCACGTCGCGCATGAAGCCGGTCGGGCCGGTAAAGTAGCAGCTCGGTGTGACCTCGCGCGGCAGATAATCGGTGAGCAGGGCCCGGTCGATGATGCCCTTGTGTCGCGCCTCCTCGGTGCTCTCGGGCTCGCTGTAGACGTAGCGGTAGGTGAGTTGGCTGCCGTACTGTTCCGCCATCGCCTTGAGATGGTCGCCAAAGGCATGAACACGGGCATTGCGGGCGCCATGCAGATAGATCACCTGACGACCGGCATCGAGTGCCTGCGCCATGAGCGACAGCATCGGTGTCTGTCCGACACCGGCACTGATCAGCATGACCGGCGCGTCGCGCGCATCGAGCACCATCTCACCGACCGGGGCCAGCAGTCTGATGTGATCGCCGACGTTGACGTGATCATGCAGGTGGCGACTGGCGCGGCCCTGGCCTTCGCGTTTGACCGAGATGCGATAGCCATCATCATTCGGGCGGGAGGTCAGGCTGTACTGGCGCAGGGACTGCTCGCCGTCAATGTCGAGCGCCACGCCCAGGTACTGGCCCGGCTGGAAGGTGCGAACGGGTTGGTCATCGGCCGGTCTGAAGTAGAACGACACGATCTCTTCGCTCTCCGGCACGCGATCCACCAGGGTGAAATCGCGCTCGCCGCGCCAGCCGCCGGGTGCCTCTTCAAGCGCGCGGTAGGTGGCCTCCTCGGCATCGATCAGCCGCTCGGCGAACTCCCAGTAGAGCCCGCTCCAGGCATCGGCAATCTCGGGGGTGACAGCATCGCCCAGCACCTCGCCGATGGCGGCCATCAGGCATTCGGACACGATGGAATACTGGTCGGGCTGCAGATTGATCGCCACGTGCTTGTTGACGATCGGGCGCATGAGCCGCTCGAGCGCTTCCGGGTCGTGGCGGTTGAGAGCGTAGGCGACGACCGAGCGGGCCAGCGCGCGGGGCTGTTCGCCGGTCTGCTGATGGCGCATGTTGAACATCGAACGCACATGCGGATAGCGCTCGAACATCAGCGGGTAAAAGGTGCTGGCGATGGTTTCAGCATGTTCGGCGACCACCGGGGCCGTGGCATTGATGATTTCAAGCTGCTTTTCGTTAAGCATGACGCCCTCCTGGCGACAGGGAAACACAAGAGACACGTCTGATATCGCAAGCCCCGTGCCAGGCCGGACACACTGCGACAGCCTGCCACATCATTACCGCCTCGGGGCCCGTCGCAGGCGCTCTGGCGGGTATTCGCTCATTGCAATGCGTTGGTATTGATGCCGCGGAAATGGTCATAATGACCTCATTTTTGCATGTCAAAATGACGATCAGGCAGGCGGAGTGTCGATATGACCATCTTTTCACGCGCGCTGCGCGAGCTGCTTGCCGCACTGAGCGACGGCAGGCAGATGGAGGCTCTGCACGAGCAGTGGTCACAGTTGCTGGCCGCGCTGGTGCGCAACTATCCGGCCGATGCCTGTACGCTGATGGTCAGCGTCGAGGGCGGGCTGCAGCCGGTGGCGGTGCTGGGAATGGGCAGTGAAGTGTGCGGTCGCCGCTTTCAGCTCGAGGCCCATCCGCGTCTGGCCGCCATCGCGGCGCATCCGCAGGTCTGTCGTTTTCCGCGCGACTGCCCTCTGCCGGACCCCTTCGACGGCCTGCTCGATGCCGACCTGACCCATGTCCATGACTGCATGGGCGTGGCGCTGCGCGACGGTGAGCGGCTGCTGGGCATGCTGACGCTCGATGCGTTGATGCCTGATCAGATGGCAGGCATTGACGATGATGAGCTGATGGCCACAGCGGAGCTTCTTGCCACCTGCCTGCGCCTGACCGGACAGCTGGCAGAGACCCGGTCACGACTCAATCAGGCGCTGTCGACCGTGGAGAGCGCGCCCCTGCCCGCCCCCGGCTGGCACAGCCCGGCCATGGCGCGACTGTTTGAAAGCATGGCGCTGGTGGCGCCGACCGATCTGAGCGTGCTGCTGCACGGAGAAACCGGCGTCGGCAAGGAGCGCCTGATGCGCTATCTGCACGAGCGCTCGCGGCGCTGCAACGGGCCGCTGGTGAAGGTCAACTGCGCCACGCTGCCGGAATCGCTGATCGAAAGCGCCCTGTTCGGCCACCGTCGCGGCGCCTTTTCCGGCGCCAGTTGCGACCATCGTGGCCACTTTGCGATGGCCGATGGTGGCACCCTGATGCTTGATGAAATCGGCGAGCTGCCGCTCTCACAGCAGCCGCGGCTGCTGCGCGTTCTGCAGGAGGGCGAGATTCAGCCGCTGGGCAGCGACCAGCCAGTGAAGGTGGATGTACGCCTGATCGCCGTGACCAACCGCGATCTTGCCGAGGAAGTGGCCGCCGGGCGCTTTCGCGAGGATCTCTATCACCGCCTGAGCGTCTTTCCGCTGCGCATTCCGCCGCTGCGCGAGCGGCGTGAAGACATTCTGCTGCTGGCCGGCCATTTTCTCGAGGACAACCGGGTGCGGCTCGGGCTTGCCAACCTGCGCCTGGACATCAGCGCCGAGCAGGCCCTGCTGGCCTGGCACTGGCCCGGCAACGTGCGCGAGCTTGAACACACTCTGAGCCGGGCGGCCCTGCGGGCCATGGGCGATGCACGCCCCGAATCGCGTCGCTCGGCGGTGGTTCGCATTGTCGGTACGCATCTGGATCTGTCCATCGAGGCTGCCACAGGCAGTGCTGGTCCTGCGGAAAATCGCTTATCCACACCTGCTCAAGCGCAACCGGCTGTGGATAACACGCTTTCCCTGCGCGAGGCCACCGATACTTTTCAGCGTTACCACATTGAACAGGTACTGGCCGCACACGATCACAACTGGGCCGCCAGTGCCCGGGCGCTTGGAATCGATAGCGCCAATCTGCATCGCCTGGGGCGACGGCTGGGACTTAAATAGGTATAAGGTCCGGAGCCCGTTTCAAAATCTGCTCTTGAATCGCTTGAGGCAGATTAGCGAACAAACGCGCAGAATCATGTTATAGAAAATTTTGAACCTACGCTCGCATCGCGTTACCAGCTCTCTAAACCTGCTGGCCAAGAAAAGTTAAAATCAAACACCTTATCTATCCATGTTGCTGGAGTAGAAAGCAGTTGTTAATGCTCGGCAAGTGATGCATGGGCGAGTATCTTGACGGCACATACCCGATGATAATGGTGCTCTTGTTCTTAACCATGCAAGGATGTTTGAATTCGTTCCGAATGCCGTTACCTATTAGTGATGGGCAGGGCTGGTTTTCGCAGCTTTAATTATTTAAACCAGTCCTTTTCAAAGCGTCCGTTCTTGAGTCTATACATCGATAGGCCGTACTTCAGATCCCTGCCCTTGGCGTCTTTCATCATTCCTTTTTCCCTTCCCAGAGAACAGAAAAATGCATCGAAAAGTAGTATCGCTGCATCGATGAACCACCATAGCAATAGACCGCCTAGAGTTAGTGCTTTTAATATCCCCGATTTCCATTTGCCTAGGTAAAATCGGTCAATGCCAAAGATACCAAAAAACATGGATAATATTAGCGCAAAGATTCTATTTTTCCTTTTGCCCTGAAGATTGTTGCTTTCCATTTTTTAGCCTGCATTTGAAGAGATAGAATCTTATTTTAGTGAAAAATGTTATATTGATCAATGGGCTCGCGTCAGCGATTTTGCTGGTGCCAGTTTTAACGTAAATGGCTGAATTAAGTGCGGTTTACTCTTCCGCTGATGGTCAAAAGTAAATGTTGGTCAATGAGCAGATTAAAATATTTTCTTTTCATTTTCTTACACTGTTTTTGTTCTATCATTTTTAAAAACCAAATGAATATTAATCTTTAAAGTATGGGTCTACTTCAACTTTTCGTTGCGATCATCGCAAGCTTTGTCATTCCCTTGGCATCTTTATTTGCTATGGTGCTACTGGGTTTTATTTTGAATAAAGTGGCTAAACGTCTCGGATTGAGAGAAGAGAAAAACTCAAAGCCGTTGCCCGGATGGGGCTACTTGTTAATTTTTGCTACGCTCGGCTCATTTGCATGGACAATTTACTCGCTACCCAATGCCGCCGAGCTTCGTCATATGATGGACAAGGTTTCAGGCTACAACACGACTCGCCTTGAGCTGACATTACGTGAAGACACCCCCGAAGCTCGGGAGGCATTAGTCAAATCACTAACGCCATTAATGCGCAAGTGTGGCCGTGAGATTACCTACCGGATGAAAGGTCGATATGGGACTCACGTAGAGCGCGATGAGGTGCCAAGTTTTTACCGTTTTCATCAAGGGCGGTTGGAGATTGTCATGGGCGGCGTCCTGCCCGGTGAATCTCTTTACATGACACGTGCGACGCTGGAGGCGCTGGGAGCGCGGGTGCCAGATACGGTGCAGGCACAATTGAAACTACGCAACCAGGTTATCGATGCTTTAATGCTGCTGCCATCGAGCGTAATCCATGCTCTGGATTCGGCAAAGGGTTTTGGCTCGGACCGATTTCTTCGTCAGGAATGCTCGTTCAGCATGGAGGTGCAGATTGATCTGGATGCAGTCTGGGACATGCTCTTTGGGCGTACATTGAGACCTGGTGTTCTGAATGGTGCGGTGCTTGAGAGCGATGCCAATGATTTTTTTAACAAGCAACCACTAAGGGTAGTCGGTTTTTCCGACGGCCATATTGAAGCCAATAATTCCGGTATCGGACGCCACCTGACAGGTCGCATATACCTGCTTCCCGAAAAAATCGACCCAGCGAATACACCTGACTGCGGTCGCGCCCTTGTCCGCTGGTCAAGCCCTGAGTTGCGTGCGGCACTGCTGAATGCGCTGCCAGGTAACCTGCCCAAATTGGTCAATCACGTAGAGCTTGAGCAAGAGGAGCGCTTCAGCCCTTGGTATAGCCGGGGTGGCTGGCAGACGGTGTTTCCTGAAGGAGCGGGTAAAGGGCAGCGCGAAGCATGCACCGCTGAGGAAAAGATTCACACTCGCACCATCGTGCACTGGATCCGCGCCGGATGTAACAGTGACTCACCCGATGAAACCAGCTGTGCTCGTCTAAAGCGGTTGCGCGATTCGGCACTGGAAAACGCCATGAATTGTTCGATCGGGAAAATCTAGAATAAAGCCTTGAGCCATGTATAAGTGATAGCCTTATTTAATGGCCGCATGGCCGCATGGCCGCATGGCCGCATGGCCGCAAGGGGTGCTGAACATGGACAGCGCCAATCTGCATCGGCCTGGTCGGCGACCGGGCCTGAAATACAAGGTATTCGGAGATGTGAAACGACAATGTTTCACGTGAAACATGTCGATGATCACATCTGGTGTCGCGATGTGAAAATGCCCGCCGGTCATGCCGGCGAGCATCCTGGTTCTACCCTTTCGAAACTTGCTTAAACCTCGACGTTGAGGCTCACGTCGATGTTGCCGCGGGTAGCGTTGGAATAGGGGCATACCACATTCGCCTTGTCCACCAGCGCCCGGGCCTGCGCATCGTCCATATCGGGGAGGCGGATCGTCAGGGCCACTTCGATGCCAAAGCCGGTGGCAATGGCGCCAATGCCGACATCGGCACCTACCCAGATATTGTCGGGCAGTCTGACCTTCTCCTGAGCCGCCACGTGCTTGAGCGCGCCCAGAAAGCAGGCCGAATAGCCGGCGGCAAAAAGCTGCTCGGGGTTGGTGCCGTTGCCACCATTACCGCCGAGTTCCTTCGGTGTGCTCAACACGACATCAAGCTTCTCGTCGGAAGAGACGGCGCGGCCTTCACGGCCGCCGGTGGCCTGCGCGCTGGCACGGTAGAGTACCTTTTCAATCGACATGGTCAGGGTCCTTTTTTAATTCTTTGGCTATTAAATAGCGCGCGATATAAACGGATAAAAAATCAGGCGTTATCCAGGCGCTTTTTCAGCGCGTTAAGCTGATCGCGCAGCGCGGCCATCTCCTGCGCCGAGCAACCGGCCGCCTGCTGAACCTGGGCGGGCAGTCCCAGCGCCTGGCAGCGCAGCGCGCGTCCCTTGTCGGTCAACGATACTTCAACCTGGCGCTCGTCCTCGCGGGCGCGTTCCCGCCGAACCAGCTCGGCCCCTTCCAGACGCTTGAGCAGCGGGGTCAGCGTGGCCGAATCCAGCGACAGGTGTTCACCGATGCTGGAGACGGTCAGATGATCGTCCTGCCACAGCACCTGCATGACCAGATACTGGGGATAGGTCAGATCCAGCCGCTTGAGCAGGCGCCGGTAGAGCTTGCTCATGGAGAGCTGGGTGGCATAGAGCGCAAAGCAGAGCTGCGACTCCAGCGCCATCATGGTCTCGTTATCTTCGGGAGTGTCGTTGATCATGGTTGTAATCTATATCGTGCGCTATTGAATGGCCAGCTATTTAAATTCATGACGATCATGATGACGGCCTCAAAAAGGCAATGATGACCACGGCGGTGTCATCACGGCGTTCATCGTGAGGACAAAAACGCTGTTTGAACAATAGCCTGGGTGAGGTATGACGCACCGGCGCGCCGTTGGGGCACGCGCCGGGCAGGGCGGGAATCAGTCGATGAGGAAGTCGAATTTTTCGCGCAGGGCGTCCCAGCTGTCCTTCGAGCTGGCGGCAATCATGCGGCCCTGATGAATGGTGGGGTTATAGGGCGTGCCGTCGAGCAGCGCCGCGTAGCCACCGGCTTCCTGCAGGATCATGATGCCGGCGGCGTGATCCCAGGGCATCAGCTTGGCGGTGAGCATGAAGTCCACAAAGCCGAACGCCATGGTGCGGTATTCATGGCAGGCGCAGCCAAAGGCCATCATGCGGGCAAAGTCAGGGAAGAGCCCGGCCAGATCGTACTGGGTCTCCTTCGGGAACAGGCGGATCGAGGTGGAGCCGACCATGTTCGAAAGCTTTTTGGTATCGGACATCCTGAGCCGTCGCTGCGTACCGTCGGGGCGACCGAACCAGGCGCCCTCCCCCTTGCGGGCCATGACCCAGTCATCGGCCAGCGGATCGTACAAAAGCCCGAACACGGTCTCGCCGCGGCTGACCACGGCCACGATCACGCCGAACTGGTTGAGGTTACGAGCGAAGTTCCAGGTGCCATCGATCGGATCGATGATGACCGCCATCTCGGCATTGGCGATGGTGTTCAAAAGCGTGGCGTCTTCGGCCACGGCCTCTTCGCCCACGATGGTGGCTTCGGGAAAGGCCTTCGCAACGCCCTGAGTAATGACCTTCTCGGCGCTCTTGTCGGCGATGGTCACCAGGTCATCCGGGCCATCCTTGGTGTCGATGGCGTCAGGATCGAGGCTGCGAAAGCGCGGCAGAATCTCGGTTCTGGCGGCGTGGCGAACGATGTCGATAAGCGTCTGGGCAGCGGCCTGATCCAGGGTCATGACGGGGCTCCTCGTGAACGGGGCAGGTGAAATGCCGCCGCCGGGGCAATGGTCATCAAGTCGGCGGCGGCGGATGGCCTATAGCATGGCGGTCATTGCAGGTGATCACCAGTGCCAATCATCAGGCGTACAGCGGATTGTCCCTGAAGTAGTCCCGAACGCTTTGATGCAGCGCCTCGGCCAGCGCTTGCTGGTGGCTGTCGGTGAGCAGTCTTCTGGCGTCCTGGCGGTTGGACATGAAGCCGTTTTCCACCAGCATCGAGGGGGTCTCGGGGGACTTGAGCACCGCAAAGGCGGCCGAGTTGACCTGGTGCTGATGCAGGTTGGTGACCTCCCCCAGGTTGTTCAGCGTGGTCTGTCCCAGCGAGCGGCTCGCCTGCATCGTGCCGCGCATGGAGAGTTCCAGCAGCGTGGACTGAACGTCGGGATTATCGCTGTAGATGCGGCTGTCGCGGGTCGAGGCGTAGCGGTCGGCGCTGTTTTCGCTCTCGGCCATCCAGCGCGATTCGGCCGAGCTCGAGCCGTGCTCGGAGAGTATATAGACCGAAGCGCCCGAGGCCTTTGTCGTCATGGCGGCGTCAGCGTGGATCGACATGAACATGTCGGCCTTCGCATCGCGGGCGAGCAGTACTCGCTGATGCAGCGGAATGAAGATATCGGTATCGCGCGTCAGCATCGGGGTGAAATCGGGATCACTGGTCAGACGCTTGTGCAGTCTGCCGGCGATGCCGAGCGCCACGTACTTCTCGTAGTCATCGCTCTGGCTGATGCATCCCGGGTCCTTGCCGCCGTGGCCGGCATCGATCGCGATGATGGCCGGTCGCCTGCCGCCCTCACCTGACGCAGCCTCACTGTGACGGGTAGTGGCCGCCGCCATCAATGGATCGGCGCCCAGATGAATACTGACCTGCTGCCCGCCCCGCGCCCCCGGCTGTGCCGTGACCTGCACCTGAGCCTCGTGGGCCAGATCCACCACCACCCGCCTTCCCGAGCCGTGCGCGCCCTGACGGATGTTTCTGACCAGCCCCGTGCCCCCGGCGATCGAACCGTTGGCAGCCACCTGCGACACCCGGGTCAGATCGATGACCAGTCGGGCAGGGCTGGAAAGGTTGAAGTAGCTGTAGTCGCTGCCGGGCGGCAGCTCCAGCGTCAGTAGCGCGGATTGATCATCGCCCTTGAGACGATAGCGGCTGCTGCGAACATCGTCAGCCATTACCAGAGCGCTCGGAAAGAGGGAAAGGACGGCCAGTGCCCCCAGCACTTCACGGCGTTTCATGCATGATCTCCCCGGGAATGCAGACCGCCCTGCCACGACATTGAAAAGTCAACATTGAACCATCGATGCGCTGGCGGTGGGCGGCCCTGTCTGCGGTAAAAGTGTTATTTAATAACATAAGGCTTTCAGGTTGATATCAAAAATTGTGTCTGTCGGGTGGTGCCGGCGCTCGTTGAGACACGCAATGACCGACGACGTTCGACTTGTCAGCAGGGGGAATTATCTGATAAATATATTGGTATATTTCTATATTAATAGGTTTAAGACATGACGACATCTGCACAGGCGCTGGCCGCCCCGCTGTTTGAACCCCTGTCACTGGGTCCGCTCACGATTCCCAACCGCATTGTCATGGCCCCCATGACGCGTAACCAGTCGCCGGGTGGCGTGCCGGGCGAGGACGTGGCGGCCTACTACAGAAGCCGCGCTGAAGGGGGCGTGGGGCTGATCATCACTGAAGGCACCTATATCGATCACCCCGGCGCCAACGGCTACCCGGACGTGCCGGCCTTTCATGGCGAGGCGGCACTGGCCGGCTGGAAGCGGGTCGTCGAGGGCGTTCACGCCGCCGGCGGCAGGATCATGCCGCAGCTGTGGCACGTCGGCCGCGAGCGCCGCCCGGGCGTCGAGCCGGACATGAGCGTGCCGGGTTTCGGGCCGATGTCGATCATCGAGGACGGCGTAGAGGTCGTAAAGGCGATGACCGAGCAGGACATGCAGGACGTGGCGGCCTCCTTTGCCCGCGCCGCGCGCGATGCAAAGGCGATCGGCTTTGACGGCGTCGAGCTGCACGGCGCCCATGGCTATCTGATCGACCAGTTTCTGTGGTCCGGCAGCAATCAGCGCAGCGATGAGTACGGCGGCAGTGTGGAAAACCGCCTGCGCTTCCCGCGGATGGTCGTCCGAGCGGTGCGCGAGGCGGTGGGGCCGGACTTCCCGATCCTCTTCCGCTTCTCTCAGTGGAAGCTCTCCGACTATGACGCGATCATTGCTGAAACCCCCGAAGCGCTGGGAGAACTGCTCAATCCGCTGGTCAATGAGGGCGTGGATATCTTCCATGCCAGCACCCGCCGTGTCTGGGAGCCTGCTTTCGAGGGGAGCAGCAAAACGCTGGCTGGCTGGACGCGCGAACTGACCGGCTGCCCGGTCGTGGCCGTGGGTAGCGTGGGTCTGGACAAGACCTTCCGCACCGGCCACTTTACCCGCACTGAAGATCCGACCTCCAAAAGTCGAGTTAATGTCGAGGAGCTGGCCATGTGGCGAGCGCGTCATGATTTCGATCTGATTGCCATCGGCCGCGCCCTACTCTCCGACCCGCAGTGGGCGCGCAAGGTGCGTGACGGGCGTCTCGATGAGCTGCACGATTTTGATCGCAGTGCACTCGACACCCTTGTTCGCTGAAGCGCACCGACCGGGCTGTCTCGGCAGTCCGGCCGTGAGCGCGTATACTGAGAGGGCCTCCATCGCCTGGCCCTGATCATGGATATCAATACGATTTTAAGTGCACTGGCCAACCCGGTGCGCCTCGACATTCTGTGCTGGCTCAAGGAGCCGGAACGTCATTTCCAGCCTCAGAAGGACGTGGCGCCCCCCGGCGGTATCTGTGTCAGCCATATCCGCGAGAAGACCGGCCTCTCCCAGCCGACCGTCTCGCTGTATCTGTCGACGCTGTCGCGCGCGGGGCTGGTGTCGTCCCAGCGGGTGGGTCAGTGGACCTATTACCGCTACGAGCACGAGGTGGCCGAGGCCTTTCTAAGCGCCCTCGGCGAGCGGCTGTTGGTCGACGGGTCGCAGTGACCGCGTGATGCAGGTCTCTACGGTCAGGCTGCCGGGTCACCATGGTACGGCTTTTCAGACAATGCCCGCCCTCTTCCAGGAGGCGGGCATTTTTGCGTGCGGTCAGCGCCTTCTGCGAAGCGAGAGATAAAGTATACGAAGCGAGAGATAACGCCGTTGATGCAGACTCACGGCGTCACTGCGATGCTTGATATAGTTGACACTATCAACCATTGGGCGGATCGTATCGAGCATCCCTTTCATTGACGGTCATGTGTCATGTCTTCTGCCGGTCACGCCCTTTTCGGGCTGTTACACGTCTACAAGCGTGCCCTGCGCGAGCGCTATCTCAAGGCCGGGATCACCCTGCCGCTGTCCCATCTGCGCGTTCTGCGAGAGATCGGCGGCCATCAGGGTGTAATGGCCCGTGAGCTGGCCGAGGCACTACTGCAGGACAAGGGGCTGATCACCCGTGTCACCCGCGAACTGGAGCGTGAAGGGCTCGTCGAGCGCCATCCGCATCCGAGCGACAGCCGCGCCGCGCATCTGCGTCTCAGTAATGACGGCCGAGCCCTGCATGAGCGTATCAACGCCATCGAGCAGGCCTGCGATGCACAGATGACGGCAGCCCTGAGCGACGATCAGGCCAGCGCCTTTATCAGGACCGTCAATGCCATGACCGAACAGCTCGATCGTCCACAGGAGAGCCCATGAGCCGCCCCACCCCCCGCGTGTTTACCGTCCTCGACAAGACCCTGATTACCCCGCACATGCTGCGCGTCACGCTTGGCGGCGACGGCATGGTCACCTTCCCCGAGGATCAGGCCGGCACCTACATCAAGCTGATGTTTACCCGCAACGATGGCACGTCGCTGATGCGTACCTATACCGTGCGCGCCCAGCGAAAAGACGCCATTGATGTGGACCTTGTGCTGCACGAGGACGGCGGCCCGGCGGCGCAGTGGGTCGAACAGGCCGTGCCGGGCGATACCCTCGAGATCGGCGGGCCCGGCCCACGCAAGCGCGTTGATCAAACGGCCGACTGGTATCTGCTCGCCGGGGACATGACCGCCCTGCCGGCGATCAGCGACAATCTGGAAAACCTGCCCGCCCACGCCCGCGGGCATGCCGTGATCGAGGTATTGAGCGAGGCCGAGGTTCAGCCGCTGGATAAACCTGACGGCATCCAGCTGCACTGGGTCATCAACGAACACCCGGGCGAGAATAGTGACGTGCTGATCAATGCGGTGCGCGGGATCTACTGGCAAGACGGCCGCCCCGCCGTCTGGGCAGCGTGTGAGTTCTCCGCCATGCGCAGGCTGCGCCACTACTTCAAGGTCGAGCGTGAGGTGGCCAGAAGCGATCTGTACATCTCCAGCTACTGGAAACTGGGCATGAACGAGGAGCGCCACAAGACCGCCAAGCGAGAGGACGCCGAGCAGGCCGGTTAAGGGTCAGCTGGCCCGAAGCGCGGCGCCGTGGCGCCGGAAGTACCCACTGGCGCCGAGATAGCGCAGGCTGACGTAGCCCACGATGACGGTGGCCACGATCACTTCCAGCGTGGCCAGCCCGTGAACGATCGCAATGCCGCGAGAATCAACCCCCTGGTGGGCCATCCAGTCGGCGGTTTTGGCCAGCGCCGTCGCGCCAATGACCATGGGAAAGGTAAAGGCGGCGTAGCCCGGGCTGAAGGGCAGCCGCAGCAGCCTGAAAAAGGCCAGATAGATCACCAGCGTCATCAATACGGCAAGGCCGCCCAGCAGCGCCACAAGCCATGAAGACGGTGCCTCGACCACCGTCAGATACCCGGCCAGCGACAGGCTGGCGGGGGCCGCCATGATGGCAATGGTCGGTTTGGCCGGCTCAGGAATCTCATCGGCAAACAGCAGCCGATACACCATTACCGGCAGCAACACGGCATACAACACCATGCCCATATACAGCAGCCCCAGGGCCAGCGGATGCAGTGCGGCCACGCCCGGGAAGGCCACATCGGCCACGATGATACCGACCGGCGGCACAAACCAGGCCGGCACCATATGGTGCAGTTCAAAGACCCTGAGGCGATGCTGGATGAAAGCCACCAGAAAACTCAGGTGAAGCGCCACCCCGACCAGCCACAGCGTGATGCCGACCGCCGGTGTGAGCCACTGCCCGGCGCTTTTCGAGATGACCATCAGCGCCATGGCAAAGGTGGGCACGACACTGCCCACCACCGGATGGGCCAGATCCACCAGCAGCGATCGCGGGTCACAGACGACTCGAGTGATGAGTATCAGCAGCAGCATGGAGGCCACGAGCGCGCCGCCCAGCTGTGCCATGCCGCCCAGAGGGGCGAAGCTCTCCCAGCTCCAGCCCAGGCTGGCGATACCCAGCGCCAGACCGGCCATCGGCGTCGGCGCTGTCCGGCAGTGCTGTAACCAAAGGGCCATGGCGGTGCTCCTCAAGGATGATGAGGGTATTTTATGGCCGTTCGCGCTATCGTTATATTTTAACTTTTATCACCCAACGTTAAACAGAATCTAACGATTGTGGAGGCCTCATGCGGCTTACCCTTCGCCAGCTGGAGGTGTTTCTGGCAGTCGCTCGGGAGCGAACGTTGACCGCGGCGGCAGCCTCGCTGTTTCTGACCAAACCGGCCGTGAGCGTGGCGCTGTCGGAGCTGGAAAAGCAGTGCGGCCGGACGCTGTTTGATCGCCATCGCAACCGTCTGCACCTCAATGATCAGGGCCGCCGACTGCTGCCCATGGCGGATGAGCTGCTGGCGCGCAGCCAGGCCATCGAACGGCTCTTTGATCACGACACGCCGGGCGGACAGCTGCAGGTGGGGGCCAGTTATACGATCGGCCATCAGCTTCTGCCCGCACTGCTGAACGATTTTCGTCTCGAGACCGGTCATCGCGATCAGCGTGTGACGATCGCCAACAGCGCGGCCATCTGTCAGGCGCTGGAATCGTTCGAGCTGGATATCGGCATGATCGAGGGGCGCATCGTCGATGAGCGCTTTGACGTTTTGCCCTGGTGTCATGATCACATGCGGGTGGTGGCCTCTCCGGACCATCCGCTGGCCCGGCGCCGTCGTGTCGAGCTCTCCGAGCTGGCCGAGCATGACTGGCTGCTGCGCGAACCGGGGTCGGGCACGCGCGAGCAGTTCATGCGTTTTATCGCGCCCGGATTGCCGCAATGGCGACTGGGGATGGAGATCAACTCGGCCGAGGCCATCATCAACGCCGCATCGGTCGGGCTGGGGCTGACCTGCGTGTCGGCGCTCGAGGTGCGCCACGCCCTGCGCGACGGGCGGCTGGTCGAGATCCCGATTGATCTGGAGATGACCCGCGAGTTCAGCCTGGTCCTGCATCGCGATAAATATCGAAGCCCCTTGATCGAGCGTTTCGTCGCCTTCTGTCTGGCGCGACGCGAGACGATGGTCCCCGGGACGCTGGTGTGACGCCAGGGCCTGGCGGTAACGAAGTCCAGCACCCTACAATGGCCTCCCCCGTGATGACCCTGACCCGCGAGCACCCATGACTCTGCTTTCACCGCAACTGCTGCCCCCGGAACTTGAAACCGAACGTCTCCCGTCCGGCGCCTGCCCCTATGACGCGCTGGAGGATGCGGCGCTGCTTTCCCGGGTGCTGGAGATCTTTGATCGTCGCGCGGTGGCCGGAAAGCTCTATGAAGTGAGTGCTCACTGGACCCACGAGGCGCTGACTCGTCATCTCAAGGCGGCCGAGCCATCCCCTCTCAGTGACGCCGAGCGGCGGGTACTGATCACCCTGCTGCCCGCGCCGCCGTCGCATCAGCACCGGGCCGAGTTCACCTTTATCGATCTGTTCGCTGGCATCGGTGGCATCCGTCAGGGGTTTGAAGCGGTCGGTGGTGAGTGTGTGTTCACTTCCGAATGGAACAAGTACGCGGTACGCACCTACAAGGCGAACCACTACTGCGACCCGCAGACTCACCGCTTCAACGAAGACATTCGTGATGTGACCCTCTCCGCGCGAGACGACATCGATGAAGAGACCGCCTACGCCCATATTCGCGAGCAGATCCCCGAGCACGACGTGCTGCTGGCGGGCTTTCCCTGCCAGCCCTTCTCGCTGGCCGGCGTCTCCAAGAAAAACGCGCTGGGGCGCAAGCACGGCTTCGAGTGTGACGCCCAGGGCACGCTCTTTTTCGACGTGGCGCGCATCATCGCCGCGCGCCGTCCGCCCGCCTTCGTGCTGGAAAACGTCAAGAACCTCAAAAGCCACGACCAGGGCAAGACCTTTCGCGTGATCTGTGAGGCGCTCGATGAGCTGGGCTATGACGTCGCCGATGTGGACGCCCCGAAGGGCCGAGACCCCAAGGTGATCGACGCCCGCCACTTCGTGCCCCAGCACCGCGAGCGCATCGTACTGGTCGGCTTTCGTCGCGACCTGAACGTGCATGAGGGCTTCACCCTGCGCGATATCAGCGCGCATTATCCTGCGCACCGGCCCACCTTCGGTGAGCTGCTGGAATGTGATGTCGATGACAAGTACGTGCTCACACCGAAACTCTGGCACTACCTCTACCAGTACGCCAGAAAGCACAGGGAAAAAGGCAACGGCTTCGGCTTCGGCCTGACCCGGGCAGAGGACGTCGCCCGCACGCTGTCCGCGCGCTATCACAAGGACGGCTCGGAGATTCTCGTCGACCGTGGCTTCAATGACGCGCTGGCCTTTGACGCCCCCGACAACCTGCAAAACCGCCCACGCCGCCTGACGCCGCATGAATGTGCGCGCCTGATGGGCTTTGATGCCCCCGGCGAGCGGCGCTTCGTGATTCCTGTCTCCGACACCCAGGCCTATCGCCAGTTCGGTAACTCGGTGGTGGTGCCGGTGTTTCAGGCCGTGGCGGAGATGATGAAGCCCAAGGTGCTGGCGGCGAAGAAGACGATCAAGTAGAAAAAAGCAGGAATAAAAGAATTTAATACGGATAAGTTCTTATTTAGAGTTGTTGAGATTTATACAGTTCGCTTTCAATCCTTTTAAGCTGTTCCTCATTTTCACTTGTAATTAATAGCCATCGAAAATGGCTTATAAAGGTAGATTTCAATCGATGCCTATACTGCGATGGTTAACCCGAGACGAAGACGTACGCGCCGCTGAGAAGGTGCCCTATCGCTTAATGGAAGAGGATCACGAGCTTGGCTATGGTGATCAGAATTCAGGAAACATGCTCATCCAAGGCGATAATCTCGACGCTCTGAAGGCACTACTGCCTTATTACGCGGGGCAGGTTAAATGCATCTATATCGATCCACCCTACAACACTGGCTCCGCTTTTGAGCACTACGATGACAACCTAGAACATTCCAAATGGTTGGCCATGGTGTGGCCCCGACTAGAGCTACTGCGTGAGCTGCTAGCTGAGGATGGTTCTATATGGATAAGCATTGATGACCGAGAAAGCCATTACCTTAAAGTCATTATGGACGAAGTTTTTGGGCGAAAGGGCTTTCTAGCGAATGTAGTGTGGCAAAAGCGCTACTCGCGTGAAAATCGCGGAGTTTTAGGTGATGCACATGAGCACATACTCGTTTACGTAAAAAACGAAACGCTGTTTAGAGCTAGAGCTAACAGAATCCCCCTAGATGAAAAGCAGGCAAAAGTTTATAAAAATCCTGATGACCCCCGTGAAACTGATCCCGCAAAGAGGTGGCGCGGGCTTCCAATGACTGCGCAAGGCTATCGTCCGAATCAAATGTACAAAATAGTCGCACCTAATGGGAAAGTTCATTACCCACCAGATGGGCGCTGCTGGTCGATGGTTGAAGAAGAGTTCAAAAAAAAATTGGCTGATAATAAAATATTCTGGGGTAAAAATGGAGATGCAGCGCCGAGTGTAATCCGCTATCTATCGGAAGTTTCTGGAGTCGTGCCTTGGACATGGTGGCCACACGATGATGCTGGACATACAGACGAGTCAAAAAAAGAAAGTATAAAAATATTTGGTGGCAGCAATACTGCTGACACTCCAAAACCAGAACGACTGATTCAGCGCGTACTACAGATAGCATCAAACCCCGGCGAACTCGTACTTGATAGCTTTCTTGGCTCCGGCACCACCGCGGCTGTGGCTCACAAAATGGGCCGTCGATATATCGGCATTGAAATGGGCGAGCACGCCGTCACACACTGTGTTCCCAGGCTCAAACAAGTCGTTGATGGCGAACCAGGCGGCATTTCTGAAGCGCAGAATTGGCAGGGCGGCGGTGGCTTTCGTTTTTATAAGCTTGGCCCGCCCGTTTTTACGGAAGATGGTCAAATTCAGCCCGACATAAAATTCCCGGTGCTGGCAGCGCATATCTGGTTTACCGAAACCAATACATCATGGGCAAAGCCGCATGACCAAACACCGTTCCTTGGCAGCCATAATGGCCATGGGTATGCCCTCTTATACAACGGCATTCTTGGGGACAAAGCTGCTGCCAATGGAAACGTACTGACTCGAAAGACGTTAGCCGTAATTCGTGCTGCGCAGGGCATTTTTGAAGGTCCCATGACCATTTATGGCGAGCGCACCATGCTTTCAGAGGCAACGCTTAGCGCTGAGAAGATCGAGTTCAAGCAAACTCCTTACGATGTTAAGGCGCGGACATGAAGCTAAAGAGTTATCAACAAGCCTCACTCGATACGTTGAAAGCCTACCTGGAAGAGGCGCGGGTGATTGGCCCGCAAGAGGCGTACAAAAAAATTACCGAAAAGCCTGAAATAGCGGCGCGGCTCCGAGGTTACTCAGCAAAATATAAACCGATTAAAACGCTGCCAGACACGCCTTATGTGTGCCTACGCCTACCCACCGGTGGCGGTAAAACAATTCTTGCTGCTCACTCGATCGGTATCGCTAAAGACGCTTGGGTAGAGAAGGACCTCCCCTTGGTGTTGTGGCTTGTTCCCACCAATACCATTCGTACTCAAACGGCGGAGGCCCTTAAAAACCCTCGACATCCTTACCGAAAAGCGCTGGACGAGGCATTTGGAGGGCGCGTTCGAATCTTTGATATCGGCGATTTTACTCAGATCAAGCCGCATGACCTGCGCTCTAATCTCTGTGTAGTCGTCGGCACAGTACAAACGCTGCGTGTAAGCAATACCGATGGGCGAAAAGTCTATGCACATAACGAAGAAATGGAGCCACACTTCTCGACGGTTTCTCCGCAAACGCCGGAACTAGAGCGCACCGAGAAGGGCAATATCAAGTTCAGTTTCGCTAATTTGATGCGCCTGCACCAACCACTGGTGATTATGGATGAAGCCCATAAGGCAGGTTCCCAACTCAGCCAAGAAGTTTATGAGCGTATCAATCCAACGGCACTCATCGAATTTACCGCCACACCTAAGGGATTTAATAATCTGCTTCACTCAGTGACCGCTCAGGAGCTGAGAGATGAAGAGATGATAAAAATGCCCGTGGTTCTGGACGAGGCCGAGACATGGCAAGGTGCGGTTAACTCGGCCATTTTGAAGCGCGCCGAGCTGCAAGAACATGCTGAGCGCGACCGAGACGCTTATATTCGTCCTATCGTGCTCTTTCAGGCACAAAAAAAGGGCGAAGAAGTTACCGTAGAGGTGCTAAAGCAGCATCTGATCGACAATGAGAATATCGATCCCACTAAAATTGCAGTAGCCACTGGTGCACAACGCGAATTAGACGGCATCAACCTGTTTAGACCTGATTGCCCTATCGAGTATGTCATTACGATCGAAGCGCTCAAGGAAGGCTGGGACTGCTCGTTTGCTTATGTTTTTTGCTCGGTGGCAAATATTCGTAGCTCCACCGATGCCGAGCAGCTTCTTGGCCGTGTGCTTCGCATGCCTTATGCACAGAAGCGTAGAGAAAAAGCGCTGAATAAATCCTACGCCAAGCTGGTCTCAAAACACTTTTCTGAAGCGGCTCATAGCCTACGCGATAAACTCGTAGATATGGGCTTTGAAGAGAGCGAAGCGGAAGACAATATCGAAGCCGAGCAGCTCGGTCTGGATGATGGCTTGTTTGGTCGACAGCCTCAGCCTGTCCCGACAATGAAGGCCGCTATTCAGGCTAGCGAAGAAGAAGCCCGCAAAATGAATACGGCCGTGCCGTTGAAAGTACAAGTGACTTTTGATGAGAGCGGCAAGAGCCACGTGGAAGTCAAAGGTTTCCTCAAGCCCGAAGAAACCGACACATTGATCAGCTATACCCCTGAATCTCTTAAACCTCAGCTTCAACAACGCATCAACGAGCATCATGCTAAGCACCAGCACGAGATACCGCCCTCACAGAAAGGAGAAACCTTCACGCTGCCTCGTTTGATGGCCAGTATGCAGGGAGAATTGGTGCTTGGTGACACAGATATTCTCATGGAACAGCATGAGTGGTTGCTTGCTGATCATCCGGCTCGCTTGGACGCGTCCGAGTTTAGTATCGTGGATACCACGAACACATTTGAAATTGATCTGGACGGCAATCGTGTGATCATTGGCTCTGGCGATGTCGCTGGACAGCTCTCCATGAACGTCGAAGTAGACGACTGGACTCCAAACAGCCTAGTGCAATGGCTGGATCGCAAAATACGCACACCATGGCTGAGCCAAACTGAACTACTGGCTTGGCTAAGTGACGTTGTAACTTATCTAACACGTGACCGCGAGATAAGCTTATCGCAACTGATGCGCTGCAAATTTATTCTCGCTCGCAAGCTGTCTGAAAAAATACATGCTCTCCGCCTAGCGGAGCGTAAGAAGGTTTACCAAGCCAGCCTGTTCGGGCCAAGCGCCCATATTGAGGTCTCTTTCGACCAAGGCTTTACCTTTTTCGATGATATGTATGCCGGTGTTCCGAAATATCGCGGCACCTATCGCTTCAAAAAGCACTTCATGGGGCCCGACGCTGTGCCCATCTTTGATTCCAAGAAGGTCAACGGCGAGGAAGAACAGTGTGCTTTCATGATCGATTCGCATCCAAAAGTAAAATACTGGACGCGTAACGTCAGCAGGCACCCCAATTCATTTTCGCTACCAACTTCCACCGATAAGTTCTATCCAGACTTTGTCGCCCTTCTTGATGATGACCGTCTGCTTGCTGTCGAATACAAAGGTAAAGACCGCACTCCGGAGGAAAATCGTGATTCACGCGAGAAAAACCTTATTGGCCAGCAATGGGCAAAGGCTTCCAATGGTCAGGCTTTATTTGTTATGACAACCATTGAGAAAGGCAATCCGAGAGATATTCATGTAGCCATTGATGAGGTTTTACACAGGGCACATTGAAATATCAATTGTGATTTTATGAAGAAGAAATATATATCTTGGATTGAATCCTTAACCTCATCGAATCTAAATTAAAAAAGCCCGGCAATGCCGGGTTTTTATTGTTATTAAGGGATTAGATTACTTACTCCGGCAGCACATAGGTCAGGGCGTAATCTCCCGCCGGCGTTTCCATAAAGTGATGGCCACGATCATCAGACCGCTGGTGTCAGGACGACTGATCCCGCTTTAAAAGCCGCTTTCGCAGCGCCGGGCTGCGCGGCAGGAGGCCGACGGTCAGCCCGAAAGGGCGAAAGGCGCGGTTCAGCAGCGCCAGCGATGGGCTGCCCTTGTCGGTTTCGATATCGGAAAGCGTGCGGCGGCTGATACTGGCAAGTGCTGCGTATTCGGTCTGGTTCATGCCCAGTACCTCACGGCGCAGTTTTTTGAGCACGGCGCCGGGTGTGGTTTTCCCGATCAAGAGCTGCTCGACCATCTCCAATAGCAGTGTTTCGCGCTCGGCCGACGTCAGGGGTTGTGTCATGTCAGCCCCCACTGCTCAAGGCGTTGATCCAGCCGGGCCAGACCGATCGCGGGGTGTGTCAGAATCGATTCCGGTACGCCGCGGGTGGCCAGCCGCTGTTCGAGGCCGAGCAGTTGCCTGGCCAGCGCTCGCAGCTCATCGATCATGGTGTCCTCCGGGACATGATGCGACAGCGCCCGTGCGATCGCCTGCCAGTCGAAGTGGCCGCCCTCTTCGTACGGTGCTCCCCAGCGGGTGGTGCGGATCACCCCCTCGGGGTCGGCTTTCATCGGGGCAAAATCGTAGATGGGCGCCAGGGTCATACCGTCCGGGCGCTTGATGAGCGCCGTATTGCGGCCATGGTTATCGGAGTTGCCAAAGACCACGTTCAAAAGGTCCCGTTTGACCAGCTCAATGACGACAGGGGCGGCCTCGAAGTCCGCGCCGGCTTCCGTGACGCGATATTGCTGACCGAGCCGCTCGATCAATGTCTCGATCACGTCAAACATGTTGAGCGCAGCGCCAGGACCTTTTTCCATGATCGAATAGAGGGATTCGAGCCCGAACAGGGTTCGTCGACCGTTCTGGAAGGCGACATCAAAGCGCGGCAGCCACAGAGAGGGATACCGCGTGCCCTCTTCCAGTCGCATGGTGCGGGTCTCGATGGTGTTCATCCCAAGGGCGGCCAGCTCCTGATAGAAGTGGTACTCGGCGCGCAAAATATCGCAATCGATGGCAGCCCTGCGGTTTCTCGGAAACTTGACCAGGTAATGATGATCCTGGCAGAGCGGATCGTCCTGCCAGGTATCGATCCACACCTCATCGTTGTCGTTACAGCGCAGTATCAGCTTGGGTGCTTCCCCGCCCGCGCCGGTCGCGCCGCCACTGGCGGCGCCCATTTGCTGGGCGTATTCAAGAAAATCCGTATGGCGTTCAACCACATCGCGTACCGGAAAGCGTAGCCGGGTCAGCTGGCCGGTCTCGGGTCTTGTCGGCACTGCTTCCTTGATACGCAGATTCCCAACCGGCGCGATGGTGCCGTGTCGTAGCAGTTCAGCATCCTGCGCGCCGGTGGAGAGATGTTCGATGCCCAGCTGCGCGATCCAGTAACGGCGGCTGGCGCCGGCCGGCATGATGTCATCGATAAAGGCGAACCACGGAGAGGCATGAAACTGCTCCATCAGGCGCACCGGGTAGTTGATGCCACAGGCGCACTCATCATCCTGTTCCATCCATGCCACGGCGTACTGCTGGTCATAGCCCAGCGTGGCGGTGCCGCTGCGCCCTTTTTCAGGTGCTGACAATGTCAGAGTGGCCGCGTCGTGCCATTGATCGTGATGAAAGATTTGAAGCGTCAGCAGCATGGCGCCCTCATTGAGCAAAAAAATGCTCATTGTGAAACCAGAAACACGATATTGAGCAAAATAACGCTCAAGGTAAACAGCTCCCGACTTTTTTGAGCGCTATTTTGCTCAAACTGTCAGAGTAAATCCGGTCCGCCTTGCACCGATATCAAAAAGCCCGGCAAATGCCGGGCTTTTGATGGTCACGAAAGCACTGCATCACTTACTCCGGCAGCGCGTACGTCAGCACGTAATCCCCCGACGGCGTTTCCATGAAGTGGTGGCCGGTGGCGACGATCATCAGATACTCGCGGCCGTTGGCTTCATACACCAGCGGATTGGCCTGGCCACCGGCCGGTAGCGGCGCGCTCCAGAGCGTTTCACCGCTTTCGATGTCGATGGCCCGAATCAGATCGTCGGTCGCCGCGGCAATGAAGATCAGGCCGCCGGCGGTGACGGCCGAGCCGCCGTTGTTGGGCGTGCCGATGTTGATCGGCAGGCCCGAGCGGATCCCCCAGGGGCCGTTGGCGCGTGCGGTGCCCAGCGGGCGGTCCCACAGCGTGTTGCCGGAGGCCACATCGACGGCGCGGATATGACCGTAGGGCGGCTCCTTGCAGAGCAGACCGGTGAAGGGCACGCGCCAGCCGGCGTTGACGTTGACGGCGTAGGGCGTGTTGGCCTGCGGGTCGCCCGCGCCTTCGGCACCGCCGTCGTCGCTTGCCATCTCCTCGCGCGGTTTCCAGCCGTACTCGTTGGCCTTCTCGCGCGGTACCAGAATGTTGTAGTTGGGCATGTCGTTGTAGTTGGCGATCAGCACGCCGCGGTTGGGGTCGATTGCGATGCTGCCCCAGTCCGAGCCGCCGTTGTAGCCGGTGTATTCGACCCAGTGGCGATCGGCGGTGGGCGGTGTGTACATGCCCTCATAGCTGGCGTTCTGGAACTGGATGCGACAGAACATCTGATCAAAGGGCGACATGCCCCACATGTCGCGCTCGGTCAGCTCGGGCTGTTGCAGGGTGTGATAGAGCGAGTAGGGCTGGGTTTTCGAGCGCTGCTCGGGCTCCACGCCGCCCTGCGGGACCGGACGCTCCTCGGCGCCGCCGCCAAGCAGTTCGCCGCTGCGCCGATCAAAGACATAGATGCCGCCCTGCTTGGTCGGCATGACCACCGCCGGCACGCGGCCATTGTCGGTAGGAAAGTCGATCAGGGTCGGCTGTGAGCCGGGATCGTAGTCCCAGACATCCTTGTGCGCGGTCTGGAATTTCCACTTCGGCAGTCCGGTCGTGACATCCAGCGCCACCAGCGAGCTGGCCCATTCATTCTCGGCCGGCGTGCGCGAGCTGCTCCAGTAGTCCGCCGCCGAGTTGGCCATCGGCAGATAGACCAGCCCCAGCTGGTTGTCGCCCACGGCGGTGGTCCACATGTTGGGGGATCCGCGCACGTAGGTGTCATCGCCGCTGAGTGGTTCGCTTTGATCCGGGCGGCCGGCATCCCAGGCCCACTCGAGTTCACCGGTCACGGCGTTATAGCCTTTGATCACACCGGAGGGCGGATAGCGACGCTGACCGTCGAGCACCTGATGGCCGGTCACCAGCACGTTATCGACGATCACCGGCGCCGAGTTGATGGAGACATAGCCCGGCGGTGTCTCGCCCATGTTCTGTTTGATATCGACCTGGCCGTTGTCGCCAAAGTCGGTACAGGGCTGGCCCGTATCGGCATCCACGGCAATGATGCGACCATCCAGCGTGCCCGAGAAAATGCGCGTGCGGCACTGCTGCGCGGTGTCATTCGACGAGGCCTCTGCAACGGTAGTGTCTGATCGGTCATCAGAGCCCACGGCGCTGTCGTCGCCCGGGGCCGCCGGACGGTTCGTATCGATGCTTTCATCCTGTGCCGGGGCGTTCTCCGGCACCTGATAGTACGTCACGCCGCGGCAGGCGGCCGTGTAGGGGATGGCGTCTTCCGAGACCTGCGGGTCATGGCGCCAGCGCTCTTCACCGGTGGCGGCGTCCAGCGAGATCAGGATGTTGCGCGAGGTGCACAGATAGACGCTGTCGCCGACCTTCAGCGGCGTGGTCTCGGCGCCCCAGCGATGATCAAGCAGATCCCCGGTACGATAGGTCCAGGCCGGTTCGAGCTGGCTGACGTTGTCGGGGGTGATTTGATCCAGCGAGGTATAGCGGGTGGCGGCATTGTCGCCGCCGTAAGCGGCCCAGTCGCCGCGCGCCGGCTGATCGGCAGGCTGGGCGTTGCCGGTATTCGTGGCAAGCGACGCCGACTGCGGCCCGGGCACGTCACCGGAGTGCGAGAAATTATGCGGCAAAAAGGCCAGCGCACCGGCACCGGCCAGCACCAGCGTCAGCCCGCCGGCGGTGACAAACGAGGCGCGACGCGACGCACTGTCAGACGTTTTGTACGCCACCAGAGCGACCAGAATGCCCAGGATCAGGATCACGTCCATACGCGGGATCCAGCGCCAGTAATCCAGTCCCGACTCCCAGGCCGCCCAGATCAGCGAGCCGATAAAGACCACCGCGTAGAGCACTACCCCGGCGCGGCGCTGCATGATCAAAAGTCCTCCGGACAGCAGCATGCCGATGCCGGCCAGCAGGTAATACCAGGAGCCGCCGACGATGGCCAGCCAGGCGCCGCCGATGGTCATGGCAAGGCCCACCAGCGCGACCAGCGCCCCGACCAGTAACAACGCGACATCGCGCCGATGGTCATTTCCTGAAGATGTTCCCATGTCGCTCTCCCTTGCGCTTGTCGTTATTCGGACAAACTTGTTTACCGCTTAATGATGTTCCCGTTATGACAGCCTGGTCGCATTTCCGGTAAACACAAATTGGATCAAGGTGTGAGATCACAGCATGGGCCTGCCCCCCACCCTGAACGGACGGGGGAACTGATGAATGGCGCTGGCGGTTTTTAGAGGATCAAATGGAAAAACAGAGGGGCACGGATACGCAGGATGAGAAAGACAGGCTGCGAAAGAGCGCTCGGCCCTGTCACCGGGTCGGCGGCTCGAAGGCAGAGGAGCGGCTGGCATCAGCGACGCTTTCGCGCCCCTTGTAGTGATGACGCCTGCGCCGATCAGGCACTCACTGCCGGTATCGGCAGGGCGTCATGGCGCCATTCGGCATCCATGTCGTCTGCATGGGTCAGGCGACGACCGGCGTGAAACAGCGCCAGCTCTCCCTTGTCAAAGCGCTGCCAGTCATGCCCTTCGGTGATGGGATGCGTGGCGACGATGACAAAGCGTTCGCCTTCACAGTGCAGGGCCCGGGTATCGACATGCTCGTTGCAGTCGATCAGGTGTACCCCGGCCGTGTCGGGGGTATGGGCCGCCCAGTGCAGATCGGTGGTGGCGTGGACAAACATGAAGTCGTCCACGGTCAGGATGAAATTGAAGGTGCCGTGACGGGCAATGTCGGTCGACAGCTCTTTCAGCGCTTCAAACATCGCCGACAGGGGCGGTGCGGTATCGCCAAAGCGTGCAACGAGCCGGGTGAAGATCGAGGCGAAAGCCTGCTCGCTGTCGGTATTGCCAAAGGTGTGGAAGCGGCCATCAATGTCGGGGGCAAAATCCTTGAGATCGCCGTTGTGGGCAAAGAAAAAGCGCTTTCCCCACAGCGTGCGCGTGAACGGGTGGCTGTTGGCATCTTCCACGGCACCGACGGTGGCCTTGCGGATATGGGCCATGAGATTGCGCGAGCGTGTGCTGCCGCCGGCCAGCAGATGGGCATGTCGGCAGCGGAATGCGCTGGAGGCGTACACCTTCAGATGCGGCTGACCATCTTCCGCACGATAGGCGATGCCCCAGCCATCCTTGTGGTCGCTGGTACCGCCACCACGGCAGAAGAACCCGCGCAGCAGATAGTTGGGAGCGATGGGATGGAGACTGTTGACGCCAAAGATCTGACACATCGGACACGGCCCTCATGATCACCGTCTCGATGTTGGCGCATGTCGCTCCCGAACCTAAACAAGAAAAATCGCTATTCATATGAATGTTTGTGTTAAAGGCGAGCGGGTCACCTCACGATGCCGGGCGGGCTCCCTGCTCTGCTCAAGACAGCGCGCCGACAAGGCCGATGGAAGAGATCAGGGCGTGCAGCAGCATGGGCAGCAGTAGCCCGCGGGTGCGCCAGCGGTAGTAGCCCAGCACCAGCCCCCAGCAAAACAGGGCCACAAAGGTGAGCAGGTGGTGATACTGAACCATGTGCAGCCCGGCAAAGCACAGGGCACTGAAGCCGACCAGCCCTGCCATTCGCCAGCCCCGTGACTGATCATCAAGGCGTGCGATCAAAAAGTGACGAAAGGCCAGCTCTTCGATGATCGGCGCCCAGATGAGCACGCAGATCACCATGATGACACTCTGCAGAGCACTCTTGCCGTCATACAGCGAGGTCATGAACGCCTCGGGTGCCATGTTCATCCAGACGCTGACCACGGCGATCAGCCCTTGAATCAACAGCACCAGAGCAATGCCTCGAACGACATCACGCGCGGTGAAATGGCCAATAATCGTGGGCTGTGGGGAGAACCAGCGTCGCCATGCCCAAAAGCCCGCCAGCATCAGCAGCAGGGATGGCGCCAGAAGTACCGCGAAGCCATAGCCACGCATGAGCGTTGCAAAGGCGGCATCGCTCAAGAGGCGTTGCCATATCAACACGCTTAAAAACTGGCTGCCGAGATAGACGGCAAACATCGAAAGGCCAAAGAGCACTTCCAGAAGAGGCCTCTTGCGCATGGGAGAGGCTGCAGTCATCACCGGAACTCCAGTCGCTGAAAAGGCTTGAAGGATATATGCCGACGCGGGCATCCGTTGCGGAACAAAGAATATCTTTATCAGGAAAGCCGAATTTCCTGTCGACTTTCCTTTAAAATGCTCGAGGATTTCCTTTTTAAACATGCCTTAATGAACATCGAGACCACTTCCTATTCCGCCAGCCTCGAAGCGTTATTCGAGGACACGCTGTCATGGCAGATCCAACCGGACAGGACCCTCTTCGAACAGCTTGTGCCCAATTTTCTCAACTCCGGTGATGGCTTTCGATACGCCAGTTTTTCCTTTGAGGAGATGGCAGATCACATCGATCGGCTGGGCAATGCCACCGAGCATCTGTTTCGCTGCCTTGAGCATTTCATGGCGCACGCCACCGAAGAGGACTACCGGGACCTGGGCATCACCAATCCGCAATTGATCCGGCTGATCAAAATGAGCTGGGCGGCGGACGACAAGTGCCGGCACATCCACCCTGCCCTGTTCAATGGCCTGTATGGCAACCTTGACTATTCCATTGATGACGCCGGTCAGCACTGGATCTACGAGTTCAATGGCAATACGCCGGTGCTGACCTATGAATCGATCGTGGTGCAGCACCATTTCTTCACCGAGCAGCGCGAACGTCTTGAAAACGTCGATCAGTTCAATGGCCTTTCCGAAGCCTGGCAGCGGTTTTTCATGCAGATTCGTGACCGTCACGGGCGGCTCAATATGGCCTTTGCCGGCTTCAATGCGCTGGTCAATGACACCCTGACGCTGGAAACGATGTGCTTTGCGGCCGCAGAAGCCGGTCATGACGCCGTCATTCTGGAGCTTGGCGAGGATCTTGAATACGACAGCTATTCACAAAAATACTATCGCGCCGGCCATGACACGCCACTGGACTATCTCTTCGGCCTGTTCCCGTGGGAGGACTACGATCGTCAGGCGCTCTCTGCCTTTATTGCCAACTACGAGAATCTGATCGATACCGGCCGCGGCACGATCATTGCGGAGCCTCCCTACAAGCTCCTGCTCTCCAACAAGGCCTTCATGGCCTACATGACGCGTATCGACCCGGAAGGCAGCCTGAAAAACGGCTTTATACCGACCTACCTGTCGCCCGAGCCGCTGGCGGGCCAGCGATATGTCTGCAAGCCCGTTTATGGACGCATGTCGTCCAACATTCAGGTGTTTGAAAACGATGCGCTCATCGGTGAAACCGACGGAGATTATGCGGGCTCCTCTGTCGTCTATCAGCCCTTCCGGGACATGATTCAAATCGGTGACTGCTGGTATCAGCTCAGGATGTGGCTGGCGCCACAGGAGACGCGTGCCGGAGGCGATCAGGTCTTTACCCCTGTCGGCATGGCCGTTAGACGCAGCACTTCAGCACTGAGCATGAATGTCGAGACCGAGGAATTCGTTCCTCATGTTTACCGCAGGAAAATCTGATAATGCGCAAGTTCACTTCCATCGCCCTGGTGGCCTCCACCACCGTTGTTCTCACCGCCTGCTCATCCAATGACCATTCAATGAGTCAACAACAGTTGGCAGAGTACTGCGGGATCGATACCGCGAAGCTGCTTGAGGACATGAGATCGGCAAATCCGCGGGTAGAGTCGGTTAAAATCCAGGACACCGACTGCACGACACAGGTGGTCTACAAGGACGAGACCGGCCAGCGCCATTACGCCGAGGCCGACAATCATCACATGATGAGCCTGCTGGCGGCCGGCGGCGCAGGCGCCCTGCTGGGCTACATGATGTCGGGACCGGGCCGCAGCAGCTTCTACGATGCGCAGATGCGCAGGAGAGACCGCGACAGGGACCACTCGACCTTTTTCTCGCCCTACATTGCAAGCAACTCACGGGCACTGGGCGCCTATCGCACCGGTCGAAGTGCCTCCCGCATCAACGTCTCCGGCCGGAATGGGCAGGTGACTACCCGCTCCAATCCGTTCAGGGGGACTTCTTCCACGGCGCGATCCTCTGCCTATCGCGGTGGTTGATCACCGGGCCATCCGGCCGCAGCCTGAAAAGGTCGCGGCCGGGGGCTGTGCAAGATGAGAAGCGGCGGTTACTTTTAAGGGCCTGTCTGAGAACCCGGTCAACGGACGCCAACGCTACTCGATATTTTGAATCTTAATATTGATCAGAAATAAAAATATATAATTATCAAAGGTTTATTTTATTTTTAAAAGGATTTTATGTTTTTACTACCCAAGCTACTACCCATTCGGTAATGAGCTGAGATAGCTAATGTATCTTTTCCTGCCCATCAGTATCTGTGAACTGTAGCCTTTAACAAAGTGTATAGGCAGCCTTTGGTTGATACGGGCAAAGTTGCATAACAGCACGGCAAAGCTGACCAGAAAATCAAACGCTGCGCTTGACGCGCATGCCCAGCCAGACATTGATGATTAGTGTAACCATGATAAGCGTGCCGCCATATTGACCTGTCTGATTCAGGACCGAGCCGATACCGGGAGGCATAACGTAAAGCGTACTCCCGAATGTTCATTGCTGACCGTTGCCAGACCGCCATGAAGCTGAGCGATGGAGCGAACGATCGCCAGCCCCAGTCCGCCGGAATCGCCGGGCGTATGGCGCGACGCATCCACACGATAGAAACGCTCGAATAACAGCGGCAGATGTGCCTCGGGAATCACCTCTCCCTGATTGAAGACACTGATATGGTGCAGGTGATCAATCTGCTGCTGATCAATGATGATGGACGTTTGCGCCTGACCGTAACGCAGGGCATTGGCGATCAGATTGGCCAGTGCACGCCGGAGCAGATCCGGGTCGGCATCAAGGCAGCCCCGAGCCCGGTTGATCAATGCCATGCCGCGCTCTTCGGCCATGCCTTCGAAATACTCGCAGAGCTGATCGACCATGTCGTGAAGTTCGATCGGCTGTCGAACGAGGCTCGTATCGGGCTGCTCGTTACGCGCCAGAAAGAGCATGCTGTCGATCATGCGTGCCAGTCTTTCAAATTCCTCCTGATTGGAAATCAGTGTCTCTTTGTATTCCTCGTCGGTCCGATCATGACGTAGCCTCTGCTGTGTCTGTCCCATGAGATTGGTCAAGGGGGTTCGCATCTCGTGGGCGAGATCTTCAGAAAAGCGTGAAAGCTGCAGAAAACCGGCCTCGAGTCGCGTCAACATGCCATTCAGGGCAATGCTCAAGTCGCGCAGCTCGCTGACTTCCGAGTGCTCGGGCAACCGGTGATAGAGATGCTGCATATCGATGGTGGCTGCGCGTGCCGCCAGGCGTCTTACCGGAGCCAGTCCGCGCCTTGTTACGATCCAGCCGAGCAAAAAGGCCGCTAGAGAACCACCTGCCAGCGAAAGCCAGAGTTTGCCACGATAGCTCGCCAGCATGCGGTTACGCTCGGCCAGGCGCTTGCCGGCGACCAGCGTGACCTGTTGGCCATCAAGACGGGCATCGATCCAGGCAAGTCTTGCCGGTGCGCCGTTCTCGAAGGTGCGCAGCTGCACCTCATCGCTACCCTTCAGTTCAGGCACCGACTGATGCATCGGGTTGACTTCTATCAGAGGGTGTCCGTCATCCGTCAGCACCCAGAGCACGCTTTCGCGATTATCAAGCATGTTGGCATACAACCGAGGACGCTGACGCAGTGCCTCGATGCTGTCACTGTTGTCCAGCAGCACGAGCATGCGCTCAAGGCGTCCTCGCAGCATCTGATCGTCACGCCAGGTAATTTCGCTATACAGGGAGTGATAAAGATACAGACCGAGGGTGCTCAGTAGCAGCCCGACGACAAGTGCAAATAAAAACGCCAATCGGAGCGTCAATGAGCCCGGGACCCGGCTCATGGCTCAAGTCCCAGCATGTATCCCATGCCACGGACCGTGTGAATCAAGCGATGAGGCCAGGGATCGTCCACCTTTGCGCGCAGCCGGCGAATGGCCACATCGACAACATTGGTGTCGCTTTCAAAGTTCATGTTCCAGATCTGTGACGCGATAAAGGTGCGTGACAGCACTTCGTTTTCGCGGCTTATCAATAGATGCAGCAGCGCGAATTCCTTGTTGGTGAGATGAATACGCTGACCCTGGCGCATTGCTCGGTGCTGAACAAGATCAAGGGACAGATCACCAACACCGAACAGCTGCGTCTCACGCGGCGGGCCACGTCGCAGCAGGGTTCGAACCCGGGCCAGCAGCTCCACGTAGGAAAAGGGCTTCACCAGATAGTCATCAGCGCCAAGTTCAAGCCCCTTGACGCGATATTCCACAGCGTCACGGGCGGTAAGAAAGAGCACCGGCGTCTGCCAGCGGCTGCGGATAAACTGAAGCAACTGCCATCCGTTCATGCCTGGCAGCATGACATCAAGAATAATCAAATCGAAATGTTCATCGCTGATTCGCTGCTGTCCTGCAAGCCCGTCATGCGCGACATCCACACTATAACCGGACTCGCTGAGGCCCTTGTGTAAATAGTCTGCAGTCTTGACTTCATCTTCCACGACCAGAATACGCACCGTCATCCCCTGTGGTTATTGCAATTTATCTTCAGCGTTTTTCCTGATGGATACCATTACAAATCTGTAATCCAGCCGTAATGGTAATGGCCGTTCGCCTGGACGATATTGCCCGGGTCAACGACAACAACGCTGCAGGAGAATAGAGAATTGATTCACAAGGCTCGATGGTCGCTGCTGCTGGGGGCACTTTGTACCAGTGCGGCGCTGGCGCAATCCCCCGACGTAGCAACGCATCCTGATGTCTCTCTGGCACTGGCTGATCAGATCCTGAACGCCACACTTGAAGCCTGTCACGGCGACCAGCATACGGCGGTGGCTGCCGTGGTAGATCGCGGCGGCAACCTTGTGGCCCTGCAGCGTGATGACAATATCGGCCCGCACAATACGCAGGCCGCCCAGCGCAAGGCCTTTACCGCGCTTTCAACGAAAACACCGACGCGTCAGCTGGCAGAGTCGGCACGTAACAATCCTGAGTCGCAGAATCTGTCCACTGTCAGCGACCTGCTGCTGTTGGGCGGTGGCGTTCCCATCAAAAGTAACGGTGAGGTCATTGGTGCCGTTGGTGTTGCCGGAGCGGGTGGTTCAGCGACCGATGAGGGATGTGCGCTCAAGGGTATCCACCAGGTGTTACCACAGGATCAATAACAGGAGAACGACATGAAGACATTAACAACTCTGGGCGCTGCCGTGCTGCTGTGCGGTGCCTCGACGCTGGCCATGGCGGCCACCAACCCGATCAGCGTTCACGTACTCAACACCCAGACGGGCAAGCCTTCTGCGGGTGTCGAGGTCAAGCTGGAGCATCAGACGGACAGCGGCTGGGAAACCGTCGCCACTGATACTACCAGCGAAGACGGGCGAATTTCGGCGCTGTTCCCCGAGGGCGACACCTTTGAGTCGGGGGTGTATCGGGCAGTTTTTGAAACCGGTGACTGGTACAAGGCGCAGGATATCTCGACCTTCTTTCCTGAAATCACTGTCCCGTTTCAGGTCGATAACGTCGATCAGCACTATCACATTCCACTGCTGTTGAGTCCGTACGCTTACTCGACCTATCGTGGCAGCTGATACTCTGCTATCGATTGTTTAGACGGCAAGCACAGCCCCCGGCAGCGATATCGCTGCCGGGGGCTGTGCTAATGAGATATCCACTTTTTTGGAGAAAGTCATGACTCTATATGGTGTTCCGCTATCCCCGTTTGTTCGTAAGGTGTTATTGGTGGCCAATGAGCTTGGTATCCCGCTTGATACCATCGAGGTGCCGCCCCACAGCGATGATCCGGATTTTCGACGTATCAGTGCCATGGGGCGCATTCCGGCATTCAGCGACGGAGCGTTCGAACTTGTAGACTCGTCGGCCATCAGTCGCTATCTGATCATGCAGGCCGGGAGTGATCTCATGGGCGGGCAGAACCCGCGGCGTCAGGCTCAAATTGTGGTCCGGGAACGTTTTGCCGATGACGATCTGGCCCCGGCGCTGACTGATGTGTTAATCGAGCGGGTGGTCAAGCCCGTGCGCCTTGGTCAAACAACGGATGAGTCGGTCGTTGAAACGGCGCTCGAGAGCAGGCTTCCGCCAGTATGGGATCGTCTTGAGAGTCTGCTGGCTGATAATGGCTCATGGTTGGTGGACGGCGAGTTCAGCTATGCCGATTTTGCGCTGGGCACGCATTTGGCCAGTGCCGAGCTTGCAGCAGTAATGCCAGATGAATCGAGTTATCCGAACATCGTTGCCTGGCATCATCGACTTCAATCACTAGCGGCTTACAGTGCCATGATGACAAACACGCAGGAGTGTATTGAACGCATGAAAAAGAATTTATCGGCTCAAGGCCCGGCAGCATAAATTTTGATCAGCCGAAAGGATGAGCCAGTATCGTTGCGTTCAAAAGAGCCGGCTATTGTGTCGGCTTCTGTGTGGTTCATACACCAATGTTTGCATGTCGATATGGTGACTAATACTGAAAGCGTTAATGGTTATCCAACCTCGCTCTTATATTTAAAAATAATCTAAGGATATAACTTTTTGTGCGTTATCCTTGAGGCATGATTCTTCAAGGAGCTGTCATGAAAAACTTTGCCCTCTCTCGGGGTGATCAGAAAAGCGGCTGTCCCAATGTCGCCGGCTTTTTCGATCCTCGCACTTTCAGTATCCAGTACGTTGTTAGCGACCCCGCCACGCGCCGCTGCGCGATTATCGATCCGGTGCTCGATTTTGATGAGAAGGCTGGTGCGACCGCCACACTGCAGGCCGATACATTGCTGGCCTATATCGAGCGCGAAGGGCTCGAGGTCGAGTGGATTCTGGATACACATCCTCACGCCGATCACTTCTCCGCTGCGCGCTATCTCCATGAAAAAACCGGAGCGCCGACCGCCATTGGCCGACCGGTGACTCGGGTTCAGGCGTTGTGGAAAACGATCTACAACTGGCCGGATTTGAAGGATGACGGCAGCCAGTGGGATTATCTGTTCGACGAAGGGGATACCTTCAAACTGGGTGAGATCAATTGCCGCGTGATGCACTCACCGGGTCATACACTGGCCTCGATCACTTACGTGATTGGTGATGCGGCCTTCGTTCACGACACCCTGTTCCAGCCAGACTTCGGCACCGCGCGCGCCGACTTTCCCGGCGGCAGCGCCCATCAGCTGTGGCACTCGATTCAAGCGATCCTGGCGCTGCCCGATAAGACGCGGCTATTCACCGGTCATGACTACATGCCCGACGGCCGCGAACCGCAGTGGGAAAGCACGGTGCGCGAGCAGCGCGAGACCAACAAGCATCGTTTGAGCGATAGCAGCGAGGCCGAGTACGTCGAGCTGCGTAACCGTCGCGACAGCGAATTGCCGATGCCAAAACTGATCCTGCACGCGCTACAGATCAACATTCTCGGCGGCCGCCTCCCTGAGCCGGAGAGCAACGGCAAACGCTATCTGAAATTGCCGCTTGACGCTCTGGAAGGTGCTGCATGGGAGTGAGAATGCCACGTCGCCAAGCCATATTGCAGCGTGTCGAAACAACCAACGGGAGCCAGCCATGGACAGGTCAACAGTTTTGAACGAATCGTCAGACGTTAATGAGAAACGGCACGACGTCGTCATCATCGGCGGTGGTGCGGGCGGCATCGCGGTCGCTGCAAGCCTTCACAAGCGCCGGTTAGATCTCGATATCGCCATCATCGAGCCCGCACAGGATCATTTCTATCAGCCCGGCTGGACGCTGGTCGGCGGTGGCGTTTTTACAGCGGACCAGACGCGACGTTCAATGCATTCAGTAATGCCGGATTTTGCGACCTGGTATCAAACTACAGCCGATCAACTGATACCTGAACTACATCGGTTGAAGCTCGGTGATGGTTCGACGCTTGGCTATCGGGCATTGGTGGTTGCGCCGGGTCTCGAGATCGACTGGCAAGCAATCGATGGTCTTGAGGAAACGTTGGGCAAGAATGGTGTGACCTCAAACTACCGTTTTGATCTGGCGCCCTATACCTGGTCATTGGTTCAATCCATGAAACGAGGCAAGGCGCTTTTTACCCAGCCACCGATGCCGATCAAGTGTGCCGGCGCGCCACAGAAAGCAATGTATCTCTCCTGTTACGAATGGGAGAAGCAAGGTTTTTTGAAAGATATTGACGTTCACTTCCACAATGCCGGTGGTGTGATGTTTGGTGTTTCGGACTTCGTGCCAGCACTGGACGAATACGTGCAACGCTACGGCATTCACAAGCAGTTTCATCAGAATCTCATCGCCGTGGACGGCTCGGCCCAGAAGGCGCGCTTTCGTGTCACCCATGAAGACAGTGTCGAAGAGATCGAGACCGATTTCGATATGCTTCACGTCGTGCCGCCACAGCGTGCCCCACGGCTGGTGCGAGAATCGTCACTATCCAATGAGGGCGGCTGGCTCGATCTCGACGCCGAAACCCTTCAGCATAATCGTTTCAACAACGTCTTCGGTCTCGGTGATGCCAGTGGTACCGGCAATGCCAAGACGGCCGCCGCCGTGCGCAAGCAGGCACCGGTGGTGGCGGACAATTTGCTGGCTGCACTTGACGGCAAGCCGATGCCTTCCGGTTACTTCGGATATGGCGCCTGCCCGTTGACGGTAGAGCGTGGTCGCGTAGTACTGGCGGAGTTTGGCTACGGTGGCCAGCTACAGCCGACCTTTCCGTCCTGGATCAACCAGGCGACAAGGCCGACCAAACTCGGCTGGAATATCAAGGCGCAGCAGCTCCCCTTCATTTACTGGAACCTGATGCTCAAGGGGCATGAATGGCTGGCCAAGCCGCAGGCCCGCTCCTGAGAGGTGCCTCTTTCATGAATACCCGACCGCATCATGGCTCGGATAACGGAGCGGACAAGTCATGAGTCAGCAGCAAAGAGCCGGATTGGCGCGCTGGCTTCCGATTCTTGATTGGGGGCGGCGTTACAATGCTGGGTTGCTGGTCGATGATTTGCTGGCAGCCGTGATCGTGGCGCTGATGCTGGTCCCGCAGGCATTGGCCTACGCCATGCTGGCAGGGCTCCCACCTGTGGTAGGGCTGTATGCAAGTCTGGTGCCGCTGGTCATCTATACCCTGCTGGGAAGTAGCGCGACGCTCTCTGTTGGTCCGATGGCGGTGGTGTCCCTGATGACCGCCTCGGCACTTTCGCAGGTTGCCAAATCGGGATCGTCAGATTACGTCGCTGCAGCCCTGGTTCTGGCGCTGCTCTCCGGTGCCATTCTGCTGGTCATGGGGCTTTGTCGGCTGGGCTTTCTGGTCAATTTCCTGAGTCATCCGGTAATGACCGGCTTCGTCAGTGCTTCGGGTATTTTGATCGCCGCTAGTCAGCTGAAGCAATTGCTTGGTGTCGACCTCTCCGGCTCGACGCTGCCGGCGCTGTTGTCCCGGTTACCCTCTGCATTGGAAAGTGTCAGCCTGCCGACTGTCATCATTGGGATGGGATCGCTTTTGCTACTGTGGGCCATACGAGGATGGGGCAAGCCCGTACTGGAATACTGTCATGTACCGTCTCGAGTGGCGGGCGTACTGATCAAGCTGGCGCCGATCGCCACCATTGTATTGGCAGCACTGGTTGCCGGCGCGGCAGGCTGGCTGGGTCGCGACGTTGCCGTCATTGGTAAGATTCCCGCCGGGCTGCCACCGCTGACCCTACCCGACTGGGAGCCGGAGCTGTGGCGATCGCTGATCGGTTCGGCGGTGCTGATCAGCATCGTCGGCTACGTGGAGTCGGTCTCGGTGGCCCAGGCGCTAGCGGTGCGCCGCGGTGAACGCGTCGATCCGGACCAGGAACTGATCGGGCTTGGTGGCGCCAACCTGGCGGCGGCTTTTACCGGCGGTATGCCGATCACGGGCGGTTTCTCGCGCTCCGTGGTCAATTTTGATGCCGGCGCTCGTACCCCGGCCTCCAGTGCATTCACTGCCGCCGGTATCGCGCTGGCCATGCTGTTTCTGTCGCCCTGGCTGCGGGAACTGCCGATGGCGACGCTGGCAGCAACCATCGTCATTGCCACTGTCTCGCTGATCGATCTGGCAGCGTTCAAACGCGTCTGGCGCTACGCCCACGGCGAGGGTATCGCCATGACGGTGACTGCACTGGCAACGCTGATGCTGGGTGTGGACGTAGGCATTCTGGTCGGTGTCGCCATGTCGCTGGCTCTGCATCTCTATGGCACAAGCCGACCTCACAGTGCGGAAGTCGGTCGAATTCCCGGCACCGAACATTTTCGTAATGTCCGTCGTTATTCCGTGGAGACCGATGCAGGGGTTGCCATTCTGCGCGTTGACGAGAGTCTCTATTTCGCCAACGTTCGCCACCTGGAAGACCTGATCACGGCGGTGGTGAATCGTGACCCTACGCCTCGGGATCTGGTGCTGGTCTGCCAGGCGGTCAACGTCATTGACGCCACGGCGCTGGAGAGTCTCGAGGCGCTCAATCGGCGCCTGCAGGATCGACAGATCGGACTGCATCTCGCCGAAGTGAAAGGGCCCGTAATGGATCGGTTGTGTCGTACCGAACTACTCGAAACGCTCAATGGCCGTGTCTTTCTGAGTACCTTCGATGCCTGGTGTGAGCTGCATGGCCGAGGCTCGGCGCCGCTGAGTCATCCGTGTATTGAATCGCCGGTGCCCGAGCGTTCGGTAACTATCGGTTGAAGACATCAACGTTATTACCAAACGAGCAAGATGCGGAAATGATGAATATAAAATCACTTGATAACCGATTGAGTGTCACTGCGCAGCCCCGGCTCGATGAGCTTGAGCAGTTGGCAGCTCGGGGGTTCCGCACGATTCTCTCCAACCGCCCACGGGGCGAAAATGAGGACCAGCCGGATCCTGATGCGCTTAAGGACAAGGCCGAATCATTGAGTATGGTCTGGCATCAGATTCCGGTCAGGCCGGGGGAATATTCACAGGCTGACATCGAGGCGTTCGAGCACATTCTGAATAACGCTCAAGGGCCCATTGTTGGCTTTTGTCGTTCGGGCAAGCGTGTGACTGATCTATGGGCCTTGTCACAGGCAGCCTGTCGTCCCGTGCAGGAGCTTATCGAGGCCGCCGGCGCCATCGGTCATGACCTGGAGCCCTTGCGTGAGCGTCTTGAGCAGCAGGCCAGCCAGACGATTCGAAGGAACTGATTAATATGTGATGTTGGCGCGGCCGAGCGTTTGGCAACTGCTGTTTGACGGCACTGACAATGAGGTGCGAGATGGAAACGATGAGCGGGTTGCAAGGTGCACTGGGTGGCGTTCTGATCGGGCTTGCCGCCACCCTGCTCATGGGATCGTTGGGACGAATTGCTGGAATCAGCGGCATTCTCTCCGGACTGCTTTTCGAACGCGGCGGAAACAGGCCCTGGCGCCTTGCGTTTGTGCTGGGCATCGTATCCGGGCCGGGCCTGTTGATATTGACCGGGCTGGACTGGGGCAATGTGTCAGGCGACAGCGGAGCGGTGGTCGGTCTCCCGGAGAGTGGACCGGCGATGATGTTGATTGCCGGCCTGCTGGTCGGGTTGGGCACCGGCCTGGGGAGCGGCTGTACCAGCGGCCATGGGGTTTGCGGGTTGGCGCGTCTGTCGCCCCGGTCAATGGCCGCAACGCTCGTCTTCGTACTTGTTGCCATGCTGACCGTGTACCTGTCGCGTCATGTGCTGGGGGGCTCGGTGTGAAAATTCTGGCAGGTTATTTAGCGGGATTGTTGTTCGGTCTCGGCCTGGCGATCAGCGGCATGACCGATCCGGCGCGAGTTATCGGCTTTCTCGATGTTGCCGGCGCCTGGGATCCGACCCTGATCTTCGTGCTGGGCGGGGCGGTTGTCACTACATTCATCGGTTATCGCCTCGTCTGGCGACGCCAGATGCCGCTGTTCGAGTCCCGGTTTCAGCTGCCCACCCGCCGTGATCTCGATAGCCGGCTGCTGGGCGGTGCCGCGCTTTTCGGTATTGGCTGGGGCCTCTCCGGCTATTGCCCGGGCCCGGGGGTTGCCTCGCTGCCGGAACCGAGCTGGCCGTTGGCGGCATTCATCATGACCCTGCTGCTGGGTTGGTGGCTGGCGCGTCGGCTCTCTTCCGCTCACTGATCGGCAAGCTCATTCTGACATCATCGCCGTCCGCCAGACTATGGTAAAAATGGATCGCGTCCAAACGGGGGAAACATGCGCGTACTGCTTGTCGAGGACGATGCACCTGTGGCGGCCGGCATCGAAGCGGGACTGGCGCTGAGCGATTTCGTCGTCGATACGGTGAGCACGGTGGACGGCGCACGCGGGGCGCTGTCTGCGATTGACTACGATGCCGTGGTGCTCGATCGCCGTCTGCCCGATGGCGAGGGTCTGACGTTGCTGCAACAGTGGCGTCGTGCTGGCGTTGCCACACCGGTGCTGATGCTGACGGCAAGAGATGCCGTGGCCAGTCGCGTCGAAGGGCTTCAGGGCGGAGCTGACGACTACCTGGTCAAACCGTTCGATCTGGATGAGTTGACCGCAAGACTGCAGGCGCTATTACGCCGCAGCGCCGGGCAGGTCGATTGTTCACTTCGTCACGGGCGCCTGGCGCTGGATCCTGTTGCTCGCAGTGTGATGCTGGATGGCGTACCGGTGGCGCTGGTGCGTCGCGAACTGATGCTGCTGGAGGCGCTGATTCGGGCTCGTGGGCGGATTTTGAGTGCTGATCAGCTAAAGGATCGCCTCTACGGCATTGATGACGAGATCGAGAGCAACGCCCTCAATGTGCACATCTACCAGCTGCGTCGCAAGCTGGGACGCGAAGCGATCGAGACGGTTCGTGGCATCGGCTACCGTCTCGGCCCGCTTTCCGCCGACAGGCCTTGTCAGGGCGACACCCCATCATGAGCCTTCGGCTGCGTCTCGTCGTCACGCTCGGGATCACGCTGATGCTGCTGTGGGGGCTGACGGCGGCGTGGTCGATGCGCGATCTCTCGAGCCAGCTCGAGCGTTCGTTAGATCAGCGCCTGGCCCAGTCGGCCCGAATGGTGGCCGGTCTGCTTGATCGTGTGCCGGCGGCGACCTGGAGTGGTGAAGTTGGCGAGACGTCAGTCATCCCTGCGCTTGAGGGCATCGCCTGCCGCGTGTCATCGCTGCGCGGGCAGGTGGTGGCGGGTACGCACCCGGGAATGAACGATGTTCTCGCAGTCGATGCCGAAGGCTACAGCTACCGCGATCACAACGATCAGCGTTGGCGCGTTTATACTCTGGTCGACGACGACAAGCGGATCACCGTCGCTGATCGCCTGCGGGAGCGGGAATCATTGTTATCTCAGGTACGCCGCGCAGCCTTTTATCCGTTTCTGCTCGCACTGATCGGTAGTCTGATTGCGCTGTGGTGGGGCGTGACTCGGGGACTATCGCCGCTGTCGAGACTACAGCGGCGCTTGATGGCACGCGATCATGGTGACCTCTCGGCACTGCCGATTCGCGGTTTGCCGGGGGAAATTCGTCCGCTGATCGACGGTTTCAACACCGTGCTTGCGCGTACTCGACGCATGCTGGCGCTGGAGCAGCGCTTTACCGACGATGCCGCGCATGAGCTACGTACGCCGCTGACCGCGATTCGTACCCATCTTCAGATTGCGCGACGCGTCAACGGCGATCCCCGCCGGAAGGCGATGCAGCAGGCGGAAGCAGGGGTCGAGCGGCTGACGAAGACGCTCGACCAGTTGCTGTTGCTGGCACGCATGGAGAGCGAGGAGATTGCGCGGGGGAGTGTCGATCCCACGCGGCTGGAGCAAGCCCTGGAGGCCGCGATGGTGGAGACCGGCAGTCGTGATCGGTGCCATTGGCACGCATTGGCCGATCAACTTCATATCGCGCTATCCGGGGAGTTGCTGGTGATCGCGCTGCGTAATCTGCTCGAGAACGCCATGCGTCACGGTTCACCTGACACCCCGATCGAGATTGAGGCGCACGAGGCGGACGGCATGGCCGTGATCGACATCGTCAATCAGGGCGAGACCATCCCGCCCGAACAGATCGCTCGCCTGACGGAGCGCTTTCATCGCGGCAATCATCCGCAGGGCAGCGGCCTGGGGTTATCCATCGTCGAGGCGATCGCCACCCGGGTCGGCGGCAGCGTGCGGCTCACCTCCGGCGACGGTATCGGGCTGCGGGTGACGCTCTCGCTGCCCCTGGCCTGACTCGCCAGGGACGGGTGAGCAGAGGTGGATGAGAAAACTCAGGGAGAGTCGCTACCCATGATGGTGCGCAGCTTGTCCGGCGAGGGCGCGCCCCTGACCTTATACACCGTGCCATCATCGTCCTGATAGAAGGTCACGGGTGTCGCGTAAAGCTGACCATCATGCATCAGTTGCGTGTTGTCACTGACCCATTGCTCGCTCTGATCGGTTCCCTCGCTATCCGGCATGGCGCCGGTACGGTAGTGCTCGGCGATCGCGGCGCTCGGATCGTCGGCGGCCAGGATTGCGGCGGCTTTCTCGGGGCTGTCCGCTTTCAGAATGCCTACCATCAGATGACGAATCTGGACCTCACCGCTTTCGATCCAGGGCTGAGCGTCCTGCCAGAACTTGCGGCAGTAGGGACAGTTGGGATCGCTGAAGGTGTAGACCACTCGCGATGCATCGGCATCGCCCTCGCGAACCCAGTGATGATCCGCCATTGTCTTCCATAGCTCGGCATTCCTGGGCCCATCGACGAGCTTTTCCAATGGCTCGGCGGAGACGTCACGGCCCCGGGCGTCGATCAGCGTACCGACGACGGCATGTTCGCCGTCCGGGGTCAGATAGGCGGCCACACTCTGCCCTCGGATGCTGGCACCGTAGCCCTTGAGCCCACCGGGGGCATCGAATTCACCGTGAATGGTAAGGCCCTGCTGCTCAAGAGCCTGAATCGGCGCGGGCCAGTCATCGGCGGCGGCGGGAAGGCTTGCCGCCAGAGCAATACTGGCGGCCATAGGCAGCGCGAGCCGTAGTGACATCATTCGGGGGGTGTGATGTTGCATCGTTGTCGTCTCCGTTTGTGAATGCCTGGCGAGAAGGTCAAGTGAAGCGCCTGGGTTGAAAGCGTGCCCGAATCGTCATGGGGCAATGCGCTCGAGACTGCGATCGAGCGTGGCACGGGAAAGCTCACCGAAGTGGGTATCGACGAGCTGGCCGTCGGCGTCGTAGTAGAGGGTGGTCGGCATGGCCATGGCACCCACCTCCCGACCGAAGGTCATATCCGGATCGCGATAGAGATGATCGAGCGAGAGGGACTCCCGTTGCAGAAACGTCTCGATGGCGTCAACGCTCTCGCCCTGATTGACGAACACGAACGACACGTCGTTCCGCGCCTGCTGGGCCTGCTCCAGCATCGGCATCTCGCGACGACAGGGTGGACACCAGCTCGCCCAGAGATTGACCACCATGGGCCGATCAGATGCCTGCAGCACGGTGGGCAGTGCTACCGGTGACCCATCGAGAGCCGCCAGCGGGATAGCGGGCAGGCTCGCCCCGCGAGGTGCCGTCAGCGTCAGGGCGCCAGCGGTCATCGACCATGCCAGGGCACCCGAGAGAACCGCTGCGCCCAGGGGACGGCGCATGGCCGGCTGCCGCCAGAAACGCCAGGCCAGATAGGTAAAAGCGATCGCCAGTCCCGCCAGCGACTCGAACCCGCGATCCCTGATATCGAGCCAGGACCAGAAGGTGTCGTAGCTCTGCCAGTAGCGGGCGACGAACACGATGCGTGCGCCGATCACGCCGATCAGCAACGCATTGAACAGAACATCGCCGACGCTGATTTGCCGACGACGGCCCACCCAGGCACCCACGATCAGGGCGACGATCATGGCCACGATCAGCAGAAGCTGACCCAGACTCACGCCCAGGGGCCCCAGAGCGATACTGCGATCAAGCGAATTCATGGTCAGCCCTCCGTGGACTGGTTGGCGTTCTGTCTGGCCTGCGTATAGCGGTCGAGAAAGGCCACGGCATCCAGTTCGCCGATGATGCGGGCGCTGCGCTGTTCCCGACCGTCAGGGCCGAACCACATCAGGGTCGGCGGACCGACGATGCCGAAGTGCTGCATGATCGCCTTGTCCTCGGCGTCGTAATCCGTGACGTCGATACTCAGTCGCTGCACGTCCTGGAGCGCCTCCTTGACGGCCGGGTCGCTGAACACTTCCCGTTCGATGACTTCGCAGGAGACGCACCAGTCGGCGGTGAATTCGACCAGTGTCATCTGGCCGCTGTTGGCGGTGGTCTGGACGCGGCGTTCGAGCGTGACCAGATCCTTCACGTCCTCGAACGCGACAGGCCCGGACTCGCTGGCGTCTTTGGAGGCCGTTGCCACACCGCTCGGGACGTAGACTGAGATGGGTTGCCATGGATTCCTGGCGCCACCGGCGGCACCGATCAGGATCAACGTGCTCCACAGACCGATGATGGCGGCACTGGCTGTCGCAACCTGGCGCAGGACGCCTCCTGGCCTATTGCCATTTGGGTCGTTACCACGTGCCAGAGCGACGAGAGAGATCGCTCCGCCCAGACCCAGTGCGCCCCACAGGCCAAGAACGATGGCATCCGAGAGAATTCGGGCGACGAACCAGATCGCCATGCCCAGCAGCACGAAGCCGAAAAGCGCCTTGACGCGGGTCATCCAGGCGCCAGGGCGAGGCAGCAACTGGCTGCCAAGCGTGCCGATCAGCACCAGCGGAGCGCCCATGCCGAGGCCCAGCGCGAGCAGCGTCACGCCGCCCAGCCACGGATTACCGGTGTCGGCGATGAAGAGCAGAGCGCCGGCGAGAGGAGCAGTCATGCAGGGGCCGACCAGCAGGGCGGAGAGCCCCCCCATGACGGCGACGCCCTTGAGCCGGCCGCCGCGCTGTCTCGACAGTCCCGCATCCAGGTGTTGACGCAGCATCCGCGGCAGTTCGAGCTCGAAGGCACCGAACATGGCGAGCGCCAGCACCACGAACAGCACCGAGAAAATGCCGATGAACCAGACATTCTGGAACAGAATCTGCAGATTGGCGCCGGCCATGGCCGCCGCCACGCCCAGTATTGCGTAAGTGGCAGCCATGGGGAGAACGTAGGCGAGCGAGAGCACGAAGCCGGCGATGCGAGTATTCTCCCCGCTGCGACGTTGGCCGACGATCAGACTGGAGAGGATGGGGATCATCGGCAGCACGCAAGGCGTGAAGGTCAACAGCAAACCCATGCCGAAGAACGCTGCCAGCGTCCAGATCCAGTTGCCACCGGCGAGCTGCGCCGCCAGCTGCTGATCTTCCGCCATCGCCGCGTCTGTCTGGGGCTGATTGGTGAGGCCTGGCGCGACAGATGCTGGTGTCGCGGATGATGAATTCGGCGCATCGGTCGCGGTATCCGTTCCTGGCTCATTCGCGTCGGTGGTGCCGCCCCCCGAGGCACCGGCAACGGATTCCAGATCGAAGGTGCGCTGCTGAGGCGGATAGCAGAGGCCGGCATCGGCGCAACCCTGCCAATGAAGGGTGAGGGTATCGGCTTCCCCGGGCTGCGTGGTCATGCTCAACGCATGACGGTAGATTTCGGAGCGACCGAAGTACTCGTCCTCGATAGTCTCCCCCTCGGGAATATCGAGCGATAGCTCGTGTTCATCGGCCTCAGCGGCGAAGCTGTGGCGATAGAGATAGTAACCGGGCTCAATCTGCCAATTGATGTTTATCTCGTCGCCGTCTTGTATCAGCGTCGGTTTGAAGGCCTGAACCGGTGGCAGGAAATCGCCCTGTTGCCCGAACGGATCCTGCGCCATGGCCAGCGTGGTAACACCGAGCAATACCAGCATCATGATCCAACGGACTCGACTCGACTGCATCAACTTCACCTTGGCTCCTGCCCGCATCAACTGGACTCCTGACTCGATGCCGACAGGTTGGCTCATGGAGATGAGCTGAGGATGAACCCTTGTCATTGTGGTTGGCGGCGTATATTCATTTAATGAATATAATTATTCTTTTGACGAAATTTTGACAGGGGTTGAAATGAACGATCATTCCTTATCGCAGTGGCTCAACTCCATGGGGCTGGTTCGAGGCAAACCTGACAATGCCGAACTGGCGATCCCCTGCTCGCCGCTGCCCGTTGGGCAGGCGGTCGATCAGTGGCTTCCCGCGCCCGGCCAGACCTGTCATGGACTCTTTCAGATTTCTAGTGTGCCCGATGGACCGGATCGAGTGCATAGCGGTGTCATGCGGCTGGTACGAACGCTCAATCTAATGGCTCAGGCCGAGGTGGCGTGTCGCGCCGTGGTCATCGTGGCGGGGCCGGCGACGCCGTGCGTGTTGAAATCTGCAGCTTATCGCGAGCGGATTGCCGAGCCGTCACTCGAGGGAAATCCGAACACACGCTGGTGGAACGTCTTGCGCCAGCAAGGGGTACCAGTTCTGATTTGCCTGCAGGCGCTGGCCGCCCAAGGGTTATCGCTTGAGGAAGTCGAAGCCGGCATCGAGCCTGTTCAGTCGGGCTTGAGCGCGGCGTTGGCACTGGGACGACATGGGTTCGTTCCGCTGAACCTGTAAAAGTGAAAGCATGGCGACATTATAGTTGTAGCTGGGCGAAGATTGAGGCTTCCAGCGCAATCAGTCGCGTAATCACCAAGGCAATCGCCGACGAAAAACTCGTTCCCCGAGCCCTGGTAACACCATCAGGGCGGCAAGCAGCCAGGCTGGCCAGCTACCAACGCGGCTGAATGGTGTCAGACCGGTCATGGGTATGACCTCACCGATGATGCTCGTTGTTTCAAACTGTGGGCTGCGCTCGCGGAGATTGCCCTGATCATCGATGATCGCAGTAACACCGTTATTAGTCGCTCGTACCACGTAACGTCCGTTCTCAAGCGCCCGTAGCCTCGCCATCTGCAGATGCTGCAGCGGTCCGATCGAGCGACCAAACCAGGTGTCGTTGGAGACCGTAAGCAGCACTTTGGCGTCTCGGGCGCGCTCGGCAACCAAATCGGGATAGACGATCTCGTAGCAGATAGCGTTTCCGATAGCGACATCGTGGGTAAAAATCGGTGGCTGCGATCCAGCGCCGGCGCTGAAGTTCGACATCGGAAGATCGAAAAAATCGATTACGTCGCGCAGCATGACGTTCAGCGGAAGATACTCACCGAAGGGAACCAGGTGGGACTTGCGGTACTCGCCCTGCACGGCCCCGATACCGATGACGGCATTGTAGTAATGCTCGTCGCGGTCCTCTTGAACGATACCGGTGAGAAGCGCTGTACCATTAGGGAGCGAGGCCTGCAGGCGATCGAGGTAGGAACGAGCCTGACTTGCAAACATGGGCAGTGCCGTTTCAGGCCAGACGACGATATCGACGTTCATCGGCAGTTGGCGGGTCATCCGAGCATAAATTTCCAGTGCATTACGCTGACCCTCCGGACTCCATTTTTCGAGTTGAGGCAAGTTGCCCTGAATCAGTGCGAAGCGCAGTGGATCGGCAGACTGATGGGTCCACTGAACTGGCATTGCCAGTGTAGCGAGCCAGATCATTGCGATCGGCACCACAGCCCACCAGCGTCGTCGAAAGAACTCGACTAACATTGTCCCCGTCAAAGCGACGATTAATGACAGCAGATAAACCCCACCGATAGGTGCCCATACCGCTATGGGAGAATCTACTTGAGCACTACCCAGCAGCAGCCATGGAAAACCCGTGAATGCCCAGCTGCGAAAGGCTTCGGCCAGCACCCAGATGCCAGCAAAGCTCAGGAATGCCAGCCGAGGTGAGGTGAAATATCGATAGAGTCCAAGGCAAATAGCGGGAAACAGAGCCAGTACGGCGACGAATAGTCCAGTCAGAACGATTGCCAACGATACACTGGTATAGCCATAGTCATGGATCGAGACGTAGACCCAACTGGTACCTGTACCGAATAGAGCGATCCCGAAAAGCCAGCCGTGCAACATCGCCTGTGCCGTGCCCAGGCGATGATGATTTAGGTACATCAACGCCACGGCGAGCGGCCCTAACCACCAGAGGTGGAAAGGTGCAAAGCTCAGCGTTGAGAGACAGCCGGCTACAAGAGCAGCGAGGTAGGCTGGCCAGGTCCGATAGATACATGCTGACATGCACTCCCCTTCGAGACAGGGCTGGGTCAAAGGTAATGAAAATCTTCTCGACGACAGCGATGTAGCAGTACCTGCCTGGGCTCCTGATTAGCCCGACGCTAGTCGTTGACCGCTTCTTTTCGCGCCTAATGGAAGGCCCGGCCTGATGTGAAAGACACCGGCTTGTTGGTTAGCAGGGCCCTGCATCATGACCAGCTTGATAATATCGAGCGACGTGTGCTCATGTTTCTACCAGCGTGCTTGAGAGCTATGGTTTGCGGCCATTTCAACCGGTCTCAGACTGGATAGACTGCTTCGTGGGGATGAGCTCAAAATGAATTCTTCTTTAACTTAATAATAAAGGCATTAGTGACAAAGTAGATGTTTTTATGTCATCAACATAATGCCCAGAATTATTTTTCAATCTTGATTAGACGTTCTTATAGCACTGCCGTTAATTATCAGATAAGGCTAAATAGATAACTGCATAGAAGCGTCTTTAAGCCGATTAAGCGCCAGCTCTACTTTAGGTCGATCAAATAGCTTGAGCTTACGTTGTGCCGAGCCCTTGCCTCCAGGCCAGTGATGAACACTTTCCATAATCGACTCCATGTCTGGGGCTACATTCGATCGAAACAGCAACCAGTCCACTGTCGCCAGTAACTCCATCCCGAAAGGTGACTCGAAGCCATCGATCAGCTCTGCAGTTTTTTCAAGCGCAGGCAAATAAGCTTTCGCCTCGGTTTTGAGATAAAGCTCTACCTTCTCCCGACAAGCGTCATTGAACCAGATGGTATCCAGTGGCCCGCAATCGTTGATGCGTTTCTCGCTGTTCAGGTAGCTCCCATCCAGCCCACTTAATAAATGACGAAGACGGTCGGCATAAGGGCCGTAGCTATTGGCTTCAAAGCGAAGGTCCAACGGGTTGTCCAGGCCTTCTGCTTCAATTGCTCGCTCCAAAAACCATGCCAGTTTCTGGATCTCCAGCAAACTACACTCCATGCCCAGCACCCAGTAGCGACGCACCAGCTCGGCAATCAGAGCCCGGGCCGGGGTTAGCTTTTCCACACCCTGACGCTTCGCCACGTTTTGATATCGAGTTGTAGGCTCAAAAACGATGATTTCTACATCGGTTAGATCTCTCAGGGCTCGCTCAATGTGGGGCTTTACCTCATCCCAATCCAGGCCACCGTTACCCGCACCCAGTGGTGGGATAGCAATAGAGCGCACCTGGTTTCGCTCGATGAAGTTTCGAAGATCGGCCAGACCATCGATGATCCACTGCATCCGAGATTTTGCACGCCAATGCTGCTTGGTAGGGAAATTGACAATCCACCGTGGCCCCATCAACTCGCTGGATTCAGTGACAAACATGCGTCCAGTCTGTACCTCACCTGCCTTGCAGGCATGAGCATAAGCCTCAGTATTGGCAGGGAAGCGCTCCTTGAACATCAGCGCGATGCCCTTTCCCATCACGCCTACCGTGTTAACGGTATTCACCAGGGCTTCAACTTCTGCCTCCAGTAGATTGCCTGTTGTGAAGGTGATCATGATGGTCTCCTCAAAAGTACCAGCTGGGCTTACAGTAGATATCCAACGCGACACTCAACTCATCGGTCTGCTGCTGTAGCTCCAGCTTTACTTCTGGTGTGTAACATATGGCACCCAGCAACGCCTCGATAGGTACATGCTCATGAATCAACGCTTCTGCCTGATAGCGTTCAATCTTTTCTGGATCGTCCGGATCCCGTTGAAAATTGCGCTGCTGAAGTAGTGGCCAATCGATGGCGTGCAGATCTTCCAGGCCGTTGAAATAATTGGCGGTAACCGGATAGGCATGCCGATCGGTAAAGACAAACGGCAGGTTCAACTCTGCTACCTTGTGCAGACTGGATACCAGGATAACGATGTCTTCGTTTCTCAATTGGCGAACTCCACCCCGGCCCGTATGGATGTTGTACATCATTGGCGAGAAAGGCGTGAAGTAGAAGGGGATATAGTCGTTCAATACACCATTCGGTGGCAGTGGCACCTTGCGATGCGCTCGACGATCGATCAGGTCTTCATTGCCGATGGTCATCCATCTGCTTGAGCGCACATTGCTGGTGCCGGCATGCAAGCCATTAGCCAGAATCCATGGCACATTTTGTCGGTGGGTAATCCGCCAAATCAATGCTTTACCGGGATTCAGGCTTTTGTGCGCCATTAGTAGAACATACCTCGACATACCGTAACCTCAAGAGAAAGTCGGCGCTGTGCTACTTCTGCAGCCACTACGCTTTTGACCTGCTCTGTTGGCACATAAATCATGAAGAAGTCAGCAATTATGACAGGTACAGGGGATAAACACTCCGCCATACGGACAATTTTGCACTCAGGGTCGCTATAATTACGTCTCTCCAGTAGCTCCCAAGTGGCTACCCTTGAGTGGCCAGATGCTGAAAGTCTGGTTACAGAGCTGGCCGGTCTGGTTGAGCAGGCACCAGGGCAACATGCACACCAGCTCCAGTTGCCATTACCGCTGGCCAGATTGATGGCAAGGCTGGGCCGAGCGAATGGCCAACGATTGCTTGCCGCCTACCCCATGAGTGATCTGCCGATGGCCCTGGCTGATGAGGCTGTAGAGCGTACCTATGTCAGTGCGTCGCACTCTGCACTGTCCGAGGCTCTAATGCTGATCAGTGGTGCCATGATGGTGACACAGGCTCATGGGACTCACGCAGCTACAGCGCCACAGGCTGATGTCGTGCTGTCGGTCCCGCCTATGGGCGTTAGGATTCCCGATTCAGGAGGCGCCGAGAAGCAGCGACCTCGCCGGTCCGAAGCTGTCGGTCTTCAGGAAGCGCATGAGCTGTCTACACGAAGAGCGGCCGTACTTGGCCCTGCAAGCCTCCTTTTTGATAAGACAGAGTACGCGCTGAGAGAAACGCTTGTCCGTAACGACGCCATCGACATGGTCATTCAGTTGCCTGGTCAAACGCTCCGGGGCACCAGCATCCCGCCTGTTCTACTCGTGCTGGATCATCAGAGAAGACCGAAAGCGCCCATTACCTTTATAGATGCTGCTCGGTTGCTTCCGGATACCTCCCGGCAACGTCTTAAGCCGCTCCATCAGAACTTGGAGTTCTGGGAAGCACTGAACCAGCTCATCGAATTAGGCTCATCAACCAGCGAAGCATCTCGACAGGTCACCCTGAGCGAGATCGAACAAAACGACTTTGACCTGTCGGTGAGTCGCTACGTCGCAGGGGATGCCACTCAGAAGATCAGTGATCTGGAGGAGGCTCGCTCGCTGAACGAGGTGGCCGAAATTGTGCGAGCTCAAGTACTCAAGAGTGAAGAAGGCGATGACGGGCGTCTCTTTATTGAAATTGGCGGTCGCGATATCGACGCGAGCGGACAGATCCATATCGAAGCGCCTTGCAAGGAGATCGTGGTAGCGGGCCGTGCCCGAAAGCGTGCCGAGCAGCAGCAATTACGCCCGGGTGATGTGCTTCTCATCGGTAAGGGCAGCATCGGACGGGTGGCACTGGTGGGAGAGGATTGCGGTGAGAACTGGGTAGCAGGGCAGGTTTTTCTGATCATTCGGGCTCAGAAACGTGATCGGTTGAGACCTGAATACCTCTACCGCTATTTGGCCTCTCCCATGGTGCAGCAGTACCTGAAAGAGATCGTCAGTGGTACGAGCATTCCCGTTCTCAAGGCCAATGACATCAAACACCTGCCAGTGCCGGTACCCAGCTTGGAAGCGCAGGAGCAAGTTGTCGACGTTCATAGCCAGATTATGGAAGAGTACGAGGCCATCAAGGCGCACCAGGCCAAAATCGAAGCGTTATCTCAGCAGTACTGGGCAGTCTGACGAAAGACAGCAGCCCGGAGCCCAATTTATAGAAAGGAAAGTCATGATCACAGGCGATATGAAATCGCGTATTGACCGCATCTGGGACACGATGTGGTCCGGCGGTATCTCCAACCCGATTACCGTTATCGAGCAGCTCACCTATCTGCTGTTCATCAAGCGGCTGGATGAGTTGCACACGCTTAAGGAGCGCCAGGCGTCACGTACAAGGCGACCCATCGAAGAGCCGATTTTCAAGGACTCGCAGAACCATCTGCGCTGGTCATACTTCCGCGAAACAGCACCTGACAAGATGTTCGAGACCGTTCGTGATGAGGTCTTTCCCTTTATCAAGACGCTGGGGCAAAAAGGCGAAGATGACGGTGAGGGTGGCTCGACCTATACCCATCACATGCGCGATGCCCTCTTTCTGATGCCAGCGCCCAGGGTGTTGGCCAGCGTGGTGGATCAGCTCAATGATATCGACATGAGCGATGCCGATACCAAGGGTGATCTCTATGAATACATGCTGGGCAAGATTGCCAGTGCCGGCCAGAACGGCCAGTTCCGCACGCCACGCCATATCATCAAGTTGATGGTCGAGATGACCGCACCCAGCCCCAAAGACGTGATCTGTGATCCGGCCTGTGGCACGGCAGGCTTTTTGATCGAGGCCTCTAAATACCTGAACAAGCACCATAGAGGCGAGATTTATCGGGATGATGCGGCCCGCCGTCGCTTCAATGAAGGCACCTTCCACGGCTACGATTTCGACTCCACCATGCTGCGTATCGGCAGCATGAACATGCTGCTGCACGGCGTGGAAAATCCCGATATCCGCTACCGGGATTCGCTGGGCGAAACCGACGAAAACGATGCTGAAAAGTACTCGCTGATTCTCGCCAATCCGCCCTTCGCCGGTAGTCTGGATTATGAATCCACCGCCAAGGATCTGCTGCGAACCGTCAAGACCAAAAAGACCGAGCTGCTGTTTCTGAGCCTGTTCCTGCGCGTTATGCAGACCGGTGGACGCGCTGCCGTCATCGTGCCAGATGGCGTGTTGTTCGGCTCGAGTACAGCCCACAAGACGCTTCGTCGGCTCTTGGTGGAAGAGCACAAGCTCGAGGGCGTGGTCTCGATGCCTTCAGGTGTCTTTAAACCCTACGCCGGCGTGTCCACCGCCATTTTGTTCTTCACCAAGACGAACTCCGGCGGTACCGACAATGTCTGGTTTTACGACATGCATTCTGACGGGCTGTCACTGGACGACAGGCGTACGCCGCAGCCGGAAAAAAGCGACCTGCCAGACATTCTGGCCCGCTGGAAAAATCGGGACGCCGAGCATGATCGTATACGAACGGAGAAAAGCTTTCTGGTGCCTAGAGCTGAGATTGTCGGCAACGACTATGACCTCTCGATCAATCGCTATAAGGAAGTCGAGTACGAGGCGGTAGAGCATGAGGCGCCGTCGGTAATCATGGAGCGATTGGCAAGGCTTGAGAATGAGATTGCTGAAGGAAGTAAAGAGCTGGAGGAGTTGATTCAATGTGGCCGCTAGTCTCGCTCCCTAGTTTTTGCAAACCAAAGCAGTGGCCAACGATTTCCAAATCCGAGTTTACAAGCGATGGTTATCCAGTATACGGGGCAAATGGAAAAATAGGTTTTCATTCAACATATAACCATGAAGAGCCAACAGTTCTTATAACTTGTCGCGGAGCAACCTGTGGCAGGGTCAATGTTTCTGAGCCAAAATCTTATGTGAATGGTAATGCAATGGCTTTGGATTTTCTTGATGAAGCCAAGGTGCATATAAAATATTTGTATTACTGTCTACAGAACTCAGACTTTGACCAAATTATAACAGGAGTTGCTCAGCCTCAAATCACACGTCAATCTTTGAATCGCCTTCAAGTTCCTTTACCTCCTCTCGATGAACAAAAACGCATCGCGTCCATTCTCGATGCTGCAGATGAGCTACGCGCCAAGCGTCGGGAGTCGATCGCGCAGCTGGATGCATTGCTTCAATCGACCTTTTTAGAGATGTTTGGAGATCCAGTTTTTAACCCATACAACTGGGAAGTGTCAGAAATAAAGAATGTTATTTCTGAAAAGCCTATAAATGGTGCTTACTATTCTAAAGAAGCATACGTAAGCAATGGAACTCGCATGGTGCATATGGCAGATGCATTTTATGGAACAGCAAATTTGGCTGGAATGAGGCGTGTTGATGCTCCACCTCAAGATATCCATAAATATGGGCTTTTCCACAGCGATATTTTAGTTTCTCGCCGCTCACTAAGCTATGAAGGAGCAGCCAAACCTTGCATGATCCCTGCATCTTCTGAACCATTAATATTCGAATCTTCCCTAATACGTTTAAGGTCTAACCAATCTAAATTAAAACCTATTTATTTGTTTTATTTTCTTCAAAATGAGCGTGCTCGATCGAAATATGTTTTGCCGTTAGTTACGCGCTCTACTATTTCGGGTATAAATCAGAAAAATCTGATGCAAGTAAATGTTTTGTTGCCTCCGATTGATCTCCAAGAGCGCTTTGTCGCTATTGTTGAATCCATTGAGAAGCAAAAAGCCAAGATGCATTCTCATCTTAATGAGCTGGATTCTCTTTTCGCCTCACTTCAACACCGCGCTTTTACCGGAGAACTGTAGGTCATGAGCAATTTTGCCTTTCTGCCACGTGAATTCAGCACCGTCGCCGAGTCCGCCACTCTGGCAGAGGGGCATATTGTCGGTGACCCCAGGGCGTCCTGCTTCCATGCGCGCTTTGCGCTGGAAGCGGCCGTGCACTGGCTCTATCGCTTCGATCAGACGCTCAGGATGCCTTATGACCGCAACCTGGGTGCCCTGCTCCATGAGCCGACCTTTCAGAACCTGCTGCCGGAGGCAGTGTTTCAAAAGGCGCGAGTCATCCAGAAGATGGGCAACCAGGCGGTCCATGAGCCACGGCCCGTCAGGGAGAGCGACGCGCGACAGGTGGTAAAAGAGCTGCACCATCTTTGCTACTGGCTGACCCGCACCTATACGCCACAGGCCTCGAGAGATGGCGCGGCCTGGCGGGATGAGCGTGTACCTGCTCCCATGGACAAGCTCGTCGCGGCCGATGTCGTGCCGCGAGCGGAGCTGGAGGGGTTGGAGAAGAGGCTGGCCGAGCAGAACAAGGCCGCGCTCAAGCAGCAGCAGGAGCGCGATGCCCTCGACGCTGAAGAAGTTCAGACGCTGCGTCAGAAAGTGGCCGAGGCCCGCGAAGCCGCCGAGCAGTGCCCGGATACCCATGATTATTCCGAGGCAGAGACACGCGACTATCTTATCGATGTCGAGTTGCGTCGTGCCGGTTGGCCACTGGATAAGCCGGAGGACCGGGAGTACGGGGTCACCGGGATGCCGAACGCCAAAAATGTCGGCTATGTGGACTATGTACTGTGGGGAGACAACGGCAAGCCACTGGCCGTGGTCGAGGCCAAACGCACGACGGCGGACGCTGCAGTCGGACAACAGCAGGCCAAGCTGTATGCCGACTGTCTGGAAAAGATGCACGGCCAGCGCCCGCTGATCTTCTACACCAATGGCTATGAGACCTGGCTGTGGGACGATGAGTCTTACCCACCCCGTCAGGTCGCAGGCTTTTATACCAGGGATGAGCTGTCGCGCGTCATTCTGCGACGCCAGCAGCGCAAAACGCCGGATGCCACTGTTATCAACAGTGACATTGCCGGGCGCTATTACCAGAAGCGCGCCATTACCAGCATCTTCAGCCAGTTCGACCAGGCCCGTCGCAAGGCGCTACTGGTCATGGCCACCGGCACAGGCAAGACCCGTACCGCCGTGGCACTAGTAGATGCACTACAGCGTACTGGATTGGTGAAGCGGGCGCTGTTTCTGGCCGATCGGGTATCACTGGTCAACCAGGCCGCCAATGCCTTCAAGACCCACCTGCCTGATGCCAGTCCGGTGAATCTGGTGACCGAAAAGCATACCGAAGGTCGGGTTTATGTCTGCACCTACCCCACCATGATGGGGTTGATTGATGACATGGATGGCGACAAGGCTCGTTTCGGACCGGGCCATTTTGATCTGATCATCATTGATGAGGCGCACCGCTCGGTTTATCAAAAGTACGGTGCCATCTTCCGCTATTTCGATTCGCTGCTGGTTGGTCTGACCGCCACACCCCGTGAGCAGGTCGATAAAAATACCTACGATCTTTTCGAACTGGAGCCAGGCGTCCCCACGGATGCCTATGAGCTCACTCAGGCCGTCAAGGACGGCTTTCTGGTCCCGCCCAGAGTTCAGCAGATCGACCTGAAGTTTCCCAGTCAGGGGATCGACTATGAGCAGCTCAGCGATGAGGAGAAAGCCGAATGGGAAAGCCTTGACTGGGGAGACGATGCAGAAGAGGAAGGCATTCCCAGTAAGGTCAACGCGCCAGCCATCAACAACTGGCTGTTCAACAACGACACCATCGACAAAATGCTTCAGCACCTGATGGAAAACGGCTACCACGTGGATGGTGGCGACCGGCTGGCAAAAACCATCGTTTTCGCGCGCAATCATGAGCATGCCAAAGCCATCGAAGAGCGTTTCAATCATCACTACCCCCAACACGCTGGGCAATTCGCACGTATCATCGATAATAAAGCCAAATATCCGCAAAGCCTGATCGATGACTTCTCACAGCCGGAGAAGGCGCCCCATATCGCCATTTCGGTTGATATGCTGGATACCGGCATCGATGTGCCGGAGGTCGCCAACCTTGTGTTTTTCAAACCGGTCTATTCAAAGATCAAGTTCTGGCAGATGGTTGGCCGAGGGACCCGCCTGTGCCCCGGTCTGTTCGGCCCCGGTGGTGAGGAGGATGAGAAAAAGGATTTCCGGGTATTCGATTTCTGCTTCAACTTCGATTTCTTCAAGGAGAATCCGGAAGGTATCGAAGCCAGCGGCGGTGTGCCACTCGGAACGCGACTGTTTCGGAGTCGCGTTCAGCTATTGAGCCATCTTCAGGCCACGCCGGATCTGGATGCTGAGAAGCAACTCACTTCCAAACTGGCCGATGCACTGCAGGCAGAAGTGTCGGCCATGAACCCTGAAAACTTCATCGTGCGCATGCATCTGGCCTCCGTGGAGACCTTCAGAGAGCGCGATAGCTGGAATCAGCTCGACAACGAAGCGTGTCAGACGCTGATCAATGATGTTGCTGGTTTGCCTACAGAGCAGGAACCCGAGCAGATCGAATCCCGTCTGTTCGATCTCACGGCTCTTCGCATGCAGCTGGCTCACATCGAGGGCGATACTGCGACCTTTGAGCAGCTGCGTCGCCGCGTGGTTGAGATGGCGTCGCTATTGGAGGAGAAAGCCTCGGTACCACTGGTCAAGGCGCAGCTGGGTTACCTGCAGGCGCTGGCAGATGCCGGATTCTGGGAAGGCATCAACGTTAATATGCTGGAAGAGATGCGTTTGCGCCTTCGTGAATTGACGCCCTTTCTGGACAAGAAGCGCCGCCCCATCGTCTACACCGATTTCAAGGATGAAGTGCTGGGCGTACGCAATGAAGAAGTCTTTGAGCTGCCAAAGATGACCGGCGTTCAATATGCCCGGAAGGTAGAGGCTTATCTGCAGGAGCATCTCGATAATATTGTCATTCACCGACTGCGCACCAATCAGCCGATGACCCAGACTGATCTGGAAAGCCTGGAGACAATGCTCACTACCATCGGTGAAGAAGACGGTGAAGAGCTGCTTCAAAACCTCATGGCGCAGCATGAGGCGCCGTCACTGGCCCATTTCATTCGTGGACTGGTAGGAATGGACAACGAAGCCGCCAAGGCAGCCTTTTCGCAGTACCTCTCTGATCACAGCCTGACTGTTCCACAGATGCGCTTTATCGAAATGGTTATCGAACAGCTCACCGCCCGCGGCGTCATGGACGCCAGCGCGCTCTATGAAGCTCCTTTCAGCAGTGTGCATGCCGGTGGGCCGGATGCCCTATTTGCCGATAAGGATAACGTGATTGAAGGGATCTTCGAGGCGCTAGAAGCGACTCAGCCGAAGATCGTGACGAAGGCAGGATGAGGGCGGTTCTCTAGATGTTTGCAGAGCCTCTTCAGCTCTAACGATTAATCAGCCATCAAATGGACAAAGTAGGCATGCATCGAAAGATAGCGCCCTGAGCCTGGTTTAGTGGGGCCTCCAGAAATGATGGAGGCCTTTGGCCAATTGTGCGACCCCAGCAAGTAGAGGGCAGGTTTATTGTGAATCAAACCTGCTTCTATGGTCCTTGTGACCTTACATTGCCTGAATCAATAAAGACGCGGCCGGCCGCCGCATTTCTCTGATGCACGGGGTGTTGAGCTGGTCTGAAACGTTCGGCCTTTTACTGCAAGAGAGACGTATTCATCGACTTTGGTGAGATAGGCTGCAATTTTATCCAGGTGCTCCCTTTTCAGGTCGTCTGAATAATGTATGTCACCGAGCGCGTTGTATCGATAGTTGCTGCCACCGCTATGGTTGCAGTTGAAATACATCCCTTGATTGTTAGTGAGCCTTCTCCAAAGCTCACCAATATTCCTTCCCAGCGCAATATCCCTGCGTACCCGGTTACCGTCAAAGAAGAAAACGAAGTGATAATGGAACCCTTTTTTAGGTCGCCATTCCAGCTTCCATGCGTAACCTAGAAGGTGTTCGAACATCGGGTGTGAGTGAAACATTCGACAGAATTTTTTTCGGTGATAATCGGCTGTCTCATGATCTATATAGTATCCATCAGTCTCGCTATAGCCTAGGTCGATACGTACCACCAGTAGGCGGCTGCAGCAGCCAAAAAGAGAATCTACCAGACGAAAGAATCTTCTGTAATTGTCGCGACTGTTTCTTTTTAGGCGGGCGTGTTCAATGCCAAATGATGGTAATGATAGGTGTTGATGCCACGACCATAATCTCTGATTCAGGTCATCAACCACCTGCTCGGCAGCTGATCGCGTCATCGGTAGAGGTTCTTCCATGGTTGACGTGTGGAGATATGAGCAGCTCTTAAATGCCTGCAAAAAGCTTTTGGTATAGGGAGGTGACTGTAAACTGTAAGCGCCCTCATTATGGTCAAGTATCCCTGTAAGGCTTGCCACAATACTCTGCAACTCGTCCAGTAGCGGATCATCTGCCAGTTTTACCAAGCCGCTGCCACAGGGGGTAGACTGAATCACAGTGGCAGGGTCAAACCATAGGTGAGAGCTAGTAAGCTGCTTGAGTCTTTCCTCGATTTCAATCAGAGCTGCAAGCTGCTGATTTTGATTTGGCTGAGTTGATGGGTCCCACAATATCTGCTCGTCATGGTAATCCATATTCAGATCATTCAAAAAATACGATATGTCATCATTGGCAATGTAGTCGTCGGTGGGGTTGTGCATGGGGTGCTCCTGGCTACGGTTGGTTTTCCTCGTAGCATTCCCCATGGTTGTAAAAACAAACCTTTTCTGACTGAAAGCTGATGAGCCTCGCCAATGAATACAAGGCCCCTGAGGCAATCAGGGGCTTGAGCCTATACTGATTGTGTAAGGGATGAGTATAAATAGGCCAAGCTCTTGAGAAGCTTAGCCTATTTGGTTTGTTTCCCTGTCGCTATCATTGGCTAAGTGATATGCAGCATCCACTTATTACTCCTGATCAAATAATAAACACCTTAATAACAAATAATCCGAAAAAAAGAGTTATCCATATCCCACTGCTGAGACTTCGATAGCCACCCTTTGGTGGCTGTTTTACCGGGTTTTTCGAACCATCATTTTCTGAAAGTTAGCGTCACGATTATCAATTAAATTTTTGGTTATCGAGAATAAAAAACTTTCAGACGCACACTACCTCCATGAGCCTGTAAGAAATGGCTTCAGTTTTTTTCCAGAAAGCCGGGAGGTAGTTATGGCGACCGAATGTTCGAAATGCGGCTCGATTAAAATTCGTTCTCTTCATCAGGGGCGCAAGGTCTGCGGAAGCGTGGGTATGGCAGCGGGCTCTGCAGGCGGTGCTGCCGGGGCGTGGAGTGGTTCACAGGCAGGGGCGTTGGCAGGGGCCTTTGCAGGGCCTGTAGGCATCACGGTAGGCGGTCTGGCTGGCGCCGTATTCGGCGCCCTGGCAGGTGGGGCTGCCGGTGGCGTGACCGGCGCCCGGTTTGGCAGCGAGCTCGATGAGCGTGTGCTCGATAACCTCGAGTGCTGCTACTGCGGCCATACTTTTCGCATTCAATCCACCCAATAGCTGTCTCCCTCGGAGGCACCGACTCATTCCCATCTCTTCATTCAAAGGGCCCGTCATCAACCGATGGCGGGCCCTTTTGCCGTCTATACCACTATCAGCAAGGAGTTTTCTCATGACACATCAAGTCGAGCAGATGGCGTACGTTGGCGACACCCCCTGGCATGGGCTGGGACAGCAGCTGTCTCCCCATCAGCCACTGGAAGTCTGGCAGCAGCAGGCCGGCATGAACTGGCACATCGAAGAGACGCCGGTGCGGTTTATTGCCGATTCGTCCTCTCATCTGGGCAGCATCCACTCCTTCCCCGAACAGAAGGTGTTGTTCCGCTCGGATACCCAGGTGCCGCTCTCGGTCGTATCGCAGCGCTACAAGGTGGTGCAGCCACAGGAGGTACTAAATTTTTATCGTGACCTGACCGAGTACGCGGGGTATGAGCTGGAAACTGCAGGGGTACTCAAAGGTGGTCGCAAGTTCTGGGCACTGGCCCGTAGTGGTTTAAGCACGTCACTCAAGAACACGGATGAGGTCAGGGGCTATCTGTTACTGGCTACGTCCTGTGATGGGACATTGGCCACAGTAGCTACACCCACTTCCGTGCGGGTGGTCTGTAACAACACGCTGAGTATGGCCATCGAAGGTGCTTCTCAGATGGTTCGGGTACCTCACAGTACCGAGTTCAATGCACAACGGGTCAAACAGCAGCTGGGTATTTCAGTATCGCAGTGGGATGACTTCATGTACCGCATGAAGGCACTGGCTGAACGCAGGATCAGTCATGACGAGGCCACCCGTTACTTCCAGGCCGTGCTCAACAATACCGACGCGTCGCTGGGCACGCCGACCGGGAAGCCAGGTCGTGCCATGAACCGAGTGCAGCAGCTCTATCACGGTGAAGGACGTGGATCTCACTTAGCAACAGCGAAGGACACGGCCTGGGGGCTGCTCAACGCCGTGACCGAGTATGTCGATCACGAGAAGCGGGCCCGCAGCAACGATACCCGCATGGACTCGGCCTGGTTCGGGCAGGGCGCCAATCTGAAGCATCGGGCACTGGATAGCGCCCTCGAGCTGATCGCCTGACCACCAGGCCTGTTGTTCACCACTCAACCGCATAAAGCCCGACCAAAAAACTGGTCGGGCTTTTTTGTCGTCGCAAGGAGCGATTCATGAATACCGATATCCCTCTATCCATCTCCATCGCGCTGACTGACCTGTCGCGCCAGATGCTGGAACAGAACAAGACGCAGGCCGACACCCTTGTCTGTGCCAAAGGCTGCTTTTACCGCGCGTCCATGACGCTTGAGCGTATTGCAGAAGAGGATCTGCAGGACGTCATCAATGAATACCTTCCGGAGAAGACCTCATGACGCAGTCAATCACACGGCAGGACAACATCACCCGGCATCCATCTGAATCCAGTAGCGACAGCACTGCCATCATTCAGGTGATCGAACGGGCAGCGCTCAACCCCGATGTGGACATCGACAAGATGGAGCGTCTGCTGCAGATGCAGGAGCGTGTCCTCGATCGTCAGTCCCTGATGGCCTACAGCAGTGCCATGGCCGCCATGCAGACCGAGCTGCCCAGCATTGTCGAGCGAGGCAAGGGTAATAACGGTCACTACGCCACGCTGGAGGATATCGTCGATACGGTGCGGCCTATCCTGCAGCGCCACGGCTTTGCCGTGAGCTTTCGCATTCAGACACAGGAACGCGGCATTCAGGTGACCGGTGTGCTGATGCATCGGGATGGCCATCGCGAAGAGACCAGCATGTTGCTTCCTGCCGATGTCAGCGGCAACAAGAACGCCGTGCAGGCCTTTGGCTCCTCGACCAGCTATGGCAAGCGCTACGTGCTTTGCGCGCTGCTCAACATCACCACGCGGGGACAGGACGATGATGGTCATGCCGCTGCCCCTATGAAGCGGATCACCTCCTTTCAGGCCGGACAGCTTCGGCAGCTGATCGCCCGGTGCCCGACAACCACACAGGAGTGGTTCATCGGTCGCTATGGCGATGCCGAGCAGGTCCCCCAGAATGATTTCGACAGGCTGCGTGCTTCACTGCAAAAGCGCATCCAGCCACAACAGCCACCACATGGCGAGGCGAGCGAGGGTTAACGCCCTCGCCATATATGCCGTCACACCCTTCAGGAGCGCATGATGCAGATACTCAACTGCGAGCAGGGAACACCCGAGTGGCATGCCGCACGGCTGGGCATCGTTACCATGTCAGAGCTCAAGACGTTACTGGTCAAGGGCAAGGGGCCGGGTGGTTTCGGGGCCGGTGCCCTGAGCTACATGCACCAGCTAATTGGAGAACGCATTACCGGCGAATCGGCAGATGCTTTCTCGGGCAATGCCCATACCCAGCGTGGGCATACACTGGAACCCGTGGCACGGGAACTCTATAGCGAGGCTACCGGCAATGCTCATCTGGAGCAGGTCGGGATCATTCTTAACCATAGAGCCGGCTACTCACCGGATAGCCTGGTAGGCAGTGATGGGCTCATTGAGGTAAAGACCAAACTGCCCAAATACCAGATCGAGCTGCTGATTGCCGATGAGTTGCCACAGGAGCATATAGCCCAGTGTCAGGGTGGGCTTTGGGTGAGCGAACGCGAGTGGATCGATTTTGTCAGCTACTGGCCGGGGATGCCGCTGTTCGTGAAACGTGCCTATCGTGATGAGGCAATAATTCAGAAAATCGCCGAGCGTGTGGCGGCGTTTTATGAAGAAATGGACAGGCGTATGGCCGTAGTTATAGCAGCGTAATTACAAGGAATATCATTCAAGATATTTCTATTTTGCGTTTTATCAGGCCACCTCAAAAATAATTTCAAACTTCCCTGGCTCAGACATTTAGCCGATGAGATGTGGTAGGGATGATGACACGTCAACCATGGCGGCTCTCAAAAAGAGCCGCCATGGTTGCGTGATCAGCCCCATTATTTTTTGCCCAAACAGCATGGTTTGAAAATTCTTGCGCCAATTCTGGCCTTCGTTCAAATAGCTCAAAGTGGTTTGGCGGGCTTGCTGAAGAAATATATAGCGGTCCATGTCTCTAATGGACAGATAAGCATGGTCATGCAAATAAATGACTACGGCAGGCCCAGGAAGTTCAGAGGGGGATTGGAAGGGACAGAAAGTTAATAGCTTTTAAAGTGCTTGGTTGAGAAAGGGCGGGAGTATGGTCTGATGCAGCTCAGAGTTTAGCCTCATCTCTCATCTTTATTTTTAGAAAAATCCAATCATTGATTTCACTCTCAACCCAGGCAACGTTTCTCTCGCCTAAAGAAACAGGCTTGGGGAAATTGCCTTCAGCGATGTACTTGTAAACAGTAGAGCGCCCCAGCCCTGTTAAAAATATGACATCTTTCAGCTTGAGTAATCTCATGATGCGAAGCTCCGTATTCGTCTCATGAGATCTGACGCATGTGTAAGAAAACACTTTTTGGATCTATCTGCAGCTATCAAAACTGATAGGCCTATAGAGCTTCCGTGAAATACGAAATGTCTTTTCTGATGCCGATGATTACTAATCATCGGTTTGCAGGGCCGATTCACCGAAATGCTCAAACTGACTTGGCTGGCTCTGAGTGAGCCTTCATAAGTCTCCAACCAAATCGATACAACAGACTGAGAATGGCTAGGAGAGCAAGCGGGGTCAGGCTTGGAGCGGTCCAGCTTCTCTACTTGTGCCATAAACCTTATAAGATCTCCATGAAAATAGCCCTAAAGTTACTCAGGAATAGCCCGATAACTCTACAGTATGGTTACGTAGTTCTTTTTTATTGATAGAAGTTTGGAGATGACATGCCTATAGATGCGGGGTTTCCTTATTTTAAGGAGCTGGAGCTTAAGAACGATAGATACCGCAATTTTTATGCAAGTGCTTTGAGGCAGGAGATGGATCGTGGTAAAGGTATTGATTCATCTTATAGCGGCATGGTTGATTACTTTAAAAGCTTGCAAGAAGATAAAAAGACGGATGTTATCCTTAAATTAATAGATGCCAGAAAAGCAAAGCTTTTATCAGAAGAAGATTTCTCTTGGATAAAAGATGAGAGGCGCATTTGTAATTTTGTTTGGTGTGTCCTGAAATGGGCTACCGATGATCAGATAAAAATTATGTCTTTTATTGACCAAAAATATGATCTTCCGAAATCAAATGCTCACACTACTTTCTTCGATAACATTGTTGAAACGGAAGATTTTTTCGACATCAAAAATAGTTATCAAAAAGTAGTGGCATTCTTTGATAATTGGAATGAGTTATCTATTACAAAAAACAACATGATGGATAAATTAAAAAAAGGCTGGGAGTATAAGAGGAGAGAAAAAATAAAGCTTGCTTGGCTGAATTTTAAAAATAAAGAGCAGTGCGATTGGGCTTGGGATTATATGAAAATAAAGTTTGAAAAGCATTTGCTTAACAAAATGTTTTGGTCACTTCGTCCACTGAATAGTGAGCAAGCTTACTATTGTGCTTTTGCTGTTTTAGATTATTGGGAGGCTGAAGTCGGGACAAAAGAACTTTTTGTTTTAAAACTAAAAAAGCTTGGGATCAAAGAGAGTATCGAAAAAAACAATCCGAGAAATCACCGTTAAATACATATATCAGCAGTGAATCAAAAAAACAGTTGGATAGTCTGGCAAAAAACAGAGATGAAAAAATTTACCAAACCCTTGAGAGAATTATCAAAAGAGCTCACAACGAAAAGTGGTAATCAGCCAAATTAATGATGATTGCAGGTGCAACAAGATTGGCAACTTTAATCATCGCTTCTCTTCGCTCTTGGAAATAATCGTACCGATCATAGATGCCTTCAACGCCTTTGATCTTGTGGTTCAGGCAGCGCTCCGCCACATGCGCCGGTGTACCCGTAGCAGCCAGCAGACTCCGGCAGGTCCGCCGTAAATCATGCACGGTAAAGGGCTCCAGATCTCCCATTCGGTTCTCTGGCTGTTGCTTCTTGCCGGGCTCGCTGCCGAACAGCTTGGCGATAGCGCGGTTCAGTGTGTCCTTGCCCATATGGGGCGAGCTGTTGCCCCGTCGGCTGGGGAATACGAACTCCGAGCCGCAGGCCCGTATCTTGAGCTCCTCCAGCCAATTGATGGTCTGAGGAGGAAGCGGAATCCTGATCCCATTGCCGGACTTGCTGCGTTCGCCGGGCAGCGTCCATTGACTATTGGGTAGATCGAATTCTTTCCATCTCGCCTCGGTCAGCTCGGTCTTTCGTGTTCCCAGTACAAGCAGAAGCGCGCAGGCGAGATAGTTCTCTCGACTGAAGCTTGCGCTGTTGTCTCGAAATACGCTGAAGGCGGTGTTGATTTCGTCTAGGGTCAGGGCCCGGCTACGACTCTTTTCCACGCCGCCAGCATCATTGACGTTGAAAGCTGTCGCGGGGTTATAGGTGATAAGCCCCAGCTTGATGGCGTGGTTAAACAACTGCTTCAGATACATCAATGTATCGTTGGCGATCGTTGGTCGACCGCTTTGGGCCACCTTCCTGATGATGCTCCTTACTTCCATGGGCGTCACGGTATCCAGCTCGCGTTTGCCGAGACTGGGGGCCACCTCCTTGTGATAAATACGGTAGGGGATTCTGGGATGCTTGAGCCGTTTCTCAAGATCCGGATACCAGTCTGCAAACAGGTCGTCGACGGTTTTTATCGACATCTGTTGTTCCTGCTTGCGCGCCTCGATGGGGTCAACGCCATCCTGAACCAGCTTCTGATGATCCTGAGCTCTGGCTCGAGCTTCTGCAAGAGAGAGATGAGCCTGTTTGCCCAGCGTCATCTCCCGGCGTTTACCCAACAGCGTATATCTCAACATCCAGTATGGCGCGCCCTTTTGCGGCACCATGAGGTACAGGCCGTCACCGTCGCTGTAACGCCCGGCTTTGCCGCCCTTGATAAGGGCCTGCACTTTTCTGGCATTGAGGCTTCCCATGGTTCTTTTCTCTTTTCAGTGAAAGCGGATGGAGAACGGTCTCTCCGGATACCCCGAATAATCCAGCCCTGCCACAAAAGAGCGTCTGCCTATGCCTGCTCCCTTCGAGCGATGGGCAGCTAACTCACTGTGAACGTTACAGAATCGGCAAGCGGTGGGGAGTACTTTCGATGATAAACGGCAAAAAGTGGGGAGGCAATGAATTTACTCCCCACTTTACTACCCAAAAGGATGTGGATTTTGATAGATGTTGATAGACGTCAGTGGAATGGTTGTCGATAAAAATTCTTTAGAAACAATGGTCTTATGTATCGTTGTGGCTTTTGATAGACCCTACTCGATATTTTGAATCTGCTCGCGCATCTGCTCGATCAGCACCTTCAGCTCCACTGCGCAGCGGGTGGTGTCGGTGACCGCGGCCTTGGACGAGAGCGTGTTGGCTTCGCGATTGAGCTCCTGCATCAGAAAATCCAGTCGGCGTCCGATCGGCCCCTTCTGCTTGAGCTGTCGTTCGACTTCCCCTACATGCGTTTCCAGCCGGTCGAGTTCTTCGGCCACGTCGGCCTTTTGTGCGATCAGCGCCATCTCTGCTTCCAGCCGGGCCGGGTCGAGTTCGGCTTTCACGGTCTCCAGGCGTTCCAGGATCTGCTGGCGCTGACGCTCCAGCACGGCCGGGAGATGGCCGCGGACCTCCTCGACCTGAGTGCGAATGGCACCGAGCCGCTCGCGAATCAACGCGCAGAGCTGCTCCCCTTCGCGCTCGCGGCCGGCGTTCAGGTCCTCGAGGCCCTGCGACATCAGCTGGAGTGCTCCCGCGCGTACGGCGTCCATGTCGATCTCGCCGCCGCGGGCAATACCGGGATGGTCCAGAAGCTCCAGCAGGGTCGGCATCGAGGCTTCCGGGGCGTGACGGCGCAGGCGCGTCAGCGTCTCCATCAGCACTTCCAGATGCTCGACGTTGATGTCGAGACCGTCGCTGCCGCTCTGGGCGCGCTCAAAGCGCAGCGAACATTCGATCTTGCCGCGGGAAAGGGCACCGCGCAGGCTGTCACGAAACGGCGTTTCGAGATCGCGCAGGGCCTCGGGCAGACGAAAGTGCAGATCGAGGTAGCGCTGGTTGACCGAGCGCAGTTCCAGCGCAAGGCTGCCCCAGTCGGCATCCAGCGTCTGGCGGGTAAAGGCGGTCATGCTGCGTGCCATGGGTCATCCTTGCATGAGAGGTAAGATTGATCAGTCTAAACGATTCGTTCATTGCGCAGGCAGGCGTGTAAGATGCCCGGCCCGCTTTTTGGTTTATGTTTTCATTTTTACCAGTAGAGAGAGTGTCATGCGACCCAGTGGACGTGCCCCCGAGGCAACCCGTGAAATTACCCTGACCCGCGGCTATACGAAGCATGCCGAAGGTTCGGTGCTGGTCGCCTTTGGCGATACGCAGGTGCTGTGCACCGCAAGCGTTGAAGCCGGCGTGCCGCGCTGGCTGCGCGGCAAGGGGCAGGGCTGGATCACCGCAGAGTACGGCATGCTGCCGCGCGCGACCCACAGCCGCAGCGGTCGGGAAGCAGCCCGCGGCAAGCAGGGCGGGCGCACGGTCGAGATTCAGCGTCTGATCGGGCGCAGCCTGCGCGCGGCGGTGGATCTGAAAAAGCTTGGCGAGTTCACCATCACCATTGACTGCGACGTGCTTCAGGCCGATGGCGGTACGCGCACGGCGGCGATTACCGGCGGCTGCGTGGCGCTGGTCGATGCCCTGCAGACGCTGCAGCGCAACAAGCAGATCAAGACGGATCCGCTCAAGCAGCTGGTCAGTGCGGTGTCGGTCGGTATCTACAAGGGACAGGCGGTGACGGATCTGGACTACGCCGAAGACTCGCGCGCCGAGACCGACATGAACGTGGTCATGACGGGCGATGGCGGCATCATCGAGGTGCAGGGCACCGCCGAGCAGAAGTCGTTCTCGCGCAGTGAGCTCAACGCCATGATGGATATGGCCGAAGCGGGCTGCGAGCAGCTCTTTGCGCGTCAGCGCGAGACGCTGGGCATGGTCAGCTGAAACAGGTCGATCGGGGCGTGTGTGGATACGCCCGGGTAGTGATCACGCTGGACAATAACAACGCCAGCCAGTAACGACGCCAAACAGTAACAACACGGCGCCGACAGCGAGAGGCTGTCGGCGCCGTGGCGCGAAGGGACCGGGGCCGGGCAGTGCGATCACGATGGCGTCGTGATCGGACGGTCTGTCAGAGCTCCAGATCGTACTCGATGATCAGCGGCGCGAACTCGCTGAAATCGGCATCGCGATCGATCCAGGCGCTTTTGACCGTGCGGGCCAGGTCGGGCCCGGTGATCTGATAGTCCATGCGCCAGCCGTCCTGACGCTTGCGCGGGACGTCGCTGTCGGGCTTTTGCCACCAGGTGTGATGGCCGGCGTTGCGCTCGACTTCACGGAAGGTATCGACAAAGTCCATCGGTCCGAAGACCTGGTCCATGAAAGCGCGCTCTTCGGGACGAAACCCGGGCGTGCTCTGATGCTCGGACCAGTGGTCGAGATCGACGGTCTTGTGGGCGATGTACCAGCTGCCGGCGATGATGTACTGGCGACGCTTGCGGCGCAGCTTGCCGAGATAGTCGCTGTACTGGGTGATAAAGCGCTGCTTGGCGTGCGGGTCTTCCGGCATCAGAAAGGACGCCACGCTGAAGCGTTCGTAGTCGGCCTGCAGAAAGCGCCCTTCGTTGTCGCACTGCTCAAAGCCCAGACCATACATGATCGCCTTGGGGATCTTGCGGCAGTAGATCCCGACGCCGGCAAAATCGTCCTGCTCGGCATCCAGGAAATAGCCTTCATAGCCCTCGGGATAGAGGATCGAGTCGTCCAGTTCGAAGCTTTTGGTCTTCAGGTTCTGCACGCAGACGATGTCGGCATCCTGCGCTTTCAGCCAGTCGAGAAAGCCCCGTTCGACCGCCCTGCGCATGCCGTTGACGTTGATACTGGCGATTTTCATACATGGTCCCTTGTTTTTCGCGCGTGTATGATACCCGAGCCTGACAGGTTTGGGTAAAGGGCCGATCCAGGAAATAAGGGTACGACATGTTGAATGAGCAGCGGGAATTCATCGAATTCGCCATTGCCGAGCAGGCGCTCCGCTTTGGTGAGTTCACTCTCAAGTCGGGGCGTGTCAGTCCCTATTTCTTCAATGCCGGCCTTTTCCACACCGGGGCAGCGCTGGAAGTGCTGGGGCGCTGCTATGCCGGTGCCATTCAGCGCAGCGGCCTGGAGTTCGATCTTTTGTTCGGCCCCGCCTACAAGGGCATCCCGCTGGCATCGAGTACCGCCATTGCGATGGCGACTCATCATGACCGCAATCTGCCTTGGTCGTTCAATCGAAAGGAAGCCAAGGACCACGGTGAAGGCGGCTCGATTGTTGGTGCGCCGATGTCGGGTCGCGTGCTGATTATTGATGATGTCATTACCGCCGGCACGGCCATTGGTGAGTCCATGGCACTGATCGAGGCGGCCGGGGCCACTGCCGCCGGTGTGGTCGTGGCCCTTGATCGACAGGAGCGCGGTCAGGGCGACATCAGCGCCATCGAAGACGTTCGCCGGCGCTACAATATTCCGGTGATCCCGATCGTCACGCTGGCAGGTATTCTTGAATATCTCGAGACCCACGGCGATGACACGCTGGCGCCCCATGCCCGCGCCATCCAGGACTATCGTGCCCGCTACGGTGTTCAGGGATAACGGTTTCAGACAGTGGTAAGGTGTCCTTAATAAAAAAGGTACCATCATGTCGATCCACATCGTCATGATGGCACAATGTGCCGGTGCACACCGGTCTGTATTCCCGCAGGCGAACGGATTCCTCTCTGACAGCGCATGTCCCGTTCAAGGGGACAACAAGCCAAGGACTTCAAAATGAAAAAGATCATCATCTCGGCACTGGGTGCAGGCCTTGCCCTTGCAAGCCTCAACGCTTCTGCCCTGAGCCTCTCGGCCAGTGGTGGCGAAGACGCTCACGGTTTTCAGGTCAATCAGGGACTGTTGCCCGGCTTCAGCGCCGGTCTGGGATATTTCAGCACCAACGATAGCGGCAATAATACCAAGGCCTATTCCGGTCAGTTGATGTTCTCCCCCTATCTGCCGGGTGTTGATGTGTCGCTGGGTGGGCGCTATCAGTATCTGGATTCCGATTATGGTGATGGCGGCGGTCTGGGGCTGGGTGGCTCGGCCTATGTCGATACGCCGATCCCGCGTGTCAGTGTGGGGGGCTACGGCTTCTATACGCCGGAAGGACTGAGCCATGGCGATGTCAACGAAAGCTATGAGTACGGCGCCCGCGCCCGTGCCACGCTGATCGCCAACACCTATGGCTATGTGGGCTATCGCTATTACCATACCGATTTCGATAACCACGACGGCAAGACGCTGTTCAGCGGTCCGGAACTGGGTGTCTCCGTCGGTTTCTAAAACGGCAGGCGCCTGACATGAGCGGGCCCGGCCTTTGTGCCGGGCCCGCTGTCGTTGGTATCCGCGATACGATTTTCCGAGGTAGAGACACCCCGCCATGCTGGATATCGCCCTGTTCGAGCCGGAAATCGCGCCCAATACCGGCAACATCATCAGACTCTGCGCCAATACCGGCTTTCGCCTGCATCTGATCGAGCCGCTCGGCTTCGAACTCGATGACAAACGTCTGCGTCGGGCCGGGCTCGATTACCACGAGTGGGCCCGCGTGCAGGTGCATGCCTCGCTTGAGGCCTTCATGACCGCGGTCGAACCACTGCGGCTACTGGCCATCACCACGCGCGGGCGCACCCGTCATGATCATGTGGCCTATCAGACCGGCGATGCGCTGCTGTTTGGCCCGGAAAGCCGCGGCCTGCCGCAGACCCTGATCGACAGCCTTCCCGAGCATCAGCTCCTGCGCATTCCAATGCGCGAAGGCAGCCGCAGCCTGAATCTCTCCAATGCCTGCGCGGTGCTGGTCTATGAGGCCTGGCGGCAGCTCGATTTCGAGGGCGCGTTATCGCCCGGACCGTCGAGCGATTTTGTCATGAACACGCTGTAAGGATCTTCGCAGTAGCTGCCAAACGGCGGGCAGGTCTCAAAGCCAAAGCGGGCATAGAGGCTGCGTGCCGGGGCGAAGACAGCGGGTGTTCCGGTTTCAAGGCTCAGCCGCTTGAAACCGCGCATGCGTGCTTGTCGAATAATATGATCGAGCAGCTTGGCCGCCACGCCGCGGCGCAGATGCGTGCCGGCAGTGCGCATCGACTTGATCTCGCCGTGGGTCTCATCGAGCGCCTTGAGCGCGCCGCAGCCGGCAATGGTGTCATCCTCCCACACGCTCCAGAAGGTCAGTCCGGGCGCGCGCAGCGCTTCAAGATCCAGCGCATGACAGCTCTCTTCGGGAGAGTGACCGGCAAGCTCTGTCACATGGGCGCGGATCAGCGCGATAGTGGCGTCACTGCTCAGATCGTCCTCGATAATCTTCATCGCTGTTGCCTTTATTGTTGTGAATGAGATGTACGCTTTGGACAAGGGCTTCAGAGGCTGGACGGCGCCAGCCGCCCTTCCAGCCAGGCAAACAGGCGCTCGTAGCTGGCCATCTCGGCGGCACTTAAAAAGCCCTGCTCGGTGATCAGCTGATCGCTTTGTGTCCTGATGGCCTCGAGCTGCGTGTCGAGGGTCCGGGCATCGTTTTGTGTGAGTTGATCGCTGTCCCGGGCGCTTTCAATGCGATAGCGCAGCGTTTCGATACGATCATTGATGCGTTCCCGATCACTCTGATTGACCCGATAGTGACCATCGTCGAGATGAACTTCCAGACCCGAGCCGCGTACCAGCTGGATCAGCGCGGCATCAGGCGTGAATTTTCCCTGCAGCGCCGGTGCCTGGCGATCACCGAGCTGGGAGGTGTCGACCTCGACCGGGCAACCGCTGGTATGGGCAAACTGCTGAAGCGCTTGGTCCAGTCGCTGTTCGGGATAGTCATACGCCATCGCCTGGATCTGACAGGCGGCGCTGGCGGCCATCGAAGCGCTGACGGTGGTGCCGGCCAGCAGCAAACAGGCCGTGATGCGAAAAAGACGCTGTCCGATGTGGCGTACAAGCATTTGATGGCGCATGAGTTTCCTCGTCTGGTCGGTGGCCGTTGATCGATCGGCAGGCTGTCATTACAGCACAGGAGCGGGTGCAGGATGTATCATGACCTGCTTGCGTCATCTGCCTTTTCTCAGGTTGTTCCCATGTCCGATATTCGCCACCGCATCAGCGGCCTCAATCCGCGCCAGCGTGACGCCGTGAAATACATCGATGGCCCCTGTCTGGTACTCGCCGGTGCCGGTTCCGGCAAGACCAGCGTGATCACCACCAAGATTGCCTATCTGGTGCATGAGTGCGGCATGAGTGCCCGGCGCATTGCAGCGGTGACCTTTACCAACAAGGCCGCCCGCGAGATGAAGGAACGCGTGCAGGCGCTGCTGCCCGGTCGCAGCGGCCACGGCCTGACGGTGTCGACCTTTCACACGCTGGGACTGACCATCATCCGCTCGGAGCTGAAAACGCTGGGTCTGCGCCCGGGCTTTTCGCTGTTTGATCCGGAGGATGCGAAGGCGCTGCTGCGCGATCTGATGCAAAAGGATGCCCAGATCGATGCCGATCAGATCAACCGGGTGCAGCACCAGATCTCGAACTGGAAAAACGATCTGATCCTGCCGGGCCACGCCCTGTCGCATGCCGAGACCGAGGATGACGCGTACTGCGCACGCATCTATGAGCACTACGTGCGTCACCTGAAGGCCTACAACGCGGTCGATTTCGATGACCTGATCATGCTGCCGGCGACCATGTTCGAGCGTCATCCGGAGGTGCTCCAGCGCTGGCGACACCGCATCCACTACATGCTGGTGGACGAGTATCAGGACACCAACTCCAGCCAGTATCAGCTGGTGCGCATGCTGATGGCCGAGCGTCAGACCTTCACCGTGGTGGGTGATGATGACCAGTCGATCTATGCCTGGCGCGGCGCGCGGCCGGAGAATCTGGTGCAGCTGGGCGAGGACTTTCCCTCGCTCAACGTCATCAAACTGGAGCAGAACTACCGCTCCACCTCGGTGATCCTCAAGGCTGCCAACACCCTGATTGCCAACAACCCCCACGTCTATGAAAAGACGCTGTGGTCGGACAAGGGCCGCGGCGAGCCGATTCGGGTGATCGTCAATCGCAACGAGGAGGCCGAGACCGAGCGGGTGGCCACCGAAATCCTCACTCGGCGCATCAAGGAAAGCGCTCAGTGGCGCGATTTTGCCGTGCTCTATCGCGGCAACTTTCAGGCCCGGCTGCTGGAGTTGAAGCTTCAGCACCACCAGATTCCCTACAAGCTCTCCGGCGGCACTTCCTTTTTCTCGCGCAACGAGATCAAGGACGCGATGGCCTATCTGCGCCTTCTGATCAACCCGGCCGATGACAACGCCTTTTTGCGTATCGTCAACGTGCCGCGCCGCGAGATCGGCCCCACGACGCTTGAAAAACTCGCCAACTACGCTCAGGAGCGCAAGGTGAGTCTCTTTGCCGCCTGCAGTGAGATGGGGCTGTCGCATGTGCTTTCGGAGCGCGCCGTGGATCGGCTGGGGCGCTTCAATCACTTCCTTGAAGGCATTCGCAAGCGCATGGATCAGGGCGATGCGATCGCCGCGATCCGGGCGATGTTTGCCGAGATGGATTACGAGGCCTGGCTCTATCAGAACGCCAGCGCGCCGATCATCGCTGAAAAGCGCATGGGTAACGTGTACATCCTGATCGACCAGCTCGAGAAGTCGATGCACCGTGACACGGACGAGGGCGATGAGGGAGCCGAGGAGACCGACGACGTCGAAGCGGCCATCTCGCGGCTGGTACTGCGCGATATTCTCGATCAGCAGGCTCAGGAAGATGACACCGACAAGGTGCAGCTTCTGACCCTGCACGCCTCCAAGGGGCTCGAGTTTCCGCACGTCTATGTGATGGGCATGGAAGAGGAGCTGCTGCCGCACCGCAACTCGATCGAGATGGACACCATCGAAGAGGAGCGCCGGCTGGCCTATGTCGGGATCACCCGCGCCCGCCAGACGCTGACCCTGTCGCTGGCCCAGCAGCGCAAGCAGTTCGGCGAGATGATGAACTGCGCGCCGAGTCGCTTTCTCGATGAACTGCCGCCGGAGGATCTGGAATGGTTCGGTCGTGCTGACAAGGAAGACCCCGACAAGAAACACGAGCGCGGCCAGAGCGCGATTGCCGGACTGCGCTCGCTGCTCAGCTAGTTCTCGCCGGCCTTCTCACCGGTTAGCGCCTTCAGATCCCGATAGAGTGCCACCGGGATCGATACGCCCGATGTCAGGCTGCGCTCGCGCGCTTCAAAGCGGCGCTGCGACGGCAGCCGCGCGCCCTGGCCCAGAATCTGCTCGAACAGCCTCTCTGCGTGCGCCAGCCCCGCATCACATTGATCGCCCAGAAATGTTTTTGGTGACAGCGCGATGACAAGCTCGCCGTGACAGGGCCGACCGGTGCCTTCTTCGTTGGCCGCGTGGGTCTCGTGGCTCAGGGCATCGTTGATCAAGGGCCCCGCCAGCAGCTCGATCATGGTGGACAGCGCCGAGCCCTTGTGACCGCCAAAGGGCAGCATGGCGCCCTCAAGTGCTGCTGTCGGGTCGGTGGTCGGCTGGCCGTGGTCATCCAGCGCCCAGTTGTCGGCAATGGCCTTGCCGGCGCGGCGGTGCAGCTCGATTTCGCCGCGCGCCACCATGCTGGTGGCAAAGTCGAAAGTGTAGGGATTGCCGTTCGGCCGCGGCCAGGAAAAGGCAAAAGGATTGGTGCCCAGCAGGGCCTGCACGCCGCCACTGGGGGCCACAAAGGCGTGGGTCGGGTTCATCGCAATCCCCGCCAGCCCGCGCGCGCAGAGCGCTTCCACCTCCGACCACAGCGCCGAGAAATGAAAGCAGTGATTGATCATCAGCACCGCAATACCGTTGCGCTGGGTCTTTTCCTGCAGAGGGGGGGAGGCCCTGCTCGAAGGCCAGCAGCGAACTGCCATAGCGGGCATCAACCTTCACGATGCCGGGGGCATGATCGATCACTTCCGGCACCGCCTGTGGATCGAGCCCGCCCATTTTGGCCGTCTCCACGATGCCCAGCAGGCGATACAGCCCGTGGGAGTGACACTCATCGCGCTGCGCGGCGACCACACTCCGGGTGATCGCCTCGACATGTCCCTCGCTGAAACCTGCGTTTTGAAGAATGCGCCGGCTCAGCGCTCGTGCTTCTTCAAGCGAAAGCGTGATGTCGTGTTCCATGAAAGACTCCGATCGGTATAGACAGGCCGAGCCGACGCACAGTCTGCCAAAAAGAATGGTTGTAGCCGATTGCTGGCATCGACAGCGCCGGATGGGCGAGCATGGCTCATGTCGTCCTCCAGAGATGGCTATCCTTTTTGGACAAGATCAAAGTCATCGTTCAGTGCCCGCCATCGAGTCGCCTCACTGCGCAGGGCATTTGCCATGATGGCAATGTCGTTGGGCCCTGCCACAAAGCGATAACCGGCTTGTGACAATGTGTCTACACCACGGGTCGGTGCCGTGATGGTGCCCATCCAGCAGCCACTTGCATTGATGCGTGCTTCCATGTCCTGAATGGCCTGACGCACCCCGGTATCCTCCAGCTGCTCCAGGCGCCCCATGGAACCGGCCAGATCGTTGGGGCCGATAAACAGCATGTCGATACCTTCAATGGCTGCAATGGCCTCTATCTCTTTTTGAGCATCGATATGCTCGATCTGTACGATCAGCAGCAGATTGTCGTTGGCTATCCGGGCATAGTCACCAACGGCGCCAAAGCGTGAGGCACGCACGATGGGGGCGGCGTAGCCACGATTGCCCTGCGGGGGATAGCGGCAGGCATCCACGATGGCGCGGGCCTGTGCGGCAGAATTGATCATGGGCACCATGATCGAGCGCACACCCATGTCGAGTATCCGTTTCAGATAGGCCGGGTCTTCGGCAGGAATGCGCAGGACCACATCGCCTCCGGCGGCCTCGACGGCGCGTAGCAGATGCGCGGTGTGTTCGAGACTGGCAATGCCGTGCTCGTTGTCGACCAGAATGGTTTTCCAGCCAGCATGGACGGCCATCTCGGCAATCTCGGGACTGGCGCTTTCAAGCCACAGTGCACTGACGGTACGGCCCTGCTCCAGGGCTTTACGGGTCGGGTTGAAGGAGGTCATCGGGGCTCTCGCTTGGGTGCATTGAAGGAGAGGGCCCGCTGGCGCTTATAGCCCTCATAAAGTGCTCGGCAGAGCAGAACTGTCCAGACCATCAGCGTGAGCACGCCCAGCGCCGCCGCCCAGGGGCGCTCAAAAAAGGCCAGCAGGTCACCCTGGGACTTGATCATCGAGGTCATGAAGTTCTCTTCGACAATACCTCCCAGCACGATGCCGAGAATTGCCGGCGCCAGCGGAAACCCGGTCGCTTCCATGGCATGGCCCAGAATGCCCAGGGCCAGAACAATCCAGACCGCGACGACCGAGTTGGTAATGGCGTAGGCGCCGACCAGCGAAAAGAGCAGCACGATCGGCATCAGGACACGGCGCGGGACGCGCACGATTCTGCTCGAGAGGGCAATGACCGCAATGCCGACCGGAATCATCAGCAGATTGGTCAGCGCAAAGGCGCCATACAGGGTGTGAACGATCTCCGGGTTGTCGGTGAAGATACGCGGCCCCGGCGACAGACCATTGAGCAACAGGATACCGATGGCGATGGCCGTGACGCTGTCGCCCGGAATGCCGAACACCAGTGCCGGAGTCCAGGCCCCGCCAATGGCGGCGTTGTTGGCCGAGCCACCATCAACAATCCCCTCAATATGCCCCTTGCCATAGCGTTCGGGCTGGCGCGAAAAACGCTTTGAAAAGGCATAGCAGATCCAGGCGGCGATATCGGCGCCGGCCCCGGGCAATGCACCGATCAGAGTGCCGGCAACACTTGAACGCGCCACGTTGCGCCGATAGCGCGCCAGAGTGGCAATGGCCTCGCGACAGGCCTGTGGCAGCGTTTCCCGTACTTCGATGGGGGGCGGTTGGCGTTTGCCGCTGCTGGCAGCACGCATGATTTCACTGAGGGCAAAAAGCCCGATGATTGCGGGAATGAAACTGACGCCATCGAAGAGTTCGTACCAGCCGAAGGTAAAGCGCGGATGGCCCACGGCCACATCGATGCCGATACAGGCGATAAACAGGCCGATGAACAGGCTGGCAAAGCTCTTGATGACCGAGGCATTACTGGTCATGACGGCGCAGCTCAGTCCCAGGGTTGCCAGCCAGAACACCTCATGGCTTGAGAATCCGATGGCGACTCTGGCCAGTTGCGGTGCGATCAGGGCCAGCAGCACGACGCCTACGATCCCGCCGATAGAGGCGGCCAGTAACGAGATCAGCAGGGTCGAGCGTGATTTACCGGCACTCGACAGCTGGAAGGCATCTTCGACGTAGGCCGCCGAGGCTGGCGTTCCCGGGATACGCAGCAGCGCGCCGGGGATATCGCCGGCAAAGATGGCCGTGGTGGTGGTCGCCACGATGGCGCTGATCGCCATCAGCGGGTCCATGACGTAGGTAAAGGGCACCAGCAGTGCCACCGCCATGGTGGCCGTCAGGCCCGGCATGGCACCGACCAGCGTGCCGTAGAGCGTGCACAGCGCCAGAACGGTCAGCGACTGTGGCGAGAAAAGGCGCAGGAGGGTATCGATATCCATATGGATTCACCAGGCCAGCGGTGTCAGGACGCCCCAGGGCAGCGGAACATTCATCAGGGAATAAAACAGCAGATGCACCCCGAAGATCAGCGACACGGACAGGCACAGCGCGCGGGGCAGGTTCAGACCAAACAGCAGCGCCGTGGCCGTGATGGCCAGCAGCGAGGTGAGATGAAAGCCCAGCGGCTCCAGCGCCAGGCCAAACCCGGCCACGATCAGCACCAGTAACGCCAGTCGTATACCGGCCCGGCGATGATGCATGGGTGGGTTTTGATCCTCTTCGGACTGGGCGGAAGTGCTGGCCGGCGTTGGGCGCTGTCGAATCAGAAGCGTCGAGATCAGCAGCAGCACACCACAGACCATGAGCCCGACGGCGGCAATTGAGGGAAAAAGGCCGGGACCATAGGGCAGGCCTGCCATGCTCGGAAAGGTTGAAGCACGCCAGAAGACCAGCGCACCGAACAGCACCAGCAAAAGCCCCGGAAACAGATCAGTGCGTGTCATGTCCTGCTCCTTGCCTGCTTCTTTCGTTCATTCTTTCCTGACTATCGGGCCAGCCCGATGGCATTGATGACGTCGCCCAGCTGCTGGTCGGTGTCATGAAAAAGCTCTGCGGTCTGCTCGGGCCCTTCATACACTACCTCGCTACCCCGACTGGCCTTGAACTGGGCCCACTCATCGCTCCGGGTAATTTTCCTGATGGCCTGGTCGTAGGCGCAGGTCATTTCTTCAGGCAGATTGCCGGGGCCGCTGATGGTCATGAAGGCGCTCTGTGTCCAGCCGCTGTCGAGCACGTCTGCCGTGAGGGGCACCTCGGGCAGGCTCGAATTGGGCGTGTCGCTCATGTAAGCCAGCGCTTTCAGCTCGCCCTGCTGGACCAGATGCTGCGCCTCTGACAGGGATGGCGTGGCGACATCCACACCGCCGGCCATCAGCTCCTGAAGCGCCGGTGACGCGCCTTGGCTGGGCACCCAGCGAATGGCATCGGGGGGCAGCCCCTCCGCCTGAAGCATGCCGGCCAGCGCCAGGTGCCAGATGCCGCCCTGGGCAGTGCCGGAAGCTGTCAGCTCGCCGGGATTTTCCCTGGCTTCCTCCAGCAGGGATTCCAGGGAGTCCCAGCGAGCATCCTCTTTCACCACAACGCTGGCAGGATTTTGATCCACCAGTGCAATCGGCGTCGCATCCTGCCAGGTCAGGGGTGTCAGCCCCAGGTGATGCATGGTGGCCAGCTCAATGGTGGCAGCACCGATGGTGTAACCATCCGGTCGCGCTCGAGCCAGTGCCGTATGGCCGATCACGCCATTGCCGCCGGTGCGGTTGACCACATTGAAGGGCACGCCCATCTCCTGCTCCAGCAGGCTGGCCAGTCGGCGGGCATTGGCATCGGTGCCGCCGCCGGTGCCCCAGGGCACGATCATCGTGACGGCCCGCTCGGGTTTCCATGTGCAGGCGGCATCATCGGCCCGAGCCACGCCGGTGGTTGTCAGGATGCCCAGTGTGACGGCAGTCATCAGCGCGATGCCGGAGAACGTATGAGCCATGTCGGTGCTCCTGTGGTCGAACAGGAAAGAGGCGCGGCTGATCCGCCGCTGCGTCGAAATCTGATAGGATTAAACGCAATTCAATCGATTGAACCAATCCGACCATGGTCTTTCATGACAAGGTCGAATATGGCTCGATCTGCTGCGTTTCGTCAGGGCGGATCCCTGCGCGCCAAAACGATATTCGTGCTGTTTCAAGGAGACCGGGTATGACTCGCCGTCCTACTCTCAAGCATATTGCGGAGCGTGTTGGCGTTACCGTTTCAACGGTGTCGCTGGCCCTTCGAAACGATGTGCGAATATCAACGGCGATGCGCGAGCAGATTCATCAGGTCGCTCTTGATGTGGGCTATATCTACAACCGTCATGCGGCAGGGTTGAGGCGCGGTGACAGCGGCACGGTCGCCCTGTGCCTCAATGATCTGGGTAACCCGTTTTTCACCGAATTCATTACGGCCATGGAGCAGCGCTTTCGTGTCGAGGAGCGGATGATGCTGTTTTGCCACGCTCAGGAATCGCTGGCGGTACAGGCCGATTTCATGCGTCGCATGGCTGAACACGGTGCTTCGGGACTGATCCTGATTCCGGCTGCCGGTACGACCCGGGATGATCTCCATGGTGTGGACGTGGCGCATCTGCGTCATCTGCCACTGGTACTGCTCTCGCGGGATGTGCCCGGTGCCGAAGTGGATCGGGTCATCAACGATGATGCCCGCGGCATGACGCTGGTGGTCGAGCATCTGCTGTCGCTCGGGCATCGGCGTATTGCCTGGCTGGGCGGCGGCAGCACGACCTCCACCGCGAAAGATCGCGAGCAGGCCTTCAGGGAGGCCCTTCAGCAGGCCGGTTATCCACATGATCCGCGAAGTGTGCAATACGGCCCGACCACACTGGCATTCGGTCATCGCGGCCTCGAGGCGCTCATGGATCAGGACTGTCCCCCGACTGCCGTGGTCTGCTTCTCGGATCTGATTGCCTTCGGGGCGCTATCAGCCTGTCATAAGCTGGGATTGCGCCCTGGCGTTGACGTTTCCGTGACCGGGTTTGATGACATGAGTGCGGCGGCCTACACCACGCCACCTCTGACCAGCGTGCGGGTCAGAACCGATCTGATGGGGGCACGTGCCAGTGAGCTGTTGCTGGCGCGCATTAGCGGTGAACAGGGGGCACCGCAGCAGGTCACAATGGCGCCCGAGCTGGTGGTGCGCGAGACCACCGGGCCTGCGCCTTTCCGCTCGCCGGAGGAAGGTTAAAGGGGGTTAAAACCGGACAGGTTCAGTGCCGCCAGAAGGCCTGAGCTTCATGAGGCGGTCTATCGAAACCACGGTATCTGACATAAGAAATAATTAAGTTTTTTGTCGCCTGCGTTACAATGCCGCACATCTGCGGTGGGCAGGAGTGTCCTGACAGCACGCGTCCATATGCCTGCCGATTTTGTAGCACGACAAAACGATGAGCCTTTCCGTGAACAATGCTTTCTCTGCCCGCGGCGTCAGCCGTCGCCGGGTCCTGCGTAATACGCTTGCCCTGGCGGGCAGCTTTTGTCTGGCGTCCCCACACCTTGCCTGGGCCGCGCCCGAGATCGACGGGGCCCTGAATGAGCGCTTCATGCGTCTCTCTGGGCTGCTGGTCAACCATCAGCTTGACGAAGAAGTGGGCAGGAAAATGGCCATTCATGCCGCACGCCACTTCAAACAGCTCGAGACGCTGATCGATGAGCTGCTGGCCACGGCCGAGGGCCGGAAGGCGCGCAGGGTCGAAGCGTTCTTTGACGATGTGCCCGAAGGGCCGGCGCGCGAGCTGGCCTACTGGATCATCGCGGCCTGGTACAGCGGCAGTTCGGACTCGAGTCCGGAGGCGACGCTGTTCACCTATGAGCGCGCCCTGACCTACCAGACCACGCTCGACATGACGCCCATTCCCTCCTTCGGACTTTCCGCGCCCAATGGCTGGCAGATCGCCTCGGCACCGCTGGATGCCCTTCCGGATTTTTAAGTCCTTTTTATTCTTTTTTCATCAGGCAGTCCCTTGACATGAGTCATCCATCCTCTGCCGAGGTCGTGATCGTGGGTACCGGTGTGGTCGGTGCCGTCATGGCCGAGCAGCTGCTCGACGCCGGCATTTCCGTTTTGATGCTGGAAGCCGGACCGCGGGTCAGCCGCGGCGAAGTGGTCGAAACCTTTCGCAATCTGCCGCTGGGCATCAAGGGCAATGCCTCCTCCAGCTATCCACCGCGCCCCTGGGCACCGCATCCGATGCCGCGTACCGGCAATCCCGATGAGGACTATCTCCAGCTGAGCGGGCCGGACGAATATGCCCAGACCTACATCCGCTATGCCGGTGGCTCGACCTGGCACTGGGCAGGAACATGCTGGCGCCTGACGCCGGAGGACATGCGGCTCAACTCCCTGTATGGCGTGGGGCGGGACTGGGTGTTCGACTACGACACGCTGGACCCCTACTACAACATGGCCGAATACGCCCTGGGGATCTGCGGGCCATCCGACCCGGACCTTCAGTGGCCGAGACGCGCGCGCTCAAGACCCTATCCGATGCCGCATCTGCCGTTTTCACCGGGCGAGGAAAAATTTACCCGCGTGGTCAGTGAGGCACTGGGCTACACCAACCTGCCGGTGGCGCAGGCACGCAACAGTGGCACGCCCTACGATGGTCGACCGGCCTGCTGTGCCAACAATAACTGCGTGCCGGTCTGCCCGATCGGGGCGAAGTACGATGCGGCCACTGCCCTTGCGCGTCTCGAGAGCAAGGGCGCCGTGATTCTCTCCAACGCGGTGGTTCATCGCATTGAAACCGGTGAGAACAATCGGATACAGGCGGTGCACTATCTCGATCCGCAAAAGACGAGCCATCGGGTCACCGGCAAACACTTCGTGATCGCCTGCAACGGGATCGAAACGCCCAAACTTCTTTTGATGTCGGCCGATGAGCGCAATCCGACAGGCATTGCCAATCGTTCCGACCAGGTCGGTCGCAACATGATGGACCACCCGCAGATCGGGCTGACACTCACGCTTGAGGAGCCCTACTGGCTGGGTCGCGGGCCGGTGGTGAACAGCGGGATCATGGAAACCTCCCAGGGCGATTTTCGAAGCGAGCATGCCGGTGCCTACTTCCGCATGAACAACTTCGCCCGCAACCGCTATGTCACCTTCGATGCGCTCAGGACCGGCAAGGTCGGGCAGGCGCTGGATGAGGAAATTCGCCGCCGCACGGCCTGCACGGTCAACCTGGTGGCGGCCCACGAGATTCTGCCCGACGCCAATAATCGCCTGACGCTGTCCGATCGCAAGGACTGGCTGGGGCTGCCCAAACCGCACATCCATTATGACGTGGGTGACTATACCCGCCGTTCGGCGCGTGATTACTCAATGCCGATCGCTCGTCGCATTGCCAGCGCCATGGGGGCTGTCGAGGTGAAGGAGCCCAAAGGGTTTGCTCAGAGCAAGCACCTCATGGGCGGCACCATCATGGGCAATGATCCGAGCGACTCGGTGGTGGACAGCTGGTGCCGATCACACGATCACGACAATCTCTTTTTGCCCGGCGGGGGTGCGATGCCCAGCACCGCCTGTGGCAACAGTACCCTCACCATGGTGGCGCTGGCCTTTCGGGCCGCCGAGGCGCTGGTGAATCAGGCGAGGGGGGCATCGGCATGAGAAGGGTCATCATGATGACAGGCGCCGGCGCTCTATTGCTGAGTCTACAGGCCATGGCAGCGACCTCGACGCCTGCCGGCGATGACGCGGCCGTCATGGCGCGCGGAGCGTATCTGGCCACCGCTTCCGACTGTACGGCGTGTCATACGGCACCGGGTGGCAAGCCCATGGCTGGAGGCCTTGCGATCGCCTCACCGGTCGGCGATATCATCGCCTCCAACATCACGCCCTCAACGAGTGATGGCATCGGCGACTACAGCGAGCAGGACTTTGCCCGTGCGTTGCGCAAGGGCGTGCGTGCCGACGGTGCCAATCTCTACCCGGCCATGCCCTATACGGCCTATGCCCATCTCAGCGATGACGACATTCACGCTTTGTATGTGTATTTCATGAAGGGCGTGACGCCGGTCAACGAGCCCACCGGGACAACAAACCTGCCGTTTCCGATGAATCTGCGCTTTTCCATGAAGTTCTGGAATCTGCTCTTTCTGAAGGATGGCGTTATCACGCCGGACCCGCAGCACAGTGAGACCTGGAATCGCGGCCGCTACCTGGTCGAAGGGCCGGCGCACTGCAGCACCTGCCATACCCCCCGTGGCATTCTGATGCAGGAGAAAGGCGATCAATGGCTGGCCGGCGCCCAGGTGGGACCCTGGTATGCGCCCAACATCACGCCTGACGTGACCAGCGGCATCGGTAGCTGGTCCAGGCAGGATCTGGTCACCTACCTGAAAACCGGCAGGATCGATCGTGCGCAGGCCGCAGGCAGCATGGCCGAGGCCATCGAGCACAGCTTCCAGCATCTAACGGATGATGATCTAAAGGCGATGGCGACCTATCTGGGCACGCTGCCGGCCATTCGCACCGGGGATGACGGCAGCAGTGCCGAGGAAGACAACCGCTTTGAGCGTGGCAGTCCCGGCAGTGATCTGAGCTTTCGCGGCACAAGCTATGCCAAAGGATTGAAAGGCGACAGCGAAGGCGCCCAGCTGTACGCCGCACACTGCGCTTCGTGCCATAATTACGATGGCCAGGGTACGGCGGATGGCTACTATCCGAGCCTTTATCACAATGCCGCACTGGGCGGTGACACTGCCAGCAACCTGCTGGCGGCGATCCTCTACGGCGTGGATCGCGAAACGCAGAACGGCCATTTCTTCATGCCGCCCTTTGGTGATCAGCCCAACGCAGTCACCTCGCTGGACAACGAGCAGATCGCGGCACTGGCCAACTATCTGCTTGAGCGTTACGGCAACCCTGATGTCAGCGTCTCGTCGCAGGACGTGCAGAGCATTCGTGATGGAGGCCCGGCCTCGAACATCCTGATGCTGGCCCGGGTGGGCATGGCCGCCGGTGGGATCGTGCTGGTGGTGGTGCTCATTGCGGTCATCCTGCATCGGCGTCGGCGCCGATAACCTCAACTCATGATGCCCCGATCACCTGCTGGTGTCGGGGCATCTGTCGTTCTCATATAGCCTCTGGCGGGTTCAAGCCCTCTTGCGTCGGTCAGACACCCAGCAGCGTCAGCGCCGCAAAAAAGCCTGCCAGCAACAGCGCCACAGCCGTGGCTACGGGGTTATAAACGCGCGCAAACAGGAAGTGAAAGTAGATCGAGACCGGCAGCGAGACAATAAACCAGCCGATGTAGTTGCTCAGTGGTACCTGCGTGGCGTTCCAGGCCCACATCTCGTGATGGATGGCGACCGGTTCGATCAGTACATCAAGTGCGACCATCAGGGCCGCGCCAACCACCCCCTTGAGCAGTCGCGAAAGCCCCGGCAGCACGCGCTGCACCACCACATTGAGACAGTACAGCAGCAGCGCCCAGTTCACCCCGATGATCAGCGGCGTGTGCCAGAGTGTCGGTCCCAGTACGTGGCCGTAGGCATAGTCGCCGAACAGCAGCCCGGTCGAGGTGCCGATCGCCTCGGCCGCAAAGCCCACGACATAACACAGCGCCACATAGCCCCGTAGCGGCCCGCTCGGGCCCGGGTGAAAGGCCATCACCAGCCCCAGCGAGGCCAGCAGGGTCAGTGGGGTCAGGCGAATGAACTGATCATGGAGTGGCAGGGCGATGCCGATGACGCCGGCCAGATAGATCAGCGTCAACAGCACGATCACCGGCGTCGGGCGCAGGCGTGTGGCAGGAAGGCGTGAGGTCATCAGGCAGTGTCCTTCGCGTCAAAAGTGTGCGGCAAGGGCTCACGGCGGGCCATGACCTCGGTCATGATTCTGGCCGACAGCAGACACAGCGGCAGGCCGCCGCCGGGATGCACGCTGCCGCCGCAGAAATAGAGCCCATCAACGTGACGGCTGTAGTTCGGGTGGCGCATGAAGGCCGCCATGCGGTCGTTGGAGCTGGTGCCGTAGAGCGCCCCGCGATGGGACAGCGTGCGTGCCTCGATCGTGGTCGGGTCAAAAACCGCTTCTTCAACGATGGCGTCGCGCAGCCCGCGGCCCAGCATGCGCTCGAGTTTCTGGATCACCCGCTCGCGGGTGCACTCGATCAGCGCCGGCCAGTCCTGCTCCGGCGCAGCAAACGGGGCGTTGATCATCACGAACCAGTTTTCGCCGCCCGCGGGGGCCGCGCGCCGGTCGTAGCGCGCAGAGATGCTGACATAGACGGTCGGATCATCACAGAGCGTGCCGGCCTCCAGCGCTTCAAATTCACCCGGGTAATCCTCGCTGAAAAAGATGTTATGCACATCCAGTTCCGGGAAGGATCTATCCACACCCCAGTAAAAGATCAGCGCCGAGGTCGACTTCTCCCGCGCCAGCACCCGTTTGGGCGCCGGCGCATGGGGCAGTAGCCGCTCATGGGTGAAAAACACATCCATGTTGCTGACTATTCGGTCAAAGAGCACTTCTCGATCATTTGCCAGACGCAGACCTGTCGCGCGGGGGCGTCGGCCTGCCTTGCGAGTGAGGATTTCGGCCACTGGCGTTTCGAAGTGAAAGATCACCCCCAGGCGGCTGGCCAGACCATAGAGGGTTTGAGCGATCGCCGGCATACCGCCCTCGGGCACGAAGGCGCCGGCATCGGCACCGTGTTCAAAGTGGGCGATCATCGACAGCAGCCCCGGCGCGCGATACGGGTTGGAGCCGTTGTAGGTCGCGAAGCGATCAAAGAGCTGTACCAGATGCGGCTCACCCAGATCGCGCTGGTGTACCTCATGCAGGGTGCGGGTGAGATCGAGCCGGTGCAGCCGGGTCAGGGCGTGGCCCACTTCCGACGTGAGCCAGGTGCCCGGGGTGTGCAGCGACTTTTCCAGAAAGGTCCGCCCGGTCAGATCGTACTTCTCCCGACCATGGTCAAGCGTTGCCAGCACGCGCTGTGCCGGCACGCCCAGCACGCGCTCAACCTCCTCGGCAAACGCCTGTGGGTCGGCGCGGGCGTCCAGCCGGGTGCCATCTTCCCAGGCGTAGCGGCACACGGTGTCCAGCCGCTGATAGCGAAAGTGTTCCCCGGGCACTTCACCGGCCAGTTCGAACAGCTCGTCGATGTATTCCGGCATGGTCAGAAGCGACGGTCCGATGCCGAAGCGATACTCGCCCAGTACCAGCTCGCCCAGCTTGCCGCCGGCTGTCTCACCGGCCTCGAACACCTCGACATGAGCGCCTTCAAGGCGCAGGCGGATGGCGGCGGCCAGCCCCGCGATACCGGCGCCGATGATGCCGATGCGCGGCGGTGTTGCGTCAGGCGCCGGTGGCATCGACTCAGGCCTCCAGCCAGCGCACGGCGATCAGCCCGCGCTGGCGCAGCAGCGCTTCATCCACCTGATCGAGCGCGTCCAGCCAGGCCATGGCAAAGCTGCCCGGCCCCTGGGCGTGCTCCTCGGCCAGCTCGGCGGCCACGGCCACGTGAACGTGCGCGGCCACGGCAGCACACAGCGGGTCGCGCACCACGGCGCAGTAGGCCGCCACGATCGCCCCCAGCGCGCAGCCGGTGCCGCTGACGCGCGGCTGCCACTCGCTGCCGCCGCCGATTTCGGCCACAGCATGACCATTGTGATGGCGGTTGAGCAGCGGGCCGACCAGCATGTCGACCGGCCCGGAAGCCGACACCGCGCAGGCCTGATCGAGCAGCTCCCTGGCTGCACCGATGGCGGCCTGCGGGCTCATGGCGCTGTCCACGCCGCGCCCGTGGCCCTCCTGACCGGCCAGCCCGATGATTTCGGAAGCGTTGCCGCGTACCACCGTGGGCCGATGTTCCAGCAGTTCCAGTGCCAGGCCGTGACGCCACGTCATGCTGCCTGCGCCGATAGGGTCGAGCACCCAGGGTGTGCCGCTCTGATGGGCGCCGCTGGCGGCCTTGTGCATGGCCTTGACCTGGTCGCTCTGCGGTGTGCCCAGATTGACCAGCACCGCATCGGCCCGGGCGGCAAAGCGTCCGGCCTCTTCCGGGTTATCAATCATCGCCGGCGTCGCGCCGGCGGCCAGCAGTGCATTGGCGACCAGATTGACCGTGACGTTGTTGGTCAGGCACTGCACCAGTGGTTTTCTGGCCTTCAGCGCCTGGTGCGCCTGAATGACCATGTCGATAGTGGGCTCACCGCCCGGTTGTTCGCTCATGCCCATCGAGGGATTCCCTCTGCTTGTCCAAAAAAGGTGGTCTGACGCGTCAGGATAGACGTTACCTGTCCCTGGCCGGGGCGACCAGATAATCGACTGCCGCCTCCACTTCCTCATCAGAGAGCGCTTCGTTGCCGCCGCGCGCCGGCATGCCGCCGATGCCCTCGATGGCGTGATCGTAGAGGGTCTCATCGCCTGCCTTCAGGCGCACCTTCCAGCCGTTGGCGCCGCGCTGCGGGCCGCGACCGCCGTCGTGGCAGCCGGCGCAGTTGCCGTCGTAGATTCGCTGGCCGTTGATATCGTCGGCGTGGGCGGTCGTGGTGACAAGACCGGCCATCAGCGTGGTGGCGGCCATCAAAGATGTGAAATGCAGGCGCATGATCTCTACCTCGAAGGTGGTCAGGTCAGATCTTTTTTTATGGTTCGAGCCTTAGTATAAAAGCCCTGCCGGCGCTTGCCTGTCTGATGACGTACACAGGACGGCGCGCCGTGGGAGAGTGGACAGTGGCGGGTGCGAGCGTTAGGATAGCGCGTTGTCTTCCCTGCGAAGACACCCCGCGCGCTTGTAGCTCAGCTGGATAGAGTACCGCCCTCCGAAGGCGGGGGTCTTGGGTTCGAATCCCAACAAGCGCGCCACTACCCCTTCCCAGCAAGTCCTCTCCATTCCTTTAAATCCCTGAAATTGCTGCAAAAATACCGTTTTAGCGTCTTTCCCGTTCCTGCCTGTTCCTACCCAATCCAGCACCCGAAAGGTATAGTAAGTGGTATATACCCCTGTTAGATTTTTGTTTCTATACCACCATGCCGTTGACCATCAAGAAGATCCAAACCGCCAAACCATCTGACAAGACCATCACGCTCAGTGACGGCGACGGTTTGCAGCTCATCGTGGCGCCCAATGGTCGCAAGGGCTGGCGCTTTCGCTATACCCGCCCGGACGGCTCCAAGAAGCGCAACATGATGAGCTTTGGCAGTTACCCCACGGTGACGCTGGCAGAGGCCCGTGAGAAGGCCAGTGAGGCCCGCCGGCTGGTCTCTCAGGGCATCGACCCGGCCGAACATCGCCGAACCGAACAGGAAGCGCTGGAGAACCTCGACGCTGACCATTTCCGCACGCTGGCCAATGAATGGCACAGCGGCAAGGCGCAGCAATGGAAGGCCACCTCCAACCGGGCAAAGCTGAGCTGGTCAGTGCTGGAAAATCACGTATTCCCCTATGTCGGGGATCGCCCGATCCAGAGCATTACCCCCATGGACTGGTTGGGGATTCTTCGCCGGCTGGAACAGCAGGGCAAGCATGAGCAAAAGCGCCGCGTGCATTTCTTCTGCCGGGATATTTACCGGCTGGCTGTGGTAACGGGCCGGGTAGACAGTAACCCACTGGCCGATCTGGGCGTCGCGCTCCAGCGGTTCAAGAAAGGCAGCATGAGCCACATTGGCCCCGAAGAACTGCCGGAGCTGGTGCAGGCCATCGAGAACTACAGGGGCAACGTACTGGTGAAGTACGGCCTCAAGCTCCTGCTGCTGACCGCTGTCAGGCCGGGAGAGTTGAGAAAGGCCGAGTGGAAAGAGTTCGACTTCGACAAGGCCCTATGGCGCATTCCCGCCGAGCGGATGAAGATGGGCAAGGAGCATAAGGTGCCACTGCCTACCCAGGCACTGGACGTGCTCAGGGATCTGCACCGCATCACTGGCCACTACAACCTGCTATTCCCCGGTCGTAATGACAGCACTCGGCCCATGTCCGATATGACGTGGAGCATGGCGCTCAAGCGCATGGGCTTTGATGGCCGGCATGTGCCTCACGGCACACGCCATACCATCGCCACAGCGCTCAAGGAGATGGGCTACCCGGGCGAATGGATAGAGATGCAGCTCTCGCATAAGCTGCCGGGTATTCAAGGGATCTATACCCATGCAGAGCATATGGCGCCGGAGCAGAGACCGGCAATGATGCAGGCATGGGCAAGCTATATATTTCCAAGCGCAAAAGGATAGTGTAATGGGGAGTACAAATAATTCATTGAACTTAAATAGCGAACGTTTGCTAAGAAAATACATAGTAAGTGAAGATAAAACGGATTACGCTTTTTTAATAGATGGAGCATGGGGGGCAGGAAAAACTTTTTTTGTGGAAAATGTCCTTGAAAGTTTGCCACCTGAAATAAAGGGTAAGTGCGTAAAGGTCAGTTTGCATGGAATAAGCGACATCAATTTTTTATACGAAGAATTGGTTTTTGATAATTTCTATAAAAAAAGAATGCGCAGTAAATGGAAAAAGCTCACAAACGGTTTCGCAAGAGCTACGTTTAAAAGGTTTAGAATAGATTCTTCAGTTTTTTCTGAAGCTGTTCTAAACGTTTTCGAAAAGCCAAAAATATATATTTTTGATGATATCGAGCGCTGTGGTTTAAAAGATTACGAGTTGCTGGGGTTGGCTGATAAATTGATCAGCACGTTTGGCTCAAAAGTGGTTCTAATAGCTCATCAAGAAGAGTTGTTGGTTAAAATGCCCGAGTTTAAAAAAATTCGGGAAAAAGTGATCGGAAAAACAGTAAAAGTTAACCCTTCTCCCGAGATTGTGCTAAATGACTTTTTAGATAAGTCAAAATGTTCTAGAAAAAATGAAGTCTTGTGCAAGGAAATTTTAGGGAGTGCTCAGGATTCGATATTTAGAGCCTACGAAGAATCATCCTTAAATAACTTGCGCTTGCTAAAAAGAGCTTTGTTAGAATTAGAGCATATTTTCAAGTTGACTCAAGGAGCCAAGCTGAATCAGGCAGGCAATGAAGCGCTAGCTTATGCTTATACGGCCTTTTATCTTGAATACCATGGAGGGGATATAAAAAATATAGATGTGGATAAGCTCGGGGAATATTGGTTTGGCGGGTTAGGAGAAGAAGATAAGAAGTTAGCTGCTCTTATCAATGAGAAATACAAAAACTTTAATTTTAGTAAAGAAGTTCTTCCAGCTAAATTTATGCTAGAGCTTGTTTCGAAAGCTTCTTTAAGTGATCAGGATGTATTGGATCAATTAGAGTTAAGTCCTTATTATAACCAAATAAAGTTTGAAAAATCTTGGCGTTCTGTATGGCGCTGGTCACAAAAAAATGCAGAAGAAGTTGAGGTGGATATTGCTAGATTTGAATCTGACTGGACTAAGCAAAACTTTATAGAATTTGGGGATATAATGCATGCCGCCGGGATAAAAATTTGGCTTGCTAGAATCGGCGTTATAAATATGAGTGTAGAAGAATCGGTGCGCGAAAGTAAGGTTTATATAGATAATATATATAGTCACGACCAATTTTCTGCAGAGTTTCCGTATGAAAGCTTGAGTGTTGAAAATGGGTTCTTAGCTACATCTTACGAAAATCTAGGTTATTTTGAATCAGATAGTAGCGAGTTTGCCGAAATAACTAGATATTTGGTGCAAAAAGTCAATTGCAAGTTAAAGGGTAATATCCGAAAAGATGTTCTGATAGCTTATAAAAGGTGGACGGAAAATCCGCAAAGCTTCTTTGAAAAGCTTTCTAAACTTGATAGACACGATGGAGGGTTCGCTGATACTTCCTTTTTTGAATATTTAAATGCCTATCAATTTTATAAAGATTTTTTGAGATTACATGCTAGCGTTCAACTAAGTCTAATGATCAATATTAGTGTTCGACATAGGAGTGCATCTAAAATACCGCGCTCAGAAAAGATATGGTTAAGAAAGTTTGCTAGATATGTTTACACTGAAAATACGAGTTTGCACAAGTTGGATCAGGAAAGAATGAGATATATGTATAGGAATTTCCTAAAAAATGATCAAATGGAAATGCTGGCTCAGACTTTAAACAGAAGAGGGTTTAGGAGTAAGGATCAGCTATTGCTTTCTTATGTTTGAAGTTTTTAGTTTTTTTGATGTGGATGACAAACACCTACCTAAATCGATATTTGAAATTACTGGATTTTCAACCGCGACCGTTAACGCCGTCGCGGTTTTTTTGTGGCCATATATAAGCCTTGTTCTGCCGATTCTGCTGTAAAGCCCGGTTTTACAACGCCAGCCGCTCGAAGTCCCCACCATCCCTTGGCAAGCTGATCCTGTCCCCGGCGGCACCTGCGCCGCTCGAATCAACCACGACAGGAAACGCCCATGACGGCATCAACACACTCCCAAACCAGTGCCTGCCGGCACGTCGAGCGCATCCAGCTGGGCAACCGCCTGCTGCGCCGCCGTGACGTCGAACTCAAGACCGGCAAGAGCCGTTCATCGATCTACAAGGGCGTCAGCGACGGCACCTTCCCGGCGCCGGTCCCGATTGGCGACAACAGCGTCGCCTGGCTGGAAGAAGAGATCGACGGCTGGATCGCCGAACGCCTCGCCCAGCGCAACACCACCCTGAAAAACACAGCCCGACCGGAGGCCCGCGCATGAAACGCTTCACCATGAAGATCGGCAATCAGAGCATCGACTTTACCGAAGCGGACATGGAGTCGATGGATTCGGCCCTGACCGGGGCCATCAACCTGCCGGGCCGCGAGGTTGTGCGCGGCGGCAGTGAGCGCTTTGTGTCTGTCACACAGCACAAGTCGAACGCCTCACCCGGCCATCACGCCGAACATCCCGCAAACCGTCACCTGCTGACCGATCTGCACCGGGGCCCCAGCATCGAGACCGATTGCTGAGCCGCGCCACCGCCTGACCCTCTGAACTGATCCATATCACCGCTGCCCGGTAGTCACCGGGTGGGGTTGGGGAGATTTTGTTCCCATGACACGCGAAAAAACCAGGACACGACGGGCTGCCGGGCACTTTTTTCGAGATCCGGCACTGGCCACCGGGACAAAATCGTCCCGGCATGGCTTGCCACGTCCTCGCCGGTCTGATTATGATGAAAGGGTCGCAGCAAAATCTGCGACCGGGCGTGAGAACCCGAGTTCACAAAGGCGCAGTAGCGCCCCCAATAGCATTGCAGGCGCTTTTTTTGCGTCCGCACCCTGCTGTTATGGCGGCTGTGCATGGGCAGACTTCGGTCTGGCCGGTTTCCTTTGTGGCCGGTTTCTCACCCCGTGCACAGTCGTCTCCAAGCGCGTGAGAACGTTTGGCGACGACTCCGAATCACACAAAGGAGTCCGCCCCATGGCTATTCACGCCTGTAGTGCGTCCGCACGCCCGCAAAATTCCCATACTCAAGACATACCCGCTTCCCAGAAAGCCATCGCTCTGATCGGCTCGCGCCTGATCGAGCTGCGCGTCAATCGCCGCTCGGAGCAGTTTGCCGAACTGGTGGGCATGGCCCGCATGGCTCACACGCTGGGCGCCATTTCTGCTGCTGACTATTCCGACCTGCTCTCTGACCTGAATGACCTGATCGGTGAGGGGGTGGCCCGTGGCTGATCAATACGTCCCGCTGACCGCTCACCCGACCAACAATCGCCCGGCGCTGTTGATCGATGGCCATGCCAGCTTTGACGAGCTGCACGACTGCGCCGGCCTGCGACTCTCGGCGGCCCGCGACATGCTGTTCACCGTCACCACCCTGGGCGGTGAGAGCAAGGGCGGCGCCATCGATGGCCGCGACCTGTCCAGCATCGCCCACGCCGCCTATCTGCTGCTCAACGATGCCGACGATCTGATGAACATTGCAGGTCGGGCGCACAGCCGGGAGGTGGCCCATGGCTGAGCACGAGACCATCGCCAAAATCCGCCGCGTCAGTCTTGCGGCGCTCGAGTACGCCGAACTGCTGCTCTCCGAGTGGCTGCCGGAAGGCAGGCGACAGGGCAGCGAGTGGCAGGCCCGCAATACCGTCCGGGGCGACCGCCACGCCGGCTCCTTTGGGGTATCACTGACCAGCGGCAAGTGGAACGACTTTGCCGACAGTGACGCCCGGGGCAGTGATCTGGTGTCACTGCTGTGCTACCTGCGCAGCTATCGCCGGCAGGTCGATGCCGCCATGGAGATCGATGCCCGGCTGGGGCTCGGTGTGTTCCGGCCTGCCCGCTGCGGTATGCCGGTCCAGTCCTCGCCGGTGCTTGATCCCGCACTGACGGCAGCCCATGAAGAACGCCGGCGCACGATGGAACAGGAGCAGGCCCGCAACCGCGAGGCCGCCGCCGAACGCGCCCGGCGCTACTGGGACAGCGCCCGCCCGGCCAACAAGCATCACCCCTACCTGATCGCCAAAAAGCTGCCGGTCTATAACCTGCGCCAGTCCGGGCGCGGCTGGCTGATGGTGCCCCTGTATGCCGATGGCGAGCTGGTCAATCTGCAATGGATCATGCCCAACGGGCGCAAGCGCTTTCTGAAAGGCGGCCGTGTGACCGGCGCCTACTCGCTGATCGGGGATCTGATCCCCGGCGGGCGTCTGTTCGTCTGCGAGGGCTGGGCCACCGGCGCCACCCTTCACCGGCTGACCGGCGACCCCGTGGCGTGCGCCATGAATGCCGGCAATCTGGAAGCCGTGGCCCTCTACATGAAAAGGGCGCTCAACGGCTCTCTGGAACTGGTGATCGCCGGCGACGATGACCGGCACACCGAAGGCAACCCCGGCAAAAAGATGGCCAATGACGCCGCGGTCGCCGCCGGCGCGCTGGTGCTGTATCCCAAGTGGCCGGAAGGCGCCCCGGAGGACGCCACCGACTTCAACGACCTGTATTGCTGGCACCGGCAGCGCATCGACGGTGAACGCCGCCGCGACCGGCAGCAGGCCGGTCAGTCACCGGAAGAACACCGCAACCCCCACGCTCGCCAGAAGAAAGGCGCCGGCCAGTCAAAAGGCACCGGCCAGACAGGAGGTGCGCAATGAGCAACCACGAACCGCACCTGTCACTGGTGGGCAATCCCAACGTACCCGAGCGCGAGGGCATCACCCGGCCCGGCTTTGCCACCTATGACGGCCCGGTGAACATCGACGGGCGGCTCTACCGGGCCGGCACCTGGTATCACGGCATCAAGCAGACCTCGCCGGATGAACCCGGCCAGCCGTTCGACCTATGGATCTGCTCGCCGCTGTATATCGAGGCCGAGACCATCGACAGCGACGACGGCAGCATCGGGCGGCTGGTGCGCTTTTATCACCGGGGCCGGGAGCTGGAATACGTCATTCCCATGGAGGCGCTGGCCGGCAAGGGTGACGACGTGCTGAAGCCGTTGATGCGTCAGGGCCTGATCGTCGATTACCACCACCGCAAATACATTCCGGCGTTCGTGGCCAGTCATCACGCCCCTGATGTGGTGCTGGAAACCACCACAAGGCCCGGCTGGCATGAACGCAGCGGCGCCTTTGTGCTGCCCGAGCGGATCATCGGCAGCACCCGGGTACGGTTCCAGAGTTCCGGGCGTGAAGCGAAGATCTTCGACACCCGGGGCAGTCTGGAGGCATGGCAGCAAGAGGTGGCCACCCCATGCCTGGGCAACCCGGTACTGATCCTGTCGGTGTGCTGCGCGCTGGCCGGGCCGCTGCTCAAAAAGGTCGGCGTCAACGGCGGCGGCATCCATCTGGTGGGGGATTCCTCCAGCGGCAAATCGCTGGCACAGGACGTGGCCGCCACGATCTGGGGGCCACCGGATCGCTTCAAGGTGTCGTGGGACATGTCCGGCGGCGGGGTCGAGATCGAGGCGTCGTCTCGCAATGACACCGTGATGATCAACGACGAGATGAGCCGGGCCAGCCCGAAGCAGATACAGGGCCACGCCTACGCGATTGCCAACGGCACCGGCAAGGGCACCATGACCCGCGAGCGGGAAGGCCGGCCCAAGAACTACTGGCGCCTGCTGGCGCTCTCGAGCGGCGAGCGCTCGCTCTCCGATCACGCCGCCATGGGCGGCAGCACGGCACATGCCGGGGCCGAACTGCGCATGGTGGACATCAACGCCGGCACCCGCAAATACCGCGCCTTTGATGACGTTCACGGCATGGACGGCGAAACCTTCCACCGTACCCTGACCGGGGCAGTATCAAAGCACTACGGCCACGCCGGTCCGGCACTGGTGGAACACCTGATCGATGAGGACGTGGCCAACGGCCTGCCGTGGCGCTTTGGCGAGATCAGAAGGCGCTTCAACGTCACCAGCTCGCAGGCCGGACGTGTGGCGGATCGCTTCGCCGCCATGGCGCTGGCCGGGGAGCTGGCCAGCGAATGGGAGATCCTGCCGTGGCCACCGGAAACCGCCATTCAGGCCTGCCGGCTCTTGTTCATGGAGTGGCTGGCCACCATCGGCGACGGCAACGCCGAAGACCGGCAAATCCTCACCGCGCTGGCCGACTTCATCGCACTGCACGGCGATAGCCGTTTCTCCGACGTTAACGCCCAGCTTGCCGCCCACGTCTCACACCGTGCCGGCTTCTATGAGGTGGACGACAACCGCCGACTGTACCTGTTCAACCGCGCCGCGCTGCTGGAAGCCGTCGAAGGCTACAGCCGGGATCGCATCCTTCGAACGCTCAATACACACCAGGCACTGGCCAAGGTGGAGGTGGGCCGGATACAGAAAAAGTACCGCCTGCCCGGCGGCGGTACGGCGCGGTTTTTCGTGATCGATCCCGAACGGCTGGACATGGAGAACACGACGTCGTGACAACGACCGCTGCTATGGCGCCGCTTGCCGCGCTCATCTTTACCCCCGCAATCCGGGGCGGCCTGATGGCCGCCCCCTCATCCACTGCATGGAGCCACCCCATGACCGCTGCCAACGCCAACGCCCAGACCACGACCACCGCCGATACACAGACAGGAGCTGCCCCCATGGCCAACCACATGACCCGACACGAACAGGCCCGCAATGAGTACCTGAGCCAGCGTGAAACGCTGACCGACCTTCACCAGCGCGTCGAGCGCTTCAGCAAGGGTGCGGCAGCGTCCCGGGAAGAAGCCGAGAGCAACGACCGCCGCTGGCGCGACCTGCTGCGCGAGAGCAACGGCGACCTGACCAAAGAGATTCGGCAGGTCAAACGCTCGGTCAGTGAAAGCCGAGAGACCGCCGAAGAACTTGAGTCCATGGCCGGCGAATTGCAGGCGCCACTAACCGAGCAACACATCGCCGTGATCGACGCCCGCCGTAAATACGAGGTCGCGCGGCAGGAGGCATGGGGGCTGGAAGTCGAACAGGCTTTTGAGAATGCCACCGCAGCGCTGCTGGATCTGCCCGAGGGTCGCCACCTGCTGTCCCTGCTGCCGGAGGTCAAGCGCAAGACCGACCACGATGTGAAAAGTGAGCCGAACAATCAGGAGCATGGTCCGGCCGATCACCGCGCCCGGGTCGAGCAGGAACAGGCCAAACGCTTCCAGCAGAAGCTGGTTAAACGTCTGATGGGGCTGAATCGACAAATCGACCCGGCACAGGAGACACCGCCGGCACCGGAAAGCCTGACCGTACTGCGTGCCATGTCACTGCTGGCCTGCGAACAGCAATACAGCGGCCCGAAAAACAGCCTTCAGCAGCGGGCGCAGAATCAGGCACAGGAGTTACAGCGTCAGAAAACCCACTGACAAACGAACCATACCAACAGGGGCTGCCTTCGGGCGGCCCTTTTTACGTGGTGGCCACCGCTACAAACCCCATCGCTTGCCAGAGGAAAGGATCGGTAAAAAATGCAGTGATGATGGCCAAACGACCCTCATCGAGCGCCGGAACGGTGAGGACGATGTTTACAGGAACCTGAAAACGACCGGGTACAGCGGGTACAACGGGTACAGACCTCGCCAGCCCGCGCCATGACTGGGCTGGCGTGTACCCGGTAGATCACATATGAGTGGGTACAAACGGGTACACCTCCCAATATGGGTACATTTCTGCCTCATTCTGTACCCGGTCATTTTTTGACCGGGTACAGTGTACCCACGCTGGAACCCGCATGGTTGGGCCTTGTACCCGGTGTACCCGGTGTACCCGGTCGAAAATCACAGGTGTGAAAACGCATCAGGGAAATGGGAATCAGACTCAACAAAAGAGAGGCCAGAAAGGGTCGGATCGGAGCGTGATCATTTCATTCTGGCGAGCGGGATTACTGACTTTGACCGGCGCGGTAATCTTCATGCTGCAATGGGTGGTCGAATCACCATTTTTGTTCAAGGGGACTCGGGCAAATGCTCTATAGGGTACGGCTGATGTTTGAATGGGGTGGTGGATGTATCTGGTGCGGAAATGATGCTGCTCGGGAAAGGTTTAGTGTGGGCTCCATTGAAGAGAATCTGCCGCTATCGGAAGCCACTCTCCAGAAGCTTCATGCGCTGACTGCCTGGCATGACAAGGCATTGAACTGGGATTATCCACCTGACCCCAGCCCCTGGAGCCAGGAAGAGTTTCGAGCTTTTGAAACTGCCGCTCATGATATGAGATCCAGACTTCAAACGGAGCTTGGTCCCGAGTTTGAAGTCGTTTATGAATCATCCCCCTGATCTGGAATAGTGAGGACAGACTGCCACAGGAACCTGAATCGAGTGGCAACACTGGCAACAAGGCAACACGTCGCTGAAAGCCGCGCCACAGGCGGGCTGATGCGGTGCCAGTCAATCACTAAAGAGTGGCAACAACTGGCAACACCACACTATATAAGGGTTTTTCACCCTGATTCTGTTGCCACTGCTTTTCTGACTGGCAACAGTGTTGCCGCTCTGGAACCCGCATGGTTGAGCCTCGTTGCCACTGTTGCCAGTGTTGCCACCCAAAAATCACAGGTGTGAAAACGTATCAGGGGAATCAGTCTCGATTTCCATTTTGAAGCTCGTGCCGTAACCTGAAAGCTCTTATTCGGTTCCATATCGATGAAGGGGGGCGGTAGAGACAACACCATAATTAACAACAGTTCGTGCGATGTTCGATAGTCGCCAGTAAGAGCATCGTCGAGAACAGGCAGGGAACGATCATGTGGATATTCGGCAAGCTGAAGGCAGGTAAGGCATTAACTAGAATTGTCAGTCTGATTGAAGAGGTGGAATATAATAGAAAGCCTCCTAGTGAGGGGCACGGCACCTACCTTTCCGAAGAGCGAGGTGCCCAGATAGAGCGTGATATATATCAGCACTCAGACGTGCTTCGAAAATTCCCCCGCCATGTGGTCACGGAAAAACTCCTTAAAAATGTCCGAATTGCCCAGCGATTTGGTGATAACCAAAGAATTGAGGCATCTGCAAAAGCTCTCGATTTTTTGGTTGAGGAAGGAATCGCACTCGATCTCGATACCTTCGAGAAGTCATTTTCACGCTAGCGAGGTCAGATCGTTAAGCGTCTCCCCATACACATCACTGGCAACTATGGTGGCCACGATCACAAACCCATCGCTCTCCAAGAGAAAGAATCGGTAAAACCGACGGTGATGGTGGCCAGACAACTCTCATCGAGCGTTGGAACGGTGAGGAAGGTTTTCACAGGAACCTGAAAACGACCGGGAACAGCGGGAACAGTGGGAACACCTCGCCGGAAGCCGCGCCACAGGCGGGCTCGCTTGTTCCCGGTAAAACACTAAAGAGTGGGAACAAACGGGAACACCTACCTGTATAGGGGTGTTTTTGCCCTTTTCTGTTCCCACTCGATTTTTCAGTGGGAACAATGTTCCCACGCTGGAACCCGCATGGTTGAGCCTTGTTCCCACTGTTCCCGGTGTTCCCACTCAAAAATCACAGGTGTGAAAACGTATCAGGGGAATGAGAATCAGTCTCAACAAAAGATGGGCCAGAAATGGCTGGATCAGGGCGTGATCATTTCATTCTGGCGAGCGAAGGGGTTCGGGATAGATGCTGCTTTTGTCTCACTTCACCGTTACACAACTTTACTTAATCAGCGCACTCAAATATTGTGCTGAAAAGACCAGTAGAGCTTGACGAGGATCGCACGAGACACCCGTTTTCAGGTCAGCGCAACAATGCGTATCACAGAGCCGGCTTTTGACCCCACACCACTCGGTGTGGCCGGTGTGAAATGCAAGGAAACGCAAGGTTTCTGGACGCCATAAAACCGCCGCGCGGCCCAGTACAGGCGCGGCCCGGCGGCCCTTGCAAGGGTGCAATAAAACCGACCCATTTAGCGCGCAGGCGGGGCGGGGAGTCGACAGCGCGCTTGGGGGCTTAGGCAAAGGTTTATTTTCAATATTTGAATTGATCAAACATTAGCCGGTTTTCAAAGCATGATTTTACTGGATCGATTTCCAAGGAATTCCTGCGAAGAAATCACGTAGCTCTCTTACGAAAACTAGATGCTCTTTAAGTATTTCAACATTAGTGTTAAAGGCAATATGACTCAGGCTTTTAAGTTTCTTTTTGAAGTCTTTTTCCGTTTCACTTGCAGCATGTTCAAAAGCTTTCTTTGTGTCATCCCAAAAGCCGTTTAACTGCTTTGTAATAACTCCCATTGCATTTTCTTTATCTAATCCCTTGGCAATTCGCTTGGCTAAGCTGCGTTCCCATGAATCGCCGGCTATGAAAGCTATAACGGCACCTACCGCTATTCCGATACCAACGGCGATAGTGATTGGGCCACCCAATAAACTTATTAAAGACATGACAGTGCCAGTGCCGCCTAAACTGATTCCGATCGAAGACAGCATGGAAACTATTTTTGCTGCTAGAATATAGCCGCCAAGATTACTGCCGGCAGCCACCACGCTTGCCCAAGTCGCTAGAGCCCCAAAAGTACCAAAGCCCGCTAATGCACCTATGAAAGCGCCCTTAGCATTGAAATTCCAACTGTCATTTAAGTTAGAGTCTTTTCCTATAGCCGTTTGATATTGATCAAGAAAAGAGTCAACTTCGATTCTGAGGCGCTCAGCTTTTTTTTTCAGGTTGTTATCCAAGGCGCGTTGAATTTGTTCAACTATATATGTTGGGGCTAGCTCTTTTGCTTGCTTTTTATTTTCATATCTATGTTTGATTATATTCTCTATGTAATCTACGTCTGTATGTTTCCTATAGATATTCGATGCTTCTAATAATGACTCTCGCTTAAGCGATTCGATTAAACGAAGCACTTTGGACTCATGTTCGTTTTTTCTTTCTATTCGCTCATCTTCGTTATCTAAAACGCTTTTAATTTCTTGTTGTGCTCGTTCTCGATTATCCAGCCTTCCAGTGATCGATTCGATAATCCCGTCACAACTTCTCGCATTGCTTGCTTTAGCATCACGGACTATGCGATCAAGATTTTCTAAGATCCTCTGTGGGGCAATATCTGCCAATAGTTCCACAAGGTCATTCTCAAAGTCTTTTCGAAAGCTAGGAGAGTCAGCGGAATATGTGAAAAATCTATTTAAGAAGTCGTCGCGAGAGAGGGATACGCCAAGTTGCTCTCCACGATCTTGTAAAGTCTCCCCAATCCCATCAAAAGTGTTACGACAGGCCATTTCAAGGAGTTTGTTGGGTTCGTTGCCGGCTATGTCGGCCCTTGTTGCCACTACCATCAGATTGCGAAGTGGAGGAAGGCCATTCATTGGCGTTTCGAAGGCAGGAAGATGGCGAGTCAACTGTGCCAGATAACCGCGATCCTGCTCATTCATAAATCCTGCTGCGAGAGAAACATAGATAATGACATCTGCGATACGCTGAGCCATTTCAGCGCGCTGGTCATCGTCTTCATGGTTCTGATAGCCGGGTAGGTCTATCAAATCACAACCTTTTAAAAAGTCTGAGCGAACATAAACAATAGCGGCCGCGGCATCTTTCCGTGTGTGCTTTACACCATTCTTGGAGTGAGTTCCGTGATCGCTTAGTGCTTCATAACCGCCACCAACTAAACGGTGGGCATTGCAATGCTTTTCATCATCCGGCCGGTCAAGATCGAACCCTGAGTCCATGATCCAAACGTTTTCTGGTTGCCACTCGGGCTTGTCATCCATGTGGCGAATTAAGCAAGCGATACTGGTCGTCGGTTGATACTGAGCTGGTAGGCTATCGCCGCCCATCAGCATATTGGCTAGCCGAGATTTCCCCATATCAAAACGACCAAACAAGCCAACCCTAGGTTTACGTCCAACGCGACTAATGGTTTCACGCAAATGGTCGATAGAGGCTACATCACTGTCTCTCTCTAGATGGTCCATAGAGAAGTCAGAAGGCGGAATCGGGTGTGCATCCAAATAATCGTTTATAAGTTCGATACGATTATCGATCTCGGCCATAGGATCATGCTCACCTAGATCGAGGGAGCGGTTGCTTGAAATGTGCCCACAGAATGCTTGCCACTTGCGAAAGATTTTCAAAGGAACTTCATCAGGATCCTTTTCATAACGTGAAACTTGGCTTTGTGATATTTCGAGGTAAGAGGCCATCTCTGCTTGAGATATTCCCGCAGCCTTACGTAGTCCTTCAAGATTCGTGTCCATTTGCTAATCCTTATGTGTTGTTAGCATTAGGATGTTAGCATGTCTCGCACCAAATTAAACAATTTTTATGCACCATGCGCATATTTATCAATTTTTACCCAGATTGTTTATTTTTTGTTCAGGAGATGGATTCTTTTAAGACACCTAGGGGCAAAGGTTTCTTGAGGTTCTTGCGCTAACAATAGAATGGTATACAAGAAGGTATATTTTTTAGGATTCCTGTTGAAATTTTCAATAAAAACAAATAGTTATTTTGTTTTTATAATCTCAACAAGTGCTCTGCTGCACCCTTCCCCGTTTTTCCTCCGTGCCAATACTTTTAAATGGCTTCAATCACTGCCGGTTTATGCCTTTAAAATCGTTGCGAAGATTCAGAGTCGCGGCTTTTGATTTTTCATCATGAGTCGTTAATATAGATTTTCACTTCTACTTCAAGGGTATTCGTCCAATGCGCCATTGATGCCGCCGTCGCCCTGACGGCCAGTCTCCGCCCACCCCATCCGCTGGGGGAGTGTCTGGTATCAATGGAGTCCTTCATGACGAGCCCTTATATGACGCTGGAAGGCGTCTCTTGTCTCCTGCCGGATGGCAGAACCCTCTTTTCCGAGCTCAATGAACACTTCGATGCCCGACATACGGGGCTGGTGGGCCGTAATGGCATCGGCAAGAGCGTGCTGGCGCGCATTCTGGCCGGCGAGATCGCGCCATCGAGCGGCACCTGCCTTCGCTCGGGCGTTGTGTATTACCTTGCTCAGCAGGTGTCTGTTCCTGACGATGCCACAGTGGCGGATCTGGCCGGTGTAGGGTCGGCATTGAATGCCCTGACGCGCATTGAAGCCGGAAGCGCTGCCGTCGCGGATTTCGAGGCCCTGGGGGAGCGCTGGGATATCCGCCAGCGCTTGCAGCAGGCGCTGGAGCATGACGGTCTGGCGTATGTTGATGCGATGACACCCGCGAGCCAACTCAGCGGCGGTGAAGCCATGCGTGTGGCGTTGATCGGCGCAGCGCTCGCCCATGCCGATTTTCTGATTCTGGACGAACCCACCAATCACCTTGACCAGCCGAGTCGACAGGCGCTGATTGAAAGGCTTCAGCGATGGCCGGGCGGTGTGCTGGTCATCAGCCATGATCGACAGCTTCTGGAGACCATGGAGGCTATCGTGGCGCTGACATCGCATGGCCTGCGCCGCTACGGTGGGAGTTATACGTTTTATGCCCAGCGTCAGGCGCAGGAACGCGACGCGGCGCATCAGCAGCTTGAGCAGTGTCGAGTGATGCGCAAGCGCGAAGAGCGGGTCCTTCAGCAGCAGCGCGAGCGTCAGGAGCGGCGCCAGGGCCGGGGTCGCCGAGAGGGCAAAAGTGCTAATCAGGCCAGGGTCCTGCTCGATCGTCAGAAAGCGCGCAGTGAAGGGGCCAGTGGCCGTTTACAGCAGCAGCACAGGCAGGCCCGTGAACAGCTTGCCCGGCGTGAGCGGGAAGCCGCACAGCAAGTGGAGCACGAGGCCGCCATCCATCTGCATGCGCTGCCGCAAAGCTCGGCAACGCATCGTGAGGTGGCGAGGCTGGAGCAACTGGTGCTGCCTTTTGTGTCTCACAGCACGTGCCTCATGACGCTGTCGATGACCGGCCAGCAGCGCATCGGCGTCACTGGCCCCAACGGCTGTGGCAAGTCTACGCTGCTCAGGGTCATGGCCGGTCATCTTCAGCCCTTGGGCGGGCGTTGCTGTGTGACGGCCAACCGTGCCTGGCTGGACCAGCGGTTGGCCAGTCTCGCGCCGGAGTGCTCGGTACTGGCCCACATGCAGGCGGTCAGTCGCATGACTGAGGGGGAGATCCGCATGCGTCTGGCGCAGCTGGATCTTGAGGCGTCAAAAATCATGATGCCCAGCGGGGCGCTTAGTGGGGGCGAGCGTTTGAAGGCCGCGCTGGCCGGTGTGTTATATGCTGACCCTCCGCCGCCACTGCTGTTGCTGGATGAGCCCGGCAATCATCTGGACATCGAATCTCTGGAGGCGCTGGAACGCATGCTGCGCGCTTATCAGGGCGCTCTGATGGTGGTCTCCCATGATGCGGCCTTCCTTGATAGTCTCAATCTGACGCACGCCTTGATGGCGAACGAGACGGGTTGGCAGTTGAAGCCGTGGCCATAAAGTGAGTGCCTGCATACTCAATCAATACACCACCGGACTTCTTATGGACATCGAACGACTCGGCAACGGGCTGGCGTTTTTGAAGGAAGCCGAGCGGCTCAAGAGCGTGCTGCGCATGGCGTATACCACCACCGGGCGGCAGGAGGATACGGCGGCGCATACGTGGCGGCTGTGTCTGATGGCGATGACGTTCGAGCGCGAGCTGGCGCCTTTGGACATGACGCGGGTGCTGAAGCTCTGCGTGCTGCATGATCTGGGCGAGGCGATCCATGGCGATCAGCCAGCGATTGCCCAAAATACGGACAAGAACGCTCAGGAGCGACTGGACCTCTTGACGGTCATGGCTCCGTTGGATGAGGCACTCAGGGCTGAGTTTCTCGCCCTGTGGGAGGACTACGAGCAGGGCAATACGCGGGAGGCGCGGCTGGTAAAGGGCCTCGATAAGCTTGAAACCATCCTGCAGCACAGTCAGGGCGATAACCCGCCTGACTTCGATTACGCGTTCAACCTCACCTATGGGCTGGCACAGACGGATGCCGAGCCGGTGCTGACCATGCTGCGCACATTGATCGATGGCGAGACCCAGCGGCGCATCGATGGTGGCCAGTAGCGCGCTGCCTTCATCACCCTGATGCCGGAGATTAAAAACCCCCGATCAGCGGGGGCTGTCGGGGGGGTACGTATGCGATCAAAATGGCCGCAGGGTCGGCTCAGGCAGGTTCGGCGGGCTTGACCGTGCTCTTGTCTTCGTAGTCGAAGTCGTCATCGAGGTTGTGCTCGGGGTCGTTGAGTTCACCGCGCATGAAGGCGAGTAGCCGCTCATCGGCTTCGCTGTCCTCGGCGGTGGCGTCAAAGCGGTGGCGAATGACGATGCGCGCACGCTGGTGGTTGAAGAGCCCGCCGACCATGAAAAAGGCACTGCCGACCAGAAAGAGCGAGGCCAGCAGGTTATGCAGCTGGTCATGGTCGGCGGTGCTGTCGAACCCCCAGAGGTAGGGAATGGAAGCCACCACGAACAGTACCGAGCCCACCACGAAGGTGACGGCGGTCAGATTCATCAACTGCAGGGTTAAAAGGGCCGAGGCGCGGATCACCATCATGACGTTGAGACAGGCGCCGATGAGAAAGAGCACCGAGCCGACGATGAACATCCACGCGCCGATCTCGATCCAGTCCCACCATGACAGAAACAGCAGGCTGCCCACGGCGTAGAGCACGGTGCCGACGATATAGACGACCAGTGAAATGACCTCCAGAAGCTGCGAGGGGGAAACCTTCTTGCTTTTGTTCCAGAAGCGGCGCACTTCAATGACGTCATGGGCCTGAACGACCAGGTAGACCAGCGAGCCGACGAAAAACAGCCAGGCCCCGATATCGCGGTAGTGTTCAAGCCGGGGGTAGAACATGACGCTGCCAACGATGAACATGACACCGCCCAGCTCGTAGAGCACCGCGTTGATGCCTTCCCAGCGGTAATCCTTTTTGAGATCGCTCTTGCCCCGACCCGGTCGGGCAGAGCGGGGGCGGTCGGTAAACAGATGTGGCATGGGAATGGTCCTGCAGGGAAAACGCAAAGTGTGGGTCGCCCCGGCAGAGTTGTATAGCGCCTAGCGCTTCTTTTTAGGACCAGACCCCTGACCGCGCGGTGAGGGCTTGCCGCTACCGGGTCTTCCCTTGCCGGCAGGTTTGCCGTTCGACCGACCCTGAGGGGCGGGTTTGCCGCCCGGTCTGCCCTTTGTGGCGGGCCTGCCGCTGCCGGTTTTCTGACCCTCGCTGGCGGATGACTTGCCGTTGGTGCTGGATGGTTTGCCGCTGGCGGCCGGCCTGGCCTTGCCCTTTGAATACATTTTGTCCAGCGCTGGCTTGCCGATGCCCAGCGGGTCGGCTTTCGGCTTTTCTTTCGGTGCTTTTTGGGGGCTTTTGGCGCGTGGTGAGGATTCCGATCCGGCAGACGTCGCTTCGCTTTTGGAGCCCTCGGTCAGCTCGATGATCGTGTCGACTTCCTTCGTGGTCAGGTCGCGCCAGTCACCGATGGCCAGGCCCTTGAGCGAGACGTTCATGATCCGGGTGCGGACCAGCTGTGTGACCTCGTAGCCGAAGACCTCGCACATGCGACGAATCTGTCGGTTGAGCCCCTGCACCAGCGTAATGTTGAAGGTGAAGCGAGAGACCTTCTCGATCTGACATCGGCGCGTCATCTGGCCCAGAATCGGTACGCCGTTTCGCATACCGTCCATAAACTCCTCGGTGATCGGCTTGTCGACCGTCACCTCGTATTCTTTTTCGTGGTTGTTGTCGGCACGCAGGATGCGGTTGACCAGATCGCCGTTGTTGGTCAGAAAGATCAGCCCCTGGGAATCCTTGTCCAGCCGGCCAATGGGGAAGATGCGCGCGCCGTGTTTGACGAACTCGACGATGTTGTCCTTCTCGCTGGATTCGGTGGTGCTGACGATGCCGACCGGCTTGTTGAGCGCGATCAGGATCAGGTCCTCTTCTTCCTGAGGCTCGATCTCCTGGCCATTGACCGTGACCCGGTCGCCGGCGGCGACCTGATCGCCCGTGCCGGCGCGTCGGCCGTTGATCCAGACCTTGCCCTGTTCAACAAAGCGGTCCGCCTCGCGGCGTGAGCACAGACCGCTTTCGCTGATGTATTTGTTGATTCGGGTCGATGTTCGTAATGGCATGACGTTTCACAGGGTTGGAAATGGTGGAACAGGTAATGGAACACAGCGGCCGTTCGGGTTTTGTTGCCTGAAGCGCCGCGGTCGGCTTTGATAGGCTGCGTAGTGGATTGTCCGTGTCGTGCAGCGACCGGTACACCTCATCAAAGGGAGTTGTCATCGCGTCATGAACACGTCACGGATACTCGAGTGTATCAACGGCTTTCGTAACAGTATCGCCTACCTGACCAGCATCATCATCACGGTCTATGTGGTGCTGGGGGTCGCGGCCGTCTCGCTGGATGTGAATAACCTGCCGGGCGTTCTGGATGTCTTGAATTTCGACCAGAGCGGTACCGCTCAGACGCTTTTGACCACGCTGATGGCGGGCATGATCTCGCTTCTGGTGTTCAGTTTCTCCACGGTCATGTCCGTGCTGACCCAGGCCGGCAGCAATTTCTCCAACAAGCTGGTGTTCGGCATCATGACCGAGAAGCGGCACCAGCAGGTGCTGGGACACTATCTCGGCACCATATTGTATCTGCTGATCCTGCTGCTGGTGCCTACCAATGGGGATACGCCGGACACCTGGCGCTCGCTGGCGGTGTATCTCGGCGCGGGCATGGTGATCAACAGCCTCGCCATGTTCGTCTTTTTCATTCATGGCGCTTCCCAGTCCGTGCAGATCAACGCGATCACCCAGGGGCTGCTCGTTTCCACTCAGCTTTCGCTGGACAAGCTGAGAAAGCGGCAGGACCGTGATGAATACACTTGTCAGACGGGTGAGGTTGACCTTCGCGCGGGTCATCCTGTCCATTCCCGTGATAGCGGCTATATCCAGGCCGTCAATTTCAATGCGCTGGCCGGCATTGCCCGCCGTCATGATCTCACCATCCACATCTCTTTCAGCTTCGGTGACTTCGTGGTGAAGAAGTTTCCCATCCTGATCATCGAGGCGGCGTCGCCGCCGGACAACCGGCTGGTGGAGCAGATGCTGGCCTGTCTGGAATACGTGGAAGGGGAGTCCACCCGGGATCACTACGTCAACGGACTGACGCAGCTGATGGAAGTGGCCATCAAGGCGCTTTCACCGGGCATCAATGATCCGGGCACGGCGAGGCTGTGCATTCACCAGACCACCGAACTGCTGTGCCAGCGGCTCATGATGACGCCGCCCAACGCCATGGTGGATGACGACGGGCGCTGTCTGATGTCATGGCGCGAGGAGGACATTGAAAGCCTGCTGTTCCGGGTCTTTGATCCCATTCTCCACTATGGCGGCCGGGACCTGAGCATCTGTCTGTCACTGCTGAAGGCCTTCAAGACGCTGTCCAACTTTGCAGGACCTGACGATCGTCCGGTTATTCAGGCCCATGCCGATCGCGTGATTCAGCTCATGGCGGATCATTTCACCGCTTCTCTGGAAGTGGCCTTTATAGAGGCGCGGCTGGCAGGCGGGCTGCACCGTTTACATATCGACAGCCGGCTGCCCGAACGGTCGGCATCAAGCTGACGCCGCCTGTTGATTCAGGCGGGTACGCCAGCTTCAAGGATATGTTTCTCCATCAGGATACAGGGCCGCTCGGGGTACGCCACCACGCCCATTTTTTGCCAGCCGTAGCGCTCATAGAGCGTCTGCTGATTGGCGGTTATCAGATAGAGCCGCGCCTCTCCGAGCGCAAGAGCGGCCGTCTCGACCGTTTTGATCAAACGCGCCGCAATGCCCCGGCCGCGATAGTCGGGATGAACGAACACGGCGGCCAGCCAGGGGCGCAGGTTTGGACGCTTCGAACAGTCGTTGTCGACCAGGCTTGCCATGCCCACCGGATGGTCACCGTACTGCGCCACCCAGGTCAGCGGCAGGCCACAGCCGTGGGCCGCGCTTGCAAACAGCAAACGGGTCTCTTCGAGTGTGCGCGGGGAGTGCACGCCCCACTGGCCATAAGCCCAGGCGCTACAGGCATCAGTAAACCCGGGGCGCTCGTGTAACGCAATAATCTTGATGAGCATGGTGGTCTGCCGGTTGGCATCAGAATATGTTGATATAAACCGATCTGCTCCGGCATGTATATGCTGGCGGCTGTCGGTGGATCAGAGCATCCCGGCAGTTGTCGCGTTCACGATGCTTTAATAATCCTGTGGTATCCAAATCTAAATTTTAATTCCCTGAAACTATTATCAAGAAAGCACTGTCAGCGTCGATATAGCATGCAATCCTGTTTTGCATGAGGAAGTGACCATGTTGACTCGTTTGAAAATTGGCCCACGACTGGCCATGGCGTTCGGTGTGCTGACACTGCTTTTGATCGTCAGCGCTGTCGTGGGACTGCTGGGACTTGGCAATATGAAAGCGACGGCTGACAGAGCCATCAATACGGATGCCATGTTGGCGCAGAATGCCCTGAACGTGCAGCGCCTGGCACTTGAAGAACGGCGCTTCGAGAAGGACAGCTTCATCAATATTGCCGAGCCCGACAAGGTCGCTTCCTATTACGAAAAGTGGGAAGGGTCCCGGGAATCGCTGCGTCAGACGCTGGCAGATGGGCAGCAGATCGCGCCGAACGAGGAACTTCGCAGCCTCTATGAACAGGCCGGAACGGCACTGGGGGCCTACGCGGCCGGATTTCAGGCCACGCATCAGCGCATTGTCGACGGTGAGCTGACAGCGCCGGCTCAGGCCAACGCCGCCTTTGCTACCTACAAGGCGCAGGTGTATGCACTCGAGTCGCTGGCGGATCAGATCAATACGCTGGCAGCCGAGCGGATGAGCCGTGCCACCGAGACGATTGCAGCGGCCCACGGGCGTACCATGGCCAGCCTGCTGATCTTTGCCGGTGTGGCACTGATCGCCGCTATCTTTCTGGCCGTGCTGATCACCCGAAGCATCACGCGCCCTCTGGGTCGAGCGCTGCATATCGCCGAGCAGGTCGCGCAGGGTGATCTTACTCAGGAGATTACGGTGACCGGCCGCGATGAAACCGCCCAGCTGCTGGGTGCCATGAAGAAGATGAATGCCTCGCTTCTGACGCTGGTCAGCTCGATTCGAGAGACCTGTCAAAGCGTTCATGCCGGCGCCAGTGAGCTGTCGCATGCCAGTCATGATCTGGCGGCACGTACCGAGCAGCAGGCCGCCTCGCTTGAGGAAACCGCGGCCAGCATGGAAGAGATTTCCTCTACGGTAAAACACAACACCGAGGCGACTCAGCAGGTCAATACGCTGACCATCGAGGCGACTGGTAACGTGCGTAGCAGCCGTGAGGATGTGGTACAGAGTCTGTCGTTGATGAAGGAAATCGCCACCCAGTCACAGCGCGTCAACGAGATTCTGGCCACCATCGATTCGATTTCGTTTCAGACCAATATTCTGGCACTTAACGCCTCGGTGGAAGCGGCGCGTGCCGGCGAACAGGGCCGTGGCTTTGCCGTGGTCGCTTCGGAAGTCAGGTCACTGGCCAATCGCAGTGCCACGTCTGCCGGCGAGATTCGCCAGCTCCTTGAAGAGATGAGCCAGCGGATCGCCTCCGGGGTTGCCCAGGCGGAGCGCAGTGGTGGCAGTATCGAACAGACCCGGGGTGCCATCGAGCAGCTGGCCACGCTGATCAACGATATTGCGACGGCCTCACGCGAGCAGGATGGCGGGGTGGACCAGGTCAATACGGCCATCGCCCAGATGGATCTGGTCACTCAACAAAATGCGGCCATGGTCGAGCAGTCCACGGCCGCCGCCAGCATGCTGGAAGAGCAGGCCGGGCAGCTGCAGAAACTGGTGGCAACCTTCCGGATCAGGGAAACGGCCATAGCCTGATGGCAGACACGCAGGCTGGCTTGTCGCCTGCGTTGCCCTGCATGAAAGATTGGTCACGGGCAAGAAGGAATTTGACATACAAAAACACCGAAGCCCGCTTGCGCGGGCTTCGGTGCTCGGAGCCTTGCGGCTCGAGGCAGAGATAACCCGAAGGTTAGTCTGCTACTACGTTTGCAGCCTGAAGGCCTTTCTTGCCCTGAGTCACGTCGAAGGAGACCTGCTGGCCTTCCTGCAGTGACTTGAAACCTTCAGCCTTGATTTCGGAGAAGTGAACGAAGAGGTCGTCGCCGCCGTCGGAAGGAGAGATGAAGCCGAAACCTTTAGCGTCGTTGAACCACTTGACTGTGCCGTTTGCCATTTTCGAAGTTCCTTTGCGCTTGTGCGCTATAAAAAATTACCGGGTGTTGCCCCAGAGGAAGCAGGTAAAACAAGGGGGATAAAACCAGGCGATCGAAGGACTCGAGTACTGCTGACAATATGCATCTTGCTCACCAACTGGATTCATCGTGTCACACCAGCAGTGCAGGGTCAATCCAATACCCCCCAAATCGTTTCGACTTCTGATCAGGTTCCGGTAGAAATGATCAGTTTGGGCCATTTTATGGCGTTTCGAAGCCATGGGCCCTGCCTTTTTCGGCTGGCCCGCCAGCGCCGGCGCCCGACAGGATCACTCGTCGGACGCTGAATGACACGGCAGGCGAATCCTGACGACAGTACCGCCGCCATCGACCGTATCAAGGTCGATGCTGCCCTGATGGGCCGCCACGATGGCATGAGCGATGGTCAGTCCCAGCCCGCTACCGCTGTCGGAGCCCTGGTTGCCCTGATGAAAAGGGTCGAATACCCGTTCGCGCTCTTCCGGGGAGATGCCGCAGCCATGATCACGTAGTGTGAGCAGAGCGTCATGGGCTGCCGTTTCGAGTGTCATCACCACGCTGGAATCCCGGGGGGAAACGCGCAGCGCATTGTCGACCAGGTTGGTCAGCATGGCGTTGAGCAGTGCCGGCTCGCCGTCAATTGTCAGGGTCTCCGAAGGCAGTCGTGTCTCAAAACGAACGCCTGCCTCGGTGGCCGTCTGTTCATGCTGATCGATCACTTCCTGGATCAAGGCCTGGAGCGTCACCGGTTGCGTTTCAATTCCTTCCCCGGAGCGGTCCAGTCGCGCCAGCAACAGCATGCGGCGAATCAGCCGGGTCATGTGCCCGAGGCTTTCCCGCATGCGCTCCAGCGCACGCGTGCGCCGGGGGGCATCATGTGCAAGTTGCGCCAGCCTGAGCTGGGCCAGACAGCCGGCCAGCGGCGTGCGGAGTTCGTGGGCGGCACTGGCGGTGAAAGCGCGCTGGCGCGCGTAGATATTACGCATCCTTGTCAGTAGATTATCCAGCGTATGAACCAGGGGCTGTAGTTCGCGGGGCACTTCGCGCTCGGCGGGGGCCAGCGGTTTCGGATCTTCGGGGTCGACACGGCTGATGCGAACGGTCAGCCGACGCAGTGGCGCCAGGCCCTGCCAGACGGACAACAGCGCAGCCAGTGCCAGCCCCGGCAATAGCCACAACAGTGGCGAGCCGAAGTCGCGTGTCAATATTCGAGAGGTGGCCTCCTGTGCCCGGTGCGCGAAGGCGACCCGAAGCACCAGATCACCCTGAGCGTGGAGGCTGGTATAAAGACGCCAGGTTTCGCCATCGATTTGACGATTTTCGAAGCCGGCCGTATCGGTCATGGGCGTATCGGGAAAGTTGTCGGAGCGCGCGATCAACTGTCGGGAGCGGTCGAAAAGCTCGAAGGCGGGCGGAAAGAGGCGTGCGCGATCATCATCGCTGCCTGAGGGAGCGGTCGCAGGCAGGGGGCTCGGCAGGGAAGTTTCGATTGCCTTCTGACTCTGGCCGTTATGGAGCTGAACGATCAGCATGGCGGCACTGCGCAGCCGGTCATCGATATCCCGACGGGCGCTTTTTTCAGCCTGGCCGTAATGGTTGGCCCATAGAACCACCCAGAGGGCACCGAGCAGAATCAGCAGCCATAGCAGCAGGCGCTGATGAAGCCCCGGCGAGCAACCGCTTCGTTTCAACACAGAAATCCCCTTTTTCATGCGCTCATGCATGCAGCCGATAGCCCATGCCGCGTACCGTCACGATGCGCTCAGCGCCCAGCTTGCTGCGCAGCTTGTGTATCAACACCTGCAGACTGTTGCTTTCCGGGCCGCCTTCCCAGCCGTAAAGACGTGCCTCCAGCTGTTCGCGGGACAGAGAGCGGCCCGGACGCTCCATCAGGGCTTCAAGCACCAGAAATTCATAGGCAGACAGTGCCAGTTCGCGGTCGCCCAGCCACACCATGCGATCGCCGCGGTCCAGACTGATGTCACCACAGCTCAGACGATTATCGGGATGACCGTTGGCACGACGATGCAGCACCCTCAGGCGTGCTTCCAGCACTTCAGTATCCACGGGCTTGACCACATGCTCGTCAGCGCCCAGATCAAGCGCACGAATACACTCGTCATTGCCTTCGCGCGCGGTCAGTATCAGCACGGGCGTATAATGGCCACTGCGACGCCAGTGCGTCAGTACCTCAAGTCCCGAACAGCCGGGCAGGGCCAGATCCAGAATGACAGCATCAAAGGCATCGGCCTCCAGAGCGTGCAGTGCCTCCTCGCCATAGGTCAGCCAGTCCACGGTGTAGCCTGACAGTCTGAGCCCCTCGCACAGTCCTTCTCCCAGAATCATGTCGTCTTCCACGATCAAAATACGCACCGGCCTCTCCTGTCAGCGATATGACCCGTTGTTCCCCATGAAGATAGCCTGCCGCTGGCGCCATGGCCCGATCATGCAAATACCTGCCATGCCACTAAGGCCGGGTTAATGCCTTCTGCTCAGGGTAGTGCGTACCGGAGCTGCCGGAGTGGCTTCAGGCAGACCGGTCAATCGCGACTCATGTGAAAGGAGAACACGACATGCGCAAGGACATTGTACTGGGTATCGCTCTGGCGCTGAGCTCGACGGCAGCCTTTGCCGCCAGCCCGACCTTCAGCACGCTGGACAGCGACGGCAACAACAGCATCAGCAAGGATGAGTTCTATGGCTCGGTCAGTGATTGGGGCACCTATTCCGATTGGGACACCAATGACGATGGGCTGATCGATGACAATGAATTCAGCACGTTGGCCACCGATTGGGGGGTTGACTGGGATTATGACCCCTGGGATGCCAACGGTGACGGCCACCTCAATTCGGGCGAGTTTTACGACGGCCTTTATACCTCCTATGACGCCAACGGCGATGGGTACTGGGACCAGTCTGACTGGGACGATGCCGGCGACGCCGGTCTCTGGGACATTTAAGTTCCGGTCTGCGACCCTGGCGCGTGTTCGTCGGGTCGCAGGGGGTCTACGGGACCGGGTATCTCCCGGTCCTTTTCAGCGTCCGTGTCCTGTCGGCCTGGTGTTGGCAGGTGCGGGAATCGCACACCCGAGCCTCCGGGACAGGCTCAGGGCAGACGCACTACAAAATCCTCTCCGGCACGGCGCACCTTCGCTCGCCCGGCCCCCTGGTCGCGTTCGGTATCGCGATAGCCCAGCGCCATGATGACCACGCTTTTGAGCCCCTTGTCACGCAGGCCGAGCGCTTCATCCAGTGTCTCCGGATAGAAGCCCTCCATCGGAGAGGCATCGACCTTCTCGAGCGCTGCCGCACTCAGCGCCACGCCCATACCGATATAGGCCTGACGCGCGGCCCATTCCAGACACGCCTCATGAGTACCTTTCTGGTCCATCACGGCCTTGATCATATTGCGAAAGCCGTCCAGCGAGCTCTCATCGACCTCCCGGGTGCGGGCCATGTGGGCCACATGGTCATCGACCTGCGCCTTGAAGTCGCGATCATGAACGGCGAAGACCAGCAGATCGGAGCATTCGAGCACCTGAGGCTGCGGGGCGGCCGTTTCATGCAAGCGTGCGCGCAGTTCCGGGCTTCTGACATGCACCAGCGACCAGGGGTGCAGGCCAAAGGAAGAGGGCGCCAGCCGGGCGGCGTCCATGATTCGCTCGAGGGTCTCCTCGGGAACCTGCTCGCCGTTCAGACGCTTGGCGGCGTAGCGCCAGTGAAGGGCATCGGTCAGTGACATGTCCTGGGTCTCCTTACGGTGATCAAATGGGCCCGAGTGCGTGTCAGGCGCCATGGCATGACGGACACAAAAAAGCCCCGCCAGCGCGCTGCGCAGGCGGGGCCTTCGGCACGGGGCGAGCACTTCAGTGTAGCTGGCCGAATCGCTCGATACGATCACGCAGGGCCTGCTCGGGGCCGATCAGTTCGATCAGCTCCGCCTCGGTGAGTTCAATGTCCTGATGGCGGGCAACGATGCTGGCGTAGTCTTCACCATCGGCCAGGGCCTGCTCGACCAGCTGGGAGAGCTCCTTGCGGTCGTTGATGGCGGCGGGGTCGAAGCTCTGGCGATTGCGTTCATGCTGGATGCGCTGTTCGCGGCGACAGCGCATCAGCAGACTATCAGTGATAAACGGAGCACTCATGGACCATGTCCTCTGTAGGGCGTACGACAGCCATGCTGTAACCGGGGCGGGGCGCTGTCCATCCTGCCTTGGGCGAATGGCGTGAGGGCAAGGGACCCCTCAAGGGCCCCGAATCATGCAGGGTTACTGGGTCAGGATACTGCCGGGCATGTCCTGGGGAAGCGGGTTCATTGGTACGCCACAGGCGCGTTCGAAGGGCAGCATGTCTCGGGTAATCACTGACCATGGATGGATGCGTACGTCATCGCCGATCATGATGTTGCCCAGCAGCTGGCTATAGGCACCGACACTGACGCGATCTCCCAGAGTCGGGTGGCGCTTGCCCGGCTGGTTGGCGTTCATGCGTCTTGAGCCGAGCAGGACGGCATTGAGAATCGTGCAGTCCCTTCCAATCACGGTGGTTTCGCCGATCACGGTACCGGTGCCGTGATCGACCACGAAGCACCGCCCGATGGTGGCCCCCGGGTGAATCTCGACACTGGTGGCGACCCGGGCGGCGTGGCAAAGCTTCATCGCCAGCATGGGCTCGCATGGCCAGCAGGCATGCGCGAGACGATAGGTCGCCACGGCGATAAAAGGGGAGCAGGTCTCCAGATAGCACTGCTCAAGCCCCCGGTGGGAAGGATCGCTCTCGATCAGCGCGGCAAGGTCCTCGCCGGCCAGTCCCATGGCGGTGCTGAAATCGCGTTCGCTGAGCACTTCCAGAGTGGCACGCTCAAGGAAGGGCGCCAGGCGCGCCAGGGTATAGTGAAAAATGTGCTGTTCCCGCATCCAGATGATCCCGAATCAAGGCATATCAGGCCTGCCGTGAAGGCAGGGACGGATGTTGTGCGTATGGGGCGTTATTGTCTTGTGTTGTTGTTTTGCTTCAGGCGCGTACGTTCATGCCGCGTTGCGCGACTCCTGCATCAGGTCCGGGTACCAGTGCCCGCCGTCATAGCCGAGCGTGACAATGTGACGATCCTCGAGGGTGGCCTGCTCGCGCAATTGGTGAGCCACGGCCAGGCAGGCGCCCGTGGTGTTGCCGACATGGAACCCCTGGTCGCAATAGAAGCGGCGCTGAGCGGCAAGCACGTCATCAAGGTTGGCCTTGAAGACCTCATTGACCAGCGTCCAGTCCAGAAAGGGGGGCGTCACCCCGACACACATGCCTTCGAGACGATGTTCCACGAATTGAGCGGCCAGCGTGTCGCATCCCTCCGGCTCGACCATGACGGCCCGGACATCAAAGTCCAGATCGCGCAGGGCCCGGACCACGCCAGTAAAGCTGGCACCGGTACCGGCACAGCCGACAAAAAGCAGACGGCGTGAATGGCCCGCACTGATCAGCTGGCGGCCCAGATCGACGCCGGTAAAGCGGCGGTGCGCGTCAACATTGCCGGGATTGTTGAACTGATCGGTGTAGTAGTAGTGCCGTCCCAGAGCGTGCTGATGGGCGAGATGGTAGTCGATGACCTCGCGTGGGGTCGCTCCCGCCTGCAACTGCGCCTTGCCGATCAGCTCCGCACCCAGCCCTTCGAGCAGATCGCGCTTGTACTGACTGAAGCCCGGCCCGATGGCCAGCGCGACTTCAATACCATGCTTCTGGCAGGCGGCCAGCAGGCCGAAGCCGAAGTTGCCGCCGGTCTTTTCGATCACCGTCGTCTGTCCGGGCACCATGTCGCCACGGGCGATGGCGCGTTCCACGATATGGCTGGCAGCACGAAACTTGTGGCTGCCGCCGGGGTTGTCCAGCTCGAGCTTGATGGACAGCCGGGCATCACAGTCGATCAGGCGGCTCATGATCCCGCCGCTCCCGAGACAAAGGCATCATGGCGGCGCCGAGAGAACACCATCAGTACCGCCAGCAGCATGATGATGCACAGGGCCGAGGCGATCAGATTGGTGCCCTGCCAGCCGATGGTGGTCTGCAGGACGGCCGGCAGAAAGGCCCCCAGTGTGGCCATGACCGCAATCGCCATATCGTTGATCCCCTGTAGTCGCATGGCCAGGGCGCTGTCGCCGACCGTATTGGCCAGCAGAGCGCCGCCACCGATATAAGTAAAGTTCCACCCCAGCCCCAGGACGATCAGGGCCAGGGTCATGTTGAACCAGCCCTGGGTGGCCACATTGAGAAGCGCTGTCGTGATTAGAAGCCCAAGGCCCAGCGAGATCATGGCCTGATGGCCGAAGCGATCGATCAGGCGTCCGGTAAAGAAGGAAGGAATGAACATGGCCAGCACGTGCCACTGAATGGCCGTGTTGACGTCATCAAAGGGGGGGGCATGGGCGTGCATCTGCAGTGAGGCCTGAATCATCAGCAGATTCATGATGCCATAGCCAAGGGCCGACACGGCGATGGCCAGCAGCACCCGACGCTGGCCGAGTATCCGGCCGGGGCGTTCGGTATCGGTTGTTTTGGCACTCGGCGCATGAGAGGTGCTTTCCGGCAGCAGTACCGCGATGCAGCTGGACAAAATTGCCAGTGGAATAAAGAGACTGTAGCTCAGGGCAAAGTGACTGTATCCCGGGATGTCCCGGAACATGGCGGAGGCCAGCGGACCGATGATGGCGGCCAGCACACCGCCCGCCACGACCAGCGACATGGCGCGCGATTTCAGGCTGTCTCGCAGGCCATCCGTGGCCGCAAAGCGATTGAAGTTGGCAAACGCGATATAGATGCCCAGAGCGCCATGGGAGAGGGTCAGCAGCACAAAGCTCTCACCCTGTACGGCCAGATAACCTGTACCGCCTGACAGGGCGAGAAAGGCGTTGCCGATCAGAAAACCGCTGCGCCGACCCAGCTGGCTCATGAGCCTTGAGGCCGGATAGGTGGCCAGCATCAGGGTCAGAAACTGAAAGCCGTAGGGCAGGGTAGCCAGTGTTTCATTGCCGGCAATCTCGGCGCCCACGATGGCCGCCATCGTCACTGACATGACGGCCGTGGTCAGATTGATGGACTGGGCGCCAAAGTAGAGCCAGGTTCGAAAGGGCAGGGGCGTCCTCATGAGACGGTCTCCGCATATCGCTCGGGTTCGATGTGATAGGCGCTCGTATCGATACGGGCATTCTCGAAGGCACAGATCAGACGCTCCTTGCTTTTGCCGGTGTTCTTGCGTCTGACCTGTATCGTGCCAACCGCTTCGGGCGATTCCAGATGCGTTCCACCGCACGGGATGTAGATATCGCCGTACTGCCAGAAGCGTGCATCGTAGTGGGCGTCCAGATGATCGGTGATGATCGGCAGGTTGTCGGCCATCAGCCGGTTGGCCTCCGACTCGATGGCACTGACACAGGCGGTATCGAAGGATTCATCGACCAGAAAATCGAATCGGGCGCCGTCTTCCTTGATGTGACACCCGATGGTCAGACTCTTGAGCTCGGGCTGATGATTCAGGGCCGCGGCGTAGAGGAAATGGCTGGCAGTGTGCGACAGCGTCAGTCGCGCTCGTCGCTCGACATCGATACGGATGGTCACGGGCATGTCGATCTCGAGCGCCCCGAGCCCTTCGATATCGTCCGGATGGATCAGATGCAGCACCACGCCGCCGGCCTTGACGCCGGTAAAGCCTTCGATGTTGAGCGGCGTGCCATAGAGTTTTTTGGTCCATACAAAGCGAAAGGTGCCGACGGGCGTCTCGATGGTGCCGATATCGGCTTCCTGACCGCCCCCCTCGGGAAAGGCCACGGTCCGATCGAGTTCGATGGCTTCAGCATGCAGCGCGGCAATTCGGGCGCTGGCCTGACACAGGTACTGGTCGTGGTAATAGAGCTTTTCGGTAGTACGCATCTGACTTTTCTTCCTGTCGATAAACGCCTGATACAGGGACATGAAAGGGACCGGTTGTCGCAACGTCAGTCCTGATGCTCACACGTTTAAAGCCTTGCGGGACAAACAGTGAGAAAGATTTCCAGCGAACTGTTAGAGCGATTTAACAAACAGTGATAGATTGTTGAGAAGTATTTGAAAGCCTCGGATAAACAGGGCGCCGGTACGGCCCGATTCCGAGCCGGAGAGGTGATCGGATCGCATCAGCGGCGCCCCGGGAGAGCCGTCGAATGAACAGTGAAATGTTCTATCAGCGCATGCGGGAGCGTTTGCTGAAAGGCGAGTGGTCGGCCGGTCAGCGGCTGCCTTCCATTCGTCATCAGATCAACGAGAGCCGCACCAGCCATCATGCCATTGTCAGTGCGTATGACCGGCTTGCAGCAGAAGGGCTGATCGAGGCGCAGCAGGGTCGCGGCTATTTCGTGAGTGGGCATCTGGCCGGGCAGGGTAGCGGTGGGCAGCGGGCCGATACGCTGTCCGATCTTGCCGCGCGCGAGATCAGCGATGCAGTGTCGCCCATGCACCCGTCCGACCCGATGTTTGCCCTGCTGCAGAGTCGCCCCGAGGCCATCAAGCTCAGCGGCGGCTGGCTGCCGACCGAATGGCGCAACACCGAGCTGCTGGCCCGCTCGATTCGCCGCACGGCCCGTCTGGAGCAGCGGGCACTGGTCGAATATGGCGACATCCAGGGCTATCGGCCGCTGCGCCAGCAACTGTCCAGGCACCTGCAGAACAAGACTCGCGCCAGCGTGCCGCCCACTCAGATCATCACCACGCTGGGGGCTACTCAGGCCCTTGATCTGGTCATTCGGCTGCTGATTCGCCCGGGCGATGTGGTGCTGGTCGATGAACCCGGCAACGGCAATCTCAACAAGCTGATTGCGCTGGGCGGGGGGGAAGTGATCGGCGTACCGCGTACGCCCACCGGGCCGGATACGGCCTTTATTGCCGAGCTGCTCACCCGCCGTCGGGTTCGGGCGCTGGTCTGCAACAGCACCTTTCACAATCCGACCGGCGGCAGCCTCTCGGCGCGCAACGCCTTTGACCTTCTGCGTCTGGCCATCGCGCATGATTTTCTGATCATCGAGGATGACGTCTATGGTGACTTTTCCAGCGGTGATCATCAGAGTTTCGCCGATCTGGATGATCTGGATCACGTGATCTACATCGGCAGCTTCTCGAAGTCGCTCTCCTCATCGCTGCGCATCGGCTATATCGCCTGCTGCGCCGAGATGATCGAACCGCTGTTACAACTGAAGCTGTTGACCTCGGTGTCGGTACCGAGCTTCTGCGAGCGTTTCGTGAACACGATCCTCTCCGATGGCTCCTATCTGCGCCACATGCGCAAGGTGCAGCGAGACCTGATGGCGCAGCAGGCATCGACCCGCAAGCTGCTGGAAGACCGCGGCTGGACCTTTGACATTATCCCCGAGGGTGGCATGTTCCTGTGGGCACGTCATCCCGGCATTCGGGACATGGACGCCTTCATCCGTCGGCTGGCCGAGCATGATGTGCTGCTGCTGCCAGGGTCGGTGTTCACCGTCGGTAATCGCCGTGAGGATGCGCTGCGCATCAATGTGGCACATTTCACCCCGGAAATGGCGTCGCTGTTTGATCCTGGCGCGGCCGACTGAGGCCTGCATTACCGGGCAGGCGTCTCGCCGATCTCTTCCAGCAGAGCGTCCCGAAAGGCCAGAAGTCGTGCATGGCGCTGCGCTGCCAGTCGCCGACCGGTGGCGGTCTGAAAGCCCTCTTTGAGCGTCAGAAGCTTGGTCTGAAAGTGATCCAGCGTGAAGCGTTGATCGTCCAGCGCCCGCCCATCAGCCTGCGGATCGAACGGATCATACAGCGCGCCGCCCATCTGCCCGGCGGTGTAGAAACAGCGCGCTACACCCAGTGCGCCCAGCGAATCGAGCCGGTCGGCGTCCTGCAGAATTCGGGCTTCCAGCGTTTGTGGAGTGATGCCTGCCGAGAAGCTGTGTGCCTCGATGGCGTGCGCCACGGCTTCAATGCGGGGCGATTCCCAGCCAGTCGTCGAGAGAATTTCCCGCGCCTGATCGGCGGCCAGTTGCGAGGCCTGCGCCCGGCGCGGGTCGTTTTTCGCTACATGGACGCCATCATGCAGGACGGTAGCGGCCAGCAGCAGCGCGCGGTCGCCGCCTTCCTCGGCGGCAATGCACTGCACGTTGCGCCATACGCGTTCGAGATGGGCGAGATCGTGGGCGCCATCGAAGGCATCAGGCAGACAGGCCAGCAGGGTGTCGGCCAGCGCCTGATGCGGAAAGAAGAGGGCGGTCATGGCGTCCGGGCTACATCAGCCGGGTGCCGAGCGGTACGTCCTGATCCGGCACGCACAGCGCCACGGCCCCATCCTCGTTGTGAAAGCCGGTGACCAGGCACTCCGACATGATCGGGCCGATCTGTTTGGGCGGGAAGTTGGTCACCGCGACGACCAGGCGACCCACGAGGGCGTCGGGGTCATACAGCTCGGTGATCTGGGCGCTGGACTTGCGCACGCCAATCTCGGGGCCGAAATCCACCTGCAGCACATAGGCCGGCCGGCGTGCCTTTTCAAAGACCTCGGCGTGCGTGATGCGCCCGACGCGCAGCTCGACTTTCGAAAACTCTTCCCAGCTCAGTGTCGACACCAATGACTCCTTTCCTGTTTCACACCATCTGATCTTCGCCATTGGTCGTAATCAATGGCTGGAGTCTACAACTTTGGCAGCTTTGCCGGCCCCTGTAACGACGACATTGGTCGTTTTTTCAATCACCTGATGAAAGTCATAACCGGATGGGTATGTCTTGATGGTCGGGCGGCTATTAGTGAAGCACTTGCACATCTCCTTATGCTCGGGTTGCCGAACCAATCGGTCCGCCGCCCAAACGATCGTTCTGTGTGGCGATCGAAGTGTGCCGCGCTCACGCAGGAGAACAACATGAAAAAGGGCAGCATCAGCGTTGTCGAGAAGATCGGCTTCGGTATGGGGGACGCCGGCAACAACATGACCTTTGCCGCCGTGGTCATGTATCTCTCCTACTTCTATACGGATGTCTACGGCATTTCGCCGGCCGTGGTCGGCACCATTTTTCTGTCAATGCGCTTCGTCGATGCCATCACCGACCCGATCATGGGCGCCATTGCCGATCGCACCCGCAGCCGTTGGGGTCGCTTTCGTCCCTGGATTCTGTTCATTCCGGTGCCGCTGGCGGTGGCCTGCGTACTGATGTTCACCACGCCGGACTGGTCGGATCAGGGCAAGGTGATTTACGCCTTTGTGACCTATGCGGTGATGTCTCTGCTCTATACCGCCGTCAACATTCCCTACTGCGCACTGGGTGGGGTCGTGACCAGCGACCACCGCGAGCGGGTGTCGTGTCAGTCGTGGCGCTTCGTGCTGGTGGGCGTGGCCTATCTGATTCTCAACTCGACGCTGATGCCGCTGGTCGAGTGGTTCGGCGAGGGTGATCAGGCCCGTGGCTTTCAGATCACCATGGGGTTGATGTGCGTGATTGCGCTGTTCATGTTCGGCTTCTGTTTTGCCACCGTGCGCGAGCGCGTCCAGCCGGTGGAGAATACCTCCAGCGGGCTGATCAAGGATCTTAAAACGCTGGCGGCCAACCCCAAGTGGCGCCAGGTGCTGTCGATCACCTTTTTGCAGGCCTTTCAGTTCTTTCTGCGTCAGGGCGCAGCGATCTACTACGCCACCTGGGTGCTGGGGCTCGGGGCGGCCGGCATTTCGATCTTTGTGACCTCCGGGGTATTCGGCGGCATGGCGGGTACGGCCATCTCGCCGTTTCTGACCCGGCGTTCGACCAAGCTGCGCGTGTTCATCGCAAGCTCCGTCGCGCTGGTCGCGGCCTGCGTGGCGCTCTATTTCGTACCGGGGGATCAGGTCATTCCGGCCGCGATCGTGGTGCTTGTGATCAATATCTGCCACGGCATCGGCACACCGATTGCCTGGGCCTTCATGGCCGATGCCGAAGACTATGGCGAGTGGCAGAGCGGCTATCGCAATACCGGCGTCTCCTTTGCCGGCAATCTCTTCTTTTTGAAACTGGGACTGGCCGCCGCCGGTGGTCTGGTCGGCTACATGCTGTCGCTGGGCGGCTATGTGGGTGGTGCCGATGCCCAGAGCGAGTCGGCGCTGACCATGATCGTGCTGCTCTTTACCCTGATTCCGGCACTGGTCAGTGCGCTGATGACACTGGCCGGCTGGCGCTTTGGACTGGATGACGCCGAAATGGATCGCATCCGCGTCGATCTGGAATCGCGGGCCGGTGACCGTTCGAGCCAGACAGATCCGAGTCGGACCGATTCCAATCACGCCGGTGGTGCCGCTCGTCCGGCGACCACCTGATATCGACACCGATCTCTATAACGGGAGAACCCCATGCAGACCCGCGTGACCCTGCACCGCGACTTTGTCACCAGTACTATCGATGGGCGCCTTTACAGTGCCTTTCTTGAGCACATGGGCCGCGCCATCTACGGCGGTATTTATGAGCCCGGCCATCCTCAGGCCGATGCCCAGGGATTTCGCCAGGATGTACTGTCACTGGTGCGCGAGCTGGCGCCGCCGCTGGTGCGCTATCCGGGCGGCAACTTTGTCTCGGCGTATAACTGGGAGGACGGCATTGGCCCGCGCGATGAGCGTCCAGTGCGGCTGGATCTGGCCTGGCACAGCCGCGAATCCAACCAGGTGGGCATTCATGAATTTGCCGACTGGTGCGAGCAGGCCGGTATCGAGATGATGCTGGCAGTCAATCTGGGCTCGCGCGGCATCGATGAGGCGCGCAATTTTCTGGAGTACGTCAACCATCCCGGCGGCAGCGCCTGGAGCGATGAGCGCATCAAAAACGGCCGCAAGGATCCCTGGAATGTGCGGCTGTGGTGTCTGGGCAACGAGATGGATGGCCCCTGGCAGATCGGTCACAAGAGCGCGGCGGAGTACGGTCATCTCGCCAACGAAACCGGCAAGGCGCTCAAGGCCTATGACCGCTCGCTGGAGCTGGTAGCCTGCGGCTCGTCCAACCCGGGCATGGCGAGCTATCCGGAGTGGGAAGCCACCGTGCTGGATCACTGCTACGAGACGGTGGACTACATCTCGCTGCACATGTATTTCACCAACCACGAGGATCAGCTTGGCGACTATCTGGCGATCGCCGAGCAGCTTGATCGCTATATCGTCTCGATTGCCGGCGTCATCGACTACATCAAGGCCAAAAAACGCACCCGCCATCAGGTGCACATCTGCTTTGACGAGTGGAACGTCTGGTATCACAGCGTGGCGCAGGATCGCCGCGTGCTGGAAGGCACCGACTGGCCGTTCGCGCCGCCGATTCTCGAGGACGTCTACAACGTCGAGGATGCGCTTTTGATCGGCTGCGTGCTCAACACCTTCATTCGCCGCTCCGATCGGGTGCGCATTGCCTGTATCGCCCAGCTGGTCAATGTGATTGCGCCGATCATGACCGACACCGGCGGCGATGCCTGGCGCCAGACCATCTTTTATCCGCTGATGTTTGCCTCGCGCTACGGCCGTGGCCGGGCGCTACAGCTGACCGTCGATGGCCCCACCTATCAGACCCGTGAACTGGAGGAGGTGCCGTGTCTGGATATTGCGGCCGTTCACGATGAAGCGGGCGGATTCGTGACGCTCTTTGCTGTCAATCGCCATCAGAAGGAGGCGCTGAATCTCGATGTGGCCCTGCACGGCTTTGACAGCGCTCGGCTGATTGAGCATCAGTGTCTGAATCATCCGCAGATGAAGGTCGTCAACACGGCCAGCCAGCCGGGTCAGGTGCGACCGGTGAAGGGCGAAGGTGTGGGTGTGGAAGACGGCGCGCTCAAGGGCAGCCTGGCGCCGCTGAGCTATCACGTGATTCGCCTGTCGGTCGGCATCTGATACTCGGGGCTGGATGGGCCGGCGTAAAACATGTGACACGTTGGCCAGGCCGGCGTCGCCATGAGGCGGCGCCGGTTTTTTTAATACTGCCGACAGATTGAAGGGGCGCAAGCATCGTCAGGTGCCGATACGTTGTTTCATGTGAAACATGTCTACCGTGAGGGCCTGGCAGGTTGGGGCATTCGTGCGGCCGTCCGGTTGTCTTCGACCAATGATTCCGGATGGTCGCTACAACCTTTGTGTGGGCCCTGAAAAAGGATGCGGCCAAAAAATTCTGTCTTATCAGCTGACTTGTTCGATCGATAACATATCAGTTATTGCTGTTATTGGTATGTGCATTGGTGCCCCGCGTGGTGGCCCTCATAGGGTCTAACGATGGGCGGTCTGATGAATTCGGGCCGCTGTGATTCGATTCCTGCGGGGAGAGAGGGATGGCCAGGGGCAGTATCAGCACACTCGAGAAAATCGGCTTTGGCATGGGCGACGCCGGCAACAACATGACCTTTGCCGCCGTGGTGATGTACCTGTCGTATTTCTATACCGACGTTTACGGCATTTCGCCGGCGATGGTCGGCACCATTTTTCTGTCGATGCGTTTCGTGGATGCCGTCACCGACCCGCTGATGGGCGCCCTTGCCGATCGCACCCGAAGCCGCTGGGGCCGTTTTCGCCCATGGATCCTGTTCGTTCCGGTGCCACTGGCGATTGCCTGCGTATTGATGTTTACCACGCCGGACTGGTCGGATCAGGGCAGGATTATCTATGCCTTCGTCACCTATGGCGTGATGTCGCTGCTCTACACCGCCGTCAACATTCCCTACTGTGCGCTGGGCGGCGTGATTACCGATGACCATCGTGAGCGCGTGTCGTGTCAGTCATGGCGTTTCGTTCTGGTAGGCGTGGCCTATCTGATTCTCAACAGTGGCCTTTTGCCGCTGGTGGCGTGGATCGGGGATGGCGACGAGGCGCGCGGCTTTCAGATCGCCATGGGGCTGATGTGCGTGATGGCGCTGTTCATGTTCGGCTTCTGCTTTGCCACCGTGCGCGAGCGCGTTGTGCCGGCCGAACAGGGGAGCCGCAATCCCTGGCGAGACCTGCGTACCCTGGCGGCCAATCCCAAATGGCGCATCATCCTGAGCATTACCTTTCTGCAGGCCCTGCAGTTCTTCCTGCGGCAGGGGGCCGCCGTATATTACGCCGACTGGGTGCTGGGCCTTGGCGCTACCGGGATTTCTATCTTCGTGACGCTGGGTGTGGTGGGCAAGATGGCGGGTACGGCGATTTCGCCTCTGATCACCGGGCGCATCAGCAAGCGAAGCGTATTCATGGCCAGTACCGCTTTACTGATTCTGGCGTCGATAGCGCTGTTTGTGGTGCCGGGCAGCCTGTTGGTCGTCGCCACGACCGTGTTCGTACTGGTGAACCTTTTCCATGGTATCGGCACGCCGATCTCCTGGGCACTGATGGCTGATGCCGAGGACTACGGCGAATGGCGCCACCGTCATCGCCTGACCGGGGTCTCCTTTGCCGGCAACCTGTTCTTTCTCAAGCTGGGGCTGGCGTTCGGTGGTGGTCTGATCGGCTTTCTGCTCTCCTGGGGTGGCTATGACGCCGGTCTCGAGCAGCAGGGCAGCTCGGCGCTTTTGATGATCACCCTGATGCTGACCCTGATTCCGGCGGCCATCTGCGTGGCCATGAACGTTGCTATCTGGCGCTTCGGGCTGGGTGATGACGACATGGATCGCATTCGTCGCCAGCTGCAGGCGCGTGCCAGCGGAGCGCCGGAAAAAGCCGACATCGCGGCCGGACCGGCGTGACCCCGGAACCTGCCTTCGGTGCCGCGGTGACGATGGTTCAGGACGCCGCCGCCGGTGCGGCCACTTCCCTGGCGCCCAGCGCCCGGATCGCCTCCTTGCCGCGCACGGTCAGGTCACTGATGAAGTGTCCCTGGTCGCGCATCTCGAACGGATAGCAGCGCAGTTCAATGTGCGTGCCCACCTCGGTCTGTTCGACAAAAACAATGATGGGCTTGTCATAGCACAGCCAGGCGCTGGTGAGGGCAACATCGCGCAGGGCAGCGCGCATGCGCTGTGTATCGAAGTGGGGCGCGATATAAAAATCGGCCACGCACATCAGCGTGCGCTCGCCATCGTTGGAATTGGCAACGTTGCTGTCCCAGAGCTTCAGGTTCGGCACCGTGATGATGTCATCGTGCAGGGTGCGAAGTTTGATGGCGCGCATGCCGACCGAGCGGACTTCACCGTAGTCGCTGCCGATCTTCACCCAGTCGCCGGCACGCCAGGGCGTTTCAAACTGAGCGACGACCCCGGCAATCAGACTGCTGATGTAGTCCTTGAAGGCAAAGCCGACGGCCACACCGATCGCGCCGGCAATGACCAGAAAGTTCTCCACGGTCACCTTGAATACCAGCGGTATGATCCAGGCCACGGCCAGCGCTGTGGCCACCAGACGAAAGATCGGTACCGCCCCCAGCAGCCATAGTCGCAGCCGATTGGGGCCACGCTCGGCAATCCAGGGCAGGGTTCGCTTGACCAGCGTGACGGCAAACCAGGTGCCCAGGATGATCAGCGCGATGGAGACAAAGTGAATGTCGCTGATGTCGCGGATCATCTGAGCGGCTTCAGGAGAGGTCGATGCCTGCTGTGCCATGAAAGCTCCTTGGGATGTAGAACACGAGGCTGGATCAATAGCCGTCGAGCGGGAAGCCTGCCGTGGCCAGCCCATCGCGAATGGCGGGGTAGGCGCGTGCCCGACAGTAATAGCGCCCATCCCGCTCGCCGATAAAGCCGGCGCGGTGAAGCGCGTGATGCATGCCCTGAAAACCGGGGTCGGGTAGAACGCGCTCGAGCTCGCGGGCACTGAGGCTGCCGTGAATCAACAGAGCCTGCAGAATCAGCAGGGCCTGGGCACCGTCGCTGCCGGGCAGTGAGAACTCCTCGAGCGCGACCACCCAGAGGGTTTGCTGATCGTCTTCGCTGCAGTCGTTATCGACTTCCTCACTGGCTTTTTTGAGGCTGTGCTGCCAGAGATGCCAGGCCACCCAGGCAATCCCGCGGCTACGGGCGGCCAGCGTTTCAAAGTACGCCTGACGCGGTCGGCCCTTGCGGTCAAGAGCAAAGACGTTCTCGCCGTTGCGGCTCAGGCGAAAGCGGGTGCCTTCCTCGGCCTGCTGTCGGGCGATGTCGGCCAGCCAGCGGCGAAGGCGCGGCTCATCGAAGGGCTCGAAAGTGAGTGGTTCGGGCAGGATCAGGTGCGCGTCAACGGCCTTGCATAAAAACGCCCACGCCCAGCTGTTGCAGCCGACGACGCAGTGGCGCTCAAGCCCGGCCAGCGTGGTCAAAAGCGTACGGATCAGACCCAGCCCGCAGCGGTGACGCAAAAACCAGGCCTCCAGTTGCGGGATGACCAGCACGCCGTCGCCGGAGAGATCAATCTGCTGTTCGGATGTGTCGGTCAGCAGCGCGTCGCGTGTCGGTGGGGCCAGCACCTCATGCTGGTGACGATTGGCCCAGCGCGACAGCAACTCCTGCTCATCGCATGGGGGAAGCACCAGGGGTTTGATCCACTGCTTTGGGGCCGGGTTGGTCGCCCAGGAGGCCAGCGTCTCGTCCAGCTCGGCCATCAGCGGCGCGCAGAATGCCGGCGTTGCCATGTCGCTGAACACATCGACGCTGTCATCAAGGCGATCTTCGGCTATAAAGGGACGCTGGTCGCTGCGTGTGAGCAGCGTGCGGATGCGCAGTGCGGCCATCTTGAGCGCGGCACGCTCGGGCCAGGCCGGGACATCAACGTCCTCCAGCGGCACGAGCGGATGGATCTCGGGTGGGGGCGTGGTACTGATCATGACAACAAGGGCGCTCCTTTAGCCGGGGTAATCACGGCCAATACCGCAACATTAAGTTACGTTATAGCGCAGGATGAGCGTTCAGGCGATGCTACAGCAGTGCCTGAAGCGGTATCGGGGCGTAAAGATGCTCATACAGAATGGCGCCTCCCAGTGCCATGAGCAGCACGCCACCGATGATTTCGGCGCGCTGGCCGATGACGCTGCCCAGTACATGGCCAAGCATCATTCCCATGGTCACCATGATGGCGGTGGTGATACCGATAGCCAGCGCCGCCAGAGCGATATTGACGTCGACAAAGGCCAGACTGATACCGATCACCAGCGCATCGATGCTGGTGGCCAGTGCGGTCAGCATCAGCATACCCAGCGACTGGCGCGTCGAGTCAGTCTGCGTGTCACTGTCCCGTCTCAGACCAGCGCAGACCATGCGCGCGCCAAGTCCCAGCAGCAATATGAAGGCGATCCAGTGGTCCCACTGGGAGATCATCCGGGCAGCGGCCAGCCCCAGTCCCCAGCCGATGACTGGAGTAATGCCTTCGATGGTGCCAAACAGCAATCCGGTCCGCAGCGCCTCCACAAACTTCGGACGAGCGCTGCCGGCCCCCTTGCCAAGGGCGGCCGCAAAGGCATCGGTGGACATGGCGAGGGCAAGAAAGGCAAGGGCAGCTGGGCGCATGAAATACCGAAGCGGTGGCAACCGCTTGTCGTCAGGAAATGATTTGATCGGGGCGAATCGGTCTCGGTGAGGCGAGATAGTGCCCATTATTTTTAAAAAATTCAACAAAAACAAATATCTATAAACCGTGAATGCACTTGTTGCCAAAAGGGGAATTCATTTACCCCATTTACAAATGGTCGACCGCAGTCAACAACGTCGCCGTCATGTGGTGCTTAAAGCGGTTACCATGTCGTCCTTGCCCCCTGCCTGAAGGGGACACGATCATTTGTTCAATGACAGGATAATGCTCATGTCTGCAATGCCCGGCTGCCCCGCCTGCGAGGCCGATTACACCTATGAGGATGGTGCCATGTTCGTCTGCCCCATGTGTGCCCATGAATGGCCCCGGGACGGCGAGCAGACGTCGGTAGAGGAGGAAAAAAGCGTTCGCGACGCCAATGGCAACGTGATCAGAGATGGCGACACCATCACCGTGATCAAGGATCTCAGGGTCAAGGGATCATCGCTGGTGGTGAAGGTCGGCACACGGGTCAAGAATATCCGGCTGGTCGACGGCGATCATGACATTGATTGCAAAATCGATGGCATCGGCGCGATGAAACTCAAGTCTGAGTTCGTCAAAAAGGCCTGAGCGAGACGTTGCCCGGCGAGCTTGCGCTGGGAGATCAATGTTTCACGTGAAACATGCTTGAGGGATATTCAGGGACCGAGTGACGCCGGGCTCATGAGCCGTATAATGCGTACTCTTATGCCTTTTGCTTATTGAAAGGCATTTTTTTATGGCAACCAATAGCAGAGCGTCATGAGTAAAGCGTCATACGATGGCCCGGACACTCCCGAGCCCCGCGGTACGTCCCGCGATTTCAAGCGCACCATGCGGTCCCGCCATCTGGTGATGTTGTCACTGGGTGGCGTGATCGGCACCGGACTTTTCCTGAGTTCGGGCTATACCGTCAACCAGGCTGGCCCCATGGGGGCGATTCTGGCTTATCTGATCGGTGGCCTGGTGGTCTATCTGGTGATGATGTGTCTGGGCGAGCTGTCCGTCCACATGCCCGAAACCGGTGCCTTCAGTGCTCATGCGTCGCGCTATATCGGCCCAGGCACCGGCTACACGGTGGCCTGGCTCTACTGGCTGACCTGGACCGTCGCGCTGGGCTCCGAATTTACCGCCTCGGGTCTTCTGATGGCGAAATGGTTTCCGGACGTGCCGGTCTGGCTCTGGAGTGCGCTGTTTGCACTGATCGTCTTTCTGACCAACGCCTTCACACCGAAAATCTTTGCCGAGACCGAGTTCTGGCTTTCACTGATCAAGGTGGCCACCGTGGTGATCTTCATCATCGTGGGTGCGGCGGCGATTTTTGGTGTAGCCGGGCCGGAAGGGCAGCCGGCACCGATGTTTCACAACATCACGCGGGAAGGGTTTTTTCCCACTGGTATCATGCCGATTCTGGTCACCATGCTGGCCGTCAGCTTTGCCTTTTCCGGCACCGAGCTGATCGGCATTGCCGCCGGGGAAACCGAAGACCCGGAAAAGAACGTGCCGCGTGCCATTCGCGCGACGCTCTGGCGGCTGGTGGTCTTTTTTGTCGGCACCATCATCGTGATTGCAGCCATGTTGCCGCGTGAAAAGGCCGGGCTGGTCGAGAGCCCGTTCGTGACGGTCTTTGCCATGACCGGCATTCCGCATGCCGATGACATCATGAATGTCGTCATCATCACGGCGCTGCTGTCGGCAGCCAATTCAGGGCTCTACGCCGCCTCGCGCATGCTGTGGTCGCTGGGCGAGCAGCGCACCCTGCCCTCGATCTTTGCCCGGGTGACTCGCGGCGGTATTCCGCTCAATGCGCTGCTGTTCAGCATGCTGGGCGGGCTTCTGGCCCTGCTTTCCAGTGTGTTCGCCCCGGACACGCTGTATCTGATACTGGTCTCGATCTCAGGCTTTGCCGTGGTGGCAGTGTGGATGAGCATCGCCGTCAGCCAGCTGTGCTTTCGGCGCCAGTTCGTGCGTGGCGGTGGCGACCCGGCCACGCTCGGCTATCGCACGCCATTCTACCCCTGGGTGCCGCTGGGTGCTTTTATCGCCTGCCTGCTCTGCTTTGTCGGCATCGCCTTTGATCCCACCCAGCGCATCGCGCTCTACTGCGGCATTCCCTTCATTGTGGTGTGCTATCTGGCCTTTTATCTGACCGACCCGCGCCGCAAGGCCGGTGCTGATTCATCTGCCGTGACGGAGAACTCATGACCACGACCCTTGACCCCATCGCCCGATCCCTGCTCGATCATCCGCTGCTGGTCGTGGACGGCGCGCTGGCCACCGAGCTGGAAGCGCGCGGCTGCGATCTCAACGACAGCCTCTGGTCGGCACGTGTACTGGCCGAGCGCCCCGAGCTGATCCGCGAGGTGCATCTGGACTACTTCCGCGCCGGTGCCGATATCGCCATCACCTCGAGCTATCAGGCTACCCTCGAGGGCTACATGGCCCGTGGCATGAGCGAGGCCGAGGCACTTGCGCTGATCACGCGCTCGGTCAGCCTTGCCGTCGAGGCGCGCGATACCTTCTGGAAGGAAACGGACCATGAGGGCCGGCCAAAGCCATCGGTCGCGGCCTCGGTCGGTCCTTACGGGGCGTATCTGGCCGACGGCTCGGAATATCGCGGCCACTACGAGATCGATGAGGCCGGTCTGGTGGCGTTTCATCGTGCCCGCATGGCGGCCCTGGTCGCTGCCGGGGCCGACGTGCTGGCCTGTGAAACACTGCCATCGCTGATCGAGGCGAAGGCGCTGGTCACGGTACTGCGTGAATTCCCCGACATGAGTGCCTGGATCACCTTCACGGCGCAGGACGGCGAACACATCAGTGAAGGCACGCCGATCGCCGAATGCGCTCGCTGGCTCGATGAGCAGCCGCAGGTGGCGGCACTCGGCGTCAACTGCACCGCGCTTGAGCACATTCCGTCGCTGCTGGAGCAGATGGCCGCCGCCACCGACAAGCCGCTGATTGTCTATCCCAACTCGGGCGAAACCTATGATGCGAACAGCAAGACCTGGCAGGGTGGCTGTAGTGTCGCGCACGGTGCCGGCTTTGGCGAGCAGGCCGCGCAGTGGTACGCGCGCGGCGCGCGTCTGATCGGCGGTTGCTGTCGCACCACCCCCGAGGACATCCGGGCGATCGCTGGATTTCGCGCCGGACTCTGAGTCGTTGCCCGGCCTCCGTGCTGGGTAACAGTTTGTACATGATCAGATGGGCCGGGTCGCATCCTGGATAAAACAGCTACGCTGGTGATCAGTCTTGGCAAATGCTCATTGAATCAGGAGTAATGTGGATGACATCGTATCGCATGTTGGGCCTTTTACCGCTGGTCGCCCTGTTGAGCGCCTGCGGTGACCATCAGGCCGCCAGTGAGAGCAACTTCCGCTCGGCGCTGGAGGATGACGTGGGTAACATGGGCCCGGCCATCTGTCTGGAGTCACCGGCGCCGCGTATGCCGTTTGTAATGCACCAGCGCGTGATCAGTCAGAACCCCGAGATGGCCGATCGCGCCAGACGCGCCAATGCCCTGGTCGAGGCGGGTCTGCTTGAGCGTGAGAACATCAGTGACGGTCGCCAGCGCTACAGCCTCACCGATGAGGGCCGTGAGAGCTATGCCCGCGCCAGGGGGCTCGAGCAGGGCGGCTTTTGCTTTGGCAAGGTGCGTATCGAAAGCGTTGATAACTTCACGCCCGCACAGGCCATCGACGGCGGCTTCACGGTGTCGCACGTACGCTACAGCTACAAGGTACGTGATATTCCAGGCTGGGCCGAGAACGACAGCCTGCGCAAGGCCTACAAGGGTGGGCTTGAAGGTCTTGACGAGACAATGCACAAGCGCGCCATGATGATCCAGACCAACAAGGGATGGCAGACCGAGCGGCGCTTTGCCGAATAATCGCGGCATTGATCACCAAAAAAGGCGACCCCGTGGGGTCGCCTTTTTGATGACAGGACACGTGTCGACTCAGTCGATGACCGAGCCGGACTGCGGCACCATCACATCGCGGGTGATGTCGCTGATGGTGCCGGCACCGGTCAGCGTCATGGCCACGCGCATCTCCTTTTCAATCAGCTCGAGCAGGTTCACCACGCCGGCCCGGCCGTGGGTCGCCAGCGCATAGATGAAGGCGCGGCCCAGCAGCACGGTGTCCGCGCCCAGCGCGATCATGCGCACCACATCCAGGCTGCTGCGAATCCCCGAGTCGGCAAGAATCTTGAGTTTCCCCCTGACCGCACTGGCGATCTCCGGCATTGCGCGGGCGCTGGAGAGCACGCCGTCCAGCTGTCGCCCGCCGTGGTTGGACACCACAATGCCATCGGCACCAAAGCGCACGGCGTCGCGGGCGTCTTCCGGATCGAGAATGCCCTTGATAATCATGGCGCCTTTCCAGAAATCGCGAATCCATTCCAGGTCCTGCCAGGAAATGGACGGGTCGAAGTTTTTGGCCAGCCAGCCCATGTAGTCCTCAAGGCCGGTCGGATGACCGCGGTAGGCAGAAATGTTGCCCAGATCGTGCGGCCGGCCATGCAGTCCGACATCCCAGGTCCAGAATGGGTGGGTAAACGCCTGCCACATGCGACGAAGATCGGCATGTCTGCCGCTCATCCCGGAGTGCGCGTCACGATAGCGGGCCCCGGGGGTAGGCATGTCAACGGTAAAGACCAGCGTGCGAACGCCTGCTGCCCAGGCGCGCTCGAGAGCGTTTTTCATGAACCCCCGATCCTTGAGCACGTAGAGCTGAAACCACATGGGTCGGGAAAGCTCGGCGGTGACCTCCTCGATCGAGCACACCGAGACGGTCGACAGGGTAAAGGGAATGCCTTTTTCTGCCGCCGCCGTGGCGGCCTGAACTTCACCGCGACGGGCGTACATGCCGCACAGCCCGACAGGGGCCAGCGCCACCGGCATCGCCAGACGCTCACCGAACAGCTCGGTTTCAAGGCTCAGCTCGGACATGTTTCTCAACACGCGCTGACGCAGGGCAACACTGCCGAGATCATCCACGTTGCGCCGCATGGTGTATTCGGCGTATGCACCGCCGTCGAGATAGTGAAACAGAAAGGGCGGCAGCCGGCGTCTGGCAGCCGAGCGGTAATCGGTGGATGCTGAAATGATCATGTTGGGCCCTGAGTCCGTAAGGGTGACGTTGGATATCGCCGGGTGTCCGGCGCTAACTGCCCATGAGCGGGTCCCTGATACCAAGTGCGTAGCAGGCCACAAGCCCGATGACGCCGGTAAACAGCACGTAATAGAGGGTGGGCCAGATCGTCTTGCGAAGGGTAATGCCCTCACGTCCGATCAGGCCGACCGTTGCCGAGGCCGCCACGATATTGTGGATCGCGATCATGTTGCCGGCCGCCGCGCCCACGGCCTGAATGGACACGATAAAGGCCCCGGAGATGCCCAGCGTTTCGGCCACACCAAACTGGAACTGGCTGAACATCATGTTGCTGACGGTGTTGGAGCCGGCCAGAAACGCGCCCATTGCCCCTACAGTGGGCGCCATCAGGGGATAGATGCCGCCGACGCTATCGGCCACGTAGCGCGCCATCGCAATCGGCATGCTGGGAAGGTCGGCGGCATTGATGCCCGAATTGATCAGGATGCGCACCATGGGCACGGTGAACAGCAGCACGAAGCCGGCCTTGAGCAGCACCTGGCCGGACTCGCTGGCCGCCGCGCCGAGCTCGCGCAGACGCATGCGATGAAGCCCCACGGTCAAAAGCGCCACGAACACCAGAATACCGCCGGGCAGAAACAGCGGCTCGACGCTGGCATTGATGCCCTCTTCACCCAGAATGTTGGTCATGCCGAAACTCAGCGATTTTAGCGCTGCCGTCACTTCCGGGAAGACGCGGCTGACGACCAATAATGCGCCCACCAGCACGTAGGGCAGCCAGGCCAGCCACTGGCCCATGGGCCTGGCGGTGAGATCCTCCCTTCTGACCTGCAGCGTACCGACCCATTCGGCCGGCCAGTCCTTGCGATCGGCAAAATCCCAGACCGTTTTTGGCGTTAAAAAGCGCAGACGAGCGGCGGTCACGACGATGACCAGCCCGACCAGGCCGCCCAGCAGAGAGGGAAATTCCGGCCCGAGGAAAATACCGGTCGCAAGATAGGGCAGGGTCAGCGCAAGCCCTGCAAACAGCGCAAAGGGTAAAATCTCGAAACCGGCCTTCCAGCTTTTCTGCTCGCCGAAAAAGCGCGTCAGCATCAGTACCATGATCAGCGGCATGATGGTGCCGACAATGGCATGAGTGATCGCGGTGCCGTTGGTGATCTGCTGCAAAAAGATGTCCCAGCTCGAGCCCTGAGAGGCCAGCCGGTCCGCCAGAGTCACGCTGTCCAGCCCGGTGGTGACGCCGATGACGATCGGGGTGCCCACAGCGCCAAAGGAGACCGGCGTGCTCTGTACCAGCATGCCCATCAGCACGGCCGCCATGGCAGGAAAGCCCATGGCTACCAGCAGTGGGGCGGCAATGGCGGCTGTGGTCCCAAAGCCGGAAGCGCCTTCAATGAAACTGCCAAACAGCCAGGCGATGATGATGGCCTGTACGCGACGGTCCGGGCTGATGGTGGTGAAGCCGGCATGAATCGCCCGGATCGCCCCCGAGTGCTGCAGCGTATTGAGCAGCAGAATGGCGCCGAAAATGATCCACAGCACGCCGATGGTGATGATCAGTCCCTGCAGTGTGGAGGCGACGACGCGCTCGAAGCTCATGCTCCAGCCAGAAAGGGCAATCAGCACGCTGAGCAGATAGACCACCGGCATGGCGCGGCTGGCGGGCCAGCGCAGGCCGATCAGCAGCAGGCCGGCAACGATAATGGGGGCAATGGCGAGCAGGGCAAGCAGACCGGGTGTCATGTTCATTCCCTCTCAGTGGTCAAGGGCAGCGTATGTATGGGGCAGGAATATCGCGGCAGGCTGGTGGGTCATGAGCATTGCTCCACGTCTTTTTAGGCTTGCCAGATAATTGGTTTTACCAATTTAACTTTTGCTAATGCGCAGGCAGTGGAGAGTAAGGGGCTTTCAATAAAAGGGTCAACGAAACGATACTGCTACTTTGGTTCATGGTGATTGCCGGACCATTGCCATTTCGTGCCTAATGAATAATTGGTAATACCAATAAAGGAGCAGGTATGGAAGTCGGTCAGATACGTCATCGCCGGCTGGCGGATGGCATCGTCGAGCAGCTGCAGTCGATGATTCTTGAAGGCACCCTCAAGCCGGGCGAGCGGCTGCCGGCCGAGCGCGTGCTGGCCGAGCAGTTCGGGGTATCCCGACCCTCGCTACGCGAGGCCATTCAGCGCCTGACAGCCAATGGTCTGCTCAGCAGCCGGCAGGGTGGCGGCACCTACGTGACGCCTTCGCTGGGCACTACCTTCAGTGACCCGATGCTGTTGCTGCTGGAAAACAGCCCCGATGCCCAGCGCGATCTCCTCGAGTTTCGCCACACGCTGGAGGGGGCCTGTGCGTTTTACGCTGCACAGCGCGCCACTGAACCGGATCGAGAGCGGCTGCAGACGGCCTTTGACCGACTTCAGCAGTGCTATGACAACGCAGGCCCGACCACACAGGCCGATGAAGGGGCGGCAGATGCCGGCTTTCATCTGGCGATTGCCGAAGCCAGCCATAACGGCGTGCTGCTGCAGACGATTCGCGGCCTGTTTGATCTGCTCAAGCGTAACGTGGTGACCAATATTGGCGGGATGTATGCCCAGCGCGTCGAGACCCGCAAGATCCTCACGGATCAGCATCGTGAGCTGTTTGAGGCAATCATGAACCGACAGCCCGAGGCCGCACGCGAGATTGCTCAGCGCCATATCCACTACGTACAGGAAGTCCTGTCGGAAGTGCAGGCCGAGAAAGAGCGCATGGCCCGTTCCAGACGCAGAGGCTGAATCGGCATCCTGGAAGGTTTGCGCCGCTTCGTGGCTGCTCACCATGATAAAGGGCGACCCCGAGAGGTCGCCCTTTATCATGTCACACGGCCTGAACGTATCAGGCATCGTCCCGATATCAGCCGTGCCAGCCGCTTGCCTGGGCGACGATCAAAAGCGCGAAGGCGATCAGCACCCACAGGCCGAACAGCGGCAGGAAAAAGCGCACCCACTTCTGCCAGGGGACGCCGGCCAGCGCCAGCGTTGCCATGAAATAGCCCGAGGTGGGGTAGAGAATATTGCCGATGCCGTCGCCGAGCTGATAGGCCAGTACGGCCGTTTGACGCGTCACGCCGACCACATCGGCCAGCGGTGCCATGATCGGCATGGTGACCAGCGCCTGGCCACTGCCCGAAGGCACCACGAAATTGAAGCCGAGCTGTGCCAGGTACATGCCCAGTGCCGACAGCGCCGAGGGCAGCCCGCCGACCAGATGCCCCAGACCGTGGACCATGGTGTCGAGCACCTGACCGTCCTCGAGCACCACCGCTACGGCGCGGGCGATGCCGGCGATCATGGCGCCCATCAGCACGTCCCGAAAGCCTTCGTTGAAACCTTCGCAGATCTCGTCGATCTTCAGCCCCGCAATCAGACCGGCGACCACGCCCATGACGATAAAGAGCCCGGCCATTTCCGACATGAACCAGCCGCGGCCCAGCACGCCGTACACCAGCACGCCGAACAGCGCGAGCGTGGCCACGATGCAGAGCTTCTGGCGTCCGGTGGCGGGGGCTGACGCTTCATTGAAGGCATGCTGATAGCGCGCACGCTTTTGCTGCTCGTCCGGTTCGTCATTCATCAGGCTCGCCTCGGGGTTGTCCCGAACGCGCCGGGCATAGCGAATGACCCAGAACACGGCGACGACCAGCATGGCGATCAGCGCGACCAGGCGCAGCCCGAAACCGGAATAGAGCGGCAGATTGGCCAGCTGCTGCGCCAGGCCTGTATTGATCGGGTTGATGACGCCGGCAGCAAAGCCTGCCGTGGTGGCACACAGGGCGATGGCGGCGGCGGTCACCGAGTCAAAGCGCAGGGCGATCAACAGCGGCAGGATCACCGGTACATAAACCAGCGACAGCTCCTGGGTACCGATAATGGTGGCCAGCACGGCAAAGAGCACCATCAGCACCGGGATCACCCACAGGCTGCGACCGGCAAAATGGCGGGTCAGGTGATCAACGCCCAGCTCGATGATGCCGGTACGCCGCAGCACCGCAAACATGCCGCCGATCAACAGGGTAAAGAACACCACTTCACCGGCGCTGAGCAGTCCGCGCGGGATGGCCAGCAACAGTTCGGTCGGCCCGGCCGGGCTGGGGGTCACCCAGTGGAAGGAATCGGCATCGATAGTGGTGCGGCCATTGGGACCGGGGATGGTGTCATAGACACCCGCCGGGATCAGCCAGGTGGCCAGGCCGGCCAGCAGGATGAAAATGAAAAGGATGGCGTAAATATGCGGAATCTGAAACGAACGTTTCCTTGAGGTGCGTGGTGAGGCGGGCCGTGAAGGATCCTGTGGCATGATGAATGGCTCGTTGTTGTTGATTGGACATCGGGACCACCTTCCTGACCAGGCGGCCCCATGTTCCGATAGTTTCACAACCGGCCATCAGACGAAAGTAGGTGCGTTCAGCGGCAGGTCGTATCCGCCGTCCAAAGGGTTGATCACGCCCCGTGCTGCTCATCCAGCCACGGCTGCTGCAGGAGGCGGTCCACATCATTGAATCGCGCGGAGGCGGTACGCTGCTGATGCCAGTAGGGATAGATCAGCGGGGGGCGGCCGGCCTTTTCGATGGCGCGAATCTCGTCATCGGCAAGCTGGAGTTCAGCGCCGGCCAGGTTGTCCTCGAGCTGCTCGTTTCTGCGCGCACCGATCACGGCAGTGGTGACTCCGCGCCGACCCAGAATCCACGAAAGCGCCACCCGGGCGGCGGAGACGCCGTGGGCCTTGCCGACCTCGACCAGGGTGTCGATGAGGGTGTAAAGCTGCTCCTCATCGCGAATGGGCGGTTCGGTCCAACCCTGGCTGAAGCGGGTGCCGTCCGGATTCTTCTGGCCGCGGCGATACTTGCCCGACAGTAGACCGCCGGCCAGCGGGCTCCAGATCATGGTGCCCAGTCCCTGATCAACCGCCATTGGCATCAGCTCGTATTCGGCGTCGCGCGCCTGGGAGGTGTAGTGGATCTGCTGGCTGATCGGGCGGGTAAAGCCGTAACGCTCGCACAGCAGCAGAGCCTTCGAGATCTGCCAGCCGGTGAAGTTGGAGACGCCGTAGTAGCGAATCTTGCCGTCACGCACCAGCTGATCCATGGTGGCCAGCGTCTCTTCCAGCGGTGTCAGGCCGTCCCATTCGTGCAGCTGGTAAAGGTCGATGTAGTCGGTCTGCAGCCGCTCAAGGCTGTCATGGAGCTGGCGCAGGATATGGTGGCGCGACAGCCCGCTGTCGTTGGGGCCGTTGCCCATCGCAAAGCGCACCTTGGTGGTCAGCAGCAGGTCATCGCGCCGGCCCTTGATCGCCTCGCCCAGAATCCTTTCCGAGGCGCCGGCCGAGTACATGTTGGCGGTATCGAAAAAATTCACGCCGCGATCGATACACATGTCGATCTGGCGGCGCGCGCCCTCGACATCGGTATTACCGAGACTGGCCATTCGGCCTTCGCCGCCGAACGTCATGGTGCCCAGTGTCATGGTCGAAACGCGCAGGCCCGACTGGCCCAGATTGCGATATTCCACGATAACCTCCTTGTGTTCCTGCAACGGATCGAACAGGCAGTGCGTGCCCGGCTCGGGCAGCGTCCATCGTCCAGTGTGGACCCTTCAGCCGTGATTCAGCGAATGTGGCACGCCTTGGAGCAGAAAGTTGATGCCGATCACCAGCAGCAGCGCAGCAAAGAGCCGCTTCAAAAGCGTCGGCGAGAGCCGATGCGCCAGGCGTACGCCCAGGCGCGCCGAGACCATGCTGGTCAGCGCAATGCCCAGCATGCCTGGAAGATAGACGTAGCCGATGCTCCACGGGGGCAGGTCGGTATGGCCATGGCCGAACCACATGAAAGAGAGCGCACCGGCAATGGCGATCGGCAGGCCGCAGGCCGCCGAGGTGCCCACCGCCTGCTGGGCCGGCAGGTTGCGCCACAAAAGAAACGGCACGGTGAGCGAGCCGCCGCCGATGCCAAAGATGGCCGAGGCCCAGCCGATGATCGTCCCGCCGCCGATCAGCCATGGCCTGCCCGGCGGTCGATAGTCGCTACCGCCGCCTTTTGGTCGCAGGTTGAAGGCGATCTGGATCGACATGGCGATGGCAAAAACGCCGATCACCATCTGCAGGTCGTTGCCCGGAATCCAGGAAGCGGTCAGCGCCCCCAGCGCACAGCCGACCACGATGCCGATGCTCATCCAGCCCACCAGCGGCCAGCGTGTGGCGCCCTTTTGATGATGGCCGTAAATCGAGTTGATCGAGGTGAACACGATGGTAGCCAGTGAGGTGCCCACCGCCAGATGCGTCATCACGCCGGGGTCGACGCCCTGCAGGGTAAAGCTGTAGATCAGCACCGGGACGATGATCAGGCCGCCGCCCACACCAAAGAGCCCCGCCAGAATGCCGGCCACGATGCCGAGTGCGAGATAAAGAAGAAAGATCATGCGATGTCCAGAGTCGTCGTGCGAGAAAGCCGGGCCGAACCGGTTCAGCCACCGGCATGGCACCCCGGGTAGCGTTGAACAAGCGCCCGTGGGCCGGGGTCTTCAGCTTAACGCAGCGTGATGACATTGGCGTCATGGCGACCGGGCGTCCACAGTAAAGGTTAATCCATATCTATTACTGCGATGCGCGCCGGAAATCCGCCCTGCACGGTGGCCGGTCGGCGCACTCGTGATCCATCGGCTGCACATGAGGTGTGGCGTTTGAAATCAAGGAATGTGTGTCGATGACCAAAAGACAGGTTGCCAATCCTGCCCGGGAAGATGGCTTTGCCCCGCTGGGTGATTATGCCGCCATTGGTGAAGGGCGTTCGGTAGCCCTGATCGCCCTGGATGGCGCCATTGACTGGTGGTGTGCGCCGAGCATGGATGATCCGCCGCTTTTCGACCGGCTGCTCGAACCCGAAGTGGGCGGTTACTTCTCGCTCACCCCGCGCGATGACTACCGCGTCGAGCGTCACTATCGCAACAACAGCAACGTGCTGGAAACCACCTTCGTCACCGAGGGCGGCAAGGCGCGGGTCACCGAATCGATCAACAGCAACACCGCCGGGCGTCTGCCCTGGTGCGAGCTGGCCCGTCGCGTGGAAGGGCTCGAGGGCGAGGTGGCGTTCGATATCTGCTTTCACGCTGGCACCCGCACTGAAACGGTCAGCCCCTGGCTGCAGGAGACCACCATTGGACGGGTCTACAACATTGGCCATCTGATGGCGATGCTGCGCTGCTCCGATGACGTGGAGATCAGCGAGTGCTGTGACCGCTACGCCCGGGGCACGCTCACCGCCCGCGAGGGGCACCGCTCGATGGTGGCGCTGCTTGCCGCCGAGGGACAGCCGCTGGCGGTGCCCTCGATCGACAGCATTGATGAGCGTATCGAGGTCAGCGATTTCGCCTGGCGTGACTGGATCGACAAGCTGAACTTCAACGGTGAATATCCCGAGTGGGTCTACCGCTCGGCGCTGGCGCTGAAGTTCCTGCTTTATTCGCCCAGCGGTGCGATCGCCGCGGCGGCGACCACCTCGCTACCGGAGCGTCTCGGTGGTGACAAGAACTATGACTATCGCTACGCCTGGGTGCGCGACGCCTGCATGGTCATCAAGGCCTTTGTACATGCCGGGGCCATCGAGGAGTCGCAGGCGGCCTTTTCGTGGCTGACCCAGACGATTCGTCGTCACGGACCGGATATGCGGGTGTGCTATACGCTCCAGGGGGAGCTGATTCCGGCCGAAACCTATCCGATGATGACCGGCTACAAGCACTCTCAGCCGGTGCGGGTCGGCAACAACGCCCGCGACCAGATCCAGCTGGGCATGTACGGCGACATGCTGGCCACGGCGTCGCTGTTTATCGATGCCGGCCACATCATCGATATCAAGACGGCCCGGCTGCTGGAGGATCTGGCCAATCAGTGTGCCGATCGCTGGCGCGTGCGCGATGCAGGCATCTGGGAGCTGCCCGGCGACTATCAGCACTATACGCACTCCAAGATGGCCTGTTGGCTGGCACTCACTCATGCGGTACAGCTGGCCGAACAGGGCCACATCGAAATTACCTGGAAAGATCGCTGGGAGCGCGAGCGCCATCGCATCGCCGAGTGGATCGAAGCGCACTGCTGGTCGGAAGCGCGCGGCGCCTATGTCTTTCATGAAGGTGTGGAAGGGCTGGATGCGGCCCTGTGTCTGACCCATCGCTTCGGCGCCGAGGTCAATCGCGAGCGCATGCTCTCGACCTATCGTGCCATCCGCCAGGAGCTGGGTCGCGGCGCGCTGATCTATCGCTACTCCGGCGCGCACGAGGAAGAAGGGGCCTTTGTCGCCTGCTCCTTCTGGATGGTCGAGGCGCTGGCAGCGCTGGGCGAGAAGGAGGAGGCCCGCGAACTGATGGACGAGGCGCTCGAGGCCACCAACGGCAACCTGGGGCTTTTGACCGAGATGGTCGATCCTTCCACCGGTGAGCATCTGGGCAATGTGCCTCAGGGGCTCAGCCATCTGGCCCAGATCTGCGCGGCCAATGCCCTGTCGGGTCGGGTTGTGGAAGATTCGGGCTACTAGCCCTGAAAGAGTCGCCGATTCGTTGAATACCCCCAGTGAAAGCCGGGGGTATTTTTATGCGCCGGGCAGCAGTTCAGGGTAAACGGTGTCATCCCTGCCCTGAATCGCAGCAACGGGCTCTGGTCTCGGGAGACGGGCATGATGATAGCGCCAGGGTTTCTATGCACTACCTGTGGCGTGCAGTACATTGATAGTGAGCACCCACCTACAAGCTGCCCTGTCTGTGAGGACGAGCGTCAGTACGTGCCGGCTGACGGGCAGCGCTGGACCCGCCCCTAGGCACTTCTGGCACAGCATGCCAACGTGTTCGAGCAGCTCGTTCCCGGGCTTTTGAGCCTTCTCAGCACGCCAGGATTCGGCATCGGCCAGCGGGCACTCTTGCTGCAGACGCCCCACGGCAACGTAATGTGGGACTGCATCACCTGATGGACGACAGCACCCGCGCGGTGGTTGATCACGCGGGCGCTGTCATCGGTGGGTAAGTGGTTACTCCTTTGGTACGACGCGAATCAGTGCGCCATCGCCTTTATCGGTGAGCACCCACAGCGCCCCGTCCGGCCCCTGATCGACATCGCGTACGCGTCCCAGTTCTTCCAGATAGCGCGCCTCGCCGGTCACCCGGCCCTCTTCCAGCGTAAGGCGCACAATGCCTCCCGGTTCGAGGGAGGCGATCAGGATATTGTTCTGCCATCCGTCAAAGCGGTCGCCGGTATAGAAGGTCATGTCACCGGGCGCGATGACCGGGTCCCAATAATAGACCGGCTGCTCCATGCCGTCCTGTTGGGTGATGCCCTGGCCGATGGGCGCACCGGAATAATCCTCGCCGTAGGTGATCACCGGCCAGCCGTAGTTGAGGCCGGGTTCGGGACGATTGAGTTCGTCGCCGCCCTTCGGGCCGTGTTCGATGGTCCAGAGCTCGCCGGTCTGTGGATGGCGGGCGGCACCCTGCACGTTACGGTGACCAAGCGACCAGATGTCATCCCGCGCCTCATCGCGACCCACGAAGGGGTTATCGTCGGGCATCGAGCCGTCGGCGTTGATCCTGACCACCTTGCCGATCGTGTTGTCCAGTGTCTGCGCCAGCTGGCGTGGCTCGACAAGTGAGCGCTCACCGACCGTGATCCAGAGCATGCCGTTGGTGCCCCAGACCAGCCTGGAGCCAAAGTGTTTGGTGGACGCCCAGGCCGGCTGCTGCTGGAAGATCGTCTCGACATCGGTCAGGCGTGTGCTGTCTTCGTTGAGCCTGCCGCGTGCTACGGCGGTGGCGTTTTCGGCGTTGCCACGTGGCTCGGCGTAGCTCAGATAGACCCATCGCTCGGTGTCGAAATCGGGGCCGAGACTGACATCCAGCAGTCCACCCTGGCCTCTGGCATCCACCTCGGGCAGGCCCTTGATCGGCTCTGATATATCACCCTCGGGTGTGATCAGGCGCAGGCGCCCGGGGCGTTCGGTCACCAGCATGTTGCCATCGGGAAGAAAGGCCATCCCCCAGGGATGTTCGAGACCGTCGGCCACGGTCTGCGTATCGAGGCGGACCGTGCCCTCCAGCTGCGGCGCGCGGGTCTGGCCCTCGAAGGCTGGCGTCTGATCAGGGGCGTTGGGCGGACCGACAGGGACCGGCTCGGCCATGACCGGCGAGGTGAGCATCAGGGCAACGACAGGCGACAGCAACGGCGCGATACGCATGGGCATTCTCCCGAAGGGCTGAATCGATAGGGTTGGGATCGATCCAGCCTCGCACGTCTGTCGTGTCGATGCCCGGCGCCTTCAGCCAGGGCTCAAGCCAAAGGGCCGGGACCTCATCTCCGGGCTAGAGGGCGCCGTCAGCGATCGCCCGCGCCAGGGTAGGCGCCAGCGGCAGGCGTGGCAGCAGCGTGGCCTGATAGGCGTGATAGAGATCCGGCTTGCCGGACCAGACGCTGCTCGAAGGGCGGTTGTGGCGGTCAACTTCCTGCGCCCAGCTGCCATGCTCGCGATCGATCATGAAGCGGTCGATGTAGTCCCAGAAGCAGCGATACCAGCGCTCGTAGCCCTCATCGCCGGTGCGCTTGAGCAGCATGGCGGCGGTGGAGGATGCTTCGGCCACGACCCAGTGCATGCGCTCGTGCACCACCGGCTGATTGTCCCAGTCGTGGGTATAGATCAGCCCGGGCTCGCCATCGACGTGCCAGGCCAGTTCGGTGGCGCTGTGAAACAGACCACGGGCGTCCTCGATCAGCCAGCCCGGGGCGGGCTCACCATGGCGCAGCAGGCTGCCTTCCAGGTGCAGCAGCAGTCGTGCCCACTCGAAGGCGTGGCCCGGCGTGGCACCATAAGGGCGGAACGGGTCGCCGGGCTTGTCCTGGTTGTAGTCGCGCCACTCCTGCCAGTGGCTGTCGAAGTGCTCGACCACGCGATAATCGTTGGGCCGGGCATGGGCGTGGATGATCCTTTCGATGATCGACAGGGCACGCTGACGCCATTTGGCGTCCTCAAGCACGTCGGCGAGCTGCAAAAAGGCTTCGGTGGCGTGCATGTTGCTGTTGCCGCCACGATAGGCCTCATCCTCGGACCAGTCACGAGAAAAGCCTTCACGCAGCCGCCCTTCGTGTTCATCCCAGAAGTGCGTCTCGAGGATATCGATGATGTCATCAAGCAGCGGGCCGGCCTCTTCGTGGCCGGCCTGCCAGGCGCTGGCGGCGGCCAGTGCCACAAAAGCATGGATATAGGCCTGCTTGGTCTGTGTCTCGCCCTCGCGTGGTAGCGCGCCATACCAGCCACCGTGTTCGCTGTCGTGCAGGGCACCCCGCAGTGCCACCACGCCGTGCGCTACCAGTGGCATGGCGCCTGGTTCACCGCGCATGGCCGCCAGTGCGTAGCAGTGGGTCATGCGCGCCGTGATCATGGTGTCGGGGCGCGCGCCGTCGGGCAGGCGCCCCTGGTCATCCAGCGCCGCGAAGCCGCATTCGGGATGGCGAGAGGCACGGTAGAAGGCCAGCAGGCGCTCACCCTCGGCCTCGAGCCAGTGATGATGCGAGGGGCGATCCAGCCAGCTGTTCTGATGCGGGGGAAGGTTCGATGTTGTTCCGGGCATATCGGGCAGGGCCTCCTTCGCCCCGGGTAGTGAGATGTCGGCCACCATTGATGAGGCCGGAGCACACAAATGTCCATGCCACCCTGGTCGACCGGAGGGTGCCTGCGGGCACTCCCCGGTCTTCCGGCCGGCAGGGATCAGCCGTTGACCACGACACCCCCGTTGGGATGCAGCGTCTGGCCGCTCATGAAAGCGGCGTCCAGCGAGGCCAGAAACACATAGCATGGCCCCAGCTCCCAGGGCTGGGCAGCGCGGCCCATGGGTGTCTCCGAGCCGAAATCTTCCAGCATCTGCGGGTCGTGGGCGCCCAGCGTGGCCGGCTGAAGCGGCGTCCAGACCGGCCCGGGGGCGATCGCGTTGACCCGAATGCCGCGACCCACGACCTGGTTGGAGAGCGAGCGGGTGAAGCTGATGATCGCGCCCTTGGTGGCACTATAGTCGACCAGAAAGTCGGGACCGATATAGGCGTTCACCGAGGCGGTATTGATGATCGCATCGTCTTCGCCCAGATACGGCAGCGCGGCCTTGGTCAGGTAGAACATGCCGTGCATGTTGGTGGCAAAGGTCTGCTCCCACTGCTCGTCGCTCAGCTCGGTCAGACTGGTGCTGACCTGTTGGGTGCCGGCGTTATTGACCAGGATGTTGAGTCCACCGAAGTGATCGATCACTTTCTGCAGTGATGCCCGGCAAAAGGCGGCATCACGAAGATCACCCGCGATCAGCAGGCAGCGCTGACCCTCGGCTTCCACCAGCCGCTTTGTCTCTTCAGCATCGTCTTCCTCGCTGAGATACATCACGGCCACATCGGCGCCCTCACGGGCGAAGTGGATCGCCGCTGAGCGACCGATGCCACTGTCGGCACCGGTAATCAGGGCAATTTTGCCTTCCAGCTTGCCGCTGCCGCGATAGCCCGGGCGGATGAACTCGGCGGGCGGCTGCATCAGCCCTTCCTTGCCGGGCAGTTCCTGCTGCTGGGCATGAATCTCGGTTTTGCTGACCATGGGGCCACTCCTTGCGTGATGGTTTGATGAAAAAAGAGTGTAGAGCCGGGGCTCCATCGGTGTTCAAGAGGCGATGATTTCGGTCTGTTCGCCGACCAGAATCAGGGTGTTGTCGTGATCGAGAAAGGTCTGCTCGTCAGGGAAGACCTTCTCCTTGTAGGTTTTTGAGCCCAGTACGGCCTGCATGCCTTCAATGCTGTCGAACCAGAGCTCGGCGGTGCCGTCGAAGTCGGCCTGCGGTACGGGAAAATCCCCCTCCGACGGATGGGTCTGGATATAGCGCAGCACATGCTGCGCGGCTTCCGGAATGGAGCGAAACAGCGGGCCGTGGGTCTCGATATGGTGGCGCACGAACTCGGCATGGCTGATATCGGGGTGGCGTTTGAGCAGCATGGTCATCTTGATCATGGCGAAATACCTCAGGGGTGTGGGGTCCAGCGCAGGGTTTTGGCCTCGTCGGCGTTGCCGGGCGTGTTCGAATAGTCGATGCCGTCCGGGTAGCTCAGCAGTTCGACCAGCATTCCCCAGGGGGTACGGCCATAGACGCCGGCGTTACGGGGCCCGTTCTCCACGCCGGCAAGCGGGTGGGTCGGCGACAGCAGCTCGCCGCCGGCAGCCTCAAAACGCTGTACGGCAGTCTTGATGTCATCGACATAGAGGCCAAAGTGGGTCAGGCCGATATCCTGCAGTCGTGGTGGTGCCTGCTGCTCGCCATCTTCCATCTGGAAGATTTCGAGACAGGGACCGTTGCCGATGCGCATCAACCGCATGTGCACGATGCGGGTGCCGGCGCTCAGGCCGAGCTCCTTTTCCGGACCTTCGCCCGCCATGTCGTCGCCATCGCGCGGTAGCACGTCATACACGCGACGGGCGCCGAAGGCGTCGGCAAAAAAGAGCGACGCAGCCTGGACATCCGGCACGGTCAGGCCGACGTGATCAATGGCGCGAATGTCGGCAGGTGAATCGTCCGGCTCGCCGAGTGGCGCAAGCTCGGTAACACTGGAAGCGCCGCCTTCGGCAAGCGACTCGAGCGCCGCATTGAACTGCTGCGTATGTGGCATGGCCAGATGGCGCTGGAAGGCGTCGTCGTCGCGGTACTCCTCGATGATGACAAAACCCGAGGCGTCGCTGGCCTCGTGGGTTTCGAAGCGGATATTGCCGGCCTCCCGGCGTACCCGGCGGGCCAGCGCTTCAACGTGATGCCTGACCTGCGACGTTTGACCCTCGACAGGCGTAATGCGAGCCATCATGGAACGTGTCATGTTGAACTCCCTTCTGGATTGCCGCGTGCGGCGATGAAAAAGGCGATCCTTTATCCAAGTGTGAATAACGTTAAATTTAGTATCAAAGAAATATTTTTCAAATAAGTTATAAATATTCAATAATAGTGAATATTTCGGAAGGTTTTTGTCCATGATCCAGTCCATTGAGCGGGCACTCCATATTCTGGAATGCATTGCCCATGCCGGCGGTAACCTGCGCCTGCAGCAGATTGCCGAGGCCACCGAACTCAAGACCACAACAGCGCACAACATTCTCAAGACGCTGGGGGCGCTCGGATACGTGCGCCGTCGGCCGAACGACACCCGTTACTATCTGGGGGACCGTATTCTTAATCTCGCGCGCATTGCCGGTGATGACAGCGGATTGCGTCGACGGCTGCGCCCACGCCTTGAAGCCATGGCCGAGGCCAGCGGTGAGACGGTGTTTATGGCGGTGCCCTCCGGCGATGAGGTGTTCTTTCTGGATGCCATCGAAAGCCCTGAAACCCTGCGCGCTTCCAGTCAGCAGGGGGAGCGCACACCGATGGAAGGCTCGGCCATTGGTCTGCTGTTTCTGGCTTTCATGCCGATACTCAGACAGCAGCTGTTGTCATTGCATGCCAGTCGAATCGGCCCTGATGTTGCCGGTGAGATCGATCGCATCGCCGAGCGCGGCTATGCCGTGGATGAGGAAAACTATCTGCCGGGGCTCAATGCCGTGGCCGTTCCCTGGCTGGAAGAGGGCGAGCTGCGGGCCGGCTTTGGCATCGCCGGGCCGAGCGTGCGCATGCCGGCCTCAAGGCTTGAAACGCTGGCGGCGCTGATGACCGAGCTGTGCCGGACGTGATGCCGGAAGGCACCAAAACACGGTGATGAAGCCTGTCAGAGTCGATGGGCGATATTTCTCCATCGAAGGCATCGGCGTAATATAGGCCCCTCCTGTCTCCTGCCCTGGGAATGCCGTCATGTCCGCTGAACTCTTCTGGGCCTTTCTGGCCGCCTCCATTCTGATCAGCATTACTCCCGGGGCGGGCGCCATCAACACCATGTCCAACGGTCTGCGCTATGGGCTCAAGCGAACCCTGCCGGCCATTCTGGGTCTTCAGGTGGGGCTTGGCATCCAGATTCTGGTGGTGGGGGCCGGTCTGGGGGCGCTGCTGGCCTCGTCAGAGCTTGCCTTCATGGTGATCAAATGGGTGGGCGTGGCGTATCTGATCTATCTGGGTATCAGCAAATGGCGCGAGAAGGCCATGGATATCGAGGCCTCCTCAGGTGATGCGCCTCGTGAGGCGGCGCTCACGCGCTTCTGGAAAAGCGTGCTGGTCAATGTGACCAACCCCAAGGCCACCATTTTCATGATCGCGCTGCTGCCGCAGTTTCTTGACCCGGCGCTGTCGCGGGTGACGCAGTTGACCGTCATGGGGGCGACCATGATCGGGATCGATATTCTGGTGATGTGCGGCTTTGCCGGTCTGGCCACCCTGGTGGCGCGCTGGCTGCGCTCACCGCGCCAGCAGCGCCTGCTCAATCGCCTGTTTGGTGGGCTTTTCGTGTTCGTGGCCGGGCTTCTGGCGACCTGGCGGGCGTGAAGCGTTATTCGATGTCGGGCCAGGGCATGTCGACCGTCTCGGGATATGGCATTGGTGTGAAGGGTTTTCTCAGTGGCTGCATCAGCTGGCCCCACCATCGATCATGTGCGGGCGTTCTGAAGTTCTTGAGCCCCCCGGTCGGGGTGAAGGTGATCTCGCCAAAGTAGACGTGCCCGGCCGTCAGATAAAGATCGACCCGGGCAAAGTCAAACCCTTCCGAGAGTCTTTTGGCCACCTCAATGGCCTCATCAAGCTTTTCAGGCTTCGGGAGACGCCGCCCGGTGGTGAACTTCTCCTGAACGACCTCTACCAGGTTCCAGTCGACGTCATAGTAATCCACGGCAAAGTCGGTGAAGCGGTCCTGCACCACTTCGATATAGATCTCGGGGTCGCGCCGGTCTGGGCGTCGAAAACAGTAGAACTTGAAGTCCATAGGCGGACGGTCGTATTCATCCAGCAGCAGCTTTTCAAACAACAGCCGGGGCTGAATCCTGCGGTAATGAGACTCGCGGCTCACGAGATAGTAATCGGCGGCCAGCCAGTGTCGGCCGATGCCTGCCAGCTGCTGGCAGGAGTAGGTGTGCTTGTCGCGCACCAGCAGATTGAAGCCCGAGCCGTGGTTGCCCTTCATGACAAAGCTTTCCGGTAGCGCCTGATACAGCTCCGGGGTCAGCTCGGTGGTATGGCCATGACACGGAATCAGATATTCGTCACCCACGGTGGCCGCCACATAGTCACGCACCGCATGCTTGTCGCTCAGGATCGTATAGACCGGTTCGGGATCAAAACGCCGGCAACAGATCTTCTCATTGAAGGTCTGCGGGTTGTTCAGATTCGGAAACCGGCCGAATTCACGCCGATAAACGAGTGAGATATACAGTTTGTCATTGACGCGTGATGTTACGGATCTGCGTGCCTTTCTGGCCAGTGCACCGGACAGCACGCCGAGCGTTGTCCGCCCTCTGTCGTCGGATGATGTGCCGCTCATGCCCCATAATCCCTTGCTTTCAGAGGAGAAATGCTTCGTCCTCATCGATTGATTATTCTGGATTTCGTCATGTGACATTCTGCTTCTAGACGTCACTGTGCTGGAAAAGACCTGTTTCGGGCTTAAGAGACCCTGAAGGAGAGGTTTGAGCGGCTTGCGCCCATTTGCAGTCAGCGCTGATTGAGAGGGATATAAAAACCCGACGGCAAGCGTCGGGCAGTAGCAGACCATGATCGGCACGCGGACTTCAGGAGCGTGCTCGCTGTTCAAATCCGCCATGATGGGCCTTTCTTTTCTGTCGCCATCGGGCGAGCAGCGGCGCACAAAGGGTCAGAAGCGTCAGGGCAAAAAACGCCAGTGCGATGGGGCGGGTGAACATCAACAGCCAGTTGCCGTCATACATCGCGACACTCTGGTCCAGACGCTGTTCCACCATGGCGCCCAGCACCAGGCCAATGGCCAGCGATACCACTGAAAAGCCGTAGCGCTGCATCAGAAACCCGATCACCCCGAAGGCCAGCGTAATGTAGATATCAAACACCGACTGGCGAATAGCGTAGGCACCGAGTACCGAGAACATGAACACCAGCGGCCACAGGATCGGTATCGGCATCTGAGTGATGCGGGCATAGATTCTGGCACCGCCAAGACCTACGCCAATGAACAGGATATTGCCCAGCAACAGCGCGGCAAAAAGCGCGCTTAAAAGATTGGTTTGCTCGTTGAAGAGAGTGGGTCCGGGCTGTACGCCCTGTGCCAGCAGGCCGGCCAGGATGATGGCGGCGGTAGGGCTGCCGGGAATGCCGAGCGCCAGGGTCGGCACCAGCGAGCCGCCGACCGCCGAATTATTGGCCGCTTCGGACGCCGCGACGCCTTCGATGGCGCCATGGCCGAACTCCTCCCGGTTTTTGGAAGTACGCCGCGCCTCGTTGTAGCTGATCATCGAAGCGATGGTCGCCCCTTCTGCCGGCAGGACACCGATGAAGGTACCGATGCCGGTAGAGCGCAGGACGGTATTCCTGATGCGTCGGATATCGGCCCAGGAGGGCAGTCGTGTGGCGCTCATGCCAATGACTTCGCGCTTGACCCCCAGCTCGGTGGACTGACGCAGAAATTCGGCAATGCCGAAAAGGCCGATCATGATCGGTACGAAACCGATACCGTCGTAGAGCGCGTCGCTGCCAAAGGTGTAGCGCTCGATGCCGGTGGCCAGATGCACGCCGACGGTGGCGATCAGCACGCCCAGCGCGCCGGCGATCAGGTTTTTGGCCGGTGACCCGCCGCCAATGGTGGCCAGCATCGACAGACCGAAGATGGTCAGCGCAAAGTACTCGGGCGGACCGAACTGATAGGCGATGCCGGCCAGAAGCGGAGCGGCAAACAGCAGAAAGAGCACACTGATCACGCCCCCGAAGCTTGAGGACAGTGTTGCAATGCCGATGGCCCGGCCTGCTTCGCCCTTGCGGGCCAGTGGGTAGCCGTCCAGGCAGGTGGTGGCCGAGGCGGAGGTCCCGGGGGTATTGATCAGTATCGCCGTGATACAGCCGGCAAACGTTGAGGAGCCATAAATGGTGGCCAGCACCACGACCGCCGAGATGGGGTCCATGGTCAGGGTGAAAGGCAGTACCAGCGCGGCACCGGTGGTGCCGCTGAGCCCGGGCAGCACGCCGATCACGGTTCCTGCCAGGGTGGTAATCACGATCAGCAGGAGCAGATCGGGGTCGGCCAGCGCGCCAAATCCGGAGAGAATCAGATCCATGGCTCAGCTCCATTGATAATAAAGATTCATGAGCGGACTACGCGGGAAGCGAACCTCAAAGACCATATCGAACAGCACGATCGCCGCCAGCGGTGCCAGCGCCATGATGATCAGCATCAGCGGCCGACGTTCACCCCACATCAGGGCGGCCCCAAGCGTTACAGCGATCAGCGCCACCAGAAAAAGATTGAGCACCAGCAAAGCGGCAAACAGCGCCATCAGGATCAAGGTGAGATAGTAGATGCGTGGCAGTGCGGTTTGCGGCGCCGGCGGGTGACGCAGATCCTGCAGGAAAGCGATGAGCGCCAGGGCCACGGTCAGACCGGCGACCAACTGCGGAAAGGTGGCCGGCTGCATGCCGCGCGCCAGAATGGCTGGCACCTCGTCAAAGCTGAAGGCGCGCAGTATGGCCAGCAGAGCCACCAGCGTGACAACCGCCAGGGGGATGGCAGCGCGCAGGGTAAAGGTACTTCGCATGAAGACCTCGATCACATGAAAGGGATGTCAGTAATGGGCAGGTGGTCAGTACGACCACCCGTCCTCCTGCCTGTCATCTACTGCATGCCTCAGGGCTTGATATACCCAAGCTCGATCAGCGCCTGATTCATTCGGGCCACAGAACTGTCCATCTGTTCTCCCCAGACTTCAGCGCCGGCGACGGACGTCTTCGGATCCAGCCCCATGGTGCTGGTCAGGAATTTACCGAACTCTTCGTCCTGCATGCCTTCCATCATGACGGTACGCAGTTTTTCGACCACGGCGTCGGGGGTACCCTCACGTACTGCGAAACCGCGCACGGTCGAATAATTGGCATCGATGCCCAACTGCTCGGTGGTGGCCACATCCGGGGCTTCTGCCAGCGGCTCGTCGGACATGACCACCATCGGGCAGATGGTACCGGCCTCGATCTGTGACGAGGCTTCGCCGTAGTTCATGACCGCTACGTCGATATTGCCGCCGACCAGGTTGGTCTGCAGCTCGCCACCCCCCTTGAAGGAGACGATATTGGGCTGAGCGATATCGGCCGCTCTGCCGAACATGAAGGCAGAGACATCGTCAATGTTGGCCACATGGGTGACGCCATAGCGCAGCGCCTTGTCCTTCTGGGCATCAATGAACGACTTGGCGTCTTCATAGGCGCCGCATTTGGTCATCAGCACCTGAGGGTCGTTGGTGGCACGTGCAATCGGGATCAGTCCGGTGGCCTCGGTCTCGCCATTTTTGGCCTGACGCACGGCGTGGCCGGTGGTCCAGGTCAGGACGGTATAGCCATCTGCCGGGCGCTGACCAAGATATTTCAGTGACGCATCACCTGCGCCGCCGGGTTTGTTGACGATGACCATATCGGTCTCCATTAGCGGTTCAACCGAGCGCATCATGGCACGCGCGGTCAGGTCGGTGCCGCCGCCGGCGCCGGAGTGGGTGACCACCTCGATCGTATCGTTCGGGAACTCCGAGGCCTGTCCATGTGCTGCCAGACCCAGTGCGACCATGCCGGCCGCCAGTACGGAAACTTTCATGTGCTTCTCCCGGTGAGCGTCACTGCATTATCGGACGCTGCCTGTATCGGTCGTTGTCTGATCAGGACAGCGCGCTGCTTGAAGCGTGAATGATCGCCTTTCAGGCGGTCGCTTGTTGCTGAAGGCGTGAGGCCATTTTTGCGGCCAGCAGCAGGGCCTGGCGCGAGGCGCCAATATCGGCAATGCCGCGACCGGCGATGTCATAGGCGGTGCCATGCGCGGGCGTGCAGACCGGGAACGGGAAGCCGCCCAGCATGGTGACGCCGCTGTCAAAGCCCATCAGCTTCATCGCGATCTGGCCCTGGTCGTGATACATGGTCAGCACCGCGTGGTAACCCTCGCGTGGCGCCCGAAGAAAGACGGTGTCGGCGGGAAAGGGGCCGACGGCTTCGATGCCGCGTTCGGCGGCCTGTTCAACGGCGGGGGCAATGATCTCTTCCTCTTCGCTGCCGAAATTGCCACCGTCACCGGCGTGAGGGTTGAGCCCTGCCACGGCGATGCGCGGCGACTCGATCCCGGACTGGCGCAGACACTGATCGGTCAGCGCCAGCTCCTCGAGGATGGCGCCCGGGCTCAGCGATTCGGCCACCTTTGCCAGCGGGATATGCGAGGTCACCCGCGCATTCCAGATGTTGTCCAGAATGTTGAATTCACGTGCCTTGCCCTCGAAGCCAATGGCGCGAGTTACAAATCGAATCTCGTCGTCGTAGTCGGGGTTGGCATAGCGCATGGCCTGCTTGTTGAACGGCGTAAAGCAGACCGCTTCGACATGGCCGTCGCCGGCCAGTGCCAGTGCTTCATTGAAATTGCGTGAGCAGAACGTGCCGCCTGCCAGCGATGGAACGCCCTGCTCGATCTCTTCAGGCGTCAGGTGGCCAAGATCCACGAAGGCGACCTTATCCGGTGCACTGCCCTTCAACGCCTCAAGGGTAGTGTCGACCAGTTCCGGGGAAAGTCCTGCTGCACGGGCGCCTTCATCAAATATGCGTCGGTCACCGATGATAACCAGTCTGGCGGCGGCATTGACCTGCTCATCGGCGGCCAGGCGGGCCGTCAGTTCCGGACTGATACCGGCAGGATCCCCCATGGCAAGTGCAATCAGGGGACGGTGCGTTTCAGAGGCGTGTGGCGTGTTGGTCATGTCGTGTCTCATCGTGAACGAACAGGAAAGCAGCTTGACGATGAGCGTGCGCCTTAATGCATAATGTATACATTATACGTTGGTCCCAGAAACATGGTTCTGGTCCTGGTCATAAGTCGTGGTTCGTTTTATCGCCTTCCCTGAAATGATGCCGTACGCCTTCGGGAAATCGACGAGCGTCTGGCAGCCATGTCCTGTCAGACTATATGGAAAGGCCCGGGCTTACCGATTCAACCGCCGGGCGAGAGGATACGAGATGACAAAGACACGGGACCTTCGTGACGCTGCTGGTGCCATTTCCCGGCATTCGCTGCACGATGCGATTACCAGTCACCTGCGCGACATGATCATTGAGGGCGAGCTGGAGCAGGGTGAGCGGATTTATGAAGGGCCCCTGTGCGAAACGCTGGGGGTGTCGCGTACGCCGCTGCGAGAGGCACTGCGCTTTCTGGCCAGTGAAGGGCTGGTCGAGCTAGTGCCCCAGCGTGGGGCCCGCGTGCGTCAGTTTTCAGCGCGGGATGTCGAGGACATGCTGGTGCTGATTCGTTCACTGGAGGAGCTGGCGGCACGGCTGGCCTGTGAGCGTGCCACACAGGAAGAGATCATTGAGGTGCGAGCGCTGCATGATGACATGATCACCCATTATCATTCGGGAAATCGGCTCGATTATTACAAGACAAATCAGCAGATTCACACCGCCATCGTGGCGCTTTCCCACAATGAACCGCTGGTACAGATGCATGCTTCCCTGCAGTCAAAGCTCAAGCGTATCCGGTTTATCGGCCATGACGGCCCTGAAAAATGGGCCGCGGCAGTGCAGGAGCACGAGCTGATCATGGCAGCGCTTGAGCGTCGCGACGAAAACGCTTTGGTGGCCGCACTGGGAGAGCATCTGGGTTATGCCTGGCAGCGGGTCAGGCATATGGTGTGAGGGGTGCCTGGGTGCTCGTGTCCCGTCGCGGCAGATAGTGCACGTGCAGGCAGCCGTGATGGGGAGAGCGCTCGATCACGGTCTCCACGCCATAGACCTCAAGAATGCGCTGCGAAGTCAGTACTGACTCCGGTTTGCCGGCTGCGGCCAGGCGGCCTTCCTTTAAAAGCACCAGCTGGTCGCAGAACATGGCCGCCAGATTGAGATCGTGCAGTGCCATGACGCAGGTGGTGGACAGGCGCCGAACGAGGGCGAGAATTTCCAGCTGGTGCTGAATATCCAGATGGTTGGTGGGCTCGTCGAGCAGCAGTTCCTGCGGGCGCTGGGCGAGCGCTCGGGCAATGTGGACACGCTGGCGCTCGCCGCCGGACAGCGTGTGCCAGCTCTGATGACGCCTCGTGGTCATCCCGACCTGAGCAAGCGCCTGCTCGACGGCGGCGCTGTCCTCCTCGTGCCAGCCGCTGAGGATCGAGCGCCATGGAGTGCGGCCAAGGCGCACCACATCCAGTACGGTGACATCGGCATCGGTGGTGGCGTTCTGCTCTACCAGCGCCAGCCGCCGTGCGATCTCGCGTCGGCTCAGCTGTTCAAGCGGGGCATCGTCAAAGGTCACGACGCCTTCGGTCGCGCGACGCAGGCCGCAAAGCAGTCGCAACAGCGACGACTTCCCCGAGCCGTTGGGGCCGAGCAGCCCGACGGTTTCGCCGGGGGTGATGGCAAGGCTGACGTCATCGACAATCAGGCGGCCGGCCGTGGACCAGCTCACCCCGTGGGCCTGGATCGACATCTCACGCCTCCCCGGGTAAGTAAGTAATCGCTTTTGTCATAGCGGCGGTCTGGCGCGGTAGAGGATGAGGGCAAAGACCGGCGCCCCCACCAGTGCCGTCACTACGCCAATGGGCAGGCTCTGATGCGGCAGAATCACTCGTGAGACGATATCGGCCAGTACCATGAAGATCGCGCCGATCAACAGTGAGGCCGGCAGCAGACGCACGTGCGCCGTGCCGACAATAAAGCGTGCGGCGTGAGGAATGACCAGGCCCACAAAGCCGATGGCCCCGACCATGCTGACCATGGTGGCGGTCATCAGCGCTGTGATGGCAAACAGGATCAGTCGTACGGCGCCGACCGGAATGCCCAGTGCGGCGGCGGCGTCCTGACCGAAGGTAAAGGCGTCCAGCGCCCGTGCAAACAGCAGACAGATCACAAAGCCCGGTAGCACCACCGACAGCGCCAGCGTCACATCCGGCCAGCGTACCCCGCCCAGATTGCCCAGCAGCCAGAACATGATGCCGCGCACCTGTTCGGCACTCGCCGAGGTGCTGATCACCCAGGCCGTGAGCGCGTTGAACAGCTGAGAGCCGGCAACGCCGGCCAGAATGATTCGGTTGGGGCTGCTCGAAGCGCCGCGGGACAGTGCCAGCACGACCGCGAAGGCCCCCAGTGCCCCCAGAAAGGCCCCAAGCGACAGACCCACCGCGCCGCCGCCCGCGCCGAGCACCATAATGGCCACTGCGCCGGTCGAGGCGCCGGCCGAAATGCCCAGCACATAGGGCTCGGCCAGCGGATTGCGCAGCAGCGCCTGCAAAATGGCCCCGCACAGCGACAGCCCGGCACCGCAGCAGGCCGCCACCAGTGCCCGGCTCAGACGATATTCGCGAATGATGCTCTCATGGATGCGATCAAGTGGGTACTCACTTACCCCAAGCGCGTTACCCAGTGCCTTGAAAGTCGTGATCAGTGGAATATGGATCTCGCCGATCGACACGGCCAGCGCCATGGACAGCGTCAGAATGGCCAGCGCCAGCACGATCAGGCCCAGATGCAGGCCCTGACGGTGTCCGGTGCGGGCAAACCGGGCCGGGATCAGGCTCATGGGGTTTCGTTCGATGCGTCGGTATCGGTCAGGCCCAGCCCCTTCAGACCTTCGGCCACGGTTTCGAGGCCTTCGACGGTGCGCAGGGTCGGGTTCATCGCCTGGGCATCCAGCACGATGAAGCGATGATGACGTACCGCGCTCATCTCGCGGGTGACCGGGTCATGCTCGAGAAAGTCGATCTTTTGGCTGATATCGTCGGCCGGAAAATTGCGACGATTCATTTCGCCCAGCACGATCACGTCCGGGTCCATCGATGCGATGCGCTCCCAGCTCACCGCCGGCCACTCCTCATGGCTATCGATCACGTTGTGCGCGCCCAGCGTCTTCATGATATAGCCCGGCGCGCCCAGTGTTCCGGCCACCCAGGCATCGCCCGTGAGTTCGGCACTGGAAAACCACCACACCATGGAAAGATCCTGAGGCATGCCGGCGGCTTCAGAGACCGCCCGGGTCTCACGCGCCTGCAGCGTGTTTATCAGCTCATTACCGCGATTGCTCACGTCGAAAATGTCGGCAAGCTCCTCGATTTCGCGGTAGACCAGCGCCATGTCAAACGCCTTCGTGCGGGCGCCATCGCTATTGGCGTCACCGCCGTAGACCCGCCCCACGCAGTCGGTCGGGGAGAGATAGGTCGGCACGCCAAGCGAGGCGAATTGCTCGCGGCTCGCCACACGTCCCCGGGGGCCGACATCGGTTTCGAACTGCGCCGCCACCAGATCAGGATCTTGCCCCAATACGCTTTCGAACCCGGGAACGGTGCTGGAGAGTCGCGGTACGCGATCGTTGGCGGCTCTGAGCGTGTCCGGCACCTCACCGATCCACACGGCGCTGGCGGCCATGTGATCGGCAAGCCCCAGCGAAAGCAGGATCTCGGTGGTGTTCTGACCGATGCTGACCGCCCGCTGCGGCGGCGCTTCGAACGTGATCTGCCGGCCGCAGTTGTCCAGCGTGACCGGGTAGTGATCGTCACTGTCGCTGGCATGCGCTTGAAGGGTGGGCGTCATGAGCAGCAGGACCAGCAACGCAGGGCGAAATAGAGCGGAGAGCATCAGAGGGTGTCCGGTGAGCAGGCGGTGGATCAAGCCGTGAACATACCCGACGAACCCGGCCGACAAAAGCGAGCAGGATTCAGCCGGGCATGGCGCATTATTCATGCAGGCGGCTCGGGCCCTGTTGTTTAGAACATGAGGCTCAGGTCCATGAGCGCTCCTGACGCAGTGACAGCACCAGCATCCACAGACACACCGCTGAACTGGCCGCCATGGCCAGCACCACGGCGGTTACCGATTCCGGCAGTCGGGAAGACAGGGCGCTGACCATGCCGGCAATGCCGAACTGCGAGGCGCCCAGCAGCGCCGCGGCGGTGCCGCTGTTAACCCCGAAGTACTCGATGAACGAGGCCTGGATGTTGGGGGCAATCGCGCCGACCATGCCGATGCTGACCATCATGGTCGGCAAAAAGAGATACAGCGGTGCCTCGAAGACACTTGCCAGCAGCGCTGCGACAACGGCTGCGGCCTGAATGCAGGTCGCCACGCGCAGGATGCGCCGTGAGCCGAAACGCTCCAGCAGGGAGCGGTTGGTCAGATTGGCGGCCAGCATGACGATCACGTTGGCGCCAAACAGCAACCCGAAGGTGTGCTCATTGGCGCCAAAGTGGGTCTGATAGACAAAGGAGGCGTGGGTAACAAAGATCATCAGCACTGAAAACGAGGCGGCCTGCCAGAACAGAAAGGGCAGTGCCTGACGGGTCGCCAGCACCTGAGCGTAGCGCCTGATGATATTGACCTTCGGCCCCGGCGCCGCTTTGGGTGCCGCGTCGGTCGCCTTGAAAGCCACCATTTTCAGCAGCGGAATGACCAGCAGGGCATAAAGCGCCAGAAACAAAAAGATGAACGACCAGCCGCCCAGACTCAGCAATGCCCCACCCACGGTGGGCGCGATCCCCGGGGCCACCACCATGATCAGGCCGATCAGGCTGAAAAGACGCGCGGCCTCGACACCCTGAACACGGTCACGCACCAGCGCCGGCACCGACACCAGCGTCCAGCCGGCGGCAAAGGCCTGCAGGGCGCGAAAGGCCAGCAGGCTTTCAATCTGCTCGCTTTGCCAGATCAGAAGGCTGGCCACGCTATAGAGGATCAGCCCGGAAAACATGATCCTTTGACGTCCGAGCTGATCGGACAGCGGTCCGCCCACGAGCTGACCGATCGACATCGTGAAGATATAGACCGATACGCTCAGGGAGACATCGCTGATCGACACGCCCAGCGATTCGGCCATGGCAGGAAAGGCAGGCAGATAGGCGTCAAGCGAAAAGGGGCCGATGGCGGCCGTCAGCGCCAGCACGACGGCCAGCGAGAGGTGAGAAGGGGTTCTGGATGCCATGAAGGGTGTCTGCCTGAAATCGATCGGGGAAGTGAAGCCGTCATTATGGCGACATGAGAAACATTATCAACGCGCCGCCGGCCGGCCGCCCCGAAGAGGCGACCGGCGAGCGCGGGTTCAGTCGTTCACGGCAGGTGCTGTCAGCGTACGGCAGGCCTGGTCGATGCGCGCACAGGCTTCCCCCAGACGTTCGGTGGCGGCGGCAAAGGAGATGCGACACCAGGGGGCCAGACCAAAGGCCGTGCCCGGAACCACCGCCACATGGGCCTGCTCGAGCAGAAACTGCGCCACGTCCACATCACTTTCGAGCACGTCTCCCTCGGGGGTCTGGCGACCGAGCAGTCCCTGACAGCTGATAAAGAGATAGAACGCACCTTCAGGGGCGCGACACGACAGACCGTCAATGGCATTGATGGCCTCGGTGCACATGTCGCGGCGCTGGCGGAAGATTTCGAGATGCTCCGTTAGAAAGTCGCGGGGGCCATTGAGGGCTTCCACGGCCGCGGCCTGCGAGACCGCACTCGGGTTGGTGGTCATCTGACCCTGCAGCATCGCCATGGCGCGAATAAGATCCTTCGGGCCTCCGCCAAAGCCGATGCGCCATCCGGTCATGGCGTAGCCCTTGGACACACCATTGACGGTCAACACGCGCTCAAACAGCTCGGGGACTACGGCGGCCAGGGTGGCAAAGGCCCAGTCGTCGTAGGCGAGATACTCATAGATGTCGTCGCTGATCACGAACACGCCGGGGTGGCGCTTCAGTACCTCGCCCAGTGCGACAAGCTCTTCGCGGTGATAGCCGGCGCCGGTCGGGTTGCCGGGGGAGTTGAGGATCAGACATTTGGTCTTCGGAGTGATGGCGGCTTCGAGCTGCTCGGGGGTGAGCTTGAAGCCCTGGTCGTCGCCGCACTCGACACAGACCGGCATGCCGCCGGCCAGGCGCACCATGTCCGGATAGGAGACCCAGTACGGCGCTGGAATGATGACTTCATCATCCGGGTCGATCAGGGCGAACAGCGCGTTGAAGATGACCTGCTTGCCGCCGGTGCCCACCGAGATCTGATCGGTGGCGTAGTGCAGGCCATTGTCCCGCTCGAACTTCGCCACCACCGCCTGCTTGAGCTCGGGCGTGCCATCGACATCGGTATAACGGGTATGGCCCTCGTCAATGGCGCGCTTGCCGGCCTGGGCGATGTGCGTGGGCGTGTCGAAATCGGGTTCGCCCTGTGAAAGCGAGATGATATCGAGCCCTTCCCGGCGCAGTTCGGCGGCGCGGCGCGAGATTTCAATGGTGGCCGAAGGGGCAATCGTCCCCATGCGGCGAGCAAGCGTGGTCATGATCGGCGTTCCGGTCAGCAGGAGAGAGTTCACCAGAGTAACGGCTTTGACCGCAAGCGACCACGGCGCGCCAATCAGGTCGGGGTCTGGCGAATCAGCTGACGCAGCAGGCGCATCATGGCGGCCACGCCCGGTGGCAGCTGCTGACGGCGCAGACTGACCAGTCCGTAGGGCTGCACGCTCAGACGTTTGGACAGTGCGATGATGCGAAAGCGCTGCGGATCGCACAAGAGTTCCGCCACGCCGCGGGTCGCCACGGTCAGAAACGACGAGGCGTTGACCAGCGCCAGAGAGGTGGTCAGATCCGAGGTATCGACGATCCAGTGGGGCGGTTCCAGACCGCGGTGGCGGACCAGGTCATCGACGCGCTGGCGCATCAGGGTACCGGGGGGCTGCAGCGCCCAGGGATAGTCGACCATGGCGGAGAGATCCGGCACCGGCTGCTCGGCCAGCGGATGGCTTCGGCTGCAGACGAAGCAGATCTCCTCCTCGCCGATCTCCTCGAACACGAAGTGCTCGCCCGAGAAGCCGGCCGGAATGCGAGAGATTACAAAATTGTAATGACCGTCTAGCAGTCCGGAGATCAGGGCGCGGCTGACGTCCACGTGGACGTTGATACGAAGTCCCGGTCGCTCGCCGTGCATCTGTTCGATGGCGCGGGTCAGCAGGGCCACGGCAGGCTCCATCACCGTGCCGACCCGGACCAGACCTGCGTGCCCGGCGCGGATGGCGTTGAACTCCTCCCCGGCGCGCTCGAGCTCGTCGATGATGGTCCGGGCGCGGCGGATCATCAGTTCGCCATAGAGATTGGGCGACAGGCCCCGACCGTGGCGCTCGAACAGCGGGGTGCCCAGACGCTCCTCGAGTTCGATCAGAAGCCGGGAGGCCGCCGGCTGACTGATGCCCAGTACTTCGGCGCTGCGATGCAGGTTGCCCTGCTCGCCAAGGGCCACAAAGAGTTGCAGGTGACGCAACTTTAGTCTTGATCGGAAAAACCAGTCTTCCGGCAGAGTCCCCATGTCGTGCGGCTCGTTATCAAATTAATATCAAAAGTGTTATCAATTTCCGGCATGACCGGCATTGGTCGGGTATTGCCCGGGGAAGATATCGTCTGCGCTATCGGACTTACAGCGATGTAAGGCATTTTGCGACCAATGGCGTATCGAATGATCGAGCGCCATGGCCTGTCCCGGAGCCGGTTATGCCCAGCGCCCCTGAAGCCGCCTTATCCACACCTCTTCTGCTTTCGATCTCGGCACTGGCGATCGCCATTTTGCTGCTGCTGATCATTCGTATCCGTTTACATCCCTTCTTTGCGCTGGTCATCGTCAGTATCGGTACGGCACTGGCGACCGGCATCGGCGTCAGTGATCTGGTCAGCACCCTGACCGGCGGCTTTGGCAAGACGCTGGGCAACGTGGCCATGCTGATCGGCTTCGGTGCCGTGCTCGGGCGGATTGTGGCCGTCTCCGGCGGGGCGCGGGTGCTGTCTGACACTCTGATCCGCATCTGCGGGCGTAAACGCGCGCCGCTGGGGCTGTCGATCGCCGCGCTGTTGTTCTGCTTCCCGATCTTTCTGGACGCCGCCTACGTGGTGATGCTGCCGATCATCTTTGCCGTTGCCCGCGAGCTCAAGGGCTCGCTGCTGCTCTACGGGCTGCCGGTGGCGGGTTCGGCGCTGGTCATGCACGCCCTGATGCCGCCGCATCCGGGGCCGGTAGCCGCCGCCGTCTTTCTGCACGCCGACATCGGGCTGGTGCTGTTCGTGGGGCTTCTGGTCGGACTGCCCACCTGGTATGTCATGGGCTATCGCCTCGCCGTATGGCTGGCCAACAGGACACCGTTTCAGCCGGTGCCCGATGTGATGGGCGGGGAGGAAGACGACGGTGCGCCAGCGCCTGCCTTTGGCACCGTGCTGCTGGTGCTGCTGCTGCCGCTAGTGCTGATCTTTCTCAATACCGGTATCTCGACGCTGATGTCGGCCGGCATTCTGCCGGAAGACAACGCGCTGCTGGAGGCCTTCATCGTGATCGGCGAAACCCCGATTGCGCTGTTGATCAGCACCTGTGTCGCGATGTGGCTTTTGATCTTTCGACGCGGCATCACGTCGCCGATGGATGCCATCAACGACATCATCGAGAAGGCCCTGGCGCCGGTGTGCACCATCATCCTGATCACCGGGGCCGGCGGCATGTTCGGTGGCGTGCTCACCGCCAGCGGTATCGGCAATGCGCTGGCGGCAAGCCTTGATGCGATCGGCATGCCGCTGATTCTGGCCGGCTATCTCATCGCTTCGGTCATTCGTATCGCCCAGGGCTCGGCCACCGTGGCCGGTACCACGGCCGCCGGCATCATGGCGCCAGCGGTACTGGCGCAGCCGGAACTGGCCGGCATGCCGGCGGCCTGTATCACCACGGCGATCGTGGCCGGTGCCATCGGCTACTCCCACGTCAATGATTCGGGCTTCTGGCTGGTCGGCCGGTTCCTGCAGGTCGAGACCCGCACCATGCTGCGTACCTGGAGTGTGATGTCGACCGGTATTTCCCTGATGGCCTTTGGTCTGGCCTGGGTGCTGTTCGCGCTGGTGGCCTGACGCACAGGCACATGATCCGCGGGCCCGCGCCAGATTGCCGGGCCCTGAAGCAAGTCCCTGCAAGCCCTCACAAGGAGATGTACTCATGCCCTATACCGCTGATGACTGGCCGATCACGGCCGCGCTGCTGCAGTTTTCCGGAGTGGATGCCCAGGGGCGGGCCGTCAACGATGCCGACCCCTCGCACTGGCGCCGCGTGTTCGAGGAAGTCCGCGATGCCGGTTTTGACAACGCCGACCTGTTCGACAGCTGGATCAAGCCCGGTGACCTTTCGCGCGATCGGCTGGAAGCGCTCGGCGGCGCGGCAAAAGAGGTCGGCATCGGTCTGCCGTCGGTGTCGGCCATTCGCCGCAGCGTCATCGACGCCGAGCACGGCGAGGACAATCTGGCCTACAGCCACCGCACGCTGGAAGCCGCCGCCGCGCTGGGCTGTCGCGTGGTCTCCTTCGGGCTGCATCAGGCCCTGACGCCTGAACAGCAGAAGCAGCTGTGGTTCTGGACCGTGGAAGGCCACAAGGACCCGAAGGCCGATCGCGATATGTGGAATCTGGCCGTCAAGCGCCTGCAGGAGCTGGGCCGTCATGCCGACGATCTGGGCCTTCTGATGTCGCTCGAGATGTATGAGGACACCTATCTGGGCACCGCCGATTCCTCCGTGGCGCTGGTCAAGGACATCGGGCTGGATAACGTCGGCATCAATCCGGACGTGGGCAACCTGGTCCGCCTGCATCGCCCGATCGAGCCGTGGCTCGAGATCATGGAAAAGACCATGCCGTATGCCAACTACTGGCATGTCAAGAACTACATCCGCGACGAGGACGTGGCGCGTGACTACTACGTGGCCATGCCTGCACCGCTGGAGTCGGGGCTGATCAGCTACCGCAAGGCGTTCGAGATCGCCCTTGCCAACGGCTTCCAGGGCATCATCTGCACCGAGCACTACGGCGGTGATGGCCTGAGCGTGTCCAGCAGCAACCAGCGCTATCTGCGCGAAAAAATTCTGCCACGCACCTCCGATTATGCCCTCGGCAAGAGCCAGGTTCGTCAGGGCTGAAGGCCCGTGACGCGATATGACGACCCCATGAGTACAGGGAGTAATGTTTCATGACACGCAGGATTGCCATTGTCGGTTCAGGTTACATGGGCGGCGGTATCGCCCAGGTCATGGCGCTGGCCGGCGCCGAGGTACTGATCAGCGATGTGTCGCTTGAGGTCACTCAGGCCAACCGCGAACGACTGATCGAGGAAACCCGCAGGTTTGTCGCCGACGGCCTGTTCCCGAGTGACGCCGTCGAGCGCATCGAACGTCAGGTCAAGGTGGCCGAATCGATCGAGGATGCGGTGCGTGACGCCGACTTCATTGAGGAAGCGGTGCCCGAGAAGATCGACATCAAGCACGACATCTTCAAGCGCGTCAGTGCTGCCGCGCGACCGGATGCCATCATTGCCACCAACACCTCGACCATCTCGATTGCGAAGCTCTCCGAGGCCGTGACCAATCCCGAGCGTTTTCTCGGCGTGCATTTCTCCAACCCGTCGCCGTTCGTGCCGGGCGTGGAGATCATCCCGCATGAAGGCACCGCCCCGGACGTTGTCGAGCGCGCCTGCACCATCGTTCATGAAACCGGCAAGGAGACCGCTACGGTCAAGGACGTGACCGGCTTCGTGCTCAACCGCCTGCAGTACGCGCTGTTTCACGAGGCGACCCAGCTGCTGGAAGAGGGCGTGGCCAGCGCCGAGGACATCGATACCCTGGTGCGCACCACCTTTGGCTTCCGCCTGCCGTTTTTCGGCCCGTTCGCGATCGCCGACATGGCCGGTCTTGATGTCTACAACTTCTGCTATCAGTCGCTGCAGACCGACTTCCCCGAACGCTTTGCCACGCCCGAAGTGCTGAGCTCGCTGATCGAGCAGGGCAAGATGGGCACCAAGAGCGGTGGCGGTTTCACCGACGTGCCGGCCGAGCGTATCCCCGATCTGATCGCCTGGCGAAACCGGGCCTACGTGAAGCTCTCCGAGCTGATGAAGGAGCTCGGGCCGCCGCCGATGAAATAAGCGGATAACGTGAATCGACTGTCAACGCCCGCCCGGCATTGCCGAGCGGGCGTTTTTCTGTCTGAAAGGGGACTGATGGCATGGGTAGAGGACTGGAGGGGCCGGCAGTGCTGAACCAGGCTTGAGGGGCATTGACGTCATCATAGGGAGCGATACATGGCATCACGACGCGATTTTCTGGCCCTGAGTGCCGTGGCCGCCGCTGCAGGCATGGCCGCACCGCGACTCATGGCGGCAGAGAAGGGCAGCGATAGTGATCAGGGTCGGCGTGACGAGGCATTGCCGAACAATCCGCCGCTGACCATGGACCGCTTCCCTCCCGAACACAAATACGGGGTGGGCGGTACGCAAATGGGCAACATGTACCGGGTCACCTCCGACGAGGAGGCCCGGGCCATGCTGGCGGCCGCGTGGGAGGGCGGCGCGCGCTACTTTGATACCTCTCCCTGGTACGGCCTCGGGCTCTCGGAGCGCCGGCTCGGCCATTTCCTGTTCGACCGGGACCCGAGCCAGTATCTGCTCTCGACCAAGGTCGGGCGGCTGCTGACGCCCGACGCCTCGGTGGAAAGCGTCGGCATGTGGAAGGGCCACCTGCGTACCGACTATCGCTATGACTACTCCGCCGACGGCGTGCGTCGCTCGATCGAGGACAGCCTGCAGCGCATGGGCGTGTCCAAGATTGATCTGGTTTACATCCATGATCTGGCGCCGAGCAACGAGGACATGGGCGAGAAGTGGAAGGATTATTTCGAGATCGCCCGAAAGGGCGCCATCCCGGAGCTTGAGCGTCTGCGTGACGAGGGCATCATTGGCGGGTGGGGCATGGGCGTCAACGACATCGAACCGAGTCTGGCTGCCATGGAGGCCGGCGACCCCGATGTCATTCTGCAGGCCACGCAGTACACCCTGCTCAATCATCGTGATGCGCTGGATCGGCTGTTCCCGGCGTGTCGAAGGCATAACGTACCGCTGGTGATCGGTGCGCCGCTGGGATCGGGCTTTCTGGCCGGCAGTACCCACTGGATGTATGACACCAGCATCCCCGAGGGCCTTGAGCAGAAACGTGATCGCATCAGCGCCATCGCGGAAGCACACGGCACCGATCTGCGCACCGCAGCGCTGCAGTTCACGGCCGCTCCCGACGTGGTCGGTGCGACCATCCCGGGCGCGCGCACGGCTGAGCATGCCAGAGAAAATGACGCCTCGATGACCGCCGACATTCCAGCGGATTTCTGGACCGCCCTGAAATCGGAAGGCCTGATCGAGGAGGACGCGCCCGTGCCGGTGCAGCGCTGAGATTCAGGGGCGGTGGCCCTTTGAAAGGTTCGGGGGCCATGTTTCACGTGAAACATGGCCCCTTTTCATGATCGATCGATGGCCTAGCCCATGGCCTGGGTGATCAGGCCAAACCGCACCAGAGGGCCTTCTTCTACCTTCGGGCCGCGGCGCATGCGCACTACCCGGTCCACACAGGCCAGCCCCGCGGCGCTCAGCCAGTCGTCATCTTTCGGGTCGACCAGATCCAGACGCATGAAGGCGCCTTCGGCGCGCGCCAGCAGCGAGGTCACCAGCGTTCGGGCCTGTTCCGGCGTTTCGGCCATGACAGGGCCGATCTGCTCGCCGCGGCCGAAGGGGCGGCGCAGGGCCAGCCCCACCAGTTGCCCGTCGCGCTCGATGACGGCGCCGTCCGTGGCCTGACGCACTGCGGCGGCATGAACCGGATTGTCGGATGAGAGCGCCAAGGCGGCGTCCAGGTCGTGAGCGGCCAGCGGGCGCAGCCCATCGACGGTCGCGCCGGTCGGCACGATCGGGGCCACCGTGCCCTGATACTGGCAAACCGTATTGCACGGCGTGAAGCCCAGCTTTTGATAGAGCGGGGCGCCGGCCACCGTGGCCACCAGCAGCTGGGTGCGGTACCCGGCCAGTGCCATCAGGCGGTTCATCATCAGGCGTCCGAGTCCCTTGCCCTGCCAGTCACCACTGATGATGACCAGTCCCAGCGTGGCGGTGCGCCCCTGGGGCAGGCAGAAACCGGTGCCGATCAGCGCGCCCTCGGCGTCTTCCAGTGCCGTGCCGTGGCCAAGCTCGAGCGCCATGGTCCAGTCCTCTGGGCGATGGGGCCAGCCCAGCTGCCGTGACAGTGCGTGGGCCCGCGCGAGATCGGTATCGTGCAGCGGGCGCCAGCAGAGTTCGGAGGTATCGGCTGGATGCAGCGATGAGGATGAGGTCATGACAGCAGGTTCCCATGGAGGTATCAGCAGACAATGCTGCTGACTGTCGCACGCCGCCAATGATGTGTGCCATATCATTGAGGGCCTGAGAGGCAATTCGGCAGATCCAGCCGAATCAATGGGGCTTTGGCGCATCAACTGCGCCGCGATAACGCTTGTTCGCCCGACCGCCGGGCAATACACGGTCGATAGCGGTCGGATGCTGTGCGCGCCGCGCTCGAGACCAGTCTGCATCACGAGCGCGTGCTGATCGATCTGAATACCCGGGCCGCTGACAGCAGATGCCGACACTCCAGCGTGCCCGTATCCTGTCGGGCACAGGGGCCCGGCCGGGGACACCAGCAACAAGAGGTTTTCGAACATGTTCGTCAATGTGGATACCGTGCACGACAGCGCTGATTTTCCCGAGCAGGTGGATGTCGTGGTCATCGGTGGCGGCATCGTGGGCACCACCACGGCCCATGAGCTGGCGTGTCGGGGCGTGTCAGTGGCGCTGCTGGAAAAGGGGCTGATCGGTGGCGAACAGTCGAGTCGCAACTGGGGCTGGGTGCGCCAGCAGAACCGTGACATGTTCGAGCTGCCGCTGGCCATGCACAGCCTGAATCGCTGGGAGGCCCTGTCCGGGGAGATCGGGCGCGACGTGGGCTTTCGCCGCAGCGGCATCGTCTATACCACCGACAACCCCGAAAGCCTGGCCAAATGGGAGGCGTGGGGCGAGAAGGCGCGCGCCCACGGTTTTGTCAGCCATGTGCTCACGGCCGAGCAGGCGCACGAGCGGGCACCGGGGACGACCTCGCGCTGGCTCGGCGGCATCTTCTCACCGACCGATGGCCACGCCGAACCCTCGATGGCCTGTCCGGCGATCGCCCACGGCGCCCGCAAGCGCGGCGCATTTGTCCATCAGAACTGTGCGGTGCGCGGGCTGGAGCTTGCCGGCGGCCACGTCAGCGGCGTATGGACCGAGCGCGGTCTGATCCGCACCTCAAGCGTGGTGTGCGCCGGCGGCGCCTGGAGTTCGCGCTTCTGTCGTCGCCACGGAGTCGAGCTGCCCGCGGCCAACATCATGGGCACCACGCTTCAGACCACCCCGGGCGACCAGGTGACGCCGGGCTGTCTCACCACGCCGACAATTGCCCTGCGACGGCGGCTGGATGGCGGCTATACGCTGGCCATGCCGGGCCTGGGGCGGGTCGAGATCAGCCCGCAGGGGCTTCGCTACGCCACGAAATTCTACGGTGCCTACCGCAGCAAGCTGGCCAAGAAGCTGCAGGTGCGCCTGGGTCGCTCCTTCTTTCACGGACCGGAGGCCGCTGGCAGCTGGCAGTTTGATCAGATCTCTCCGTTCGAGCGGCAGCGCATTCTTGATCCCATGCCCGACATGGCGCAGGCCCGGGCCACACTGGCCGCGCTTCACAGCGAATACCCCGCACTCAGGGGCGTTCATATTGCCCGCGCCTGGGGCGGCATGATCGATACCACGCCGGACATGGTGCCGATCATCTCGCCGGTCGAGGCCCTTCCGGGACTGGTCATTGCCTCGGGCTTTTCCGGTCACGGTTTTGGCATCGGTCCGGCGGCCGGGCAATTGACGGCGGATATCGTGACCGGCGCCACGCCGATGGTGGATCCGGCGCCCTATCGGCTTGATCGCTTTGCCCGTGGCAGCCGCATTCGACAGCCCGAGATGATGTGACCTCGTCGCAGGCCGTGCTGTCCATGTCGTGAAAAAGGGCGTTTTGACGTCAGGGCAATGGCTTCTACTGCCTCTGGGGTCAGTCACCGCGTCGACGATCGACCTGACCGAGCACTTTCTCACCGCGCTGATGGCGCTGTCACGACACTGGCTCATTGTCGAGAAGCTCGGGCCGCTGTTCTCCGGCCCAGGATCGCCCTTGAGCGCAGTATGAACACTCAATATCGGACGTTAAAAAACCCGGTGCCATACACCGGGTTTTTGATGAGGATGGCAAGCTCAGCGTCTGTCGGGATCAAGCGGATCGTCGCGCAGGGACGTGCCGTCATCTTCCGGGCGGTTGACCGTGTGGCGACGTACGCGAGGCGGCGTGTCCCGATCGGCAGTGTCGGGGGGCATGTTCGGCGCGGAGCCTGTTCCCATGCTGGTGCCGGTTGCCAGCCCGTCGCTGCCTTCGACGTGCTGTTCATCGATATCGATCGGATCGTGTCGTTCCAGGATGGACTCGATATTATCCAGCTCGGCGGACGGGGCTCTGACGGCAATCACGGTGGCGCCACGTTCCAGGTTGCGGTCATAGGCGCTGGTGTCTTCATCGTGCTTGCCGAAGATGCGCTGCCAGATGCTCGGCTTTTCCTTCTTGTCGTGCGCCTCATGGGCCGTGGCGCTGTCGTGATGCGTCTGCGCGTGACGGTTGATGGCCTCTTCGGGGATGCCGGCATCGCGCAGGTCCTGCATGGCGGCGTCAGCATTGGCTTCGGTGTCATATACGGCAACAACAAGCTGTTCTTCCATGACATGTACTCCTGTAGCGTATCCGGATGGGCCCTGACCGGCGTCGTCCACCCGGCGGCAGCGTCGCCCTGACGTGGCCTCATCACAAGCGGTAGCGAACATTGAGCAGGGGCATCCTTCAATCTGGCAGGTCAGTGGCCGTTAGCGAACGCTTTATTGTTATCTTTGGTATAAGCAGGATATATCACAGCGTTTGTTGTCCTTTTGCGACCTTTTGGCGTCGTTTTTGGGCCTTTTGCGATTTTGCATCGTCAGGCAATAACAGACACCGAACAGGGGCGCCGCAGCGCCCCTGTGCTTCTCGCAGCAATCGCGCTGTTACTCCGGCGTGATCTCGGCGATGACATGGCCGGCCTCGAGCGTCGCTCCGGTCTCGGCACGATGAACAAGCCGGCCCCCGGTTTCGGCAGTGATCTGCGTTTCCATCTTCATCGCCTCCATGATGGCGATCACCTCTCCTTCACTGACACGGGCACCATCCTCGACCTGCCAGGCCAGCAGCGTGCCGCTGATGGGCGATGTGACGCTGCCGTCACCTTCATCAGGTGTCTGTTCAGGCGCTGGTGCCGCCGCGCTCGGGGCCAGATGCGCCAGCAGCGCGGCAGGCAGACCGATGCGGTGGCGTTTGCCGTCGATGTCGATCATGGCGTGCAGCATGCCGGGCTCGGCGGCCGGTTTCTGGCGGGGCGCCCACTCGAGGTTGTCCTGAAAGTCGGTCTCGATCCAGCGCGTATGGACGTTGAACATCTGCTTCCCGGTGAAATCCGGATGGGCCATGACCGCGCGATGGAAGGGCAGCGTTGAGGCCACGCCCTCGATCTCGAAATGCGCCAGCGCGCGCCGGGCCCGGGCAATGGCCTGTTCGCGACTCGCGCCGGTGACAATCAGCTTGGCCATCAATGAGTCGAAATGGCCGGAGACGTGACCGCCGCCTTCTACACCGGTATCCAGCCGCACGCCGGCACCGGTGGGCGCCCTGAACGTCTCGACCGGCCCCGGCGTGGGCAGAAAGCCCTTGGCGGGGTCCTCGGCGTTGATGCGAAACTCGAAGCTGTGGCCGCGCGGCGTCGGGCTCTCGGTAAAGGAGAGCGGATGGCCTTCGGCAACGCGCAGCTGCTCGATGACGAGATCCACGCCGGCGGTCTCCTCGGTGACCGGGTGCTCGACCTGCAGTCGCGTGTTGACCTCCAGAAACGACAGGGTGTCGTCGCTGCCCAGCAGAAATTCCACCGTGCCGGCGCTGACATAGTTCGCCCGGGTGCCGATGTCGTGGGCGGCCTGGTGGATCCGGCGGCGCTGCTCGTCGCTCAAAAAGGGCGCTGGCGCCTCCTCGACGAGCTTCTGGTTGCGCCGCTGCAGCGAGCAGTCCCGGGTGCCGACCACCACCACGTTGCCGTGATGATCACCGATGATCTGGGCCTCGATGTGGCGTGGACGATCCAGATACTGCTCGACAAAGCACTCGCCCCGCCCGAAGGCAGCCTCGGCCTCGCGCACCGCCGAGTGATAGCACTCGGTGACTTCATCCATGCGCCAGGCGACCTTGAGCCCGCGTCCGCCGCCGCCGAAGGCCGCCTTGATGGCGATCGGCAGGCCGACCTCGTCGGCAAAGGCCACGACCTCCTCGGCGCTGTCCACCGGGCTTTCGGTGCCGCGCGCCAGCGGCGCGCCCACTTCGAGTGCCAGCCGGCGCGCCTTGACCTTGTCGCCCAGCACGTCGATGGTCTCCGGGTTCGGGCCGATCCAGACCATGCCGGCTTCCTGTACGGCGCGGGCGAAGTCGGCACGCTCGGAGAGAAAGCCGTAGCCCGGATGGATGGCATCGGCGCCGGCACGGCGGGCCACGTCCAGCAGTCGTTCGATCGACAGATAGCTCTCGCTCGCACGTTCGCCGCCCAGTGCGAAGGCCTCATCGGCCAGCTGGACATGCAGGGCGTCCAGATCGCCCTCGGCGTACACGGCGATCGAGGCGACATTGTAGTCGCGGCAGGCGTTGATAAGGCGCACGGCGATCTCGCCGCGATTGGCAATCAAGACCCTTTTCAGCGGGCGCAGGCTGTTTTTCAACGGGGGCTGTGTATCGGGAACGTTCATGAGGTGACCTCGTGCGATGCGTTGCCACCGGCCAGCGGTGCAAAACGGGTAATCGGGTGAAAGCGAACGGTGGCGCCGGGCGGAATCTGCCCGGCGAGGTCCAGATGGTGATCGGCCACGCAGGCGATTACCGGATAGCCGCCGGTCAATGGGTGGTCAGCCAGAAACAGCACTGGCTGACCGCTGGCCGGTACCTGCAGCGCGCCGGTGACGGTTCCCTCGCTGGGCAGCTCTGCGCTTTGCTGTCGCGTCAGTGAGTGCTCACCTTCGAGGCGAATGCCGACCCGGTCGGAGCGCGGTGTCACCTGCCAGTCCTGATCGCATAAAAGTGCCAGCGCCTGCTCGGTAAACCAGTCGCTGCGCGGGCCCATGACGATATCGAGCGTGATGCTCTCGCCAGCACGCGGCAAAGCATGCGCCGGAGATTCATTGAGCGACAGCGCCGTGACTGCCAGGCCCGCGGGATGGAGGATATCGTCGCGCTGCAGCGGTTCGGGACCGAGTTTCGCCAGCGTATCGGTCGCGGTGCTGCCCAGTACCGGGGCCACGTCAAATCCGCCGCGCAGGGCCAGATAGCTGCGAAGCCCCGCCGTCGGTGCGCCCAGACGCAGGGTGTCGCCTTCGGCCAGCTCGATGGGCTCCCAGCACCGGACGTCAAGACGCGCGCCCTCGGCGGTTTTGATCGACACTGCGGTCTCGGCACCGGTGACGGCCACAATGGCGGGGTGATGACAGCGCAGCGACAGTCCGCCCAGGGCGGTCTCGATGACCGTGGCATTGCTCGGATTGCCGACGATCCGATTGGCGCTTCGCAGGGCGCCCCTGTCCATCGCGCCGGCGCCGGACACCCCCTGATCGGTCTGGCCCTCGCGGCCGAGATCCTGAAACAGGCTTTGCAGGCCGGGCTGGACGACCTCCAGCCAGGGCGGCGTATCGATCAAACGTGGGGTGCTGTCGGCAGGAACGCTGACGCTGACCCGCTCGGGAGCACCTTCGGTGGCACTAAAGCGCACCCGCATGCCGGGCTGCAGCAGCGCGGCCGGTTCGCGGTGGATGTCCCACATCTCGAGCGGCGTGGTGCCGATCAGCTGCCAGCCGCCGGGGCTCTCGGTGGGGTAGATGCCGCTGAAGGTGCCGGCCAGCGCCACTGAGCCGGCCGGAATGCGGGTGCGGGGCGTGTCGCGCCTGGGCACGTCAAAGCCCGCGCCGCCGGCCAGGTAGGCAAAGCCCGGGGCGAAGCCGCAGAAGGCAACCTGATATTCATGCTCGCCGTGTCGTCGAATCACCTCGTCGGTGCCCATATCGAGCAGTCGGGCCACCTCATCAAGGTCCTCACCGTTGTAGTGCACGGGAATCTCGATCAGCTCGCCGTTTTGATGGCTGCCACCGCTGATGGGGCGAGCCTTCAGCTCCCGGCTGAGCGCTTCGGCGCTGATACGCCCCGGCATAAAGCTCACCAGCAGGGTGCGTGCCGCCGGGATAATGGTCGTGACACCGCGGATCGGTTCGCGCTGAAGCTGGTCATAAAGTCCCAGCGCCTGAGACAGGTCTTCCAGCTCGACCAGCAGGGTGCTGAGGTTAACAGGGAGAATGTTCAAAAAGCCTCCTGAAGGCATGTCTCCGATAGTCCGGTTCAGACGTGATAGCGGCTGTCCGGGACATCGGTGATGAACATGTGTCCCGGTGCGTGAGTGAGCGCAAAGGGAACGTTAGAGGCCATGACCGCAGCCTGTGGGGTGACACCACAGGCCCAGAACACCGGCATCTCGCCGGGCTCAAGGCGCACGCGGTCGCCGAAGTCGGGCCGGTCGAGATCAACAATGCCCAGCGCCTGCGGGTCGCCCACGTGAATTGGCGCGCCGTGCACGCCGGGATAGCGCGCGGTAATGGTGCTGGCTTTCGCCACCTGCGATGCCGGCAGCGGGCGCATCGAGACCACCACGTCTCCCTGTAGTCGCCCGGCCGGACGACAGGGCAGGGTGGTGCGATACATCGGCACGTTGGTGTTGTCGGTAATGTGGCGCACCTCGATGCCGGCCTCGAACAGCGCGTTTTCGAAGGTGAAGCTGCAGCCGATCAGAAAGGGGACCAGATCGGGGTGTTCTTCCCAGCAGGCGCGGGCGTCATTGATCTCCCCGGTCAGCGCGCCGTTGCGCCAGAGCCGGTAGCGCGGCAGGTCAGTGCGCAGATCGGCGTCCTCGGCCATCGGTGTGCGCCAGTCGCCGGGGTCACTGACCTCAAGCACCGGGCAGGCCTGCGGGTTGCGCTGGGCGTAGAGCAGAAAATCCCATGCCCAGTCACGCGGCAGGGCGATCAGGTTGGCCTGGGTCATGCCCGGGGCCAGACCGGCCGTGGGGCGACACGCGCCGGCGCGAAAGCGTTCGCGCGCCTGGCGCGCGGCGGCCAGTGACGGATGCACGTTCGTCGTCATGAGCGGGCTCCGGCAAAGGCCTTCAGCTCGACGCCGCTGTCGGTCAGGCGGCGGCGCACCGCCTCGGCCAGCGTCACGGCGCCGGGGCTGTCGCCATGCACGCAGATGGAGTCGGCCTGAAGGGCGATGTCGTGACCGTCGATGGTCTCGATCACACCCTCTCGTACCAGACGCAGCATGCGCTCGGCGACCTGGTCGCCGTCATGCAGCACCGCCCCCGCCTCACGACGCGAGACCAGGCTGCCGTCGCGCTGATAGGCGCGATCGGCAAAGGCCTCGGCCGCCACGTTCAGGCCTGCCTCGCGTGCCCATCCCACCAGCGGGGTGCCGGCCAGCGTCATCAGCACCAGCGAAGCATCCACGTCCCGGATGGCCTCGATCACGGCCTCGGCCTGGCGTCGGTCGTGGGCGATGGTGTTATAGAGCGCGCCGTGCGGCTTGACGTAGCGCACCCTTGTGCCCGTGGTGTGGGCCAGCCCCTTGAGCGCGCCGATCTGGTAGATCACGTCAGCGGTGAGCTCATCGCTGGCGATGTCCATGGCACGCCGGCCAAAGCCCACCAGATCCGGATAGCTGACATGCGCCCCGACGCTGACGCCGTGTTCGGCGGCGGCCTTCAGGGTGCGCAGAATGCCGGCCGGGTCGCCGGCATGAAAGCCGCAGGCAACGTTGGCACTGGTGACGATGCCGAGCATGGTGGCGTCATCGCCCATGTGCCACGCCCCGAAGCTTTCACCCAGATCGCTGTTCAAATCGATAAAGGACATAAAAGGCTCCCTGTTCAGGCAGAAGGTGTCAGAAAGGCAAAGATCGGGCCGATAGCATTGAAGCCCATATACCAGGTCAGCGCGCAGACCACGGCTCCGGCGACCAACAGCCAGCGTGGATAGCGATGCCCATGCATGAGATCGGCCCGGCGCCAGGCCACATAGACAAACAGCGTCAGCCCCACCGGCAGAATCAACCCGTTGAAACCGCCGACAAAGACCAGCAGCGCCGCCGGGGGCGTGCCCACCGACATGAAGGCGATCAGCGTGATGGCGATAAAGACCAGTGTGGCCCGGTTGCGCACGCCCTCGCTGATGCCGGGGCGAAAGGCGCTCATAAAGCTCATGGACGTGTAGGCCGCGCCGATGATGCTGGTGATGCCGGCCGCCCAGAGGATCAGGCCGAAGGCGCGCAGGCCCATCTCGCCGGCGGCGGCCTGAAAGGCCTGAGCGGCCGGGTTGGCGCTCTGGCTGGAGACATCGATGACCACCCCGCTGGCGACTACGCCGAGAATGGCGAGAAACAGGATATAGCGCATCACGCCGGTCACCAGAATACCGCGCAGGGCCGCTTTCGAGACGGTATCCACGTTGTCGACGCCGCCCAGGCCGCTATCCAGCAGTCGATGGGCGCCGGCGTAGGTGATGTAGCCGCCGACGGTGCCGCCCACGATGGTGGTGATGGTGGCGAAGTTGATGGTGTCAGGCATGACCGTCTGGCGCAGCGCCTCGCCTACCGGTGGGTTGGAGGCGAGGGCGACAAACACGGTCATCGCCATCATCAAAACGCCCAGCACCACGATGATGCGATCGATGGCAATGCCGGCACGCCGGGAGGAGAAAATGCCGGCGGCGATCACGGCGCTGATCAGCCCGCCCCATGTTGTATCCAGCCCCATCAGGGCATTGAGCCCCAGACCGGCGCCGGCAATATTGCCGACGTTGAAGGTCAGCCCGCCGACGATGATCAGAATCGCCAGCAGATAGCCGCTGCCGGGGAGCGCGGCGTTGGCGATCTCGGGGGCGCGCAGGCCGGTGACGGTGACCACGCGCCAGATGTTGAGCTGCACCACCAGGTCGATGAGGATGGAGGCCAGAATGCCGAAGGCAAAGGCCGCGCCCATCGTGGCGGTAAAGGTGGCCGTCTGGGTAATAAAGCCGGGACCGACGGCCGAGGTGGCCATCAGGAAGACCGCACCGATCAGTGAGGCGCGTCGGGAGCGGGCGAACCCGACGTCAGGGGTAGCTGCCATATCAGGGGCTCCGGAAAGAGAGGGTGACAGGCCATACCAGCAATTGGCGTGCCACAATGGGCTGATCGACCGTATTTTGTAGGTTTTGTGCGTATCGATTGTTCAACAATAGCGTTGACGCTTACCGATGGATATTCGACTTGTGTTTCATTCTGGCGCGTCGAGACGCCTGGTGGCGCCCTTCTGGTGCGCAGGGCGCGCTTGTCGGCAGGGCCCCTTATCGGGAACACTGGGTGCCTGACATGTCATGACCGGAATGGCGCTTCATGAAAAAGCAGGATCTGGAAGACAGGAATCCATCACTGGGAGAGACCGTCACGGCCGGTATTCGGCGTCTGCTGGTCGAAGGGGCGTTCACTCCGGGACAGCGCCTGTCGGAAATATCGCTGTGCGAGCGTCTGGGGGTGTCGCGCAACACGCTCCGAGAGGCCTTTCGAACGCTGGCCCACGAGGGACTGGTCACGCATCAGCCCCATCGCGGCGTATTTGTCACCCGCCCCGATGCGGCGTCCATCGTCGAAATCTACCGGCTGCGGCGCTTCATCGAGTGTCGCGCGCTGAGTGAGGCCTGGCCCAGCCATCCGGCGGTCAAGGAGATGCGCGCTGCCGTGGAAGAGGCTCGAACGTGTCGCGAGCGCAGGGACTGGCAGGCGGTAGGCACGGCCAACATGGCCTTTCACGGCGCCATCGTGGCGCTGGCGGACAGCGCGCGCATGAACGTCTTCTTTCGCCAGATTCTGGCCGAGCTACGGCTTGCCTTCGGGCTGATGGCCGACAAGGAGTGGCTGCACGGCCCCTACGTCGAGATGAACGAGCAGGTGCTGGAGACCTTTGAAGGTGGCGATACGACAGCTGCCGTGGCCCTGCTGGAGCAGTATCTGGCGCAGTCCGAGCGGATTGTGCTGGCGGCCTGGGAGCGTCAGGCTTCTTTATAAGGCGCGGGGTTATCAAAGCGGCATACGACAGGGGACCCGCCAGCAGAGGCGGGGCCCTTGTCATGAAGTGATGCCATGAAGTGATGTCATGAGGCGATGCGCGCTCATTAAGCGCCACGATGCGCCAGACGCATCAATGACCTCGGGCGCTGGCGTGCTCGGCGGCATCGGCAGACGTTCTCTGACTCGAGCGGTTGGTCAGTATGCGCTGGTTCGAGCTGATCGGGATCTGATGGGCGCGCTGCTGTCACGCAGACAGGGTCGGCGGGGAGGTTTCAAGAGGGGGGATCAAAACAGTTTTGCGATACAGTCTCGCGATGGATTCCGGGTGTCGAAAATGCGCTTTGAAGGGCTTCTCTTTTGCTGCGCGGTGGCGATAATCACGACATCACGACCACCGGGAATCACGACATGACTCAGCCCCACGTTCACGGCCCGAATTGCCAGCACGACCATCATCACGATCATGACCACCATGGTCATGTCCATGGCCCGCACTGCAACCATGGTCCACAAAAGCCCGCGCGCAATGCCCTGAAGGATGTCGGCCGCAACGACCCTTGTCCCTGTGGGAGCGGGAAGAAGTTCAAGAAATGCCATGGCGGATAGCCACTTGATGGCGCTGCCATGAATCATTGGATCGGCGCCACAGGGCGCCGATTCCCGTATCGGCACGCGCATGAGCCTGTCACGAGCGGTTCCTGAGCCGGAATTTAGCATGCCGGATGCACGAGTGCGTCCGGTCACCGGACGCGGATAGTCATCATGAGGCCTCTTTTTGATGCTGAAAAAGGTATGCCGGTCCGGGTGAGATATGTTTCACGTGAAACATCGGTGTGTCCGGTATCTCCCCCTGCACTGAGTCTTAAGAGGCCGTGTCGTGCGCCGTGACGAGCATAAACGGCACAGGCCGGATCGGCACAACGGGGCACTATGGCAACTCCCACAAAGACAAGAGTGCGCCTGATGCATGTGACGAGACTGTATTCCGGTGAGGATGGCGAGTCCCATTTCGAGGATATGGAGATCGAGGTCGGGGGCGAGGCCGAGATCGGCCGGCTGTCGGTGCGCATTCCGGCCACCGGCCTTGTCCTTCGCGAGACCACCGGAGATTACAACTATGACTGGCACAACGCGCCGCAGCGTCAGTACATCCTGATGCTCGATGGCAGTGTGGATATCACCGTGGGCAGTGGTGAGACCAGGCGCCTGAGCACTGGTGATATCCTGCTGTGCGAGGATACCACCGGGCGTGGCCACATCAGCCGTGCGGTCGACGGCCAGCCGCGCCGTTCGGTGTTTGTCACCCTGGAATGACCCACTCTGGCGCGTGCGCGCTCAAAGCGTCAGCATCAGCTGGGTCAGGGCGTGAATGGCCAGCCCGATCAGTCCGCCGACCAGGGTGCCGTTGATGCGGATGAACTGCAGGTCATTGCCGACATTTTTCTCGATCTGATCGACGATCTCGTCACTGTCGAGGCTATCGAGATAGCGCTGGATGTAGGCGTCGATGCGCGGCCCGTTGCGCTCGACCAGCGCCGGCAGCAGTGTCACGGCCTGTTCGTTGAGCCATTCCCGCGCCGGGGCATCATGCTCGAGCGTTCGCGCGTAGTAGTCGATGAAGTGCTCAAGCCAGGCGCGCGACTGCGAGTCCTGCGCGGTCAGATCGCGGGCCAGCCAGTCCATCAGCTCCTCCCAGACACCGGCCACGTAGTGGCTCAGGCGATCGTTGTCGAGCAGATCATCACGCAGCCGGTCCAGACGCCGAACGAAGGCCGGGTCGTGGCGCAGTCGTTCAATGAAGTCGGCAAACTGGCGATCCAGATGATGGCGCAGCGGATGGTCCGGATCGTCGCTGACCTCGCTGATCAGCCGGGCGCTCTGCTCGACGATGCGCTCATTGATCAGCCAGCCGGCCAGCCGATGCATACTGACCTCGCGCCCCATGACGCGCGGGTTAAAGAGCTTGAAGACGGTGTCGGTAATGAAGTGCTTGACCCGTTCCTGATTGTCCTCGACGTCGAGCCAGCGCGAGAGCCGGGCCAGCGAATCATCCAGCAGGGCCTGATGGCGTCCTTCGGCAGCCAGTACGCTCAGGGCGCTGCCCATCAATCGGGACGTGTTGATGCGTCCCAGGTGGTGGCGCAGGGTGCGGGTGAGAAACTCTCGCGCGGCACTCTGGCGCACCGCCGATAATGAGGTGCTCATGGCTTGGGTCAAACGCTCGGCGACCATGGCGCGCCGGTCGGGTCGCGACAGCCAGCTCACCAGCGCACCCGCCACGTCAAAGCGGCGAACGCTGTCACGCACGTAGGTCTCGGACAGAAAATTCTCGCGGATAAACCCTGACAGGCTGCGGCCCAGTCGCGCCCGATTGCGCGGGATGATCGCCGTGTGCGGGATTTTCAGCCCCAGCGGATGGCGAAAGAGCGCCGTGACCGCAAACCAGTCGGCGATACCGCCGATCATGGCGGCCTCGGCAAAGGCCGAGACGTATTCAAGTGCCGGGAAACGGCCCTGATACCAGATGCTGACCACATACAGGATCAGCGCCCCCAGCAGACAGAGCGTGGCGATACGGCGTCGGTTGTGATGTGGCGGGGTCAATCGGTCGCTCCTGCAAAAAAGGATCTGTCGAGAGCTTAGCGCAGGCCGTAATCGCTCTGCATGTCGGCGACCCATTGGTCCAGGGCGGTTGTCGCTTTTGTCCGAGCCGGTCACACTTCCCGATCATGCAACAGTGCCCTCTGGACATGATCCCGGAGGCGCTGACAGCCACGGCCTGTCGGGGCCCAGCGCCCCTGCGTTGTCAGGCGACGATATTTTCGGACGACAAGAAGAGACGGCATGACCGATACCTCGGATAACCGCACAACGACCTCCTCTCTGGAAACGACGGGGCTGAACTTTCGACTTGGCGCGCTGGGGGCTGCCATCCCGCTGATATTTTTTGTCGGCTGGGCAATCATCACCAGCGTGCTGGGGCTCTCCTCCGAGATCGGCCTGGTCATGGGCTGTCTGTTCGGCCTGACGCTGGGGCTGCTGTTCTGCAAAAGCCGCTGGGAACACTACGCGCAGGGAGTTTTCAGCGGTATGGCCCAGCCGATCGGCGTGATCGCCGTGGTGGCTTGGTTTTATGCCGGGATGCTGGCGCAGGTGCTGCAGACCGGCGGACTGGTCGAAGGTCTGGTCTGGCTGGGTGGCGTCTCCGGGGCTACCGGTGGCGCCTTCGTGGGGCTGACCTTTGTGCTGGCAGCGGTCTTTTCCACCGCAGTCGGCACCGGTTATGGCACTACGGTGGCCTTCAGCACGCTGATGTATCCGGCCGGCGTGGCGCTGGGATGTGATCCGGTGGTGCTGTTCGGGGCCATTCTGGCCGGGGCGATCTTTGGCGATAATCTGGCGCCGGTCTCGGACACCACCATTGTCTCGGCCACGACCCAGGAGGCGGACGTGCCGGGCGTGGTCAAAAGCCGTTTCAAGTACTCGATCATGGCGGCCGTGCCGTCACTGGTGCTGTTCGTGTTGCTGGGCAATGCCAGTAGTGATGTCGGCGGCAATCAGGACGCGCTGAATGCGATGATGGCGCAGACCGATCCGACCGGACTCTTGATGCTGATGCCCTTTGCGCTGGTCCTGGTGCTGGCCCTGCGCGGCCATCACCTGATCACATCATTGACCTGGGGGATCGTTGCGGCCGCCGTCATGATCGTGGTGGCAGGGCTTGCCGCCCCAGGCGAGATCATGGCCTTTGACTCCGACGCCGATACGGTGGTCACAGGTGCGCTGGTGGATGGCGTCAGCGGCTACGTCAACATGGCGATTCTGATCCTGTTGATCGTGGCGACGGCCCATCTGCTCAAGCTCGGCGGCACCATGCACGCCGTCACGAAGGGCCTGACGCGCTGGATCGGCGATTCCGTGCGCCGGGCAGAGCTGGCCATCTGGGGCATCGTGGCGCTTTTGAACTCGGCGATCACCATCAATACCGCCGCCGAAATTGCCGCCGCACCCTTCGTGCGCGAGCTGGGTCGCAAATACCGTATTCATCGCTATCGCCGTGCCAACATGCTCGACGCCGTTACTTCGGCGCTGGGCTATATCTTTCCCTGGGGGGCGCCGGTGCTGCTGGGCTGGGCGACGATCACGTCGATGCAGGGCCAGTACGACTGGCTGCCGGTGGTGGCGCCCACCGAGGTGTTCCCTTTCGTGTTCCACGGCTGGTTTTTGCTGGTGATCATGCTGTTTGCCGCCGCCACCGGCTGGGGGCTGCATTTCGAGGACACCGCTGAGGCGGAGGAGACAGTCGCGGCGCGGTAATCACGGGGGCGCCGTATAATAACGCTGGCATTCAGGGCGCAAATCCCCTATGTTGGCGCTCCTCTTCGCACGGGCAGGCCATTGGCCTGCCTCCGTCATTTGAAATTCCCCCTGCGCTGTCACGGCGCTGTCGCTCTCGCGAAGAAGACGCCAGCATCCGATAGCGCCATGAGACAACCTGTCGATGTCATTTTCCCAACTTGGGCTGTCGCCCGAGCTTTTGCGTGCTCTCGAAGATGCTGGTTACCAGACACCTTCTCCCATTCAGTCAAAGGCCATTCCGGCCTGCCTTGAAGGCCGCGATGTGCTGGCGGCCGCCCAGACCGGTACCGGCAAGACCGCCGGCTTCACGCTGCCGATTCTGGAGCGTTTGTCGCGCCAGCCTCGCAGTGGCAAGCGTCCGGTACGTGCCCTGATCCTGACCCCGACCCGCGAGCTTGCCGCCCAGATCGGGGAGTCGGTCGAAAAATACGGCGTCCATCTCAGCCCGCGTCTGAAAAGCGATGTGGTCTACGGCGGCGTCAAGGTCAACCCGCAGATTACGCGGCTGCGCGATGGCGTGGATATTCTGGTCGCCTGCCCCGGTCGCCTGCTGGATCTGGTCGGTCAGAAGGCCGTCCGGCTGGATGAAGTCGAGACGCTGGTGCTCGACGAAGCCGACCGTATGCTGGACATGGGCTTTATCCACGACATCAAGAAGATCCTGCGGCTGGTGCCCGGAAAGCGTCAGAACCTGCTGTTCTCTGCGACTTTCTCGAAGGAAATTCGCGAGCTGGCCGGCACGCTTTTGAACGACCCAGTCAGCATCGACGTGGCACCGCGCAATACCGCGGCCGAAAGCGTCGATCAGTCGATCTACATGGTCGAAAAGCCCCAGCGCATGGCGCTGTTGACGCATCTGATTACCCATCATCAGTGGTCGCAGGCGCTGGTCTTTACCGCGACCAAGCACATGGCCAACCGGGTGACCCAGCATCTGCAAAAGGCCGGTATCACGGCGGCGGCGATTCACGGCAACAAGAGCCAGAACGCGCGTACGGCGGCCCTGTCCGGCTTCAAGAGCGGCGAAGTGCAGGTGATGGTCGCCACCGACGTGGCGGCCCGCGGCATCGATATCTCCGAGCTGCCCAACGTGGTCAACTTCGAGCTGCCCAAGACGCCGGCTGACTATGTGCATCGCATCGGTCGTACCGGCCGTGCCGGCGCCAGCGGTCAGGCGGTGTCACTGGTCATGCCCGATGAGCGCGGCCAGCTCAAGCAGATCGAAAAGCTGATCGGCCGGCCCATTCCGGTCGCCAGCGCCGAGGGCTTTGATTTCAGCCGCGCGGTGCCGGAAACCCCGGATGAGCGTGAGCAGCGCCCACGCGGCGGTCAGCGCCGTCAGGGCAGTGGTCAGTCACGCAACGGCGGCGGTGGCGGTGCCCGCAGCGGCAACGGGGGCAATCGCAATGGCTCGGGCAATCGTTCACGCAGTGATGGCAATCGCGATGAGCAGGCCCGGCCGGCGCGTCGGCGCCGCCGCAGTGGCCCGCGCACGGTCGATAATAGCGGCAATCGTTGAGCACGGTTCGAGTGACATCAAAACCGTCTGCTTCGGCAGGCGGTTTTTTTATGCGCATGCAAGTAGTGGACGCTCAAGGGGCGCAATGGCATTGTCGCTGACCCTTCATTGTGCAAGTCGATAAAAAAAGAGGCGAACATGCGTGCAGAACGTCATTCGGGGATGCTGACCCATGAACAGCAGGCGCGTCGGGCGGCGCTGGGCAGTTTTGTCGGTGCAGTGGTCGACTGGTATGACTTTCTGCTCTACGGCATTGTGGCGGCGCTGGTCTTCAACTCGCAGTTTTTCCCCAATGTGAGCCCGGCGGCCGGTACGCTGGCGGCACTGGCCACCTTTGGCGTGGGGTTTCTGTTTCGCCCGCTTGGCGGCATCGTGTTTGGCCATTTTGGAGACCGGCTGGGCCGCAAGCGCATGCTGGTGCTGACCGTGATGCTGATGGGGGTCTCCACGGCATTGATCGGCCTGTTGCCGACCTATGCCAGCATCGGGGTGTGGGCGCCTGTCGCCCTGGTGATTCTGCGAGCCCTTCAGGGCTTCGCCGTAGGCGGTGAATGGGGCGGTGCCGCGCTGATGGCGGTCGAGAGTGCGCCGCGCCATCGGCGGGCGTTTTACAGCAGTGGTGTGCAGGTCGGCTATGGCGTGGGGCTGATTCTGGCTACCGGCAGTGTGTCGCTGTTGAGTCATTTCCTGGACGATGCGGCCTTTCAGAGCTGGGGCTGGCGGCTGCCGTTCGTGTTCTCGATCGTGCTGGTGGCGATTGCCTTCTGGGTGCGCTCAGGGCTTGATGAGTCGCCCGAGTTCAAGGAGGCGGTTGAAAAGCCGGCAAAAGCCCCGGCACGTCTGCCGGTATTCGAGGCATTGAGCCGCCATCCGAAGGCGTTTTTGCAGATCATTGCACTGCGCCTGGCCGAGCTTTTCACGATGTATATCGTGACCACCTTTGCGCTGAGCTATTCCACCAGTCATCTGGGGCTTTCCCGCGAACTCTTTCTCAATATCGGATTGCTTGTCGGGGCCATCAGCTGTGTCACCATTCCGTTGTTTGCGCTTTTGGCGGACTGCTTCGGGCGACGTCGTGTCTACATCGTGGGCGCGATCATTGGTGTGATCTGTGCCTTTCCCTTTTTCATGGCGCTTGAGGCGCGCTCGGTCGTCTGGATTGTCTTCTTTGCCGTCATGCTGGCCAATATCGCCCACGATATGGTGGTCAGTGTGCAGCAGCCCATGTTTGCCGAACTTTTTGGCACGGCCTATCGCTACAGCGGGGCTGGCGTGGGCTATCAGGTGGCCAGCGTGGTGGGCGGTGGCTTTACGCCGTTCATTGCCGCGGCGCTGGTGGACATGGCCGGCGGCAGCTGGCTGCCGGTGGCCATCTATCTGGGCGCAGGCTGTGGTCTTTCGGCGCTGGGCGTCATGAGCATGAAACGACATCGCGCTGAGGAAGGGGCGCGGGAGAGATAACCAGTACGGTGTGGATGCGTCCGTCGTGAAAGGGCCAGCGGACGACAGGGTGGGATGGTGCGACTATTCTTCAAGCTTCAGGCAATAAAAACGGTCCTTTCTTTTCGCCATTGCTGGGAAACGATGTCTTTAACCGGGTTAAGCTCAATGCCACGTCGCTCCGTCTCTACCCTGATCAAGGGACTCAAGAAACTGCTCCATGTTGCCGCGCGTCCGGCCAAGTCGGAAAGGGTGCATGGCGGTCGACTGATCCATACCTACCGCGGCTACGGCACGCACCGGGAAGTCTTTCTGATGGGCCGTGTCTTTCGTCAACCCGGTTTCAATCTGGATCTGCCCAAAGGCTCGTGGCGACGCGATCTGGTCGATATTGTGCGGCGCACCGTGCGCTGGGGCGTCAAGCACATCGATGTACAGATTCAGCTGGGGGGGCAGACGGTGACGGTAACCACCGACCGGGACGGCTACTTCAATGCCCATATTCAACTCGAGACGCCACTGCCCGGTGACCGCATCTGGCATGAAGCACATCTGCGTATTCTGTCCCCCAGCAGGGACCACAAGAGTTCACGCGCCAATAACGGCGCCAGCGGTGAAGCCGTGGCGGATATTTATATCCCGCCAGCGGATATCGACTTTGCGGTCATCAGCGATATCGACGATACGGTGATGTATACCGGCGTGGCGAACAAGCTGAAGATGATGTATCACCTCTTCATTGCTCGTGCCGAACAGCGTACGGCATTCCCCGGAGTCGCGGCCCTTTATCGTGGCTTTCATGTTGGTGATGGTGATCAGCACTGCCAGCGCCCGCTTCTTTACGTCTCGCGCGCCCCCTGGAGCATCTACGAGATGCTGGAGGCGTTTTTTCGGCTCAATCACATCCCGGTGGGGCCGATCCTTTTTCTACGCGAGTGGGGTCTGACACTGCAGCACCCGTTGCCGCGCAAGGCGGAAGACCACAAGCGGGCGCTGATCGAAACCATGCTCGAACTCTATGACCCACTGACCTTTGTCTTGATCGGTGACAGCGGTCAGCGTGATCCCGAAATCTATGCCGACATCGTGCGCGATTATCCCGGACGCATTCGCACGGTCTATATCCGCGATGTCAGCAATGATGCCGACCGGCAGCAGGCCATCGAAGCGCTGTCGGCCCAGATCGACAAGGAGCAGAACAGCGAGTGCGCACTGGTGCTGGCCTCTGACAGTCTGACCATGGCCGAGCACGCGCACGCGCACGGCTATATCTCCAGCGACGCGCTGGAACGTGTGCGCGAATCTCAGTAATGCCCGGCGTGATGACTGCCGGTGCGTGACAGCCGAACGCAGAGATTGTTGGCCGGCATCTCGATGATCTCGGCCAGTGCCAGCCCGGCATCATGCGCCGCTGGCAGCACGTCCTGTTCCAGATCCCGTATTCCCCAGCGGCTGTCGCGTGCTTTCAGGCCTTGATCAAAGGCCATGTTGCTTTCGGCCTGATGCATGCCGTGGCGGCTGAAGGGGCCGTACAGCAAAAGCCAGCCCTGTGGGGGTAAATGCCGGGCAGCGCCTTCGAAAAGATCGAGCGTGGCCTGCCAGGGTGCGATGTGGATCATGTTGAAACAGAGCATGACATCGATTGGATCATGCAACGGCCACGGCTGTTGCCCGACCTCCAGTGCCAGCGGCGGGTTCAGCCGGACATCAGCCCCTTCCTGATAAAGTACATCGCGCCAGGCCCTGATCGAGGCCAGCGCCGCGGGGTGGGCATCGCTGGGCGTGAATCCGTTTTCCGGCAGGGCCCGGGCGAAGTGGATGATGTGCTCGCCGCTGCCGCTGGCAATTTCCAGCACGCGTGCGCCGGGCGCGAGGCGGCTTTTGAGCACTTCCAGCAGCGGTCCGCGATTGCGCTGTGCCGCCGGGCTGTACTGACGGTGATCGTCGGGAGTGGCGCGGGTATCGTCCATGGTGGTCATGTGCTCTCCTTGCGGTGTCGTTTCTGACAGGATAACCGACGTTGAAAGCGTATGATGAGGTTGAACGGGCGCTTATACTTGCCCTGTCACAACGGTTTTCTGCTATGTTAGAACGCTTTTTTGAACGGACTCAGTGAGGCGAAGCATCATGACAGTCAATATCCCTGCCAACGAACAAGAGCTTCTTGCTATGCCGGCTGAGGACTACATGAACGAGGCGCAGCTGGAATTTTTTCGCCAGCTGCTGCTGAAGGAACGCAAGGAAGTCGAAGAGACGCTGGAAGAAATGCGTGACAGCATCGGCATGGCGGAAAGCAGCGGTGACGACAGTGACCGCGCTGCCAGCGAAGAAGAGCTGCGCTACACACTGCGCCAGGCTGATCGTGAAACGCGCCTGTGGCGCAAGATCAACGCCACGCTTGATCTCATCGATGAAGGCGATTACGGCTTTTGCGAGGAAACCGGCGAACCCATCGGCCTCAAGCGGTTGCTGCTGCGCCCGACCGCGACGCTGTCCATCGAGGCCAAGCAGCGCCAGGAGCAGCAGGAAAACCATTACGCCCGCCGTCGCTGAAGGGTGTTACCGATGCTGGGTTGTCGCGACCGCCCCGTTTGAAAATCGCCCCTTCCCGGGGCGATTTTTTTATATCCGCTCCATGCCCTGCTTCGTTCTGCTGACTGTCATTGCGTCTCTTGAGTAGACCAGGGGATGGATAAATCTGCGCTGTCGAAATTGCTGGAGGTAAAAAGCTAATAATAATGAGCTTTCCAGCATTTCATATAAAAGTACGGCTGCCATCATCCGATCAGCATATATATCCTCCTAATATAAGCGTTATGATCTTGTAAAATAATAACGAAAAGGCATCAATACAGCGTGACATGACAGGCGTTTTTCTGTCTTTAGTGGTTCGAAAGTCTGTCAAAAACCTGGTTGATGACGATATGCACGGATGAAACGCTGCTTCTCAAGCCTTTGATATCAGGACTGTGCAGGCATGATGGCCGCCTCATATCAGACCACCGCTGATAGGACGCGCCGACTCATGCTGCCGGAGGTAGCTGGAAGCGGCTTTTTTCTGGCAGGGGCAGGGAGCCTGAAGAATGCCGAAAGGCATGATGATACTTGTATCGATGGTCGTGTTGCTGCTGTGGTGCGGCAGGGTGGCGTATGCCCAGGAGTCCGTGGTGCTGATCGCCAATCCGTCGGCCCCCATCGGCGACATGACTCGGGAAACCGTACGCGCCATCTTTGCCATGCGTCAGCGAACGCTGCCCGGTGGCGAGGCGGCGCATGTCTTTGTACTGCCGGACAAGCATCCTCTACACGAGCGCTTTACCAAGGAAATTCTTGGTGTGTATCCCCATCAATTGCGTCTTTCCTGGGACCGGCTGGTATTTTCCGGTACGGGGCAGGCGCCCAATGAAGTCGGGTCGGTTGAAGAAATGAGACAGCGTGTGGCCAGTACGCCGGGCGGGCTGGGCTATCTGGAAAAAGGAGCCGTGGATGATAGCGTCAGCGTTCTTGCGGTGGAGTAATCGCCTCCGGTGTCGGTGTATCACGGCGCTGACCGTTGCCATGACCGCAGGTGGTGCCTCCTCTGCCCAGGCCGATGTGCTCGACACGGTACAGGTGCACGGTTTCATGAGTCAGGCCCTGATCATGAGCCGTCATAATGATTTTTTCGGGCCGAGCAGCCAGAGCGGTGGCAGTCTGCAATATACCGAGATCGGCGCCAATATATCCATGCGCCCGACCAAGGATCTGCTGGTGTCGGCTCAGGTGTTGAGTCGCCGGGCTGGCGATGACAACAGCGATTATGAACCAAAGCTGGACTATGGCCTGCTGGATTATCAGTTCGTCACTGACAATAGTCGTGTGCTGGGCGTGCAGGTTGGCAAGATAAAGCAGCCCTTTGGCATTTATAACCAGACTCGTGACGTGGCGTTCACGAGACCCGGTATTCTTTTGCCGCAGTCGATCTATTTTGATCGTACCCGAGCGCCGGCGCTGTCGTCAGAAGGCGTCTCCGTTTACGGTGAGGAGCATCTGTCTTCCGGCATGCTTTACTTTCAGGCCGGTCTGGGCAAAGCCAATACCGACAATAACGTCAAAAATACCATCTGGGATTCAAGAGTTCCGGCCTCCATTGATGGCGCATTATCTTCCATTGGCCAGATCGGCTACGAGCATGACTCGGGCAATATCATTGCTGCCCTGACGGTTGCCGAGGCCAATATTGATATTGATGGGCCACGTGCTGCGCCGGACAGGTATTCCTTCCGACCGATCATCATGTCGCTTCAATACAACCATGGCTACTGGAGTCTTACCGGAGAGTATGCGCTCAGGCGTCAGTCCTTTACCGGTGGTGATCATGATGACCATATTACGGGAGAAAGCTGGTATATCCAGTACACACACCGTTTCCTCGAGGACTGGCAGTGGCTATTGAGATACGACTCGCTGGTCAACGATCGTGCCGACCCAAAGGGAAGGCAGTTCGAGGCTGATGGCAGGGGCGCTGCCCATTCGCAGTTCGCCAGAGACTGGACGCTGGGTCTTCAGTGGAATGCCACGTCCAACCTGTTGCTGTCGACAGAGTATCATCATGTCAACGGTACAGGCTGGTTACCCAAGGACCAGGACACATCAGACCAGTACTGGGGAATGTTACTGTTCCAGGCGTCATGGCGTTTTTAAAAAACGTTATTCGTTTGGATGCATGGCCTGCCATGGGCATTCCAGGAGAGCGACATGAATTTCAGCCTGAAATGGCGCGCCATCATATTGACCAGCCTGGTCATGGTCGGGCTGGCAAGTACCTTTACTCTGGTCAGCTATCGGAATCTTTCGGAACAGTTCAGAACCTCTCAGAGTGCCAGCTACAGAAGTCGCATCGAAGACATCAACATGTCGCTGGAGCGCTCCTTTGACGATCTGCGACAGATTGCCGGCATCGTTGCGTCTTCCAACAGTCTTGGGAGCGCCCTGGAAAATGGCAATTACACCTTTATTGACCAGGCCCTGCGCTCTCAATGGCCGACGCTCCAGATCGAAGTAGGGATCGAAAGCCTTTCCGTTTTGAACATGAAAGGCAGAAATGTCTCTACCTTTGGCGATCTTCAGTCGGATGTCCCCGTAGCGCTGATGCGCAAGTGGGAGCGAAGCGTTATCCGTGATGAAATGCCGGCCAAAACGCTGATGTGCACCGATGTCTGCCGTCAATATGTCGCCGTGCCGGTGCTTGAAGATGGTAGAAGCGTGGGCATCGTTGTGCTCACCAGCTCATTGATCGATGTCATTTTGTATACCAACAAGAGTTCGGGAGGCGACGTCGCGCTTTTAATACAGGGCGAGGTTTTTGCAGACCATACCCACTACCTGCCCGACTGGCAGTCTTCCATTATTGCCCTGACCAATGAAAAGGAAGAGCTGCCGGTAGTCAGAGAAGCAGTTCGATCCAACTCTCTGGCATCGATCTCTCAAAGCTCGGCTCGCTTGAAGCATGATGGCCACAACTATGAAATTTTTGCCATGCCGCTGAAAAGCTTCCAGGGCAGTGGAGGCGTTAGCCATCTTCTCCTGATTTCGGATATTACTTCCCAGGTCAGCGAGATCGTGGAGAATACCAGAGATACCTTTATTATTGCGGTGTCAGGCTGGCTGGTCGCCGAGATACTGCTTTTCATGATCCTCTGGCGACCCATGGCCCGGCTTCGGCATCTCTCCAGCGTACTGCCTTCTCTGGCACATGGCGGCTTTGATCGTGTCAGGCGTAAAACACAAATAAAAAACAAGAAATGGAAGGACGAAATCGATGTTCTCGATAATGCGGCCTTCGATCTTGCCGACCAGCTCGAGCAGCTTGAAAACAAGGTTTCCATGCGCGACCTGGAACTCTCGGCACGTTTAAAGGAGCTGGCCAGGGAAAGAGACTTTATCGGTGGTCTGCTTGATAACGCACATGTCCTGATCCTGACGCATGACAGGGAAGGCAACATAACGCTGGTCAACCGGCATGCTCAGGAGGTCATGGGAAATGATCAGGACCTGATCGGTTGCTCTTTTGAAAAGATATTCAACCTTGATATGCGTCTTGCCATCACGTTGTCAGGGAATACCCGACAGCAGGAAAGCACTGTAAAAAAGGGAAACGGCGAAGACATTAGTGTGACCTGGGTTCATGCACCCTTGGATCCTGCTTCTGAAGGCGAGGATCATATCTCTGTAGGGCTTGATATTACTGCCCGTAAACAGGCCGAAAAAAGACTGGCCTGGCTTGCCAATCGTGATCCTTTAACAGAGCTTTATAACCGTCGCTTTTTTGAAAGTCAGTTAAAGGATGCCATGCATGATTGCAGCAACAGCGGAGCAGTGCTGTATCTGGATCTGGATCAGTTCAAGAACGTCAATGAGCTGGGGGGACACCATTCCGGCGATCAGCTGCTGAAACTGGTGGCGCAGGCGCTGATCGAGGAACTGGGTGAAAAGGCCATTGTGGCACGCCAGGGAGGGGGTGAGTTTTCGATTCTGCTTGAGAAGGCTACCGCGGCCGATGCCTGTCAGATGGCCTCCAGAATATCACGCAAGCTTGAAAATATTGTTTTTTGTGAAAACGGCCGCCGCCACCGTGCCATGGCGAGTATCGGTATTGCGCTCTACCCGGACCACGGTGCAGACCATATCAAACTGATGGCCAATGCCGATTTTGCCATGTACAAGGCAAAGGATTTGAACAGTAATAAATGGTACTTGATTCCTGATGAATATGACACGAGTCATGAGCTTCAGGAGCGTGTGTACTGGATGGACGAAATACGTCGAGCGCTGAGCGAAAAGCGGTTTGAACTGGCGGTGCAACCCATCGCATGTGTTGAACATGGCACCATTCAACACTACGAAGTGCTGCTGCGCATGCGGGATGAAAACGGCAATCTTGCCATGCCGGGGCTGTTCATACCTGCAGCAGAAAGAAGCGGCCTTATTGTTGAAGTAGATCGCTGGGTACTGTGTGAAAGTCTGGATCTTCTGGTCAGGCTGCAGGAGCGACCCATTACGCTTGCCGTCAATATATCCGGAACCACACTGCAGGATGAAAACTTCAGCGATTTTGTCGAGCAGGCACTGAAAGTACGACAGCTTGATCCGGAAAGATTGATTCTTGAAGTAACAGAAACGGCTGCGGTAACGGATTTTTCAGCGGCCAATAATCTTTTAAAGGGGGTTCAGGCGCTTGGTTGCAAGATTGCGCTGGATGATTTTGGTGTCGGATTCAGCAGCTTTCACTATCTGGGGCAGATGCCTAGTGACTACATCAAGATAGATGGCTCCTTCGTCAGTGAAATGCTCAAGTCGTCCGAAAACAGGCTTGTGGTCAAGGCAATCGCGGATGTTGCCAGGGGATTTGGCAAAAAGGTCGTTGCAGAGTTTGTTAGTGATGCGCAGATACTGGAGGCATTGAAGGGATTAAATGTCGATTACGCGCAGGGATATTATGTGGGATTACCCATCAGGCCCGAAGAGGCATTTAATTTTGAAGGATAATAATGCATGAGCAGGGAACTGTTTGTCAGGGATTATAATATAATCTTTGCAATCACCGAAGAAGAAAAAAAAAGAGTGTATTCATTAAGACATGATGTCTACTGTGAAGAACTCGGTTTTGAGCCGGTTAATACCAGTGAGGGTATTGAAAAGGATCCTTTTGACGGGAGTGCGCTGCACTGTTTGATAGAAAAACGGGCAAGTGGCCAGGCCGTCGGATGTGCCAGGATTGTACTGCCTTCCGACACCATGGAATCTCCCTTTTATAGAATGCCGCTCGAATTGAAGTTCTCTTCTCTTTTTGAAAGCGGCGAGCATCATCCTGATTCCTTTCAAAGAAGAGATATCTGCGAGATATCCAGAGTGGCGATACTGGGCGATGTCAGAAAAGCCAAAAGTGTCAGAGCGTCGACACAGGAGTCGCCTCAATCTGTCAGAACGGCATCGCTTCTCAAGGCAGGTCTTTTTTTATCGGTGCTTGCACTTGGAAAAATATCCGGCCGCCGCTACGGTTTTGCGATGATGGAGCCGTCGCTGGCAAGACTTCTGTCGTATTCAGGATTTCGATTTTCAAGAATCAGCCAGTATCTAGAATTCAACGGTAAAAGAGCCATCTATTACAGCGACTGGAAAGAAGCTGTCGGCCAGCTTTGCCCGGAGATGTACGAGCTCTACGAATATATTGCCGAGCGTTTCAGCGCTGATTTTGCCTCGTGTGACATGGCAATGGCAGAGATAGCCGGATACGAGAAGACGTGAAGTGACTATCCGGCTATCCCTGACGATGTTACTGATCCAGAAACAGATCCTTGTACTGACGCGGCTGCGAGCGCAGATACTGATTCGGCGCGCTCACCTGCGCCCCTAGTGCGGCGGCGGCATGCCAGGGCCAGCGCGGGTTGTACAGCATGGTTCTGGCCAGTGCGACTGCATCGGCGTCCCCCGTGGCCACAATGGCCTCTGCCTGTTCCGGCTCGGTAATCAGCCCCACCGCGATGGTCGGCATCTCTACCACCTCACCGATGGCACGTGCCAGCGGCACCTGATAGCTCGGGCCCACCGGAATCTGCTGGGCTGAAGTCAGCCCGCCGCTTGAAACGTGAATGAAGCTGCAGCCGCGGGCGTCGAGTTCACGCGCCAGCGCCTGGCTCTCCTCGACACGCCAGCCGCCGTCGGCCCAGTCGGTGGCCGAGATGCGAATGCCCACTGGCCGCTCCTGCGGGAAGACGTCGCGAACGGCGTCGAAAATCTCGAGCGTCAGGCGCGTGCGGTTTTCCAGACTGCCGCCGTACTCGTCGCTGCGCTGATTGGACAGCGGCGAGAGAAACTGATGCAGCAGATAGCCGTGAGCGGCATGCAGCTCGATTGCCTCGATGCCCAGCCGCGCCGAGCGCTCGGCGGCGCGTTTGAACTGCTCGCGAATATCGTTGATCTCTTCGAGGGTCAGTGCGTGCGGAGCGTTTTCCTCCTCGCCCCAGGCGATCGCCGAGGGGGCGACGGCCTGCCAGCCGCGCGGGTCATCCGGGGCGATCTGCGCGCCGCCGTCCCAGGGCGCATGGGTGGAGGCCTTGCGGCCGGCATGGCCGAGCTGAATGCCCAGCGGCATGGTCGAGTGGGCGCGAACGGCCTCCAGCGTAGCTTTCAGGGCCTGCTCGTTGTCATCGTTCCAGAGTCCGAGATCGTCGGGGCTGATGCGGCCTTCCGGTGAGACGGCCGTGGCTTCCAGAATCAGCAGGCCGGCGCCCGACAGCGCCAGATGCCCCAGATGAATGGTATGCCAGTCGGTGGCGTTGCCCTCATGAGCCGAGTACTGACACATCGGGGCGATCAGGATGCGATTGGCAAGCTCAAGCTGTCCAAGTTTGAGCGGCTCGAAAAGACGCGGGGAGGGCATGGTGGTACTCCTTGGAAATGCGGGCAGCGAAGGGTCGAAAGTCTGGCACAGAACAGTTTTGTTAGCACGCTATCAAATCCGATGAGCGATATCGAAAAAATTTTTCCGGGTTCAGGAACTCTTTGCCACAGGGTGACTCAAAGTCAGTGTTCCCTTGAATGATCCCTTGCAAGAAATATTCTTGTCGCCTGCCATCCCCTGGCAGGCTTTTTTTTGTCTGTTGGGCGGGTTTAAGCCGGCGCCGGCGCGAAACACCTGTAGACAGTAAACACCTACAATAAAAGCAGGCGCGTCACCGGAGCCCCGCTCATGATCAAGTCCTCTCTGCTGTCCGATATTTCCTCGATAACGCATGGCTTCGGCCACCGACAGAGGCTGATGCCGCAGGCCCTTGTCGATTTCGAGGCGTCCCGGCCGCAAAAAAAGCAGGTGCATGGCACACGTATCGTCACTATCGAGACACCGGGGCAGGCATGCGGGGAGGCCGACGGATTTCTGACTGACCGGCCGGGCATTCCCGTATCGGTCGTGACAGCCGACTGCCTGCCGATTCTGCTGGCCCATCGCGACGGTGGATATGTAGGGGCGCTGCATGCCGGCTGGCGCGGGCTGCTGGACGGCATCATTGAGGCGATGCTGGCGCGCATTACGGCGCAGCGCTGGGGCGATCTGTCGGCGTGGGTCGCGGTAGTCGGCCCGGCCGCCGGAGCGCCGGCCTACGAGGTCAGTGAAGCGCTGGTCGACACCTTCAGGGAACGGCTTGATTTGCCGGAGGCGCTCATGTCGCCCCGACCGCGTCATCTGGCGCTCGGCGCCATCGCCTGTCACAAGCTTGAAGCGGCCGGCATAGGGGGGATCGAGCATATCGATCAGTGCACGATCACCACGCTGCTCGATGGCCGTCGGGGGCCGCTGGATGGTGCGGACCCGGAGGCCTATCGGTTTCAGAGCCATCGCCGCCATACGCTGACCCATCCTGATCCGGACCGGCGCCCGAGGCTTCCCAATCAGCACGCCGGTCTGGTGATTCTGCCCTGATATTCTGCTCCTGACCCTGATGTTTCACGTGAAACATCGTGTATCGACTAGAACGACGAGCCGGGGGTGGTCAGAAAGATTCGCTCTTCGTTGGTACTGACGCGGCCAAGCGCGTCATTGCGATGTGGATAGCGGCCAAAGCGCTCAAGAATGGCCAGGTGGCGATGCTCCACCTCCAGATGGCGCTCAAGGCCCGGCTGGTCAAAAAGCCGCACGGCTTCCTGGTGAACGACCAGGGATTCGCTGTGCATCCACGGCATGTAGAGAAAAGGGCGCAGCGTGAGCGACAGGCGTTGATCACAGCCCAGGCGTACGGCCTCCTGGGCCAGTACCAGCGCCTGCGGGTCATGGGAGAAGGCGCGCGGATCACCGCGATAGACATTGCGTGAAAACTGATCGATTACGATGATCTCGGCCAGACGTCCCCGGTCGCTTTTGCGCCAGTGGGCCAGCTCGCCGCTTCGGGCGGCCTCGAGCAGCGTCCCGAACCGTGTGGCAATGGTGCTGTCCAGCGCGTCATCGCGACGAAACCATTGCGCGGGTGTCAGGGTCTCGAACCAGAAGTCGAGTACCGCCTCATGATCATGGCTGTGTGTCATGATCTTTACATCCCTTGCCGCTGGTCATCGGTTGCCCGGTAGCCAGCGACATCATGAAGCGTTTGACCGGTGCCATGCGATCGGCGCTTTTCAGGCCACGTTCTGCCAGATGTCGCAGCGGTGCAAAGGGCAGGGTGAACAGATGATGAAGCTGCTCGACGCCGGCCAGCATGGCCGCATTGCGCGGCCACTGGCGGCGCTGGTAGCGGCTCAGCGCATGACCGGCGCCCGGGTCGCTCTCCTGTTCCAGTGCCTCTGTCAGGGCCACGACATCGGCCAGTCCCAGATTGACGCCCTGGCCCGCCATCGGGTGAATCACGTGGGCCGCGTCACCGATCAGTACCAGACGTTTGCCCGCATAGCGCTGGGCGTGCAGTCGGCGAATCGGAAAGCGCCCGCGCTCGAGAATGGCCTCGACCGAGCCGAGACGCGCCGGGAAAGCCTCGGCAATCGCGGCGCGCAGGGCGTCGTCACTCATGCTCATGCGCTTTTGCACCTGCCCGGGGCTGTCGTACCAGATCAGTGAGGCCTGGCGATCGTGCAGCGGCAGCAGTGCCACTGGCCCGCTGGGCGTAAAGATCTGCCAGGTGGTATGGCCGGGTGACTCGGTCAGGCGCACGTTGATGATCATGGCCTCCTGAGCGTAGTCGCGCTGCTGGCTGCTGATGCCGCCCAGGTGTCTTGCCTGTGAGCGCGCGCCGTCGGCGCCGATGATCAGGCGGGTGGTCAGCGCCCGGCCGTCATCAAGCAGGCCATCGACGTGATCGTCATGACGCTGCAGCGATGACAGACGCGCCTCGCTGATCAGGGTGACCCTGGGCTGCGCCTCGAGCGTCTGCCACAGCGCGTGACGCAGACGGTCGTTTTCGACAAAAACGCCGAACCGGTCCAGATCGATGTCCGCGGCGCTGAAGCTCAGCGCTTCCGGTGCCTCGCGGCTGCCGGCTTCAAGACGGTCGAAATCGGTCAGAAATCGTGTCGGCAGATGGGCCATGACGCCGGCGTCCTTCAGCAGATCGAGCGCGGCGCTGTTGAGTGAAGTGGTGCGCAGCTGCAGCGTTTCATCCACCGGTCCGGGCGCGCGGTCACTGTCGAGCACCGTGATGGTGAAGGCCGTGCGGTGCGCCAGTCGGGCAGCCATGGCCAGTCCTGCAATGCCGCCGCCGACAATGATGATGTCGGATGTGATCGTGCTGGTGTCTGTCATGGTTGCGCCACCCGTAGTAAGCAATGCCGTGGAAGAAGCCCTGCAGTATAAACGACGCCTGCCGGACGCGCGTTGAGCGTGCGCGCCGCTGTCGCAGCGCCCTAGCGCGCCGGGTCCGTCATGGTCGGGTCGTCGGAGAGCAGGCGGTTGGCAAAATCGAGCAGGGAGTCGGTAATCACCACCTCTTCAGGGCGTTCGAGCTGATCAAGATCGCCCCGGGTAATCTCGCCCTTGCCGGTCAGTACCAGCGCCGTCCTGCATCCCGCGGCCTGGCCGGCCTGCAGATCACGCAGGCTGTCGCCCACCATCCAGGCCTCATCAAGGCACTCGAGCCGGCAGAGATCACGAATCTGATACAAAAGCCCCGGTTTGGGCTTGCGGGTATCGCTGTCATCGTCCGGTCCATGAGGGGAGTACACCACATGGGCAATCCTGCCGCCGGCCGCCTCGACTTCGCGATGCATCCTGTCGTGCATGGCCTCAAGCGTTGCCTCGTCAAAGTAGCCGCGGGCAATGCCGGACTGGTTGGTGGCCACGGCCAGAGTCCATCCGGCCTGATGCAGACGGGCGATGGCCTCCAGCGCCTGAGGGAAGGCCAGCCACTGCTCGGGACTTCTGATGAACTCGATGGAATCCTCGTTGATCACGCCATCCCGGTCGAGGATGATCAGTCCTGCGCTCATGTGAAATTCTCTGCCATGGCCCCGGTATCGGGGCGTGAGGTGAAACGACGCCAGAGCTCCGGGTTTGCGTTCACAGTCGGTTTCTGGACGCCCTGCAGCGACTACATTACATTGAATCAAATTCTTTTTTTGGAGTTCACCATGAAAAAGCCGGTTTCGATGCTTGGCGCAGCGCTCATCACGGTTGGTCTGCTGACCGCCCCGATGGCCATGGCCGGTAGCCAGAGCGCTCAGCAGGGCCAGTCGCAGGCCCGGGCACAGATGCAGCAGCCCCAGCCGGTGGAGCCTGGCACGCTCTCGAAGCAGTATCAGGACGATGAGCTTCGTTCGTTTCTGGACGTCAACCGCGACATGATTCCGGTCATCAAGAACCTGTCCAGCCAGAACGTGTCAGACCAGCAGCAGGCGCAGTCGATGATGCAGGAGTTCCAGAGCAAGACCGAGGACTCCCTCAAGGAGCATGATCTGTCCGTACAGCAGTATCAGCAGATCGGCACCGATGCTTCGCGCGACAAGGCACTGGAAGAGCGCCTGATCAACATGGACCCGCAGCTCTACAAGCAGCTTCAGTCCATGCAGTCGCAGGCGCAGCAGCAGCCGGCGCAGTAATGCTGCACGGGGTTTTACCCATCATGACAGTGCAGGATGGACAGTGATGGGATGAAAGACAAAAGCCGGCCCGCCAAATGGCGGACCGGCTTTTTTTAATTCCGACCATATCGTCCGTGAGGAAAGTCTGTGAGAAAAGTCCGTGATGACGGTGTGATCACACTGGCATATGGGCTTCACAGCGATGACCGCGCCACCATAGCGCAAGCCCTGCAAGACTTGTGACCACCCCGAACGCCGTCACCCCTGTCCAGCCGGCATGACCGTACAGCCACGCCGAGGCCAGCGAGCCGGTGGCCCCGCCGAGGAAGTAGCTCACCATGTAGGCGGCATTGAGGCGGTTACGGGCATCGGGGTCGATGCGATAGACCATGTTGAGGTTGGTGATATGCACCAGCTGCACGGCGATATCGAGCACCAGCACGCCGATCACGATTGCCAGCAGCGAGTGCTCGGCCCGGAACAGCGGTAGCCAGCCCAGCAGCAGCAACACGAGTCCTGACGTGGTGGTCAGCCGTGCCCGGCCGCGATCGACCTGACGTCCGGCCCAGGGGGCCACCAGCGCGCCGGCTGCGCCCAGAAGCCCCAGAAGACCGATGGTGGCATCACTGAACTGCCATGGCGGTGCTGATAACAAAAAGGCCACTGGCGTCCAGAAGGCGGCGAAAAGGGCAAAGGTTAGTGCCCCCAGTGCGGCCCGCAGACGCAGTGCCTGATGGGCGGCCAGAAGGCGACCGACCGAGCGAATCAATGCTGTATAGCCAAGACCCGCATGGGTATTGAGTCTGGGCAGGGCGCGCCACAGCAAAAGCGTCGTGATCAGCATCAGTGCAGCGGCCACCAGGTAGACCAGCCGCCAGTTGCCCAGCGTCGACAGTGCGCCTGCAAAGGTGCGCGCCAGCAGAATCCCGATCAAAAGCCCGCTCATGACGGTGCCCACGGCGCGGCCGCGCTGCTCCGGAGCGGCAAGCGTGGCGGCAAAGGGGACCAGTACCTGGGCGACTACCGAAAAGACGCCGGTGATCGCGGTGCCCAGCAGCAGTACGGCCAGGTTGGTGGACAGCGCGCTGATTCCAAGACCCATGGTGGCCAGCAGCATCATGATGACTACAAGCCGGCGGCGCTCGATCATGTCGCCCAGCGGGACCAGCAGCAAAAGGCCGGCGGCATAGCCCAGCTGTGCCGTGGTGACGATGATGCCGGCACCCGAGTAATTCAGCCCCAGCTGATCGGCAATGGTATGCAGCAGCGGCTGGGCGTAGTAGTTGCTGGCTACTGAAATTCCGGTGGCCATGGCCATCAAGAGCAGAAGCGGGGTGGGCAGGGCGGCTGCGGTCATATCCCGGGATGTCACGGTATGCGTCTCTCTGAAGGGAAGCTGAACAGGCGTGGCGCAGTGTGATCCCGTTTGAATCCGGGTGCAAAGAAACATGGGCCGTCATCGACGGCCACAGGGATTATCGAGCGCGAACGGACTCGGGCAGCGGATAGCGTCGGCTCGAACGGCCGGCCTTCACCACCTGGCCCGGCACGTCATGACCGACCAGATCGGGCAGGGTTCGTGACACTGCCAGCAGGGCGTCAAGATCCACACCGGTGTCGACCCCCATTTCCTCGAACATGTGGACCAGGTCCTCGGTACAGACATTGCCGCTGGCGCCGGGGGCGAATGGACAGCCGCCCAGCCCGCCCAGCGCCGCGTCAAAGCGCGAGACCCCGGCCTGCCAGGCCGCCAGCACGTTGGCCAGTCCCATGCCGCGGGTATTGTGCACATGCAGGGTCAGCATCAGCTCGGGCCAGCGACCCAATACCTCCTTGCACAGCGTTCTGACCTGAGCCGGGTTGGCCATGCCGGTGGTATCGCAAAGCGAGATGCCGCGAATGCCCATTGCTGTCAGCCGTTCGATGATGTCGATGACTCGCGAGGCCGGCACCTCACCGTCAAACGGGCAGCCAAACGCCGTCGAGATCGAGGCGTTGATGAACACATTCCGGCCGCGTGCCAAATCGAGTATCGCGGGAAAGCGTTCAAGCGATTGCCAGGGCGTCATGCGCAGATTGGCAAGGCCATGGCTGTCGCTTGCCGACATTACCAGGTTGAGCTCGTCGGCGCCGGCGGCCAGTGCCCGCTCGGCACCGCGCTCGTTGGGGACCAGTGCGACGTAATCCACATGCTTGTGACGGGTCATGCCGGCCATGACCTCTCCGGCATCGGCCAGGTTGGGGATGGCCTTCGGTGAGGTGAATGAGGTGGCCTCGATCTTTGCAACGCCGGTACGGGAGAGCGCATCGATCAGGGCGATCTTGTCTGCCGTGGACACGAAGCGCGCTTCGATCTGCAGGCCGTCGCGGGGGGCGACTTCCTGAATATAAATGCGCTGGTGCATGTTACTCTCCCTTGCCACGCGGTGTCTCCGACCGGTTGCCGTCAGGCTGGTCACGGTCAGTCTGATCGCTGTCATACAGTACGCCGCGCTCAAACAGCGCCTGCTGGGTGTCGGCATCGATACCCAGCTCGTCGAGCACGTCACGGGTATGCTGACCCAGTCGTGGGCCGCCGCCGTCGATGCGCCCCGGCGTGCGGCTGAGCCTGGGCATCACGCCCGGCACCCTGAGCTTGCGTCCTTCGGCAGTGATGATGGTCTGAATCATGTCACGGGCCTGGTAGTGTGGGTCTGCCACGATATCGCGCGCGGTATAGGGGAAGCCCACCGGCACGCCGACAGCCTCCAGCGTGCTCAGCACGTGTTCACGGCGGTGTTGTGACGTCCACTCGGCAATGGCGCCATCAATGCGTTCGGCCTGACACGCTCGGCCGTCGTTATGGGCAAGCGCCGGGTCTTCGGCCAGATCGGAACGCCCGATGGCCTGCATCAGTCTTCGATAGATGCTGTCGCCGTTGCCGGCAATCAGCACATGTTCACCGCCCAGACATGGATAGGCATTCGACGGCGTAATGCCGGGCAGGGCGCTGCCGCTGGGCTCGCGAATCACGCCCGCGGCGTCGTATTCGGGAATCAGGCTCTCCATCATGGCAAACACCGACTCGTAAAGCGCCACATCAATGTACTGCCCCTGACCGCTCCTGTGGCGCTCCTGCAGTGCCAGCAGGGCACCGATGACCCCATAGAGTGCCGAAAGCGAATCGCCCAGACTGACGCCCACACGTACCGAGCGCTCGCCGGGATGGCCCGAGAGGTAGCGCAGCCCCCCCATCGCCTCGCCGATGACGCCAAAGCCCGGGCGGTCGCGATAGGGACCGGTCTGGCCGTAGCCGGAGATGCGCACCATGATCAGGCCCGGGTTGGCCGCGCTCAGGGTCTCCCAGCCCAGCCCCCACTTTTCGAGCGTGCCGGGGCGAAAGTTCTCCACCACGATATCGGCCTCAAGCGCCAGTCGTCGCACGATCTCCTGGCCTTCCTCGCTTCTCAGATCCAGCGACAGCGAACGCTTGTTACGGGTCTGAACGTGCCACCACAGCGAGGTGCCTTCCTCGACAATGCGCCAGCGGCGTAGCGGGTCACCGGTACCGGGGGGCTCGATCTTGATCACGTCGGCACCGAATTCGCCCAGCAGTCTGGTCGCAAAAGGGCCGGCAATCAGCTGGCCCATCTCCAGAACCTTTAGGCCGGCCAGTGCCTCGGGGGCATCAATACCGGCAGTGGCATCAGACGCGGTCATGGCGCACTCCTGACAATGGGGAAGGGCCTTGAGCATCGCCGAGTCACAGGTGTCGAGGCAATTGGGGTTTGACCAAGGCAGCGTTCGCAATCGACGAAGACGGTGGCAGACTGTCGTGTCGCCCGAGAAGTAGCGCCCATGAAACGACCCGACTTTGTGACCCTGCGCCTGTTCGTGGCCATTGCCGACGAGCGCAGTCTAACCCGTGCCGCCGAGCGGGAGCATCTGGCGCTGGCCGCGGTGAGCAAGCGCATCAGTGATCTGGAAGACCAGACCGGCATTTCGCTGCTCTATCGCCGTCCGCGCGGTATCGAGCTGACGCCGGCAGGGCATGCCTTTTTGCATCACGCTCGGTTGATTCTGACCGGACTGTCGCGGTTGGACGCCGACATGAGCGAATACCGGGTGGGTATCAAGGGCCATGTGCGTCTGCACGCCAATACCTCGTCGGTGATCGAGTTCCTGCCGGATGATCTGGGCGATTTCATGGATCGCTTCCCACAGATTCGCATCGACATGAAAGAGCGTCTGAGTCACGAGATCGTGACCGCCGTGCGTGACGGTCTGGCCGATATCGGTCTCTACGCCGGACATGTGCCGGCCGAGGGGCTTGAAGCCCGTCTGTGGCGGCGTGACCGTCTGGTACTGGTCGTACCGCAGGACCATCCTCTGGCCGGTGCGTCCTCGGTGGCACTCGAGCAGGCGCTCGACAACGATTTCATTGGTCTTGAGCAGGACGCCTCGCTGCAGGCGCTGCTTCAGGCTGGCGCGCGCCGCTTTGACCGGCCGCTGCGCATGCGCATCCAGGTGCGCAGTTTCGAAGGCATCTGTCGCATGATCGATCGCGGCATGGGTGTTGGGGTATTGCCTCTGCGGGCGGTCAACGCTGAACGCCATGGCCTTCGGCTGGCGACAATACCGATGACCGACGGCTGGGCGCTGCGCGAGCTGCATCTGGTGGTGCGCGATCATGATGCCCTGGCGGTGCCCGCCCGGCAGCTGGTGGATCATCTGCTGCGCTGCGGCGAGCGCGATCCCGGCACCCCTGCCTTTTCGGCATCGTGATGGCGCCTGCGACCAACGTCCTGGCGCTTCGTCGATGGCGAAGTCGCGCTTGTTCAATCATCAATATCCATCAACCGTGAGGGCTCGATAGAGTCTTTCATGGTCCCCTGTCCGTCGCGCCAGCGACGGTTGACTCTTCGGGAGAGCGTCTCATGAAACCAGAAATGTCTGAACCCGTTCGCAAACGCCGCGTCTGGCTGGGCTTTATCGTCCTCTTTGTGTTGATCAACCCCTGGTATTTTGCCAGTGACGCCGGCGCAACGCGGCTGATGGGCATCCCGCTGTGGGCGCTGATGGTGCTCGGTGTCTCACTGGCACTGTCGATTTTTATCACCTGGACGATCAACACCCAGTGGCAGACCGACAGTGATGAGCGCTATGGCGGTGGAAAAGGGCGCGGCGATGGCCATGACAGCGACGGCGCCCGCCGTGACGAGGAGGGGTAATCATGGAAGTCGAACTGGCGTTCAGCGGCTGGTCGGGCATTTTCGTGCTCGCGCTGTATGGCATCCTGATGCTGGGGGTGGGGCTTTTTGCCTTTCTACGCAATCGCGGTATGCGCGAAAGTCTGGATGAGTACTACCTGGGCGGGCGTGGCCTGGGCGTCATGGTGCTCTTTTTCACCTTCTTTGCGACCCAGTACAGCGGCAATACTGTCATCGGCTATCCGCCGACGGCCTATCGCATGGGCTATCAGTATCTGGTGTCGGTGCCGTTTTTCATCATGATCATCATGGTGTATCTCTTTTTCGCCCCGCGCCTGTACGCGCTGGGCCGGCGGTTTTCGCTGTTGACCCCGGTGGACTGGATCGAGCTGCGCTTTCGCTCGAAAAAGGTGTCGATTCTGGCCGCCATCCTGATGCTCTATGGCCTGGCCAACTATCTGCTCGAACAGTTCGTGGCGATCGGGCAGGGCGTGTCCGGGCTGACCGGCGGCACCATTCCCTACCAGGTGGGTGTGATCTTTTTCATCATCATCATGGTGGCCTACAGCTGGCTGGGCGGCATGCGCTCGGTGGCCTATACCGACACCATTCAGGGGCTGGCACTACTGTTCGGGGTGTTTACACTTCTGATCGGCTCGCTGTATTACTTCGGCGGTCTGCCGTCGGCGGCAGAGTATATGCAGGCCAGCGCTCCCGAGAAGCTCAATCCGCCGGACAGTGCCGGGCTGATGCGCTGGTTCAGCCTGCTGGTGCTGGTGGGCATTGGTGCGGCGATCTATCCCCACGCCGTGCAGCGCATCTTCTCGGCGAAAAGCGAGGCCACGCTCAAGCGCTCCTTCATTCGCATGGCCTACATGCCGTTTCTGACCGCCGGCGTGGTGTTCATGGTCGGCATCATCGGCATTGCGGCCTTTCCGGGGCTGTCCACGGCCGATTCCGAGCAGCTGGTGGGCATGATGGCCAACGCGCTCGCCAATCAGAACGCTTTTTTCTACTGGGCCATGGTACTGCTGTTCGGTGGCGTGATTGCCGCCATTGTCTCGACCGCCGATTCGGTGTTGCTGACGTTCTCCTCGATCATCTCCAACGACCTGTACGGACGCTATATCAAGCCTGATGCCAGCGAGTATCAGAAGGTGCTGGCCGGCAAGCTGATTGGACTGGTGGCGGTGGTTATCCTGATTGTGATTGCCTGGTATCCGCCGGCCACGCTCTATCAGATCTTCGTGCTCAAGTTCGAGGTGCTGATTCAGGTCGCCCCGGCGCTGATCCTGGGGCTGTACTGGACGCGTCTGAACACTCGCGCCGTTTTTATCGGCATGCTGGCCGGTGCGGTCATGGCCGGTGTATTCACCCTCATGGGCTATCGACCCCTGGGCATCTACAGCGGGCTGTGGGGGCTTTTGCTCAACACTGCGATCTGTGTGATCGGCACGCTGATGGCAGGGGTGGATGCTGCCGGTCGCGAACACGCCCGCAAGGTAATCGGCTTTCGCTACGACTAGCCTGCAATAGGCATGAAAAACGGGCAGACCGCTCAGGGCGACCTGCCCGTGTCCTGTTTCACGTGAAACAGCGACTTTTCAAGACCGGCTCAGGTCAGGGTTTTCTCGAGCACGGCAAAGCGCAGGTCATCACGCTTTGGTGTCCCGAAGCGCTCATCGCCGTAGGGAAAGGGCAGATACTCGCCGGTGCGATGATAGCCGCGACGCTCATACCAGGCGATCAGCTCCAACCGCACGTCGATGACCGTCATGCGCAGTCGCTCAAGCCCCAGCTCCTCACGCGTCATCCGCTCAGCCTCGGCCAGCACGGCCTGACCGATGCCATGGCCCTGAAGCCAGGGGCGCACGGCAAACATGCCGAAATAGGCGGCATCCTTGTCACGGGCCACGTGGGCGCAGGCCACCAGCTCATGGGTGCTGTCGCCCGGGCGCTTGGCGATAATGACATGGCTGTCAGGGCGCTCGATGTCGGCACGCAGCACCTCCGGTGCGATGCGCTCGCCATCGAGCAGGTCAGCTTCCGTAGTCCAGCCGCTGCGGCTGGATTCGCCCCGATAGGCGGACGTGACAAGGCTTGTCAGCGCTGCCACATCACTTGAGGTGGCCCGGCGAAAGCGGATGGTGCTGCTCATGACTGGCCCAGCAGTGCAATATCGGCGACTTCGAGGAAGAGCCCCTGAAGGCTTGCCAGCAGCGCCAGACGGTTGCGTTTGAGCGCCTCGTCGTCACTCATCACCATGACCTGATCAAAGAAGTCATCGACCGGCGCCTTGAGACTGGCCAGAGCATCCAGTGCCCGGGCATAGTCGCGCTGGGCGATCAGCGGGGCGGTCTCGTCGCGTTTGGCCGAGACAGCCTCGAAGAGGGCCTTCTCGGCCGGTTCCGCCAGATGAGCGGGGTCGACCGCGGCCGGCACCTCGCCGGACTGCTTGGCCAGAATATTGGCCACGCGCTTGTTGGCTGCGGCCAGGGCCTGGGCTTCATCACGGTGCGTAAAGGTATGCACGGCGCGCAGACGGCGCTCGAAATCAAACGGATGCGTGACGGGGCGGGCGCGTACGGCCAGATAGGTCTCGGCGCTCATGCCGGCCTCCAGCGCCCAGGCGCGGAAGCGATCGAGCATGTAATCCTGCACCTCATCAACCAGCGCCGTGACGTCAGTGACGCTGGCATGCTGGCCGGCGGCCACGGTCAAAAGCTCGCGCAGATCGAGATTCAGCTCGGCGCCCACCGTAATGCTGAGCACCCCGATGGCGGCGCGACGCAGGGCAAAGGGGTCACGCGTGCCGGTGGGACGCTGACCGATGGCGAAGATGCCGGTCAGGGTATCAAGACGGTCGGCGATGGCGAGAGCCTGACCGGTGACGGTGTCGGGGATGTCATCGCCGGCAAAGCGGGGCAGATACTGCTGGTAGAGCGCCCCGGCGACAGCGTCGTCCTCGCCATCAAAGCGCGCGTAGTAGGCGCCCATGATGCCCTGAAGCTCCGGGAACTCGAGCACCATCTCGGTGACCAGATCACACTTGGCAAGCGCGGCGGCGCGTCCGGCCTGGTCACTGCTGCCACCTAGGCGTTCGGCGATGGCACGCGACAGCACTTCGACCCGGGCACTCTTGTCGGCCAGCGTGCCCAGCTGCTGCTGGAACACCACGCTCTGCAGCGACTCGATGCGCGCGGCCAGCGGCCTTTTGCGATCGGTCTCGAAGAAAAACGCGGCATCGGCCAGGCGCGGGCGAATCACGCGCTCGTTGCCCTCGATCACCTGGCGCGGATCGCGGCTTTCAATGTTGCTGATGGTGATGAACGCCGGGATCAGGTTGTCCTGCTCATCGAGCAGGTGGAAGTACTTCTGATTCGCTTTCATCGATGAGATCAGGCATTCGGCCGGCACTTCCAGAAAGCGCTCGTCAAAGCGTCCGGTCAGTGCCACCGGCCATTCGACCAGACCTGTGACCTCGTCGAGCAGAGCGTCCTCGATCACGGCCGTGGCCTCGAGCGCCCTGGCCTGCTCGCGCACCTGTTCCAGAATCAGGCTGCGCCGCTTGACCATATCGGCAATGACGAATCCCGGGTTTTCGAGTCTTTCCACATACTCATCGGCATGCGACAGCTCGATGGGGTGGTTGTAGTGATAGCGGTGGCCACGGGTGGTGCGTCCGGACGCCAGCCCCAGCAGTTCACAGGGGACAATCTCATCACCGTATAGCATCACCAGCCAGTGTACCGGCCGCGAAAACTCCACGCGCGAGGCGCCCCAGCGCATGCGTTTGGGCACCGGCAGCGCATCGACGGTGCGGCGCACGATGTCGGGTAGAAGCGCTGTGGTGGCCTCGCCCTGCTGGGTGTAGCGATGCCCCAGACGCTCGCCCTTGTCGGTATCGATTCGCGAGAGCTCGCTGACGTCCAGACCGAGGGAGCCGGCAAAGCCCTGGGCGGCCTTCGTGGGGTGGCCTTCCTTGTCAAAGGCGGCCGCTACGGCGGGGCCAAGGCGCTCGATCTGCTGATCGGGCTGGTATTCGGCCAGCCGCGTGATGCTGACGGCCAGACGGCGCGGCGTGGCCAGCGGCAGCACTTCACCGTATTGAACGCCGGCATCACGCAGGCCGTTCTTGATGCCCAGGGCCAGAGCGTCGACCAGTTCGGCCAGCGCGCCGGGTGGCAACTCTTCACAGCCCAGCTCGACCAGCAGTGTTCGGGTGGAAGCCATGGCGTTATCGGATGCTGTTACGTTATCAAAAGCCATCAGATCGCTTCCTTTTGACCGAGCATTTCAGCGCGTATTTCAGGTGATGCCAGCGGGAAACCGGCCGCCTCTCGAGAAGCGTAATAGGCGTGGGCCACGTCGCGGGCCAGGGTGCGCACGCGCAGGATATAGCGCTGACGCTCGGTCACCGAGATGGCGTGACGGGCATCGAGCAGGTTGAAGGTATGCGAGGCCTTGAGCGTTTTTTCATAGGCCGGCAGCGGCAGATTGGCCTCCAGCAGCGCCTTGCAGTCGCGCTCATGGTGATCGAAATCGGCAAACAGCGTCGGCACGTCGGCGTGCTCGAAGTTGTAGGTCGACTGCTCACGCTCGTTTTGCAGGTACACGTCGCCGTAGGTCACCGTCGAGCCATCCGGCGCGCGGGTCCAGACCAGGTCGTAGACGCTGTCGACATCCTGCAGATACATGGCGATGCGCTCGAGCCCGTAGGTGAGCTCGCCCATGACCGGGTAGCACTCGATGCCACCGGCCTGCTGGAAATAGGTGAACTGCGTGACTTCCATGCCGTTGAGCCAGATTTCCCAGCCCAGGCCCCAGGCGCCCAGCGTGGGCGATTCCCAGTTGTCCTCGACAAAGCGGATGTCGTGGACCAGCGGGTCAAGCCCGAGATGGGCCAGCGAGCCCAGATAGAGCTCCTGGAAGTTCTCCGGTGACGGCTTCATCACGACCTGAAACTGGTAGTAGTGCTGCAGACGGTTGGGGTTTTCGCCGTAGCGTCCGTCAGTGGGGCGTCGCGAAGGCTGGACGTAGGCCGAGTTCCAGGATTCCGGGCCGATGGCGCGCAGGAAGGTGGCCGGGTGGAAGGTACCGGCCCCGACCTCCATATCCAGCGGCTGCATGATGACGCAGCCCTGCTGCGCCCAGTACTGCTGCAGGGCCAGAATCAGGCCCTGAAAGGTTTTCACGTCTGGCGTTGACGCATTCGCGGATGAAACCGTCATCGGGGAACCACCGTTGGCCCATGAATTCAATAGCCCACAAGTATACAATCAGCGCCATGCGGGTTATAGGGCCGCGTCGATTCGACGTGGCCCGCGCCACGGCAGGCGCACCGGATATCTATCCCGGCAGGCACTACGCTTGTCACGAACCGACAGGCGCATTCGGCTGCGCTGCCCTTCAAGTTCAAAGCAGGAGTACGTCCCATGATCGTCGTTACCGGCGGTGCCGGCTTTATTGGCGCCAATCTGGTCAAGGCACTCAATGCGCGCGGCCGCGAGGATATTGTTGTCGTTGACGACATGACCGATGGCACGAAATTTCGCAATCTGGCCGACTGCCAGATCCAGGACTATCTCGACAAAAGCGACTTTCTCGAGCGCCTGCGTCGTGATTCCCGCTTGCCGCGCATCGAAGCAGTCTTCCATGAGGGGGCCTGCTCGGCGACCACCGAGTGGAACGGCCAGTACATGCTGGAGAACAACTTCGAGTACTCCAAGGTGCTGCTGGAGTACTGCCAGACGCATCAGATTCCCTTTCTTTACGCCTCATCGGCGGCGACCTATGGCGGCAGCGAGGTCTTTGTCGAGGCGCGCGAACATGAAAAGCCGCTCAACGTGTATGGCTATTCCAAGCTTCTGTTCGACCAGTACGTGCGCGCGCGTTGGGACCAGCTGACCACCCAGGTGGTGGGCTTTCGCTATTTCAACGTCTACGGCCCGCGCGAGCAGCACAAGGGCTCGATGGCCAGCGTGGCTTATCATCACTACACCCAGGTGATGAACGGCGAGAACCCGAAGCTGTTTGGCGCTTATGACGGCTACGAGGCCGGCATGCAGAGCCGCGACTTTATCCATGTCGATGACGTGGTGGATGTGAACCTGTGGTTTCTCGACAACCCCGATAAATCCGGCATCTTCAATCTGGGCACCGGGCGCGCCGAGCCCTTCAGGACCATTGCCGAAACGGTGATCGAAATGACCGGGCGTGGCGAGATCGATTTCATCGACTTTCCCGAGCACCTCAAGGGGCGCTATCAGAGCTACACCTGTGCTGATATCTCGCGTCTGCGCGAGGCGGGCTACGACCGGGAGTTCCGCGGTCTGGCCCGCGGCGTGCGGGACTACATGCACGCTCTCGGCGTGACGGGGAACCGCGATTCGTGAGTGATTCGTCACAACGCAGTGCCAGAGGCGAGCGCATTCTGGTCGTCGGCCCTTCCTGGGTCGGCGACATGGTCATGGCGCAGAGCCTTTTCATCACGCTGAAAAACCATGACGCCAACTGCGTGATCGACGTCATGGGCCCCAAGTGGTCGGCGCCGATGCTCGAGCGCATGCCGCAGGTGCGTCGGGCCATCGTGCTGGAAACCGGTCACGGTGAGACCGGATTGCGGACACGCTGGCGGCTGGGACGCTCGCTGAAGGGCGTGTACGACCGGGCGATCGTGCTGCCGCGCTCGCTCAAATCGGCGCTGGTGCCGTTTTTTGCCGGCATCCCTCGCCGGGTCGGCTTTACTGGTGAGCAGCGCTACGTCGTGCTGACCGAACGACGACGGCTCGACAAGGTGGTGCTGGATCAGACCGTCAAGCGCTTCGTGTCGCTGGGGCTGCCACTCGAGGGCACCTCGGATGCGATTCCCGAGCCGCATCTGCAGGTGGATACCGCGCGCCAGCGCTCGCTTCGCGAGGTGCATGGCCTGCATCAGGCGCTGATCGCGATGATGCCCGGGGCCGAATACGGTCCGGCCAAGCAGTGGCCGCTGCCCCATTTTCGCCAGGTGGCCGAGGCGATGACGGCGCGAGGCTATCAGGTCATCGTGCTGGGTGGGCCGAAGGACCAGGAGGCCGGCGAGACGATCAGTGATGGGCTGTCCGGAGTGATCAATCTGTGCGGTGAGACCAGTCTGACGGACGCCGTCGATCTGCTCGGCGCCTGCGAACAGGCCATCAGCAACGACTCTGGGCTGATGCACGTGGCCGCTGCCGTCGGCACCCATGTCCAGGCGATTTACGGCTCCTCAACGCCCAACTACACACCACCTCTGACGGCGGCGCGGGACATCCACTGGCTCAATCTCTCCTGTTCGCCGTGTTTTGAGCGCATCTGTCCGCTGGGGCATAAGCGCTGTCTGCACGACATCACGCCCGATCAGGTCATCGCCCGGCTGCCGTCTTGAGCCCGTGCGTCATGAGGACGGTCATCATGCGTCATGGGCATTGGCGCTACGCAGATTTGAGAGATCAGCGGGTCACGGCCAGCAACCGCGCGCCGAGTGCGATGAACACGGTGCCCATGAGGCGATCCAGCCACTGCGCCAGCCGCTCGCGTCGGCGCAGCCATCCGGTCAGGCGCGCGGCACCCAGCACGATTCCAAGCTCGATGGGTATGGCCACCGCAATGGTCAGCATGCCCAGCAGCAACAGCTGCAGCGGCACCGGACCGGCCTCCGGGCGCACGAACTGGGGCAGAAAGGCCATGAAGAACAGCGCCGTCTTGGGGTTTAAAAGATCCACCAGCACCCCCTGGCGAAAGGCGCGCCATGGCCCGGTTGGGCGAGCGATGGTCTCGGGCGGACGGAACTGCTCGCCGGCGTGGCGCAGTGCCTGCACGCCGAGATAGAAGAGATAGAGCGCGCCTGCCAGCTTGACCGCGGTAAAGGCGGTGGCGGAGGCCATGACGATGGCCGACAGTCCCAGGGCAGCGGCCAGTACATGCCCCATGGCGCCGCACCACAGCCCGGCGCCGGCCGCCAGACCTTCGCGGCGGCCGCCGCTGGCGCTTTTGGCCATGAGATAGAGCATGTCCGGTCCCGGCGTCAGATTGATCATCAGCGCCGCACTCAGGAAAAGCCCCCAATAGGTGATGTCCACCGTCGCTTCCTCGATAATGTCCGGGCCCGGGTGGGTCGTCAGTCGTGTCGGTCGCTGTCCAGCGCGCGGTCCTGCGCATGGCGCTCAAGCGCCAGTTCGATCAGACGCGTGACCAGCGCCGGATAGTTCAGACCGCTGGCCTGCCAGAGCTTTGGATACATGCTGATGCGAGTAAAGCCCGGGAGCGTGTTGATCTCGTTGATGATCACGCGCTCATCCGGGGTGAGGAACACATCGACCCGCGCCAGTCCGGCGCACTCCAGCGTTTTAAAGGCCTCAAGTGCGATACGACGAATCTCGTCGCTGGCGGCGTGGCTGATATCGGCCGGTACGGCCACGGCGGCACCGGACTCGCTGATGTACTTGGTGTCGTAGGAGTAGAAGCCGTCATCGTTGAGGATGATCTCGCCGCACAGGCTTGCCTCGATCTCGTCATTGCCGAGAATGGCGCATTCGATCTCGCGCCCCTTGATGGCGGACTCGACCAGCGCCTTGTGGTCAAAGGAGAGCGCCAGTGCCAGCGCCCTTTCAAGTTCTTCGGCGCTGCTGACCCGGCTGACCCCGACGGAGGAGCCCTGATTGGCCGGCTTGACGAACAGCGGGGTGCCCAGCTGCTCGCTCAGTGCGCTGAAATCGGCACTGGCGGCGCTTTTGCGGGTAAAGGTGACAAAGGGGGCCACGGCCAGACCCGCATCGCGCAGCAGACGCTTGGTCACGTCCTTGTCCATGCTGACCGCCGAGCCCAGCACGCCGCTGCCGACAAACGGCAGATTGGCCATGCGCAAGAGTCCCTGCAGCGAGCCGTCCTCGCCGAGCGTGCCGTGCACGATGGGAAAGACCACATCAAGCTGCTCCAGCGCTGCCTGGCGGTCGGTCTCGATCAGCTGGGCCTGCTCACGGCCGGGCATGACGGCCAGGTCACGCCGGGAGTGATGCAGCGCGATGCGGGCCGGATCATCGGCATTGTCCAGATAGTGCTCGGCGTCGTTGACGTGCCACTGCCCCTGCTTGTCGATGCCGATCAGCGTCACTTCAAAACGCTGACGATCGAGGGCATCGACGATGTTGCGCGCGGACTGCAGCGACACTTCATGCTCGGCCGACCTGCCGCCAAAGATGACCCCAACCCTGATTTTTTCCATGACCACTCCGATAGGCATACGTCTTCGATGCGCGCATGATGCCACGTTCAGGCGCTGCTGTGCGTGTTCGTCCCGTGGATGGCCTCAGGGCGCTTTGCCCTCGATGAGCTGTGCGTAAAGCGTGCGGTAGCGGCTTGCCATGGCCTCGGGCGTGAAGCTCTCCAGACGCTGACAGGCGCCGCGGGTCAGACGTGCCCCGCGGGCGGGATCATCCTTCAGTGCCACGATCGCATCATGCAGGGCGTTGCTGTCGTTGGGGGGGATCAGCACGCCGCTCTCCTCATTGACCACGATGTCGGGAATGCCATCAACATCGCTTGCGATGATCGGCACTTCGGCGTCCATGACGTCCAGCAGCGTCGAGCCCAGCCCCTCATTGCGTGACGGGAAAACAAACAGATCCATCGCCGCCAGATAATCGCCCACGTTGGACTGAAAACCCTCCCAGATGACGTTGTCGAGCCCCTCGCTGTCACGCTTGAGACGCGCTTCGTCTTCGCCGCTACCCAGCAGCAAAAAGACAATATCCGGGTGGGTGTCGGCCAGCCGCCGTGCCGCCTCGATGATCAGGCGCTGCCCCTTGTGACGATCCACCAGTGCGCCCACGTGGCCGACCACGTAGCGTCCCTCGAAGCGGTTTTTCAGCGTTTCGACCACGGTGGTACTGCGGGTGAAATGTGACAGGGCGCTGGGAATGCGGGTGACCGGGCACCAGTGGCGTGCCTGAAGATGCGCCTCGATGGGCGAAGAGATGGCCACCGCGGTGGCTGCGCTGCCATAGGTGCGGCGGTTGAACCACTTGTCCTTGATTGGCTGCGGGACGCGCCGGGTCAGGAGATAGGGCGTACGGCGCAGCTTTGAGTGCCACCAGGCCCAGTGGACGGCGCGGGCTTCGTGGGCGTGGACCAGATCCACCTCGGGGGTATGCTTGTGACCGACCCACATCTGATGGGCGTCCACAAGCGTCAGCCCTTCAACATCGGAGAGGGCCTGACGCAGCGGGGAGTCCTGGCGGCATACCAGCGTCTGGGTAATGTCGTGGGCGGCCAGCTGCTCGATCAGCAGCTGGGTCTGGCGTTCGCCGCCGCGAAAGCCGCGCGCCAGATTGACGTGACAGATATGCAAGGGATCACTCACCTGTGAAGGAATCGATGCGTCAAGGGTGGCGCATGAAAGGGCACCAGGGCCAGCGATAATACCGGGGGCGGCCGTGGGCCCGAACCAGGGGGTTACCAGACCTGGTTGAAGTCCTCGCGCTCGCGTACCTGCGGGTCGCGCTGGAACTCCAGGAGCTTGGCGTATTTCAGATAGGCGTTGACGCCGGCCGACAGCGATACCGACAGGCCGTCCAGCCCGGCCAGACAGCCGCGCTGAAAAAGATATTTGCGCACAAAGGCATTGGCACCGTGAATCAACGGTGAGCAAGCGTTCACTTTTTTGCCCTTGAGATACATGATCTTGGCGGCGCGGGTGGAAAATCGCCCTCCGGCCTTGGTGAAAAGCTCCGCCAGATTGGCAAAGGAGTAGTGCTCGATATCGGCATCCAGCGCTTGAGGGCTCCGGGCCTGCACGCTTGAGTGCTGGCGCGAGTCGGAAAAGGCCGTGCGGTCGCGATCAAAAAGGCGCAGGCAGTAATCGGGATACCAGCCGCAGCGCTTGACCCAGCGTGAACCGATAAAATTGCGCCGGCGCAGGGCAAAGCCGTCGTGCGGTGTGTCGGCAAGCTGCAGGGCACTGATGGCCGTGACCGCCTCATCGGTGAGGCGTTCATCGGCATCCAGCGACAGCACCCAGCGGTGGGTGGCGGCCTTCGGGCCGACGTTTTTCTGCGGGCCGTCACCCAGATAGGGCTGCTCGATCACCCGGGCACCGAAGGCCCGGGCCAGCGCGCAGGTGTCATCTGCCGAGCCCGAATCCACCACGATCAGCTCATCGCATACGCGCTCAAGCGACGTCAGGCAGGCCTCGATGCTGGCCGCCTCATTGAGCGTGATGACCACGCCGGTGATCGGCGTACGGGCAGCGGCGGTACTCATTGGCTCTCCTCGGCGCCATCCGGCATGTCGCCGGTGTCACGAGTGGTCGGGTCAACGCTGTCGTCGATGGCCGGGCCGTTGCTCTGATCGCGCTGGGTGGCCGCCTCACGGGCCTCGGGCACGGGCGTGGCCGGCTCGCCCATCAGCGCCTGCGTATCGGTATCCTGCGAGTGGAGCGCGGCGGTCTGATCGGTATCGGTGGCGATATCGATGCCCACGCTTGCCATCAAAAGGATCGGCATCAGCAGCACGGCGCTCCACACCGGGAAGGCCATGCGCCGTGCGCGCGCCATGATGCGCCAGGAAAGCCACAGTTCTACCAGCGCGATCAGGGCCACACCGCCGCCGGTAACGGCCCATTGAGCGGTGGAAAGCGCCGGCTTGTCTTCGCCGGACAGATCCGCCAGGTGCGCGCCGGCGGCGCTGAACAGCTGCGTATCGACCCAGATGGCGCCCAGCCCCAGCGTGCCCAGCACGGTGCAGGGCCAGATCAGCAGGCGACGCTTGAGAAACAGCGACAGCAGCGCCGGCAGCAGCCAGAGGGCTACGGCCAGCGTACCCAGCCCGCCCAGCCAGGCACAGATCAGCCAGACAATGCCCAGCCCCTCTTCGGGTATCCGGACCATCGGCAGGTAGCGCAGCGACAGTAGCCAGACAAGGATCAGATTGAACAGGGCAAAAAAGGCAGTGGCGCGCAGTCGAAACCGCAGGGAATCTTCACTTGAACGAGGCATGATCTAACTCGATTGATATCCGTGATTGATGGGGGCCATGAGGGCTCTGGCCTGTCCGGGGGCAAACTTTTCCAGAGAACGCTCAAGACGTGCAAGGTTGTCGGCCTGCCAGCGTCCTGGCGCGCGAAGCCGGCAGCGGTCCAGATCGATCAGCCATGGGGTGTCCCGGGCATCGATGAGGATATTGCGGGCGTTGAGATCGACATGATCGAGCCCTTCGGCATGGAAGCGTCGAATCATGCGGCCGCACTCGATCAAAAGGGGCTCATGGCAGGCTGCAGCGTCAGGAGACGACACCCGCGTTGCCAGTGCGCGGGCGCCGTCAATGTGTCGGGTGATCAGCGCGGCCCGATAGAACAGGCCGTCTCTCCAGGCGCAGGCGCCGATCGGCTGTGGTACCGGCAGACCGCGCTCGAACAGGGTGGCCAGCAGGCGGCATTCACGAAAGGCGCGGTTGCGCTCAAGGCCTGTCCAGACATAATGCTCGGCGCTCAGGCGCGCGATGGCACCGCCGCGGCGATACTGGCGCAGCACCCATGCCTGCTCGCCGGCGCAAACGAACAGGCTTTCACCGCGTCCCGGGGCCTGTCCGGTAACGGCCTCGTGCGAACGCCACCAGCCGGCGGTGAAGTGTTCGGGCTCAAGCGCCGGACGGCCGGTTTGTGGCGCCGTTTGAGCATCATATAGAATGTGCGCATTCGCTTTTCGGGAAGTCATCATCCGCATGAAGCATCCTTTGCCCGCGCGACCCGCGCATATCTGTGTATTGCGGTTATCCGCTCTCGGCGATGTCTGCAATCTCGTCCCGACCGTTCGAGCGTTGCAGCGCCAGTGGCCCGACGCCCGGATCACCTGGATCATCGGCCGGGCGGAGCACAGTTTACTGGCCGGCCTCTCCGGGGTCGAGTTCATGGTCTATGACAAGTCCACCGGGCTTGCCGGCATGCGCACGCTGTGGCGCGAGCTTCGTGATACGCGCTTTGACGTGCTGCTGCACATGCAGCAGTCCATTCGTGCCAGTGTTCTCTCGCTGGGGCTCAAGGCCGATGTGCGGCTGGGCTATGACCGCGCCCGTGCCAAGGACTGGCAGACCTGGTTTACCAACCGTCAGCTCACACCGCACTCGAAGGCGCACGTGCTCGAGTCGTTCATGGACTTCGCCCGTGAGATGGGCATCAAAAATGATCGGCTCGAGTGGGACATCCCGCTGCCGGAGGCCGCCCGCGACGAGGCCCGAGGGTTTCTGGAGGGCCGACCGGCGCTGGTCATCAGCCCGTGTGCCAGTCCGCGACTTCGCAACTTTCGCAACTGGTCAGCGGAGGGCTACGCCGCCGTGATCGATCACGCCTGGCGCCGTCACGGCCTGACCACTTTTCTGACCGGTGGCACCAGCGCCCAGGAGCTCGAGATGTGCGAGCGCATTGCCGCCGGCGTTGGCGAGGCCACGCCGGTCAATCTGCTGGGGCGCACCTCGCTCAAGGGGCTTCTGGCGCTGATTGATGAGGCGCGTATGGTGATTGCACCCGACTCCGGACCGGTCCACATGGCCAACGCCATGAACACGCCGGTGCTGGGGCTCTTTGCCACCACCAATCCCGAGCGCGCCGCGCCCTGGTGCTGGCGCGAACACGTCGTCAATCGCTATCCCGATGCCGTGGCCACCTACCTGCACAAGTCACCGGACGAGATCGTCTGGGGCACCCGCGTTCGCCATGAGGATGCGATGTCACTGATTACCTTTGAGGATGTCATCAACCGGCTCGACGAGCTGCTGACGCTGACCGCCGATCACGACAAGGCCGCCGGAGGGCAACGCCATGATGTTTGATCCCGCCATGCTTCAACGCGCCCGCGTCATGGTGGTCGGTGACGTCATGCTCGACCGCTACTGGCACGGCCCCACCTCGCGCATCTCACCGGAGGCGCCGGTACCGGTGGTGCGCGTTGACGACAGCGAGGACCGTCCGGGCGGTGCGGCCAACGTGGCGCTCAACATCGCCGCGCTGGATGCCAGGGTCACGCTTTCCGGGCTGATCGGCTGCGATGACAACGCCGCCATTCTGGACGATCTGCTGGCCCGGGCCGGCATCGCCTCGCGCTTTCAGCGCAGCGCCGAGATTCCTACCATCACCAAGCTGCGCGTGATGAGCCGCAACCAGCAGCTGATTCGGCTCGATTTCGAATCCTCCCTGGAGGGCGTGAATACCGATGAGCTGATGGATCAGGTCGGTGAGGCGCTGGCCGATACTGATCTGATGATCCTGTCCGATTACGGCAAGGGGACGCTGGCGCAGGTGCAGGCGCTGATCGCAGCGGGCCGGCAGGCCGGCAGGCGGGTGCTGATCGACCCCAAGGGCAGCGATTTCAGTCGCTACCGCGGGGCGAGCATCATCACGCCCAATCTAAGCGAGTTTGAAACCGTGGTGGGGCGCTGCCACAGCGAGACCGAACTGACCACGCGCGGCGAAAGGCTGCGCGCCGAACTCGAGCTTGAAGCGCTTTTGATCACGCGCAGCGAGCGCGGCATGACGCTGATTCGTGAAGGCCATCCGCCGCTGCATCTGCCGACACGGGCACAGGAAGTGTTCGACGTGACCGGCGCCGGCGATACGGTCATTGGCGTGCTGGGCCTTGCCCTGGCGGCGGGCCAGAGCCTGCCGGATGCCATGGGACTGGCCAATCTGGCGGCCGGGCTGGTGGTCGCCAAGCCCGGCACCGCCACGGTGTCGGTGGCCGAGATCGAGGCGGCACTGAATGCCGACCACGGCGTGGCGGCCGGCCATGGCGTGATCGATGCCGACACGCTGACGACCGCCGTGCGCGGCGCACAGGTGCGCGGCGAACGTATTGTCATGACCAACGGCTGCTTTGATCTGCTGCATGCCGGGCATGTCAGCTATCTCGAACAGGCCCGGTCCCAGGGGGATCGGCTGATCGTGGCGGTCAACGATGACGCCTCGGTGACCCGTCTCAAGGGCGAAGGGCGCCCGATCACGCCGCTTGAGCATCGCATGGCGGTGCTGGCCGGCCTGCGCGCCGTGGACTGGGTGGTGGCCTTTGGCGAGGACACCCCGGCGGATCTGATTGCCACCGTGCTGCCGGATGTGCTGGTCAAGGGTGGCGACTATCGTGTCGAGGAGATCGCCGGTGGTGAGGCCGTCATGGCCAACGGCGGCGAGGTGCGGGTGCTCAACTTCGAGGAAGGACTCTCCACCACCGGCACCATCAGCGCGATCGTTTCGCGCAGCGCGCGCCGCAGCGAACAGGAGTAGACCGCCCCATGGGACGACGCCTCTATTCTGCGCTGTTATACGCGCTTTCGCCTCTGATCTGGCGCCGCCTGCGCCGCGAGCATCTGGAGGATCACCCGCGCGGAGAGCGGCTGGGGCGCATCCCGACCTATCACGACGAGCGGGTGCTGTGGGTGCATGCCGCCTCCGTGGGGGAGGTGGTGACTGCCCGGCCGCTGATCCGCTCGCTGATCGATGATTACCCGGAGCACCGGGTGATCGTGACGACGATGACCGCCACCGGCGCGCGCCAGGTGCAGACGCTGTTCGGCGATCTGGTGACCCATCATTTCGTGGCGCTGGATTTCCCCGGCGCCACCCGGCGCTTCGTGCAGCGTCTGGACCCTGAAATCACCATCATTGTCGAAACCGAGATCTGGCCCAACCTGATTCACGCCTGCGCGATGGCCGGCATTCCGGTCGCCATCGTCAACGCCCGCATCACGTCGCGCGGCTTTGCCCGCTACCAGCGCTTTTCGAAGCTGATGGGCGAGGCGATTCGCCGGCTGGCCTGGGTTGGCGCCAAGTCTGCCGAAGACGCCAAGCGCTTTCGCGCGCTGGGCGTGTCGGCCCGCCGGCTCAACGTTACCGGGGCGCTTAAGTACGATCTGCACGTTGATGACAGCGTCTTCGAGCGTGGCGAAGCGCTGCGTGACATGATCGGTGATCGGCCGGTCTGGGTGGCCGGCTCGACTCATGAGGGCGAGGAGTCGCAGCTTCTGGCCGCGCACGAGCGGTTTCTGGCGCGCTTTCCCGACGCGCTGCTGATTCTGGTGCCGCGCCATCCGCAGCGCTTTGACGAGGTCTTCGAACTGTGCGCCCGCGAGGGCATGACGGTGGCGCGTCGCAGCGAAGGAGAGCCTGCCGGGCCCGGTACGCAGGTATATCTGGGCGACACCATGGGGGAGCTGATGACATTCTACGCCGCCGGCGACATCGCCTTCGTGGGCGGCTCACTGGTGGATATCGGCGGCCATAACCTGCTGGAGCCGGCCGCCCTCGGTCTGCCCGTGGTCAGCGGGCCGTCGCTGTCGAGTCTGGGGGATGTGGTGACCACGCTGGATGAGGCCGGCGCCCGGGTCGAGGTGGCCAGTGGGGGCATGCTGGGCGAGATGCTGGTGTCGCTGCAGCTGGACGAGACGCGCCGGGAAACGCTGGGGCGCAATGCACTGGCGGTGGTCAACGCCAATCGCGGGGCGCTGGGACACACCCGGGACTATCTGGGACGGCTGATCCGCGCCCGTGAGCTGCACGAGCCCTGGCCGCTGGCCGATGAGCACCCGCCGGGCGGCGAGCGCCCTTGATCAGGTTGCCGGTCATCCGGCCTTTAGTGATCCAGTCGTGACGCCTGGCGCCAGCCGTGCTGTCGGGCGTGATGGCCGAGATAGGCGGCCAGACGCGTGCGAATATCACTCATGGGGGCGCCGGGACCGATGATGGTGGTTCGGCTCATCAGCGTATACTGATGACGCTCGATGTTGAACCACACGCTCATCAGCGGCCGGATGGTATTGCCGCGGATCAGTTCGAAATGAAGCGAATGATCCGCGCCCCTGACTCGGACGCCTTCCATGCCCAGCGTCTCATGAGCCTCCAGCAGCGCCCGGCGCAGCTGATTCAGGGGTGCGGGGGTGTCCTTGAGTACAGCACCACTGCCGTGTTGCATGCTCAACCCTCTTTCTTGTCATGATGGATGCGATTCAGAGGACCGGATGCTCTCTGATGATCAGCAGTGGCGTGATTGGTTCACGACATGCCGGACTCCCTGACGGAGCCGGACTGTCGGTGCCCAACTCATGCAGCGTAGTCGTGGCGTGCAGATCATAGTGATAAACGAGGGTAATGTTCTGCGGCTAAAGCGTGATCAAATGTTGCTGTATGGAAATCGGCCGTGAGTCACTGGTAACTCACGGCGTGCAGGGGCAGCGCAAGGCTTCAAGGATCAACGAGAGGGTGTCAGACGCTGAACGCCCTCGGCGGTGCCCAGCAGTAAAAGGTCAGCGCCGCGATGGGCAAACAGACCGTTGCTGACCACGCCGGCAATCTGGTTGATGCGGGTTTCCAGATCGCGGGCATCATCGATCAGCTGGTCATAAAGATCGATGATCTGGTTGCCGTTGTCGGTGACCACGCCCTGACGATAGACGGGACTGAAACCGAGCTTGACCATCTCGCGCGCCACATGGGAGCGCGCCATGGGGATGACTTCGATGGGCAGCGGAAAGCCGCCCAGCTGGCGGACATGCTTGGAGCCGTCGGCAATGCAGACAAACCGTCTGGCGCAGGCCGCGACAATCTTCTCCCGGGTCAGGGCCGCGCCGCCGCCCTTGATCATGGCAAAATCACCGTCGATCTCGTCGGCACCATCGACGTAGACGCTCAGCGTGCCGGCCTGGTTGAGGTCGAACACTTCGATGCCGATCGCCTTCAGCCGCCGCTCGGTTTCCGTGGAGCTGGCCACGGCACCGGCAAAGTCACCGCGCAGCGCCGCGAGCGCCTCGATAAAGCAGTTGACGGTCGAGCCCGAGCCCACGCCCAGTATGGTGTCACGGGCCAGATCGGAACGTATCTCCTCAACGGCCGCCTGTGCCACCGCCTGCTTGAGCTTCGACTGATCCTGGGATGTCATGGTGTCTCCGAATATGGTGATGTTCTACAGCGGCCCATCAAGCGTATCATGGCGATGATCACGGGCACTGTCGATCATTGCATGTGGCGCGCCCGCCCTGCGGGCCATTGTTTCACGTGAAACAATGGCCCGTGCATGTCATGTTGTCCGGTGCCGCTGGATGTTGCCCTTCAAGTCACTGCCCAGGATATGAGAATGCTGGAAGCCTACGCCAAGAGAATCCTTCAGGCCCGCGTTTACGAAGCGGCTGTCGAGACGCCCATTTCCGACATGCCCCAGATGTCCAGGCGTCTCGACAATCACATTCTTCTCAAGCGTGAGGACCTGCAGCCGGTCTACTCCTTCAAGATTCGGGGCGCCTACAACTGCATGGCACAGCTTGATGCCGAGCAGCGCGCCAAGGGGGTGATTACCGCCTCGGCGGGCAATCACGCTCAGGGCGTCTCAATGGCTGCCAAAAGAATGGGCATCCACGCCACCATTGTCATGCCGCGCATCACGCCCGAAATCAAGGTGGCGGCCGCGCGTGCGCGGGGGGCGGAGGTGGTGCTCAAGGGCGATGCCTTCAATGATGCCCTGATACACGCCAGGGCCCTGATGGAAGAGCATGGCTACGCCTGGATTCCGCCCTTTGACCATCCGGATGTGATCGCCGGTCAGGGAACGGTGGCCATGGAGATTCTGCGCCAGCATCAGGGGCCGATCGATGCAGTGTTCGCGCCGGTTGGCGGCGGCGGCCTGCTGGCGGGTATGGCGGCCTATATCAAGTATCTGCGTCCGGACATCAGGGTTATTGGCGTGGAGCCCGAGGACGCGGCCTGTCTCAAGGCGGCGCTGGAAGCCGGCGAGCGGGTAACGCTGGATCAGGTGGGGCTGTTTGCCGAGGGCGTGGCCGTCTCCCAGATCGGCGAGGCGCCGTTCGAGATTCTGCGCCATCACGTCGATGAGGTGATCACGGTCAACACCGATGAGATGTGTGCCGCGGTCAAGGACATCTTCGAGGACACTCGCGCGGTCTCGGAGACCTCCGGGGCGCTGTCGCTGGCAGGGCTCAAGAAGTATGCCCAGCGCGAGGGCGTGCAGGGGCAAACCCTGATTGCCATCAATTCGGGCGCCAATCTCAACTTTGATCGGCTACAGCATATCGCCGAGCGTACCGAGTTCGGCGAGCAGCGCGAGGCCATCTTTGCTGTCACCATTCCCGAGCGCCCCGGCAGCTTCAAGGCGTTCTGCACGGCGCTGGGCCGTCGCATGGTCACCGAGTTCAACTATCGCTACGCTGATAAGGAACAGGCTCATATCTTCGTGGGGGTACAGGTACAGCCCGGTGGCGAAGACCGGCGCGAGGTGGCGCGCAAGCTCGAGTCGGCCGGCTACAGCGTCGAGGATCTGACCGACAACGAGCTGGCCAAGCTGCACGTTCGCCATCTTGGCGGCGGCCGTCCGCAGGAACCCTTCAGCGAGCGGCTCTATCGCTTTGAATTTCCCGAGCGCCCGGGCGCGCTGATGAACTTTCTCAATCATCTGCCCGGTGGCTGGAACATCTCCTTGTTCCACTACCGTAACCACGGCGCCGCCTACGGTCGGGTACTGATCGGCATGCAGGTGCCTGATGCCGACTGTGCCACGCTCGAGCAGCGTCTGGACGAGATCGGCTATCGCTATTTCCATGAAACCGATAATCCGGCCTATCGGCTGTTTGTCTCCTGACAGCAGATGCGCCGCAGGGAACCGCTAGATTGCAACGGTGTGTAATGTTGACGGGTTCAATATTGTGCTGATTCGGCGGCGCCACTATGATGGCGCCGCTGCGGCCTTTCAGAGCCGTTTCCCGTGCGTTTTTCTGTTGTCATGGAGCAGTGATGAGACGTAAACCCGATCTGGTCTTTACTCTGGTGGTCATTCTCGGACTGGGCGTTGTGGCCACGGGCTATGCCCAGAATGTAATGGGGTACTAGCCGTTCGGGGATCGGGATACGAAATACGGTGCTTCAACAGGGCACGTTATTCCGGGGTGCGCTGTCGCGTTCTGGAAGGTCTTTTAAAAAACGCATCCGAATGGATGCGTTTTTTTATGGGGAGATCACACGCTTTTCAGGCGTTGTGAGTGGCCGGCGTCAGGGTCTGTCGGTCGCTGACGATCAGATCGAGATTCACATCCCACGGTTGATGCGGCAGACGCTCGACCTGCTGACAGTGGTGTGCCACGCCGATGAGCGCCGGGCGAGGACCATCAGGGCGTGAGGCAAAGGCGAAGGTGCGGTCATAGAAGCCGCCGCCCATGCCGAGGCGGTGACCCTGAGCATCAAAACCTACCAGCGGCATCAAGACGACATCCAGTGCCCAGGGCGCAATGCGGCGAATGCGATCACCGCTCTGGCGCAGATCGGGCTCGGTAATTCTGAAGCGATTGAGCACCATGCGGGTGTCAAAGCGCCAGTGGACGAACCACAGACGATTTTCCACCAGCGGGCGCAGGACCGGCAGATAGACCTGCTTGCCGCGTCGGTGCAGCCATGCCACCAGCGGGGTGGGATCGATCTCGCCGTTTTCGGGCAGATACAGTGCCACGTGTCGTGCCCGGCGCAGCGGCGCCAGTCGCATCAGCCGACGTATCAGCGCCATGGAAGCCCGGCGCTGATCATGCTGGCTCAGCGTGCGGCGGCGTCGGCGTAGATCGCGTCGCAGGGCTCGACGATCGTCGGACGCCGGCAGGGGCGTGCTTGAGCGCTCACGGGCGGACAGGGGGGGTAACGGAAAACGACGTTGCGGGCGTGGAGTACGCAGGGCGAGCGAACGGGATCTGCGAGGACGCGATTGGCGCGCGGGGAGTGCGCTGCGCACTGACATGAGGGTTCTCCGGGAATGCCGCTGTTGTTCTGGCCCTGAACCTACTGGTTCAAGGTGGGTGACCGCAAGTGGACCATCAGGCTTTCCGTCGCGCGGACATGCACACAGGTCCACTCATAGTGGTCCCCTGGGTACTGCGCATAGGCTCAAGGGACGATAAACAACTGGCAAGCACCCCAGAGAACGAGGTCAATTCTAACAGATATTGCGGGGGGCTGCGCTACCTGATCCTTCAGACGGGCAGCGAGGAAGCGATCAGGAGGTGCGGGTCTTTTCCAGCGCTTTCTGCAGCCGCGCGTCAAGCCCTGCAAGCTTCTCTTCGAGCTCCTTGCGACGGCGCGTTTCATCACGCAGTTCATGAGTGATGTTCAGCCCCGCCATCATGGCGACCTTGTCGACGCTGATGGTGCGCCCTCGACTCTGGATACCGGCCATGGCCTGGTCGAAATAGCGCGCGGCTTCGTGCAGCGCCTGCTCTTCGCCGGGGGCGCAGCTGACAACGAAGTTCTGACCCATCAGGGTGATTTCTGCGGTCTGACGAGGACCTTGCGGCATGACATCACTTCCGGTACGGGCCAATTTCCGGCCGTTACGCTAAGATGGTGGGCAGCCATGCATGGTCCGTTGCCTGACGCTTTTGCCGGCAGGCAGGCCATGTCGCTGCGCTTGCAGCACCACTATAGAGAGACGACCGGGGGCGGTCAACGCGCGGCCCCCGGGCGAGAGTTCATGATTCCCGCCAAGGGAACAACCACGCAAGGGATGCAGTATGCCGTCCGGTGATAACGCCCTCGATTTCGCCACCATCAGCGATATTTTTCTTGCCCATGGCAGCCTGCAGTCGCCGGCCTTTTTCGACGGCTATCTGTGCGCGCGTCTGGCGCTTGAGGATATCAGCGCCGAGGACTGGCTGGGCCAGATCTGCGCTGCGCTGGGCGTGGAGGAGCCCGCGACCCGCGAGGATGCCGAGAAGCTTCTGGCGTGGCGCTCGATGGCGAAAGAGCGTCTGGATGCCCAGGAGATGAGTTTCGAGCCGCTGCTGCCCGATGAGCTGTTTTCGCTGGCCGAGCGGGCGCAGTCACTGGCGCTGTGGTGCCAGGGCTTTCACGAGGTGGTCGGCGAGGTGGATCATGACCAGCGCAGCCGCTGGTCGACGCCGCTGCAGGAAGGCGTGAGCGATATCGAGCAGCTCTCCCGCATCGATGACGATATCGAGGAGAGCAGCGAAAACGAAAACGATCTGTTTGCCCTGACCGAGCATGCTCGCATGACGGCCCTGATGCTGTATGTCGAACAGCATCCGGGACAGCCCGACGTCGAAAAACCCGAGCAGTCGTTCGAGGAAGGACTGAAGGAAGAGGGCCTTGACGGTGAGGATGGCGAACCCCGCCATTGAGCCGGGCGACCGACACCGCGCCATCAGGACATGAGGACACCGGTCACGGGAGACAGGGTAGAGTGACACAGGTAGAGCAGGGCGCCCCGCCCGCCATCACGAGCGAAGCATATCGTCGACGTCGCGAGCGACTCATCGCGGCGGTGGCCCCGGACAGCGCCATTCTCGTCCCGGCCGCGACGCTGTCGCTGCGCAATCAGGACAGCGATTATCCCTTTCGTCAGGACAGCGACTTCCACTATCTCTGCGGCTTCCCCGAACCGGAGGCCTGGCTGGTGCTGCTGCCCGGTCGCGAAGCCGGTGAGAGCGTGCTGTTCTGTCAGGCCCGCGACCCGGCCATCGAGACCTGGACGGGCAAGCGGGTCGGCCCGCGCCGGGCGGTCACCACCTGGGGGGTGGATGAGGCCTGGCCGCTGGAGGCGCGTGATGAGCAGCTGCCGGCGCTGCTGGAAGGGCGGAAAACGCTCTACCTGCCGCTGGATCACGAGGCTGCGCTGACGCTGGCCGGCGAGATGCGCCAGGCGCTCAAGACGCGCTCGCGGCGCGGGCCGCCGGCGCCGTCCGGCTACGCCGATATCAGTGCGATCCTGCACGAGCAGCGTCTGATCAAGTCCGAGGACGAGCTGGCCCTGATGCGTCACGCCGGCGAGATCAGCGCCCGGGCGCACGTTCGCGCCATGCAGACGGCACGCCCCGGCATGTTCGAATATCAGCTGCAGGCCACGCTGGAGCACGCCTTTGTCATGGCAGGGGCACGGTCACCCGCCTATGGCACCATCGTGGGCAGCGGCGCCAACGGCTGTATCCTGCACTACACGGAAAACGACGCGGCGATGGCAGATGGTGATCTGGTGCTCATCGATGCCGGCGCCGAATACGAGCTCTACGCCGGCGACATTACCCGTACCTTTCCGGTCAACGGCCGCTTCAGCGAACCCCAGCGCCAGCTCTACGAGATCGTGCTGGGCGCCCAGCAGCGCGCGCTGCGTGCCGTGCGGCCCGGTGTCACGCTCAAGGGCATTCATGAGGGCGTCGTGCGTGATCTGAGTGCCGGTCTGGTGGCGCTGGGACTGGTGGAAGGCCCGGTCGAGACGGTCGTCGAGCAGGGCCATTACAAGCGCTTTTATCTGCACGGCACTTCTCACTGGCTGGGGCTCGACGTGCATGATGTCGGCGCCTATCACTCTGACGGCGCGCCGAGAACGCTGGTACCCGGCATGGTGCTGACCGTCGAGCCCGGTCTCTATATTCCCGATGATCTCGATATCGCCGAGCAGTGGCGCGGTATCGGTATTCGCATCGAGGACAACGTGGTCGTCACGGCAGACGGCGGCGAGGTCCTGACCGGCGATGTCCCCAAACGGGTCCGGGAGATCGAGGCGCTGATGGCACAGGGGCGAACATGAGCGAGACCGCAATAGACATTGCCATTATCGGTGGCGGGCTGGTGGGGGCGAGCCTGGCAGTGGCGCTGGGGCCCCTGATCGAGCGCCATCAGCTTCGGGTCGCGGTGATCGAGGCCAGCGAGCTGAGTGCCTCGGGCGCCCAGCCCAGCTTTGACGAGCGCTCCAGCGCCATCGCCTACGGCTCGAGAGCCCATTTCGAGACCATGGAGCTCTGGTCGCAGCTGGCCACACGCGCCGCGCCCATCCATGACATCGAGGTCAGCCAGCGCGGGGCAATGGGGCGTACCCATCTGTCGCGTCGTGATGCGGGCACGCCGTCGCTGGGTTATGTTCTGCCCAACGCCTTTCTGGGCCGAGTCCTCCACGAGCGCCTGGCCGATATGGCGATCGACTGGCACTGTCCGGCACGGGTTGACCGAATGACGCCGGAACCTGACGGCCATCGGCTGGTTCTCGACAGTGGGCAGACGCTACACGCCGGTCTGACCGTACTGGCCGATGGCGGACGCTCCGGCCTCAAGGCGTCACTGGGCATCGCGACCGACCGCCACGACTACGAGCAGCACGCCCTGATCGCCAACGTGGAAACAGCCCATGCGCACGAGGGGTGGGCCTTCGAGCGCTTTACGGATGAAGGCGCCATGGCACTGCTGCCGCTGACGCAGCGTCGCATGGCGCTGATCTGGACGCGCCCGCCGGAGAGCATCGATGCCACACTCGCCATGAGCGATGACGACTTCCTGCTGGCGCTGCAGTCGAGGATGGGCTCGCGATTGGGGCGCTTTCAACGGGTGGGTTCGCGCCATGTCTACGCACTGTCGATGTCCCGCGCCCGCGAGCAGAGCCGGCCGCATCTGGCCGTGCTGGGCAACGCAGCGCATGCCATCCATCCGATCGCGGGTCAGGGGTTCAATCTGGCCCTGCGCGGGGTGATGGATCTGAATGCGGCCATCGAAGCGGCGCTCGATGCCGGTCGAACGCCGGGTGAAGCCGCCACCATGGCGGACTTCGAGCAGCGCCGTCAGCGCGATCGGGATCTGATCATGCAGGCCAGCGATACGCTGGTGCGCCTGTTCGGCCTTGAACTGCCGGGCATCTCTGGCGTCAGGGGCGCCGCTCTGGGACTTTTCAATCTTGCCACGCCGCTCAAGCGCGCCCTGATTCGTCGTGCCATGGGACTGGCACGCCATTGATCAGGGCATGTGGCGCCAACGGAGTACTTCATGACGTCCGACACCGCGCAGTTTGACATGGCCATCGTCGGCGCCGGGCTGGTGGGCGCCGCTCTGGCACTGATGCTGGGGCGACAGGGACATCGCGTGGCCCTGCTCGATGGCGGCAAGCTGGAACCCGGCTGGCAGCCGTCGCAGGTCGATGCGCGCGTCAGTGCCATTACGCCGGCGTCACAGCAATTGATGATCCATCTGGGCGTCTGGTCGGGCATTGCCCGCCGGCGTCTTTGTGCCTACGACCGGATGGCCGTCTGGGATGGTGAGGGCACCGGCCACATCGACTTCAGCGCCGCCGAAGTGGGCTGCGACGTACTGGGACACATCATCGAAAACGGCGTGATTCGCGATGCGCTGCTCGAGGCGCTGGGCGCGCAGGAGGGCGTCACGCTCATGGCCGGTACCCGGGTCACGGCGCTCTCGGCAATCGAGCAGCGCCGGCGGCGTCTCACCCTGAAAGACGGGCGCTGCCTGACAGCCGAGCTGGTTGTCGGGGCCGACGGGGCCTGCTCGCAGATTCGCGAGCTGGCAGGGCTTGGCCATCGTGAATATGCCACCGGTCAGCGGGCGGTGGTGGCTACGGTTCGTCACGAGCTCGATCACGACGCCACGGCGCGTCAGCGGTTCATGGGCACCGGGCCGCTGGCTTTTCTTCCCCTGAGCATCGACGACAATCAAAAGACCTCCTCGATTGTCTGGTCGGCCGACACCGACTTTGCCGACGAGCTGATGGGCATGGACGATGAGGCGTTCACGCGCGCATTGACGGTGCATTTCGAGCATCGACTGGGCCGCATCGAGCATGCGAGCCCGCGCCACGACTTTGCCCTGGTGCAGCGTCATGCCCGGCGCTATGTTGATGACGGCGTGGCGCTGGTGGGAGATGCCGCCCACAACATTCATCCGCTGGCCGGGCAGGGCGTCAATCTGGGGCTGATGGATGTGGCGGTGCTGGCCGAGGAGCTGGCGCGCGCTGCTCGACGCGGTGCGCCCATGGGCGACGTTCGTATCCTGTCGCGCTATTCGCGCCGCCGCCGCGGTGACAATACGGTCATGCTGATGGCCATGGACGCGTTTCGCATCGGCTTTGGCGCCGACCAGCCGCTGGTGCGGGTGCTGCGCAATCAGGGGCTGACCACGACCGGGCGCTGGCCCTGGGCGCGCCGCCTGCTGGCCGAGCAGGCCATGGGTCAGCGCAATGACCTGCCGCAGAGTATGTGTCCGCCGTCGCCCTGAGTTGCCTGCGGCCCCGGGCCCATTGTTTCACGTGAAACAGGCGCGAAATAAAAAAGACAAATAAAAAGGCCCGCCATTCAGGCGGGCCTTTTTTACTTTCCGAACGCGAATCATATACTGGACACGAATTACATACCGGACTGGGTATTGGCCGGATTGTCGTTATTGCTGCTTTCAATGCCGCCGCCAGGGGAGCTTACCGTAGAGCCAGCGTTGCCGGTGCCCGTTGCTGTTTCGCTGGCGCCGGACATTGAGCCGGACTGCTGCTGGTTTTCCGGTGCGCCACCGGAGGAAGAACAGCCTGCTGCCAGCAGAACGGCCGCGGCCAGCGCGCTCATTGTCAATCCTTTCTTCATCGGGTACTTCTCCTTATCAAAGCGGATGGCATTATCCATTGGCTTTTTCAGCGTAGACGCTTTTTACGGACTCGTGGTCTCCGGCGCGTCATCGCCCTCCTTTTGGCCGTCGTTTGCAGCCGCTGCCTCGGGCGTCTCGCTTGTACTGTGACGTCGCAGGCCCGCCTGCTGAAACACGTTGATGCCACGCAGCAGGTTGAGCGCCTCACCCAGTTGGTAGTCATCGGTGGCTATCGGAGAGTCGGGCAGCGGTGTCTGCTCCTGTTCCTGCTCGCCGTTGGCATTTTGCAGGTGGCCGCGAAGGTTGGCCTCGCGAATTTCGAATCCGTTCTGCTCAAGCTCCAGTCGACCGCGCTGCACCGTCACGTCCGGCTCGATGCCCTCGGCCTGGATGGAGCGTCCCCCCGGCGTGTAATACAGCGCCGTGGTGAGCTTGATGCCGGTGGTGTCATCCAGCGGCATGACCGACTGGACCGAGCCCTTGCCGAAGCTTTCGGTGCCCAGTACCACGGCGCGATGATGGTCCTGCAGGGCCCCGGCAACGATCTCGGCGGCCGAGGCGCTGCCGCCGTTGATCAGAACGACCATGGGGGTGTCGGGCAGCGCGGTATCGGCGTGCGCCTCGAACTGCATGTCGGCGTCCGCCAGACGCCCCTTCGTGTAGACCACCAGACCGCTGTCGATGAACAGATCGGCCACGCTGACGGCGCCATCAAGTAGTCCGCCGGGGTTGTTGCGCAGATCGAGAATCACGCCGGAAAGGCCCTGGTCGCCCGCCTCCTGCTTCAGTGAGGCGATCGCCTTTCTGGTCTCCTCGCCGGTATTTTCCTGAAACTGGCTGATGCGCAGATAGCCGTAACCGGGTGAGAGCAGGCGCGAACTGACGCTGTTGGTCTGGATATTGTCGCGCTTGAGCGTGACCTTGATCGGGGCATCCTCTCCCTCGCGCGCCAGGGTCAGCTTGATCTCGGTGCCAGGGTCACCGCGCATCATGCCGACCGCTTCCTCCAGCGACATGCCGTCGGTGCTCTTGCCATCGATCTCGATGATCAGATCCCGCGGCTGCAGGCCGGCCTTGGAGGCGGGGGTATCGTCGATCGGCGAGATGACCATCAGACGGTTATTCTCCTGGCCGACCTCGATGCCGATGCCGCCGAAAGCGCCCTCGGTCATCTCGTGGAGCATGCGAAAGGCGTCTTCGTCGAGATAGTTCGAGTGCGGGTCCAGCCCTTCCAGCATGCCGCGCATGGCGTCGCGCAGCAGCGTCCTGTCATCGACATCGTCCACGTAGGACTGCTTGATGCGTTCGAACACCTGCGCCAGTGCCTGGATGTCCTCAAGCGGCAGGGTGCTGGTGGCCCCTGCGTCGCTGTCGGCATCGTTGGCCGCGGCACCGTCGATGTCGACCGGTTGAACGGGGGTGTTGGCCGGCGTGCTTTCCGGCGGCGCGTCCGCGGCCGGTTCGGCGGCGGTGGCCGGCAGTGTCAGCAGCAGGGCAGACGACAGCACAAGCGTTGAGGCGACATGACGCAGCAACATGCAAACTCCTTCAGCGAGGATGGGCTCGGGCGTCAGGACGCCCGATACCGTCAATGGGTGAAGCGTGTGCCGGGCTAGCGCGAGGCCAGCCAGCTCTGCGGATTGATGGCCTTGCCACCGCGACGGACCTCGAAATAGAGCGCAGGGCGCGACAGGCCGCCGGTATCGCCGACATAACCCAGCGTAGCCCCTCGTTCGACCCGATCACCCGAGGCCACGGCGAGGCGTTGCTGGTGAGCATACAGCGACAGTATGCCACCGTGATCGATGATCACCAGATAGCCGAAGCCGCGCATCCAGTCGGCGAACACGACCTGACCGCCCGAGGCGGCGTAAATCGGTGTGCCGGCGGGTGCTGCGATCAGCACGCCGTTCTTGTTGAGGCCGTCGCCGCTGCCGTAGCTTGCGATGACCGAGCCGTTGACCGGCCACTTTGAGCTGCCGGCGCGACGGTCGGCCTGGTGGGTCACGCTGGCATGCGACTCGGCGCGCTCGGCGGCCGGGTCGGCACGACGGGTCGGGACGCTTCTGGCGTTGTCCGCAGTGGCGTTCATCTCATCGCTGGTCAGGCCGTCCTCCTGCGAGGGCGTCTGCGGCGGTGGGCTCTGCTGTGAGCGCTCTCCTTGTGCCTGCGCCTGTCGCGCCTGTTCCCGGGCACGGCGTTCGCGCTCGGCCTTTTCACGTGCCTGGCGCTGCTCGCGGGCACGGGCCAGCTCCTGCTCAAGCCGGCTGACCATTGTCTCGGCCTCGGCGCGATCGGCCTGAAGGCCTTCCAGGTCGCTGCGTCCGCTTTGATAGCGTGCCTCCAGACCGGCCAGCGCCTTTTCACGTTCCTGGCGCTGCTCGGCCAGCGTCTGCTGACGGCTTTTGAGTTCGTCCTGAAGCTGATTGAGCGTTTGCTGCTGCTCCAGGGTCTGGGCGCGATTGTTTTCGAGCTCTTCGTTAAGCGAGGCAAGGCGGGCAAGCTGCTCGGCCCGGGCCTCGTTGAGCCGGTTGAGATAGTGCTGAAAGCGATCGATTTCGCCGGGGTCCTGATTGTCGAGCAGAAGCTTCAGACGCGGCTGCTCCCCCAGCTTGTACAGCGCCCTGACCTGCTCGGCCAGCGCCTGCTGCTGTGCGTCGCGCTGGTCGGTCAGCGTCTTTTGACGCTGGTCAAGGGTCCTGAGCGCCTCACTGGTCTGGCTTCGAGCCTGCTCCAGCGTGTCCAGCCGGCGGTGCGTGTCGGCCAGCGCCTTTTCGGCCTGCTCAAGTTCCTCCCGGGCACTGCCGCGCCGGGCGTCGGTCCTTTCCAGCTGGCGCTGGGTCTGCTCGATGTTCTGACGAATATTGTCCAGCTCGGCCTTTGAAGCGTCCAGGCTGGCGGCGCCTGCCGGCACCGCCAGACCCAGCGTCAGGGCCAGGAGCCAAAACCGGCCCGCAGGCCGGTGAAGCGTGAATGACACCAAAGGCTCCGATTACTGACGTTCGATCAGTACGCGACCGGTCATCTCTTCCGGCGGGGTCTGACCCATCATGGCCAGCAGGCTGGGCGCGATATCACACAGGCGGCCGTCATCACGCAGCGTGGCCTTTTGCTGGCTGACGTAGACCAGCGGCACCTGGAAGGTGGTGTGGGCGGTCTGGGGATTGCCGGTTTCCGGGTCCACCATCTGCTCGGCATTGCCGTGGTCGGCAGTGACCAGGCACTCGCCGCCGGCGCGCTCGATCGCTTCCACCACACGACCCAGGCACTCGTCCACGGCCTCGATGGCTTTGGTGGCCGCTTTCAGATCGCCGCTGTGGCCGACCATGTCGCCGTTGGCGTAGTTGCAGATCACCAGGTCAAAGCGCCCGGAGTCGATCGCCTCGACCAGCCGGTCGGTGACTTCAAAGGCGCTCATTTCGGGCTTTTCGTCGTAGGTTTTCACGTCGCGTGGCGAGTCGACGAGAATGCGCTCCTCGCCTTCGTACTCCTCCTCGCGACCGCCGGAGAAGAAAAACGTCACGTGGGCGTATTTCTCGGTTTCGGCAATGCGCAGCTGGGTCAGGCCTTTGGATGAAACGAACTCGCCCAGGGTGTTGGGCAGGTCATTGGGCGGAAAGGCGACCGGCACGCCGAGATCATCGGAGTACTGGGTCATGGCGACGAAGTGGACCTTCGGGGTGCGGTCGCGTTTGAAACCGTCAAAGCCCGGGTCGACCAGTGCATGGGCAATCTCGCGGGCCCGGTCGGCGCGGAAGTTGGCAAACAGCACCGCATCGCCATCCTGAATGGCGACCCGGTCGTCATCGCCGTCGCGCAGACTGGTGGCGGTCACGAACTCGTCGGTTTCATCGCGGTCGTAGGCAGCGTTGAGTGCGTGCTCGACGTCGTTGTCGACGTGCTCGGCCTCACCGTTGACCACGACCTGCCAGGCGGCCTCGACGCGGTCCCAGCGGTTGTCACGGTCCATGGCGTAGAAGCGCCCGACCATCGAGGCGACCCGGCCCACGCCCAGCTTGCGCAGCAGGGCATCGGCCCGCTGCAGGCTCTCCAGCGCGCTCTTGGGGGCGGTGTCACGACCATCGAGGAAGGCGTGGATGTAGACCTTCTTCGCGCCGCGTGCCTGGGCCAGCTCGGCCAGCGCCAGCACGTGGTCCTCGTGGCTGTGGACGCCGCCCGGGGAGAGCAGGCCCAGCACGTGGACAGCGCGGTCATCGTTGACGGCGGCATCGATGGCCTCGGTCAGGGCGGCGTTGTCGCCCAGCTCGTTGTCCCGGATCGCCTTCGAGATGCGGGTCAGGCTCTGATAGACGACGCGCCCGGCGCCCAGGTTCATGTGGCCGACTTCCGAGTTGCCCATCTGGCCTTCGGGCAGGCCGACGTTTTCACCGTCGGTATTGATCAGCGTGTGCGGATAGGTCTCCTGCAGCCGATCCATGACGGGCGTTCTGGCGGCGGCGACGGCATTGTTTTCCGTGTCCGGATTGTGGCCGTAGCCATCGAGAATCAGCAGGGCGACGGGACGTGGTTGCTGCGATGTGGACATGATTTCGCCTCGGGAACACGTACATGTAAGCCCCGATACCGGGTTGCGCTGCCGGCATCCAGTGCGCAGCCAAAAGCGCTATCAGGGCGTCGAAATGGTGAACATCATAACCCAGCCGGTGCATGCCAGCATTGATCATCGGGGACGGACGACGGCCGGGTGCTTGTGTATACTGGGCGCGCGCCGGAATCCAGCTGCCGGACGGCTTCCCCGAACCCGCAGGGTAGACCAGGCATGACCGTGCGCCGAGCCATTTTAAACGACCGGGGTCAAGATATTTCCATGATCGATCAGCTTCTGGAGTTTGCCCAGAATCACCTTTTGCTGGTAGGTGCCTTTGTTGTGGTGTTGCTGGCCTGGCTGGCCTTCGAGTCCCGACGCAGTGCCACCGGGGGGGTCACAAGCGGTGAGGCGACCAATTTGATCAACCGCGAGGACGCCATGGTCCTTGATGTTCGCGAGATCAAGGAGTTCAAGGCAGGCCACATCGCCGGTGCCATCAACGTGCCCGCGGACAAGCTCGACAACAACATGCAGCGCCTTGAAAAGCACAAGGACAAGCCCATCATCGTGGTCGACAAGATGGGCCAGCACAGCGGGGGCGTCGTCACGAAGCTGCACAAGGCAGGCTACAGCGGTGCCCGCCGCCTCAAGGGGGGGCATTCACAGTGGGTGGCCGATAGCCTGCCCGTTGTGACACGCTGATATCACCACGTCACGCGATAGTTATTACTTACTCACAAACCGGGAAACGAGCATGTCAGAGAACAACGCCACCAGTGAGCAGGGCAATATTCAGTTCGCACTGCAGCGCATCTACGTCAAGGACATCTCCTTTGAAGCGCCCAACTCGCCGGCGATCTTCCAGCAGCAGTTCAAGCCGCGGGTCAAGCTCGACGTCGACAACGATCATCAGCAGATCAGCGAAGGTCTCTATGAGGTCAGCGTGCGCGTGACCGCTCAGGTCTATAACGGTGACGAAGAGTCCACGGCGTTTCTCGCCGAGGTGCAGCAGGCGGGACTTTTTGCCATCTCCGGTCTCAGTGATGCCCAGCTCGATCACACTCTGGGCGCCTTCTGCCCCAATGTGCTGTTCCCCTACGCGCGTGAGTGCATCGATAACCTGGTCGGTCGCGGCACCTTCCCGGCACTGATGCTCTCTCCGGTCAACTTTGACGCCATCTACGCCCAGCGTCAGCAGAACGAACAGCCGCAGGCCGACGCCTGATCGATAGCGCTTTCACATCTTCATGCGAATCCATGTACCTCTGGCGCTGACCCCCGGCGCCACTCTGACCCTGCCTGACGCCGCTGCCCACCACGTGGCGCGCGTCATGCGCCGGCGTGAAGGTGACACGCTGGTGCTTTTTGACGGCGCCGGAGTCGAAGTGAGCGCTCACATTACTGTCATCTCGAAGCGTGAGGTGCAGGTCGAGATTGACGAGCGCCTGTTGGCGCTGCCCGAGTCGCGGCTTGCCGTGCACCTGGGCCTGGCCGTGGGCAAGGGCGATCGCATGGATTTCGCCATCCAGAAGGCGGTCGAGCTGGGGGTGGCAGCCGTCACCCCGCTTTATACGCATCACGGTGATGTTCGGCTCAAGGGCGAGCGCGCGCAGAAAAAGCGTGATCACTGGCAGGCCGTGGCCATCAGCGCCTGCGAGCAGTGCCGGCGCGCCACCGTGCCGACCATTCATCCGGCCATCGGGCTGGAAGAGTGGCTGGCTACGCGCGATGAGACGCTAAGGCTGGTGCTGCACCCCTATAACGCCGGGCCGCTGGCGCAGCAGGAGGCACCAGGCAGCGCCGCTTTGCTGGTCGGTCCCGAAGGTGGGCTCAGCGACGATGAAGTTGCCCGGGCCCACGCCCACGGGTTTCACTCGTGGATTCTTGGCCCGCGCATTCTGCGCATGGAGACGGCGCCGATCGTGGCGCTGTCGCTGCTCCAGTCGCGCTACGGGGATCTCTGACCCCCGCTTTCATCCTTCCCGCCACATCCTTCCGGACGCTCGCTGATCAAACCGGTTTTATCGTCGAACGATGGCCTCATTGGTAGATGATGTGCCGATAGCATTGGACATTCGTCGAATGCTCGTCTGAACTTCAACCCTGCCGCATTTCTTTTTACCGCCCGTGCGCCGGTCATGATGAGTGACACGGCGTACCGGCGCTGCCATCACAGGGAGACGTGATCATGGCCGACCATAGTGTTGCCGACATGCTGGTACGTACGCTGGCCCGGGCCGGTGTGCAGAACATCTGGGGGCTGCCGGGGGATTCACTCAATGGCCTGACCGAGAGCCTGCGGCGACAGGACGCCATCACCTGGCGCGGCGTGCGTCACGAGGAGGTGGCGGCACTGGCCGCCAGCGGCGAAGCCGAGGCGCGCGACGGTTTGACCGTCTGTGCCGGCTCCTGTGGACCCGGCAACACGCATCTGATCAACGGCCTTTTCGAGGCCAAACGCGCGCATACGCCAATGCTTGCCATCGCCGCGCAGATTCCCTCCAGTGAAGTGGGCCTGGGATATTTTCAGGAAACCCATCCGGAGCAGCTTTTCAAGGAGTGCAGCGACTACTGTGAGCTGATCTCCAACCCGTCCCAGGCACAGCGCGTGATCGAAACCGCCATGCGCACCGCCATTCTGGAAAAGAGCGTGGCGGTGATCGTGATCTCCGGGGACGTGGCGCTCTCAAAGGCCGTTGAGCAGAAGATGCAGTGGAGTACGCCGGTGGCGCCCGTCTCGGTGCCTGCCGAGCCCGAGCCCGAGCTCGACGAGCTGGCCGAGCTTCTCAATGATAGTCAGAGAGTGGCCATGCTCTGCGGGGCGGGCTGCGCCGGGGCGCACGATGAGGTGATCGCGCTGGCCGAGCGGCTCAAGGCGCCCATCGTCCACGCCCTGCGCGGCAAGTCATGGCTTGAATACGATAATCCCTATGACGTGGGGATGACCGGTCTGATCGGCTTCAGTTCGGGCTATCACACCCTCAAGGAGTGTGACTTTCTGATCATGCTGGGCACCAGCTTTCCCTATCGCGACTTCTTCCCCGAGCATGGCCGTATCGTGCAGATCGATGTGCGCCCCGGCCATCTGGGCCGTCGCAGCACGCTGCTCAAGGGGCTGGTGGGGGATGTGAAGGCCAGTCTCGAGGCGCTTTTGCCGCGTCTGGAGGAAAAAACCGATCGCGAGTTTCTCGACAAGGCCCAGGAACACTACCGCAAGGCGCGCGAGGATCTGGATGAGCTGGCGGTTCCGGACGATGAAGGCAGGCCGCTGCATCCGCAGTATCTCACCGCCCGCATCAGCGCGCTGGCCGCCGAGGATGCCTGGTTTACCGCTGATGTCGGCACGCCCACGGTCTGGGCGGCGCGCTATCTGAAGATGAACGGCCGGCGGCGTCTGACCGGCTCCTTCATGCACGGCTCGATGGCCACCGCCATGCCGCAGGCAATGGGGGCCCAAACGGCCATGCCCGGACGCCAGGTCATCTCGCTGTCCGGCGACGGCGGCATCAACATGCTGATGGGCGATCTGATGACGCTGGCCGAGCAGAAGCTGCCGGTCAAGGTGATCGTCTACAATAACGCGACCTTCGGCTTTGTGGCGATGGAGATGAAGGCGGCCGGCTACGTGGACGAGGTGACCAACCTGCCCAGTGCCGACTACGCCCGTCTGGCCGAGGCGCTGGGCATCAAGGGGCTGACGGTCTCCAGCTCCGAGCAGCTCGATGGCGTACTCGAGGAGGCCTTTGCCCACGACGGCCCGGTCATCGTGGATGTGAAGGTGGCCAAACAGGAGCTTTCCATGCCCCCGACCATTGAAGCTGCCCAGGCGAAAGGGTTCAGCCTCTACATGCTGCGCGCCGTCATGAGCGGACGCGGCGACGAGGTGATGGATCTTGCCAACACCAACTGGCTCAGCCGTCTGTGGCGTAAAAAGTGATCATGGCACTATAGTGAGTACTTGCTGACATATGAGCGACAGTCATAAAAAGCCCCGGCATGGCCGGGGCTTTTTGCGAGATGACGATCAGGTGATCAGCTTTTCTCGTCGATCAGTGCCTGGCGGGCCTTGCGGGCCTGCTCCTCCTCGTAGGTCGGGAAGTCGACATAGCCACGGGCGTCACCGCCATAGAAGGTGGACGGATCAAACTCGGCCAGCGGCCAGCCGTTTTTCATCCGCTCGACCAGATCAGGGTTCGAGGTGTAAACGCGACCAAAGACCGGCAGATCGATGGTGCCATCGTTGACCAGTTTTTCGGCCTCGGCCTGGTCGAGATTACCGGCCAGCAGCAGGTTACCCTGATAGGTATCGCGGAAGGTCCTCAGGTACTCGCGCGGCATGGGCGCCATGCCCTGACCGCCCTGGTCGTGAAGATGCACGTAGGAGAGCCCGCGCTTGTTGAATTCACGCGCTAGGTGGAGATAGGTCTCGCCGTTGTCGTCGTACTCCGGCATGTCAAAGAGCGTGCCAAATGGTGAAAGACGTACGCCGACGCGATGGGCGCCGATCAGCGCGCTGACCTCATCGACGACTTCCATCAACAGGCGGCAACGGTTCTCTCGCGAGCCGCCATACTCGTCATCACGGTCATTGACGCCCGGATTGAGAAACTGCTCGAAAAGGTAGCCGTTGGCACCGTGAATCTCGACGCCATCGAAGCCGGCTTCACGAGCATTGACCGCGGCCTGAGCGAAATCGCGCACGATGTCACGCACCTCGCAGGTTTCGAGCTGACGCGGCGTGCTGGCCTTGAGCATGTCGGGCGTGCCCTGCTCGTTGTAGCCAAACGCCATGCCGCCGGGCTGGTCACTCGGGCCGACCGGGGCAGCCCCGGCGATCTGAACGGTGGTGTGCGACACGCGCCCGACGTGCCAGATCTGGGCAAAGAACACCCCGCCACGTTCATGAACAGCGCGCGTGGCTTTTTTCCAGCCCTCGATCTGGTCCGGACCGTAGATGCCGGGGTTATACAGATAGCCCGTGCCCTGGCGCGATACCGGCGTGCCCTCGGAGATGATCAGACCGGCACTGGCGCGCTGACGATAGTAAAGTGCACCCATTTCGTTGGGGATGTCACCTGCTGCGCGCGATCGGGTCATGGGTGCCATGACGATGCGGTTATCAAGCGGGATGCCGGCGAGATCGAAGCGTTCAAAAAGTGACGACATGAAAATCCTCTCTGTGAAACGGCTGAACGCGAAAGCTCAGCAATATCCTGTTCCACTAAAGTCTAGTCGCTCAGGGGCACCCTCCCGATAGTTTTCAGCCATCCCCGCGATTGGAAAGAACAACCCCGCCCGACGGTATCCGGCAGGTTCGATCATGGTCGAAGAATGACCCTTGCGTCATACTGACGGCATGAGCGGCTGCCACAACATCACACGGCCGTGTTCCGGAGTTTTAAATGAGTGAACGTGCATTGAACATTGCGGTCGTCATGGACCCCATCGCGACCATTGCCTGGAAAAAGGACACGACGCTGGCGATGCTGTGGGCCGCCAGGCGGCGCGGCCACAGGCTTTTCTATCTCGAGCCGGGGGATCTGTATCTCAAGGATGGACGCGCCATGGGGCGTCTGCGCGCGCTCGAGGTGTTCGAAAACGATCCCGAGCATTACTACGCCCTGGGCGAGGTCGAGGCCGGGCCTCTGGCGCAGATGGATGTGATCCTGATGCGTCAGGACCCGCCGGTGGATGTCAATTTTACCAACGCCGTGCATCTGCTGGGCTTTGCCGAGCGCGAAGGCGTGCTGGTGGTCAATCCGACCCGAGCGCTTTTGACCTGCAACGAAAAGCTCTACGCCCAGCAGTTTCCCCAGTGTCTGGTACCCAGCGTGGTCTCCTGCAATGACAAGGTCCTGCGCGAGTTTCACGCCGAGCAGGGTGACACCATCTTCAAGCCGCTGGACGGCATGGGTGGCACCGGCATCTTTCACATCGCCCCTGATGGGCGCAACATCGGTGCGGTGATCGAGCAGCTGACCCGTCGCGGCACCGAGCAGATCATGGCGCAGCGCTATATTCCCGAGATCAGGCAGGGCGATACCCGCATTCTTTTGATCGACGGCGAGCCGGTGCCCTATGGTCTGGCCCGCATTCCTTCGGCCGGCGAGGTGCGCGGCAATCTGGCTGCCGGTGGCCGCGGCGAAGCGCGCGAGCTGACCGAGCGCGACTACTGGCTGGTCGATCAGGTCAAAGACTCCATCAAATCGCTCGGACTGATCTTTGTGGGCCTCGATGTGATCGGGGATTACATTACCGAGATCAACGTCACCAGCCCCACCTGTGTGCGTGAGATCGATGCCCAGAAGGGCACCGACATCGCCGGCATGCTGATGGATGCCATCGAGCAGCGCTTCAGCGCTTAAGGTGTTGACGTCACGCTGGCCCGCCAGTGTTACCATATCTGCATTATCGCGGCCGATGCCCCGGTATCGGCCGCTTTCCATGTCATGCTTCATCGCTGCGCGCCCCTGCCCTGTGGCAGGAGCGCCTGCCTGCGTTATCACCCGGGAGGCCCATGCAAGGCTTGCGCGATCACTTTCTCATGGCGATGCCCCATCTCGAGGACGAGAACTTTGCGGGCTCGCTGACCTATATCTGCGACCACGACGACAACGGCACCCTGGGACTGAAGCTCAATCAGCCCATGGAGCTGACGCTGGAAGCGCTGTTCGAGCAGCTCGAGATCGATGCCAGCGAGTGTCAGGCACTGGACACGCCGGTGCTCAACGGTGGCCCGGTGCATCGCGAGCGCGGCTTCATCCTGCATTCCGGCAGTCCGGAACACTGGGACTCCAGCATCCGCACCGGCGAGAACCGGGCGCTGACCACCTCGATGGACATTCTGCATGCCATTGCGGGCGGTCGCGGCCCCGAGCAGTTTCTGGTCTGTCTGGGCTGCGTGGGCTGGGAGCCTGAACAGCTTGCCCGAGAGATCAAGGACAACACCTGGCTGACCGTGGAGGCCAGCGACGAGGTGCTTTTCCATACGCCCGCGCCGGCGCGTCTGGAAACCGCGGCAGGGCATCTGGGCGTGGATCTGAGCCTGCTCTCGCGCGAGGCCGGTCATGGCTGAGGCGGTGGGCCAGCGCCAGGTGCTGGCCTTTGATTTTGGCGCAAGGCGCATTGGTGTCGCGGTCGGCAACGAGCTGCTGGGCAGCGCCACGGCGCTTGATCCGATCCCGGCGCGCGACGGCATTCCCGACTGGCACGTGATCGAGCGTCTGCTCCAAGAGTGGCAGCCCGATGTGTTCGTGGTCGGGCTACCGCTCAACATGGACGACACCGAATCCGACATGAGCCGGCGTGCGCGCAAGTTCGGCAACCGCCTGCACGGCCGCTTTGGCAGGCCGCTGGAGATGTTTGACGAGCGCGGCACTACCCGTGCGGCCAAGGCCATTGCCCGCGAGGAAGGTCACAAGGGCAACTATCGCCAGGAAGGCGTCGACGGCATCGCCGCCGAACTGATTCTCACGGGCTGGTTCGAGCAACAGGCCCACGGCGCGCTGCTCAACATTCCTCCGCCCCGCTGACTTCTCTCCACAGGGCCACTTCGTAAGTAACGACTTACTTCAGAGCGATGAAGTCAGCATCATCGACCCCGATTCGATGCGGCGGTTGCCAGCCCACGTCGCGAAGATCGCGATCGAAGGTGTCCGCCACCCCCATGAGCGTGGCAAAGATCGCCATGCGCACCGGAATGCCATTGTCGGTCTGGCGAAAGATCGCCAGTCGGGGATCGTCGTTGAGATCGACATCGAGGTCGTTGGCGCCGGGTCGGCTGTCGCGCGGCAGCGGGTGCATGGCGATGGTGTGCGTGCTGCAGCGCTGATCGAGAAAGGCGCGGTCGACGCTGAAGTCGCTCGACAGGCTGAAGCCTTCCACCATCTCCTGGGTAAAACGCTCCTTCTGGATGCGCGTGGCGTAGACCACGTCCACATCGCTGTAATCGGCCTGCAGTGTGTCGCGCTGGCTCACCCGGTGGCCGGCGTTTTCGGCGCGGTCGATGAGCTCTGAAGGCATCTCGAGTCCCGGCGGCGATACCAGTGTGATCTGCATCGGCGGATAGAGCGACAGAAGCTTCAGCAGCGAATGCACGGTGCGCCCATACCTGAGATCGCCGGTCAGCAGCAGATGCGCGCCGGGCAGCGCCTTGCCAAGACGTTCGAACTCCTTGTTGATGGTGTAGAGATCCAGCAGGGCCTGGCTGGGGTGCTCACCCGGGCCATCGCCGCCATTGATGACCGGTACGTGGGTGGCGGCGGCAAATTCGGCCACCGAGCCCAGATCGGGGTGGCGCATGACGATGGCATCGACGTAGCCGCTGATCACGCGGCTGGTGTCATACAGCGATTCGCCCTTGGCCATCGAGGAGAAGGTGAAGCCGGTGGTATCGCAGACGCTGCCGCCCAGCCGACTGAAGGCCGAGTGAAAGCTCATGCGCGTACGGGTACTGGCCTCGAAAAAGAGATTGCCCAGCACGGCGCCTTCCAGCACCCGTGTGATCTTCCGGCGCTGGGCGATGGGCTCCATGCGTCGCGCCACGTCAAAGAGATGATCGACGTAGTCGCGGGACAAACTATCAACGGACAACAGATGGGCACTCATGGCACTCGCCTCTGACTGGGAGGGACAAAGCCACACAGCGGGCACTGTGAGGCACAAACGCGCGCTAGTGTAGCGCGACAGGCCCTTGCCCTTCACCGGGGGAGTGAGCGCCCGTCAGGTGCTTTTTGAGGGCAGTCGTCACGGGGCATGACAGGATGGGCCTGCGCCGGCCGGCACGATATACTGCGCTCGCTTTTTTTCATCCGGGCGAGCGCCCCGTGTCAGGACGGCCATTACCCATGCAGGCACTGCTGGAATCCATTCTCGAGGGTGTGCGCCCCCTGCTCGGCCAGGGACACGTGGCCAGCTATATCCCGGCGCTGGCCGGGGTTGATCCGTATCATCTCGGCATTGCCATGCTCGGCACCGATGGCGCGCTTTATCAGGCTGGTGACGCTGATACACCCTTCTCGATCCAGAGTATTTCCAAGGTCTTCAGTCTGGTTCAGGCCATCTCGCACGGTGGAGAAAGTCTCTGGGAACGGCTTGGCCATGAACCCTCGGGCCAGGCCTTCAATTCGCTGGTACAGCTCGAGTTTGAAAAGGGCCGCCCGCGTAATCCCTTCATCAATGCCGGTGCGCTGGTGATCGCCGACATCAACCAGTCGCGCTACGCCGCCCCGATTCTATCCATGCGCGATCTGGTGCGCCGACTGACCGACAACGTGCAGATCATTTCCGATCGAGTGGTGGCCGAGTCCGAATACCAGCATCGGGCGCGCAACGCGGCCATGGCCTATCTCATGCAGTCCTTTGGCAACTTCCACAATGACGTGGAGGCCGTGCTCAAAAGCTACTTTCATCACTGTGCACTGACAGCCAGCTGTGTGGATCTGGTACGCGGCTTCTCCTTTCTGGCCAACGGCGGGCGCTGCCTTCACAGCGACGAGCGCATTCTGACGCCGCGCCAGACCCAGCAGGTCAACGCCATCATGGCCACCAGCGGGCTCTATGACGAGGCGGGCAACTTTGCCTATCGCGTGGGGTTGCCCGGCAAGAGCGGCGTAGGCGGCGGCATTGTGGCCGTCGTGCCAGGCCGCTACAGCATCTGCGTGTGGTCACCGGCCCTTAATGCCAGCGGCAATTCGCTGATAGGCATGGCCGTGCTGGAACGGCTCAGTGAGCAGATCGGCTGGTCGGTATTTTCACCGCTTCCCTGTTGAGGCTATTGGCGTCTTTGGCAGACGCCGATGTCACGATTCAGCCCCTTCCTGAACGCATTACAGGGCGCTCTACTCTTTGAGCAAGGCGCCCTGGACCGTGCACCCGGTCACAGCCCGGCGATGAAGATCGCATGCAGGAGCAACCCGAATATATTCGGGACGGCTATCGGGGCACCGAAAAGCTGAAAGGCAAGGTCGCATTAATTACCGGCGGCGACAGCGATATCGGTCGTGCGATGGCCCCGGGGTCGGTCAGCCCAGCGAGATGGCGCCGGCCTATATCTATCTGGCAAGCGTCGAGTCTTTCTGCATGAACGGCCAGACCCTCCAACTCAATGACGGCATTATCCTTGATACGTAACGTTACGCTATAAATTACGGTTAGTGATCCTGTGCCCGCGCTACTTCTCGTAGCGCGGGATTTTTGATGCTGTACACATGGTTTCCTGTTTCGATCCATGACAGCCTTTTTAGGTCAGCCTCGGCCAGATTTTCGAACACGAGTTGATTCTTCCCATCCCTGCCTATCAAGGGCCAATCGGCGACGATCGATTTATAAGGCCGATCGCTCGTTTTTTGATTCTGAACATGCCGACAAGTGATCTGCATGAATAGTGGTCGCTGGTATTGCCGTTTTCAGCAGGCTCTTCAGGGATGTTTTTGTATACTTTTTGCTCAGCTTAAATTCTGTTCGATTATGGTTTTATCAAAGCGCTTAATTTGTTACGTAATAATATTTACGATAACCGGAAAAACAGGTCAGCCTTTCGGGCCTGCCTGCTTGTAAAACCTTCTGAATCGACAGCATTGGTCTCGGCTCGTCTTTAATAGAGGCGAGTCAGATGCCAAACAGCCTGCGGGTATTGTCTCGGATGGTGTCGGCAATCTCGTCGGGAGACTCCTTGCGAATTTCGCACAGGCGCTGCCAGACGTTATGGATCCGCTCGGGGCGATTGGGCTCGCCCTGAAAACCCTGCACGGGCATATCCGGTGAATCCGTTTCCAGTAGCAGTGACGACAGCGGCAAACGCGACAGGGTGCGCCGTGTTTTGGTGGCACGCTCATAAGTCATGGTGCCCCCCACGCCGATCAGATATCCCGCCTTGATAAAGGCCTGTGCCTGCTGCTCACTGCCGGCAAAACCGTGAATGACGCCGGTTCGGGGCAGGTCGAGACGTCTCAGGTGCATGGCGAGCTTGTCGTGCGTGCGGCGCGAATGCAGGATCACCGGCAGGTCATACCGGCGTGCCAGCCGCAGCTGGGCATCCAGCATGGCCTCCTGCCGGTCAAACTGCGGATTGTCGATATAAAGATCCAGCCCGATTTCACCGACAGCGACCAGCTTGCCAGAACGCTGTCCGAGCCAGGCCTCCAGTTGCTCAAGGTGCTCGTCGCGACTCTCATGCACCGCCATGGGATGGATGCCGAGCGCGGCATACACCGGCACATGGCGCTCGGCCAGTGCCATGACCCCCGCAAAGCGCTCTGCCGAAACGCCTACGGCAATCAGTTTCTCCACGCCGGCCGCCGCCGCCTGCTGCAGGCTTTGCGTCTCGTGGCCGCAAAAGGGCGCAAAATCAAAATGGCAGTGGGTATCCACAAAGGGGGCGGTCATGTCATCGCTCCTGTCATTTCGTCCATCCGGCGCTGGCGCCTTTTTGGGTTCAGGCATGGCGGAGTGTAGCGTCCTGTAGTGAAGGGTGAATGGCAGGGTGGGCAATCACGACTACGCTTTAGCCATTCGTCGTAATACGCCCATCGCAGGACGCTGGTGGCCGTATTCGTCTTTGGACGAATGGCTCAGACCATTCAATGACAGGGAGCGTGATCGTCATGGCAGAACATATTCCCCCGCAGAAGCAGGACCGTCAGCCCGGCGTTGAAGGCGAGATGACCCCGCCGGCCGAGTTCATGCATCCCGACTATCGTGGCAGCGCCAAGATGCAGGATCTGGTGGCGATCGTGACCGGTGGCGACAGCGGCATCGGTCGAGCCGCCGCGGTGCATTTCGCTCGTGAAGGCGCCGATGTGGCCATCATGTATCTTGATGAGCATGAGGACGCCGAAGCCACGCAACGGATGATCGAAAAGGAAGGGCGACGAGCGCTCTTGATTGCCGGTGACGTGGCCGATGCCGATTTCTGCCGTCAGTCGGTGCAGCAGGTGGTCGATACTTTTGGCAAGCTCGATGTGCTGGTCAACAACGCCGCCCAGCAGGTGCTGCACAACCGCCCCGAGGAGACCTCGGACGAAGAGTGGCGGCGCACCTTTGACGTCAACATCCACGGCTATTTCTATATGGCCAAGGCCGCCATCCCGCATCTGCGCGAGACGAAGGGCACGGTGATCAACACCACCTCCGTCAACGCCTTTGCCGGCAATGCCAACCTGCTGGCCTATACCACCACCAAGGGCGCCAACGCCGGGTTTACCCGCGCGCTGTCAAAGATGTGTGTCGGTGACGGCATCCGCGTCAATCAGGTCGCGCCCGGCCCGATCTGGACGCCGCTGATTCCCTCTACCATGGGGGCGTTCGATGAAGAGATGGTCGAGGACTTCGGCAGCCAGTCGCCGATGGGGCGTGCGGGTCAACCGTCAGAGCTGGGCCCGGCCTATGTCTATCTGGCCTGCCGCGACAGCAGCTACGTCACCGGTCAGACCATCCACGTCAACGGTGGCATGATCGTCAACGGCTGACAGACACGGTGTCTGCCTTTTGGTGGAAGAATGGTCGAACAAAAAACGGCGCCACACGGGCGCCGTTTTTTTATCCTGGTCGATGTCTGAATCAGCGTGAATGATCCGCCTCTGATTCGTTGGCCGCGATACGAGGTTGATCGGCTGGTGAAGGGACCTGTGCATCTCGCGCCAGTTTTCCCATGGCCACGACGCCCGCCGGTAGTGTGATCTCCCGAGTCTCATCAATGTCTGTCGCAGAATCTGCCAGGCTGACCCGGTAATGACCGCCTTCAAGTTGCCACTGGCGCTGCGCGCTGTCATAGCGGGCAAACTGGCGTGGGTCGATCTCGATGCTCACCTCTCGCGATGCTCCGGGGGGGAGCTCAAGACTCTGCCAGCCGCCCAGCCGGGCCGGTGACCCATCGGGGGCGTGCACGTAGAGCTGTGGCGTGGTGCGACCTGTATGATCGCCACTGTTGGTCACGGTGAAGTGAGCCGTCACTTGCTGTCCATTACGCTCAAGACTCAGATCATGGCGCTTAAAGGTGGTGTAGGACAGGCCATGGCCGAAGGCGTACAGCGGTGTCTTGCCTTCGCGTTCGAACCAGCGATAGCCCACGTCAGCCCCTTCGCGGTTGTAGTCGACATCAAAAAAGGCGCTGTTGCCGATGGTCTGGCCGGGCACTTGTGGGCGTGGCAACTGATCATCACTCTGCGGAAAGGTGACCGGCAGTCGGCCCGAGGGGTTTTTCTGCCCGAAAAGCACATTGGCAATGGCTTCTCCGCCGCGCTGACCCGGATACCAGGCCTGCATGATGGCGGCCACATCGTCACACCAGGGCATGGCGACCGGTCCGCCGGTTTCGAGCACGACAACGGTGCGGGGATTGGCCTTTGCCACCGCCTCGATCAGGGCATTCTGATGGCCTTCCAGCGCCAGGCTGTTCATGTCCATCGTCTCGGAGGTCCACTGCTGGGCAAAGACCACGGCCACGTCACTGTCACGGGCCTGCTGGACAGCGGCGTCGATGTCATCACCCGGGCTGAAGGTGACCTTTGAGTCTGGAGCATGAAGACCGATGGCGCCCAGAGGAGAAGATTTTGGATAGAGCCGCTGGGTGTTGACGCCTTTTGGCGGCATGAGATCGGGCATGGCGTCGCCATCCATGGGGACGACCGCGGCCGAGCCACCGCCGGCAATGACCGCGCGATCGGCATGAGCGCCGGTCACGCTGATGCGCTTGTCCCGGGTGGCCTCCAGTGGCAGGACATCGTCGTCGTTTTTCAACAGCACCATGGCATTTTCGGCGATCTTCTGGGCCACATCGGCATTGGCGCCCTTATCGATGGGCGCACCGGTTGCAGGGTGATCCACGATGCCGGCGGCGAAATAGCTGCGCAGGATGCGAAAGGCCATGTCATCGATACGCTCGCGAGGCACCTCGCCGCGCTCGACGGCTTTCTCCAGTGGCGCACCGAAATAGACCACGCCGTCAAAGTCCTCGGCGGCCGACTGCTGATCCAGCCCGGCGTTGGCAGAGGGGGCGCTGGAGTAGACCGCACCCCAGTCGGACATCACAAAGCCCGGATACCCCCACTCGCCCTTGAGCACCTGATTGAGCAGGTAGCCATTTTGACAGGCATAGTCACTGTTGACCCGGTTATAGGCGCACATCGTCGCGCCCGGGTGGCTGTGCTCGAGCGCATAACGGAACGAGAGCAGATCGGACTCCTGCAGGGCCTGATCGCTGATGTTGGCACTCAGCTTGTGGCGCCCGGTCTCCTGGGCGTTCATGGCAAAGTGCTTGATGGTCGACATGACATGCTGGCTTTCGATGCCGTTGATCTTGGCGGCGGCAGTCAGACCCGAGAGCAGCGGGTCCTCACCGGGCATTTCATAGTTGCGCCCGGCGCGCGGGTCGCGTACCAGGCCCGCCGTGCCGCCCAGCAGCACGTTGAAGCCATAGTGGCGCGCCTCGCGGGCGATCATGGCTCCGCCCTGATGGGACAGTTCGGGCTGCCAGGTGGCGGCAGCGGCCAGCACCGAAGGAAGCGCCGTGGCTTCCCGATCGGGATCGATCCAGCCGGGATTGGTCACCCCCAGATCGGCATCGGTCTGCTGCTGGGCCGGTATGCCCAGCCGGCTGACGCCCGGCACAAAACCGGCGGAGCCGATGGCCCCTCGTACCTGCTGGGTGGCATCCATGGGCGCAGCGAAATCCCCCACCAGCAGCTGCATCTTCTCGGTCGTGGTCATCTCTTCCAGTACGGCGCGCGCGCGCTCATCGGCGCTGCGGCTCTGATCCATCCAGGGCGCCTGGGCCAGGCGCTCGCTCAGGGCCTGCTCGGCCTGGGCCAGCCGGCCGGGGCGCTGGTCCGGCACTGGCGGCATCTGGGTGGCCAGCGTCTGGGCGCTGAAGAGAAGAGCGGACAGCGAAATGACAGGCAGGAAAAAGCGTTGGCGCATGCGTAAGGCGTCTCCGGAAATCAGGATGGCCGGCCCGGCAGCATTGAGGCGAGCACGGGGCAGTCAACAATGGGACTACCTTAGTCGTATGGCCGGTGGTTTGCTGTATCGAAACGTCAGTATTTGCCAGCAACCATGAGCGAGTGTGAACCGTCGTCAGCAGGCGCAACGAACAGGTCCAGGGCCGCTGCGTCATCAGCGCCTGTCCGGGGAGCGGTCATGGTCTGTTCCGTCTTTTTGTGAGGTCTTGTGTCGGTCTTTTTTGAAGCTTAAAAAAACGTCGGCGCGACGGCCGTGACCGACAATTTTTCATCCACCCACAGTCCCTGGCGCCACTTGTCAAAGGTCAGGCACGGATGGGAGGCGCCAAAGGCGATCACGTCCTCGATACGGATATCGGCGTGATCGGGCACGCGCAGGAACGTGTGCTGATCCATGATGTGAAACACCTGCCAGTCGGTGACCTCGCGCACACACCGGCCATCGCGATACAGCCTCAGTGCCATGGGCAGGTCCGGGTCGCAGGAGATATCGCGCTTGCCCATGGCCACGATCGCAAGACCCGGTTCGGGCAGTGACTGTACCTGCGCGAAGACCTCCAGCGCCGGTTCAAGTGCGCCTTCAAGTGCCGGGTGACGCTCGCTGACCGCCTCCATTGCCTCGCGATAGAGCCGGTGGTCGTGGGTCACGTAGCAGCCCGGGCGCAGCACCGGCGTGTAATGTTCACGCAGCTCGGCCTGATCAAAGGCCTCGGCGATCAGGTCGAACCATTTCGACCCTGACGCCGTGACGATCGGGCGCTCAACGGCCAGCGCGCCGCTGTCATGAAGGTGTCTGACGGTCTCCACCAGCCGCTGACCATAGGCGCGCACGTCCTCCAGCGCATGGTCACCACCGATCATGCCTTCATACCCTTCGATGCCTGCCAGCCTCAGGGCCGGGGCCTGCCGGATGGCCTCCACCAGCGTGGCCAGCTCTGAGCTGTCACGCACGCCGCAGCGTCCGCCCGGGACGCCCAGCTCGATCAGCACCTGAAGCTGCTGACCAGATGCCGCGAAAAACTCGTTGAGAACGCGCACGTTATCGGCGTGATCCACCGTGCAATAAAAATCCAGCCCGTTTTCGATCATTCGGGCGATCAGCGCCATGTTGGCCTGTCCGATCAGTTGATTGGCCATGAGAAGGCGTTTGATCCCGTGAGCAAAGGCCGCCGCACACTGTGTCGCGGTAGCCAGCGTGATGCCCCAGGCGCCGGCCTCGATCTGGCGTGAAAAGAGCGCCGGCATCATGGTGGTCTTGCCGTGCGGCGCCAGGCGGGCGTGATGGCGATCGGCAAAGCGCTGCATCCAGGCGATGTTGTGCTCGATCACTGTCTGGTGCAGCACCATCGCCGGCAGGCTCACGCCGGTGAGCAGGTGATCATCGAGGATCAAACTGCCCTTCTGAGGGAACTGGCCTGCGGCAGACGAGAGCGAAGGGGTATGCATGGTGGGGCGCTCCTGATGGGATATTGGTGTTGTTGTCATCGGGCGCCAAAAGGCGCCGTCAGGGTCGGTAACGCGTCTGGCGGCGCAGGTAGTCATGGATGGCAGCAATGTCCTGCTCGCCCAGCCCGGCATTGACGGCGTCGCGCCAGATTTCGCTGATGCGGACCAGTCCCGGCAGGTCAGTATCACCGGCGGCCTCCAGGGCGAGCCGGGCATCCTTGAGCCCCCACTCCAGGGCCATCTGGGCGCTGTATTCGTCTCCCCCGATCTTGTCGAGCTTGGCCTTGACGTAGGGCGCCGCCAGCGGACCGCCATCAAGCACCGACCATAGTTCATCGGTGGAAAAGCCAAGCCGCTCAGCCAGCCGCGCGCTTTCGGCAATGCCCTGCATCATGTGAATCAGCCAGGCGTTGACGATGAGCTTCATGCGTGAGCCGCGCCCGGCATCTCCCAGCCAGACCACGCGTTTTGAAATGGCGTTGAACACGGTATCGATGCCATCGGCGGCCGTTTGATCACCGCTGGCCAGTACCGAGATGGTGGCCTGCTCGGCCGGGGCTTTCGTGCCGGACACCGGGGCATCGATAAGGACCACGTCCGGGCGGGTCGCTTTGACCTCGCGAATCAGGGTTTCGGTCTGTTCCACGCCGATGGTGCCCATCTGGATCACGACGCCCTTTTCGGGCAGATGGGCAAGGGCGCCGGACTCGCCCAGCAGCACGTCACGGGTGGTCTCGACATCGGGCAGCATGGTGATGACAAAGCGTGCGCCGCTGACAGCGTCACTGGCGCTGTCAGTGTTGAGAGCGCCCTGCTTGGCCAGGTCATCGCCACGCGAGTGGGTACGGTTCCAGACCCGCACCGACAGATTGTTTTTCAAAAGGTTGGCAGCAAAGGCGTGGCCCATGGCGCCCAGACCGAGAACCGCGACGGTAGTGTCGTGTGACATGTGTCAATGCTCCTGTGATGGTGTCAGACAGATGGCACCAGCGTAGACCGGGACAGGGGCGGCGGTCATGTCCGGTCTGAAACGACAGCGGGCGCCCTGTGAAAAGGACGCCCGCTGAATGGCCCGTATGAGGTGCCTTCAGACGCTAGGCCAGCGCTGCGAAGACGAAAAACAGCACCAGAACGATGGCAGCAACGATCACGATCAGAAGCCTCGGGTCCTTCATGGCATTGTCCTCCTCGGGCCTTCTGGCTGTGAATTATTCACTATCGGCCTGCGAATAGAGCACGCGCGTGCGCAGGGTGTGATTGACTTCGCGCAGGGCGTTAAGCGCCTGTTCACCATAGGCCTTGTCGACATCGATGACCACGTAGCCGACCTCTTCATTGGTCTGCAAGAACTGGGCAGAGATGTTGATGCCTTCATCGCCCAGCACATGGTTGATCTCGGAGAGTACACCCGGCACGTTGGCGTGAATGTGCAGCAGGCGATGCTTGTCCGGGTGCGACGGCAGGGCGACTTCGGGGAAGTTGACCGAGGTGATGGTCGTGCCGTTGTCGGAGAAGGTGATCAGCTTCTCGGAGACCTCGACGCCGATGTTCTCCTGCGCTTCAACCGTGGAGCCGCCGATGTGCGGCGTCAGAATCACATTATTGAATTTGCGCAGCGGCGAGACGAACTCTTCGTCGTTGCCCTTGGGCTCGACCGGGAAGACATCGACGGCAGCCCCCAGCAGTTTGCCGGATTCGAGCACCTCGGCCAGCGCCTCGATGTCCACGACCTTGCCGCGCGAAGCGTTGATCAGATAGCTGCCCTGTTTCATCAGCGCCAGCTCGTCACGACCGATCATCCAGGTGGTCGCCGGTGTTTCGGGCACGTGCAGGGTGACAACATCGGCGCGCGCCATCAGCTCCTGCAGGCTGCCGACCTGGCGGGCGTTGCCCATGCCCAGCTTGGTGATGGTGTCGTAATAGATGACGTTGAGACCGACCGATTCGGCCAGCACCGACAGCTGGGCGCCGATGCTGCCATAGCCGACGATGCCCAGCGTCTTGCCGCGGGCCTCGAACGAGTTGCTGGCGGATTTCAGCCAGCCGCCCTCGTGGGCGCGGGCATTTTTCTCGGGGATGCCACGCAGCATCATGATGGTCTCGGCCAGCACCAGCTCGGCCACCGAGCGGGTGTTGGAGTAGGGCGCATTGAATACCGGGATACCGAGCTTGAGCGCGGCCGGCAGATCGACCTGGTTGGTGCCGATGCAGAAACAGCCGATGGCGACCAGACGCTCGGCGGCGCTCAGCACACGTTCGTTCAATTGCGTGCGCGAGCGAATCCCGATGAAATGGGCGTCACGGATCCTTTCGATCAGATCCTCTTCGCTCAGCGACGTCGTCAGACGCTCGATGTTGCTGTAACCGGCATTCTGAAAGTTGTCCACGGCGGACTGGTGGACGCCCTCGAGCAGCAGAACCTTGATCTTGCTCTTGTCCAGAGACGTTTTAGCCATGTGCGCATCAACCCTTTAATCGGCTGGCCTGAGGGAAAGTAGGAAGAGATGGCGGGCGCGGCCCGATCTCGGCCGAAATCAATCGGGCATCGATATGACAGCGGGCGAGGCTGCCCGGATGGCCCGGCTCGGCGGGGCGCTTATCCTACCATGGTCGTGGTATCGGTGCATGGACTGCCATGGCAGGCCCGGTTGAAGGATTCGCGGGTGCCGGATGAATGCAATGCATGTGACGAGGGGTTCGTTCGCCTGTTTCGGTCTGCCCGCATACGCGCCCCGGGCGGCGTCAAATCCATGACGGATGTGTATACTTGCAGGCTGTCGGCCGTGACCGTCTGCCGACATTTCGATCTCAAGCCATGTATCGGCGCTACAGGATGACGCATGACACGACGGCCCGAGTCCGCCCCCTTGAATGATCAAAGCGCTGCGGCGCCATCAACCGCCGCGGTGCAGACGCCTTCCGATTTCGCCGGCGCCCTGACCGCCCTTGAAGGTCTGGTCAGGCGTCTCGAATCGGGAGAGCTGAGCCTTGAAGCCTCGCTGGAGGATTTCGAGTGCGGCATCGCGCTGGTGCGAGATGCCCGAACGCGACTCGAACAGGCCGAACTGCGGGTGCAGCAGCTGCTGGAGCAGGGTGATGGCACCCTGGTGTCGCCGGATGACACCTCGCAGGATAACGATACATCGCAGTACAACGACGCATGACGGGGGAGACATGACGGTGGACACGGCGGGTGTGGATGTCGGCGCCCTGATGACAACGCTGCGCGACAGGGTCGAGGCGCGGCTGGGCGACGTGCTGGAAAACGCGGCACCGGTGCAGGCGGCACGGTTTGAGGAGGCCATGCGCTACAGCGTGCTGGGCGGCGGCAAGCGCCTGCGCGCCATCCTGGTCTATGCGGCCGGTCAGGCGCTGGAGGCCGATGACGCAGCGCTGGATGCCCCGGCCGTGGCCATCGAACTGATCCATGCCTATTCGCTCGTGCATGACGATCTACCCTGCATGGATGACGACGATCTGCGCCGCGGGCGGCCCACCTGCCACCGCGCCTTTGACGAGGCCACGGCGCTGCTGGCCGGTGATGCCCTGCAGACGCTGGCCTTCGAGGTGCTGGCCGAGACCCGTCAGCCGCGAGCGGCCGAGATGGTCGCAACGCTTGCGCGCTGTGCCGGTCGCGCCGGCATGGCCGGTGGCCAGGCGCTGGATCTGGACGCTGTGGGCCGTCAGCTCGATGTCGAGGCGCTGATGGCCATCCATCATCACAAGACCGGTGCTCTGATCGAGGCGGCCCTGTCGCTGGGGGCACTGGCGGCGCCCAGCGTACAGCCGGTGCACCTTGAGGCTCTAAGCGACTATGCCCGCGCCATTGGGCTGGCCTTCCAGATTCAGGATGACATTCTGGATGTCACCGGCTCCACCGAGGTGCTGGGCAAGACCCAGGGGGCCGATGCGCTGCGCGACAAGCCGACCTATCCGGCCCTGCTGGGCCTTGAAGAGGCACAGCGCCGAGCGCGTGACCTGCTCAACCAGGCGCTGGCGGCGCTGGCACCGCTGGGGGCCCGCGGCGCCACGCTGGCCGCACTGGCACGCTATATGATCGAGCGCGACCACTAGGACAAGACGCCCCCGGCTGCGGGCCGGCACGACATTTTTTGATGTCCCGGGGTTAGACAGGACCAGGGACAGGATCCTGATAGGCCATTGAGGCGCTATGAAGCTGTTTGACGACATTCCCACAAAAAGACCGGCCACCCCGTTGCTCGATCGTATCGAGGCGCCTTCGGACCTGCGCAGTCTCGACGAGCAGCAGCTCCTGCGTCTGGCCGACGAGCTCAGGGCCTATCTGCTCTACAGCGTCGGGTGCACGGGCGGGCATTTTGGTGCCGGCCTCGGGGTCATCGAGCTGACCATCGCGCTGCATCAGCAGTACAACACCCCGCACGACCGGCTGGTCTGGGACGTGGGGCATCAGACCTATCCGCACAAGATTCTCACCGGTCGGCGCGAAGCGATGGACTCCATGCGCCGCTATCAGGGGCTGGCGGCGTTTCCGCGCCGCGAGGAGTCCCCCTATGACACCTTCGGCGTCGGCCACTCCAGCACCTCCATCTCGGCTGCGCTGGGCATGGCGCTGGCGGCGCGCACCCGCGGCGATAACCGGCGGGTGTGCGCGGTCATCGGCGACGGCGCCCTGACTGCCGGCATGGCATTCGAGGCGCTGGCGCATGCCGGTCATGTCGATGCCAACATGCTGGTGGTGCTCAATGACAACGAGATGTCGATTTCGGAAAACGTCGGCGGCATGGCCACCTATCTGGCGCGCATTCTCAACAGCGGCCCCTATGTGGCCGCGCGCGAGGGCAGCAAGCGAGTGCTCTCGCACCTGCCGGGCGCACTCGATATCGCTCGGCGCACCGAGGAGCACGTCAAGGGCATGCTGACGCCGGCCACGCTCTTTGAAGAGATGGGCTTCAACTATGTCGGCCCCATCGACGGACATGATCTGCCGCTTCTGATTCGCACCCTGCGCGATCTCAAGAACCGCAAGGGGCCGCAGTTTCTGCATATCGTTACCCGCAAGGGCAAGGGCTTTGAGCCTGCCGAGGGTGACCCGATCGGCTATCACGCCATCACCAAGCTCGAAAAGGACAAGGTCGAGACACCGGCGGTGCCGGCGCCGAAGAAGTTCAAGTTCTGCAACGTCTTCGGCCAGTGGCTGTGCGATACCGCCAGCCACGACCCGCGTCTGGTCGGCATCACGCCGGCCATGCGTGAAGGCTCCGACATGATTCGCTTCTCGAAAGAGTATCCGGAGCGCTACTACGACGTGGCGATCGCCGAGCAGCACGCGGTGACGCTGGCCGCCGGCATGGCCTGTGAAGACGTCAAGCCGGTCGTGGCGATCTATTCCACTTTCCTTCAGCGTGGCTACGATCAACTGGTGCATGATGTTGCGGTGCAGGGGCTGGATGTGACCTTTGCCATTGACCGGGCCGGTCTGGTAGGGGAAGACGGTGCCACCCACCACGGCACGCTGGATCTCACCTATCTGCGCTGCGTGCCGGGTATGGTGGTCATGGCGCCCAGTGATGAGCGCGAGTGCTATCGCATGCTGACCACGGCCTATCAGTACGAGGGGCCCGCGGCGGTGCGTTATCCGCGCGGAACAGGGCCGGGCACGGCCTTCGAGCCGGGGCTTGAGCCGCTTGAAATCGGCCGCGCCGACCTGCGTCGCGAAGGTCAAAGGGGGGAGCAGGGCGTGGCGCTGCTGGTCTTTGGCAGCCTGCTGACGCAGGCGCTGGAAGTCGCCGAGCGTCTTGATGCCACGGTCTATGACATGCGCTTTGTGAAGCCGCTGGACAGCGAGGCCATTCTCAAGGCGGCGGGCGATCACGGACTGGTGGTGACGATCGAGGAAAATGTGATTGCCGGCGGCGCAGGCAGCGGCGTGGGCGAGCTGCTGGCGGCTTCCGATGTGCGCACGTCACTGCTGCATCTGGGCATTCCCGATCATTTTATCGAGCACGGCACGCCGGGCGAACTGCTGGCCGAATGCGGTCTGGACAGTGAGGGCATCGAGGCCTCGATTCGGCGCCGCCTGAGCCGCTAACGCTCTTCATTCATCAAAAAAGAACCGTCTCATGCTGATTGTTATCTTCATTGCCGCCATGATCGGCTACGCCATCGGCCGACTACCGGGACTGCTGATCGGCGGCGTACTGGGCTACGCGCTGGTGCGCTGGCTGCGCGCCAAACTGATCGGGAAGCTGGCCGAGCGCCAGACCCGTTTTCTCTCGGCCACCTTCTCGGTCATGGGGGCCATGAGCCGGGCCGATGGCGAGGTCTCCGAACATGAGCGCCGCAGTGCCGAGGCGGTGTTTGATCGGCTCAATCTCAACGACGCTCAGCGCACGCAGGCGCGCGCCGATTTCGAGCGCGGCCAGCAAACGGGCTTTGATCTTGATGCCGAACTTGCCGGGCTGCGCCAGATCGTCGGCGCGCAGCGCGGGCTGTTACAGGTCTTTTTCCAGGTGCAGCTGGTGGCGATGGCCGCCGACGGCCGGGTCGAGCAGTCCGAGCGCGACATGCTGATGCGCGTGGCCCGCGGACTGGGCTGTTCACAGGAGGAGATCTCGCGTCTCGAGGCGATGCTCAACGCTGCTGCCAGCGGCGGTGGCACCCAGGAGAGCGCCCAGCCGCTGGAGGATGCCTACCAGGTGCTGGGCGTGTCGTCCGAGGCCACGGATGCCGAGATCAAGCGGGCCTATCGCAAGCTGATGAGTCAGAACCATCCCGACAAGCTGGCCGGCAAGGGGATGCCTGACAGCATGCGCCGCATGGCCGAACAGCGTACCAGCGAGATCAGCAACGCCTACGAGCGTATCCAGCAGGCTCGCGGCCAGGGCTGAACCCGGCCGCCGCGCGCTTCAGGTACTCGCCTGACCAGCGCTTTCACCGTGTCGAATATCGTGAAAGCGCTGTTCCATTTCCCGGCGCAACTCGCGTCGTCTCAGGCCCGACTCAAAGCGCTGGCGCTCGACGTCGGTTGCCGGCTCAAGCTGGGGCACCTCTACTGACGCCCCGTCATCGCCGACCGCTACCATGGTGAAGTAGCAGCTGTTGGTATGGCGGACCACGCCGGCGCGAATGTCTTCGGCGATGACCTTGATGCCGATCTCCATCGAGGAGCGTCCGGTGTAGTTGACCGAGCCCAGAAAGGTGACCAGCTCGCCGACATGGATGGGCTGGCGGAACATGACCTGATCCACCGACAGGGTTACCACGTACTGCCCGGCCCAGCGGCTGGCGCAGGCGTAGGCCACCTCATCAAGATATTTCAGCAGCGTGCCGCCATGAACCTTGCCGGAAAAGTTGGCCATGTTCGGCGTCATCAGCACGGTCATGGTGATCTGGTGGCGCGGTGTATCCATTCCCTCTCTCGCTTCTTATCGTGTTGTCATGATCGAACCCTGGGGGTCGAGCATACCTCATCCCTGCCCGACTGCGGGCGCTATCGTCATGGCAGAGGCGTCCGAGAGCATAGCGTTCGTCATTCATCCATCGCGAAGCGACATATCGCAGAGCGTCATGGCTTGCAGAGTGTCATGGCGGTGAGGGCGCAGGACTCGAGCCACCCACCGTACGCTATCCATGGCTGTATGTGCTGATTGAACCTGTGGGGGTGTGTCTCAAACCCGGTTCAGGGGCGTTCACGGTCGACGTCGCTGGCGGGTTCGAACTGATCAAGTGCCATCATGTGGCCGAGTTTGCCGGCCTTGGTCGACAGATACTGCTCGTTGTGGGCGTTGAGGCCGGTCGTCAGCGGCACGCGCTCACTGATTTCGATACCGGCGTTTTGCAGGGCGAGAACCTTGCGCGGGTTATTGGTCATCAGCCGCAGCCGGGTGATGCCCAGCTGTTCCAGCATTGGAATACAGATGTCGTAGCGGCGCATGTCGGCTTCAAAGCCGAGCGCCTCATTGGCCTCGACCGTATCGGCCCCGCCATCCTGCAGGTGATAGGCGCGAATCTTGTTCATGAGCCCGATGCCGCGGCCTTCCTGACGCAGATACAGCAGGGCGCCGCGGCCCTCTTCGGCAATGCGTTTGAGGGCAGTCTGGAGCTGATAGCCGCAGTCACAGCGCATCGAAAAGAGCGCGTCACCGGTCAGGCACTCGGAATGCACCCGCGCGAGTACGGGCTCGCCATCGGCCACATCGCCCAGCGTGAGGACAACATGATCCTTGCCGGTCTCGTCATCTTCGAAGCCATGCATGGTAAACGTGGCCCAGGGCATGGGCAGACGAGAGCTGGCGATATATCTGATCGTCACGGTAACCTCATGAAATATTGATAAGCCGTCCCGGCTTCTGAAGATTATCCTGGCAGGGCAGGTTGCATTTATCTATACGTGCGGCGCGGCGTCCTGCCTGCGCCTGCAGCGAAATGCAATCAATCATATTGCACCATGATGGTCCCTCCTGCAGCCGTACTGTCTACGCTACAATGGAACAACATTTTTTCGCCGGATGATCTTGTCTGCATGACTCTTGAAAATGATCGCTTTTTGCGCGCTCTGGCGCGCCAGGACGTCGACCGCACGCCGGTCTGGATGATGCGTCAGGCCGGCCGTTATCTGCCTGAATATCTCAGGGTCCGCAAGCAGGCGGGCAGTTTCATGGACCTGTGTCGCAATCGGGACATGGCCTGCGAGGTGACTCTGCAGCCGCTGGAGCGCTTTGATCTGGATGCGGCCATCCTGTTCTCGGATATCCTTACCATCCCTGATGCGATGGATCTGGGGCTCTACTTCGAGCCGGGCGAAGGGCCGATGTTCAAGCGCCCGGTTCGCGACGCGGCAGCCATCAACGCCCTCAAGGCGCCCGATGCCGATCGCGATCTCGACTACGTCATGAACGCTGTCTCCACGATCCGGCGTGAGCTCAACGGCCGCGTGCCGCTGATCGGCTTTTCGGGCAGTCCCTGGACGCTGGCCACCTACATGGTGGAAGGCGGTCCCAGCAAGGACTTTCGCCACGTCAAGGGGCTGCTTTACGGCGATCCGGCGGCGCTGCATCAACTGCTCGATACCCTGGCCACCGCCGTCACCGACTATCTCAATGCCCAGATTCGTGCCGGTGCTCAGGCCGTGCAGATTTTTGACACCTGGGGTGGGGCGCTGTCCACGCCGGCCTACAAGGCCTTTTCGCTGGCCTACATGGAAAAGATCGTGCGCGGTCTGATCCGCGAGCACGACGGCCGCCGCGTGCCGGTGATCGTCTTTACCAAAAACGGCGGTCAGTGGCTGGAAAGCATCGCTGACATCGGTGCTGACGGCGTCGGACTGGACTGGACCACCGAAATGAGCGACGCCCGTGCCCGGGTAGGGAGCAAGGTCGCGCTGCAGGGCAATCTCGATCCGTCGGCGCTGTTCGGCTCGCCGCAGGTCATTCGCGATGAGGTGGCGCGCATTCTGGAAAGCTTTGGTCCGGGCAACGGCCACGTGTTCAATCTGGGCCATGGCATTTCCCAGTTCACCCCGATCGAGAACGTGCAGGCCTTCATCGAGGCGTTACATGAACTCAGCCCCCAATACCATCGCGAATAACGCCGCAACACCACCAGCGACCCCGGATAGGCCGGGTCAGCTGGTGGTCTTTGATGGTGACTGTCCGCTGTGTCGCCGGTCGGTGCATTTTATCCTTGCCCATGAGGCCCGGCCGGTCACCGCCCTGGTGACCCTGCAGTCCGCGCTGGGGCATCGGCTGGGCGAGCACTTCGGCGAGGACGCCGAGGATCTGGACAGCATGTGGCTGATCCGTGACGGCGCCCTTTATCGCGACAGCGATGGGCTCTGGCGCACGGCACAGTCGCTGAAGGCGCCCTGGTCAGCGGCGGCCGGTCTGCGCTGGGTGCCGACACCGCTGCGTGATGGCCTCTATCAGCTGGTGGGGCGCTATCGTAAACGGCTGGCCAGCGACCCCGGCATGGGCGGCGCCGTTCAATACCGGCTTCTGGAGACACTGAGCCAGGCGCAGTGTGCTCGTCTTTCCCTGCCGGCCTCACTGGCAGACGCCTGATCGGCGCTGTCATGGTGCAGGGCCAAAGCCCCGGGGGCCATTGTGGAACATCACGGCCACCGGGCCGGTCGCCCGGCTGATGCCAGAGCGTTTTGACAATATTCCCTTTCCCTTCAAAAACAGCGCTCTGACGCTGTTTTTGCGCATTCTGGAACGCTCCTTGCAACACCGTATGGACGTCGCGGGCCTGTGTGCTCGCGTCGCATCATTCAACAACCCGGAGTGTTGTAATGAACATGACAATAAAAAGACCGTGGGCATGGGGCGCCACATCGGGGCTGCTCCTGCTCGCCACGATGCTGCCATCGACCTCGTTCGGGGCCACGCTGGATGAGGTGAAAAGCCGCGGTCAGCTGCGCTGCGGGGTCAGCGATGGGCTGGCCGGATTTTCCTCGCCGGATTCGAAAGGGCAGTGGCAGGGCATTGATGTGGATTTTTGCCGGGCGGTGGCCGCTGCGGTTCTGGGAGATCCGAGCAAGGTGACCTTTGCGCCCCTGACGGCCAAGGAGCGCTTCACCGCGCTGCAGTCCGGTGAGGTTGATCTGCTGTCGCGCAATACGACCTGGACCGCCTCACGCGATAATTCGATGGGGCTGACCTTCGCCGGCGTCACCTTCTATGACGGCCAGGGCATGATGGTACGCAAGGATCTGGGCATCTCGAGCGCGAAGGAGCTTGACGGTGCCTCGGTCTGTGTGGCGGCCGGCACCACGACCGAACTCAATCTGGCCGATTACTTCCGCGCCAATGACATGGCCTACAACGCGGTCAGTTTTGATGAGTCCGATCAGACGGCTGCGGGCTTTGACAGCGGACGCTGTGATGTCCTGACCTCCGACTCCTCTCAGCTGGCGGCGCTGCGCCTGCAGCTTTCCGATCCCGACAGCGTGGTCATTCTGCCGGAGCGTATCTCCAAGGAGCCGCTGGGGCCGGTCGTGCGCCAGGGCGACGAGCAGTGGATGAAGGTGGTGCGCTGGACCCTGTACGCCCTGCTTGATGCCGAAGAGTCCGGGATTACCAGTGATAACGTCGATCAGATGCGTGACAGCCCGAAAACGCCCGATGATGCACGTTTGCTGGGCAAGGACGGCAACTTTGGCGAGCAGATGGGGCTGTCCAACGACTGGGCCTACAACATCATCAAGCAGGTCGGCAATTACGGCGAACTCTTTGAGCGTAACGTGGGGGCAGATTCGCCGCTCGAGCTCGAGCGGGGGCCCAATGCGCTGTGGAGCGATGGCGGGCTGCAATACGGTATGCCGGTACGTTGATCATCGGTACTCGCCGCGCCTGACGGCGCGGCGCTTGTCCTCTGAACGGAACAGACCGAATCAACGGCTGGAGACTCATAGCCATGTTGCGCCCCTCCATTTCCATCCCGCGTCGCGGTCGTGGTCCGCTGTGGCGTGACCCGGCGGTACGCTCTCTTGTCTTTCAGGTCCTGCTGCTGGCGACAGTGCTGGGCATTATTGCCTTTCTGGTGCACAACACCATGGCGAACCTGGAGGCCAGGGGCATTCGCACCGGCTTCGATTTTCTCGATTATCGGGCCGGCTTTTCGATCTCTCAGACCCTGATTGATTACTCCAGCAACGCCAGCACCTACGGGCGTACCTTCCTGGTCGGACTGTTCAATACGCTGCTGGTTTCTGCGCTCGGGATTGTCGCCGCCACAATCATCGGTTTTCTGGTCGGGCTGGCGCGCCTGTCGCCCAACTGGCTGCTGGCTCGGCTGGCCGGCGCCTATGTCGAGATCTTTCGCAACATCCCACTGCTGCTACAGATCCTGTTCTGGTACTTCGCGGTACTGCGGTCGCTACCATCACCGCGCCAGAGCCTTTCGCTGCTGGACGGTTTTTTTCTCAACGTGCGCGGGCTGATCATGCCGGCACCCGAGCTACAGCCCGGTTTCATGGCCACCCCGCTGGCGCTGGTTGTTGCGGTCGTGGGGACGATCCTGCTGGTTGTGATCGCGCGCCGGCATCAGGCGGCAACGGGCCGGCGCTGGCCGGTGCTGCCCTTGAGCCTTGCACTATTGATCGGCCTGCCGGCGCTGGTGTTCTGGCTGACCGGCGCTCCGCTTGCGTGGTCGGTACCCGAGCTTGCCGGTTTCAACTTTCGCGGCGGCATGCAGGTGTTGCCTGAGCTGGTGGCACTGTGGATGGCGCTGTCGATCTACACGGCCGCCTTCATTGCCGAGATCGTGCGTTCGGGCATCCAGTCGGTGCCGCGTGGCCAGACCGAGGCGGCACGCTCGCTGTCGCTGCCCGGAGGGCTGACCCTGCGCCGAGTCATCATTCCTCAGGCGATGCGGGTCATGGTGCCGCAGGTGACCAGTCAGTATCTCAATCTGATCAAGAATTCCTCACTGGCCACGGCCATCGGCTATCCCGATCTGGTGGCGGTGTTTGCCGGCACCACGCTCAACCAGACCGGCCAGGCCATCGAGGTCATGACCATGACGATGGCGGTGTATCTGAGCATATCGCTGATCGTGTCGGCGCTCATGAATCTCTACAACGCGCGCATGTCGCTCAAGGAGCGTTGAGATGGCAGCCATTTCACGCGATACCAACGAGACGCTCATTGCGTCACGTCCCCCGCCCACGCCTCAGGGAGGCATGGTGTCCTGGCTACGCACGCGGCTTTTTTCAGGGCCGGTCAACAGTGTGGTATCGCTGGTGACGCTGCTGTTGATCGTGCGTCTGATCTGGCCGGTTATCGACTGGGCCCTGATCGAGGCCGACTGGACAGGCAGTTCGCGTGCCGACTGCAGCGGAGAAGGCGCCTGCTGGGTGTTCATTTCGACGCGCTGGAGCCAGATTGTCTATGGCTTCTATCCAATGGCCGAGCGCTGGCGGGTGGATATCGTGCTGGCACTCTTTTTCATGCTGATCGCCTGGCTGGTGATCCCCCGGTTGCCGGCAAAGAAGATCGCGGCGCTGCTGGGACTGGTCGTCTTGCCGATCGTGGCCTGGGTGCTGTTGCTGGGCGGCCTGTTCGGGCTGCCCCATGTACCGACCCGTGCCTGGGGCGGGCTGATGCTGACCCTGACCATTGCAGCCGTCGGCATCGTGGGCTCATTGCCGCTCGGTGTGGTACTGGCCCTGGGGCGGCGTTCGGAAATGCCGCTGGTGCGGGCCATGTGTGTGATCTTCATCGAGTTCTGGCGCGGCGTGCCGTTGATTACGGTGCTGTTCATGTCATCGGTGATGCTGCCGCTGTTCGTACCGGCCAATGTGGAGTTCGACAAGCTGCTGCGCGCGCTGATCGGCATCATGCTGTTCTGGAGCGCCTATATGGCGGAAGTTGTCCGCAGCGGGCTACAGGCCATCGACAAGGGGCAGAGCGAGGCCGGTGCCGCGCTGGGGCTGGGGTATTGGCTGCGGATGCGTCTGATCATTCTGCCCCAGGCGCTCAGGCTGGTGATTCCGGGCATCGTCAATACGTTCATTGCCCTGTTCAAGGATACCTCGCTGGTGTTGATCATCGGCCTTTTCGATGTGCTTTCCATCATTCAGGCAGGGCTGACCGACAGTGCCTGGCTGGGCTTTGCCACCGAGGGCTATGTCTTCGCGGCTCTGGTGTTCTGGGTGTTCTGTTTTGGCATGTCGCGCTACAGCCAGATCCTCGAGCGCCGTCTCGACAAGGGCTATCAGCGCTAACAACCATCATCATCACCACGGCACGGGAGTGTCGTGGTTCGGGAGTGTCTGTCATGAACGATCGCCAGCAAGGGGCTGCTACCGCCGGGGAAGTCACCTCCATGGTAGAGATATCGCGGCTGAACAAATGGTATGGGGACTTTCATGTCCTGCGCGATATTGATCTGAGGGTGGCCCGTGGCGAACGCATCGTTATCTGTGGGCCTTCGGGATCGGGCAAGTCGACCCTGATTCGTTGCATCAACCATCTGGAGGCGCATCAGCAGGGCGAGATCGTGGTCAACGGGATTCCCATGACCAACGATGTCAAACGCATCGAGCAGATCCGGCGCAACGTCGGCATGGTGTTTCAGCATTTCAATCTCTTTCCGCATCTGACGGTACTGGAAAACTGCTGTCTCTCTCCGATCTGGGTACAAAAGAAGCCGCGCCGCGAGGCCGAAAAAAGCGCGATGGAGTATCTGGAGCGGGTGCGGATTGCCAACCAGGCGCACAAGTATCCGGGGCAGCTTTCCGGCGGGCAGCAGCAGCGTGTGGCGATCGCGCGGGCGCTGTGCATGCATCCGGCGGTGATGCTCTTTGATGAGCCGACCTCGGCGCTGGACCCGGAGATGATCAAGGAGGTACTTGACGTCATGGTCGAGCTGGCCAACGAGGGCATGACCATGCTCTGTGTCACCCATGAGATGGGCTTTGCCAAGACCGTGGCGGATCGAGTGATCTTCATGGACGAAGGGCAGATCGTGGAAGCCGCCCCGCCGGAGACCTTTTTCAACGCGCCGCGCTCATCACGTACTCGTGAATTTCTGGGCCAGATCCTCGGGCACTGAGGCTTATGGTGGCGTCGCTCCAGCCGATCGTGACAGATATCGCGATCGGTTTTTTTGTGTCGTGCCCGAGAGCCGTCATGGTCCTCAAGCTGCAGGGGGCTCGTGTCGATAATCCTTCCCCGACCCTGTCCACTCATGACTCGAGATATTCCCGCGATGCAGCGCTCCATCGGTACTCGTATTCAATTGATCTGTATTGCTCTGCTGGTGATCGCGCTGGCAGCCACCGGTGCCACGATCTATATCGCCAGCCGTCATGCCCAGCTTCAGACCGCCCATCAGAGCGCCCGGGTCCTTGGAGAAGGCGGTGCCGACGCCATGTCCCAGTGGTTCGATGCACGCCGTAAAATTGTTGAATCGATCGGTCATCGCCTGGATGACGGCGATGTGATGGCCGGGCTTCTCAAGGGCAACGAAGCGGGCAGTCTGCTGGCGACCTATGTGGCCTGGCAGGATGGACGAACCCTTTTTTCCGATGGCTGGGAGGCGCCAGCAGATTACGTGGCCAGCGAGCGGGACTGGTATCAGCAGGCGGCGTCGGCGGGACATACGGTTGTGACCGAACCTTATATCGATGCCACCTCCAACGGTCTGGTGGTGACCTTTGCCACACCGGTCATGGTCAATGGAAGGGCCAGCGCAGTGGTCGCCGCGGATGCGGAGATGAAGCAGGTCAACGCACAGATACTGAAAATTCGCCCCACGCCCTCAAGCTTTGTCTTTATCACCGATGCCAGCGGCAAGGTGATTGTGCATGCCCGATCAGAGCATATTCTCAAGCCTGCGACCGAGCTGTCTCCGGCGCTGAGTGCCCCGGCGCTGATGGAGATGGGCAGGAGTGACTCGCTCACCGGTGTCAGTATCGAGGGGCGTGACTATCTGGTGGCCGCCACGCCCATTCCGGGAATGGACTGGCAGCTCAACATTGCGCTCGATCGTGGTGAGGTCCTGTCGGGGCTGGCCTCGATTCGCAATACCACGCTGATCGCACTGGTCATCAGTACCCTGGTGGCGGCGCTGGTGCTGTGGCTGGCGCTCAAGCCGATACTGGCGCGCCTGCGACGTGCACGTGAGGCGATGGACAACATCGCCGGTGGAGAGGGCGATCTGACCCGCCGTCTGCCGGTGGAGGGGCGTGACGAGATATCGGCCATTGCCACGGCCTTCAATGCCTTTGCCGATCGCATGAACGACACGCTGATCGAGATTCGAGACGCCTCGAGTCAGGTCCATAATGCTGCCAGCGAGATCTCTTCGGGAAGCCATGATCTCTCTCGACGGACCGAGACAACCGCGGCCAATCTGGAAGAGTCGGCGGCGGCCATGGAGGAGCTGACCAGTACGGTCGAGCATTCGGCGACGTCTACAAAAGAGGCCAACGGTCTGGCCCATGAGGCTGCAACCATGGCGCGCAGTGGCGGCGAGCAGATGAGCAGTGTGGTGGCCACCATGGCCCGCATCCGCGAGACCTCGGGCAGGATCGAGTCCATTGTCGATGTCATTGATGGCATTGCCTTCCAGACCAATCTGCTGGCACTCAACGCGTCGGTGGAAGCCGCCCGTGCCGGCGAACACGGCCGAGGCTTTGCGGTGGTGGCGCAGGAAGTGCGTAACCTGGCCAACCGCAGCGCTCAGGCGGCCACCGACATCAAGGCCCTGATCACCACGTCGAGCAGTGAAACCACCAGTGGCGCCGAGCTGATACAGGCGGCCAGTCAGGCGATGGGCGATATCGTTGAGCGGGTCGGACGGGTGAGTACCGTCATCGACGAGCTGAGCCGCGCGACCAATGAACAGTCCACCGGCATCGGCCAGGTCAATCAGGCGATTACCCAGCTTGATGACATGACCCAGCAGAATGCCGCACTGGTCGAACAGTCCGCGGCGGCAGCCGAATCACTGAGTCAGCAGGCGCAGCGTCTGTCGCAGACCATCGGTGTTTTCCGGCTTGGCAGGTCGCATACCTGACAGGCTCTTTTCAGTACGACATTCAGTACGACATTCAATACGACATTCAGTACGACAGGAAAAACGGCCTTCGGGCCGTTTTTTGCTGAAGATGGACAAGCGGGCGCTCAAGTCTGTCACCGGTGCGTCGTTAATCCCTGCTCCCGGAGCGACAAATATTATCGCATTTCACTTTTCCGGCCTGTCGCGGTCATGTGGGCTGTCGATAGTCTGGTCGGACAACAGGGTGAGTCAACGTGATGCAGTTCAAATCCATTCGTAACTTTGTCACCGTCACGGCGGGTGCCTGCCTGCTGGCCGTTGTGATCGTGCTGGTGCTGTATTCGCTGATGGCCATGACCCGCACCCAGCAGGAGGCGGCCAGCCGCACCGAAGAACAGCTCAATGAGGCTGTCGAGGCGCGTTTGAAGGCGCTTGGCCGGGCACAGGCCAGTGAGATCAGCGGTCAGCTTGAAAAAGCCCTGCAGCTGGCCAACGAGCTGGCGCGCACCAATGCCTTGATGGCGCGCGATAGCAATGGCGATGCGGCCATCTCGATTGATCGCCAGGACATGTCCCGCATTGTGCGCCAACGGGTCATCGATAATCCCGAGCTGCTGGATGCCTTCATTGGCTGGGAGCCCAACGCTTTTGACAATGACGCCGATTATCAGGGCCAGACCGCACTGGGGTATGGCGACAACGGCCGCTTCATGCCCTGGTGGTATCGCACCGACACCGGCAGCGTCGAGGTGCTGGGGCTGGGTGACACCATGGAGAGTACGTCCGCCCAGCCCAACGGTATCCGGGAGGGTGAGTACTACCTGTGTCCGCGTGAGACCGGCCATGCCTGCGTCATTGATCCCGCGCCGTATGACTTCAACGGCAAGTCCATTCTGGTGACCTCATTCAACGTACCGATCATGGTCGATGGCACCTTTCGCGGCAGCGCCGGGGTGGATCTGTCGCTTGAATTCATCCAGGGACTGCTGGGTGACGCCAACCAGGCGCTGTACAAGGGGGCCGGAAGCATGGCGCTGGTGTCGACCAATGGCACCATCGTGGGCTATTCGGGCGATGCCGCAAGCCCGGGCAAGCCGGCCGGGCAGTTCTTCGATGACAGTACCGCGCGTCAGCTGATTCAGGGCAGTGACAAGCCGCTCATGACCACCGCCGGTGAGGAGCTGAGTCTGCAACTGCCGGTGCGTATTGGCGATCAGACACGCTGGCAGCTGCTGCTGCGCGTGCCCAAAAGCGCTGTCTATGCCGATTTTAACGCCCTGCAGGAAGAGCTGGCCGATCAGCAGCGTAATGCCCTGATGACCATGGCGCTGGTCGGGCTGCTGGTCAGCGCGCTGGGCCTTGGTGCCATCTGGCTGGTCGGACGTCGTATCGCCCGCCCGCTGAAAAATCTGGCCGAGCGGATGCGCCAGATTGCCAACGGCGATGGCGACCTGACCCAGCGCCTGCCGATCGAAGGGCGCGATGAGCCGGCGCAGCTGGCCTCGGCCTTCAATCAGTTTGTGGATCGCATGGAGACGGTGCTGATCGATATCCGTGACTCCAGCCATTCGGTACAGCTGGCCGCGGCCGAGATCTCGGCCGGTGGTCACGACCTGTCGCGACGTACCGAGACCACGGCGGCCAATCTGGAAGAGTCGGCCGCAGCCATGGAGGAGTTGACCAGCACCGTCGAGCACTCGGCAACCTCCACGAAGGAAGCCAACGGCCTGGCCCATGAGGCGGCCGGTATGGCCCGCGGCGGTGGCGAGCAGATGCAGGGCGTGGTCGCCACCATGGCGCGTATTCGCGAGACGTCGGGCAAGATCGAATCGATTGTCGACGTGATCGACGGCATTGCTTTCCAGACCAACCTGCTGGCGCTGAATGCGTCTGTAGAAGCAGCGCGTGCCGGCGAGCAGGGTCGTGGTTTTGCAGTGGTGGCCCAGGAAGTGCGCAATCTGGCCAACCGCAGTGCCCAGGCGGCGACCGACATCAAGACGCTGATTACCACCTCGAGCCGGGAGACCACCAGCGGTGCCGAACTGGTCGACGCTGCCAGCCACGCGATGGGGGAAATTGTCGAGCGGGTCAGCCGGGTCAGCACGGTGATTGACGAACTCAGCCGCGCCACGGGCGAACAGTCCACCGGTATCGGCCAGGTCAATCAGGCGATTACCCAGCTTGATGACATGACCCAGCAGAACGCCGCACTGGTCGAACAGTCGGCGGCGGCAGCCGAATCGCTGAGCCAGCAGGCGCAGCGGCTGGCGACCACGGTGGGCGCATTCCGGCTGAGCGATCACGCCATGTCCTGATCAGGAAAAACGCCCTTTTCGAGGCCCTCGAATGCTCAGGCGTTCGAGGGCCTTTCGTATTCCGTGATACGACTTAAATCCCATCCCGCCCTGGCCACTTTTGATCAAGATCAAGTTTTGCGGGCCGTTATAACCCTTGCAGGCACGACCAGTAGAACTCTTCCATCACCTGGCGAGCCTGTACAACCCGAGATTGTCATCAGTCCTTGAAAGCCATGGTGAGCCATCATGTTGCAGTTCAGATCCATTCGTAACTTCGTCACCGTCACGGCCGGCGCCTGCCTGCTGGCGGTGGTAGTCGTGCTGGTGCTGTATTCGCTGATGGCCATGACTCGCACTCAGCAGCAGACGGCCAGTCGTACCGAGGCCCAGCTCAGCGATGCCATCCAGGCACGCCTGCAGGCGCTGGGCGAAGCCCAGGCCAGCGACATCAGCGCGCGTCTTGACGGGGCGTTGCAGACGGCCCGGGAGCTGGCGCAGACCAATGCCATGATGGCGCAACCCGCCACCGGCGAGGCGCTGTTGCCGATCGACCGACAGGCCATGTCCCGAATCGTGCGTCAGCGCGTCATCGATAATCCCGACCTGCTCGACGCCTTCATTGGCTGGGAACCCAACGCCTTTGACAACGATGCTGACTACCTCGGTCAGACGGCACTGGGTTACGGTGAGGATGGCCGCTTCATGCCCTGGTGGTATCGCACCGCCAATGGCAGCATCGAGGTGCTGGGACTGGGCAGCGGAATGGAAAGTACCAGAGTGATGGAGAGCGGTATTCGCGAGGGCGAATACTATCTGTGCACGCGCGAGACCGGGCGGGCCTGCGTCACGGACCCGCATCCCTATGATTACAACGGCACCACCATGCTGGTGACTTCGTTCAACGTGCCGATCATGGTCAATGGCACCTTCCGTGGCAGCGCCGGGGTCGATCTGTCGCTGGACTTCATTCAGGGCGTGCTGGTGGCGGCCAACCAGGGGCTTTACAAGGGCGTGGGCAGCATCGCACTGGTGTCGGATGCCGGCACCATCGTGGGCTACTCGGGTGATGCCCAGAGCCCCGGCAGGCCGGCCTCCGGATTTTTCAGCGCCGACACTGCCCAACAGCTGGTCAATGGCGGCGATCAATCAATCATGACCACTGCCGGTGATGATCTGAGTCTGCAGCTGCCGGTAGATATCGGTGACGCTACACGCTGGCAACTGCTGCTGCGCGTGCCCAAAAGCGCTGTCTACGCTGACTTCAACGCCCTGCAGGAAGAGCTTGCCGATCAGCAGCGTAATGCCCTGATGACCATGGCGCTGGTCGGGCTGCTGGTCAGCGCGCTGGGCCTTGGTGCCATCTGGCTGGTCGGACGTCGTATCGCCCGCCCGCTGAAAAATCTGGCCGAGCGGATGCGCCAGATCGCCAACGGCGATGGCGACCTGACCCAGCGTTTGCCGGTTGAAGGGCGCGATGAGCCGGCGCAGCTGGCCTCGGCCTTCAATCAGTTCGTGGATCGTATGGAGACGGTGCTGATCGATATCCGTGACTCCAGCCATTCGGTACAGCTGGCAGCGGCCGAGATCTCGGCCGGTGGTCACGACCTGTCGCGCCGTACCGAGACCACGGCGGCCAATCTGGAAGAGTCGGCAGCCGCCATGGAGGAGCTGACCAGCACCGTCGAGCACTCGGCAACCTCCACGAAGGAAGCCAACGGTCTGGCCCATGAGGCAGCCGGTATGGCCCGCGGTGGCGGCGAGCAGATGCAGGGCGTGGTCGCCACCATGGCGCGTATTCGCGAGACGTCCGGCAAGATCGAATCGATCGTCGACGTGATCGACGGCATCGCCTTTCAGACCAACCTGCTGGCGCTGAATGCCTCGGTCGAAGCGGCGCGTGCCGGCGAGCAGGGTCGCGGCTTTGCGGTGGTGGCTCAGGAAGTACGCAATCTGGCCAACCGCAGCGCTCAGGCAGCGACCGACATCAAGACGCTGATTACCACCTCGAGCCGGGAGACCACCAGCGGTGCCGAGCTGGTCGACGCTGCCAGCCACGCGATGGGCGAGATTGTCGAACGGGTCAGCCGGGTCAGCACGGTGATTGACGAACTCAGCCGCGCCACCGGCGAGCAGTCCACCGGTATCGGCCAGGTCAATCAGGCGATTACCCAGCTTGATGACATGACCCAGCAGAACGCCGCGCTGGTTGAACAGTCGGCGGCGGCAGCCGAATCACTGAGTCAGCAGGCGCAGCGGCTGGCGACCACGGTGGGTGCGTTCCGCCTGAGTCATTGAGTTCGTCAGGCATTGAGTCCGGAAGGCATCGAACCAGGGCCACACGTTTGTGTGGCCCTTTTTCATGAATGCGGGGTCATTGCCACATTTGAAGGCGCGCGCGTGCAGTGACGCCCGCGGGTGCAATGTCTAGAATAGGCCCACTGATCCATTGCAAATGCGACCCATTGTCAGGGAGTTCTCCAACGTGTCCAGCAAGTTTGCCACCACCGAAGTCCTGAGCGTTCATCACTGGAACGACTCGCTGTTCAGCTTTCGCACCACCCGCGAGGACAGCCTGCGCTTCAAGAACGGCCAGTTCGTGATGATCGGACTCGAGGTCGACGGCAAGCCGCTGACGCGTGCCTATTCGATCGCCAGTCCCAACTGGGAGGAGCATCTGGAGTTCTTCTCGATCAAGGTACAGGACGGCCCGCTGACCTCGAGGCTTCAGCATCTGCAGGTGGGTGATTCGCTGCTGGTCAGCCGCAAGCCGACCGGCACGCTGGTGCTGGATGACCTGAAGGAAGGCCGCCACCTTTACATGCTCTCCACCGGCACGGGGCTGGCGCCTTTCCTGAGCCTGATCCAGGACCCGGAGGCCTACGAGCGTTTTGACAAGGTGATTCTGATTCACGGCGTGCGCACGGTCAGCGAGCTGGCCTATCAGGAATTCATTACCCGTGACCTGCCCAATCACGAGTTTCTGGGCGAGGAGGTCAGCGAGAAATTGATCTACTACCCGACCGTCACGCGGGAAGATTTCCACACCATGGGACGCCTGACCGATCACATCCGCTCCGGCAGGCTGGCCGCCGATATCGGCCTGCCGCAGATGGACCCCGAGCACGACCGCGCCATGATCTGCGGCAGTCCGGCCATGCTCGAGGAGAGCAGCCAGGTGCTGGACGAACTGGGCTTTACCATTTCGGCGCGCATGGGTGAGCCAGGAGATTACGTGATCGAACGCGCCTTCGTTGAAAAGTAGGGCGGGTTGGTTGTTCTGCAAGGCGCCGGCATCATGTCCGGCGCTTTTTTATGGCCTGACGGTGGTCCGAAAGGCCTTCAGGGTTATTCGATAAAATCGAATCAAAAGCGCCAATAATTGCGCTTAACAATCGATTCAATGAGCCTGTAAAGTCACGTCATTCGCCCACCGGCACCACCTTTACAGGACAGGTTCATGTCAAAAGCACTGATTCTTAAATCCAGCATCCTCGGTGAATATTCTCAATCCAGCCAGTTGGCGGATTATCTCCAGGACCGCTTCGAAAGCCGTCACGGCGCCGGCAGCGTCACCGTTCGCAATCTGGCTGACACCCCCGTTGAAGTACTGGATGCCGAGCTGATGGCGGCGCTGCGCGGTAGCGTGGCCGAGCCGACGCCGGCCCAGCAGGACGCTCTGGCGCTCTCCGATACGCTGGTCGAGGAGCTCAAGGCCCACGATACCATCGTGATCACGGCGCCAATGTATAACTTCAATATCTCGACCCAGCTCAAGACCTGGTGTGACTTTGTGGCGCGCGCCGGGGTGACCTTCCGGTATACCGAACAAGGGGCAGAGGGCTTCATCACCGGCAAGCGCGTGATCGTATTGACCACACGCGGTGGGCTGCATCGCGATACGGATCATGATCTGATCACGCCCTATTTGCGGACCTTCCTCGGTTTCCTTGGCATGACCGATATCGAGTTCGTCTATGCCGAGGGGCTGGCCATGGGGGAGGAGGCAGTTGGTAGCGCCCGCGCCTCTGCGCGTGCCGGGATCGACGCGCTGTCGCTGTAAGCGCCACATCGCGACAATATAAAAAAACCCGCCGATCGGCGGGTTTTTTCATGTCCGTGCCCGGAGTGTCAGACGGCGTCCTGCCCGGTTTCTCCGGTACGAATACGGATGACCTGTTCAAGGGGCGCCACAAAGATCTTGCCGTCACCGATCTTGCCGGTATTGGCGACCGAGGTGATGGCCTCGATGATCTGATCGACCATGGCATCGTCCACGGCCACCTCGATCTTGACCTTGGGCAGGAAGTCGACCACGTACTCCGCGCCGCGATACAGCTCGGTATGGCCTTTCTGACGACCAAAGCCCTTGACCTCCGTGACGGTAATCCCTTGTACGCCGACCTCCGAGAGGGACTCACGCACGTCGTCAAGCTTGAAGGGTTTGATGATGGCAGATACCAGTTTCATCTTTCGTGTCCTCACCTGATCGTCTTTGAATTGGGCAGGGCCGGCGCCCCTGTCGCTCAAGCATACAGTGCCGGTTGCCGGTTTGAAAAAGCATGATTGCACCCGGGTGCCCGATCCTGCTGCCGCGTGACCATGGTGGTGGCGGCTTTCATGCGCCAGCCCATGACAGCGGGCACCCACATGAGTGCCCGAGCCGTACAGCGTCTAGCGCTTGCCGCCGGTGAATTCAGGATAGGCTTCCAGACCGCATTCAGCGACATCCACGCCTTCATACTCTTCCTCTTCGCTGACGCGAACCCCCATGATGGCCTTGATGACCAGCCAGACGGCAAGGCTTGCCCCGAAGGTCCAGATAAAGATGACGGCCATGCCCAGCAGCTGAGCGCCAAAGCCGGCCTCCCCATCGGTCAGCGGCACGGCCAGAAGGCCCCAGATGCCGACAACACCGTGCACCGAGATAGCGCCGACCGGATCATCGATGCGCAGCTTGTCCAGCGCGACGATGGCAAAGACCACCAGCAGCCCACCGACGGCGCCAATCAGTGTGGCGGCCAGAATACTCGGGGCCGACGGGCCGGCGGTGATGGCCACAAGACCTGCCAGCGCGCCGTTGAGACCCATGGTGAGATCGGCCTTGCGAAACCACAGCCGGGCCAGAATCAGCGCAGCGATCACGCCACCGCTGGCGGCGGCATTGGTGTTGGCAAAGACCTGAGCCACGGCGTTGGCGCTGCTGATATCGGAAAGCTTGAGCTCCGAGCCGCCGTTGAAGCCCAGCCAGCCCAGCCACAGGATAAAGGTGCCCAGCGTTGCCAGCGGCATGTTGGCACCGGGGATGGCGTTGACGGCGCCGTTCTTGCCGTACTTGCCCTTGCGGGGGCCCAGCACCAGTACGCCGGCAAACGCTGCGGCTGCACCGCACAGGTGCACGATGCCGGAGCCTGCGTAATCGCTGAAGCCGGCCTCATTGAGGAAGCCGCCGCCCCAGGACCAGTAGGCCTGAACCGGATAGATCAGACCGGTCATGAACACTGAAAACAGCAGAAAGGACCAGAGTTTCATGCGCTCGGCCACGGCGCCGGAGACGATCGACATGGCCGTGGCCACGAACACCACCTGAAAGAAGAAGTCCGAGCGGGCGGCGTAATAGGTATCGCCACCGCTGCCGAGGACATCGTCCACGCCATGTTCGGCGCCGATCAGAAAGCCGAAATCGGGCAGGATGCTGCTGCCGTCACCCAGATAGACGATGTGATAGCCGATCAGCATGTACATGGTGCAGGCAATCGCAAACAGCGCCATGTTCTTGGTCAGGATTTCGGTGGTGTTCTTGGCCCGTACCAGACCGGCTTCCAGCATCGAGAAGCCGGCGGCCATCCACAGCACCAGCGCACCGCAGATCAGAAAGTAAAAGGTATCCAGTGCGTATTGCACTTCTACAAGTTCGTTCATTTGATTATATCCTTGCAGCCGGAGTCTGGACGGCGTCAGTGCACGCGCGCCGGTACGAGGTCGAATGACATCAGGCCATGTCATGACAGCGTCCCCTCACGACCCGGAAGCCGTACCGGGGGCGGATGGTGTCTCTCCTGAATCAGGATGACCGACGCCTGTTCTTTACCGGGCAGACAGTGTGCCAGTGTCATGAGAGTGCTTCTAAAACAGTGTCTTATTGGCTGCTCGAGGGCTAAAGAGGTGCGCAAAGGCACCATGATCGCGCATGGCAGGCGCGTTGATGCACTAAAAGGAGAGATCGCCGGCTCGTTTGTGCCCTCTTTTGGTGCGTAGCGGTTTTTAGGCGTTCCGCCGTCATGTTGCGTATCCTGTAGGCAGGTACTGTCGGCAAACGTCCTGGAGGCGGTGTGGCCGACCCTCTCTTTCAGGGAACCCGGACAATCAGAGGAAGGGCAGACATGGCAAAGCACGATATTTTTGGACGACTGGCACAGCAGGTCGGCGAGCGTCTGCAGGACGTCTCCCGCGGGCCCGAGGAAATCCAGCGCACGGTGCAAAGCGCCATGCGCAGCGCCTTTGATCGCATGGAGCTGGTCTCGCGCGAAGACTTTGACGTCATGATGGAAGTGCTTCAGCGCACCCGTTCGCGCGTGGAAGATCTTGAAAGACAGGTTACCCGTCTGGAAGCCGCGCTCGACGAGCGTGATGGCAAGTCGGCAGGCGGTGCCACGCCCTCCGAGATGAGTGCCGCGGCCGCTCCCGGCGGTGCCAGCACCACCGCCGAAGCCGAGCGCCTGGCCGGCGAGCATGACGCGCCGGCCGCCCCGGTCGATGCCGCCAGCACTGCCACCGACACCAGCAGTGCCAGGACGGGCAGCGCGACCGCCTCCGACAAGACCGCCTCGAGCACTGCCGCGAAATCGAGTGCCAAAACCACCCGCGGCAGCGGCAAGCGCGCCTCCGGCGCCGATGATCAAAGCGGGCAGGGCACCGCAGACTAAAGCGCTCTGATCATCCCTGATCGGCCAGCATCGCCTCCGGGCGGTGCTTTTTTATGTTCTCCGCTGCAGACCCTGAAGGTGCGGTATGGCCGCCGGGGCTCGACGTTTCGCCCGCGAATGAAGTAAAACCCCTCCCATACGGCACATCTTAAGACCCACAAAAGCAGTTCGGGCATCGTTATGGTGCGTGCCGACAGTGGCTGCGGTGTCCCGCAAGGGCCTCGTGTGACGGGGTGCGTACGCCTCAGGAGTGGCAGCCCGCGTCGCCTTTTATCAGCGAGTGACCACCAGGCGTGCGTAAGCGTCTCGCCTCTGGTGATCCTCGGTCGCCCCGCCTTCGTGCGGGGCACGGTCGTTCTGGATTCAAGCCTTGATGCGGCTGCTTATGACAGCCTTATCGAGTCAGGACAGTGTCATGAGCGTGCTGGATCATGCAGGGTTCGTTCGTCCGCTATCCTTTGCAGAGTCTGTTCGATTCCACTTACTCCAACCAAAAGAGCCATGTCCCATGTTTCATCTGGTGGCCGCCCTGCCCTGGGGCGTTGTCGTACTTCGCTATCTCCTGCCGCTGACGGCCCCGTTCTGGATCAAGCTTGTCCTCGCGCTGGCGCTTTTGATCGTGGCCAAACAGCACCTGATCAGCCGTTGGCTCACCGGGTCGATTTTCTCGCCTGACATCCCGCGCCCGCTGTCGATGGTGATGAATGCCCTGTTCGGGGCACTGGTCCTGCTGGCGGTCTTTCAGCTTTTGCTGGATCTGATCATGATCCTCACCATGCTGGTCAAACAGCAGCGCATGGCCGCACCGCTCGCGGCCCGCTACGTGATCGGACTTCTGGCACTGGGGCTGGGAATATGGGGCGTGCAGCAGGCCGCTCGCGTGCCGCCGGTCAAGGATATCGAAGTGGCCATCCCGGGACTGGCACCGCAGTTCGAGGGCTATCGAATCGTGCAGCTCACCGATCTCCACATCAGTGGCCTGTTTCCCGAGGACTGGACGCGAGCGGTGGTCGAGCGCACCAACGCGCTGGACAAGGATGCCATCCTGATCACGGGGGATCTGATGGACGGCACGCTGGAGAACCGCCGCGACGACGTTGCACCGCTGGCTGGTCTTCGCGCCGCCGATGGCGTGTTCGTTATCCCGGGCAACCACGAATACTATTTCGGCTACGAGCCCTGGATGCAGCGCTACGCATCGCTGGGCATGCAGCGCCTATCCAACTCGCATGCGCTCATCGAGCGCGACGGCGCGCTTCTGGCCATTGCCGGCGTTACCGACCCGGCCGGGGTCAGCCGCGGATTGCCCGGCCCGGACGTGGCGGCAGCCGTTGCAGGCGTACCCGATGACGTGCCGATCATCCTGATGGATCACCAGCCCAAAAACGCCCGGGAAGCCGCCCGTGAAGGCGTGGCTCTGCAGCTCTCGGGCCACACGCATGGTGGCATGATTGTCGGGATGGACCGGATCGTGGCGCGCGCCAACAATGGCTTCGTGTCAGGGCGCTACGGCGTGGATGACATGACACTGTACGTCAGCAACGGCACAGCGCTTTGGATGGGCTTTGCCCTGCGCCTGGGTCGACCCTCGGAACTGACCCGCATTACGCTGAAGAGCCCCTGACCGGCAGGCGGTCAGGTACCGGCCTCACGAAGCGGAGGATTCATGGCCGGCCTCGTGTCGGGCCGTGCGGCGCGTGTTGTATACGAAGGCGACGATGAACACGAGGGTGTAGAGCAATACGATGGTCGGAGCGGAGGCGCTATCGATGAAAAATGACGCATAGACACCGAGAAAGGCAATCACGGCAGACATTGCCACCGCGACGACGAGCATGACACTAAAGCGCCGTGTCAGCAGAAAGGCGACGGCACCGGGGGCGATCAGAAGGGCGATGGCGAGGATGATTCCGGCGGCCTTGAGTGCGCCGACAATGGTCAGCGAAATCAGACAGAGCAGGCCATAATGCAGCCAGCCGGTACGCAGGCCGACCGCACGCGCCTGGGTCGGGTCAAAGGCGTGGAGCAGAAAGTCCTTCCACTTGAGGCCGATCACGCTTGCTGTCACCAGTGCGATCAGGGCGGACTCCAGAATATCCCGTGTGCCCACGCCGAGAATATTGCCGAACAGGATGTGATCGAGATGCACATTGGACTGGATCTCGATGTAGAGCACCAGCCCCAGCCCGAACATGCCCGAGTAGACGATCCCCATCACCGTGTCCTGCTTGATGCGACTGTTCTCCTTGAGAAATCCGGTCGCCACAGCGCAGAACATGCCAGCGGCGAAAGCGCCGATGGCAAGGGGAATGCCTGCGATGTAGGAGATGACGACGCCAGGAAAGACGGCATGCGAAATGGCATCTCCCATCAGCGCCCAGCCCTTGAGCACCAGAAAGCAGGAAAGCAGCGCCATGGGAATGGCGACCAGTACGGCGATGATCATGGCGTTGACCATGAAATCGAACTGGAAAGGGGCGATCAGCCACTGACCGAGGCTCATGACGTCACCTCCTGTTCAGCCGGCGCGCCAAGTGCCCGTGAGGCCTTCCGGCGCGCTGCCAGCATGCCGTGTTTGGGGGCGAACAGGAAGGTGATCAAAAAAATCAGTGTCTGCAGCACCACGATGATGCCGCCGGTGGCGCCATCAAGAAAATAGCTGATGTAGGCACCGAAGAAACTGGTCAGGGTGCCGATGACCACGGCGATGATCAGCACTCTCGCAAAACGATCGGAGAGCAGATAGGCGGTCGCGCCGGGGGTCACGACCATGCAGATCACCAGAAAGGCACCGACGGTCTGAAGGGCGGCGACGGTCGAGGCCGAGAGCAGGGTGAAGAAGACGATTTTCAGCGCGCCCGGATTGAGTCCGATCGAGCGGGCATGATTTTCGTCGAAAAAGACCACCAGTAGATCCTTCCATTTCACCAGCAGGACCGCCAGCGACACAGTGCCAATGAGCGCGAGCTGTAGCGTATCGCTCGGCGTGATGGCCAGCACGTTGCCCAGCACGATGGACTGGATGCTTACCGATGCCGGTGACAGCGATACCATGAAAAGCCCGAGCCCGAAGAAGCTGGTGAAAATCAGGCCGATGATGACATCCTCTTTCAGTTTGCTGCGCTGATTGAGAAAGAGCATCGCAGCCGAGGCGAGTCCGCCGGCAAAAAAGGCGCCCAGCGAGAAAGGCAGGCCGATCATGTAGGCGCCGGCGACGCCCGGCACAATCGAATGCGAGAGCGCATCGCCGATCAGCGACCAGCCCTTGAGCATCAGATAGCAGGAGAGAAAGGCGCACACGCAGCCAACGAGCGCTGATACCCACATGGCATTGCGCATATAGCCATAGGTGAACGGCTCAAGCAGAACGATCATTTCCGACTATCCCCTGGCCTGCTTCGACATTTCGCGGCGATGCCGTTTTGCAGTACCAGCGCGCGTTCGTCGTCGGTAAACACGCCGACCGGATTGCGCGTCCTATTGTCATCGGCATCATGTTCGAGCATGAAGTGACGCAGAACGCCGCCGAAGGTCTGCTCCAGATTCTTCTGGGTAAAGGTCTCCTCGGTCGGTCCATAAGCGAGCACGGTACCCTTGATCAGAACCGTGCGGTCACAGAACTCCGGTACCGAGCCGAGATTGTGGGTGGAGACCAGCATCACGCGCCCCTCTTCACGAAGCTCGCGCAAGAGCTGGATGATCTGATCTTCGGTCTTGACGTCGACGCCCGTGAACGGCTCGTCGAGCAGGATCACGCGGCTATCCTGAGCAAGCGCCCGCGCCAGAAAGACACGCTTGCGCTGGCCGCCCGAGAGTTCGCCGATCTGGCGCTTTCTGAACTCGCTCATGTTGACCCGTGCCAGCGCTGTCTCGACCGCTTCTCGATCGGCTTGCTTCGGGATTCTGAGCATGCCCATGTGGCCATAACGTCCCATCATCACCACGTCCTCGACCAGCACCGGAAACTGCCAGTCGACCTCCTCGGACTGCGGCACATAGGCGATGAGGTTACGCTTCAGTGCGGCATTGACCGACATCTCGAGCACTCTGATCTCGCCTTTGGCGAGTCGGACAAACCCCATGATTGCCTTGAATAGCGTCGACTTGCCCGAGCCATTGACGCCCACCAGCGCGGTGATGGTGCCGGCCGGCGTCTCGAAACTGGCGTCGCGCAGCGCGGTATGGCCGTTGCGATAGGTCACTGTGGCGCTTTCGACGGCAATACCGCCGCCCGGGTTCCGGGCGGCGGTGGGTACAACGTTGGAGCATGCTTGAGAGTCGGCTGCGCTCATTGCGCTTGTTCTCCTGTCAATCCCTCGGTCAGTCCGTCAGCGATGGTTCCTGAAGTCACTTGTAGCAGGTCGATATACGTCGGTACAGGGCCATCAGCGGCGCTCAACGAGTCGACATAAAGTACGCCGCCGTAGTGGGCGCCTGTCTCACGGGCGACCTGCTGTGCTGGTTTGGCAGAGATGGTGCTCTCGCTGAAGACCGCCGGGATGTCGTGTTCGCGGACCTCATCGACCACGTGGCGCACCTGCTGCGGTGTGCCTTGCTGATCAGCATTGATCGGCCAGAGATAGAGTTCCTGCAGACCAAAGTCGCGTGCCAGATAAGAGAAAGCGCCTTCGCTTGAGACCAGCCAGCGTCGATCTTCGGGGATTTGCGACAGGCTCTCACGGATCGGGGCGATGGCCGCCTCGATTTTCTCTTTATAAGCGGCAGCATTGGCGCGATAGGTATCTGCGTTGTCCGGATCGTATTCGATGAAGGCATCGCGAATATTATCGACGTAAATCAGCGCGCTTGAGGGCGACATCCATGCATGCGGGTTGGGTTTGCCATCGTAGGGGCCATCCGTAATGCTGATCGGATCAACGCCATCGGAGGCGACGACGCTGGGGACGTCATTCAGATGCTGGAAAAATCTCTCGAACCATCGCTCCAGATTGAGCCCGTTCCAGATAATCAGATCAGCGCCCTGGGCGCGCATGATGTCACCCGGCGTTGGCGAGTAGTCATGGATCTCGGCGCCCGGCCTTGTGATCGACTCGACCGTCGCCGCATCGCCAGCGACGTTCTGCGCCATGTCGGCGATGACTGTAAAGGTCGTGACGGCCTTGAATTTTTCCTCGGCCATTGCGGGTGTTGCCAGCATCATTGTGCCGGCAACAGCCCCGGCGATCGCAACAAGGGCGCTACGCCAGACGCTTGACTTGATCATGAGATATTCCCCCTTTTCCTGCTTTTTTTAACCATGGTTTAAATATGTTCCCAAGGGTTCTTTTTATAACATCGGGATAATTGGATGTGAAGCCAGCCCTTCAGATCCGCCTCAGCGACGCTGGTACCGGTTTTTTGCAGGCCCTTGAAGGCGTCCCTGTCCCGCTGAGCCAGCGTCATCGTCAGGCATTTGCCACTGGCAATGACGTAATATCGGTTTCACAATGATGTCCTTATGTAGTGCCGACCTGCTGGAAAGATACCGATGGTTCAGACCCGTGAGGTGGCCAATGGCCGTTTCGCGGCGATGTTGCGGAGACTTCAATGACGACCGATCGCCAGACCCTTGATCCATCCATGCTGAAAGGACAGCCCGCCGATACCGCCGAGCGCGAACGGTTCATCACGGCGCTGGAATCGATTGCGGGGCAGGATTTCGTGCTCAGCGATGAGGTCAGTACCCGGCGCTATCGCACCGGTTTCCGCTTTGGCAGCGGCCGCGTGCTGGCCGTGGTGCGCCCGGGCACACTGGTCGAGCAGTGGCAGGTACTGAAGGCCTGCATGGAAACCGATCGAATCGTGATCACCCAGGCGGCCAATACCGGTTTGACCGGTGGCTCCACGCCGGATGGTGACGACTACGACCGCGAGATCGTGATTGTCAGCACGCTGCGCATGAACATCATTCAGCCCATTGACGAGGGCCGTCAGGTGATCTGTCTGCCCGGCGCCACGCTGGATCAGCTTGAAAAGACGCTGGCCCCGATGGGGCGCGAGCCGCACTCGGTGATCGGCTCGTCGTGTATCGGTGCCTCGGTATTTGGCGGCGTGTGCAACAATTCCGGTGGCTCGCTGATCAAGCGCGGCCCGGCCTATACCGAAATGTCGCTCTATGCGCGCATGAACGAGGCCGGCGAACTTGAACTGGTCAACCACCTGGGCGTACGGCTCGGTGACGATCCCGACACCATTCTCGAGCGGCTGCAGCGCGGTGACTATCAGGATACCGATATCGACCAGGGCGAGGCGGTTGCCTCTGACCCGGACTACCACCAGCATGTGCGTGATATCGAGGCCGACACGCCTGCACGCTTCAATGCCGACCCGCGCCGCCTGCATGAAGCCTCTGGCTCGGCCGGTCGACTGATGGTGTTCGCCCTGCGGCTGGACACCTTCGAGCAGGAGAAAAATCCGAAGGTGTTCTACATCGGCACCAACGACCCCGTAGAGCTGACCGAGCTGCGCCGCCGGATTCTCTCCGATTTCGACACGCTGCCGATTGCCGGGGAGTACATGCATCGCGATGCCTATGACATCGCCAAACGCTACGGCAAGGACACCTTTCTCACCATTTTGAGGCTGGGCACGCATCGGCTGCCGGCGCTATGGGATCGCAAGAACCGCATTGATGATGTCTGCAATCGGCTGCCCTTTCTGCCGGACCATGTCACCGACCGTGTCATGCAAAAGCTTGGCCGGCTGTTCCCCGATCACCTGCCCGCGCGCATGAATGACTACCGTGACCGCTTTGAGCACCATCTACTGCTCAAGGTCGGTGAAGAGAATATCGAGCGCACCCGTGCACTGCTTGATGCGCACTTCGCCTCGCGGGCGGGGGACTATTTCGAATGCAGTGATGAGGAGGGCAAAAAGGCCTTTCTGCACCGTTTTGCCGCGGCCGGTGCTGCCGGGCGCTATCGCATCATTCACGATAATGAGGTCGAGGACATCGTCGCACTCGATGTGGCGTTGAAGCGCAACGAGCGCGACTGGCTCGAAGTCCTGCCCGATGACGTCGACGCCCCGATGATCCACAAGCTCTACTACGGCCACTTTTTCTGTCACGTGATGCATCAGGACTACATCGTCAGAAAAGGTACCGACTGCCTGGCGCTCGAGCATCGCATGTGGGCACTGCTGGACGCCCGCGGCGCCGAGTATCCGGCCGAGCACAACGTGGGGCATCTCTATCACGCCAAACCAGCCCTGCGAGCGTTCTATCAGCAGCTTGATCCGTGCAACTGCTTTAACCCCGGTATCGGTCAGACCAGCAAGCAGCGTCACTGGGGCGAACATGAGACAACAGAGACCAGCTCGTCGCCCTGAGCGTCGCTGCGATTAAAGTCGCGCCTGTTACAGCCGATGCTAAAGGGATGTCTAATGCACGCTGCGGGAGGCGGCGTGCCGATCATCCTGTCTGGAGTCCTGAATGCTTGCGATCATCCCCACCCGAGCCAGCGTCGGGCTGGCGGCCCCTGAAGTCGTGGTCGAGGTGCATCTCTCCAACGGGCTGCCGGGTCTGGCGATTGTGGGGCTGCCCGAGGCGGCGGTGAAGGAGAGCCGCGAGCGGGTGCGCAGTGCCCTGATCAATGCCGGCTTCGAGTTTCCTGCCAAGCGCATCACGCTCAATCTTGCGCCGGCCGATCTGCCCAAGGAGGGCGGGCGTTTTGACCTGCCGATCGCGCTCGGCATTCTGGTCGCCTCCGGGCAGATCCCGCAGGAGGCGATCGGTAATCTGGAATGTCTGGGCGAGCTGGCCCTCGACGGTCAGTTGCGGGCCGTCACTGGCGTGCTGCCGGCTGCGCTGGCAGTGACCGATGCCGGGCGTCAGCTGTTGCTGCCGGCGGCCAATGCCGATGAAGCGGCACTGGCCGGCAATCTGGAGGTCCTGCCGGTTTCCAATCTGCTGGAGGTGGTGGCCCATCTCACCGGGGAGCGGCGCATTGCCCCGCACCAGCTGACCGAACCGCCGGCCGCGACCCTTGCGGCGGCGGATCTTTGCGATGTTCGCGGTCAGCATCAGGCGCGTCGAGCGCTGGAGGTCGCGGCAGCCGGTGGTCATAATCTGCTCTTTGCCGGCCCGCCCGGTACCGGCAAGACCATGCTGGCGAGTCGGCTGGCCGGGATTCTGCCGCCGCTGACCGAAAGCGAGTGTCTGGAAGTGGCAGCGATTCGCTCGGTCTGCGGGCTTGATATTCTCGAGCGCTGGGGGCAGCGGCCGTTTCGCGCTCCGCATCACGGCGCCAGCCCCGCGGCGCTGGTAGGCGGCGGCTCTCGCCCTCGGCCGGGGGAAATCTCGCTGGCGCACCAGGGCGTGCTCTTTCTTGATGAGCTGCCGGAGTTTGATCGCAAGGTGCTGGAAGCCATGCGCGAGCCGCTGGAGTCCGGTCGCGTCCATATCGCCCGCGCCAGCCATCAGCGCGAGTACCCGGCGCGGTTTCAACTCGTGGCTGCCATGAATCCGTGTCCCTGCGGCCATCTGGGCGATCCGCGCCAGCAGTGCAGCTGTACCCCCAATCAGATCCAGCGCTACCAGGCACGGCTTTCCGGCCCGCTGCTCGACCGCATCGATCTGCAGATCGAAGTCCCCGCGCTGCCCGCCGATCAGCTCACCGCCAACACGCAGGGGGAAAGCTCCGACATCGTGCGCGAGCGCGTGATGGCCGCTCGGAAGATTCAGTACGCCCGTGGTGGGCTCAACGCCCATCTTTCCACCAGCGAACTGGAAGCCGCCTGCGCACTGGGGGAAGACGAACGCAGCTGGCTTTCCGGCGTGCTGGCACGGCTGAATCTCTCCGCACGGGCCTATCACCGGGTGCTCAAGGTGGCGCGGACCATCGCGGACCTGAACGGTGAGGGCAGAGTGGAGAAGAGTGCCCTGATGGAGGCGATCGGCTATCGCCAGCTCGACCGCATGATGGGGCGGGGCGTTCAATGACGCGGCGCTGCGGCCTGATACCTGTCGGTGTCAGGCGTTGAGGGCCCGCGCCATACGGTCAAACACCAGCGCACACTGGCTGTGCCAGTAGCTTTCGAAGTCGAAGTGGCCCTGCTCGCTTTCATACCAGCGGTAGGCATCCGCCTTCAGGTTCGCCGCCTGGCGACTTTTCATGTTGGCGCCTCTCTGCTGGAAGGCCGATCGCAGGATATCAAACGCCTCGGGCTCGAATCCCTTTTCAGTGCCGGTGACCGCGCAGGTATAAATCGCGACGGCCTGACTGCCGGGCGTGTTGAACTCATCACTGATATAGCCTGCAGCGACGGCGTTGAATGAACTGCTCAGCAGGAGGGTGCCTGCCAGTACGGCTTTCATGTTCAAGCGCATCTCCTTCGGCATGGATGGCTGTAGCGGCCGGTCGTGGAAACGGCTCGAGCCGTTACGGCTGCCGTCCGGGGACGCAATGACTGCGTCCGGTAGGGAAGTTATCGACCAGGCAACTTCGCCACTTTAAGAAGGGAAAGGCGAGAAGAGAAAGGCGAGAAGAGAAAGGCGAGAAGGGAAAAGCGAGAAGGGAAAGGCGCCGAAAGGAGAGCGGGGGTCGTCGATGTTGTCTTCGATGCCCGGTTTGACAGAAAAAGATGGTTTTCTGTCGTTAAGCTACATTTAGGTTTTCTGTATCATGGGCATTGGCAAAGCCCTGGCCGTTGATGGGTCATGGAAAGAATAATGAGGAAGACCGATGACAAATGAACCTGACAATATGAAACGGCGCGATTTCATGCGCCGGTCTCTGCTGACGATACCGGCCGTCAGTATAGGTAGCAGCGTGGCGTTTAATGCGTATGCCGACAGTGGTGTACCGGCGCTGAGCGATTATCAGCCGATGTTTTTTGAAGATTCGCAGTGGCAGTTCATTCTGGCCGCCACTGATCGCCTGATCCCGCGTGATGAGCATGGCCCCGGCGCGCTGGAAGCGCATGTACCGGTATTTATCGACAAGGAACTGGCAGGCAGCTACGGCCGTGCCGATGACTGGTACATGGAAGGCCCCTTCCATGTCGATGCCGATGAAGCGCTTGGGTACCAACTGCCGCATACCCCGGCGGATATTTATCGATTGGGTATTCGCGCCACCAACGATTATTGCCGCCAGCGCTTTGATCGTGACTTTACGGCGCTGTCCCGGGACGATCAGGAAACGGTATTGAGGGCGCTTGAAAAGGGCACGCCCGATTTCGCCCGACTGGGTGTACAGGACCTGCCCAGCAAAACCTTTTTCTCGTTTCTTCTGCAAAACACCAAAGAGGGGTTCCTGGCCGATCCGATCTACGGCGGCAACCGCCATATGGTGGGTTGGAAACTGCTTGGTTTTACAGGGGCGCGCGCCAGTTTCCGCGAATGGGTCGATCAATACGATCGTGACTATCCGCTGGGGCCGGTAAGTCTTTCCGGGGAGCGTGGCTGATGTGGTCAGCTCAAGGATGGGAACGTTCCCACCATGTGACAAGGCTTCACGGTTCGCGTGCCCTCAGGCAGACAGGACTTCCAGAAATGATCAATCAATTGATGTATGCCGGCGGTCTGGCCCTGATGCTGACGGCTACCGTAGTGCAGGCCGATGAGCAAACAAAAGGCCATGGTGATCAGGACACGATCGAGCGCGGGGCCTATCTGTCGCGTGCCGGCGATTGCGTGGCCTGTCATACCGCGCCGGGCGGCGATGACTTTGCCGGTGGGCTGGGCATCGAAAGCCCCTTCGGGACGATCTACTCCACCAATATTACGCCGGACAAGCAGGCGGGCATCGGCAATTACAGTGAAGCCGAGTTCGCCGCGGCCCTGCGCCAGGGCAAGCGCGCCGATGGTGCCAATCTCTATCCGGCCATGCCCTATCCCTCCTACGCCAGACTGACGGATGACGACATTCACGCCCTGTACGTCTATTTCATGCATGGCGTGGCCCCCAACGACCACCAGCCGCAAACCACCGACCTGAGCTTCCCCTTCAATCAGCGCTGGGGCATCAGTGGCTGGAACTGGCTGTTCGCCGATCAAAAGCCTTTCGAGCCGGATGACCAGGACAGCGAGAAGATCAACCGGGGGCGTTATCTGGTCGAAGGGCTGGGTCACTGTGGCAGTTGCCACACGCCGCGCGGCCTATTCCAGCAGGAAAAGGCCCTCAACGATGACGATGGCGATGAGTATCTGGCCGGGGCCAATCTCAATGACTGGCTGGCACCGGGGCTGCGTGGCAAGGGAGAGGACCATCTCGGTGTGGCCGGCTGGCGCGAGCAGGACATCGCGGATTATCTGGCCACCGGTCGCAATGCCCATTCGGCCGTGTCCGGCGAGATGACCAGCGTGATCAAGAACAGCACGTCGCACATGACGCGCGACGACCTGTCGGCGATCGCCGCCTATCTGAAAACGCTGCCGGTCAGTGATGAGACGGCCATCGGCAGCGAGCGCCATGTCAGCGCCCGAAAGGACAGCGAGACCGAGCAGCAGTTGACCCGGGCCGACGACCTGAGCGAGGGCGGGCGGTTATATCTGGACAATTGCAATGCCTGTCACTTTGCCGACGGGAGGGGCGCCAGTGGTGTCTTCCCGGCACTGGCCGGCAATTCGCAGGCCAACGCCGACAATCCCACGGCCCTGATTCATACCATTCTGGCCGGCGCCCAGCTGCCTTCGACCCCCGAACGACCGGAAGCCCTGATGATGCCGGGCTTTGGCTGGCGCCTGTCGGATCAGGAAGTGGCGGATCTGGCCACCTTTGTGCGCCAGGGCTGGGGCAATCAGGGCGGCACGGTCTCCAGTGAGGCGGTTCGAAAGGTGCGTGATTCGATGGACAAGCGTGAAGGGTTCAGCGGCAATCCCGACACCGCCGCGTCTGATACATCGGCTGCGCAGGCCGATGCGGAGACCGCGTCACAGCCGAACGTAAAGGATAATGAACAATGAGTACGACACGACCTGAAGTGGATGCGGTCATCATCGGTCTTGGCTGGACCGGCTCCATCATGGGCATGGAACTGACCGATGCCGGGCTCAACGTGGTCGCGCTGGAGCGGGGTAACGAGCGGACCAAGGAGGATTTCCTCTACCCGAAGCCCGCCGATGAGCTGAAATACGGCGTGCGCCTCAAGATGATGCAGCGCCCGAAGCAGAGCACGGTCACCATCCGGCGCAACGCCTCCGAAACGGCCGTGCCTCAGCGTCACTGGACGACCTTTCATCCGGGAGATGGCGTTGGCGGTGCCGGCTCGCACTGGACCGGGGTACTCTATCGCGCCACGCCCAACGAGCTGGCCCTCAAGAGCTTCGCCGATCGCACCTTTGAGCCCGGCTTCCTGCCGGAGGACATGACCATTCAGGATTATGGCGTGACCTACGAGGAGCTGGAGCCGCACTACGACTTTTTTGAAAAGGTCGCCGGGCTCTCCGGTCAGGCCGGCAATATACAGGGTGAAACCATCGAGGGGGGGAATCCCTTCGAGGGGCCGCGCCAGAATCCCTTCCCGCTGTCGCCGTTGCCGCGCACGCTGACCGACACGCTCTTTACCGAGGCGACGAAAAAGCTCGGCTGGCACCCCTATCCGTATCCCTCGGCCAACGTATCCGGCGCCTGGACCAACCCGTACGGGATGCAGCTCGGGCCGTGCAACTTCTGTGGCTTTTGCAGTAACTATGGCTGTCTGAACTATTCCAAGGCCTCGCCGCAGACCTGCATTCTGGATGCGCTCAAGCAGCGTGAGCACTTCAGCTATCGCACCAATTGCGAGGTCACCCGTATCGTCAAAAGCGACGATGGGGAAACGGTCAAGGGCGTCTTGTATCATGATGGGGAAGGGCAGGAGATCTTCCAGCCGGCGAAGCTGGTGATTCTGGCCTCCTTCCCGCTGTCCAATGTTCGATTGCTGCTGCTGTCGCAGATCGGCCAACCCTATGATCCGGTGGCCAATACCGGTGTGGTGGGGCGCAATTTCTCCTACCAGATCACCGGCTCGATCGACATGTACTTCAAGCGCCACCAGTTCAACCCCTTCATCTCGGCCGGCGGCAGTGGGCAGGTCATCGATGACTTCAGCCCGGATACCTTTGATACGGCAAAACACGGTTTTATCGGGGGCTCCTACATCTATACCACTCAGGGGCCGGGCGGGGCGATCGGTGCCGTGAAGGTACCGCCGGGCACGCCTTCCTGGGGCAGTGAGTGGAAGAAGAATGCCAGCGAGCACTACGGGCACCACATGATGCTGGGCACCACCGGCACCAATATGTCCTATCGCGATGTCTATCTGGATCTGGACCCGACCTATACTGACCCGCACGGTGATCCGCTGCTGCGCATGACCTACGACTGGAAGGACAATGACATGCGCATGACGCAGTTCATGGCCGAACGCATGCGCGAAATCGTGGCGGAACTTGAACCGGACTATCACACCGAGAACTTCAAGCAGGTCGGCGATCACTTTGATGCCGCAAAGTATCAGTCTACCCACCTGACCGGCGGCGCCATCATGGGGACCGATCCGAGTACCTCGGTGCTCAACCGCTATCTGCAGCACTGGGATGCGCACAATCTGTTCGTGATGGGCGCCAGCGCCTTTCCGCAGAACATGCAGCACAACCCGACCGGTACCGTGGCAGCGTTGACCTACTGGTCGGCGAAACACATCCGCGAGCGCTATCTGGGCAACCCGGGGCCGCTGATGTCGCAGGGGTGAGATGTTGATCTAAAGATAGTGAGACGTTGCTCCAAAGATACTTCGTCTTCAGAAACGGCCCTTCGGGGCCGTTTGTTGTAGAGCAGGGAGGGTCGCAGCAGGACAGCATGGGCGAGTCGCCCATGCTGTCCCGAGTCAGGCAGGTTCGGGTGTCTTGTGCGGCTCGCCGAGCGTGATACCGGGAAGGTCGCCCGTCATCGTCTCCTGTGGCTGGTAGTGAATCACCGAGCGGATCGCCTCGCCGCGGTGGAGCAGATCGAACGCCGTGTTGATGTGGTCATGGGTCATGTTGTGGGTGATATACGGGTCGACTTCGAAGCGTCCGGAAAGCCACTCATCGACCATCCCGGGCAGTTCGGAGCGGCCCAGCACGCCGCCGAAGGCGCTGCCTCGCCAGACACGTCCGGTCACCAGCTGGAAGGGGCGGGTCGAGATTTCCTCGCCGGCGCCGGCCACACCGATGATGATGCTCTCGCCCCAGCCCTTGTGGCAGCACTCCAGCGCCGCGCGCATCAGAGTGACGTTCCCCACGCACTCGAATGAAAATTCGACGCCGCCGTTGGTCATGTCGATGATCACTTCATGCAGCGGCTCGGAGTAATCGTTGGGGTTGAGGCACTCGGTAGCGCCCAGTGATTCGGCCAGCGCAAACTTGGCCGGATTGACGTCGATGCCGATGACCCGCCCGGCGCCCTGCAGTTTCGCGCCCTGAATCACCGCCATGCCAACCGCCCCGAGCCCGAAGACGGCCACGGTATCGCCGGGGCGTACCTTTGCGGTATTGCGCACGGCGCCAATGCCGGTGGGTACTGCGCAGCCCATTACGCAGGCTTTCGAAAGCGGCGCTTCCGGGTTGATTTTCGCCACGGCGATTTCCGGCAGTACGGTGTACTCGCTGAAGGTGCTGGTGCCCATGTAGTGACGAAGGGTCTTGCCCTTGTAAGAGAAACGGCTGGTGCCGTCCGGCATCAGACCCTGCCCCTGGGTCTTGCGGATCGTCTGGCACAGGTTGGTTCTGCCCGACTGGATGTAGGGGCAGTCGGGATCTTCCGGGGTATACAGCGGGATGATGTGATCGCCCGGCTTGACCGACGTCACACCCTTGCCGATCTCTTCGACAATGCCCACGCCTTCATGGCCCAGTACGCAGGGGAAAAGCCCTTCCGGGTCGCGGCCGGAGAGCGTGAACATGTCGGTATGGCACAGGCTGGTGGTGACAATACGAACCAGCACTTCGCCCGCCTTGGGGCCTTCCAGATCGATCTCCTCGATCTCCAGCGGACGATTCGGTTCCCAGGCAATGGCAGCACGCGTTTTCATGAAGTCCTCCCGAAGGAATGGCGGGGCCGGCGCGGCCCTTGAGATGTCGCCTGCAGGTGAGATGGAGCGGCCTCGTATTGACCGTTAAATAAAACGTTATAACATAACAATTATTGGTGCAAATCCGTTTTCACCATCCCTCTCCTGATTGAGCGATGTGTGGCCGGACGCTACGCCCAATGGCGAGTCGCACTTCAAGGGCGCTGCGCTAATATAGGAGCCGGCATCATCCATGAGATCCGGCATCGTCGGGCACTATAAAAGTGACAGAAACAGGAGAGTCATTCATGCGGGCAGGGGCATCAGAGAACAGGGCAGGCCGTCTTCTGGCGGGCGTGATGCTGGCATGGGCGCTGGTCGGCTGTGCTGGAAGTAACACGATGAGCGGTGATCCCAAAACTGCGGCGCAGTCACCGGATCGGGCCTGGGGGCCGGTCATGGTGGCCATTGCCGAGGCCGGGCTTTATGACGATCAAAAGACGGTGGTCGATCTGATTCCCCGGCGTGAACCGAGTTCGATCGTCGCGGACTATCAGGCGCGCACCACCGATGGGCCGCTCTCCCGGGAGGCGCTCAAGGCCTTCGTGCGTGCCAACTTCGACGAGCCACCCGAAAATGAGGCGCGTCTGTCGGAGGAGGCCGGGACGCCGATCGATCAGCACATTAAAAACCTGTGGCCCTATCTGACCCGCGACCCGGCCGCTACCGATGAGGGGCAGTGGAGCAGCCTGGTGGTCCTGCCGCATCGCTACGTGGTCCCCGGCGGGCGTTTCAACGAGATGTTCTACTGGGACAGCTTCTTTACCATGCTGGGGCTGGCGCACAGTGATCGGTATGATCTGGTCCGCGACATGGTGGACAATTTCGCCTGGTTGATTGATCAGTACGGTTTTATTCCCAACGGCACTCGCACCTATTTCCTGACCCGCAGTCAGCCGCCGTTCTTTGCCTCGATGGTCGGGCTGCTGGCCGAGCATGATGGTGATGAGGTCTATCAGCGTTATTTGCCCGAGCTTGAGCAGGAATACGACTACTGGATGCAGGGTGCCGAGACACTGTCCCCGGGACAGGCACAGGCGCATGTCGTGAAACTTGAAGACGGCACACTGCTTAATCGCTATCACGGCAGTGAAAACATGCCGCGTCCGGAGTCCTGGGCCAGTGAGGTTGCGCTGGCGCAGAAAGCGGCTGACCGACCTGCCCCCGAGGTATACGCCAACCTGCGAGCCGCGGCCGAAAGCGGCTGGGATTTCAGCTCGCGCTGGATGCGGGATGGCAGCCAGCAGACCACCGTCGCCACCCGGGACGTTTTGCCGGTGGACCTCAATGCGCTGCTGTTCCATCTGGAACAGACGCTGGCCCATGCCTGGCAGCTTGAAGGTAATCAGGCGCGCGCCAGACAGTTCGAGCAGCGGGCCGAGACGCGCCGCGAGGCGATCAACCGGGTCTTCTGGGATGCGGATCGGGGGCTTTATACCGATTATGACTGGCGTGATCAGCGTCCGAGTGAGGTGGTCTCTGCCGCCATGGTCTATCCGCTGACCTTCGGTGTGGCCGATCAGCCCCGCGCCGAGGCTACTGCCGCCGCCGTCGAGCGCGAGCTGTTGAGACCCGGCGGTATGGTGACCACCAACCGCCATACCGGCGAGCAGTGGGATGCGCCCAATGGCTGGGCGCCGCTGCAGTGGCTGGCGGTGGAAGGGCTGTCCCGCTATGGCCAGACGCGGCTGGCCGCGACCATTGCCCGGCGCTGGATCGACACCAATCAACGCGTCTATGACCAGACCGGCAAGCTGGTGGAAAAGTACAACGTCGAAAATCCCGGCGTCGGTGGGGGCGGCGAGTATGAGGTGGTCGACGGCTTTGGCTGGACCAACGGCGTGCTGCTGGATCTGATAGCGCGCTATCCGCAGGCGGTCTCAACGCCCTGAGTTGAGGCTGCGTTATCCACATCTGCTTTCATGTATGCCCGCTCTGGCGCCTGTGGACAGACAGGCGCCGGTTCAGGGCAGCATCGCCCTCGTCGGTACGTTATCCTGCACGATCCGTTGATATGGTGCGGAGGCGTTTCAATGCAGCTGATTCATCTTCAGGGTGCGCAGATCCGCCAGTGGCTTGAGGCGCTGGCGGCCCTGCGTATCCGGGTCTTTCGTGAATTCCCCTACCTTTATGAGGGCTCGCTCGACTATGAGCGTGACTATCTGGAGACCTACGCGCAAAGCGAGGACAGCCTCTGCGTGCTGGTGCTCGACGGTGAGCAGGTCGTGGGCATGAGCACGGCGCTGCCGCTGGCCCACGAGGATGAAGCGTTCATGCGGCCCTTCATCGAGCAGGGGTTCGATGTCGATTGCGTCTGCTATTTCGGCGAATCGATTCTGTTGCCCGAGTATCGTGGCCAGGGGCTGGGCGTGCGCTTTTTCGAGGCGCGCGAGGCGCATGCCAGAGCGCTTGGCCTGCGCTATACCGCCTTCTGTGCCGTAGAGCGCTCCGGAGATCATCCACGGCGCCCGGCCGATTACCAGCCGCTGGACGGTTTCTGGCAGCGTCGCGGCTACACGCATCGCCCCGAGCTGTGCGCCCGCTACGAGTGGCAGGATATTGATGCGTCGGTGTCGGATCACAAGACACTGCGCTTCTGGCTCAAAACGCTTGATTGATGTGAGATGCATCGCTTGTCTGTCAGCATCTGACTTACCCCCCTTATTGAGGAATGCCCATGCATCTGGCCCTGTGTCAGTACGCCATCGAGCTGTTTGAAAACGCGCACGACTATCAGGCGCATCTCGAGTCGCTGATCGAGCAGGCCGCCCGGCGCGGTGCGCAGCTTCTGGTGCTGCCGGAATATGCCAGCCTGGTCATGACCGGGCAGATGCCGCCCGATGTGCGCGGCGATCTGCACGCCTCCATTGAGGCCCTGCAGGCGATGCTGCCCGACTGGCTTGCGCAGTGCGAGGCACTGGCGAAGCGCTTCGGCATTTATCTGGTCCCCGGTAGCGCGCCGGTGCGCGATGACGACGGTGTCTATCGCAATCGCGCCTGGCTTTATGGTCCCAACGGGCTGATCGGTACCCAGGACAAGCTGATCATGACGCGTTTCGAGCGCGAGCACTGGGGCATCGAAGGCGGCAGCGGTCTGCAGGTGTTTGATACCGCGCTGGGCAAACTCGGCATCCTGATCTGCTATGACAACGAATTCCCCATGGCGGCGCGGCTGCTGGCCGAGCAGGGCGTGGATCTGATTCTCTCCCCGAGCTGCACCGATACCGAATCGGGCTATTACCGGGTACGCACCGGGGCCCGCGCCCGGGCGCTGGAAAACCAGATCGCTGTCGCCGTGTCGCCCACGGTCGGCGAGGCGGCCTGGTCGCAGGCGCTGGATTACAACTACGGGCGCGCCGGGCTCTATGTGCCGGCCGATATCGGCATGCCCGCCAGCGGCGTGGTGGCGCAGAGCGAAAACATCACGATCGACCGCAGCTCCTGGCTGCACGTGGAGCTGGATCTCTCCGCCATTGCCGCCCTGCGCGACGAAGGGCAGGTGCTGCTGCGCCGCGACTGGCCTGAGCAGTTCGATCCCGAGCGGATGTATATCATCGACAAGTGATCCTGCTGTCCTGTGTGGCATGACGCTGGTCGGGGCACTAGCCTTGAAGGCTACTTGCCATTATTGACGGTCTCGCTGGTAACGTGATTGAAGTACCCCGGCGAGTCGTGACAGGGAGAGAGAGCATGCAGGAGCGGCCAACGGATCTCGGGCTGTGCGACGCTCGTACGCTGCGCGCGCTGTTCGAGTCGGGGCATACCTCGCCGGTCGAGGTGACCCGGACGGCGCTTGAGCGTATCGAGCGCTTCAACGGTGAGGTGAACGCCTTTTGCCATGTCGATCATGACGAGGCCTTCAAGGCCGCCCGTGACAGTGAGGCGCGCTGGCAGCGCGGCGAGCCGCTGGGGCCGCTCGATGGCATTCCCGCCTCGATGAAGGATCTTTCCGAGGTCGCCGGCATGCCGGTACGCGACGGCTCGCTGACCACCCGTGACGAGATCTGCGATCACGACGGCCCGCCGGCCCAGTTTCTGCGCCAGGCTGGCGCCATCCTGCTGGGCAAGACCTGCACGCCCGAGTTCGGCTGGAAGGCCACCACCGACAGCCGCGTGACCGGCATCACCCGCAATCCCTGGAATACCGACCTGACGCCCGGCGGTTCCTCCGGCGGTGCGGCCGTGGCGGCAGCGCTCAACATGGGGGTACTGCACCAGGGCGGTGACAGTGGCGGCTCGATCCGCATTCCGGCGGCCTTTACCGGCGTGTTCGGCTTCAAGTCGACCTATGGTTGGGTGCCGCAGTGGCCGCCGAGCACCATGGCATCGCTATCGCATATCGGGCCGATCACCCGGACGGTCGATGACGCCATTGCCATGCTCAACGTCATCGGGCGCTTTCACGGCCACGACTACTTCTCGGTGCCGGGCCAGCCCGCCGACTGGGGTGAGCAGTGCGATGAGGCGGGGCGGCTGGACGATCTGAAAATTGCTTTTTGTCCGGCGCTGGGTACGGCTGCACGCGACGACGAGATCTCCCACTGCCTGGGGCATGCCGCTCAGGGTCTGGAAGGGCTTGGCGCGCAGGTCGATCGCATCGAGCCGGAAGTGGAAAGCTCGCTGGAGACCTATCGCATCCTGTGGGCCTCGGCATCGGCCACCCAGGTGGCCGACATGACGCCGCAGCAAAAGGAACTGCTCGATCCGGGGCTTCTGGAAATCGCTGAATGGGGCCGGGCCTTCTCGGCCGTGGACCTGCTGCGCGCCCAGACCATGCGCACCCGCCTCAACCGTCATATGGATCATTTTCTGGACAGCTATGACCTGATCCTCACGCCCAGCGTGCCCATTGCGGCCTTCGAGGTCGGCCATGAGGTGCCGCCGGGCAGCGGCATGCGTGACTGGATGGAGTGGACGCCATTTTCCTATCCGTTCAATCTGACCCAGCAGCCCGCGGCCTCTGTCCCCTGTGGTTTTACCGCTGCCGGCCTGCCGATCGGTCTTCAGATCGTCGGTGCCCGCTTTGACGATGCTCGGGTGCTGCGCACCTGTCGGGCGTACATGAACGCCTTCCCGCCGCGTTTTCCCGAGCGGATCAATGAAAGCCGGCCGTGAGGGCGCCAGTCACTTCGACCTGCGATCCTCGATATGAAATGTGACGCGGGTCACGGCGTTGTAGCAGCAGCCGTGGTTGTTCCATGACACCTGCTCGGGCTGTTGGTGACCCCGATTATCGGTTGCCCGAGCGCTGATGGTGTGCTGCCCGGGCGATAGATCACAGTGCAGTGACCAGCAGACCCATGCACCGGCAATATCGGGCGTGTGCAGGGTGGCGTGCTGCCACTTGCCATCATCCAGGCAGTATTCAACGGCGGTGACCTGCCCCTCGCCGGACAGCGCCCGCCCGCGCAGGATTGTGGGACCTGACGGCAGACGGGCATCGTCCTCCAGCTCGATCATGCTCATGACCGGCATGGTGGTGATCGGCACACCATCGGCCTCGCCTTTGGCGGGGTAGTCGGGGCCGGCCAGGGTGTAGTCCTGCGTGTTCCAGTACGTATCCAGTGCATGGCGCGAAACCTCAAGACGGCCCAGCCATTTGACGCTGGCCGCGCCCAGCCATCCGGAAACCACCAGCCGTGCCGGAAAACCGTGATCGATCGGCAGCGGTTCGCCGTTCATGGCCAGCGCGATGATGGTGTCATCGGCCAGCGCCTTGTCGATGGGCAGTGGTCGGGCAAAACGGCCGCTGTCGAGCCCCTCGGGCCGGACATGAAAGGCACCTTCCTTTAGACCCGCCAGTGCCAGCACGTCGCGCAGGCGTACGCCGCTCCATTCCGCCACGCCGACCGCGCCCGTTCCCCACTGAGCGCCTTCGGCGGGCCTGCCGAAATCACGGGCAAAGCAGGCACGGGCATTGCCGGCACATTCGATGGCGCGAATGACGCTGACGCGTGGAAGCTGGTTGAGGTCATGCAGGTTCAGTGACTGCGAGCGTGACAGGGCGTCCCCGGTGAGCGTGAGCTGCCAGTCAGCGGCCTTGAGCTCGGGGATATCAAAATGGCTGCGCACGAAGAACTGATGGTTGGGGGTGAGATAGCCTGGCAGGCGGGACAGGCGGGTTTCGACATTGGTGGCACCCCCTTCTTCAGGGTGTCGGAAATACTCGGCAGGCAGTGGCTTGAAGATGCCGGGGTGATGGCTCATGACAAAACGCTCCAGGAAGGCCGTAAAGGGCAACTCTCCAGAGCGTAGTGGCTTTTAACGACAGGACATGCCCGCAGGGCACTTCAGTGGCCTGAATAGGCAGGCACTTCATCCGACATGGCCGGATGGCTGTGCGCCCAGACGATGGCCGGCATGTCGGTATTTTTGCTTGAGGCACGTACGCGCTTCTCCAGCGCCGGGCCGTCAATATTGATAAACGACGCGGTGACCAGCTTGCGACGGGACAGATTCTTGCTCAGTCGATAGCGCAGGGACAGGGCCAGCAGGGTATCGGTGGCGTCATTGTCTCCTTCCCTGCCCGCGATGCGGCGCTGCATGGCGCGTGCCTGGGCGTAGCGCGCCGCGAAACCCGCTTCGTCACGACCATAGAGTTCCCGCAGCATCTTGCCGATCTGAAGCGCTGTGGAAACCGCCGGCTGGGTCACCTGCGTCTCCATTTTGGCGCAGTCAATGGCACGCAGCGGTGTCTCGTGGTCCCGAGTAGACACCATCAGGTTGTCGATATTGATGTCCAGATGGCAGATCCGGGCGTCGTGCATGGCCTTGAGCAGGGCTTCCATGCGATATAAAAGCGAATGGCGCCCGTGTTCATCGGCGGCCTCGAAGGCATCTCCCAGACCGATCCAGCCGTCAAGCCAGGGCTGAATCAGCAGCTGTCGCGTCGGTATACCACCGCGCAGATATTCCCCCAGGCACAGCACCTCAAGCCCCTGTCGGGTACGCCTGTCGAGCGTCAGGGTATTGTCTACCTCGGCGCTGCCGTGATCATGACCAAAGAGGGTGTTCTGTACTCCAAGCCAGGCACCAAGCCGCTTGCGCAGTGTCTTTAGCGCAATCTCCTTGGCAAAGAAATCACCCTGGTTGCCCTGAAGACGAAAGATGCTGCGGCCCTTGCGCTCGCGCAGGGTCGTGACACGGTTTTTCTCTCTGCCTTGCAGATGGTGATCCATGCGCTGTGCTGCCTCATGGGCACTCTCATCATCGGCCAGCCACCACTGCCAGTCGGAACCGGGAAAGCGGATGGGGCCATGAAAGTGGCGCTTGAGAACTTCAGGGCGCCCGATATGACGACCTTTGGCTGTCTTGAACATGATGAAAACTAAATTTACCTGAAGTTGAAAGACCGAACGAACGGCTTGAAAAAGATCGGTTTCCTTTGATTGCGCGCAAAAACGATCTATTTATTAACAGGCTAACGATAAGTTTCCACAGAATAGAAACAATGTTTTCTTATGTCCAGATTAATTTTAATCTTTCTTTAACAATCGATGCGCGCGCACGGCGCCCCGATGTTTGAGCTGCATCAGGAAGAGCAAAAGCAAAAAAGGAACAGGCAACAAGGAAGGGGAGTCAGAGAAAACTGCTGAGCAACGCGGTCATGAAAGTTGCATCAGTATGACGGCAAGGTGGGGACGATATGTTCCATATCGGATTTTGAGTCCTTTAACCGTTGCCAGTCGATAAAAGGCATATCCGCATTTTTGTAGGTAAGTCGCGCCTGAGCTTCCAGCGCCTGGCAATCGATGGCGTTGAGCGGTGACATGACCAGTCGGCGTCGTGAAATTGTTTTGCTCATTCTGTAGCGCAACGAAATGGCCAGTACACCATCTATCTCTTCACTGAGATCGCGGTTGCCAGTAATGCGACGCTGCATATGACGCGCAAGTGATAGCTGTTGCAAAAAATGCTCGGGTCTCCGGCCTTCCAGTTCACGTAACAGTTTGCCGATATGAAGCGCAGTCGCCACCTGCGGCTGGGCAACATCCACCGCCATCTTGTCGCAGTCAATGACATGCAGTTTCGAGACAGCATTTTCCTGAGCGATCATGATGTTGCCGCCGTGCAGATCCAGATGCAGGAGGCGAGCCCGGTATAATGCGCCCAGAAGTTTTTCGATATGTGGCAGCAGGCGTTGACGGTATTCGGGCGTAGTGGTCTGCCACAGGGTCTTTAGCCCAACGCTTTCCCCAAGCCAGGGTTGAATCAACAGCTGTTGAAGCGGCAGGCCGTGTCGCATGTGTTCACCCAGACAATACACCGGCAGACCATAATCGGTATGTTCATGCAAAAACAGCGTGTTGCTGACCTCGGCGCTACCGTGGTCGAAGCCCAGCAGTACATTTTGATGGCCGGTCAACGCGCCAATCCGCTTTCTCAATGTCAGTAATGGAATTCGCTTTGCAAAACAGTCGCCGGTCGTGTCGTGAAGATGATAGATACTGCGGCTCTTGAAAGTACGTAGGGTATTAACCCCCTGATCGTTTTGATCATTTCCCAAAAAGGCGTCCATACGACGAGCAGCTGACAGCGCATGCCCTTCGTTGGCGACCCACCATTGCCAGTCGGAACCGGGAAAGCGGATGGGGCCATGAAATTGGCGCCGCAAAACGTCGGGACGTCCGCAGCGGCGCTGTCGATCGGAAATGGTCATGAGGAAGTACCAGTATGAATCCTGGTGGGTGGACCACGAATTTCGTTAACAGGCAAAGGTTTTGATCAATATAAGAACGCTGTTCGTTCATGTCCAGAGCGGTTTAACATGGTTTTAATAATTAAATGGTAGAGGCGTTATGATGGGTCGCCGCCTCGTTTTCGGCCGACACGAAAAGGCCCTGCTGCGGGGCAGGGCAGGGCAGGGCATAACAGAGATAGCGTCAGCGCTGAAGAAGGTTCTGAAGTGCGGCCAGCCGGCCGGGTGCCAGGGCATCCTCGACGGCCGAGAGGCGCAGGACATGGCCCAGCGCCGGATGGGGCGGGCGATGGACGATGACGCCATCGGCCAGTAGTGCCTGCTGTATCTCGAGTGCCAGGTCAGCATCGGGCAGGCGCACGGCCACGAAGTTGGTGGCCGAGGGCAGCACGTCGGCGCCCCATGCCTGAAGCTGCGCCGCCAGCCGTTCACGCCTGTCGATCACCGCCCGGATGTGCTGTTCGACCTCGTCGTCATGGGCCAGAACGACTTCGGCGGCCGTCAGGGCTATTGATGAGACCGCATAGTGAATGCGCACCTTGTTCATTATCTCGAGCGTGTCGGACGCTGCGATGGCGTAGCCGATGCGCAGACCGGCCAGACCGTGGGCCTTGGAAAAGGTGCGAAGTCGCACCACGCCAGTCATGGGCTGGCTGTCGCGATAATCCAGGCGAAACTCGTGATAGGCCTCATCCAGCAGGAGATGACACGTCGGTGGCAGGTTGTTGACCAGATGGGCGATATCGGCATCGCTTGAACAGTGGCCGCTGGGATTATCCGGGTTGGCGAGATAGACCAGTGACGCATGATGCAGCCAGGCGGCCTGAACCAGCGCATCGACATCGGGCGCCAGCCGATCGGGGCCCTGCTGATAGTTTACCTCGACCAGACGACAGCCGTGACCCTCGGCAAAGTAGCGAAAGGTCGGGTAGGTGCCGGCACTGGTAACCACGGTCGAGCCGGTATCGCACAGGGCGCGCAGGGTCAGGGCGATCAGGCTGTCGGCGCCGGCATCCACCAGCAGGGCGCTGGCTGAAACATCCAGTCGCTCGGCCAGTCGCTGGCGCAGATCATGAGCCTGAGCATCGCCATAGGTGCGTGCCAGCGCTGCCACCGGCTCTCCCAGCGCCTCGGTCAGTGCCCGATGAGGCATGTCCAGACCTTCATTGGACCCCAGCTGATGGGGCAGCTCACGCTCCAGCCGTCGCTCCAGTGCCTGACGCCCGGGAAATGGATTGTCCGGTCCTTCGCGGTCAAGATGGGATGCGCGCACGAAACAGCCTCCGGTTCATGGATAAGTGATGGTCAGCTCATTGAACGATAATCAGGGTGCTGGAGTTACGGCTGCCGACGACAGGGGCAATCCCTGCTCGTCGAGGGCGCCGTCGATCTCCTTCTGCCACCAGACATCGTCACTGTCACCGCGTTTGAGCGTCAACGTCAGCGTATAGGGATAGAGCTTTCGATCCGATAGCGTGATGGCGCCCAGCGGCGCTTCCAGACGCGATGAAAGACGCCACTGATTGTCGGGCACCCCGGGTTGTGCCGTGGCCTCGGTCACCGAGAGGATCTGCGGACCGTGTCGGGCGCTGAGCAATCCACGGGTCAGGGCGTCATTGAAACGGGCATCGGCGCGGGTGCCGAAATCGGCATCGGCCTGCACGGGCGTGATCAGGATGACGCGGCTTTGCGGGTCGCCCGGCCAGGGCGGCTTTTCGAGAACCTCCGTGGCGGCGACCCGGCCCAGACTTTCCAGCGGTGTTCGGTGACGCGCGGTATCGCTGTCCATTCCGGCGCAGCCTGTCATTACGAGGGCCAGCAGCACAGGCAGTGCCTGCCGCCCTGTCAGGAAGCGTCGGGCGTGTCGGCAGGGGTGACGCATGGGCCTTCGGTCCGTGTGATCAAGAAATGGTACAGGTCCCTGAACAGCGCCTGGCGAATATCGGGAGATTCATTGACCAGATGGTGTCGGGCCCGTTGATGGTAGACGATCCTTGCACGCGGCAGCAGCCGGCGCAGCACCTCGAGATTCCAGCGCCAGTCCACGGTGGCGTCCTGCTCGCCCTGCAGGATCAGCGTTGGCAGCTCGCAGGGCGGCAGACGACGAACGTGGGTCATCCAGTTGCGCATGGCGCCCACCCAGACCAGCGGCAGGGTGTCGGTCTGCAGTGGGTCCTCTCGGTGCAAAAAATCGGTGAAGGCCAGATTGGTGGTGTTGGGCCGATAGTGGCGCGGAATGCTGCGAATAAAGGGCGTGGCCAGGCGGTGCATCAGACGCGATCGCTGCCATTTGCAGGGGCGCACCAGCGGGGCCAGCAGTACCAGTGACTGCCATGGCTGGCGCTCGGACCGCTCCAGGGCATCGGTGGTGAGAATGGCCGCGCCGGTGCTCTGGCCGATGCCGATCAGCGGCGCCGTGATCAGTCCCTTCGCCTCGAGCCGTGCGAGCAGGGCGCGCAGGCATCGGGTATAGGTGGCAAAGTCATCGATGGCGGCGCGCTCGCCGCTGGACAGACCGTGGCCCGGCAGGTCCCAGAGCACCACGCGAAACCCGCCGTCCAGCAGCAGGCGCAGCAGGTGGCCATAAAGGCCCAGATGATCGAAATAGCCGTGTACGACCATGACCGTACCGCGCAGTGCGGTGCGCGGCGTCCAGACCTGAGTCCAGAGGCGAAACCCGTCGGCCTGCACATGGCCGGACTCGATGTCAGCGACCTGAGTGATGAGTGCCTCAAGCCCGTAATGACGAAAATACCGTGCCATTACCCCGGTGGGCGGCAAGGACAGGGGGGCCAGCGGACCGGCCTCCAGCAGATCGGAAAAATCGGGTAAGGACATCGTCATGAACGCTCATGCTTACGCCACGCCGGTCGCGCAGCCCGGAATTATTATGAGGGCTCGGGGCGTCGGCGCAAGCCGGTCACGCCCAGTACGACCCAGCCGGTCATCATGACAAGGCCGCCCAGCGGCGTGATGGGACCCAGCAGGGGCGGGCCCCCCAGCGCCAGCAGATACAGCGAGCCTGAAAAAAGCACGATGCCTGCTCCCCACAGAATCAGTACCAGGCGCTGGCCAGCCAGTGGCACGACTTCGCGCCAGATCACAATGATCATGAACGCCAGCGTATGCCAGGCCTGATAGCGCACACCGGTGTGCCATGCGTTGAGGGCGGCAGCGTCCAGCCGGTCACTCAGGCCATGGGCACCCCAGGCGCCCAGCACCACCAGACTCAGTCCGGAAAGTGCAGCAACGAGCCAGAGAAGGCGCGATGGCATGGCGTATACTCCTATCGAGTCGGGCATTTGCCCCTGAATCCGTGTATGGTCGCACGCACACGCCCGAGCCACCAGGTGGCGTACAGGGATTGATGGCTCTGATCGATAACACACCATAAGAGTAATGCCTCTGTGACAGTGAGGCATGGCGGGGATTTCCCATGGAATTTATCACTACCGTTGAAAACGCCATTCTTGCCATTACCGACCCCATCAGCAGTTTTATCTGGACCTATATTCTGGTCTATCTGCTTTTGGGCGCGGGTTTGGCATTTACGCTGTTTACCGGGTTCATGCAGTTTCGTCTGCTGGGCCACATGGCTCGTGTGACCTTTGGTGGTCGAGGCTCGGGTGACGGCATCAGCGCCTTTCAGGCCTTTGCGACCTCGCTGGCCTCCAGGGTTGGTACCGGCAATCTTGCTGGTGTCGCGATTGCGCTCTGGGCCGGAGGGCCGGGGGCCATCTTCTGGATGTGGATGACCGCGCTGGTCGGGCTGGCCACGGCCTTTATCGAATCCACGCTGGCTCAGGTCTATAAGGTCAAGCATGAAGATGGCGTCTTTCGCGGCGGGCCCGCCTACTATATGGAGCGCGGTCTGGGGCAGCGCTGGATGGGCTGTCTGTTTGCCGTCTTTTTGATCATCGCCTTCGGTCTTGCCTTTAACGGCGCGCAGTCCAACACCATTGCCAGGGCCGTCGACAGTGCCTTTTCTGTGCCGGCCTGGGTCACCGGGGTTGTGCTGGTCGTCCTGACCGCCCTGATCATCTACGGCGGTATCAAGTCGGTGGCGCGTACGGCTGAAAAGATTGTACCGGTCATGGCCGTGGCCTACCTGCTGGTAGCACTCTACATTCTGATCGTTAATATCGGTGAAGTGCCGGAGATGCTGGCGCTGATCGTCAAGAGTGCCTTCGGTTTTGGTCCGGCCGTTGGCGGGGCGGCCGGCTATTCGATCAAGATTGCAATGGAAAACGGCATCAAGCGCGGTCTGTTCTCCAACGAGGCGGGCATGGGCTCGGCGCCCAACGCCGCGGCCACGGCCACCGTCAAGCATCCAGCGGCCCAGGGGCTGGTGCAGTCCTTTGGCGTAGTATGTGACACCCTGATCATTTGCACCTGTACGGCCGTGGTGATTCTGCTGTCCGGAGTCTATGACACGTTGCTGACAACGTCGCCGGGCGTCGATATTCAGGGCATTCAGCTGACCCAGGACGCCATGAGCGATCATCTGGGCGTTTTCGGTACCTGGTTCATTGCGCTGGCCATCCTGCTGTTCGCCTTCACCTCGATCATCGGCAACTATGCCTACGGCGAGATCAACATGGGATATCTGTTCGGTCGACATAGCAAGGGCGCTATTCATGCCCTGCGTCTGGCCGTGCTGGCCATGGTCATGCTGGGGGCCGTGGCAGAACTTGATTTTGTCTGGGCCTTTGCCGATTTCGCGATGGGATTGATGGCGACGACCAACCTGATCGCCATATTGCTGCTGGCGCCCGTGGCCCTGCGTGTGTTGAAGGACTATGAGCGTCAGCGCAAGAGCGGGGTCAGAGAGCCGGTGTTTGATCCTTCCGTGCTCAAGCATCCCGAGCGTCTGGCAAAGGGGATCTGGACGTCATCGGAAAGCACCGCGAAACGGTAGGAGCGTCTTCGGCCTCGACGTTATACTGCGCTTTCCCGATGCCAACGCAGGATGTGACATGCAGCTATACATCAACGGGGAAGCGCGCCGGGTCGAGCAGATCGACAGTGTGGCTGATCTGATCGCGTCACTGGATCTGGCCGGCCGGCGCATTGCCGTAGAGGTCAACGAGGCCATCGTGCCCCGTACCCGCCATACGACCACGACGCTCAACGAGGGTGATCGTGTCGAGATTGTTCACGCCATCGGCGGCGGCTGAGACGTCGCCCCGAGGGTGATCGCACCAGAGCCCGCACGACGGGTTCGAGGAGAGCACCATGAGCATTGATTCCCAATGGGATACCCCCCTGCAGATTGCGGGGCGACGTTTCGCCTCGCGTCTGCTGGTCGGTACCGGCAAGTATCGTGATCTGGAAGAGACCGGGGCTGCGGTCGAGGCCAGCGGCGCCGAAATCGTGACGGTGGCCGTGCGCCGCTCCAACATCGGGCAGAATCCGGATGAGCCCAATCTGCTTGATGTCATTTCCCCCGAGCGCTATACCATCCTGCCCAATACGGCCGGGTGCTATAACGCGCGTGATGCCGTGCGCACCTGCCAGCTGGCCCGCGAGCTGCTGGACGGTCATGACCTCGTCAAGCTCGAAGTGCTGGGCAACGATCACACGCTCTATCCGAACGTGATGGAGACAATCAGCGCCGCGCGAACGCTGGTCGAGGACGGCTTTGATGTCATGGTGTATACCAGCGACGATCCGATCGTGGCCGCCGAGCTGGAATCGATGGGCTGCTGTGCCGTCATGCCGCTGGGTTCGCTGATCGGCTCCGGTCACGGCCTGCTCAATCCGCACGCCCTGTCATTGATCATCGATAATGCGCGCGTGCCGATTCTGGTCGATGCCGGTATCGGGACGCCTTCGGATGCCGCCATGGCCATGGAGCTGGGCTGTGACGGGGTGCTGGTCAATTCGGCCATCGCGCATGCCCGACAGCCGGTGCTGATGGCCCGCGCCATGAAAAAGGCCGTTGAAGCCGGGCGTGACGCCCGCCTGGCCGAACGCATGGGCAGAAAGACCTATGCCGCCAGTCCGTCATCGCCCACTGAAGGGTTGTTCACCGGTTGATCCCGTTCCACTGTTTTTGACGATACCTGTAATGAAAGAAGAGACAACGCCGAACACCGATGCGGAGGAACAGACGCCGCACCGTGGCATCAAGAGCTATGTGGTGCGCAGCGGCCGCATGACCCAGGCCCAGCGTCGAGGTCTGGAGGATGTTTTTCCCCGGCTGGGCCTGACGCATGAACAGGGGCGGCTGGATCTGGAGGCGCTGTTCGGGCGCCGCGCACCGTGCGTGGTCGAGATCGGCTTTGGCATGGGCGGTTCACTGTTCGAGCAGGCCATGGCCAACCCGGGCACCGAGTTTATCGGCATCGAGGTGCATCCGCCGGGGGTGGGCAAGCTGCTCGATGACGTCGACAAGGCCGGCCTTTCCAACGTGCGCGTTTATCGCGAGGATGCGCTTGCAGTACTTGATGACTGCCTGCCGGCTGAATCGGTCGATACGCTGCAGCTGTTCTTCCCCGACCCCTGGCCCAAAAAGCGCCACCACAAGCGCCGGATTGTTCAGCCGGCCTTTCTTGCGCGTGTGCATCGCGTGCTGCGACCGGGCGGCTGCTTTCATATGGCCACCGACTGGCAGCCGTATGCCGAATACATGGTTGAGACCATGAGCGAGGCGCCCGGCTTTGTGACGATGGCTTGCGACGGTGATTACGTGCCGCGCCCGGACTTTCGACCGCTGACCAAGTTTGAAACCCGGGGCGAACGTCTGGGCCACGGCGTGTGGGATCTGATGTATCAGCGCATCAACTGACTTGAGCGAAGTCACGGAAAGCGCCGGCAAGGCGAAGAATAAAGGGTCGGTAGGACTGACATAAAAAAGCCGCCTCAAATGAGGCGGCTCAAGGACCGTGACTAGCTTGATGAGGAGATGAACCACTCGATACCTGACATATCGGGTTGTTCATGTGGTGACTGGCAATCACCACACCTCAAAGATAACCATTCTCATTTAGGCAGTCAAGGCAAATGAGAATATTTTTTAAATGAATATCTTCTTTTATTCATGTCTGCTGTGTGTGGTTCAGCGCCCGCTGACCAGCCAGGAAACCCGCGGCGAGCGTTAGGGGCATGGGATCTGATGGATCACCACATCAGCTGACAAGCCAAGTCACGAAAAGCGCCGGCAAAGCGAAGAACAGAGGGTCTGTGCGCCTGACGTAAAAAAGCCGCCCAATCGGGCGGCTCAAAGACCGTGACTAGCTTGATGAGGAGATGAACCACTCGATACCTGACATATCGGGTTGTTCATGTGGTGACTGGCGATCACCACATCTAAAAGATAACCATTCTCATTTTTTGCGTCAACAGTAAATGAGAATATTTTTTAAATGAATATCTTCTTTTATTGAAGTCACCCGGCATGGCCACGCTCCGGCCGTGCCTGTCTCATGAGTGGACGCCTGCCCATGTCAACCTCTGCTTCCTCCTCTTCCGTGGCCTCGTTGCGCTGGCTGAATACGCTGGTAGTGGTCACGCTGATCACGGTCACCGTGGCCATTACCTATCTGGGCTACTACTACGTGGGGGCGGGCAGCCGCTCGAGTGTGACCTGGTTTGCGCCCGAGCTTGAGTGTCAGCCGCTTGACGAGCGCTGTTTTACGGCACTGGGACGCTTTGGCCGGATGCAGACGCAGTGGCACTACCGCAATGGAAAGCTGAGTGTCGAGATGGTATTGACCGGTCTTGAAGCCGAGGGCGTCAGCGCGCGGCTTGAGGATGTCGGTGGTCATCGCACCACAACCATGACCCTGGCGCCAGCCACCTCCGATCATTATCGCGGCACGTTCGATCTGCCGCTGTGTGTTGGCAATGCGCATCGCATCCGGGGAAGTCTGGTAGTAAACACCAGCAGAGGGATGCTGGGCAGCTGGTATGATCTATCGCTGCCGTGTCGTTAATGCACAATGTCACCGGTGCTGAAACATGAATTTCACTATCAATTATCCACACGGCGTTAGGAATTTTTGCTTGACAGAAGCGAAAGTTGATCAGTGGTGTGGCTTGCAGGGCCGTCGTCGAAATTATCTGAAATATTTTGAATAAACAGTGTGTTATAAATTTTTCGACGTTTGTCTTTGCAGCAGTTGCCATGACCGGCATGCAGCGCTGCGACATTTATACACAGCTCTTCAGGCGTTGATAAAACAGTACCTCACAACCTTATCCACAGGGTATGTCGGGTCGTTTTATCCACCGATTGTCATGCGATGTCAGGCATAAAAAAACCACCGAGCCTGATGGCCCGATGGTTGTCGATCACTGCGTATTCACGCCTCAGTTGGTCGTCTGGGCCGCGGCACCGCTGTCCTGGGTGGCCTCAGTGTCGTCACTGTCAGCGTTGGTAGCGTCATCGCCTACGCCCAGCAGCTCGACCTTGAAGATCAGGGTTTCATTCGGCCCGATCGGACCGGTACCGGCTTCGCCGTAAGCGAGATCAGCCGGCACGTAGATTTCCCATTCGTCGCCCGGATGCATCATCTTGAGCGCTTCCTGCCAGCCGGGGATGACCTGGTTCACCTGGAAAGTCACCGGCTCGCCACGCTCGTAGGAGCTGTCAAAGACGTTGCCGTCGATGGTGCGGCCCTCGTAGTTGACGCGGACCTGGTCCTCGTCGCCGGGCTGAGCACCGCTGTCGTCACCTTCTTCCATGACACGGTACTGAAGGCCGGAGTCGGTGGTTTCCACACCATCCTTGTCAGCATTTTCCTTGAGGAACTGCTGGCCGGCCTGGGCGTTATCCTCGGCCTCCTGCTTCATCTGTTGCTGCTGCTGAGCCACCATCTGCTGCTGATACTGCTGCAGGGCATCGCCGATCTGCTGATCGCTCAGGCGGATGTCGTTACCACCATAGACATCCTTGATGCCGCTGGTGAAGTTATCAACATCCAGATCCTGCATGTCTTCCTGGAGGTTGCGGGCCAGCGTGACGCCCACGGCATAGGCCAGACGTGCCTGATCGGACTCGAAGTCGTCCTGCTGCTGGGCTTCGCCGCTGCTGTTGCCGTTCTGCTGGGCCTGCTCCTGCTGCGTGGCCTGATCATCAGCGCTGTTGTCCTTGCTGTCGTCGGCGTCGGAACAGCCGGTCAGTATGATCAGCGTGCTCAGAGTGACCGCGCTCAACAGTTTATTCATGAAAGCTCCTTGTACACATGGTCATCAAAAGATGTTGGACAACACCGCTTGAAAAAAATCACGCCGACCCTGAGGGAATTTCGGCTGTCCTTCAACGCACTGTCATTACGATGGGGGCGCCATGCGCTCACTTTCAAGTCGCAGACTGGAAATCAGGCGCTGATGGCGGGGCGCAAGTTGACCGGTCAGAGGCTCAAGACCTGTGTCGATGGCGGCGTGGCCCGGAGAGCGGCTCGAGGCTGACAGGCCCAGCGCTTCGAGTTGGCGCAGGGTTTCGCGCTCGCTTTCAAGTTCGGCTTTCTTGATGTGGGTGCGCATCGGTTCAAGCCATGGCTGTTCGATGGCGCGGGCCTTGAGATCGCGACGCAGCCGGCGCAGCGGCTGCGTATGGCACTGCTGCCAGTGGCGTACGGGGGCCAGCAGCGCATCGATCTCCGCGATCGGTGTCCGGCCGTGCGCCAGTAGCCAGAGCCCCCAGAGCAGCTCGCAGACGTCCAGACCCGCGTCATCCTGCAGTGTCAGCAGGGCTCTGGTGGCACCAGGGCGGTCATAAAGCGCCAGCGCCCAGGGCCAAAGCGGGGGAAGATTTCGGTTAGAATGGGCAGCCATTGACTTGTTCATTCGACCATTTATCGGCAACCGGCCGGACAGGATACTGCATGATCGCATTTCGCCAGCTCGAGCTCCAACGAGGCGGGGTCCCGCTGATCGAGTCCGCAGACTTCATGCTCTCGATGGGGCATCACGCCGGCATTGTGGGCGCCAACGGCACGGGCAAGTCGAGCCTTTTTCAACTGATACTCGGGCAGCTGTCACCCGAGCGCGGCGAAGTGGCGCTCAATGGCGGGGTGCGCATTGCCCACATGCGCCAGGAGATCGTGACGCTGTCCCGCAGTCTGACCGACTTCGTGCTGGATGGTGATCACGACCTGCGCGAGACCCAGACGGCGCTGGACGCCGCCCGTGAGGCCGGCGAACATCACCGCGAGGCCGAGCTGCACGGTACGATCGAATCGCTGGATGGCTACACCGCCCGCGCCCGTGCCGAGCAGTTGCTGGTCGGTCTCGGCTTTGCCCAGCGCGATCTTGACCGCCCGCTGTCGGATTTTTCCGGTGGCTGGCGCATGCGTGCCAACCTGGCCCAGACGCTGTTCAAGCCGTCTGACCTGCTGCTGCTCGATGAGCCGACCAACCACCTCGATCTGGACGCGTTGCTGTGGCTTGAGCAGTGGCTGGTGCGCTATCCCGGCACGCTTTTGCTGATTTCGCACGACCGGGATTTTCTCGATGCAGTGTGCGATCACATCGTGCATTTCGATCAGCGCCACGTGCAGCTCTATCGCGGCAACTTCACCACCTTTGAGCGCACTCGCGCCGAGCGGCTGGCCCAGCGTGAGGCCGAGCGCGAGAAACAGCAGGCCCGCCGCGCCGAGATCGAGGATTTCGTGCGCCGCTTTCGCGCCAAGGCGACCAAGGCCAAACAGGCTCAGAGCCGCCTCAAGATGCTCGAGCGCATGGAGGAGATCGCCCCGCTGCGCGCCGAATCGCCGTTTCGCTTTCGTCTGCCCTGTTCCGACAAGGTTTCCCATCCGCTGCTGTCGATCGATCATGCCGCCATTGGCTATGACGACACGCCGATCGTTGACAATGTGCGCCTGTCGCTGGCGCCGGGCAGTCGCATCGGCCTTCTCGGTCCCAACGGCGCGGGCAAGTCGACGCTGATCAAGGCGCTGACCGGTCAGCTGGCCCTGATCGGGGGCGAACGTACCGAGGGCGAGCATCTGGCGATCGGCTACTTCGCCCAGCATCAGCTGGATGCGCTGGATCTGAATGCCAGTGCCTTCACCCATGTTCAGCGTCTGTCGCCGCAGGCCGCCGAGCAGACGATTCGCGACTTCCTCGGCGGCTTCGGCTTTCGCGGCGATGACGCCTTCGAAGTCATTACCCGTTTCTCGGGCGGCGAGAAGGCTCGCCTGGCACTGGCGCTGATCGCCTGGCAAAAGCCCAATCTGCTACTGCTCGATGAGCCGACCAACCACCTCGATCTGGACATGCGTGACGCGCTGACGGAGGCACTATCCGCTTTTGAAGGGGCTGTGATGATCGTGTCGCACGATCGCCATCTGCTGCGCGCCAGCGTCGATGAATTCTGGTGTGTGGCCGATGGCCGGGTCTTTGCCTTTGACGGCACGCTGGAGGACTATCGGATATGGTTGAAAAATCGCCTCACCGACGACGCACGTCAGCCTGCCGGAGAGCCCGAAGCGGCGGCCGCGCCGAAAGAGGACCGCAGGGCTGCCCGGCGTGCGGCGGCCGAGCTTCGCGAACAGCTCAAGCCGCTGAAAAAGCAGCGCGACGCGGCCGAGAAATCGATGGACAAGGCCCAGAAGGCGCTTGAAGCGGTCGAGGAGAAACTGTCGGATCCGGCCCTCTATGAGCCTGACCAGAAGGCGCGACTCACCGAGCTGCTGCGCGAGCAGGGCGAGTGGAAGGCGCAACTGGAAAGCGATGAGCAGGCCTGGATGGAAGCCGAGGAGGCGCTCGAGGAGATGCAGGCGCAGCTCAGTGCGTCATGAGCCCCTGATTGGCAGGCGCTGACGCGGGACTACACTGGAAGGGTATTTATCGTTAACGGCAGATTTCAGGGAGGAGACATGCCTTACGATCATCGTGATGACATTCCGGACAGCGCGCGCAAGGTGCTGCCACCACATGCCCGAACCATCTACAAGGAAGCCTTCAACAGCGCCTGGGACGAGTATGCCGACCCCTCTGACCGCCGCGGCAACGCCTCCCGCGAGGAGACGGCTCACGCCGTGGCCTGGAAGGCGGTCGAGTCAAAATACAAGAAGGGCGATGACAACAAGTGGCACCCGAAGCACTAGCCGGCTGATGACTTTCGGGAATCCGGGGCTCCCGAGCAAGGGCCGCCACCTCATCGGGGCGGCCCTTTTTGTACCCGGTGGCGGGGGGTATCCGGCAAATGGTGTTGGCGGCTACTCGGCGTAGATCATCTTTCGCGTCATGCCGCCATCCACCGGGAAATGCTGACCGGTAATGAAGCCGGCCTCGGGGCTGGCCAGAAAGGCCACCAGCGCGGCGATGTCATCGGGATGCCCCACGCGGCCGACCGGGTGCTGCTGACGATCAACATCGCTGTGAACGGGCGTTTCCCGGCTGGCGGCCTTTTGATGCTCGCCGGTCTCGATCCAGCCCGGGCAGATGGCGTTGACCCGAATATCGGGGCCCAGGCTCACGGCCATGGCATGAGTCAGCGCCAGCAGGCCGCCCTTGCTGGCGGCATAGCCTTCGCTTTCGGGCTCGGACTGCAGGGCCCGGGTCGAGGCCATGTGGATGATCGATCCCGTTGTGCGGCGCAGCAGTGGGATGGCCGCGCGCGAGCAGAGAAAGGCGCCGGTAAGGTGGTTGTCCAGCCAGTGATGCCAGCGCTCGAGCGACAGCGACTCCAGCGGTCCGCAGTATGGATCGGCGGGACCTGCGTTGTTGACCAGCAGATCCAGCCGGTCCTGCCACTGCTTCAGTCGCTCGAATGCCGCCGCGATCGCCGTTTCGTCGCTGACGCTGGCGGTAACGGCCAGCAGCTGTGCTGCATCATGGCGCTCGCGCATCTCCTCGACGGCTTCTGCATCGATATCGATGATCATGACCTGCCAGCCCCGGGCAATGAGGTCGTCAGCAATGCCGCGTCCGATGCCCTGAGCGCCGCCGGTAATCAGCGCCACGCGCGTGTCGGAAGAGCGCATGTCGGAAGAATGGAAACTCATGATGTGTTGCCTGTTCGAGGTGATGCGTGGGGCCGGCCTTTCAACCTTCAGCTTTCCAGCAGGAACGTGACAGGGCCGTCATTGATCAGCGAGACCTGCATGTCGGCACCGAAGCGGCCGGTTTCCACGACGGGATGCGCCTGTCGCGCGCGCTCGACCAGATGGTTGAAGAGTCGCTCGCCCTCTTCCGGTGTGGCGCCACTGGAAAAGCCCGGGCGCAGCCCCTTGCGCGTGTCGGCCACCAGGGTGAACTGCGACACCAGCAGCAGGCCGCCCTGGATAGTGGCCAGCCCAAGGTTCATGCGGCCCTGTTCGTCGCTGAAGACGCGGTAGTTGAGCATCTTCTGCAGCAGTTTTTCACCGCGCTCCGGGGTGTCGTCTCGCTCGACGCCGATCAGGGCCAGTAGCCCACCCTCGATGGCGCCAATGCGCTCACCGTCAACATGAACGCTTGCCTGGCTGACGCGCTGAATCAGGGCCCGCATGGTCTCTCCGTTATCCGTTTCATGGTCACAACACGCCTGACGCTGCCGGCTACCAGGTGCGACACAGCATCAGATCGCCGCGGGTTTCGGTCAGCAGCCGCTCCAGCAGGCTGTCGGTAGCGCGGCCGATGCCGACGCGTATGTGGCTGCCCAGTGCCAGCAGATCGGGCGGCTGCTGACGCAGCCGGTCCAGCAGCACCTGGGAGGGGTCGCCCTGCTGCAGCACCAGTTCCAGATCGGGCTTTGCATGTAAATCGGCCATCAGGCGCTCGGTTTCAAGCTCGAGCTGCTGGCGCAGGCGCTGGCGCTCCATGTCGCGCCAGTGCTGATAATTGGTGCCCTCGCAGAGCTCCATGGCCACCGGCATGTCCCAGGCATGCAAAAGCGTCAGGCGCACGTTGGGAAAGCGCGTCAACACCTCCTTGAGGGTGTGGCGCGAGGCGAGCGAAAAGTCCACCGGTACCAGGATGTCCTGCCAGTCCGGCTCGCCATCATGCGGAATGCTGACCACCGGGCAGGGGGCCCGGCGCATGACGCGCGACAGGGTCGTGCCGCTGATCAGATCCGGCTGGCCCTGCTTGCGGTGGGTGCCCATGACGATCATCGAGGCGCTGCGCTCGTAGGCCTCGCGAATGATCTCGGCATAGGGTACGCCGCTGACGATGTGAATCTCTGTCGCGGCGGGACGATTGAGCTCGTGATGCTCGCACAGCGTGTTGAGCGTGCGATCGATCTCTTCCTCGATGGCATGCACCAGCGCCGGTAGCGTGTGCTCGGGCAGATAGGGGTCCACGACATGCAGGATGTCCAGTCGCGACTGGCTGCGCTGCGACAGATGCAGCGCCCGCACCAGGGCCGCCTGACATTCGTGGGAGAGATCAGTGGCCAGCAGCAGCGTCGTATTCATGGCTGAATCCTTGCCCGGTCAATAAGAAGGGCGCCCGCAGGTGTCGGTGTTGGCAGGAGCATCGCTGAAAGGATAGTGGTTGCCTGCCCTCGCATCTACCACCAGGCGTGAAAGTGATGGGCCGGCCCCTGGCCCTGACCGACCTCGAGACGGTCGGCAGTTTCCAGTGCCCGGGTCATGTAGGCCTTGGCCTGCCTGATCGCCTCGATCGGCGTGTCATGCCGGGGCAGCAGGGCCGCGATGGCCGAGGCCAGTGTGCACCCCGAACCATGCAGAGACCTTGTATGAACGCGCGGCGATTCCAGCCAGTGCGTTTCTTCGGGCGTCAGCACCAGATCGTTGCTGACGTCGCCGGTCAGATAGCCGCCCTTGAGCACCACGATATCGCTGCCCAGCGTGCCGAGTGCCGGCATCATGGCGGCCATCTCCTCATGGTTTGAGGGAATGTCGGTGTCCAGCAGCACGGCGGCTTCCGGCAGGTTGGGTGTGATGACGTCGGCCACCGGAATCAGGACGTCCCGCACGGCGTGAAAGCCGTCACGATCCACCAGCATGTCGCCACTCTTGGCGACCATCACCGGGTCCAGCACGACATGCGCCGGCTGATAGCGCTCGATGAATTCCTGAATGAGGCGAGCCGTGTCGAGATCGCTGACCATGCCGATCTTGACGCAGTCGATGGCGATATCGTCAAACACGGCCTCGAGCTGGGCACGAATCATGGCCTGCGGCAGCGGCATGACCTTGCGAACACCACAGGTGTTCTGGGCCAGCACGGTGGTGAGAACGCTGGTGGTATAGGCGCCCAGGGCACTGGCCGTCTTGAGGTCGGCGGACTGTCCGGCACCCCCACTGGGATCGGTGCCGGCAATGGAGAGAAAACGGATCGGGCGCATGAAATCTCCAGAAGGGTCAGCACCATCAGGGTGCCATGCAACATTCTTGAAATCGGCGATGCCGTAAAATATAAGACCAAGGTCTAATGCGTCGCGGCGATATTTCGATTGGATACATGAAGGCTACAGGGGGAACATTCCAAAATCGACATCAAAAAAGCCAATGACGGCATTGGAAAAATCCCGCGCTGGCTTCTAATTTAACGATGTGATCTCGACGCAGACCTGACCTTCCGCAACCGAGAATTCCTGTCATCCGGGCAGCTGTTATCCGAATAGTACCTCCCGGGTGGTTGAATAATGAAAGTTCCGATCGATGCAATGTCATCGGAGCAGACCAAGATGAGTGAGCGTCCATGGATCTGGCAGCGCAACTGGCCCAAAACTGGTCAGTCGGTGTTTTCATTGTCGCCGTACTGGCTCTTTGTACCTTCATGGTGACAGCTTCCGCCCTGCTGGGCGGAAGCGCCTGGGGGCACAGGAAAGAAACACCCTACGAGTCCGGCATCGTCCCGACCGGCAGCGCCCATCAGCGGTTTTCGGTCAAGTTCTACCTGGTGGCCATGCTCTTCGTCATTTTCGACGTGGAAGCGCTTTATCTGTTCGGCTGGGCCATTTCCATTCGCGACACCGGCTGGGCCGGGCTGATAGGCGCCAGCATCTTCATCTTTATTCTGCTGGCCGGTCTGATTTATGACAGCCGCGTCGGGGCACTGGACTGGGTGCCGAGACGCCGCACGCAGCCTGACCGGGTGCACCAGCCAGCCCAGCGCAATCACGCCGAAGACTGAGCCCTGATCGGGCGCTTTATAGCCGCCCCGGCAGGACCCGGTAACGATCAATGACGTTTTCAGGGAGGACCACGGATGTCCTACAAGCTGACGCGCATCGACCCTGATGCTCCGCAGGACAGCCAGTACCCGGTCGGAGAGCGCCGCGTCGTCGACGACCCCATGGACGATCAGATACATCGCAACGTGTTCATGGGCAAGCTCGAAAACATCATGCACAACGTGGTCAACTGGGGGCGCAAGAACTCCCTGTGGCCCTATAACTTCGGACTCTCCTGCTGCTACGTGGAGATGACCACGGCCTTTACCGCACCGCACGACATCGCCCGCTTTGGCTCCGAAGTACTGCGTGCCTCACCCCGTCAGGCCGACGTGATGGTGATTTCGGGGACCTGCTTTATCAAGATGGCCCCCATCATCCAGGAGCTTTACGACCAGATGCTGGAGCCCAAGTGGGTGATCTCGATGGGCTCGTGTGCCAACTCCGGTGGCATGTACGACATCTATTCGGTCGTTCAGGGTGTCGACAAGTTTCTTCCCGTCGACGTTTATATCCCGGGATGCCCGCCGAGGCCTGAAGCTTTCCTCCAGGCACTGCAGCTTCTGCAGGACTCCATTCAGCAGGAGCGCCGCCCGCTGACCTGGGTGGTCGGCGATCAGGGCGTCTACAAGGCCGAGATGCCTTCCCAGCGTGAAAAACGACGTGATGAGCGCATCGCGGTTACCGAGCTGCGTTCACCCGATGAAGTGTAACGACCGGCATACGGGCCTCCACGGGACAGGCAGGCCCGGTTCACTGGCGATGGAAAACAACGGATGACGACCGAGACTTCACAGGCAGGCGATATAACCTTCGCCATCGTTGATGAGCTGAAGGCGCGCTTTGGCGATGCGAATCTGGTGGTGCAGCCGACGCTGACCGGCATGCCGGTGGTATGGGTGAAGCGCGAACAGCTCATCGAGGTCATGCACTTCGTGCAGCAGGTCGACAGGCCCTTCGTGCTGCTCTACGACCTGCACGGTGTGGACGAGCGCCTGCGCATGCATCGCAACGGCCTGCCGCCGGCCGACTTCACCGTCTTCTATCAGTTGATGTCGCTTGAGCGTAACAGCGAGCTGATGATCAAGGTGGCGCTGCATGAGGACGATCTGCGCGTCCCGACCCTGTGCCAGGTCTATCTCAATGCCAACTGGTACGAGCGTGAAGTCTTTGACATGTTCGGCATCGAGTTCACGGGCCATCCGCACCTGAGCCGGATGCTGATGCCGCCGACCTGGAACGGTCATCCGCTGCGCAAGGACTATCCGGCGCGCGCGACTGAATTCGACCCCTATACGCTGACGATGGAAGGTCAGGACCGTGAGCAGGAAGCGCTGCGTTTCAAGCCCGAAGACTGGGGTATGAAGCGACAAAGCCGCGACACTGACTACATGTTTCTGAACCTGGGGCCCAACCACCCCTCCGTACACGGCGTGTTTCGCATCGCGCTGCAGCTTGACGGTGAAGAGGTCGTCGACTGCGTACCGGACATCGGCTATCACCACCGTGGCGCCGAGAAGATGGCCGAGCGCCAGTCCTGGCACAGCTATATTCCCTACACCGACCGGATTGACTATACCGGCGGGGTGATGAACAACCTGCCCTACATTCTGGCGGTCGAGAAGCTTGCCGGCATCACCGTCACATCGCGTGCCGAGACCATCCGCGTGATGATGGCCGAGATGTTTCGCATCAATTCCCACCTGCTGTTTCTGGGCACCTTCCTGCAGGATCTGGGCGCGATGTCGCCGGTCTTTTTCACCTTCAGCGACCGCCAGCGGGCCTATCACGTGATCGAGGCGATCACCGGTTTTCGCATGCACCCTGCATGGTTTCGTATCGGCGGTGTGGCGCACGATCTGCCGCGCGGCTGGGAAAAGCTGGTCCGCGATTTTCTGGACTGGATGCCGCCGCGGCTGGATGAGTACGAGCGCGCGATGATGGACAACTCGATCGTGCGTGAGCGTACGGTCAACATCGCCACGCATACCACCGCCGAAGCGCTGACCTGGGGGGTCACCGGGCCCAACCTGCGCGCCACCGGCCTCAAGTACGATCTGAGAAAGGCCAAACCCTACTCGGGCTACGAGAATTTTGACTTTGATATTCCGGTCGGCACCAACGGCGATGTGTTTGATCGCGGCATGCTGCGCATCGAGGAGATGCGCCAGAGCCTGCGCATTATCGAACAGTGTCTGAAAAACATGCCCGAAGGTGGCTACAAGGCCGATCATCCGCTGACCACGCCGCCGCCGCGCGACAAGATGCTTCAGCACATCGAAACGCTGATCACCCACTTTTTGCAGGTCTCGTGGGGGCCGGTGCTCAAGCCCAACGAGTCGTTTCAGATGATCGAGGCGACCAAGGGGCTCAACAGCTACTACCTGACCAGCGATGGCAACACCATGAGCTATCGCACCCGGATTCGCACGCCCAGCTTTGCCCATCTTCAGCACATTCCGGCCGTCATCAACGGCGGGTTCGTGCCGGATCTGATCGCGCACCTGGGCAGCATCGACTTTGTAATGGCCGACGTGGATCGATAACCATGACCATGGATACTCCCGCAACCGGCAATACCCGCGTCAGCAAGGCCAGTCAGGGCAACCTGATTGCCAGCGCTGGGCACGTTAATGATTTCGAGCTCACTGATGAAGAGCGCCACGAAATCGAGCACGAGATGGGACACTACGAAAACCCGCGTGCGGCCTCGATCGGCGCGCTCAAGATCGTGCAGAAGCAGCGCGGCTGGGTCTCGGATGGCGCCGTGATTGCCATCAGCGATGTGCTGGGGATTCCCTCCAGCGACGTTGAGGGCGTGGCGACCTTCTACAGCCTGATCTTTCGTCAGCCGGTCGGGCGTCACGTTATCCTGGTCTGTGACAGCAGCTCCTGCTTCCTGACCGGCCATGACGAGCTGCGCGATGCCCTCTCGAACGAGCTGGGCATCGGCCTGGGCCAGACCACCGGTGACGATCGCTTCACGATGCTCCCGGTGTGCTGCCTGGGGGCCTGTGATCGCGGCCCGGCGCTCATGATCAACGAGGACCTGCATGGGCCGGTAGACCCCGGCGACGTGTCGGCACTGCTGGAGCGCTACACATGACCAGTCATCTCTTCTCTACCAGCACCAATGGCGAAACTCATCCGTTGACCTATCGTCTGCGCGAGGATCGCGGCTACGTCGATCTGGCCGAATTCCAGCAAAAGGACGGTTATGAGGCGCTGCGCACCACGCTGCGCGACCTGTCACCGGATGATCTGATCGAGAACATGAAGACCGCCAACCTGCGCGGTCGCGGCGGCGGCGGTTTCTCCGCCGGCACCAAGTGGAGCCTGACGGCGCGTGGTGAGGACCATCCTCGCGGCTACATCGTCTGCAACGCCGACGAGATGGAGCCGGGCACCTTCAAGGACCGCATGCTGATGGAGGAGATTCCCCATCTGCTGATCGAAGGCATGATTCTGGCCGGCTACGCCAACAACGCACGCATGGGGTACATCTTTCTGCGCGGTGAGTATGTGCTGGCCGCCGAACGAATCGAAAGGGCGCTTGCTGAAGCCCGCGAGGCCGGCATTCTGGGCCCGAAGGTGTGCGACAGCGATTTTGACTTCGACATCTTCTTGCACACCGGCGCCGGGCGCTATATCTGCGGTGAAGAGACCGCGCTGATCAACTCGCTGGAAGGCCGCCGCGCCAATCCGCGCTCCAAGCCGCCCTTTCCGGGACAGAGCGGGGCCTGGGGCAAGCCCACTGTGGTCAATAACGTCGAGACACTGTGCAACGTGCCGGCCATCGCCCTGCATGGCGGCGAGTGGTATCAGAATCTTTCAGGTGGGCGCAGCGAGGATGGCGGCACCAAGATCTTCGGTGTGTCCGGTCGAGTGAAACGCCCCGGGCTGGTCGAGCTGCCGATGGGCGTGAGCGGCGCCGAGCTGCTGGACATGGCCGGCGGTATGCGTGATGGGCTTGAGCTCAAGACCTGGCTGCCGGGTGGCGGCAGCACCGGCTTTTTACTGCCGGAACACCTCGAGCTGCCGCTGGAGTTTGATGCCATCGGCAAGGCCGGCAGTCGTCTGGGGACCGGGCTGATGACCGTAGTGGCCCACAACCAGAGCGTGGTGTCGCTGACCCGTAACCTCGAAGAGTTTTTCGCTCGTGAATCCTGTGGCTGGTGCACGCCGTGTCGTGACGGACTGCCCTGGAGCGTGAAACTTCTGCGCGCCATTGAGCGCGGCGAAGGTGAAGAGGGCGATATCGATATGCTGGTGGCGCTGGCCCATGACATTGGTCCCGGCAAGACATTTTGTGCCCACGCACCGGGCGCGGCGATGCCACTGGAGACCGCCATCGAGCATTTTCGACATGAGTTCGAGGCCGGCATTCGACATGCGCAGCACAAGGCGCACGCCGAGCCGATTCCGGTCGGGTCGGTGTAGGCGCGGGCAGTACCAGACGAGTGGCATAACGATCAAAAAGCCCGGTGACTGCCGGGCCGTGACAGGCAAAAGGCAAGCTTCATGGCAACCATTCATGTAGACGGAAAGGACTACGAGGTCGACGGCAGTGACAATCTGCTGCACGCCTGCCTGTCGCTGGGCCTCGATATTCCCTATTTCTGCTGGCATCCGGCGCTGGGCAGCGTCGGTGCCTGCCGCCAGTGCGCGGTCAAGCAGTACAAGGACGCCGACGACGAGCGCGGCATGCTGGTCATGTCCTGCATGGCGCCGATCAAGGACGATTCGTATATTTCGATCGATGACGAGGAAGCGAAGGCCTTTCGCGCCAGCGTCATCGAGTGGCTGATGACCAACCACCCGCACGACTGCCCGGTCTGCGAAGAGGGCGGCCACTGTCATCTGCAGGACATGACGGTCATGACCGGCCACGACCGTCGCCGCTATCGCTTCAAGAAGCGCACCCACAGGAATCAGTATCTCGGCCCCTTCATCGGCCATGAGATGAACCGCTGCATTACCTGCTATCGCTGCGTGCGTTTTTACAAGGATTACGCCGGCGGCGAAGATCTTGGCGCCTTCGGGGCCCACGAAAACATCTATTTCGGTCGTACGGTAGACGGCACGCTGGAAAACGAGTTCTCCGGCAACCTGACCGAGGTCTGCCCGACCGGCGTGTTCACCGACCGCACCCACTCCGAGCACTATACGCGCAAGTGGGACATGCAGTTTGCGCCCAGCATCTGCCATCAGTGTTCCAGCGGCTGCAATACCAGCCCGGGTGAGCGCTACGGCGAGGTGCGCCGGATCGAAAACCGCTACAACGGCGACGTGAACCACTATTTCCTGTGTGACCGCGGCCGCTTTGGCTACGGCTACGTCAATCGAAGCGATCGCCCGCAGCAGCCGACCCAGCGTACCGGAGATCACGAGCCCGAGCTTTTGGGCGTTGATGACGCGCTGGATCGCACGGCCGAGCGTCTGAAGGGCAGCCGGCGGGTGATCGGCATCGGCTCGCCGCGCGCCAGCCTTGAAAGCAACCACCTGCTGCGCGAGCTGGTCGGGGCTGACAACTTCTCGACCGGTATCGCCCATCGCGAGCTCGAGTGTCTCGAGCTGATCCAGACACTCCAGCGCGAAGGGCACTGGCACATCCCGTCCATGCGCGAGATCGAGGATCACGATGCGGTGATCGTGCTGGGTGAGGATCTGATCCAGAGCGCGGCGCGTGTGGCGCTGGCCGTACGCCAGGCGGCCAACGGCCGCGGTGAAGAAATGGCCGAGGCCAACGGCATTCCGGCGTGGAATGCCAACGCGGTGCATACGCTGCGTCAGGGCCGTACCCGTCCGGTCTTTATCGCCTCGTTGACCGAAACGCGGCTGGATGACATCGCCCGTGATACTTGGCACGGCGCGCCGGAAGAGATTGCCCGGCTTGGTCAGGCACTGGCCCACGCGCTGGCACCTGCCGCGCCCGCCATCGAGGATATGGATGACACCGCGCGGGCGCTGGTCGAGTCCATGGCCGAGGCGCTCAAGGGCGCCGAAAGGCCGTTGATCATCTCCGGCACCAGCCTTGGCAGCACCGCCGTGCTGCAGGCGGCGGCCAATCTGGCGAAGGCACTGAATACGGTTGGAAAAGCGCCGTCGGTGTCGCTGATCAGCGGTGAGGCCAATAGCACCGGTCTGACCATGCTGGGCGGTCACTCTCTGGAGTGGGCGCTTGAGAGCCTGCAGGGCGGCGAGGCTCGCGCCGATGCGGCCGTCATTCTGGAAAACGATCTGTACCAGCGGCTGGCCAGCAGCACGATCGACCAGGCGCTGAAGGCGGTCGAGACACTGGTGGTCATCGACCATCAGCGCACGCCTACCCTTGAACGAGCCCACCTGGCGCTGCCGGCAGCGACCTTTGCCGAGGGCGACGGGACGCTGGTCAGTCACGAGGGTCGCGCCCAGCGCTTCTTTCAGGTCTACGACCCGGGCTATTACCGCCCCAACGACCTGACCCATGAGAGCTGGCGCTGGCTGCATGCGCTGCACACCACCATGGAAGGGCGCGGCGTCGACTGGACTCAGATCGATGACGTGACGGCCGACTGCGCACGGGTGCATCCCGAAATGGTCGGCATTCTCAATGCCGCGCCCAGCGCCTCGTTTCGTATTCGCGGACAGAAGCTGGCCCGCTCGCCACACCGTTCAAGTGGTCGCACCGCCATGCGCGCCAATCTTAGCGTCCACGAACCCCGCGCCCCGCAGGACACGGATTCCGCTTTCGCCTTCTCGATGGAGGGCTACAGCGGCTACGGTGAACCCCGTTCGCAGGTCGCCTTTGCCTGGGCGCCGGGCTGGAACTCGCCACAGGCGTGGAACAAGTTTCAGGACGAGGTCGGTGGCCATCTGAGCGCCGGGGATCCGGGGATTCGACTCTTCGATCAGCAGCGCCTCGAGAGTCGCCCCCGTGACTGGTTTACCGACATTCCGGAGACCTACGAGCCGCGCGATGACTGCTGGTACGTTGTGACCCTGCCGCAGCTCTTTGGCGGTGAGGAGATGTCGGCGCGTGCCGAGCCCATTCAGGCGCGCATGAGCGAGTCCTTCGTGGTGCTGGGTCAGGAGGATGCCGACCGGCTGGGTGTCGCACCGGGCGAATCGGTCTACCTGCAGACGTCAGGTCACCAGCTGCATCTGCCGGTGCGCGTCAGTCGCGACATGCGCGCCGGATTGATCGGTCTGCCGCAGCTGCCGGGCATTCCGCGCGGGCTTGCCGGTGAATGTGCCACTGTCACTGTGGAGGTCAGCGCATGAGCTGGATGAGTACCGATGTGCTGCTTGCCATCACGATCGGCGTTTTGAAGTCGATCGTGATTCTGCTGGCCGCCGTACTCAGCGGCGCCTTTCTGACCGTCATCGAGCGGCGCCTGCTGGGGCTCTGGCAGGATCGCCATGGGCCCAATCGGGTCGGGCCGTTCGGGGCGGGGCAGCTGATTGCGGACATGATCAAGATCTTTTTCAAGGAAGACTGGATTCCGCCCTTTGCCGATCGCAAGCTCTTCGTGCTGGCGCCGGCCATCGCCTTTGCCTCGCTGCTGCTGTCGTTTCTGATCATTCCCATCACGCCCACCTGGGGCGTGGCCGATCTCAACATCGGGCTGCTGTTCTTCTTCGCCATGGCCGGCATCAACGTCTATGCGGTGCTCTTTGGCGGCTATGCCAGCGCCAACAAGTACGCCCTGATCGGCGCCATGCGCGCCTCGGCGCAGACACTCTCCTATGAGGTCTTCATGGGGCTCTCGCTGATGGGGATCGTGGCGATGACGGGATCGTTCAACATGCGCGACATCGTCAACGGCCAGGAGGGGCTCTGGTATATCGTGCCGCAGTTCTTCGGCTTTCTGACCTTTCTGATTGCCGGCGTTGCCGTCACCCACCGGGCGCCGTTTGACCAGCCCGAGGCGGAGCAGGAGATCGCTGACGGTTACCACGTGGAATATTCGAGCATGAAGTTCGGCATGTTCTTCATCGGTGAATACGTGGGCATCGTGCTGATTTCGGCGCTTTTGACCACCCTGTTCATGGGCGGGTGGCATGGTCCGCTGCTGCCGCCGATCGTCTGGTTCCTGCTCAAGACGTCCTTTTTCATCATGCTGTTTGTTCTGGCGCGCGCGGCCCTGCCACGCCCGCGCTATGACCGCGTGATGCAGTTCGGGTGGAAGTTCTGTCTGCCACTGACGCTGATCAATCTTCTGGTGACCGGGGCGGTTGTCCTGCTGACGGCCTGAGTCCCTTCACTGAACAACGAACGAGGCAGAAAACATGCTGCATTCGATCATCAAGGTAGTGACCGGCACCGGGACGCAGCTGCGCACCGGCTGGATGGTGTTCAAGCACGCCTTTCACAAGCGTGAAACGCTCAACTACCCGGAAGAGCAGCCCTATCTGCCGCCACGCTATCGTGGGCGCATCGTGCTGACGCGCGACCCCGACGGCGAAGAGCGCTGCGTGGCCTGCAACCTGTGTGCCGTGGCCTGCCCGGTGGCCTGTATTTCGCTGCAGAAGGGGGAGAAGGAAGACGGCCGCTGGTATCCGGAGTTCTTTCGTATCAACTTTTCCCGCTGCATCTTCTGCGGTCTGTGCGAGGAGGCCTGTCCCACCTCGGCCATCCAGCTGACGCCGGACTTCGAGCTCGGCGAGTACAACCGTCAGGAGCTGGTTTTTGAAAAGCGTGACCTGCTGATTTCGGGGCCCGGCAAGGATCACAACTACAATTTCTATCGTGTCGCGGGCCTGTCGGTAGCCGGCAAGCCCAAGGGCGCGGCGCAAAACGAGGCCGAGCCGGTCGACGTCAAAACGCTTCTGCCCTAGGGCGCAGGCAGCATCGGGGAGTTCGTCGTGGAAATTGCTTTTTATCTGGCCGCACTGGTCGCCATTGTTGCCACCTTTCGCGTGATCACGCACACCAATGCCGTGCATGCGCTGCTGTATCTGATCATCTCGCTGCTGGCCGTGGCCGTGGTCTTCTACAGCCTCGGCGCGCCCTTTGCTGCTGCCCTTGAGGTCATCGTCTACGCCGGGGCCATCATGGTGCTTTTTGTCTTCGTGGTCATGATGCTCAATCTGGGCAGTCAGACCGCCGATCAGGAGCGCCGCTGGCTGGCCCCGCGCATCTGGGTGGGACCCTCGATCATGGCCGCTCTCCTTCTGCTCGTGCTGGTGTTCTCCTTCTGGCACGGCGGTGGCATCGGCACGATCTCCGGTGAGGAACTCAGCGCCAGAGAAGTCGGCACCCGAATGTTCGGTCCCTATCTTCTGGCGGTGGAACTGGCAGCGATGCTGCTGCTGGCGGCGTTGATTGCCGCCTCGCACATCGGCCGCAACGACGAGCCTCAGCTTGAGCGTGACATGAACGAAAGCGTGCAGCGGGCACCGGCCGGCAACGACGAAGGGAGGCAGTCATGAGCGGTATTCCACTGGAACACGGCATGGCGCTGGCCGCCATTCTGTTTGTCATGGGGCTGGCGGGACTGCTGGTGCGGCGCAACCTGCTGTTCATTCTGATGAGTCTCGAGATCATGATGAACGCTACAGGACTTGCCTTCATCGTCGCCGGTATGCACTGGGGACAGCCGGACGGACAGGTCATGTTCATTGCGATCATTACCCTGGCCGCGGCCGAAGCCAGCATCGGGCTGGGCTTTCTGATCCAGCTGCAGCGCCGGTTCAGGACGCTCGACATTGACGCAGCCAGCGAGATGAAAGGATGAATATACTGTTTCTGACCCCTTTGTTTCCGCTGCTGGGCGCGCTGATCCTGGCCTTCAACCCGCGCATGCCGATTCGGCTGGCCGGCGCGGTCGGCGTGGGCTCGGTCGGGCTTGCGGCGCTGGTCATGGTCTGGCTCAACGTGGCCTTTTACGGTGGCGCCAATGACGGCGTGACCCAGACACTCTGGCAGTGGGTCGCGGTGGAAGACTTCCGGATGGCCTTCTCGCTCTATCTGGACGGCCTGTCGCTGACCATGGTCAGCATCATTACCGGGGTCGGCTTTCTGATCCATTTGTTCGCAGCCTGGTACATGCGCGAGGATCTCGAAGGCGGCCCGGGTTTTGCGCGCTTTTTTGCCTACATGAACCTGTTCGTGTTCAGCATGCTGCTGCTGGTGCTGGGCGATAACCTCTTTCTGCTCTATCTGGGCTGGGAAGGGGTAGGCCTTTGCAGCTATCTGCTGATCGGCTACTACTATCAGAGCGAGTACAACGCCTGGTGCGCCTTCAAGGCCTTTATCGTCACCCGTATCGGCGATGTGTTTCTGGCCATCGGCATGTTTTTGCTGTTTGCCCAGTTCGGCACGCTCAATATTCAGGAGCTTTTGCGTCTGGCGCCCGAGGCCTGGGGCCGGGGTGATCTTATGGCGGAACTTGCGGCGCTGATGCTGCTGGGCGGGGCGGTCGGCAAGTCGGCCCAGCTGCCGCTGCAGACCTGGCTTGCTGATGCGATGGCCGGTCCCACGCCGGTCTCGGCCCTGATCCACGCCGCCACCATGGTGACCGCCGGGGTCTATCTGATCGCCCGGACGCACGTGATCTTCGAGCTGGCACCGATGACGCTCGAGCTGGTGGGGCTGATCGGTATGGTGACGCTGCTGGTGGCCGGGTTTGCCGCGCTGGCACAGACCGATATCAAGCGGGTACTGGCCTATTCCACCATGAGCCAGATCGGTTACATGTTTCTGGCGCTCGGCGTTCAGGCCTGGGACGTGGCGATCTTCCACCTGATGACGCACGCCTTTTTCAAGGCGCTGCTCTTTCTCACTTCGGGGTCGGTCATCATCGCCTGCCATCACGAGCAGAACATCTTCAAAATGGGGGGGCTGCGCAAGACGCTCAAGCTGCCCTATGCCTGTTTCCTGATCGGGGGCGCGGCGCTGTCGGCTCTGCCGCTGATCTCTGCCGGCTTCTACTCCAAGGACGAGATCCTGTGGCTCGCCTTTGATCACGGCCATACCTGGCTGTGGCTCGGGGCGCTGTTCGGGGCCTTCCTGACGTCGGTCTATACCTTCCGCATGATCTTTATTGTCTTCCACGGGCGTGAGCATATTCATCCGCATGCCGGGCGGGGGCTTTCGCATCACGTACCGCTGATCGTGCTGGCGCTGCTGTCCACCTACCTGGGGGCGATGATTCATCCGCCACTGGAGAACGTGTTGCCCGCAGGCCCCGGCGGTCAGTACGGCCACAGCGTGCAGCTGATGCTCGAGATTCTGGCCGCCATTGTGGCCGTTGTGGGCGTGGGCATCGCCGCGGGACTGTTCCTCGGCCGTCGCCGACTGGTGGACTCGCTGGTGCAGACGAAAGAGGGCAGCCGGCTATGGCGTTTTTTCAACAGCGCCTTCGCCTTCGACTGGCTCTACGACAGGATCACGGTCAAGCCGTTTCTGTTTATTGCATGGCTTCATCGTCGTGACTGGGTCAACAGCCTGATGAATCTCTGGCCGGGGCTGGCGCTGATGTTCAACGGGCTCCTGTCCGATACCCAGAGCGGCCGGCTGCGCTGGTACGCCGCGGTCATGACGGGGGGCGCCATCGTGATGCTGGTGCTTCTGCTATTGCTATGAGAGGCGCTGACATGACCGAGTCGTCTCGATACAGGGCCGTCACCCTGAAGCGTTCTGCCGCTGGTAGCAGGGCTGCCCGGCCTCTTGTGCCTACAACCACGATCAAGGATGCGATCACGCCATGATGTTGCCCTGGCTATTACTCATTCCCTTCATCGGGGGGCTGCTGTGCTGGCAGTTCGAGCTGATCAGGCCCAATACGGCCATGCCGCGCTGGATTGCGCTGTTCTCCATGGTGCTTTTGCTGGTGCTGGCACTCGGCCTGTGGGTAAGCGGTGATTACAGCCTGTCGCAGGCGGTCGGCAATACGCCCGAATGGCAGAGCCAGTTCCAGCTGCCCTGGATCGATGCCTTCGGCATTACCTTCCATCTGGCGCTCGATGGCCTGTCACTGATCATGGTGACCCTGACCGGGTTTCTGGGGATTCTGGCGGTGGTCTGCTCCTGGAAGGAGATCGATCGGCGCATCGGCTTTTTCCACCTCAACCTGCTATGGGTGATCGGCGGTGTGGTCGGGGTCTTTCTGGCCATTGACCTGTTTCTGTTCTTCTTTTTCTGGGAAATGATGCTGGTACCGATGTACTTCCTGATTGCCCTGTGGGGGCATGAATCGGAAGGCAAATCACCGGTGTCGGCAGCCATCAAGTTCTTTATCTATACCCAGGCCTCGGGCCTTCTGATGCTGGTCTCCATTCTGGGGCTGGTGTTCATGCACTACACCCAGACCGGGGTGTTCTCCTTTGATTACGGTATCCTGCGCGAGACACCGATCACCGGCGTCATGTCGTGGGTGCTGATGCTCGGGTTCTTCATCGCCTTTGCCGTCAAGCTGCCGGTGGTGCCGCTGCACGGCTGGCTGCCGGATGCCCACGCTCAGGCGCCGACGGCGGGCAGTGTGGATCTGGCCGGCATCCTTCTCAAGACCGCCGCCTACGGTCTGCTGCGCTTTGCACTGCCCCTGTTTCCGGAAACCTCGCAGGCCTTTGCGCCCATCGCGATGGGGCTGGGTCTGGTCGGCATCTTTTACGGCGGGGTACTGGCCTTTGCCCAGACCGACATCAAGCGCCTGATCGCCTGCTCCAGTATTTCCCACATGGGGTTTGTCCTGATCGGTATCTACTCCGGCACGCTGCTGGCACTGCAGGGGGTCATCCTGCAGATGGTCGCACATGCGTTTTCGGCGGCGGGACTGTTCATGATCAGCGGTCAGCTCTATGAGCGTCTGCATACCCGCGACATGCGTCAGATGGGCGGTCTGTTCGGCCGGCTGGGGGCGCTGCCGGGCTTTGCACTGGCCTTTGTCATGGCCTCGCTCGGCATGCCGGGCACCGGCAACTTCATCGGCGAGTTCCTGATCCTGTTCGGGGCCTTTGATGTCGCGCCCTGGGTGGTGGTGATCGCCAGTGGTGGTCTGGTGCTGTCGGCCGTCTACTCGCTGATTCTGATGCATCGGGTCTACTGGGGCCCGCCGCGCGAGAAGAGCACCATCGCGCATCTGGATGGCCGCGAGTACGCGATGCTGCTGGGCACGCTGGTGCTGACCATTGCGCTGGGGCTCTACCCCCAGGTGGTGCTCGATATTTCGCAGGGCGCGATGCATGAAGTGCGTCACTGGTTTGCTGTTTCACCTTCGTTTGCGGGCTGAGCCGACATGAATCTGACCCTGTCACATCTGATCGCCCTGTTACCGCTTCTGATCGTCTGCGCCACGGTCATCGTGGTGATGCTGGGCATTGCCTGGCGTCGCCATCATTTTGCGACTGCCACGCTGACCACGATCGGTCTCAACGCAGCGCTCTTTTCGCTGCTGGCGGTACTGACGGTCACGCCGATTCGCGTGTCGCCGCTTTTGCTGATCGACAACTATGCCGTGCTCTACATGGCGTTGATCCTGATTGCGGGACTGGCCTCGACGACACTGGCCCATGCCTATCTGGAGGGCTTTGACGATCAGAAGGAAGAGTTCTACATGCTGCTGGGCTGCTCGGTACTGGGCGGTCTGACCATGGTGGGCAGCGATCACCTGCTGTCGCTGTTCTTCGGGCTCGAGCTTCTCAGTGTGCCGCTCTACGGCATGGCGGCGTATGCCTATCGCACCCGGCTGTCCCTGGAGTCGGGTATCAAGTACATGGTGCTGTCGGCAGCCGCTTCGGCCTTTCTGCTCTTTGGCATGGCGCTCTTGTATGCCGAGTCGGGCTCGCTGGCCTTCGCCGATCTGGGCGCGCGTCTCACCGAGGGCGGTGGTCATGCCAGCTGGCTTTTGATGGGCATCGGCATGATGGTGATCGCGATGGCCTTTAAGCTGTCGCTGGTACCGTTTCACCTCTGGACGGCCGATGTCTATGAGGGCGCCCCGGCACCGGTAACGGCCTTTCTGGCCACGGTCAGCAAGATTGCCGTCTTTGCGCTTGTGATGCGTCTGTTCATGAGCGCGCCGGTCACCGATATGGCCAGTCTGCATACGATGGTGGCGGTCATTGCGTTTCTATCGATGCTGGTGGGCAACCTGATGGCGCTGCGTCAGGACAACATCAAGCGGCTGATGGGCTACTCCTCCATCGGCCATCTGGGCTATCTGCTGACCGTGGTGGCCGCCAGCGACGACATGGCGCTTCTGACCACCGGCATCTATCTGATCACTTACGTGGCGACGACGCTGGCCACCTTCGGGGTCATCGCGCTGGTCTCCAGCCCCTGGCAGGGCAGTGATGTGGCCTCATTGAAGTTCTATCGCGGCCTGTTCTGGCGCCGGCCCTATCTGGCGGCCGTCATGACGGTCATGATGCTGTCTCTGGCCGGCATTCCCATGACGGCAGGCTTCATCGGCAAATTCTACGTGCTGGCAACCGGTGTGGAGGCGCAGCTCTGGTGGCTGGTGGCCGGTGTGATCATCGGCAGTGCCATCAGCCTCTATTACTATCTGCGGGTGATGGTCATGCTCTATCTGCATCCCACCGAGGAGGAGGAGTATGACGCCTCCAGCGACTGGGGGCAGCGTGCCGGCGGCATCATGGTCATTCTGCTGGCACTGGCCGTGCTGGTGCTCGGGGTCTATCCGCAGCCGATGATCATGCTGGTCAGTGGAGCTTCGCTGGGCTGAGCCGTTGCTTTTGCTTCGTGGTCATGTCAGAGCGCCCCATCCTTTGGGATGGGGCGCTCTGCGTTTTACTGCGTCGTTGTGCTGCTTTGCATTGTGCTGTGTGGTACGGCCGCTGCGATGGCTAGCGCACGCTCTCCGGGGTGGTGCCCCCAAGCCCTGCAATGGAGATGCTGCGCGCACAGGGCAGCGGCAGGGTGATCTCCACGGCCAGCGGCAGATGATCGGAGTAAAGCGGCGGCAGCGCGCGCAGATGATGCATCTTCAGCGCCGGTGAGCCGAGGATGTGATCCAGCGCACGATTGGGCTGCCAGGCCGGATAGCTGGGAATGCCACGGCCCTGATCAAGGGCCAGCGCGCGGGAAAAACGCGGATGGGCCCTGAGCTTTTCAAGCGTGCAGTTCAGATCGCCCATGATAATGACGTTCTTGAGCGGAGCGATCAGTTCGCTGATGTAGTCGAGCTGGAGATGCTGAGTGCGCGTGCCCAGCGCCAGATGCAGCACGAAAAGGTGCAGGGCTTCAGGGCCTTCACCGAAGCGGATATGCATCGCGCCGCGCCCCTTGGGGCCCGGCAGTCGGTGATTGCTGGTATGGCTGATGGCCAGACGACTGAGCAGACCGTTGCTGTGCTTGGCAAACCGGCCGAAGTCGCGGTTGAGCTGCTGCGAGGCGTAGGGGAAGCCGGCCTGAGCGGCCAGATATTCCACGTGATTGATATTGCTTGAGCGAAAGCTGCCACCGTCCACTTCCTGCAGCCCGATTACATCGAACTCCCGGAAGGTGTCACACATCGCATCGAGCCGGGTAGCGCGACCGCGATTGGGCAGAAAGTGCTGCCAGCTGCGCGTGACGTAGTGATGATAGGCGTGCGTGTGGATACCCACCTGCATGTTGAAGGTGAGCAGCTTCAAAGAGGTTGTGCGATCGCTTTGGCTGTCGTCCTGCATTCAATATCCCGATGGGCAGAGCAGAGGAGAGCCCGACACGGCATTGCCGTATCGGGCCACCGGCACGAGGAATCAGTCGTTGCCTTCCTGCTCCTGACGCGTTTTCTCGATCAGGGCCTCGGCGATTTTAGGCATGTTGTCCAGGCCGTTGGCCGAGCGCGGCGTAATGACGTAGCGGCCATCGACAACCAGCGCCGGTACGCCCATGAGCTTGTAGGCCTTCATACGGGCATTGGCCTGATTGAGCTGGCTCTTGACGCCAAAGGAGTTGAGCGCCTTGAGGGCCTCATCCTTGCTGACGCCGTAATGGGTGAAGAACTCGGCGATCTCGTCGTCATCGGTCATGCGATGACCATCCTTCTGGATGGCGTCAAAGAAGGCACGATGAAACTTCGTGTTGAAGATGCCCAGCTCCTGTGCCGCATAATAGGCCGTGGCGTGACGCATCCAGACCTTGCCCATGGTGGCCGGCAGACGTTCGAAGGTGACGTCGTCAGGCAGGGTGTCTACCCAGGCTTCCAGCGGCTCTTCCAGTGCGTAGCAGTGCGGGCAGCCATACCAGAAGACTTCGGTCACACCGATCTGGCCATCGGGCAGTTCACTGGAAACCGGTTTATCGAGGACTTCGTAATCCTGTCCGGCGACCGGCTCGGCCGCCACGGCCATGCTCGACAGACCACAAACGGCAACGACGGCGATCAGCCAGCGAGCGCCCGGAACATTCTTCAGCATCACAGCGTTTCTCCCTGAACAGCCAATATGATTCGATATTCGAGTGCTGTTGTTATCAGCATGTTATGTCGCGTTACTTTGAACGTTCAACGCTCGAAGGGTTCCCTGCCATCATGGCAGACCCGGACACGACTGACGAGCGAGGCGTTCATCCGGGGTGTTACACTCGCGCCATTGTCTCATCGTTGCCCATTGCCTCATCGTTGGAAATAGCCCCATGTCGGATGTCATGCGTCATCATTTTCAGTCGGCCACCTTTCTGACCAGTGCCCCGACGCTGGCGAGCTGTCCGGCGGATAACGGGCTCGAGGTGGCCTTTGCCGGACGCTCCAATGCCGGCAAATCCAGTGCCATCAATACCCTGACCCAACAAAAGGCGCTGGCGCGCACGTCGAGAACGCCTGGACGCACGCAGCTGATCAATTTTTTCACCGTGGGTGATCCGCAATATCGGCTGGTCGATCTGCCCGGCTACGGCTATGCGAAGGTGCCGGAGGCCGTGCGTCGCAAGTGGCAGGAGCATCTGGCGCACTATCTGCGCGAGCGGCGCTCCCTGCAGGGGACGGTGCTGGTCATGGACGTTCGCCATCCGCTGACCGAGTTTGATCAGATGATGATGGGCTGGGCGGATGACAACGATATGCCCCTGCACATCCTGCTGACCAAGGCCGACAAGCTCAAGCGTGGGGCGGCCATGGGTGTGCTGTCGAAGGTGCGCCATCAGCTCAGGGAGTGGGAAGATCTGGTCAGCGTACAGCTTTTCTCGTCGCAGGAACGACAGGGCGTGGAGGCGCTCAACGACCGGCTCTGCCGCTGGCTGACGCCGGGCGAAGAGCCGACCTGATCAAGCGGGTCCGGTATGTTCTGGAGGCCGTGGGCTCTGAAGGGCTGGAAGCGACGGACCCTGAAAACGACGATTTTTCAGGAACGACGGCTTTTCATGAACGACAGGGTCAGAAGCTATAGATCTGGCGGCCGGCCGGGTAGCGCATGCCCATGGTGGGCGCAGGCGTTTCCGGGGCATGTAAAACCCCCGGCACGCTCTGCATCAGACGAGCGCCGTCACTGGAGCGGTCGGGGTCAAAAAGCGTGGGCCGTGACTGACCCTGCTCGCCCTCAAACTGCCAGAGCGCGCTGGTCTGTCTCTGCTGCCCCGGGTAGTGCAGGGTCGCACTGCGCTGCTCGACGCTCTGTTGATTTGAAAGCGTCACCTTGTCTGCCATGGGCAGTGCAATGACCAGTGCCATGCCACAGAGCACCAGCGTAATGCTGAGAATGTCGAGAGGACGCATGATCCGGAGAGCCTATCAGGGTCGATGAAAAAGGATGAACACCCGCGCCAGGCAGTCATTATTGTCGATCGGGGCATGCTTTGATGCCTCGTGAAGCGCTATAAAAGCGTGCTTATTATTTCATGACCCAATAATAGTCGAGTGTTTTAAAAGGTAACTGAATTTTTCCGGATTTCCGCTGTCACCGCTGATCATCACCTGAAGACTCAAGCGTTGCCAGCAGCGTTTCGAGCTCGCGAATGTGGGTCAGCCGGTGGATACCGCCGGGGGGCTGCTCGGGCAGTCCGGTATTTTTGGCATCGATCCAGGCCACATGCATGCCCAGGCGCTGTGCCGGCAGCGCATCCTCGGCCCATGAATCGCCCACATGGACCGTCTCGCGCGGTGCGGCCATGCCGAGCCGGGCCATGGCCGACAGAAAGCAGCGCGCATCGGGCTTGGGCGCCAGCGCCACGCCGGCCTTGATGATGACGTCAAAGTGCTCGGCGATGACCAGACGTTCCAGATCCACATTGCCGTTGGTGATCGCGCCCAGACGTATCCCGCGACCGCGCAGTCTTTCCAGCATGGCCGGCACTTCTTCAAAGATCGTCACGTCGTGGCGCAGCGTCAGCATGTGCTCGATGGTGTCATCGGCCCAGCGACCGGCCTCATCACCGGCCAGACCGAACTCGACCAGCATGTCGGTGAGGGTCTTGCGCCGCAGCCAGGTAAAGTCCCCCCGATACAACGGATACTGCTGTGCCAGCGCCATGCGGCGACGCTGATACTCCTCCAGCGGGAAGCGGGCGGCATGGCCGATCTGCTCATCGAGCCATTGGTAGTGACCGGGCTCGGTGGCGGCCATCACCGGGCCGTTGTCCCAGAAGGTGTCGTCGAGATCGAAAGTGATGGCCTTGATCATGAGGGCGTGTCCTGATTGTCCGAGGTCCCGGAAGGCGCGGCCTCACGGGAGGATGAGTGGCGTTCGGTGCCGGGGCGGCGGTGCGCGCGTGGATGAGCGCGATCAAAGGTGTCGGCCAGATGCTGCCAGTCCAGCCGGGTGTAGACCTGGGTGGTGGAGAGATGGGCATGGCCCAGCAGCTCCTGTACGGCGCGCAGGTCTTGGCTGGATTCCAGCAGATGGCTGGCAAAGCTGTGGCGCAGGCGGTGCGGGTGCAGATGCTCCGGCAGCCCGCGTTCGCGTCCAAGGTGCGCCATGCGCAGTTGAATGGCGCGATGGCCCAGGCGCTGCCCGCGGGTGCTGACAAACAGGGCCGGCTCATGCGGGCCGGCCAGCATGCCCCGCACCTTCAGCCAGTCGGCCAGTGCGGTAGCGGCACGCCGGCCGATGGGGACCTGGCGAGGCTTGTCGCCCTTGCCGCGGACCCGGGCGCGCTGCGCATCGATATCGCTCAGGTCGATACCGGCAAGCTCGGCCAGGCGCAGGCCGCTGGAATAGCAGAGCTCCAGCATGGCCTGGTCGCGCAGTGCCAGCGGTGAACCGTCATGCGGTGTATCGAGAAACTGTCCGAGCACATCGACATCGACCGGTCGCGGCAGATGCCGTGGCATTTTGGGCGTGTCCAGCAGCCGGGCGGGGTTGTGGCTCAGCAGATTCTGCTCGACCAGCAGATCGCAGAAGCGGCGGATGGCCGCCTGACGCCGTGCCAGGCTGCGTGCGGCCAGGCCACGGGTACGCTCACGGCCCAGAAACCGGCGCAGGTGATGCATGTCGAGCGCGTCCCACGAGGGAATCTCCTCGCGGTCCATGAATGCCATCAGCGCCGCCAGATCGCGACGATAGGCATCGATCGTGGCCGGGCTGTGCCGATGGCGCAGGCGTTCGATAAAGGTCTCGACCAGTGGCAGCAGGGCGCTCATGACGGGGTTCGCTGCAGCAGGCAGGCCGTGACCTGACCCAGCCAGGTCATGTTCTCCGTGGCCATGATCCAGGGCAGGGTGGTATCAAAGGGATGCGCCAGCACCAGATAGCCGTGACGCTCGCCCAGCGCCAGCCGGGTCGCGACGCAGCGGCCGCCCGCCAGGGATGTGCCGGGCAGCAGACGCTCGGCGGTGGTGCTGTCCAGCGTCAGGCCGTCACCGGCTGTCGGCAGCCGCGTGGCAATCCATTGATCGGTATCGTCATCAAGGGCATGGGTGGGCGGCTGGGCCCATTCACCGGGAAGAAGCTGTCGCCACAGCGCCAGATGCGACACGTTGAAACGCTCCCCCAGTTCGGCCGTCAGTGTCTGGGCCAACGAATCCCGGCTTTCCGACTGCAAAAGCGACAGGGTCAGTGCGCGCATGGCGCCTGCCTGCTGGTCGAACTGGCGCGCGGCATTCAAAAGCGCCTGATGCTGGCCCTCGGCCTGCTCGGTGCGCGCGCGCAGGGTTGCAATCAATCGCTCGACCAGCGATACGGCGCCGCCGGTCTGCGGGTGGGCAATGTGCAACGAGGCCAGCAGTGCCTCACGCCCTTCAAAAAAGTCGGGGTGGCGTGAAAGCCAGTCGCTGACCTGATCGGCGTCAAGTGTCTCGGCGCCGGGTTGATCAGGGGCAGTGCTGTCATCGGTCATGTCATCTCCCGAAGGGGCATGCTATATCACGATACGCCCGTCAAAGACGCGCTCGGCCGGCCCGGTCATGATGACCGGATGTTCCGGACCTGCCCACTCGATGCTCAGGGTACCGCCGGGCAGGGTCACGTCAACGTGCTGATCCAGCAGGCCGCGGCGAATGCCGCTGACCACGGCGGCGCAGGCGCCGGTGCCGCAGGCCAGGGTCTCGCCCACGCCGCGCTCGAACACCCGCAGCCGCACGCTCTGGCGGGACACGATCTCCATGAAGCCCACGTTGACGCGCCTGGGGAAGCGCGGATGCGCCTCGATGCGCGGCCCGAGGGTCGCCACCGGTGCGTGATCGACGCTGTCAACGTCGATCACGGCATGGGGGTTGCCCATCGACAGGGCGTCCAGATGCACCGTTTCACCGTCGACGTCCAGCGCGTAGTCATGCGCCGGGGCGTCGGCCGTCAGCGGAATGTCGGCAGGCGCGAAACGGGGCGCCCCCATATCGACACGAACCCGACCGTCGTCAACCACCTTCAGCAGCAGATTGCCACCGGCGGTCTGAACAGCAATCTCGCGTTTGGCAGTGAGCTTCTGATCCAGCACGAAGCGGGCAAAACAGCGGGCACCGTTGCCGCAGTTTTCCACTTCGCTGCCGTCGGCGTTGAAGATACGATAGCGAAAGTCCATGTCCGGACGCAGCGGTGGCTCGACCAGCAGCAGTTGATCGAAGCCGATGCCAAAGCGTCGGTCGGCCAGCGCGCGAATGCGCTCGCTGTCCAGCCGCGCCCGCTGGGTGACCAGATCGACCACCATGAAGTCGTTGCCCAGCCCGTGCATCTTGGTGAAATGCAGCATCATGAGGCGTGACTTCCCTGCGGGGCGATGGCCGCCTCCGGCAGCAGTGCCTCACCGGCCCAGAGCGTCTGCAGGGGTTCGCGCTCGCGCACCAGATGCATCTGATCACCGACCACCATGACCTCCGGCGGCCGCGACCGGGTGTTGTAGTTCGACGCCATCACGAAACCGTAGGCACCGGCGGAATGCACCGCCAGCAGATCGCCCTGGGCAATGGCAAGCTCCCGATCCTTGCCCAGATAGTCACCGGACTCGCACACCGGACCAACGATGTCCCAGTGCTTCATCTCGCGCGTCGCGCGCCGGTCCACGCCGGTGATGTTCTGCCAGGCCTGATAGAGCGTCGGCCGAATCAGATCGTTCATCGCTGCGTCGACGATGGCAAAGTTTTTCGCCTCGCCGGGCTTTAAATACTCGACCCGGGTCAGCAGGACACCGGCATTGGCGGCGATCGAGCGGCCGGGCTCGAAGATCAGTTCGACGCCGCGGCTGCCGATGCGCTGGCGCAGGGCGGCGATATAGTCCGCCACCGGCGGCGGCGTCTCGCCGGCATAATCCACGCCCAGACCACCGCCCAGATCCAGATGCTCGATGTGAATGTCCAGCTCCGAGAGCCGATCATACAGGGTGAGCAGGCGATCCAGTGCGTCCAGAAACGGCGAGAGCTCGGTGAGCTGCGAGCCGATATGGCAGTCAATGCCGACCGGGTTGACATGACTCAGCGCAGCGGCGCGCTGATAGACGCGTTCGGCATCGGCAATTGCGATGCCGAACTTGTTGTCCTTGAGTCCGGTGGAGATATACGGATGCGTACGGGCATCGACATCCGGATTGACCCGGATAGAGATCGCAGCCACCTGATCGCAACGCCCGGCCACCTCGTTGAGGCGCTCAAGCTCGGCTTCGGATTCGACGTTGAAGCACTTGATGCCCGCCTCCAGCGCCCGGACCATTTCGTCCTCGCGCTTGCCGACACCGGAAAAGACCACCCGGCCCGGGTCGCCGCCGGCGGCCAGCACGCGCTCGAGCTCACCGATAGAGACGATGTCAAAGCCTGCCCCCAGACGGGCCAGCAGGTTGAGAATGGCCAGGTTCGAGTTGGTCTTGAGGGCGTAGCAGATCAGATGACGCGTGCCCTCGAGCGGCCGGGCATAATCCAGAAAGTGCTGGCGAAAGGCGGCAGCTGAATAGACATAGCAGGGCGTGCCGAAGCGCTCGGCCACGCTTGAAAGCGGCAGCTGCTCGACGTGAAGCTGCTCATCATGCCAGACAAAATGCGTGCTCATGTGCCCCCCTGACCGGCAGCGGCCGGTGCAGCAGGCGCCCCGGTCGAGGCGGCACCGCCGACCTGACCTGCCGTCGTGGTTTCGGGGCTGCTGTCGCCTTCGGGAACGCTGACCGCGCTCTGGCCTTCAGCGTTATCGTTCTGCGGTGCATTGTTTTGCGGTGCATTGTTTTGCTGTGCATCGTTTTGCTGTGCATCGTTCGGCTGGGCGTTGTCCTGCTGCGCACCTTCCTGTTCCTGGTTGCCCTGTGGACCGTAGTCACCCTGCGGGTCGTATCGGTCGCGGGCCTGTTGGTTATCAGGCATATAGAGCGGGCCGGTCTGGCCGCAGCCGACCAGTACCAGAGCGGCCATCATGGCCATCAGCAGACGGTTCATTGGGTAGCCTCCTTCTGATCAAGGGCGTGGGCAGGGAGCGTCGCCAGTGCCTCGCGGGCGCGCTGGGCCGCGGCGCGGACCTGATCGGGGGCCGTGCCGCCGATGTGATTGCGCGCGGCTACCGAGCCTTCCAGGGTCAGCACCTCGAAGATGTCATCCCGGATGCTGTCAGAGAAGCGTTGCAGCTCTTCGAGCGTCATCTCGGACAGATCGCGACCTTTTTCGATACCAAAGGCAACCGCCTTGCCGACGATTTCGTGGGCATCGCGGAAGGCCACGCCCTGACGCACCAGGTAATCGGCGAGATCGGTGGCGGTGGCGAAGCCGCGTTTGGCCGCGACGTACATGTTGTCGCTTTTGGCGCGGACTGCCGGGATCATGTCGCCAAAGGCGCGCAGGGAGCCAAGCACGGTGTCGAGCGTATCGAACAGCGGCTCCTTGTCCTCCTGATTGTCCTTGTTGTAGGCCAGCGGCTGGGACTTCATCAGGGTCAGAAGGCTCATCATGTGGCCGTAGACACGCCCGGTCTTGCCGCGCACCAGCTCGGGCACGTCGGGGTTTTTCTTCTGCGGCATGATCGAGGAACCGGTGCAGAAGCGATCGGGCAGGTCGATGAAATCAAACTGGGCGCTGGTCCAGAGCACCAGCTCTTCGCTCATGCGCGACAGGTGCATCATCAAAAGGCTGGCAAACGAGGTGAATTCGATGGCGAAGTCGCGATCACTGACCGCGTCCAGCGAGTTCTCGGCCGGGCGCTCAAAGCCCAGCAGCTCGGCGGTCACGTGACGATCAATCGGATAGGTCGTGCCGGCCAGCGCTGCAGCGCCCAGCGGCATGATGTTGACTCGCTTGCGGGCGTCGAGCAGACGCTCCTGGTCACGGGCGATCATCTCCTGCCAGGCCAGCAGGTGATGGCCGAAGGTTACCGGCTGAGCGCTTTGCAGATGGGTAAAGCCCGGCATGATGGTGTCGGCCTCGCGCTCGGCCAGCTCGATCAGGCCCCGGCGCAGACGCGAGAGTTCGCCGGCCACGGCATCGATGCCGTCACGCAGATACAGGCGAATGTCGGTGGCGATCTGGTCGTTGCGCGAGCGGCCGGTATGCAGCTTCTTGCCGACAATGCCGATGCGCTCGGTCAGACGCGCCTCGATGTTCATGTGAATATCTTCAAGCGCCACGGACCACTCGATCTCGCCGCGCTCGATCTCGGCCTCGATCTGCTCAAGGCCGCTCACGATGGCGTCACGCTCATCCGTGGTCAGCACGCCGACGCCAGCCAGCATGGTGGCATGGGCAATCGAGCCGCGGATGTCGTGATGATAAAGGCGCTGGTCGAAGCCGATGGAGGCGGTAAAGGCCGCCACGAAGGCGTCGGTCGGCTCGCTGAAGCGACCGCCCCAGGATTGATTGGTGGTTTGTGTCATCTGCTGGCGATCCTGCATCGAAAGGGTCGGGACCGGGAGGCCGGGACATTGCCGCCTCCATGGGCGCGCCAGTGTAACAAGAAGTCGATGGCCTGTCGGCAGGCCACACGCCCGTCGAGGCAGGTGATGACTGTTTTTTGCCGGGCGCCACTGCTTTATCATGCCCTCCTCGTTTTGACCGCTATCAGGAGCGCTCGTGTCCGACAGAGCCACGATCAGAATTGCCACCCGCAAGAGTCAGCTCGCCCTGTGGCAGGCGGAACACGTCAAGTCTCGCCTTGAGGCCCTGCATCCGGGCATCGAGGTCGAGCTTGTCGGCATGTCCACGCGCGGGGACCGCATTCTGGATACGCCGCTGGCCAAGGTCGGCGGCAAGGGGCTGTTCGTCAAGGAGCTCGAGGAGGCGATGCTGGCAGGGCTTGCCGATATCGCTGTGCACTCCATGAAGGACGTGCCGATGAGCTTTCCGGACGGGCTGGGTCTGCATGCGATTCTGGATCGCGGTGCGCCGACGGATGCGTTTGTTTCCAATGATTATCCGAATTTCGATGCCTTGCCGCAGGGCGCGCGTATCGGTACTTCAAGCCTGCGTCGCGCGCTGCAGATTCGCGCCGCCCGCCCTGACCTGGAGGTGCTCAGCCTGCGCGGCAACGTGCAGACCCGGCTGAGCAAGCTGGATGGCGGCGAGTTTGACGCCATCATCCTGGCCACCTCCGGGCTTGAGCGGCTCAATCTGGACATGCGTATTGCCGAGCGTCTGGCGCCGGAAGTGATGCTGCCGGCCTGCGGTCAGGGGGCGCTGGGCATCGAGTGTCGCAGCGATGACGAGGCTCTGCGGGCTCTGATCGCTCCGTTGATCGATCCGCTCTCCAGCCTGCAGGTGCTGGCCGAGCGCGCCATGAACACGCGACTGGAAGGCGGCTGCCAGGTGCCCATCGGCGGCTATGCGGTGCTGGAAGATGATAACCAGACGCTGTGGCTGCGGGCGCTGGTCGGGGCGCCTGACGGCTCTCAGGTCATCCATGCCGAAGCGCGTGGTCCGGCCGACGACCCGGAAACGCTGGGCATTCGGGTGGCCGAGGATCTGCTGGCCCGTGGGGCCGGCGCTATCCTTGATGCCGTGTATGCTGACGAGCGGCCACCGCGCTGAAAATCTGACATGTCTCGATCGCCCTCGAATCATGACCGTGTTGCCCTGATCGCCCGCCCCGGTGCCCGTGCACAGGCGCTGGAGGAGGCACTCGTGTGGGTCGGTCTTGAGCCCTGCTCGCTGGAGATCATGACTTTGGTCGCACGCGAGCCGGGCCCACAGGCGCGTACGCTCCTGTATGATCTGGATGATTTCAGCCACATTATCTGCACCAGCCCGTTTGCCGCCGGTTGTCTGATCGAGGCCATCGAGGCGCGCTGGCCTCAGCTGCCCATGGGTCTGGAGTTTCATGCCACCGGGGTAAGTACCGCCGAGGTGTTGAAAACGGGGCTGGGCGTTGAGGTCAGCGCCCCGGCACCGGGCAGTGGCAGTGCCAGTGAGGCGCTTCTGGCGCTGCCCGGCCTTCAGGCCGTCGAGGGCGTGCGCATCGCGCTGGTATGCGGGGAAGGGGGGCGTGAGCTGATTGAGCAGACACTGACCGAGCGTGGCGCCCGGGTGTCTCGACTGGCACTCTATGAGCGCCGGCTTCAGCCACCCGATGAGACGGCCCGCGAGCGACTGGCGCGAGGGGAGTTTGCGGTATTGATCGTGACCAGTCAGGAGCAGATTGAGTACCTTGAACAATGGTGTACCCCGGTGGCCCGGACGCGACCGCTGGTCGTTTCCAGTCAGCGATTGGCTACAATGGCAGGCAGATGTCATTTTGAATGTGTTTTCATTGCCGGCGATGCCACGCCGCAGACATTGGCAGAGACCTCGGCCATGGCCTGGCAGCAGGCGCCGGGCATACCCGATTAAAAAAAGGGCAGCGATAAATGAGCAAGCAGGAAAACGATAACGACGATCGCAGCAAGGCTTCTTCCGACAGTGCCGCCACTGGCGGTACGTCTGCCACCGGTGCCTCGACGAGTGCCGGCACCGGGACAGGGGGCGCGGCGGAAAACGCCGCGGTGACCGGAGAGGGCGCACGTACCGGCGACACGGCCTCGCCGGAAACCGGGGTCAGCAGCAGCGGTCGCCCGTTTGAACCCGGTGACATGCGCCCCGAGAACCGCCCGCGTCAGAAGAAAGGGCGGCGCTCGGTCATGTTGCCCATCCTGCTTGTCCTGCTGTTGCTGGCTCTGGCAGCGCTCGGCTTCGGTGCCTGGCTGTTCGAGCAGCAGCGCAACGAGATGGATCAGCTGCGCCAGGACGTCAATCAGGTTCAGCAGAGCAGCAGCCAGTCCTCTCGTGAGGTCTCAAGCGCCCTCGACTCGCGCGATCAGCGTATCAACCAGCTTGCGTCACAGCTCGAGGACAATGATCAGGCGCTGTCGCGCGTGATGGAAGAGCTCACGCGCAGCCAGCAGACCGATGAGCGTCAGTGGCAGAGCGCCGAAATCGAATACCTGCTGCGCATGGCCAACCAGCGCCTGCAGCTCGAGCGTGACGTCAGCGGTGCTCGTTCGCTGCTTGAAACCGCTGACCGGCGGCTTCAGCAGATCGACAACCCGGCCCAGCTGCCGGTTCGTCGGGCGATCGCCTCAGAGCTTTCACAGCTGGAAAGCCTGCCCAACGTCGATCACAACGGTCTTTTCCTGACGCTGTCCGCGATGGCCGATCGTGTTGACGAGCTGCCGCTCTCTCAGGAAAGCGAGGCCTTGGCGGCCCAGCAGGATGATGGCTCGCTCTTCAGTGGTGGCTGGCGCGAGCAGCTCTCGCGCATGGGCACCCAGCTCAAGGATCTGGTGACGGTACGTCGTCATGACGAGCCGCTGGAAGCGCTGATCACGCCGACCCAGGAAGGCTATCTGCGCCAGAACGTGCGCCTGCTGCTTGAACAGGCACAGCTGGGCGTGATGCGCAGTAACCAGGAGATCTATCAGGACAGCCTCGAGCGTGCCGAGACGCTGATCACGACCTACTTCCGCACCGAGGACAGCAACGTTCAGCGCCTGCGCGACCAGCTTGAACAGCTGGGTCAGCAGAACATCAGCCCTGAGCTGCCCGATATCAGCGGCTCGATCGAGGCGATCAACAAGCTGCAGAGCGCCCGTCGTAGTGGCCAGAACAGCGGGCAGGGGGCGTCCTCATGAGAAAGCTGATCCTGTTCATTGTCGTCGGGCTGGCGGCCGGGGCGCTGATCGGCCAGCTGATGATGTCCACGCCGGGCTACATCCTGATCCGGGTCGGCGACATCTCGCTGCAGACCTCCTTCTGGTTCGGGCTGCTGCTGCTGTTCGCGCTGTTTCTGGTGGTGCATTTCGTCCTGCGCCTGCTCTGGCGCCTGCGCCGTCCGGTCAGCCGCATGAAGCTGTGGAATGCCCGTACCCGCAACCGTCAGGCCATGCACCGTACCGTCAAGGGACTGGTGGCGCTGGCCGAGGGCCGCTGGAAGCGCGCCGAGCAGTCGCTGACCCGCTCGGCCGAGGACTCCTCCACGCCGCTGGTCAACTATCTCTCCGCGGCACTGGCAGCGCATTATCAGGGCCGTCACGAGCAGGCGGACGAGCTGTTGAAAAAGGCGCACAACAGCACCGAGGGCGCCGACAGCGCCGTGGGGTTGATGCAGGCTCAGCTGATGCTGGATCGTCAGCAGTCCGAGCAGGCGCTGGCCACCCTGACCCGTCTTCAGACCCAGATGCCCGAGCATCCGCAGGTGCTCAAGCTGCTCAAACAGGCCTATCTCAACGTGGAAGACTGGGAAGGTATGCGACAGCTCCTGCCGAAGCTCGAGCGTCACGACCTGATCAGCGAGGAAGAGCGCAAAACGCTCGAGCGTCGCACCTATCTGGCGTTGCTGACCCAGGCCGATCAGCAACAGGACACGGATCGGGCCCGCACGCTCTGGGCCGAGATGCCGGAATCGCTCAAGGGCGATGTGGATCTGGTGCTCCTGCAGGCGGCCATTCTGGAGCGCGGCAACGACGCCGGCGAAGCCGAAAGCATGATCCGTCAGTCGCTGCGCAGCCGCTGGGACAGCCGGCTGGTGGCGCACTACGGTCTGCTGTCCGTCGAGCCCGAGCGTCAGCTGGTGACCGCCGAGAAATGGTTGCAGGAGCGTCCCAACGATCCGGAGCTTCTGATGGCGCTGGGGCGGCTGTCGCTGCGCAACGCCTACTGGGGCAAGTCGCAGGAGTACTTCGAGGCCAGCCACCGCCAGCGGCCCAGCGGTGTGGCCTGCGCCGAGCTGGCAAGGCTTTATGCCAGTCTGGGCCAGCACAGCAAGAGCCAGCACTATTATCGCAAGAGCGTGGAGCTGCTGGATCGTTCGTTGCCGGCCCTGCCGCAACCCAGCGAGCATACCAGCTAGTCTCGATGGTTTACTGATAGAGCGCCCCCGGGCGCTCTTTTTCATGGCGATGTCACGTCTTTTCAGGTCAGTCCGTACGGTCCGGCAAGCGGCCGTGTGGTGAAACAGGGTCTCAAGGATCAGCGAGCATGCAGTCAGCAGGCATCATGGATAACGTCAGCTCCCGCGGGTGGAGCGGAGTCTCACGGTCGAGGCGTCTTCTTGCGGGGCTGTGTCTGGTCGTGGCGAGTATCGGGATCGCTCAGGCGCAGGAACAGCCGGATGACGTCCTGCGCACCACGCTTGATAACGGTCTCGAGGTCGTAATCGTGCACAGTGATCTGGCGCCGGTAGTGACTACTCAGGTCAATTACCACGTCGGTTCCAGCGAAGCGTCCAGTGAGTTTCCCGGTACCGCGCACGCCGTCGAGCACATGATGTTTCGCGGAGGACCGGGCCTGTCAAAGGATCAGCTTTCCGTCATTTCGGCCAATATGGGCGGCAACATGAATGCCTTTACCGAAAATGACCGCACTCAGTATCACTTTACCGTGCCGGCCGATGACCTGAACGTGGCTTTGAACATCGAGGCTTCGCGCATGAAGGCGGTCGATATGAGCGAAGCGGACTGGGCACAGGAGCGCGGTGCCATCGAGCAGGAGGTGTCGGGCAATCTCTCCAATCCGGCCTTTCGTTTTTATACGCAGCTGGTCGGTGAACTCTATCGCGGGACGCCCTACGCCTGGACGCCGCTTGGCACGCGTGATTCCTTCGACAACACTACCGCGGCCGATCTGAAGGCGTTCCACGATCAGTGGTACGTGCCCAATAACGCCACGCTGGTGATTGCCGGCGACGTGGACCCGCAGCAGGCGCTCGGCCAGGTAAAAACCCTTTTTGGCGATATTCCCGAGAAAACGCTGCCCGAGCGGCCCGACTTTGACTTCGAGCCAGTCACCGCGCGCACCATCGAGCTGCCGACCAACAGCCCCTACGGTTCGATCTATATGGGCTGGCGTACACCGGGCCTTCAGGACGACGACTTTGCGGCAACCCAGGTACTGCTGGATGTGCTGGGCTCCGAGCGCGGGGAACTGACCGCCATGGGTTATGACGGCACGGCACTGGCGGGGGGCATGGGCGGTCAGCTGCAGCCACACGCGGGTCTGGCCATGGCCGTCGGTGTCTTTCCCCGCGGCGGTGACCCGGCGCCGATCAGGGCCCGTATGCAGGAGATCATTGCGGACGTGGTCAAAACCGGCGTGGATCCTTCGCTGGTCGAGGCCGCCAAACGCCGAATCATTGCCGAGGTGGATGCCAGTCGCGAATCGGTCTCCGGGCTGGCCAGTGCCTGGTCTGATGCCCTGATCAAGCGCGGACTCGACTCCCCGCAGGATATGAAGGCGCAGTATGAAGCGGTCACGGTGGATGACGTCAACGCACTCGCCAAAAGACTCCTGACTCCCGAGCGGGCGGTGACTGCAATACTGACGCCGGAAGCGTCCGGTGCCCCGACCAGCAGCGAAGGCTATGGCGAGCCCGAGAATCTGACGTCGGCGCCCGAGGGGCCGGTCGAGCTGCCGACCTGGGCCGAGCACGCCTTTGATAATCTCGATATCCCGGTCTCGACGCTTGCGCCAAAGGACTATCGACTGGACAACGGTCTGCGCCTGATCGTCCAGCCCGAGACCGCCAGTGACCGCGTCATGGTGAGTGGCGCCATCGATACCAACGCCAATGTGCAGATGCCCCCGGGCAAGGAGGGAGTCAGCGATATTCTGGAAGGCATGTACGGTTACGGCAGCCAGACGCTGGATCGCCGAGCGCTGCGCGCCGCTGTCGATGCGCTGGGCGCCGAGGAGAGCGCCGGCACCAGCTTTGGGCTGGTCGTGCCGAAGGCGCACCTTGATGAGGGACTGGCGCTGCTGGCCGACCATCAGCTCCACCCGAATTTTTCCGAAGAGGCCTTTAATACCATCAGGCAGCAGAGCGTCCAGGCGCTGCCGGGCCGTCTGGAAAGCCCGGGTTTCCAGAACGCCTATGCCATGCTCGGGGCATTGTTGCCCGAGGATGACCCCCAGCAGCGACACGCGACGCCCGAAACCCTCGACAGCATCACGCTCGAGGACGTTAAACAGTACTTTGCGCGTATTTCGCGTCCGGACATGACCACAATGGTGGTGGTCGGCGACGTCAATCCCGAGCAGGTGCGTGATCAGGTCGAGCGTTACTTCGGTGACTGGCAGGCGCAAGGGCAACAGCCTGATGTAGAGTATCCGTCAGTGGCGCTCAACGCCGCCGGTGCCTATCACACGCCCGACAGTGCCGCCAGCCAGTCGCAGGTCATCATGTCACAGATGCTCAATGTGAATCGCGACAGCCCTGACCGGTTTGCGCTGTTTCTGGGCAATCAGGTCCTCAGCGGTGATTTCGCCTCGCGCCTGCATCAGGACCTGCGAGAAAAGCGCGGTCTGGTCTACGGCGTCAGTTCGAATCTGAGTCTGGATGCCCATCGTGGGCGTTTTAATGTCAGCTTTGGCAGTGACCCTGACAAGGCCGCCCGGGCAAGGGATCTGGTCGTTCAGAACCTGAAGCGGATGCAGAACGAGCCGGTCAGCGACAGTGAATTGCATCGGGCCAAGAGTATCCTGCTGCGTGCCATGCCGATGCAGGCGGCAAGTTACGGTGCCATCAGCAGCTCGCTGCTGAATCTGGCGCTCTCCGACAAGCCTCTGGACGCCACGACCCGCGCCGCAGAGCAGTTCGTAAAGCTGACCAGCGATGACGTGCAGGAGGCCTTCAGGGCCCACATTCGCCCGGACGGGTTTGTCACCGGGGTTCGGGGGCCTGCAATGCAGTAACCGGCAGACGTCCGGTTTCAGCCGGCATTCAGGCAGGCGGTGCAGTCTGGATCATCGAGGCGCTGGACGCTCAGGGAATCTTGATGAAGCTCTTGCTGGTGGAAGATGATGCACTCCTGTCGGAGAGTCTGGCCGAGTGTCTGGAAGACGCCGGTTACAGCACGGATATCTCGGCCACGGTCCACGCAGCCCGCGCGCTGGCGGGAACCGAAGACTATTCGCTGGTCATTCTTGATCTCGGGTTGCCGGACGGGTCGGGACTCGAGCTTTTGAAACAGTGGCGGGCCCGGCGCTGGTCGGTGCCCATACTGATTCTGACGGCTCGTGATGGCTGGACCGACAAGGTGGAGGGGCTGCGCGCCGGTGCCGATGATTATCTTGTTAAACCCTTTCATGAAGAGGAGCTGCTGGCACGCCTGCAGGCGTTGCTGCGCCGGCACTCGGGCGCCATGGCCAGCGTTCTGGAAGTCAACGACATCTCCCTTGACGAGGATCGTCAGCAGTATCGGCTGGGGCAGGGAGCATGGCAGGTGCTGACCTCGACCGAGTTTCGCCTGCTTCGCTATCTCATGCATTATCCCGACCGTGTTCACTCCAAGCGTCACCTGCTGGATCAGCTGTATGCGCTTGAGCAGGATGCGGCCGCACCGAATCTGATCGAGGTCTACATTGCGCGGTTACGCCATCGCCTTGGGCGCGAACGCATCGTGACCCGACGGGGTGAGGGGTACATGCTTGTTTCGGCCTGATCGACGCAGCCTTCGCCTGCGCCTGCTGGGGACGCTGGCCATTGTGGCGCTGATGGTGGTCGCTCTGACCTGGCTGTTGCATGGCATGCTGCTCGACCGCCTGGCGCGCGAGTTTCTGTCCGATCGACTGCAGCAGGAGGCGCTCTACAGCGTCCGGCATCTTCAGAACACCAATGATCCTGAAAGACCAATGGCTCGGACGGTGACCGGCAATGTCGAAATCTTTCATCACTTCTATCTGCTGGACGCAGAGGGTCATGTTCAGAGCTCTCATCCCGATCTGATGTCAGCATTGGCCCCCTTGCTGAAAGGCCCCACCGAGCAGGCAGAAGAAGTGCAGTGGCGCGATCACCGGCTTCTGCTCTGGCGTACCCGCTTCATGCTGGACGGGCATCCCGCTACCCTGGTCATCGGGGAAGATTTTGCCAGCGTTGAGCGGGGGCTTGCACGCCTGCACCTGTGGATTGGCGCCATCTCCGCTGCGGTGCTTCTGGTGCTGCTGTTGCTGAATCTGGTGGCCGTCAATCGAGCACTGCGTCCCTTTTCACGCCTGGCCCGCCAGCTGGTCGAGCTGCAGCGGGGGACGCGCGCGCGCCTTGAAATCGAAACGGTTTCCGAGCTGGATGCGCCGATCGAACAGCTCAACGCCTTTCTGGATGATCAGGAGCGGCGCCAGCAGCGCTCGCGGGAGTCGCTGGCCAATCTGTCGCATGCCATCAGGACGCCACTGACGGCCGTCATTCAGTCGTTGCGTTCACGTCGCACGCTGGATGAGACGCGGCGGGCACGTCTTCTGGAGCGTCTTGACGACATCGATGAAAAGCTGGATGCCGAGCTGCGGCGTTCGCGCATTGCCGGTCCGCACACCGGGCAGCAGTGCACGACAATGTCGGACATCAACTCCCTGCTCGAGATGTTTTCGTCGCTCTATCCCGAGGTCATGTTTGCCCTGGAGGCCGGGACGCACACCGCTGATTACCAGCTGCCCATGGAGCGCCAGGATGGTATGGAAATGCTGGGCATTGTGCTGGATAACGCCGGTAAATGGGGGCGCCAGCGCGTTGAGCTGACCCTTTGCAGCCATCCGCCCGGTTTGAGACTCGAAGATGACGGCCCCGGCGTACCGGAGGCGCGATTGCCTCGGCTCGGTCAGCGTGGCTGGCGTCTGGATGAACAGCGTCACGGTCACGGGCTGGGACTCTCCATTCTGGCGCAGCTCATGGAGCGCTATGGTGGCCGGATACGCTACGCGAGAGCCTCGATGGGCGGGCTGCGCATCGATATCGATTTCCCGCCTGCCCGATAACCGCGCTTCGAGTGCGTTTCTTTCAGGCTCCTCTCAGGGAGTGCCTGCAGGATAGAGACACCACTACCTGACGCCATGCGTTGTGCCTGCTCCAGCGGTGAACCCGGGGCTGGTCGATCACCTGCCGCGGTGACGACGCCGAGGTCAATGTGTGGCGCAGGTTCACTCTCTATCCTATCGGGTTCGACACGCCATGACACATCATTCGATGGACCGCGAGCGACGCCGTCTGCTAATGGCCCTGGCCGGTACCGGCGTTCTGGCGGGTCTTGAAGGTCTGTTGCCGGGATATGCCCGGGGGGATGCGCTTTCGCCGCGTGCCGGACTGATCGGGCAGGTCAACGGTGGCGCCTCACGGTCGGTATCGCTGGATTTCAACGTGCGGCGCGAGCAGGTGGCCATCGCCAGCGGACATGGCGCCGGGGTCACGGTCAATCATGTGATTCCGGCGCCCCTGATCGAGTTCTGGGAAGGACAGAACGCGTCTCTGCGTGTCCATAACCATCTGGACGAGGACACCTCGATTCACTGGCATGGCCTGCTGCTGCCCTTTCAGATGGATGGCGTCCCGGGAGTCTCCTTTCCGGGTATCGCGCCGGGCACAAGCTTCGAGGCCCGATTTCCGGTGCGTCAGAACGGTACCTACTGGTACCACAGTCATTCCGGCATGCAGGAGCAAACCGGCCTTACCGGCCCGCTGATCATTCATCCTGCCGAGCCACCGCGACATCGTGTCGATCGGGAATACGTCATCATGCTCAATGACTGGACCTTTGAGGACCCTCATCGGGTCATGGCGCGGCTCAAGAGTCAGAGTGATTATTACAACCATCATGAGCGCACCGTCGGGGATTTTTTCGAGCATGTGGATAAAAAGGGCTGGGCCGCGACGCTTCGCGACCGTCTCGCCTGGAATAACATGCGCATGAGCCCTCGTGATATCGCGGATGTGACCGGCTCGACCTACACCTATCTCATGAACGGGCGCCATCCGGCGGTGGGCTGGGAGGGGCTTTTTACACCGGGTGAGCGTCTCCGGCTGCGGGTGATCAATGCCTCGGCGATGAGTTACTTCAACTTTCGCATTCCGGGGCTGGTCATGACGGTGGTGGCGGCCGATGGCAAGGAGGTGGTGCCGGTTGACATTGATGAGTTCCAGATCGGTGTGGCGGAAACCTACGATGTGATGGTTGAGCCCCGCGATGCGCTTGCCTTTACCCTGATGGCGGAATCGATGGATCGCAGCGGTTTTGCAGTGGGAACGCTCGCATCGCGCCCCGGGCTGAGGGCCGAGGTGCCCCCGCTGCGCCAGCCTCCCCGGCGAACCATGAAGGACATGGGCATGGCGATGGACATGAACATGGAAAAAGACATGGGCATGGGAAAGGACATGAACATGTCCCATGACAGTATGGGCGATATGTCCCATGAGGATATGACGTCACACATGGGTCGCCATGACGATTCCGGTGGTCATGCCGATTCCGATGAGCATGGCGCTGCCAGTGGCGTCGTTGCTCGCCACAATGCAGATCATCACGGTGCCGGTAACATCAGCGTCGCGCAGGTACAGTACGATCGGCTTGATGAGCCCGGCACCGGACTGGCCGAGGTCGATCATCGCGTGCTGGTCTACAGCCAGCTGCGCAATGTCGAGGCCATGCGTGACCGGCGCCCGCCCTCGCGCACCATCGAATTGCATCTGACCGGTAACATGGAGCGTTACATGTGGTCCTTTGATGGTCGTGAATATTCGCAGTCCACGCCCCTCGAGTTTCCCTATGGTGAGCGCATTCGACTGGTGCTGGTCAATGACACCATGATGGAGCACCCCATCCATCTGCATGGCATGTTCATGGAGCTGGAAAATGGTCAGGACGGGCATCTACCGTTCAAGCACACCATCAGCGTATTGCCGGCATCGCGGGTGTCACTGCTGGTGACGGCCGATGAGCCGGGACGATGGGCCTTTCACTGTCATCTGCTGTATCACATGGATGCCGGCATGTTCCGGGTCGTGCAGGTACGTCCGCAGGAGGCCGCCCATCATGTCTGATCAACGCCTGATCCTGCCGGCTCTGTCGATGACGACAACCCTGCTGCTGACGCCCATGATGGCGCATGCTGAGCCGACGCTGCCCGGTCGCGCATCACCGGAGAGTGTCACCCCCGATGGACCGGTCAATCCGCGTAGCGGCGCCCCGAGGAACTGGGAGGAGCCCGTCCATGATGATGCGCTCTATAGTCAGGTCATGGTGGATCGTCTGGAGTATCGCAGTGGCTCGGGCAGTCCGGATGCCTGGCTATGGGATGCTCAGGGCTGGTGGGGCAATGATCGAAACCGGTTCGTGTGGAAAACCGAAGGAGAGGGGCCTGTCAGCAATGGCTCGCCCGAAAGCACCGAGTTTCAGGCCCTGTACAGTCATCTGGTCGCGCCGTTCTGGAGTCTGCAGACCGGAGTGAGATATGACGTCAATCCCGATCCTGATCGCGCCTATGGCGTGCTGGGCATGCAGGGCACGGCCCCGGGCATGATCGAGACCGATGTGGCGCTCTTTGCCAGCGAGGAGGGGGACGTCAGCCTGCGAGGCGAATTCGAATATGACATGCGCCTGACTCAGCGACTGATTCTGCAGCCGCGCGTTGAAATCAATGCATCGCTGCAGGATGTGCCCGAATATGAGCGTGAGCAGGGGATCAACAGCACTGAAGCAGGGCTGCGGCTGCGCTATGAACTGATGCGTGAAGTGGCCCCCTATATGGGTATCAGTCACGAGCGCGATCACGACCGGAATGAGTCGACGACGTCGCTGGTGGCCGGGCTTCGGGTCTGGTACTGACCACGCCGCAGAGCTTTATCGGCGGCAAGCGTCTCGGTGATTGACGCGACGTGCGCTACGGCCATCTCTCCCCCTTTGCCGAGACACTGGCCGGCCCGGCAGGCTCGGCTTCCAGGGGCTCTGGAAGCCGAACGTAACGGTGATACGTTCAATCCCCTGCGATCACTCTTCCGGGTACGCCAAAGCGGTCCAGGCGCTATCCGCGCGGGCACTGGCCAGCATGGCCTCGACAAAGGCAAGCCCCCGACAGCCGGTATCGACATCGGGAAGCGTCACGTCGGCAGGCAGCTCGCCACGCAGATGGCAGGCAAAGTCGCGATACAGCTGGGCAAAGGCTTCGAGATAGCCCTCGGGATGGCCGGCCGGGACACGGCTGGCATGTTGATCCGCCGGGCCACTGCCGGGGCCGTTGCGAGACAGGCGCTGCATCGGCTCGCCCAGTTCTGCGAACCACAGCGTTTCAGGGCTTTCCTGATCGAAATACAGGCCACCCCGGCTGCCGTACACCGCCAGCTGCAGACGGTTGTTATTGCCCGGCGAGACCTGGCTGACCGACAGGCGCCCGCGGGCACCGCCCCGGTAACGCAGCATGGCCTGGGCGGCGTCGTCCAGCTGTCGTCCGGGGACGAACGTGTGCAGATCAGCGCTCAGGGTCTCGATGTCCTGACCGACGACATAGTCGGCCAGTTGCCAGGCGTGAGTGCCGATATCCCCCAGCGCGCCTGCCGGGCCGGCCAGTGTCGGGTCGCCGCGCCAGCCTTCATTGCCGGCTTCGCTCAGCCAGTCCTGGGCATAGTCCACCTGTACCAGCCGCAGCTCGCCCAGCGCGCCCTGACGGACCAGCTCTCTGGCGCGACGGATGGCCGGATAGCCCGAGTAGTTGTGCGTCAAAAGCAGCTGCACGCCGTGCTTTTTGACCAGTGCGCGCAGTGACAGCGCTTCTTCGAGCGACACGGCCAGCGGTTTCTCGCAGATGACATGGATGCCGGCTTCGATAAAGGCACGGGCGATCGGGGCGTGCAGATGATTGGGGGTCACGATGCTGACGACATCAATGCCGTCCTCGCGGGCAGCCTCCCGTTCGGCCATGGTGGCAAAGTCGGTATAGACCCTGTCCGGGTCGAGGTGAAGGGCCTCACCGCTGCTGCGCGCCTTGTCGGGGTCGGCGGAAAACGCGCCGGCGACCAGCTGATACTCGCCGTCCAGGCGTTGAGCCATGCGGTGCACACGGCCCATGAAACCGCCACCGACCATGCCGATGCGAATCGGAGCCGTCATGATTGATCTCCCGGTTGTTCCTTCAGACCCAGCAACTGGCGGCGCTGAGCGCTGTCCAGCGTGACGCCGGCAAAGTCATCAAAAGCGTTTTCGGCCACATCGATCATGTGGCGGCGGATGAATTCAGCCCCTTCACGGGCGCCCTGTTCCGGATGCTTGAGCGCACACTCCCACTCCAGCACCGCCCAGCCGTCATAGCCGTACTGCGCCAGCTTCGAGAAGATGGCACCGAAGTCGATCTGGCCATCACCCAGCGAGCGGAACCGCCCGGCACGTTCCACCCAGCCGCTATAGCCGCCATAGACGCCCTGGCTGGGAGAGGGTCGAAATTCGGCATCCTTGACGTGAAAGGCGCGGATGCGGTCGTGATAGCGGTCAATGAAGCCGAGGTAGTCGAGCTGCTGCAGCAGCATGTGGCTCGGGTCATAGAGCAGTTGCGCTCTGGGGTGATGGTCCACGGCGTCCAGGAAACGCTCGAAGGTCGTGCCATCAAAGAGATCCTCGCCGGGATGCAGCTCGAAGCACAGATCCACGCCCTGTTCATCGCAGGCATCCAGCAGCGGTCGCCAGCGCCATGCCAGCTCCTCGAAGGCGGCCTCGACCAGACCGGGCGGGCGCTGCGGGAACGGGTAGAGGTAGGGCCAGGCCAGGGCGCCGGAAAAGGCCGGCAGGGTGGTCAGGCCGAGTCGGTTCGAGGCCCGGGCCGCCAGTCTGATCTGGTCGCAGGCCCACTGCTGACGCGCATCGGGCTGGCCGCGCAGTTCGGGCGGGGCAAAGCCGTCCATCAACTGATCATAGGCCGGGTGCACCGCCACCAGTTGGCCCTGCAGGTGTACTGACAGGTCCGTGGGCTGCAGGCCATGGCGATCGAGGGTGGCCAGTACATCGTCGCAGTAGGCCTGGCTATCAGCGGCCTTCGCCAGATCGAACAGCCGGGATTCACCGCTGGGGATCTGTACGCCACGATAGCCGTGTCCGGCAGCCCACTCGGCCAACCCTTCGAGCGTGTCAAACGGGGGCTTTTCGCCCACGAACTGGGCGAGAAACAGCCCGGGGCCCTTGAGTGATTTCATCGTTTTCATGCCTCCTTGGTCCGATCCGGTGAGCGTCAGGCGCTTTCCCGGACGATGAGTTCATGTTCAAGCAGAGTGCCTGCTGGCGGCAGCTCCGGATCGTTGAGCTGTTCGAGCAGCAGGCGTGCGGCATTCTCGCCCAGCCGTTGCATCGGCTGGGCCACCGTCGTCAGTCTGGGGCGCACCATGGCAGCCAGCGGAATATTGTCGAAGCCGATAATGGCGATGTCATCGGGGACCTTCAGCCCCGCATCGTGAACGGCCTGCATGGCACCCACGGCCAGCGGGTCAGACGCGGCAAAGAGGGCATCGCAGCGGGGCGAGGCCGACAGCAGCCTTGTGGTCAGCCGATAGCCATCATCGAAATCGGGTTCGAAGGTATCCAGAGGGCTTCCCGGGGGCGGTGTCAGCCCGGCCTCTTCCAGTGCGGTCAGATAGCCCCGGCGTCGCTCGCGGGCGTACATGAAGCGCTCATCGCCGCCGATCATCGCGATGTGTCGTCGGCCGCGTTCAATCAGAAAGCGAACGGCGTCCGTCGCGGCACGTGCATTGTCGATCCCGACCCAGGGCACGCCGCTGGCGGCATCAAACTCACAGCAGGCCACCCAGGGCAGATGGCGGGTCTGTTCGCCCGTCAGGGCCTGAATGCTGTCGGGGTCCAGACAAATGGCGCCATCGGCCATCCGATTGGTCAGAAGTTCCAGATAGGTGCGCTGGGCATCGGGATCGGCGCCGGTGTCGCACAGCAGCATGTGATAGCCCCGGCGTCCCGCTTCGGCATCAATCCCCCGGACGATGCCCGCATAGAAGGGATTACTGTAATCCGGCACCAGCACCAGTATCAGGCGGCTTTCCGCCGTACGCAGGTTGCGCGCCAGTCGGTTGGCGCTGTAGCCAAGCGTGGCGATGGCGGCTTCCACCCGCTCCCGCGTACTGGGCCGTACAGCGCCGGTGTTATTGATGACTCTTGAGACGGTTGCAATCGATACACCGGCTTCGCGAGCCACTTTGTTAATCGACATCCTGAAGACTCAAGGTAAACGTTTTCACAATAAGCCTGATCCATATTCAGGGCAGGAAGAGATGCCAGACAACATGACGAACGGCTTTCACACATCCTTATCTGCCCATACTGGTTCAACAGGGCGGTCATGTCGAGATGATTGAAGCATCCTGGACCTTTTGCGGATATTACTGACGCGCGTTCTAACGTAGTTTTGGAAAGCGTTAAATGTAAACGTTTACAATAAAGCGGGTTCTGCTTCCAGGCGCTCGGCCGAGAATGTTTTGAAGCAACCCATGAGCGGGCAGGTAGAGGGGATCAGTCAATGACAATGCTTCGTTCACGACTCGGCATCATGATGTTTCTGCAGTTCTTCATATGGGGGGGGTGGTTTGTCACGCTTGGCACCTTCCTGGGCAGCAATCTGAGCGCCTCTGGCGGACAGATCGGCATGGCCTTTTCGACCCAGTCCTGGGGAGCGATCATTGCGCCTTTCATCATCGGGCTGATTGCCGATCGCTACTTCAATGCCGAGCGATTGCTCGGGGTGCTGCACCTGGCCGGCGCAGGGCTGCTGTTCGCGCTCTATCGCAGTGACGACTTCACCGCCTTTTATCCGCTGGTGCTGCTGTACATGATCCTTTACATGCCGACGCTGGCACTGGTCAATGCGGTCTCCTTTCGTCAGATGACCGACCCGGCCCGTGAATTTGCCCGCATACGTGTCTGGGGCACCATCGGCTGGATCATCGCCGGTCTGGTCATCAGCTTTGTGTTCTCCTGGGATTCGGGCGCCTCGATCGAAGCCGGCGCGCTGCGTTACACCTTCCTGATGAGTGCCATCGCCTCGCTGCTGCTGGGGCTTTACAGCTTCACGCTGCCGGCCACGCCCCCGCGTGCCGAGCGGGGGTCACAACTCAGGGATGTGCTGGGTCTGGATGCCCTGAAACTGCTCAGGGATCGTCATTACGCCATCTTCTTTGTGGCCTCGATTCTGATCTGTATCCCGCTGGCGTTCTATTACCAGAACGCCAATCCCTTCCTGGCCGACATCGGCATGACCAACCCCACCGGCAAGATGACCCTGGGTCAGTTGTCGGAAGTGCTGTTCATGCTGCTGCTGCCTCTTTTCATCAAGCGTTTCGGGATCAAGCTGACCCTGCTGGTGGGCATGCTGGCCTGGAGTCTGCGCTATCTGCTGTTCGCCTTTGGCGATGCCGATGGGGTGGCGTTCATGCTGCTGGTCGGGATCGCGCTGCACGGCGTGTGCTATGACTTCTTCTTTGTCTCGGGGCAGATCTATACCGATGCCCGGGCAGGCGAACACGTCAAGAGTTCGGCGCAGGGCATGATTACCCTGGCGACCTATGGGGTGGGCATGCTGATCGGCTTCCAGGTGGCGGGCTGGATCACGGAGCATTTCGCCAATGCCGGCGCGACCGACTGGCAGTCCATCTGGCTGTTCCCGTCGCTCTTTGCACTGGGTGTGCTGGTGCTGTTTGCCCTGCTGTTCAAGGACCGTCAGGGCTCGGGTGTGTCTACCGACCGCTAGTCGAAACGCGATAACCATAATGAGCGGGCCACGCAATGAAGCCGCGCATGGCGATCGGCCAGCGCGGCCAGGTCACGGTCGTAGCCGCCGCCGATCACGGCGGCGGTGGGGACGCCCGCCGCCAGACACTGCTCCAGCACATACGTCTCCCGCTGCGTCATGCCCGCATCATCGAGTTCAAAATGCCCCAGTCGATCTCCTGAGTGGACATCGGCGCCGGCATCATAGAGCACCAGCTCGGGGCGGACCTGCTCGAACAGGGAGGGCAGGTGCTGCGCCAGGGCTGACATGTATGCCGCGTTCCCTGTCCCACGGGGCAGGGCCACATCCAGATCGCTCTGGCGCTTGGTGAACGGAAAGTTTTGCGCCCCGTGGATCGAAAAGGTGAACACCCTGGGGTCGTGACGGAAGGCATACGCGGTGCCATCGCCCTGATGAACATCGCAGTCGATGATCAGAATTTTTCGAACGCCGTAAACCGCCATGGCCTCGTGCGCAGCCACGGCCAGATCATTGAGCAGGCAGTAGCCACTGGCCGCGTCGGGATAGGCATGATGTGTGCCGCCAGCGGTGTTGCAGGCCAGCCCGGTGTTCAGTGCGGCCTCGAGGGTTGCCAGTGTGCCGCCTACTTCCAGCAGGGTGCGCTCGACCAGTGCCGGCGACCAGGGAAAACCGCTGCGCTGTCTGGCCTTCGGGTCGCTGTCGCCCAGATAGAAGATCTGCAGATACTCCGGCGTATGGGCCCGCAGCAGCTGGGGGCTGGTGGGCGGGGTTGGCGCGATCCATTCGATGACCGGGTCATCATCGAAGCCCAGTGCCGAGAGCCTCTGGCGCAGGGCCCGAAACTTGGCCATCGGGAAGGGATGGCGTTCGGGCCAGTCAAACGTATAGCCCGGGTGATGAATCAGCGGCAGACGCATCCAGGCCTCATGCCGTCAGAATCTGTTCGGTTCTGGCACGTACCTGCGGGTACGGATAGCCCTCCAGCGCGCCGAACGCGGCAAGCCCGCGTACCTTGAGTGGGGTAAATATCGGCATGGCCAGCCCACAGAGAAAGTGCGCAACCCGCTCCGGCGTCGGCGGGCGCTGGAAGTGCGCCTGATGACGCTCGATGAAGGGCTCGGCCAGAGCCTCTAGGTCGATCTCCTCGAGCGGCGTGGCGATCGGCAGGGCCGGCAGCCGGGCCACATGACCGTCACACACCGAGCAGTGACCGCACCGCTCGGGCACATGCGAATCGCCAAAGTGCAGCGCCAGGCGCCGGGACAGGCAGGTGTCGGTCTCAAACAGTGCCAGCATTTTTGATAGCCGCTCGATGTCGGACTGCTCGCGGTGGCAAAAGCCGTCGTACAGCTCGCGCGCCAGGCCTGGTGGGTCGATATCGGGTTGGCAGACTTCGAAGACATCCGTCATGCGCTTGCCCTCCAGCACCACCCAGCCCTTGTCCTGAAAGTATTCCAGCGCGGTGATGACGCGGGAGCGCGTGGCTTCAATGCCGGTGGCCAGCCCGGCCTGATGAAGGCGTTCGAAATCCACGGTTCCCCAGGTGCGGGCCATGGGAATGTTGTCGATGATCAACCGGACAAACCCTGCGCGCTCGCCTTCGAACTGCGCCGCCAGCGCCTGCGGAGGCAGCACGTAGCGCAGGCGATATTCGGCCAGATAGGTAAAGCGGGGCGCGATCACTTCCTGCATTTCAAGGCGTACCAGCAGGGTCTTGAGCGGCAGTGCCCGGATATTGCTGTCTCGCGAGAGCGTATTCATCACGACCGGCCACTGACGCTCCGGTGTCTGCCCTGCCGCCCTGATCTCCTCCAGTACCCGCTGGATGCCCTCGCGCTCGGGCGTGTCGCCGTGCGTGAAATTCTCCAGTACGCCCAGCCCGTCACGACCGGCCAGCATCAGGCAGGTCGAGGATGCACCGTCACGGCCGGCACGGCCGATTTCCTGGCTGTAGTTTTCGATCGACTTGGGCAGGTCAAAATGCACGACGTTGCGAATATCGCGCTTGTCGATGCCCATTCCGAAGGCAATGGTTGCCACAATCACCGGCACTTCACCGCGCATGAACGCTTGCTGAATCTCGTCGCGCGCCTCGGCGCCCAGGCCGGCGTGATAGGCACGCGTCCCGATTCCTCGGGCCGACAGGGCGCGCGCCAGCGTCTCGGCACTCTGCTGCAGGGTGACATAGATGATGGTGGCCGCTTCCTGACCCGCCACCTGCTGCGGGGCCAGCCATGTGATCAGCGCGTCAAGACGCTGCGGCTGTGCCACCGGGCGCACCTGCAGATTCAGGTTGGGGCGATAAAAGCCGGTGGTAATGACATCGCCCTGATCGATGGCAAAGCTTCGCTGCATGTCCCTGATGACATCGGGCGTGGCCGTGGCAGTCAGCAGCAGCGCCTGGGGAATATTGAACTCGCGCTGGTACTCGGGCAGACGCAGATAGTCCGGGCGAAAATTGTGGCCCCACTCGGAGATACAGTGGGCCTCGTCGATCACCATCAGCGAGATCGGGATCTGATGGAGAAAGTGGCGAAAGCGTTCGTTGCGCAGCCGCTCGACCGACACCATCAGGATTTTCAGTTCCCCCTGGCGGGCATGCGTCATCACCTCGCGTACGGCATCGCGGTCCATGGTCGAGTCGATGCTTTCAGCCGCGATACCGCGGGACTTCAGAAAGGCGAGCTGGTCCTGCATCAGCGCCAGAAGCGGCGAGATCACCAGTGTCAGATGGGACAGGTGTATCGCTGGCAGCTGATAACACAACGACTTGCCGGCGCCGGTGGCAAAGATGGCGGCCGTGGAGCGCCCGGCCAGTACCCGCTCGATGACCGGGGCCTGGCCGCCGCGAAAGTCTTCAAGGCCGAAGACCGTGGTCAGGCTGTGGTGGGCGGCGGTCATGTCAGCACGCATGCAGGGCTCCGGTCATCGCGGGAAGGGCAGCACAGCCTAACGCCCGGAGGCGGCGCTGTCAGGGGCCGTGGGATGATCCTCAAGCGCCCAGGGCGCATGGTCATCCTCAACGGTGGTCTGCACCGGCCTGAGGGCAGCGCCTTCGCTGTCGTAGCGGGCCGTGCGATAGCTCACGCCGTGGCGGATGCGGGGTGGTTCGGTGCCCACATGCATGGCGGTGACCCGTTCGATGATGGCGCGGTCGGCCAGCGTCTGGCGGTCCTGCATGCGCAGATGCTGCAACCAGTTGGGCACCAGAAACACCTCCTGCCATAGATCGCGCGCTTCCACATCGCGATACAGTGACCAGCGTTTGGCCCCGTTGCGCAGTCGAAGCCGGCGCAGTGCGCGTACGGCTCGGGCGAAGTCGCGGACCTGATCGGCATCAATGCGATATTCGATGGTCACCATCACCGAGCCACGGGCAGGGTCAAACTCGAAGTCCGGCGCCTCGGTCGGCGTTTCCGGGGCGCCCATGAGGCTGTCGCTGTCCAGCGCCGGCAGGCGCGAGGGCAAAAACACCAGTGCTGATGCCAGCAGCAGGCCACCGGCCATCAACAGTGCCATCTGCGTATCGAGGCTCTCGGCCATATGTCCCCAGAGAAACGAGCCCATCGTCAATCCGGCGTAGAGCGCCGTCTGATAGAGCGCCAGGGCGCGGGCCTTGACCCAGTCCGGCACGAGCACCTGTACGGAAGAGTTGTAGGACGCGACCGCGGCAATCCAGCAGCTGCCGCCAATGATCAGGGCCGGAAACACGGCCCAGAGCGCATCGACTGCTCCCAGCACCAGCATCACCCCACCCAGGGTCATGGCCGCCAGACTGATCAGGCGACTGCTGCCCAGCCGCCTTCGAGCCCGATTGACCAGCGTACTGGCGGCAATCGCCCCGATGCCGAGCCCGCCCAGCATGTAGCCATACAGCGAGGCATTGCCGCCAGGGTGCTCATGGGCCAGCAGCGGCAGCAGGGCCCAGATGGCGCTGGCCGAAATCCCGAAGATGAACGAGCGCAGCATGATCAGGCGCGTCACGCTGGAGTACTGGGTGAAGTGGATGGCGGCCTTGACCCCTTCCCACAGCCGCTCGGGGGGCAGATGCTTTTTAGGCACTGCGCGTCGCCAGCGCCACAGTGCCCAGATCAGGCTGCAAAAGCACACGACATTGAGCAGGAATATCCAGGCAGGCCCGAGCGCGGCCAGCAACATGCCCCCGATGGCCGGGCCGATGGCGCGGGCGGCGTTGTAGTTGACGCTGTTGAGCAGGACGGCGCTGCTGACCAGATTGCGAGGCACCTGCTCGTTCACGGCTGCCTGCCAGGCCGGTGTCGTGATGGCCCCGCCAACGGAGACACACAAAATCGAGGCGATCAGAAGCGTTGGTGTGAGCAGCTCCATGAACGCAATCACGGTGATAAAGACCCCGCCCAGCACCTCGATGGCCAGCCCGAACAGCATCACCTTGCGCCGGTCGTAGTTGTCGGCGATCACTCCGGTCACGATCGACATCAATACCAGCGGCGCGGCGGCGGCGACTTGGATCATGGCCACCATGACGGGGCTGGACTGAGCCGAGGTCACCACCCAGGCCGCAGCCACCGATTGCGCCCAGACGCCCAGGTTGGCGAAGAGGTTGGCGATCCAGATGATGCGAAAGGCGGGAATCGACAGCGGGGCCCAGGTACTGACATTGTCCGGGCGTGGCGGAATGGCGGTCTTCTCGAGCGTCAGGTCACTCTGGCGGGATACGGGTTGCAGCATGAGGCACTCTTCGGGTCGATAGCGTCTGATCGGATCAATAACGTTCAGAACCGGGCCGGGCAAGAGATCATGTTACGCCGTTTCATGGTGGCGTGAAGGGTGCCTTTTTCTGGCCGTTTGCCCTGCATCAAAATCGCTGCGGCGCCTCCTGCTAAAGTCGTAGTCCATCACCTGTCAGAGCAGACGCCATGTGGAGTACTTCATGAAAGTGACCTTCTATAGTGCCCAGCCCTACGATGAACGCTTTTTTGAAGAGGGTCGGCTCGAAGGGTTTGCCGATACACCCTTCGAGCTGATCTATCAGCGGGTGGCCCTGTCACAGCAGACCACGGCACTGGCCGAGGGCAGCGACGCCGTGTGCGTGTTCGTCAATGACGTGCTGGATGAGGGCGTACTCGAAGCGCTGGCGGACATGGGGGTGAAGGCGATCGTGTTGCGCTGTGCCGGGTTCAACAACATCGACCTGGATGCCGCCGAACGGCTCGGTTTTTTCGTTGCCCGGGTACCGGCCTATTCGCCCGAGGCGGTGGCCGAACATGCGCTGGCGCTGGCCATGACCCTCAACCGTCATACCCATCGCGCCTTCAACCGTGTGCGCGAAGGCAACTTCGCCCTTGATGGCCTGCTGGGCATGACACTACAGGGCAAAACGGTCGGCATTGTCGGTACCGGTCGTATCGGTCTGGCCACGGCGCGCATCTTCAAGGGACTGGGGTGCCGGGTGCTGGGCAGTGATCCCTTCCCTGCCGAGGCCTTTGCCGACCTCGGCGAGATCGTGACGGTGGATGCGCTGCTGTCTCAGTCCGATATCGTCTCGCTGCACTGCCCGCTGCTCGAGGCCACCCACCATCTGATCAATGACGCCTCGCTTGCCCGCATGAAGCCGGGCGCGATGCTGATCAATACCTCCCGCGGCGCACTGATCGATACCCGCGCCGTGATCGAGGCGCTCAAGTCGCGCCAGCTCGGCGCGCTGGGCATCGATGTCTACGAGCAGGAAAGCGGGCTGTTCTTTCAGGATCACTCCTCCGAGATCATTGATGACGATGTCTTCTCGCGGCTCATGACCTTTCCCAATGTGCTGGTAACCGGCCATCAGGGCTTTTTCACGGCCGAGGCCCTGCGCGAGATCGCTCAGGTCACGCTCAATAATCTGCTCTGCCTGACGCGTGGCGTCCCCTGTGACAACGCCCTCATGCAGGGAAACGCTGACTCGCGCTAATACCTGTTTCCCCGGAGGCAAGGCTCATGTGGCAACAGATTTATAATCCCCTTGGTCAGCCGCTGTTGTCGGCGCTTGTCGCGGCCCTGCCCATGGTGTTTTTTTTACTGGCCCTGACGGTATTCAGGCTCAAGGCGCTGACGGCTGCGGTCATGACACTGGGGCTGTCGTTGATCATGGCGCTGTGGCTGTTCGGCATGCCGCTGCACAAGGCGGTCATGGCTGCCCTCTATGGCATGGCCAATGGCCTCTGGCCGATCGGCTATATCGTGCTGATGGCGGTGTGGCTGTACCGGATCGCGGTCAAGAGTGGCAAGTTCGAGATCATCCGCGGCAGCATTGCGACCATCTCGGAGGATCAGCGCATCCAGGTGCTCTTGATCGCCTTCTGCTTTGGGGGCTTTCTGGAAGGTGCCGCAGGCTTTGGGGTGCCGATTGCCATCTGTGCTGCACTGCTGGTGGAGCTGGGGTTCAAGCCGATCCGAGCCGCCATGCTGTGCCTGGTGTCCAATGCCGCGGCGGGCGCCTATGGCGCCATCGGCATTCCCATCATTGTCGGTGCGCAGCAGGGCGGCGTGACCACCGGCGCGCTGGCGCCCATGCTGATCGCCATCCTGCAGCTTTCCACGCTGTTCATCCCGGCCCTGCTGGTGATGATTCTGGACGGCTGGCGCGGCCTGAAACAGACCTGGCCGGTGGTCACACTGGTGGGCGTACTGTTCTCGGGGAGTCAGGCACTGGTGCTCTACCTGCTGGGGCCGGAGCTGGTGGACATCGTGCCGCCGCTGCTGTCCATGGCTGCGCTGGCGCTGTTCATGCGTCTCTGGCGCCCGACACATGTCTATCGCGAGCCCGGCGCGCCGCCGGTCAGTGCCAGACGCTGGCCTCTAACAGCGGTTCTGCTGGCCTGGTCGCCGTTTTATATTCTGACCGCCATCATCATGGTCTGGAGTCTGCCGGCCTTTCGTGCCCTGTTTGCTGCAGGTGGTGCGCTGGCAGTCACCGTGATTCAGTGGCCGATGCCGGGGCTTCATCTGCAGGTGCAGGAGCTGCCGCCCATTGCCTCGGCGGCGCATTCGCTGGCGGCGCTCTGGAGGATCGAGCTGGTGGGGGCGTCGGGTACGGCCATACTGCTTGCCGTGATCGTGACCACGCTGACCTCGAAAACCCTGTCGCTGCGCCAGAGTGCCGGCCAGCTGCTGACCGTGACACGCGAGCTCTGGAAACCGCTGGCGACCATCTGTCTGGTGATGTCGGTGGCCTATGTGGCCAATTTCTCGGGCACCTCGTCAACACTGGGGCTGGCGCTGGCGGAAGCCGGCAGAGCCTTTCCGCTGATCTCCCCGGTGATCGGCTGGCTGGGCGTGTTCATCACCGGCTCGGTGGTCAACAACAATGTCCTGTTTGCCCACCTGCAGGCCGTAACGGCCGGGCAGATCGGGGCCAGTCAGCCCCTGTTGGTGGCGGCCAACACGAGTGGCGGGGGCATGGCCAAGGTGGTGTCACCCCAGTCGATCGCCATTGCCGCCGGCGCCGTGGGGCTGGTGGGTCAGGAGTCCGACATCATGCGGGCCACGCTGCGCTACAGCCTGGCGCTTTTGGCCTATGCCTGCCTGTGGACCTTCGTGCTTTCATTGATGTGAAACAGGGGATTACCCTTCACGGCGCTGGCGCCGGATCAAAAGGCCCATCGCCGTCAGCGCCAGCGCCGCCACAATCACCGAGAAAACAATGCCGGCGGCCACCAGACTGGTCAGTGCGGCCGTGACGCCCAGGCCCACCACAGGCAGCGAGATCGCCACGTAGATCACCACAAAATAGGTCGAGGTGACCTCGCTTTTGCGATCTGCCGGCGAGGCGCCTACCACTTCCCCGAGGCCTGCGCGCAGGGTCAGCCCCTGGCCGGCGCCTGAAATGGCGGCCCCGATGAGCATTAGCCAGAGCGAGGCCAGACCAATCGCACTGCCGACCACCAGTACGCCCGTGGCGAGAATCAGACAGCCGATGATTAGACGTCGACGCTCGGGAATAAAACGCATGCCTGCCTGACCGAGCGCCGAGGCGATAAACAGCGTGATGACCACCACACCGATCATGGCGAGATTGTCGATCTCGAGGAGCTTCTGAACGAACGATGGCGCGGCCGCGGTAAAGAGTCCCAGCACGGCGGTACCGGCAAAGCCCGCGATCCCCGCCGGTATGAAGACACCGCGCACCTCATCGGGCACGCCGAGGCGCTGGATATGGAGATGCACCCGGTCGGGGCGTTCGACGGTCTCCGGCGCCCACCACACGCCAATGATGGCCAGCAGGCACAGCACGATGTGCAGAGCGTAGGGAAGATGCAGCGGCCACACCGCATACTGCGCCAGCACGCCCGCCACCAGCGGGCCCAGCCCCAGTCCCATGACGTTGGTGGCGGTGGCGGTCAGCGTTGCGCCCTTTTGCCACTCGGGCGGGGCCTGTTCGATGACCGCGACCGTGGCGGTACCGGTAAAGATACCGGCCGACAGCCCCGACAGCAGACGGCCGATCAACAGCGGGACCAGCTGAGGGCTTGAGAGAAAGACCACATTGCTGACGATTGCCAGCCCCAGTCCTGCTATCAGAAGACGTCGTCGGCCCAATTGATCCGACCAGCTGCCAAAACCGATCAGGGCCGCGATGACGCCTACGGCGTAGGCAGCAAAGATCACCGTGATGATGATCTGGGAATAATCCATCCGGGTCTGATAGATCGGATAGAGTGGCGTGGGCAGGGTGGTGCCCAGCATGGCCATCAAAAAGGCGAAAGTGACCAGCAGAAATGAAAGCCGCCCCGGAGAGCGCTGTATCGGTGTACCAGAACCGGACATGAGAGGACTCCCTGTTGTCTCGCAAGCCTGGTACAGATCGGCGCGCGAGTCGCATGGGATCGGAATAAAATGGCGCAGGCTTGTGGTTGCTGCGGCAAAAGTATGGCGGCTGTGCCAGGGTTGGCCGAACCCGGATGGCAAGTGTCTGTCCAATCCTTTCGGGATGATCACTTTCGGACGCGCCGTTTGCCGGCGTGTCCATGGCAGGAGAGCAGCGTTGAAAAGGACAATCGCGATACTGGCAAGCGCAGGGATGGTCAGTCTGTCGACCTCGGCCATGGCGTTCAATCTGGGGGACGTCAATCAGGCCATGGAAGCGATGAACAGTCAGAACGGTCAGGGCCAGCAGACACGAACGCCCGTGCAGCAGGGACAACAGGGCCAGCAGAACCGCTCGGGACTCTCTTCGCAGCTGGGGCAACTGCTGGGGCAGGACAATGCGCCGCGTCAGCAACAGGCGGCCGCGGTGGGCACGACAAATAACAATCTGGGGCAGGCGTCGCAGCTGATTGGCCAGCTGACCGACCAGCTCGGGGTCAGCCAGGCCCAGGCCATCGGCGGCTCGGCAGCGCTGCTGGCGGCAGCGAAGAGCCAGATGGGCAGCGATCAGTTCAACCAGCTCTCCAATCAGGCGCCGGGTGTGGATGGCCTGCTCTCCAGCGCTCAGGCGATGTCCGGCAGCCAGTCGATGCTGTCGAAACTCTCCGGCATGGGTGGCGGCCAGAGCGGCAACACATCGTCGCTGACCTCGAGCGCCTTCAGCATGCTGGGCATGGATGCCGGCATGGTCAGCCAGTTTGCCCCGGTCATGCTCAACTATCTGGGCGGTCAGGGCGTGTCCGGTAATCTTCTGAGCTCACTGGGCAGTATCTGGGGCGCAGGGCGCTAGAATCAAGCGTTCGTCGGGGCAATGGTCTGCATTGCCCCAATGCCGGGCGCCTTAAAGCCGTCCAGCAATCTCCTCCCATAAATTGCGGTAGGCCACGGCGGCGGCTGTACGCGGGGCGAACTGTGTCAGGGGGGCCTGATGCACGCCCATCTGCTCGACCGCGCTGGCATAGGGGATGTTGGCCGACAGTCGGGCGGGCCACTGCTCGTGAAAGCCTGTCATGCTCTCCTGATGTAGATTACGGCGGCGATCCACCAGAGTGAAAAAGGGCCACAGCGGCGTCGTGATGTGCTCGCCGTCGAGATGCTGCTGCAGCTGGGTCAGGGTCCTCATCGACAGCGTCGTGGGCACGACCGGTACCAGCAGGGCATCCACGCTTGAAAACACCTGCTCTGACAGTGTGGACAACCCCGGCGGACAGTCGAGAATGACGAGATCGTAATCGTTGCTGACCGGCTTGAGCATCTTGCGCAGGCGGCTTGCCTTGCGCCCCTCCAGCAGCATGTCCATGTCACGGGCCTCAGGGCTGGCCGGCAGCAGATCCAGGTGGTCGAGCTCGGTGCCGCGGATGGTCTTTTCCAGTGTGGCCTTGCCCTTGACCAGCTTTTCGACCCCGCCACCGCGTATTCGGGGCTTGTTGCGCAGATAGAAGGTGGTGGCCGCCTGCGGGTCCAGATCCCATAGCAGTACGCGCCGGCCGCTAAGGCTGGCTTGGGCGGCCAGGTTAACGGCGGAGGCCGTCTTGCCCACGCCGCCCTTGATACTGTAAAGCGCCAGCATCTGCATGATGTTCTCCCCATTGTTATTGCTGTTGAATCCCGTAAGACGATTCGAGTTTGTGTCCATTCAATGACGTTCTGATGACAGGGCGCGAGGTCGGGCGTCTCGCCGCCGGTTCTGGTGATCTGTGTCATGATGGATGGGCCGTGAAGGATGACGCGGGTCAGCAAACAGCATTCAGGCAACGGGAGCAGCAGCATGGAAAGTGATGTGACAGAAGAGACGCTGCACTGGACGTGGGGCGGGATGACCATCGAGGTTGGTATGACCCGCCGCGGCCAGGGGCCGGAAGTGCTGCTGCTGCCGGCGCTATCGAGCATTTCAACGCGTCACGAAATGGATGCACTGCAGGCGGGGCTGACCGAGCGTTTCACAACGGTTTCGGTGGACTGGCCGGGGTTTGGTGATCGCCCGCGACCTTTCATGGAGGCCGAGCCGGGCATGCTGACGGCCTTTATCGACTACCTGCTCGATGAGGTCGTCTTTCTTCCCGAAATGATCATTGCGGCCGGCCACGGTGCCGGGATGGTCATTCGTCATCTGGAGCAGCATCCGGATGCTGCCGACCGGCTGGTGCTGATTGCGCCCACCTGGCGCGGGCCGCTTCCGACCATGGCCGGCGAGCACAAGCCGTGGTTCGGCCATCTGCGCGCCTGGTTTGATCGCCCGGTCATCGGCGCCGGGATCTATCGACTCAACGTCAGCAACTGGTTTTTGCGCCGTATGGCCGGCGAGCATGTCTATGACACCCCGAACTGGCTGTCGGGCGAGCGTCTGGCGGCCAAGCGTCAGGTGGCGCGTACGCCCGGTGCGCGTCATGGCTCGATACGCTTTGTAACCGGCGCCGTGGACCCCTTCAATCGCCGCGAGGCCTGCGTTGCCGCGCTCAAGGGGGCCAGCGCCCGAACGCTTGTGATCATGAGCGAACGGATGCCGCCGCGTTCCCGCGCCGAAATGAAGGCGCTGGGCACGCTGCCCGGCATCGATATGGTATCGCTGCCCCATGGTCGACTGTCGGTGCACGAGGAGTACCCCGATGAGGTACTTTCGGCCATCCTGGCATGGCATGACCGGGCAGGTCAGCACGAGTGATCTCCGCCACTGACCTGTATTCGCTATCAGCCGCATGGTTGGCGGGTATGAGACATTGGAAGGCAGGGCGATTGTGCCGCGCCGTCCCTCGCGGGTGAAACGACCTGGCACCGGGTGTATTCTTGACGTGCTGTCACCTCAAAAGAAGAAGGGCCCTCGGGTCCGGGAACATCATTGCAGGGGGTAATATGCTTATTGGCGATGTCCGCCTCAAGCGCGTCTATCAGCACTCGAACCAGCAGGACGGGGCGCGCTGGCTGGTGGATCAGGTCTGGCCGCGCGGCAAGCGCGAAGAGGAACTCTCGGTCGAGCAATGGTATCGCGCCGTGGCGCCGTCGCGTCGGTTGCGCCATGCCTGGGAAAGTGGGCGCATTGATCGCACGACCTTCGAGCGTCGCTATCGTCTGGAGCTCAATCCGGGCGATCTTGAGCCGCTGCTGGATCAGGCGCGTCAGAGCCGGCTGACGCTGGTCAGTGCCGTTCGTGATCTGGAAGGCTCGCATCTGCCTGTCCTGCGCGAAGTGATTCTCGAGGCGCTGCAACAGGAACGTGCAGACAGCGCGCCGATCGCGGTCGCCGAGGCGCACTGAAGCTGCCTGCCATGCATACCGAAACGCCCCGACACGATCGGGGCGTTTTTGTTTATGGCCCGTCATCAGCAATCAGGCGTGTTTCTGCTCGCCACAGCAGGGAGTGACGATGCCCGCGCGCTCGCTCAGGGCCACCATGTCCAGAATCTCGACCTGACGTCCCTGGATGTTGAGCAGTCCCTGCTGCTGGAATCGGCCCAGTACGCGGCTGATGGTTTCGATGGCCAGTCCCAGATGGGTGCCGATATCGCTGCGTGACATCGGCAGGCGAAAGCGCACGGCGCTGTGGCCGCAGCGATCAAGGCGCACCGACAGATTGCGAAAGAAGCTCGCCAGACGCTCATCGGCCGTCTTGCTGGATAGAAGTCGCATCAGGCGACGGTCATCGACAATCTCGCGGCTCATGCAGCGATAGAGCTGATGGCGCAGCTCCGGCAACTGCTCCGAGAGGCTTTCCAGCCGCTTGAAGGGAATTTCACAGACCGTGGTGCGCTCCAGCGCCGTCAGAAAGCCCGGGTGTGTGTCGCTGTCGATGCTGTCCAGGCCGACCAGCTCGCCGGGGAGATAGAAGCTGGTGATCTGCTCCTCGCCGTTGGCCTCAATGATGGTCTGCTTGAGGCTGCCACTGCGCACGGCATAAACATTTTCAAACTTTTCGCCCTGCATGTAGAGGGTCTCACCGCGTGTCAGCGGTGAACGGCGGCGCACAATGGTGTCGAACTGCTCAACATCATCAAATGACAGGGACAGCGGCAGACAAAGCGAGCTCAGCGAGCAGGTCTGGCAGCGTGTCCGGTGAAGATGAGAGGTGTTCATTGGCCTGGCAGGCTCCTGTGCATGGGTGTGAGGTGGCGGGCTCACCAGGATCCGCGGCCACCTGGTGCCAGTGGCGAACATTGAGCCGGCCAGTTGATCCCTGCCCGGAACGTACGCCTAGAGCATCCGCGAAAACCGCTGCCGTGGTTCGGACGGCAGATGCGCATCAAAGGTCATGGCCAGCTGGCGGATCAGCAGTCGCCCCATGGGGGTTACCATAAGCAGGTTCTTATCATATTCGATGAGACCGTCTCGTCGAAAGGTGGCAAGTCTTTCAAATACATCAGCGAAATAGTATGACGCATCGATGCCGAAATTCGCTTCGATGGCGTCGAAATCAAGCTGCATGTCGCACATGAGCCGATGGATCACGTCGCGGCGCAGGCGGTCGTCGCCGCTCAGCCGCACGCCGCGACAGGTGGCCAGCCGTCCGTGGTCGATGGCGTCCTGCCAGCCCTCGAGCTGCGTCGTGTTCTGGGCATAAACGTCATCGATCTGGCTGATGGCCGATACGCCAAGGCCGACCAGGTCGCAGTGGGCGTGGGTGGTATAGCCCTGAAAGTTGCGCTGCAGTTCTCCCTCGCGCTGCGCCACGGCCAGGCTGTCGTCGGGTCTGGCGAAGTGGTCCATGCCGATATGGAGGTAACCTGCCTGTGTCAGCTTCTCCACCATCATGCACTGAATGGCCAGTCGGGTGGCCGTGTCCGGCAGATCAGCGCTGTTGATGCGCCGCTGGGGCAGAAAGCGCTCGGGCAGATGGGCATAGTTGAAAACTGACAGTCGGGCCGGGGCCATGTCGATCACCTGGTCCAGGGTGTCGGCAAAGCTGGCCACGCTCTGATGCGGCAGGCCGTAGATCAGGTCCAGATTCAGCGAGCGAAAGCCGAGCCGATGGGCCTCGTCGATGAGGTTCTCGCTCAGCTCTCGCGGCTGGAGCCGGTTAATGGCCTTCTGCACCCGCACGTTCAGATCCTGCACACCCAGACTCAGCCGATTGAACCCCAGCGACTGTAGATGGCGCAGGGTGTAGATATTGGCCTCGCGGGGGTCGATCTCGATGGCAAAGTCACGCTCCGGCGCACTGGAGAGTGTGAAGTGCGCACCGAGCTGGTCCATCAGCCGACTCATCTGATCAAGGTCCAGAAAAGTCGGTGTGCCGCCGCCCCAGTGAAGCTGTTCGACCACACGATGGTTGTCCAGGTGACGCCCGATCAGGGTCATTTCACGCGTCAGCCGATCCAGATAGGGCTCGGCCATGGCCGTCTGGCGGGTAGCGATGCGGTGGCAGCCGCAGTAAAAGCAGATGCGCCGGCAAAAGGGGATATGGACATAAAGCGACAGACCGCGATCACCGGCATTGCTGCGCGACAGTGCCCGGGTCAGCTGTTCAGAGCCGAAATGATCGGTAAAGGCCGTGGCCGGCGGATAGGAGGTATAGCGTGGCCCGGCGCCGTCATGACGCTTGAGCAGATCAGCGTCCGGAGAGAACGGAACAGCGGGACAATCGGGTCGAGGGGCAGGTGACAACATGACGATGCTCGTGGCAGGCGGTGATATCGCCATGCTACGAGCATCGTATCTTTCGAGGTCTGATCCAGATCAAATCATGCCGGTGGCGACCACCGGAAAGACATGTCAGCCCACGCGAGCTTCGCTGTCCATGTGGCGTGCCACGCGCGACATGGTACTGGTCAGTTCGATGGCCAGGGTCAGGTCGGCCAGTTCACGCGGCGAGAAGGTGTTGATGGCCATCATGCGGGTACTGGCATCCACCGGGCGGAAATGAGTGAAGGACTCACACCAGGCCAGCGCCGCGCGCTCGCGAGCGGTGAAGCGGTCGGAGTCGGCCCAGCGTGCCAGCTCGCGGATCTTGTCGGCATCAATGCCCAGTGATTCGGCTTCACTGACGCGCAGGTTCTCGCAGTTGTCGCAGCCGCCGTTGATCTGCGAGGTGCGAAGCTCTGCCAGACAGCGAATGGAAGGATCGAGACTGCAATGTCGTACCGCACGGGTCGTGTGGTAGATATCGGTCGCATCGATTCGCCTGGGTCTTTCACCGGTCATGGTCCACCTCGAATTGGTATTGATCTGGTCCTATTTAACGCTCATGACAGCAATTAATCCACAGCCTGCCTTTAAAAAGTTGAGCGCGGTTTAAACTTTTATCTTTTTGACAGGATCTGTCGGGCATCGTAGCCGGCGCCGTCCGGACCTGCACGGGCGGCGCCAGCGGGTCAGGAAGCCGTTGATGCCGCACGTGTATCAGTCTGATCCGTTCGACGCCTGCGCTGCAAGTAAATAATCAGTGCCAGTACCGCAAGCGCCGGTATCCACAGCCACTCCTTGGCAAATCGTTCGCGGGGCAGGCCCACCGACGTGATCGTCTGGTCCATGTCAAAGCCCAGTTCGCTTGCCTGGCTCCCCCAGCCGACCATGTCCACCAGCGTGGTATCACCGTCCTGTCGAAGCGTCAGCCCCAGAGTGTCCAGCCGTGCCTGACCGTCATCGCCCTCGACGGCCGGTACTTCGATGATCAGGCTCATCGGCGCGCCGTAGTCGTCGATCCCTTCAATGCCGACGCGCATGGACTGTTGGTCACCCAGCTCGCCGTAGGCCTGGGAAAACTGCGCCGGCGGTATCTCCTCATACGGCGGGACGATCATGTCCTGCCAGAAGCCCGGGCGAAACAGGGTAAAGGCCACCAGCAGCAGCAGGATGGTGTCGTACCAGCGGTTGCGCACCACAAACCAGCCCTGGGTGGCCGCCGCGAAGACCAGCATGGCGACAGTGGCCACCACAAAAATGATGATGCCGTGCCAGAGATCGACATTGATGAGCAAAAGGTCGGTATTGAAGATGAACAGAAACGGCAGGGCGGCCGTGCGCAGACTGTACCAGAAGGCCTGGAAGCCGGTGCGGATCGGATCGGCGCCCGAGATTGCCGCCGCGGCAAAGGAGGCCAGACCCACCGGCGGGGTCACATCGGCCATGATGCCGAAATAGAACACGAACAGATGCACCGCGATCAGCGGCACGATCAGCCCCTGCTGCTGGCCCAGCTGCACAATGACCGGCGCCAGCAGCGCCGACACCACGATGTAGTTGGCGGTGGTCGGCAGGCCCATGCCCAGAATCAGACTCAGGATGGCGGTCAGCAGCAGCATCAGAAACAGGCTGCCCATGGAGAGATGTTCGACCAGATCGGCCAGTACCAGGCCGACGCCGGTCTGGGACACTGCGCCGACGATGATACCGGCCGTGGCGGTTGCGATGCCGATGCCGACCATGTTGCGCGCGCCGTCGACCAGCCCGTTCCACAGATCAATAAACCCCTCGCGCAGGTGGTTGCCGAGCTCCAGCCGGCCGCGGAAAAGAGCGCTCAGCGGGCGCTGCGTTACCATGATGACCATCATCAAAACGGTGGCCCAGAAGGCCGACAGCCCCGGCGAGAGCCGCTCGACCATCAGGCACCAGACCAGCACCACTACCGGCAGCAGATAGTGCAGACCCACCATGACGGTCGGTCGCGTCTGGGGCAGGGTCGTGATGCTGGTGTCAGGCGTATCGTGTTCAAGCTCCGGATAGCGTGCGCCAAGCTTCAGGAGGGCGACATAGATCACCACCAGCGCCACCGACACCACCCAGGGCGTCGAGTCGCCCAGCACCGGCTTGAGCCAGCCCAGCCCGTAATAAACCGCAGCGCTGAGCGCCATCAGACCGACCAGACCGGTGGCAAATCCCAGCAGTTTGAAAAGCCAGGGCTTCGGTGGGTTGGCGCTCTTGAGTCCCTGCATACCGGCCTTCATGGCCTCGAGATGAACGATATAAAACAGTGCGATGTAGGAGATCATCGCCGGCAAAAAGGCGTGCTTGATGACCTCGATATAGGGGATGCCGACGTACTCGACCATCAAAAAGGCCGCCGCACCCATGACCGGCGGCATGATCTGACCGTTGACCGAGGAGGCGACTTCAACCGCACCGGCCTTGGTCGAGGTGAACCCGACCCGCTTCATCATCGGAATGGTAAAGGTGCCGGTGGTGACCGTATTGGCAATCGAGGAGCCCGAGATCAGCCCGGTCAGCCCGGAGGCCACTACGGCCGCCTTGGCCGGCCCACCTCGATAGTGGCCCAGCATCGAGAAGGCGACCTTGATGAAATAGTTGCCGGCACCGGCCTTGTCGAGCAGCGCACCAAAGAGCACGAACAGGAACACGAAGCTTGTGGACACCCCCAGCGCGATCCCGAAGACCCCCTGGGTGGTCAGCCACTGGTGATTGATCAGGGCCTCAAAGCTGACGCCGCGGTGGGCCAGCATGCCCGGCATGTACGGGCCTGCCAGCGAGTAGCCCAGAAAGACCAGCGCCACGATCATCAGCGGCGGCCCCAGTGTCCGACGCGCGCCTTCCAGCAGCAGTATCAGTCCGGCAACGCCAACGATCACATCCTGTGTGATCGGGTTGCCGGGTCGATTGGCAAGCTGGTCATAGAACAGATAGATATACAGCGCGCAAAAGGCGGCCACAAAGGCCAGCACCCAGTCCGTGACCGGAATGCGATCCTTCGGCGAGCGCTTGAGCGCCGGCCAGGAGAGAAAGGCGAGAAAGAGCGCAAACGCCAGATGGATCGAGCGTGCCTCGGTGGCGCCAAAAACGCCGAAGCCCAGGGCATAGGGCAGCGGTGAGGTGATCCAGAGCTGAAACAGCGACCAGGCCACGGCCACGATTAGCAGCAGGCGGGCGGCAGCCCCCTGCAGCTGGCGGCCACCGGTGTCGGCCGCGGCGGCCAGTTCTCTGGCATCCACGTCCGGGCGTTCGGTCGAAGAGGGAGTTGTGTTCATGTCCGCATCCTCTGGCGGCAATACCTTTCCGGAGCACAGGCCCGGATCGGAAATGACGCAACGCCCCCGGATGGAGGCGTTGCGTCGTCAAGGGTGACCCGTATCGCCATTGATGCGGCCCGGGTCAGCCGGGCTTACTCGCTGAGCCAGCCCTTTTCCTGATAGTAGCGCTTCGCGCCGTCATGCAGCGGCGCCGACAGGCCCTGATTGACCATGGTTTCGGGGTCGAGCGTGGAGAAGGCAGGGTGGAGCTTCTTGAAACGATCAAAGTTGTCGAACACAGCCTTGACGGCGGCGTACACCAGATCGTTGTCCACCTTCTCGGAACTGACGACGGTCGCGCCGACACCGAAGGTTTTCACGTCGTCCGGATTGCCTTTGTACATGCCACCGGGCACGGTATAGAAGCTGTAGTAGGGATGTTCTTCGACCAGTTTCTGGATGACTTCACCGTCAAGCGGAATGATGCGGGCATCGGTGGTAGTGGTGGCTTCCTGAATCGAACCGTTGGGGTGACCGGCGACGAACACCATGGCGTCGATGTTGTTATCAGCCAGTGCGGACGCCTGTTCGGCGCTGTCGAGTTCGGAGGCAAGCGCAAAGTCGCTGGTGGTCCAGCCCTTGGCGGCCATCACCACTTCCATGGTGGCACGGTTGCCGGAGCCCGGGTTGCCGATGTTGACGCGCTTGCCCTTGAGATCATCCAGCGTTTTGATGCCGGAATCGGCGCGGGCCACCAGCGTCAGCGGCTCGCCATGCATGGCAAAGACGCTGCGCAGGTCTTCATGGGCCTTGCCTTCGAACTGGCCTTCACCGTTGTAGGCGTTGTACTGCACGTCGGACTGGGCCACGCCCAGATCCAGATCGCCATTTTCAATACCGTTGACGTTGGCCACTGACGCGCCGGTCGACGGGGCATTACAGCGATAGCCGCTGTCCCCCTGATTGACGAAGCGACAGATCGACTGTCCGACCACGTAGTAGACGCCGGTCTGACCGCCGGTGCCGATGGTCATGAACTTTTGTTCGCCGGCCTGAGCGCTGGTGGCAGACATGGCGAGCGCCCCCAGCGTCATGACGGTCGCTGACAGCATTGCAGTAAGCGTCTGGCGTTTGATCATGGGAAGGTTCCTTTTTATGGCTTGTTATCCCTTGTGACAGGCAACGCCTGTCCGGTGACGCTACGTTACTGCTGCAATCATGACACTGCAAAACGACCATCCTACTAGGTTAAGTTTCATAAAAGCTTGATGCGCTCGCTCGATCAGCGTTCTGGCCCCGGGGTGATGATAAAAATCAATCATCAGGGGGTCGCGCTGCAACCATGGTTTCCTATAGCATCGTTATGAAACGATCGTAACGAGGTTGCCTGCCATGTCGCTTGAGTCCTTCAATCCCCCCACACGTCTTCTGATGGGCCCCGGCCCGATCAACGCCGACCCGCGCGTGCTGCGCGCCATGTCTGCACCGCTGATCGGCCAGTATGACCCGGCGATGACCGCCTGCATGAACGATACCCAGGCGCTCTATCGCGAGGTCTTTCGCACAACAAACGACGCCACACTTTTGATTGACGGCACATCGCGCGCCGGCATCGAGGCCGTTCTGGTGTCGCTGATCGAGCCGGGTGACCGGGTGCTGGTGCCGGTGTTCGGCCGCTTTGGCCATCTACTGCGCGAAATCGCCGAACGCGCCGGCGCCGAGGTGCACATCATCGAGGTCGAGTGGGGCGAGGTCTTTACGCCCGAGCAGGTCGAAACCGCCATTCGCGAGGTGAATCCGAAGGTACTCGCCATGGTGCAGGGCGATACCTCGACCACCATGTGCCAGCCGCTGGAAGAGATCGGCCGGATCTGCCGCGCGCATGACGTGCTCTTTTATACCGATGCTACTGCCTCGCTGGCGGGCAACGTGCTGGACACCGATGCCTGGCAGCTCGACGCCGTCACCGCCGGTCTGCAGAAGTGCCTGGCCGGCCCCTCCGGCAGCGCACCGACGACGCTGTCGCCGCGCGCCGTCGAGCGCATCCGCGCCCGCTCGCACGTTGAAGCCGGTCTGGTCGGTACTGGCCATGACGGTGGCCGGGGCGAGCGCATTCGCTCGAACTACTTCGACCTTGGCATGATCCTTGATTACTGGGGTGAAGCGCGTCTGAACCACCATACCGAAGCCACCAGCATGCTCTACGGCGCGCGTGAATGTGCCCGACTGCTGGTCAATGAAGGCATGGATCAGGCCATCGCCCGGCACGCCCTGCATGGCAGCGCGCTCACGGCAGGGCTGTCGGCCATGGGGCTTGAGCTGTTCGGTGATCAGGCCCATCGCATGAACAATGTGGTCGGCATCTACATTCCCGACGGCGTGGAGGGCGAAGTGCTGCGTCGCACGCTGCTGGAAGACTACGCCATCGAGATCGGCACCTCCTTCGGTCCGCTGCACGGTCGCATCTGGCGCATCGGCACCATGGGCTACAACGCCCGTCGCGACACCGTCATGACCACGCTTTCCGCGCTCGAGGAAGTACTGCGTCAGGCCGGCGTCAGCATCACGGCCGGCAGCGGCGCGGGCGCTGCGCGCGAGTACTATCAGCAGCATGCGGGGAATACCCATGCATAACGGTGAAGCGATCGTTGCGGCCTGTGACCAGCTCGCTGCCATCTCGGCTGATGAAGGACAGCTCACGCGCTGCTACCTGACGCCGGAACACGCCCGTGCCAACGCGCAGCTGGCGCGGTGGATGCAGGATGCCGGGATGCAGACCTGGCAGGATGCTGCCGGCAACCAGTGGGGGCGGCTGGAAGGCAGCGACCCGTCACTGGCGGCGCTGGTGCTGGGCTCGCACAGTGACAGCGTCATCAACGCCGGGCGTTTTGATGGCCCTCTGGGCGTGCTGCTGGCGATCGGCGTAGCGGCGCGTCTCAACGCCGCCGGGCAGCGTCCGAAACGCTCGGTGGATGTGGTGGCCTTTGCCGACGAGGAGGGTACCCGGTTCGGCACGGCGCTTCTGGGCAGCCGCGCCGTGGCCGGTACCTGGGATCCGGCGTGGTGGGAGATCGTCGGCCGCGACGGCGTGACCCTGCGCCAGGCGTTCCTCGATTTCGGTCTCGACCCCGAGCGCGTGCATGAGGCCGCCCGTGCCCCCGAAAGCATGGCCGGCTATCTGGAAGCGCATATCGAGCAGGGGCCGGTGCTGGAAGCCGAGCGCCGCTCACTGGGCGTGGTCACGGCAATTGCCGGTGCCCGGCGTTTCAGCATCACGATCGGCGGTGAGGCCGGTCATGCCGGTACCACGCCGCTGACGCTGCGCCGTGATGCGCTGTGTGGTGCGGCCGAAGCGGTGGTGGCCATCGAGACGCTGGCACGCGCCGCCGGCATCGTCGCGACGGTTGGCTCGCTGGAGACCTTTCCCGGCGCGGTCAACGTCATTCCCGGCGAGGTGCGCATGAGCCTTGATATTCGCGCCGAGCGCGACGAGGACCGCGACCGTACGCTTGCCGCCATTCGCGAGACCTGTGACCGCATCGGGGAGACCCGTGGTCTGGTCTGGCGCTGGCACGAGACCCATGCGGCACCAGCGGTCGCCTGTTCACCAAAGCTTGTCGAGGCGCTGTCGACGTCGATCGAGACGGCCATTGGCAGCGACAATGTCCCGGTGATGCGACTGGCCAGCGGCGCCGGGCACGATGGCATGGCAATGGCGGCGGTCTGTGATATCGGCATGCTGTTCGTGCGCTGCGACCGCGGTATCAGTCACCATCCCGACGAGTCGGTCCAGGCCCGCGACGTGGACGACGCGCTCAACGCCATGAGCACCGCCGTCGCTGCGCTGGTGGACTGACCCCCTGCCCTGAGCCGCGCCCGGGCCGAAGACAGCCCGGGCGTGATGTTACGCCATCTTTCGGGACCCTCATGGATCAGCACCTGGGACAGCGGCTGCGCCAGCAGTTTGACCAGCTCACCCCCAACGAGCAGAAGGTGGCGGGGTTCATCCTCGACCACTTCGATGACGTGGCCATCTACAGCGCCGCCGAAATCGCCCGGTTGACCGGCGTCTCCAAGGCCACGGTCAGCCGACTCTTTCGACGGCTGGGCTTTGCAAGCTTCAGCGAGGTAAGACAGCACGCCCGTGAGCTGCGCTATCACGGCGTACCGCTGGTGACGGACTCGACGGCGCTGGGCAGCGGGCTGGAGCGCTTTCAACGCCATTTCGAGCGCGAGCGCGATAATCTCCATCAGATGCTGGCCGCCATCGATTCGGCGACCTTTGATGCGCTGATCGAGGCACTTGATCACGCTCCCGAGGTGCTGGTGATCGGCTATCGCAACGGCTATCCGCCGGCTCTGCACCTGCGCCAGCAGCTGATCCAGATCCGGCCCGACGTGCGTCTGGCACCGCTGCCCGGTCAGTCACTGGGCGAGGAGCTGGCCGGCGTAAAGCCGGGAACGCTGGCGATCGTCATGGGCTTTCGACGCCGGGCAAATGGTTTTTCAAACCTGCTCGCACAGCTCGGCGATCGCGGTCTGGACACGCTGGTCATCGGCGACCCTACCCTGGCCGCCACCGGTGTCTCGCCGACCTGGCAGCTGGAGTGTCCGCTGGACAGCGTCTCGGCTTTTGACAGCTACACCTCGGTGATGAGCCTGATCAATCTGCTCGCCAACGCGCTGTTGCACCGGCGTCTGGGTGAGGGGCGCGCGCGCATTGATGCCATCAGCGAGCTCTACTCCAGCCTTGACGAACTCTCCTGACGCGCTATCGGCGGGGTCAAAAAGGGCGGCCTTCGGGTCGCCCTTTTGCATTCCAAAAGAGCGCGCCGGATCTCCTGCGCACCGAGTGTGTGCATTTCTCTGGTCTGCCCGGTGCTCAACGATGACCGCCGGGCGCCCCGGCGCCGCCAGTGAGTAGGGGCGCGCTTGTTCTGGCATGAAGGTTGCAACGGGGTCATGAAAACCCCCAACAGCGCCTGCCGGGCAAGGGAGAGCACATGAGTGATGTCATCGAGCGCGTGGATCGCAGCGTCTGGGTCAAGGGCCATTCCGAGTGCAACGCGCCTGCCATGGGGCGTGGCCCGCTGGTCGGTCTGCGGCTGGCGGTGAAGGACCTTTTCGATATCGAAGGCGAGATCACCGGTGCGGGCAATCCCGACTGGGCGGCTAGGCAGTCCCCGGCCCGGCGCACCGCCCCCGGCGTACAGGCGCTTTTGAGTGCCGGTGCGCCTTTGGTCGGCAAGACCCAGACCGACGAGTTTGCCTACAGCCTCAATGGTGCCAACGTGCACTACGGCACCCCGATCAATCCGAAGGCGCCCGATCGCCTGCCGGGCGGCTCGAGTTCCGGTTCGGCGATTGCCGTGGCGCGCGGCGAGGCCGAGATCGGGCTGGGCACCGATACCGGCGGCTCGATTCGTATCCCGTCCAGCTATAACGGGCTTTGGGGGCTGCGCCCCTCGCACGGGGCGATCAGCTGTGACGGCCTGCTGCCACTGGCGCCGTCGTTTGATACGGTTGGCTGGATGTGCCGCGACCATGACACCCTGGCTGACGTGGCCGACGTGCTGCTGCCCGCCGCCCGGGGCAGCGCCCCCGATCGCGTCATGACGCTGCTGGTGCCGGAGGCGCTGTCGCAAGAGGCCTCGCGTTTTCACCATACGCTTGGCGCGCGGCAGGACCTGCTGGTGCAGTCGCTGTCGAGCCAGTGGCTGGCCCATCTGGGTCACACTTTTCGAGTGCTGCAGGGGCGTGATATCTGGCGGGTGCACGGCGAGTGGCTCACGCGTGAGCAGCCGTCGCTGGCGGGCGATATCAAGGCGCGCTTTCAGTGGTGCGCGCAACTTTCCGAGCTGGATGAGCAGGCTGCACTCAGGGCCCGGAAGGAGGTCATCGAGGCGCTGCGCACCATCAGCGATGATGGCGCCCAGCTGCTGGCGATGCCCACCGCGCCGGGGGCTGCGCCGCTGCTGAGCCTGACGGGCCGACCACTTGAAACCTATCGCGAAAACCTGATGGGCATGACGGCGCTGGCCGGGCTGTGGGGCGCGCCGCAGCTTTCCATGCCGCTTTTGAGCGATCATCGCAAGGGCGGCGGTCACGCGCCCTGGGGGCTGTCGCTGCTGGGCGCGCCGGGGCAGGATCACTATCTGATCGCCCGGGCCGGCGTTTACGGCGCATGAAAGGTGAAAACGCGCACGCATAGGCACACGGCGCCCCGGTGGTTATGATGCAAGGCTACCCGGGCGCCCACCACTTCATTCGCGCCATGGACACATGACCATCAGGAGTCCCCATGGCCGCCATACTCGCGATCCTGCCCATCTTTACGCTGATCGTGATCGGCTATGTGCTGGGCTGGCGGCAGTGGTTGACGCCGTCCAGCGCCGGGGGACTCTCCTGGGTCACCTTCAAGCTTTTCCTGCCCTGTCTGCTGTTGACCGGTATCGCCCGCGCCCCGCTGGGCGATGCGCTCTCGCCGCTGTTACTGGTGGTCTATTTCATCCCGGCGCTGCTGCTGTTTGCCGGTTTCAACCTCGTGATGCGCCGGCGCACGGGCGAAGCCTCTACCATCGGGCTGGCCGCAAGCTACTCCAATAACGTTCTGATCGGCATTCCGCTGGTCACGGCGCTGTTTGGTCACGAGGGCCTGGTCTATCTCTTTGCCCTGCTGGCGGTGCACAGCCTGATACTCTTTTCGACCCAGTCGCTGTATGCCGCGCTGGGGCAGGGGCGCGAGCAGCGCCCGAGTGTGCTGAGCCTTCTGAAGACGCTGGCCAATCCGATCGTGGTGGGGCTGTTGCTGGGCGTTGTGATCAATGTCTCCGGTCTCGGATTGCCAAAACCCCTGTGGCAATTGCTGGACTGGCTGGCTCGGGCAGGGCTGCCGTGCGCACTGATCGTGGTCGGGGTAGGACTGACGCGCTACAGGCTTCGCACCTCACCCACCATCTGGGCCATTTGCATCGGCAAACTGGCCATTTTCCCCATATTGGTGCTGGCGCTGGGCAGTCTCATGCCGGGGCTGTCGCCGATGGCACTGCACGTACTGGTGTTGGCTGCGGCCAATCCGATCGGCGTCAATGTGCTGGCGTTTGCCGGTCCTGGGCAAGAGCAGCATACCGTGGGCGCCAGCATCTTCCTGTCGACGCTGCTGGCCGCCGGCACGCTACCGCTGTGGATGCTGCTGATGGGCTAGCCCGCCGCGAATGGGCGGGCCTGTTGATCGGGCGAAAATCAGCGCCCGACCGGGGCGTGATGCTCATGCCAGTGGCGGGCGATGTCCACGCGCCGCGTGACCCACACATGTTCATGGGCTTCGATGTGGTCAAGGAACCGCTGCAGGGCGCGGAATCGGCCGGGGCGGCCGATCAGGCGGCAGTGCAGGCCGATCGAGAGCATTTTCGGCGACTCGGCGCCTTCCTCGTAGAGCACATCAAAGGCGTCCTTCAGGTAGTTGAAGAACGGGTCGCCATAGTTGAAGCCGCCCGGTGAGGCAAAACGCATGTCGTTGGTGTCCAGGGCGTAGGGCACTACCAGATGATCACGTGTCTTGCCTTCGGCGTTGCTGACCTGTGTCCAGAAGGGCAGGTCATCGCCGTAATAATCCGAGTCGTAGAGGAAGTGCTCATGCTCGCCGACCAGCGTGCGGGTATTAGGGCTGTCTCGCCCGGTATACCATCCCAGTGGCAGCTCTCCGGTCAGTTCACGATGCAGCTCAAGTGCCTGCACCATCATGGTGCGCTCTTTCTCGGGGCTCATGTCCTGATAGTGAATCCAGCGCAGGGCGTGGCAGGCAATCTCGTGACCGGCTTCCTGAAAGGCGCTGACTACTTCGGGATAGCGTGCCATGGCCATGGTCACGCCGAACACGGTCAGCGGCAGATTACGGCGTTCGAACTCGCGCAGGATGCGCCAGACCCCGGCACGTGAACCGTACTCGTAGAGCGACTCCAGGCTCATGTGGCGGTCGGGGAAGGGGGCGGCGCCGATGATGTCGGAGAGAAACGTCTCGCTGTGGGCATCGCCATGCAGCACGTTATTCTCGCCACCCTCCTCGTAATTGAGCACGAACTGCACCGCGACCCGGGCACGCCCCGGCCATTTCGGGTCCGGCGGGTTGGCGCCGTAGCCGCGCAGGTCGCGTGGGTAGTGGTCCAGATAAAGATCATGACTCATGACATGCTCCGGCTCAGGTGTTCAAAGGCGCCGCGAATGGGCTTGGCGATCGGGACGGCACGGTCGTTGTGCTTCGACACCGGGTAGCCGGTGGCGCTGACCGCCTCCAGCAGGGCGACTCCGGCGGTGACGCCGTCAATGACCGGTACGCCGAGGGCCTGGCCCAGACGCTCGGCCAGCTCGCTCATGCCGGCACACCCCAGCAGGACAGTGTCGCTGCCATCGGTTTTGAGCGCTTCACGGCAGGCAGCGAGCAGAGTCTCGTAGACACTGTCATCCTCGGATTCAAAGGCGGCCACCGGCAGCTCACAGGCGTGCAGGCCGGCGCACTGCTCGCGCTTGCCGTATTCGTGCAGCAGCCGTTCGGCGATCGGCAGCGTGCGCCCCAGCGTGGTGACTACCGAAAAGCGCCGCGCCACCATGGCTGCCATCTGCATGCCGGCTTCGGCCACACCCATCACGGGCACCGAGGCTACTTCGCGGGCCGCGGCCAGCCCCGGGTCGCCGAAACAGGCGATCAAGTAGCCGTTGACGCGAGTGTCGCCATTTTCGGTTTCGATGATGCGCTCCAGCAGTCCGGGCACAGCGATGGCTTCGTCAAAGTGACCTTCGAGACTGGCCGGGCCATGGCGCGAGGTGTGCATGAGAATCTCGCCGCGAGACACTCGACGGGCGCTGGTGGCGATGCCCTCGCTCATGGCGGTGCTGGTGTTGGGGTTGATGACACAAATGGTGGGGGTATGAGACGTCATGACGCGTTTTGCTCGCGATGGTGGCCAAAAAGGTGTTCGAAATCGGGCAGAGCATCACCGCTGGCGGTGAAATCAAGGCTCGCCTCGATGCCTGTCAGGTGTTCATGCATCCATTTCTGAAGAGCGGCGAGATCATGGGTCTCCAGCAGCTTGATCAGCGTGTGATGCTCACAGGGGCAGCCGGCCTGGCCGCGACCGTAGACGGCAATGATCAGCGAGGTGCGCGAGATCAGCTGGGACAGCGCCTCCGACAGAGACGCATTGCCGGCCATTGCCATCAGTCGCGTGTGGAAGCGGGCCGACAGACGGATCGCCTGTTCACGTGATGCGTGATGCTCCTGGTCGGCAATCTGCGCCAGGGCCTGTAGATCCGCAGGTTTGATGTTGCCGACAACCTCGGTCAGCAATGCTCCTTCAAGCAGTCGGCGTGCTCTGAAAACATCGCGTGCCTCGCTGGGAGTGGGACTGGTGATCTGGGCACCGCGATGAGTGCGAAGCGTCACCAGCTGCTCCAGCGCCAGGCGCTGAAGCACGCGGCGAATCATGGTGCGACTCACCCCGAAGGCACCAGCCAGTGCGTCTTCCGGCAGACGGGCGCCAGGAGAAAGACGATGCTCCACGATGGCTTCCCACAACGACTGATAGATGGCGTCATCGCTGCGGGCGTCGCGCCCGGTCGCGAGCCCGGCCAGCAGATGGAACTGACGAGTATCGTTCATGAGGCTCCTGTCACGCTGTTCCTGTCGAATGGCTGCCTTGAGGATTGTATACAAGCATTTTCCATGCCACTGCATTTAAACGCTTGTCGAGGTCAGAGAATGAATAAAAAACGCTATCAAAATGGTGCAATGGATGCACTATCCGAGCCCGAAGAGCACTTTTTTGGTGCGCCGCGAAACGGTTTGGCACTTTTATGGTGCATCGGCAGGGCGGTTTTTAGACCCTGGTCGTCGTTTTATGCGGTATTCCGAATTCACTTCGGCTCTGATGTGCTAGCCAAAAACTCGCGCCACAACAAGGTTTTGTGGCCAGATAACAAATTTTTGTTGATGCTGGCATCAATCTGGCACGGAGATTGTATACGAATAAGGTGACAGACGATGTCGGCCATCCGACTATCGCAGGGCTGCCAGCGGCAGCGCAACGATCCTTCATGGAGTCGCTCATGAACAGCACCAGGACACAGGGGCAACAGCCCGCCGCGCCCGATCCGCACCTGTACAACGAGGATCTGGCACCGGCCCGGCAGGACTGGAATGCCTATAATATTTTCGCTTTCTGGATGGCCGATATTCACAGCGTCGGGGGCTACGTGCTGGCCGCCAGTCTGTTTGGCCTTGGGCTGATGGGCTGGCAGGTCCTGATTTCACTGCTGGTCGGCATTCTTGTCGTGCAGTGTTTTGCCAATGCAGTCGCACGGCCCAGCCAGCGTACGGGCGTCCCCTTTCCAGTGATCTGTCGCATGTCTTTCGGCACGAAAGGCGCCAACGTGCCGGCTGTCATTCGCGGACTCATTGCCGTTGTATGGTATGGCATCCAGACCTGGCTGGCCTCCAACGCCCTGCTGCTGGTGCTGTTGCGCTGGTTCCCGGGGCTCGAGTCATGGACCAATGCAAGCTTTGCCGGTCTGTCCGGGCTGGGCTGGTTCTGCTTTGCACTGATGTGGGTGCTCCAGGCGCTGGTCTTCTGGCGCGGCATGGACACCATTCGCCGTTTCAACGACTGGGCCGGCCCGCTGGTATATGCCGTCATGTTTGCGCTTGCCGGCTGGATTGTCTGGCGCGCAGGTCCGAGCAACATCAGTCTGTCGCTGTCGAGCGAGACGCTGACCGGGGGCGAGGCGCTATGGGAAATGGTGGTCGCTGCCGTGCTGGTGGCCGGTTACTTCGCCGGGCCCACGCTCAACTTTGGTGATTTCTCACGTTACTGCGCTACCGAGAAGTCGGTTCGCCGCGGCAATTTCTGGGGGCTGCCGGTCAACTTCCTGGTGTTTTCCATCATCACGGTGGTGGTGGTTTCCGGAACGCCGCAGGTCTTTGGTGAGATGCTGACTGATCCGATCGAGACGGTCGCGCGCATCGATAGCGTCACGGCCGCCGTGCTGGGCGTCTTTGCCTTCGTGGCCGCCACCATCGGTATCAATATCGTGGCCAATTTCGTGGCGCCGGCGTTCGACTTTTCTCATGTTGCCCCCGAAAAAATCAGCTGGCGCATGGGCGGCATGATCGCGGCTGTTGGCTCGATCTTTCTCACGCCGTGGAATCTGTTCAACAATCCCGAGCTGATCCACTACACGGTGGGGGTGCTGGCCGGTCTGATCGGGCCGCTTTACGGCATCATCCTGATGGACTTTTACAAGGTGCGCCGCCAGAAGATCGATCTCGACGCGCTGTTTTCCTCCGAGGAGGGCAGCACCTATCACTATCAGCGCGGCGTCAATCCTGTGGCGGTGCGTTCACTCATCATCGGAGGTCTGGTAAGCGTGCCGGTCAGTCTGGCGCCACTGGGCGATATCAGCAGCTTTGCCGTCTTCTTTGGCGGTGGTGTGGCGGCGCTGGCGCACGGCTGGCAGTCCGGGCTGTGGCGTCGCGGCGCTGACAGCAAGCCGGTGTCCTCACGCTCCTGAGTGCGGGCGGGTCCTATGGGGGCATCGGGTGTCGAAAGACGCCCGATGCCCCTTTTTTGTGCATGGCCTTCGAGAGCAGGCGGTCGAGCTGCCCGGCTCGGGGTGGCTCAGCCGCTGTCGGGCCCGAAGGTGTTCGGCAGATAGAGGATCAGGTCGGGGAAGATGATCAAAAGCGCGATCACGCCCAGCATCACCAGCAGATAGAGCATGGTGGTGCCGAGTGCCTTTAACAGCGGGATGCCGCCGATGCGGGCCGAGATCATCAGACACAGCCCATAGGGCGGCGTGATCAACCCCAGGCCCAGCGCCATGACGCTGATGACGCCGAACTGCAGCGGATCGATGCCGGCATGGGCGGCCAGCGGCTGGAAAATGGGGGCCAGAATCGCCATGGCCGGCAGCGAATCCATGAAGGTACCAACCAGCAGCATGACGCCGGCGATCACGATCAGAAGCACCGTCGGATCGGTAATCTCTACGCCCACCATCAGCTGTGGTGGAATGCGATAGAAGCTGATCAGATAACCGAAGATGGCGGCCCCCACCAGGCTGAACAGCGACAGCGAGCAGAGCCGGACAGTATCGGTCGAGGCGTCCAGTACGCTTTTGAAACTCAGCTCGCGATAGACCACAAAGCCCAGCACCAGCGCATACAGCACCGCCATTACGGCCGCCTCGGTCGGCGTCATGATGCCCAGCGTGATACCGCCGATGATCAATACCGGAATGCCGGCGGCCAGCAGGCCGTCCTTGCCGGAGTGCAGAATCTCCCTGAATGTGGCGCGCTTACGGCGGGGTACGTCGTAGCGGCGCACGTAGCCCAGATTCATCAGAAGCTGGGTGATGGCGATCAGGATGCCGGGGATGATGCCGCCCAGAAAAAGCCCCGCGATCGAGGTGCTGGTCAGCGCACCCCAGACAATCATGTTGATCGAAGGCGGAATGATAATGCCCATCACCGAGGAGGCCGCCGTCACCGCGACGCTGAAGTGCGCCGGATAGCCTTCCTTTTTCATCGCCGGAATCAGCACCGTGCCGATGCCGGCGCTGTCGGCGGTCGAGGAGCCTGACACGCCGGCAAACAGCATGCTGACCAGCACATTGACATGCGCCAGGGCGCCTTTCACATGCCCCACCAGATTGAGACACAGCGTGATCAGGCGGTCGGTGATGCGTGCGGCGTTCATCAGATTGCCGGCCAGCAGAAACAGCGGCACGGCCAGCAGTACGAAGGAGTCCATGCCGTAGTACATGCGCTGAAACAGGATCCATGGCGTCAGGCGTGGATCGAGAACAATCACGCTAAACGAGGTCAGCACCAGCGCCATGGCGATGGGCACGCCCAGAATGATCAGAACGCCCAGCAGCGCAAACAAAAGCCACGGCAGCAGAAAAAGCCAGTCAGCCGTCATCATGAGCGTTTCTCCCGGTAGTTCTGGGCGGTGGAGGTGTCGGTAGAGGTATCGATGGAGGTGTCGATAGCGGTAGTGGGCGGCGCCGTCTCATCGATATTCGAGGGCGTGTCGAGCTCGCGCTCCATGGCCTCCAGCCCCCGGGTCGCACCCAGCAGAAGACGCTGCAGGCTGAACAGCACGATCAGCACGCCGCAAACCAGAAAGGTCGAATAGGTCACGACCATCGGCAGCTGCGAGGCACTGGCAATGCGGTTGAAGCCGGACTGTGCAAACCCCTGGCCGAAGACGATGAAGATAACGCCCACGCTCAAACAGGCCAGATCGCGCAACGTCCGGGTGACGCGCCCCATGACGCTCTGGCGCGCAAAGGCCTCGAGCACGAAGTGATCGGCATGCAGCACGCCTATCGCGGTGCCCAGCAGGATCATCCACTGGAAGGCGAAGCGGCTGAGTTCCTCGGTGGCATAGACCGTGGGCAGAAAGCCCAGATTGCGGCTGGCGATCTGATAGAGGATCAGAAGGATAAAGCCTGCCAGCAGCATCAGCAGCACCACATTGAGCAGCCGTTCAAGCCCGCGGTTGAATCGGCCCAGGGCCGCGATAACGCTCATGGTGCGCCTCCTTGGTCGGTGTTGATGATCAGGTTGTAAAGATCGCGCAGGCCCATGTCGTCGATCACCTTACCCAGCGGCTCGGCCACCATCGCCTGCATGCGCTCGCGATCCATCGGATAGAAGGTGGCACCTTCCTCCTTGAGCTTCTCGCGGGATTCCTTGTCCAGCCGAATCTGCAGGTCCCGGGCGTACTGCTCGCTCTCATCGGCGGCGGCCTGCACCTCACGCTGCTCCTCGGGCGTCAGCGACTGCCAGGTCTGTGACGAGACGGTCAGCAGCCGCACGGTAATGTCGTGTTCGGAAAGTCCGATGTGGGAGGCCACCTCGTGAAAACGCATGCGATAGATCCATTCGGCCTCGTTGAGCAGCCCGTCAATGGCGCCGAGCTGCAGCCCGGTATAGATCTCGTGATAGGCCATGACCGTGGGGCGGGTGCCCAGCGCCGCCCAGGCGGTGACCACCGGCCGGGTCGGGTTGGTGCGAAGCTTCATGCCCTTGAGATCATCAAGGCTTTCCAGGGGCCGGGTACTGACGATCTGACGGGTGCTGCCGCCGTAGTAGGCCAGCACCTTTACCCCGGTTTCCGCCTCGATGCGCCGGGCGATTTCGCGGCCGGCTTCGCCGTCGAGCACGTGTTTCCAGTGGTCGATATCGCGATAGAGAAACGGGATCGAGAAGATACTGGCGGTGTGGGAAAACTCCGAAATCAGCCCCGGATTGACGATCGAGAAGTCCAGTGCTCCGGCGGTCTGCTGCTCGAACATCTCGGTTTCATGGCCCAGCACCGAATTGCTGTAGATGTTGACGCTCAGTTCGCCGTTACTCTTTTCCTTCAACAGTTCCCCAAAGCGCTCGGCGCTGGCGTGATAGGCGGTCTCCTCGGTTGCGCCGTGGCCAAAGATCAGCTCGCGTGCGCCAGCCCTGGAAGGGGCCAGTAACGACAGGCCCAGAAACATGAGCGCCAGCAGCAGCGGGAAGCTACGGCGCAACGTAGACAGACAGGACGTCATAACGGCTCCCGTGAACGATGAAGGAAGTGGTCAGCGCTGGCGCGCAGGTGAAGAGAGGTCTCCAGCACGAGGTGCTGCGGCTCGAGGCCGGGATGGTCAAGACACTGCAGCGCCAGCTCGGCGGCGGCACGGCCGATGGCGTGTGGATGCGTGGCAATGCTGCTCAGCGCCGGCTCGCTCAGCGCCGCTTCATCGCTGTCATCAATGCCGATGACCGCACAGTCAAGCCCCGGCGTCAGGTTCAGGCGCGCCAGTGCGAGCAGGGCGCCCAGTGCCATCAGGTCGTTGTGACAGATCAGCGCCGTGGGCGGCACAGGTTCAGCCATGATCTCGAGGGTGCGCTCAAGCCCGGCGCGACGGGTCAGATCGTGGCGCCCGGTGCGGATGTCCGGGACCAGACCGGCCGTCTCCATGGCTTGCTGATACCCCGCCATGCGTTCTCGGTCGGCGGAGCTGTGGCCGGCGCCGGTCAAAAGCGCGATGCGGTGATGGCCCTGCTCGACCAGGTGCGACACGGCGCGGGCCAGTCCCGCGCGAATGTCGGCGCCGACGTAGTGGCCGCGGGGCGTCTCGCCGACATGGCGCATCACTTCGATGCAGGGCAGACCACAGCGGTCAAGGGTGTCGAGCAGGCTGCTGGAGGTATTCTCGGCCGGACAGAGCAGCAGGGCATCGATGCGCTGTTCACGCAGCCTGGTGACCAGGCGCGCCTGACGCGCCGGATCATCGCCGGAGCTTGCCAGAAAGGAGACGTGATCGGCGTTTTGCAGGGTGTCATCAATGCCCGCGACCATGGCGCCGAAAAAGGGATTGGCGATATCGTGAACCACTACGCCGAGTGTGGCGGTGCGGGCGCTGCGCAGGGTGGCCGCGCCGCGGTTATAGACGTAGCCCAGCGCCTCGACGGCGGCCATTACACGTGTCCTGGTGCTGTCGGCCACCAGCGGGCTCTCCTGCAGCACCAGCGAGACGGTCGAGCGCGAGACGCCGGCATGCGCGGCCAGATCCTTGAGCGTGACGGATTTTCCAGACTGGGGCATGTCGATGTCCTGTCGAATCATCTTTTTGGATCGATCCAAATGCGTTCGACAGGTTAGCGCTCTCGTGGGGCGCGCGCCTATTGCGCTTTAGTGCTACGACCTGAGTCCAGGAGCCGGCGACCGGACGGCAACCCTGAACGTCACGCGGGCCAGCGTGCCACCGCAGGCCCCCTCATGAAGGGAAATGCCGGCCCCCAGTGCCGTACAGATCTGGCGGGCAATCGCCAGTCCGAGGCCGGTACCGCTGATGGCGCGATCGGAATCCTCGGCCGGCTGTGCGGTCTGCCGGGCACGATAGAACCGCTCGAATACCCGCTCGCGCTCGCTTTCCGGAATGCCCGGACCGTCGTCTTCGACTTCGATGACGGCCTCCGGCAGAACGCGCACGGTGATATGGCCGCCAGCGGGCGTATAGGCCTGGGCATTGCCGATCACGATCGCCAGCAGTTCGTTGATCAGCGCGCTGTCGGCATGCACTCGCACCGGATCTTCGGCTTCGAGTGCCAGCGTCAGCCCGCGCTGCCAGGCCAGCGACACCATGCTCATGCAGAATTCCCGCGCGGTCTCGCTCAAATCCAGCACGCCGAAATCACGTCGGCGAATATCGTTTTCGACCCGGGCCAGCGACAGCAGCCGGTTGGCCAGCAGCGTCAGGGCTTCCAGGTCGCGCTGGACGCTTTCAAGCGTGGCTCTCAGGGCGTCGCTGTCGTGAGCCTGCATGCCCAGCTCCAGGCGGGCACGCAGGGCAAAAAGCGGCGTGCGAATTTCATGGGCGGCATCGGCCACGAAGGCGCGCTGGGCGCGCAGGGTGTCATCAAGCCGTGCGGTCAGGTGGTTGATGGCCTCGATCAGGCCTCGAACCTCCCGCTGCACGTTCTCGGTGGGTAGCGGCTCGAGATTGTCCGGCGAGCGACTGGCCACCATGTCGGTGATCCGTCTGAGCGGGCGCAGGGCCGCATCAATGGCCAGTAAAAAGAGAATAAAGGCACCGATGGCAAAGAGCGTCAGACGTATCAGCGAATCGCCCAGCAGGTCGTGCATCAACTGGGCGTGAATGTCGCGATGCTCGGCCACCCGAATCTCGACCATGCCCTGATAGCCCGGCTGGCTGACCGGTACCAGCAGTGACACCACGCGCACGTCGCGGCCGCCATAGGTGGCATTATAAAAGCGCGCCAGTGACGGATATCGCGTCGTCATGGCCACCGAAGACGGTGGGGCGGGCAGGTCTTCAAAGCCCGCGACCGAGCCCTGTTCGGGCGTAATCACCTGATAAAAGGCGCTGCCGCCGCTGTCGAGCGAGAAGGGGTCGAGCACGGCGCGCGAGATGCGTACCTGGACCTCGCCATCCTGAACGGTCAGCGAGTCGCCCAGCACGCGTGCCGCGATCAGAAGCGGTCGATCATAGGCGCTGCTGGCCACCCGCCAGGCGTCCAGCCAGGCACCGGCTACGCCCACACCGATCAGCAACAGCAGTGCTGCGCCGATGCGTCGGGTCAGGCGCCCGCGCAGGCTGCGTGGCGAGAGACTGGTCTTCATGACAGGGTGGCGGGGGCATCCCCCTGGGCGGACTCGAGCTGATAGCCGAGACCGCGAAAGGTCACGATGCGCACGTCGCTGCCTTCCAGCTTGCGGCGCAGGCGCGACACATAGACCTCGATGGCGTCAAAGGAGCCGTCTTCCTCCATCGAAAACATCTGCGCGGCCAGATGCTCCTTGCTGACCGTACGCCCCATGCGCGCCATCAGCGCCTCCAGCAGCGCCAGTTCCCGTGGGGGCAGGGTGAGCGGCTGTTCAAGCAGGGTGAAGCTGCGCGCGCTGACGTCAAAAGCCAGCGCCCCGCAGCGATGAATCTGCTGGCCGTCGTGACGGGTACGGCGGATCAGGGCATTGATGCGCGCCTGCAGCTCGGACAGCGAGAAGGGTTTGATCAGGTAGTCGTCTGCGCCGAGGTTAAGCCCCCGGACGCGGTCATTGATGCTGCCGCGGGCGGTCAGCAGCATCACCGGCAGGCGCGTGTCGCGTTTTCGAAGCCAGCTCAGCAGAGCAAAGCCGTCCATTTCCGGCAGGCCGATATCGAGCAGCAGCAGGGCGTAGCTTTCGGTTTCAAGGGCCGTGCGGGCCGAGACACCGTCGTACATGACGTCCACCCGCCAGCCGGCATCTTCCAGCGAACAGCGGATACTGTCTGCCAGCGAAGGGTGATCTTCGACCAATAGCGTACGCATTGCCGCCCCCGTGAAAGGTTGTTGAAAGCCTGCAGGGCTATCGTGCCAGCAAGCGAAGTCCGGGCCCGTCAATACCGTCACGCGTCGATCGGTGCAGGCATTGCCGCTCCTGTCGATCCGGATGGATCAGGCTCAACAGTATGCACGCCCCCTGGCCGGCGACCAACGCACCGGTGACTTCGCAGGTGACATAACAGGTGACATAACAAAAGCTCCGGGCCAGTGGCCGGACAGACGTGAGGAACAGCCAACATGACAATGACGCGACGTACTTTCGGCAAGGGACGCATGGCGGCGCTGGCGCTGATGGGAGCCCTGAGTCTGGGCGCTGCCCTTCAGGCCCATGCCGCAGACGAGCCCAAAAGGCCCGAGTGTATTGCGCCTGCCGCCCCCGGCGGCGGTTTTGACCTGACCTGCAAGCTGGCCCAGAGCGCGCTGGTCGAGGAGGGCATCCTCTCCACGCCGATGCGTGTGACCTACATGCCCGGCGGTGTTGGGGCAGTGGCCTACAACACGGTGGTGGCCCAGCGCCCCTCGGATGACAACGCCATTGTGGCCTGGTCCAGCGGTTCGCTTCTGAATCTGGCCCAGGGCAAGTTCGGCCGCTTTGACGAGAGCGCCGTACGCTGGCTGGCCGCTGTGGGCACCAGCTACGGTGCGGTGGCTGTGCGCGCCGATTCCCCCTACAAGAATCTTGATGACCTGGTGCAGGCGCTGCGCAAGGACCCGAGCAAAGTGGTGATCGGTGCCGGTGGCTCGGTCGGTGGTCAGGACTGGATGCAGACCGCGCTGCTGGCCAAGGCGGCCGGTATCGACCCGAAAAAGATGCGCTATGTGGCGATGGAAGGCGGCGGCGAGCTGGCCACCTCCCTGCTGGGGGGGCATATCCAGGTCGCCAGTACCGATATCGCTGACTCCGTGCCGCACGTGCAAAGCGGTGACATGCGCATTCTCGCCGTGTTCTCCGAAGAGCGCCTGCCCGGCGAGGTCACCGGTGACATTCCCACTGCGATCGAGCAGGGCTATGACGTGCAGTGGCCGGTGATCCGCGGTTTTTATGTCGGGCCGAAGGTCAGCGATGACGCCTACAACTGGTGGAAGGACGCCTTTGACAAGCTGCTGGCCTCCGATGACTTCGCCAAACTGCGTGAAAACCGCGAGCTCTATCCCTTCGCAATGACCGGTGATGAGCTCGACGCCTACGTCAAAAAGCGCGTGGGTGAATACCGCGAGCTGGCCGGTCAGTTCGGTCTGGTCCAGTAACATCGACTGCAGCGCAGGCAGCCTGTCGGGTTGTCTGCGCTGCCGGCTGTCTGTCCGGAGCCTGCCATGATCTATCAACGTCTTTTCCTGACGGCCCTGCTGGTCGTCTATGCGGTGCTGGCCTACGCCACCACCACCTATGAGGCGCCCTTTTCCTATGAGCCGGTCGGCCCGCGCGCCTTCCCGCTGCTGCTGCTGGCCCTGCTGGCGGCCGGTACGGTCTATCTGATTATCCGCCCGGGGCACATGGCAGAGGAAAACGCCGATACCCCGCTGACCCGGCAGGTGCTGGGACGGCTGGTGCTGTGCGTACTGGCGCTGTCCCTGTTTGCGTTTTTCTTTGAAAAGCTGGGCTTTGTGGTCTCGGCCTTTCTCTTCGCCATCGCCATGTGCCGGCTCTACAACGGGCGCTGGGTAACCAGCGTGATCACCGCCGCCGTCATGGCACTGGCCTTTTACGGTCTGTTTGACCGGCTGCTGGATGTGCCGCTGCCGCTGGGCGTACTGTCAGGACTGGGAGTCTGAACCATGGAAACACTGGGATATCTGGGCCAGGGGTTTGGCGTGGCGACCACGCCGCTGAACCTGTTGACGGCCCTGTGCGGCACGCTGATCGGCACCGTCGTCGGCCTGCTGCCGGGGCTGGGACCGATCAACGGCGTGGCGCTTCTGATTCCGATCGCCTTTGCGCTCGGTCTGCCGCCGGAAACCTCGCTGATTCTGCTGGCGGCCGTCTATCTGGGCTGTGAGTACGGCGGGCGTATTTCGTCGATTCTTTTGAACATTCCCGGTGAGGCCTCGGCGGTCATGACCGCCCTGGATGGCCACCCGCTGGCGCGTCAGGGCAAGGGCGGCATTGCACTGTCCATCTCGGCGGCAGGCTCCTTCATGGGCGGACTGATCGCCACCATTGGTGTGACCATCTTCGCACCGCTGCTGGCCAGATGGGCGGTGGCGTTCGGCCCGGCCGAATACTTCGTGATGATGGTGTTTGCCATTGCCTGTCTGGCGGGCATGGCCGGTAACAAGCCGATGAAAACGGCCGTGGCCTCGCTGATCGGCCTGCTGCTGGCCTGCGTCGGCATTGATGCCAACAGCGGTGTCTATCGCTTTACCTTTGGGGCGCTGGGGCTGGCGGATGGCATCCAGTTCGTGGTGCTGGTGCTCGGGCTTTTCAGCATCAGCGAAATTCTGGTGCTGCTCGAGCGTACCTATTACGGCCAGAGCGCGCTCAAGACCAGCGGTCGAATGCTGTTCAATGCCAAAGAGGCCATGCTGGTCAAATGGACGGTCATTCGTAGCGGTGTCGTCGGCTTTTTCATGGGGATTCTGCCGGGTGCTGGAGCAACGATGGCCAGTGCCGTGGCCTACATGAGCGAAAAGCGCATGGCCACGCGTGACAACCGCTTCGGCGAAGGTGATCTGCGCGGTCTGGCCGCGCCGGAAACCGCCAACAGTGCCGCAGCATGCGGCTCGATGGTACCAATGCTGACGCTGGGCGTGCCCGGCTCCGGTACCACGGCGGTCATGCTGGGGGCGCTGACGCTTTACAACATCACGCCCGGTCCGCTGCTGTTTCAGACCGACCCGCAGCTGGTCTGGGGGCTGATTGCCTCGCTGTTTATTGCCAACGTCATGCTGGTGGTGATGAACATTCCGCTGATCCGCGTGTTCACCAAAATTCTGGCCGTGCCCTACTGGGCGCTGGTGCCGGGCATCGCGATCGTGACCGCCATCGGGGTCTATGGGGTGCATGCCACCACCTTTGATCTCTTTTTGATGATCGTGATCGGCGTGGTGGGCTATATCCTGCGCAAGTTCGACTTTCCGCTTTCCGCGGTGCTGTTGGGCTTTATCCTGGGCGGCATCATGGAGCAGAACCTGCGTCGTGCGCTGTCGATCTCCAACGGTGAGCTATCGATTCTGTGGTCGAGCCCGATCACCTGGGGGGGCTGGGCGCTGGTAGTGCTGATGGTGGTGCTGCCGATGTATCGCGGCTGGCGCCGACGCCGTGCCGTGGTGCCGGCCAGTCCCTGATGCCTGTGGCTTTCAACGCAACAAGGCCCGCCATTGGCGGGCCTTTTCATGTGTCGACCATATCCTGTTGGCTATAACCTGTATGAATCAAATCAGGATCAGCGCGACCCGGAGCCGGTGAAGACAGTACGAATGGTGCGAATCACGACCAGCAGGTCCATCCAGAACGAGAAGTTGCGGATATAGTAAAAGTCGTATTCGAGCTTGATGCGCGAGCCTTCGACTTCCGAGGCGTAGCCCTGCTCGACCTGCGCCCAGCCGGAGATGCCGGGTCTGACCACATGGCGATAGCGAAAGAACGGAATGTCGCGCTCGTAGGCCTCGGTCAGTGCCGGCGTCTCGGGACGCGGGCCGATCAGACTCATTTCGCCCTTGAGCACGTTGAAAAGCTGAGGCAGCTCATCGATGCGGTACTTGCGCAGATATTTGCCGACCTTCGTGATGCGCGGGTCATCGCCCTCCTGGGTAGGGCGAACATCATCCGGGTTCACATACATGCTGCGCATCTTGTAGACGTCGAACTCCTCGCCCTGAAAGCCCGAACGGCGCTGGCGAAACAGGATTGGACCCGGGTCGTTACGCTTGATCAGTATGGCGGCCACGCCCATGATCGGCAGCGCTGCCGGCAGCATCAAAAGCGCTGCAAGAATATCGGCCAGTCGCTTGAAAAGCTCATAGCTGGTTCTGGGCATCAGCGAGCCATAGCGATTGGCATGAATCTGATCGAGGCCGATACGCCCGGTGAAGGCCTCGCCAAAACGGCGAGCATCATGCACTGGAATGCGTTTGATGGTGCAGTCGGCCAGAAAGCGCTGCCACTCATCGCTTAAATCGCAGGAGAGATCCACGATCACGCCATCCACGCGCAGGTTGTCAAGGCCCGGTTCTGACAGCCAGCGCTGATCAATGTCCTGATGACTGAACCATTCCCGAATATTGCCCAGCGGTACCAGCGCCATCTTGCGTCGACGATAGCGTCGCGTGATCCGATAGCCGACCCAGCCGCATAATAGGGCGAGCACGCCTGACATCAGCAGTTGTATCAGGTCAAAGGGGATGGCCATCAGCTCCAGCAGCGCCAGTATTGATAGATAAACAGCCGTGACCACGGGGAAAACATACATACAGGGGTCGGCACCCGGATGCCGGGAAAGTTGATGCACGGCGCGAAACGCCACCATCCAGGCGACGGCGCTGGCCAGCATGGCAGTACTGGTCCCCATGCCTTCCACCGATGAGCCGTGCCACTCACGACTCCACAGGGCCGGCAGCAGGGAAGTCAGCGTCAGCCCGAGAAGGTAGTGAACCCGAAAGCTCAAGAGAATGCGCTCATACCACAGCGAGTGCCGGTGGTTGCCTCGTATCGGTCGTGTTGTCATGTCCATGATCCATTCCTGAATGTGTTGCTTTTATTAATTGATCACGTTTTAAAACATCAGGTGGTTGCAGGCCGGCAGGGCTGTCGGTGCAGGCTGCAATTTTTTATTCGGATGTGAACGGTAATATCGTTTTATTAGGCAGGTTTATCTATGCAATATTGTGCGTCGATAAAAAGACTGAGAGGTGTGTTTTAAATATCAAAAAGGCTGCATTTAAAGTGTTGATGACGGTCAGGGCGAGAAGCCTTGAAGCGCTGTTTAATCAGTTTTTTATAAAATAAAGACGAACGTCCTATCGGCCTTTCGCCCAAGAGAGATCCTCCAGAAACCGCGATTTCAGGCGTCATGGCTGGGTTTTCAAGCGCCTGAGCATAATTACATTTCATTACTTTTTGTAGACCATCGGATAATCCCGTTGACGAATAATGTAAGGCATGATGATTGTGTCGATTGTATGACGAGCGCTGAATTTCAAACGACTTTTTGCTCTTGATTAACAACAATCGACAACTGATTTTAGTACGGTACATCGTGGATCTTGCATATAAAATTATAAAAGGTTGTTTGCCCTTGTAATAGAAAGAACAAACAAATAATGGGCAGGGCAGTATCGAGACGCGTGATAATCGCTACCAGGGAGCACCGCTATGGGAATTCTGATTGTTTATTTTGTCGTGACTGCGCTGGCTGTTCTTGCTGTTTTTGCCGCCATGGGGGTTTCGGCGAACAGCGGTCACTTCATGGAGGCCGTGGAAGACGCTTATGCTGGTGGTCAGGGTGAAACGTTCCACCGCGGTTATCAGTAAACGTTGGTGATCACCGAACGTTAATGGACATACTGCCCTGAAGACTACGACACCCGGCTACGTGCCGGGTGTCGTGTTTCTGACGGGGGCCGTGTTTTTGAAAGGGCGTCTTGAAAAAGGGCATCTTTAAGGTGTCAACGATGCAAGGGCGAGTGGTGGATCGGCAGCCATTTGAGCACCCGCTGTATCTGACGGTCCCAGTAACGCCACTGGTGATCGCCGGGGCTCTCGTACCAGTCCAGCGCCAGTGCGCTGTCGCGAGCAGCATCACGAAAGCGCAGGTTCACTTCATATAAGAAGTCCTGTTGACCGCACCATTGAAACAGCGCTGGCTGACAGGCGCAGGGCGTCGCGTAGCGCTTGAGCAGTTCAAACAGGTCATCATCGGTGCCGGCAGGAGAGCCATCAAAGATCAGCGGATACTCCGGTGGCGGCGTCTCGCGCTGGCCCACGGCCACGATGTCCAGCGAGCCTGACAGGCTGGCAGCCGCGGCAAAGCGCTCGGGCTCGAGCAGTGCCCACTTGAAGGCGCCATAGCCGCCCATGGAATGGCCGACCACAAAGGTATCCTCCCGACGGGTCGAGATTGGAAACAGTCGCTCGCTGATGACCGGCAGTTCTTCGCTCAAAAACCGATACCAGTCTGGTCCATACGCCATGTCGGTGTAATAGCTTCGCCCCACCTGCGGCATGATCACAGCAATGCCGTACTGTTCGGCATAGCGCTCGATGGCACTGAAACGCTGCCACGCACTATCGTCGTCGGACAGGCCATGCAGCAGGTAGAGCACGGGGGACGGTTCCCGGGCATGTTCGGGAACGATGGCATTGAGAGACAGCGTGATGTCGAGAATCTGCGAGGCGAAGCGGCAGGTCAGCTGTGCCATGAGGGGCTCCGACAGTCAGTGGGCAAAAAAGTATGCAGGGCTTACGGTATTCGGGGCGTGTCTTTTCCATTACTGGCTACTGGCAGTGAAAGGCACTGGATGGGAGCTGTCCAGCGCCAGCGTCGAGCGCTCCCGGCGGGCCGCGATCGAGCGCAGATGAGCGCAGAGCTGCTGCATCGGCTCGCTCAACGGCTCTTCCCGCCGCGTCATGATGCCATAGGGCGGCAGCGTTCGACCCAGCGACAGCGGCAGGGGGATGATCATGCCGGTATGCAGGTAATCGCGCAGCACCGACTCCGCCATGACCAGAATGCTGTCGCTGCACCGGACCAGCTGCAGGGCAGCAAAAATGGAGCCGCACTCAATGATATCGCGCGGTGACATCAGCCCTGCCATTTCGAACTCCTTCTCCAGTGCCTGCCGGGCCGGGCTCTCGATCGGCTGAAGTATCCACGGCCACTGCTCCAGCGTCTCTGCCAGTGCCACTTTTCCAGCGCCAGCCAGAGGATGTCCCTGACGCACGACGGCCAGCATGCGCTCATTGCCCAGCGGCTCAAAATCGAACAGGTTGTGCTGTAGTGCCGTGACATGACGGGCAATCGCCATGTCGATCCGGTTTTGCGTCAAAAGCTCGACCAGTTGGTCACTGGTTTCGCCCAGCAGTCGTACCTGAAGCAGCGGACGCTGACGCTTGAGTTCGATGACAGCTTCCGCCACCAGATCCGGCGCAGCCCCCATCACCGCCCCAATGGCGAGTTGCCCCTGATCGCCCAGCTGATGACGCTGCAGCGAGGTCGCGCAGCGATCCAGGCGATTGAGCGCGCCGTGGGCAAACTCGATCAGCACCTCCCCGGTATCGGTTGGCTGGACACCGCGGGGCGTGCGCTCGAACAGCGTGCAGGCAAAGATATTTTCGATATCGTGCAGCATGCGTGTCGCGGCCGGCTGCGACATGTTCAGAATCACGGCCACCCGATGCAGATTGCGCTGCTCGTCCAGCAGTGCCATCAGACGCAGATGCTTGTAACGCAGACGATTGAGCAGTGCGGCCTGCCTGTGCGTCTCCGACATGTGAGATCTCCTCCTGAGCCATCATTGGTGACAGCGTATTGATAACGCAGGCGCATGGCAGCTTCCGGCCATAAGACATTGGTCCAGGCGATGTACACTTCTTTTATCAGCTAAAACGCAGGGTTACCGGTATGGAGCGCTTCTCGCGGTGTGATAACCAAAGGGTATCGAAAGCGCCGTAGCCTGCATTAGCCAGTCTTTGCATTTCCCGGTATTCCTTTTTTGTCTCTGATTCGGACTTCAAAAGGGAAATGCCATGTCGATGCCCACCATCAAACAGATACGTGCCTACACCGTTCGTGGCGGTGGCGCCGACTATCACGATCAGGGCGAAGGTCACTGGATCGACAGCCAGATCTCGACGCCCATGAGCAAGTACCCCGACTACCGCATGACGCGTCGCAGCTTCGGTCTCAACGTGCTGGGCACACTGGTGGTCGAGGTCGAGGCCAGCGATGGCACGGTGGGATTCGGCGTGACCACCGCCGGCGAGATCGGTGCCTTTATCGTCGAAAAACACCTGGCCCGATTCGTCGAGGGGCAGCGTGTCACCGACATCGAGAAGATCTGGGATCAGATGTTTCACGCCACGCTGTTCTACGGCCGCAAGGGCGTGGTGCTCAACACCATTTCCGGTGTCGATCTGGCCCTATGGGATCTGTTGGGCAAGATTCGTGATGAGCCGGTACATGCCCTGCTGGGCGGTCCGGTCCGCGATGAGCTGCAGTTCTACGCCACCGGCGCGCGTCCTGACCTGGCGCAGAAGATGGGCTTTATCGGCGGCAAGATGCCCCTCAAGCATGGCCCCGCCGAGGGTGATGCGGGCCTTGAGAAAAACCTCGCCCAGCTGGCCGACATGCGTGAGCGCGTTGGTGACGACTTCTGGCTGATGTTCGACTGCTGGATGAGCCTGGATCTTGACTATGCCACCCGGCTGGCACAGGGCGCGAAAGCGCACGGTCTCAAGTGGATCGAAGAGGCACTGCCGCCGGATGACTACTGGGGGTATGCCGCGCTCAAAAAGAGTGTTCCGGCGGGCATGCTGGTCACCACCGGCGAGCATGAAGCCACCCGCTGGGGCTTTCGCATGCTGCTGGAGATGGGCTGCTGCGACATCATCCAGCCCGATGTCGGCTGGTGTGGCGGTGTTACCGAGCTGGTGAAGATTTCTGCTCTGGCGGATGCCCATAACACCCTGGTCGTACCGCACGGCTCTTCCGTCTACAGCTATCACTTCGTGGTGACCCGCACCAACAGCCCCTTCGCCGAATTTCTGATGATGGCGCCGCAGGCCGATGAGGTCGTGCCGATGTTCAACCCGCTGCTGCTGGATGAGCCCGTGCCGGAAAACGGGCGCATGCGGGCCTCGAAACTCGACGCGCCGGGCTTCGGGGTGCGCCTCAATCCGGACAGCACCCTGGCCCGGCCCTACACGCATTGATGCTTCGGAGGCTCTCATGACGCTGCGCGCCTTTCGCATGACGCTGAACCCCGGCCAGGAGGCCGAATACCGGCGTCGTCACGACGAGATCTGGCCGGAACTGGTGGGCGCCCTGCGCGCGGCCGGCGTGCGGGACTATCGCATCTTTCTCGATCCACAGTCGTGCCATCTGTTCGCCGTGATGCAGCTCGACGATGACCATCGCGTCGATGCGCTGCCCGAGCTGCCGGTCATGCAGCGCTGGTGGGAGCACATGGCCGACCTCATGGCGACCCATGACGATGCCTCGCCGATCGCGGTAGGGCTGGATGAGGTGTTTACGCTCAACGAGGAGGCCAACGATGCGCGTCGTTGATCCCCACGTCCATTTCTGGCAGCTCGATCTGGGCATCCAGCCGTGGCTGGAGACCCCGCAGCCCAATCTGCTCGGCGACTATTCGCCCATGGCTCGCGACTTCGGCCCCGCCGAACTGCTGGCGGGTGCCGGTGATATCGACATCGAAGCCGTGGTGCATATCGAGGCCGACGCCACCGATCCGCTCAGGGAGACGCAGTGGCTGACGGGGCTGGCCAATGAGGCGGGGGCACCTGACCTGATTGGCGCCCTCGTCGTCGGGGCCGATCTGTCGGCTCCGAACGCCCACGAGATGATTTCACGCCAGATGGCCGCCTGCGATCGGGTGCGGGGGGTGCGTCAGATTCTTAACGTCCATGCCGATCCACTCTATGACTACGTCGGGCGCCATTACATGCGCGAGCCCGAGTGGCGGGCAGGTTTTGCCCTGCTGGCCGAGCATGGCCTCTCCTTCGACCTGCAGCTCTATCCGGGTCAGATGCCGGCCGCCGCACAGCTGGCTGCAGACTTTCCGGATGTGACCTTCGTGATCAATCACGCCGGCATGTATGTCGATCGCACCACCCCGGCCGGCTGGCGCGCCTGGCGCGATGGCCTGACGGCGCTGGCAGCGCGGCCCAACGTGGCGATCAAGCTCTCCGGCTTCGGCATGCTCGATCACGACTGGACACCCGGCAGTATTCGGCCGCTGATCCTTCAGGCCATCGATACGTTCGGCGTTGAGCGCTGTCTGTTTGCCTCGAACTATCCGGTCGACGGTCTCTACGCCGGCTATGCCGACATCTGGCGCGCCTACGCCGAGGTTGTCGGCGGCGTGAGTGCTGCCGAGCGTGATGCGCTGTTTGCCGACAATGCACGTCATGTCTATCGCATCGACGCGGCCAATCCTTAAATCCCGAACGACCGAACAACACAACAAGGAGGCGTCATGGGCATCATCATGATGGGGGTACTGCTGCATTTCATCGGCGGTCTTGCCGCGGGCAGCTTTTATATCCCCTACAAGGAGGTCAAGCGCTGGTCCTGGGAGAGTCTGTGGATTCTCGGCGGGCTCTTTTCCTGGCTTCTGGTGCCCTGGCTGGCGGCGGTGCTGACGGTACCGGGCTTCGGCGCGATTCTGGCCGAGGCGTCGCCGTCGACCCTCTTCTGGACCTATCTGTTTGGCGTGCTGTGGGGCATTGGCGGGCTGACCTTTGGCCTGACCATGCGTTACCTGGGGTTGAGTCTGGGCATGTCGATCGTGATGGGGCTGACCTCGACCTTTGGCGCCCTGATGCCGCCGCTCTATCGCGATCTGTTCACCGATGACACTACCGGCACGCTCAGCCATATGTTCTCCACCACCGGCGGCCTGCTGGTGCTGGGCGGGGTGGCGGTGTCCCTGATCGGCATCGCGGTATGCGGGCGTGCCGGCATGATGAAGGAGAAAGAAGTCTCCGATGCCGACAAGTACGCCGGTGTGGCCGAGTTCTCGCTCGGCAAGGGGCTGGTCGTGGCCATCATCTCGGGCGTGTTGTCTGCGGCCTTTAACTGGGGCATCAACGCCGGCCATCCGCTGGCCGAGGCCGCGCTGGCCAGCGGGGCCAACTCGCTGTTCCAGAACAACGTGACCTTCATGGTGATCATGTGGGGCGGGCTGACCACCAACGCCCTCTGGTGTGTCGCGATGAACATTCGCAACCGCAGCTACGGCGACTATATCAATACCGACTCGCCGCTCTTGCGTAACTATCTGCTGTGCGCCGTGGCCGGCACGATCTGGTTTTTGCAGTTCTTCTTCTACGGCATGGGCGAGTCCCGGCTGGACAACGATGCCAGCTCCTGGGTGCTGCACATGTCGTTCATCATCATCATCTCCAACCTGTGGGGGCTGTTCTTCAAGGAGTGGCGCGGCACCTCCGCGGCCAACCGCCGAGTGCTGATCACCGGCATTGGCATCATTCTGGTCTCGGTCGCCATGGTCGGCTTCGGTAACTATCTGCGCTAGGAGAGAACATCATGTTGCTCAAGGATCGAAATGTGTTTGTCACCGGTGGCTCCAAAGGCATCGGCCGCGCCATCGCGCTGAAATGTGCCGAGCATGGCGCCAACGTGGCGATCAGTGCCGAGGACACGGCCGAGTCGCGCGAGGCGCTGGCAGCCACGGCGGATGAGATCGCCGCGCTGGGCGTCAGATCGACCTGGGTGGCCGCTTCCGCCGAAGACCCCGAGACCGGTGAGCGGCTGGTCGAAGCCGCCGTCTCGGCCTTCGGCCGGCTCGACACGTTCATCAATAACGCCGGTATCTGTCCGTTTCATTCGTTTCTCGACATGCCGCGGGAGACCTATCTCAAAACCGTCGATGTGAACCTTAACGGCGCCTACTTCGCCGTGCAGGCCGCGGCCAATCAGATGGTCAAACAGGGCGACGGCGGGGCCATCATCGCGGTCAGTTCGATCTCGGCGCTGGTCGGTGGCGGCATGCAGACCCACTACACGCCCACCAAGGCGGGCGTGCTGTCGCTGATGCAGTCCACCGCCATCGCCCTCGGGCCGCACGGCATCCGCTGTAACGCGCTGCTGCCCGGCACCATCGAAACCGACATCAATCGCGACGATCTCGCCGATCCGGACAAGCGTGCCTACATGGAGGGCCGAACGCCGCTGGGCCGGCTGGGCACGCCCGATGACCTGGCCGGGCCGGCGGTCTTTCTGGCCTCTGATCTGGCCCAGTACGTCACCGGCGCGGCGCTGCTGGTCGACGGTGGCCTGTTCGCCAATCTGCAGTAATTCGCGGAGTCTCTATCATGGAACACCCCCGTAACCCTTTCACTGCCTTGCTGACCGGTACCCCGCGCTACGGGTGCTGGCTGGGCACCGGCAGTGCCTATATCGCCGAGATCATGGCCACGACCGGCTTCGACTGGCTGCTGATCGACGGCGAGCACGCCCCCAATACCGTGCCCACGATCCTGAGCCAGCTGCAGGCGATCGCCGCCTATGATCCGGCCCCGATCGTGCGCGCGGTCAATCACGACCCGGCGCTGATCAAGCAGCTGCTGGATATCGGCGCCCAGACGCTGATGATTCCGATGGTCGAGACCGCCGAGCAGGCGGCAGCGCTGGTGGCTGCCACCCGCTATCCCACGGCCGGCTTTCGAGGGGTGGGCGGCGGGCTGATCCGCGCGGCGCGCTGGGGCGCCGTCGAGGACTATCAGGCCAATGCCCGCGATGACATCTGCCTGATCGTCCAGATCGAATCCCGCACCGGGGTGGACAACGCCGAGGCCATCGCGGCCACCGACGGAATTGATGCGGTCTTCGTCGGCCCGGCCGATCTCTCGGCCAGCGTTGGCCATCCCGGTGATCCCAATCACGACGCTGTCCAGACCCTGATCGCCCGGGCGCTGAGCGCCACGAAACAGGCGGGCAAACCGGCCGGCATTCTGGCGCCGGCCGAGGCGGATGCGCGTCGCTACGGCGAAGACGGTTTCGATTTCATCGCCACCGGTATCGATATCTCGATGCTGCGCGACAGCGCGGTGGCCACGGCGCGTCGACACACCTCTGTGGGATCGGCCGCCGAAACGGCGTCGCGGCCAACCTATTGAGCCGGGCGTTTTGCCTGGATAACGGCTCAAACATCGCAGCGCTTCGGTGCTGAACGGAGGGATTCCGAGATGACAAGGAGCACAATGTGACGGCGCTCGACACTGCGGTGACCAAAAATCGCTATCGGCTGGTGCCCTTCATGCTGGCCCTGTATGTCCTGGCGTTCCTGGACCGCTCGAACATCGGTTTCGCCAAGGAGGCCTATCAGCTCGATACGGGCCTGAGTAACGAAGCCTATGCCCTCGGCGCCGGGATCTTTTTCGTGCTCTACGCCGCGCTGGGGATGCCGGCCAACCTGATCATGTATCGCTGGGGCGCAAAGAAGTGGATCGGCACCACCACCGTGCTATGGGGGCTTTTGTCCGCCAGTATGGCGTTTGCCGATACCGAGGTGAAATTCCTGCTGGTGCGTACTCTGCTCGGCGCCGTGGAAGCCGGCTTTTTTCCCGGCATGATCTATCTCACCTCGCTGTGGTTTCCGCGTGACAAGCGGGCCGGGATCATGGGCCTTTTCTACATGGGGGCGCCGCTGGCGCTGACGTTTGGTTCGCCGTTGTCCGGGGCACTGCTTGAAATGCACGGCTTTCTCGGTCATCCCGGCTGGTACTGGATGTTCATGATCGAGGGGCTGATGGCCGTCGTCGCCGGCCTGTTTACCTTCCTCTGGCTTGTGGATACCCCTGACAAGGCTGGCTTTCTCACCCGAGATGAGAAGCAGGCGCTCAAGGCGCAACTGGACAGTGAGCGCCGTGACGCCGCCACCGGCAGCATTCGGGAGGCGGTACGAACCCCGCGCATCTGGCATCTGGCGATCATCTACATGACGATCCAGATTGCGGTCTACGGGCTGATCTTTTTCCTGCCGACTCAGGTCGCCGCGCTGATGGGATCGAAGGTCGGTTTTACCGCCTCGCTCGTGGCCGCCATCCCCTGGGTCGCCGCGCTGGTCGGGACCTGGTACATCCCCAGACTGTCGGACCGGCTGGGCGAGCGGCGCAATATTGCAGCTGTCACCCTGCTGGCGGCGGGCGTGGGCATTGGCGTGTCCGGGCTGGTGTCACCACTGGTGGCGATGGTGGCCCTGTGCGTCGCTGCGGCCGGTTTCATCGCCGTGCAGCCGGTCTTCTGGACCATGCCGACCCAGTTGCTCTCGGGCACGGCGCTGGCGGCCGGGATTGGCTTCGTCAATCTGTTTGGCGCTGTCGGGGGTTTTCTGGCGCCCATGATTCGGGTGCACGCCGATGAATTCTTCTCCAGTCAGACGGCGGGGCTGTTAACGCTGGCCGCCATCGCCATCCTCGGTGCCGGGCTGATTCTGGCGCTGAAACGTTCATCGGCCGCCGCGCCTGCTGTACCGGCATAACGGCGTTTCATCACTTCAGGGAGAGCGAACAATGAGCAACGTCAAGACCTATCAGAACTACATCAACGGTGCCTTCGTCGACTCGGCGAGGGGCGAGCTGCGCGACAATTACAACCCGGCCACCGGCGCGCTGCTGTCCCGGGCACCCGAGTCCGGTGCCGAGGATGTCCAGCGTGCGGTCGAGGCCGCCCGCGCAGCGCAAAAGGAATGGGCGAAAAAGCCGGCCATCGAGCGTGCCGGATATCTCCATACGCTGGCCGACAGGATTCGCGGCGAGGTGGATCATCTCGCCGCCATCATCGTTGCCGAGCAGGGCAAGGTGCGCGCGCTGGCGGAAACGGAGGTCAATTTTACCGCCGACTATCTCGACTACATGGCCGAGTGGGCCCGCCGCATTGAAGGCGAGATCATCGAGAGCGACCGCCCCAATGAAAACATCTTTCTGTTTCGCAAGCCGCTGGGCGTGATTGCCGGCATTCTGCCGTGGAACTTCCCGTTCTTTCTGATCGCCCGCAAGATGGCGCCGGCGCTGGTGACCGGCAACACCATCGTGATCAAGCCCAGTGAGGAGACGCCCGACAACTGTTTCGAGTTCACGAAACTGCTTGACGGCATCGATCTGCCCAAAGGCGTGTTCAATGTCATCTCCGGTGGCGGCAAAACGACCGGCAGTGCGCTGAGCGGACACCGCGATGTCGACATGATCAGCTTCACCGGCAGCGTCGCGACCGGTTCGGCGATCATGCACAACGCTGCCGACCACATCACCAAGGTGAATCTGGAGCTGGGCGGCAAGGCACCGGCGATCGTGCTCGACGACGCCGATCTCGATCTGGCCGTCAGGGCGATCAAGGATTCCCGCGTGATCAACAACGGCCAGGTCTGCAACTGCGCCGAGCGCGTCTATGTGCAGCGCGGTGTGGCCGAGGCCTTCCAGCAGAAGATGGCCGAGGCGATGCAGGCCACCACCTACGGTGACCCGGGCGCCGATGCGTCGGTCGATATGGGCCCGTTGATCAACCAGGCCGGGCTGGACAAGGTCGCCGCCATGGTCGATTCGGCCCGGCAGGCGGGCGCCGATGTGCTGACCGGCGGCCGGGTCGCCGACGTCAGTCAGGGCTATCACTACGAGCCGACCGTGCTCGGCAATTGCACCGCCGACATGGCGGTCATGAAAGACGAGATCTTTGGCCCGGTGCTGCCGATCCAGATTGTCGAGGATCTTGACGAGGCCATCGCGCTTGCCAACGATTCCGATTATGGCCTGACCTCTTCGATCTATACCCGCAGCCTGACACAGGCGATGAAGGCCGTGCGCGAGCTGGAGTATGGCGAGACCTACGTCAACCGCGAGAACTTCGAGGCGATGCAGGGCTTTCATGCCGGCACCGGCAAGTCGGGCATCGGGGGCGCCGATGGCAAGCACGGTCTCTATGAGTACACGCGTACCCATGTGGCCTACATCGAGACCTGAGCCTACCCTCGTTGGCCAGGCGGCCTGATCAAGACGCCGCGTTCGGACATTCAGCAACGCCCGCGAGCACCGCCGCCCTCGATTGGTCGAGGGTGGCCCCCGACAGGATCGCGGGCTTTTTCATGCAGGTATTTCCATGATCATCTCCGCCTCCACGGACTATCGTCGCGCCGCTCGACGTCGGCTGCCGCCGTTTCTGTTTCACTATGCTGACGGGGGCTCCTATGCCGAGCACACGCTGGCGCGCAACGTCAGCGATCTGAGCGACATCGCCCTGCGTCAGCGCGTGCTGACCGACATGTCGGAGCTCTCGCTTGGCACCGAGCTTTTCGGCCGCAAGCTTGCCATGCCGGTGGCGCTGGGGCCGGTAGGGCTGGCCGGGATGTATGCCCGCCGCGGCGAGGTGCAGGCCGCCCGCGCGGCTGCCTTGAAAGGCATTCCCTTTACCCTGTCGACGGTGTCGGTGTGCCCGATCGATGAGGTGGCCCGCGCCAGCGAACAGCCTCTCTGGTTCCAGCTCTACGTGCTCAAGGATCGCGGCTTCATGCAGCACGCGCTGGAAAAGGCCTGGGCGGCGGGCGTGCGCACGCTGGTCTTTACGGTGGATATGCCCACGCCCGGCGCGCGCTATCGTGATGCGCACTCCGGCATGAGCGGGCCGTTTGCCGCTCAGCGCCGCATGCTTCAGGCAGCGTTGCATCCGCAGTGGAGCTGGGATGTCGGCCTGCATGGCCGCCCGCATGATCTGGGCAATATCTCCGAATATAGAGGGCAGGTGACCGGACTCGAGGACTACATTGGCTGGCTGGGCAAGAATTTTGACCCGGCGATCTCGTGGAAGGATCTGGAGTGGATTCGCGAGTTCTGGAAGGGGAGCATAATCATCAAGGGCATTCTCGACCCCGACGACGCTCGCGATGCGGTGCGCTTCGGTGCCGACGGTATCGTGGTGTCCAATCACGGTGGCCGACAGCTTGACGGCGTGCTCTCCAGCGCCCGTGCGTTGCCACCGGTCGCAGACGCCGTCAGCGGCGAGCTGAAGATTCTGGCCGACTCCGGCGTGCGCAATGGCCTGGACGTGGTGCGCATGCTCGCCCTTGGTGCCGATACCGTGATGCTGGGGCGCTCGTGGATCTTTGCGCTGGCGGCCGCCGGGGAGGCCGGCGTGGCCAACCTGCTCGATCTGTTTGAAAAGGAGATGCGGGTCGCGATGACGCTGACCAGCAAGCGCTCGATTGCCGAAATCGATCAGAATGCGCTGGTCAGTGCGCTGGAAACGTCAAATCCCTGAGCCCGAGGGCTACCAGTGCCCGATCATGAACGGTCCTGGTGGCGCGCGCCTTGTTCGTTTGAAGATTCCTGGCTGTCACTGTCCGTCAATGCCTTGACATGCTGCTGGCGAGCCTGCTGGCGATAGCCGTAGGTGGCGCTTCGTACGGTTTCATCGCTTTCCAGCCCCGAGCCAAGCGCACCGCCGATGGTGCCCATCGAGGCTGCCAGCCACGCCAGCGACAGAAACTGTAACCAGCCAGCCTCGTGGCCCAGGGTCTGGCCCATCACGGCGGGCGGCACGAGCAGCCACGCACACAGGAAAAACAAAATAAACAGCGTGACGTAATAGAACAGTACGCCGATGCCGAGCGTAAAAGTGGTTGCCAGGTTATAGAGGCCAGCGTTCGGAAAGGCATTTTTGTGGCGCAGCGGCTCCCACAGATTGTGATCGACAATGATCCAGAGGGTCATCGCGATCAGCGAGGCAAGCATCATGGCCGCAAACCGCCACGGTTCATAGCTGTCGGCCAATCGCCACATCGAGGTGAAAATCATGCCGTAGGCGCCGGTGGCGAATGCCGCCACGCCGATGCGTCGAAAGGCAGGAAAGATGGTCCATGGCCGGTTGGCGCGTACCATACCGCCGATCAGCTTGATGTCGCCGGTCGGGCGAAACTTCGAGACGAAACGCACATCAATGCGATGCTGGTCGTCATCGACATTGAGCCTGGCGATGGGGGCAATCCATTCCGACAGCCGCCTGCCTACCAGCTCGCGGGCATTGCGGCGACGATGGGTGCTGTCCTTGTGGTGATACTGCTGAGCGTTGGCCCGGCCCTCTTCCGAGCTGCCGAAATGCAGCTCGCTGACCAGTTGAACGATCGCCTCTTCCACACGCCGTGTCATTGGCGAGGCACCCAGTGCCGGCTGTGATAAAAGCGCCACGCCACGCGCCTGACTGGCCTCGGCGATGACAAGCTGGCGCCCGCGAAACAGGGGCAGGTCCGTGATGCAGACCGCATAGCGCCAGCCGCTCGAGGACTTGAGCGATGTTGCCTGATCGAGAATATCCTCGCCCTTGTCGTCGGCGCCGACCAGTGGGTCGACCTGGACTTCCAGCCGCCACTGCACCTCGCTGGAAATCTGGTTTTCCAGTCGTTTGATCAGCGACGCCTTGATGTTCTCGATAATGCGCTCCGGCAGCTCCGGTGCCGGCAAAAGGCCGAGGGTCCAGACCGGGCGAGGGTCGTGTTCCTCGCCGGAACTGGAAGTGCGGCTGCGTGCCTGTTCGGCGCTGTTATCGCCATCATTGTCTGTCTCGGTGCCGTACTGCCCGGTGCTCATTGAAATTACGCTTCCCTGTCAGGCCTCATGTTGTGCCCTGAGCATAGTCTCCTGGTCGGCATGGCGGGAAACTCCTGTGGCGTATCGTCCGCATGCCCTGACCGTTACCGGTGGCAGCGTTATACTCAAGGGATCAGACATCCATCTCAAGGAGCGCCCATGTCGGCCCAGTTTCCGCAGGCCCGTCTTCGTCGCCTGCGCTCGAGCGACGCCCTTCGCGACATCGTGCGGGAAACCTCCCTCAAGGCAGAACATCTGGTCTATCCGATTTTTGTCGAGGAAGACACCGATGAGTTCACGCCCATTGAAGGCATGCCGGGGCAGTCTCGCATTCCGGAAAGCAGACTGGGGGAAGAAGCCCGGCGCCTGAGCGCGCTGGGGCTGAGAAGCATCATGCCGTTCGGCATTTCCCATCACAAGGACGAGACCGGCAGCGACGCTCTGAAGGAAGACGGCATGGTGGCGCGCATGGTGCGCATCATCAAGGAGGCCGCCCCGGAGCTGGTGGTCATTCCGGACATCTGCTTTTGCGAGTACACCAGCCACGGCCACTGCGGCATTTTGAAAGGCAACACCGTCGACAACGACCTCACCATCAAAAACCTCGGCATTCAGGCCGTGCAGGCCGCGAAGGCCGGCGCCGACATCATCGCGCCATCATCCGCGCAGGACGGCCAGGTCGCCGCGATCCGCGAAGCGCTGGATGAAACGGGCTTTACCGACATCCCCATCATGGCGTACTCCACAAAGCTTGCCTCTGCACTTTACGGCCCGTTCCGCGAAGCCGCCGGCACCGAGCTGAAAGGCGATCGCAAGACCTACCAGATGGACCCGATGAACCGCCGCGAAGCGCTCAGGGAATCCCTCGCCGATGAAGCCGAAGGCGCAGATTTTCTGATGGTCAAACCGGCGCTGGCGTATCTCGACATCATGGCCGATATCCGCCGCAACAGCCTGCTGCCGCTGGTGGCGTACCAGGTCAGCGGCGAGTACGCGATGATCAAGTTCGCTGCCCAACAGGGCGTGATCGACGAATCCGCCGTCGTGCGCGAAACGCTCGGCTCCATGCGCCGCGCCGGCGCCGATCTCATCATGACCTACTTCGCCCCGCAGCTGCTGGAGGAGGGGTTGTAAGGTCGATCCGTTATTGAGTGATTGAGACTAGAACCGCGCTTCGGCGCGGTTTTTGGTGGGCACTGTTTGTTGACTCATGACAGCATAAGAGATTGTTTTTTTTAATGTTCCTAAAATATAATATTTTTATTTTGGTGGGCGCTCTGTTTTACGGCTATGGCAAATCATTAAAAATTTTATTTCAGTCGAGCAATGAATGTTATGAAAATATATGAAGTTCCTGATGGAAGAAGATACTGGGTGGTAAGGGCGGAAGGTGGGCGCTATTACGATCATTTTGTTAAGAATGATCTTATGGCATTAGGTCATTTAAATGATTTAGGGGTTGCGGTAGAAGATTGTGAGCTTTTTGCTCCAGAAGAGGGCTGGTTAAAAGATACAGTTTCTAAAAAGCGCCAAGAAAATAAGTCCAGCAAACGAGCAGAGTCAGCAAGTTTTAATCAAATAAAAAAATTCATCTTTTCTATAAAAGAAGGTGATTGGGTAATAACTGTCGGAGAGTGGTCGCTGAGCGTAGGTATAGTCATTGGAGAGGCATATATAGAAAATAGAGGGTTGGTGGTTTATTACGATGTCGAAAAAGATAAAAAGGTTGAGATGGGGTCAAGCTTAAGAAGGAAAGTAAAATGGGGGCCAAGGATTTCAAGGTCAATGGTACCCTTCGGCCTTTCGTCTAGTCTGAGAGCGAATCAAACCGTATTCAATATAGATAAACATTGGGAAGCTATCTATCACTCGTTGTATCCTGCCTTTATTAAGGATGATGATCTCTATCTTTCTTTAAAGATACGCCAAGAAAAAGGGATTGATAATTACAGTGTTGTGCAAATTCTTGCTTTTCTTAATGAGATAGAGGTAATTGCCAAAGAGATAGATGGAAAGCTGGTTGAGAACAGATTTGAAGCCGTTTTTAGAGAATATGCTAATAATGGGCTTCTAACGTTGACCACTAAAGCTCAGTTTTATTCTCCTGGGGATGTGTGGAACAAATTTCCAAGCCTAAAAAGAGTAAAGATGCGTTACCTGCTTGTTGGTTATGCAATGTTGTTTGGTAACGATCAAATAGGTATGGATGGGGTTTTGGACTTAGAAACTCGACATAGGCTGTGGAGTATTTTTCTTGAGCGCATTGAAGAGAAAGATATAAAGCAAGTGGTGTCAAATTTGGAGCTAAGCAAGCCTGTATATGACACTTCGACGCTCGAATATAAAGATAAAAGGCAAGAGCTTTAAATAAATGGGTTATAATTCTATAAAAAGTTTCGTGTTTTATGTCTTTGACATGGCGCATTAAGCAATCATTGCCTTACCCAAGACACACCCTCTCCAAATCCGGATAATGGCGGGCAATTCGCCCAGCGCGACACCCGTCACCAATCCGGTTCTGCCTCATGGAAATCAAGGTCAACTATCTCGACAACCTCCGTCAGGAGGCAAAGTTCGACGACTTCACCGTCATCACCGACCAGCCGATTCGCTACAAGGGCGATGGCTCCGCGCCCGGTCCGTTCGATTACTTTCTGGCTTCCACCGTGCTGTGCGCGGCCTATTTCGTGCGCGTGTACTGCAACGCCCGCGAGATCCCGACCGAGAACATCCGGCTCTCCCAGAACAACATCGTCGATCCGGACAACCGCTACAACCAGATTTTCCGCATTCAGGTCGAGCTGCCGGAGGACATCTCCGAGAAGGACCGCACCGGCATTCTGCGCTCGATCGAGCGCTGCTCGGTCAAGCGGGTGATCCAGAACAACCCCGAGTTCCAGATCGAGGTGGTCGATAACATCGATGAGGACGCCCAGGCGCTGCTGATGGGCGGCATGGCGGGAAAGGAGGGTGAAGGGGAGAGCACCTGGATCGAGGGCAAGGACCTGCCGCTGGAGCAGACCATTGCCAACATGACCGGCATTCTCGAGCGCCTGGGGATGAAGATCGAGATCGCCTCGTGGCGCAACATCGTGCCCAACGTCTGGTCACTGCACATCCGCGATGCAGCCTCGCCGATGTGCTTCACCAACGGCAAGGGAGCCACCAGGGAAGCCGCGCTGTGCTCGGCGCTGGGCGAGTTCATCGAGCGTCTGTCGTGCAACTTCTTCTATAACGATCAGTTCTTCGGCCCCGAGATCGCGGATAGCGATTTCGTGCACTACCCGAATGAGCGCTGGTTCCAGCCGGGCCCGGAGGACGCCCTGCCGGAAGGGCTGCTGGATGACCACTGCCTCGACATCTTCAACCCGGATGATGAGCTGCGCGCCTCGCACCTGATCGACACCAACTCCGGCCGCGCCGATCGCGGCATTGTCGCGCTGCCGTTCACGCGTCATTCGGACGGCGAGACCGTCTGGTTCCCATCGAATCTGATCGAGAACCTGTTTCTCAGCAACGGCATGAGTGCGGGCAACACGCTGGCAGAAGCGCAGGTGCAGTGCCTGTCGGAAATCTTCGAGCGAGCGGTGAAGCGCCAGATCATCGAGCAGGAGATCGCCCTGCCGGACGTGCCGGAAGACGTGCTGGCGCGCTATCCCGGCATCAAGGCCGGCATCGATGCGCTGGAAGCCCAGGGCTTCCCGGTGCTGGTGAAGGATGCCTCCCTTGGTGGGCGCTACCCGGTGGCGTGCGTGACCCTGATGAACCGGCGCACCGGCGGCGTGTTTGCCTCCTTCGGCGCGCATCCGAGCCTTCAGGTCGCCATCGAGCGCAGCCTGACGGAGCTGTTGCAGGGCCGCAGCTTCGAGGGCATGGATGATCTGCCCCAGCCGACCTTTAATTCGCAGGCGGTGGCGGAGCCGAACAACTTCGTTGAGCACTTCATCGACTCCTCCGGTGTGGTCTCCTGGCGCTTTTTCAGCGCCCGCGCGGACGTCGAGTTCTGCGACTGGGATTTCTCCGGCGACACGAGTGAGGAAGCTGAGCGGCTGTTCGGCATCCTGGCGGAAGACGGCCATGAGGCGTATGTCACCCACCATGAGGACCTGGGCGCGCCGGTGTGCCGCATTCTGGTGCCGGGCTACTCCGAGGTGTATCCGGTGGATGATCTGGTGTGGGACAACACCAACATGGCGCTCAACTACCGCGAAGACATCCTCAACCTGCACGCATTGGAGGATGAGCAGCTCGCGGACCTGCTGGCGCGGCTGGAAGAGAGCGAGCTCGACGAGCAGATGAAGATTGTCACGCTCATCGGCGTCGAGTTCGACGACAACACCGTCTGGTCGGAGCTGACGATTGCCGAGCTGAAGCTGCTCATCAGCCTCGCACTCGGCCAGTACGAGGACGCGCTCGACCGCACGCAGATGTTTTTGCAGTTCAACGACAACACCCGCGACCGCGGTCTGTTCTATCAGGCGCTCACCGCCGTGCTCGAGATCGCGCTGGATGACGAGCTGGAGTTCAACGACTACTACAGGAACCTCTCGCGCATGTTCGGCGAAGAGAAGATTCTTGCCGCGGTGGGTTCGGTCAACGGCGACGTGCGCTTTTATGGCCTCACCGAGACCAACCTGCATCTTGAAGGCATTGACCGGCACCAGCGCCTGGTGACGAGCTACAAGAAGCTCCATGCCTGGCGGGCGGCGAAGGCCTGAGGTGGCGGGCCCGCCCCATCAGGGCGGGCCCATCATCGATTCGATGGATTCTGAATACTGATCCGGGCGTCAGCCGCTAAGCTCTACGTGACCCTGACAGGTCAAAAGCCCTGTAAATCTGCCGCTTGTTGTCTCGAAGGGAATCGCCAGAATATCGCCGCGCTTTGACTCGGTATAGCGTCGCTCTCCCAGCATACGATAGCCCTCCATACTGAAAGACTCCGGATGCCTCGACGCGTAGGCCTCGAGATCCCTTTTGACCTGTGCATCAGAGCGGTCAGCGCAGTCGTGGCCGGTATCGGCATAGCCCGACAGCACCACTCCAGCAATGATCAATACCGTCATGAGTCCGATGAGCGCTAGAAGTCCGATCACGATATAAAGCAATACTTTCAATGATTTGAAAAACATTCTGATGAGTTTTCCTGTGCATCGAGCTGCCGTTAAATCTCTGCCGCTGTCTTTCGATTAACTGCTGACCCTGACCACGGTTTTTCCATCAAGGGGTCATTGGGCTGTCATTGAACGCCATTAGTCTGCGCTTCTCGATACTGATCCACCATAACGCGAGAGGAGAACACGCATGACGAAGCCTTCCCGGATTCTGACGCGACGCGATTTCCTGATCACCAGCGGACAGATGGGCGCTGGCCTGGCAGGGATGGCGCTTTTTGGCGCGCCGGCGATCGTGCTCGCCGAAGGCCGGCGCCCGAGCGTTGAAGGTAGCGTCATGAGCGGCGATGTACTCCCCGACCGAGCCATGCTCTGGGGACGGGCGAGCCAACCCTCACGGATGCTGGTCGAGGTCGCCGACAATCCCGGGTTTCGCGGCGTGCGTCAGCTTGCGCCCGTCGATGTCCTGCCCGGCAGTGATCTGATCGGCAGGATCGACGCCACCGGTCTGGGCGGTATGGATCAGATTCACTACCGTGTGCGCTTCGCCACGCTCGGCGATGAGCGTGCGGTGAGCGAGCCGGTGACAGGGCAACTACGCCTGCCGCCAACCACGCCGCGACACCTGCGCTTCGTCTGGTCCGGCGACGTGGTCGGTCAGGGCTGGGGCATCGACGAATCCCGCGGCGGCATGCGTACCTGGGAGGCGATGCGCCAGGTCCAGCCGGATTTTTTCATCCATTCCGGCGACAGCGTTTATGCCGATGGTCCGCTGACGGCCGAGGTGGCACTGCCCGATGGCGGCACCTGGCGCAATCTGATGACGCCGGCCAAGCAGAAGGTGGCCGAGACGCTGGCCGAATACCGCGGCCAGCACGCCTACAACCACCTTGATGCCAACTTCCGCCGCTTTGCCTCCGAGGTGCCGATACTGGCGCAGTGGGATGACCACGAAACGGTCAACAACTGGTATCCGCAGGAGATCCTCGACGACGACCGCTACACCGAGAAAAACGTGGCCCTGCTTTCGGCCCGTGCCCGTCAGGCATTTGTCGAGTACATGCCGATTCGCATGTCCGCCGAGGCGCAACAGCGCATTTATCGGCGCTTCTCCTACGGCCCGGGCATGGAGGTCTTCATGCTCGACATGCGCAGCTACCGTGGCCCCAACAGCCCCAATCTGCAGTCGGATGCCTCGGACGCGACAGCGTTTCTCGGCGAGAACCAGTTTCGCTGGCTGCGTCAGGCACTCAATGACTCGACTGCGACCTGGAAGATCATCGCCGCCGACATGCCCATCGGCATGGTGGTCCCGGATGGTGACCACTTCGAGGCGATCGCCAACAATGACCCTGGTCAGCCGCTGGGGCGCGAGCTGGAGATCGCCCGGCTGCTACAGGCGATCCGCGATGACAATGTTCAGAATGTGGTCTGGTTCACCGCTGACGTGCACTACACCGCCGCGCACCACTACGCCCCGGAGCGCGCCGCGTTCAAACAGTTCAAGCCGTTCTGGGAGTTCGTCAGCGGGCCACTCCATGCCGGCACCTTCGGCCCCAGCGAGATGGATGCCACCTTCGGCCCGGAAGTGGTTTTCCACAAGGCGCCGCCGGAAGGGCAGTCGAATCTACCGCCTTCGGCCGGTTATCAGTTCTTCGGACAGGTCGATCTGGATGGCGACAGTGAAACATTGACGGTTCGGTTGAAGGACAGCGACGGTCAAACGCTGCACACCCAGGTGCTGGCCCCGGAAGCTCGCGTTGCCAGCGCCTGACCACCACTTGGCCGCCGACTGAATCGCTGGATGCTCAACGTGATCGCCCGCGGATGTTTTTGCAGTACAACCACATCACTTGCGACCGCGGTCTGTTCTATCAGGCGCTCACCGCGGTGCTTGAGATCGCCCTCGATGACGAACTCGAGTTCGAGGACTACTACAGGAACCTCTCGCGCATGTTTGGCGAGGAGAAGATTCTCGCCGCGGTCGGCTCGGCCTACGGCGATGTGCGCTTTTATGGCCTTACCGAGACCGGTATGAACCTGGACGGTCTCGATCGGCACCAGCGCCTATTTACCAGCTACAAGAGACTTTATGCCTAGGTTCTGTCTGAAAAGTCGGCTCTCATGCATCGCTCGATACAGGCCAGTGTCACCATGGCCCTGAAGCTGCTGGCCAGCTTGTCGTAACGGGTATTCAACCGGCGCTTTTCCTTGAGCCAGCCGAACAGCCGCTCTACTACATTGCGCTGACGATATTTTGGCCGGTCGAACTGATGCGGCAACCCCGGGCGTGGGCGGCGATGCATACGGCGTCGGGGAATGATCGGACGCATGCCGTAACGCGTGCAGTAGCGTCGCAATGCATCACTATCGTAGCCCTTGTCTGCCACGAGATAGCGGCTGCGCTTTCGAGGGCGGCCGGAACGACCCGGCAACCGGACCTGCCCGAGCAGGTCAGTCAGGTGGGTCGAGTCGGCGCGCTGACCTGCTGACAGGGAGAAGGTGATGGGAAATCCGCAGCTATCGCACAGCAGGTGTATCTTCGTGGTTAGACCGCCACGACTGCGACCGAGGGCATGATCCAGCGGTTCTAGCGATCCCCCTTTTTGCCGGCACCGCTGGCCGACCGGGTCGCTCTAATGGAGGTGGAATCCACCATCCAGGTGTCGAGATCCATATAACCGTCTTCTCGCAGACGAAGGTGCAGGCGCGTCAGGATCTGGTCGAAGGTACCGTCATCGCGCCATTGTCGGAAACGTTGATAAACGGTCTTCCATGGCCCGTAACGCTCCGGCAGATCGCGCCACTGTGCCCCTGAGCAGAGAATACCATTGAGCATCTGTCGATCATCCCTGCGCGGGCGCCCCATGGTCTGCGGGGGAGAAACGATGTCCTCGATCATGTGCCAGCGCTGATCGGAAAGCTCGTAGCGGCCTGCCATGCCAGTCTCCTGTTCGGTGAACAGGGGCAGCGTAGCAGTCATGACTTTTCAGACAGAACCTAGATATTTGGTCCCGGGAAGTAATGGTTCGGGTTTTGATGGAACCTGTCCGGGTCATCCTGCCATCTTTCCAGAATAAATCCGATGGGTGTTTTGCCCTTCAAAGAGCGTAACGGCCGGGCACTGTTATAGGCCCACAGGTAGTCCTTCAGGTGTTCTGCCAGCTCCTCGAGCGTGGCGTAGTGGAAGCTGCGGATAGTGGCGTCCTTGAGGGTTCGGTTCATCCGTTCCACCTGACCATTGGTCCACGGATGGAAGGGGCGAGTCAGGCGGTGCTCGATGCCGTGTTCACGGCAGACCACATCAAAGCGATGCGGCTTATAGGCTTCGGTGCCGCGGCGTTTGGCAAACTGTGTGCCGTTATCGGTCAGCACCGTATGCACCCGGTAAGGCAGCTGCTGCACGGCGTCTTCCAGAAATGTGGCAGCCTGCTCGCGATTGGCCTTCTGATAAAGCCGGGCATGAACAAATTTGGAGGTACGATCCACCGCCACGAACAGATAGGCCCGGCCTTCGCCGGTGCGGACTTCACAGATATCAAGATGCAGATAGCCGATCGGATATTCGCGGAACGCCTGAGCGTTTGTTTGTGGCCGGGGTTCACGTGGCAACCGGCTGATGTCATGGCGCTGATAGAGACGATGCAGGCTGGAGCGGGTCAGATGCGGGATAAAGCGCTGCAGTGCAAACAGAC